>NZ_AP041068.1:0-3357500 GCF_059726685.1 Parasphingorhabdus sp.
CCCCGCGATGACGCGGGTAGAGATAAATCGGGGGATGTTAGTGGTACAAAGATCAGGAAAAGCGGGCACCAATCCAGCCACAAAGGCGACAACAGCGAAAGTGCGTATTCAAGATTCACAAAGTCAGGATGATGTTGCATCTCAGCTGACTGATACATGGCAGACAATATGTTCCGGCCTGCGCCGTGATCTGGGTGCACAAATTTTTGGTCAGTGGATAAAGCCAATTAAACTTGCTCGATTCGATTCGGACAGCGGTGAATTGCAGCTGGTCCTGCCTTCCGAATTTGCGGCCAATTGGGTACGCGAACGCTACGCAGAGCGATTGGCATTGGCTTGGAAGGCTCATTCTACCGAGGTAAAGAACATTAATTTTTCGGCCAAGGCCGGTACCGCGCGTATCGCAAAGGTCAAAAAAGACAAAGCCGTTGCCAATGAAGCAATTGCCCAGACTTCATCCGGAAAATTCCAGCTCGATCTTGATCCCCGGATGACCTTTGATGAGTTTATCGCAGGACATAGCAATGTTCTGGCGCTCAATGCATCACAGCGCATGGCGTCTCCCGAAAAACCACTATTCAGCCCATTATATCTGCAGTCTTCTACCGGTCAGGGAAAAACCCATTTGATGCATGCGATTGGCCATGCTTACCGGACCGAATTTCCGAGCGCACGGGTCATCTACATGTCTGCCGAGCGTTTCATGGTAGAATTTGTGTCAGCCATGCGGCGAAATGAGGCCATGGAATTCAAAGCCGCGCTGCGAGAAGCAGATCTTTTGATGATTGATGATATCCAGTTCATCGTCGGTAAGATTTCTACACAGGAAGAGTTTCTTCATACTGTCGATTCCCTGATCAGCCGGGGCAAGCGGGTGGTTGTCGCTGCAGATCGTCCGCCACAGGCATTGGACGGGGTAGACCAACGGCTATTGTCACGCCTGTCCATGGGGCTGGTCGCTGATATACAATCGGCCGGTCTCGAGTTGCGCCGCGACATTTTGCAGCATCGTCTTGCCAGCTTGCCGCATCAGGAAGTGTCCGAGGATGTCATAGAATTTCTCGCACGCACGATAAGTCGCAACCTGCGGGAGCTGGAAGGAGGCCTCAACAAACTGCTCGCTTACGCTCAACTGACCGGCAGACCTATCACCAAGGAATTGGCTGAGGAACAGTTGTCGGATATATTGAGCGCTTGTCGCCGCCGGATTACGATTGACGAAATCCAGCGCACAGTATGCGAATATTATCGCCTTGACCGCAACGAGATGTCATCCAAGCGCCGTGCTCGTGCGGTTGCCCGCCCTCGTCAGGTGGCCATGTATCTCGCCAAGGTAATGACCCCGCGAAGCTATCCCGAAATTGGCCGAAAATTCGGTGGACGCGATCACAGCACGGTTATCCATGCAGTGAAGCTGGTCGAACAATTGCGCGGTGAGGATACCGAGATGGACAATGATGTAAGGATGTTGCTCCGTCAGCTCGAAAGCTGACAGAACACAGAAACATCCTGTTCATTCAAAGAGTGGAAGCTGAAAAGTCGGTTAGTTCTTTTCCGGCGCTACCGAGATGCGAACACGTTCCCCGCTATTGCCTGGAAAGTCAGTGAACATCGCTTCGACCAGATTAGGTACCAGATAAGTCAGGTTCTTTGACCGCGACATTGCCTCTGCCTTGCCTTCAAACAGGCGCTCTCCATCGGCTGTCCGGTCGATCTTCATATCCAGTTCTGTGGTGTAAACAGTAAAACTGCGAACCCCGCCATAACCCGAAAACCCGTAGCCGCCGAACAGGAACGGGTCATGGAAGCCATAACGATAGCGATGACGACCATAGAAACCGCGATGGCCGTAAAAACCGCGGCGCCCATAAAAGCTGGTCGCAAAGAATGGATCATAATCGCCAACAACCTTTTCACGGCCTTTGTCGACATCATAGTCCATGCTGACAATCAACTGCGCCTGCGCGGGATCATCGGTCAATTGGTAACCAAGGTCTGCCATGCGCTGCTCGACAAGCGTTGCATATTGGGCAAACTCCAGTCCGCCGGCAAGTTCTGGATCAGAAGCAACCACCGCAAAACTTTGCCCCTGCGCCGGCGGCAGGGCTGCGAATCTCTGCACGTCGGCCCGAAAGGGAGAAGCACAGGCACCGAGTGCCAGAAACGCGAGCGGCATGAAAATTTTCAACTTCAAGCCCTTCGGACTTTTGAATTTGGACGCTGTCATGATCATTCCTTCAACTTACAACTAACCCGCCATCCTCGTAATGTAGTAACTTTAGCATGCTGAACCACCATTGAACGATAAAATAGTACCGTTCATCGACAGTTTATTCCCTCCAGGAGCCGGCTTTTCTGCCCGCGACATGCCAAAAATTCGCCAAATTCTCCGATATTCATGTTTAATAATAGCCACTTGATGCACAAACAAAATCACTGAGATCGTCATCGATATATGTTCCGCGTGATCCAGGGCAAAGGTTGGTCTAACCGGGATGAGACATAGCAAAGGCCAGAGCAGCATGTCGTTTTACACCAAGATACGAATCGACCGATATTATTTGGAGACAAGCCACCATAATGTTAGGTGGAGCGGGCGATAAGATTTCGCAGGGTTGTTCAGAAGAGTATTATAGCGACATGGGTCAAACGACAGATGATGATATTTGGGGCGGGCAGATATTATTGGTTTCTGACGATGCGCAGCTACAGGCCCTTTACACCCATGCCATAGAATTGCTTGGCGGGCGGTGTGCGCCGCTACCGATAGACGCTCCGGATGAAGAATTTGCCGAGCGACTTAATGTGGCTGCCATTGTTATTCAGATTACCGAATGGAGTGAAGCACAGGCCGAAGCCCTAGGGAGGGTTGAACGCTTCTGTGAGGCATCAAGTCTGCCGATGCTGATTCGCACAGATCTGGACTTGCTAGACTCGACCTTGGCTGCGGTCGAATATCCCCATGTGGAACACCTGTTAAGCGACAGCGTGGCAGAGCTATTTGTCTCCCTTGAACACAGAACCAAACGATCGATCAGCAGTCTTTTTGCCGACCGGGACGAAATAGATCTGGCGGATCTCAAGAAAATTTCAGCTGACGTAGAGCGTATTGCCAGGGCGCTGGTCAAATTATCCGGGCCGGATCAATCGGGCAGTGACAGGGATCTAATCGGCAACCCTTTTCACGAGCGGGATGACGATACAAAGCTGGCCGATCCTCCGGTCAGTTTCAAACCGATGCGACCATCAACCCCGCCAACTTCAGAGGCTGGCGGGGAAACCGATAATCAGGCTGTTAGCCTTTCTCGGCCAATATCAGCGGATGAAGTACGCGGCCTGATCAAAGCGAGACGGCTTAGGGATCAATATTTTGATGCAGAACTGTTTGCCGATCCAGCCTGGGATATGTTGCTGGACCTGATGGCAGCGCGGTTGGAAGGCACCAAGGTTGCGGTTTCCAGCCTGTGTATTGCCGCAAGCGTGCCGCCAACAACCGCCCTGCGCTGGATTAAGACAATGACCGAAGAAGAGATTTTCCTGCGCAAGGCCGACGAACAAGATGGCCGGCGGATATTTATTGAGCTTAGCGATGAAGCAACGGCCGGGATGGTCGGGTTTTTCGCGATGATTCGGCGCAGCGGATTGATGCTGATCTGATTCAGGCAAAAGAAAACCCGCCGGAAATCAGGCGGGTGATTCTTTTTTCGAAAATCTGTCCGGCCTTGGCCGAGACCGCTTATCCCAACGCAGCGACCCGTTTTGTCAGGCGGCTGAATTTCCGAGATGCCGTATTCTTGTGAAACACACCGCGTGCTACGCCACGCGCCAATTCCGGCTGAACTGCGGCAAGTGCGGTGGTCGCGGCGGCTTTATCGCCTGCTTCCAGGGCAGCTTCAACGGATTTGATCTTCGTACGAATCTGGCTCACGCGGTTCTTGTTAATGACCGTGCGGCGCTCGTTGCGACGGATACGTTTCTTTGCTTGCGGCGTATTAGCCATGAAATTTCCTCAAAACTGAAATGCTGGGTAGCCGCCGATTACATACGCAACCTCGGCTCAAGTCGGCGGTCATTAGCTTCCTAGATGATTCCCGTCAATAGCTTAGTCAAACAGCCGCAACAGCCCTTCAGCTCTGGCATTTTCGACAGTAAAAGGTGGATCGACCACTGTCGACCTTACGCAAGACAGAACCACCGCACGCGCAATCCTCTCCTTCACGGCCATATACAAGCCATTCCTTGGCAAAATAACCCAGTTCCCCGTCCGGTTGGACGAAATCTCGCAACGACGATCCGCCAGCGGCAATGGCCGATGCCAACACCTGTTTGATCGCCACGACCAGCTTGTCATAGCGGAGCTTCGAGATTCCGCCCCCCATCCGGCTTGGCAAAATCCCTGCCATATGCAGCGCCTCGCACACATAAATATTGCCCAGTCCGGCAACATTGCGTTGATCGAGCAATAGTTGTTTGATTGGTGCTTTGCGGTCCCTGGTGACCCCTTTGAGATAGGCGCCGGTAAAATCATCCCCCAAAGGTTCCGGTCCCATCGCCGCAAACGGTCCATATTGGCCCATATCCTCCAACCGAATCAGATCCAGCGAGCCAAAGCGGCGTGGATCATTGAGCACCAGCCGCCGGTCCTCTTCGGTTTCCAACACCAGATGATCGTGCTTTTCCAGCTCCGCCGGATCAATCCGCCACCGCCCCGACATGCCCAGATGAAAGATCATCACGTCCCCGCGATCCGTCTCAATCAAACCATATTTGGCGCGGCGCGCAAGTTGCGTCACTCTGGCTCCCGTCATCCGCTGGCGCAGATCGGTCGGGATGGGACGGCGCAAATCAGCCCGGCGTGGCTCGACCAGAGTAAGCCTTTTGCCTTCCAATACCGGCCGCAAACCGGCGACGGTTGTCTCAACTTCTGGTAATTCTGGCATCATGACTCTCAAAATATCGCAATATCGCTCTGTTCAGCAGCTACAGGGTGATTGCAGTGCTGCCAAGCGTCGTCTAATGCTTGTCATTGAAAATAGCGCCCGGACAGATTCCGGGGACTGATTCCAAAGATACGAGCAACCAGTATATGATCGAAACCAAGACAGTCTCCTTCGGCTATGAAGAGGTGGATGAAGACGAAAAGGTGGGCCGTGTCGGTCAAGTCTTCTCCAATGTTGCCAGCAAATATGATGTGATGAACGATGCCATGAGTGCTGGCACACATCGATTGTGGAAGGATCGCTTTGTTCGCCGCGTAAAGCCGCGTGAAGGCGAAGAGATACTGGATATGGCCGGAGGTACCGGCGATATCGCCTTTCGTATGGTCGATAGCGGCGCTAACATCACGGTGGCTGATATCAACCCCGATATGCTGTCAGAAGGGCTCGACCGCGCGATCAAAAAGGGCGAAGGCCGCCTGGTCTGGAGCGAACAGAATGCCGAGGAGCTCAATTTTCCCGATGCTCATTTTGACGCTTACACGATTGTCTTCGGTATCCGTAATGTGACCCATATCGAAAAGGCTCTGGCTGAAGCGCACCGCGTCTTGCGTTTTGGCGGGCGTTTCTATTGCATGGAATTTTCCAAGACGCTGTGGCCCGGATTTGACAAGGTTTATGATTTTTACTCGCATCGTGTCCTGCCCAAAATCGGCAAGGCCGTGGCAAATGATGAAGACAGCTATCGCTATCTTGCCGAGTCCATCGACCGGTTCCCGCCGATGGAGAAATTTCGCGGCATGATCAAAGATGCCGGTTTCGCCCAGACCAAGGTGGAGCCGATGATGGGCGGCCTGGTTGCCATCCACAGCGGCTGGAAAGTCTGAGCACCCATCTGACATGACATCATCCCGCACCCATATCTTTCGGCTGCTCAAATGGGGTCGTACCCTCGCCAAACATGGCGCGCTGCGCGACATTGAGAAGCACAAAGCAACACCGCCGCAGGTCCGGCGCCTGTGCCGTTTCGCGCGCTTGGGCACAATCCAGCCCAAGACACCAAATTATTCCGCTGCTTTGCAGGCCATTGGTCCTGCAGCGATCAAGCTTGGCCAGACATTGGCAACACGGCCGGATATTATCGGCGAAGAAGCGGCCCGGGACCTGTTACAGTTGCAGGATAATCTGCCGCCCGTTGCTTTTGACAAGATCAAGGATGAAATTGAAGCGAGCCTCGGCAAGCCGATCAACGCGCTCTACGGTGATATTGATCCCGAGCCGGTGGGCGCAGCCTCTATCGCACAGGTCCATCGCGCGACCACGATCGAAGGCAAAGAAGTTGCGGTTAAGGTGCTGCGACCCGGCATTATAAAGAAATTCACCGCCGATATTGAAACCTATGAATGGGCGGCGGCTCATCTTGAAGCAATGGGCGGAGAAGCAAAACGGCTGCGTCCACAGCTGGTCATCGCCAATTTCCGGCGCTGGACAATGCGCGAGCTGGATCTCCGCCGCGAAGCCGCATCGGCATCAGAGCTTGATGAGCATATGGCCAATGTCGAACAGTTTGAAATACCGGCCATTGACTGGGACCGGACGTCGGGCCGGGTTCTGACGCTCGATTGGGTCGATGGCATCAAGATCTCTCGGCGTGACGATCTGATCGCCGCCGGTCATGATTTGAACGATTTAGCCAACCGGCTGGTCCACACCTTCCTGAAACAGGCGATTGAGGCCGGTTATTTCCACGCTGATATGCATCAGGGAAATTTGTTCGTGAAAGCCGATGGTACTATTGTAGCCATCGATTTCGGCATCATGGGCCGCATCAATCGCAAAGCACGCTTCTGGCTGGCAGAGATTTTGTATGGATTGACCACAGGTAATTATAAGCGTGTGGCCGAAATCCATTTTGAAGCACAATATGTGCCCGATCATCACAATATGGAGGATTTTGCCACCGCGCTTCGCGCTGTGGGCGAACCGATGCGCGGCAAACCGGTGAGTGAGCTTTCTGTCGGCGACATGCTCGACGGCCTGTTCGCAATCACCCGCGATTTCGACATGGAGACGCAGCCGCACCTCCTCTTACTTCAGAAAACCATGGTTATGGTCGAAGGCATAGCGACCGACCTTAATCCCGGGATCAATATGTGGGATGCCAGTGGACCTTATGTGAAAAACTGGATCCGCGGTGAACTGGGGCCAGAGGCCGCGATTGCCGACCGGATTAATTCGGACGTGGATACGCTGATGATGCTACCCGACATTGTCCGGCGACTGGATCAACAACTGCCCCGCCAAGGCGGCGCCCCGCCTCCACCGCCCGTGGCGGAAGTGGAATTGTTCTGGGAGCGCCGCAAGCCAGGCAGTGGCGGCGGATTTTGGCGTTATGCCTTGACCGCTGTTATCGCCGCATCAGCGGGTGCAGGCGCGCTGTGGATGTGGGGACAAAGCTGGCTATGACAAAACCCAAACATATCCTGCTGATCATAGGCGGCGGCATCGCCGCCTATAAGGCCAGCGAGTTGATCCGGCTGATCCGTAAGGCGGGTATGACCGTGCGTTGTGTTCTGACCGAGTCGGGCGCGCAATTTGTTACGCCGATGACCTTGGCTGCACTTTCCGAAAATGAAGTGCACACAACGCTTTGGTCGTTGAAGGACGAGACGGAGATGGGTCACATCCAATTGTCCCGCGAAGCCGATTTGGTCGTAGTCTGTCCGGCGACCGCCAATCTGATGGCAAAGATGGCAGGCGGCGTTGCGGATGACCTGGCGACAACTTTATTGCTGGCAACCGATACGCAGGTGCTGGCCGTACCGGCAATGAACGTACGCATGTGGGACCATCCGGCGACCCAGCGCAACATTGAACAACTCCGCGCCGACGGCATTATTGTGATGCCACCGGATGAAGGCGATATGGCTTGCGGTGAATTCGGTCCGGGCCGATTGCCCGAACCGCCAGCCGTGATGGAAGAAATCAAACGAAATCTTGGCGGTGATGATAACCCATCTGCCCTCATCGGTGAGAATGAACTTGGTCGCAATCCGCTGGAAGGACAGCCTGCTTTTGCGCCTGATCAGCATCGACCGCTCCACGGCAAACATGTGCTTGTAACCGCAGGCCCGACACGTGAACCTATTGATCCGGTGCGCTATATTGCCAACAGGTCATCCGGTCGTCAGGGTTTTGCCATTGCCGCAGCCGCAGCCGCAGCCGGCGCGCAGGTGACATTGGTGGCGGGTCCGGTCCACCTGCCAACCCCTGCGGGCGTAATGCGGGTCGATGTGGAAACTGCGTTGGAAATGGAAGCCGCCGTGCATGATGCTTTGCCCTCCGATGTTGCGATTATGGTAGCCGCTGTCGCCGACTGGCGGTCAGATGCGCGCGCGGATCAGAAAATCAAGAAGCAAAAGGGCGATGACCCAGCACCGCTCGCACTGGTTGAGAACCCGGATATATTGGCGGGCCTGGCACAGCATGACAAGCGTCCTGGTTTGCTGATAGGTTTTGCTGCCGAAACCGAGAAAATCGAAGAGCATGCGCGTGCGAAGCTCACCAAAAAAGGCTGCGACTGGATCGTCGCCAATGATGTATCCGGCGACGTTATGGGCGGCGCAGAAAACAGCGTTCATATTGTCACCGAAAATGGCACCGAAATCTGGGAACGCCTTCCCAAGCCAGAAGTCGCCCGACGGCTGGTGAACAAGATCATTGAAGAAATTTGAGGTACGAATGTTTGAACCGATCGAGATAGCCGTGAAACGATTGGATGGGGCGGGCGATCTGCCTTTACCCGGTTATGAAACCAGCGGCTCTGCTGGCATGGATGTGCGTGCAGCCGAAGCAACCACTATCGCACCAGGAAAACGCGGACTGGTCGGCACAGGATTCGCTTTTGCCATACCGACAGGTTATGAAGTGCAGGTGCGTCCCCGCTCGGGGCTGGCATTGAAAAAGGGAATATCAGTCCTCAATACGCCGGGAACGATCGACAGCGACTATCGCGGAGAAATCAAGGTAATCTTGGCCAATCTGGGCGAAGAAGATTTTGTCATCGAACGAGGCGACCGGATCGCGCAGATCGTCGTAGCGCCTGTACAACGCGGGAACCTGATAGAAGTCGATAATCTGGATGAAACTGCACGGGGTTCTGGCGGTTTTGGTTCTACCGGTGTATGAATTTGTGTTGAAACGCTTTTGGAAAGGAATAACCGATGATTGACCTTCTTCTTGCCATGGCTCTCGCCAGTACCACGGCACAGAATGCTGATACTATTGCTGCCATGCCAGAGGATTATTCTGTACTGGAAACGGCACAATTCAGAAAACCAATTTATTATGCACAGCGCCATGAAATGGCGGCTGAACGGGCTGCCAAAAAAGCCAAATGCAAGTTACCAACAGCAGAGCAATGGGTATATGCTCGAATAGAGGCGGCGATATTGGTCGCACCCAATGGCGAACTCGTCAAAATTGTGCCCGTCGAAAGCGGATGCCGGGAATTGGAAGTGTACATGGTTAATCATCTTTCCAAATATGGAAAGAAGGCAGGACCAATCTCGACGAGTGGCGAAACTACCTGGTATAAAACGGCGATGCATTTTCGCTGGCCTGAATGAGCGGTCTAACAGACGAGCAGCTTGACCGATATGCGCGCCATATCGTCTTGCGGGACGTCGGTGGTGTTGGTCAGAAGAAGATACTGGACGCGCACATATTAATCGTCGGCGCAGGTGGTATTGGCTGCCCTGCGATACAGTATCTCGCGGCTGCAGGCGTCGGCGCGTTGACGATCGTTGATGATGATGTGGTGTCCTTGTCCAACCTTCAGCGGCAGGTTTTGTTTTCGTCAGAGGACATTGGATTGCCGAAGGTCGATGTTGCCGAAAGTGCCGCGCAACGGATAAATCCGGAAGTATTAATAAACACAGTTAATCAACGACTTACCGCGCAGCATTTTTCCGATGATGCTGCAGCATTTTTTGGCCAGTTTGATGCCATATTGGACGGATCCGACAATTATCAGACGCGGCTTTTGGTGTCGGACTATTCCATCGCCCATCAGGTCCCGCTGGTATCAGCCGCGATCGGGCAGTTTCAGGGGCAGCTTGGCGTTTTTCGCGGATGGGAAGCAGACAAGCCCTGTTACCGATGCTTCGTCGGCGATGCGCTAGACCCGGATGATTGCGACAATTGTTCGGAAGTTGGCGTATTGGGGGCGATGGTAGGCCTGATGGGCAGCTTTGCCGCCATGGAAGCAATACGGGTGGTTACCGGCTTTGGCGATGACCCGGCTGGCAAGCTGCAATTGTTTGACGGACTTAAGCCTTCGATGCGCAGCATCAATCTGCCCAAGGATCCGGAATGTAAAAGCTGCGGAACGACGCCCGAGAGCTAGCAACTGGGCAACCAATTGCCTTTCTTCCGATATTGCGCAATGATTGCGGGTAACAGGGGAGAAAATCATGACATTACCAGTAACTGCCTTAACCGCCGCCATTTGCGCTTTGCTGATGATATATCTGATGTTCAGGGTTATCGGTCAGAGACTGCGTACCGAAACCGGATTTGGCGCAGGCAGCGACCCGAAAATGGACATGGTCCGCGGCTGTCATTCCAATTTGATGGAGAATGCACCCATCGCGATATTGTTGCTGGCTTTGCTCGAAATGACCAATGCCCATCATTGGACCCTTACCGGACTGGCTGCACTTTTTCTGATTGCGCGTGTGATCCACATCTATGGCATGTATCAACATTTCGCGGACAAAACCGTTCGGTTTCGCCAGCTTGGTGTTATGGGCTCGACACTGTCCATTCTCGCAATGGCGCTTTGGGTGATCTATCTTTTCGTGACGGTCAATCTGCTGAACTAAAAGCTCGCCCCATCCACTTCGCGGACTGGCAGGTGCTGCCAGTCGGTCGGCTCGAATATGCGCATATTCACTGCCATCCGGTCAGGCGGCGCCGTGCGCGGCGTCCAATGGGTGTGTGTACCGCAACGCTTGCAGTTCCAAAGCGTGATCATCTTGTCCCCTTGCACATAGCTATTTAAAATCTCTGGCTGTGCATCAATGGTCACCACTTCTGGATTCCAGAAACCACCCCGCCAGCCGCTTTTCCGGCACAGCGAACAATTGCACTGGATGGTCTCTTTTGGCGGTGACGGGACCGTGATCTGCACCGCGCCGCAATGACACTGGCCTTTCATTTCAACCCCTTATTTCATCCATCGTTCAACACATCCTCAACCCATGTGGGTACCAGTTCCCCAGCCTTGCCCATACGGCTTTCATCAAAGTAGAGGCTGCCATCGGACGGATCCAGATTCATTTCCAGCGTCTGCGCACCATAATGAGCCGCCGATCGTACAAATCCCGCCGCCGGATAAACGGCTCCGGAGGTTCCGATGGAAACAAACAGGTCGCATTGTGCCAGAGCCAGTTCAATCCGCTCCATCTGATAAGGCATTTCGCCAAACCAGACGATATCGGGCCTGAGAGCGATCTGGCCACAATTGGGGCAAGCAGGACCGCTCGACAGACTTTCGGTCACGGCAGAACGCTCCCCGCAAGCCAGACATAGTCCGCTCAAAAGCTCGCCATGCATATGAACCAGCCTCTGCGACCCGGCCCGGTCATGTAGATCATCGACATTTTGTGTCACCACCAAAAGGTCACCGCCCCAGTTTGCATCCAGCTTGGCCAGCGCCTTATGGGCGGCATTGGGATGCACGGTCTGCAATTTACTGCGCCGCTCGTCGTAAAATTTCTGGACCAGCGCTGGATCCCGCTGAAACGCCTCCGGCGTTGCGACATCTTCGACCCGGTGTCCTTCCCAAAGGCCATCGGGTCCGCGAAAGGTTGCGACGCCGCTTTCGGCGCTAATCCCTGCCCCGGTCAGAATGACAATATTGTTTATTTCGCGCATAACGCTATGCCAGCAGCTTCTGCAAAATAATGCAAGCCTAGGGTGGGAAGTTATGACATCAATCGGGATTATCGGCAGTCAGGGCCGGATGGGCCATGCCCTTGTGAATGCCATTGGCGAGCAGGAAGAGCTTAGTCACGCCGGCGGCGTAGATCAGGATGACGATTTTGCCGCACTGCTTGCGCAGAGCGATGTGCTGGTCGATTTCTCGGTGCCCGATGGCCTGAGCAATCGTCTTGACCTGTGCGCAGCGGTCGGCAAACCCATGCTGGTTGGTACCACCGGTCTTGAACCCGCGCACCACCTGTCGATTGATGCAGCTGCGAAGACTGTTCCCGTGCTGCAGACCGGTAATACCTCACTGGGCGTCAATATGCTGGCGGCCCTGGTGAAAGAGGCTGCGGCACGCCTGGGCGATGACTGGGACATTGAAATTGTTGAAATGCATCACCGGCATAAAGTCGATGCGCCATCCGGCACCGCGATCCTGCTCGGTGAAGCAGCTGCCAAGGGGCGCGGGATTGATCTGAACGATCATAGCGAGCGCGGGCGGGACGGGCAGACCGGCGCCCGGGCCAAAGGGGCTATCGGTTTTGCATCGCTGCGCGGTGGATCGGTCGCCGGCGACCATCAGGTGATTTTGGCAACCGATGAAGAACGCATCGAACTGGGCCATCGCGCCGAAAACCGGATGATCTTCGCACGCGGCGCGGTAAAGGCGGCGCTATGGCTGACGCAGCAGCAACCAGGCCGCTATGACATGACCGATATGCTCGGTCTCGACTGACGGAGTTGGCAGCATTGAATATCGGGAGGGAGACATAATGACAGCATTTAATCCGGAGGCGGCAACCCGCACCTATATTGATGGCCTCGGCGCAGACGCGCTGGCCAAGGCCGCCGACTATACCATCGGCAATCACTGGTTGCTGCTTTGGGGCCTGCTGGTTTCCGCGCTGGTCACCTGGATCATCGTCCGTTCCGGCCTGCTCGACCGGCTGGCTGGTAAGTTATCGGCGCGCGGCTTTGTTGTCCGTACCTGGATCATCTGCGCCGTCTTTTTCCTGATCTCGACAATATTAACGCTACCCTGGACGCTTTATACCGATCATTTCCGGCAACATGCCTACGATCTGTCGAGCCAGCCACTTGGCGATTTTCTTATGCAGGGTGGTATCTCGCTCATCATGTCCGCTATTTTTGGCGGCCTGTTCTTCCTTGGTATCTATGCCCTGATCGGCAAGACCGGTCGGCGCTGGTGGGTCTGGTCCGGCGGCCTGGCGGCAGCAACCATACTCGCCTTGCTGCTACTGGGACCGGTCCTGATAGAGCCTTTGTTCAACGAATATAAACCACTACCCGATGGCGAAGTGAAAACCGCGCTGGTAGCCATGGCGGAAGAGGCTGGCATTTCGGAGGATCGCATTTTTGTTTATGATGGTTCCCGTCAGTCTGAAAATTTCACCGCCAATGTCGCCGGCATCGGTGGCGCGGCGCGCATTGCCATTTCTGACGTAGCCTTGACCTCGGCATCCTTGGACGAAGTGAAAGCCGTGACCGGTCATGAAATCGGCCATTATGTGCTCGGCCATATCTGGCGCTATGTCATCATCTTTCCACTACTCGCCATCGCGCTCTTCTTCCTCGCCGACCGGCTTTATCTGCGCTTCGCAAGGCTGTTCGGCAGCGATGCGGAAATTGGCGACCCGCGCGGCTTACCCGTTTTGATTTTCATTGTTTCGCTCTTTTCTCTGCTGACCCAGCCGATCACCAATGCGCTTACCCGCATCGGTGAACGCGAGGCGGACGCCTATTCGCTGGAACATGCCGAGCTTCCCGACGCACTGGCCAGCGCGCTCTTGAAAACTGCTGAATATCGCTATGCCCGACCGCATCCGGTGCAGGAAATGATCTTCTACACCCATCCATCGGTCGAGAAACGCGTGCTTAACGCGATGGAATGGAAAGCGGCGAACATGGCCCCCACTAAATCAGCGGCGGAAACGCAAAGCGCACCATGAAGAAAGACGATATTTTTGAATTTTACTCACGGCTGGCGGCGGATAACCCGTCGCCGGAGACAGAGCTGAACTACGGTAACGTCTATCAACTGGTGGTCGCGGTGGCCCTGTCGGCGCAATCAACCGATATTGGCGTGAACAAGGCGACGCGGCTATTGTTTGAACAGGTCAAGACGCCAGGGCAAATGGTCGATCTCGGTCTGGACGGCCTGAAAGAGCATATCAAGACGATCGGGCTTTATAATACCAAAGCGAAAAACGTCATCGCGCTGTCTGAGTTGCTGATCGCCGACTATGGCGGAGAGGTACCAGCGGATCGTGATGAGTTGACCAAGTTGCCCGGCGTGGGGCGCAAGACCGCCAATGTCGTCATGAACTGCGCCTTTGGTGCCGAGACGTTTGCTGTCGATACTCATATTTTCCGGGTCGGCAATCGCACCGGACTGGCGCCGGGCAAAACCGTATTGGCCGTCGAGAAAAAGCTTGAAAAGCAAACCCCGAGTCCATTCCGCGTCCATGCCCATCATTGGCTGATCCTGCACGGCCGCTATATCTGCAAGGCGCGCAAACCAGAATGCTGGCGCTGTCCGGTTATCGACCTGTGCCGCTTCAAAAAGAAAACGCCCGCTCCCTGATCGAAACGTCCTGACCCGCCAATAGCGCAGATCACCGTTCAGCTTTCAGAAATCCTGAGAGGCGTATTTTTTTCGAGATGGGTCAATTTTGAATATTAGGAGAAATCTAATGAAACTATTAGTTCCGGCCCTGATCGGTGCCGCCCTAACCGTCGCTGGAGCCGCTTATGCAGGTGAGAAGCGGTCGAAAGACGATAAATATATCATTGAGAAAGTCGGCGAACCCAAAACCTGCATCACCCGATCTCAGATCCGCTCCACCGATGTAATTGATGACCGGACGATCGATTTCAAAATGCGCAATGGTGATATTTATCGCAATAATCTACCGAACAAATGCAGCGGACTGCGTTTTGAGGAGGCCTTTTCCTATCGCACGTCCACCAACCGGCTGTGCAACGTCGATATCATCCGCGTGCTGGACAGCACCGCCGGACGGATAGAGACCCGCGGTGCCTGTGGTTTGGGGAAATTTCAGGAAATCACCAAAACCAAGCGCGAAAAGGCGGAAAAGAACGAAAGCTGAAATAGCGTTGTTTCTGCAAAATTAGTGATTGGCAAAGCGGCCTGCCCGCTGCTAAGCGCTCTGTCGGTATCTGATACCCGGCACCCGTAGCTCAGCTGGATAGAGCGCTGCCCTCCGAAGGCAGAGGTCAGAGGTTCGAATCCTCTCGGGTGCGCCAGTTTTTCAATGACTTAACGGACTTGCCAATACCTCGTATTGCGTCTGGGCAGGACCTGGGTAGGACGTATCAAACAACGATAGACATTAAGTGACTTGGAAACGGCTCTTGGAATCGAACCGCATCGTCGCCAGACAAACCATGCACCAGAATCTTCCGGCTAGAGCATGACGGGCATGGCCTCTGGATGAATCGACTTCACAATTGAATTGGGTTCACAGGTTAAGGGCAAATTTGCGCCCCAGTTTCGGACGTTCTTTTGGATTCTGCTTTATCCCGAAAGCGGACGCTGGATCTGTTTTATTCCATTCGAGCGATCATGGTTTTGAATGAATCGGCAATCTGATCAAACTTTGTCTCTTTCCAACATGTCGATCAAACTACTCACCATCGCCGTTTATAGTAGCGAAATGAAAAACCTACTCTAACCGTTTTCAGCTAAATCAAGTCAATCCTCAGTTGCTAACGAACCACTTTATTCGATATGGGAATTGACCGTTGGTAGAAACAATGCTGGTCCATTCTTGGCCATCATCTGCCAACTTTATGGAAGCCGGCTCGCCTCTTTTGGATGGCCTTTGCCCCCGGATGATCGGAATCTGCGCAAATACCTCGCCGCCAAAAATCGTCAGAAAAGTGGCATCGACAAAATGTTCAACCCTGCCGCCCGCCCAATGGACACGGACAGATTTTCCTGAGCGGATTGCCGTGAGCAGTTTTTCTTTGGTTCCGCCAGTCGCATTGCCGTCCCTGTCTTGCGAATATACCAGATGCCAAGCGGTTTGAAGCTGACCTTCGTCCTTAACTTCCGTTGCAGCAGCTTGTGATTGCGTCAAAGCCAGCATCACTAGTGTTGATGCCAAAAAAGACTGTTTGATCATGATTTCTTTTCCCATTTAATTTCCAGATAAACTCAATTTCACGAACAATTTTGCTCCGTTTAGATCGGCGGTTAGCGGCTTGGAAAAACCTCAAATCGGGGTGAACAACTGTCGATATAATTGTCATATTATTCGTGGTCACATAGAGCCGCGAGCCGAGTTCAATCGATGGGACAAGTGCAATCCAGCTTGTCCGGATTGCTGCCTGCAAGCTAGAAATTTTCTAGCCATGGACGCAACTCGATCTCCCAGGTCCAGGCGCTTCGATCCTGCGCGGCGATCTGAAAATAAGATTCTGCAATGGCGTGAGGATCAAGGCAGATTATCGAATCATCATAGGGTTCGCCGCGATCTGGTTGGTGTATCAGCCCGTCGATGACAAAATGCACGACATGGATATTCTGTGGCGCAAGCTCGCGTGCGAGGCTCTGGCACAGACCCCGCAGCGCAAACTTCCCCATGGCAAAAGCAGAAGAATTTGCATAACCCTTGATAGCTGCCGAGGCCCCGGTGAACAGCATAGTTCCGGCTCCAGTTTTTTGCATCCGGCGGGCACTTTGTCTGGCTGCAAGGAAAGCACCAATTGCATTCACATCAACTGATTGCTGAATTTCCTCCGGGTCGAGCTCTGTCACGGGCCCGCTGATATACGCGCCGGCATTGTAGATCATTTCCGAGAGTGAAAGGTCCGCTTTATCGATCTGTTCAAACAAGTTGGCGACGTCTTGTTGCTTGGTTGCATCGCACCTGATGGTCAAAGCGTCGATCTCTTCGGCCAGATTACTCAGGTCCGTAGTGTCCCGGGCAGCGAGAACGACCTTGTTGCCACTTCGGGAAAATCGCCTTGCAAGTGCAGCGCTAAGTCCGGACCCCGCCCCGATAATAAGAGTTGCTTGACGCATTGGTTGGATCTGCCTTCTTGCTGATGGTTGGAATATTGTTGTGGTTGGTCAGTGTGACGAATATTTTCATGCGACAATTCACCTTCTCGAAGAAGAAGCCAGTCGGTCGCGAAGGAGATATTGTGGATCGTCTGAACTGCTAAGGAGACGGTTCGTGAGCAGAGTCCGAAACCGCGTCGATGACGTAGGTTCTAGCTACAAAAAGCCAAGGGATTGCGATCGCATCTATCAATGCACCGGCGGCGTTTGCGTGCAAGAGTGCCTGTCCAGCGGCATCAAGTTCTCCACGCGACATCAAAGGATAGCCAACAGCAGCAATCCACAGAATTTTGTAACCAAACTGCAAAAGCAGTATCGGCAGCATCTTCACTGGAAACCGTAATCCGATAATGGCGATCAGCGAGAGTGCGCCCCAAAAAGCAAATGCGACGCCCTCGGTCGGCTCGAAATTTCCCCAGTGCTCGATAAGCGTGCCCCAGGCCGTGAAGGCAAACAAAACTCCGGTAAGAAAAAACGGTACCCGCATTACCCACCGACGCCAAGTCGAAACTTCGAATTCAATGCCAGAATTGGCCATAGAAAAACCCCAAAAATCGGCGCGTGAAAGCGCTATGGTTGAAAAAAAACAAACACCCACCAATTTCTTAAGGTGTTGCCGATTTTTACTATAACCAGAAGACCAGCGCCATTACTCGTCGTAACAATATGATTGACCGTCCGTATCGCCCTCGCTCCGTTAACAATGGGGCGACGGTTGCAGCTGGCGTGGTCGCGGGACTCTTCGATTTTTGCAGTAAGCTGGGCGTCAGTCCGGACATACTTGCCGATGTGTCAGATATCGATATTGCGAATCTCGCAAACCCTGACGCACGTGTCTCGCTGGGCGCTTACATGCAAGCCATGCGTTTTGCGATCACGGCAACAGGACGCCCCGAACTTCCTCTTGCTTTCGGCGAAGCCGCCGGCATGTCGGAATTATCTATCGTCGGACTGCTCATGGAGGCTTCCGAAACTGTTGGTGATGCTTATGTTCAAATGCGCCGCTATGGTCGCTTGGCGATCGAAGCAACGGGTTCTAGCGCGGATCCTCGCTTTGAACTGATCAGAAAGGGCAATCGGTTGTTCCTAGCCGATGAACAACCCGTGGTTCAGGAGTATCCGGAACTGACGGAAAGTGCCTTTGCGTGGCTGGCATGCGGGCCACGCCGCTACATGAAACGATCGCCAGTCATTTCGGCTAGCGTGACATGGCCTAAACCGGAACACTGGCAAGCATATGAGAAGATACTGCGCTGCCCGGTACATTTTGAAAGCGAATGGAACGCGATCGAAATGGCGCCGGAATCATTGTCCTGGCCGGTCAGGCAAAACCCAAAATATGTATTTGGAATCCTGACCGACAGGGCCGACCATCTCATCAAAGAATTGGGCGATGTCAGGCGGACCAGTTCCGAGCTCCAGAATCTACTTGCCGCCATTTTGCATGAAGGCAGTATTACTGCTGAAAGCGCAGCCCGGCATATGGGTATGAGTAGGCAAACATTGTTCCGGCGGTTAGATAATGAAGGAACGGATTTTACCACGGTCCTGCGCGAACTTCGCGAAGAATTGGCCAAAACCTATTTGAACGGTTCAAAGGCGTCGCTCAACGAAGTCGCCTATCTTGTCGGTTTTTCTGATGCCTCCTCTTTCACCCGAGCGTTCAAACGATGGACAGGGATTGCGCCCGGCGAGTTTCGGCAACAAGCTTTGCGCAAAGCTGTATCACACTGGAAGACTGATCGACGCTAACCGGCCAAGGCCACTAGAAACCTTGCCGGACAGAAAAAGTGAACCGGCTAATATCGCCTTGAAACTCTGATTCGATTTCTCGTTGGCCGTAGAGGAATTCTGCGCCGATGGAGAGTTTAGGTGTCAGCCTCCTGGTCAAAGCAACAAAAACGCTTTGCGAACCGGCTGTAGCAGTCGGCGCTGTCAATTTCTTGTCATTGTCGATCCTGATAAAGGAATAACCGCCGGATATGCTGGTGCTTCCAAGGACCCATCGATAAGCGATGTTGCCGCTTAGCACCGGGATGGGTACAATATCCGTGGATGCTGCATTGAGAACGGCCGCTGGTGCAATTCCCAGACCGACATATCGTCCGATTCCCTCTCCACCCTGTAATGAAAATCGGATGTCATCGTCGCCAATGTAAAAGCGACCAGCCAGACTGACACCCCAACCGAATGCCTTGGCTTTAACTCCGGCCTTACGATAACTAAGCTGCCGGAACAGCGCTGACAAAGCGACATCATAGCTCTTGCCTCGAAAATTGTAACGCAAAACAGCATCAGGTAGGGCTCCATCACCGGTCAAGCCAACCCCTTCAATATTCGTATTCGGGTTTTCCAGCGCCAGCTGTAAATTGCCGGTCGTGTATCTGATTACTGGTTGACGTACGAACACCTGACTTTCTGCAGGTGCAAAAAAAGACGCGGATTCAGGCATGGCCTGCAGCGTCTGAAAGGTCGTCCAGTCCTGACCGATGCGCCACCCGTCCAAGTCTACATAAGCGCGTCGAAGCCGGGGATTGTATGAGTTTGATATCCGCTCATTTCCGCCGGGCGAAAGCAGGAAGTCAAGTTCAATACGCGTGGAAATGGCGCGCTCTCCAATCGGCGTGACAGTCGCTAGGTTGATCCGGCTGGTCTTGGCCGAAAAGTCGGTATATGTAACCCCTGAAGACTGTCTGTCCGGACTAACTGGCGTCAACTGCGGCAGATACAGATCTCTGCCAATGCTGCCGGAAGGCACATCTCCGTCACTATAGCTGGAAACGTGGACATCGAGGTCTACGAACCCGCCAATTTCCACCTTGGTTTCACCGATCTCGATCTCCCGCCAGGCTGAATCATCGACAATAGCATCGTTTTTCCCGTTTTCTGAGACCGGCTCAGCTTTTTCGTCTCGCTCAGCCAACTCTCTTTTGACGGATCTCAGCTCATTTTCCAATAGCTTGATCCGGGTTTCCAGGTCTGAATCCGGAGCTGCCTGTGCTGCGGACGTCATCGGAAAACTGGCAAGACATGACACGGCGACCGAAACACCTTGAACAAACATCCCGGCTCGTCTGCCCGGTTTTCCTGACTGCAACAGTGGAAGTCTGTTATCATCGGATTTGCATAAGTTTTGATGGATAGCTTGCACATAAACCATCATTTTTGCTCGCTAGTTTCCAAAGGCATAGATGGATGATTCTGATCACTCATCTCGGTATAAGTCACAAAGCGAAATGGATCGAAATACTGATTAGCGCTTCGAAGTCTGTCCGCTGCCAAGTTGCGAAGATCTCGAACATCGCGGCTGTCCGGAAACCTGCGCAGTGCCGCAGATGCCATTTTCAGGGCAAGCTCATTGTCCCCGCCGTCCAGCATCCTTTCTATGCCATCTTCAATTTCGTTCGGCGAAAGATCGAGATAGACATCGAGCATCCGTCCATATTCAGTCAGCGTCAGATTATCGAGCCCGCGCGGGTCATCGCCGAGGCTGTTTTCTCTCCAAATACCGGTCATTTTGTCTCCGATGCGGGCAATCACATGATCGCGAGCAGCGAGATAGCCAAACAAGCCTTCCGGCTGGTTCTGGAGTCCAGGCGGTATCAGATTAAATCGGCGAATCTCCTCGGTTGAATAGCCATTGCTGAACAGCTTTTTCGCAGCTTCGATCAACCAAGCATAAGCGTCGCGATAGGATGTCAATTGCGGCATCGTTCCATAGATTTCGGTCAGCCCGTAGTGCCCGTGCAATATGTGTTCCGGCTGTCGCTCAATTATCACATCGAGCGTTTGAATGGCTTCTTCGATATGGCCTTCTTCCACCCACGGTTCGCCGTAGAAAGGCATGAAAGCATCTCCGGCAAAGGCCACGCCGAGCGCCGGCACGAAGACGAGCAGAGCATCTTCTGTTTCTCCACCCATGGCCGGAACAAGTTCAATCTGAGAGCCTCCGATCGAAACCGTCTGTATTTCGCTAACCACGACGTCTGGCGAATAATCTGTGATCCACGCACTCTTAAAACCAGCACCGCGAAACTGCTTATAGGCGTGTTTTCGATCCGCTCTCTCGACAGTTCCGCCAAAATTTTCTCGTCCGTAAAATGTAACGTCCTGATCCAGCGATCGGAAATAGCCATGCCCCCCAATATGGTCCCAGTGAGCATGCGTCACGAAGACTGTTGTCAATGGCGGCAGCCTGGGCCGATAACGCTTCAGATACTCCAGCCCTTCCTGTAAACTGGAAGGTTGCGTCCCGGCGTCGATTGAGATCAGGTGTTGGCCATCCTCAGAAACCATGAAATGAAGTTCCGAGAATCCAAAGCCACGAACTGCAAAAATCCGGCCGGGTACGATTTCTGCAATTTCGGGAGCGGGGGCGAACCGCAGTCCACGAACACTGTCACTTGCGAACCACCCCATGAACAAGGTTTCCGGAGCTTCGGCTTCGTATCCACTTCTGGCGAGATATTTGCTAGCTTGCCGCTGGTTGCCTTTGTTTTTTTCCAGGATTGCGAGATGGCGATAAACCTCACGATAGAAACCGGGCGTGGGTTCCGTTTCGGGGTGATCCTCCAGCCATTTCAGATGCGCATAAGCTTCATCGCGCATGCCGAAAATTCTAGGTACTTGCGTATAAATGATCCCTGCAGCCCAATGTACAAGCGGATGCTTTCCGCCCGCAAGCGAATCAGCTCGCTCCAGAATTTCAAATGTATCGAGCACCCAGCCAATTCGCTGGAAAATGTTTACGTCATCGGCGTAGGTTGCCCGCAATAGTGCATAGGCACTCAGATAAACCGCTTCCGTTTCGGGCGACATTTTGTCCGAGTAAGACTCGAACTGCTGTTCAAAAAAAGCGATTCCTATCTTCTGTTGATTGGTAACAATATAGGCGTTTGCGAGGAGGAAAACCGGTCTTGGATCCACCACCGGACCGAACGACAGGACAGTTTCGTACAAGGCAATATTGGAGTGAAAGCTCCGATCGCCGGAAAAGTCTGCAAACTTCTCAAAGCCAGTCGCTGGCAAAAGGGATTCAATCTTCAGTGGAGGGGTTGTGACAGGTTTGGTTTCAGCCATTGATTGCGTCGAGAATCCAGCCAAAGGGATGAGAAGCATTCCGACACACAGCATCAACCGGAGGGAAACTTTGAAGTTAATCATCATATTGAATTCCTATATGTGTATCTACACTTAAATTGTTAAAGAAAAGGCCGAAATAGTGGATTCGGCACTGTTATAAGCAGGCTTCGAGGGCTTTCAGCTCAGCGCGGAGCGCCTCCCATCGGCGCTCACCGAACCGCGACAGAAAATCGCTTTGTGCTTCGCTCCATAGAGATTGGGTATCTTGAACCGCTTTCTTGCCTTGTTCGGTAAGGGAATATAGCCGCATGCGGGCATCCGTTCCTGCCTGTGCTTCCACCATCCCCTGACGTTCCAGTACATGCAAGTTCCGTGTCAAGGTAGTCCGCTCCATTTTAATGGCTTCAGCAATGTGAGAAATTGGTGCAGGCGCATGGCGGCCTACCAGTACCAGCAGCGAAAATTGTGTGGCTCGTATGTCCGCGCCACTCATCCTGTCATCGAAAAACTGGCCGATCTGCCGAGCGGCCCTGCGGATATTCATATTGGCGCACGCGCTTGGATCACTGGTCATGATGGCTCCTTCAAGTCGAAAAACATATATGTGTATATACACTTAAATGTCAATACACTATGTTCTGTGGAGACGCTATCAGGCTTCATAGGGGTTATGAAAAAGCAACCTGGTTCGATTAAAATCAGGAAAATTGTCCCGTGTCCTCGACTTGATCTCAACATCCCATTTACGCCCAAAGCCGGCGCTAAAAGTTGACAAAATAGCAGTGACAGTTGTTGCAGACACGCATGCGGTATCGAACAGCAACAAACATGACTGAATCCTGAAGGCATGCCAGCCGGATTTATTTCGGACGCGAATTCACATATGCAAAGTCCAGCACATGGTCGGAATTAAATTTGCCCACCTTTTGAACGACAGTTGGGTTGTCCGACCGGAAGTTTTGAGCATCAGCAGGATTTTCATAGTAAATGAAATCGATCGCATCGGGTTTCGCCATTCCATATGCTGCATCCGGGATCAGTATCCCTGCCTGCCTCCAGCCGTTGGAAATAGATTTTGCTTCGGAGTTTAGAGCAAGAAGGTCTTGTTTTCTCCGACTGACATCGTTGTTGTTAAATCGGCTGAACTTCACGGTATAATGTTTTTCAGCGCTGCTTTTTTGGTCGAATTGTCCCCCATCAAACTGCCCGATGATAATCTGCAACTCTGGCATTGAAACCGACAAATCATCAATTTTCCGGGCTACTGAAGGCTTGCGACATCCCAAGAGCGCCATATTGCCAGGGTCTTTAACATCTAGAGCACCTCTTATCCCGGCCACTTTCCCCGAGAAAAACAATTTGCAGCCCCTCTTATCTAACCAAATGATCGCGTTTCGATAATTATCGTCCGCGTTTTTCGCCCCAAGTACCAATATCCCAGTGGACCGCTTCGCAATGGCATGGGTGGGCGCTGTGGCTATCACTGAGCAACAGCCTATCACCGCCATGACTTTGCCAATTGTTACCGGAAGCCGCGAGTTTTTCATTTTCATCTCTCCAAATTGGTGCGTATAACAACCAAAATAGTCAGTCGGAGGCATAAGTCATGGTTTTGTTTCGCCAAACTCTGGTGGAAATATGCACCAGTTGAATTGGAGTGATCTTCAGTTCGTTATCGCCCTTCATCGGGAAGGATCAATCAGAGCTGCCGCGAGATATTTGGGCGTCAATCACACCACAGTGCTGCGCCGGATATCGATTGTAGAATCTGTGGTCGGTTCGAGCCCCTTCGAGCGGCGTGAAGGAAAATATCTCGCCACGAAACAAGGCCTGGCCCTGGTTGCAGCCGCCGAAAAAATGGAAGATGCGCAGTTTGAAGCGGCGCGCAAAATTGAAGCATTAGGAGATGAAATCAGCGGCCCCATCTCAGTGTCGATGCCGGAAACGCTTTCCCAATATTTTTTGGCCGCTGATATTGGCGAGTTTATAGCACGGTATCCCAACGTCGATCTCAGCCTGCACAGCTCGATTGATTTCGTTGATCTCGATCGCGCAGATGCAGACGTAGTAATTCGCATCTCCAACAACCCGCCTGAACATTTGATCGGCAGGAAGCTTTTTAAATATGACCGCAGCTTCTATGGATCGAAAAGCTATCTCAGGAAAATATCAACGGGCGAACAGGCAGCGCGATGGCTGGGATG
Source organism: Parasphingorhabdus sp. (assembly GCF_059726685.1). Lineage (NCBI taxonomy): Bacteria > Pseudomonadati > Pseudomonadota > Alphaproteobacteria > Sphingomonadales > Sphingorhabdaceae > Parasphingorhabdus > Parasphingorhabdus sp. Next base: position 24,324 of record NZ_AP041068.1, read on the forward strand.
GACCAGCGATTCAAACCAGCCTGAGTGGATCAGAAACTCACCTTATCCTGACGCTCCTATTGCTTTGCGAATTGATCGACCACTAGATCGCCACATAGCCGCTGTTCATGGTCTTGGACTAATTTTCGAAGCCTGTTTTTTGGCTGATCAAGAACCAGAACTTGTACAGCTTGATGGAGCAATGAGAGAACCAGACCGGGACATTTGGGTGTTAACGCACCCAGACCTGAAAGACTCTCCGAAAGTGACTGCATTGAGACAGCATCTTGTCGCGGCGCTTTTAAACAAATCCAACTTGATGCAAGAATAGTGTGCATACATGCATCATATTAGTGGTGGTATTCACTTCCTTGATGAAGATGCTCCAAACCAACCAACTCTTAGCACGATCTCGAGGCTTGATCACGGATCATTTACTTCCAGCCCCTTGGGTTATCAGACGAAATCAGACTGTCCGTTAACGGCCCAATTGCAGACGTCCGCAATAGACCGACCCAGCAACCGCTTTGGGCAAAAGCGGACATTAGGAATGTAGAAGTTGTCGGTCGGGTATGCGGCGGAATGGGATCAGAACTAGGCGACCATAGCGGGCGTGGCCTGTCGCCCATATTGATCGCGGCGTTTACCAGATGACCTCGATCTCGACGACAAAGGGTTCCCAGTCTAACGCTTCACCTTCGCCGGCTCACATCATCTGATACTGTCTAGAGAGCCGGGGGTTGAGGGATAGCGTATGGAGCCGTCCATCAAATTCGCCATTAAAGCGGATACCATAAGTCACCCGCACAGCGTCCATGCCGTCGAGCTGGGCGTACCATTTTGCCCCTCCTTCTGTATCGGGGCAGGCATTGCTGTCACTGCGCACGAAACTCACGGGGTTCGGCGGCGTGAATGGCGAAGTTTCGAAGCGCTTTCTGTATCGACTAATGCTGCCGCGGAAGGTTCAACCGAAATCCTCACGCTGTCAGCGCCTATTGGAGAACAGGCCGTCAAACTGCCGACGATACAGAGCGCACTCAGATAAGGTCGTATTAGGTGCATAATTTGATATCCTGATGCGGTTCGCTGAGCACTTGGGGGCGGCCTACCTTATGGTTCTTCGTTGCACTGGGAGGTTGGTATCGGTGCAGGACCAAATGGTTCCAGCAAGCCGTAATTTAGAGCCGCTGGGTTCCGAAAAAATTTGTCGCTTGTGCCGGTAACCAATTTCATTCTGGTCTCGCGCCAAGATTCTACGGCGGGCTTTTTCCGCGGGGTCCGAAGTCCTCTGTCACCTTAGCTTTATTGAGATCCCCTAGCTTGGCCCAATGCATGGAGTATTCAATCCCCGAATCCGAAAGTGCATCTTTGACAGCTTCTGCGCCGCGCTCGACTGTGCTGGCCAAAGCTTCCATGGCGGCCTCTTGAAAGACGTTAAAGTCCTCTCTTTGTCGGCCATATGAGCCGCCAGAAGCGAGTCACCTAGCCTGGCCGGCGATCCGGCCCGAACTAATTCGGCGTAAATCCCGATCTTCAGACTGTCATCGTCTGAAATGGAGCGGCCTGCTACAGCCTTTGGAGTCAATCACTTTAGAAGACGGGCGCCGAAAGTTCGGCGCCCGCCAGAAATTCAGTCGACGAATACCAGAGTGCGGACTCCGCTGCTTCCGGGCTTTGTTGTGATCCCGTTGCGTGTGCTGCCTTTCAGTTTCACGCTGCCCGCCTCCATGCGCAGGGTCACGTTGCCACCGCCAAAGTCGATCTTGCCCGCATGAACTGCGGCCCGGCAGATCAACGTGTGGAAGGCATATCGGTCGATCCCGCTGAAGCGGCGTGGTGTCAGGCGATCCGGTGCAGGCGGGCAATAAAATTTGAAACTATGCCCGGTCTTGTGGCGATCAGCGAGTCCGGTCGCGGTAAATTTGGTGTCCCAGTCGACGTGATGGGCATCGCTGGCCGGGGCCTCACCGGGACCACGTTTGCCTCCTGCTGCCGCGACCTCCGCCGCGCCGCCCGACCGGTTCGCGCTGCCAATATCGGGCACGCCAGCCTTTTTGCGCGCTGTTGATTTGACCGTGTCTTCGACGGCCTTTTTCAGGCCATCAAGCGGCCCGGCCTGTGCTGGCGCCGCCAAAGTCAGCGATGCGACAGTGATCGCCAGAATCGTTGTTGGTCGCATGTCGTGATTGAAGAGTGTCTTCGTCATAACCTATTCCTTTTTCGATGTTCTTCAAAGTTTTCGAAGCAGTCAAAAACCTGATCGCCAACGCTAATGGGTGGGGGAGAGCGACCCGGCCTGAACATCTGCGACTTTACCGGTTGGCACGCACAGGCAGAACCCGCATCACCACATGCAGGCTATGCAAAAATGCCGTTATAAAACTAACTCTGACGTGCGGAGTGAGTCTCAAAGTCTAAAATTTGAAGTCAAAGCCAATTCGGACAGTGCGGGGGCGCAGAGGTGTAATTTGGTCTGCAAAAGGCAATGTGAAGGGAGAGCCTAGACCAAAGCGATTACCCCTGACGTTAAAAATATTGGTCGCCTCCAGCCAGACGGTACGCGGGCCGAGGTCAAGGCTGGCAGACAGGCCGGTATCCACCACATCGCCCTGCTCCACGCCCAGTACTGGACCGATACCAAGCCGCGATTTACCCGTATAGCGAGCCCAGGTAGCAAGCGACAGGTCCGCCTCCTCCGACAGTCTGGTCGCATAGCTCAGGCCCAAACGTCCGGAAAAATCAGCGACATTGGGCAAATTGTCGCTATCCACGACCACCGTGCCCGCCGGAAGATCGGCGAGAAACAGAAACTCCGGATCACCGACGAAAATAGTCTCGGCGGGCTGGGTCAAACGGCTGTCGGCCCAGATGGCTGATGCATCAATCGACAGGCCGGGCAGCGGCCGCCAACTGGCCGATGCATCAATCGTCCATATCCGCCCCGTCCCGATATTCTCGGTCACGGGAAGGCCGTCATTGTCGATGAGGTCCGCCTGAATATCATTCCATCTGGTATGGGCCAGTGTGATCCCGGCATCAAAGCCGGTTTCACCGCCGCTGGTGTAAGAGAGCCCGCCTTCAATCGCCGCGACCTCGTCATTGAAGAAGCGCTGCACCATATCATCACGCACCGCGATACCGCCCGCGCGAAAACCCTCCTGATAGCGAACATGGCCGATCAAGCCATCGGCGAGCCGATAGCGCGCACCGACGGACGGCAGAAATGCGGTTTGGTTCCGTTTCGCTTCGTCACTGGCAGCAATCCGGAAACCGGCCGGTGCATCCAAGGTCCTGCCCATCGTCCAGACGTGACTGACGCGTCCGCCGGCGTTGACCGTCAGGCGATTTGACAAGGGCCAGACGATTTCACCAAAGCCGGTAACCTCATTCACTTCATTTTCTATGCCGCCAATATTGGTCGTCAGCAAACCACCTTCGCGAGCACGCCGAATCTGATAACGGTTGTTCACCAAGCTTGTGCCGACAAACCAGCTACCACCATTTTCCAGCGACTTTGACAACCGGGTTTCAGACGTGAACAGCTTGATTTTCCCGCGTTGACGGAAAAGTGAGGGGATGGCCGGAAAAGGATCAATCCCCGGTAATGTCGTGTCAAAAGTCTCCGACACCCGCTGGTCGGCATAGCTGACCTCGGACAGGAACTCCAGATCGTCCCAATTTTTCCGAACGACCAGCTGCCCCAGAGCAAAGCGGTTGCGATAAGGTTGCGCAAAGGGTGAAGCGCGATCGAGATCATCGCCAAGCCGGTCGGCATATTGACTATCCCGCCCGTCAATTTCCTGCGCTGCCGCCATCAGGTCAATCGACCAGCCTGCACCGGGATCAGCTCTCAGCATGAACCGGCCGCCTATCGTATCCACCTGGTTGACGTCATTCAAACGGCGCAACCGGTCATCGATATAACCGCCCTGACGACCGCCGTATACCGAAGCGCGTATACCGACGGATCCTGCGACTACCGGCAAGTTCAAGGTCGCATTTGCATCGACCGACGGATCGCCGTCCTGCGTCGCAGCCACGGCGATGGACGTCTTGCCGCTGACTTCATTCAGCTGCACGGCATTGGGGATCAGACGAATGACCCCGCCCAGGGTTCCGGCGCCAAAGCGGGTCCCTTGCGGCCCCTGATGAATTTCAATGGCGCTCAGATCAATCAACCGCAAATCCGGATCCGGCGCGTTGTAGTTCAACCGGGCCTCACCCAGATATTGACCGGACACGGCCTGGTTCGGACCGTTGAAACTGGAATCGGCAATGCCCCGGATGAAAAGACGGTTACGACCTGGACCAAATTGTGTCGAACTGATCGTCGGTATGGTTTCAATCAATGCGTCAGTACCGCGCAACTCAGCCGCTGGACTCATTTCATCCAGTGTCACCGTCTGGAGTATTCCTGGCTGGCCCAAGGCAATATCGCTGTCATTCAGCAGACCTGTAACAACAATATCAGGATTGATTACAGGTGGAAGAGCCGCTCCGATTCCGGCATTTCCGGGAGAAGCGGTCACAGGGTTCGCACCTTTGTGCACACGTACGATCCGCCAGTGGCGATCATCAACCCGCTCCGGCCTGGTCCCGCTTCCCGCCAGTAACCGCGTCAGAGCTTGGCGAGAGGTCATCCGGCCCTTGATCGGCGGCACCTTTTTCGCACCCATTTGCGGGTCAGACAGTCCGATGCTGATCCCTGCCTGTTGGCCAAGCACAAAAATCGCAGAATCGAGGCGACCTGCGGCAATATCTATTTCAACTTTACTGTCGGCATGAGCAGGAGCAGCAATGGCAACACCCAGCACAGCGGCCGGGATCAACTCACGGTACCGCATCATCCCCTATCAATATCCAACCCTTCGCTTGTTTCTCAGCACGCACGCCCAACAAGGCGGCAATCGGTTCCATATCTTCCGGATCGCGGTCTTTTAACTGTATCACACCGCTAAATGGCCGCGCCGCGATCGCTTCAGATGCTGTGACAGTAACGCCCAGATTCCGATCAAGCGCTTCAGCCACTTCGCCCAACGTCGCTCGGGTAAAGCTCAACTGACCGGTGCGCCAAATGCCGACCTGTTCAATCGCAATATCGGATATGGTCACCCGGCTTCTGGATATATCGCGATACAGTCGTTTGCCGGCTGGCAAGCTGACATTCTCTCGCCCGGGATTGTAAATGACCAAACCTTCGGAAACCGCCACATCCAGCGCCTCGTCGCTTTTTACGACGTTAAACTCAGTACCGGCGTCGATCAGGCGCATTTTTCCGGTGTCGACAATGAACGGATCATCATCATTGTGCACAACCGTGAACAAGGCTTCACCGCGATTGAGCCTGGCATAGCGAGGTTTCTTATAGTCCAGTTCAATACTTGTATCGCCGTTCAGCGTAATTTGACTCCCGTCGGGAAGCGCAACAATTTCTCGCTGACCCGGCTCGGTCATTACATCATAAGGCTGCGGCATCTGGGTCCAGACACCGGCGCTGACAGCGACAACCAGCGATGCGGCAAGCGCCCCGAACATCATACGGCGGCGGTTTGTCTGTCTGGGGGGTAACAGATAGTCGTCATTTGCCGGTTGCTGCGGAATCGGAGCATCCATTTGCCCGTCCTGATCAATTGGCAGGCCTTTCGGCTCTGCTGCCGATGCAACGTCGTCGGATAGCGCCACCAACCGGTCTTCTGCGGCGAGCGCTTGCTCATAGGCGACATTGTGCCGTGGATCAGCCTCCAGCCAAAGCGTGAAGCCATCCCAGTCGGTAAAATCCGCGTCGCGGGTGCGGATTGCCCAGGCGATCGCCTGTTCCCGGACCATGTCATTCATATCAGCCATAATTTCTTTCCCGGGACATAGACGTCACCACAAGCGGAATCCCGCATATCATTCGACATCTTCACCCTCCCGCCACCTTGCCAGCGCGCGATAGGCTCTCTGCAGATCTTTCTCCACCGAGCTCAGGCTGATACCCAGTTCTTCGGCAATCTGCCGCTGGCTAATGCCATCAACCCGAAAACGGCGAAAAACCTTCAGTACACGCGATCCCTCGCTGCGGATTGTTGCTTCGATCTCGGCCAAGCGCTGGCGGGCGATCAGGGCGCGGTCGGGAAGCGGCAGGTCCGAGGCATCACCGGTTCCCCTGTGAACATCGCTCCAGTCATGGTCCCGCTGACGCGAGCGCTGAGTCATGCGGTAGCGGTCGTGCATCAGATTATTCGCCGCGCGATAAAGATAGGGCAGCGGGCTGGCGATATTGCCCTCGTCCATGTCCGATACCCGCAGCCACAGGTCCTGCAATATGTCCTCGGCATTATCCCCCGCACCGCGCGCGCGCAAAAACCGCAACAATGCGTCACGATGATTGAGGAAAACCGCCTGAAGTTCGTGTTGCGTCATAAGCTGACGAATCTCTGCAATTGGGGGTTGGCGGGCTTTAGTGAATGTATCGATATCATTCCGCAAGCCCGGAGGGATGCTATTTTTGACTCTGTTATATCGTATCTTGCAACAGAGTCTTGGATAAAATTTACACATAGATACAGGCAGTTTCAACAGCCTGGAAAATAATTTGGAAAAACTTTGCGGGTTTCGCCAGCCGACAACGTCTCAATTATTGGACCCACCCCGAACCCTGCGGGTCCATTTTCCGAAATCTTTCCCCGAAGAGTTCGGATCCCGGAGGAAGGTATCAACCTTCCTCCGGCCTATTCGGAAAGTTGGATTGAGTAGGAGTCAGTAAATGATACGCATTGGACTTTTCATGGTGCTGTTCATAGTTGCTGGCTGCGCGTCCCCGGAGACCACTGGTCGGATTGCCGATAGATCAGAGATGATTTTCGTACCTCCTGTAGAGGTTTACGAAACGACGGAATGTATCCAGTTGCGTAAGGTGCGTTCCACCAGAGTCATTGATCGTGTCGGCATTGCCTATGAAATGCCCGACCGCAAGGTCTGGCTCAATCGCCCTGAATGGGGGGCATCCATGCTTGATGATGATCTTGTCATGGTGACCAGCACAAATGGCAATATGCTATGCTCCGGGGATATCGTGCGATTTCTGGACAGTTCCCCTGTTGGCTTCCGCAGCGCCATCGCACTGGGGCCATTTATCAGCTATACCCGCAATGAGTAACAGACTTTAATCGATCGCTTGATCAGACCTCAGAAGCCGCTTCCTTGATTGCACGGCGTATGCTCATATAGGTGGCGCATCGACAGATATTGCCGCTCATCGCAGCATCGATATCTTCATCACTGGGACTTGAATTTTCCGCCAGCAGCGCAGTGGCCGCCATGATCTGACCCGACTGGCAATAGCCGCATTGCGGGACATCATTCTTTACCCAAACCTCCCGGATAGCGTCGGCCGCCCGGCCTTGAACACCCTCAATTGTCGTGACCTTTGCACCGTCAAGCGAGTCATGAGCGGTTATGCAAGAGCGCGTCGGCGCGCCATCGACATGGACCGTACAGGCGCCGCATTGCGCGACACCACAACCAAATTTGGTGCCGGTCATCTTCAGATGATCCCGCAATACCCAGAGCAACGGCGTACCCGGCGCTGCATCGATGGTTTCGTCTTTTCCGTTGATATTCAGTGTGGTGGCCATGAGCAGCTCCTGACTTAAGCGGTTTCTTTTGCGGGCAATGACAATTTGCTTCCGCTCGCGCCGATGATCGGCAATTTCCGGATTCGGTGTCCCGTTGCATTGAATATCGCATTGGTAAGAGCCGGAGCAGCTGGCGGTGTTGCCGGTTCCCCGACGCCGGCCGGTGCGCTGTTTGATTTGACGATTTCGACTTCAAATGCGCGCGGCGCCTCACCCATGCGCAAGACCCGCCATGACGGGAAATTATCCTGTACCACGGCACCGTCCTTGGCAGTGATTTCTCCAAATAATGCGTTGGACAGACCGTAGATTGTTCCGCCTTCCATCTGCGCCCGGGCATGGCGGGGATTGATCACGGTACCTGCATCAAGCGCCAGCCAGACACCGGGTATCGTCAACGTGCCATCAGCACCAACAGCCACTTCGATGACGGTCGCGATATAGGAAAGGAAGGACCGGTGAACGGCAATGCCGAGGCCATGACCGGACGGCAAATCACGCCCCCACTTGGCCATGTCGGCTGCCATGTTGACGACGTTGGTCAATCGTGCGGTTTCAATCGGATATTCCTCGATCGAGGCATCATAATTGGGGTAAGTGGCGCCCTCATCCCCCGGATCAATAGTGCGTGCATCACCGATCAGTTCAAGCAGATATTCTTTCTGGTCTCGCCCCGCAGCATGTGCCATTTCAGCCGCAAAGCTCTGCACCGCAAAGGCGTGGTAGATATTGGAAACAGACCGCAGCCATCCGATCCGCAAATGCCCCTTTGCATTACCGGATTCCACCTGCAGATTCGGCATGGCAAAGGGGACATCAGTAGCTCCCAGACCCATTTCACCATCTGTCGGCACGTCCATTCCCGGCACGAATGTCGAAGCGATTGGCGGGAATACCGTGCGGTGGAGATAGCTGGTACACCTACCGTTTTCGTCCATACCGGCCTCCAGCCGCTGCGCGCTGACGGAATGGTAATAGCCGTGGCGCACTTCGTCTTCCCTGGTCCAGGTGACTTTGACCGGTTTGCCGACTTCCTTGGCGATCAGTGCGGCCTCGACGACAAAATCCGGTTTGGACTTGCGGCCAAATGCACCGCCCAGCCATGTCGCGTTAACGGTAATGTTTTCCTTATCGATTTTAAGCAGGTCGGACAGGGTTTGACGCGTCGCTTGCGGGTCCTGCACGCATGCCCAGCATTCCAGCTTGTCTCCGTCCCACTGGGCTGTCGCCGCGGGCGGCTCCATGGGCGACTGGGACAAATGCGGTGCGTAATATTCAGCCTCAATTCTGTTTGCTGCGCTCGAAAGCCCAGAGGCTACATTGCCCCGTTTGCGCCGGACAGTGCCTGACCGCTTTGCGGTCTGTTGCATTTGTTCGGCAAAAGCTTCCGAATCATATCCCGCATTCGGTCCGTCGATCCAGTCCACCTCCAGCGCATTGCGGCCCTGAATGGCCGCCCATGTATCCTCTGCGACAACGGCTATCCCGCCCAGCGCCTGAAACAGGGCCGGTGGTTTGGCATCAGGCAGCTTCACCGTCTGCAGCACGCCGGGAACGGCCAATGTATCTGCATCTCGAACCGCCCCGGTCTTTCCGAATAGCTGCGGCGGACGCGCAATAACAGCATAGACCATCCCCGGCTTGTCGACATCTATGCCAAATGTCCCTTCACCGCGCGTGATCTGTGGAATGGTGAGAGACGGGATTTCCTTGTTGATATAGCGCCAGTCTTTTGGATCCTTCACCGTGATATCGGCTTCGCCGGGCACTTGCAGTCTGGCGGCAAGCTTGGCGAGATTGCCATAGGAAAGGGTGTCGCTGTTCTGGCTGTTGCTGACCAGCCCCTGCGAAGCCGAGCATTCGGATGGCTGCATCTTCCAGTACACGGCCGCTGCTTCGGTCAGCATTTGCCGCATCGCAGCGCCGGCGAGACGAAGGCGATGGAAATTATACCGCACAGAACGGGACCCGTCGGTATTCTGATCGCCATAGCGCTCATGCCCTTCCGCCTGAACGATTTGCACCTTGCTCCAGTCGGCTTCCAGTTCGTCAGCGACAATCTGCGCCATGGAAGTCCACACCTGCTGGCCCATTTCTGAACGATGACAGGTAATTTTGACAGTGCCGTCTTCTTCAATGGCAATCCACAAGGCCGGCGTTGCATCGCCGCCCTTGACCTCGGTCAGCGGGCTGGGTCCGGCCTCCGGCAGATCAATGGCATCGGGATCAATTTTCGGTTCTTCGTAGCTTGAACAACCGGCTAGCGCGACGCCAACTACAAAAAGACTTGAACCGACCACAAAGCCCCGGCGGCTGAGATTCGTAATCGAGAGTGTATCTTTACCAACCGCGTCGGTCTTTTGCCCGCCGGGAATGATCCCGATATCATGCAGAAACATCAATTATCTCCCGGCTGTTTGGCTTCGGTTTGCTCGTCTTCGACATTTTGCCGTTCACCACTTGATGGTTTTTGAAGGGCTATCAACTGGCAGCATAGTGTCAAATGCACGAACGACAAGACCATCCTTACTCTGGCTTGAATCACGAAATATAATAGAGGTTTGGCTTCGATAAGAATTTATTGTGCCCACTCTTATCCGGGATTTGCTAAGCGCAATCAGCTATCCCTATCGTCATCGGAACCTTCTCAGTGCAGAATTCAGCAACAGCAACACCCCTAACCCATCTTCAACGGCTTGAGTCGGAAGCCATTCATATCATGCGTGAGGTTGCTGCCGAGGCAGAGAATCCGGTTATGCTCTATTCTGTTGGCAAGGATAGCGCGGTGATGCTGCATGTGGCGAAGAAGGCATTTTTCCCCTCGCCTCCACCTTTTCCATTGCTGCATGTCGATACCACCTGGAAATTCCAGGAAATGTACAGGATGAGAGAGAAAGCGGCCAAAGATGCGGGTATGGAATTGCTGATCCATCAGAATCCGGAAGCCAAGGAACGCGGTATCAATCCCTTTGACCATGGCGCTGTTCACACTGATATGTGGAAAACCCAGGGCCTGAAGCAGGCCCTTGATCACTATGGTTTTGACGCGGCCTTTGGCGGCGCCAGAAGAGACGAAGAAAAAAGCAGGGCCAAAGAACGGATATTCTCTTTCCGCTCTGCCAATCATCGCTGGGACCCCAAAAACCAGCGGCCGGAGCTCTGGAAACTTTACAATACACAGAAAGCCAAAGGCGAGAGCATAAGGGTTTTTCCGCTCAGCAACTGGACCGAACTTGATATCTGGCAATATATTCACCTTGAGAATATCGATATCGTGCCGCTTTATTTCTCGGCGCCAAGACCGACAGTGAAACGCGACGGCATGCTCCTGATGGTTGATGATGAGCGGTTCCGCTTTGAAGAGGGAGAAGAGCCAGTGGAACGCTCTATCAGGTTCCGCACCTTGGGCTGCTATCCTCTGACCGGCGCTGTCGAGAGCGAGGCTACCACGCTTCCACAGATCATTCAGGAAATGCTGCTCACCACCACTTCGGAACGACAGGGGCGGGCGATTGACCACGATCAAGCGGCATCGATGGAGAAGAAGAAACAGGAGGGCTATTTCTGATGACCCATTCCGAAAATATCGATTCTGAAACCATCTACAAAACCGACGCCCTGATTGCTGAGGATATTGATGCCTATCTGGAAGCGCATCAGCATAAAACAATGCTGCGCTTCATCACGTGTGGTTCGGTAGACGATGGCAAATCAACGCTGATCGGGCGTTTGCTCTATGATTCCAAAATGATCTTTGAGGATCAGCTGGCAACCCTGGAAGCCGACAGCAAGAAAGTCGGGACGCAAGGCCAGGAAATTGATTTTGCCTTGCTGGTCGACGGATTGGCGGCAGAGCGCGAACAGGGCATCACGATTGATGTGGCTTACCGTTTCTTTGCAACAGAAAAGCGAAAGTTCATCGTCGCGGACACGCCGGGACATGAGCAATATACCCGCAATATGGTCACGGGTGCATCAACAGCAGATCTGGCCATCATTCTCATTGACGCGCGTCAGGGAATCCTGACCCAGACGCGCCGCCACAGCTATCTGGCGCACCTGATTGGCATCAAACATCTCGTCGTTGCCGTGAACAAGATGGATCTGGTTGACTATGATCAGGCCGTCTATGATGAGATTATTGCCGATTATGCCGCTTTTGCACGGGAAATCGGCATAGAAGCCTTCACGCCCATTCCCATCTCCGGGTTGGCCGGCGACAATATCACAAGCAAATCCACCCATACGCCTTGGTATGACGGGCCGGCGCTCGTCGAGCATCTGGAAAATGTAGAGGTTATGGCGACCGCCAATCAGGCAAAGCCGCTGCGCATGACGGTCCAGTGGGTCAACCGGCCCAATCTCGATTTCAGGGGTTTCAGCGGACAGATTGCCAGCGGCACGGTAAGGCCCGGAGATGAGGTCCGCGTGCTGCCTTCCGGAAAAACATCCACGGTCAAGCGCATTGTCACGATGGACGGTGATCTTGACGAAGCCGTGGCTGGCCAGTCGGTCACACTTACACTGGCGGAAGAGATTGATTGTTCTCGCGGTGATGTGATCGCTGCGGCCGATGCACCGCCGCAGGTTGCCGATCAGTTTGAATCAACCATCGTCTGGATGGACGAAGCAGAGCTGTTGCCCGGCCGCAGCTACTGGATGAAGATCGGAACGCAATTTGTCAGCGTCACAGTCCAGTCACCCAAATATCAGGTCAACGTCAACAATATGGAGCAGCTGGCGGCCAAGACGTTAGAGTTAAACGGCATCGGCGTGGCCGAAATTGCGACAGACCGGCCGATTATCTTTGAACCCTATGAGGATAACCGCGACCTTGGCGGCTTCATTCTGATCGACAAGATCAGCAACGCGACGGTCGCTGCCGGTATGCTGCATTTCTGCTTGCGGCGGTCACAAAATGTCCATTGGCAGGATGTTGATATCGACCGCGCGGCCCATGCCCTGCAAAAGCGCCAGGAACCGCGAGTGGTCTGGTTTACCGGCCTTTCGGGTTCCGGCAAATCGACCATTGCGAACATGGTCGAAAAACGGCTGCACGCGCTTGGCAAGCACAGTTTTCTCCTGGACGGTGACAATGTGCGTCACGGGCTTAACAAGGACCTTGGCTTTACCGATGCCGACCGGGTGGAAAATATCCGGCGCATTGGCGAAGTGGCGAAGTTAATGGCTGATGCTGGGCTCATTGTCCTGACCGCCTTTATCTCTCCATTCCGGGCAGAACGACAACTCGTCCGGTCTATGCTGCCCGAGGATGAGTTTATCGAGGTGTTTGTGGACACGCCGCTGGCAGTTGCCGAAGAGCGCGATGTGAAAGGGCTTTATAAAAAAGCACGGGCCGGGGAATTGAAAAATTTCACCGGCATCGATAGCGACTATGAAATCCCCGAAAATGCCGAAATGCGGATCGATACGACCAAGATGAGTCCGGAAGAAGCCGCCGAGATTATCGTGGACAAAATTGTCGGTAGTTGGTCCTATACGATATGACGGATGCTGAATTGGCTGCAAAGCTGGCGGAAGATGCCGGCCAATTGCTTTTGAACCTGCGCAACAACTCCGATTTGACCGGAAGGGAACTGGGCGATGCTGGAGACACGGCGGCAAATGAGATGCTTGTGGCAGCGCTACACGAATTGCGCCCTGAAGATGGCTTGCTGTCCGAAGAAAGCAGGGATACGCAGGAGCGATTGGGCAAAGATCGTGTCTGGATAATCGATCCGGTGGATGGCACCCGCGAATATGGTGAGGGGCGGAGTGATTGGGCAGTGCATGTCGCGCTGGCGGTCGAGGGACAGCCATCAGTCGGGGCAGTTTCCCTGCCGGCGCTCGGCCTTACCTTACGCAGCGATTCTCCGATTGCAGCGCCTGTTCGCCCGCACAAACTCCGCATGGTTGTCAGTCGTTCCCGACCAGCCAAAGAGGCTGTCGTAGTGGCGGAAATACTGGATGCAGAGCTTGTCCCCATGGGATCAGCAGGCGCCAAAGCTATGGCCATCGTCCGCGGCGAGGCCGACATTTACCTCCATTCAGGCGGTCAATATGAATGGGACAATTGCGCGCCAGCGGCGGTGGCACAGGCGCATGGCCTACACTGCTCACGCATTGACGGCAGCACGCTGCAATATAATCAGAAAGACACATATCTGCCCGACCTGTTGATCTGCCATATACAAGATGCGGATAGAATACTGGATTTGGTTGCGAAGCTCTAAGACTTGCAACGACACCTGACGATCTGAACAAACTTCAGGACGCTTTTTCGACTTTCATATTGTCCCGTTCATGTTCGAATTCCGGAACCAGTATTTTCAAAAGTGCTATTGTCTCATCAGACGAACGACATTGCCTGAGATTGCTCAGCAACTCATCCAGATCGGCCGCCCCCAGATGACTTTCATGGGCCATCATGATTCGGTTATGGACCGTCGGCTTTGGATCATTGCCGATAATCAGCTCTTCATAAAGCTTCTCGCCAGGCCGCAAGCCTACTTCCTCTATTTCGATATCACCGTCAGGATCTGCATCATCACGAATGGTCAAACCGGACAGTTGGACCATGGTCTTCGCCAAATCCATGATCCGGACTGATTTGCCCATGTCCAGCACGAAGACCTCACCACCCTTGGCCATCCCACCGGCCTGAATAACCAGCTGAGCCGCCTCTGGAATTGTCATAAAATACCGGGTCACATCGCGGTGGGTAAGAGTGATCGGCCCGCCGGTTTCAATCTGTTGCCGGAACAGAGGAACGACCGAACCACTAGAACCCAGGACATTGCCGAAGCGGACCATGGAAAACCTGGTTTCGCTGATATCCGCAAGCGCTTGCACAATCTGTTCAGCACCGCGTTTCGTCGCACCCATGACATTGGTTGGACGAACGGCCTTGTCCGTGCTGATCAAGATAAAGTCGCTGACTTTCGCCAGATGAGCCGCATGAGCAACCTCATAGGTCCCCAATATGTTGTTTCTTGCACCTTCGACTGGGTTGGCTTCCACCAACGGTACATGCTTGTAGGCTGCAGCGTGAAAAATTGTATCGGGTCGCCAGAGTGCGAGGATTTCCTTCACACGATTCTTATCGGTCGCTGACCCCAGCACAGGAATGATTTCCATATTTTCAGAGCCATGTTGCTCGAGATAGTTTTTAAGCTCTTTTTCAATAGCGTAGAGCGAAAACTCCGACAGCTCGAACAATATGAGCTGACGTGCCCCCGATTTTGCAATTTGCCGACAAAGCTCGCTACCAATAGAGCCTCCGGCTCCGGTCACCATTACCGTCTTGCCAACTATTGTCCGGCCGAACAGCAGTTCATTCGGCGGAACCGTTTCTCGGCCAAGCAGGTCTTCTATGTCCAACTCACGAATATCGTTGAATGACACTTGACCGTCTATGATATCTTTCATGTTTGGAAGGGTTTGAACGTGAACCTTGAACTTCTGAATCTGATCAACAATCGCCCGCCTTTTTTTTCGGGAGATGTTTGGAAGAGCCAGCAGGATATCAGTAACCGCATATCTGTTGATTATTTCCGGCAGGTTACCACTCCAGAAAACCTTGTCACCGTCGAGCTTTTGGCCATCCAGACGCTGATCATCATCAACATAGCCGCGCAATCGCATTGCGGGTTCAGAGCGCATGGATGATGCTAGTTGCTGGCCCGCATTGCCCGCCCCATAGATGATCACCGTTTTTACCTGCCCTCCAAAGCGGTTGCGCCCCAATATATCGACCATTAGATAACGTGCGGTAACACGTGAAAAACCGACCATTATGAAGAAGATAATGGGTTGAATAACACCAATGGTCCGCGGAACACCGGCAATCCCGATAACCGAAAAAATTATCACCATTGGCACACCATAGACTGCAAAAGCCCGCACCAATGTCTTCATCATACCAGAGCCCGCATAGCGAAAAATCGCATTGTAGACACCGATCAGGTAAAATACCGGAATCATGATCAACAGGGCGCCAAGCACTACTTTCTGAATTGCCAGATCCCAGTAAATCCAGACTCCCACGCGTAGCGAATAGGCTATCCATATCGACTGGACGCAAAGAATCATGTCCAATACCAGAACGATGGCCTGTTTCTGTCGGCGCGAAATATCTGCTATTCGCTCCAAGATGGAGATGGCAAGGGCGGTCATGGTTTCGATTTTACTAAATCCTGAACTAGTTGAACCGCTGCGTCAAAAGCGACTATTTCCCAATAAACGACTTCACCGCATTTTCCAAATATTTCAATTGCGCAGTTCGAATTGGCATATCAACCGGCTGAGGCATTAATGTAAGCTGGCTCACAATTTTTACTTGAACCCATTAATATAAAGACAGAATGCACCTTAAAGCGGTCGGAATAAGCGGCCATGCTTGACCGACATTCTTGAACGGGCCACAGAAACAGGAATACTGTGTCATAACCGACTCAATATCAATCACGCCAAAGGATAAATATGAAAATTGCAATGATCGGCTCCGGCTATGTCGGTTTGGTTTCTGGCGCATGTTTTGCTGATTTTGGGCATGAAGTCGTCTGCGTGGACAAGGATCCGCGTAAAATTGAAAAGCTTGAACAAAATA
Source organism: Parasphingorhabdus sp. (assembly GCF_059726685.1). Lineage (NCBI taxonomy): Bacteria > Pseudomonadati > Pseudomonadota > Alphaproteobacteria > Sphingomonadales > Sphingorhabdaceae > Parasphingorhabdus > Parasphingorhabdus sp. Next base: position 40,530 of record NZ_AP041068.1, read on the forward strand.
TCATGCCCATTTTTGAGCCCGGACTTGCCAGCCTGGTCGAGCGCAACGTCACCAGCGGGCGACTGTCCTTTTCGGGTGACCTCAAAGAGTCGGTCAAGGATTGCGATGCCGTATTTATTGCCGTTGGCACACCATCCCGGCGCGGTGACGGTCATGCCGACCTAAGCTATGTTCATGCCGCGAGCGAAGAAATTGCTGATTCCATTACCAAACCGACCGTCGTCGTCACAAAGTCCACTGTGCCCGTCGGAACAGGGGACGAGGTTGAACTGATATTATCGAAAAAGCTCAATGCCGATCAGTTTGCCGTGGTATCCAATCCCGAATTTCTTCGGGAAGGTGCGGCCATTAATGATTTCAAACGACCTGATCGCATTGTGATTGGTGCTGAAACCGAATGGGCCAAAGATGTCATGAGTGAGATTTACCGACCACTGTTTCTCAATGAATCGCCCATCCTTTTCACAGGCCGCCGGACCGCAGAATTGATCAAATATGCTGCCAACGCCTTTCTGGCCACCAAAATCACGTTCATCAATGAAATTGCCGATTTGTGCGAAAAAGTTGGCGCAGACGTGCAAGAAGTCTCTCGCGGTATCGGATTGGACAACCGGATCGGCGCTAAATTTCTCCATGCCGGACCCGGCTATGGCGGTAGCTGTTTTCCAAAAGATACCCTGGCATTGCTGAAAACCGCTCAGGACAATGAAAGTCCGGTGCGGATTGTCGAAGCCGTCGTACAGGTAAATGACCAGCGCAAACGCGCAATGGGTCGAAAAGTTATCCAGGCGCTGGGCGGAGAAGCCCGCGACAAGAAAGTGGCACTGCTGGGCCTGACGTTCAAACCCAATACGGATGACATGCGTGATGCGCCGTCTATCGCCATTGCCCAGACTCTGATTGATGCTGGTGCTCAGGTCAGCGCCTATGATCCTGAAGGCATGGAAATAGCGGCAGAAATCATGCCGGATGTCACAATGACGGAAAGCAGCTATCAAGCGGCAACTGATGCCGATGCGGTTGTGATCGTAACCGAATGGGATGCGTTTCGGGCCCTTGATCTCAACAGATTGTCTTCTTTGATGACCGGCAAAGTGCTGGTTGATTTACGAAATATATATCATCCTGCTGATGTCGGCAAAAGCGGACTAGAATATACAGGTGTTGGCCGTAGTCGAGGTCCCATGGGCAACCTATGAAACTAAGACAGAAAAAGGTCAGAAAGCCATGGGGGCAATCGATGTTACCCGAGGTATTTGGTGGAAAACAAAAGGAAAAAGTCGGCGAAATCTGGTTTGCACCACCCAAGGCTATAACGCCTGCCCTCTTGGTCAAATATTTGTTCACCAGTGAAAAACTATCCGTTCAGGTGCACCCGAATGATCGTCAGGCGCGTCGGCAGGGAGCTCCCGTTGGCAAAGAAGAATGCTGGTACATATTGGCTGCCGAACCGGATGCTGTCCTGGGCATCGGACTGACCAAAGAAGTCAGCCCGACCAAATTACACGCAGCGGTTGCATGCGGCCAGATTGAACAGCTGATTGACTGGAAACCCGTTAAACCGGGCGATCTGTTCTACGTGCCTGCTGGTACCATCCACGCGATTGGACCCGGAATACAGCTGATTGAAGTGCAACAAAATTCCGATATTACTTACCGGCTTTACGACTATGGACGCCCGCGCGAACTGCATCTAGCCGACGCTATATCGGTAGCGACACCGGCCCCCTATGATATGGAAAACTATCGTGAAACTGTGCCGGATCAGTCTGCCAAACTGGTCGATGGGCCACATTTCAGACTGTTTCAGGTTGTTGGCGACGATCACGATATATTAACAGCTACTGTTGCAGGGGAATGGCAAGTCATACCGCTAGAAGGTAAGGTAACTGCCAGAGGTAAAACTATTAGCGCCGGGGGATGCGGACTTTGCACCAAAGTTACCGAAATCGATCTATCCAAAAATATCAGATGCCTGATTGCGTGTACCATGAAATGAACATGACAACATGAGTAACGATAATCTCATAACCCCGGTAATTCTATCAGGCGGCTCGGGCACTCGTCTATGGCCGCTGTCGACAGATAAACGGCCCAAGCAGTTTTTGAACCTGACCGGCCCACTCAGCATGTTCCAGATGACATTGGAAAGATGTCAGGAACCTCATGTATTCGGATCACCAATCATCGTTGGCAGTGCCAAACACGCTGCGCTCGTTGAAGAACAAATGGATGAAATTGGCGCGGCATCGGCCGTTCATATACTCGAACCCTGTGCGAGAAATACCGCGCCAGCAATCGCTTTAGCCGCTCTTGCCTGCAATAATCCGCAAAGTCCGATGCTTGTGATGCCCAGTGACCACGTCATCAAGAACGTAGCAGCATTCCATGATGCTGTCAGGGAGTCACTGCCCCTGGCAAAAGCACGGTGGCTGGTGACTTTCGGCATCGAACCCGACGGCCCTGAAACCGGCTATGGCTACATCCGGCAAGGCGAACCGATTTTCGGCAGTACCAATAGCTTTGCCGCACAAAAATTTGTTGAGAAGCCGAACCGCGAAAATGCCGAAAAAATGCTCGCCAGCGGCGATTATTTCTGGAATGCGGGAATCTTCCTGTTCAGGGCCGATACCTATTTGCAAGCTCTGAAAGATCATGCGCCAGAAATGCTGGAAGCAGCACAAAATGCTATGAGACAGGCGCATAAAGACGGAAGTCAGACAAGCCCGGATGAAGGCAGCTTTTCGCGCGCGCCTTCTGATTCCATTGACTATGCCGTTATGGAAAAAGCTGAGAAAGTTGCCGTTACCCCGGTAAATCCAGGTTGGTCCGATGTCGGCAGCTGGGATTCGCTGTTTGAGATCAGTGCTTCAGATGACCAATCTAACGTAACCACTGGCGACGTTTTGGCGATTGATGCAAAGGACAACCTGATTCACACCGATGGAATTGAGGTCGTAACACTTGGTGTAAATGATCTGATCATAGTAGCCAGTGGAGACAAGGTGATGATCATGCCCAGGGGCCAGTCGCAAGATGTCAGGAAGATCGTCAGCGAGCGACAGAAAAACGACTAAACAGCAGTCTCTGATTGAAGCCCATTGGTATGGACGCCGTCAATTTCCGTAGATTTGCCAATCATCCATGTGGGCCAGAACCGGGCAATGAGCATTAGTACCGTCGGAATCAGCATCGTGTTCCAAAGATCATGATATGCTTCCTGTCTCAATAGCGCTTCTGGCGCTTTGCTCAAGCCGAGGCGTTGATAGTCTAAATATTCATTGGCTAATGCCGCAGCAAGAACAACTGTCCATGGCCACAGACTTCCAAGTGACCGGCGAAAAAGCAAAGCAAGTGAAAATTGTATGGCCAACGCTCCGTAGATGTGAAGCGCGTCACGGTCTAGGCCCGTGACGTTCTCGAGCATTATTTTTATATCCAACCACAACATGGGTGACCCTTGGCGAAGTGATCCCTAACCGTCAATGAACAAATACCGCAATTGAACCATATCAATTCGCCAATGGCCTAATGTTTGCCTAGCCTTGCTAAACTTGAGAGAACTGTGAGTTTTTCCAACAGCCCGGCTGTGCTGGCCCTTTATGACCGCGGCTTCAAACCATGAAAATACTCAATTGGGCAAACTGGTTTTCCTTGGCACCAACAGCATCAGGATCGATATCGTATATATGGCTATTGGATAGGGGTAATATAGAAAGTTATCATATAGCATGTAGATGGAACCGCCGCCAAAAAATGCCAAAGCAGCCATCTGATGCGGATCCCTGATCTCGATTTTGAAGATCGTTATCATTCGAAATATTGCATACAATAGCGAGAACAGGCCAATGATGCCGACCGAAAATAACAGTTGTACCGGGAAACTATGTGGTCCCTTAAAACCGAGTGTTTTTCGAGGACCCATTCTTTGAAACTGATCAATGCCATGGCCGGCAACAGGATTGTCGAGAAAAATTCTGAGAGATGAAGCCCAAAGTTCACTTCTGCCGCTACTGACTTTATACATATCATCAGTCTGTTGACTGGATGACAGAATTCTTTCCATCCCATATTGTGACATCGGCGCTGGGCTGACTAAATTGGTCGCAACTGAAAACGTAAGAGAAATCAGAAAATACTTGGCAAGTGTTTTGCGGTTCTTCGGAAAAAACAAAACGGCTATCAACAATGCCGCAAGAATAGCGAGCAAACTGCCTCGCGATCCGGTCCACAGAGTCATAGCCAATCCAAAACTGCCAAAAACATACGCCAGCAATTTTCCATGGATTCCCTCTTTGTTGATTAGGGCTAAACCAGCGGCAAATATCGACAACCAGAAAAATCCGGCCCACCGGACATTGGTAACACCCGGAACTCTGTTTATCCAATCAGACTCCGAGGGTGGATAGATGCTAAAATCGATAGCCCATAATAAAGTATAGGCCAGGACAGATATCCCCAGTATCGTCCAAAAACACTCAAACAACCGGGGCTGTTCACGTCGCATGACATCATACAGTCCGATCGCAAATAGCGCATGAACGATAAGACTGATGAGACCCAAGGCCGCCGCAGCAGGGTTCACAGAAACAAATATATAAACATATGTTATTGATAGCAGGAATATCGCCAATACCAGTAAATCAAGCTTATTGGTTCCATTGAAGAACCGCTTTGGAGCGCTATCACCGCGAAAGAATATGCAGCAAAGTAGTAATTCTACAATTGGAATCGCCAGTGAGTTTCCTGCAATAACCTTACGATAAAACCCCTCATGAGGTCCGAAATCCCAAGGGATCAGAATCGATAAAACTGGAGTCAAAGCCATCAAAATATACAGAAAATATGTCCGCGACTTTGTGGTCGGTCGCGACTTTAAGATAGCCCCATTTATCAAGCGATCATCCTCACATATTTGATCAAACGATTTCGCTTAACACTCATTTGTCACTTTATGGTTAACTAGGTAGAGTTTAACATTAACCACCAACTCGTTTTAAGCCGAAACATGAAGCGATCAGAAGTTCGAAAGAAGAAGTTATGAAGCCACGCCGTTCCTGTCTTTATATGCCGGCGTCCAATGCGCGGGCTCTTGAAAAAGCAAAGACACTGCCAGCCGATACGATCATCCTTGATTTGGAGGATGCGGTAGCGCTTGATGCCAAGGATGACGCCCGCAAGGCCGCATGCGACGCTCTTGCCGAAGGCGGTTACGGCAAGCGGGAAATGGTCGTGCGCGTGAACGCTATGGATACGCCGTGGTTTGCGCAGGACATGGAAAGCATCTGCGCCAGCAAAACCGACGCGATACTGGTACCAAAAATACGCAGCGCCAGCGATATTGCAGAGATATCCGGGATCATGGACGGGGAAAAAGCTACCGAAAAATTGAGCCTGTGGGCCATGATCGAAATGCCGATAGCTGTTCTGAACATAGCCAGCATTGCTGAAGCGGTCGCTTCGACCCGGCTGACGACTTTCGTCATGGGCTTTAACGATCTCGCGAAGGAAATGCGGGCCGAGCAAGATCGGGCCTTATTCACGCCCGCCATGGCTCAAACCATCATGGCGGGGCGGGCTTATGGACTGAATATTCTCGACAGTGTGTATAATGATTTCAAGGATCCGGCCGGGTTCGAACAGGAATGCCGCCAGGCGAAAGCATATGGATTTGACGGAAAGACGCTGATCCACCCCTCCCAGGTCGACATTGCAAATCGCGAATTCGCGCCCGATGACGCCAAGGTTGCAGAAGCACAGGCGATCGTCGCCGCGTTCAAAGATCCAGAAAATGCGGACAAAGGCGTGATAACCGTCAATGGCAAGATGACCGAGCGGCTGCATTTGGAGCAGGCAGAACAGACCATAGCGATGGCGGAAGCAATTGCAGCCGCCGACCAATCCGGCACCCAATAATCCGTTCGATCTCGACAAACCGCAAAAATATGGTTTAAGTGGTTAATTGAAACCAAAAATGATGCGCGCAAACTGGCGCTTTGCAGGAGAAGAGACGTGGAAGCATTGGAAGCAGCAGCTGGCGAAGTCAGCAAAGACGAAATCATGGCGGCATTTCAGGCGCAGCGCGATGCTTTTCATGCCGAACTGCCGGTCAGTTATGAAACCCGCATGGACCGGATCAACCGCACTGCCCAAATGATCATTGATCATAAAGATGCGCTGTGTGAAGCAGTATCCAATGACTTTGGCCATCGCAGCTCGGTTCAAACTGTTATGACCGACCTGATGTCCGTGGTCGGCCATGCCAAGGATCACAAAAAAAACCTGCGCAAATGGATGCGGCCCGAGAAGCGCAAGATGGATTTCCCGCTTGGTTTGCTTGGTGCCAGCGGGGCGGTGGAGTATCAGCCAAAGGGCGTGGTCGGCGTGATCTCGCCATGGAATTTCCCGATTAACCTCGCTTTTGATCCGGCCATCGGTGCTTTCGGCGCCGGTAACCGGGTGATCATCAAATTTTCCGAATTCTGTCCGGAAACCGGCGAGCTGGTGAAGAAGCTCGTCTCCGAATATTTCGCGCCCGAAGAGATGGTCGTCATCACCGGTGGTCCGGAAACCGGCAAGGCATTTTCGGAAATTCCTTGGGATCACCTGATCTTCACCGGCGGCGGCGGAATTGCCAAGCATGTGATGGCAGCAGCAGCACAGAATCTGACGCCGGTTACACTGGAACTCGGTGGCAAGTCGCCAACCATTGTCGGCCCGGATGCGGATGTCCAGAAAACGACCCAGCGGATTGCCATGGGCAAGATGATGAATGCCGGGCAAATCTGTCTGGCGCCCGATTATCTGATGGTGCCGCAGGACAAGGAAGAAGCCGTCGTTGAAGGCATCGCCAGCAATGTCGCAGAGCAATATCCGACAATGATTGCCAATGACGATTATACGTCCGTGATCAACGGGCGGCACAAGGAACGCCTTCAGGGCTTGATCGACGATGCGGTTGCCAAGGGTGCGAAACAGACCGTGGTCAATCCCGGCGATGAGGATTTCGCAAACACCAACAGCAACAAGATGCCGCTCACCGTGTTGCAAAATGTCAATGAAGACATGCGGGTGATGCAGGAAGAGATTTTTGGTCCGGTTTTGCCGGTCAAAACCTACCGCAACCTCGATGAAGTTGTCGATTATGTGAACGATCATGACCGTCCACTCGGCCTCTATTATTTCGGTGAAACGGAATCGGACAAACGCAAGGTGCTCGACAAAACGATATCAGGCGGCGTCACGGTCAACGACGTGATCTTCCACATCGCGCAGCACGACCTGCCCTTTGGCGGCGTAGGTCCTTCAGGCATGGGCGCCTATACCGGGCCAGACGGCTTCAAGGAGTTCAGTCACGCCAAGGCCGTTTACCGTCAACCGAAAGTCAATATTGCCAAAATTGCCGGTTTCCTGCCGCCTTATGGTTCCGCTACCGAAAAGACCATGAAACAGCAGATGAAACTCTGAAGTCAGACGGATATGGCAGATTTCCCTTTAGCAGGGCTCAAGGTCCTGGATTTCTCGCGCGTGGTCGCGGGTCCTTATGCGACACGGATGCTGTCCGATCTCGGCGCAGAAGTATTGAAGGTCGAACCACCGGAAGGTGACGTCACCCGGAAGCTGGCCAAACGCGAAAGCGGCGTCAGCGGCAATTATCTGCAGCTCAATATCGGTAAACAGAATATCTGTCTCGATCTCAAAGCGGAAGGCGCGCCAGAACTGGTGAGGAAGCTCGCGGCGCAGGCCGATATTGTCGTGGAGAATTTCCGCCCGGGCATCATGGACAAATTTGGTGTTGGCTGGGACGATCTGTCGAAGGTCAATCCGCGGCTCATCATGCTGTCCATCTCCGGCTATGGTCAGAACGGGCCGGAGAAGGAAAAAGCCGCCTATGCGCCAGTCCTTCATGCTGAGACCGGTTTGATTGCGCGACAAGCCGAAATGAGTGGCGGCCATCCCACCGATATCCAGTTTGCGATGGCAGACAGTTACAGCTCCCTGCACGGGATTATCGCGATCCTGTCGGCCTTGCGCACGCTCGATCAGACCGGCGAAGGGCAACATATCGATCTCGCGATGCTCAATGTCCTGCACTCAGCCGATGATTATGCGCATTTCGCACTGGATGATATCTGGCCGAAACCGCCGGAAACTCTGGTCTGGGAAGCACCTGAAGATCGCCAGATCCTGATTGTCGGCGACATGAAATGGCTGTGGCTGATGTTCTCGACGAAAGACGGCCTTGCAGATCCGACACCGGAGGGCGCGGATATTCCGACCAAGGTCAAGTTACGGCGAGAGGCCATGGAACAGCATATCCGGTCCCATGACAGCTTTGATTCGCTGACCGCGACGCTCGACCGGCTCAATCTGGCCTGGGGTGAAGTGCATCCCTTTGGCCCGGATGTTTATGACCAGCCGAGTATCGGGCATCTCGGCACCATTGTCGATGTCACCGACGATGCCGGCAATGCCCGTAGGACTGTCCAGTCGCCCTATCGGTTTTCAAAATCGAAAAGCGGCATCGACAGCAGCGCCAAAACAGCGAAACGCGGCGAACATAATGTCGCCGCGCTTAAAAACTGGCTGGGCCTGACAGATGGGGAAATAACCCATCTGTCGGATACCAAGGCGTTGCGTAGCGACTAGGCGTCCGCTTTGCGTGCCTGCCGGCGCTTGAATGATTTCGCGCCATTATTCCAATGCTTGGGACCGCCTTTATTGCCACCCGGTTTTCCACCGGGACGACCCTTGCGCGAACTATGCTTATTCTTCGGCGGACCACCACGGGTTGGTTTCGCACCGTATTTCTTTGGCTTTTGACCATAGATACGGGGCGCCACTTCTTCGCGAGGCGGTTCGTCATAGCCTTCGGGCAGTGCAACAACTTCCGGTTTCACGCCAGTTAGCTTCACTACGTCACGCAGAAACTGGCGTTCGTCTGGAGCAACCATCGAATAGGAAATACCTGAAGCGCCTGCCCGTGCAGTCCGGCCGATACGGTGAACATATTGCTCCGGCACATTGGGCATATCAAAGTTGATCACATGGCTGACGCCATCGACATCAATACCGCGCGCGGCAATGTCGGTAGCGACCAGAATATTGATCTTGCCCTTGCGGAAATCACCCAGAGCACGTTCGCGCTGCGGCTGGCTTTTGTTGCCGTGGATCGCAGCGCTATGGATGCCGACCGCGTTCAGATTTTTCACAACCTTGTCCGCCCCATGTTTGGTCTGGGTGAAGACCAGCATGTGATCCGGGTTTTCCTGGTTCACAAAATCCTTCAACAGACGCTGCTTGTCGTCCTGGTTGATATAGGTAACTCGCTGATCAACCCGCTCGGCAGTCGTCGATTGCGGTGCCACCGATACCTGAACCGGATCGGTTAGGAACCGGTCGGCCAGCTCGGAAATTGTTTTGGGCATCGTGGCCGAGAAGAACAGGCTCTGCCGCTTTTTTGGCAACATCGGCACAATCTTTTTCAGCGGTACGATAAAGCCAAGATCGAGCATTTGGTCCGCCTCATCGAGCACCAATATTTCGACCTTGCTGAGGTCAAGACTGCGCTGATCAACTAGGTCAAGCAAGCGGCCCGGAGTTGCGACGAGTACGTCCACACCGCGCTGCAAAATGCGTTTCTGCCGATTGATCGGCACACCACCAAAAGCAGATGTCACATACATGCCAAGACCCTTGGAATAGCCGGTCATGCTGTCGGCAATCTGCCGCGCCAGTTCCCGCGTTGGCGCGAGTACCAGCATCCGGCATTCGTTACGGCCAGGCTTGCGCTTGTTGTCCAACAGGTGATGGATAGAAGGCAGCGAGAAAGCAGCGGTCTTGCCGGTGCCGGTCTGTGCGATACCAAGGATATCCTTGCCTTCAAGCGCTGGCGGAATGGCCTGCTGCTGAATGGGGGACGGTTTGGTGTAGCCGCCTTCGGCTACACGCGTTTGAATAGGTTTCGCCAGAGCGAAATCAGAAAATAATGTCAAAAATAATACCTTAAAATAAGCAGCCAGTGGGCGCAGCACGAGCAAAACTCGTGCGCGCGTTCGCCGTCGGTTAAGACGACCCGCGTGATCAGGCTGCCGGAAAATGAGAAGCAATGAAGGCGATAGGTTCGAGATAGCTCTCTATCTCTCACGCAGAACTCTCGCCAGACAGATATCTGCCTTTGCTGCAATGCAACATAGGGACTATCGTGCCGAAGTCAAGCTTTGTGATTGTTGCGCCGCCTTGATCATAACTTGCCACGGAACGACCGAAACCTGTTGATGCATCACGCAGAGTGGGTAGAGTGCTGTCTCATCTGTCGCCCTGCAAGGGACGCAACGCACCAGCCCAAGGGACTTTCTTATGAATAAAATCATCTTCCCAGCCTTGCTCGTTTCGATGCTCAGCATCACTCCTGCCTCTGCGCAAGAAGGAAAAGAAACTGCCGCAAAACCGGTATTGGAAATTGGCGGCGGTGGACGGCCGGTTGGCGAAGCGTGGGCCCGCAGTCCCGTTTATGCGGCCAATGGCATGGCCGCGACGGCCCATCCCTTGGCTAGCCAGGTAGCGATTGATATCCTCAAGAAAGGCGGTACGGCCGTCGATGCCGCCATTGCCGCCAATGCGGCGCTTGGTCTGATGGAACCTACTGGCAACGGTATTGGCGGCGATCTTTTTGCCATCATCTGGGATCCCAAAACGCAAAAGCTCTATGGTCTCAATGCTTCGGGCAAAAGCCCGATGGGCACATCCTATGATGAATTTATCGCGCAGCTTGATGGACGAAAGAGCATCCCGCCTTTTGGCCCCTTACCGGTGACGGTACCCGGCACAATCGATGGCTGGTTTGAAATGCATCAACGGTTTGGCAAGCTGAGTATGGCCGATATACTCGCGCCGACGATTGACTATGCCAATGACGGCCACCCCGTTTCACCAGTCATCGGCTATTATTTCAGCCGCAATCTGAAACGCTTTGAAGAACGTCTCGATATGATCGGAGAGTTTGACAATGCACGCGCGACCTATTTTGCGGATGGCCCGCCGAAGGAAGGAAAGATTTTCAAAAATCCGGACCTCGCCAGCACATTGACGAAGATTGCCGAAGGTGGCCGCGATGTGTTTTACGAAGGTGAAATCGCCCGGACAATGGATAGCTATTTCAAACGCATCGGTGGCAATTTGCGCTATGAGGATTTTGCGGCCCATAGCAGCAAATGGGTTGAACCGGGCTGTGTGACCTATCGCAAGGGCTATGAATTGTGTGAACTTCCACCGAACAGCCAGGGCTTTGCGGCGCTGCAAATGGCCAATATCCTTAAGAATATCGACCTCGCGCAATATCCACGCGGCAGCGCCGAGGTGCTGCATTATATCACCGAAGCCAAACGACTGGCCTTTGAAGATGTTGCGCGTTTCTATGCGGATCCGGACATGTCGCCGGCCCCTCTAGATTGGCTGCTCAGTGATGCTTACGGCAAGGAGCGGTTCGCGCTGATCGATCCAGCCAAGGCGTCGCCGGAATTTGGTCCGGGCGAGCCCAAGCTGGAAGGCGAAGGGGATACGACCTATCTGACCGTTGCCGACAAGGACGGCATGATGGTGTCACTGATCCAGTCCAACTATCGCGGCATGGGCAGTGGTCTGGTTGCAGATGGTCTGGGTTTCATGTTTCAGGATCGCGGGGAGCTTTACTCGCTCGATCCCGCCCATCCCAATGTCTATGCGCCGGGCAAACGCCCGTTCCAGACAATCATCCCCGCGTTCATGAAAAAAGACGGCAAACCCTATATGTCTTTCGGCTTGATGGGCGGCGGCATGCAACCACAGGGTCATGTGCAGGTGATGATCAACATGGTCGATTATGGCATGAATCTGCAGGAAGCGGGTGATGCCGCGCGGCTCAACCATGATGGCGGACGGCAACCGACCAACGATCTGGCCGGTACTGGCGCGGATCTGCTCGGCACGCTGAATGTGGAACCGGGCATTTCAGATGCCACGGTTGAGCGGCTCAAGGCGATGGGTCACAAGGTCAAGCGGGTTGATAACGGCGTGATGTTCGGCGGCTATCAGGCGATAGTCCGCGATCCGGAAACAGGCGTCTATCATGGCGCCACCGAAATGCGGAAGGATGGGCAGGCGCTGGGCTATTGAGCGGCTAACCGGCGTTCATAACCACGTATAGACCGGCCGCGGCGATAGCCACGCTGACGATGAGGGCAACAGGGCGTATCTTCACGACCGAAACCGGCTCGACATCGCCGCGGCGGCCTGTCACCATCGGGCGAACCAGATCATTTTTCAGTACCAACCGGTAGGTGGCGACAGCGATGATATGCAGTGCAATCAGCGCTACCAATATATCGAAGTTCAGTTCGTGAAAGTCGGCAATCTCGCGGCCGGTCTTGAAGCTCACCAGAATCGCCAAAGGCCCGGATTCCAGGCCATCGACATCGACAGAAAACAGGCCGGTTCCAACCTGAATGGACAAAGCCGTCAACAGCGCAAAAACCGCTAATGTGCCAACCGGGCTATGGCCGAAAGATGGACTGTTCTGGCGTGCGATCAGGCCGCGAACATAGGTAGGGAGCGATCCCAGTCTTTTGATCATAGGGACAAAACGAGCTGTCCATGTGCCCGCAAAGCCCCAAATCAGACGAAACAGCACGAGGGTAAACATGGTCAGACCCAGCCGCCGGTGCCAGTCCATCATGCCTTCTTCAGCGGTCCACCAAAGAAACGGGATGAGCAGGACGATCAGCCAGTGAAACAGGCGGATCGTCCAGTCCCAGACCAGCGTCTGCGGCGTACCGGAGGTCATCGCAAGCTAGTCGTCCAGACGATAGTCATCATGACAGGCCTTGCAGGTGCCGCCTGTTGCCTTGAACGCCTCACCAATGGCCGCCATATCGCCGCCCTGTGCAGTCGTGTTAAGTGTCGCGGCGGCCTCCTGCATATTGCCGACCTTCTCCTGGAAGTCTGTCATATTTTCCCAGATGGCGGGGAGCGCGTCCGTTTCAACACCGGACTCAGGACCACTGCTTTCCGGCCACCAGTCCGCCATGCCTTCGGTGGCTTCCGGAACCGCAGCTGCGGCTTCCTGGATGACAGCAATATCGGGACTGCTGGCTTTCAGTTGATCGCTGATCGCCTTGAACGCGTCGCCCACTTTTTCAAGCTGACCCTGTCGTGCCTCAATCTGCTGCTGGATCGTCATGCCATTGGGTAGTTGTACGGTGGCCGCTTCGCTGGAGGCTTCTGAAGCAGCGTCGGATCCGCCACTTTCGCCACATGCACTTAGCAACATCATTGTTGCGATAGCCGGAGCTACAATCTTTACCCTAAGCGTTTTCATCAAGGCCTCCATATCTTTTAAGCTTCCCGAGAAATGTCGAGATTAGAAAGAATTACAGGAAAACTGCCAATCTGACCAGTCCCCATAAAAACAATAATACCGGGGATAATCACTAATAGGAGCGCGGAAGATCCAATACATGCTCCGCCAGATAGGAAAGGATCAGGTTCGTCGAGATCGGCGCAATTTGGTAGAGCCGGGTCTCGCGCCATTTGCGTTCAATGTCATAATCCTCGGCAAAGGCGAAACCGCCATGGGTCTGCATGCACGCTTCGCCGGCCGCCCATGATGCTTCGGACGCGAGCATTTTTGCCATATTCGCTTCCGCAGCCATGCCTTCGCCAGCATCGAACATGGCTGCTGCCTTGCGTACCATCAGATCTGCTGCCTCGGTTTGCGCATAGCTGCGCGCGATGGGGAACTGAACGCCCTGGTTTTGGCCGATAGGACGATCAAACACCTCTCGCTCACTGGCATAATGTGACGCCTTTCTGGTAAACCAGCGCGCATCACCGATACATTCAGCCGCGATCAAAACCCGCTCGGCATTCATACCGTTGAGAATATAGCGCAGCCCCTTGCCTTCCTCGCCAATGATGTTCTTCGCAGGCACACGCAGATCATCGAAATAGACCTCGGTTGTGCTGTGATTGATCATGGTTCGAATAGGCTTGATGGTCAGTCCATTGCCAACCGCCTCACGCATATCGACGATAAAGACAGACAGACCATCGGTCCGCTTCTGCACCTGATCCTGCGGTGTTGTCCGAGCGAGCAGGACCATTAGGTCGCTATATTCCGCACGGCTGGTCCATACCTTTTGGCCGTTGATTACATAGTCGTCGCCATCGCGAACCGCGGTGGTTTTGAGACCTAAGGTATTGGTTCCGCTCCCCGGCTCGGTCACACCAAAGGCTTGCAATCGCAGTTCACCGGTTGCGATCTTGGGAAGATATTGCTGCTTCTGCGCCTCGCTGCCATCGCGCAAGATCGTACCCATGATATACATCTGCGCATGGCACGCACTGGCATTGCAGCCACTGCCATGAATTTCCTCAAGGATGGCCGCTGCAGCCGACAAACCAAGCCCGCTTCCGCCATATTCCTCAGGGATCAGCGCAGCAAGAAAGCCAGCCTTTGTGAGAGCATCGACAAATTCTCTGGGATAGGCGCGCTCCCGATCTTTCTCCCGCCAATAACGGCCAGGGAAATCGCTGCACAAGGCGCGCACGGCTTCGCGCATTTGCGCTATTTCTGGCGTATCATTCCACATCAGAGCCGCTCCGCATGCCAGCGCAAATGATCATCCATGAATGTCGAGATCGTGAAATAACTATGATCATATCCTTCGCGCATATTCAGCGTCAGAGGGATAGCCGCCCGTTCACATGCCGCCACTAACAAATTTGGTTTAAGCTGCTCTTCGAGAAACTGATCTGCCGTGCCTTGATCGACAAGAATATCCGCAACCCGCGCCCCGTCTTCAATTAGCGCACAAGCATCATAGTCTCGCCAAACGTTCTGATCGGCACCGAGATATCCGCCCAGCGCTTTGTGTCCCCATGGACAATTTAGCGGGGACACAATCGGTGCAAAGGCCGAGACACTTTTGAAACGATCAGGATTGCGCAGCGCAATGGTGAGAGCTCCATGGCCGCCCATGCTATGACCAAATATGCCCTGCCGCTTCATGTCCGCCGGAAATGCTTCAGCGATCAAAGCAGGCAATTCCTGCTCAATATAGCTGCGCATCCGGAAATTGGTTGACCAAGGCTGTTCTGTCGCATCAACATAGAAGCCTGCGCCTTGCCCCATATCATAGGCTTCATCGTCCGCCATATCGTCACCGCGTGGCGACGTATCAGGGCAGACAATGATCAGTCCCAATTCCTTCGCTAACCTTCGATATTCGCCCTTATCCATCACATTAGCATGGGTGCAGGTCAGACCGGATAAATACCAGAGCACAGGCAGCGCCGCGCCATCCTCATACGCGGGCACAAAAACAGCGAAAGCCATATCCGTTTTGGTTTCGGCGGAGGCATGGGAATAAACCCCCTGCACTCCGCCAAATGCTCGGTTTTCAGATATTGTTTTTAGTGCACTCATCCGGGTCGATACATAGCGCATAATTTATGGCCATCGGGGTCGCGCACATAAGATAGATGCATCTGACCCATCGTCGAATCCCTTGGTCCCGGAGGATCTTCAATTGACGTTGCGCCATTATCAACCGCAACATCATGAAATTCTTTGACTTGTTCCGGTGAAGTGCAGGCGAAACCGATTGTAGCGCCGTTGGCGACAGTAGCAGACTGACCGTCAATCGGCTGGCTGACGCTGAAAATATTACCGTTGTGGATATAGAAAAGTCGGGTCGTCCCATCTTCTTTGACGTCCACCATCGGTTCACCAGCACCCAGCGTGGCAAGCACCGCGTTGTAAAATGACTTTGATCTTTCAATGTCATTAGAACCCACCATGACGTGACTGAACATAACTCTCTCCTTTATTGAATTTCTTAAAAAACTACGACGCTTCGGATACTTTCACCTGCATGCATCAGGTCAAAGCCTTGGTTGATTTCTTCGAGCGTCAACGTGTGTGTGATCATCGGATCAATCTCAATCTTGCCGTTCACATACCAGTCCACGATTTTCGGAACATCCGTCCGCCCGCGGGCACCGCCAAAGGCCGTACCCTTCCAGACGCGGCCGGTAACCAACTGAAATGGCCGGGTGGTGATCTCCTTGCCTGCTTCGGCCACGCCAATGATGATGCTCTCGCCCCAGCCGCGGTGACAGGCCTCAAGCGCTTGGCGCATCACATCGGTGTTACCAGTGCAATCAAAAGTGTAATCGGCGCCGCCATCGGTCAAAGCGACAAGATGTTCGACTATGTCCCCGCTGACATCTTTGGGATTAACGAAATGGGTCATGCCAAATTTGCGACCCCATTCTTCCTTGTCGGCGTTTAAATCGACGCCAATAATCTTGTCCGCCCCGACCATCCGGGCACCCTGAATAACGTTCAGGCCAATGCCGCCGAGACCGAAAACGATCACATTCGCGCCGGGTTCCACCTTCGCTGTGTTGGTGACTGCGCCAACGCCGGTGGTTACACCGCAACCGATATAACAGCTCTTGTCAAATGGTGCATCGGTACGAATTTTGGCCACGGCAATTTCAGGCAGCACGATGAAATTGGAAAAAGTGGAACATCCCATATAATGATAAATCGCCTCGCCCTTATAGGACATCCGGCTAGTCCCATCAGGCATGAGGCCCTGTCCCTGTGTTGACCGGATTGCTGTACACAGGTTGGTCTTACCGGAGAGGCAGGATTTACATTGCCGGCATTCCGGAGTGTAAAGCGGGATCACATGATCATCTGGTGCAACCGATGTCACACCGGCACCCACTTCGCGGACTATGCCAGCCCCTTCATGGCCCAATACACTGGGGAATTTTCCTTCGCTATCGAGCCCATCTAGCGTGTATGCGTCCGTATGACAGATGCCGGTCGCCATGATCTCGACCAGAACTTCACCTGCCTTTGGACCTTCCAGATCCAGCTCGACAATTTCCAGCGGTTTCTTGGCTTCAAAGGCAACGGCAGCGCGGGTTTTCATAAGGCGGTGTTTCCTGACAGTTTGGTCTGCCTGCAACCTTATCTTATCATCGCGCGCAATCAACCGGATTCAAGCGTTCCATCATATTATCAGGCCGACCAATTTCTATTCCGGCAAACGGTAAAAATTGGCGAGCCGATCTAGCGCAATTTTCAAGACCAGCTTTCCTGATCGTGCGGGCCAACCGAGATTTTTTTCCGCCGCAGGAACCCCTTCCCCTGCGCAGATGATCCGCCAGGCAATGTCGGACAAATCAGTGCCGAGATGCAAGATGGCACTATCAAAACGCTGCCTGGCCGCAATTTGCGCTTCGGTCGCGTTCAGCATTTCCGCCGCAGCGCGTCGCCCTCCGGTAGGTGGCACCATGTTCCAACTCATAGTGGTATTGGGCGGTAAATTGGCCCGCTCCCAGTCTGCCCGGAGTTTTTCACCGCCATCAAACTGGCGATCCGTCAGATGTCCCCTTGCATGGAGCCAGCCCAAGGGTGATTCTGACAGGTTAACCGTCACGCTGCGTGCCGGACGTTTTCGGGCACCAGCGTTGGCGCAATCCCTGCCATCTTGGGGCAAAGGCCGTTCCGCCAATATACGAGGGTCTTTCAATTTATCTGTTCTGATTGATGGCAAGATACACTCCTTTTCAAATGATCCGGATATCCCTTGCCATTTTGGAGAATATGTAGGAAAGAAGAAACCATATAGGTTTCATTTTGCCAGCTGGAGTCAACCATGATTAGCCGCATAAGAGATGTTCGCAAAGCCAAGGGTTTGACGCTCGATGATATCGCAAAACGCTGCGAGCCGCCTACAACTGCGCAAACCATCGGCCGGCTCGAAACCGGAATGCGAACGCTGTCGCTAGCGTGGCTTAACCGGATCGCGGATGCGCTTGACGTCGACAGTGCGGAATTGCTCGCGCTTCCCGATCAGGATGAATTGCCGGTAGCGGCGATACTGGATCACAAGGGCGCTCATGCCCTTAGGAAGACCGAAACTATTTTACAGCCGACGATAGAGGCAGATATGGTCGCTCTGCGTGTCAAAAGCAGCATAGGCGACTATCGCTCCGGTGATGATGTCTGGCTGTCACGCCGGGTCCCGGATCAATATGGCGCCGCCCTGAACCGCGATATATTGGTGCCGCGTCCTGCTGGACGCTTTCTTTTCGGCCGCCTGATCGGCCGAGAAGGCGATATGATCCAGATTTTACCGCTGGGCAGCGGTGCAAGGCAACAAGTCGTCAAAGATCCGGAGTGGATTGGTGTCGCCGTTAGGCTGGTAAGAGCGCTTTAAGGGCTCTCCGCTAAGGCAATCCGATGCCCCGCCCGCTCAACATATTAACGCTATCGACATTGTTCCCCAATGAAGCCTCGCCCAATTTCGGGATATTTGTCGAACGGCAAACAGCAGAGTTGGCGAGCAGAGCCGAAGCCGATGTCACGATCATCAACCCCATCGGGATCCCGCCACTGCCACTACGAAGTCTTCCGCCCTATCGCGCGCTTGCGGATCTGCCAGAGCACGAACACTGGCACGGGCTTAATGTCCATCGTCCTCGCTTCCGCCTGATCCCAAAAATTGGTGGCTCCAAAAATCCGGTGCGGATTGCACAAGCCATCATGCCGCTGGTCAGGAAGCTGCATCATGCAAAACCGTTTGACCTGATTGATACGGAGTTTTTCTATCCGGATGGCCCTGCGGCAATGCGCCTGTCTAACGAGCTTGGCATTCCTTTTACCGTGAAGGCGCGCGGGGCGGACATTCATCATTGGGGAAGCATTGCCAAATGCCTGCCACAGATATTACACGCGGCCGACAAAGCTTCTGGCTTACTGGCGGTGTCCAAAGCACTGAAACAGGATATGGTTGATCTTGGCATGGAGGGTGACAAGATCTCGGTCCACTATACCGGTCTTGATTCTCAGAAATTCGTGCCAGTTGACCGCGCTGCTATGAAGAAGGAACTGGATGTTCCTGGGCCATTGTTCATCTGCGTTGGCGCGCTCATTCAGAGGAAGAACCAAGCGCTGGTGATCGAGGCGATACAGTCTTTCCCCGATGCCACCTTGATGCTGGCGGGCAAGGGTGAGGAAGAAAAGGCTTATTGGGCACTGGCAGACAAGCTGGGTGTCAAAGACCGCGTTCGCTTCCTCGGCAACGTCCCCCACGATGAGTTACCGGGATTAATCGCAGCGGCCGACATTTCTATTCTGCCGTCAAAATCCGAAGGGCTGGCCAACGCCTGGGTAGAATCTCTATCCTGCGGCACACCGATCATCATCAGCGAAGCTGGTGGAGCTCGGGAACTGGTGCGATCAGATACTGCGGGGAGGATTGTGAAACAAAATAGCCCGGCAATTGCCGACGCTATCAAAGCCATTTTAGCTCATCCACCGGCACCGAGCGATGTACGCGCTAGCGTCAGCCAATTCAGCTGGAAAAATAACGGCGATGCGTTGGTAAAGCTGTTCTTGGAGATTGTCGGCCGTTAACCGAGCGGCATGAACGCACCAATAATCCAGCGCTCTTCTGCCCGCAACACACCCCAGGCCCGCGCCGCCGCTCGACTATCCATGACTTCAATACCCAGTTTTGCGGCATCCGCCGCCCGGCGAAAAGCCGCCGGTGGCTGCTCCATCTTTGTACCGCTACCAAAAAGCAGAAACTCAGGATTTGGCGATAAGTTCAGAGCAGCCATAATCTCCTTCAGATTCAGCTCATCGCGTGCGGGCGCGGCCCAGGGCAGCGCCTGTTCCGGCGAAAGCAACAAGCCATTGTCAAACCGCCGGTCTCCAACTTTAAAGCCATTGGGAGTAAAACCGGTGACAACCGGCCCGGCAAATTCAACATCTCGCCTGAGCTCAACCATCAGCCTTCAACAATCAACCGACTTCTTCAGGCCCACCGATTTTTTCAGCCTGCCCACCGGCAGCTTCCGGTGGCACGAAACTATCAGGTCCGACTTTCAGCCAGATCAATATGGGCGCAGCCATATAAACCGAAGAATAAGTACCAATGAACACACCTAGGAACATTGCCGCTGCAAAACCGAAGATTACATCGGGGCCCCAGATGATCAACGCAATCAGCGCAACCAACATGGTCAGACTGGTCATCACCGTGCGTGCCAATGTCTCGTTCACCGATAGGTCAAGCAATGCAATAATATCCATTTTGCGATATTTCTTCAGATTCTCCCTGATCCGGTCGTAAACGACAATCGTATCGTTTAACGAATAGCCGATAATGGTTAGTAACGCCGCCACGATATTGAGGTTGAACTCGAGCTGTGTGAGCGCGAAAAACCCGAAGGTCAGTGAAACATCGTGAAACAAAGCAAACAGCGCTCCGGCACCGAATTGCCACTCAAACCGGATCCAGATGTAGAGCGTAATTGCCAACATCGCTCCAACCAGCGACCAAACGCCTTTCGATAAGAGCTCTTCTGACACCTTGCCGGAAACAGAATCTACGCCATCAATGCGGACGTCGGGATAATCGGCCTTCAACATGCCGGTAATCTGATCGGCCATTGTATTGGCCAATTCCGGATCCTGATCCGCGCCTTCGGGCAGCTTCATGCGGATCGATACCTCATTAGGCTGACCAAAGCGTTGGATGGTTGGGTCACCATATCCTAACGCGCCAACTTTTTCGCGCAGCTCCGTAATCGGTGCATCAGCGGTCTGAGTAAAGGTGGTACGGATCATCTGACCGCCGACGAAATCAACACCGAAGTTCAGCCCACGTTGTGCAACCAATGCCATGGAACCAATGATCATCAAGATGCTTATGGCAACGGCAATATTTCGCCATTTAAGGAATGCGATATTGGTATTATCGGGAACGAGTTTGAGAAGTTTCATGACCATTCCCTCCTATATAACCAGCTCTTGTGGACGGGTACGACGCAACCACAGTGCGACCAGCATCCGTGTCACAACAACAGCGGTAAAGACCGATGTAACAATTCCGATAATCAGAACCACGGCAAAACCGCGAACCGGGCCGGAACCGAAAATAAACAGCAACAAGCCGGCGATGACGTTGGTGATGTTGGCGTCAAATATCGCTCTAGAGGCTTCCTTGTAACCAACCTCCACCGCTTGCACCACGCGTCTGCCGCGCCGTCTTTCTTCGCGTATCCGTTCATTGATCAGCACATTCGCATCGACGGCCGAGCCGACGGTCAGAATGAAACCGGCAATGCCCGGCAATGTTAGGGTTGCATTGAAAATCGCCATGACTCCGAGGATCAGGAAGAGGTTCAGCGCCAGTGCAAAATTAGCATAAAAACCAAAGCGACCATAAGTAACGACCATGAATGCCAGCACCGCCGCTGTACCAATAATAGCGGCAATCATGCCCTTGCGGATGGAATCGGCACCAAGATCGGGGCCAACCGTCCGTTCTTCCACGACCTGCAGCTCAACTGGCAGGGCGCCCGAGCGCAGAGCGATAGAAAGCTGGTTCGCTTCTTCGACAGTAAAATTGCCGGAGATCTGGGCTGAGCCACCCAAAATCGGTTCATTGATATTTGGCGCAGAAAGAACCACGCCATCCAATATTATGGCAAAGGGGCGACCGACATTATTTTGGGTCAACCGGGCGAATTTTGCTCCGCCTTCGGTGTCGAATGTAATGTTCACAACCGGTGCATTCGTATCCGGATCAAATCCCTGCCCGGCATCGGTCAACTTGTCGCCGGAAATACCGCCAAGACGCTTCACCGCAATATTCGGCAGACCCGAAGGATTGTCCGGATAAGGGAAAACCTGGCTACCGACCGGCGCACGCCCTTCGGCGATGGCGTTGGGGTCAGCTTCAAAATCAACCAGTTTAAATTCCAATTTGGCAGTTTTGCCAAGCAGCTCCTTCAAAGCCTCCGGATCCTCGAGACCAGGCACCTGAACAACGATCCGTGTATCGCCTTGCCGGATGATAGTAGGTTCGCGTGTACCCATTTCATCGATACGCCGCCGGATCACATCAGTCGCAGTATCCATTGCGTTATCAACGGCATTTTCAAGCCCGGCAGATGTCGGAGAGACAACGAAGCGTGTATCATCACGTACTTCAATATCCCAGTCTCGCTGACCCGTCAGGCCAGCACCGGTAGTCAGCGGCTCCAAGACATCGCGTGCGGCGTCGACTTGTGTGGAATCGCGTACCATGAAAGAGAGCACGCCATCCCTTCTTGAAATATCACCGATATTGATGCGGGGATTGGCGCGGCGCATTTCGGCCCGAACGGACTCTTCCATTGTCTGCAAGCGGGTTTCCGCCACGTCAGCAGGTTCCGCTTCCAGGAGAATATGACTGCCACCGGATAAATCGAGACCGAGATTGATGGTTTCATCCGGCAGGAAAGCTGGCCAATATTTATGACTTTCGCCAAAAAACAGGCTGGGAAGTGACATCAAAACGCCAAAAGCCAGCAGCAAAGATATGGAAATGACTTTCCAGCGCGGGAAATCTAACATCGTAAAATTATCCGTTCCCTAAACAGGTTCAATCGTTGGCTGGTTTGCCGCTACCACGTGGCACCACGTCAGATAACGTAGCCTTAACCGCTTTAACGCGAATACCTTTGGCGATCTCAACCTCAACATATTCGTCATCGACTTTCATCGCCTTGCCAACCAGACCGCCGCCGGTAATGACTTCATCGTTTTTCTGAACGGCAGAGATTTTACCCTGATGCTCTTTCATCTTCTTTTGCTGTGGACGGATCAGCAGAAAATAGAAAACGGCAAAAATCAGGACTAACGGCATAATTGAAACAAGAAATCCACCCGCTCCGCCGGAAGCTGCCTGTGCCGTGATTAGTAGTGAAGTCATATTAATATCCCCAATGTAACAGCCCTATTCCCAGGCTGGTTGACCGCCATTATTGTTTGCACAAAATGCCGGACATCAATGCTGCGCGCGCCTATCATGCACCCCCAGTGAAAGCAATCTTTAGCTATGCCAAAACAATCAAATTGGACAGCTGATAAAATACCAACCGTAGATGGGAGCAGCAATCCGGGAGATCAAGTGTGCCAAACATAAAGGGTCAAATCCTATGCCCAAAAAACTTGCCAAGGATGCAGGACCACCATATACGCGCTGGCTCGGTCGGCAACGCCGCACTGACGGTCGGGACGTAGCGCAGCCTGGTAGCGCATCACACTGGGGGTGTGGGGGTCGGAGGTTCGAATCCTCTCGTCCCGACCAATTTCAAAGTTTTACCGGTTTTGGCTTGATTCGGAAGCTGGTACACATTGATCATGATGTCTATGGAATGACTGTAGCTTCATCTGGGACGCCATGATCATGACCACCAAAACAAACAACAACACATCAAATGAAATGCAGATGCTGGAGCTGTTGGAGTCACGGTTGCGGTGGCTGTCTTCGTGGACCGTCCACAATGCCAACCATATCCGGGAAAAGCGTGACGGGCTTAAAGTCGGTGGCCATCAAGCAAGTTGCTCCTCCATGACAGCGATCATGGCCGCGCTCTATTTTCATGCGCTGAGGCCGCAAGACAAAGTTGCGGTGAAACCGCATGCCGGCCCCGTCCTCCATGCCATTCACTATTTGCTCGGCAATCAGACACAGGAAAAGCTGGAGCGCTTTCGCGGTCTCGGCGGTGTTCAAAGTTACCCATCGCGAACCAAAGACAGCATTCCGGTTGACTTTTCGACAGGATCGGTCGGCCTCGGCGTCGCGGTAACCGCGTTTTCCAGTTTGATGCAGGACTATCTGATCGCCCATGGGCAACTGGAAGAAAGCGATGCCGGCCGGATGATCGCCTTGATGGGCGATGCCGAGCTGGACGAAGGCAATATCTATGAATGCCTGATCGAAGCTTATAAACATGACATTAGAAACTGCTGGTGGGTGGTGGATTATAACCGGCAATCACTGGACAGCACGACAGCAGACCGGATGTTCCGCCGTTTTGACGATATTTTCGAAACCTGCGGCTGGCGTGTGGTAACCTTAAAATACGGCAAGCGGCAGCAGGCGGCGTTCAACAAACCCGGTGGCAAGACACTGGAACAATGGATCGAGAATTGCCCCAATGCCGATTTTGCCGCACTTACATATCAAGGCGGCAAGGCATGGCGCAAACGGCTAGTCAAAGATATCGGCAACAAGCCCAATGTGAAAAAGCTGCTCGCCGGCTTCGATGATGATACCCTCGCCGATCTGATGACCAATCTCGGCGGCCATTGTGTCGAAACGCTGTCAGACGCCTTTGATGCCTGCGATGACGACCGACCAACCTTGTTCATTGCTTATACCGTCAAGGGATTTGGTCTGCCTTTGGCTGGCCACAAGGACAATCATTCCGGCATGATGAACCCGACGCAAATGGATGGTTATCGCAAAAGCCTCGGGATCAAAAGAGGTTCGGAATGGGAAGCCTATGGCGGCATGGGCGACAATGCGGCGGCGCAGCTGAAGGCCTTCGTCGAGGACAGTGCATTGGCGCAGCACAGATCGGAGGCGACGGCCCCGACAGTAGCCATCCCGGAGCGTTTTGCGGTGCCCGCTGGTGATGAACAGTCAACCCAAGCTGCGTTCGGTAAAATTCTTTTGAATCTAGCCAAATCGGGGGAAGAAATTGGTAACCGGATCGTCACCACGGCTCCCGACGTTACCCAGACAACCAATCTGGGTGCCTTTGTGAACCAGCGCGGCCTGTTTCGGCGGCAGGAAGTGGCTGACGTTTTCCAACAAGCCCAAATTCCGTCTGCACAAAAATGGTCAGCGCATGGCGCGGGTCAGCATATCGAATTGGGCATAGCGGAGAATAATTTCTTCCTCATGCTTACATCCATGGGACTGACGGCACCTCATTTCGGAACCCGGCTACTACCGGTGGGAACGGTCTATGATCCCTTCATTGCCCGCGGCCTCGATGCACTTAACTATGGCTGTTATCAGGATGCACGCTTTCTTCTCGTAGGCACTCCGTCCGGCCTCACGCTAGGGCCGGAAGGCGGTGCCCATCAATCGATCAACACGCCGCTGATCGGGATTGGACAGCCTGGGCTCGTCTATTTTGAACCGGCATGGGCCGATGAAGTGGCGTTGATGATGCGCTGGGCCTTTGATCACATGCAACAGAAAGACGGTAGCTCCACCTACTTACGTCTCAGCACGCGATCAATTGCACAGATTGAACGGGACAATGATGATTGGGAAGCCGATGCGCTCAAAGGCGCCTATTGGCTGCGACAACCTGCCGAAGGAGCAGAAGCGGCTATTGCGTTTACAGGGGCCATCGCGCCCGAAGTATTGCAGGCTTATGACAGTCTGGTGACCGACATCCCCGGGTTGGGCTTGATGAACGTAACTTCACCGGATTTGCTACATCGCGGATGGTCAGAACAGCGGGCTTCTCGATGGGAAGGCAGGGATGACAGTCCGTGCCATGCCAAACGCTTGCTGGACCAATTATCCCCTGATGCAGGCCTGATAACGGTTCTCGATGGCTCTCCGTCGGCTTTGTCCTGGCTAGGCGCCGTAAATGGGATGAAGGTCAGCCCCCTCGGCACAGATCGGTTTGGCCAAACGGGAGACTTGCCAGACCTTTACAATGCCTACCGTATAAACGAGAGCGCGATTATTGATGCAGCAGCAGAGCTTTTCCTAGCTTAGCCAGCTGCCTGTCGTGCCATTATCTTGCTGATCCGATTACCTTCTCGCTGGCTTTGTTCTTCTCCAACTCCGCCGGATCAAACCATACGGGCTTCAGCTTCTTATCCACAAATAGCTGCATCTGGTCTGTATAGTGCGGACTATCGGGACGGGTTGTCGCGGCCCCAAACGGCTGGATCGAACGGGACGTGACAGCCCCTGCCTTGTCCCATTCAACAAACATGATGAAACTGTCGCCATGGCGCACCGACAGACGGCCGTCGTCATCAATGTCCCACAAAGTAGACGCACGGATGGTGTCATTGCCACCATCAATGGGAAGGTCGACGTCGCCTTGCCGCAGGCGCAGGACCTCGAGCATGGGCGGGTCGATGCGATCGAAATATTGGTTCAGATGGTCGACCGTTTCCTGCAAGATTTCCCGGGGATCAGGGACTTCACCGCGTTGATAATGCGCCTTGTTTGCAGGTCGCAATATTTTTAGCGCCAGAGCGTCGGCAGGTCCCTTACCATCAAGGTCCCAGTCCCATTTGGCGAGCAAGGCTTGGGCCTTGGCAAGTTCGGGATCGTCTTTTAGGTCCAGTGCGGCAATCTTGTCGAGCCAATCCTTGGCATAGCCAGCCCGAACATAGGCGGTATCGTACTTGATCCGGCGAATTTCTTCTTCACCGATCTTGCCATTGGCTTCCAGCAATTCGATCGAGCGGCGCGACCGGTTCGTCTGGTCATCCTCTATCCCCATCAGCGGAGAAAAGGTTTCCGGGTTCAGTTCATCGCCTGGTCCGGCCGCGACATAGGGTGTATTATTCGCGTTCATAACATAGCCGGAACCGGGATTGATCAACGCCGGAACCCGCGTGAACGGCAAACTATTCTGCCAGACCGCATTGGGATTATCGCCGGGTAAAACGGTGCGCCAATCAAAGCCGGGCGCGCGATCGGGGAACATGGCGTTGTAGAACATTCCGATGTTACCCTTGGCATCGGCATAGATGAAATTGGTCGCCGGCACGCCCTGCCCAGCCATTGCCGCTTGCCACTCATCAAAATCCTGCGCCTTGTTGATGCGATAATATTGGGTCAGCATGTCGAGTTGATCCATGCCCGCATAGCGCAGCGCATAGGCGCCGTTACCGTTCATGATTACCGGACCATGGACCGACCGGTAGATCATCTGCGGATATGGAATCACGAACGGTCCATATTTGATTTTCAGCCAGACTCGCTTTTTCTCCAGCGGCAACCATTCGCCATCAAATTTATAGGCATTACCCTTTTCGTTGAGCGTAAGCTTATAGATATCGATGAGATCGGGCCGGTTGACCGTGTTGGTCCAGCCCAGATTCTTGTTATGCCCCAGAAACGGGAAAGGTGATCCCGGGAAATTGGCCCCTGCAAAGTCCCAACCTTCATCGCTATGGACAACTAGCTCATACCACGCGACGTTACCGCGCAAAGGCTGATGCGAGTTAGAAATCAGCCGGGTTTTATCATCGGTCGAACGCTCCGGTGCAATCGCATAAGCATTGGATCCATTTTCATCAGGATCCGGACCGACTGGCGTAATTATCTTGTCCTCGCTAAGCGGGTGAACGGTGCGATTTTCAATCGGCACAGCCAGGCTGGGTCCACCTTCTCGGCGCAGCGGCTTACCCTCGGTTAGCGCTTGTATAGGGCCATTAAGCCCGAAGAAAAACGGCGAACGCAATGCGAATCCAGCAGCAATATCACGTCCATTGACCGGGAATAACTTGGACAAGCTGACCTCATCTGGATGCTCTTCAGCATAAGCATTCAGGCCCGAAGCATAGCCGTCCAGCACTGCGCGTACATCCTCTGGCAGATCGTCATATTTGCGCTTCACCGTACCATCGACATCAAGTAGCGCCGCGACAAAATCAATCGGCGCACCATCCGCACCGTTAAGTGTTGCGAGGCGTCCGCGGGTCATCGCGGTAACCTCTTGCAGCGTTATGAAATCATCCTCGGCATGGGCATATGCAACGCCATAAGCGACATCGGCATCGGTCTTGCCGAAAATATGCGGCACGCCGAAATTATCGCGAACGATACGCGCTTCATAATCTTTTTTGGGCGGCGGAGATGCAGGTGAGACGCTCATCGGTTCCCAAACCGCCAGCGCGATGGCAACCAGCAAAATCAGGATCAACAATCCTATTCCAATTCGCCTGATCACCTTCATTTCATTTCCTTTTTCTATGGCAATCGACCTTGCCCTTTGCATCGTTCTTGCGCAATGTTGTGACATTGGTCAACCGGGTAGCCTCCCCATCGTCAAAGCCACAAAGGATAACTCATGCCGAAATCAAAAATCTCTCGCCTTGCCATGTTCTCAGCTCTGTCCACACTCGCCTTTGCCGCCCCGACATCGGCACAATCTGTAGTTGGATCCGGTGTTCCGGCTAGTACTGTTTCCAACAGCGCCGAACGTCCAATTGCCTTTGCTGTTCAGGCCCCTGCCGATGCCGGCTTAATCATTCTAATGCAAAGCGCTGAGTTGCCGGATATTCCGGCCCTTTCCCCCGCTGAACGCAGCGCCGTAGAAGCAGCTATAGCCTCTGCCGAGTTCAAGGGAAAAACCGGCACCAACTTAAAGCTGCGCGGCATTGGCAATCGTCCGCTTATCATGCTCGCTGGAGCAGCCCAACCAGATAAAGCGGGGCCGGAAGATGCAGGACTGGACTGGAAATCAGCCGCTGGTAGCGCCGTGCAAAAACTGATGAAGGAAGGTTCGGAGCTGGCGATTGTCGGGGCTCCAGATGCCGCCGCAATGGCTGAAGCTGCACTTGGCTTGGACCTCGGTCAATATCGTTTTGATCGTTATCAGACAGATGTCGAAACAGCACCCGCCGCGCAGAGCGTTACAATAGCCGGCCCATCAGCATCGGCAGCTCAAGCTCTGTGGAACAATCGTTACAAACATCTTGCGGACAGTGTTAGAATGGTCCGTGACCTGCAGAGCGAACCGGCCAATACGCTTTATCCGCAAAGCTTTGTTGAACGGGTGAGCGCGGCGTTCAAGGGCGTCCCCAATATCCGCATCGAAGTTCTGGACGAAGCGGCGATGCGCAAGATGAATATGGGAGCAATTGTCGGCGTGGGTCAGGGCAGCCCGCGCGGTTCACGGATGATGGTGGTTAGCTATACAGGCGGAACCGGCGCCCCACTGGCTTTGGCTGGCAAAGGGATTACCTTTGACACGGGCGGCATCTCGATCAAGCCAAACAAGGGCATGTGGGCGATGAAGGCCGACATGTCGGGAGCCGCCGCCGTGATGGGTACGACATTGTCGCTGGCCAAGAGCCGTGCACCAGTTAACATTGTAGCAGTAGCCGCGCTGGCCGAAAATATGCCCGGTGCCAATGCCCAGCGCCCCGGCGATGTGGTGCGAACCTATGGCGGAAAGACCATCGAAATCCTCAGCACGGATGCGGAGGGCCGGTTGGTGCTCGCCGATGCCGTGCAATATGTAGCAGATCGCTACAAGCCATTTGCGCTGGTTGATATCGCAACCTTGACCGGATCAGTTGGACGCGCGGTGGGCGATCAATATGCCGGGCTATTTGCGCGGGAGGATGAGATTGCTGATCGTTTGCTGAAAGCTGCAGAGGATAGCGGCGAACATCTATGGCGGCTGCCTCTGCATCCTGCTTATGCCAAGGCCATCCGTTCGGATATTGCCGATGTAAAAAATTCGGGTGTCACAGACGCGCCAGGCGCGAGTGCCGGGGCTCATTTTATCGGTTATTTTATCGATGAATCAATGCCTTGGGCTCATCTGGATATTGCCGGTGTCGACTGGAACAATTCGGCAAAGCCGCTGACGCCAAAAGGGGCATCCGGCTTTGGCGTCCGCTTGCTCGATCAACTAGCACGCGACTGGACTGCCAAATAAGCTTTTGTAACAATTATTTGTCCCGCTCCCTTGTGTGATAAAATTATCACTCCATATCTGGTGAGAACCAGAGATGAGGGAACGGGACAATGAATCTCGAGAAGTTTACAGATCGCGCCAAAGGTTTTTTGCAATCGGCGCAGACAGTGGCCATTCGTATGAACCACCAGCAGATCACTGCAGCACATCTGTTGAAGGCGCTGCTTGAAGATGATCAGGGCATGGCGGCTGGTCTGATTGCAAAAGCAGGCGGCAATGCCAAACAGGCTCATCTCGAAACAGACGATGTGCTGGCAAAAATCCCAGCGGTATCCGGCAGCGGCGCACAGCAAACACCGGGCCTGAACAATGATGCGGTGCGAGTACTGGATCAGGCCGAACAGGTTGCCGAGAAAGCGGGTGACAGCTTTGTCACTGTCGAGCGGCTATTGCTTGCTCTGACCCTGTCCAAAGACACCGCAGCGGGAAAAGCCCTCACCAATGCAGGTGTGACACCAGATGCACTGAACAGCGCGATCAACGAGCTACGCGGCGGGCGCACAGCGGACACGGCTTCAGCCGAAGATCGCTATGAAGCGATGAAGAAATTCGCGCGCGACCTGACCGAAGCCGCCCGCGAAGGCAAGATGGACCCAGTCATCGGTCGGGATGAAGAAATCCGTCGTACCATTCAGATTTTGGCGCGTCGAACCAAGAATAATCCTGTACTGATCGGTGAACCGGGTGTGGGTAAAACCGCTATCGCCGAGGGATTAGCACTGCGCATTGCCAATGGCGATGTCCCAGATAGCCTGAAGGATCGGCGCTTGATGGCACTCGATATGGGTTCGCTGATTGCAGGCGCGAAATACCGAGGCGAATTTGAAGAACGGCTTAAAGGTGTCCTGGACGAAGTGCGAGGGGCTGATGGTGAAATCATATTGTTCATTGACGAGATGCATACGCTGATTGGCGCAGGTGCTTCTGAAGGGGCGATGGATGCAAGCAATCTGTTAAAGCCTGCTCTGGCGCGCG
The DNA here is from genome assembly GCF_059726685.1 of Parasphingorhabdus sp. Classification (NCBI taxonomy): domain Bacteria; kingdom Pseudomonadati; phylum Pseudomonadota; class Alphaproteobacteria; order Sphingomonadales; family Sphingorhabdaceae; genus Parasphingorhabdus; species Parasphingorhabdus sp. The sequence continues at coordinate 71,103 of NZ_AP041068.1, forward strand.
GCGAACTGCATTGTATTGGTGCGACTACGCTGGATGAATATCAGAAACATGTCGAAAAAGACCCTGCCCTGCAACGGCGCTTCCAACCCGTTGTTATTGGCGAACCAACGGTGGAAGATACCATCTCGATCCTGCGCGGACTAAAGGAAAAATATGAGCTGCACCATGGCGTGCGGATTACCGATGGGGCACTGGTGAGCGCCGCAACCCTGTCGCACCGTTATATTTCCGACCGTTTCCTGCCGGATAAAGCCATCGATCTGATGGACGAAGCGGCATCGCGCATCCGTATGGAGGTCGAGTCCAAGCCGGAGGAAATCGAAACCCTCGACCGGCGGATTATCCAGATGAAAATTGAGCGTGAAGCGCTGTCCAAGGAAAGCGATGACGCGTCTAAAAGCCGTCTGGAAGCCCTGGAAAAGGAACTGGCGGAACTTGAACAGAAATCCACGGAGCTTACGACCCGTTGGCAGGGCGAGAAGGACAAAATCCACGCCGAAGCGCATCTGAAGGAAGAGCTGGATGCGGCCCGTCTAGAGCTCGAACAGGCGGAACGGGCCGGTGATCTCGCCAAGGCTGGCGAGCTGAGTTACGGCAAGATCCCCGATCTGGAGAAAAAACTGGAACAGGCGGCAGACGCCACTGAAGGCGCTATGCTGCGTGAGGAAGTGGTAAGTGAAGACATCGCATCAGTCGTGTCCCGCTGGACCGGTATCCCCGTTGACAAGATGCTCGAAGGTGAGCGCGAAAAACTACTCGCCATGGAAGAGTTGATCGGTAAGCGGGTCATTGGTCAGAAAGATGCGATAGACGCTGTATCTGCCGCTGTCCGCCGTTCCCGTGCCGGCTTGCAAGACCCCAATCGCCCACTCGGAAGCTTCCTCTTCCTCGGCCCCACCGGTGTCGGCAAGACAGAGCTTACGAAGGCACTAGCCGGATTCCTGTTCGATGATGATCAGGCGATGGTTCGCATCGACATGTCTGAATTTATGGAGAAGCACAGCGTCGCTCGCCTGATCGGCGCGCCTCCCGGCTATGTCGGTTATGAAGAAGGCGGTGTGCTAACCGAGGCAGTAAGACGCCGACCTTATCAGGTCATTTTGTTTGACGAGGTTGAGAAAGCGCATGGGGACGTGTTCAACGTTCTGTTGCAAGTACTTGATGACGGCCGTTTGACCGATGGCCAGGGCCGGGTCGTGGACTTCTCTAACACGTTGATCATTCTCACTTCAAATCTCGGCAGCCAGTATATGGCAAACCTAAAAGATGACGAAAAAGTCAAGGATGTTGAGCCGCAAGTCATGGAAGTCGTCCGTGCACATTTTCGGCCGGAATTTCTCAATCGGCTTGACGAGATCATCCTGTTCCATCGCCTCGCCGAAGAACATATGGCACCGATTGTCGAGATTCAGGTCGCCAGGGTTCAGAAACTGCTTAAGGATCGTAAGATTGTTCTCGAATTGACCGATGCAGCCAAGCGCTGGCTCGGCCGCGTCGGCTATGATCCCGTATACGGCGCAAGGCCGCTGAAACGCGCGATCCAGAAATATCTGCAAGATCCGCTGGCAGACATGATCTTGCGCGGCAATGTGCCGGATAACAGCACATTGCAGATTGACGAAGGCGACGGGGCACTGGAAATGGTACCGGTGGCGACAGCGACAGAAGGTTGATCTTGCGCGCGCTGCCGATCTTAGGCAGACAATGATCATGATCAGCGCTGTGCAACAAGATGAAATATTGGGCGATGCCAGTTATTTGGCCCACCGCTATGATGAAGTGAATGACGCTTTCCGGTTCCTCTCGGTCCCGCGTGATGTACATCGCCAATGCACTTTCATCACCGACGAACATCTGCCCAATATTGACCAGTTCAAGGCGTTTGACCGTTCCCAGCTTCCCGAGATGCTTCCGAATACAGCACCGATCCACTTCATATTCCATTCGGCCTACTGTTGCTCAACCATGTTGGCGCGGGCCTTTGACATTGAGGGAGTGTCCATGGGGCTCAAAGAGCCCGTCGTCCTGAATGACATGATCGGATGGCGACGGCGCGGTGCCGATCCCGCCAAACAACATCAAGTCATCAAGCAAAGCCTGAACCTCCTCGCCCGGCCCTTTGGCGACGATCACGCTGTGATCATCAAGCCTTCCAATATCTGCAACCCACTGGCGATTGAAATGCTGCGCATGCGACCCGATGCCAAGGCACTGCTTCTTTACGCACCGATTGAAAGCTTCCTTAAATCCATTGCAAAAAAGGAGATGTGGGGCCGCATCTGGGTACGCGATGTGCTAATCGGCACTCTGAAGGACGGTTATGCAGTAGGCGGATTTTCGCAAGATGAGCTGCTGCAGTTAACGGATTTGCAAGTTGCTGCTATCGGTTGGCTATCCCAGCATGCACTATTTTCGAGAATAATCGAAGCTATTGGCCGCGATCGAGTAAGAACACTGGATAGCGAAACATTTCTGTCGCGCTCACAAGACACTATTAAGGCTCTAGCAGACTTATATGAGCTTGACCTCGCCCATGAACAAATCTCTTCGGTCCTACAAGGTCCCGCCTTTAACAGCCATTCAAAACTGGATCAAACCAAGCCAGGCGAAGTGTTCGACGCGAACGCGCGACAGCAGGAACAGCAAAAAGTTGCAGAATTGCATGGCGCCGAAATTGAAATGGTCGCGACTTGGACGAAAGCAGTGGCAGAGAGTCAGAAGATAGCAATGAATTTAAATCAGACACTAATCTAGTGGCCCGTGATCAAGAAATAAGCGCCTGACCGGTAATATCAGCAAACAGAACCAACCGATTAGTTGGCCTCGAAGCTAACCACCTCCCAGACCTGATTGATGGTCCTTTACCAATTCATTGGCGCGCCTATTGCCCTCAGCATTAAAACGCTTCCATTCCCGATTGGTCATGCAGATGCGCTTTTTCTTCACCCGAGACCCGATAACCGGCTCCGAACGGCAGCGTACATATTCAGGATCGCGTCTGTCCGTTATCTTCTTCGGCTTTTGAGCCTTTTCAGACACGTTATCGGAAGCGACTTCAGCAGATGCCATACTGGGTAGAGTCATCATGGAGGCACCCGCCAATATGGCAGCATATTTACGTAATTTCATAACCATCTCCAGAAATTCAAAGAAATTATACTGCACTGTACAAGTCTTTCAACAAAAAAGGGCGAGCCTTGCGGCCCGCCCTCTTTTATTCGTTCTAATCCTGAAAGATTAGAAGCTGAATTTAACCGCAGCTGCGAAACGACGACCCAGAGCATCGTAAGACGATGGGTAAACGTTACCGCTGTTAAACGCTGTCGCGCCAACGTCGGAACCAACACTTGTTGGCTGGTTGTCGAACAGGTTACGGATTGTCAGAGTCAGCTGAACATTGTCGCTGATTTCCCACTGACCGGTGAGGTCAAAATAATGCTCTGCACCGATGTTGAGGAATTCAGGCTCAACCAAACAGCCGCCAGTATCTGCTCCAAGTGGATCAGGGCAACCGGCAGGGTCAGCTTGCGCAGCAGCTAGTTCAGCAGCAAACTGCTCTGGCTCATATTCGATACCATCAAGATAGCGCCACAAGAGCGAAATCCGGAATTCATCGTTGAAGGTCACCGAAGTCCGCTGACTAAAGGTGAACTCAGACTGCGGAGACAGACAGTTTACACTGTAGAAGCCAACACATTCACGGTTCAAGCTGCCCGGCGTAGCCTGGAACAAGTTTTTGTTCGTCCAGGTTCCGTTAAAGGACAGGTTCAGACCGATGTTGTCGGTAATGTCCGTGCCATAGTTGATCGAAAGATCGATACCATCGGTTTCCAGTGTACCCAAGTTGGTCAGGTTCAAAGGAAGACCAGGTGTATCCGCCGCAGAACCGGAGAGACTACCATCGAGTGGATTACGACGGATCGCAAGACACTCAGCGCTCGTTGGCGAAGCATTGAATACGAAACAAGCGTCGCTGGCATCACCCGGAGTTGGGGTGGTGATAGCATCGGTTATTTCGATATTCCAGTAGTCAAGGGTTACAGCCAAACCTGGAACGGCAGCTGGCTCAGCCAAGAACCCGACGGTCCAAGTTTTTGCAGTTTCCGTACCAAGGTTCAAGTTACCACCGGTGGTAACGTTAACCTGACCAGCAACTGGGTTGTTGATGATGCCGATGCTTCCTGCAGGCGCGCCTTGAGCGATACAAATCGCGCTAAGGTTAGCATCTGTAAGAGGCGCAGCGCCTGCACATGGATCTTGACCCAAGTTACTGAGGCCCGTTGTAACCGGCGTGAACAGCTCACCAATATTTGGTGCGCGTGAAGAACGCTGATAGTTACCACGGATTTTCAGGCCGATAATTGGCTCCCAAGCACCGCCTGCTTTCCAAGTAAACTCGGTACCAGCAGTCGAATAATCGGAATAACGTGCACCGAGCTCAACGGTCAGGCTTTCAGCAAATGGCACGCCTTCGAGCACTGGAATAACCAGCTCGCCGAACGCATCATAAACATCATAGCTACCTGTGATGTCAGGAGCAGCACCGCCACCACCGACAACAGCGCCAGGAGTCTGAGATGCTTCGTCACTACGACGGGTCGCACCAAACTCACGATACTCACCGCCAACAGCAAAGCTGATTGGTGTTTCCGCGATACCCCAACCGAAGTCACCGGCAACCAATGCGTTAACCTGAGCCAATGAAGTAGCGGTAATAACCTGCTGAGTCAGAGAGAACGTGTAGTCAATCTGCTCTTGGGTAAGGCTACCAAGTGGTCCAAGAAGGTTAATTGGCACACAGCCTGCTTCAGCAGTAGCACCAACATTTGCATCAGCCACACAGGTATTAACGTCGGTAGCAATCAAAGCATTTTGCAAACGAGCGAAGCGTGCAAAACCAGACTGACGCTGAATACGCTCACTTTCACCATAGCCACCGGAAAGATCCCAAGTGATGCTGTCGGTGATGTTGCCACGTGCGCCAACAACAAAGTTGAACACGGTGCTGGTGAAGTCAGAGTTACGCGTACCCGCTTCAACCGAACGACGACGGATGCCGAGGTTTACAGTTGCATAGTTCGGGTTTGGCGAACCGTCAGCCAACAATGGACCTGTTGTATCGTCCAGAAGTGTCTGACACTGAGCAGCCGTACGAGCTTGAACACCAGCAGTGTTAGGATCAATATCGTCGCCAGCACAAATCGCGTTGCCGATAACATCGTTCAAGAACGGGTTACCATAGTTCAAAGCGTATGTGTTAAAGAACGAGCCGCCTGGCGCGATGATCGTTGAAACAGTCTGCTTAGAGAAAGATGCCTGAGCATATACTTCTACAGCATCGCTAACTTCATAGCGTCCCTGACTGAACAGGTTGAAACGCTCAAACGGTGTCTGGAAAATGTTGAACGGGTTAAAGTTGAACAAGTTCGAAGACGCTGGGTCAAGACCGCTACCGTCAGCATTAATCTGAGCGCTTACCGGACCACGAAGGTTGGCAGGAACAGAGTTCGAAGAACCACCAGCATTACCGGTGAAAGAACCGATGTTGAATTCGGAAAACTCACGATCACCCTGGAAAACAGCATCCTGATCCTGATAGCCAACGCTCAATACCACGTTACCGCGGCCATCGTCGAAGTTAGCACCGATTGTCAGGTCACCGCGGAAGACGTTACCGTCGCCCTGCTCAGTGATTTGCTCGCTGAGGTTCAGCTCAACACCAGCAAAATCTTGCTTGGTGATGAAGTTAACAACACCGGAGATCGCATCCGCACCATAAGTGGTTGTAGCACCACCGGTCAAAATGTCTGTACGCTCGATGACAGCCAGCGGAATGTTATTAAGGTCAACACGGCCAGTTGTATCGGCAGGTACATAACGGCGTCCGTCCAGAAGAACGAGGTTACGTTGAGAACCAAGGTTACGCAAGTTAACGAAGGACGAACCGCCGTTACCATTGTTCACCGCAGAACCGATGCTTGGAACCGAGCTAGGCAGTTCGCGAAGGAATTGCTCAGCAACGTTGGTCTGACGCAGTTCAAGTTCTTCGGAGGTTACAACACCAACCGGGCTTGAAAGCTCAAGGTTAGGGTTAGTAATACGAGAACCGGTAACAACGATGACTTCCTCATCGACTGCATCCGCGTCTTGTACGTCTTGGTCCTGCGCGTAGGCAGGTGCTGAAACCATAGCAAGACCGAGCACCAAAGGTGCTGCGCCGCTTTTCAGCTTCGTAAATTTTTTCATGTTATTCCAGTCCCTTATTCTGGAGGAGCAGGGCCCCCAATGGCCCGCTTCTTTAGTTGTCCAATCGAATCATACCCGCTTTGGACACGCGCAATATTCCATCGGAATGGCTGGCAGATGCCGTAATTGCGCAATAGTGTAAAGCCGCTGTTCAGGTTTGAGGGGCAGTTTTGTAGAGAATGTAACTATTTTGTCACAGTCATATCAGCACTGAGGGATTGAAGCATCCTATACAATAGACCGGTTTTATGCGCTGATTTAAAATCATTTTCTTGAATGCCCACGCATGCTGTTGCGTAGCCGCCTTGTTATGCTAGGAAAACGAAAGATGTAAAAGCGTCACCGTCACAACACATAACCGTGCATTTTTCGGCCGAGGAGTAAAGAAATGAGCATTCAGATCATTGGAAAACGCCCAGCACTCGCATTATCGTTGGGTATCGCGCTTGTACTGAACGCGCCGGCCGTCGCCGCGAAAGAGGATGGAGCAATCGCTGCGCCGCCTGCTATCTACACGGAACTAGTAGCGTGCAAAAACATAGCAGATGCCGAACAACGGCTGGCTTGCTTCGATGCCAAAGTGGCAGCTCTTGAAACCGCGCAGACCAACAATGAGGTGGTCATAGCTGACAGGAAACAGGTGCGTGAAGCACGGCGTGGTTTATTTGGTTTGTCTCTGCCGAGGATAAAGCTTTTCGGCGGCGATGGCGATAAAGATGATAATGTTAATCAGATAGAAGCAAATATTGCATCGGCCCAAAAATTACGCAGTGGCAAATGGCTTATCAAGCTTGATGACGGCGCCCTTTGGCAACAAACCGAGGTAAAAAGCATGCGGAGACCGAAATCAGGAGATTCCATTGTTGTGAAGCGCGGCTCTTTGGGTAGTTTTGTCGCCAAGGTGAATGACGGTCGGGCGTTTAAAGTAAAGCGGATCGTAAACTAGCCCGAACTGGCTTTAGCTACTGATCAATCCGGGCGTATCGGCTCACTTGACGGCCATAATTCAATTCATTGGTCCGGTCAGCAGTATCGGGTCAATGCGCGCATTGTTCCATTTCATCGACCAATGCAAATGAGGGCCCGTTGCACGACCTGTAGCTCCTATGCGGCCAATGGGTTCACCGCGCTTCACTTCCTGACCTTCTTTAACAAGTATCTGAGAGGCATGAAGAAATGCGCTGTTCAAGCCCATGCCATGATCGATCATTAGCAAATTGCCTTCGAGCGAAAATGGCTTTTTCGCAGCCAGCGTCACGACACCATCGGCCGGCGCGACAAAATAAGTGCCTGTGCCTCCGGCAATATCTACGCCGCTATGATAACTTCCTGGCTCGCCTTTATAGATGCGCTGGGACCCGAACATACCGGAGATACGACCTTTGGCTGGCCAGACGAAGGTTTGACGCCAGCCCTTGCTGTTGCTTCTTACCTGACGCGCCGCGTTGATTTGAGCCAGCTCCGGTTTCCGCCGAGCCATGAACGCAGCGCTTGGCCCACCGCTACGCCGGGCGACATTAACATGCTCAATCTTCCATTTGCGAGGAGCGATGTTGAAAAATTTCTTGACGGTCTGGCCATTTTCCAGCGTCGCGACCATTTGCGCTGACTGCCCGGCATCCCGGTTAAAGGCTATGATGAACTTGCCATCCTCATCAACCGGAACCGGCTGCCCATCGAAAGACAGGCTCTGTGTACCGGCAGGTGCATCGCCCAGCATCACGCCGCCCTGAATCTCCTGCCCGGAAAAACCAAATTTGACGGCCTGCAGAAAAGCGGATTCTTCCGCTTCAGCTGTTTCTGCCAATGTCGAAGACAGAGGCAACGGGATAGCTGCAATGGCGGCTAGCGCCGCAGAACCAAAAATTACGGTCTTCCTAAATCTCATTATTTTTCCTCTTCCGGCAAATGCGCCTGAGCAGAGATTTGTGCTGTCGCATAGGCTTCCTGTTTCTCCACGCTCCAATAGCGCAGATCTTCGAGCGGAATCTGTTCGCTGGTGATCGCACATAGAACATGGTCGCCGGATGACAGCGGACGAAAGCCGTTGGGCATATAATATAGCTTTGCCACTTTGTTGCGATTGGACATTAACATAAGAAAAACCTTACCTTCCGTGCCATTTACCCGCGATTTACCAACAGTTATTTACAGGTAAATATTTACGACTTTCATAACAAAAAATCCGCCTAGAACAAATCCTGTTGCCTGTCATCCGCCGGTTTTTTGATTTTGCCAGGCTTCGGCTTCGCCTTTTTTGCCGGTCGCTGCGGTTTTGCAGTCGCCTCCTCAATGATCTGAGCACCAACTTCACCATCTTGAAAGTGCAGATTTACAGCGCCGGCACTTATCGCCGCTTTGCGACTACCAACAAATGTTCCATCCAACGAAGATATCCTTGCATATCCTCGCTTTAGCGGACCATCCGGCGACACTTGCTGCGCCAACCGCCAAAGGCTGTCCAATCGCCGCCTTGCATCATCCAAAGGCCGCTTGACCAGCACTACCGGCAAATCAAGCCGTTCTAGCCGGCTTTTTGCCGCTTTGAGCCGTTGGTTAAGAATTGCAGGGCGAAGGGCGCCTTCCGATGCAGAAAAACGGCTGCGCGCCTGGGCAACATTCTGCCCCATGGCATATCTCATGCCATCGGATAGCTCGTCCAGCCTTTGCTGGTGCGGGCGGAGCAAATCCGTGAGCTCGGGCATCAGGCGGCGCTGTGCCTCCAGCCTTTCCGATGCCGTTGCAAAACTACGCTGCATCGATCGCCCCATACGCGCTTTCGATTCACTTAGTGATGCCAGCCACTCGGCCCTGACTGGGACGGCCATTTCCGCCGCCGCCGTAGGGGTTGGCGCGCGCAGGTCCGCCGCAAAGTCACTTAATGTCGTATCGGTTTCATGGCCAACAGCAGAGATAACCGGAATGGAACAATCCGCAATCGCCCGCACCACTTCCTCTTCGTTGAAGCTCCACAGGTCTTCAATCGACCCGCCACCCCGCGCGACTATAACCAGATCGGGCTTGGTCATACCGCTATCGGTTTGCATGTTTGAAAAGCCGTTAACTGCGCCGGCAATTTGTTTGGATGCACCCTCGCCTTGCACCAGCACCGGCCAGACAATGACGTGACTGGGGCAGCGATCTGCCAGCCGGTGCAATATGTCCCGAATGACTGAGCCGGTCGGTGATGTCACGACGCCGATAGTTTTCGGCAAAAATGGAATCGAGCGCTTGCGGTCCTGATCGAACAACCCCTCGGCCCGCAATTTGGCCTTGAGCTTTTCGAAAAGCTGCATCAGCGCTCCCTCACCCGCCAATTCCATTTTATCAATTACGACCTGATATTTGGAACGGCCGGGGTAGGTGGTCAGCTTGCCGGACACGACAACTTCGATCCCGTCCTCCGGCTGGAAAGGCAGACGCCCCGCATTGCCCTTCCACATCACGCCATCGAGCACCGCCTTGTCATCTTTCAGCGCCAGATAAACGTGGCCGGACGCCGCCCGTTTGTAGCCCGAAATCTCGCCTTTGATCCTTACGTAACCAAAGCGATCTTCGACAACCCGTTTCAGCGTACCGGATATTTCTGACACGGATAAAGGAGCAGCATTGTCGCCAGCGCCGCTCTCGGCTAACAGCTTCGCGTCTAAAGAAAGAGAGTCGTCCATGAATATCCTGTTGCTCGGGTCCGGTGGCCGTGAACATGCCTTGGCATGGAAGCTGGCGCAATCCCCGTCTGTAGAGAAATTTTACGCCAGCCCAGGCAATCCCGGCATCGGGCACCATGCGGAATGCGTGAAACTGGATGTATTGGATCACGCGGCGGTAATCCAGTTCTGCAGGCGAAACAGGATTGATCTGGTCGTTGTCGGTCCGGAAGCGCCGCTGGTTGACGGCTTGGCTGAAAGCCTTCGTAGTGCGGACATATTGGTGTTCGGGCCAGACAAAGCCCCCGCTCAACTGGAAGGGTCCAAGGGCTTCACAAAAGATCTATGCGCCCGCGCCAACATTCCGACCGCTGGTTATGTTCGTACCACCAACCAATCTGACGCTTTGGCGGCCCTTGAAAAATTTGCAATTCCGGTAGTTATCAAAGCTGATGGCCTTGCCGCAGGAAAAGGCGTTATCATTGCCGAAACCCGTGCCCAAGCCGAAGAAGCCATTGAGATGATGTTTGAGGGCGGATTTGGCGATGCTGGCGCGGAGGTCGTGATCGAGGAATTCCTCACAGGCGAGGAAGCAAGCTTCTTTGCGATTACTGATGGCAAAAACGTCATACCATTCGGCACCGCACAAGATCATAAACGCGTAGGCGAAGGCGATATCGGTCCGAATACCGGTGGCATGGGCGCCTATAGCCCTGCGCCCGTTTTGACCACAGCGTTGCAAAAACAGGTCATGGACGAGATCATCCAACCCACGGTTGATACTCTTGCGGCTGAGGGCAAGCCATATAGCGGCGTCCTGTTTGCCGGCCTCATGCTAACTGAAACAGGTCCACAGTTGATTGAATATAACGCCCGTTTTGGCGATCCTGAATGTCAGGTGCTGATGATGCGGCTCCAGTCCGATCTCGCCGCGATCATGCTGGCGACTGCCAAAGGTCAGCTTGGCCAGATCAGTGCGCCAGAATTTGATACGCGATCGGCCCTAACCGTTGTGATGGCAGCGAAGGGCTACCCCAGCACCCCGGAAAAAGGCGGAAAAATCCAGAACCTTGCCCGTGCCGAGCGCGAAGGCACAAAAATCTTTCATGCAGGAACCGCCGAAGTTGACGGCAAGCTGGTCGCCAATGGTGGTCGGGTGCTCAACGTCACCGCGCTGGGTCACAACACAACCGAAGCACAAACCAAAGCCTATGCCGCTGTGGACCAGATTGACTTTGAAAGCGGGTTTTGCCGCCGCGATATCGGTTGGCGAGAAGTCGCCAGAGAAAAGTCACTATAATCAACCGCGTTGCGGTCGCGGGATCGCTGTTCTTATAACTATCAATCCTCTACCTCACGGCGCTCTGCAAACCATTGCCGGATACGCGCCGACTGACAGCCGGTAAAACCGTTTGTACCGACCACTGAGCAGCTATTTGGTCGACCGGCGCGGGCTGCATCTTCATGAAGCGCAACCGTCGAAGACCAGCTGTGATCGACCGCCAACTCCTCTTCAGTTTTGCGTAGATCTTTGGGTATTCGATATCTCTCAGATTCCGGTTGTTTCGCGCAGACAACAATCTCGTCCTCACTTTCCGGCTCCGGACATTCTTCTTCACCAAAGGTCACAAGCACCGAAAGCCTTTCCGGCATCTTCTGTGTCTCGGGTGCCGCCGAAACGGACCCAAAGGCCAGAATGTTCAAGGTCATGAAAAGGGCAATACGTCTTGAAACCATGCTTCGAAACATTGCGTTGCCTTTCTCTAAACCGGGAAGATTTTGGTTTACTTCACCAGTTGCTCTTCATGTGTTTGGCAGCACTTTGCTGTCGGCCATCTGAACAAAATGTCCAAATTCCCAAAGATCGGAGAAAAACGAAGTCTTAAGTCGCCGTTTTCAGACCGCCGTCACATCATGCCCGTAGAGCCACGCAAGCTTCTGGGCAGCCAAGTTGGGTTTGATCTTGTCTGCTACCCACATTGGGCCGTAGGTCGTCAGCTTTCCTCTAGTGGTGCGCTGATGGAACAGGTCCATATTCGCCCGGGCAGCGGCCTGTACCCTTGCTGTGCGATCATGGCGCGCGTCAAAATAGGCTGTCAACGCCGCGACATAACCATCATGTTGAGCCAGATGGTGCGCGAGAACATAACCATCCTCAATCGCCTGTACCGCGCCCTGCGCCATGAAGGGCAGCATCGGATGGCAAGCATCTCCCAACAGGGCAACCCGGCCATCAACCCACCGGTCCAGCGGTGCACGATCAAAGAGCGCCCAGCGATAATGGTCTTCAGCTTGCTCAAGTAGGGTGGTGATAGTCGGGTGCCAGCCCGCAAAATCAGCTAGGGCATCGGCGCGGCTGCCCTGCTCAGTCCAGCTTTCGTTGGTCCAGTCATCGCGCTCAACCACACCAACAAAATTGGCCAGCTTGCCGCCGCGCAATAGATAGGTAACGGCATGCTTACCTTCACCGAACCATGCGCTGGACACTGGTAGCGGGGCATTGCGGCCCAGTTTTTCAACCGGAACCACAGCGCGCCAAGCTACGTTTCCTGTAAAATCGGGATCGTCCGAGCCAATCATCTGCGCCCGAATTGTCGATCGGATCCCATCCGCGCCAATAACTATATCGCCTGCGATCCTCGACCCGTCTGCCAGCACGGCCCAAGCGTCACTTTCATTCTGCCCGTAACCCGCCACCGCGGCACCTGTCCTGACAGCTCCCGGCAAGCGATCATCGACAGCTTCCTGCAACGCGCCAATCAGATCGGCCCGGTGGATGTGCAGATAGGGCGCCCCAAATGTTTCTTCATAGTCAGCCATCGAGGCTGTAAGAATCGGTTGACCGGACTGGCCCAAACGAAACTGGGTTGCTCTTGGGCGAAAACCCGCAGCTTCGATCTGCTTGTCTATATCAAGAGCGCGCAGCACCTTCATACCGTTCGGGCTGATCTGGATGCCCGCACCAATTTCGCCTAGTGTAGAGGCTTGTTCACAAATTGTGACGTCCCAGCCAAATTTATGGAAGCACAGCGCGGCATTCAGTCCGCCGATCCCGCCCCCTGCAATCACCACCCTCATGGACCTAGCCCCCGTGTGCGGATAGTGTCTGGAAGTAGCTTTCTATTTCCACCAGACTTTTGAGATCGGCATATTTTTGGCTGAGATCAAAAAGATTGGCAGACTGCACTTGCGAATCACGATCACCGCAAGCCTCTGTCGCGACGATTGGACGAAATCCATATTGCAGTGCATCCAGCGTCGAGGCGCGGACACATCCGGATGTGGAGAAACCGGCCAGCAGACATGTGTCCACTCGTAGCTTGTTAAGTGTCGAGGCCAGGCTGGTACCAAAGAAGGCGCTGGGATATTGTTTAGTGATGACAATATCACCCTGCTGCGGTTGCAATCGGTCGTCAAATTCCGCCAGTCGCTCGCCTTTTTGGAACAGCGACAACGCTTTGACTTTCTGGTAAAACAGGCCGCCATCAGCCCCGCCGCGCATATATTCAACGCGCGTAAAAATGATCGGAATACCGTGGTTGCGCGCCAAATCCGCAAGTGAGATCATCGCCTGAAATGCATCCTCGGAGCCCACATAAAGCGGAGCATCTGGCTCTATATATGCCTTTGCCGCGTCGATCAGGAGAATCGCTGGCTTCATCCCGAAACCTAGTTCTCCGCCGAAGCCAGCAGCGCTATAATCATCTTGAAGGTCAGACACTTTTTTGCTCCCTATTTGCGCCAGCTTAAGTGCAAGCCTGGTTCCCTGCAAATGGTCATTCCATTTTCATCGAGCTGGAACGCAGCCATAAAAAAGCAGTTGTGGCGGGCGATGGCACTGCGAATTTTACATCTTTTCGTCGCTTAGTCGATTGCCAGCAACGCTCCGACTTTGCATAGAGTGACCGGGGCAGTTCAAATTTACGGGAGCATTTGGATTTGAAAAACGACGATACTTTACTCACACGGCGGCAGATCATGGTCATCGCCACTCTTGCTGGCGGTATTAGCGCAACCGCGCCCTTGCACGCTCAGTTCAATCTGAAAAAAGGCCTGGGAGCGGCCGGCAAAGTTGCCAAAGCTGGCTCTTATAATGATGAGGAAATGGCGGTCTATTTTGACCAGATGGCGGCCGATATGGATAGCCGTAATCCAGTTGCGAAGGCTAATGACCCATATGGCAAACGCATAGCCAATTTGTCGAAAGGTCTGAAAAATCATGATGGGCTTGATCTTGATATAAAAGCCTATCTGGTCCGCGATGTGAACGCCTTTGCCATGGCCAATGGCACAATCCGGGTTTTTGCCGGACTTATGGATGAATTTACCGATGACGAGATCCGCTATGTGATCGGTCATGAAATCGGTCATGTCAAAGAAGGCCATACCAAGAAACGTATGCAGGGCGCTTTGCAGAAAGAAGCCGCTCTCGGCGTTGCCGACGCAGCAGGCGGCAAGGTCGGTAAAATTGCCAATTCCAAACTCGGCAAGCTGTTCGGCGATGTGATCAGTTCACAGCACTCGCAAAAACATGAGAAAGAGGCGGACGACTACGCCATGGCTTTCATGAAGCAGAAAAAATACGATCCGATGGCCTGCGTGACTGCGCTCGACAAGCTCGCTGGCATGGGTGGCGGAGGTGGCGGCCTGCCGTGGCTGCAAACCCATCCGAGCCCGGAAGCCCGGTCCAAACGGATGCGCAAGCAGCTCGCTCTTGCCATGCCGGATATGCAGCTCGGCTGACGATTTGTCTGACTGGATTATGTAACACCATATCATGTGTTCATAGTCCAGTCAGCTTGCTCTTGGCACCTTCTGTCCCGGGTCGAACATGTGGGAAGAGGGTGACATGCGACGTTTTTCAAATATTTCCAAAGCCTTATGTGGATTGGCCGCGCTTGGCCTGATCGGTACGCCCGCCACCGCACCGCTTGAAGCGCAATCCAGGCAAGGCAAACGCCCTGATCTGGTGCGATTACCGCCGGCCCACCCCGTCAACTGCAGCATTTTTGGGTATCAGGACCGCGAGCGCATATCGGTAAGGGTACCAAGGCGCGGGACAAAAGGTGTTTCGCCTCCACCTCCCCCGCCTGTCGTGGCATCTTCGCCTGTCAGCAGATCTATTTCCGGCGCTCCTGCAAAGAGTGTGAACCGCAGAGCTGCAGTTATCCGACCATCCGGGCCGTACCCGTATCCCTATCCTCGTCCACCGCAATCACAGGATCGAGAAAAATATGCCGGTGAAGCCGTAGCGAGCATAAAGCGGGTCGCCGATGAACCAGTATCGACCTTTGCCGTGGATGTTGACACCGGCAGCTACTCCAATGTCCGCCGGTTCCTGAACGACGGGAAAATGCCGCCGGAGGCGGCAGTGCGGACGGAGGAGTTGATCAACTATTTCCGCTATGACTATCCTGCGCCGTCCAGCCGGGAAACACCCTTTAGCGTGTCTACCGATCTTTCGACCACACCATGGAATGATTCCAGCCGCCTGCTGCGGATTGGCCTGCGCGGCTATGATGTGGATAGCAGCGAACGGCCTCGCGCCAATCTGGTTTTCCTGGTTGATGTATCCGGCTCGATGAATAGCAAAGACAAATTGCCATTGGTCAAATCAACACTGACCGCGCTTGCCGGCGAACTGCGAGACGATGACCGCGTATCCATTGTTGTCTATTCCGGTACAGTCGGTTTGCTGCTCGCGCCGACGTCCAACAAAGAGCATATCAAAGAAGCAGTAGACTGCCTTTATGCCAGAGGATCAACGGCCGGTGGTGACGCGCTCAAACTCGCCTATTCCACAGCCCGCAAAAACTTTCTGAAAGGCGGTATCAACCGCATCATCATGGCGACCGATGGTGATTTCAATGTCGGCACCTCCAATACCGACGAGTTGAAAAAAATTGTTGCGAAAGAACGGGAGTCCGGCGTCAACTTGACGATGCTTGGTTATGGCACCGGTAATATCCGGGACGAGCTAATGGAAGGCATAGCCAATGTCGGCAATGGCAATTACGCCTATATAGATAGCGCGATGGAAGCCCAGAAGGTACTTGGCGACGAGCTGAGCTCCACCCTTTTCACCATTGCCAAAGATGTGAAAATCCAGATCGAATTTAACCCAGCCCACGTGAAGGAATATCGCCTGATCGGTTATGAGAACAGGCTGCTCGCGGAAGAAGATTTTGACAATGACAAAATTGATGCGGGTGACATTGGCGCCGGTCATCAGGTCACCGCCCTCTATGAAATCATGCCAGCCCGATCATCTGGCTGGCTACCCAAACGCCGTTATGCCGGCAATCGCACTGCCCAACCACAACCGGATTTTGATGGCGAAATGGCGCAGATAAAATTGCGCTACAAACTACCTGGCGGGACAAAATCCCGGCTCATCCAGCGGCAAATTTCCGCAGATGGATTGAAAAACACATCTGCGCCGAGCGGTGATATGGCCTTCGCCGTAGCAGTGGCTGCTTTCGGTCAAAAGCTGCGTGGCGACAAATATCTTGGTGATTACGAATTCCGGAACATTCAGCAGTTATCCGGTAACGGTGGTAATTTCTGGCGTCAGGAATTCCGCAAACTGAATGATTTAGCCCGCAGTCAGAGCTGATGATGATTCGAACTCCGCTGCGCTGTGGCACCAAGGCAGCAGACCATTAACCATCTTTGCTAAGCAATTGTCTCATATGGGGACAAATTCAGCCCGTCTCGTCGGATATTTGGCATTTGCGCCCCACAGCGAAACTAGACTTGCCCCCAATTATCCTCCATTTTAGCTGATTAGTAACATGACATGCATTGAGTGAGGGGTTCCGTGATGGAAGTTGGGGGTAAGATATTAACGGGTGCCGTTGCCACAGCATTACTGGCAGTCGTCGGGCACTATGCCACTAGTGATGGGTATATCTCCGGTCTTGAAAAGGCCGCTCAAACAGAAATGACTGCGCAGGGCATGGAGGGTGTCGAGGTCGCATTTGGCCGCGATCCTTTGTCGCGCAAAGCCGTGCTGGATGGAGATGTTTCTGACGATATGAAACAGAAAGCACTTAACGCCGTTGCTGCCATCCCCGGCGTATCTGACGCTGTCTGGGCCGGTAGCGGTCTGGTCGGCGGAACGGACGGCGGTGACGGATCTGAAACCAGCGGTGGTGGCGCAAATGCCGATCCAGCCATAACAAAATGCCAGACTGCGGTGGATCAGGCGATGGACGGAAAGAAACTTAGTTTCCGATCAGGAAGTGCCTATATCTCTCCCGCCTCAAACCAGATACTCGATGACGTAACTGCGGCGCTGGAACCGTGTTCCGGTCTCGCGATAGCTGTTGGTGGTCATACCGACGACAATGGTAATGCCGAAGTGAACAAAATCCTGTCACAAGAACGCGCCGACCGGGTTCGAGCGGGTCTGATCGAGCGCGGCATCGCCGAAAATATGGTTACGGCAACCGGCTTTGGGGCAGAACAACCGCTGGCGACCGAAACAGGTCCAGAAGCAGATGCACGAAACCGGCGGATTGAATTCAAAGTACAGGCGGCCAATAAAAAAGCGACAAATGATGCGAATTCGCAACAGGGGGAATGAACCATGCCACTATTAATCGAAAATCTGTTGCTCCTGCTGGTGACTTTTGCAATTGGCCTCGGGATTGGATGGCTCATCTGGGGTCGCAATCGCGACGAAATTTAACTGCAGTTTTGAATGGGACTGGCTTGCAGCGCAGATATATAGCCGCGCAGCCAACCATAATTGGCTTGAATATAGGGGTTTAATATAATGATATCGCTGATTTCCGAAAATTGGCTGTTTTTCTTGATCGCTTTGCTGATTGGCGTAGCAACTGCATTTTGGGCCTGGGCTGTATCCGGGCGCGAAAATGCGGACGATCATTTTGACGCCGATGATGGATTACTGGAAAAAGCAGGCGACGCTGTTGTTCCGGCACCTGAACCCGTTGTACCTCCCCCTGCACCGGCACCGGCTCCAAAAGTTGCTCCTGCGCCAACTCCTGCTCCGGCACCAAAACCTGCCGCAGCGCCAGCGGCTGCAGCCGCACCGGCAGCCAAGACGGTCAAACCGGCCCCTACGCCGCGTCCTCGCAAACGTCCCGCGGCCACCGAAACGCCAGCACCGCCGCCACCTCCTGGCAAACCGAAAATCGCGCCAGCAAAGGGCGACCCCGACAATTTACGACTGATCAAAGGCGTCGGACCGAAGCTGAATAGTCTGCTCAACAATCTGGGCATTACGCGCTTTGACCAGATTGCCGAATGGAAAGAGGCAGAGATTCAGGAAGTCGATCAGTATCTGGAGAGCTTCAGCGGCCGAATTACCCGCGATTCATGGATTGATCAGGCCAAATATCTTGCGAAAGACGATATTGCCGGCTTTGAAAAGAAATACGGCAAGCTTTAACAGTTTGCACTAACCGTTACTGGCTTGGTATTTTTTCAAACCGAAAAATTCCTGAACATCGCGACTGGAAATTGGCTCACTGATCAAGAATCCCTGTATGTGGTTACATCCCTTCTCTTTCAGAAAAGCCAACTGGCTTGAATTCTCGACGCCCTCCGCAACAGTTTGAAAATTTAGTGCAGCACCCAAACCAGTAACCGCACTTATTATCGGTGCCGCTCCTTCCAGCTCGCCTATCTGTGCAACAAAACTTCGGTCGATCTTCACGGTATCGAATGGAATAGCGCACAGATAACTCAAGGATGAAAATCCGGTACCGAAATCGTCCAGCGCAATTCTCACCCCGATGCTGCTCAATTTCTCCAGCATCGCCTTTGTCTGGTCAATATTCTCAATGAAAACGGATTCGGTGATTTCCAGTTCCAAACGGTTGGGGTCCATTTGGTACTTCGCAATGGTGCGCATTATTTTGGAGATGAAATCCGGATCAATCAACTGTGTAGCCGAGACATTTACAGAGACATTAATTTCATCCGGCCAGAGTGCCGCATGGCGGCAAGCTTCTGCAACGACCCAATCACCGAGTGACCCGATAGTCCCGGTTTCTTCCGCAATAGGTATGAGTTCGGTAGGAGAAACTTCACCAAGATCAGGATGGTCCCACCGCAACAAAGCTTCAAACGATTTGATCTGATTGCTTTCGATATTCAATTGTGGCTGGAACAGGAGATACATCTCACCATTGGCTAAAGCCGATTTCAGATCGCCAGCGAGTTTCGTATGCCGCTTATGCCTTAAGCCGATGTCCTGGTTGAACATAACCGGGATTTTGGGATGCGTCTTTTTTGAGCAGTAAAGCGCGATATCGGCCTCTTTGGACAATATCTCTTCCGATTTTTTGCCAGCTTTGCCAGCTGTCCAGCCGATACTGGCTGAACATTTCACTTGCCGCGAGCCGATGGCAAAAGCACGCGAGAAGCATGATTGAATTTCTTGTACCGTTTTATCGCAATTTAGGGTGTCTCCCTCAACGCGCTTGACGACAGCAAATTCATCGCCACCAATCCTCGCCACAAGCTCGGTACCGGCAACGGCTGATAGCCGATCGGCAACCTGTATCAACAGTTCATCGCCAGCCGGATGGCCAAGATCATCGTTCACCCGTTTAAAATCATCAAGATCGATTAGCATCAATACAATGCCGCCATCCCCATCCTCCGAGCGATCCTTTTGATTTGTCATCCGGTATATTGTTTCGACAAACATTTTTCGGTTTGCGATCCCTGTCAAATCATCAAGCTGGGCCGCCAAACGCAATTTTTCTTCCAGTTGGAACTTATCGGTCACATCCTGGCAAACACCAATAATCGATGTCAGTTTGCCATTCTCGAACTGGGGCTCTCCGATATTGCGAACCCTCTTCTGTTGATTGTTGGCTGTCACAAAACCAGTTTCCAAATCAAATGCCGTCTGACTTTCTATGGCTTGCTTGATCGTCTCGGTCAGACGCGATTTTTCATGACCCGGATAAAATTCCAGCATTTTGCCCAAAGGAGGGACCGGACCCTCTGGAAGGTCATGGATGGCGAAAATCTGCTCAGACCAGAAAAGCTGATAGCTATGTACGTCGAGCCGCCATGTACCAATTTGAGCAATCTGTTCTGCTTTGCGGAACAAGCGATTGGCGTTGTCGATTTCGATCTGCATTGCCTTTTGCCCGCTTACATCGAAACACAAGCCGACAAAACCTAGCGGGGTATCATCTTCGTCTCCATAGGGGCTGCTAAGAGCGGAAATCCAGACTGATTCACCATTTGGTTTTTGGAACCGAAACTCCAGGCTAAACACCTGGTCATTTCGAACCGCCCTGTCCCATTCCGCCAACACATGCTCCCTGTCGTCGGGATGAAGGGCATTTGCCCAACCATATTCATGAGCTTCTGCAGCGCTCAGTCCGGAAAGCGCCATCCAAGACTGATTGACATATGTACAACTGCCCGAACAATCTGTCAGAAAAATGCCGGCCGGAGAGATATCTGCCAGGCTCTTGAAACGCAGTCCGTCCCTTTGAATGTCAATATTGTCCATATAGCAATTGAACGGTTATTCCGCGCTTTGCTTAAGTATCTATGGCCAGCTTTTCACTGCTCTCGGGAAGTCCGAATTTTCATTTGCGTGACATGGCTTCAAAGGGGCGCCCAACCAAGTCAGAGCGATGCGCTAATGCCCCATCAGCAAAGGGATTTTCGTATCATTGAGCAGATTTTTCGTCACACCGCCGAATAAGGTCTCCCGCAATCGGCTATGTCCATAGGCCCCCATGATGAGGGCAACTGCATTCTGACCCATGGCGAAACCCCCAATGATGTCAGAAGCTTCACTCCCTTTTCCCTTTAGTTCATGCAATGTGGTCGAAACACCATGTCTCGCCAAAAAAGTCGAAGCGGCAGTGTGCGGGAAGTCTACGTCTTCATCGCCAACGGTGACGATATGGACATCGTTAGCCATTTTTAGCATCGGCAAGGCTAATCGCAAAGCCTTGGCGGCTTCAGCAGACCCGTTCCATGCCACCACTATCGGCCCCTGACAGTCGAAGGACATATTTTCAGTGGGAACAACCAAGACAGCACAATGAGCGTGCACCGCGACATCGCCTGCTATTGGCAGAGGTTCATCACCGGCATTCCGTTTGCCATATGATTGACTGAGGACGACCAGATCAGCAAGGCGACTCCGTTCAGTGAGCAATGTTGCCGGATCGCCGAGACCGGTTTGCCAGTCCCAAGACACGTCCTCCTCCTTCAGGTGCTTTTCTATCTTTTCCCGATGAGCGCGTTCTGCCGCATCCATATCTTCAAAATTGATGCCCGTGACAAAATCACCGCCCATCGGCCCAAAAGACATTGGCGCAAATTGCGTCGTCGGCTGCACGCAGGTCAGATGACCTTCATTACTGCGAGCGATGTCGAGCGCGACCTGCAAGCGCGATTCAAATCCGCTATCTTCAAACACATGCAATAATATCGTTTTCAAGGCTTCTCTCCCGGTCATTCCGTTGCAACGAAAAAAGCGATTATCGGCCTGTCATTTGGCGCAGCATTGATCTGGCGCAAAATATCCTGGGATTATTTATCGGCTTTGACCCAATCAGGCGTTCAGCTGATTTCCACCATATCATCCGGCATTAGCTGCGGCAACAAACGGTCCATATCTGAACGCGCAATTGCGACACAACCTTCGGTTGGTTTGGCATCATTCCAGATATGGAGGAAAATTGCGCTGCCTTTGCCCGGGTCGGGCGGCGCATCGTTGTGCCCCAAAGCAACAATCACATCATAAAGTGGATCATCGCGGACCAGGTTTTCCGCGCTAAAGCCATGAGGCAATCGCACCGGCCGATTATAAGATGGATCAGACGGATCATCAGACCAACCATCCTGCCGGCCAATCCAGCGCCAGGGCAATTTGACCGCCGATGAAGGAAAGCTTCGACCGGGGCGAAAGAAAACGGTACGAATGGGCCATCGCCCCAGCGGTGTGCAACCATCACCCTCTTGCTTCTGTTCAGAAGGGCAGGCTCCCGAGCGTCCAATGGCGCAATCCATTATCTCATCATGGAATGTGAGCTTCCGTGACTGCGTATCAACTTGCAGGACGTTCAAAGCTTATGACCTGTACGATCCCTTTTGGTGTCGAGATAGAATTCGTTGTGCGGATTGGCGGTGATTTGCACCGGCAGGCGTTCATCAACAGCTATTCCGCAACCTTGCAGGCCTTCGACCTTTTCCGGATTATTGGTCAGTAGCTTTACCGTGGGAATATTGAGCAATTCCAACATCCGTGCGGCGATCGAGAAATCCCGGGCATCTATGGCAAAGCCAAGCCGCTGGTTGGCGTCAACCGTATCAAAACCTTGATCTTGCAAAGCATAGGCGCGCAGCTTGTTGATCAAACCGATTCCGCGTCCTTCCTGGCGTAAATATAGCAGCACACCCCAGTTGGCTTCGCTCATCCGGGCCAGTGCAGTGTGGAGTTGAGGTCCGCAATCGCATTTCAGACTGCCCAGAACATCACCGGTCAGGCATTCGCTATGCAGCCGCACGATCGGCGTCGTATCATCGCGTTCGCCGACGACCAAGGCAACATGATCGGTGGAATCAGCATCACTGCGAAACCCGTAAATATGGGCCTTTGTATTGGCGGCAACGGGTAATTTGGCATGAGCGCTGATGACCAGCGCGTTGGAGTCGGCATAGGTCTCTGCGTCTTCGATACGCAACCGGTCTTCCGCCGGTTCGTCTACCACTAAAAAGGCTGGCAGCAATCCACCATGCCGCGCCAGCTCCATAGCCGCTTTGGCCGCTTTAGGATGGTTTAATTCTTCGCTACGGAAAGGGCCTTTCATTGGGTGCTGCATATCGAGCACGGGATCAACTATCGCCATAATCTCTGCAGCATTGACCGGCCCCGGCAGGTTGATTTGAACCGGTAGTGCTGGATCAGCAGCAGCACGCTGGTTCAGCAACTTCAGTGTATCAGCCCGGCTTGACGAGATCAGCAACGTAATATTGGCCTGTGAAGATAGATACTGATCAAGATCGGTGGTTTCGACAGGAAGCAGGTTCAGCATTCCGCCTTCTATTTCAATGCCTATTGGCCAACCCCGGCGCAGCGCATCTATCGCTCTTGCAGCGCGCCTCGCGCCTGTTGAGTCAAAGGCAGCAGGGGACGTCATTCAAAACTTGAACTCCGTTATGAGAGGCGCGTGGTCCGACGGTTTGGTCCAGCCACGAGCGTCTTCATGAACAATATGGCTGGTCGCCTTGTTGGCCAGCTCCGGGCTAACCCAGACATGATCCAACCGGCGCCCCTTATCCGAGGCCCGCCAGTCCCGGGCGCGGTAACTCCACCATGTATAAAGCCGCTCGGGATCGGGAATGAATTTACGGCCGATATCAACCCAGTCATGAGCGGCCTGCAATTTGGCCATCACGTCAATTTCTATCTGCGTATGACTGACCACATTGATCAGTTGTTTGTGGCTCCAGACATCCGCTTCGAGCGGCGCCACGTTGAAATCACCCAGTAGAATCGTTGGTGTGTCAAGCGCTGCGGACCAGTCCGTCATCCGCTGGTAGAAATCCAGTTTTTGACCAAATTTCGGATTTTCATCACGGTCGGGAATCTCTCCGCCTGCCGGGATGTAAACATTCTCAATACGTACGCCATTTTCCAGACGCGCGCCGACGTGGCGAGCCTCGCCATTGGCCTGCCAGTCAAATCGTTCATCTTTATGGAGCGGCACTCGGCTGATCATCGCAACGCCATGATGCATAGGCTGACCGTTTAATATCAGGTGATTATAGCCCAGCTGGCGAAAAACACCTTCCGGGAACTGGTCATCACGGACCTTGGTTTCCTGCAGACAAAGCACATCGGGGGCTTCTTCCTTCAAGAATCGCTCAACAATTTCGATTCGGGCGCGGACGCTGTTAATGTTCCAGCTAACGACTTTCAGGGTATCACTCATCGCTAAATCCCTAGCCATGATAGCCAGAAAACCCAAGCCAAAAGCCCGACCAATTCTCATATTTTTTGATAGGTTAGAGACGAAAAACCCTCACCTCCGGGGGCATTTAGGAGGTGAGGGCTAACTCGCGTTCGTCACGCATAGGATGGTCCGAAGTTTATATAATCAGGTAACAGGGGGAAAACCTGATCGCCTCATCTCATCCTGTAACCGTTATAGAACCGCGTTTCTGTCGCTTAGATGAACAAAAGCTGTCAGGGCTTCCGCTGGTCGAGGCCGCGCCTCCGTTCATCGCCTACCGCGTCTTTTTCGGCGCGGATCAGTCCATTTGAAAGCGTTGTTGGCTACCGGAACGCCGAATTTTTGATCGGAAAGCCGAATAGATGTCCGATTATTCTTCGAATCGAGAGATACCCAGCCATCCAGGCGTAGACCTGCAGGGGCGCCGGCGATCTTGGTAAAAACCATTGTAATCACGCCATATTCAGGCCGTTTCGGGTCACGCACCTCAACGCTCAACACATCTGGATTACGAGTCGGGATGATTTTTCCATATTTGGATAAATCCCGTTCAGGATTGAGCAGCGCGCCCAATGGGCTGTTCCTTATCGGCCAGCGCTGAACCTGATTCACTTCATAATCTATCATCGTCAACGCCTTGCCATCGCCGACAATCAGCAGATTCGCCTCCTTGCCATATTGAAAGCGTATCCGGCCCGGCTGTTTCAATGTCAGTTTCCCGGGCAATAGCCGCCCACTGCGGTCGGTTTGCGTGAAACTGGCAGTCATGGTGGTCATGGCGCGCAGATGGGCCGAAATCGCGTTGATATCATCGGCGGGGCTTTGCTGGGCTGTCGCTGGCACGCTGGCGGTAAACGCCAAAGGCGCAGCTGCGAGCAGAAAAGCAAATCTCAACATATTGAAAACTCCTGAAAAATCTCCGCAACGCCTAACAAGAAGCGATTGAACATCACCTGAATTGTCGCCTTTTAGATCACTTCACCATTTTGATCGCGCAGCACTTCCCGGCGGCCAATATGGTTGGGCGGGCTAATAAACTGGTCATCTTCCATCCGGTCGATGATACGCGCTGCTGTATTATAACCGATTCTAAGCTGCCGCTGGAGCCAGCTGGTCGAGACTTTCTGGCTTTCAAAGACTATCTGGCAGGCCTGCGCATATTGCCGGTCCTCCTTGCTGTCGGAAAGATCTGCGCCATCCAGAGCATAGCTGCCATCTTCCGGCTCTTCGGTTACCGCCTGAATATATTCCGGTGATCCTTGCGCGCGCCAATGATCGGCGATCAGGCGGACTTCGTCATCGGACACAAATGGGCCATGGACACGGGTCAGCTGTTTGCCACCAGGCATATAAAGCATGTCACCTTTGCCGAGAAGCTGTTCGGCGCCCTGTTCGCCAAGGATAGTACGCGAATCGATCTTGGACGTCACATGGAAACTGATCCGTGTCGGCAGATTAGCCTTGATCACACCGGTGATGACGTCGACCGATGGACGCTGGGTTGCCATGATAAGGTGGATACCAGCTGCACGCGCTTTTTGGGCAAGGCGCTGGATGAGGAATTCAACCTCTTTACCGGCGGTCATCATCAAATCAGCAAGCTCATCCACGATAATCACTATTTGCGGCAGGACTTCATAATCCAGCTGTTCTTCTTCGTAGATGGGCCGCGATGTTTCCGGATCATAGCCGGTCTGGACCTTGCGACCCAATGGCTCACCCTTTGCTTTGGCAGCTTTGACCTTCTCATTATAGTTGGCAAGATTGCGCACCGAGATGGACGACATCATCCGGTAGCGTTCCTCCATTTGCTCCACCGCCCATTTTAGTGCGCGGACAGCCTTGGCCGGTTCGGTTACAACAGGCGACAGCAAATGCGGGATATCGTCATAGGTGCTGAGTTCCAGCATCTTCGGATCGATCATGATCATTTTGCACTGATCCGGCGTCATCCGGTAAAGCAGCGATACGATCATACAGTTAAGGCCAACGGATTTACCGGAACCCGTCGTACCCGCGATCAACAGATGCGGCATCGGCGCAAGATCAGCAATTACCGGGTCACCGGAGATATTCTTGCCGAGAATGATTGGAAGCTGACCGGTTTGATCCTGAAAACTGTCGCTGCCGATCATTTCATGCAGAACAACGGATTCACGCTGTGCGTTAGGTAGTTCAATACCCATGACGGTTCGGCCCGGTATCGCGGCCACACGGGCGGAAAGCGCGGACATATTTCGTGCAATATCTTCGGCAAGCTGGATCACGCGGCTTGCTTTGATGCCAGGAGCAGGCTCCAGTTCATACATAGTCACCACAGGCCCCGGCCGCACGGCGTTGATTGTGCCCTTCACATGAAAATCGTCGAGAACGGATTCAAGCAAACGCGCATTGCGTTCCAGTCCGGCCTTGTCGATGACATTATTGGCTTCTTCGGGCCGCGGTGTCAGAAGATCGATTGATGGCAGCGAGTAGGGGCCAAAGAAATCGCCTTGTTTACCGCTCGATAGGCTCGCTTTTTTAGGAGGCAGCGCCCGGTCGCTAATTTCCGGCGGTGGCCGGTTATCCGGTTTGACTTCTTTGCGTGGAGCGGGCGGCTTTTTCGGTTTCGCTGGGGCAGCGCCCTCAGGCTCGATAACCAGGCCGCTATCTTCTTCAGCCGATTTGAAGCGCGGCAATTTGATCTGGGGCATGGACAACAGAGGCTTGTCGAGCCGCAAGCTAAAATAACCAAGCACTAGACCGCCGGTTACAGTGATCGCTGTCAACACACCCGAAACAACGCCGCTCCAGCTCTCTGAAATAGCGGTCAAACCAGCATTGATACCTTTGGCAGAAACCATGCCGGCAAGTCCGCCCCAGCCCGATGGCAAATCCGCCTGACTGTCAGGAAACCACAATGACAAACCCGTTCCGATCAGAAAGGCAGCAATCAAACACCAAAGCAGTTGTTTTTTCCACTCAACCTGCGGAATATCGCGCCACAAGCGATTGGCGAAAATCAATATCAGCGGCAGGAATAATATCACCGGAACACCTATCAGAGACAAAAGCAGGTCAGAACTGTAAGATCCGGCAATGCCCATCCAGTTATGCTCGACGCTGCCAGCCGCAGTATTCAACGAAGGATCGCTGGGCGAATAGCTCACAAAAGCAAGAAACAGAAAAACGGCCACGAGGCTTAGGAAAACGGCACCGATCAGCGCGCCGCTGCGTAGCAGGCTGGCCCGCATCACTTCTCGCCAATTGGCTTCCTTTGCTTTTCCGGCCATTTTCTACTCCCGGGGTCTGCCATCTGGGTACAAATGGCCAAACCCGTATTAACTATCGTTTCCTTTGCGCGAATCGGTGACTCCGCGTCAAGTTTTCCGGCAAGTTTGTTGATGATAATTTACCCGAACAGCTTTCTTTTCGATCCGCTGGCGCTTATCCTATGGACAGCGAACGACAAAATAGAGGCGCGAATATGACCGGTAGTGAAAAGCGGAGCGATGTAATCATATTGGGCGCTGGCCTGATTGGTTTGACCCAAGCTTTGACTCTTGCGGCTCATGGATTGCGCGTGACTGTGATTGATCGCGCAGCGCCGGCCCATTTAATGGATCCGCAAAATGACGGGCGAGTTTCATCTATCAACAGCGCCAGCTGGAATATATTTGCAGCGATTGGCCTATCAGAGAAGCTGGAGCCACATGGGTGCGATATTGACAGAATTCTGATCAACGATGGCCTAAAACCCGGAAAGCTTGACTTTACGCCTGATGAAAATGACGGGCCGCTCGGCGTGATGATTGAAAATGCGGTTTTGCAGCGAACATTGTTTGAAGCTGCACAGACACACGACCAGATTGATCTATATCTTTCGACACAAGTGCAACAAAGCAACCGTGGTGATCATCATGTTTCTGTCACTCTGGAAAGTGGAGAACAATTGGTCGCTCCGTTGCTGATCGCGGCCGATGGCCGTGGAAGCGCGATACGCGACGACGCCGGTATCGTCATGGCAAAATGGCAATATGACCATAGCGCTATTGTGTGCACAGTGACGCATGAGCAACCGCACGAAAATACGGCTTATGAGATTTTCTATCCCTCCGGGCCGTTCGCCGTTTTGCCGATGCGCGACAATCAGGATGGAAGTCATCGCTCGGCCATTGTCTGGACGGTTGCGCGCAAAGACGGACCGGCTTTGGCCAAGATCAACAATCGGGCCTTTGAAGCAGAGTTGATGAAGAAAACTGGTGGGTTTTTAGGTCAAATGACCTTGCAATCCGACCGCGCGGCCTATCCGCTCGGTTTTCATCACAGCGCAGAACTCATCGCCCAGCGTCTTGCCCTGGTTGGCGATGCAGGACATGGGATCCACCCGATTGCTGGTCAGGGACTCAATCTGGGTCTGCGCGATGTGGCAGCATTAACCGAGTGCATTGTCGATGGCGCCCGTACAGGCCTCGATCTGGGGGATGCACAGATATTGGCTCGATATGACCGCTGGCGCGGGCTGGACAATCTTATGATGTCAGCCGCTACAGACGTCCTCACGCGGCTTTTTGGATTGCCCGGCGATACATCTTCAGCGATCCGCCGCTTTGGCATTGGCATAGTGCAACGCATCCCACCCCTCAAAGACCAGTTCATGGCGGAAGCGCGCGGCGAAAGTGGTGATTTGCCGCAATTGCTTATGGGTGATTTAATCTAGCTATTTATCGCGGCCCTTGGCCGTCATCGACTTTGATTATGGTGCCAGTCACGCATTCTGATGCCGGCGATAATAGATAAAGCAATGTGCTATCCATCTGATCCGGCTGGCATATACGTTTGCGGGGAAAATGCTCGTAAAAATTACCCATTCGACTGGTCATTCCATCCGACATATCGGTTGCAAAAAGCCCCGGTGCAATCGCATTGACGTTGATGAAGAATCTGGACCATTCGACCGCCAGCGCCTCTGTGATTCTTGATATTCCAGCCTTGGTGGTCGAATAAAGTGCAGCGCCATGACCATCATAATGCGTGCCAGCTATCGAGGAGATATTAACGATCCGCCCGGGCATCTTTTGTTCGATCAAAGGTCGCGCAAACTCACAGGACAATATGTAGGCGGCGCGCATGTTGGTATCGAGAACGTCATCGATCAATTCCGTAGACATCTTCACCGCGCGAGCGGCGTCCACAATTCCAGCATTGTTGACCAGTATATCAGGTTGCCCGAGTGTTTCAGAGACGGACGGAATAATTGCTTTCAGTTGCTCCGCGTCCCGGACATCCAGATCGAAAGCCTGTGCATTGCCGCCATCTTGGGTGATTTCGTCCACCAGTTCATCCAGCTTTTCCCTGCGCCGGGCCGTACAAGCAACCTTTGCTCCACAAGCCGCCAAGACATTTGCAAAACGGCGTCCCAGACCAGCAGACGCCCCGGTAACAATGGCAGTACGTCCAGTCAGGTCGATGGAAAAATTTGGGGTGGTCATATTAGGGCATCCCTTAAACTATTGGCCTATAACTATTTGGCTCATCCTGTTTTCAGGAAAGGGATGCCCTAATGTTTGTTGTCATGGCAAGCGGATAGTGCGCTGCGCTAGAGGTCTTGCTCCCGGATCGGTACGATTTTCAGCTCGACCCGGCGGTTTGCAGAGCGCCCCTCCTCGGTGCTGTTGGTCGCGATCGGCTGACTTTCGCCAAATCCGCGGGTTTCAACTCGTGCACGCTGGACGCCGCTATTGCTCAAGAAGTTGGCGACCGACAAAGCGCGCCGTTCGGACAGCGATTGGTTGTACTGATCCGTGCCGGTGCTGTCGGTATGACCATAAACGTCGATATAGCTCTTCTCATATTGTGACAGCGTATTGGCAACATCACCCAAAGTCTGTTGAAACTCAGGTTCAATGGCCGCGCTGTTTACCGGAAAAGTAACATTGGACGGCATATTCAAGATCAGATTGTCACCGTCACGGGTCACATCGACACCGCTACCAGCGGTTTGCTGACGCAGTTTCTTTTCCTGCTCATCCATATAATAGCCCACGCCCGCACCAGCGAGGCCGCCAAGGCCAGCACCTATGATCTTTTCTGTACGATCATTACGACCGCCGATAATATCGCCCAGCAGATAACCGCCCAGTGCGCCGCCAATACCACCAATGGCTGCTTTAGACAGAACCCGGTTCCCGGTCTCTGGGTTGGTTGTACAGCCGCTCGCAAAGGCGAGTGCGCTTAACGAAAGTGCCGCAATAAATGCTTGTTTGCTACGCATATTTTTAGTCCCTCATAGAAGCGCCGTTGGGATATACTTCCCCTTCCCGGCGCGATAGCCGTAATTAACCATAGATAAGATGAACCCAAAATTATCAGGGCGGCATCAAAGCATATTTGATATTTTGTAAAACATATGGCTATAGGGTTTCTTTCGGGCTTATTCCCTTTCTATTGGACAATATGACAGCTTTTCCTTGGTTTGATGTTGCGATCATTGTCGTACTAGTGCTGATTAATGGCGTTTTCGCAATGTCGGAACTAGCCATTGTTTCCGCGCGTAAGGCATATCTCCATTCTGCAGCAGATCAAGGGAGCCGAGGCGCGAGAATTGCTCTACGTTTGGCCGGCGATCCCGGTAAGTTTTTGTCCACGGTACAAATTGGAATCACATTGATCGGCATTGTCGCCGGCGCCTTTTCCGGAGCCAGCCTCGGCGGACCGGTCGCGGAGCGTTTGCAAGCTCTGGGTATGGGCCAAGAACTGTCTGTCAGTATCGGTTTCGCTTTGGTTATCGGGCTGACGACTTTTGCTTCGCTAGTTATTGGCGAACTCGTGCCCAAACAATTTGCGCTCCGTTCAGCCGAAAAAATTGCCGTCGTCATGGCACCGCCAATGGACTTACTCGCCAGAGTAGCCGCACCATTGGTGTGGCTGCTTGATGGCACAAGTGCATTAATCTTTCGGGTACTCGGCCTCAAACGGGACCAGGCCAATCACGTGACCGCAGATGAGTTACAGATGGTTTTTGCTGAAGCCACGCGGTCGGGTGTTATCGAAGAACATGAGCGAGCCGTTATCGCGGGCGTCGTGCGCATGGCCGACCGGCCAATCCGAGAAGTGATGACACCGCGGACAGAGGTCGATTGGTTGGATATCAGCGCGACCACTGAAGAAATTCACGCGATGTTGATTGAATCGCAACATAGCCGTTGGCCGGTGGCGGAGGATTCAGTGGATGAGATTAAGGGCGTTGTTGTAGCGCGCGATATAGTCGCCGCACAGTTTAGCGGGCAGATGCTCGATTTGCATAAATTGATGCGCCCGCTGGAAAAAGTTCCGGATCAGCTCGATGCATTGGATGCGCTCGATATCCTTAGGGAAGCTGACGTACCAATGGTCTTGGTTCATGACGAATATGGTCATTTTGAAGGGATTGTAACTCCCAATGACCTGCTTCGTTCGATCGCAGGTGAATTTGTCTCCGATCAAGACGAAAAGACTCAGCGCAGCCTGATTGAGCGCGCAGATGGCAGTTTTCTTGTATCTGGCGCGATGTCTATGGATGCATTGGCGGATCGCCTCGGTATTAAACTGCCCGATGACCGGGATTATGCCACAGTTGCCGGACATGCTTTGAACCAACTACGGCGCCTGCCGGAAGAAGGAGAGAATTTTGAGGACCAGGGCTGGGTTTTTGAAATAATTGACATGGACGGCCGCAAAATTGACAAGTTAATTGTTCGGGCTTCTAAACCAGACATCGACTAGGACTGCGCACAGCTATCGAAGCGGAGAAGATCAACTCGCTGTAATAGTTGCCGATTGCTTCGGACGATGCCGCTTTGCATCCTTCAGCATGGATATTTGATTTTCATGAAATCGCGAAAGGCGGTCTTCACTTCCATATCGCGCCGCTCCATCGGAATGGATTTGAGGTGCGCAAGAAATTCCTTGCCGTTGAGACGCCCCTTGCCTTTGGACGGCGGACAGCTGGAGGGCGTTTTACCAGACGCACGGGCTGCCTTGATATCAGCGCGATAACCATTGGTGACTTTTTTCATTTCCGCCATCACTGGTTTGCGATGCTTTGAGAACATGCCCCCCATGCCAGCATTCATCAGCTTGTCGGCTTTGGGCAGAAATTCGGAGACGGGCATGGCGGATGCGGGGACGGTTATTGACATAGTCATCGCGCCAACGATGAATGGAATTACTTGCTTCATGAAAAAGGCCTCCTTCAAATCTTGAGGAGGCCTTTTGTGTCTGTTTATCTGAATAGCAGGTGACTACCCACCTGATACAATCATGATTCAAGCCCCCTGAGGTTTCGGATCGCCAAATGGGCCTTTCCGCTTTTTGCCCGCTTTCGGGATGGATGTACCAATTGTAGGAACCGAAGATGGCTTCACGACATCGCCGTCGGGCCGTTCAAACTTGCCATTCTCGACCAGCGAGTCAATCTCGTCACCCGACAAGGTTTCATACTCAAGCAGCGCATTGGCCAGCAAATGCAGCTGATCTTCGTGCTTGGTCAACACGTCCTTAGCCCGGTCATAGCCTGCATCAACGATACCGCGAATTTCGCTATCGATTTTCTTTGCCGTTTCGTCGGACATATGAACGCGCTGGGATTGCGAATAGCCAAGGAAGGTCTCGCCTTGCTCCTCTTCATATTGCAACGGACCCATTTCGTCGGACATACCCCATTGTGTGACCATATCGCGCGCGAGCTTCGTCGCATATTGAATGTCGCCTGATGCTCCGGAAGACACTTTGTCGTAGCCAAAGATGATTTCTTCCGCGACACGGCCGCCCATCGACACAGCCATATTGGCGTGCATCTTGTCACGGTGATAGCTGTAGCTGTCCCGCTCCGGCAAGCGCATAACCATGCCAAGCGCACGGCCGCGCGGAATGATCGTGGCTTTATGGATCGGGTCAGAGGCAGGCTCATGCACCGCCACAATCGCGTGACCGGCTTCATGATAAGCGGTCATTTTCTTCTCATCCTCGGTCATCACCATGGATTTACGTTCGGTGCCCATCATGACCTTGTCTTTAGCGGTCTCAAACTCGTCCATAGCCACGAGGCGCTTCCCGCGCCGAGCAGCCATCAAGGCGGCTTCGTTGACGAGGTTCGCGAGGTCAGCACCGGAGAAACCGGGCGTACCGCGTGCAATCGTGCGTGCATTCACATCGGGTGCCAGTGGTACTTTCTTCATGTGCACTTCGAGGATCTTTTCACGACCTTCAATATCTGGGCGCGGCACGACGACCTGGCGATCAAAGCGGCCCGGACGCAACAATGCGGGGTCGAGAACGTCAGGACGGTTGGTCGCGGCGATGATAATGATACCTTCATTCGCTTCAAAACCATCCATTTCGACCAAGAGCTGGTTCAGCGTCTGTTCGCGCTCGTCATTGCCATTGCCAAGGCCAGCACCACGATGGCGACCAACGGCATCAATTTCGTCGATGAAAACGATACAAGGTGCATTTTTCTTCGCCTGCTCAAACATGTCGCGAACACGGCTCGCACCAACGCCGACAAACATTTCCACAAAATCTGAACCGGAAATGGTGAAAAAAGGCACCCCAGCTTCACCAGCAATTGCGCGGGCCAGCAGAGTTTTACCGGTACCCGGTGAACCTACCAGCAACGCGCCTTTTGGAATTTGCCCACCCAGTTTCGCAAAGCGACCTGGATTTTTCAGGAATTCAACGATTTCTTCCAGTTCTTCGCGCGCTTCATCGATGCCGGCGACATCTTCAAAGGTAACCTTGCCTTGCTTTTCGGTCAGCATTTTGGCCTTGGATTTGCCAAAGCCCATTGCTCCAGAACCGCTACCTTTTTGCATTTGGCGCAACACGAAAAACGCTATGCCGAGAATAAGCAGGAACGGTAGCGACTGAATCAAAAGATACTGCCAGATGCTTGGGCTTTCTTCGGCTTGGCCACTATACTCTACACCTTTTTCATCAAGCAATTTGACCAGGCTGGGATCATTGCCAACGGGCGTTGTGGCGAACTTGTCTCCGTTGGTCAGCTCACCAGTAATCTTGTCCGGGGCAATCGCGACGCTTTGGACGCTGCCCTCGGCAACTTTCGCACGGAACGAGGAATAGCTGATTGCTTCACCAGAATCAGCACCGGCACCGGCACCAAACATGGAGACAGTGAGCAACAGGGCGACAATCACGCCTGCCCAGATGAGCATACTCTTCATCCAGGGATTTTCCTTGGGATCCTGTTCGTCATTCATGATAGTTGCTGTCCTGTCTTGGTATCGTCAGCGGTTATTCCAACCGAATCTGTCCCTTAAAGATAGGAGTTTTGCCTAGGATGACAATATAAGGCCGAATGTTTTTGCTGATCAGTCTGATCGTAAATGGTGATTTTCCGCTAAAATACTGAAATGTTTATCTATTATTGCGTTCCGGTGCAGCAGAGAAGGTCCAGACCTTTCCGCCCTTGCACAATATATTTCCAATAGTCTGGGTTTCACCTTGTTCCAGCCCCTTGATCAGCGGCTCCAACTGGCTGCCGCGCGGCGACAATGCCGGATCGCAGACATGCAAGCATCTCAGGAGCAATCGCCGCACAATTTCATGGGGGAAGTCATGATTGTCGAGTGTGCAGCCATCTTCATTTTTCTGGATATGGGTTGCCGCCAATTTGTCGACC
Organism: Parasphingorhabdus sp.; assembly: GCF_059726685.1. Taxonomy (NCBI): domain Bacteria; kingdom Pseudomonadati; phylum Pseudomonadota; class Alphaproteobacteria; order Sphingomonadales; family Sphingorhabdaceae; genus Parasphingorhabdus; species Parasphingorhabdus sp. The sequence continues at coordinate 105,626 of NZ_AP041068.1, forward strand.
ATCCAATGTATCGCGGTCCGCGCATCATCCAGCGCAGCGGCGCTTTGGTTAGCGAGGCTTACATCAAAACCTGACAACCGCGACAATGCATCCCTTACCCGGACACGGTCAAAGCTCTGATCTTTGTTGGAAGGATCATCAACCGGTGTAATTCCTTGAGCCGTCACAAACTGGGTCAGCATATTTTTTGGGAAGCTAAGTAACGGGCGAATGATGGGACCACGTTTGGCGCGGATTGCAGACATACCGTCAATACCGCTACCGCGCATTATCCGCATAACAAGCGTTTCAAGCTGGTCGTCTGCATGGTGGGCAGTAGCGAGCCATGCGATACCTCGACTCTCTATCCAGGCGTTGAGCAAGGCATAGCGCGCTTTTCGGGCTTCTGCCTGAATACTGCCGCGAATGGGAAAAGATGGCTTCAATATCTGATGCGGAATCGCTCGGTCAGCGCATATGTCGGTGACAAACTGGCATTCAGCATGAGCCTCCGGGCGCAGCCCATGGTCGACACTTGCGGCAGCAATCCGTCCCGGGAAGCAGCTATTGGCGAGCAGCAACAAGGCAAGGCTATCAGGTCCACCCGAAACGGCGAGACCCAACTTGTCATCACTTTTTTCGAAGTCAGGCACAAGCATCGTCACCGCTTCACGGAAGCGATCAACAAGAGCCTGCTCCATCATGGGGTGCGCTGAAAGAGACGCATTATTAGCTGCAATCCGCCGCTGCCTTGCCCCGTGCAACCCGCGCACTGAGGCGACCGGATGCTGCGCTGGGATACACTTCCTGTAATTCTGACAGCACGCGGCAAGCGTCGGCCTTTTTATCCAGTTGGACCAAGGCTGTGCTGAGAAAATAAAGACTGTCAGGTGCCCGTTCACCGCGAGGCAGTTCCTGATAATTTTCATAAAGGGCAACAGAGGCCAAGGCCGGTTTACCGTCGTCGAGATAAGCACGGCCCAGCAGATTTTTGGCGAAACTGGCACGGCGGTGCTTGGGATGATCGGCTGCCGCTTTCTTGAGCTGCGTCTGGGCCTCAGGATAATATTTCGCTTCCCACAGCCGATAGCCGTAAATATAGGCGTCTTCGCCGGCATCGCCGGTATCAGGCATCACGATGGATGCAACGCCGCTTACGCGTTCAGGATCGGGGCTGGCGCTTCCCGTATCTTCCGTAACAGATCCGCCCGATGGCGTCGTCGATAGTGCGCCGGGATTGGTGCTGACCGGCGGCACCGCAGCGGCCATTTTATCCTCTATCTGCCTGATACGAAAATCATTCTGCTCAACCTGACCAGTCAAGTTTGCGAGACTGCGTTCGAGCGTATCAACTCTAGCGATCAGGTCAGAAACGGCAGTTGTTGTTGTCGATGGAGTCGTCGGGGTATCAGCATCAGGTCTGATTTCGGGTTCGAAAAACCGAGAGGAACCACCAGGAAATACCTTACGCTGAACCGCCCGCATTTCCTGTTCCAACCGGTCGACACGCTTGTCGACATTGTTATTTTGCGCAGCAGCAGGAGCCGCAATCAAAAGGCTGGCCGATAGCGCGGCGAATAACGTCGATGACAGGACGGGTTTCATAAGGAGCCTCCAAACATATGGCCAAAGATTTGTTTTACGTTAACCATAGATGCCGTGGAAAAGTAAATAGATTTACGTTGAGTGAGATTGATGTTTCACAGCCATATGACCCTGCTATTGCGTGGTATCCAGTTCACTTGCGGGTTCGCCGTTCGTAGTTGATCCACCGGGATCGGTTCGTGCGAGTAGCGCGGCCGCGCTAATACCGACGTCCTTAATCGTACGATCTGCTGTGCCCAGTGGCGCAACTACGGCGCCATCAATAGTGACGGTCAAGGCATCAGGTCGTCCCGTCAGAATTTGGGGGCCTTTGGCATCAGCGGGAACCGAATATTGTTCACCGGCTGACATTTCCTTTTCAAACAGGCGCTCACCATCTTCGTCGTATATCTTGAGCCAGACAGTCTCGGTTGCAGTCAAAGTGACCGTACCTGTGTCAGACGGTGTTGGGCCAACTGGATCAATCGTACCGTCCAGCGTGCCATCTATGGTCTCGCTCTCGGTAAATTCAGCTCCGGGTCCTTCATCTATGAAATCGGCAGGTTCCAAAAACAAAGTTCGCCAAACCAAAAACCCGATCAACAAGACTGCAGCGATGCCACCAGCCGTCCACGCGAGATATTTGGGAGGAATATTACTCGGATTAGCCGGCGCGTAACCGCTTGTTTCCGGTTCATAGGCACTATGACCCTGATCATCCATCTCTTCGCGTAATTGACTACCGATTGTCACTTCACTGAGGCCCACGGTTCGGGCGTAGGACTTGGCAAAACCAATCGCATAGGTGCGGCCAGGCAGAGCAGCGAAATCTCCAGTTTCAATGGACTCTAGGTGCCGCTGCGGAATCCGCGTTGTCTTGGCAATATCTTCAATATTCAGATTTTTTTGCTCTCGCGCATGACGCAACATGTCACCCACGCTGTGCAAGTTTAACTCGGCATTTTCCTGCTCTATTTCTTCTGCATCATTTTCTTCGGCCATCATACTCTCCTTTGGCCGGTTCGCGGTGCGACCCCGATTTTCACTGATGATTCAGAAAAAGCCACTGGAGCGATGAAAAGTCAATGATTATCAATATTTCCAGCCTACTGATATCACCATTATGACGAGATCTCCGGGCTTTCAAGAAAACCGTCGATACCAATTGTTACATATGGACAGTCAACCGATGTCCACCTGATGCTCGAGGGCCCATTCTTGCAGTGTGGTTCGGGGGTCGCTTGGCGGACCTGATAGCATCGCATTAAGCTGTTCCTGTGCTGCGCCCAGATCAAGCGAGCGAACCATAGCCTTGATCGGGCCAACAGATGCAGGTGTAATTGACAAACGCTTTATGCCGAGCCCCAACAGCGCTAGCGCATCCATCGGCCGTCCGCCCATTTCACCGCAAACGCCCAGCTCAATGTCCAGTTCATCGGCTTGCTTGGAAACACGGCCAATGAAGCGCAATATGGCCGGACTCAACCAGTCGAACCGCTCGGCCAATTTCGGGTTGCTGCGATCGGCGGCAAAGAGAAATTGTGTAAGATCATTGGTACCAATTGACAAAAAATCCAGCCGTGGTGCCATCTGGTCCAGGCACTCCGCCAAAGCCGGAACTTCAAGCATAGCGCCGTAACGGATGGACAGTGGTAACTGTTTCTTGCGGCTGCGCAAAAATTCCAGCTGTTTTTCAAACACAGTCTTGGCTTCGTCGAATTCCCATGGCTCGGCAATCATCGGAAACATCACGTTGAGTTTCCGTCCGGCGGCAGCCTCAATGAGCGCGCGCGCTTGCACTTTCATCAAGGCGTCCCGCTCTAGGCCAATGCGTAACGCGCGCCAGCCCATGGCCGGATTTTCTTCCTTGACTTCACTCGTTTGGAAATAAGGCAAAGGCTTATCCCCGCCGATATCGACGGTGCGGAAAATAACCTGCTTGTCACCTGCCGCATCCAGCACATCGCGATAGAAGCGCAATTGTCCAGCACGGCCTGGCATAGTGGCAGCGACAAGAAACTGAAACTCTGTCCGAAACAACCCAATGCCATCGGCGCCCGTGAGATTCAGCATCCCCATATCGTCACGCAAGCCGGCGTTGATATTCAACGTGATCCGCGTGCCATCTTTGGTTATCGGCTCTTCATCTTTAAGCGCGGTATAAGCCGCCCGCTTTTTCTGGGTCAGTTCAACCTGTGCTTCAAACGCATCCTGCATCGATTGGCCTGGCCGTACAAACAGCGCATTGTCATCGACATTCAGCAACAAATAATCATTTTCGCGAACAATCTGGCGGATATTCTTAACCTGTCCCAATATCGGGATGTCCATTGCCCGCGCGATGATGGTGACATGGGCGGTTAGTGATCCTTCTTCCAGCACCACACCCTTCAAACGCCGACGATCATATTCGAGCAATTCCGCAGGTCCGAGATTGCGGGCAATCAATATTGTATCCTGCCGCAAGCCCATGGTTGCCGCCGTGCCCATTTGACCGGAGACTATTCTCAGCAAACGATTTGCGAGATCTTCCAGATCATGCATCCGTTCGGCCAAAAGCGGGTCATCTATCTGCCGCATCCGCATACGGGTATGTTGCTGCACACGCTCAATGGCGGCTTCGGCGGTCAGGCCGCTGTCAATCGCTTCGTTGATCCGGCGGCTCCAGCCTTCGTCATAAGCAAACATCTTGTAGGTTTGCAGCACCTCTTCATGTTCACCGCCGACCCCGAATTCCGCCTGATTGGTCATATGGTCAATCTGGCTACGCATCTTGTCAAAGGCGGAATAGACCCGGTGTCTTTCGGCTTCGATATCTTCAGCGACAGTATGTTCGATTTTTACGCGCGGCTGGTGAAAGACGGCGAAGCCGCTCGCCTTACCCTTGACCAGTTGCAGTCCACTGAGCCGGTCCGCCCCATTGTTACGGGCTTCCGGGGCATCCACCGACTCCACATCGATCAGTTCTGCATTGGCAATCAGTTCAGAAAGCACCATCGCAGCCGTTTGAAAAGACTCAATCTCTTCTTCGGAATATTTGCGCGGTTCCATATGCTGGGCACATAACACGCCGACGGCCTGTTGGTTTCGGATAATCGGCACGCCGGCAAAACTGTGGAATTTCTCTTCACCTGTTTCCGGGCGATATTGAAAATCCGGATGGCTGGCCGCTTCATCAAGATTCAAGGTTTCGACATTTTTGGCAATATAGCCCGTTAGTCCCTCACCAAATGCCAGCTTCGTGACATGTACCGCTTCCTGATTAAGGCCGCGTGTGGCGTATAATTCCAGCACGCCTTCACGGCGCAAATATATCGAACAGACCTCACTGCTCACCGCCTCCGCAATGGTTTCGACGACATGATTCAGTTTTGTCTGCGCATTACCCGGCGAGGCCATAATCGACCTGAGCCCGGTCAATATGTTACGGGCTGTTACAGGACTGGACGTATGTTTGGTGGCCATAGGAATGACCTAGCAGAAACCTCCCGAAGGCGCGACATGCAAAACGGTCAAAAGGCCAAAAAATGTATGTCATCCCATGACTTGTGGTTAACCACTATCTCGGTTTAGTCCGGTTCTGGACCCACTTGTACAGCAAGCTTGCCCAGATTGGCGCCCGTGAACAACCGTTCGAGAGAAGCGGGTGCGTTTTCAAGGCCCTGCACCACATCTGTTTCGAATTTCAGACGTCCTTCCATCAGCCATCCGGCCATCGCCTGTGCGCCTTCAGGAAAACGGTCAAAATAATCCAGGATAATGAATCCGCGTAACGTGGTTCGCCGCATTAACAGATTGGCAAAATTGGATGGACCGGGAGATCCGTCTGTATCATTGTAGGTGGATATCAGTCCACAGAGCGGCATGCGTGAAAAATCATTCAGGCGCGCGATCACCGCATCCATGATTTCACCACCGACACTTTCAAAGTTAATATCAATCCCGTTCGGACAATGCTTGTCCAATGCGGCACCGACGTCTTCGGTCTTGTAGTTGATCGCAGCGTCAAATCCCGCTTCTTCCGTAAGCCATTGGCATTTATCATCAGATCCTGCGATGCCAACGACATGGCATCCGTGAATTTTACCGATTTGCCCTACCATAGAACCAACCGCGCCTGCGGCAGCAGAAACAACCAGCGTTTCGCCTTCTTTTGGTTTGCCGATATCCATCAGACCAAAATAGGCGGTCATGCCGGTTGCACCCAATGGCCCCATGTAAGCGGTCAGTGGCACGCCGGGAATCGCGGGTAGCATGCTCGCCATGCCGCCGGGAATGTCATTATACATAGCCCAGGTAGACAGGCCTGTGTTGATCAGTGCGCCGACCGGTATGGCGTCGAAGTTGCTTTCTTCCACAACACCAATACCGCCACCGCGCATGGGATCATCGATCGGCACCGGAGGCAAATAGCCATCCATATCACTCATCCAAATACGGTTGGTGGGATCAAGGGACAGGTAAACAGTGCGCACCCGAACCATGTCCGGTCCCAGCGGGCCCATTTCTTCCGTGACCAGTTCAAGATCTCCATCGGCAATCTTGCCGACGGGGCGTTTGCGCAAATACCAAACCTGATTTGTAGTCATGGGACTTATCCTCTCATTATCGATCTCCCAAACCTTGGGGAAACCAGGGAGTAAGTCAATGACTTGAATGTTTTAACTGGATAGATCGATGCAATTCAGACGGGCTTGCGGGTGCCAGGGGCATATCGAAAATATGGTCTGATGAACCAGACTGAAACACAAAAACTGATCATAAATTTGGATCAGGCATCCGTTAGCAACTCTTCCTTCAACCGCAGCTTTTGTTTCTTCAGGTCATGAAGTCGAATCGTATCTGGAACCGGGCGGGCCTCTTCTTCGCTAATCTGGCGATCCAGGGCCTCGTGTTTTCCGCGTAGGGCTGACAGATGATTCTGATCCATAATATTCTCCTGATTTTTTATAGTGTTGCTGGGTTGAAAGTGGCTGCGGGTGTCCCTTTTCATTTGCCTTGCGCTTGTCATCAAGCGGAGACGATGACCATGGATATTAATGTCTTGGTTTCGACATGAACCATGAATAGGGTGAAGATTACAAATTTGTTGCAGGCATGCAAGGGGCGAATGGATCCATTATGGCGATAAGCGATCAGGAGTTGCGGCAGCGGCTTGAACTACTGAGGCAAGAGCACCGTGATCTGGACGATGCGATCACGGCTCTCATGGAATCAGGCAGTCATGATCAATTGCGCGCCGCACGTCTCAAGAAGCGCAAATTGCACCTGCGGGACCGCATCATCCAGATCGAAAATCAGCTGATACCGGATATTATTGCCTGATCAGGCGCATAATTGCGCCGGTTCGGCCATGTTAACTGTTTCTGTCTACCCATTAACCCGCGGGTGGGCCGCGTGTCACATTGAAACATCTTGCAAATTAACCCTTTGACCAGCAAATTTTAACTGTCCCTGCTCACAAAATATTTGCTACACCATCGGGCATGGCTGACAGCGAAGCATTAATAACGCCCAAATTACTGGATGCGCTCTATACCGAGTCTATGGTACTTGCTGACGAAGCGCGGTCCTATTTTGAATCCGGCCGCTTTAATGACCAGTGCGAAGACAAAGCAGCGCTGTCTGTATCTTTTTCCTGCGAGTCTTTAAAGGTCACAACGCGTTTGATGCATTGCATCGCGTGGCTGCTAAACCAACGAGCGTTGCATGGCGAAGATATGACGGATGGCGAGGCATGGAACCATAACCGCGAACTGGGCTATGCTGCAGCCAGCGATGGTCCAATGGTCGCTCTGTTTCCTGACGAGGCACGTGAAATAATTGATTCAAGCGAAGAGCTGTTTCAGCGCCTGCAACGTCTTTCGGCACGGCTTGGGTATGAGGATATCTCGGAGCCGCCGGTCCATGATATGTTCCGACGACTCAAAAGCTCCTTCTGATTTCATAATCTGATCTGGTCAGGCGGTTGCTTTGGCCTGTTCCATTGTTGGATAATCCACATAACCTTCCGCGCCCTGACTATACCATGTCGGCGTGAAATCGATCGGATTGAGTTCTGCACCAATGCGGAAACGTTCGGGCAGGTCGGGATTGGTCATGAAGGTTCGGCCAAAGCTGATCGCATCGGCTTTGTCATTTGCCAGAGCCTCTGTCGCATTATCATAAAAATAATCGCTGTTGAGCACCAGAGGTTTGCTGAATACCGGACGGATATCGGGGCTAACCGCCGGCACATCAGTATTGCCATAAGTGCCATGTGCAGGTGGTTCACGCAATTCAAGAAACGCGATGCCAATGCCGTCGAGTAATTTGGCAGCAGCGGTAAAGGTCTCGACCGGTGTCGCATCGTCCGCGCCCTGTGAATCGCCATTGGGAGAGAGCCTTACGGAAACCCGGTCACTGCCCCAGACGTCAACCAGACGCTGAGTCACTTCACCCAGCAAGCGGATCCGGTTTTCGATCGAACCGCCATATTCATCGGTCCGGAAATTAGTACCAGAGCGGATGAACTGATCGATCAGATAACCATTGGCACTGTGCAGTTGCACCCCGTCAAAACCTGCCTTTTTCGCATTCTCGGCAGCATTGGTATAATCGTCCAGCAAGCCTGGAATTTCATCCAGTTCCAGTGGGCGCGCTTCCACATAGTCGCGCTTGCCCTGATAGGTACGGACGCTTCCCGGTGCGGTGGTCGCGGAGGAAGAAACGGGCTTTTCACCACCAAGGAAATCAGGGTGTACAATCCTGCCCATATGCCAAAGCTGGCAGATGATCCGACCGCCCGCCTGATGAACCTGCTCGACAATCGGCTTCCATGCTTCAGTTTGCTCGTCGTTCCAGATGCCAGGCGCAAAGGGCGTACCCAAGCCTTGCTGACTGATACCCGTAGCCTCGGAGATGATCAGCCCAGCACCAGCGCGCTGGGAATAATATTCACCCATGATCGGAGTAGGCACATGCTCCATCGTCGAACGGCAGCGCGTCAAGGGCGCCATTAGCATCCGGTTGGGGGCTTCGATCGCGCCAAGGGTAATGGGATCAAATAATGTGCTCATATCCATGTTCTTTCGCTATTTTTAACTGCTTGATGAATAGCTAGTCAGGCCAGTGGCGCTTTGCAATGCAATGCTTTAAAAACTTTTCTTTCAGCCTATATCGGATTTATTGGTCTCCCGACGCGCCCTCGCTCATATGGGGAATCACGTACAAGGAATTCAGGACATGCACCCGAAACAACCCAAACCGCTCAGAGATGATCCCACGCTCGATGAAGTGCGCGCTTATCTCGCGCCGCTTCTAGCATCGCAAGCGGCTTTTGACGGGTGGAACGAAGACGCAGTGGCAGCAGCGGCCAAGCAAGCCAGAGTTGATGGCGATATCGCGCGACTGGCGTTTAACGACGGTCCGGTGGATATGATCGATGCATGGTTTCAATCTGTCGATGAAACCATGGTGGCAAAATATTCCGCAGAAGAGCTTGGCGCCATGAAGATTCGCGAACGAATCACGGTGCTCGTGGTTGCACGGCTGGAGATACTGGAGCCAGACCGGGAAGGGTTGCGCCGGGCCTTGGCCCTACTCGCGGTACCTCCCAATCTCAGGACTGCTGCCAAGCTCGGTTGGCGAGCAGCAGATAAGATGTGGCGGCTCGCCGGCGATACAGCAACCGACTATAATCATTATACAAAACGGACACTTTTGTCGGCTGTTTATGGCAGTACAATCAGCGTTTTTCTTGATGATGAAAGCGATGGTCATGCCGAGACCAAAGCGTTTCTGGATCGGCGGATCGAAAATGTGATGCAGTTTGAGAAGGTCAAAGCCAAGCTCACAAAGCCGGGCGGTGATCGATTCAGCATGGCGCGCTTTATAGGACGGCTGCGCTATCGCGGAGCCTGAGCGCTAGTTTCTAGCAAGCTATTGCCAAAGCAGCGCAAACCCCGACAAAAGACTCGCCATGCTTAACTAATATTGATAATCAGTCGCAATTGTTATCTAATGAGTTTATCTATGAACGCACCGGTTACATTAGCGCTTACGCTGGATCGCCTTGCCATGCGCCAGCGCGCCGAAATTTCGTCGATTGACTGGGACGCCATGTCGGAAAATGAAGGCGCGCGGCTTCGCGCCCTGGGTCTTGATGAAGGTGTTACGGTAGAAAAACTTCATAAAGGCATGTTCGGTTTCAATGATCCCATTGCTCTGAAGGTTGGCCGGATGATGATTGCAATTCGCAAATCTCAAGCAACAACCATATCGGTGGTTATCCCAGCCTAAATTATGAGCGAAACAGCCCCCCTTATTGTCCTGGCGGGCAACCCCAATGCCGGCAAAAGCGCCTTGTTCAATGCGCTGACCGGGGCGCGGCAGAAAATTGCAAATTATCCCGGCGTTACTGTGGAACGCAAATCCGGTCATTTTCAGCTAGCCAATGGTCGCCCGGTTGAACTTGTGGATTTACCGGGCAGCTACAGTCTCGATCCAACCAGCCCGGATGAAGCGGTAACACGCAGTGTGATCATGGGAGAACAGAAAGGCGAGCGTCAGCCCGATGCAATTGTTATCGTATTGGATGCTGCCAATCTCGACAATCATCTGCGCTTCGCGCTGGAAGTAATTGCGCTGGGCAGACCTGTCCTTATTGCGCTTAACATGATGGATCTTGCCGAGCGCGACGGTTTGACGCTGGATCCGGCCAAGCTGGAAGCAGAGTTGGGCGTACCGGTTATTCCAACTGTTGCCGTTCGCAGTCGCGGTCTTGAGCTCTTGTCCGCCGCTATTGAAACACGTCTATCCGAGAAAAACGAGCAACTGGCTACCATTGTCCCCAAAGAACGGGGCCAAGGTCTGCGCAAGCAGGCTAAGGAAATTGCCAACACGGCGGTTGTCGCTGAGACCGCGGGTCGCCGGTGGTCAGAACGAGCGGATGCTGTATTCCTGCATCCTTTTGCCGGACCGATCATCCTCCTTGCGATTATGTTCGTGATGTTTCAGGCAGTCTTTGCCTGGTCCGAAGCGCCCATAGGCTGGATCGAAGGCGCAGGTGAATGGGCCGCAGTTGCGGTGGAAGCCAATCTGAGTGAAGGCTTCTTGCGCGATTTTTTAATCGAGGGCGCAATTGGCGGAGTCGGATCGGTTGTTGTCTTCCTCCCACAAATTCTGATCTTGTTTCTGTTCATCCTGTTGCTCGAAGCCAGCGGTTATATGACCCGCGCGGCCTTTATCATGGACCGGTTGATGGCCAGTGTTGGTCTGTCCGGGCGCAGTTTCATTCCATTGCTGTCTTCCTTCGCTTGCGCCATTCCCGGCATCATGGCGACGCGCAGCATAGCGGACCCCAAAGACAGGTTGACCACGATATTAGTCGCGCCGCTTATGACCTGCGCGGCGCGTCTGCCGGTATATGCAATCATCATTGGTGCCTTCATTCCTGCCCGCGACCTAGGCGGAGGTATTGGTCTTCAAGGCCTGGTGCTCTTCGGCCTTTATATCTTCGGCATACTCGGCGCGATGATTGTTGCACTGGTCTTGCGCAGCACGGTCACCAAAGGCCCGAATAGCGGTTTCCTGATGGAAATGCCCAAATATCAGCTGCCGCGTATTCGTGATATATTGCTGGGCCTCTGGCAGCGGGCTTGGATATTTTTGCGCCGCGCCGGAACAATCATCTTCGCCGCTACCGTGGTGCTTTGGCTCATGTTGACCTATCCCAAAGTGCCGATTGATAGCTCGGTGAGCCAGGTGGATTATTCTGCCGCCGGCCGGATAGCCAATGTCATCGAACCGGTGGTCGCACCGATTGGTTTTAATCGCGATATGGCGCTGGCGCTGATCCCCGCGATGGCGGCCCGCGAAGTGGCAGTAGCGGCACTAGCAACAACCTATGCGATTGATGCGCCTGATGAGGAAGCAGAAGCGAAATCATTAACCGAGCGTCTCCAAAGCCGATGGTCCTTGCCAACCGCCTTGGCGTTTCTGGCTTGGTTTGTCTTTGCGCCCCAATGTATCTCGACCATCGCCGTGACACGCCGCGAAACCAATGGCTGGAAATGGCCAATGTTCATGTTGGGGTATCTTTTCGCGCTGGCTTATGGGGCGGCCGGGATTACATATTGGAGTGCTGTCGCCCTCGGTCTATAGAGCCTCCAGAGAATCGAAAAACATCACATATATTCCAAGGGGAAATGCAAATGGCTGGCGGCATCAATAAAGTAATTATCGTAGGAAATCTGGGTGCCGACCCTGAAGTGCGCACGTTTAACAATGGCGGCAAAGTCTGCAATCTGCGCATCGCGACATCTGAAAGCTGGAAAGACCGTAACACCGGTGAGCGCAAGGAAAAGACCGAGTGGCATAGCGTCGCTATCTTCTCCGAAGGCCTAGCTGGCGTCGCGGAAAAATATCTTCGCAAAGGCAGCAAAGTTTATATCGAGGGAAAACTACAGACCCGCAAATGGCAAGACCAGTCCGGCAATGACCGTTATTCAACCGAGATTGTCTTGCAGGGTTTTGATGGCAAATTGGAAATGCTCGATTCCCGTCAAGGTGGCGGTATGGGCGGCCAAGGCGGCGGCAATGACGGCTGGAGCGGCGGTGGTTCCGGTGGCGGCTCTGGTGGTGGTTCCAATGACGGGTGGGGCAATACCGGTGGCGGATCTTCCGGTGGTCAAGGCGGCGGCGCATTTGACAGCGACCTCGATGACGACGTACCGTTCTAGAAGCTAGAGCGTAGCTTACACCCGCGAGGGTGTGAAGTTGCTTGACAGTATCGGCCCATATAATCGGGGACAGGCCGGGCTATTGCCCTGACACTCGACGAGGTTTACTGATCCATGATGAACAATTGCGAACAATGTGTTGTCAAAAACAAGGCCATTTGTTCGGCATTGGACCCGGACGAACTGATCGCAATCAATCGGCTCTCCCGCAAAGTCTCCATCAAGGCGGGGCAGGCTTTGATATGGGAGGGTGACGATAGCCTGATCGTGGCCAATGTTGTGGAAGGGGCGTTTAAACTGACCTCGTCTCTGGAAGACGGCCGCGAGCAAATTATCGGCTTGCTCTACCCGTCCGATTTTGTCGGGCGCCCGTTCGGTGACAGGAATGAATATACGGTAACCGCTCTTGCAGATTCGAAAGTCTGTGTTTTCTCGCGCTCCGATTTCGACCAGTTTGTTCGTGAACATCCTGACCTCGAACATAAATTACTGCAGCGCACGTTAGTTGAACTCGACCGCGTGCGCCGGTCTATGTTGATGTTGGGACGGAAAACAGCTCCAGAGCGCGTGGCGTCTTTCCTACTGGAAATGTCGGATCGGCTGGCGGATGCCAGTTGCAGCGTCGTCGGCGGCAGTCTTCAACAATTCGCGCTGCCTTTCGGCCGTCAGCAGGTAGCGGATATATTGGGCCTGACCATTGAAACGGTGAGCCGTCAAATGACACAATTGAAAAAGAATGAAGTGATCGCACTGCCCGATCACCGCAATGTCCAGATACTGGATGCGAACCGCTTGCATGATATTGCCGATGCTGGATCAAGCTAGGTCGGGCAAATCGATAAATGAAGCCGCATCCTTGCGGGAACGTTGTTTCAACAAAAACGATTTGGTAAAGAGTTTGTCGCGTTGATCTAGATCAATGTGGATGACTGTCTGGCCTGCCATGCCGCTTCCTGTTGAAGACGATTTTTTGAATCGTCCATACAGGGAAGGACATCATGGATACGCTCTTATTAAAGGCTGGCGGCTGGCTGGCTATCGTATTTTTTGCGTTTATTGCAATGGTTCTGGCGGCAGACGCCGGATTTGCCGTGCATATGGCAATTATCGCTTTGGCTGCCGGGATCACTCTTTGGGTGACCATCAACAAGGCAGACTATGCTGCCATTGGACGCGGTATATTAAAGGCCCCCGCCGATCCCGGTATTTATGATGACGATCCGATCCGCTGGGGCGTGATCGCGACTATTTTCTGGGGCATTGCCGGTTTTCTGGTTGGGCTGATCATCGCCCTGCAACTGGCGTTTCCGGTGCTTAATCTGAATTTTGAATATACCACCTTCGGCCGTTTGCGGCCCCTCCATACATCTGCCGTTATTTTCGCTTTTGGAGGCAATGCGCTGATCGCGACAAGCTATTATGTCGTACAGCGTACATGCCGGGCGAGGTTGGCCTTCCCTGGCCTCGCCCGTTTTGTTTTCTGGGGTTACCAGCTGTTCATCGTGCTGGCGGCCACAGGTTATCTGATGGGTGTTACCCAGTCCAAGGAATATGCCGAACCCGAATGGTATGTCGATCTTTGGTTGACCATCGTCTGGTTGTGTTATGCAGCAGTCTTCATTGGTACAATCGTACGTCGGTCCGAGCCGCATATCTATGTCGCCAACTGGTTCTATCTGTCATTCATCCTGACCATTGCCATGCTGCATGTCGTGAACGGCTTGTCCATGCCGGTCAGCCTGCTGGGTTCGAAAAGCTATGCCGCTTTTGCTGGCGTGCAGGATGCGCTGACCCAGTGGTGGTATGGCCATAACGCGGTTGGGTTCTTCCTGACGGCAGGCTTCTTGGCAATGATGTACTATTTCGTGCCGAAACAGGCAGAGAGACCGGTTTATAGCTACCGACTGTCGATCATCCACTTCTGGTCCTTGATCTTCCTCTATATCTGGGCCGGACCACACCATCTTCATTACACGGCGCTGCCTGACTGGGCACAGACGCTCGGCATGGTCTTCTCGGTCGTGCTGTGGATGCCAAGTTGGGGCGGAATGATCAACGGCCTGATGACCCTGAACGGGGCATGGGACAAAATCCGTACCGATCCCATCATCCGGATGATGGTCCTTGCACTCGCCTTTTACGGCATGAGTACCTTTGAAGGTCCGATGATGTCGATCAAGGCTGTGAACAGCCTGTCGCATTACACCGACTGGACAATTGGCCATGTGCATAGCGGTGCACTGGGCTGGAACGGCATGATCACCTTCGCATGCCTTTACTATCTCGTCCCGCGCCTGTGGGGCAAAGAGCGGCTTTATTCACTGCGCATGGTGAACTGGCACTTCTGGCTCGCGACGCTTGGTATCGTTCTCTACGCCGCGTCAATGTGGGTAGCCGGTATCATGCAGGGTCTGATGTGGCGCGAATATGGTGATGATGGCTATCTGGTTTACGCTTTCTCCGAAGTCGTATCCGCGATGCTGCCCATGTATCTGATCCGTGCGGCGGGCGGGCTGCTCTATCTCGCTGGTGCCATCGTGCTGGTCTACAATGTCTGGATGACGATTGCAGGCAAGCAGCGCGAAGAAAAACCCATGACCGAAACGCCTTATGACGAGGCCGCAGATAAGCCGATTGTAGGAAAACCTGCAATTGAGCCAGCAGAATAAGGGAGGCGAGAACATGTCCGGTTTTGCTAAACATCACAAGAAACTCGAACGCAACGTCACCCTGCTGGGTCTGGCCGCCTTTGTCACTGTGGCGATTGGCGGGATCGTCGAGATCGCACCGCTCTTCTGGATCGATAACACGATTGAGAAAGTCGAAGGCGTACGGCCCTATACCCCGCTCGAACTGGCAGGGCGCAACATCTACATACGAGAAGGCTGCTACAGTTGTCACAGCCAGATGGTGA
The DNA here is from genome assembly GCF_059726685.1 of Parasphingorhabdus sp. Lineage (NCBI taxonomy): Bacteria > Pseudomonadati > Pseudomonadota > Alphaproteobacteria > Sphingomonadales > Sphingorhabdaceae > Parasphingorhabdus > Parasphingorhabdus sp. The sequence goes on from NZ_AP041068.1 coordinate 120,824, forward strand.
GACCTTTCCGCGATGAAGTGGAGCGCTATGGTCACTACAGTCTGGCGGCGGAAAGCATGTATGACCATCCTTTCCAGTGGGGTTCCAAACGAACCGGCCCCGATTTGGCCAGGGTTGGTGGACGATATTCGGATGAATGGCATGTCCAGCATCTGATTGATCCCCGCTCGGTGGTGCCGGAATCGATCATGCCGCCTTATGCGTTTCTGGCTGAGAAAGATCTGAAAGCTGGTGATATGGTCAAACATCTAACTGCACAGCGGCGTGTCGGCGTTCCCTATACTGACGAAGCGATTGCGGCGGCCAACGATGATTTGATGGCGCAGGCCGATCCAACAGCATCAACTACCGATTTGGAGAAACGCTACCCTAAAGCGCAAGTTCGCGATTTTGACGGCGACCCTGACCGGTTGACAGAAATGGATGCGCTCGTGGCCTATTTGCAGATGATCGGCACGCTTGTCGATTTTGAAGCGGGCGAAGCACAGGAGCAGCCACGATGAGCTACGAGGCACTCAGGCATTTTGCGGATAGTTGGGGGTTGCTGTTTCTGGGCATGATATTCCTGACCATGATCGGCTGGACCTTCCGGCCTGGATCGGGACGAAAACATGAAGAAGCGGCGCATATGATCTTTGAAGAGGATCACGAAGATGGTTGATAAACAAAGAATAGACGAAGCGACGGGCACCCAGACGGTTGGCCATGAATGGGATGGTATTGAGGAACTCGATACCCCTATGCCTCGCTGGTGGCTGTGGACTCTATATGCGACAATTATCTGGGGTCTCGTCTACGTTGTGCTTTACCCGGCATGGCCAATGGTCAACAGCGCAACCGAAGGTGTACTCGGCTGGTCCAGCCGCGGCGATTATCAAAAGGCTCTGGCAGCCCGTGAAGCCGAGCTGGAACCGATCCGGCAAGCGCTGGTAAACACGGACATTCATGATTTGCCGGATAATCCTCAACTGCTCAATGAAGCGGTTCAGGGTGGTCGCTCCGCTTTTAAAGTCCACTGTGTGCAATGCCATGGTGCGGGCGCTGCGGGTTCCAAGGGCTATCCCAATCTGAATGATGATGAGTGGCTTTGGGGCGGCGATATGGAAGCGATTGAATATACGCTGGTCCATGGCATCCGTAATCCCGACCATGATGAAACGCGTTTTTCCCAGATGCCCGCTTTTGGCCGGGACGGGATATTGCAATCGAATGAAATTCAGGATCTGGTTTCCTATGTCCGGGTGCTCAGTGATCGCGAACCACAAAGCGCATCGTCAAACCGGGGTGCGGCACTGTTTGAGATCAATTGCGCGGTATGTCATGGCAATGATGCCAAAGGCGACCGAACGCAGGGCGCACCCAACCTGACCGATGCCATCAATCTTTATGGTCTGGATCGTGCCTCACTGACCGAAACGATCACTAACAGTCGTTATGGTGTAATGCCCCGCTGGGGTCATCGATTGGATGCAGCGACTATCAGAATGCTGACAGCCTACGTACATTCACTGGGTGGCGGCGAAGCTGCGCCGGTATCAGAGGATACTGCAACAGAGCAAGCGGCGATAGCCACTGACGCGGAGACTCCGGTAGATGAGCAATCCTAACGAAATTCTTGATCCGCAACTGCAGCTTTATGAAAAGCGCAAGGGCGTTTATCCCAAGGCAGTAGATGGTACGTTCCGACGGCTGAAATGGGCGATCATGGCGGTGACGTTGGCGATCTACTACATCACCCCCTGGATTCGTTGGGATCGCGGTCCTTACGCGCCGGATCAGGCGGTATTGGTCGATTTGGCGAATCGCCGCTTTTTCATGTTCGGGATCGAAATCTGGCCGCATGAATTTTACTATGTGGCTGGCATGCTGGTGATGGCGGGCATTGGCCTGTTTCTGGTCACTTCTGCAGTCGGCCGGGCCTGGTGTGGCTATTCCTGTCCGCAAACTGTCTGGACCGATTTATTCCAGCATATTGAACGTGCGATTGACGGCGACCGCAATGCTCAGTTTCGTTTGCAGGACGCCCCTTGGGGGCCAAAGAAAATAATCAAACGGCTGAGCAAGTGGACAATATGGTTGCTGGTTGCATTGGCCACAGGTGGTGCGTGGATATTCTATTTTGCCGATGCACCGACCCTGGCGCGGGACTTTTTCTCGGGCGAAGCTGCCTTTGTCGCTTATGCTACCGTCGGCGTTTTGACCGCGACAACGTTTATTTTTGGCGGTTTCATGCGTGAGCAAGTGTGCATCTACATGTGCCCTTGGCCGCGGATTCAAGCCGCAATGATGGACGAAAAGTCACTGACGGTGACTTACAAAGACTGGCGCGGCGAGCCTCGCGGCAGTGTCAAAAAGGCCGAAGCACAACCCGGCAGCTTTGGTGATTGTATCGACTGCAATCAATGCGTTGCAGTCTGCCCGACCGGAATTGATATACGCGAAGGACCGCAAATTGGCTGCATAACATGCGCCTTGTGCATTGATGCCTGTGACAAGGTAATGGATCAAGTGGGCCGCCCACGCGGATTGATTGACTATGTCACAGAAGAGGATGCGGAGCTGGAGAAAGCTGGCCAGCCACATACTCCGGTCCTGAAAACGCTCTTTCGTCCGCGAACTATTCTCTATTTTTCAGTCTGGGGTGCCATCGGTCTCGCCATGCTCTTTGCCGTCGGTAACCGCACGCGTATTGACATTAGCGCCAATCATGATCGCAATCCGCTCTATGTTCAGCTTGCTGACGGCGCGGTCCGCAACGCCTATACCGCAAACTTGCGGAATATGGAGAACCGGCCACGAACGATGGAAGTTTCCATGTCCGGTCTCGGTCAGGCTGTATTGTGGTCAAGTGAGGGATCGAGGGAAACAGCGGGTCAAACCGTAACGGTCGATGTCCCTGCCGACAGCGTCGGCAGGATGAGGTTATTTGTTGCAGCGCCGGGTGTCGGCGCTTCACGGGAAGAGTTTGTACTAACTGTCCGGGCTGTCGATGACCGGACGGCGCAAGACAGTCACAACGTCTTTTTTGAACGCCCGGAGAGTGCTGAATGACCCCCGACCCTTCCAAACGCAAGACCTTCACCGGCTATCATGCCGCTGCCATGATTGTTGCCTTTTTCGCAGTGGTTGTAGCTGTTAACATGGTCATGGCGCGCTTTGCTGTCTCGACCTTTAGCGGCACTCTGGTCGACAACACCTATGTTGCCAGCCAGAAATATAATAGCTGGCTGGAGGAAGCCCGCAAACAACAGGCTCATGGCTGGACTAGCTCGAAGGTCACACGCTTTCAGGATAAACTTGCGATGACCGTCCTGAAAGCCGACAATAGCCCGCTACAGGATGCCGAGATCATGGCAATCGCAGAACATCCAGTGGGGCGAGCCGAGCCGATCATCTTGCATTTCGTGGGAGACCAGACCGGAACATATATCAGCCGTGGCGTCTTGCCGGAAGGACGCTGGAAATTGCGCATCACAATCACGCATCGCGGCAACAAAATGGCGCTTGCACAGGAAGTATTTTGAACGCCGTCACCAAACTTGATGCCGCAAAGGCCGATACCGTAGACAATATTGTCTCGCGCTTTGCCGTGCCCGCGATCCGCTGTGCTGGGTGCATCTCCAAAATCGAGAACGGCCTTACCGGGGAACAAAACATATTGTCGGCTCGGGTCAATTTTTCGACCAAACAGGTCGCAGTATCCCATCTTCCCGACCTGCGTGAAGATGCTATCAAGCACAAGATCGAACAACTGGGCTTTGACGCGCAGATATTGGCAGATAATCCTCTGGCCGAGGAAAAAGGCGGTACGGACAAGCTGATTCGCGCACTCGCTGTGGCCGGATTTGGCATGATGAATATCATGTTGTTGTCGGTGAGTGTCTGGTCAGGTGCGATGGGAACGACCCGGGACCTGTTCCACTGGATATCGGCTTTGATTGCGATACCGGTAATCGGCTATTCTGGACGGCCTTTTTTCAGCTCTGCATTCATGGCACTACGTTATGGCCGCACCAACATGGACGTACCGATCACCATAGGTATCATCCTGGCCACCGGACTCAGTCTTTTTGAAACCATGACGAGCGGCGCGCATGCCTATTTTGAAAGTGTCGTCATGCTGATCTTTTTCCTGCTCGCTGGGCGGGTTCTCGACGGCATGATGCGTGATCGTGCGCGTGAAGGGATATCGGCGCTGCTGAAACAGACTGCACCGGGTGCGATGGTATTGGATGAGGATGGCAAGACCCGCTGGGTTACCTCGAAAGAGTTACGCCCCGATATGCGGATGATGGTCGCGGCGGGCGACAATCTCGCCGCCGACGGCGTGATTGAAAAAGGCGCCAGCAATTTTGACTTTGCCCTGATGACTGGTGAGAGCGAACCTCAGCACAAGATGTCAGGCGATCTGGTGCTTGCCGGTACGTTGAACCTGACCGCGCCGGTAACTGTGAGAATTACAGCGGCGGGAGAAGATACCAGCTTGTCTGATATCGCACGGTTGATGGATGAAGCCGGGCAACAGCGCTCCTTTTATGTCCGGGTGGCGGACAAGGCCGCACGCTACTATGCGCCGGCAGTGCACAGCCTCGCCCTGCTTGCCTTTATCTACTGGATGTTTGCCGGAGTCGGATGGCATCAATCTTTGCTGATTTCGGTGGCGGTGCTGATCATTACCTGTCCTTGTGCCTTGGGACTGGCGGTTCCGGCAGCCCAGGTGGTCGCTTCCGGCGCGCTGTTACGCAAGGGGGTTATGATCAAGGATGGTAGCGCCCTGGAACGACTGGCTGAGGCTGACCGTGTGCTGTTTGACAAGACCGGAACGCTGACCCTTGGCCGCCCAGTGCCGCTGAATCTCGATCATCTCTCTCTCCACCAGAAACAGGTTGCGCTGGCGCTCGCTCAGGCCAGCAATCACCCTGTCAGCAAGGGGATCCGCAATGCGCTGCTGGCTGGAGACATCACCCCTGCCAATCTGGATGCGATTGAAGAAGTGCCGGGCGAGGGTATGTCGGCGTCTTGGAGCGGCGCCCACGTTGCGCTTGGGAAACCGGTTAAGTTAGAAGATCATCTTTCCTGCCAATTGACGATTGGCGACGAGCATTTTGCCATAGAATTGCAGGATGATGTTCGCCCCGATGCTGTCAGCACGATTGACCGGCTGAACCAGCTTGGTCTGCCTGGGACCATTATATCCGGCGATAATGCTGCCTCGGTCGCGAAAATTTCTCGCGCCGTCGGCCTGACGGCTCAGGCAAGCGCCAGTCCCCAGGACAAGTTGCATTTGATTTCGAAGCTCAGTGCCAGCGGTTACAAGGTGTTGATGGTTGGCGATGGCCTGAACGACGGCCCGGCCCTTGCCGCTGCCCATGTCTCGATTGCGCCGGGTTCCGCCAGTGATGTCGGGCAACAAGCGGCGGACGCCGTTTTTACAAGCGATTCCTTTTTGCCGGTGGCGCTGGCGGTACAAACTGCTCAGCGCACGATGCAGATTGTCCGACAGAATTTTGTTCTTGCCATTGGCTATAACATATTGGCGGTTCCGCTGGCCTTGACCGGCATGGTCACACCTTTGATCGCGGCTATTGCCATGTCACTTTCATCGCTGATCGTAGTTGGTAATGCCTTGCGATTAAACGGAGCTGCAAAATGAGTGGCTTAGCCATCCTGATCCCCGTTGCTCTGTTGATGGGTCTTTCTGGCCTCGCCTTTTTCTTCTGGGCCATGCGCAACGGCCAGTTTGAGGACCTTGATGGAGCAGCGCAGCGCGTGTTGATTGATGATGAAGCGCAATCGGCCACCGCACAGGATGATGACAAGATGGATGAGAAACATGACAAAGCATAAACAGCATAGCGCAACCGCGCTTTCAGGGGTCGCGATAGCGATGCTGGCTGTTGCCCCGCTGGCGCCGGCCAGCGGCATGATGAGCCTGTCAATATGCGGTGCAGATGGTGTTACCAGGACTGTCTCCGTTCCAATGGACCCGGAACGACAGGACGGTGATGATTGCGCGCAGGCCTGTCACGGCTTTTGTTCGCGCAAGCAGTCTCCGGAAGACAGCGATGAGGCGGACGATTGACCTGAACAATTTAGGCAGTGGATCGAGCATCAGCCGGATATGATGCTTGGATGTTTACTGCCACTTTTGCAGGCTCCGCCTTGCGCTCTTTTGTGTTAACTGCAACAAAAGCATATGCTCTTTGTCGAACAACATGAAGCAGTCATCAGGTTAACCGCCTTTGCCGGAATATTCCTGATCATGGCCCTGCTTGAAATCGCAATGCCGCGCAAAACGCGCGTCGCGGCAAAAGGCATGCGCTGGTTCACCAACATATCACTGGTCATTATCAATACGTTCGCCCTGCGTCTGATCATGCCGATATTGGCGGTGGGGATGGCTCACTATGCCGACGAGCGCGGTTGGGGACTACTCGCCATAGCCGATCTACCCATCTGGATTGAGATTATCATCGCCTTCCTGCTGCTCGACATGCTCATCTATGCCCAGCATGTCGCATTCCACAAAGTCCCGATCTTTTGGCGCGTTCACAAAGTTCATCATGCTGACCGCGACCTTGATGTAACCAGTGGCGCACGGTTTCATCCTGTAGAAGCCGTCTTGTCCATGGCCTATAAACTACTCTGTATTGCGTTGATCGGGCCAGCCGCTTTCGCCGTATTCCTGTTCGAGGTCGTGCTGAACGCCGCCTCCATGTTCAATCATGCCAATGTAAGATTACCGCTTGGCTTTGACCGGTTGCTGCGACTGTTCGTCGTGACCCCGGACATGCACCGCGTGCATCATTCGGTCATAGAACGGGAGACCAACAGCAATTATGGTTTCTTCCTGACCGTCTGGGACCGCATGTTCGGAACCTATATTGCGCAGCCGGAAAAGGGGCACGATGAAATGACCATTGGCCTGTCCGAATATCAGGACAGCAAGCCAGACAAGCTGATCTGGAGCCTTCTGATACCGTTTTCGCGGAACAGGAATGCCATAATAAAAACAGGCGGCAACTCCGTCGAAGAGCGCCGCCCGGTTTTTAAGTCAGACTAATATGGCTATCAGCGACGGCCATAGTCATTTGATACGCCAGCGCTCCGCGGTGGGGCAGCAGCAGTAAGGCGCAACGCCTCGGCAGACTGGCTGATCGAACCAATCTCATCCGGTGTATCATCATCGTCAATCTGCACCTTCTGGAGCGACTGGACGAGGCTTTCTTCCAAGTCTTTTGGTTTAATCGTTTCTTCCGCAATTTCACGCAGCGAAACAACCGGATTTTTGTCACGATCGCGATCGATTGTCAGCTCAGCACCGCCAGAAATCTCGCGTGCACGCTGCGCTGCAAATAGAACCAAATCAAATCGATTGGTGACTTTATCAACGCAATCTTCAACGGTAACGCGAGCCATAAGGCGCTCCTGATTCTCTAAAATTCATGAAAAGAGCCCCGCATCTAGGGTTTGCCCCCACTTTTGTCAACAAATTGGATCGGCTGACCGGTTCGCTGGGGGGTTAAGCAATTGTCGATTCAGGGCGAATAATCTATGCGCAAGATCATGGATAGCTCTGCAACCCATCCGGTCCCGGACAATAGCACTGCGCGTATTTTTGATGATAGTGAATGGTTTGATGTCGGCGGCAGCAGATTAAAGCCGATTTATCTTCCAGAAGATCGTTTGCAGGCGGTGATCAGCCTTATCGAAAAGGCAAGCCAAAAGCTGAAGCTATTTTTCTACATGTTCGAGGGCGATGATGTCGGCAAGATCGTCCTCAATAGGCTTGTCGATGCCTGCAATCGCGGTGTCAAAGTGGAGTTGATGGTCGACAGTTTTGGATCCAACGGCGCGCCCAGGGGGTTTTTCGATCCGTTTGAGCAAGCAGGTGGAAGTTTTGCGATTTTCAGTCCGCGATTTTCGACCAGCTATTTTGTTCGCAATCATCAGAAAATACTGATCGCTGATGACCGCCTTGCTCTAGTTGGCGGCTTCAACATTGCCAATCAATATTTCGATCGGCATCCAGCCGACGAAGATAAAGAGCATGACGACACGAGCTGGGTTGATCTTGGCGTCATCATTGACGGTCCAGAAGTCGTCAAGCTGGCGGACTATTACAGCCTGCTGTCCAATTGGGTGCATAACAATAACGGCAATATCCGATTGCTGCAAAAAATGGTGCGTCAGTGGGATGCGGCTGGTGGCAATTTTCGCTGGCTGCTCGGCGGCCCAAGCAATCGTCTCAGCCGCTGGGCGCGGGCGATAAAGAAGGATCTCGAGCACGGCCAGCGACTTGATCTGGTCAGTGCATATTTTTCTCCTGGTCAAGGACTGCTGCGGCGAATTGCCCATCTTTCCAAGCGCGGCGGCGAAGACCGCCTAATTCTACCTGGAAAAACCGATAATGCTGCGACAATCGGGGCGAGCCGCCTGCTCTATGGCTACTTGCTGAAAAGAGGCGTGCGGATTTTCGAATATCAGCCCAAAAGGCTTCATGTGAAGTTGGTGATCATCGATAATGCAGTCTATATCGGTTCTGCCAATTTTGACCTTCGCAGCCTCTTCATCAATGTCGAACTGATGGTTCGGATCGAGAATCAGGCCTTTGCCAACCACATGCGCTTGTTAGTTGATCAGATGTGCACCGACGCCTTGCCGATTTCCACGGCACTGCACAAAGCTCGCAAGGGAATACTGAATCGGTTGCGCTGGACCTTATCGTACTTTGTAGTGAACATATTGGATTACACCGTGACCCGGCGTTTGAATTTCGGGGTCAAGAAGTAATATCTGCAGTTGGTCGCACGTCCAGAATCGTTCATCGCAAAGGTCGGTTTTGCCTCTGTTCAGGGAATAATGCTTACGTAGTAACTATAGTTCGCATTCGATAGCAGCATCTTGTGTTTGATTGCTGTCATTCGAAACAGGGAATGATTTATTTGTATGATTTATTTTCGCACGCTGATCGTAGTAATTTGTGTCAGTATCCTGACAGCATGCGTCGCCCCATCTCAGGGCCGACCGGTAACACCCAATCAACGCGCGGAAAATCCTTCCCCGCGTTATAATCCTCCGCCACCCCAGCGGGAAAAAACGACGCCCTCACGTAACCGGCCCAGTCCAGCACTGGAACGGCAAATAGCTGAATTATGGCGCACTTTTCCGGGTAAAACGGGGATTGCAATTAAAAGCATTGATGGCGGTTGGAGCATCGGCCACCGGGCAGATCAGAATTTTCCTCAGCAAAGCGTTTCGAAACTTTGGGTCGCGATGACTGTACTCGACAAAGTTGATCAGGGCCGAATCTCGTTGTCCGATTCCATCCGTATCGGTCCGGATGACCTGACATTATTCTACCAGCCACTTGCTGCCGAGGTGAAGCGCGAGGGCGCTGTTGTCAAAAGCGTTTACACCCTGTTGGAAAGGGCTTTGGCCTATAGTGACAATACTGCAAATGATGCATTGCTGCGCCATGCCGGTGGTCCAGAGGCTGTGAACGATTTCATTCGCCGTAGCCGGCTTGGTAAGATCAAATTCGGTCCCGGCGAACGATTAATGCAAAGCCAAATCGCAGGCCTCAAATGGGATCAAAGTCTGTCTCAAGGCCGTAAATTTTATACGGCTCGGGCAAATCTGCCGATAGAAACACGCAGACGAGCTCTGGCAGACTATCTTGCCGATCCTATTGATGGAGCCAGCCCCGATGCGATCGTTAATGCATTGGACCAGCTCGCACGTGGAAAATTACTGTCAGCAAACTCAACGCAGTTACTGCAATCCATATTGAAACGAACACGCAGTGGCCCAAAACGCCTGAAGGCCGGTGTTCCATCCGATTGGGAATTTCTCCACAAAACTGGTACCGGTCAAGTTTTGGGTGGTACTTCAACAGGTTACAACGACGTAGGCATTATGACCGCGCCCGATGGCAGCCGCTATGCAGTCGCCGTGATGTTGGGCGACACCACTGCTCCTATTCCTGAGCGTATGCGGATGATGCAAGCTGTGACCCGGGCCGTTGCCAGCTATCACAGGCGATAGAAGGCAAATTCCAATATTATTGAGCTGTTTCGGCAGCTCCTGATTCGTCTTCAGAGGACATATTTCGTTCATCGAGCATTTCAGCAGCGGCATCCAATGCTTCTGCTTCCCCGACCGTTACTCCGCCAGGACCCGGATCATTCTGGGCGGGTCCGCATGACGCCACAAGCAGGAAACCTAAAAATCCGCAATATCGAGTCTTCATCATACGGTTCCTTTTTTCTCTGTGAGGTATCTGCAAACCGGATAACCAAGATATCGTCTTTTTAGCCCAAAAAAAAGGGCCGCCCAAAAGGCAGCCCTTTTTCAATTCATGCCAAAAGCGGCTTATTCGACTGCTTTTTTCGCAGCGTCAGCACCTTTGTCGATCATCTTGCCTGCAGCATCTTTAGCAGCGTCGGCAGCCTTATCGGCAACGCCAGCAGCTTCGTCAGCGGCGTCCGTAGCTTCTTCAGCAGCACCTTCAGCGGCATCGCCAGCTTCTTCGGTCGCTTCAGCAGCAGCTTCACCCATGGCGTCTGCAGAACCTTCAGCAGCATCCATTGCGTCGTCAGCAGCTTCTTCAGCAGTTGCTTCTGTGCCTTCTACGGCTTCTTCAGCACCAGCTTCTGCATTGTCAGCAGCGCCGGAACATGCAGCCAGGCCAAACGCAGCAGCAAGTGCGATTGATGTTGTAACTTTTTTCATTGGGTAAACCCTTTACTTTTTCCTCAAAAAACCACGCAAGCAGATGAAATACTCCCTTGATCTGCTTACGAAGCGCCTCATTAACGGGTTGAAAAAGGGATAGCAATAATGAACATCCTTAGCCTCTCTTCTCGCAGGTTTTTTTTCCCGACAATTCAGGAAATTGTGAATCAAGGCCTGAGAAATCTATTAGATTGACTACATATAAAGAATTCTTTATATGATATCCCCAATGAATGAGATTCTGACCATATTTAGAGCATTGGCTGACCCTACGCGGATTCGAATCATGCTGTTATTGCTCAAGATGGAGCTTGCAGTTGGCGAGCTCGCGCAAATCCTGGAGCAAAGCCAGCCTCGCATTTCTCGCCATATCCGGATTTTGGATGAAGCGGGCCTGGCAGAACGCCGAAAGGAAGGAAGCTGGGTTTTTCTTCGGCCTGGACAGGCCCCCGAGCTCGACGTCCTGCGCCGACTTTTTCGCGCGAAAAATGTCGTAACGTCAGAACAGGCCCTTAGTGATCAAGCGCAACTATCCCTCGTCCGCAAAGCGCGAGCTGAAATGGCGGAACGTTATTTTGAGGCTCATGCTGAGGAATGGGATGCTATCCGATCACTGCACTTGCCAGAAGATGATGTGGAGCAGGCCATGCTCGCCTTGCTGAAAGACATTAATCTGGGACATATGCTTGACATCGGTACAGGTACAGGAAGGATGGTTGAGCTTTTCGGACCAAATTCCGAAAAAGTCACAGCTCTCGACAAAAGCCCAGAAATGTTGCGTCTGGCGCGTGCGAAGATACTGGGTGATAAAGCCGATCAGGCGGAACTGGCCAGCAAAACTGAACTGAAAATTGGCGATTTTAACAACCTGCCAATTGAAGACAATCAGGTGGACAGCGTCCTATTGCATCAAGTTCTACATTATGCACAGCATCCAGAAGCCGCTCTGGCAGAAGTATCGAGAGTACTGCGCCATGGTGGAACAGTCATGATCGCGGATTTTGCACCGCATGACCGTGAAGAGCTGCGGTCCGCCCATGCGCATGCGCGGCTTGGTTTTTCCGACGACAGTATGAAACGCTGGTTCGCAGATTCTCAGATTGATATGGTGCAAAGCAGAACACTTGATGGCGGCGAACTGACTGTCAAAATATGGGTGGGGCGCAAATCCGGCCTTTCACAAATTCATACCGGTACTCGCACTGCATCTTCCACAAATATAAAACAAAAAAGAGCAACCTTATGACGGAACATACCAGACCTTTGGGCTTGAACGAACTGGAGGAAGCGAAACGGGCACTGGACGTTCCACTATTTGCCGGATTGAGCGGTGATGCGGATGTCTCCTTTGAGTTTTTTCCACCGAAATCGGAGAAAATGGAACAGACATTGTGGGACAGTGTTGTGACCTTGGAACCACTCAATCCCCGGTTTGTATCAGTAACCTATGGGGCTGGCGGATCAACACGCGAACGAACCCATGCTACAGTAGCACGGATTGCCAAAGAAACCCGCATTCCGGCGGCGGCACATCTGACCTGTGTCGGGGCCAGTAAGGCGGAAATTGCCGAAGTCGCGCAGTCTTATTGGGAAGCCGGTGTGCGCCATATAGTTGCCCTGCGCGGAGACCCGCCAGCCGAAGGCCAGGCCTTCGAATCGCATCCTGAAGGATATAATAGTGCCGCGGAATTGGTTGCAGGGCTTAAGGACATTGCGCCTTTTGAGATTTCGGTGGCGGCCTATCCGGAAACGCATCCGGAGGCCAATTGTCCGCAGAGCGATCTTGATAATCTGAAGCGCAAGCTGGATGCCGGTGCAAGCCGCGCAATTACGCAGTTTTTCTTTACCGCAGAAGCGTTTTTTCCGGTTCCGGGATGCAGCGGGAGCGGCAGGGATTGATGCCGAATTGGTACCGGGTATATTGCCGGTATCGAACGTGGCCCAGACGCGGAAGTTTGCGGGCATGTGCGGCGCGGAAATTCCCGCATGGATGAACGACCTGTTCGAAGGCCTGGATGACCACCCCTCCGCACGCCAGCTGATCGCGGCAACCGTCGCGGCGGAACTGTGCCGCAAGCTATATGCGGGCGGCGTCCGGCAGTTCCATTTCTACACACTCAACCGGGCTGAGCTGAGCTACGCCATCTGCCACCTGCTCGGCAAACGCCCCTCCGGCACGGCGCAGGAGAAAGCGGCATGACGGGTCCGGGTGAACAACTGCGTGCGCTTGCGGCGGAACGCATCCTGGTGTTTGACGGTGGCTATGGCACCGCGATCCAGAATCACGGCCTTGGCGAGCGTGACTATCGCGGCACACTCGAACTCAGCGATGACCAGAAAGGCAATAATGACCTGCTCAGCCTGACCCGGCCGGATATTATTGAAGGCATTCACACGGCCTATCTCGAAGCGGGCGCGGATATTGTCGAAACCAATACGTTCAGCTCGACCGAGATCAGTCAGGCCGATTATGGCTGCGAACATCTGGTGAAGGACATCAACATCAAATCTGCCGAAATCGCGCGCCGGGCCTGTGACAAGGCCGAGGCGAAAGATGGCAGGAAACGTTTCGTCGCCGGTTCCATCGGCCCGACCAACAAGACGCTGTCACTGTCACCGGATGTGAATGACCCCGGTTTTCGCGAGATTGATTTTGACTATCTGAAAAGTGTCTATCGCGAGCAATGCGATGCCCTCATAGAAGGCGGCGTTGATTTCCTGCTGATCGAGACAATCTTTGATACGCTGAACGCCAAATGCGCCGGCATGGCGGCACAGGAAGCTACACAGGCCAGCGGCCGCGATGTGCCGCTGATGATCTCGATGACGCTTACGGACCTTTCAGGCCGAAATTTGTCTGGCCATACGGTGGAAGCTTTCTGGCATGCCGTGCGCCATCTGAAACCGCTCACCATGGGTCTCAACTGTTCCTTTGGAGCGGATCAATTGCGGCCGCATCTGGCGATGTTGGCGAAGGAAGCCGATACGCTGATCATGGCCTATCCCAACGCCGGTCTGCCCAACGAGCTGGGCGAATATGATGAAACGCCGGAGCAAACTGCCGCACTGATTGGTGAGTGGCTGGATGACAGTCTGGTCAATATTGTCGGTGGTTGCTGCGGTACAACGCCGGAGCATATCGACGCTATCGCCAAAGCGGTCGAGAGCGCCAAGCCGCGCGCTGCGGTTTCGCCAGCGGTCCAAACACGCCTGTCCGGCTTGGAGCCATTCACCATGGCAGCATAACATTCTCACCCCTCTCCTTCAGGGGAGGGGACGGGGGTGGGGGCTACAAGGCCAGCACCTCTTCGACGACAACCCCACCCCAACCCCTCCCCTGAAGGGGAGGGGCTAGAAAGAAATCAATGACCACACCCCCCTCTTCCGCGCAATTCGTCAATATCGGCGAACGCACCAATGTTACCGGGTCCGCGCGGTTCAAAAAACTCATCCTCAACGACGACTATGAAGCCGCCGTCGAAGTCGCGCGCCAGCAGGTCGAAAATGGCGCGCAGATTATCGACGTGAACATGGATGAAGGCCTGCTCGACGCTGAACATGCGATGACGACCTTCCTCAAGCTGATCGCAGCAGAACCCGATATCGCCCGCGTGCCGATGATGATCGACAGCTCCAAATGGTCGGTCATCGAAGCGGGGCTGAAATGCGTGTCCGGCAAACCGATTGTCAATTCCATCTCGATGAAGGAAGGTGAAGAGGAATTTCTCGCCCATGCCCGCAAATGCATGGCCTATGGTGCCGCAGTCGTGGTCATGGCGTTTGACGAAACCGGGCAAGCGGACACCAAAGAGCGCAAGGTAGAGATTTGCGAGCGGGCCTATAAACTGCTCACCGGCATCGGATTTCCGCCCGAGGATATTATTTTCGATCCCAATGTGTTTGCGGTGGCAACCGGGATAGACGAACATCGCCGCTACGGACTGGACTTCATCGAGGCGGTTGCCGAAATCAAGGCACGCTGCCCCCATGTCCATTTTTCCGGCGGCCTCTCCAACTTGTCCTTCAGCTTCCGTGGTAACGAACCGGTGCGCCGTGCGATGCACAGTGTCTTTCTCTATCACGCCATTCCCGCCGGACTCGACATGGCTATCGTCAATGCCGGGCAGCTGGATATTTACGACGATATCGATCCCGTTCTGCGCGAACATTGCGAGGATGTCATTCTCGACCGCGAACCGAAAGATGGCGGTGATGCCACCGACCGGTTGATCACGCTGGCCGAAAAATTCCGCGGCACCGACAAGGCGGCGGAAAAAGCAGCCGCCGAGTGGCGCGGCTATGATGTCGTCAAGCGCCTCGAGCATGCGCTGGTCAAAGGCATAGATGCCCATATTATCGAAGATACCGAAGAAATGCGGGTGTCGGTCAAGGATGCTGGCGGTCGGCCCATCGAGGTTATCGAAGGTCCTTTAATGGACGGCATGAATGTCGTCGGCGATTTGTTCGGATCGGGCAAAATGTTCCTGCCGCAGGTGGTCAAGTCCGCGCGCGTCATGAAAAAGGCTGTCGCCCATCTCTTCCCGTTTATCGAAGAGGAAAAGGAAGAGGGTGCTAAGGGCAAAGGCAAGATCATCATGGCGACCGTCAAAGGCGACGTGCATGATATCGGCAAGAATATCGTCGGCGTCGTGCTGCAGTGCAATGGCTTTGAAGTGATCGATCTCGGCGTGATGGTCCCGTGGACGGATATTTTAAAAGCCGCCAATGAAAATGACGCGGACATGATTGGGCTGTCCGGTTTGATCACGCCGTCGCTCGACGAAATGGTCACTGTCTCCGAAGAGATGGAACGCGCAAAAATGACCATGCCGTTACTGATCGGCGGGGCCACCACATCGAAAACCCATACGGCTTTGCGTATTGAGCCCGCTTATTCCGGCCCGACTGTTTATGTGCTCGATGCGAGCCGCGCCGTGGGCGTCGCCTCGCAACTGGTCAGCGACACACAGGCCGAAGATTTTATCGCCAGCACCCGCGAGGATTACGAGCAGGTTCGCCAGGCACGCGCTGGCAAGACGGCAAAGAAACTTGCGACGCTGGACGACGCCCGCGCCAATGGTGCGGCGATCGATATGGACCAGAAGGCGCCCGCTCCGAAAAAGCCGGGCCTGCATATCTATGAGGACTGGGATCTGGCGGAACTGCGCGACTATATCGACTGGACGCCATTTTTCCGCGCATGGGAACTGGCCGGAACCTTCCCGGCCATCCTGACCGACGAAGTGGTCGGGGAAAGCGCCAGTGATCTGTATAAAGACGCACAGGTGATGCTGGACCGAATCATCGACGAGAAATGGCTGACCGCCAAAGGCGTCGCAGGTCTGTGGCGGGCGCGGCGGGATGGTGATGACATCATGGTGTCACCGGAGAATGAGGAAGTCGCCCTCCCCATGCTGCGTCAGCAGGTGAGCAAGCGATCGGGCAAATCGAACAATTGCCTCGCCGACTTTATCGATACGTCCGATGACTGGATGGGCGGCTTTGCAGTGACTGCTGGGCACGGGATTGATGAGCATGTCGCGCGGTTCGAAGCGGACAAGGATGACTATAACAGCATCCTCTTGAAAGCGTTGGCCGACCGGCTGGCCGAGGCCTTTGCCGAGCGGATGCACGAGCATGTGCGCAAGGATCTTTGGGGCTATGCAGAGGATGAAAGCCTCGACAATAAGGCGCTGATCCAGGAAAAATATCAGGGCATCCGCCCTGCCCCTGGCTATCCCGCTTGCCCGGACCACAGTCTGAAACCCATCCTGTTCGATATGCTGGATGCGACCACCCATACCGGCCTGGAGTTGACCAGCAGTTTTGCGATGACGCCAACGGCAGCCGTATCCGGTTTCTATTTCGCCCACCCGCAAGCCGATTATTTCGGCGTGGCGCGGATAAGTGAAGATCAGGTCGAGGATTATGCGCAGCGGCGCGGCGTTTCGCTGGACCGGGCGCGGCAATGGCTGCGGCCCAATTTGAACGAATAAGGGCCCGGGTAAGGCGAGGTTTGGGCCGTTAACTTATTACCGCCGCGATGACGCACTCTGGGACAGCGTGATCCCTGATATTGTTTTGAAATGTACTCCGCTTTATGGAAAAGCTGAAATAACCCGCGTTTTTCAGGAGCTTCGTAAGTGAGATTTTCGGTCCCAACTCTTATTGCAGGCCTTTTGGCTGTGGCCAACAGCGCGGCCGCGCTCGCACAGGACAGTGCACCGTTTACGGTCGCGGAGAACGGACAGGGATTTTACAGCCTGTCAGAGGCGGTCGACTCCATCGGCGCGCGCCGCGGCACTATTGTCATCGCACCGGGTGCCTATGGCGATTGCGCGGTCCAGACCAAAGGACAGATTACCTATCGCGCCGAGATTGCCGGACAAGCCATATTTGATGGCGGGATTTGCGAAGGCAAGGCATCACTGGTGCTACGCGGGCGCGCGGCTGTAGTGGACGGCATCATCTTCCAGAACCAGCGCGTGCCCGATGGCAATGGCGCAGGCATCCGGCTGGAACGCGGCAATCTGACCATCACCAATGCGCTGTTCCGCAATAGCGAACAGGGATTGCTGACCGCCGATGATGCCAGTGGCAGCATTGTCATTGACCGTTCCACTTTCCAGCGGCTGGGCCGCTGTGACCGCGGACTTTCCTGTGCGCACAGCATCTATATTGGCGATTATGGCTCGCTGCGCGTCACCAACAGCCGTTTTGAAAAAGGCAGCGGCGGTCATTATGTGAAAAGCCGCGCACCCCGGATCACCGTCACCAACAGCAGTTTTGACGACACCCAAGGGCGCACCACCAATTACATGATCGACCTGCCCGCCGGTGCATCTGGCGTGATCAGCGGTAACGTTTTCGTGCAGGGTCAGAACAAGGAAAACTGGAGCGCCTTTATCGCTGTCGCTGCCGAGGGTCAAAAGCACAGTGCTGCCGGTCTCAACATCCATTCAAACAGTGCATCTCTCGCCAAAGGCGTTGAGCGCAACACATGGTTTGTTGCCGACTGGAGCGGTGACCAGATGCGGATTGCGAATAACCGTCTCGGCCGGGGCCTGACCCGTTACGAACGGCGGTAAGTTTGAAGCTATTGTGCTCCGCACTTGATGCGGAGCCTAGAGTAGATCGTAAGAACAGCCATCCTGGGCTCCGCATCAAGTGCGGAGCACGTCGCTCTATAAAAACTACTGACAGCTATCCTCCACACCGCCGTCAATATCCAGACAGCGGCCGTCAAATTCGCCTTGGGGGACATCCAGACCGATGATCGTGGCCAGGGTCGGGGCAATGTCGACCGTCTGTACCGCCAGTGGCTGTTCAAAATGGCTCATGCCATTGCGCCAGAACAGGATCGGTACACGCCGGTCATATTCCCACGGGCTGCCATGGGTCGCGACATAGCCGCGCATGGCTGTGGCAATCGGCGTGACCGATTTTTTCAGCAGCACGATGAAATCGCCAGACCGGTCGGGATGAAACGAGGCGCGCGCTCTTTCCTTCATGGTCCATTCCTGAACCGGTCCCTGCGGCATCGGCATGGCGGCGAGATCCGCCCCGTCAAACACCGCATGGACCTGTGGGTGATTACGTATCTGCTTGATCGCCTCGGCCTTCACCCTGGCTCTGGTATCGGCATCCAGCGCCAGACTGACATAATAGTCACCGAACGGGCTGTCGGCATAAAGCACCGGGTCCTCACCGGTCAGGGACAGCGCCTGCTTGACCTGTACGCCAATGTCTTTTGCATTCAGCTTGGCATCAACGCGCTGGGCCTTTGGCGCGCCTTGCTGTTGCAAACGTTCCGGCAAGTCATGGCCGCCATGGTCGGCCGTAAGAACGACCAGATAGTCGCGCCCCATCTCGTCCAGCACATCAAAAAACTGTCCCAGATTTTTATCCAGCTCGGACAGGTTGATGCACATCTCCACCCCCCCGGTGCCAAAGGCATGACCGACATAATCCGTTGCGGAGAGCCCGATATTCAGGACATCGGTAAATTCAAACGTACCGAGCCGCTCATCCTGAACCATTTTCGCCGCCAGCGCCAATATCGCGGCATCAAAATCCGGGGACGCGCGGAAGATACGCGCGCCATTTTCGGGGCGCTGGAACCGGTAGGTACCCACAGCATTTTCCGTGCCTAGCGGGATTGCCCGGTTGCGGGCCTCGCAATGGGCCGGCACCGCCATGGGCGCTCGCGGGCGGGCGAGCATAGTCTTGAGATCCGCGTTGAACTTGGCAAGCGCGGGCAACATCAGTCCGCCCTGTTTGGTTTCAAATCCTTCGCCCCGCCACCAGAATATCATGTCCGGTGTGTTGCCGCCCATCATCAAGGCCGAACGGTCTTTGCCTGCCACCGCCATATTGCGGGAATCGGGTGATAATGTCTTTAGCCGCTCGCCCAATGTCGGCACGAGCAAATGCCATGCCGACGCCACATAGTCGCCCTGCGTCGCGGCGGTAATGCTGCCAAAGCTTGTGCCCTCAATCCGTTCGTCCTCGGCGCAATAGATGGTTTTGTCATCACGCTTTACGCCCAGGTCGATCCAGTTATTGGCGATGATACCGGCGCGACCGGGATGGACGCCGGTCATGATTGTCGCATGCCCGGGACAAGTCTCGGTCGCGGCATGCCCCTGATAGCCCGATGGGAATACAGCGCCACTTGCCAGACGTTTCAGGCCACCGGTAAAGGTACTGCGATATTCGCTGAACAGATCGGACGAAAACTGGTCCACCGATACGGCTATGACCAGTTTCGGCCTGCCGGCCTTGTCTTCGCTGTGATTTTCGGCATTGGCCGCGGCGGAAATTGCGATAAAAGCTATGAAACCTGTAACATATTTTATGACGCGCACGAATAATCCCCATGGTATAAAGCGGCTATGGCAAGAGAGCCCCGGATAGCCTAACAGCGTTAAAGACAAAATGGTGAGTTTTTATGACATCTAACAGCTCTTTGCCGACCATCCGGTCAGCTCAGAATATCCGGACAATGTTCCACATCTTGCTGGCAACGATTTTCCTCGCTGCCTTTATGAGTGTCGCCCCGGCGCAGGCGCAGGTCGATCTCAACAAGCGCGAGCTTAACGTAGCCGCCACCTTGGTCGCGGAATCGCAGCAGGTGCAATCAGGACAAAGCGTAACCCTAGCCTTTGTCATGACCCCCAAGCCAACCTGGCACGGCTATTGGGAAAATCCGGGCGACGCCGGTATCGGTATGAGCTTTGACTGGAACCTGCCCGACGGTGTGACAGCGGGAAAAGCACAATATCCAGTTCCGGATACGCTGCTGATTTCCGGAATCATGAACTATATTTACAAGGGCGACTACGCCGTCCTCGTCAATCTGGTCGTGTCGGAAAGGGTCAAGCCGGGACCGCTGCCAATCTCTGTCAAATCGGAATGGCTAGCCTGTACCGACGAGATTTGTGTGCCCGAACAAGACGAGCTTTCCATAAATCTGCAAGTCGTTGGGCCGGATGCCGCTGTATCGCTGGATAATGCGTTTAACGGCTATCGTGAAGCCTTGCCACGCCAGCTTGGCAGCGCCGCGACCTTCATGGTCAAGGATGACCTGTTCCGCCTGTCAGTTCCCTTTCCAGCCGATATTGACCTTGACACACCCTATTTCTTTATCAAAGAAGACGGGATTGTTGACTATGCTGCACCGCAAAAAGTCAATCGCGATGGCGATAGCCTGATCATCGAAACCGGCGCTCGCGGTGATGCCTTGCAAAATATCTCCGGCGTTCTGAAAATCGGCCCCGGCACCGGGTTTTCCCTGAAAGCCGCCAGCGGCGATGTCGAAATGTCCGGCACACCTCTGGTCAGTAGCGGAGATAGCGGAAATTTTCTCGGTGGTGGCGACCAGTCTAACGCGTCTTTGCTGTTGATAGCTTTGGGCGGGGCTATTGTCGGAGGCCTGCTGCTCAACCTGATGCCCTGTGTTTTCCCGATCCTCAGCCTGAAAGCCATCAGCCTTGCCAAAGCGGGCGGCGATGAAGGCGTTGTTCGCCGCGATGCACTGGCTTACACCGCCGGGGTCGTCGTTGTCGCGACGGCATTGGGCGCTTTGTTACTGGCCTTGCGTGCCAGTGGCGCTGCCGTTGGTTGGGCCTTTCAGCTGCAGGACCCCCGGATTATCTTTGTGCTGCTGGCTCTTGTAACCGCGATCGGGTTTAACCTCGCCGGACTGTTTGAACTGCCCAATGTCAATTTCGGCAACAAGCTGGCTGCCAAGGATGGACCCGCGGGCTCTTTCTGGACCGGCGCACTCGCAGCCTTCGTCGCGACCCCCTGCACCGGTCCGTTCATGGCGGCGGCCCTGGGTGCTACTATCGTTCTGCCTCCTATTGCAGCTTTGGTCATTTTTGCCGGACTGGGGGTAGGATTGGCTTTACCCTTCCTGCTTATCGCTTTCGTCCCGGTTATCCGCAACCGTTTGCCCAAACCGGGCGCCTGGCTGGACAGCTTCCGCAAGGCGATGGCCATTCCAATGTTCCTCACCTCCATTGGTTTGATCTGGTTACTCGGAAGGCAGATTGGCGAGGACGGACTGGCGCTATCGCTGATCTTCCTGTTGTTCGTCGCTTTGATCCTCTGGTGGTTTGGCGGCGGTCAGATGAAAGGGTTATCGCGCGGCATGGCGACCACAGGCGCACTAACCGCTGCGATTATCGGCGGCATAATGTTCTTGCCCAATGAAGAAGCGATGGACAGCCAGCGGTTGGCAACAGCCTCCTCCGCCACTTTGCCCAGCGAACCGTTTAGTGAAGCGCGGTTGGCAGAATTGCGTGCTACTGATCAACCGATTTTCGCTTATTTCACGGCCGATTGGTGTATAACCTGCAAAGCCAATGAAGCCGCAGCCGTTCAGCGTCAGGAAACCGCCGATGCTTTTGCCGCGGCCAATGTTGCGGTGTTGATGGGTGACTGGACCCGCCCTGATCCGGCAATCAGCAAATTTCTGGAAAAACACGGACGCGCGGGTGTCCCGCTATATCTCTATTATGCACCGGGCGAGGAGCCTGTTATATTGCCGCAGATTCTGACCGTCGGGACACTCACCGATTTGGTCACATAATTGGAAACCTCAGATCTGGATCATATGATAAGGAGAGCCCCCATTTTTTATAAGACCGCCCTCACATCCATTGCCGCTGTTGCCACGATCAGCGTCGCGATGCCGCTCACCGCTGCGCAGAAAAACGGAGCCGTCGCTCAAGACTTCAAACTGACCGACATGTATGGAAAAACTGTCCAGCTTTCCGATTTTCGCGGCAAGACCGTAGTGATGGAATGGCACAATCCGGGATGCCCATTTGTCGTCAAACATTATGATAGCGGCAATATGCAGGCAACCCAAGCTGCGGCACGCAAACAAGGAGCCGTCTGGCTGACCATAAACAGTGGCGCACAGGGAAAACAGGGTTACATGAAAGGCCCAGAGGCGCAGAAACTGACCAAGGAGCAGGGCATGAATTCAGACCATTATCTGCTCGATGTCAAAGGCGTGGTCGGCAAGGCCTATGCCGCCAAGACAACACCGCATATGTATATTATCGATGGCTCCGGGAAGCTGGTTTATCAAGGTGGTATCGATGACAAACCAACTGCAAATAAGGCCGATATCAAGGTCGCTCGCAATCATGTCACCGCGGCTCTGACGGAACTGAATGCTGGCAAGAGCGTTAGCGTCGCACAATCGCGGCCCTATGGCTGTTCTGTCAAATATGCGAGCTAAGGTGGGTTTTTGAAATAGGAAGAAAAGTAGGGCCGTCGCGCGATACACAACCAGCGCGCCAGCCCTACTCCCCCAAAAGTCCGGCGGCTTGCAAACCCCCTGAAAGCCCCCGTAAACACGGATTGCCGGACCTAAACTGTAAGCAACAATGCCTGTTACTGATCAAAGGATCGGAGGACGGGTTTAATACACAACACAAACCTGCCCCCCGCCTTTGTTCCGACGGCAAGCGACCCTAAGCCGCCGCCGGTCAAACTAGTGACCTGTCAGGTTGAACTTCTTGGTGCCGTTGGCGCCAACAAGTTCAATGCCCTTTGTACCTGACAGGCCAGAGAGCGGCATTGATTTCTCATAACGTTCGACCCCCATCGAAACATCATGGTCATTTGCCGCGTGCGCTTCCCACGCTAACTCAATCTTCCGATACTCGGGCTCAGGATCGCCCAGTACCGGTAATAATCGTACATTCGCACCGGACTTTGGTGCTGGCCCTGACACAATCAGGTACAGCCCCTGACCCAAAGTTGGGCCCGCCCGCAGTTCGGCAGAGTCGAAATCAGCAGCGTTCACACGACCGGATTTCCCGGGCGCGGCCATCATGCCGGCTTTCATCTGTTCGTCATTGTTCACAACAAGCTCCATAAGAACCTCTCTGTCCAAAACCGAGATGCTGACCGCGGCTCATCCTTGTGGCCGGTGTTTCACTATTCGTGTCAGCTCGTAACTACGCAACTTATGTAGGACTCTTTAGCCCAACCGGGCCTGAACCGTCTTGTAAACTATTGTAACTATCCGTAAATCGTTGAAATTATATTACAATTATGTGGAATTTTTGAGGCGAGAACCGATTGCCCGCTCCAATATATGTTGCACTGCACAAAAAATCAGGGCGAATCGATTCGCCCTGACTGTCTTTTTCGATGTGATTCGCCGCTGTGGGCTAATGACGGCTATGTTCAAGCGGGCTTGCGAAATTTCATCACAAAGCGGTTGGTTTTTCCGCGTACCGATGGATCGAAGACATTTTTCTCCAGATCATCATCCGGATTGACGAACATGTCGCTTTCCGCCTCCAGCACAAAACCTGCTTTTTCAAAGTCGGCTTTGGCAGTCGCCGGATCAATCCGGTGAGTCTTCTCTACCACTGCTCTTGTGTCGCCAGCATTGCCGACATGATCGACAACCGCAACGATGCCGCCGGGCTTCATACCGGCATAAAGCTTCGTCAAAAATGCCGCCGGATCCATGCGCGGAACTTTAAACTTTTCACTTTCCCAATAGAGATCGTGGTAGATGAGGTGCATCATCGCAAAGTCAAAGCTGTTCGCTTCCGGCGAATAATCACCTAATTGTGACGGCACCAGGGACACGCCGGTTTGCCGGTTGGTAATCCCTGCCCACTTTGCCTTCGCGGCATCGCTCGACACAAATTGCGGCGGGTTAACGGCGACAACCGAGCCTTGCGGACCTACGGCTGCACCCATAATTTCACTATAATAGCCGCCACCGGCAAATATATCGAGTACGACATCGCCGGTCTTCAGTCCCATAAAAGCGAGTATCGCAGCTGGCTCACGACTGGCATCGAGTTTCACATCAGCTTCGGAACGGCCGGGAGACGCAACAGCAGCAGTATAGTCAGGTCCGGTCTGTGCTGCGCCTTCCTGAGCGGCAGCAGCTGTTTGATTGCCATCATAGGCTGCAGCGCCCAGTGCCAGTGCCGAGCACGCCAAGGCGGTAAAAACTTTCGATTGCATCATCTCTCTCCCCATTTCGTTATCGCCGCAGCATGAACCTGGCTCTCTTCGAGTTCAACCGGGGCCTCTGTCGTTTGTCTATCGGAGCATGTGGTTGGTCGAGAAAAACCGCTGTTCAGAATTTTCGCTGTGTCTTGCCGTAGCGCATCTTGCGCGTACCTGGTTTGCCTTCTGTCGCGCGGCCTTTGGGTTTTGCCAGTTGCAAGTCCGCCGGCAGTCCCAATTCGTCAGCCTCCAGCTTGCGGATCTCGTCACGCAGCCGTCCGGCTTCTTCAAATTCCAGATCAGCGGCCGCATCGCGCATCCGTTTTTCAAGACTTTCGATATGGCTGCGCAGGTTATGCCCGACCAGATGTTCGGTATCGTCATCGATTGGCACCGTCACCTGATCCTTGCTCGCGACATGGGCGACAATATCACCGATATTTTTCTTGATCGTCGTCGGTGTGATCCCGTGCAGCTTGTTATAGGCCTCCTGCTTTTCCCGCCGCCGTCCGGTTTCATTCAGCGCTCGCTCCATCGAACCGGTAATCCGGTCCGCATAGAGGATTACCCGGCCTTCCACATTGCGCGCCGCCCGCCCAATCGTCTGGATCAGCGATGTTTCGGAGCGCAGGAAACCTTCCTTGTCCGCGTCCAGTATTGCCACCAGTCCGCATTCGGGAATGTCCAGACCTTCGCGGAGCAGGTTGATCCCGACCAGAACATCATAAACGCCAAGCCGCAGATCCCGGATCAGCTCGATCCGTTCCAGAGTTTCGACGTCGCTGTGCATATAGCGAACTTTCAGGCCCGCCTCATGCATGAATTCGGTCAGATCCTCGGCCATGCGCTTCGTCAATGTCGTGACCAGGGTGCGATAGCCTTGCTGTGCCACCTTCTTGCATTCGTTGATCAGATCATCGACCTGATCCTCTACCGGCTTGATCTCGACCGGCGGGTCAATCAGTCCAGTCGGGCGGATCACCTGTTCGGCAAATACGCCGCCGGTCTGCTCCATCTCCCACGGACCGGGCGTTGCCGATACGCTGACCGTTTGCGGCCGCATCGCGTCCCACTCGTTGAAGCGCAAGGGACGGTTGTCGATACAGCTTGGCAGGCGGAACCCATATTCCGCCAGCGTAATCTTGCGCCGGTGATCGCCCTTTGACATCGCGCCGATTTGCGGCACCGTCTGGTGACTCTCGTCCACAAACAGCAAGGCATTGTCTGGCAGATATTCAAACAGGGTCGGTGGCGGCTCGCCGGGCAACCGGCCGGTCAGGAAGCGGGAATAGTTCTCGATGCCTGCGCAGCTGCCGGTTGCCGCGATCATTTCCAGATCGAAATTTGTGCGCTGCTCCAGCCGCTGATGTTCCAGCAGCTTGCCCTCGGTCTCCAGCTCTTTCAGCCGCACGCCAAGCTCCAGCTTGATCGCATCCATCGCCTGTTTCATCGTCGGGCCGGGCGTCACATAGTGGGAATTGGCGAAAATCCGGACCTGATTGAGGCTCGCGCCCTTCTTGCCGGTCAGCGGATCAAATTCGACAATCTCCTCAATCTCGTCGCCAAAAAAGGAAATTCGCCACGCCATATCTTCATAATGCGAAGGAAAAATTTCAAGATTGTCACCGCGCACCCGAAAATTGCCGCGCGCGAAAGCCTGGTCATTGCGCTTATATTGCAGCGACACGAGCTTTCGGATGATATCGCGCTGATCCACCGCCTGCTCT
Organism: Parasphingorhabdus sp.; assembly: GCF_059726685.1. Lineage (NCBI taxonomy): Bacteria > Pseudomonadati > Pseudomonadota > Alphaproteobacteria > Sphingomonadales > Sphingorhabdaceae > Parasphingorhabdus > Parasphingorhabdus sp. The sequence goes on from NZ_AP041068.1 coordinate 146,785, forward strand.
TTTTTGAGATCAAAGATCATCGCCGAATAGGTTTCGACTGAACCGATACCATAAAGGCAGGAAACGGACGCGACGATGATCACATCATCCCGCTCCAGCAGCGACCGGGTTGCACTGTGGCGCATCCGGTCAATTGCCTCGTTTACCGAGCTTTCTTTCTCGATATAAGTATCTGACCGGGCAACATAGGCTTCGGGCTGGTAATAGTCATAATAGCTGACGAAATATTCGACCGCATTATTGGGGAAAAAGCTTTTAAACTCTCCATAAAGCTGTGCGGCAAGTATCTTGTTCGGAGCCAATATCAGTGCCGGGCGCTGGGTCTTTTCGATAATCTTGGCCATCGTGAAAGTCTTGCCTGACCCCGTCACACCCAGCAGAACCTGATCCAGTTCATCGCCTTTTATACCTTCGACAAGTTCCGCGATGGCTTCGGGTTGATCACCGGAAGGTTCAAAGTCGCTGACCAGTTCAAAGGCTTTTCCGCCTTCCGATTTATCGGGTCGAACCGGTTTGTGGGGGACGAAATTTTCATCGGTTTGCGGTTCAGCCAAACCTTCTCTAATAACCAGTTTTGCCATGCAAGTGATATGGAACAAAACGGGTCCATTGTCATCCCCCAATATCGCCGGAACGAAGACGTTACACTTCGCAAATTTACAATATCGGCCAATCGAGTTATGGGAATCGAGGGTTCAGTAATTAGATGAGGGAAATCCAAGTGAAGAAGATGATATTATCGGTTGCCGCCGTGGCATTGCTGGCGGGCTGCTCAAGTAATGAAGCGGATGCCGATGGCGACGGCAACATCAGTGCCGAGGAAGTGGCAAAGGTCATGAACGAAGTGACCCTTGAACCCGGCGAGTGGGAAAACACTGTCGAGATTGTCGACGTACAAATCGAAGGCCTGCCGGAAGGAGCGCCTGCGAACATGATGGATTCGATGAAGACGACGACCGTAAGCAAAACATGCATCACCGAAGAGCAGGCCAAAAACCCGGGCGCAGAATTTTTTGCGGCCCAGGAACAGACCGATTGCAAAATCAAGAAATTTGATATGAGCGGCGGCGCGATCAACTCAGAAATGTCCTGTTCCAATGTCGGCGCACCGGGCGAGATGAATATGGTCATGACCGGCCAATATGGTCCCAGCAACTATGATATGACCATGAAAATGGACGGAGGCGCTGGCGGCATGAAGATGAACATCACCGCCAAAAATAACGGCAAACGGATCGGCGCGTGCCCGGCGGGTTAATCTGTTGATCTCGAAAATTGCAAGATACGGAGCAGAGGCCATGGGCTTTTGCTCCGTTTTCTTTTGCCTATTCTGTTTGTCGCTATTGAACGCGTCAGCACAAACCAGCGCGCCGCCCGCAGCGATCAAGATCAAATTTGATGCAGAACAGTCCGCAACCGCAGCCATTCAGGGCCTGTCCAACCGCGCCACCGGCCGAGCCCTGATGCCCGATGATCCTGTACGGATCGCGTCCATTTCCAAAACGTTCGTTGCCCTTGCGGTTATGCGGTTGGCCGAGCAAAATACGATGCAGCTGGACGCCGATATATCCACCTATCTTGGCTGGAGCCTGCGCCACCCAGGCTATCCTACTGTCCCCATTACCTTGCGCATGCTGCTTTCCCATCAGGCCGGTCTGCGCGATGAAATAAACTATGCCTTGCCCATGGATGCCCACCTGGAAACTGAGCTGAAAAATGAAGAAGCTTGGGATCCCGATCACCGTCCTGGAGGGTATTTCACATACGCCAATCTCAATTTTCCCGTCATCGCAGCGGTGATGGAAGCAGCCACCGGCAGCCGCTTTGACAAGATCTTGAAAAAGCAAGTCTTTGATCCTTTGGGACTCGATGCCTGTTTCAACTGGACTTTGTGCAGCGATCAAAAAATCACCGCCGCCGTCACCCTTTACAGAGCCAATGGCGACGTCGCCCGGGACGATTTGCGCGGGATAAGGGAAGCTTGCCCGGTCGTGCCCGCCAGTGACGGCGGCTGTGATATGGCGCGTTATCGACTGGGCCAGACAGGATCAGTATTCAGTCCGCAAGGCGGCTTGCGGATTTCTGCTGTTGACCTTGCAAAAGTCGGACAAATGTTCCTGCGCAATGACGACACCTTTTTAAGCAGAAAAAGCATAACCACAATGACCAGTCCTGTTTGGCAATATGATGGCAAGAACGGTGACAGCGCAGACGGCTATTTCTGCGCTTATGGTCTGGCGGTCCATATTCTCGCGGCCCCTGGGCGCCCCGCATCCTGCAAAGATGATCCTTTTGGAGATGGCGAAATGCGCTTTGGCCATAGCGGCGAAGCCTATGCCCTGAAGTCCGGCCTCTGGATCAATCCGGCGCGCGGGCGCGGCACCGCTTTCTATAGAACGCAGGTTCCTGAAAATGATCCGTCAGGTCATTGCATCTATTTCTGTGAGTGATAGGTTTCACTCCGAAACCGAATCAATAAACCCTCAATCGGTTCTCAATCAGGAGAAATACAGATGATCGCCTACACCATGCTCGGCACGAATGATAAAGACAAAGCCGTTGAATTTTATGACAAGCTTTTCGAAGACACGGACGTCAAAAAACTGTTCCAGACACCGCTTGGTGGTCAGTTTTACGGTAAGAAACCCGGCCAACCGATGATCTGCATCACCAATCCTTATGATGGCAATGAAGCCTGTTTCGGCAACGGCACGATGGTCGCCCTGTCCTTTGATGATACCGACCAGATTGATGCCTTGCATGCCAAGGCACTTTCGTTGGGTGCAGCTGATGAAGGCGAACCGGGCTGGCGCGCACCGGATGTATTTTACGGGGCCTATTTCCGTGATCTTGACGGCAACAAGCTGTGCGTCTGCAAAATGAACATGGGAGGCTGAGGCCATGATCGGATATGCAACTTTGGGCTCCAACAATGTCGAAAAGGCACGCGAATATTATGACGCCCTGCTAGGAGAAATCGGAGCAAAACGACTCATGCAACTCGAAGAGGGCGGCTTCACACTCTATGGCGTCGAAATGGGTGCGCCATCCCTTGCCATCACCCAACCTCATAATGGCGAGGCAGCTGTGCCCGGCAATGGCAATATGATCGCTATTCCTTTCGAGGAACGATCACAGATCGACAGCTTTTACAGTAAAGCCATTGAACTGGGCGGTAGTGACGAAGGTGCGCCCGGCGTCCGTGGTGATGAAGGGCCGCAAGCCTTTTACGCTGCCTATTTTCGCGATCCGGAAGGCAACAAGCTTTGCGCTTTCCGTGTTGGGCCTGCATAAGGGCCCATATAGGACGAATAACTAGGAGAAAATCGTGAAGCAATATTTCTTGGCTTTAGCCGCTGGCAGCGCATTGGTTGCCGCGCAGCCTGTCCTCGCGCAATCAGAATCCCCGGCGGATTTGGCAAAAACGATTGCAGCAGATTATGACAGCAAGCTGGAAGCGTTGTTCAAGGATTTTCACCGCAATCCCGAGCTGTCCTATAAGGAAGTCCGCACCGCTGGCATTATTGCCAAGGAATGGCGCGCGGTCGGATGGGATGTGACCGAAAAAGTGGGTGGCACCGGTGTGGTCGCCGTCATGAAAAATGGCGACGGCCCGACCCTGATGCTGCGCGCCGATATGGACGGCCTGCCGCTCGTCGAAGATAGCGGGCTGGACTATATGTCCACCGCGACCCAAGTCAGTATTGATGGCGAGGAAAAGCCCGTCATGCACGCTTGCGGTCATGATGTTCATATCACTTCGCTGATCGGCACGGCGCGCCGTTTGTCAGCGATGAAGGATCGGTGGCGCGGCACGATTGTTTTGATCGCGCAACCGGCTGAAGAGCGCATTGGCGGCGCCAAGCTGATGATGGATGATGGCCTTTACAGCCGCTTTCCTAAACCAGACTTTGCCATGGCTTTTCATGTTTCCGCTGACACACCAACCGGCAAGCTAGCGCTGCGCGAAGGCATCACCTATTCCTCCTCCGACAGTGTCGATATTACCGTACACGGCGTTGGCGCGCATGGCGCATCGCCGCATCGCGGCAAGGACCCTATCGTGATGGGCGCGCAGATCATTATGAACCTGCAAACTATTGTCAGCCGGGAAATCGCGCCGCTACAACCGGCAGTCGTGACGGTTGGTGCATTTAACAGCGGTTTCAAGCACAACATCATTTCCGACAAGGCGACGATGCAGCTTACGGTCCGGTCGGATGATCAGGAGACACGCGAAAAGCTGCTCGAGGGTATCAAGCGCATTGCCGAAAATGTGGGCCGGATGAACGGCCTGCCCGAAGACAAATTGCCCGAGGTCAAGATATCGCACGAGCGGACCCCGGCCACCTATAATGATGTGACATTGTCACGGCGGATCAGAAACCTGTTTTCCGAACGTTTCGGAGCAGACGTTTTTGACGATCAGCCGCGCCAAGGCATGGGCGCAGAGGATTTCGCCTATTTTGTGGCGCCCAATACAGATGTACCAGGTGTCTATTTCTCGGTCGGCGGAACACCGCAAGCGGATTTTGATCGCGAAGATGCCGGCGGACCACCAGTGCCGTCGCATCACTCGCCCTTCTTCAAGGTCGCGCCGAGAGAATCGGTAACATTAGGCACCGAAGCGATGACAGCCGCAGCCCTGGATTATCTTGCCCCGAAAACCGAATAGGCGGCGATGGCTGACGATCTCTCCAAAAGCCAGATCGCGGCCCTGAAGGTCCTGTTGCTCGAACGACAGGCGGAGCTCAAAGCGCTGGATGAAGAAGCTGCGGGTTGGAGCGATACGGTGGAACTCGACCAGCAAAGCGTTGGCCGCCTGTCACGGATGGACGCCATGCAGCAACAGGAAATGGCACAGGCCGAGGCGCGCCGACGGGTTAATGATCTGTCGCGGATCGATATGGCGCTCAAACGCATGGACGAGGACGAATATGGCTGGTGCGCCGAATGCGGCGAACCCATTGCCTATAAGCGCCTGAAAATTGATCCCGCCGCGACGCTATGCATAGGCTGCGCGTCATGAGTTTATTAGCATCCCGACGGACACCGCTTCTTATCGGCTTGCTTCTCAGCATCGGTGCAGTTGGAGCGGGCTTCATCGCGGGCATAGAGCATATCCAAGGCGCGCAGCTTTCCGCACGCTGGACCTCGCGGGTGGGTGTGCCTGTATTTCTGACCGCCTACCTTGCCTCGACGCTTTTCCGACTATCCAAAAATGACCTAACGAAAACCCTGATGCGGCGGAGACGACAATGGGGACTGGCCTTTGCATGGACACATAGCGTGCATCTGGTGGCACTGACCTATTATCTGGTCATCGCGAAAACCCCGCCAGATTTAATTACGATATTAGGCGGCGGACTTGCCTATTTCATGATCTATGTGATGGCATTGACGTCCAACAACTGGTCAATGAAACTTTTGGGTAAAAACTGGAAACGGCTTCATGTTTTTGGAATCCATTATATCTGGTTTATCTATGTTTTTACCTATATCGGGCGACTGGCCGATCCGGAACTCAATCATATCGGCATAATTGGTTCCGGCCTGTTGTTCTTAGCACTAATCATTCGGCTCTATGCCAAATGGCGCAAACCCCTCGAAAAGCAGTAAAGACTGCTCAAAAAGAGCCTTTTTCGCATGCCGCGTCTATATCAGGTTTTTTGGGCTATTTTCACCACGTCATTCGAAGCCAAAGTTCACACATATCACACCCCCTTTTGTGGAGAGGTTTGCCGAAGATGGCAATGTGTAGGATTGATATTCAAAACCGAGAAAGAGCAGCAATAAGTTTAGCTTTTCCCGGCGATGTAGGAAAGCCTGCAGCCACTGATTTCTGGGTCGCCATTGACCTCTTGGAATATATATCTTGACATGCAACTATATGGTTGCATAATTGCAAGCATGACCGATATATTCCACGCCCTTGCCGATGAGTCGCGCCGCCTGCTTCTCGATCGTTTGTTCGAAAAAGGCGGGCAGAGCCTGACCGACCTATGTGAAGGTTTTCCCATGTCCCGTCAGGGCGTGGCGAAGCATCTCGGCATACTGGAAAAAGCCAATCTGATTTCCGTCCATTGGCAGGGGCGGAGCAAGCTTCACTATCTCAATCCCGTGCCGCTCGGTGATATTGTCCACCGCTGGGTCGGCAAATTTGAAGATGCCCGCATCGCCGCGCTGACCGATTTCAAAGATCAGATCGAAGACAATCAAAAGCCAAAACAGGAGAAACGCCGTGCCTGATACGACCACCATTGGAACCATTGCCACCCGTGCCTCAACCGGAGAACCATGCGCGCCGGATTTCGTCTACACCATCTATATTGCCGCCAGTGCGGAAAAGGTCTGGAACGGCCTGATCGATAGGGAAATGACCAAAGCCTATTGGGGTCATTACAATGAATCCGACTGGAAACAAGGATCACGCTGGGAACATGTTGGCAGCGACAGTGGTAAGGTTAACGTAAGGGGTCAGATTATCGAAATTGATCCGCCGCACAAAATGGTCTGGAGTTGGGCCTTTGCGGACGAGGCAGACGAACCGGCCAAGCTGTCGCGGGTGACTTATGAACTGGTTGCACTGGGCCCTGATACGAAATTGACCGTGACCCATAGCGAACTGGAACCCGGTTCTTCGATGGATATCGGCGTTCGTGAAGGTTGGTCTGCCGTTCTCAGCAACCTCAAGAGCATGATCGAAACCGGCAAAGCCATGTCGGAAGAGGATTGGAAATGATTTCCGATAGTTAACCGCCAAATAGACTCAAATTTACGCTGAACGGAATCATTAGCACTTTCCCCGCTGGAATCAGGTGACTAATGTCCCGAAGATGGATGCAACCAGCAATCTTCCGTCTGATATTAAGCCGCATGAAGGTGAGTTTCGCGACCATCATCACTATTACGCCTGCCGGGTCTATTATGAAGACACCGACTTTTCCGGCATTGTCTATCACGCCAATTACCTGAAATTCATGGAGCGCGCGCGCTCCGACATGCTGCATCAACTCGGCATGGACCAGCGTGCGGCGTTTGAAGCGGATGATGGCGCTTATGCTGTGGTCGATATGCACATTAAATATATTGCACCCGCCAAATTTCAGGATAATCTGCTGGTCATCAGCCATGTAAGCAAATTGCGCAAAGCCAGCGTGAATATTGAACAAATCATCATGCGCGAGGACGAAAAAATAGCGTCAGCCAGCGTTCAGGCAGCCTTCCTTACGCCCACCGGGCGACCACGGCGACAGCCGGAGGCATGGACGAACGCCTTTGCGTCTGTCATCGCCGATGATGAAGAACAAAATTAAGAGGAAATACCCTTGCTAGACAGCCTTTCGATCCACGCAGCATCCGGCGAATTTTCTCCTTTTGCCCTGTTTCTACAAGCGGATATCATCGTCAAGCTGGTGATGATCGGCCTGTTATTCGCGAGCGTCTGGACATGGATGATCATTGTCAGCTTTGCGATGAAAATTGGTCAGGTCGGAAGAAAGTCGGACCGTTTCGAAAAATCTTTTTCCAAAGCCAATGATGTCGACAAATTCTATGATGACCATAGCAAATCCGGCCTGCCCATGGCCAAGGTACTGGCGTCGGGCATGCGCGAATGGCGGCGGTCGACGGCACGCGGACCGATTGACCGGGATGGCACGCGGCAGAGGCTGGCAACCGCGATGAATGCGACTATTGCGCATGAAGTGGACAAGCTTGCCGACCGGCTGAATTTTCTCGCCACCGTGGGCAGTGTCGCCCCCTTTGTCGGCCTGTTCGGGACGGTCTGGGGCATTATGCGCAGCTTCTCGGCCATTGCCGCAGAGCAGAATAGCTCACTGGCCGTGGTCGCTCCGGGCATTGCCGAAGCACTGTTTGCCACGGCCATCGGCCTGTTCGCGGCGATTCCAGCGGTTATCGCCTATAACCGCTTCTCCCACCGGCTCAATAAGCTGGAAGCCCGCATGGGCCGCTTTGCCGACGGATTCCACGCGACGATGAGCCGCAAACTGGAACTGGGGGAATAAGCCATGGGAATGGACCTTGCCCCCAGTAATGGCCGCCGCAATCGCGGCCGTGCACCCATGTCAGAGATTAACGTGACACCTTTTGTCGACGTCATGCTGGTGCTGCTGATCATTTTCATGATCACGGCGCCCCTGCTCGTCACTGGCGTGCCAGTAAAACTGCCGGAAAGCCGCGCCAATGCACTGGACCAGGATCAGGAACCAGTGCAGATTTCCATAGATGAAGAAGGCCGGATATATCTGGGTGAGGAAGAAATGAGCCGAAATGCCTTGGCAACACGGTTAAACGAAATAGCGGCAAACCAGAACGCGCAAGACCCCCGGCAGATCATGCTGCGCGGCGATGAAACGCTGGATTATGGCCTGATCATGGCGGTCATGGGAGAGCTCAACCGGGCTGGTCTCAACCGTGTGTCTTTAGTCACAACAGGTTCATCTGAGTGAAATTAGAAATTAAAGGCTGTTATGGAAAGAGCTGAAAAAATTGGCTTGGGCGTCGCGGCTGGCGGGCATATTGCCCTGTTCGGCCTATTGTCGCTCAGCCTGCTATCCCAGCCGGACGACGCCTATAAGTCAAAGCCCATAGAGGTCATGATTGCCGATGAGGTTGGCCTCGAAAGCGCGTCTCCCAATCCTGCTCTGGTCCCGCCCGCCACCAGCATAGCGCCCGAGCTCGGTGATCCTGAACCAGCTGAACTGAGCCAACCTGCTCCTGCAGAACTCGCGCCCGCGCCGGAGGTCAAACCGACGCCGCCGCGTGAAAAACCAGCTGCAAAACCCAAACCAGACCCTGCGCCCAAGAAAAAACCCCGGGGATCGCGCCTTGGCAAGGATTTCCTGAAAGGCGTTACCGATCAGTCATCGGTCAGCCGAAACCAGAATATCGCTGCGGAAAAAGCATCATCCAGCGCGGTTGCTTCATTGCAGCGGGAACTGCTCCGGCAGGTCAAACCCCATTGGAAACCTCCAACCGGCGCTGATGCCGAAAAACTGCGTACAAAGGTCACCGCACGACTGGACCGCAGCGGCAATATTGTCGGCACGCCATCGGCGACTACAACAGGTATAAACGCCAGCAACCGGTCTCAGGCCGCGATCCATAAGGAGCGTGCGATTGCCGCAGTAAAACTGGCGGCGCCCTTCAAGACATTTCCCGAGAAATATTATAATGAATGGCAGGTAATCGAGCCTGTCCTCTTCCTTGGCGTATAGGCTCGGTTACCAGGAGAATATGATGGCTATAACGGCCCCAAAGCGTATCGAATCATGGCTTGTCGCCTTTACCTTGCTGATTGGCTTGGCGCTGCCTGCACAAGCGCAATTGACCGTCGATGTCGAAAATACCGCTGCGGATGAATTGACCATTGCCGTGCCGGGCCTGCCAACCCCCCGGAGTACCGAAACCCCAGCTGGCACCACCGCTGAACTGGGTAACAAGATCAGCGATGTGATCGTCAGCAATCTGCGCTCCAGCGGCCTGTTCAAACCGCTTGGCCGTAATCGGGTACGCGGGATCAGTTTTGCCGAAGTGACATCGCCGCAATTTCCTTATTGGAATGGTACGAATGCCTCGGCGCTTATCCAGGGTTTTGTCCGCTCCAATGGCGATGGCAAGCTCACTGTAGGCTGTTATCTCTATGACGTGGCGCTCCAAACAGAACTCACCCGGACAGGCTTTGTGGTCGAGCCCGGTGATTGGCGGCGCGCGGCGCACAAATGTGCGGACAGCATCTATTCCCGCCTGACCGGTGAATCGCCATTTTTTGACAGCAGGATTGCCTATATTGCGGAGACCGGTCCCAAGGGTAACCGTCGCAAAAGACTGGCGATCATGGATAGTGACGGGGCCAATCACCGGTTCATTACCAATGGCCAGGCCACGGCCCTGACACCGCGCTTTTCGCCGGATTACTCCAAGATCGTTTATCTCAGCTTTCTAGATGGCAACCCGCGCATCTATGTCTATGAAATCGGGACTGGCCGGCAACGCCTGATTACCCAGAGTACCAACCCGACTTTTGCGCCGCGCTGGTCACCGGACGGGAAGTGGATACTCTATTCCATGGCAATTGCCGGCAACACCGATATCTACAAAGTCTCTTCACAAGGCGGCGAGCCCAAGCGCCTGACCTTCTCGCCCGGCATTGATATTGGCGGCAGCTTCTCCCCCGATGGCAGCCGGATCGTATTTGAAAGCGACCGTTCGGGCAGCCAGCAGCTATATGTCATGGGCGCCAATGGCGGCAATGAACGGCGGATCAGCTTTGGTGGCGGGCGCTATGCGACCCCCGAATGGAGCCCTCGCGGGGATTTGATCGCCTTCACCAGAATCGCCGGCAATTTCCGTGTCGGTGTGATGACACCCAGTGGCGGCGGACAGCGTCTGCTCACCAACAGCTGGCAGGACGAGGCCCCGACATGGGCACCCAATGGCCGGATCATCCAGTTTTTCCGAACGTCGCGCGGCTCAGGCAAGACCGGCATATGGCAGGTTGACCTCACCGGTAGAAATGAACGGCAATTGCCCACACCGGTCGATGGTTCCGATCCGGCCTGGGGACCATTGCTGCCTTAAAACAGGATTAAAAAGTAAGACAAGTCACTGAAAAACGATTATAACTGGCCCAAGGGCAAATAAGACTAGGAGCAGAAATATGATAAGATATGCTACCCCCCTCCTGATTACCTCCAGCCTGATTCTGGCAGGTTGCGCCAAAAAACCGCCGGAAGAGCTGCCACCCGCTCCGGCTGGAACGAGCACTCCGACACCTCCGCCGCCATCTGGCCCAGGTTATGCGCCGGGCTCTCAGGGTGATTTCCTGGCAAATACAATGTCGGACCGCATTCTGTTTGATACGGATCGCTATAATGTCGACTCACAGGATCAAGTTGTCCTTCAAAGTCAGGCACAATGGCTGGCACAGCATCCCAATGCACGGATTACAATTGAAGGTCATGCCGACGAACGCGGGACGCGGGATTATAACCTCGCCCTTGGTGAACGCCGCGCCAATGCAGCGAAAAACTATCTGGCATCCCTGGGCGTCAGTCCCACCCGCATGACGACGGTCAGCTACGGCAAGGAACGCCCCGAAGCCTTGGGCTCCAACGAAGCGGCATGGGCGCAGAACCGCCGCGCGGTAAGCATTGTGGTGCAATAACCCCAATCACATACCAATAAAAAAGGCCGCTAACCCGATAGGGCAGCGGCCTTTTTTATGTCTTGTGTAAAGGTTTATTTCCGGGTGCCGGTCATCGCCATTTCACCGAAAGCACCAGCATTGACTGAACCTGTCAGCGTATCGCCGTCGATGGTCGCTGTGCCTTCCAGTTTCATCGGCATAGGTACGGTCATGTTCATAACCCAGGTCAGCGTATTGCCGTCAACCTTACCATCTTCCAGTTCCATGGATCCCATGGCGCCTTCATTGGTGCCGGTGAACGTGTCGCCATTGGTGACGATCGTCACGACAGAGGCCTGGTCACCCATAGGGGATTTGGTTACGCAATCATATGAACCATCGATAGACATATTCTTCTCCTTTTAAATCAAAGCTCTGAATCAGCGATCAGTCTTGGCCGACTGCCGAATCATTTGAACTGCCTGCCTTACTAACATCGGTGTTACCAGCTTCATAGCCACGATATTCGATTGGCATGTTAAGGGCTTCCAGCTGGGTCTTGATCTTGTCCGCATCTCCAACAATCACCCAGGTAAACCTGTCGGGGTCAATTGCTCCAGCCATCGCTTTGTTGAGATCATCGGCGGTCAAGGCCCTGTAGCGATCTGCCACGGTTTCGGCATAGTTGGACGGGCGCTTGAACATGACATCGCCCTGCATTTGTCCGAGCACGCGTCTCGATTGCTCGAACTGTCCCGGCAACTGGCGGACATTGCCATTGACTGTCCGTTCCAGCTCCGCCTGCGTGACACCATTGTCACCCAGGAAACTCTTAACCTGGCCCATGATAGCGGCAACAGCGGGACCGGTCTGATTGGTCTGCACCGGCGCACGCATGATATAAGGTACGTCATGCTCACCGCGCAAAATGGTGTTACGCGTGCCGTAGCTCCAGCCTTTCGTCTCACGCAGGTCCATGTTGATCCGCGACAGGAAATTCCCGCCCAGAACTTCATTGGAGGCATTCAGGGTCAGCAAATCATCAGTGCCCTTAAACGGCAGAACCTGACCTGCAAGGATCATTGATTGCGGGCTATTGGCCCGGTGAATAACCACGATCTTGCCTTGCGCTTCCGGAATCGCGGCATCGAAATTTTTGGCCGGAGCAGCCTGTCCCTCAGCCTTCCACTGACCAAAGCGCATTTCCAGCTTGTCGAGCAATGCCTGCTTATCAATCTGGCCGACGGCAAATATCGTAGCATTTTCCGGACGCATCCAGCCTTTGTGGAAATTCACCAGGTCATCCCGGCTGATCGCGGCGACGGATTGCTTCGTGCCATTGCCAGAAAGGCCGCGACCATAAGGATGGGTGTCGCCGAACAGAAGCGGCGGCAAAGCATTGGTCGCTATGCTGCGCGGGTTGCTTTCTTCACGGTCAATGGCAGTCAGCTGCTGCACCCGTATGCGTTCGATATCGTCTGTTTTGAAAGCAGGGTTTTTGACAATGTCCGCCATCAGATCGAGTGACGCATCAAGATTGGGATTAACCGCGCTCAAACTGACATCCGTGCGATCCCGTCCGCCGCCGACACTGACATTGGCCCCTAGCCGTTCTTGCTGCTCGGCAATCTGCACCGAGGTCAGGCTGGTCGTGCCTTCCTCCATCATCGCTGTGGTGAAGTTTTGCAGGCCAATCTTGTCGGCAGGATCAGCAGAAGCCCCGGCATCAAAAGACAGCGTCACACGGGTCATTGGAACCGCGTTGCGCTGAGCGAAATAGACTTTGATGCCGTTGGACAATGTCGCTGTTTCGACATCGGGGAAATCAACGTTCGGAATCTCTCCAACCGGAGGAAGCGAGGATCGATCAACTGGCTCGCGTACAGCATTCTCGCCACCGTCCTGCATGTAAAAGGCAGGAGCAGTTAGCGTTCCGGTTCGCGCGCCTTTACCGGACTCTACTTCCTGATAGGCCTCCCGCTCGCCCGGCACCACACGAATACCGACCACCGGCCGGGTTAGCCATTTTTTCATTGCTGCCGTCACCGATTCCGGGGTTGCAGAAGCCAACCGTTCCAGTTCCTTTTTATAATATTCCGGGTCATCAGAATAGAGCTCGCCCTGCGCCAGTGCCGTCGCTTTGCCGTTAAATCCGCCAACCTGCTCCAGCCCGGCAATACGGGCAGCGGCATCTCGCGTCGCAACCCGCTGCACTTCATCTGCCGTCGGTCCGTTCTCAATGAAATCGGCGATAATCTCGTCCAGCCGCTTGGCAACCATGTCTGCATCTTCACCGGGCTTCACATCCGCCTGAATATTAACGAGACTTCCGTGCACGAACGGAATCACAAAGGCAGATACTGCCACCGCGTTTTTCTCTTCCCGCACCATGATATTGTCGAGACGCGAACTTGCCAGACCGCCCAGCACTGTCATGCCGACATCCAGCGGCGTGTAGTCCGGATCATTCAGACCCGGAACGATCCAGTTGCGATAGATACGCGTCGTCGCAACCTTGTCCTTCATCACATCGAAAACCGGTTCATCCAGGGTTGGCAATTCCGGGCTCAGCTCCGGAATCGGTTTACCTTTTGGAATAGCGCCGAACCATTTTTCGACCATAGGTTTGGCGGCCGCTACATCAATGTCGCCGGCCAGCACCAGAATCGCATTATTCGGTCCATAATGATCAATAAACCATTGCTTCATGTCGTCGAGAGAAGCGGCTTCGAGATCTTCCAGTGATCCAATGGTGCTATGTCCGTAAGGATGGCCCTCTTCGGGAAACAGCAATTCTGTCTGCCGATAGCTGACCAACCCATAAGGCTGGTTATCACCCTGACGCTTCTCGTTGGAAACCACGCCAATCTGATTGTCGAGCTTCTCTTGCGTGACCGCGCCCAACAAATACCCCATCCGGTCGCTTTCAAGAAACAGTGCGACATCAAGGGCAGATTTGGGAACCGTCTGGAAATAGTTGGTCCGGTCCAGCCAGGTCGTCCCGTTCAAATCGGTCGCGCCAATTTGCCGCAGCGGCTCAAAATAGTCACCCGGTGCGTTTTCAGAACCGTTGAACATAATGTGTTCGAACAGGTGGGCGTAACCCGTTTTGCCCTTGGGTTCATTGGCAGAGCCAACGCCATACCAGATGGAGACCGCCACGATCGGTGCCTTGCGATCAGTGTGGACCAACACCTTCAAACCATTGTCGAGGGTAAATCGTTCATAGGGAATATTGACCGCATCAACCAGCTGGCCAACCGGCGCAGGCGCGGCGCTGCTATGGTTTTCGGCATAGGCTGGAGCGGCAAAGCTCAGGGCGGTCGACGTGAGTGCAATCGCAACCGTGCGGGAAAAGCGTGACATCCGGAAATCCTCTTCAAAATATTATATCATTGGAAACTACTATGGGCAGGCGGACTTGTCGCGCAAGTCCTGATCGATCTTCGACAAACGGCCGACCTCAATCGACCAACAACAACGCTCACTAATAGTCTATTTCTTTTTCCAGCCCCAGAACAGATGGCAAGGCAATATGTTCCAGACGGAATAGCCATCGTCTATTCGGTCAAAATGAGGCGCCATGAAATCGCGCGCACGTTTGACGAATTGATAGACCAGAAAAGCCCCGCCCGGGCGCAACGCTGCATGGGTTTCTTCCGCTATTTTAGGTCCCAACTGATTGGGCAAGGTAGAAAACGGTAGGCCGGACAATATGTAGTCCGCCTTGTCGTGACCAAGATCGTTCAATATCTGCTGCACATCCGCTGCCGATCCGTGAATGGGATAGAAACGGCTGTCGCGAATGCTCTTGCCAAGATATTCGATAAAATCCGGATTAAGGTCGATGACTATCAATGTGGCATCCGGCTTCATGCGTTCCAGCACCGGCCGACAGAATGTACCAATGCCGGGCCCATATTCGACGAACACATCACATTCATTCCAGTCAACCGGTTCCAGCATTTTTTTGACAGTTGCGGCCGACGAGGGAATGATCGAGCCGACCATGACAGGATGCTTCAGGAAACCTTTGAAAAACACGCCCCATGCACCGAAGGTCCGGGCTGCACGCAGCTTGATTCGTCCCCATAATGGCGCTTTTGCAATGGTATTGGTCAATCAGACTCTCCTGCTATCATCCCGCTGTCTTATTAAGCCATAACAGTATCACATTCAAACATCTTCGCGCTTGTCCGGGGCGGGGAGAGGTTTAAAAGAGCAATATGAAACTCCATCCTCCTGACTGTATCGCTGTCATCTTTTGTGCCCAGCGCACCAAGGATGATGATGAAGCCTATGAAGCGGCCGCAAATGTCATGAGCAATCTCGCCGCGCAGCAATCCGGATATCTCGGACAGGACAGCAGCCGATCGGAAGACGGCCTGGGAATCACGGTCAGCTATTGGGAAAGTGATGACGCGGCCAGGGCCTGGCGCGATCATCCGGTTCACAGCGCGATCCGCGAACAGGGTCGTGACAAATGGTACGAAAGCTACACGCTCCATGTCGCACGCATAGAACGCAGCTATGACTGGAATAAATCTGGGATTGGAAAAAATAGCGTGCCATAGGGCATGCATGGCTGATTCTCCCGCCCCGCCCGTTGCTGCCAAAAAGCATAAGACGATAGACAATACCCGGATGACGGTATTGTTCGCAGTGATGCTTGTCACGGCTTCGGGCAATACTGCCATGCAATCGATATTGCCAACCATCGGCACGCAGCTGCGCATCCCTGATTTCTGGGTCAGCGCCGCGTTCAGCTGGTCTGCTTTATTGTGGGTTTATACCGCACCCAAATGGGCCCGGCTGTCGGATCATCGCGGGCGCAAGGCCTTGATGCGGCTGGGAATGATTGGTTTTACTGCGTCAATGGCATTGGCAGGACTGGCACTCTTCCTGGGATTGCTCGGTTGGTATAGCGCGCTGTGGACCTTCATCCTGTTCGCCATATTCCGAAGCCTTTATGGTGGGCTGGGCTCGGCCGCACCGCCGGCGGTTCAGGCCTATGTCGCTGCCCGGACTCCGCGCGAGGATCGCACCAAGGCGCTGTCGCTCATTTCTTCATCCTTTGGTCTGGGCACGATTGTCGGTCCGGCCATAGCCCCGTTGCTGATCCTCCCGTTTCTCGGCCTGTCGAGCCCGATGTTCGCTTTTGCGTTTATTGGGATTCTGGTGATGGTTGCGCTGGCACTCAAACTACCCAATGACGATCCCGGATTTGAAGCACGCGGTGTCGTCACCTCCGAACCTTATAGTGCTGCACCCTCGGCAGGCAGCCTCAAAGACGACGACCATGATGACCAGCCGGTGGGCAAGCCAGCGCCAGACAGCATACCGCCGCGGCTTCGCTGGGGCGACAAACGCATCAAACCATGGCTGATCACAGGAATCATGGGCGGCAATGCCCATGCGGTGATATTGGGCGTAATCGGCTTTCTGGTACTCGACCGGCTCGGCCTTAGAGACGATCCGAAAACAGCAATCGAGATGACCGGCATTGTGCTTATGTCGGGTGCGGCAGCAACCTTGCTCGCGCAATGGGGCCTGATCCCACTCTTGCAAATGGGACCGCGATCGTCCGTTTTATGGGGCATGTTGCTCGCTGCTGTAGGCTGCCTGGTCATCGGTGTATCGGGCGATCTTTACGGCATCATAATCGGCTTTGCAGTCAGCTCGCTGGGTTTTGGTCTATTCCGTCCCGGCTTTACCGCAGGCGCTTCACTGGCGGTCCAACGATCGGAGCAAAACGGAGTTGCCGGCATCGTCGCGTCAGTAAACGGCATGGCGTTCATTGCATCGCCGGCACTGGGCGTTTTGCTGTACACCTATATCAGCGCGCTGCCTTTCTGGATCGCAGTCACCATGTGCCTGTTCATCTTTGGCTGGGGCTTCAAAACACTAAAGCTGGATGACGCCGCCTGACGGCCGTCTCGAAAGAGATCTTTGAGCCCTTCCCGTTGCAAATCATATTGCGATAACATGATATTCACTTTTTGCATTTAAGCCGGACAATATAAAAATGTAACTCGAGGGGTCGGGATTTGTCTATTGGCGATGCAAAACTTTTCGCACTTCCTATCGGATTGTTCCTTGCGATAGTGATGACACCGACGGATGCCTTTGAATCATCTGACCCTCCTGCAGAAAAGATTGTTGAGCTTTTTGAAGGCGTTTTACCGAAAACCCTTGATGATGGGACCTATCTAGCCGCGCCACGGGTGGAAGATGACGTTGCAATATTTACCATCAAATCACCACATGACTTTGAAGGCGCATTCACAGCTTCCGAATTTGCCCGGCTCAACAAAAACGCCTTTTGTGCCAATCGAAAAGGCCTCAAGTCATATTTTCGAGAGGGCGGGAAAGCGCGCATTGATGTCAGTCTTTACGGCGGCCCGATACACAAGGGCGAAGTCATCACGCGCTGCTAAGGCGCCTGCTCGATGGACTGACACACCCACAAGCTAGCTGGTCTTCTCTGACCTAAACTTCATGCTTGCTGTCGTTCACCGGCGTCAACATGCCGGGGGCAACAAAACCAATTGGTTCTGCCCGCATTGCATTTTGTTTCAGCTGTGCTTCCATCTTGGAATATTCTTCCTCCATTTCCGGCGTGACCGAAGCGCGGCTATCTTTCAGCGCGCGCACAAAATGCTTCATCGACACTTTTTCAACCAGGCCGCCATGCTCACGCAAGGCATAAAGACCGGCACGGCGCACCAGATCTTCCAGGTCAGCGCCGGAATAGCGCTCTGCGCGCTCGGCAATATCATCAAGGTCGACATCTTTGCCGATTGGCATTTTCGCAGTGTGAATGGCGAGTATCCGGCGGCGACCTTCTTTCTCAGGAACCGGCACATAAACCAGCTCATCAAAACGGCCGGGCCTTAGCAGCGCCGGATCGACCAGACCGGGCCGGTTGGTTGCGCCGATCAAGATTACCGACTGCATTTCTTCAAGCCCGTCCATTTCAGCCAGTATCGTATTGACCACGCGTTCAGTCACTTGCGGTTCGCCCATACCGCGGCCACGCGCGGGCACCAGACTGTCAATCTCGTCAATGAACAATACCGTCGGGGCGACTTGCCGGGCTCGGGCAAAAAGCCGGGCAATCTGCTGCTCACTCTCACCGTACCACTTTGATAAAAGGTCGCTGGATTTCGTGGCGATGAAATTGGCCTCCGCTTCCCGTGCCACCGCTTTGGCAAGCAATGTTTTGCCGGTACCGGGCGGTCCGTAGAGCAAAAATCCCTTGGCTGGACGGATGCCCAGCTTGGCAAAAGCCTCCGGGCTTTTCATCGGCAGCTCGATGCCTTCTTTCAAACGCATCTGCGCGTCATCCAGACCGCCAATATCTTCCCAGCGCACATCCGGTGCCTGCACCATCACCTCGCGCATGGCCGACGGTTGCACCCGTTTCAACGCCTCGATAAAATCATCACGGCGCACCACCAGTTCCTCCAGGACTTCCGGCGGAACGGTCTCGGACTCCAGGTCCAGTTTCGGCATGATCCGGCGCACAGCTTCAATGGCCGCCTCACGCGTCAATGCCGCCAGATCAGCACCGACAAAACCATAGGTTGTGCGGGCCAATTCCGTCAAATCGACCGCTGGCTCCAGTGGCATGCCGCGGGTATGGATGCCCAAAATTTCCTTGCGGCCACGCAGGTCCGGAACACCGACGATAATTTCCCGATCAAACCGGCCCGGGCGGCGCAATGCCTCGTCAATCGCTTCCGGGCGATTGGTCGCTGCGATCACGACCAGATTGAGGCGCGATTCCAGCCCGTCCATAAGCGTGAGCAATTGAGCGACCAGACGCTTTTCCGTCTCGCCCTGCACTTCGCCGCGCTTGGGAGCGATGGAGTCAATTTCATCGATGAATAATATGGAGGGCGCGGCCTTTGTTGCGGCTTCAAAAACCTCGCGCAGTTTCTTCTCTGACTCGCCATAGGCAGAACCCATGATTTCAGGGCCATTTATGAGGAAAAACTCGGCATCACTCTCATTCGCCACAGCACGGGCAAGCCGTGTCTTGCCAGTCCCCGGAGGACCATGCAGCAGAACACCGCGTGGCGGATCAACGCCGAGCCGGGTGAATAACTGTGGATAGCGCAGCGGCAACTCGACCATTTCACGCAACTGGTCAATTGTCTCGTGAAGCCCGCCAATGTCATCATAAGTCACATCAGCCCGGCGATGCTCGGTTGATTCTTCATATTCAGGGCGCAGCTCAACTTCGGTATTCTCGTCAATATGCACAAAGCCCTTGGGTACGGTGGACACAACCATCAAACGGATCTGGGTGAGCGAAAAAGCCGGTGCAGCCAGCATCTGTTGCAGCTGCGGCGGCATATCGCTGCGATCAACCTGTTGCTGGCCATGAGTCGCGACAAAATCACCGGCATTTAATGGCCGCCCCATGAAACTGCGTTTCAGGCCGGCACCGCTACCATGCAGGCGCAGGTCTTTTTGGGCCGGTGCGAAAATGACTTTCTTGGCCGGTTTCGATTCAACCTTTCGAATTTCAACAAAATCACCCGAGCCCACGCCAGCATTAGCCCGCTGCAAACCGTCAAGCCGCACAAAATCAAGCCCTTCATCCTCGGGGTAGGGCAGAACTGCACGGGCGGGGGTTGCCTGTTTTCCGCATATCTCAACCACGTCCCCTTCCATCAGGCCCAGTTTGCTGAGATTGTCCCGCGACAAACGCGCGAGCCCGCGGCCGCTATCTTCCGGCCGCGCATTGGCGACCTGCAGCTTTATCATCTGGGAGTCGGATTCAGCGTCAGATTTGGATTCGGATTTGGGATCAGACATAGGGGGATGAACTCCTGCCACTTTTATTGTTTCCAACAAGATAGGGAGGCGGTCGTCATTATGCGACCCCGTATTTACCTCAAATCAGGCCAGCAAGATAAGAAGAGCCGGATTTCAGGCAAAAAAAGGCCAATCCCGAAGGACTGGCCCGTAAAAGTTTTTAGGAGAGGATGCCTGAAAGGCGAGTTCTATTTGGGCGAGAATCGCTTATGTTGCAAGTGCGAAAAAAACATTGTCAGTTGCATAATGTGCAACCTATTAATTATGCTAGCGACGCGATTTAGCCAATCTATTCACCTTTAGTGCAATTTTGCGTTGCACAATTCGCATTTAGCCGCAATATCAACAACACCATGCGACGTCTCCCTCCCCTACGCGCCTTGGAAGCCTTTATCCGCGTCGCACGACTCGGCTCATCCAAGGCGGCTGCAGCAGAACTGGCTCTTTCTGCCCCGGCGCTAAGCCGCCGAATCAAATCTCTTGAGGATCATATCGGCAAGCCCCTTTTTGAACGGCGTAATCAGGCAATGATCCTGAACGACGATGGCGAGGTACTGCTCAATGCGGTGGCGCCAGCTATGGAAACCATTGGCGAAGCGGTTGATCAAATGACCGTCAGCGGCAGCGATCTTAGATTGCGACTTGGTGTATTGCCGCTTTTCGGAGCAACGCGTCTCTTGCCACGCTTGCCGGAACTGAGAAAACTCTATCCCAAGCTGCATATTGATGTCGACACTTCCACCCATGCAGAAAATATGCTCGGTGACGTAATTGATGCGGCGATAATCATTGCGGATCATGTCGATCCCAATCTCTATGCCGTGAAGCTGGACAGCAACAAAGTATATGCCATTGCCGCAACAGAACTTGTCAACGGCCCCAATGCCATAAAAACACCGCAAGATCTGAAGGATCACAACATATTAATCCACAGCGACATGGCCAAAGCCTTCGATCGCTGGAAAGAAGCTGTCGGTTTGCCAGATCTGGACCCGGCCAGCGTCGATCAGATGAATAGCGGTCCGTTAATGCTGGAGGCGGCCGCCCAGGGCCTGGGTGTCGCCATCATGCATGGCGGTCATTTCTCCGATGCCAATGACCCCCGCCTCGCCCGCTTGTTCGATTATGATATCGACAGTCCTTACTCCTATTGGTTCGTCTGCCGCAAACGGGACAAGAAAAACCGGGCTGTGCGAATTTTTCATGATTGGGTCCTAAAAGCAGGGCTTTAGGCGACGAAGCGTGCCTGTTTGGCCGCTGGATGCTCATGACATTCATGTTATTTTCTGATAAAAGAACAGAATCGTCACGCTGTATCGACATTTTTTGTCGTAAAACCAAATATTGGGGAAATATAATGCTGCGGAATTGCAGTATAATATTGACCGATTAAAATATTGGAGAAAATGCATGCGTTTCAAGACTTTGGCTACCTTATCCGCTCTATCTCTTTCGACGGCGCCTGTTATGGCGCAATCACAGGCGGTCGCCCCTATGACCAGCGCAAGCGTAGAGCGTGTTTCCGCGACTCAGGAACAAGCCAATAATTTAGGGGGCGGCAGTGATACCATCATTGCCGTGCTAGCCGGCGCCATTGCAGTCGGTTTTATAACGCTCACCATAATCAATAATGATGATGATGACGATACACCCACAAGCCCCTGACAAAAGTGGAATCTGATTTCACTTTACACCCGCGATAAGCAATCAAGATCAGGCCCTTCTCAAGGGCCTGATTTGCGTTGACAGAGCGGTCTTTTACTTGGCCGCCAGTTTGCTCAATATATCAGATGCAAATATACTCAGCGTATCGTCGCGGGCACCCATGATGACGATGCGATCTCCCGGTCTCGCAATTTCGACTAAATGCTCTCCGCAGTCCTCCCGATCCGCTATGTGCTTTGCGTTACCGCCAGCCACCTTGACCGCATCGGTAATGGAATTGCTGCCGATGCTGCGATCGACAGTACCGCCAAAGTAAACAGGGTCGCACAGGATCACGCGGTCATCCTCATCCAACAGCTCTGCAAATACATGGGCCAGTTCGGCACCCATCTTGTGTATCGGCCCAAACCCGTGTGGCTGGAAAAAAGCGATGATTCGGCCCGGGAATGCTTTCACCGTTTTGATCGTAGCCGCGATCTTGTCGGGATTATGCCCGAAATCATCGATAACGCTTATGTCATTTGCTGTGCCAACAACATCAAAACGTCGCGCGAGGCCTGAAAAGCTGGCAATGGCGGCGACGCTGGTTGGCACGGGCACACCAATGGCGGACGCCGCCGCTATGGCAGCAAGGGCATTGGCAATGTTGTGCCGCCCTGGTACCCGCATGGTGACAGAAAAACCCTCACCCTTCACGGATAGTGTGAAGCGGCTGCTGAGCGGAGCTTCCTCCACATCAGAGGCCTGGAAATCCGCCTTATCGGAAAATCCGAAACTGATAGCATCACTTAGCTCAAGCCCATCAACCAAGGCCGCCGTTTCCGCATCATCCCGGTTCCAGATGCAATGCTTTGCCTTGCTTGCAAAGTCACCGAAAAGCTGGCGCAATTCCTCCAGACTTTTGTGGTCCAGACTGACATTGTTCAAAACAGCGATTTCCGGATCAAACAAGGCTATCGATCCGTCGCTTTCATCGACTTCGCTGACCATGATGCCGCCATCACCAACTCTGGAGCTGGCAAAAGGCGCGTCGTCCGCGACAAAGTTTTTCATCACTGCGCCATTCATGATCGTCGGGTCCAGACCGGCCTCGGTCAATATCCAGCCGATCATGCCGGTTACGGTCGATTTTCCGCTGGTCCCGCCAATCGCAATGCTGCGCGGGGATGCATTAAACTGCTGCGCCAATAGTTCCGCACGGGTCATGCGGGCGCAGCCGAGGCTGTTGGCTTTGGCGACATCGGGCACCGTGTCTTCAATGGCCGCGGACGCGATCAATATCTGTTCGCCCGAGGTCAGACCGCTGCCATCCTGCGCAAACAGCCCGACACCCTTTTCTTTCAACCATTCAAACTTGGTTGCCAGCCGTCCCTGATCTAATGCCCGGTCCGAACCTGATACGTCTGCACCGCTTTCCCGGACGATCATCGCCAGTGGCAACATACCTGATCCACCGATGCCACAAAAATAATAGGATTTGTCTTTACTCATCATCCCCCGCTATGGCCTCGGCAGCTTTTTGGCAATTATATTGGCGTAAAAACAAGGTGGAGGGGATAAAAATATCGTGGGACAGTTCAGGATCGGCATTTGTGCGCCGTCAACGCCCTTATATAAAGAGGAGGCCGAACAGCTCATCGCCCTCACCAGCCAAAGCCACCCCGAAGCCGAGCTGGTTTTCCACGATCAATGCTTTGCCATTGAAGGGCATTTTGCCGGAAAGGACGAACTGCGATCCGCTGCCTTCCTGTCACTAGCCAATGATCCGACGATTAATGCCATCTGGTTTGCACGCGGTGGCTATGGAGCCGCGCGGATCACCGACGATATTTTAGCGCGATTGGAACCAGCGACGCACGACAAACATTATATGGGTTATAGCGACGGCGGCAACTTGCTCGGCGCTTTATACAAAGCGGGTATTGGCACACAGGCGCATGGTCCGATGCCGGTCGACATGCGGCGCGATGGCGGTATGGCAGCCGTCCGGCGAGGGCTCGACTGGCTGGTGCACCGTGACAAAACCGCGCTGGAACCGCATGTTGAAGCTGGTCAGAAATATGCCGCATTCAACCTGATGACTTTGGCGATGATGGTGGGTACGCCCTTGCTGCCCGATCTTAAAGGCCACGTGCTGATGATCGAGGAAATTGCCGAATATCTCTACGCCTTCGACCGCGCGCTGTTCAATGTCACGACACATCTGGCAGACAAAAGTCTCGCAGGTATCCGCCTCGGCCGGGTCAGCGAAGTGCCGGAGAACAACCGGCCCTTCGGTGAAGAAGCCGAAGAAATCGTCCAGCGCCTATGTGATCGCTATGCCATTCCCTATCTGGGCGGAGCGGATATCGGTCATGATGTGGACAACAAGGTTGTTCCGTTCGGAGTCTTGCCGGCTTGAAACTCAGCCTAAGCTTTTAAATCCGGGTCCAGTTCCAAACCTTCATCCAGCTGCACTCCGTAGCTGTTCAGCATCATCGAAACCTGGGTATATTGGCCAACGGTCATGACCAGATCCATACGCTGTTTCTCGGTGAGTTCAGACAGTGCGGACCAGGTTTCGTCGGTCACAAAGCTGTCGCTCGTCAATTCATCCGTCGCCTGCAGCATCGCGGCTTCCAGAGGCGTCCAGCCCGGTGCATCCGGTCCTTGTTTGATCCGTTCAATCTCTTCATCGGTTATCCCGGCATCTTTACCGATGCGAACATGCTGCGCCCATTCATAACCGGATTTCCAGTTAAACCCGGTCCGCAGGATAATAATTTCCCGTTCACGCTCCGGCAGGCTGTTGTGGCGCGACAGCATATAGCCGCCCCACCACATGAAGGCCTTGAACGCTTTTGGTGCGCGGGCCAGTGTCCGAAAAATATTGAAGACCGGGCCTTGCTGGAAACGCTCGCCCAGCATCGCTTTTTGCTCGTCGTCCATATCCGTATCGGATAGCGGAGCGATGCGAGGCTTACCGAGGCGCATTATTCCGGCGCTTCGACTTCACCGCGCGCGATACGCTTGTCCTGCGTGTTGGTTTCAAAGTCACTTGCATCATGGCGTTCGTGCAACTGTGTTTCCGGTTCGCCATAAGGCCGGTTGACCATCATGCCGCGCTTGACCGCTGGCCGCTCACCCACTTGTGCGGTCCAACGCTGGACGTTTTTATAGTCCTGAACCGAGAGGAATTCACCGGCTTCATAGAGAACACCGCGTGCCAACCCGCCATACCAGGGGAAGATCGCCATATCGGCGACACTATAGTCATCGCCTGCGAAATATTCATTGTCCGCCAGATGACGATCAAGAACGTCCATCTGCCGCTTTACTTCCATTGCATAGCGGTTGATCGGATATTCATATTTTTCCGGTGCATAAGCGTAGAAATGGCCGAACCCGCCGCCGAGGAAGGGCGCGCTGCCCATTTGCCACATCAACCAGTTGATTGTTTCCGCACGTGTCGCGCCTTCCTTTGCAAGAAATTTGTCAAACTTCTCGGCCAAGTAGATCAACATGGAACCGGATTCAAAAAGCCGGGTTGGCGGGGTTGTGCTGTGATCCAGCAATGCAGGAATTTTACTGTTCGGATTGATATCGACAAAGCCGCTGCCAAATTGTGCGCCTTCACCAATGTTGACTAGCCACGCATCATATTCTGCTGCGCTGATTCCGGCTTCCAAAAGCTCTTCGAACATGATCGTGACCTTCACCCCATTGGGTGTGCCCAGCGAATAGAGTTGAAACGGATGTTTGCCGACCGGCAGTTCCTTGTCATGGGTCGGGCCTGCAATCGGGCGATTGATATTGGCAAAACGCCCGCCACTTTCACTATCCCATGTCCAGACTTTAGGTGGGGTATATTCAGCCGGTTTGTCGGTCATTGCTTCAGTCTCCAATTGCCAGTCTATTCTTTCCGCGTGAAACGCGATGTTCTCCCGCGAGTGCCATCAATGTAGCTCAGTTTTTCTTCTGACACGGAATAGAGCAGATAGCAGGTTTGTTTTTCTTTTCCGCGCAAAACGAATGCTTTACCACCCATGTCGGGCACGCGTGTCTTGCAGCTATCGACAAAAATGATCGATACTTCGCCTTGCAGTTCACCATTCCGGAGGGTTTGGAAGCTGCTGCCCTCCACCAAGATAGTATCTGCGGAATTGTTGTCAGACACCCATTGCCCCTGCATGTCGGCAAGGGGACCGGTTTCGGCGGCGGCGGGATCAATGGGTGTCGTTACCTGAATTTCAGCGCTGTCTGATTCATCATCTCCGGCCGCACAGGACACCAGCAACGGGCTGATCAATGCGAGGCCGGAGAGGAAGGCGTTTTTCACAGTTGAGCCGCTTGGCCTTTAGCCCAGTGTCACGCTCTTGATCGAGCCGGGCTCTGCTGGTGGCTCACCCTTGGGCAAGGCATCAACAGCATCCATACCACTCGTCACTTCGCCCCAGACAGTATATTGGCCATCAAGGAAGCCCGCGTCGTCGAGGCAGATGAAAAACTGGCTGTTCGCGCTGTTTGGATCCATTGTACGAGCCATTGAGCAAACGCCGCGACTGTGCGGAGCATCGCTGAACTCGGCCGGAATATCCGGCTTGTCGGAACCGGACATGCCTGTGCCGGTTGGATCACCACCCTGCGCCATGAAACCGTCAATCACACGGTGGAAAACAACACCGTCATAAAAGCCTTCCGATGCCAGCTCGGTAATCCGCTCAACATGGCCGGGTGCCAGATCGGGGCGTAGTTTGATTTCAACATCGCCGGTATTGAGGTGGAGGGTCATTTTTTCATGCGCCATGGGTTGTTCCTTGTGATTTATGTTTCGGTGATAAAATCTATGGCCCTGCATATAGGGGGATCATTCGTAAAAATCACCCGCTGCTTTCGATAAATGTCACAAAAGATTGCAATTATACCGGCACAGCTATTACAAACCCGCCTCATGTGACGCCAATGACCAGAAAAGGGGAGCATCGCCATGACCGAGATGACAGACGCTCCTGAAGTGGAAGATGTTGCACCACCACGCCTGGATGAAGACAACCGCCTGACCGACGAATTTGTCCGTTCAGTTTCCGAGGCGGTGGACGAAGGCAATGCCAATCTCGCGCAGGAACTGGTCAACCCGTTGCACAATGCCGATATTGCCGATCTGTTCGAGTTGATCGACGAGGATGAGCGCGCGCCGCTAGCCGGGGCACTGGGCGATCTGGTCAGCGCCGATGTTTTGTCGGAAATGAACGAGCATGTTCGCGAAGATCTGATCGAGATTCTGGAACCTGGCCAGATTGCAGACCTTACGGAACAGCTCGAAACCGATGATGCTGTCGCGATTATCGAGGACCTTGAGGAAGGCGAACAACAAGCTGTTCTGGCCGAGCTGGATGACGAAGACCGCGCGGTTATCGAGAGTGCCCTTACCTATCCCGAGGAATCCGCAGGCCGCATCATGCAGCGGGATCTGGTCGCCGTGCCAGAGCATATGAATGTCGGCCAGCTGATTGACTATCTGCGCGAACATGGGGACCTGACCACCGAATTCTGGGAAGTCTATGTAGTCGATCCATCCTATAAACCGGTCGGGACCTGTCAGCTTAGCTGGATTTTACGGGTGCCCCGGGACATTGCGGTTGCCGATATCATGAAGCGGGAACAGACCTTGATCCCGGTCGACATGGATCAGGAAGAAGTGGCGCTGCGATTCCAGAAATATAATCTGATCTCGGCTGCTGTCGTCAACGAAGACGGCCGGTTGATCGGCATGATCACGGTGGATGACATCCTCCACATTGTCGAAGATGAAGCCAGTGAGGATGTCCTGCTGCTCTCCGGTGCTGGCGAAGGCGATATTAACGAACCGATCCGCGACAGCTATAAATCACGTGTAAAGTGGTTGATTGCCAACCTCGCCACCGCGATGATTGCGAGCTTCGTAATCTCGATATTCGGCGCCGCCATCGAACAGATGGTCGCACTCGCCGTCCTCATGCCGATAGTGGCCTCAATTGGCGGCAATGCAGGTACCCAAACCATGGCGGTTTCCGTGCGCGCGCTGGCGATGAACGAACTGACCCGGTCCAATACGCGCAGGGTGATCATACGCGAATTTCGCGTAGCAATGCTGAATGGCGGGACGATAGCCGTGCTGATTGGTATCGGTACGGCCCTGGTTTTTAGCAATCCGATGCTCGGCGGGGTCATAGCAGCGGCCATGCTTATTAACATTGTGATCGCTGGCTTTGCTGGGATTTTTGTTCCGGTCATGCTGGAACGGATGAAACAGGATCCGGCATTGGCATCATCCGTCTTCGTCACCATGATCACCGATACAATGGGCTTTTTGGCTTTCCTCGGCCTTGCAGTGGCAAGCGGGATGGTTGGTTTCTAGCGCATGCATAAAATTGAAACAGAGCGGCTGGTTCTGCGCCCTCATATCGCTGATGATTTTGAAGCTTACAAAGCCATGTCGCAGGATCCAGAAGTTATGCGATATATTGGACGGGAGCCGTCGAAAGATGACGAGGCATGGCTTCGTTTTCTGGCGCATTCCGGTCGATGGGCATTTTGCGGTTACGGGCTGTTTGCTGTCATTGAAAAAGAAACCGATCTATATATTGGAGATGCCGGCTTCAGTGATTTCCGTCGCGGCCTGGGCCCGGATTTTGACCCTTTTCACGAGGCTGCCTGGATGTTCTCAACCGCTGGTCAGGGCAAGGGATATGCTTTTGAAGCCATGTCCGCGGCACAAAAATGGGCGGATGAGAAATTTTCTCCGCAAAAAACAGTGTGTATCATCAGCCCAGACAATGGTCCGTCTATAAAACTGGCAGGCAAGCTGGGATATCGGGAGACGGAGATCAGCCGCTACAAGGATAGCGACGTTATAATGTTTGAACGCATCAACCGAAAAAGGTCATAATTCCCGGCCTTCATCCTGAACGGCTTTCGACCAGCCAAGGCTTATAGACCGAAGCAAAATTACGCATATCGGTATAAATGCGATCGCGTCCGCATGGCGCAATCATCTCACAGATCAGCGCATCGAAACCGGGCCGACACTCTTGCCTGACACAGCATAGCATGTTCAGCAGCAACATCTCGTCCGGCATCGTGTGCGGACAACAGGCGCGAGCGATTTTAACGCTTTCTGGCCAAGCTTCGCCAATGGCTTCAACCAGGATTAGAAAACGGTTTGCCGCAAGCTCCCCGCCAAGACGGTCCTGTAAATAGGGACGTGAGTCACGATAGCATTTCTGGCTCATGACCGCGACACGCAATGACATGATGATCCTTGCCTCTGAGGCAGCGAGCGACATTAAGTCGGGTAAAGGCGTTATCAGTTTTGCGAGACTGCCGGCCCTCAGATTGCTTATCTCTGATTTCCCGGTTCCCGATTTTTCCGGCTCCGACCTTCCCGACCATAATCCCATATGCGCTTCTCCTCTTTCAGATAGGATTCTGAATGTATGATATTGATAATCATTTGCAACTAAAATATCGACTATGCGATGAATAGAGCTTTCGAGGCTGCAAGCGGCATCCCAAATCCGAAGGCCGCTTGACTAATTCGGCCGGGCCCCACACATAAGCTCCATGCCGCTCAACATGACCAAAATCGCGTTTCGCAGCGAGAGTCCCGCGACGTTGCGGGCTTGGCTGGAATCACACGCGGAACAGGGTGAGGCCCGGCTGACAACGCGCTACTTGCCCAAGCGTCATGCTGAAATGATCGGTGGATCGCTCTATTGGATTCACCAGAAGAAGATCGTCGGGCGCAGTCCAATTATCGGTTTCATGGAAAATGGCGAAGGCCGCCAATGGATCCGGCTCGAACCCAAGCTAATCGCCGTACAGACCATACCGCGCCGTGCGCATCAGGGCTGGCGTTATCTGGAAGAAAAGGATGCACCGCCTGATTTGGGCGAAGGCGCAGAAGGGGCCGAGGCAATGCCCGCCGAAATGCTTGGCGAACTGTCGAAACTCGGGCTAGTTTAAGGTTCTGAAGGCCAATCGCATATAGCAGCGAATTTTTTCCTGAATAATATCAAAGAGATAACACTTTTCTTGTAAAGCCAATTCCTGCGGAATATTTATTGTTTTTTCATCAACTTAATCGCCAAATGGGATAAAAACGTCATTTTTGCAATGACTTGCATGTCCATTTTTTCCAATTGGCAATCATAGCTTGGCTGTATCCATCCAAGCAGAACGATGACGCGTCCCCCCACCCCCAACTGACGGTCATTGTTCGGAACGACAAACAAGTTTCCCGTCAACCATGGTGACCCGCCATCTACCTGGGAAACGGATGATTCAGTGAGTGTCGTCACATTCACAGAATAACAGGGGAACAGGTCGGAGCGATCCGGCCTGTTTTCTTTTGTACCTGTGGGCCCCGATCACAACATGCCCAATGCACCCCGGCAGCAAACGTGGAGAAGGCATAAAAAAGGCGACCCTCGGGCCGCCTTTCTCGAAACTTGGATATGGTATCGCGGTTTAGCGTTTTGAGAACTGGAAGCTCTTACGCGCTTTCGCTTTACCGTATTTCTTACGCTCAACCTTACGGCTATCGCGGGTCAGGAATCCTGCCGCTTTGACCGTGGAGCGCAGGGCTGGCTCATATTTGGTCAGGGCCTGCGAAATACCATGTTTCACAGCACCAGCCTGGCCGGAAAGACCGCCGCCTTTGACCGTAACATCAACATCATATTGACCTTCACGATCGGTAATCGCGAAAACCTGGTTGAGAACCAGACGCAGGGTTGGCCGTGCGAAATAGGTTTCCTGATCGCGACCGTTGACCGTGATCTTGCCCTTGCCAGGCTTCAGCCAGACACGTGCAACTGCGTCTTTACGACGACCTGTTGCATAAGCGCGGCCATATTGATCCAGCTCCTGCTCGCGCAGTGGCATGGTTGATACGGGTGGCTCAGCTGTATCGGTTGCGCCGCCTTCAGCAGCAGGCGCATCGGTTACGGCGTCGCCGGCAATTTCTTTAAGATCAGCGAGATCGGTTTTTACATCAGACATTATGCGCTCACCTTGTTCTTGCGGTTCATGGAAGCCACGTCGAGCGGCTGTGGGTCTTGGCCAGCATGGGGATGCTCGGTGCCATTGAAGAGGTGCAGGTTACGCATTTGCGCAAAGCCCAGCGGGCCTTTTGGAATCATGCGCTCAACCGCTTTTTCCAATACGCGCTCAGGAAACTGACCTTCGAGGACTTTTTCCGCTGTGCGCTCTTTCAAGCCGCCGGGATAGCCGGTGTGCTTGTAATAGATTTTGTTTTTGGTCTTGTTGCCAGTGAACTTCACTTTGCCAGCATTGATCACGATGACATGATCGCCGCAATCCACATGCGGGGTGTAGCTTGGCTTGTGCTTGCCACGCAGGATGTTGGCGATGATCGTGGCAACACGGCCAACAACCAGATTTTCGGCATCAATAATATGCCATTTCTTTTCGACGTCTGCGGGTTTGACCGACTGCGTCTGTTTGGTGATACCCTTCATGGGATTTACTCCTTTGGAGCCCTCTTTTCAGGAGAGCGACGAATCAAAATGATAAAAGCCGAGCGCAAAGCCCGGCCGATGCGGCGCTAATGACCATGTTTCCGCCTCAAGTCAAGCGAAACTGCGGCTTTGCTGACGGGTATAATAATACCGCAACCTATTTCGCGATCTGTCCGGCAAGCCATTTTGCATAGTCGGCGTCACTGTCATCGGCGGACCAGCATAGTATCGCTGGCGTGTCGTAACTGTGCAGCGCTTTTAGCCGCGCCATTGCGGCTTTCGCCGCTGATTCCATCGTTTTGAGCAGGACCGGATATTCCCGTTCCTCGCAAAACTCCCCTTCCCAGACATATTGCGAAACAGCTGGCGCCAGATGATTGGCGCAGGCGATTAGCTGCTCGTCCAGCAATGTCCGCGCAACCTGATGGGCTTCTGCGCTTGATCCGAATGTTGTGTAAATCTGGGCCGGTTTATCGGTCATGCCTTCACTATAGCAGGATTATCACGACCCAATATATGTATTCCCCAAGCGGTCGAGGCAACGACCAGCGCGCCAACGGCCTGATGCAGCACCGCCAGTGTTATATCCATCCCGGTCATCACAGTCGCGATACCGAGCAAGATCTGGGTGCCGAACGCACTGTGAATGGCGACGGATGCCATGCGCGATTGTCCGCGAACCTTGCGCGCTAGCACGATAAGAAAGCCGACCGTGATCCACGCCCACCAGCGGTGAATGAAGTGCGTGAGATAGGGGTCATTATTTATCGCCGCCCATGCACCGAAAGTGAAGTCGATGCCTTTGGGCACAAAATGGTCATTCATCAGCGGCCATGTATTGGAGACATAGCCCGCGTTGAGGCCAGCCACATAAGCACCGAAGAGCAATTGCAGGAACAGGACAAATGCGACCGCCAGACCGAAGCCCGTCATACGAGACGGCTTGGCCGCGCCGCCAGCCAGGCGCTTCAGATCAAGCGCCGTCCAGACCAGGCAGGCAAGGATGAACAAAGCCATCAATAAATGGGTCGCTAGCCGGAAATGGCTGACATCGGTCAGTTCTGACAGACCGGAACTGACCATCCACCAGCCAATGAAACCCTGAAGGCCGCCGAGAAACAGCAGGCCGGTCAAGCGCCAGCCATAGCCAGCCGGAATGGCGCGCTTCACCGCGAAATAGAGGAATGGCAGCGCAAAGGCCAAGCCGATCACCCGACCGAGCAGCCGGTGTACCCATTCCCAGAAATAGATGAACTTGAAATCCGACAGAGTCATGCCCGCTGGGCCGGTTATTTCGATATACTCGGGGATCTGCTTGTATTTTTCAAATTCCGACTGCCAGTCCGCTTCATTGAGCGGCGGGATTGCGCCCATGATCGGTTTCCATTCGGTAATCGAAAGACCGGATTCGGTCAGCCGCGTAATACCGCCGACAATCACCATGACAAAAACAAGAAAAGCGACCGACAACAGCCAATTGGCAATAGCTATCGGCCGACTTTGCGACGCGCCGTTTAGAGGCGCCTGAGACTGGGCAAAACTGCTCATGATCGGCTATGTGATACCAAAACCACTGCCTGGCAAGTATTGCACTCCAAAAACTGACACATATTGCAGAATGATATGTTGTATCTTAACACTTGGCGGCCTATATCTGAATAAACAAACAATGTAATGGATAGCTGAGTCGTGTTTACGACGTCGAACCTTTGGAACAAAGACGGCCTTTTGGGCAAGGATGGATTATGGGACCGTATCGCGGTGCTTGTTTCTGGCCTGTGTCTGGTCCATTGCATATCCACGATGGTATTTGTTGCTTTGCTGTCATCGGCGGCGGGCGCATTGCTCGATCCGATCGTCCATGAAATCGGCATTGGCGTGGCCATTGCTCTCGGTCTGTTCACCCTCGGCCGCGGCGTAATGGATCATGGCTATATCATGCCAGCCGCGATCGGCGGTCTCGGCCTCGGCATCATGGCAGGCGCCATTACCATAGGCCACCAGGGCGATCACGGCAGTGGTGAAATCCTGTTCACTATGGTGGGTGTCGGGATTTTGGCATTGGGCCACGACCTGAACTACCGCGCGACGCATTAATTTTAGTCCCTCAGGCGCCGGGCGGGCACATCCGTGCCCTTGGCTACGCGCCAATAAGGCGCGGCGGCCGGTCGGCCTTGCCTCGCTTTGCTCGGACGATGCTCACAGACCTTGCATAAAAGATCGCGCCGATCCGACGCGAAGCGGAGGCAAGCTCGACCGCGCGCCCGAGCTTATGCGAGGAAAGCCAAGCGGGCGGATGCCCGCGCCCGGCGCCTGAGGTCAAATAAAGACTCCACCTCTTGCCCCCGCACCCAAAAATCCCTAAATCACAGCCATGGGAAAACATGATCATCATGAACATCACGGCGAGTCTCTCGCTGATGCCGCGCGCCATAATCTTGAGGCTGCCGGCGAAAAATGGACCGACACACGCGCAGCGATTTTCGAGGCACTAGCCGGTTTTTCACGTCCGGCCTCGGCCTATGACATAGCCGAGCTGGTATCGGCCGCACGCGGAAAACGCGTTGCGCCCAACAGCGTGTACCGCATTCTCGATCTTTTCGTTGCCAAGAACCTCGCCATGCGGGTGGAAAGCGCCAATGCCTATCTCGCCAACAGCCACCCCGGCTGTGAGCATGACTGCATGTTCCTTGTCTGCGACACATGCGGAGAGGCAACCCATATTGATGATGACGTCCTATCGGCAAAAGTGCGCGGCGTGGCGCAGGAACAGGGTTTCAGCTCGATCCGGCCGGTGATCGAAGTGCGTGGCATCTGCCAGAAATGCAGCTAAAGGCAATTTTTGACGACCAAGAATAGAGTCGTCTACAATCCATCGTCAG
Source organism: Parasphingorhabdus sp. (assembly GCF_059726685.1). NCBI lineage: Bacteria > Pseudomonadati > Pseudomonadota > Alphaproteobacteria > Sphingomonadales > Sphingorhabdaceae > Parasphingorhabdus > Parasphingorhabdus sp. The sequence continues at coordinate 180,807 of NZ_AP041068.1, forward strand.
CAAATATTCAGGGGCTTTCTGCTGAAAGTTCGACATTATCGGCCAAGTTCGTTAAAACTGGGTCGAAACAGGGAGTAAATATGCCAGATCCAAAAACACCGCTTCTGGATACAGTATCGTTTCCAGCGGATCTGAGAAAATTGAAACCGGAGCAGTTGCGACAATTTGCTGATGAGCTGCGCGCCGAAGTTATCGACACAGTTTCCGTCACTGGCGGCCATCTGGGCGCCGGACTGGGCGTGGTCGAGCTGACTGCTGCTATCCACTATGTGTTCAACACGCCCGAAGATCGCCTGATCTGGGACGTCGGCCATCAATGCTATCCACATAAAATTATCACCGGCCGCCGCGACCGTATCCGCACGCTGCGTCAGGGCGGCGGGCTGTCAGGCTTCACCAAGCGCACCGAAAGCGAATATGATCCGTTTGGTGCAGCACATAGCTCCACCTCTATAAGCGCTGCTCTGGGCTTTGCGGTTGCCAACAAGATGGCGGGCAAACCGGGCCGGGGCATTGCCGTCATCGGCGATGGCGCGATGAGCGCGGGCATGGCCTATGAAGCGATGAATAACGCGCAGGCAGCCGGCAACCGTCTGGTTGTGATCCTGAACGATAATGACATGTCGATTGCACCCCCAGTGGGGGGCCTTTCCGGCTATCTTGCCCGGCTAGTCTCCTCCAGCGAATATCTCGGCATCCGCAAATTTGCGAGCAAGCTTACCGCGAAACTGTCCCGACGTCTGCATGGTGCAACGGAAAAAGCCGAAGAATATGCGCGGGGCATGGCGATGGGCGGTACGTTATTTGAAGAATTGGGCTTCTATTATGTCGGCCCGATTGATGGTCATAATATGGACCAGTTAATCCCCGTGCTGGAAAATGTCCGCGATAATGCCGAGGGGCCGGTCCTAATCCATTGCGTTACGCAAAAGGGCAAAGGCTATGGCCCTGCTGAAGCGGCGGCGGACAAATATCACGGTGTTGCTAAATTTGATGTGGTATCCGGCAAGCAGGACAAGGGGCCGGGCGGCGGACCACCAGCCTATCAGAATGTTTTTGGCGAGACGCTGGCCAAGCTGGCTGACAATGATCCGCGCATTTGCGCGATCACAGCCGCCATGCCATCCGGCACCGGCGTCGACAAATTTGCCAAGGCCCATCCAGATCGCGCCTTTGATGTTGGCATTGCCGAACAGCATGGCGTGACCTTCGCGGCTGGTTTGGCCGCACAAGGGATGCGACCTTTTGCAGCAATCTATTCAACCTTCCTGCAGCGTGCTTATGACCAGGTTGTGCATGATGTCGCGATCCAGAACCTGCCAGTGCGCTTTGCGATTGACCGCGCGGGCCTAGTCGGCGCGGATGGCAGCACCCATGCGGGTAGTTTTGACATTACCTATCTCGCGACCTTGCCTAATATGGTGGTAATGGCGGCATCGGATGAAGCTGAACTGGCCCACATGACCTACACCGCCGTAGAATATGACGAAGGTCCGATTGCCTTCCGCTATCCTCGCGGCAATGGCACGGGCGTGGAGATACCGGAAAAGCTGGAAAAGCTGGAAATTGGCAAGGGCCGTATCGTACGCGAAGGCAGCAAGGTTGCCATCCTGTCACTCGGTGCGCGTCTCGGCGAGGCGCAGAAAGCCGCCGACCGTCTCGATGCCAAAGGGCTCAGCACTACCGTGGCGGACCTGCGCTTTGCCAAACCGCTGGATGAGGAATTGATCCGCAAATTGCTGACTACCCATGAGGTGGCGGTAACTGTCGAAGAAGCCGCAGTTGGCGGGCTCGGCGCGCATGTCCTGACACTAGCATCCGACACGGGTCTGACCGACGCGGGTCTCAAAATCCGCACCATGCGTTTGCCGGATGCATTTCAGGAACAGAATAAACCGGACGTGCAATATGCCGAAGCCGGCCTCGACGCCGATGGTATTGTCGACACGGTGCTGAAAGCGCTGCGGCATAACAGCGCCAGTATAGAGGAAACCGGCGCGCGGGCTTGATTTATTAAGCCCTCAAGCGCCGGGCGCGGGCATCCGCCCGCTTGGCTATCGCGCCATAGGGCGCGGCGGCCAGTCGGCCTTGCCTCGCTACGCTCGGACGATGCTCTTGAGACTTGTGTAGAAGGTCGCGCTGATCCGACGCATAGCGGAGGCAAGCGCGACTGCGCGCCCGAGCTTATGCGAGGAAAGCCAAGCGGGCGGATGCCCGCGCCCGGCGCTTGAGGTCTAAAAAAACCTCCTCAAAACTTCAGCTGAAACCGCACTGCCGCGCCAAAGTCATCGTTAAGCGCCTCAAAATGCCCCGGCTCCTGCCGCCAGAACAGGTTGGTGTTGAGATACCCGCCCCAAAGCGGTGTCGCATAGACAAGTTCGCTGACCAGTTCGCGGCCTTGCGGAGCCAGATTCAGCGTCCGCTGACCAAATTCGGTTTGCAGGGTTTCATAGCTGTAACCAACCGGAAGGTTGAGGTTCAACCCGCCCGATGAAACGCGCAGCGGCTGGGCAAAGCGGAACGCGATCTGGTCGGAAGTGCTGAACAGTCCGGTCTTGCTGAGATCAGCCGCAAAGCTGGAGGTCTTGAGCGTTCCGCCGGTGACCAGACTAGCGCTATCCACTTGCGTCCAGCCTTGCCGCCAACTTGCCCCGGCGCGCCAGCCATTGCCTATATCATATCCGGCACGCCCATCGACAAACCAGCTTTGCGCGCCGCGCGCACCGATAGTGTCGACAAAACGCGAGCCCAAAATCGTGTCACCTTCACTGAGCCAATTGGCGGCAATGCTGAGCGATGCGGCACCAATCCGGCGATCAATCGCCAGACCCAGCCCGCTAAACCGGTAACGTTGGCGGCCCAGTCCAGTCAGGTCATCCAGCCGATCTTCATCCGAATCCACCCGGGCAACGCCGCTTTCGGCGCTCGCGGTCAAGCCAAAGCCCGCAATCTCGCGCCGCATGGCCAGAGCGCTTTTGACCTGTCCGGTAAAACCGCGCTCTCCCGTCGGCGTTGGCGCAACCAGAAAGGCCGGCCGGCTTGCACCTTGCATCTGTGCAACCAGCCCGCTGGCGCTTTTCCGGAATCCGAAGGCCACCTTCATCTCTTGCGAAACCTGTGTCATCACCGATGCAGCCAGCATCCGCGCCTTGCGTGCGTTACTGTCCGACAGCGTCAGATTATCACGCCCGATCAACCCGACCGGATTACGCCGGATATTTACCGCTATCTGCATGCCCGCGCTCGATGCCACCATATTACGGCGGTCTCCGCTAAGCGCGCCGGTTAACTTATATTCCGGCACCGCCACCTTCAGGTCATGCGCGAGGTTCAGCGCAAAAGCCCGGTCAAAGCCGTCCAATATGATCGCGCCGACATTCTGCCCCTGCAGCGCGGCATCCCCCATTGCGGCAGAGGTTTGGCCACCGGCCGCAGAAAGATCGACTTCCTGACGGCTGCCAGCCAAAGAGCTTTGTCCCTGCGGTTGAAAGGCCGCCGCGATGTCGAGCACGCCGTTGCCATAGACCGCGTCATTTCCCGCATCACCTGCATCACGTGCGCTGGTAAATAAAAGATCGACGATCTGTGCACCGGTCAGATTGGGAAAAGCCTGCGCCAGCAACGCCACGGCGCCGGAAATCTGCGGCGCGGAGAAAGACGTACCGCTCCACAGAAAAGCGGTATCCTGATTGTCATCGGCCCGCACCCGCTCACCGAGCGCCGCCAGATAGTTGGCGGCCTGGCTTCCCGCGCGGTTGCTGAATGTCGAGATATTCTCGCTGGCTCCGACAGAGCCTGCTATGATCACATGCCCGTTGCCACTATCGGCGATGCCCGCCGCAAAGCCATCGGGTGTGGCTGTGCCGTCATTTCCGGCAGAAACGACGACGACCACCCCGGCGGCGGCGGCATTGGCAACCGCATTGCGCACGCTGTTTGAGATATCCGGCCCGCCCAGGGAAATATTGACCACCCGTGCACCACTAACCCGTGCCTGGTTGATCGCCGATGCAATCGCGCCGCTATTATGACTGCAACCGTCATCATCCGGATCATCGGGATCATCCATCGCACAGCTGCCGGGACTGTCTGTACGCAGGACCAGTATATCCGTGTCAAATGCGATGCCGTGCGTTCCGCTGTCATTCTTGCTGCCAGCAGCAACGGATGTCACCGCTGATCCATGGCCGCCTTCATCGCCAATACCGCGCGTGCCTGCAAAATCACCGCTATCGGGATGGATGCGTCCGGTAAATTCGGCACTGTTCGCGTTTACGCCGCTATCGATCACGCCCAATATAATGCCATCGCCCGTCGCGCCGGCATTATACGCGGATATCGCGCCATGTTGGGTTGGACCATCGGATCGGCGAAATTCGGCAGTGTTGAAATTGGTCGCTGGAGGCGTTGGCGTAGGGGTCGGTGTTGGTGTCGGAGTGGGAGTAGGCGTTGGAGTCGGTGTTGGCGTGGGGGTCGGCGCCGTCGTAGGAGGTGCCGGCGTTGGCGATGGTCTGGCGTCGCTGCCGCCTCCACCACCACAAGCTGACAAGAGGATCAGTGGTGTTACCACTGCTGCAAAATAAGTCGCCCGACCCGCCAGATGCTTTTTCATATTACCCCGTCTTCCCGATTAACCAAAAAGCTATAGGCAATCTGCGTTACCGACAGCTTAACATCGATCAGCGCTTGCGGACGTGCGGCGGAGTGATTAGGCGCTGTGGCCATGCCACCGGAATTTTCGCATATCGACCACTGGATTTTCGATCTGGATAACGTCCTTTATCCGGCAGAATGCGATTTATTCTCGCTAATCGACATAAAAATGGGGCAGTATGTCGCCGAAATGCTGAGTTGCGATATCGCCGAAGCGCAGAAAATTCAGAAAACCTATTTTCACGACCATGGCACGACACTTGCGGGGTTGATGCATCATCACGGCACCGATCCAAAGGATTTTCTGGACTATGTTCATGATATCGACATGAGCCGCCTGTCTCATGCACCAGACCTACACAGCGCGATTGCGGCTTTGCCCGGCGAGAAGCTGGTCTTTACCAATGGCGACCGGCCCTATGCCGAGCGGGTGCTGGATAATCGCGGTCTTGGCGGACTGTTTGACCAGATTCACGATGTGCTCGCCACTGATCTGGTTCCGAAGCCGGAAAAAGCCGCCTATCACAGCCTGATCAACACCACCGGCATTGATCCGAAACGATCTTTATTTGTCGAAGATATGGCGCGTAATTTGCGTCCGGCCAAAGATTTGGGCATGACCACCATCTGGGTCAATACCGGTTCGGAATGGGGCGCACGCGATCATGCTCCGGACTATATCGATCATGAAATTACCGACTTGGAAAGCTGGGTAACTGGCCTCTCATTGAACAGGGAAGAAACATCACCATGACCACCGAATTGCAAAACGCCATCGAAGCCGCCTGGGAAAAACGCGACTCGCTGAGCATCACCAGTCAGGGGCCGGAACGCGATGCGGTCAATGCCGCGCTCGCCAGCCTTGATAATGGCAGCGCCCGTGTCGCCGAAAAACAAGGCGACAATTGGGTCGTCAACCAATGGCTGAAAAAAGCGGTGCTGCTATCTTTTCGCCTGAACGACAATCAGGTCATCGAAGGACCCGGCGGCGCAAACTATTGGGACAAGGTGCCAAGCAAATTTGCCGATTGGGGCGAGAACCGTTTTCGCGAAGCCGGTTTCCGTGCCGTGCCCGGCGCGGTTGTACGCCAAGGCTCGCATATCGGCCGCAATACCGTGCTGATGCCAAGTTTCGTTAACATCGGTGCCTTTGTTGATGAAGGTACCATGATCGACACCTGGGCTACCGTCGGCAGCTGCGCGCAGATTGGCAAGAATGTCCATATTTCCGGTGGCGCCGGCATTGGCGGCGTCCTTGAACCATTGCAGGCAGGCCCTGTGATCATCGAAGACGGCGCGTTTATCGGGGCGCGCAGCGAAGTTGCAGAAGGCGTGCGCGTGGGCGAGGGCGCTGTGCTCTCTATGGGTGTTTATCTCGGCGCATCTACCAAGATAATCGACCGAGTAACCGGCAAGGTTCACATCGGCGAAGTTCCGCCTTATGCTGTTGTTGTACCGGGCGCGACACCGCCCAAGGCCAATATTGATGGCGTCCCCGGTCCATCGCTTTATTGCGCCGTGATCGTCAAAACCGTTGATGCGCAAACGCGTTCGAAGACCGGGATTAATGAACTGCTGAGGGATTGATGAACATACCGGTGAACCAGATCAAGACTACGTTGGAGGCGAATGACCATCCCTATCGCAACGGCGCCTGGACACCGGTATTTGAAGAACTGGACACGGACAGACTCGAAGTTATCGGGAAGATCCCGGCGGACATAGACGGCGTTTACATCCGCAACACCGAAAACCCGGTGCATGACAGTATCGGCCGCTATCATCCCTTTGACGGTGACGGCATGATCCATGCCCTTCGCATCAGGGACGGCAAGGCCAGCTATCGCAACCGCTTTGTCCGTACCAAGGGATTTGAGGCCGAGCAGGAGGCGGGTGAACCTCTATGGGTCGGGATCATGGGCAGGCCCAGCGATTCCAAACGGCCTGGCTGGGGCGCGCATGGCAGCGTGAAGGATAGCAGCTCGACCGACGTTGTCGTTCATGCCGGGAAAATCCTCTCCACCTTCTACCAGTGCGGCGAAGGCTACCAGCTTGATCCTGAAACACTGGACACATTGGGCACTGCCGACTGGGTGCCCGAAGACGGTATTTCGGCCCATCCCAAAGTGGATGAGAAAACCGGCGAGTTATTGTTCTTTAATTACAGCACCAAGGCGCCCTATCTCCAATATGGCGTCGTCGGTCCGGATGATCAGCTTAAGCATTTCATTCCGGTCGAATTACCCGGCGCACGCCTGCCGCATGACATGGCATTTTCCGAAAACTATGCGATCTTCAACGACTGCCCGCTCTACTGGAAGCCGGAGTTGATCGAGCAGAATCTCTATGTCCCGTCTTACCATCCCGACGAGCCCACGCGATTCGGGATCATCCCGCGCATGGGGCAGCCGGAAGACATAAAGTGGTTTGATGCCAAACCGACCTATGTGCTACACTGGGCCAATGCCTTTGAAGAGGGCGATGAGCTGGTGCTCGACGGCTATTTCCAGAATCAGCCGGTGCCAAAGCCGCTGACAGATTTCCCGTCCGGCTACGAAAGCATGGGCGCGAGCATCGATCTCCACAGTTTTCAGCCAGAGCTGCACCGCTGGCGGTTCAACCTGAAAACCGGCGAGACGCGTGAAGAAACGCTGTTTGATGACTATCCAGTCGAGTTTGGCATGTTCAATCAGCAAATCGCAGGGCAGCCCTATCGCTATGTCTACAGCGTTACCGGTCACCCCGGCTGGTTTCTGTTCAACGGTGTGGTCAAACATGATCTGGAAACCGGCACGGCGGAACGGTTCTATTTTGGCGATGACCGCTTTGGTTCGGAAGCGCCATTCGTTCCGTCCAAAAACCCGCAATCGGAGGATGACGGTTATCTGATCAGCTTCATCACCGACATGGCGCAGGACCGCAGCGAGTGTATCATCGTCGATGCCAAGGACATATCAGCCGGCCCGGTCTGCACGATCATCCTGCCCCACCGGATCAGCAGCGGCACCCACGCCACCTGGGCTTCGGCGGACCAGATCGGGGCGGCCTAAATTTTGGGCTGCTGCTGTGTCGCGCAGTGAATACCGCCGCCGCATTCACCAATCGGGTCAACATTCAGCATGACGATCTCGCGCCCCGGATATAGCCGCGCGAGCATCTCCTTGGCCTTGGTATCGGCTTCCGTATCGCCAAATTGCGCTGCGATCACCGCGCCATTACAGACATAATAATTGACATAGGAAGCCACAAAATCTTCCGCCTTCACCCTGATATCATAGGGTTCCAGCAATATTTCCAGGTCAAACGGTTTCCCGTTCGCATCGCTGGCGTTGCGCAAAATCTCATAGGTTTCATGCGCCGCGTTGGTGAACGGATCACCGGGATATTCTTCCTCGCCGGGAAGCTGGATTAAAATCGTGCCGGGCTCTGTAAAACGCGCCAGCGCATCAATATGATAATCCGTTATATCCTTGTCCTTCAGGCCGGGCGCCCAGATCATCTTATCTGCGCCGACGGCTTCCAGGATCATTTTTTCGATATCCGCCTTGCTGCCTTTGTTGCGATTGGCGATCACCCAGCTCGATTCATGCGCGATCACGGTTCCGACGCCGTCGGACTCCAGTCCGCCCGGCTCTCCAACCAGACCGTTGTCGAGCAGCTCCAGTCCCAATCGCTCCGCGACAGCGGCAGCAATCTTGCCGTCATTGTCATGAACCTGCTTGTTACCCCAGCCATTAAAGTTGAAATGCCGCACCGCCAATGTCCCGGCTTCATCGCGCACGAAACAGGGCCCGGAATCGCGGCACCACAGGTCATCTGTGGCAATGTTCCAGATTTCGACGCCGTCTGACAATTTGCGGCGCGCCTTTGACTCAAACCGCTTGTCCATCAACATCACTACGGGTTCAAATTCGGCAATGGCGTTGGCGACATCAGCAATGGATTGTTGCAGCATATTCAGAAAGACCGGATCAGAATGCACCACGCGGCTGACCGGCCATTGCATGAAAGTGCGTTCGTGCGGATCGGCCTCTTCGGGCATCCAGAAAGCGGAACCGGTCATTTCAGCGGGCGCGGTGCAAGCCGCAATACCGGGAAATACCGCGAGTGCACCCAAGGCGCTCGCGCGTTTTGAAAAATTCCGGCGTGAGATCATGATGTGCTCCCCCAAGCATGGCGCTAGTCAAAAAGCTGCCCGTCCACTTCCTTGCCCGGTGGCGGTTTCAGCCCGAGATGCTGCCAGCCGCGATCATTGAGGGCGCGGCCTCTGGCCGTACGGGCGACCAAGCCGAGCTGGATAAGATAGGGCTCAATCACTTCCTCGATCGTATCGCGCGGTTCGCTGAGGCCAGCCGCGAGCGTTTCCACACCTACGGGGCCGCCCTTGTAAATATCAGCGATCATATGGAGATAGCGGCGATCCATGGCATCAAGGCCGATACTGTCCACCTCCAGCCGCGTGAGCGAGGCGTCGGCGGTTTTCTGGTCCACCGTGGCGGCCCCCGCCACATTGGCGAAATCCCGCACGCGGCGGAGCAGGCGCCCGGCGATACGCGGCGTTCCGCGGGCGCGGCGGGCGACCTCTGTGGCGCCATCGGGCGCGATGTCGAGACTGAGCAATTTCGCCGCGCGGTGGACGACTTTTTCCAGTTCCTCGGTGGTATAAAAGTTCAGCCGCACCGGAATGCCGAAACGGTCGCGCAGCGGCGTGGTGAGGAGTCCCTGCCGCGTCGTCGCACCGATCAGGGTGAATTGCGGCAGGTCGATCCGCACGCTGCGCGCAGATGGCCCTTCGCCAATGATCAGATCGAGCGCGCGGTCCTCCATTGCCGGATAGAGCACTTCCTCGACCACCGGATTGAGCCGGTGAATTTCATCGATGAAAAGCACATCGCCTTCCTCAAGATTGGTCAGCAGTGCCGCGAGATCACCCGATTTGGCAATGACCGGGCCGGATGTCGCGCGAAAACCGACGCCGAGCTCACGCGCGATAATCTGCGCCAGCGTGGTTTTGCCAAGCCCCGGCGGACCAAAGAACAACGTGTGGTCCAGCGCCTCGCTCCGGCTTTTCGCGGCCTCGATAAACACGCGCAGATTGGACCGCGCCGCTTCTTGCCCGATAAATTCATCAAGCGATTTCGGGCGCAACGCGGCATCGATATCCTCGACCTTGCGTTCGGGCGATGAGAGGCGGTCAGGGTCCGTCATCACTTCGCCGCCTTTTTCAGCGCCAGCCGCACCAGTGCATCCAATGTCACACCATCGCCTACCTCGGCATCGGCCGCCGCCACGGCTGCGCTCGCCTCGGCTGGTTTGAAGCCCAGATTTTGCAGCGCGCTCACCGCATCGGCGCTGTTATTGGACGGCGCATGAACCGCGCTGCCGCTGCCCGCAATCGGGTCGGTCGCGATGGTGCCGACCTTGTCTTTCAGCTCGTTGACAATGCGCAGCGCCAGTTTTGGCCCCACGCCATTGGCCCGCGCGACCATCGCCTTGTCGCCGGTCGCCACGGCGCGGCTGATCTCGCCGGGTTCGAGTGCGGAGAGGATCGCCAAAGCAACCTTACCACCGACACCCTGGACAGAGATCAGCAAGCGGAACCAGTCGCGCTCAGACCCGCTGGCAAAACCCATCAGGCGCATATCATTCTCGCTGACCTGCATTTCCGTATAGATGGTCGCGCCATCGCCAACCCCGCCAATGGCGGTAATGGTCCGCGACGAGGCAAAGACCAGATAGCCCACGCCATTCACATCCAGCACAATATTATCCGTGCCGATTTCGTCGATAATACCGGTGAGTTTTGCAATCATGATAGTGTTTTAGCGCGACTGGCGAATCTGTCGAGTTTTTGTTTTGTTCTTTTTTGCCCTCAACGCTTTCGATGATGCGCGTGCGTAATCGCCACGGCCAAAGCGTCAGCAGCATCATGGCCAACCAGCTTCACGCCGGGCAGCAGGATTTTGAGCATGGCCTGCACCTGATCCTTATCCGCCTTACCCACGCCGACGACCGATTTCTTGACCGCTCGCGCGGCATATTCTCCGACCTCAATCCCGGAACGCGACGCACCGAGCAGCACAACGCCGCGCGCCTGCCCAAGCTTTAGCGTGCTTTGCGGGTTGGAGTTGACGAACACTTCCTCAACCGCCGCCGCGTCCGGTTTATATTCCAGCAGCAAGTCGGTCAGTTCCAGATCGAGCTTCAGCAACCGGCTTGCCAGCTGCATTTTCGGATCGGTCTTTATCTGGCCATTGGCAATATGCGACAGCCGATTACCCTCGGCGCTGATAACGCCCCAGCCAGTGGTACCAAGACCGGGGTCGAGGCCGAGGATGATCATGGCTTCATGATCACCCGGCGTTCAGTTGTTCCATGATTTCATCGGACACGCTGTAATTACCGTGCACCGCCTGGACATCGTCATCATCTTCCAGCGCGTCGATCAGGCCCAGCAGTGTTTCCGCCTGCGCCGCATCGACTTCCACTTCCACCGACGGTTTCCACGCCAGCTTCACGCTCTCCGCTTCACCAAGAGATTTTTCCAGCGCACCGGCAACTTCGTGCAGATCTTCCATCGCGGTCCAGATTTCATGGCCGTCTTCGGAGGATTGAATGTCATCACCGCCGGCTTCCATCACCGCTTCCATCACCGTGTCCTCATCACCGGCACTGGCGGGATAGGCGATGTAACCGACCCGTTCAAAACCATGAGCGACCGAGCCGCTCTCGCCCATATTGCCGCCATTGCGGGAAAAGATGGTGCGCACATTGGTCACAGTGCGATTGGTATTGTCGGTGAGCGCTTCAACGATCAGCGAAACGCCGCCGGGGCCAAAGCCTTCATAACGAACTTCCTTATAGTCATCGCCTTCGCTGGCTGATGCCTTATCGATCGCACGCTGGATATTATCCTTGGGCATGGACTGGCCTTTGGCGTTGTTCACCGCGAGGCGCAGGCGCGGATTCATGTCCGGGTCCGGCATGCCGGACTTTGCCGCCACGGTAATCTCGCGGCTGAGTTTCGAGAACATCGCCGAGCGTTTCTTGTCCTGTGCGCCCTTGCGGTGTTTGATATTTGCAAATTTACTATGGCCTGCCATATGATTCGTCCGTACCTGAATTATTGTTATTGAGGCTCTTTGCCGCATGTTCGAACCCAACTCAACCATTGGATGGGCAACCGGCCGTCTGATGGCGACCACCCGCGATCTGCTTACCTTTCTGCGCGCGCCGAAACTGGCGGATAACGAATTGCAAAGGACCGGGAAACCAGCTGATCTCATCTGGCTTTTCGCGGTCAACTGCATGATCGTCGCCGCACTCGCGATCCTGCTATTTCCGGTCATGCTGGCCTTTGATGTCTCAATGTCGAACAGCATGGCAGGCCTGTTCGAGCGACCGATCTGGCAGCTTTTGCTGATCGTTGTTATCGCCGGACCAATTGTTGAAGAGCTGATGTTCCGCTCGTGGCTCAGTGGTTCGCCGCGGCTGCTTATCCCCGTCTCCGGGCTGCTTCTGTGGATGGGACTGACATATAGTTATGAGCAATTGGGGTGGCCCGGTCCCGCTTCCATGGGCACCGCGGTTTTGTTGGCCGTGATTGCCGCTGCCGTGTTGATTGGTGTAATCATATTCTGGAAACGGCCGGTGCCGGGATGGTATATTCGGATTTTCCCACTGGTCTTCTGGAGCCAGGCGCTGCTCTTTGGCTCCGTGCACGTGTTCAACTATGCCGGTGACAATCCGGCTGCGCTGCTACCCTTTGTACTGCCACAGACAGTGGGCGGTCTGATCTGGGGCTATGCCAGAATCCGTTATGGCTGGTGGGCCAATATGGCGATGCACATGGCTTATAACCTGATCGCGACTAGCGGTCTGGTCTACGTCCTGCTGACGCGGCCGGACATTCTCTAGTCTGTGACGACTGCAGTTCCCGACGCGGATACCATCAGCATCGATCCCTTGTCGCCAACCACTTCGTAGTCGAGATCCACACCGACCACCGCATTTCCGCCGAGCTTAGCCGCTTCGGCCTGCATTTCCAGCAAGGCCTCATCCCGCGCGCGTTTCAGGACATTTTCATATTTGCCGGAGCGGCCACCGACAATATCGGTAATGCTGGCGAACAGGTCGCGAAACAGGTTCGCGCCGACAATCACCTCGCCAATAACGATGCCGCGATAATCGCGGATCGCTTTTCCTTCAATACTGGGTGTTGTCGTGACAATCATGCTTGCTCTCCCGATGTGAAAGCCGGGATGTTAGCGGATCGTTCAGGCGAGACCAAGCGCCGACTTATAGGTGTCGAGTATGGCTTCCATTTCCTGACGGTCATGGGTTTCCATTTTGCGCAGGCGGACGATCTGGCGCATGATTTTCGCATCATAGCCCTGTGATTTCGCCTCGGAATAGACATCACGAATATCGTCGGCAATGCCCTTTTTCTCTTCTTCCAGCCGCTCGATACGTTCAATAAACAGACGCAGCTGGTCTGCGGCAACATTGCCTTCGCTCATTCTCAAATTCTCCAGAAAATATGTTTTTGGATTCGTGTAGCCGCTTTAGTCGACGCTCTCATTCTTGGCTACGCTTTCCTTCATCCGCTGCAGTTTTTCTGGCGTCGCTTCTGTCTGGAACTTTCTCTTCCATTCGGATGACGGCATGCCGTGAATGGCCATGCGGGCCTCTTCCTTGGTCATGTTTCCGCCCACATCATTGGTTGCTTCCATGACCCAGTCGGCCAGGCAGTTGCGGCAGAAACCGGCAAGCCCCATCAGGTCGATATTTTCCGCATCATGGCGGTGCTGCAAATGCTTGACCAGGCGGCGAAAGGCCGCCGCAGCCGCTGCATCAGAAATTTGTTCTGTCATGTGAAATGCTTCCGTTGCTTTTTGTTTTTATCCTGTCATGATTTGGGGCTAACAGGCGTGAATTTAAAGCACCAAAACAGGAATTTTCGATGGCAGCGCATATGTTCTCCCGCGACCGCAAAGTAAAGGTGCTTGCCACCCTTGGTCCGGCCAGCGGCAGTCCGGCCATGATCGAAAAAATGTACAAGGCCGGTGTGGATGCGTTTCGCATGAACATGAGCCATGGCGAACACAAGGCCCATGCCAAAAATGTCGATTCAATCCGCGCGCTGGAGAAAAAAGTCGGGCGGCCGATTACAATCCTGGCTGATTTGCAAGGTCCGAAACTACGCATCGGAACCTTTGCCAAGGAGCCTGTCGAACTGAAAACGGGAGCGAAATTCACCCTCGATCTGCAAAAGAAAAAGGGCGATGCCAAGCGGGTCAACCTGCCGCACCGCGAAATTATCGAGACGCTGGAGCCCGGCCATACGCTGCTTCTGGATGACGGCAAGATCCGGCTGGAGGTTACCAAAGCCGATGGGAAGAGCGTCGAGACCAAGGTAGTTGTCGGCGGACCAATTTCGGATCGCAAGGGCGTCAATGTCCCTGAAGTGGTGCTACCTGTCAGCTCCCTCACCGACAAGGATCGCAGGGACCTGACCTTTGCGCTGGAACAGAATGTCGACTGGATCGCGCTGAGTTTCGTACAGCGCCCCGAAGATGTTGCCGAAGCACGGCGACTGATTGGCGGCAAGGCGGCCTTGCTAGCGAAGATTGAAAAGCCGGCCGCGATAGACCGGCTGGATGAGATATTGGAGCTATCCGACGCGGTGATGGTCGCGCGGGGTGATCTGGGCGTCGAATTGCTTCCAGAACAGGTCCCGCCATTACAGAAACAGATTGTCGCCTCAGCACGCAAGCTGGGTCGTCCGGTGGTGGTCGCGACCCAGATGTTGGAATCGATGATCAAGTCGCCAACGCCGACGCGGGCCGAAGTCTCTGACGTCGCCACCGCCATCTATGACGGCGCGGATGCCATCATGCTGTCGGCGGAATCCGCCGTTGGCGATTGGCCGATTGAATCGGCAACGATGATGGACCGGATAGCGGCGCAGGTCGAAAATGATCCCTCTTATGCCGAACGCGTGCATTTCACCGAAACCGTGCCGGATGAAACAACCGCCGATGCGCTGGCCGCTGCGAGCTATAATATTGCGCGGACAATAGAGACGTCGGCCATCGTATGTTTCACGACATCCGGCTCGACCGCGCGCCGTATGGCAAGAGAACGGCCTTCAGTGCCCTTGCTGGTCCTCACCCCCAATCGCCAGACCGCGCGCCGCGTTGGCCTGCTATGGGGTGCCCATGCCGTCGTCACCCGCGATGTCAGCGATTTTGAGGAAATGATCGCCAAGGCCAAACGGATGGCCCTGCGCCACAAGCTGGGCGAGGCCGGCTCGCGATTGATCGTCTGCGCCGGTGTACCCTTTGGAACACCGGGATCGACCAACTTGCTGCACGTTGTGCGGTTGAGCGGGAATGAGTTGAAGGGTGGTTGAGCAGATCGGGCGGTGATGCTTCAACGTCCTTTTTGGGCACAAAAGCGGACGTTAGCTAGCTGCCATTTGCCTTTCTGACGCAACATCGTAACTCTCACGGGCCGCATCAATATTCGTGAGATTCTCAAGCGCCCAACAACCCAGTGCGTTTACGGGCTCTCGAAATGAGTCACCCATCGGAGTTAGACTATATTCCACCTTGGGCGGGATGGTCGGATAGTAAGTACGATTGACAAGGCCGTCCCGCTCCAATTCGCGCAAAGTGCGACTGAGCATCCGCTGTGAAATTCCCAGATTCCGTTTCAGTTCATTGAAGCGCAGGATTCCATAATTGGAAAGCGATATAATCACGAGGACGCTCCAACGGTCTCCAACACGTGTCAGGACTTCGTTGATACGTTTGCAATTGGGGCATTGCTGTGAATCTGGATCTGAATTCGGCATGGTGGTTCCCTTTATGTAACCGAGGCTCATAATTGTGCCCTCTTGCGGGAAATTTAGGTTCCCAATATATCGTTAGTCACAAAAGTATACCAGTGCGTGCGAGCACTGACAATAGGAGTGAAGAAATGGCCGGCAAGACCCTGATTGAACATTTGAACTGGCGCTATGCCACAAAGAAAATGGATCCGGCAAAGGCCGTTCCACAGGAAAAGGTTGATGCAATCGTGGAGGCGGTTCGTATGACACCTACATCCAGCGGTACGCAGCCGTTTGAACTTATTCTGGTGACCAATCCCGATGTTTTAGCTGAAGTTCGAGCGGCCGCTGGCGACCAGTCGCCGATTACCGATGGTTCTCATCTATTGGTTTTCGCGGCATGGGATAACTATACAGACGAGCGTATCGACGACGTTACTCGGTTAAATATCGAAGCGCGCGGCGAAATACCATTGATTCATCAATATTATGGCAACCTGAAGTCCAACTATGTTCCACGCGATGCAGAGGTGAATTATGCGCATGCAGCCCGCCAGGCCTATATTGCCGTGGGCGTAGCTTTGGTAGCCGCCGCCGAACAAGAAGTCGACAGCACGCCGATGGAGGGCTTCGATCCCCCAGCGGTGGACAAAATCCTCGGTTTGAGAGAACGCGGGTTACGTTCGGTTGTCCTTTTACCTCTGGGCTATCGTGATCCAGCGGGAGATTGGTTGTTACCGATGGCAAAAGTGCGCAAGTCACGCGAAACCATGGTGACTCAAGTCGATTAGAGTGCCGCTGGTTTTCGATCCGGAACAAGGCCAGAGCGCTTTCAGCAAATTCCAATTCTCAAGGAAAATCAATGACTGTTTCAAATGGTGAAAGTTGGATTGCACTGGCGATCGTAGTCTCATCGGTTTTAACTGCGTGGTTCATGAACTATCGCACGCCCAAGGTTCGGGCATTTGGCACGTTGCTGGCGGCACTGGGGTGTTTTGCAATCGTCACATGGTTCGCAAATATATTGGGGACCGGCATCCTGGAAAATCCAAAACCCAATCAGACGCCGATGGACTCTGCGAAACCCGCCATGCTTTGGATGCAGGCAGCCGTGGCTTTGGTGGCTGGGTTGATGCTGTTCATTGCTGCCTATCGGCAAACTAAGAGCAGCGAAGTACTGGAGTTGCCTGCAGAAAACGAACCTGATCGCTACGGATTTGTTTCGCGAATGATTCATTGGACAACGGCGATTTTGTTCATTGCCCTTATTCCCATGGGAATCTTCGCATCGATGATCCCGGAGGATACATGGTTCCGAAATCACTATTATGTCGTGCACAAAACAATAGGTGTGCTGGTTTTTGTCCTGCTTTTAGTCCGTTTGTTCTGGAACAGACGATCACAGCATCCGGCGCTCGATGCTTCACTCAAACCGGCTGAACATAGATGGGCACATCGCGTACATATCATGTTGTACGTTATGATGATTGCCGTGCCTGTTACGGGTTATGTGATGACCAGTTTTCATGGATATCCAACCTATTTCTTCGGATTGGAAATTGAGCCGTTCTGGGGAAAGAGCGACGCATATATAATTTGGGGAACTTTCCATAAATATATTCTGCCGTATCTGCTCTATATCATATTGGGCGCTCATATCCTTGGCGCGTTAAAGCATCATTTCTTAGATAAGCACGACGCCGCGTTGAAAAGAATGGTGAGTTAGGTTTCTCAAAAAAATCTGGATCAACTTGCGTCCGCTTTCGGGATATTGCGGACTTCCATGATCATTTTTTGAAGGACACACATTTTGCCAAATGTGGTGGTGCAAAATCGCGGTCGGCGAACCCTGCAGAGTTTTGGGTCCGCTTCCACTGACATGATCGGTCTGACTGCCATCTAACAATTGCGATGCTTGTCGAACCATCCCCGGCGGACTAAAGGAAGGGTCATCTGTGATCTTTGACCAGGGAATATCCGGTTATTGGTCTCGCGTTTCTCATCGCACAAGCAAACAGGATAGAATATGGATCTGGTCGGCCCCGCTTCACATAGCTATTTCTCCCAGCGGCTTCGGCTGCATTATGCCGATTGGGGCAATGCCGAAAAGCCGCCGCTCATCCTGCTGCACGGGGGCAAGGATCATTGCCGCAACTGGGATTGGGTGGCGCAGGCGCTGCGTAGTGACTGGCATATTATCGCGCCTGATGTCCGCGGCCATGGCGACAGTCAGTGGAGCACCGATGGCAATTACACCACCATGGCGATGGTGACGGATCTGGCGCAGCTGATCCACCAGCTTGACCTGTCCCCGGTGACGATTGTCGCGCACAGCATGGGCGGCAATATCGCCCTGCGTTATACGGGGCTCTATCCCGATACGGTGCGGAAGCTGGTCGCAATTGAAGGATTGGGTCCCAGTCCCGAAATGCTCGCCGAGCGTGAGAAAACCGGCCAGCTGCAACGGGTCCGCAACAGCATCGACGAAAAGCGCAAGGCCGCCGGACGGCAGGTGAAGCGCTATGCCACTTTTGAGGATGCGCTCAAACGGATGCAGGACGCCAATGGTCACCTGTCCGACGAACAGGCCCGGCACCTGACCACGCATGCGGTGATCCGCAATGAGGATGGCAGTTACAGCTGGAAATTCGACCCTTATGTACAGCATTGGGATTCGATTGATCTGCAACAATCCGATATCCAGCAACTATGGGGCAATATCACCTGCCCGACTCAGTTGCACTATGGCGATGACAGCTGGGCCAGCAATCCCCAGAAGGATGGCCGGATGCAATATTTTGGCGATAACGTATCGGTCAAAAGCTTTGCCAATGCCGGTCACTGGCTGCATCATGACCAGTTCGACCAGTTTGTCGGAGAGCTCAGGGCGTTTCTGTAGCTGCCCGCACGGCTAATAATTTATCATGCTGAATCAGGTTCGACATCCCTGAACCCAGTCTCGCATCACAGACTATCACATTTGATGTGATAAAGCTCTGGACGTATCACATTACAGTGTGATACCAACGCGACATAGATAACAGACAGGCGGCTTCCATGAGCAAGATATTGATAGAACAACTGATTGAATTGATCGATTCCGGCAAGGAAACGCGCGCTGGCTTGGCCCGCGCTGCCGGCCTTCACTCCAACAGCCTGCGGCGGCTGGGTGAGGCGGACTGGAATCCGACGGCCGAGACTTTGGGCAAGCTGGAGAAATATCTCGCGAGCGGCGGCAACAGCGTGATGGCAACGGCGGAAGAAATTATCAACGAGGCGCGCAACGGACGCATGTATATCCTGGTTGATGACGAAGACCGGGAGAATGAGGGCGATCTTATCATCCCGGCGCAAATGGCGACACCGGACGCGATCAACTTCATGGCGAAATATGGCCGCGGGCTTATCTGTCTGGCGATGGCCAGGGACCGGGTTGAGGAACTGGGTCTCGACATGATGAGCCAGAATAACCGGACCGCCCATGAAACGGCCTTCACTATCTCGATTGAGGCGCGCGACGGCGTGACCACAGGTATTTCGGCCGCAGACCGCGCCCGCACCGTGGCGGTGGCGATTGATGGCACCAAGGACAAAAGCGAAATTGTGACGCCGGGTCATGTCTTCCCGCTACAGGCGCGCAATGGCGGTGTGCTGGTGCGTGCAGGTCATACCGAAGCAGCGGTAGATGTGTCGCGGCTGGCCGGTCTCAACCCGTCTGGGGTGATCTGCGAGATCATGAAAGATGATGGCGAAATGGCACGGCTCGATGATCTCATCGAATTTGCGCAGCATCACGGCATGAAAATCGGTACGATCCGCGATCTAATCGCTTACCGGCTGCGCCATGATCATCTGGCGCAGAAGCGAGCCGAAGCGACATTTGAAAGCCGCTGGGGCGGCGAGTGGAAGGCGATTACTTTCTTCAACACCGCAACGGAGTCGGAACAGATCGTATTGCAAAAAGGCCATGTCGATCCGGAAAGCCCGACCTTGGTCCGCATGCATGCCACCGCGATTTTCAGTGATGTATTTGGCAAGACCGGTGCGCATAGCGGCACGCTGGCTGAGTCCATGAAGATTATTGGTGAGGCTGGCTCCGGCATTATCGTCTTTATCAGCCCGCGGATACCGGATTTCTATTCCCGTCAGGTCGCACGGCTGAAAGGCGAAAAACCGGCGGATATGGATCAACTTCGCGACTATGGTGTCGGGGCGCAGATCCTGACCGAGCTGGGAGTGAGCGATATGGAATTGCTATCCAACACCAGCCATGACCTGGTCGGACTGGATGCTTATGGCCTGCGCATTGTTGGTCAGCGGGCCATACCCACGGCTGATGCCAAAGAACTGGAGACTGCATGATGGCCAAATTCCTGATCGTTGAAGCGCGTTTTTATGACCATTTGAATGACATGCTGCTGGACGGCGCCAAGGCCGCTCTGGAAGCAGCTGGCCATGAGCATGAGATGCTGACCGTCCCTGGTGCGCTGGAAGTACCCGGCGCGATCTCCCTTGCGATCGATAGCGGAGAATATGATGGCTTTGTCGCGCTCGGCGTGGTCCTGCGCGGGGAAACCTATCATTTTGAAATCGTCTCCAATGAAAGCGCGCGCGGTATCATGGCGCTGACACTCGACGGAGCGGCGATCGGCAACGGAATCATCACGGTTGAGAATGAAGCACAGGCTTTGGCTCGGGCCGACAAAGGACAGAAAGACAAAGGCGGAGAAGCAGCCAAAGCGGCTGTTGCCATGCATGAACTGGGGCAGCGATTTACCGGCTGAGGTCCTTCAGGTTCAGGTCAAAGCGACCTCGAATATATCCGCAAATCTGTTCTTCTTGCCCATCGCGTCAGACAGGGTGAACTGATCAAGATGGCATAGAAAGGCCTCCACGGCATCGGTCAGCATATGGGAAAGGCCGCATACCGGCGTCACGATACAATTATTGGTCGAGCCGGGGCTGCATTCGACAAATTGACTGACCTCTTCAAGCGCGCGGACGACGGCGCCAATGTTAATCTCTGCGGGATCACGGGCCAGGGTCAATCCCCCGCCTCGCCCGCGCTGGCTGATGATGAAGCCTTCACTGGCCAGACGCTGCACGACTTTCATCAAATGGTTTTTTGAAATGCCGTAGGCGGAGGCAATATCGTCAATTGTCTGACTGCCTTCCTGTGATGCCAGGAACATCAATGTCCGCAGCGCGTAATCGGTCTGTGTCGTCAATCTCATTAAACATGCATATTATATATTGCTTTTAAATTCAAGGCCGGTATAAGAGGCATATTATATACCTCTTTAAACGAGTTTCACGATGCCACATGCGCACACCATTGCTGCCAGAGAAGAAAAAGCCGCCCATGCAGAAGCCCTTGGGATTACCGAAGAGCGGATTTCCGATCTGGTAGAAGGCTTCTATGAAAAGATCCGCAGCGATGCTTTGCTGGGGCCGATATTCAATGAGAAGATCACCAACTGGCCGCCTCATCTTGTGCGTATGAAAGACTTCTGGACGTCGATCGCGATTGAATCGGGCAGGTTTCATGGGAATCCAATGATAAAGCATCTGGCGATCCCGGATATCGAACGCTCCCATTTCAATCACTGGCTTGCTCTGTTTGACCAGACATTACCTGAGTTGATGCCAAACGCCGCTGCCTGCCAATTTCTGTCCGAACGTGCGGCTCGAATTGCTGAAAGCCTGATGACCGGCATTTCCATCCATCGCGATTGACTGCCCACCAAAAAGCAAAAGAAGGAGACGAATAATGTTACTCGATGAGAATAATATGGCCGTCCAAAGCGATGAATATTATCACGAAGCTGCGCCTCACAAGCTGGTTGCGCTTGCCACTCCCACTCAACCCGAAGCGCGCACCTTCGGTATTCCCGCAGTGATCTGGGGCAGTATGGCTGCAAGCTATGCCATGTTCTTTTTCGGTCTCATCCTGGGCACGGGCCATGACGGCCGCGCCTTGTTCATGATCGCCATCAGCATGCTCTATGCCATTATGTATTTTGGTACCGCATTTGTCCTGAACGGCTTGGCAGCATCGGACCGCACGAAACAAAAGAGCCAGTGGACCAATAGCAAGTTTGATACCTATACCGGCCGGATGAGCTTTGGTGCCGTCTATGGGCAGATGTTGGTTGTGCCGATAGTTTTCGCTCTATTTGGCCTTGGTATCGCAATCATCCGCTTTGCGGTCATGTGAACGATATGAGCGCACCCAAACCCTATAGTTCGACGCCAGTTTTTGATGAAACAAGCCTGCCCAAAGCCCTGCAAGCAGCCCATAGCACTAAAGCCGGTGCTTGGGGGGTGCTGGAGATTCTCAGTGGTAGCCTCAATTATGTCATTGAAGAAAGTCAGGACACCCGCCTGATGACGGTGGGAGATCGTCAATTGATCGAGCCGGAAATACTGCATCATGTGGCGTTGATCGGCCCAATGCAGATGCAGGTCCATTTTTATCGCGAAAAGCCGGATATCGGCTCCGGCATCAGCAAGGGGTGATCAATTCGTCTTGTCACTTCGCATCGCCGCGACTTCCTGACGCAGTCCGCGTATCTCCTCCAGGATGATGTCCCGCTGAGCACTTTGTTCTTCGTCCGCTTCCTCGTGCATTGCATTGACGATGATCGCGATGAACAGGTTGAGCACGACAAAGGATGTCACCAGAACAAAGGGCACGAAAAACGCCCAGGCCCATGGATAGACTTCCATGATCGGGCGGACGATGCCCATCGACCAACTTTCCAGCGTCATGATCTGGAACAGTGAATAAAGCGATGCGCCGACCGAACCGAACCATTGCGGAAAGGAGCCGCCGAAAAGTTTCGTCGCCATCACCGCCGCAACATAGAAAATCAGGCCCAGCAGCAGGATAACCGATCCCATGGACGGTATCGCGGAAAGCAGGCCCTGCACGACCTGACGCATTTTCGGCATGGCAGAGACCAGACGGAAAGCCCGCACAATGCGAAGCGCGCGAAGAATTGCGAAATTTCCGCCCAGTGGCAGCAGCGCAGCGGAAACAATGACGAAGTCAAAATTATTCCAGCCACTGCGGAAAAACTGCATGCGGTAAACCAGCAGCTTCAGAAGAATTTCGACTACAAAAATGGTGATGGCGATCTGGTCCAGAGCGATCAGAACCGGGCCGAACGATGCCATCATTCCGGCCGATGTTTCCAGTCCGATAACAATCGCATTGATCACAATCACCGCCATGATCGCATTTTGAAACAGGGATGATTCGATCAAGCTTTTGATCTTCTGGATCACTAGGCGTACCTTTTTTGACTTTGAATTCTGCCATTTGGCGATTTACCATCTTCGGATCAAGTCACGATTGACCGCTTTGTCGCTCTTGCCTTCTGTGGTCGGCTCCGCTATAGTTTCATTTGTAACTATATTGCTCTACTCTGTAAGGAATGCATCCATGGCTGATCTTTTCGAAAACCCGGCTGGCCTTGATGGCTTTGAATTTGTGGAATTTTGTGCACCAGAAAAAGGCGTGCTCGAACCTGTTTTCGAAGTCATGGGCTTTACCCGCATTGCGCAGCATCGTTCCAAGGATGTGCATTTGTGGCGCCAGGGACAGATCAACCTGATCATCAACTATGAACCGAAATCGGCGGCCTGGTATTTCGCACGCGAACATGGTCCGTCAGCCTGCGGTATGGCCTTCCGGGTCAAGGATGCACGAAAAGCTTACGCGCATCTGCTGGAAAAAGGCGCGGAACCCGTGGCAGTCGAAACCGGCCCGATGGAACTGCATATCCCGGCCATTCGCGGCATTGGCGGAGCGATTCTCTATCTGGTCGATCGCTATGCCGATGAAGAACGAGGCGATGCGCTGTCCATCTATGATATCGACTTTGAATATCTGCCCGGTGTTGACCGCAATCCGGTCGGCGCAGGGTTCGACATTATCGACCACCTGACCCATAATGTTTATGGCGGCCGGATGGCCTATTGGGCGGATTATTACGAGACCCTATTCAACTTCCGCGAGATTCGCTTCTTTGACATCAAGGGCGAATATACCGGCCTGACGTCCAAGGCGCTGACCGCTCCCGATGGCAAAATCCGCATCCCGCTCAATGAAGAAGGCGAAGGCGGCAAGGGCCAGATTGAGGAATTTCTGCGCGAGTTTAACGGCGAAGGCATTCAGCATATCGCCCTTATCTGTGACGATTTGGTCGCCTGTTGGGACCGGCTCAAAAAACTCGGCGTTCCGTTCATGACGGCTCCGCCCAATACCTATTACGAGATGCTCGATGAGCGCTTGCCCGGCCATGGTGAAGATGCCAGCGCGCTGCAAAGTCGCGGGATATTGCTCGATGGCACCACAGAAGGTGGCCAGCCGCGGCTTCTGCTGCAGATTTTCGCCGAGCCGCAAATAGGCCCGGTCTTCTTCGAGTTTATTCAGCGCAAAGGCGATGACGGCTTTGGCGAAGGCAATTTCAAGGCGCTGTTTGAAAGCATCGAGCGCGATCAGGTTGCGCGCGGCGTGCTTAATGTGGAAGAACCCGCAGAATGACCTCTGCACCCAATCTTTCCGGCATTCATCATGTCGCCTATCGCTGCAAGGATGCGAAGGAAACCACAGAGTTTTATCAGCGCGTGATGGGCATGGATTTTGATCTCGCCTTTGCCGAGAACGAGGTCCCGTCCACGGGCGAATATGATCCATACATGCATATTTTCCTGGATGCCGGGGGCGGGAATATCCTCGCCTTTTTCGAGCTGCCGGAGCAGCCGGAAATGGGCAAGGACCCGAACACGCCGACATGGGTGCAGCATATTGCGTTCAAGGTGGATACGCTGGAGGAACTGCTGGCTGCCAAGGCCAATGCCGAGGCTGAGGGGCTCGAAGTTCTGGGTCCCACCCATCACGGTATTTTCAAGTCCATCTATTTCTTTGACCCCAATGGTCACCGTTTGGAAATCGCCTGTGATATCGGAACCGACGACGAGATGAAGGAACTGCGCCGCGTTGCGCCCGAAATGCTCGAAGAATGGAGCCGCACCAAAAAGGCACCGCAACATGCCGCATGGCTGCATGAGAAAGCCCGCGACGAACATTAAACGCGCATGTTGATTGTTGCCGCGTTCCGGCGCACTATCCGTTTTCAACAAAAGATGGGAACTCTATGAAACTCGCGACGCTGAAAAATGACACACGCGACGGCCGGCTGGTCGTCGTCTCGAAAGATCTGACCCGTTGCTGCGAAGCGAATAATATAACCCCGACCCTGCAAGCTGCCCTCGACAATTGGGAAGACTGCGCACCGAAGCTGGAAGCTCTCTACCGCGATGTCGAGCATCAGGTTGTCCCATGCGAACGCTTCCATGAAAATGACGCCCATTCGCCGTTACCGCGGGCCTATCAATGGGCTGATGGCAGCGCCTATATCAACCATGTCGAATTGGTGCGCAAAGCGCGCGGCGCCGAAGTACCGGAGAGCTTTTACAGCGACCCGCTCATGTATCAAGGCGGCTCCGACGCGTTTCTTGGCCCCCGTGAGGATATCCCGCTGGGCGATCCGAAATGGGGCTGCGACATGGAAGGCGAGGTTGCGGTGATCACCGACGACGTCCCGATGGGCGTCAGCGCCGATGATGCGGTCGATCACATCAAGCTGGTCATGCTGTGCAATGATGTCTCTCTGCGCGGCCTGATACCCGGAGAGCTCGCCAAAGGCTTCGGTTTTTTCCAGTCCAAGCCGCCGAGCGCTTTCTCGCCGGTCTGCGTGACACCCGATGAACTGGGTGATGCATGGAGAGGATCGGTGATCCACCTGCCGCTACAGGTCGACTATAACCGCGAGCCCTTTGGCCGTGCCAATGCCGGCGTGGATGCGACCTTCAGTCTGGCGGACCTCGTCGCCCATGCGGCGAAAACACGGCCGCTATGTGCGGGGACGATTATCGGTTCGGGCACGGTGTCCAATCAGGATGCCGATGGTGGCGCCGGCAAGCCGGTGTCCGAAGGCGGTCTCGGCTATAGCTGCATCGCTGAAATCCGGATGATCGAAACCATTGCCGATGGCGAAGCGAAGACGCCATTCATGAGCGCTGGCGATACGGTTAAGGTGCAGATGCTGGACGAGGATGGCCATTCGATTTTCGGGGCGATCCGGCAGGAAGTGGTGGCGGTCAAATTATAAAGGCACCGCCGTCTCGTATTTAATCCGCTCCATGGCAAAGCTCGCGGACACATCGGACAGCGGCACCGCCTTGATCAGCTTTTTATATACCCGGTCATAGTCCGCCATATCGCGCACGAGCAGTTTCAGCAGATAATCCACCTCTCCGGCCATGCGGTAAAACTCGACCACCTCATCAATCGAAGATGCGGCAGCGGCAAATTTCTCCAGCCATTTGTCGCTATGATCATTGGTGCGCACAGCAACAAAGGCGGTCATGCCAAGGCCAACTGCCTCCGGTTCAACGATCGCCACCCGCCGTGCAATAATGCCGTCCGCTTCCAGCCGTTTGACCCGCCGCCAGCAGGCGTTGGTCGACAGGCTAAGCTGCGCCGCCAGATTTTCCAGCGACAAGCTCGCATCCTGCTGCAAAGCTTTCAGGATATTTCGATCGTTGTCATCAATATTTTTCATGATATCATCCATAAACAGAATATTATCACATGAATTCTTCATTCCAAGTAAATTGTGAAAAATGGAAATGGCCTGTCGGTTGATATTCTTTTTGACCTGATGACGATGGATTTGAATAGCTGGATATTTGAAACAAACTTGCGCTAAGCAGGTCATTGACGACTACAACTCGCGTCAACAAAGCCTGGAGATCAAATGGCTACTTTCTATATCGAGCACGAATATTGGTTCGCCGTATTTCAGCTGGTACTTGCGATGCTGGGCATGGGCGCGACGCTTACGCTTCGGGATTTTAAAGAGATATTGTTCGAACCAAAAGCCGTAACAAGCGGTTCATTGATACAGCTGCTGCTAGTGCCGGCCGTGGCCTTTATGTTTATTCACGCTTTTGGCATCGCAGGCGGAGTTGCATTCGGGATTGCCTTGATCGCCGCTATTCCGGGTGGCACGACCTCCAATATCTTTACGCACTTTGCCCAGGGTAATGTGGCATTATCGATCACCATCACGGCATTAACCACCATAGCCTGTCTGGTGACGACACCGCTGATCCTCGAATTTCTTATCGCTCAATATATGCCCGATGACTTTATTATGCCGCGCGGGCAAATCATGATGGAAATCACGTTAAACCTTTTGCTGCCGCTGGCGGCGGGCATGGTTTATTTGCGTCTGTTCCCGCGTTCTGCAGCGACATTCTCCAAATGGTGTGTGCGGGGCTCTCTATTGGGAATAATATTGATCGTCATTGGCTCCTCCATGTCCGGACGGCTGGATGTTGGCACGTTCGGCGTGAACAATATGCTGACGATCATATTGCTGATTTTGGTGTTGGCAGTGTCAAGCTGGCTTATTTGTCGAACGTTGCGCTTATCCTCCATCGATTCCACGGCGATTGATATGGAAGTGGTTGTCCGCAACATTAATCTGGGGATCATGCTCAAGGCATCGCTGTTCCCGGCGATAGTGGGCGAACCTGATCCGGTTGGCGATATGGTGCTGTTCTCGTTACTATTTTATGGGGTTGTACAAATGATGATCGCAGTGGGGTTAATCAGTTGGGGGCGGCATAAAAACCGGGTCGCGATCTTTGGTCGTGATGCGGCGATATAACGGTCCCGACCATGATGCGCTTCCTCGCTCCATCGGCCAACATCCGGTCGCCTCTTTAGCCCGGTTCAGGGCCCCAACATCACCTCTCCGCCCGCAAAATGCATGGCGTCGGCTCGGTCCTGCGCAAGCAGCAGCGGTCCGTCGAGATCCACCCAGTCAGCCCGCTGCGCCAGCGCAAAGGCCGGACGAATGGCGAGCGAGGTTGAGAGCATGCAGCCGACCATTAGTTTCAGCCCCGCCTGCTCTGCGGCATCGGCGATGCGTATCGCCTCGGTCAAGCCGCCGGCCTTGTCGAGCTTGATATTTACGCCTTGATAGTAGGGCGCAAGCGCTGGAATGTCGGCGCTGGTGTGGCAGCTTTCATCGGCGCAGAGCGGTATCGGCGAGCGAAGACCGGCGAGCAGGTCGTCGCGTCCGGCACTGACCGGCTGTTCGATCAACTCGACGCCCCATTGGGCCAAGGCTGCGGCCTCCGCGCCGATATCAAGATCGTTCCAGCTTTCATTAGCATCCACAATCAGGCGGGCATCTGGCGCACCGCGATGAACGGCGGCAACACGGGCGTGGTCGTCGCTGCCAGATAGCTTGAGCTTGAGCAGGTTATGGGTATCGGCGGCCGCGCGGGCATCGACCTCCATCTGTGCCGGATCACCCAGCGAGATGGTGAAGGCGGTGGTCAACGGCCCGGGTTCCGGCAGAGAGGCATGAAGCCACAGCGGCTGGTCAAGTTCCCGACATTCCAGATCCCAAAGCGCACAGTCCAGCGCATTACGGGCCGCACCTCTTGGCATGTGTTCAAGCAGGGTGAGCCGGTCAAACTGGGGATAGGCGCTGGCGAAGTCTTCTATGGCAGCGACGCAGTTTTCTGCGGTTTCGCCCTCATAATAGATCGGGGTAGCCTCGCCGACACCCTGATGCGTCCCGTCGCTGACCGTACAGATGACGACATCAACATGGGTCTTGGCCCCGCGGCTTATGACGAAAGACCCGTTGACCGGCCAGCGCTCGGCACTGGCGGACACAGAAAGGGGAGCGGCGGGCAATGTCATATGATGATCGTAGCGGACGGGGCGCGCCTGTCATCTGCTTTGTGGTGGTGGATATGATCGGCCAGAGATCAGGAGGCAGCTTGCGACCAGTTGCCGGCCGGAACACGCTTCGCAATCGGGTTCCATTTCGCTTCCTGCGAGCGGCGAGTAAGGTAAGTATCGAGACCGATTTGCAGGGCAACCAGCATATAGACGAACGGCTGGAACGCGACGCCTACGAAAAGCGAGCCGACCATGTAGATGATATGCGCATTTTCCAGCGCGATGGCGAGCGGGGCGACCCACATCTCGCTTTCCTTGGTCGTCTTGCGATAGCGCCTTCGTAGCACCTCCATGCGCCAGATTCCGCCTATGTGAATGAACAGCCACAGGGCCAGACCGGGATAGCCCTGTTCACCGAGCATTTCGAAATAGCTGCTGTGGAAGGCGCGGGCTTCATCGACCACTTCAATCGGGCCCTGATCCTCCAGCTCGTAGTCATACTCCTGTTCCGGCTCGTCGGCTTTTTTGTCGGGCGCCAGTTCATAACGCAGCTTGTTAAGCCGGTAGACGTTGAACCCGCCGCCCATCGGATTGGCATTGGCATATTCAATTGTCCACTCCCACACAGCGATGCGGGTCGAGGCGGACTCATCGGCCTTATAATTCTGGATCGTACCCATGCGCTCGGAAAAACTTTGCGGCAGGAAAGGGATCGCCATCAAACCGACGGTCACCGCCAGCCCGGCGTAGAGGAACCGGTATTTGACGAAGCGCAGCTGCAACACCGCCAGCACGGCAATACACACCAGCCCGGTGCGCGCCTGTGTGCCCACGGGGATCAGCAGCGCCGCAAAGACCAGCGCCATAGTGAAATATTTGACCCGCCAGTCAGGAGGAAAGATCGTGCCATGTCTGGAAAGCCAGAGCATCAGCGGAATGATGGCAATCGCCACCATCGAGATGATCGAGCCTTCGTAAAGCCCGGCATTGTCGTCAATCAGCAGCACCAGTGCACCATAACCGCCGCCCGAACCCAGTGTCTTGATACCGCCGGTGATGATGAGTGTCGCGGCACAGAGCACCATGAACAGGGTCAGCGCCTCGATACGCAGCTTGGTTCTGAGCGTAAGCGGCAGGAAAATGGCAAAAACCAGGGCCTTCCAGACCCAGTCCCATTTTTCCATCGCATCTTCCGGCAAAGCGCCCTGAAAACTGGTATAACCGCAATAGATAAGCAGAATGACCATCGCGCCCTGCCGCACCGAAAAGCGGACGTCTTTCTTGTCATCAGCCACCATGAACCCGAGAAACGCCATGCCGAACACGATCAGCGAAAGCGGCACGGAATTGAGCAGAAAATAGCTCAGCCGCTGGGGTGCGACAATGTCGATATAGGCATAGACCAAAGTGAAGATGAACGGCCGCTTGAACGCCAGAAAGAGCAGGGCGAGCAGATAGGCGACAAAGACCAGATCACGCATCGGATGGGCTTTGCGACTGGTTTCTGGCGGCGTGAAAGCCCTCGGGCTCTGCGTCGGGTTCAGGCGGGTCCTCATGGTCGAGGTCCGGGCGGTGAATCAGCCGCCATACTGCAATCAACAGCAACCCGTGCGTCAGAGCGATGGAAAAATTATCGATCATATGGAGTTTGGCGGCCTCAACTAACGCATCAGATTCATATCTACATCTGCACGCGATACAGGCTTTGGGTTGACGGGACGTTAATCCTTTTCAGGCAAGGACTTGTGCGATGACACGCATCTTGCACATATTGGACCATAGCCTGCCCCTGCACAGCGGATATTGCTTTCGCACCCGGGCGATCATGAAGGCCCAGATTGCGAGCGGCCTGCAAGTCGCCGGCGTGACCGGCGTGCGCCAGGACCAGCACGGGTTTGAGGCGAAAACACCTCTAGAACAAGCCGACGGGCTGGATTTCTTTCGCACTCTGACGGATGTGCAAGGTCCATCTCCGGTGCGTGAGTGGCGCGAGATATCGGTCTTTTCCGACCGGATTTCTCAGGTGGTTCAGGAGTGGCGGCCGGATGTCCTGCATGCCCACAGCCCAGCGCTAAATGGATTGGCCGCTTTGCGGGTGGCCCAAAAGACGGGGCTACCGTTGCTCTATGAGATCAGAGCATTCTGGGAAGATGCCGCGGTCGGTAACGGGACGGGCCGTGAGGCTAGTCCGCGCTATTGGCTGACGCGGCAGCTTGAAAACCATGTCGTAAATGGTGCCGATGCCGTGGCGGTGATTTGTGAGGGACTGAAATCAGATCTGGTCGCGCGCGGTGTTGCCAATGAGAAAATAACCGTTTCGCCTAATGGCGTGGATATGGCCCTGTTCGGCAAACCGCGCACTCCGGACGAAGAATTGCGCAGCAAATTGGGGCTGAAGGGCAAATCCGTGCTGGGCTTTATTGGCAGCTTTTATGATTATGAGGGGCTGGATGACCTTGTTGCCGCCATGCCGTCACTCAAAAAACTGTCTCCAGATGCACACTTGTTGCTGGTCGGTGGTGGTCCCATGGAACAAGCGCTCAAAGAGCAGGTAGACGCTTCATCCGCAAGCGGAGCAATTACCTTTACCGGTCGGGTGCCGCATGAAGAGGTGGAGCGTTATTACGGCCTGATGGATGTTATGGTCTATCCGCGCAAATCGATGCGGCTGACCGAACTGGTAACACCGCTCAAACCCTTGGAAGCAATGGCGCAGGGACGGATGGTTGCAGCATCGGACATTGGCGGCCATCGCGAGTTGATTGAGGATGGCGTCACCGGGACCCTGTTTCCGGCCGGTTCACCGGAAAAAATCGCCCAAAAACTGGACAAATTGCTGAAAAATCGTGCCCTCTGGCCACAAACCATTGAGACAGCACGAAAATTTGTTGAGGCAGATCGTAACTGGTCGTCAAACATTTTGCGTTACAAACCTGTTTACCAAAGGTTGATCGCGCATAAATCCTATGAGCGGGCGGCCTGAGATGGCGGAGAACAGCGTGGAAGACACGGATCAGAAACTGGCACGGTTCAAAGAGCCGGTAATGGCGATTGCAGCAGGCGTTGGTGCCGCGCTGGTCGTTGTCACGCTGCCGCACGTCTATCTGGAAAGCGCTATCGGTGCGACCGGACTTTCCGAAATCCTTCCGGCAGCAGCACCGCCGCTGGGCAATACCGCACGCGGGCTGATCGCCGTCATGGCAGGTCTGGTCTCCGCATCAGCCATATATTTCTTTCTAAATCGCAAAGGGAGCTCTGACATGGGCGTTGCACTTCGAGAACAAATTAATGCCGCCAGTCCGATTGAACTGGACCTGGAAGAAGAGGCGAGTGCCAAGAAGGGCCGGTTCAGCCTGCCGAAATTCGACGCAAAATCGCTGACCAAGTTTCTGAAAAAGCCGAAGAAGAACAAGGCCAGAGTGATGGACCTTGCCGATTTGCCGCAATTGCGGAAAGTCGATAGCGAGGCCGATGCGCCAGAACGCCCTCCGATATTTGCCGAAGCCGAGGCACCATCGCCCCTGCCAGAAGCGATCCAGCCTTTTGAAGAAGCAGAACCAGCAGAGCCGGTACTGGCTGACATTCCATTCAACCCGACCGAAACCGTGGCCGAAACCCCGCAAGCAGTTACAGAAGAAACTGCGGTGGAGCAGCCCGTGGCGGCCCCAGCAGAAGCTGCGCAGCCTCCGGCAGAAGATTTGTCGGATTTGAATATTGCCGAGTTGACTGATCGCCTTGAGGCCGGGCTACGCCGTCTCAAGCAGTTGGAGGCCGGAACTTTTGCGGCGACCCCCGCTCCAGCTGAAACCGTCATGACGTCATCTCAAATGACGTCAACACAACCGACAGTTGAAACGCAGCCGGCTGCCGGCCCGATCAGTGAAGCGCCCGTAATGGCATCACCACCGCTCTCAGAGGTAGAGAAATCACCGCAAGACATGGCGGCCGTTCGTCAAGCGGATATGGACGCTGCGTTGAAAGCGGCTTTGGGTACGCTGGAGAAGATGACTGCGCAGCGCTGAGCCGTCTTAAGCTGTCTGGCGCTAGACCGACCGGTCATAGCTTGCGACATGGTCTTTGATCGTCAGTATTTCGAGTGCAAGATGATCCGGGGGCGGCATATAGGGAATATTCGCCACCAAATCGGCGACAAAATGGCCGGGTAAGTGAAAGTTATATTCCTGGAGCTGGGTGGCAAATGAGGAGAGAAATTCGATATCATTGGAAACAGAGCCGGTGATACTGATATTGTGCCGTGTTCCGGAAAAGGTAATGCTGGCCCACGGGCGTTCTCGTATGATCTTCACCCTGTAGTCGGAACCGATCCGGGATTGAATCTGGTCAACCAGCAGCGCCCCGATATCGCTACGTTGTTTGATAAGCAATTTCCTCGATCCATTTGACTCATGCAGCATGGTCATTTCTCCAATTGTTCATGAAATGTTCCGCACGCCGCGAAATTTTTTCGCCGGGTTGACGACCATTGCGCAAGTCCTCCACAAAGCGGGGATCACGGACTGACAGCCGGCCGAATTTGGTCCAAGGCATGTCGGTTTCCCGCATGAATTTTTCGATTTCGCGTAACAAATGCATTGCTTCTCTCCGGTTGGAACTGGCTGTCCCATCCTGCTCATCAGCGCCGCCGACTCGATCAAGGATAGGTAAAATCCTATTTGAAATGTAATTTCCTACATGTCTAGGATATTTCCTATTGCCATTTTCGGCCAAAACGGATAAGTCCCGGTGATGGCTCAAGCAAAACCCATATCCAGTGGCGATCCACGTGCTAATCTGGAGCAGTTGATCCGGCAAAATGGCGATGATTTTTCGTCGTTGTCACGGATGCTGGGTAAGAACCCGGCCTACATCCAGCAATATATAAAGCGCGGTACGCCGCGCAAACTGGACGAGGATGATCGCCGGAAACTGGCGGAGTTTTATGCCGTCGACGAGCAATATCTGGGCGCAACCGCTGCTGCTTCCAAAAACAACTTCAGTCCGCTGAAAAATGACACGGCTAATATGGTGCGAATCCGACAACTCCAACTGGGCGCATCTGCCGGTCCCGGATCGCTGGCGGATGATGAAGCGCCGCAAGATAGCATGGCCTTTGGTGCAAAATGGCTTAAACAGCTCGGCAGCGCCCCGGACAAATTATCGCTTATCTCGGTGGACGGCGATTCCATGGACCCGACTTTGTGCGACGGCGACGATATCATGGTCGATCACAGCGCCGCTGAACGACCGTTACGAGACGGAATCTATGTCCTGCGCATGGATGACGTATTGCTGGTAAAGCGGCTTGCCCTGCGCCCCTCCGGAAAATTGTCGATCCGTAGCGACAATGATCGCTATCCTGACTGGGATGATGTGGAACCACAAGAGGTGAATATCATCGGCCGGGTTGTTTGGACCGGGCGGCGGTTGTGAGGGCTGGCCAAAGGCGGGGTGATCCTGAAAGCAGACATTGACGTCGCGATCGGAATAAGTGATCCAAAGCTCCAAGGAGACTGCGATGGCAAAGAAAATCGGAATCGCGTTAGTTATTGTCGTATTGCTGCTTGTTGTCGGCATCTGGCAACGCCACCGAATTCTGGTTCCACTCGCTACATCGGGTGAGCGGATATTGCCATCTGAAGAAGCCAGTCTTCCGGCCAATGGCAAACCCGTTGGACAGGATGCCTATTTTTATGTCGTGCAACTGGATGAACGCACTTTTGCTGTTGCCGAACCCTATTCCTGGCCAAAGAACGTCAACTATCTCATCGCCGGAACGAACCGTGCGTTGTTGCTGGATGCAGGCGTGGGTTTTTATGACATCCGGCCGATAGTGGAGCAACTCACTGACTTGCCGGTAACCTTCATTCCTTCACATCTGCACTATGACCATACCGGACAAGGCAGTTACGAACGCATCGCGCTTGTCGACCTCCCCCATTTGCGGGAACGTGCAACAGGAGACATGTTCAAACCCAGCTGGGGCGAACATTTGGGCGTTGCGGAAGGGCTGGAACCAACCGCTTGGAAAATTGACGAATGGGTCCAACCGGGATCGGAAATCGATCTTGGAGACCGCAAGCTGACCCTGATATATACACCTGGCCATACCGACAATTCGATATCCCTGTTGGATAACGCAAATAACATGATGTTTACCGGTGATTTTATGTCAGCCGGTAATATTTCCGCTTATTATCCCGGCGCCAGCATGGGAGATTATCTGCAATCCGCGCGGAAAATCATCCGGGCCACAGCCGACAATCCCGATATCGCCTTGCGCGGTGCCCATGCGGGAGACGATGGCCAGTTACCCATAAAGTCTCGTGCAGATATCGAAATCCTCCGCGATCAACTGGTCAGGATCAAAAATGGAGAACTGGACAGTACAGGCTTCTATCCCCGGGTTTACGCCATCAAGGAAGATGTCGTCATGCAGGCCGAACCGCGCTGGCTGCAGAACTGGTCAGCAACTTATCCAAATGATGAAGAGTAAGGGGTGATCGGGCCACGGGTAGTGGGTCCTTTCACTAGTCCGCTTCATCCCGAAAGCGGACATTAGATGCCTATAGTATCCACATCATGATCAGTAGCCACGTGCTTTCCAAAGATACTCAGTTCAAATCGCCGCGTTTTCAGCGCGCTTGACAAAAACTCCATATGAATCAATGCCGTTATCATGAAAGAGCTCTTTGTTCCTCTTGTCGTCTCGGCGCTGTTGATCGCGATGTGTCTTTATCTGCACTTTAAGGTTTTACGCAAAGCGTCACGAGAAATTCCGCAATTGCAGGACAATATACGCTACCCCATTTTAATCGTCATGACGGTGATCTTCGTAACCCACTTGGTCGAGATCGTCTTGTTCGCGATTGCCTTTTGGATAATGGCCGTAACCGGACTGGGAAGCCTGAACGGTGCACATAATTCTACAGCGGCAGACTATCTTTATTTTTCGATAGCATCATATACGACGCTCGGCATCGGAGATATCACGCCGGAAGGTGCGATGCGGCTTGTCGCGGGAATTGAGGCCTTGACCGGTCTACTCCTGATCGCCTGGAGCGCGTCATTTACCTACCTCACGATGGAACGCATATGGTCTCCTCAGGAAGAGTAAACGGTCACCAGATACGATCCGGAGATAGCGGATCATGAGCGATGTTGCGCCACCCGACCCTCCACAGGTTCGCGTAAGTGTCGGCGTCACTGGTCATCGTCAGGCCCATCATGGCTATGCTGCTAATCGCGCACAGGTCGAGGCCGTGATGGCCGATATTATGGATGTGATTACAGAGGCAAGCAAAACTGCGCCTCTGCTGTTGGCCCCTGAATCGCCGGCACCGATAAGGCTTCATACGCTGTTGGTTGACGGAACTGATCAGGTTGCCGCGCATCTCGCCATCAAACGGGACTGGGAGGTCATCAATCCGCTGCCATTCGGCAGAAACCTGAATCTGGCGATCAATGCACTGCCTGAAAATGCCAGCGATGCGCGGGCTTTGCTGACCGGCGGCCCGGCAGAGGATACAGCCACCAATCGGCGTGCTGCCGAGATCAGGGCAATATCCGAACAGGCGCATATATTCGAGCTTGCGGACCAGGATGAAAAGATAAGCGCTCTGTTTCTGGCAAAACTGGATGCCCCGGATGATTTTGGCAAGGCACAGGATTTTGAACAGGAGAGCGCTCGTCGCGCCGCTCTTGCCGGACAGATACTCATCGAGCAGTCCGATCTTATCATCGCCGTGTGGGACGGAAAAAGCACCGCCAATGTCGGCGGGACGGGCTATACCGTGGCCAAGGCGCTGGACCTCGGCTCACCGGTGATCTGGGTGAATCCGCAAAGTCCGGAAGACTGGACAATCTTGTACAGTTCGGAGTCTCTTGCGGTCCAATCCCAACACAGCGATGTGCAGGATCGAAGCGAGACACTGATGCAAATCGTGCGCAATATCGTCTGCCCTGAGGATATTCCGGAAGCTGGCCTGTCGGCTTTTCTGGATGAAAAGTGGCACGATAAAAGCGCCCGTCTGACCCATGCCTTCCGGCGCGTGGAGGCGATGTTCGATGGCGGCGGCAACCCGTTCCGAAAACTGGTCCAGCGCTATGAGAAACCGGATGAGGTGGCGAGCGGGAGCGGCGCACAATTGCTGAACGTGACGAAAAGTCTTCCCTTTTCAGATCCGGAACTGCCGGAAAAAATAGACAATATGGCGATGCAGAATTTTGCCTGGGCTGATGGGATCTCGTCGCGTCTGTCGGATCACTATCGCGGCGGAATGATCGTCAATTTCATATTGTCAGCCTTCGCAATTGTCGGCGGCATTCTCTATCTTCCACTGGTTTCGCCAGAACAGAAATGGATATTTGCATTGTTCGAGTTCCTGCTGTTGCTGGGGATTGTGATCATTACTTTTCGCGGGCAGAAATATCGCTGGCATGGGCGCTGGTTTGAAACCCGCCGGGTGGCGGAATATTTTCGGCACAGCCCGCTCCTGCTGATACTCGGCGCGGCGCGGGCACCGGGGCAATGGCTTCGGGGCACAGAAACATCCTGGCCTGAATGGTATGTCCGCCAATCGCTCCGCACCATCGGGCTTCCCCGGGCCAAGATCACTGCCCCCTATTTGCGATCAACGCTATCCGCCCTTCTGGAATGTCATGTGGTTCAGCAGCGCGATTATCATTCTGATAAATCAAAACGCCTCAAGGCCGTGCACCATAATCTCGACCGGTTGTCCGAATTCCTGTTCGGCCTGGCGGTGCTTTCAGTGGCGATCTATCTGGTGTTGAAAGGCGCATCAGCGATGAACCTGATCGACAGTGGAATCGCGCTAAAGCTTTCCAAGACTTTCACCGTCCTGGGCGTATTCTTTCCCACTTTTGGTGCTGCCGTGGCCGGCATAAGATATTTTGGCGATTTTGAAAGATTTGCCTCGATTTCCGAGGTCACGGCGGAGAAGCTGGATGCCATACATAGTCGCGCCAGCTTGCTTCTGGAGGCTCCCGACAGCGCGCTCGACTATGGCCGCGTGACCGCGCTGGTTCATGCTGCCGACGAAGTGGTCACGTCAGAAATTGAAAACTGGCAGGCCGTATTCGGCGGGAAGAATATCACCGTCCCTGTTTGAACAGATAGCCAGCACCGCCCTGAGCCGACGGGACGCAGGGCTTCGCTCCAATTTCTTATTATTTTACAACCTGTTGCAATATGTGATACCCATCAAGGAGGATGGGGTTGCGCAACATCCATTATGGTGGCCAGGGGGCGTGATATGGGAATGCAAGCAGGCACCTTCTGTGCAGAAACGGGCGGCCGGTTGAAAATCTGGTTTCTGGCGGGCCTTTGCGCCCTGCTCGCGATGTCCTGGATATCACCAGCCTCGGCGATCATAATAGCGAAAGACAACCCGAACCTTACTGCGGGAAAGATCACCATTGGGTTGCGTGAAGAACTGGGTGAGAACGCTCCGGAGATCGAGAGGATATTGCGGGAAAACCCGCATGTCCGGGTTGGCTGGCCGAGCGAGTATGAGGTGAGCGCAGATCCTGAATCGCCAGACAATTTCTATCTTATCGACATGGATTTTTACGCTGCGAGCGAGACCTATCGGCAATGGGATCAGGGCCCCTCAACCGACGGGCTGAATACCCGCACGCCCATTTTTGTCGGCCGGCTGGATGATGGAAGTTTCGCCACAGATCTCGACGCCGAAGTGCGGAAAATCAAGAGGCGTAAAGCCTTGGCAAAGATAGAGAATCGCCCGGCATTCCGGAGCGGAGCCTCTTTAGACATTCGTTATAAACCGACGAGCGAAAACCCTGAACCGGAACGCTTCGTAAGGCTGCTGACCGAAATTCCTCTTTCAATGGAGGTGGAAGTTCTTGGCGGTAACGAAAAGCCACAATTTGTCTATGTGCTGATGATCAAACCCGACAATGAACTCCAATGGGTTTTCGAGACCGCTAGCGATAATCCGATCAATCCCGCTCAAAGATTCTATGTGGACTATGGGGAAAAGGGTTTCCGCTTCGAGGCCCCGGGCCGCCATGACTTTCTGACGATATCCTCGAACGATCCACTAAACCCCGCGCTCTTTGCGTCGGCTGGGACAGGGACAATTGATCCCAATGCCTGCTCAAGCCTGTTGGAGAAGTTGTTATGCGAAGCCATCACAGGCGTCTATGATCCGACACTTCCGAAAGTTATCAGTTTGGATACGGAATCGGGCTGGAGCATAACCCGCAGCAGATATTTCGGTTATCGGCCACCTACGGAGGCAGTGGGCGGCGGAGAAATTGCGGGTGATGGGTTTGCGCCATGGCAAGTTCAGATTTACTCCAACCAGACCTACACTGCATCCCAGATCGCGGCCGACAAACAATTAGGGTCGCGGGGCAAGCTTCTTTGGAAGCAAAAGCCGTTTCAGCGCTATCATCGCTGCGGCGGTACGTTGATCGCTCAGAATATTGTCCTGACCGCAGCCCATTGCGTAGCAAAGGGACCGACAGCGGGCAAAAAGGTTCTAAAAGTGCGTGAAGTGCTGGTAGGAACTCAGAATCTGGACCGCGGCGGAGAAAAATACAGGATCGTGTCGGTCGTCGTCCATGCGGGATATAGACCCGGCAATCCCAAGGATGACATTGCGCTTGTGCGGATCACGCCCAAATCGAGAAGAATACCGCAAACACCTATTTCGTTGACGGGTGACGTCCGTGGATTCCGCTCAACTGGCGCGGGTGATCGGGTACAGATACTGGGCTGGGGATATACTGGTGTCATCAAAAGAGGTGTAAGGGGCAATGACCGGCTGGTGGCGGAAGATGGCAGCCGGCAAGCCAATGAGGCAAAGCTCAGAATTGCTGAACTCGCCATATTGGGATCATCAGAATGTCGGGGACGCAGGGGCTATCGTAATGTCGTGGTCAAAAAACTATGCGCAGAAACTCCAAGGACACCGGAGAGACGCAAGACTGCTTTCAGCTGCACCAACGACAGCGGTGGCCCGGTGATCCGATGGCTTGGCCGGAAGAAAGTTCAGGTGGGCATAATCGTCTGGGGCATCGGGTGCGGCGACATTGAAAACGGCAAGCAAAACCCTTCATTATTTGTCGATCTGGCTCAATATACCAACTGGATAAACACAGCAAAACGACGCATTAGCCAACTGGAAGGGGATGTCGTGACGCACCGCTAGACCATAAAAAAGGGCCCGATTAACGAGCCCTTTCAAATCCGAGTCTATCTTACCTTATTGGTCGTTAGAACCCTGGTCATTCGATCCCTGATCATTAGAGCCCTGGTCGTTGGAACCTTGATCGTTGGAACCCTGATCACTTGGTCCCTGATCGTTTGACCCTCCTTGATCATTGGAAGCCTCTGCGCCGCCCTCGTCAGCCGCCATGGCATCATCTGCGGCCACCTCTTCTACCGTCGCATCTTCTGCAGGCGTGCCGCAGGCCGCAAGGCTCAATGACAGAGCTGTAATTGTTCCGGTTGCTAAAATCTTACGCATTTTTCATCCCCCAAAAATTGTTCTCAAATCATATAAACCCAAGCTGTAATAGCAAGTCATTAAATCTTGGATCATCCCGCAGCGGGTCGAGAAACGGATCGTTCAGCAAATAGATCAAGCCTGAGTCACCAAGTTTCTTGGCTTCTGCCAATGTTTGAAAAGCTTCGTCAACCTTGCCCCATTGCGCCAGCACTTCGGCTTGCTGGTACAGTCCGTTGTCACCATGGGCGGTAATCAGATTCTCAAAATTCAATTTGGCCCCAGCCTGATTCCCTTCTCGGTGATCGAGTATCGCTTTCCCGGTAAACGCGATCAGGCTATTGGGTTCC
The DNA here is from genome assembly GCF_059726685.1 of Parasphingorhabdus sp. Classification (NCBI taxonomy): domain Bacteria; kingdom Pseudomonadati; phylum Pseudomonadota; class Alphaproteobacteria; order Sphingomonadales; family Sphingorhabdaceae; genus Parasphingorhabdus; species Parasphingorhabdus sp. Next base: position 220,914 of record NZ_AP041068.1, read on the forward strand.
AGTTCATACTCTTCCCGTGCTTTGTCCAGATCGCCAAGCATGAGATAGGAATCCCCGATATCGCCATGCACGCTATTTCTCTGGGGATTGATTTCCAACGCACGTCTGGCCGATTGAATAGCTTCATCATATCGCTTACCTGCATATTTTATGCCGCCCATAGACCGAAATATCGTGGCATTGAGCGGGTCAAGTTTTGAGGTCTGTTCGATGACGCGATACGCTTCTTCAAAACGACCGGTTCGCGCGCAATAGATGGCATATCGGCTAAATACATCAACGTCGCTTTTGGCCAGGGAATAGGCCTTTTCATATGGCGTACGCGCCCCTTTTACATCCAGACGCCCATAGAACAGGCCATATCCCAGGGCATTATATCCCGCAGCAAATTCAGGTGCAATTTTGGTGGCGCGTGTCGCCTCGGCCACCGCCTCGTCATATAGCTTCACACGCTCGATGCTGTTTGCATATTGATTGGCGATGACAGCTAATACTCTGGCCCGTGCAGCACGCGGCGCGGCATATTCCGGATCGATGCCAATTGCCTCATCAAATTTTGCCAGAGCCGCGCGTTCGCTCGTTTCATCTATATGAAGCTCGAACAGATCCTGACCTCGAAGGAAGGCATCAAAGGCCGCGATATTTTCTGTGCCGCCCGTTTGCTTCGCTGGGTCGGCATCGGCATCATTGCCTAGCGTGACCGAAAGAGCAGCCGCGACGGCGGCGGCTATTTCCGACTGGACCTTGAATATGTCGGCAATTGGCCGCTCAACGGTTTCAGTCCATTGGCTCAATCCCGTGCGTCCATCAATCAGGTCGGTCGCTATTTTGAATTGGCCTGCCGCCTTTTGCACATTGCCATCAAGCAAAAAGGACACGCCCAGTTGCTGCGCGATAGTTTTTGCATCGACTTGATGATCGCGAAAATTATTGGATGATGTCTGACCGACAATTTGCAGCAACGGATTGCGGGACAATTGGGCGCGAATTTCGGAGGTTAGGCCATCGGAAAAATAGACTTGTTCAGGATCACCGCTCAGATTGGCGAACGGCAATACTGCAATGCTACTGGGTGTGGCTGCATCACCAGAGCTCAAAATGCCGCTCTGCCAAACTGACAAACCTCCAGCCAGCAATGCAACCGCACCGCCGCCCAACAATACATTTCTCCGCCCTATCCGTGGGGGTGACGATACGAGCGGCGCATCTGGCTGATCTTCGCCGTCATGAAGAGCGGCAACCGCCTTCAGGATTTTTTGCATTCCGGGGCTGTCGGGCTTGGACTTGGAACGGGACAGATCAATGCACTGAAACTGCCCAAAGCCCAGTGGCGGATCGCTGCCATCCAGAGAGATCGGAACGAGTCTTCCGCTATCGCGCCCGCGCGTGGCTTCATCATGAACCCAGTGGGATGTGATCGATGTCTTTGACCACAAGACCACGACCGCCTGAGCGCCTGCCAGTTCTGCCTCCGTGGTATTGGCAAATCGCTCACCGCCTTCAAGCAAGCCGTCCCACCAAACGGAAAATCCCGCTTGCTCCAGAGCCTCGACAATCAAAAGAGCGTCTTTTTGATCTTTCCGAGAGTAACTCAGGAAAACAGTATGTGATGCCACCAGCTTGTACCCCGTTAAGCCACTTTATGGCCTCATGTAAAATCAGCATACGCTTTCAACCGTTTGGTAACAAGGGACATGGCGATTGCGCCCTAACCGCTGCAAGACTTGCAAAAGCGCTGCTGTTCAAGGCGGGGTTTCTCCAATTGAAATGATAAGGATGAAAAAGAACACCAAAGAGCCCCTGCACGGATCATTCCAATGTCAGCTTTTGCGCCCATAACAGACATTAGCGTTGTGGCTGCTATATCCCGAAAGCGGACATTAGGAATGCTGATCAACAACCTTTGACCCATTAGAAAGGATAAAAGTTTCTGTTGCTTGATTAAAATTCTTTGGTCTAACAGAAGTTACAGCTAATTCTGACAGTATAAAGAAATAGACTAGTGTGGGGGCACAATAATGGCATTAGTAGGAATTGATTTGGGCACCACTAACAGCGCAGTGGCTGTTTGGAGGGACGGTCAATCAGAATTGATACCCAATAGTATGGGCGATCTTTTAACCCCTTCAGCTGTGAGCATTTCCGAAGATGGCGAGTTGTTTGTTGGAATGATCGCTCGTGAACGCCAATCGACCCACCCTGATTGCACAGCAACCGGTTTCAAACGTCTGATAGGCACTGAACACAAATTCAATTTGGCCGGCCGATCCTATACACCTGAGGACTTGTCTTCCAGACTGCTGCACAGTCTCAAAACGGACGCGGAAATTGCACTAGGGGAGACTATCGATGAAGCTATAATTACCGTCCCTGCATATTTTAATGACAAACAAAGACGTGCGACTCAGCGGGCTGCCGATATGGCTGGGTTGAAAGTCGGTCGATTGCTAAATGAACCAACTGCGGCTGCGCTGGGATATGGGATTCATAAGCTGGATGATGACTCTCCATTTTTGGTGTTTGATTTGGGCGGTGGGACGTTTGATGTATCCATCGTTGAAATATTTGAGGGTATAATTGAAGTTCGATCATCATCTGGTGATCCTCGTTTGGGGGGAATTGATTTTAATGAGCTGATTGCATTTATCGGCATGAACAAATTTGATGAAGACTTTTCGGAATCTATGAATGATCCGGCCCTAAAAACAATTGTGATGGAAGCCAGTGAGCGCACTCGCCGCACGCTGAGTGATGCCGATGAGGCTACTTTTAGGTTTGTTTGGCAGGGCAAAGAATATTCCGAGATCATCACCACGTTAGAGTTTGAGAAAAATGCTGAACCTTTGTTGACTCGGCTAAAGGAACCAATTCTTCGATCACTCCGGGACGGTAATCTTCGTGCTGATATGTTGGGAGAAGTGATCCTCGTAGGCGGTGCAACGCGAATGCCGATAATCCGGAAGGTTATAACCCGCCTGTTTGGTCGCTTTCCCAACCATAGCTTGCATCCAGACCATGCGGTGGCACTTGGTGCTGCTGTACAAGCGGGGCTGCGCGCCAAAGATTCCGCCCTGGAAGAATTAAGAATGACGGATGTTTGTCCATTTACTCTGGGAGTTGACACCACCGAGCGTGATCAATTTGGTGGTATGCATTTTGGCGTTTTTGCCCCAATTATCGAACGCAATCGTCCTATTCCCAGCAGTGTTGTTCGTCCATTTTCAACGTTGGAAGATAATCAACGTCAGGTTACTTTCGGTATTTATCAAGGCGAAGCCAGGAACGTTGCTGATAATGTAAAGCTTGGCATGGTTGACATGAAAGTACCGCCCAAATTGGCAGGCGAAATCGAGATACAGTGCCGATTTAGTTATGATGTCAGCGGTCTGTTGGAAGTGGACGTAACCGTTCCAGAAACCGGCCAAACCAAACAGATGCTGATTGGCCAGGACGTTCTCGATGATAACGAACTGCAATCGCGGCGCGAAATATTAGAGAAACTAAAGATACATCCGCGCAAAGAAACGAGAAATTCCGCAGTTATCTCACGTGGCAAGCGGCTGTATGAATCACTCATTGGTGAAATGCGTGAACATGTAGGGCAGTTGATTACCGGTTTCGAAGCAGTACTGGACAAGCAAGACCAGCGCGCAATCGAAGCAGCATATGAAGAGGTTCAGCAGCAGCTGGATCAAATCGAAGGCGAAAGGTATCTCTGACAATGGCCGACAATCCTTGGATTGAACTTGGCATCGCGGCAACGGATGATACCCGTGCTATTAGACGCGCTTATGCAAAGAAATTGAAATCAATAGATCCAGATAGCGAACCTGAAAACTTCGTGGCTCTTCGTGAGGCATATGATTGGGCACTTCATCTGGCACATCAAACGCAGCAAACAGAGCGGGCGGATGATTCTGAATTGTTGGAATTGACTGCAAAAGGCCAGGATGTTCCCTCTAATTCATATGCAAAAGGCGAACAAGAACCGCCATCACAGGCTGCCGTGGCTGCAGAAGGCGCGGAATCTGCTCCTAATTCCACGAACGGGTTTAGCGATTGGCAGTTCGGTGACGACCTATTTAACCGGATCGTTGCAATACTAGCTGCAGAAGGAAAACAAGACCAGTTTCTGACTGAACAAGAAGAATCCGCCTTGATGGCCGAAGCGGAACGTTTTTTTTCTTGGCTTGAACAGTCACCTATATTGGTTTCGCAGTCTTTTGAAGATGACCTAGCACGCCTTTTGGCATATACAATTCCTCGTTCCGACATGCTTCTGGCTATTGCGATAGAGCAATTTGGCTGGAGTCAAAGTGGTGCCGATTGGGATCGTGATGTCGCTATCCCGCATCTATTGAATCGACACCAAGGCAATGTGATTTTGGCCGAGTTGATGGAACCGGAACACCACTTGCATTCTGCTTATCTGGAACTTTTAGGACAAGGACCGAAAAGACAATTTTTCCAGAAAGAGCCCGTAAAACAAGTGCGAGAATTGTTGACGATAGTGCATGGACGCTATCCCTCTGTCGAAGCGGTGTTTGAACCTGAAACACTTGCTTATTGGGAGAGCAAATTAAAGTTTAGCGAACCTAGGGAAGATCAACGAGACGGAGGTTGGTTTAAGAATTGGGGGATAGGATTGGCAGCAGTAATACTCCTCAATCTTGTGGCTCGCTCGATAGGAGATCTTAGTGATCCAAATCCAAAGCTGGAGCCTACAAGTGATTTTCAGTCTGAATTTGGTTATCGCTCTTTGGACTCGCCGTTTTCTGATATTGATATCGTTCTAGAAGCTTCATTCGGCAACCTTCTGTCTGCAAGTTTACTTTCGGATGAGAATCCGGAAATGGTTGCTCACATGGAAGCGCTTTGGAAACAAAGCAAAAGCAGAAATCAAGATATCAATGGCTTATCTGCGTTAATCGCATCAGATCTGGCTATCCATTATGAACAAGCTATCCGGGATTCGACGGTTGAAGACCTACGCGAGCATTGGGGTATATTTGCTGAACGGTTGGCAATCCTTGCAAAACAAGACGCAGGAGCCTGCGACAATTATCTGTCCGGTCGATCGGCCTTCGGAGAGTTTCCCGAAGAGATAAATCTGAGAAGCAAAGCACTTATTGTCAGGACGCTACTTTCTTATCGAAAATTCGGGCTTCATCAAAGCGATCAGAACCAATCATTCAAAGTACCGGTAGGCACCTTGGCTGAGATTGAAACTAAGACCGGATACTCGTCCGAGCAGATATCAAATGCACTACAAGGCATTGGGGGGTCAGTTGAAAGATGCAATGTTTACTTAGCATTGATCAATATTGCTCTTGAAAGCAATCGGCCGGAGGCGATTGAGCTGCTGCGCCAAATGTGATCATCTATTTCAAGGGCATCTTTCTTGACCGTGACAATCACGCAAACTTCCAACAACTGATAATGTCCGCTTTTGCGCCCTTAGCAGACATACCGGTTTTTGGCGCACGATACGATAGCTTCAAACAATCACGAATTCAAAACGGAGGAATCATTCAAACCTTGCAACTTGCCGGTCACACCGCCAAATAGCTTGTCATGACAGACGCTCCCTTAAAAGCCGTGATCATTCCGGTCACGCCGCTCCAGCAAAATTGCACACTCCTTTGGTGCACCAAGACCAACAAAGCGGCGCTCAGCGATCCGGGCGGTGATCTGTCGCGGTTGAAAGCCGCAGTGGCGGAACATGGCGTCGATCTGGAAAAAATCATCATCACCCATGGTCATCTCGACCATTGCGGACAGGCTGGGATGCTCGCGGAGGAATTGGGCCTGCCGATTGAAGGCCCGCACAAGGACGATCTTTTCTGGATTGAGCAGCTGGATGGCGACGGCGCACGGTACGGGATGGAAGCCAAAAGCTTTGAGCCTGATCGCTGGCTGAATGATGGTGATCAGGTCACGGTGGGCGATTTGGTGCTCGATGTCATCCATTGTCCAGGCCATACGCCGGGTCATGTCATTTTTTATCATCAGCCGTCCAAACTGGCCGTAGTAGGTGACGTTATTTTTCAGGGTTCAATTGGCCGCACCGATTTCCCGCGTGGTAATCATCAGGATTTGATTGACGCGATTACCCAAAAATTATGGCCGCTTGGCGATGACGTCACCTTCATCCCCGGCCATGGTCCGACCAGCCAATTTGGCTATGAGAGGAAAACCAACGCCTTTGTAGCGGATGATGTTTTGGCGGCACGTTAGACGGACCCTCGAAGGCCGTCATTGAGACGCCTTTCGATAGCGCAAATACACAAAGAACAATGCAATGACAGCCGGGACGGTCTGCACAAATATTATTCTCTGCGACACTGTCACCCCGCCAAAAATGCCTGCTACGGTCACAAATAACAAGAAGCATGTTGCGACCTTGAATCGCCAATGCTCATCCTTGATCAACAGCGACCATAGAAGCCCGGTGGCCAAAAACGCATTATATAACCCTTGATTGGCAGCCATCGCTTTGGTCGGCTCGAACAGGTCAGGAGGTAGTACGGAAAATATTTGCGGTCCCCGGGTCACCCATGCGAACATTTCAAACCATGCAATATAAAGATGAAGCGCAGCGATCAGGGCAATTAATGTCGTCGCAATTCTGTGCATCTCACCGCCCTCCTATTCAAGAGCTCGTATACAGGCCTTGATGGTCCGTGTTCAATGGCCAATAGATTGAAGCCGCAACAAGACGCCCCCGGGTTTCAGGATTTGCTTTAGGGATTAATCAAATATCTGGTCTCTGCTATAACCATAGCCGTGGACCGCCATCCGTTGATGGTCATATCTCCGAAAGAGAGAAGCAAGATGCAGAAATCGAACATTGTTGAAGAGCTTGACGCGCTGACGGAATATTGGTCGCAAAAGGTCCTGACCGAGGCTAATGGCCAGCAATTCAAGATTGCCAAGGGTATCGGCGCGACCAACTGGCACAAACATGATGATCAGGATGAACTTTTCATCATTTTCAGCGGCGAAATGACCATCGGTCTGCGTAGCGGTGATGTAACGTTGAAGGAAGGCGATATGTTCACGGTTCCCAAGGGCGTGGAACATCGGCCGGTGGCAGAAAAAGAAGCAAAATTCCTGGTCGTGGGCCTGAACATCACCTCAAACAAAGAGGGTGGGAAACCGAACTAATTGTCCCCTGCTCCGCAGAATCGTTTCCGCTATTCGTGGCTCCGGCCGAAATCCGGTGCTGCATCATCCTGACCCTCTTCGATAATCCGGCGGCGGATGGCACGGGTCTTGGTGAACAGGTCGAACAGCTCGTCACCCTTGTCCCAGCGGATAGCGCGCTGCAAGGCGGTGAGATCTTCTGAAAAACGCTGCAGCATCTCAAGAACCGCATCCTTGTTCGACATGAACACATCGCGCCACATGGTCGGATCGGAGGCTGCGATACGGGTGAAATCACGAAAGCCGCCGGCAGAATATTTGATGACTTCGCTGCGCGTCACATCCTCAAGATCAGAAGCCGTACCGACAATCGTATAGGCGATAAGATGCGGCAAATGGCTGGTGACCGCGAGAACCAGATCATGATGCTTGGCGTCCATAATCTCGATATTTGCGCCTAATTTCTCCCAAAAAGCGCGCACGCGTTCGACATCCCCTTCCTGTGCGTCGTCAGGCGGGGTCAATATGCACCAGCGATCGTGGAATAGTGTCGCGAACCCGGCATCCGGTCCGCTATGTTCGGTGCCGGCAACGGGGTGAGCGGGAATGATCCGCGCTCCCGGTAAAGCGGCTTGCAAAGAGGCGATAACATTGCCCTTGGACGATCCGACGTCGCTGATCACGGCATCTTTAGGTAGATCTTCCGCCATGTCCGCAGCGATTGACGCCATGGCACCAACTGGCACACACAGCAGCACCAGGTCGGCATCGATGACAGCTGCGCCAGCACTATCGGCGACATCATCGCAAAAACCCAGCTCCTGCACCCGGGCACGAACTGCAGCGTCGGCATCATAGCCCGTTATGCGAGCGGTCGGCATGCTGGCTTTCACACCATGGGCTATGGAAGAGCCAATCAGGCCAAGCCCGATAATCGTGATGTGCGCGAAAGGCAGCATCAGTCGGCGGCGTCCAATATAGCACGCAAGGCATCCATGAAACCGCGATTTTCTTGCTCTGTACCGATGGTGATCCGCAGCGCATGTCCCAAACCTTGGGCTGGCAGTCTCCGGGCCACATAGCCGGCCTCGACCAGTTTTCGGTCTGCCGTTTCCGCGGTCACCGCCCCGTCAAAAATTACCAGGATGAAATTTGCAGCGGATGGAATGGCGCGCAGGCCGTGATTGGACAGGGCCGCTATCTCTCCCGTCATCCATTCACGCCATTTGGCATTATGCTCGCGGCTGTGGGTAACAAATTTCTGATCCGCCAGAGCCGCAATGGCTGCCGCCTGACCAGCGCTGGTCACATTAAATGGCCCACGGATCCGGTTGAGCGTATCGATAAGGTGCGGCTGTCCATAGGCCCAGCCAATGCGCTCTGCAGCAAGTCCATAGATTTTGGAAAAAGTCCGTGTAATCAGAACATTGCCATGCCGCCGCGCCAGATCGAAACTCGCGGCACCGTCATTATCCAGATATTCGCCATAAGCCTGATCGAGCACCAGCACGACGTCTTGCGGCAGACCAGCATGCAGGCGTTCAATCTCACCGTCGGGCGTAATCGTACCTGTAGGGTTGTTGGGATTGGCCAGATAGACAACACGCGTTTTGGGTGTCACCAATGCCAGAAGCCCGTCAACGTCGGTGCCATAGTCGTGGTCAGGGGCCATCACAACTTCTGCGCCGACCTTGCGGGTGGCGATCTCGTAGACCATGAAACCATAATTGACGTGGATAATCTCGTCACCAACACCGGCATAGCCAGCCGCGACCAGATTCAACAGCTCATCGGACCCCGTTCCGCAGACTATCTGGTCCGCTTCCAGGCCATAGGTATCCGCCAAAGCAGCACGCAGCGCATGGCTGGCCGGGTCGGGATAGCGTGCGACATTGCCTGCCTGCGCCGCAAGCGCGCTGCTGGCATCCGCGCTACAGCCGAGCGGATTTTCATTGGCGGAAAGCTTGACGAGCACGCGCCCGTCATCGGCTTTCGCCTTGCCGGGAGTATAAGCGTGAATCGCCGAGATATAGGATTTGGGCTCTGGTTTGATCATGGCCCGGCCTTACCCGCGCTATCCGGAACGATCAACAACAGTATTCATCTCCGCCGCGCTAAGCACCTATAAACGCTTGCTAGTCTGTGCCTGCCTGATAATGCTACGCCGATGAGTGAAGATGCGCGTTTTGGGCTCGACAAAAAGGTCCGTTTGCTGGGACCGTTGCCTTTGGATAGCGGCGGCGAACTGGCGCCTGTTGACCTCGCCTATGAAACCTATGGCGAATTGAACGCCGACGCCAGCAACGCGGTCCTGATTTGCCATGCGCTGACCGGTGATCAATATGTTGCCTCGACACATCCGGTTACCGGAAAGGATGGCTGGTGGACGCGCATGGTCGGTCCGGGCAAGCCGATCGACCCGGAGCGGCATTTTGTGATTTGCGCCAATGTGATTGGCAGCTGCATGGGTTCATCCGGACCCGCAACAGTCAATCCGGCCACCGAAAAACCCTGGGGGATGGACTTTCCGGTGCTGACCATTGCTGACATGGTGCGAGCACAGGCGCTGCTTCTCGACCATCTTGGGATTGAACGGCTTCATGCCGTCATCGGCGGGTCAATGGGTGGAATGCAGGCCATAAGCTGGACTGCGCTCTATCCCGAGCGGGTCAAATCGGCTGTGATTATCGCATCGGCCGCCCGCCATAGCGCGCAGAATATTGCCTTTCACGAAGTGGGCCGTCAGGCGATCATGGCTGATCCGCGCTGGCGTGGTGGATCGTATTATGCCGATGATGATCCGCCGAGCAGCGGGCTTGCCGTGGCCCGTATGGCCGCGCACATCACCTATCTCTCCGAGGCTGGCCTGACTGAAAAATTTGGCCGGCGCCTGCAGGACCGGGACAGCAAGACTTTCGGCTTTGACGCCGATTTTCAGGTGGAAAGCTATTTGCGCCACCAGGGGATCAGTTTTGTCGACCGTTTTGATGCCAACAGCTATCTCTATATCACCCGGGCGATGGACTATTTTGACCTGGCCGAGGCCCATGGCGGCACGTTGGCCAACGCGTTCAAGGGATCCAAAACGCGTTTCTGCCTGATCAGTTTTGATACCGACTGGCTCTATCCGACCAGTGAATCGCGAACCATCGTCCATGCGTTGAATGCGGCAGGCGCAGCCGCCAGTTTTGTCGAACTGTCCAGCGCCTTTGGGCATGACAGTTTCTTGTTGGCAAACCCCGAGATGAACCGAATTGTCGATGGGTTTTTGAAGGCGGGGGAAAGTGTATGAGTAAACTCCGCCCCGATTTGCAGATTATTGCTGACAACGTCCGTCCCAACGCGCGTGTACTCGACATCGGCTGCGGCGATGGTGCCTTAATGGCCGCCTTGCGCGATCAGAAACAGGTCGATGCTCGGGGGCTTGAAATTGACCCGACCAATGTCGCGAGCGCGGTCAGCAAGGGCCTGTCGGTCGTGCAGGGCGATGCCGATACCGATCTGTCAGCCTATCCCGATGCCAGTTTCGACTATGCGATCCTCAGCCAGACGTTGCAGACCACCCACCGGCCGGATCAGATAGTCGATGAACTGCTGCGCATCGGCAAACAGGCTTTTGTCAGCTTCCCCAATTTCGCCCATTGGCGGGTGCGTATGTCACTGTTGATCGGCGGCCGGATGCCGGTCACGCGATTGCTGCCGCAAACGTGGTATGATACGCCAAATATTCACCACGTAACGATCGACGATTTCCGCGCATTGGTACGTAATGGCGAATTGAAACAAGAGGGCCAATGGTTCCTGAGCGGTGACAAGCAAACCGGGCGCGGTCTGGCCAATCTGCTCGCCGAGCATGCGGTATTTCTATTGCGCCGCTAATCTATCCCGATTTCATGGGGGGACGTAAATGGCTTATGATTACGAACTATTGTCAGTCACCAAAACTGGGCGGCTGGGCGAAGTCATCATCTCCAATCCACCCATCAACCTTATCACCCAGCAGCTTTTCGAAGAATGGATGGCGCTTGCCGAGGAGCTCGAGGCCGATTCCGATCTTACCGTCATTCTCTTCAAAAGTGCCGATCCTGATTTTTTCATGGCGCATTTCGACGTCGAGCTGATCCTGTCCTTTCCGGTCGACAGACCTGCGGAACGCAGCACCGATCCCAATCCGTTCCACGTCATGTGCCAGCGCTTTCGCTCGATGGACAAAGTCACAATTGCGCAGGTGGAAGGACGCGTGGGCGGCGGCGGCAACGAGATTATATCGAACATGGACATGCGCTTTGGCGTACAGGGGAAAACGATCATCAATCAGATGGAGGTACCGCTCGGTATCTTGCCGGGCGGAACGGGCACCCAGAATCTTGCACAAATTGTTGGCCATGGACGGGCGATGGAAGTCATCCTGGGTGGAGAAGATCTGGACGCCGAAACGGCGGAACGCTGGGGCTATCTGAACCGAAATTATGCGGCAGAGGACATTGATGGCAAAGTTCGCGCATTGGCACAGCGTATCGCCGGCTTTCCGGTCGAAGCAGTCAGGTTTGCCAAGCAATCGATCAATAATGCCGCGGGTCCATCGGACAAAGGCCTTGCCGAAGAATCATTCCTCTTCCAGCAACTCATCCGCACACCGGACGCGCGATCAAAGATGCAGCAATTCCTGGATATTGGCGGTCAAACGAGAGACGGCGAGCTGCAGCTTGATAGCTTGGTGAATCAGTTGAAAAACGCGTGATTCACTCATCGAAACCCTGTTAAATGTTGAGACGATTACGACAAACGTAGGAGCGAATTTTGGATTGGGCATATTATTGGGATATCGCGAAACCCTATGTCGGATTGGCGATATTATTTGCTCTCTTCACGGCCTTTGTTGGTGAGCGCCGCCCGCCCGCGGTGACGGCGGTTGTTGCAGCCGCATTAATGCTGATGCTTGGACTTCTCAGCAGCAATGATATGCTGTCGGTCTTTTCCAATCCGGCGCCTCTGACCATTGGCGCGATGTTTATCTTATCTGGCGCCTTGGTGCGAACGGGGGTGATTGAGGCGCTTGCCGGTTTCGCTGCGCGGAAGGCGGAGAACCGGCCGTTCATGGCAATTGGCGGTTTTCTCGGCGGCACTTTTGCATCATCCGCCTTTGTCAACAATACGCCGGTGGTCATCATTCTGATCCCGATCATGCGCAAAATTGCAAAGGTTTCGGGCATAGCCGCGAGCAAGCTGCTGATCCCGCTATCCTATATATCCATATTGGGGGGCAGCCTGACCCTGCTCGGCACATCGACCAACCTGTTGGTCGACGGTGTGGCGCAGGAAAACGGTCAAGCGGCCTTTGGCTTGTTTGAGATAACCCAAGTTGGCCTGATCGCTGCGGCAACCGGGATTGTCATGATCGCAATATTGGGGCCGCTATTTCTGCCAAAGCGAGACAGTGAAAGCCTGTCAGACCAGATGCCAGAATCCTACTATCTGACCGATATCCGGATAAGAGATGACAGCGCTTTCGTCGGCAAGCAGATTTCAACCATCAGCGCCTTCACCCATTCGGGTGTAGACATCATCGGCCGCCGTGTCGGGCGCGATATCGACCGGTTCGAGTTTTCCGACCACATCTTGGAAGGCGGCGAGACGCTCGTTGCCGCCGTGACGCAGGAAGAGCTTTTGTCTCTCGCCGAAATTAGAGGGATTTCATTGGGCTATGCTGGCGTCAAGCAACCGGATGTACCGATGGGTGACGAACATACGCGGCTGGTCGAGCTGGTCATCGGCCCCTCCCACCGGTCTGTCGGCAAATCCCTGCCCAGCCTGCCTTTTTTGTCGCGCGTGCCTGCGCGGGTACTGGGCCTGTCGCGACCGCGTCACATTGCCGGACCGACGCTGTCCGATGCGCGTATCCGCCATGGTGACAGCTTGCTGGTACAGACCGATGATATTTCCATCAGCACATTGCAGGAAAATGCCGATCTGGTGCACTTGCAGGAACCAGAAGCGCGTTCCTATCGGCGGCGGCGGGCGCCAGTCGCGATCCTTACTCTCGCGATCATTATCATTGCTGCGGCATTGGGCGTGATGCCGATTGCCGCTTTGGCGATGCTCGGTGTCGCGGTGGTTTTGCTAACCAAATGTATCGACAGCGAAGAGGCATGGGGGGCCATGGATGGCAATGTGCTGGTGCTGATCTTCGCCATGTTGGCGGTGGGCAAAGGGCTGGAAAATGCAGGGACGGTGCAACTGATCGTCGACACACTCTTGCCGCTGCTCAACATGATCTCCCCGCTATGGCTGATTATTGCGATATATTCACTGACCTCCCTGCTCACCGAAACCGCGACTAACAATGCGGTGGCTGTCATCATGACACCGCTGGTCATCGGCATTGCCGAGCAAACCGGCGTGGACGTCCGCAGCCTATTGGTTGCGGTGATGTTCGGCGCATCGGCGAGCTTTGCCACCCCGGTCGGCTATCAGACGAATACTTTGGTCTATACAGCCGGCAACTACCGTTTTCCCGATTTTGTCCGGATCGGCTTGCCACTCAATATCGGCGTGGGTCTGGCCGCCTGTTTCGCGATCTATTATATATTCTGATCACCAGTGGAGGCGTCTACCGATGAACAGTAAAAACCCCAAGATCACAGTGGAAAATATCAACACACCCGGCAAGACGTCTCGGGTGGATGCGCCGAAATATACCGATATGCGTGATGCGATGATGCAGGTCCTGCCCAATCAGGCGCCGGGTCTTAGCCACGCCGAAATCAAGGAAGGCGTTAAGCCGTTGCTGGATCAAGAACTATTTCCCGGCGGCAAAACCAGCGGATGGTGGTCCAAGACGGTGCAATTGGATCTTGAAGCAAAGGGGGTGATCACGCGCAACAAGGCAAAGCCGTTGCGCTGGTACCGGCCAGGCTGATCCGCCGGTTCGATATGTAATATCCCTGATTGCGCCTATGCGCCCCCACAATCATTTCTCTTGCCGAAACATCCGCCCGTCGTGGGTGGGGCACAGCGAAGGAAATGATCATGTCACTCCATATTGGCGATATTGCGCCCAATTTCGTCGCCTACAGCACCACTGGTGAAATCGACCTGCACAAATGGGCGGGGGATGACTGGGTCTTCTTCTTCAGCCACCCAGCCGATTTTACGCCTGTCTGCACGACCGAAATGGGTCGGACGGCCCAGCTTGCCGAGGATTTTACCGCCCGCAATGTTAAGCCGTTGGGCCTTTCAACCGATATTGTCGAGGAGCATTGGGACTGGATTCACGACGTAAACGCCACGCAGAATACCAGTGTCCGCTTCCCGATCATCGCGGATCCGGATTGCAAGATCGCCAAATTATACGACATGATCCATCCCGATGAGAGCAATACGGAGGCGGTGCGTTCGGTCTTCATCATCGATCCGGAGAAGAAAATCCGCCTGATCATGACCTATCCGATGAGCATCGGACGCAATTTTGACGAGATTGTGCGCGCCATTGATGCGTTGCAGCTATCGGACAGGAAAAACATCGCCACACCAGCCGACTGGCGGTCCGGCGACAAGGTGATCATCCCGCCGTCGATTGAAAAGAAAGAGGCGGAGAAGCTGTTCCCACAAGGGTGGGACGAACAGCGGCCCTATCTGCGGCTGACCGAGATTTCCTGACAGGTCCGTTTCTGCTTTACCGCTCTCGCGTTGCGCTGAACTTGATGTCCGGATTGCGCTCTTCCTGAAAATTCACATCCCAGCCGGATTTGGCGAGGAATACCAGATTATCGTCGCGATCCTTGGCAAGGCTCGTTTGATTGATATTGGCAAAGGCGCCCAGCACATCGTCAGCACCACTAATCCAGCGGGCGGTTTCAAATGGTGCAGGTTCAAGACCGGCCTCGACCTTATATTCTGCTGACAGGCGACTCACCAACACTTCGAGCTGCAACTGGCCGACAACACCGATGATCCAGTTGGCCCCGATTTCGGGATAGAAAACCTGCACGACGCCTTCTTCGGACAGGTCATCAAGCGCCTTGCGCAATTTCTTGGTCTGGGTCGGGTCTTTCAGGATCACGCGGCGCAGGATTTCCGGCGCGAAGTTTGGCAGGCCGGTAATCCGCACCTGGTTCTTCTCGCTGAGCGTATCGCCGACACGCAGTGTCCCGTGGTTGGGAATGCCGATAATGTCGCCGGGCTGCGCGGTATCGGCAATTTCGCGGTCCTGCGCGAAGAACAATATCGGGCTGTGAATGGCAATCGGTTTGCCGAGCGCGGAAGGCGTCAGCTTCATGCCGCGCTTAAACTCGCCGGAGCAAAGCCGCATGAAGGCAATGCGGTCGCGGTGCTGCGGGTCCATATTCGCCTGAATCTTGAAAATGAAACCCGTCACGTCTTTGCTGTCGGGCACAATCGGGGCAGGCTCCGCGGGCTGTGGCCGCGGGCTCGGGGCATAGTCAGCAATCGCCTCGATCAGCTCTTCCACGCCAAATTGCTTGAGCGCGGAACCAAAGAAAACCGGCGTGAGATCGCCATTTTGATAGGCTTCCAGATCGAAGCTGCTGTAGCCGCCTTGTGCCAGCTCGCCTTCGCTGGTGAGCCGTTCCAGCGCTTCATCGCTCAGCACATCGGCGAGCTTGGGATCGTCCAGCCCCTCAAATTGCTGAACCTTACCATCATAATTTTTGCTGTCGCCATCGGGTTGGTGCAGCTGATTGCGATTGAGGTCGTAAATACCCTCAAACTGTCCGCCCATACCGGTTGGCCAGCTCATCGGGCAAACATCGAGTGCCAATTTATCGGCCACTTCGTCAAGCAATTCGAAGGGATCGCGACCTTCGCGGTCCACCTTGTTGACAAAGGTAATGATCGGCACGCTGCGCAATCGGCAGACTTCAAACAGCTTCAGCGTCTGCGCCTCGATCCCGCTTGCCGCATCAATCACCATGATCGCGCTGTCGACGGCGGTTAGCGTGCGATAGGTGTCCTCGGAAAAATCCTCATGGCCCGGCGTGTCGAGCAGGTTGAAAGTGATACCGTTGCGCTCGAATGTCATCACCGAGCTGGTCACGGAAATCCCGCGCTGCTGCTCGATCTTCATCCAGTCGGACCGCGCCCGTCGGTTATCCCCGCGTGCTTTCACCTCGCCCGCCAAGTGAATCGCGCCGCCTTTCAACAGCAGCTTCTCGGTCAACGTCGTCTTACCGGCATCGGGGTGAGAGATAATCGCAAATGTGCGGCGTGGGTTGGTCTGGGTCATATTCTAACCCCTCAATTCCGCACCCAATTTCGTTGCACCCGCCACAACCTTGTCCGAGACGGCTTTCAGATCCTCTTCGGTCAGCGTTGCTTCCAGCGGCTGCAGCGTAATCTCCACCGCCAGCGATTTCTTGCCTTCACCGACACTGGCACCTTCGAAAAGGTCGAACAGGCGCGCGCCGGTGATCAGCTTCTTGTCCGCGCCCTTGATCGCGCGCACCAGGTCGCCGGCTGGCAGGTCAGCATCAACGATGAAAGCAAAATCACGGGTCACCGCCTGCAGGGCGGGCGGAGCAAAGGCCTCGCGCATGTGGCTTTTGGCTTTCTTCACCGGGATGGCATCGAGGAAAATTTCGGCAGCAACCGCCGCACCTTTCAGGCCCATGGCCTTGGTCACAGACGGATGCAGCACGCCATAGGCGGCGAGGACTTTCTTGGGCCCCAGACGCAGCGTACCGGATTGGCCGGGATGATAATGATCGCCCGCTTCGGCAAAATCCATCAGCTTCTCGGTCGGGGCACCTGCCGCTTCCAATATTGCAAGAACCTCGGCCTTGGCATCGAATGCATCATATCCGGTCGCGCTGCCCGTTTGCCAACTACGTGCCCGATTTTCACCCGCTAGTACCAGACCAATGGTCTGATGCTCGGTGGATTCGAGATAACGTCGTCCTACTTCGAACAAGCGAATGGATGATGCGCCGCGATCGGCGTTGCGTTGCGCGGCGGCAATCAGGCCGGGCAATAAGGATGGCCGCATCACTTTCAGCTCTTCGCTGATCGGATTGGCAAGTGACCATGTGCCGCCGCCAAAGGGCGCGGCTTCTTTGTCAGAGATAAAGCTCCAGGTCACGGTCTCGTTTAACCCACGCGCTGCGGCAGCCCGCCGTGCCTTGCGCTCTGCCAGTTGCTCCGGCGATGCCGTGGGTTTGGCAACGCCAGCTTTGCGCGGCAGCGGTGTCGACGGAACGCTGTCCAGTCCCTCAATCCGCACCACTTCCTCAACCAGGTCCTGCCAACCGGCAATGTCCCGGCGCCAGGTCGGAGGCGTTACTTGCCAATCTGCATCAACCGTAAAACCAAGGGATTCCAAGATGGATTTCTGTTTCTCCGGCGTAACATCGATACCGCCCAAGGCGGCACATTGTTTGGGATCATAGCTGATCGTCGGCATGTCCGTTGGCGGTGTCCCGGCGCGGGTTATGTCGCTGGCCTTGCCGCCGCAAAGCTCGAGCACCAGGGCGGTCGCGATATCAAGGCCATCATCCAGAAATGCCGGATCCACACCGCGTTCAAAGCGCTGCCGCGCGTCACTGGTCAACATCAGTTTCTGGCCGGTTTTGGCAATCGAAGCGGGATCGAAATAGGCGCACTCGATCAGGACTTCGGTAGTGGACTCTTCAGAACCGGTCTCCGCGCCGCCCATGATGCCGCCGATATCGTGAGCGCCATTGCCATCGGCAATCACGGTCATGGTTTCGTCGAGAACATATTCCTTGTCGTTCAGCGCCGTGAGCTTCTCACCAGCCTTCGCTTTGCGCGCGACCAGACCGCCGTTGAGCTTGGCCACATCATAGACATGCAGTGGCCGACCATGATCGAGCATCACATAGTTGGTGATGTCGACCAGGGCGTTGATCGGCTTCTGGCCAGCGGATTTCAGCCGTGCCTGCATCCAGTCCGGCGATGAGCGATTGGTCAGGCCGGTGACTGTGCAGCCATAAAAAGCCGGGCAACCCTCGGGATCATCCGTGCGCACATCCGGGCCAGTGCCACTGCGCTCAATGGAACTGATTTCGAGCGGTTTCAGCGTACCGAGACCCGCTGCCGCCAGATCACGGGCAATGCCGCGCACGCCCATGCAGTCCTGTCTGTTGGGCAGGACAGCCGCATCAATAACCGGATCATCCAGCTTGGCATAATCCGCATAGCTGGTACCGACAGCACCAGCCGCATCGGTGGGCAGTTCAATGATACCATCATGATCATCGCCCAGTTCCAGCTCGCGCGCACTGCACATCATGCCAAAGCTTTCGACATCGCGGATTTTTGCGGGTTTCAGCGTGAAATCACTGCCCGGAATATAAGTTCCGGGAGGGCCGAATACGCCAACCATGTCCTTGCGCGCATTGGGCGCGCCGCAGACAACTTGCCATGGCTCATCGGAGCCATCGTCGACCTTTAGCAGCTGCAGCTTGTCCGCATTGGGATGCGGGCCGGCCTCAATGACCTTGGCCACGCGGAACGGGCGCAGGGCATCGGCAGGGTTCTCCAACCCTTCCAGTTCCAATCCGATTGCTGTCAGCTTTTCGGTAATTTCGGTCAGGCTTGCATCGGTATCGAGATGGGCTTTGAGCCAGCTTAGCGAGAATTTCATGCGCCCACTCCTCCGCTCAATGTTGGTACGTCGAGCGCGTCAAATCCATAATGCTCCATCCAGCGCAGATCGCCGTCAAAGAACGCCCGCAAATCATCCATGCCATATTTCAGCATGGCAAGCCGATCGATACCGCAGCCAAAGGCAAAGCCCTGCCAGACATCGGGATCAAGTCCGCAATTGCGAATGACATTGGGATGCACCATGCCGGAGCCCAGAATTTCCATCCAGCCGCCTTCATTGCTGCGCGCGTCACCGCCGATGATCCGGCGGCCTTTTTCGACCGAGAAGCCGACATCGACTTCGGCACTAGGCTCTGTGAACGGGAAATAGCTTGGGCGCAGGCGTAGTTCGATATCGTCACGTTCAAAAAACGCTCGTACAAAGGTTTCGAGTGTCCATTTGAGATGACCCATATGAATATTCTTGTCGATCACAAGGCCTTCGACCTGATGGAACATCGGCGTATGGGTGGCATCGCTATCACTGCGATAGGTGCGGCCCGGCGCGATAATGTAGATCGGTTCGCCCTCGCCGTCAGTTTGCTTGGCAACATCCATCATCGTGCGGATTTGCACGGGCGAAGTGTGTGTACGTAGCAGTTTTGGCATGCCCTGATCGTCGGTTTGCGGGAAATAGAAAGTGTCATGCATCGCGCGCGCCGGATGGGTTTCCGGAATATTGAGCGCGGTGAAATTATGCCAGTCGTCTTCGATTTCCGGACCCGTAGCGACCGAGAAACCGAGGTCGGCGAAAATTTCCGCCAGTTCATCCATTACCTGTGACACCGGATGAATGCTACCCTTGGGCGCGGTTGGAGGCGGCAAGGTCATGTCGAGTTTTTCGGTGGCGAGCCGTGCGTTCAGCGCTTCGGTTTCCATGCCGTCCTTGCGCGCGGCAATCGCATCAGCCACGGCCTGACGGGCACCGTTGATTTTCGGGCCTTCACTCTGGCGTTCTTCGGGGGTCATTTTGCCAAGCGTTTTAAGCAGCAGCGAAATCTCGCCTTTCTTACCCAGCGCAGCAACGCGGATCGCTTCCAAGGCATCGCCATCGCTGGCCGCTGCTATCTGTCCGAGATAATTCTCTTTAATTGCTTCGATGTCACTCATGACTTTACCCTATTTTCCCTGCTGACCGTCTAAAGCAGGCTGCGGTGAAAAACCCAATAAAAAAGCGCCGCGAGATTGCTCTCCGGCGCTTCTTTGAAATTATTTAAACACTTAAGCTTTCGCTAGAGCATCCTGCGCCTGTTTGATGAGGCCGCTAAACACTGCAGGTTCATTCATCGCCAGGTCGGCCATGACTTTACGGTCGAGCTCAATGCCGGCCAGCTTGGTGCCGTGAATGAACGTGCCATAGGTCATGCCTTCTGCACGGACCGCAGCGTTGATACGCTGAATCCAGATGGCGCGAAAAGCCCGCTTTTTAACTTTACGATCGCGATACGCATATTGACCGGCTTTTTCGACAGCCTGCCGCGCAACGCGGATGGTATTTTTGCGGCGGCCATAATAGCCTTTTGCCTGATCCAGTAATCTTTTATGTTTTGTACGAGTGGTCGTACCCCGTTTTACACGTGCCATTTTCTATATCCTTGAATTCTATGAAGCTATGGGAGCGCGAGCTACTAAAGCCCGTAAGGTGCCCATTTCTTGACTGTCCGCGCATCGGCATCACACAATTTCTTGGTGCCGCGCTGCTGACGGATATATTTGCTGTTATGGCTCATCAAACGGTGGCGTTTGCCGGCTACGCCGTGCTTTACCTTGCCGGTTGCGGTGATTTTGAAGCGTTTCTTCACACCACTTTTGGTCTTCAACTTGGGCATTTTGGTCTCCTTTGAAAAGTAACCGTTACGGACACATGTGGCAGCCCAACACTGGCCAGTGCGTCACATCGGAACGGCGGCAATAGCTAGATTCGCCCAAAATGCAAGAAATAATGCAGTTTCATCGTCGCTTTGTGCAGTTGTTCGTTATGCAGCGTTACAATTATCGTCAGAGTCAGGGTCTTCGGGCCTGTCCATCGCCTGTAAAGGTCGCCCCAGTGCTTTCGTGCGCTCGCTCGCACCGATCCCGAAGATGGGATGCGGCTGGGCCATATACTGCCGCGGCGTCAGTCCCATGAATCGCTTGAAGTCGCGATTGAAATGCGCCTGGTCATAATAGTTGAGATCGACACACTCGCTCCAGTTTTGGTTTGGGTTCATGAGGGCCTGACCCAATGTGCGAACAAAACGCTGTCTGCGAAGCAGCAATTTCGGAAGAAATCCAAAAACGCGGCTCGAAAATCGGCTCAGTTGCTTGGTGTCCATTTGCAGTCGTTCACTCAGCGCGCCAACGCTGTCAATATCAGGGTCTGTCAGTGCCAGATGGGCAGCCTCAATCTGCTCCTCTTCCGGATCCGGTGGTGACAGGGCTTCCAGCAACAACCGGTTAAAGGCATCGATCATTTCTGCTTCGGTCTCGGCAACCCTGATGGCGTTCCAGATTTTGGCAAAGAGGTCGAACTTGTGCGCCGTTTCAACGTCCACCACTTTGTTGGCCCACCGCGATGCGGGTTGCCCGACAAATTTGTACCAGCCTAGCGGTAGCAGACCAATTGCGGCAATTCGTGATGATTTGCTCGAAATTGGAGCCGCCAAACTGGTCGGCCCGGTCATTGCTGCCAGCGGCGAATCCTGAGGCTTGTAGTCAGGAATTGTCATTTTGACGCTACCGCAGTGGATATAGCGGACACTGGCCCATTGTGGCAGCAGCATGTCCGAGATATCCGACCCGTCCGGACTCTCAATATCGGTGAAATAATAGGTTGTCAGATAGCGTTGCAGCGGTGGCGGCGGCAGAACGAACCGTGTTTTGCTGACAGGCTCTAGTGGTTGCATGCAATAGCCTCCAGCACGTCATCGACACGCGCCTGATCGCCGATGGCAAGCACATGACCGTCCGAATCCGCATGAAGCGGTTCGCCATTCCAATCACACATCATCCCGCCGGCGCCATCGATAATCGGAGCAAGTGCAGCATAGTCATGAAGCATGAGCCCTGCTTCGCAGACCACATCGACATGGCCGCTGGCGACCAGGCCGTAATTATAGCAATCGCCGCCATAGATAATCTTGCGCGGCGCAACTTTGCTCGCAAGACCCATGAAATGATCGGCGTCATGCTCGTCAAACTGATGCGGGGTTGTGGTAGCCAGCACGGCGTCCTTCAACTCACGGCAGCGCGCCGATTGAGCCGCAGCTCCGTTAAAGGTTGTAGGCCGGCCTACCACTCCGACCCATCGCTCTCGCGCTATCGGCTGGTCAATAATCCCGATAACCGGCCAACCATCCTGCATCAACGCAATAAGTGTTCCGAAAATCGGTCGCCCCGCGATGAAGCTGGTGGTTCCATCAATCGGATCAAGCACCCATTGGCGAGAAGCACCTTCGTTGATCGTGCCATATTCTTCGCCGATAATGCCGTCTTCAGGGCATTCTGTTTCGATAATCTTGCGCATCGCGGCTTCTGCAGCGCGATCAGCTTCGGTTACCGGGGTCGAATCACTCTTTGATTCCTGATCAAATTTCTTACGGAATAAGGGACGAATGGCATCGCCCGCAGCATCGGCCAGCTTTTCAGCAAGAGTGATATCCTTGGGTGTCATATTCCCTTAATTGGCAGCAAAATGGTCCTTTGACCAGCGCCGCTCATTGAAAAACACAGCGCGAATCAAGATAACTCCGGTTTGGCAGGCCGCCAAGCCCAGAGATAAAGGATCAATCCTGTTATTATAAATAGGGCACAGCCAGACAATACCCAGGAATTTGCATACCAATATTCACCCCAGGAAAATTCTCCCGCCATGATCTTTTTCCACCCATTGAAATGCTGCATGGCCGCGACGACCAGCCCGAGGACGGCAAGTACCGATGATGTCCAGCGATTTAGCCAGTGTTGCGGGTTGGCCAAGAGAAGGAGCCCCAATAGTCCGATTACGGTTCTTTGCGCACGGCAATATGGGCAGATATAAACCCAGCCTGCCAACTCGGTGATCCATGCGAAGACCGAAATCGCGATCGCAAGGACCGCAATATGAGTGCGATATTTCATCAATGTTTCTAGATTTGGCACAATGGCTTTCCCTCCCCCCTAGGGATTCTTAAAACCGGAATTCAGATCAATCAAACAGGCTCGAAACAGAACTTTCGTCGGCAATACGTTTGATCGCTTCGCCCAACAAAGGCGCGATCGTCAAGTGGCGCACGCGATCCGATTCTTGAACCGCTTCAGTTGCACCAATGGAATCGGTGATCACCAACTCCTTAAGCGCACTGTCATTCACCCGGGCCACGGCTCCGCCGGAAAGAACGCCGTGGGTACAATAAGCGACAACTTCGGTAGCGCCTTTATCTTTCAGCGCCTGCGCAGCGTTACAAAGCGTTCCGCCGGAATCGACAATATCATCGATCAATATACAAAAACGCCCAGAAACATCGCCGATGATGTTCATTACTTCAGATTCGCCGGCACGTTCACGGCGTTTATCGACAATCGCCAGTGGCGCGTTGTCCAGCCGTTTGGCGAGCGCGCGGGCACGAACCACGCCGCCAACATCCGGCGACACAACCATCAGCTCATGACCAGCAAAACGGGCCTGAATGTCCGCCGACATTACCGGTGCACCATAAAGATTGTCGGTAGGGATATCGAAAAAACCCTGAATTTGACCTGCGTGCAGATCAACCGAAAGCACCCGATCAGCGCCCGCTTCAGTGATAAGGTTGGCGACGAGTTTGGCTGAAATAGGTGTTCTCGGGCCCGGTTTCCGGTCTTGTCGTGCATAGCCGAAATAAGGAATCACGGCAGTAATACGCTTCGCAGAGGCACGGCGCAAAGCGTCGATACCGATCAACAATTCCATCAAATTGTCATTGGCCGGGAAGCTGGTCGATTGCATGATGAAGACGTCTTCGCCGCGCACGTTTTCATGGATTTCTACAAAAATCTCATCGTCCGCAAAGCGTTTCACGCTCGCATCGGTCAACTTGATATCCAGATAGTCGGCTACGGATTGAGCGAGCGACAAATTGCTGTTGCCGGACATGAGTTTCATTGATTGGCTTCCCCTCGAACAGGCCAGCCATTGCATCAGAATCGCCGACCCTATGTGAATGTTTCGAGGCTCCGTTTAACAGGTGCGCCGCAAATCGAAAGTGCCTTTCGGTTAAATCCAGCCAGATTGTTTCAGTTTGGTGACATAGGCGCGGGAAACCGGAACTTCTAACCCGCCAAATAGCACCAATCGCAGATTCCGTCCTTCACGCCTCGACGTCACAATGGCATCGCGCGCCACCCACCAGCTGCGATGGACCTGCATTCCCTCCAGCGGTTCCATTTCCCTGATGGCATCACTCAGCCGCATCAACAGCATTTCGGCGCGGTCGGGGCCATGGACGCGGACATAATGATCTTCCACGCCAAGAGCGATGATACTGTCAGGGAAGCCCGATAGGCGGTCATGCAATTTTGTTTGCACCGGAGCAATTTTCGCAGAATCAGGCTCTATTTCGGGCGGTTCCTGTACCCCTTCGCTTTCGGCGCCCGACCTATCCGGCCCAAAGAGTAAACGCATAAAAAGGAAGATGCCGAAACCGATCACGGCGCATTGCAGATAGAGTATGAGAAAGCGGTCGCCCCAAAAGGAGGGATCGAGCCGCATGCCTGACATGGCGAAGCCGATCAGGAAGGTGAGCGGCAAAGCCGCAATCGCCGTTGCCAAAAGCTCGGCGGTCCAAAAAGGCATGGCAATAGTTTCCCGCAGCCATCCAGCGCTAATCGAAACCGGTCTGAAAATCGCATAGCCAATGATGATGAAGCCGACCCAATAGGCAAGGCGCAGGGCCACCGGCATCGCGTAAGTGCCAAACGGGCCGAGGAAACCGAAGACCAGCCCGATAAGCGCCATGACCAGCAATTCGACGGCAATCCATCTCACGGACCATTTTCTAACACTGCCGCTCATTTAACCCCCAAACCGCCATCCAACCTGTCCATTGACGCTTCGTGAATGGGCAAATTGCCTGTTTCTGGCGCAATTCACGAATAAGAGACAACCACCGGCGTAAGCAAGCTGGAATTGAACTTTCGGATAGCCAATCTGGTCGGCAACGAATTGAACCAACGGGGAAAATCATGGCGAAGCCGAAAAGCGCAGTGCAATCTGAGATAATCAAGAAAAGCGGATATAATGTTCAGAATGTCATTCTAGTAGGCGGCGCAACACTATTGGCCACGTTGGTTTTGATGGCACTATCTTCCCTCTACGGCGGCTTTGCTTACAGCGCCGATGTAGAGATTGCGCAAAAGCGATCGATCAGCCTGCCAGTCATCATTCATCTTGCCACTGTAATCCCGGCCCTTCCGCTAGGCGCTTATATCTTGTGGCGGAAAAAGGGTGATCGGCTCCATATGCATATGGGACGTATCTGGGGGATATTGATGGTAACCACCGCCATTGTCAGCTTCTGGATCGGCCGTCCGGGACAAGGCATTGGTGGAACAGGACTAAGCTTCATCCATATCTTCTCGGTTGTGACGTTGCTTTCGATTCCCTACGGTATCTGGCAAATCCGGCGCGGCAATGTTGTGGAGCATTACCGGGCGATGCAAGGCCCTTATATCGGGCTCTTGGTTGCTGGTCTGTTTGCTTTCATACCCGGCCGGATCATGGGATCGTTGATCTTCTAGTCAATCATTTGGAACAATTCATTTGCCGAGCGCAGCACTGCTTTCTATCAGGGCGGGATGACAGCAAAGCTTACCATCACCCTTGCCCAAATGACCCAGTCGGTTGGCGATTTGCGCGGCAATGCCGACGCGATGATCGCCGTATATCGGTCAAAACCGGATAGCGACCTGATTGTCTTTCCGGAGCTGCAGCTCATTGGCTATCCGCCCGAAGATCTGGTGCTGAAACCAGCGGTCGTCGAACGTGCGGAAACAGAGTTGCAGCGATTGGCCGACGCGACGAAAGATAGCGCGCCAGCCATGTTGGTAGGGTCGATTTTCCGTGACAAGGGCCATCTCTATAACGGCATTGCGCTGCTTGAAAGCGGCCAGATCAAAGAGGTGCGATATAAGGTTGAGCTTCCCAATTACGGCACGTTTGATGAAAAGCGCCTGTTCACATCCGGGCCGCTGCCAGAACCCATCGACTTTCGCGGCTGTAAAATTGGCCTGCCCATTTGCGAGGATGTCTGGTTCCCGACCGTCTGTGAACATCTGAAAGCACAGGGCGCGGAAATGCTGATTTCTGTCCATGGCAGCCCCTATGAGATTGAGAAAGATGACCGGCGGCTGGGTCAGGTGGCAACGCAGCGCGTGCGGGAAACACAGCTGCCGTTGCTTTTCCTCAACCGGATTGGCGGCCAGGATGAAGTGGTGTTCGATGGAGCGAGCTTCGTCCTCAACGGCGACACCAGTGTAATGCACCAGCTTCCCGACTGGGACGAGGCCATCGTTGATACCTATTGGTCGAATGAGGGTGGGGACTGGACTTGCGCGCCCGGCGAGATTCACAAGCTGGATGATCATCCGGCCGATATTTATAACGCGATGATAGTTGGCTTACGCGACTATGTGAATGCCAACCGCTTTCCTGGCGTCATTCTTGGTCTGTCTGGTGGTATTGATAGCGCCCTGTCTGCGGCAGTGGCGGTTGACGCCTTGGGCGCGGATCGGGTGTGGTGCGTGATGATGCCGTCACGCTTCACGTCACAAGAGAGTCTCGACGATGCGGCAAGCTGTGCCGAGATGCTCGGAACGCGGCTCGACACGATTTCGATTGTGCCCGCAGTCGAAGGTTTTGACGCCATGCTCGAAGGTAGTTTTGCCGATGAAGAGGTGGATATTACCGAAGAGAATATCCAGTCGCGCATCCGCGGCGTGACGCTGATGGCGATGAGCAACAAATTTGGTCATATGCTGCTCACCACCGGCAACAAGAGCGAGATGAGCGTCGGCTATGCTACCATTTACGGCGATATGGCGGGCGGCTATTCGGTGCTAAAAGACGCCTATAAGCTGACCTGTTTCAAACTGTCGGAATGGCGCAATCGCAACAAGCCGTCGCTCGGCATGGGCCCGGACGGCCCCGTCATGCCCGACAATATCATCACCAAACCGCCGAGCGCGGAGTTGCGGGAAGACCAGAAGGATAGCGACAGTTTGCCCGACTATGAAATTCTCGATCCCCTGCTCCACGGGCTGGTGGAGGAAGAATTATCGGTTTCTGATCTTGTCGAACGCGGCTTTGATCGCGAAACCGTGATACGGATCGAAAAATTGCTCTATATAGCCGAATATAAACGGCGTCAGGCCCCGCCGGGCGTCAAACTGGGCACAAGAAATTTTGGCCGAGACCGGCGCTATCCCATTACCAATGCATTTAGGACGATATGACCATTAAAACCCGCTTTGCACCCTCGCCCACCGGGCATCTTCATGTCGGCAATATCCGCACGGCGCTCCACAACTGGATGTTCGCCAAGAAACAGGGCGGCGAATTTCTGCTGCGGCTGGATGATACCGATAAGGAGCGCTCCAAGGAAGAATATGTCACCGCCATTCGCGCGGATCTGGCATGGCTCGGCATCCATCCCGATAGCGAAGAGCGGCAATCAGCTCGTTTCGACCGCTATGAAGAGCAATTTGAGAAATTAAAGGCAGCGGGCCGCGTCTATCCTGCCTATGAAACCGCGCAAGAACTGGATCTGAAGCGCAAGGTCCAGCTCGGGCGTGGCAAACCTCCGACTTATGATCGAGCAGCCCTGCAACTAACCGATGCGGAAATTGCAGCCTTTGAAGCAGAAGGCCGAAAGGCACATTGGCGCTTCAAGTTGGATCACAACACATCGATTGAGTGGACCGACCTGATCCGCGGCGACCAGCATTTTGATCCGGCCTTGCTGTCCGATCCAGTCATCCGCCGTGAAGATGGCAGTTGGCTTTATATGCTGCCATCGACCATCGATGATATGGATATGGGCATCACCCATGTCGTGCGCGGCGAGGATCATGTCGCCAATACCGCGGTCCAGATTCAGATGTTTCAGGCCTTTGGCGCCAACACACCGGAATTTGCCCATGAGGCATTGCTGGTCGGGACAGAGGGCAAGCTTTCCAAGCGTTTGGGGTCCCTGGGCGTAGGCGGTTTTCGCGAGCGCAACATTGAACCGCAATCGATTGTCGCGTTACTTGCCCGTATCGGCACCAGCGACCCGGTGGAGCCAATTGCAGACGTTATGACGTTGGTGGAAACTTTTGATTTTTCACGCTTTGGACGGGCGCCAGCGCGCTTTGATGACGAAGAATTAACCCAGCTGAACCAGAAGATAGTGCACCTGCTGGACTATGAAGATGTGCAGGGTCGGCTGCCTGATGCAATGTCTGCGGCGGCCTGGGACGTCGTCCGGCCCAATCTGCATGATATGGGTGAAATCGATGCCTGGTGGCAGGTGGTGACGGGCCCGGTAGCCGCTCCCGACTTGTCGGCCGAAGATCAGGAATTTCTGAATCAGGCCCGAATAACCCTGGAGGGCTTGTCCTGGTCAGAGACGATCTGGAAAGATTGGACCGGAGCATTGAAGGAAGGCACGGGCCGCAAAGGCAAGCCATTGTTCATGCCGCTGCGTCAGGCGCTGACCGGATTGGATCACGGACCGGATATGGGTGCATTGCTTCCGCTCATTGGCCGAGAATCTGCCCTCGCACGGCTGCAAAACATCTCTTCATAGCCACCGATTTCCCTACCCTACACCGCTTTGGCGAGCCATGTCCTTGATTCTAAATATGTTATAGTATAACATCACATATGACGGTGCGGGATATAGCGCCAGTAAATGGCGCAGCTGCACTGTCATCCGAGGAGATGGATGAAAGGACAGACTTATGAGCTTCACATCAACTTACGCGCATAAACCACCCAATTATAAAGGCATTGGACTAGCCGTGGGGGTTCACGCTTTGCTTTTTGCCGGCGCCATGGCTTTGCCTGCGATAACCGCAGAGATACCATTTGAGGGCGCGATTACGGCCTATCCGATCGAGGTTGATAAAGAGCCGCCGACACCTGCCACCAAGATTGAGGAGCCGATTGTCGCGACCAATCCACCGCCAAAGTCGGTCACGGCGGTTACACCCATAGTGAATCCACCGGTGTTCAATGATCCGCCCGCGATAGCATTCGCCGGTATCGAAGATGGCATAGACATCAGTAGTTTAGGGGATCGGATTACGACTCCAATAGTTCCAATCGAGATCATTCCGGAACCGGTCATTGCAGATGCGAAATTGAATAACCGCTTTAGCGCTCAGTTTCAGCCGCCCTATCCATCCGGATTGCTGCGAATGGGCGAGGAAGGAATGATCGCTGTACGCGTTCTCGTCGGAACAGACGGTCGGGCCAAACAGATTGAATTGATTGAGAGCCCGCATAAAGGCTTTTGGACTGCAACCAAACGGCATGCCCTAAAAAAATGGCGTTTCGAACCGGCGACAAAAGATGGTGCGCCTTTTGAAAGCTGGATCACCCTGAAAGTCCAGTTCCAGATTAACAGCTGAGCCTGAAAATGCGAAGTCCAGCCCCGATGATACAGAATATGCCGCAACGGGGCTGGTCATCCGCGTTTTTGCACCCTATTTAACAATAATGAAGATGCTAAAAGATGTTTCCGTCGGCGGCGGTTTAAAGGATTTGATTACTCTTTTGCGCCGGAGTCCAAAGGAACAGGCGATGCCGGCGTTTCTGGCCTTTCTCTGTTCCGGTTTCATCTTCTTCCTGTTTATCATCGACCCGAAGGTCAATACGGACGTCTATGTTCCACAAGAAGTTGTCTATGTCGAAAACTGGACACTGGACCGCACGGACGAAGATATCATGAAAGACCGCTGGGCCGTGCAATGCCTGAAAGACAAGCAGGAAACGAAACGCAGAGAAGCGATGAAATCGTTGGGCCGAATCTCGGGCAT
Organism: Parasphingorhabdus sp.; assembly: GCF_059726685.1. Taxonomy (NCBI): domain Bacteria; kingdom Pseudomonadati; phylum Pseudomonadota; class Alphaproteobacteria; order Sphingomonadales; family Sphingorhabdaceae; genus Parasphingorhabdus; species Parasphingorhabdus sp. The sequence goes on from NZ_AP041068.1 coordinate 250,698, forward strand.
GGATGTTGACGCGATTGAACGCGAAGCAAAAGCGGACCGATTGGCACGCGGCGAAGTGGAAGTGGAACGACCAGCCGGCCTGACATGCTGATGGCTCAGAGTGACGCACGCTATATGGCGGCGGCGATCGCCTTGTCGGAACGCGGACGCGGCCGAACCGGCGATAATCCCAACGTTGGCTGTATCATCGTCAAGAACAATATCATAGTCGGCCGCGGCTGGACGCAGCCAGGGGGACGGCCGCATGCTGAAGCCATGGCTCTGGCACAAGCGGGCAAGGCCGCCAAGGGCGCTGATATCTATGTTACGATGGAACCATGTGCCCATGAAAGCAAACGCGGGCCCACTTGCGCTAATCTTGTAAAGGAAGCAGCACCGGCACGCGTGATCGTCGCAACACTGGACATTGATGAACGCACTCGGCGGCAGGGCATTGACCGTTTGGGTGATGCGGGCATTTCCGTATCGGTGGGTCTGTTGGAACAGCAGGCACACCGCGCAATGGCTGGATTTTTTGCGCGCATGGAAAAAGGCCGTCCGCATGTCACACTGAAACTCGCCTTGTCCCTGGACGGATGTATCGCCATGGCTGACGGTACCAGCAAATGGATCACCAGCGACCGCGCGCGCGCGCATGCCCATCTCGAAAGGGCACGGTGTGATGCCATATTGGTTGGGGCCGGTACGGTAGCGGCCGACAATCCTGGGCTGGATGTCCGTCTTGCCGGATTGGAAGATCGCTCACCCCAACCGGTAGTTCTTGGAAAAGCAGAGGTCGGAGATCACTGGACAGAGATCTCTGAACCTCAGGCTATTTCGGAGCTGGATCAAACAAACTGGCTGCTGGTCGAGGGGGGTGCTGCTACCGCTGCTTCTTTCCTTCAGGCCGATCTGGTTGATCGTTTGATGCTCTATCGTGCACCGATCGTCATCGGCGGTGGTTTGCAAGGCATAGGTGATATTGGCCTTGGCAGTCTTGACGTCGCTCACGGTCAGTGGTCCCGGCTTGATCGCCGCGATTTGGGTAACGATGTGCTTGAGATATATGAACGCGCCGCCTAAGTTCGCGGCCTGGATTTTATAAGGGCTTCCCATGTTTACAGGCATAGTTTCCGATATCGGTACAATAACCAAGGTTGAGGAGCGCGGCGATCTGCGGCTGGTGATATCCTGTCACTATGACATGAGTAGCGTTGATATTGGTGCATCCATAGCCTGCTCTGGCGCTTGTTTAACGGTTGTTGACAAAGGGGCAGACTGGTTTGCAGTGGATATCTCAGCTGAAAGCATATCCAAAACCGCGAAATCCATGTGGTCACAAGGCAGCAAGCTCAATCTCGAGCGGGCCTTGAAAGTCGGCGATGAACTTGGTGGTCATATTGTCACCGGCCATGTCGATGCAGTGGGCGACATAGTGTCGGTGGAAACAGAAGGCGATTCGCATCCGGTCCGCATCCACGCCCCCGCCGACATTGCGCCCTATCTGGCACCAAAAGGTTCGATCACCGTCGATGGCATTTCACTCACCGTCAACACTGTCGACGATCAGCAGGATGGCAGTACGATTTTCGGCCTGAACATTATTCCGCACACCGCGGGCGTAACGACTTTCGCAGATTTGAAAGCCGGTGATCAGGTTAATCTGGAGATTGACATATTGGCGCGCTATCTCTCGCGCATGGAAAAATTGCGCGCCGTTACGGCTTAGATTCGCCTTAGAACGGCAGCCATCGCTGCTTTTTGCTGAACTTCATATAGCCAACATTTGCGCCTAGCCGCAAACCTGCACCCAGTCTCACCGGGATCAGAACCTTGTCGCCGCTACGCAAGTAGCTCACATGGAAACCGCCAACAAAATAGGCCGCGCCCTCCCCCGCAGGAAAGCGCTGGTAAAGATCTTCAGTGTCGTAGAGATTATAAACTAGGACAAAACTGTTCGCCGCGTTGCCACCAACATCAAAACCAATAGATGGTCCGGTCCAGTAGACGGGTCGTTCACCCTCAATCTTGTGGTGCAACTTGCCGGAGCCGTAACGCAAACCCACCACGAAAGCGCCAGATGCTTCGCGCCCCGCAATATAGGCATTGGGCCGGCCCTGTTTCTTCAAGATGTCTTCAATAACTCCGGCAAGGCCCTTGGCGCCTTTGCCGAATACGCCCTCAGCCGCGCCGATAAGGTCATCGTCCTGATAAGTGGTCGCTTCGTCAACATTCGCGATAACATTCCCATTTTCGTCGTAGCTATTTTGGTCATAGCTATTCTCGTTGACGGCATCGTCATAGCCTGTGCCATCATCAACCTGACCGGGTTGGGCGATGTCGCTGTTAATATCGCCGCTGACGGTAGTATTTTGCTCTGGCTCAGGCGTTTCAAAATTTCCATCATAGTCAGGAGTATCGAGATCAGCATCAATCGCGTCATTCGGATCAATCGTCTGTACCTGCGCAAATGCAGGCGACATGGCTGGTGTGCATGCCAATGCGGCGACAGCGAACAGGCCAAGCAATCTCGAACCGAGACTCTCGCGGATATTTTTTTTCACAAACATTTCCTTTGGGCACGACTTAGACATGGGTAAACTCCTTCCCATACCAGCCGCTTTCGACTTTGGCGTTTCGTGATGACTACGCAATGAACGGACGACGACCCGAGTCGATTTTACGACCTGTTGAGTGTTCGAACCCGCGTTTGGCTTCAAACATGGCCGGATTGCGCTAAACAGACCAGGTTCCACATGGTTTTTGTCCACTAAGCCAAATTGACAGCTTCAGCAGGAACTTTACCCATTGCAGCCACTGCGATGCCCCGTTATAGCGCATGGCCTTGGCCAAGCCAGTCGTGCGGACACGTGGGTGAGCGGCTGAAACCACCTCCCTGCTAAGGAGGCAAGGGCCTCACGGTCCTTCGAGGGTTCGAATCCCTCCGTGTCCGCCATTTTTTTTCGCAGCTCATTGATTTATAGTGAAAATTACCTGGATTCTTATATCGTCCCCACATTCGGCCCCACAGTTGGCCGGAGCTTAAGCCTGATTTGACACGATCCGAGCCTTTGGTCGGTATTGCCGAACAACTCTGAGAGGACAGCTCCACCGAATCGGTTTGTCCGGCTGGCTACGTTGGGCGGCAAATAGCCTTGGCTAAAAAAATAGATCTGCGATCAAAGAAAGAAGTCGAATTCCTGTAAGCCGAAGCGGTCTTTGATCAATCATTAGTTTACTGTCTGCTTTGCGCCCCAATTTCGGACCTTCAGACGGTTTCTGCTTCATCCCGAAAGCGGACGTATCCTATTGTCGGACCAGACGACCGCAATTGGGATGGAAAGCGGTTGTTTGAGCAGCTTCTTGAGCTACTCCTTCCGAGCGGGAATCACCGGCACTAACAAATGCGAACCATAATCAATCCCGGTGTGTAATCGCGGGCGTCTGGCACTTTGCAAAGCATCCCTGATTGTCTCTGATTGCGAAGACAGAGCTGGTGTTGGCCCCATAAGACTGTCCCGTTCGGGCCGCGTTCCCTCGGCCGTACTATCAGCCGATGGATCAATGGAGCCGCCAGCGTTCACTGTATTGCCCAGCATGTCGAGCAAGTCGGAATTGTCTTTGATATGCGTTGCAATAACCTGCGTAACCACGCCCTTGCGCTGCAAGCGACCGCGAGTATGCAAAAAGCCGCCTGGCCAACACCGCCTTATGATATTTCTCAAATGTCTTGGGCCAAACCACGATGTTCGACACAGCGTTTTCATCTTCAATCGACCAAATCCCAATGCGGGAGATCCCCAAAACGGTCGTACATAAATTCTACAAAACGCCTTGTGCGCGAGGATAGATGCCGGTTGGGCGGATAGATCAGGCAAAGATGAATTGGAGGGGCTCTATACTGGCTCAAAACAGAGACAAGGCGGCCGGATTGTAAATGGGAGCCTGCAATAAATGTAGGAAGCAAGGCAAATCCTAAGCCGCGCAGCGCTGCATCTCTTAGAACTTCAGCGTTATTTGAACATAGAACGCCGTTGACAGGCGTATCGCGAAACTGGCCGTCTTCTGAAGCGAGCTTCCAAACGGAACCTGCAGGCAATGTACCATAATGTAAACATGGAAGGCTGGCGAGGTCTTTGATCGATTCAGGGTGTCCATATGTCGCCAAGAATTCAGGCGAAGCACAGATAAGCCGCTTGGCTTCGACAATTGTGTGGTCAACCAATGATAGGTTTTCAATGGGTTCGGCGATCCTCACTGTGATATCAAAGCCCTCAGATACAGGATCAATGAAACGATCAGACAGTTCCAATTGGACCTTCAATTGCGGATACATCGTCATGAAATCGGCGATCGCAGGTCCCAAATGCAAAGTCCCAAACGACATCGGCGCATTTATGCGAAGACTGCCCATCGGTTCCTCGCCTTTCTCTTGAATTGCGCTCTCCGCTTCACTCAAGTCACTCAGAATGCCTTGGACTCTTTCGTAAAAGGCCAACCCGGCAGCCGTCGTAGACACACTACGCGTTGTACGATTCAGCAATTGAACGCCGAGCTGATCTTCAAGCGCGATAACCAATTTATTCGTTTGTGAACGAGAGGCGCCGGTATCTCTTGCCGCCGCCGCAAATCCACCAGATTCGACGACTTGGACAAACATTTTCAAACTAGAGAATTTATCCAAACTTCCCTCCATTGTTTCCATTTGGGATACAGAGCGTCCCAATAATAGCATATAGTCCTTTCTTAGAGTTCAATTATCTATTGTTCCAAGAGAAAAATTTCATTTCTAAGGAGCAAAAATATGAAAGCCATTAGGCGAGCATCTGAGCGAAACCTATGAAGCTACAACCGGCATCATGAAAGAGCATGGTGATGGTTATGGACTCTGCATCGTTTACGCTGATTCTATGTTTGGCGCGAAAGAAGGCCAATAAAAATTCTTTGCCACCGTCACCGAACGTGTTCGGTGAGGGTTTTTTCAATCTCCCCCACTCCTTCTAATCTGGAGACGCGTTCATAACGGCGCTCGGACAATTATCGGAAAGATCAATGCCATGACCAATGTAATTACCTCTACCATCCTATCTCGGCGCCGCTTGTTGGCGCTCTCAGGAGCTGGCGCAGCCAGCGCTTTGACACTCGGTGCTTGCTCAAAATTTTCTCGCGCCGGTTCAGACGTCGCGGCAGACTTTATTCTTGCCGATGCAAACGTCATAACTCAAAACGCATCCAATCCACGCGCCCAGTCTATCGCGGTCAAAAATGGCCTTATACAAGCTGTTGGAACGAATAATGATATCCGCAACCTGCGTGGGCCAGGAACTCAAATCCTATCTGCGGGCGGCCGAACAGTAATCCCAGGACTAAACGATAGCCACATGCATCCTACCAGGGCTGGGCGTTTTTACGCCGCTGAATTACGGTGGGATGGCGTTCGGTCGCTTAAGCGCGGATTGCAAATGATCCGAGAGGCAGCTGCCAAGACGCCTGAAGGTGAATGGGTTCGCGTTGTGGGCGGATGGTCCCCATTTCAGTTTGAGGAGCGGCGGCTCCCCACCCCCGCAGAGCTAACAACGGCCGCGCCTGATACGCCTGTCTATGTGCTTTATCTTTATAGTCAGGGCTATCTGAATGCCGCGGCAGTTAAAGCACGCGGATTGGGTCCCAGTACGCGTGCTCCGTTTGGGACGAGATATGAGTTTACAGAAGACGGAGGCTGTATACTTCACGCTGAACCGAACCCGGATTTGCTCTACGGATCTATTGGAGCTTTGCCGCCGCTCAGTATTGGAACACAGACGGTTTCAACCAAACACTTTTACCGCGAACTCAATCGTTTTGGGCTCACATCCGTTATTGATGCCGGCGGCGGTGGACATCGCTTTCCAGACGATTATGGCGGCTCAGATGCGCTGGCGCAGACCGGTGACCTCTCGGTGCGAATCTCAAAATATCTCTTCCCTCAGAACAAAGGTCAGGAGCTGGAAGAATTCCAGACATGGACCCGCGAATGGGAAACGGGTGTCAATCGCGCCTCACACATCATGAACGCATACGTGTTGATGGGCGGCGGTGAGTTTCTCGTGTGGGCCGCCGGTGATTACGAGAACTTCCTGGCGGATCGACCCGATATTACTACGCGCGACAATTGGCGTCCGCAATTGCTCGGCGTGACGCGCCATCTCTTGCAGGAACGCTGGCCACTTCGAATTCACGCCACCTATGATCAATCGATGAACCACATTCTCGATGTGTTTGAGGAAGCCCATGCATTGGAAGTTGCAGAAGGCCGTTTAGGTTTTGCGGGAATACGTTGGGCATTTGATCATGGCGAAACGGTTCAACCAGCAACGCTCCAGCGAATAAAAGCGCTTGGTGGCGGTATGGCTATGCAGGCTCGTATGGCTTACGCAGGCGAGTACTTCCTTGATCGCTATGGCGTAGATGCAACACGTAATGCGCCGCCGTTTAGAGATGTGATCGAAGCCGGATTACCGCTGGGCCTCGGATCTGACTCAACGCGTGTCGCCTCCTACAATCCGTGGAACACTCTATACTGGGCGACCACGGGCAGATCCGTTGGGCGGACGCTCTTGCACGGTGAGCGCCACCATATGTCACGGGAAGAAGCCCTGTTCCATCATACGGTAGGGTCTGCCTGGTTTAGTCAAGAAGAGAGCTTGAAAGGCCGTCTCGCGCCAGGCCAATTTGCTGATTTTGCCGTGCTCAACGCTCCTTATCTGGACGTTCCTGATGAGGACCTAATGAGTATCGAATCTGACCTCACGATCATGGATGGAAAAGTTGTTTGGGGACAAGATGATTATTCAGGCTTCGTCGAACCTCTGCCTAAGCTTCAACCTGAATGGAGTCCCGTACATACATTTGGCGGCTATCAAGCCGGCTGACGAGACGTCCACCCATTCGTAGATGGCTCTCAGGTTGATCGTCCCGGACGGCAACCTGAGACAATCGGGTGTGCTCTATTACTTTGCGACCGGCGCGACCCTCAGAGAGCATGTTGATTGCGCCAGAGTTTGTCTCCATTTTGAAGACAAACTATCTCAAAAATTCCATATAGTCGCAAGAAGTGAGATCATCTAACTATTCTTGCAACAGAGAACAACAAGTTCTGAAAATTCCAATTTCTTAAAGGAGAAATATAATGACCTCACCTGAACAAAGCCCAAATTACGGCGCAACTATAACCAGACTATCCTTGGGCGTAGTTTTGCTCGCCCATGGGCTTCTCAAAGTCTTTGTTTTCACTATCCCCGGAACGGTGAGCTTTTTTGCAAGCCTGGGACTACCAGCAATAGTCGCGTATCTTACTATTTTTGGAGAAATTGTTGGCGGCGCAGCTTTGATAGCGGGACTTTATTCAAGACTAACCGCGCTACTAAGTTTGCCGATCCTCCTCGGTGCCACATGGACCCATGCTGGCAACGGTTGGCTCTTCAGCAATGAAGGTGGAGGCTGGGAGTTCCCATTGCTACTTGTTGTTCTGGCGATCGCAGTTGCCGTTCAAGGATCCGGTGCATTCGCAGTCAAAAAAGTTCCGATCCTTAATAATCTTATTCCAGAAGCACTAAGAGCATAGATCTGAGGCTTGCGATGGCAAAGTCAAGCGAAACTCAGCCCCCTCCAAGGAAGTTGCTTACTCCAGTCATACGCTTATTCGTCATTCAGGAAAAGGGAGTATCGCTGATCCGCTTCTGTGAGGTTGATCGCCAAAAGCGGCCAGTCAGCTAACGGCCCAATTCCGGCCATTAACTGCTAGCGTCCGCTATGGGCGCAGAAGCGGACATTGGTTCAATCACAACGACCCATTGACTAACCGCTATGGAGTGGAGACCGCCATCACATTGTCATCGCCATTCCGGTCAATATATTTGTTATAGGGATCAATACCCACAAATTCTGGTTTCTTGGATGACAATATTTTAATCACCTGTTCCCCGGATTGTATCGGCTTGCGTTCCATTGAAATCACATCCTCTTTACCAAATGCGCCCAAACCAGGTCGCGCCGTGAATAGACCTACCTCAATCTCGTCAGACAGCTTCGCTTTCGTTTCCTTGCCCTGTCCGTCGGCATAGAATTTCTCAGCAGAAACGGTCAGCGTCGTTTCATAACTGCCGTTGGTGAGCTTGCGCACATTCGCTTCATCGACTTTCATATCGTAAATCGTGATCTTTTCGAGCAAGTCACTCACCAGTTCCCGTTCGGCTTTATTGCGGGCGAGCGACTTGAAGCCATCAACCAGATCATATGAGTTGGCATATGGCTGGCTCTTGAACCGATAACGATCCAGTAGCTCGGCCAGCATCGCGTTGACGCGGTCTTCGCCGAGCCTGTCTTGCAGCAAATACATAACCACTGCACCTTTCCGGTAGTGGATATAGCCTTGATTCTCGACGCGGTTCAGCGGCAATTCTTCGATTGCTTCGCTACCACGTGCGCTCAGATATCGATCCAGCTCATATTTCAGGAACCGGCGAATTTTGTCCTCACCGTAAATTTGTTTCATAACCATCAGAGCGGAATATTGCGCCATGGTTTCCACCAACATCGTGCCGCCCTGCTGGTTAGAACTAATCAACTGATGCGCCCAATATTGATGACCAAATTCATGCGCGGTCACATAGGTTACATAGTCAATTTCGTCGGGATCGCTGTTATCAGCGATAAAACCAATCCGTTCCGAAAATGGTATGGTTCCGGCAAAGGCCTGCGCAAAAGTTTGGTAGCCGGGAAACTCAATAATCCGCGCATAATCAAATTGATATGGTCCGAAGTTTTTCTTGAAATAGGCCAATGATGTAGCCGTCGCATCCAGCATCGTATCGACATTATAGTCATGTGTGGGGTGATAATAGACCGCCATATCCACGCCATCTGCAGAGCGTTCCTTCACGGCATAATCCGCAGACTGGATAGAGAAAAAACTGAGGATAGGATTTTCGGAAACGAACCGCGCGATACGCCGGTCCCCTTTAACCTCATCCGACACCTTGCTGCCTGGGGCGATTGGCGTCTGATCTTTGCTCGTACTGACAGTGATGTCGGACATCACCCAATCAGCATTGCCGACATAATTTTGTTCCCGTGCGGATTCATCTTCCAGCTTTGGCAAGCGCAATTCGGATGGCAGATCATATTCCCGGCGGGTTTGCCGGTCGTTCAACAAGCCATTGCGGTTCATCCCCAATTGCGGGGCAAATTCGCTGTTGTTTAAGAAAGTACCGTTTTTAACCAGACGGATATCATTCCCGCTGGCCTTAAAACCACGCTGCGATCGTGACGACTTGAAGCTTATGGTCCGCTGCTCATCTATCGCCATCGGCGTATCGAAACGATATATCCGATATTTAAGCGCCTCGTCATTCATCTCCAGCGTCGCATTCGGAATCTCAACCGCTTCGATCTGTACATCAGGGTCCTGAAAGCGAACGTGCAGCACCTCGACCGGAGCGCCAGTGTCGTTGATTATCCCGATCGAGCCTGCTGCCTTCATGATCCGTTCTTGCGGATAGATCTCGACGTTCAATTTGAAATCCGTGAACGATGGCTGCTTCAGCGTTTCATATTTGAGATATTTTTTCTCATATTCCGCCAGCTGCTTTTCCTGATCATCCTGTGTCACATATTGATTCATCACATTTGTGTTTTGGAAGATATACGCGCCGCTGGCCGCTGCGGTCACGGCTGCGCCCGCAATGATCAATCCGGCAACGCTTCTCATACGACTTGGCAATTGACGCAAACGCGGCATCAGGCTGGTTTCAGTACCACGGCGCCACAACAAATGGGCCAGGGTCACCAATATGACGGCAAAAGCGCCCCAGTAGAGGCGTAACCACCATCCGACAGCTCCATTTACTTCATTACCATTAAGATCAGAGAATAGAGGGGTAGGAGCCGCATCTCCATAGAGATAGAGCGGATGTTCAAAGCCAATATTGGCGAGAGTTATCGTGGCCACCAGATAGATAACCATGATGCCCCAACCGACATATTTATTGGGACTTAGCGCCTGAACAAACACGGCCAGAACAGCCAGAATGATCATGTCGATGCCCCATGGCAGCAGATACCATAGGAAATACTGATCCAAAGCAATGTCTGTGAAACCGCGCACCAGCTGGATCAGAACCGCCGCAACCACAGAGATAAACAGGGTAGCGAAGAGGACAAGAGACACCGCAATCGTCTTGGGCACCATATAGGCCCAATTCGGCAACGGCGTAGAATCGATAATCTCGTGCATTTTCCGATCACGGTCGCGCCACACAAGTTCCCCAGCATAGTAGATGGCGATGATGACGGGGATGATCCCGAACGCACCCATCAGGGTCAGCAACAGGGTAAAAGTCAGCGGCCGGGCAGGCGTGCCGTAAATCTCGTTTCCGAACGCCAGAGCACCGCTGGCATTGAACAACCCGATTAAAACCAGAACAACGAAGGCCGGGCTTTTGAAAACCTGGGTCATTTCAAAGCGGGTTCGCGACGCCAACCGGCTCCAGGCTGTTCCGTCCTTGCTGGTCGCTGGCAGATTATCGACAGTCTGCGGTGCAACAGATGCAAGTTTCGCAGCTTTCTTGGCTTGTCGCCGCGCCTTGCGAGCTGAAACGCCGCGATCAGCAAAACTGAACCAGCGATAGGCGAGCGCAAGCGCACAGAAGGAGACACCGATCCAGATCAATCGGTTCCAGACTATTGCCCCCTCAATAGCGGGAAGCAGGTTATTGGATTCAGATGCAGTCCAATAACGAATGACGTTGTTGAGCGTTGCAAAGCCAAATGGGTCAGCATAGCCGGTAAATTCGCGCAGCTCGGGCATATTGTCGGTGCTGACATTGAACACAATATAAAGAACCAGCAGCACGACGACGCCCAGATAGCTGTACATCATCGATCGAGTAAGTGTTGCCACCGCAAAGAATATACAGGACGTCAGGAATATGCCCGGCAGCGCCATAAGGAAATAGGCATAGGCATAATAATGCAGCCGGTTTGGGCCCAATGTTTCCTGGTCAAGCCATGGCATGAGCGAACCGAACCAAATGGCAAATGGTACGGTCAGGAAGGCGATCCCCGCCGCCATAAAAGCGCCAGTGAAGCGACCAAACAGATAGTCAAATTTCTTCACGCGCGTCGAACGGACCATAGGTCCAAAGCCACTTTCGTCGTCACGCACAATCACATTGGCGACAAAGGCCGTCGTCACGAACATGAAGAATAAAGTCAGGATGAGATGAATTTGCACGATGGCAACCGGGCTATTGGCATTCACATTGCCGCCGCTGCCGATAGAGATACCGTCGACGGTCATAGCTCCAAAAGTGAGCAGGAAAAATAATATAGAAACAACCCAGAAAACAGGGTTTTTGAACTGGTAGCGAAGCTCGAAAGCAGCAATCTTGGCGAACATATAGTCTCTCCGATTAAGCTGCTTGGGAAGAATTAGCTACGTCTCTACGGGTCGTAGCGAGAGTTGAGAAATAGACATCCTCCAACCCTCCTTCGACGGCGACAAATCCGTTACCGGGATTGTCCGTCGCCAATATGTGGATGATTGTGGAGCCAGCGAACAAACGAGTAGAAATAACCTCATATTTCGCACGATATTCTTCCAGTTCGTCGCGTTTTATGGTCTTCGACCAGATTGTACCCTTGGTCTTGCTGATAAGATTCAGCGGCGCGCCTTCCAGCTGAATACGGCCATTGGCAATCACGGCCATATTGGGACACAGATCAGCAACATCTTCGACAATATGAGTCGACAGGATGATGACAACATTCTCGCCAATCTCCGCGAGCAGATTCAAAAAACGATTGCGTTCTTCAGGATCAAGGCCGGCCGTTGGTTCATCGACGATGATCAATTCCGGATTGCCGATCAGCGCCTGCGCAATGCCAAAACGTTGCCGCATACCCCCAGAAAAACCAGCTATAGCTTTCTTGCGTACATCCCACAGATTTGTCTGGTTAAGCAAAGTTTCGACGGTTGCCTTGCGGTCAGCTTTCGATGTCATACCTTTCAACACCGTCATATGTTCCAACATGTCGTAAGCGGAGACCCGCGGGTACACGCCAAAATCCTGAGGCAAGTAGCCCAGTCGCTCACGGAGTTGTTCCGGAGATTTCAGAATATCGATATCGCCAAACTGGATGCTCCCGTGTGTTGGTGTTTGCAGCGTCGCAACAGTCCGCATTAAAGTTGATTTGCCAGCCCCATTTGGCCCTAACAACCCGAACATTCCTTTCGGGATGGACAGCGTCACATTGTCTAGCGCCTTTGTTCCATTGGGATAAATATGGGTAACTTCACGCAATTCTAACATCACCGTCCTCCAAAAACTTCATTTGGTGATATATGCATGTAATACACCAATGACAAGATGCCGTGTCAGGAAATTTAGTTAAGTGAAATTTTGCGTATCAATGACATGGTCCTAATGTCCGCTTTCGGGATATTGCAGTCACAACGTTAGTGTCTGCTTTGGGTGCAAAAGCGGACATTGGAGATTTAGTGTTTTGATACTTCAGAATCCTCATAGTCGTCCGAAAGAAAGGAATAGGCGATATCTAGAACCGTCAAATAAAGCCCGCCTCGGCATGCGCTGCTACGATTCTTTGTCCTTCATCAAAAGACAGAACTTCGATTGCCCCCGGTGTACTAGGCGGATTACCATCCAGCATACGGCCACAATGATACATGCGGGGACCGACAAGCTCGCCGGTGTTTAGTCTATCTACTAATTCTGGGAGACTGTCATCAAACTGTCCCAAGTCTCTGACAGCCGTTACGCCATGCTTCAAATACAGTAGCGAGAATAACTCTTGATTTCCGATTGCAAGTTTCCGTGGGGTATGAATTCTATGGTCACGGCCTATTACGGACTCGCTGTCCGCCATCTATTAACACGACTAGCACCAATAGCCCTGATCGCATTTAGGTCATCAAAGGCTGTGCTTGATGCCCTCCAAAGAAGACCTTATAGCGACCTCTCACAGCACCAAATTTTTGTCATTTTGATTACAGACAAGAACGGAGCGCAATACTTGAAGCGTGGTTGAGACTGAGATGGGATATGGCTTGAAAACAGTAAAATTGAACAAGCTAACAGCCAAATGGCTGTCGGCTCTCCCGGCAGCGGTATCCTCCGCCAACGCTAGATTTTATGCGTTTACGTTATTCATCGTTTGTATTTTCCTGATGGGTGGCGGATCGCGAGATGACATCCAATCGCTCTTGTTACTGAGGCCATTGTCTATTATTTTCGTGGCATATGCTTTCTCGGTTTCGAGCCATAGGCGTTGGACTGGAAACCTGCTCCCGGTCTTGATGCTAGCTATCTTAGCCATACTTATGATACTGCAACTTGCACCATTACCGCCTTCGGTTTGGTCAGAATTGCCACAAAGGCAGATTTACTTTGATATCGCAACGCTAGCAGGGATGGAGCAGCCATGGCGTCCGCTCACCCTTTCGCCTTCAAAAACACTCAATAGCTTGTTCTCACTGTCTGTCCCCCTAGCCGCGATGCTGCTATTCATGAATTTGGAGAAGCCCGACCAACGGCGAGCACTTGTAGTCATATTGTTACTGGCATATTTTAGCGCCATTTTGGCGATGCTGCAGTTAGGCGGCTCTTCAAGTGGCCCATTGTATTTCTACCAAATTACCAACAACGGACAAGCTGTTGGCCTGTTTGCAAATCGAAATCATCAGGCTGTCTTGCTGGCATGCGCAATAGTTATCGCAGCTTGGTATGCCGGAACAATAAAGCGGTCTGAGAAATCTGCCACAATTAAAGTCAGCGCGGCAATCGCATCAATATTTGTGCTTTTGCCACTAATTTTTATTACCGGTTCTCGCGCCGGACTTGTACTGGCACTGCCCGCCTTTATTTTTGCCTTGCTATTCGTTTACAATGGCAAATTTTTTTCGGATGCGCCCAAAAAAAATACCAAACGAGTGAGAAAGTCAAAGTTCAAATTCTGGCAGAGATTTTCTATCAAAAATTTGATTGCGGGGGCGTTCATATTGACGCTTGTATCGATAGTGGGCGCCGCTTTTTATGCATCAAGAACTGCTGCATTTGATCGTCTTACAAGTGGTGATGCACAAGCAGAACTGAGGCTTGATCTTCTACCAACGCTGCTAACAATGGTTCAAGAATATATGCCGTGGGGCACCGGCTTTGGGTCTTTTGAACATGTCTATAAGATTTTTGAACCACTTGACCTGCTCAAAGCAGAGTATCTGAATCAAGCTCATAGCGATTGGTTGCAAATTTTGATCGAGGGCGGGTTGCCGGTAGTAGTTCTAATTGTTGTATTTCTGGGGTGGCTGCTTGCCCGAAGTCGGCGAGTGTTTGATAGCTCAATTACAAAAAGCAGACGTAGTCGCATATTCCTCTCGGTCACCATAATTGGGTTTCTTGTAGCAGCGAGCATCGGTGACTACCCTCTCAGGGTACCGTCCATGATGGCTGTTCTAGCGGTTTTTCTTTGTGTATTTTCTGAAGCGACGGCTCGGTCTAACCGTTAGGAGAAGGCAATTTCGATTGAACGAAAGCCCAATACGGTCGAGATGAGCGAAAGACCAAATCGGATGGTTTACGTCACCGGATCACTCGTCTATCAACCGGTTCGAAAAAAATGGAAACTCGTATTTATGTTGATTCGCCTCCCCCTGCTTTTGTTACCCGTGCTGCTTGCATCATGTGCGGGCTCTTCAGTTGTAGGCTCCAGTCCCAATGTGACACTTGTTTCTTCGGATGATTTGCCGGAACCATCACGAGCAGACTTGCTGGCAACGAACAGACCCTATTTGATTGGGCCATTTGACAAACTCAACATCGATGTTTTCGGGATTGAAGATTTAAATAAGAAAGTCCAGATCGATGCTAGTGGGCGTTTGTCCTTTCCACTGGTTGGCGTAATTGAGGCTGCGGGCTCGACACCTGACGAACTCGCAAATGAGATTGAAAAAAGGCTTCGCGGTCGTTATGTTCGGGATCCTCAGGTAACGGTCAACCTGGACGAAACGGTTAGTCAGGTCATCACCGTTGACGGACAAGTTGATAAGCCTGGTCTCTATCCTGTAATTGGAAGAATGACCTTGATGCGTGCCGTTGCAACTGCCGGCGGCACAACAGAATTTGCTAAACTTAACGATGTCGTTATTTTTCGTAATGCTGATGGCCAACAAATGGCTGGCCTATACAACCTTAAGGATATCCGCCGCGGCAACTATTCAGATCCAGAGGTTTTTGCCAACGATGTCGTTATTGTTGGCGATTCCCAAGCAAGAAGAATATTCAAAGACTTTTTACAGGCCTCGCCGCTGCTAACTACACCCCTGATCATTTTATTCCAAAACTGAAACAGATAATCTTGTCAGCGTTAAATTTAGGTAGTACTTTTTGAATGACCATTTTTGAAGAAAATAATGAGCAAGATCGGGATAAAAAACGGTTGTACGAGGGCGCTGCTCAAGAAAACCCGGTTCTGTTACAATACTGGCAGGCCATACTCCGCCACAAAATCGCTATTATAGTAATCATTATTACGGCAGTTATTTTATCCGTAATCACAACGCTGCTTATGACGCCTCACTACACAGCAACGTCCCGGATTGAAATCAACCGAACGCAAGACAAGGTAACAAACGTCGAAGGCGTAAAAAATGATGATGTTGGTCAGAATTTAGAATTCTACCAGACCCAATATTCTCTTCTCGAAGCTCATTCGCTGGCAGAGCGGGTGGTAAGACAGAAAAATCTGGCCTCGCAAGAATCATTTTTCGATTTATTTGGTGTTGATGCGGACAACAGCGGTTTAATTGCCTCGAATACAAATAGAATGAGTGCCGCCGAGAGAAACAAGAGGCAAAATCTTGCTGCCCAAATCCTGCTAGAAAACGTTTCCATCTCTCCCATCCGTGGCTCCAGCCTGATTGATGTCAGCTTCAATAGCCCTGACCCGCAATTTTCTAGTGAAATTGCCAATACATGGGTCAGTGAATTTATTGAGTCCAATCTTGATCGGCGATATGATTCAACTTCCGATGCAAGAGAGTTTCTTTTGGAGCGACTGGCTCAACTTCGCCAAAGTCTTGAAGAATCAGAACGAAAACTGGTTCTATATGCCGACAACAATGAAATCGTGACTCTTTCTTCCAAGCAGGACAGTGCTGGCAGAACAATAAGCAATCAGACATTGGCATCCGCGAATTTGGAAGCATTGAACACTTCGCTGGCTAAGGCGACTGCTGAAAGAATAGCCGCGGCGAGTGAAGTTCAGTCCAACGGAACTGACAAAAACTCTTTGGCAAATCTTGCTCTTCATGGAATTCGAGAGCAGCGAGCTTTAGCGGCTGCAGAATATGCCAAGTTACTAGTTCAGTTTGAACCTGAATACCCAGCAGCGAAAGCATTGGCATCACAAATTGCCGACCTTGACGCCAGTATTGCCCGCGAAGATGCACGATCTCGGTCAGGCACGATTGCCCGCTATCGCGAAGCGTTGAAAAGTGAACAAGACCTACAGCGAAAAGTAGAACTTTTGAAAGCAGAATTTAGCGGTGAGCGGCGGACTTCCATCCAGTATAATATTTATCAGCGTGAAGTGGATACCAATCGTCAGCTGTACGACGGATTGTTGCAGAGATATAAAGAAATTGGCGTTGCTGGAGTAGGTAGCAACAACATTTCGGTAGTTGATCGCGCGCGCGCGCCCGAGAGGCCGTCAAGCCCGAATGTGATTCTGAATCTGCTGTTTGGCATTCTGGCCGGCCTACTGGTTGCCCTGGGATATGTTTTCGTATCGGAGCAAGTCGACCAATCTATCAAGGATCCCTCGGAATTGAAAAACAAACTGGGCATTGCGGTTCTTGGGTCGATACCAGACTTGAACAAAGAAGATATCATTACATCCCTGCAAGACAAGAAATCTCAAGCCTGGGAAGCCTATCTTTCGATAAGAACCAGTTTGTCCTTTTTGACTGATCATGGCGTTCCCCGGTCCTTTCTGATGACAAGTACCCGTCCAAACGAAGGAAAAAGTACGTCCGCTTTCGCTCTTTCTTCTGTTTTAGCAAGTGCAGGTAAAAGAGTGTTGCTTGTAGATGGCGATATGCGAAATCCATCACTGCATCGTATGTTAGGTATCGAAAATGTAGCCGGGCTCAGCAACTACCTGTCTGGTTCGAATGACATGAAAAATATGATCCAGAATACAGCGATAGAGAATTTCCACGCCATGACGGCTGGTCCGATACCCCCCAATGCAGCGGAACTTTTGAGCAGTGAGCGTATGTCGGACTTGGTGGTGCTACTCGGGAAAGAATTTGACCATATCATCGTGGATGCTCCTCCGGTGTTGGGGCTTGCAGACATACCCTTGCTCAGCAATTCGGTTGAAGGTGTTATTTACACTGTCGAAGCGAATGGTGTGAAAATGAAGGGTATTGAGTCTGGGCTACAACGTGTACGATCTTCGAAGGCACATATTTTTGGAGCAATCGTGACAAAAGTTTCGACGCAGCAGTCAGGTTATGGATATGGCTATGACTATCAATATAGCTATGGAGCCAAAGTGGAAGCATAAATGCCAAAGCGAGACCCATCTCGGCACGCTCCCGATTCACGCAAAGTCTCGGCTTTGCTGGGTATTTGGACAATCGCGATCGTGCTGGCCTTCGTCTCCATAATGATATCTCTAGGCGGTATTACCAAGAAAAAGGCACCAGAACTTGCTACATCCGTTTGGCCGATAAATGGCTTCGCATTGCAATCTTCTGCGGGAAGAAGCGTTCGAGAAGCGATTATAAACAATAAGAACAGCTTTCCCGATTCAATCAATGCCTCGACAACAGAAATTGCCGAGCGCGCTTTCGCTCATGAACCAAATGCCTCTAGCGCAGTAACAGTTATGGCGCTGGGCGCTCAGGAGCAAAGCAGGCGACGTTTGATGGAGCAGAGCGTCGAGCTTTCAAGGCGAGACAGTCTGACAAGCGCTTGGATGATCTTTGACAATGGAAAGCGCGATGATCTGGATGGTGTGCTTAAGTATTATGATATCTCCATGCGGACGAGCGGTATCGCTTCATCGACTTTTCTGCCGGTAGTTGCCAAAGTGTTAGCGGATGATCGTTTTATCGATCCCCTGGCAAAACTACTCGCCAAAAATCCTCCTTGGGCAAGGCGATTCTGGGAAATAATTATCTATGAGAAACCGTCTTTAAGCAACGCTGCGACTCTGCGCTTGGAACTAATTGACGAGGACAAAATCCCGGCAAATGTCTATGCGGACAATGCATTAATTCAAAATCTAGTTGCAGCCGGGTTATTTGATGAGGCGCTGCAGCTATATCATAGGTTGACGGGACGGAAAGCCACTGGGAGATCATTTGTTCGCGGCGGTAACTTCGAACAAGCTTCGACTTATCCACCGTTGGATTGGCAGGTTGTGTCCAACGGTGATTTCGGCTCAGATATAGATAGCACAAACGGCACCATGAACGTCAGTGCCATTGGCAGCGCAGGCGGTATCTTCGCGCGCCAGCTTATAAAGCTTCCCGCAGGAGATTTTATTTTTAGTGCCACTCTTAATTCTGCGCCAGATGGTATAGGTATATTGATCGCGGAGTTAAAATGTGCCCAAGCCATCACACCCAGATTCAAGCCGGTAAAAATCCCATTACGTGCAGGAAAAAATGTTAGGATGGTGGAAGGTATTCGAAGCAATTGTTCCTATTACTGGCTGGATATTTCCGGACGCGCAAACGAAGGCTCTGACGGTTTTGATGCAACAATTACTAATATATCATTTGTCAGTGAATAAACGGCAAGCGTTATGAAGCGAATTTTTGATATATGTGTAAGCATATTTCTTATGCTGCTTTTAGCACCACTTATTTTGATTATTGCAATACTTATATTGATGGTGATGGGAAAACCGGTTCTATTCACCCAAAAGCGCCCGGGTATTAAAGGCTCTCCATTCATGATGGTGAAATTTCGAACCATGCGTAATGCTGTTGATAAAAAGGGAGACCCATTGCCTGATTCCAAAAGACTCACAAAATTTGGAATTTTTTTGCGCAATACGAGCTTGGATGAACTTCCTGGGCTCTGGAACGTTTTGAATGGGGACATGAGTATGGTCGGCCCAAGGCCATTGCTTATGCAATATATGCCTTTGTACAATCAAGAACAGCTTCGCCGTCATGAAGTAAAGCCGGGCATTACCGGGTGGGCACAGATTAATGGTCGTAATGCGATCAGTTGGGAACAAAAATTTAAATATGATGTCTGGTATGTGGACAATCAGTCATTTTGGTTGGATGTTAAGATATTGTTTTTTACGTTTGGGAAGACGATTGCACGCAAAGGCATAAATGCTGCCGATGACGCAACTATGCCTATATTTAAAGGCTCCAAAAGCTAATGGTATCAACATCCTATGGCATTTACGGCGCTTCTGGATGTGGTCGGGGTGTTATGCCCTTGTTGGGCTCAAGCACACAGGAATTTGATGGTGAAAGGCTTTTTATCGACGATGGGTGTGCCTTAGAAACAGTGAACGATTTCCCAGTCCTTACTTATCACGACTTTCTCAATCGGCCGTCAATCAGCAAATTTGTGACAATAGCCATCGCAGATGGGCAGGTTAGAAGAAGGTTAGCCGAACGATGTGCAAAGGACGGTCTGCGTTTTCATTCGGTAGTCGCACGCGAGCACGTTAGAATGGTCGATTGTGAAGTCAAAGAGGGCGCCATCTTCTCGCCCTATACAACACTGACTAGCAACATACGAATAGGGCGGCATTTTCACTGCAATCTTTATAGCTATGTCGAGCATGACTGTATCATCGGAGATTATGTTACATTTGCCCCCGGAGTGAAATGCAACGGAAACGTCCACATTGGCGACCAGGCATATATTGGTGCCGGTGCCGTCCTGAAGCAGGGTACGCCTGAAAAGCCCCTGATCATTGGTCCTAGGGCGGTCGTTGGGATGGGGGCGGTCGTTACCAAAGATGTGCCGGCGGACTCTGTTGTTGCAGGGAATCCGGCGCGCTTGTTGAAAGAAAATTAGCGCTATTGCCAGGTATGAAAAGCAATCGAAAACACCGGCGAGGCGTTCTGAAAGCGATAATCACTGCGATATCGTCGATGGCATTGGTCCAAAAGACAAACGCACGACAAAACGAACAAATCACCCGGAATAAAGATGCTGAGGAACTTCCGAAGCGAAGTTCTGCCTCCGCGCGGCAAAGCGATAGAGCAACTCCATTTACACAGTCTGGGACTGGCGCGCGGGCACGAAGCTCAGATTTAAAGCTGAGGGAAGCGCCGGTCTCGCTTGAAGATTTTGGTGGCGGAATAAATGTTGAGGACAATACGCCAGCAATAATCGCAGCGCTAAAGACCAATCGACCTTTGCATCTTGTTTGTCCTGTACCTTTTGTGCGAGCCACATATCGCTTCGCCAAGACCGTTGATTTTGGCGCCCTTTTTCAAAAAGATACTACCAAGGTACCAGTGGTGATCATTACCGGCGAAGGTAAAGATAAGACTGTATTGCAGTATACTGGCCCAGGTGTCGGATTAATAGGCGGCGCGAACGCGCCCGTTTCAGGCGGCTACACACAGTCACTGATTATGCACAATCTTTCATACATTGGTACGGGGCGCGTACCCGACGAAGTGATCCCATCTATTCCCTTGAGCTACTTTCGGTTTAAAACGGAGGCAAACGTCTTTGCAGGAAGCGACTCAAGCCAGACCGGCATTTACTGGGAGTTTGATGCAGCTTCAACCATCAGTAATTGCGAGATTGCTCGCTTTGGGGTGGGGGTCAAAACCAGGTTGGGTTACGGAGCAACGATAAGAAGCAACCATTTTCGTTACAACAACATCGCCATCGAGCTTACGCAAGCCGTCACAACCATTACCGTGGTGGACAACGTTATTGAGCGAAACGGTATCGGCATCGCACTATATCAATCTTCGCTATGCTCGTTTCGGGGTAACGCAATACAGGGAAATTACGGCGGTTGTGATGTCTATTCCTTTATCTGGAACAAAGGACACAAGTTCGATTCAAACTATTTTGAGGCTTCTTCCAGGGTCGTTGTTCAGGACGGTGGCAATTCCAATTCGTCGTTGGTCAATACAGCTTTTGAATTTGTAAATAATATCGGGCTGAAAGTTGAACTGAGAGAGTTCGCTGAAAATTGGTCCTTTCGTCGCAACTTAATGGGGGACGTCAATACCACCAGTTCGGGTCCTACCTTTGATTGCACAAATAATAACATCAGAGGAATTGTTGTCGAAGACAATCTCGAAAATCACGACGCTCGACTCAGATTCACTAACTACACCGGCGCAGGTGTTAAGAATCTAATAGTGCGGGATTCTCCGATAACCATAAGAACGAAATACAATATGGAAAAAATGGAAATCGGTGACAGCTCTCTCCACAAGTTGGTTGTTCCCGGTTCGAAGACCGGTGATGCGGTCAGCGTTTCTTTCAACAAGCCGATCAACGCGGTTCAGTTGCATGGCTGGGTAACAGAAAGCGAAACTGTATCAGTCGTATTTTACAATCCGCCTTATGGCCAATTCACCAATTCGGTTGCGGGGGAACTAACAGTCGAGGTTTTTCCTAAACTATGATATCTACGATGGAAGATATAAAGGCCCGCAGAAAGTCATATCGGGCCTAAGCCGAAGCTCTCTCCATTACCTGTTCTATCGCATTGCAATAGGCATCTAGATCCTTGTCCGTAATAGTCGGATGAGTTAGAAACATTAAACTGGTTTCGCCCAACTCTCTGGCCACTGGAAGCCGTCTTGATGGACGGAAGCCGGTATCGTCGAACGCTTTCTCCATATATACTTCGGAACAACTGCCTTGGAATGCAGGAAAACCAATTTCATTTATCTCGGCTACAATCCTATCGCGATGCCAGCCGCTTTTTAGACCTTGGGGTTTAACGTAGGCGTAGAGACGGTAATAGGCATGCGTAGCGTTATGATCTGGTTTCGGAACTCTGACCGCATCTGAAAAATGTTCGAGTTTTTGAGAAATCGCGCGTGCTATTAGATTCCGCCTTTTGGTCCAATCCTCTAGACGCTCAATTTGTATCCTGCCAATGGCAGCTTGTACTTCAAGCATCCGCCAATTTGTACCAAAGCTCTCGTGAAGCCAACGAAAGCCGGGTTGATGCTCTCGATTATATACAGCATCCCAACTTTTGCCGTGGTCTTTGTAGGACCACATTTTTGACCACAGATTCTCACTATTGGTTGTGACCATGCCGCCTTCCCCGCCTGTCGACATGATCTTATCCTGGCAAAAGGACCAAGCTCCTATATCACCCATGGAACCAACCATTTTATCGCCTATTTTGGCCCCATGGGCCTGAGCGCAATCCTCAATAACATAAAGCCTGTGAGCCTTGGCTAGAGCTGTTATTCCAGCCATGTCGCAAGGCCAACCCGCCAAATGCACGGGAATCATGGCTTTGGTCTTTTTACTGATAACTGCTTCAATGGTCGTCGGATCAATATTCCCGCTATCACGATTGACGTCCGCAAAAACTGGGGCCGCTCCTGCATTTACGACAGATGAAACAGAGGCAATGAAAGTTCTCGGGGTAACAATAACCTCATCGCCAGGCCCAATCCCCAGTGCCTTGAGAGCTAGATCAAGGGCGAGCGTCCCGTTTGCCAAAGCCACAGCTTGGTTGACCCCGCATAATTTTGCAAACTCAGTCTCAAACCTCCGCCCTTCCTGCCCAGTCCAGTAATTGACTTTGCCAGTCTCAATAACACGGCTAACGGACTCAATCTCTCGCCCTGAAAAGAACGGCCAGACACCAGCTAATTTGGTAATGATATCAGATCCTTTGGATTACTCGTTGGAAGCCCGTATTCCTATAATACTGGCTGTTATTACTCTAGATACAGTTATTTTTTCACTTTTCCATCCAGAAAGGTTGGTTCAGGGGTCCCCTTCTATCGGAAAATTCAATAAAGTGGAATGGAGCTCTGCTGAGCTATTGAATGTTGAATCTTATATGCTATTTAGGCGTCTTTCATACTCAGAGCTTTACCGATCAATTCGCTCTTTTCCCGTTACAGGTTTGACAAAATCATGAACAGTTTATGCGCGTACTAAGTGTATTTGGCACACGACCTGAAGCCATAAAAATGGCACCTGTGGTGAAAGCAATAGCGAAAGCCCCGGAATTGGAAAGCATGGTATGTGTAACGGGACAGCATGCTGAAATGCTCAAGCAGGTTAATGACCTTTTTGAAATAGTACCCGACATAGATCTGAAGATAATGAGGGCAGGACAAGGACTGACCCACATTACAACGACGGTCTTGGAAAAAATGGAAGAGGTCATCACAGAATTTCAACCGGATTTTGTTCTGGTGCATGGAGACACTACGACATCAACCGCTACAGCTCTTGCTGCCTTCTACGCTGGCATCCAAATTGGCCATGTCGAGGCGGGATTGCGAACATATAATCTGCAATCTCCGTGGCCTGAAGAAGCGAACCGTCAAATCACCGGCCGACTTGCAAACATACATTTCGCTCCAACAGAAACTGCGGCCAAAAATCTGTTGAGAGAAGGCGCACCTGCTTCTTCGATCGAAGTCACCGGCAACACAGTCATTGATGCGTTAAAACTTGTTGTTTCCAAGCTTGATAAGGATGAAGAACTTCGCGCAAGCATGAAAGACAATTTCACCACCTTGCGCGAAGATTCTCGTTTGATCTTGGTGACGGGTCACAGGCGCGAAAGCTTTGGCGGTGGCTTTGAACGTATTTGTGCTGCTCTGGTCGAGATAGCGGAAGAGTTTCCAGATGTTGATATTGTTTATCCTGTGCACTTGAACCCGGAAGTCCAACGGCCGGTTGAAAGGTTCTTGTCTGGAATATCGAATATCCACCTTGTTGAGCCGCAGGGATATTTGCCCTTCGTCTATCTCATGAATCGCTGTGACCTGATAGTGACCGATTCCGGCGGAGTGCAGGAAGAGGCGCCGTCGTTAGGCAAGCCTGTGCTGGTCATGCGCGACACAACTGAAAGAATGGAGGCAGTGGATGCTGGCACCGTCAAACTCGTTGGAACCGATGTGCAAAAGATCGTAGATAACGTTCGGCTATTGCTGACAGATCAAACCGCCTACGCAAAAATGAGTGGCAGTCATAATCCATACGGGGACGGTAATGCTTGTGGCCGGATAGTTCGAAGGTTAGTTGAGCACTCGTCCGCGAAGCGCCAATAAAGAAAGCCACAGAGCAGTCGATCATGAAATTTAAAAAAATTTGCGTAGTAGGCCTGGGCTATATTGGGCTGCCAACTGCAACTATTATTGCATCGCGAAAACACCATGTTGTGGGTCTGGACGTTAACCCAAAAGCAGTTGAAAGCATAAATAATGGCCAAAGCCATATTGTGGAACCGGAATTGGATGAAATGCTCCACGCTGCTGTTAGTGATGGCTATCTTACGGCGATCAGCGCGGCGAAACCGGCGGACGCCTTTTTGATAGCAGTTCCGACGCCATTCAAAAATGATCATGAGCCCGACATCAGCTACATCGAGGCCGCCGTTAAGGCAATTGCCCCAGTGTTGCAGCCCGGAAACTTAGTGGTTCTCGAGTCAACATCTCCTGTCGGCACGACGCAAAAAATCTCGGAATGGTTAGCTGACGAACGACCCGATATGACCTTCCCGCACATCTGTGGGAGTAACTCAGACATTCGGATTTCTCATTGTCCGGAGCGAGTATTACCAGGAAAGATATTGAGGGAACTTGTTTCCAATGATCGTGTAATCGGTGGCCTTACACCTCAATGTTCAGAGCTTTCAAAAGAGCTTTATGAAATATTCGTGGAGGGGAACTTTGTTTGTACGGATGCGCGCACCGCAGAAATGTGCAAGTTGGCGGAGAACAGTTTCAGAGATGTCAATATTGCTTTTGCCAATGAACTGTCACTGATCTGTGACAAGCTGGGTATTGAAGTCTGGGAATTGATAGAGCTGGCGAATCTGCACCCTAGAGTTAATATATTGCAGCCGGGCCCAGGTGTAGGGGGACACTGTATTGCCGTTGATCCATGGTTCATTATCCATTCCGCCCCGGAAGAAGCCAAATTAATAAAACAGGCCAGGCTGGTTAACGACGGCAAGCCAGATTGGGTTGTAGATAAAGTTGATGCGGCTGCAGAGCTATTGCGATCTCGTGATGCAATGACAACCGTTCGGGTTGCTTGTCTAGGTCTGGCGTTCAAACCGAACATAGACGATCTCAGGGAAAGCCCGGCCGTTGATATATGTGAAGTTTTGTCACGTAACAATGCATTGGAAGTGCTAGCGGTAGAGCCTCATATTGAGAAGCTGCCCAAATCTCTTGATCAGGCTGCCAAATTGACATCGGCAAAACAGGCAATTGCTCAAGCAGACATCGTCTTGTTACTGGTCGACCATAGTGCTTTTAAGGATATCCCCCTGGAATCCTTGTCAGGCAAGCAAATCATTGACGTAAGAGGTTTTTGGAGCGGCAAGACCCCGGTCTGACAAAGCCTATAATCAGATTTAGAAGGATGATATAATGAAAGTTGCGATCATAACCGGCATCACCGGCCAGGACGGCGCATATCTGGCAAAATTCCTGCTTGGTAATGGTTACAAAGTGATCGGGACATATAGAAGAACAAGCTCGGTCAATTTCTGGCGACTGGATTATTTGAACGTCACGCATCATGATAATATGGAACTGGTTGAATATGATCTCACCGATTCCGGGTCTGCCATTCGCCTGATTGACAAATATCGACCTGACGAAATCTATAACCTTGCGGCACAAAGTTTTGTTGGCGTATCTTTTGACCAACCAGTTACAACCGCACAGATAACCGGTATCGGCCCTGTGAATCTACTTGAAGCAATCAGAGTGATCGATCACAAGATACGGTTCTACCAGGCCTCCACCTCAGAAATGTTTGGATTGGTTCAACAAGTACCTCAAACCGAAAAAACTGCATTCTAT
Organism: Parasphingorhabdus sp.; assembly: GCF_059726685.1. NCBI lineage: Bacteria > Pseudomonadati > Pseudomonadota > Alphaproteobacteria > Sphingomonadales > Sphingorhabdaceae > Parasphingorhabdus > Parasphingorhabdus sp. The sequence goes on from NZ_AP041068.1 coordinate 276,775, forward strand.
CCCAGAAGTCCTTATGGTGCAGCAAAGCTATACGCACATAGTATGGTCGTGAACTACCGTGAAGCCTATGATATTTTTGCATGCAGCGGAATCTTGTTCAATCATGAGTCCCCGCTTCGTGGGAAAGAATTTGTAACAAGGAAAATTACGGACGGGGTCGCAAGAATCAAACTAGGCAAGCAAGACCGCCTGGAGCTGGGCAACATTGATGCCAAACGTGATTGGGGATATGCAGACGATTATGTGCAAGGGATGCATGCCATGCTTCAACATGATGTGGCAGATACTTTTGTCCTTGCTACTAACCGTACGCTTTCGGTACGGGACTTTGTTACAATGAGCTTTGCTGCCGCGAATATTGATTTGGATTGGCAGGGAACAGGCGTTGATGAGTTTGCTTTGGATCGTTCAACAGGTGTGAAACGCGTCTCGATAAACCCCGATTTTTACAGGCCAAGTGAAGTTGATCTTTTGATTGGTGATGCATCTAAAGCTGATGAATTGCTGAATTGGCGACCAACAACCGATCTTGAGAAGCTTTGTCTTCTGATGGTTGAAGCAGATATGAAAAGGGTTGGCGCGGAGAAGATTAACTGATGCGTGTTCTGATCACTGGGGCATCTGGCTTCACGGGGCTCCATTTGACGCAATATCTGCGGCAACTCGGCCACGATGTGATCCCCATTGGTCAAGAACAAAACAGCGAACTTCATAACTATCGCCAGGTTGATCTTTTGGATAACGATCGCCTTCTAAAGACCATAACAGAAACTTTACCGACACATGTAGTTCATTTGGCTGCGAAATCTCACGTTGTCGGAGAGCCGCTCGACTTCTATCATATTAACCTAAGGGGTACCGAAAATTTGCTCGCCGCGTTGGGCAAGTCGGACATAAACCTCAAGAAAGTTGTGATCGCTAGCAGCGCCAATGTTTACGGAAATGCCGATAGTAAGTATATTGCTGAAACCCAAGCTTATCAGCCGATGAACCACTATGGGATGAGTAAGGTTACCGTCGAACTAGCCGCCCTTCATTGGTTTACAAAGCTTCCTATCGTCATCGCTCGACCGTTTAACTACACCGGCCCCGGTCAATCAGAAAATTTTGTCTTCCAGAAAATTGTAAAAGCCTTCAAGCGCCGCGACACTGCATTGAAACTTGGACGTACCGATGTTTTCCGCGATCTATCAGATGTGCGCTTTGTCGTTTCTGCTTATAAGGCGTTGCTCGACCAAGGAGTAAATGGCGAGATCTATAATATTTGTTCCGGACAAGCCGTCTCAATCGAGCAGACCATTCAGATCGTAGCTGAGATATCTGGGCACATGATCGACATTCAAACGGATGAGCAGCTAGTACGAGACAACGAAATAACTTATCTTTGCGGCGACCCATCCAAGCTTCGCGCACTCGCCCCTAACTTAGATCATTTTGATTTAGTTGAAATCTTTCGGAATATGTATAACGCGGCTTCGGACTGACAGAAATAGTAAGTTGAAAATTAGTGCGGATATGTTTTTTTGCTAATCTCTCCCAGCATGAAAATTGGCGTGAGATGTTCGATAAAATTGAATTTTATCGTGTAGATATCATGCTTCTCCGAGAAATGGGCCATGAAGTTATATTGGCTGGTTCTCCTGCAATGATCGATAAAACAGCCGACCTGTATTATTGTTGGTGGTGGGGGCATGCACCTTATGTTTTACCGAGGGCTTGGTTAAGGAAAAAGCCAGTCGTTGTAACTGGGGCATTCGATTACGCGACATGCAGAGAAGAATTGCCTGGCACCTGTTATTTGGATAGGCCGGTTTGGCAAAAGCTGATCCTTGCCGGGATGTTGCGCGCTGCAAACGCCAATCTTTTTATATCGCAATATGAATATACTGAAGTCACTTCCAATTTGAAGGTTCGGAGACCTTCGTTAGTGCCCCTTGCTATTGATATGGAAAAATATACCCCATCATCAAATGCAGCTAAAGGCGATTATTTCTTTGCTGTTGCACTTTCGACCCGCGAGAATGCAATTAGAAAAGGTTTACCTCAAACCATTCGAGCCTTTGCCCAAGTAGCCAAAGATTATCCTGAAGCATGCTTGAAGATCGCCGGCAAAACCTCTGAATATACTGAAAGCCTAAAAGCATTGGCTCGAGAACTGGGTGTCGAACGAAAAGTCGAGTTTTTGGGTATGGTGTCCGAGGAAGACAAGATTAGGCATTATAGACATTGTGTTGCCTATATTCAGCCCTCGCTATATGAGGGCTTCGGGCTAGCGATAGCAGAAGCGGTTGCGAGCGGCGCGCGCATCATCACCTCCAACAGGGGTGCTGTCCCCGAGGTAGCAGGCCCAGATGGTATAATCGTTGACCCAAATGATATTGAAGCTATCGCAGCCGGAATGGCGGCTGTGATCGAAGCACCGACTGATGTGAAAGAGGATGTTTTGCGGCATAACTGGATAAAAGATAGGTATTCATATAACAGGCGACGAAACGCCTTGGAGGAAGTCATCAATAATGCTGCAGCTATAAAATCGCGCTAATATGCCGATCCAGTTAATTTGACCAGCTGCACTATATTTACAAGAAATCAGCGCTTTTTTGAGGTTGCGCTATTCAAAAAACTTCTCACGCGACGATAGAGGTATCCAGTAACTATGAATAACCAGGCTGTTTTGGGTCAATTTCTTCGACCTGTAGGTAAATTTGATCTTGTCAGACTGGGTAGCGATGGCGACGGCGGGTATTTGGTCGTTAAGCAGGACGTCGAAAATGCCGACATCCTGATATCGCTTGGGATATGCGATGATTGGTCATTTGAGGATGCTTTTTTGAAAGTGAACAATGTTCCATTGGAGGCATTCGATGGCAGTATAAGCCTGTATGACCTGTTTAAAATGTTGATCAAATCGTTACTACAGTTCTTCAAACTGAAAAGGCTGTTCCATTCTATTTTTGCCTTAAGCACCTACAACTTGTTTTTTTCAGGATCAAAACGCCATCACAAATATTTTGTAGGGTATGACAAGAAGCCAAACTTCGTCTCCCTGAAGTCGATTTTCGACAAGCATGTCGTTGCAGATCAACGGGCTTTCCTGAAAATCGATATTGAGGGTTGGGAATATCGGATTTTAGATGATTTGATTGCTGTCGCTGACGGGCTCTCCGGTCTGGTAATCGAGTTTCACGACGTTGACCTACATATTGACACCATAAAGCGCTTTGTAGACAAGCTACCCTTGGGGGTCGCACATGTGCATTGCAATAACTTTGCGGATGTTAATCCCGGTCATACTCCCCTCGTCATTGAAGTTACATTCTCCGATCCAAATGGCAGCTCAGAGGGTGATTTGAGTTTCCCGCACGAATTGGATGCCCCTAACAACGTGACCAAGGCTGACTATCAAATTGCTTTTAAATAGAGTTCTGACAACAGGCCGCTCCGAGATCCGGTTGTGCTAGGGGCCAGTTTTTTGCGCAACCTGAAGAGCCGTTTCGAGTCGGGTGGCTTCTTACCTCTATTTGTTTTGATGATCGCCGTTCAAGGAACGGTATTGGTCAGCCAAAGTCTATCAACACTTATTTTGAACCCTTCGGAAATTGGTTCCATTCGTACGTTTGAAAGTGTTGTCTCTGTACTTGTTATCGTTGCGGGCTTTGGAGCACCCACTCTTGCGATGCGCGACACAGCAGCTGCCAATATCGAGCATCGGGGAGAGGCCATTCGCAATCTTCTCATTTTACCGATAATAGGGATTGCGATTGTTGCAATCCTTTTGCTTGCGACGCTGCTTCTCGACTTTGACTTCGTGCAGCCTTTGAAAGAACTGGCCGCCTTTGCTCTATTTTTGATCTTAAGCATCAATATTACACGACTCGTCTCTGCCATCAGTCAGGGCCTGATGATAGTTCCAAGGATTTACATAGTGGTGTTCATCGGATCGCTACTTGCGATTGCTGCTCATCTTGTGGGAGCTGGTCAGAAAACCCTTTTCTCTTGGATATCTGGTCGGGTGGTCGGTGAGTTGATATTGGCCGTTTCAATTTTGGCGGCTTCTATGAAATATTGGCCAAAAATCCAATGGACAAGAAGGTTCCAATTCTTGCCATTGCTTAAGACTGCAGGGCGCGCCACGCTGGTGAATTTTTCACTAATTTTTAGAATGGCTGCAGATGCCGCTCCCATCGTTTTGCTTGGCATATACAGCGCCGCAAGCGATGATATTGGAAATTTCGGTGTAGCGACATTGCTTATGACTTTTGCGACCCTACCCTTGACGATAATAACCCAAAACGGATTACCTCAACTCGTTTCAGCTGACGGATCACGGCAGCCTGAATTGATACACATCCTAAAAAGGCGCTTATTGTTGGGATCGGGACTTATCGCAGCAATAATTATTGCAGTAATTTCGCTGCTACGTTTTGCAATTGAGACGGAATATGATGATGCATTATTGGCGGCGATGATCTTAACGGCCACATTGCCTTTGAAATCGTACGTTGTTTTCAGTGGAACAATCCTATTGGCATATAATCGTTATATATTAGCTTTGATAACCAATTTTCTTGAGCTGCTACTGATCGCGCTAATCTTTATAGTTCTCGGACAACAGGCCGATATTGAATTGGCTGTTATTGCCGTCATAGCCGGAGCTTCACTATCTTCATTTGTGTTGTTCCTTTTTAGGCACAAAATTCGGAAGTGATGCACATGAAATCCATCATCGACAAAACCGACAAAGACATATCACTGGGTCTGAAAATCGTACTTTTCTTGGCTCCAACTTCAATATTTATTGACCCGACTAACCCTACGCTAATCTACAATATTGTTGGATTTGAAGACACAACGTTAGGAATACCCTTAACCCTGATTTCGATACTAATCACGCTGCCGACCATCATTCAAAACATGACTAAAAACTCTTTTAGATTTTTAGCAATTGTGATGGCGATTATATTTATAAGCTTTTTCAACGCCATTTTTAATGGCGTCACTGAACCGCTGGCCATGGGCGTCGTCTGGAGTCTCCCATTCTTATGGCTCTCTTACTATTTCGCGATTGAGTTAAACCCCATATCTCCGAAAGTATTGCGACCGATTGCTTTTGGTACGATAGCAAATGGCCTCTATTTATTTGCTGCTGGCGTTGGTGAATTCTTGATCTATGGATCGCTCCAGCAGGATGGCAGGATCTCAAGCAATTTGGTACTCCCAGGGCACTACCAAATGTATGTCTATATTCCCACCATGATTTGCTTCAGCTTTATATTATTGATATCGATAACCAGATCTCGGATAATAAATTTTATCCGCTTTGAAACATTGATATTTATAGGCATTGGTTTTTCATGCTTAGCTTTTATGGCTTCGAGAGAAGCCATATTGGCGTTTTTGTTATCTTTAGTTATGATTTTTGTTATAAATAGTAGAGCAAGGCTATTGGTATTATGCGTATCATTTCCTGCCGTTATCATATTATTTCTATCCAATTTGACATATCTGACTGATCAGGCAGCAGGCAGTACATACACATCAATAAGCAAATTTTCTCAATTCACTGAAACAGGGCAGTCTTATGGTGGTAGAGATCTTGCAGTAACGCAATATTATGAGTTTTTCGCAAATCAACCACTATTTGGCACAGGTATGCGGTCACCACTCAACAACTATTTGGGACTCTATACAGACTTCCCTAGTGCCCATAATTATTATGTCGATACGCTTGCATGGGGAGGTTTGGCTCTCTTTATACCTATAGCATATGTAGTAATTTTGTTTTTATACAGAGCCTGCGCAGGTTACATTATGGTTCTAGGAAAGGGGGGAGAGTATATATTGGTCAGAGCATTTTTTACGATCACAATCGTATGCCTGCTGTTTAGCAACAACATCAACGTCCCTCTGAGACAGCCCTTGCTGGCTTCATTTATCGCTCTTGTGCTGTATTCAACCTTCGTATGCTATGATCAACTGATCTCCGACAAAAAATCATCGACGGGAAGCTGACAATATGTGCGGAATTTTTGGCAGCCTTGGTGCGTTTGATGGTGCAGCAAAGGATCCACTTTCAATAATTCGTCGCAGGGGACCGGACAGTTCAGGCGAATGGTGCGACAAAGAGAATAATGTTTTTCTTGGCCATCGCCGCCTATCAATATTGGATTTATCGCCCGCCGGGAACCAACCGATGGTCTCTGAAGACGGCCGATATATCATGGTCTACAATGGTGAAATTTACAATTATCAGGAACTGCGCCTTGAGTTGGAAGCTGCAGGCCGGAGCTTCTTGGGTCATTCGGATTCGGAGGTATTGCTAAAATTATTCGAGCAGCAAGGAACTGCGGCATTCGAAAAATTAAACGGCATTTTTGCAGTTGCTTTTTGGGATCGGGATCAGCGAGTATTGACTTTGGCTCGCGATGCGGTCGGTGTTAAGCCTCTATACTATTCTGAAGTGTCTAATGGCGTTGCCTTCGCAAGTGAAATGAAGGTTTTGATACGAGGAGGTTTTGTAAACCCGTCTATCAATCCAAGGGCGGTGCTTCATCATCTTTCATATCTCTATTCTCCCGGCCGCGAGACCATCGTAAATGAAGTGCAAAAACTATTACCCGGTGAATATGTCCAGTACAAAGATGGTCAGAAGGTAAATCAAGCGATCTTCTTTGATCCGATTGCACCTCCCGGCACAAAGCAAGAAATTTCGGTAGAGAAAGCGGTTGTAAGTGTTCGAGATGCCTTGGAGACTGCCATTGGCCGACAGTTGATTTCAGATGTTCCTTTAGGTGCTTTCTTATCTGGTGGCTTGGATTCTTCCTCGATTGCTGCGTTCGCAAGCCGTATCCATAACGGACCCGGAAAGCTTGAGTGCTTTTCCATCGATATTTCCGAACAAATTGGAGCGGAGGGATTAGTCGATGATTTGCCTTATGCACGCAGCGTAGCAAAGCACCTAGACGTAAACCTGAATGTCATAAAAGCTGAAGGGAATATGATAGATCGATTGGGAGAGATGATTTACTTTCTCGATGAGCCAACAGCCGATTTTGCTGCACTTAACACCCTGTATATTGCCGAATTGGCTCGATCCAAGGGCATTAAAGTGCTTCTATCAGGATCAGGTGGCGATGACATATTTACTGGTTATCGGCGCCATTTTGCTTTGATGCAGGAGAGATACTGGTCCTGGTTACCAAAAACAGGCCGATCCATTTTGAGCAGCGCAGCCAAGACCTTACCATCATCTCCACCCATATCTCGCCGGGTGGGAAAAGCATTTCAATATGCGGACCTGAACGTTGACCAGAGGTTGGCCAGCTACTTTTTATGGTTGGATCCTGCAGAGGCTTTGGGCTTGCTGTCGCCAGAATTGCGGGCCGGATTATCGGATGATGATGTGTCTGCACCTATGCTGAAGTCTCTTGAAGGTTTGGCCAGTGGCCATTCACCGCTGGAGCGGATGTTATATTTGGAAGGCAAGCATTTTTTGGCAGACCATAACCTTAATTATGCAGATAAAATGGGCATGGCCGCAAGTGTCGAAATCCGGGTTCCACTGCTTGATAGAGATTTGATAAATACCGTTTTGTCGCTACCGGATGACTTCAAACAACGCGGTGGAACCGGAAAGTGGATATTTAAGAAAGCTATGGAAGGAATTCTGCCCGACGATATTATCTACAGGAAGAAAACCGGATTTGGTGTGCCCTTGCGCGAATGGCTAAAAGGACCGTTGAAGAGTCAAGTAGCCTCGCTGCTGAGTGACGAAAACATAAAACGGCAAGGATTGTTCGACCCTGTGGCCGTTCAACAACTTATTGCCGCCAATGATGCCGGGAAAGTGGATGCTTCTTACACCATATTTGCTGTGCTTTGCTTACAGATATGGTGTGACCAGTTTATTGATGGCAATTTTGCGATAGACTGATCCGATGCTTTTCGGAGCAAAGCCCTGAAGAACCCTGCCATACAGAGAACACCTCGACTTCAGCCATTCCATTCACTTGTTGCCCGAAACCGGCGGTGTGTTTAGGGGAATAGCAATTCGGCAAGATGACGACCTAGATGCCATCAAATAGCAGTAACTTATTAGGACACCATGAAACAGATTGTTCAATACTTTAGTACCGGTGAAACACAAATTGTCGATGCTCCGGATCCGGCGGTTGGGCCAAATGACGTTCTGATTCGAACCTCTACATCTCTGATTTCCGCTGGCACGGAACGAATGTTGGTCGATTTTGGTAAGGCATCCCTACTACAAAAGGCACGAAAGCAACCAGAACGGGTTGCCGACGTTCTAAACAAAGTCAAAACGGATGGACTAATGACGACTGTCGATGCGGTCAGATCGAAGCTCGGTCAACCTATTCCGCTTGGCTATTCCAATGTTGGGGTCGTCATAGATGTCGGCTCCAGAGTGACCCAATTCGCAGTGGGAGACAGGGTCGTTTCGAATGGCCCTCATGCGGACGTGGTCCGTGTTTCTCAAACTTTGTGCGCTCCCATCCCCAGCAATGTGAGTAATGATACCGCTGCTTTTGTAGTCATTGGTAGTATTGGATTGCAGGGAATCAGGCTCGCCCAACCGACATTGGGCGAAGCGATAGTTGTGACCGGCGCAGGTCTTGTCGGATTGCTGACAATTCAACTCTTGATTGCGCAAGGGTGTCGTGTGCTGGCCATTGATTTCGATCAGAACAAGTTGGACATTGCCAAAGGATATGGTGCCGAAATATGTAATCCGTCCAATGGCGAAGACCCAATCGGTGCGGGTATGGCATTCAGTCGTGGCCGCGGAGTTGATGCCGTAATCATCACTGCATCAACTGAATCAACGGACCCTGTGACTCAAGCAGCGCAAATGAGCCGAAAACGAGGTCGGATTGTTTTAGTTGGAGTGACCGGCCTCAATCTCAATCGGTCAGACTTCTATGAAAAAGAGCTCTCTTTTCAGGTTTCTTGTTCGTATGGTCCCGGGCGATACGACCCTGAATATGAAGAAAAAGGCAATGATTATCCAGCGGCCTTCGTCAGATGGACAGAGGGGCGCAATTTTGAAGCGATACTGGATATGATGGAGCGAAGAGCAGTCAGCACTGATGAACTAATCTCATCAAGGTTCTCTTTTGAGAACGCGGTCAATGCCTATGATCGGCTTACTAGCGACAAATCCAGTCTTGGTATGCTGCTTGATTATCCGCCAACTGCTGAGGATCGCGTTTGCAGAACAATTCCGCTCAAAACGATAGATAAATATTCATCCGGAGCAGCGGTCGTTGGTTTCATTGGCGCAGGCAATTACGCATCTAGGATTTTGATACCAGCATTCCAGAAAGCGGGCGCGAAACTTGATACAATCGTAAGCTCGGGCGGATTGAGTGGATCTATAAGCGGCACCAAAGCAGGTTTCGCCAAAGCCTCCAGCGACGTCGATGAAATGTTGACCAATGACGCCATTAATGTCGTTGCGATCGCGACACGTCACGATAGTCACGCCGATCTGACCGTTAAAGCGCTGAATGCAGGCAAACACGTGTTTGTAGAGAAACCTCTGGGACTGACACGAACAGAAGTATCGGCAGTGGAAGAAGCTTATGCCCAAAATCATAGCAATGGCGGCAACAATCATCTGATGGTCGGTTATAATCGGCGCTTTGCACCGCAGATATTGAAGATGAAATCGTTGTTGGAGCAAGTTAACGAACCCAAGTCATTTTTGATGGTTATGAATGCCGGCGCCATCCCAGCAGAGCATTGGACCCAGGATCCAGACGTGGGTGGGGGACGAATAATCGGTGAAGCATGTCATTTTATTGATCTTATGCGGTTTTTGGCGGACTCTCCTATTGTTTCATCACAAGGTCGGACTATGGGCAAAAATCACGCAATGGGTGTTACAACGGACAAAGCTTCGATTACACTAGGCTTTGAAGATGGATCATTCGGGACGATTATGTATCTCGCAAATGGAGCCGCAAGTTTCCCCAAAGAGCGAATAGAGGTATTTGCCGCCGGTCGTACACTTCAATTGGATAATTTTCGGAGTCTCAAGGCTTTCGGGTGGCCTGGCTTCTCAAAAATGAACTTGGCACGCCAGAATAAAGGGCAAGAACACTGTCCGAAAGCGTTTCTGACAGCTATCGCAAACGGTAGCTCTGCCATTCCTGTCGAGCAGATATTCGAAGTCGCCAGAGTCACCGTTGACGTTGCAAATTCACTTCGCGATCAGTGACAGATATTGCAACCAAACTGGGTACATATTGGGCGTTAGGTGTTGAAAACCTGTTGCGCGTCGCGCGCTACCGCTATGGCCTTAAAACCGGTTTCCACCCGGTTCAATCGTTAAAGCCGGTAAAGATAGACGGCAAATTCTTTAACCCAGCCGAGTCTCCTCCGGTCGGCGAGACCCCCCCGGACAATTGGAAAGAAAACGGTCACTTGTTTGGCCATATCCCTATAGAAACAGCCGATACGCCTCCCAATTGGCTGACCAATCATCTGACAGGTGCATCGCTGCAAGAACCTCTCCGGCCGTGGTGGGAAATCGCGGATTTTGATGTATCGGTTGGAGACATAAAAACTATATGGGAATTGTCCCGCTGGCATTGGCTTCTACCGATGGCTCAACGTGCCCGAAACGGCGATTTGCATAGTTTGAAGCGCATGAATATTTGGCTTTCGGATTGGAACAGGAACAATCCTCAGTATCTGGGGCCCAACTGGAAGTGTGGTCAGGAAGCCTCCATCAGGCTAATTCATCTGGCTTCGGCGGCTATGATCATGGATTCTCATCTCACGCCGTGCAATGCGATCTATGCTACTGCAGAGGCGCATGTACAGCGCATTGCGCCTACCCTATCATATGCAGCGGCACAGGATAACAATCATGGCACATCAGAAGCGGTCGCGATGTTCATTGGTGCAAGCTGGTTGCTCAACAAGGAACCCAACAGTCAATACACTAAATGGCTGAAAACTGGCCGCAAACGCATTGAAGAGCGGGTAAACCGATTGATTGGTCCGGACGGGAGTTTCAGTCAGCATTCGGTCAATTATCACCGCATGATGCTGGACTGTCTATCGATTGCGGAGGTTTGGCGCCGCAAGTTCGATCTTCCTCGCTTTTCGGAGAATTTCTATTCCCATGCTGCCGCGGCTACTGCTTGGCTGGCACAGATGATGAATCTGCGGAACGGAGACGCGCCGAATATTGGCGCAAATGATGGAGCGCAACTCATCCCATTTGCAGATACGCCGTATCGAGACTACCGGCCGGCCGTACAATTGGCCTCCGCTCTGTTTTTAGAACGAGCACTACCCGGAGAGGGCGCGTATAACAGCGCATCAAGATGGCTTGATATTTCACAACCTGAGCAGCTTCTTGAACGTTCAGATCATATGGTATTTGACGATGGTGGCTACGCTGTCCTCAGAAAAGAAGATGCAAAAGCGGTGATCCGCTACCCCCGCTTCAATTTCCGGCCCAGTCAAAACGACGCCTTGCATGTAGATTTGTGGATAAAAGGGCAAAATATTCTCAGAGATGGCGGGACTTACAGTTATAACGACGGTGAAGAATGGATTGGTTATTTTGGAGGCGGAAAAGCTCACAATACAATCCTTTTCGATTGCGAAGAAGCTATGCCGAGAATCAGCAGATTTCTCCTGGCAAAATGGTTGCGAACCAAAGAACGAAACTTAATTTTCGACAAAAATAACGATATTCTGGGGTTTGAGGCATCGTATCTTGACTACAAGAAGCGATATCATCATCGGAAAATTACGCTAAACAATTATAGGATGGCGGTCGTCGACACCATCAAGGGTTTCTCAAAACATGCAAGTTTGCGGTGGCGATTTGCTCCCGATGATTGGAGATTGGAAGGAGAAAATTTGATTGGCCGCCGCGGGAAAATGCAAATAAACGCAAATGTAGAACTCTCGATGATCGCACTCGAGACGGGCTATGAATCGCGGCATTATATGGAAAAGACCGAACTTCCAGTATTGCACGTACAAGTACAATCTCCCGCAGTCATAACCAGCATATTTGAGTGGAATTGATGCATATTTTATATTTTCATCAGCATTTTTCCACGGCGAAGGGTGCCGTTGGAATCAGGTCTTACCATATGGCCCGGCGCTTGATAGCGGAAGGTCATCAAGTCACCATGGTCTGTGGCAGCTATGCAAATGGTGATACCGGCCTAACTGGCCCATTTGAAAAGGGTCGGCGCCGTGGGTATGTCGATGAAATAGATGTCATCGAATGTGAGCTCTCCTACTCAAACAACGATGGCTTCCTTAAGCGAACCTGGATTTTCGTGAAGTTTATGCTCGCCGCAATAATGATCGTTCTACGCGAAAAATATGACCGTATTTTTGCTACATCCACGCCGCTGACTGTTGGCGTCCCGGGCATTGTAGGAAAGTGGTTCAGGCGCAAACCTTTTATTTTTGAAGTACGTGACCTCTGGCCTGAGTTACCGCGTGATATGGGAGTCATTCGCAACCCGATCATTTTGTTAGCCCTGTCCTGTCTTGAATGGCTTTCTTATAGGAGTGCGGATCGACTTATTGCACTATCGCCAGGCATCGCAGCGGGAATCAGGCGTCGGGGGGTTGCTGAATCCAAAATAACGATGATCTCAAATGGTTGTGACATCGATCTGTTTCACCCTGGCACTGCAGCCTATCGTCCAAGTCCATTGACGCAAGACGATTTTGTGGCAATTTTCGCCGGGACACATGGGCGTGCGAATGGTCTGGGTTCAGTCGTACGGGCTGCCGAAATACTTCAAGAGCGAGGCAACAATAAGATCAAATTTCTATTGGTCGGAAGCGGAATGGAAAAGCCTGAACTTGTCTCAGCTGCGACTGAGAAAGAACTCAACAACATATTGTTCATTGACCCAGTGCCGAAGGCAGAACTAGCCAAGCTACTAGCTGGAGCAGATATCGGACTTCAAATCCTAGCCAATATCCCCGCATTCTACTTTGGCACGTCGCCTAACAAGTTTTTCGACTATATTGCAGCGGGCTTGCCAGTGCTCAACAATTATCCCGGATGGGTAGCAGAATTGATAGAACAAAATTTATGTGGCATCGTTGTACCACCCGATGATCCAATCGCGTTTGCAGATGCACTTGAAAAAGCGGAAGCTGACCGAAAATCAATGAGCAATATGGGTGCAAGGGCACATCAATTGGCGCAAAATGATTTTTCAAGAGATTTGTTAGCTAAGCGCTGGGTTGAGTGGGTTTGCGACGAGTCAGGAATTTAGACCGTTTTCGTCAAAACACTCTAAATCTCGTCCATCAACTCCGCCAACGTCGCCAAGCACTCACGAGCTAGCAATTTACAGCGTTCCGGTGACCAGCCCTGTTCTTCATCCGGTAAATCACGATTATCCTTGAATGGCATTTCCAGTGTCATCGCTATGGCTCCGAAACGCTCGGCGACCTGATTTGTAGACATGGAGAGATTGGCCTTGCCCTTTGCGGCAGTCGGGTAGCCCAGCTCGGTCTGGAAATCGGGTGTACGGGCGGCGAGCCGATCGCGATAGGCGTTATATTTGCGTCCCATTTCATCGGTCCAGCTCGGTATGCCCTCAAATCCGGCAATAAACACCGCCGGTATCGCTTCATCGCCGTGAGCGTCTATTGCAAAGTCAACGCCGCTTTCATCCATCGCGTTTCGAACGCACAGCACTTCCGGGCTTTTTTCCGCCGTGGGTTCATGCCACTCCCGGTTGAGGTTCGTTCCGGCGTAATTGGTTCGTAGATGCCCTCTGAATGAACCATCTGGGTTCATATTCGGGACGACGTGAAACTGGCATTTCTGTAGCAACGCCCGGGCATGCGGGTCGGCAGGATCGGTCAGCATTTCCAGCACGCCTTCCATCCACCACTCGGCCATGCTCTCACCGGGATGTTGCCGGGCATAAAGCCAGACCTGTTTCTCGCCTTCGCCCATGGTGAGACAATCAATCGGTTGCCCTTCCAGGGAATAGCCCAAGGTTCGGCATGTGACGCCCTCTACAGAAGCGACTTCGGAAACCAGATCATGATGGCGGTCCATACTGTAAGGCGCAAAATAGGCGAACCAGATGATATTGCTGGTTGCGGTATAACTTATGGAAAGCGTGCCCTTATCTTCGTCATAGCTGCTGTCCGCCCGTCCCCAATATTCCCGGTCTTCACTGACACAGGCATTATAGCCAGGCCAGCCTTGGGGATAGGCAGAATCTTTCAGCCCATTGATATTGAGTTCCAACGTATCGCCAATTTCGCAGGTAACGCGAAAATGGAACCATTGGAAGAAATCGCTGTCCTTGTCCTTGCGGATCGATAGCTCGGCTTTGGTGCCGGAAATGTCATGGACGGCGATGTTTCCGCTATCAAAAGCGGCGGTGATTTTAATGCTCATGGCACCCTGATAGTGGTTCCTGACTCTCCGGGGAAGTCCCTGAATAACGCTTCAGCCAATTTGGATGCTGCCAGACCGGGCTGTGATGCAGGAGAACCATCTTTGGCTTCTACCGAAGAGCGGCCTTCCCAGACTGTTTGTCCATCAGCGCGGCGGGTAATGCGGACCGATAATTCGGTTGCAATCCTGTCTTTGGGCTTGCCGCTCAAGTTGATGCCAATTCCCAGACCAACGCCCGATCCATAGCTTCCGGTACTGCCGCCCACGCCAACCGATACGGGAGACCGGCCGCCATCCGCCGACAACCGGCTTTGCTCGACCGAAACTCTGGCGACATATTCCCCATTGGCAGCATCAGAGCCGGGATCGGAAAACCCGACGCGCTGCAATTCCCTGCGCACAGCAGCTTCATAAGTGCCCTGTTCCAACACCCTGGCATCGCTGACTTCGGAGTTTGAGACGATTGCTATCGTTCCAGGGACTATCTGCGCATCTTGTGCATTGTGAAAACGGGTGACGTTCACCGGCGGTGTGGATGCCACACAGGCGGTCATTGCCAGTGACAACATTGCGATCCCGAAAAGCTTTTTGCGTGCCATATTCTGCTACTCCCGACCAACTGTGCGCTATCTTAGCCTAAATTCCGATACTCGCGCGTAAATAATTGCATCCGCATGGCTCTATGGTTAACCGGATAACGACTTTTCCCGGATATTATGCCTGAATTAAAAGGTTTTTGAGGAGACAATATGCCAGAGCGCTTCACTATTTTGGTCACAGGCGGCGCGGGCTATATTGGCAGCCATGCAGTTTTGGCGTTGAAAGATGCCGGCTGGCCAGTTGCGGTCATCGACAATCTCACTACCGGTTTTCGCTGGGCTGTGCCGGATGATGTGACCTTCTATGAAGGGGATATCGAAGATACCGCTCTGGTTCTCAAGATCATGGAAGACGAAAATATCGGCGCGATCATGCATTTTGCAGGGTCCATCATTGTGCCGGAATCTGTTGAAAATCCGCTCAAATATTATCACAATAACAGCGCCAAAAGCCGCAGCCTGATTGATGCGACCGTTACTGGCGGGGTAAAGCATTTTATCTTTTCATCCACCGCAGCGACTTATGGCATCCCTGAAGAAAGCCCGGTGAGCGAACAAACACCCCAGCTACCGATCAATCCCTATGGCATGTCCAAGCTTATGACCGAGCATATGCTGCGCGATGTGTCAGCGGCGCATGATCTGAATTTCTGTGCGCTGCGCTATTTCAACGTCGCTGGTGCAGACCCACGGGCACGAACAGGTCAATCTACGGCGGGCGCAACCCATCTGATCAAGGTCGCGGTGGAAGCGGCTTTGGGCAAGCGCGACAGCGTTGCGGTATTCGGTACTGACTATGACACACCCGATGGCACCGGCGTGCGTGATTATATCCATGTTTCCGATCTCGCAGCAGCTCATGTGCTGGCACTTGAGGCGCTGATCGCTGATCCTGAACAGAATCACTTGCTCAATTGTGGTTATGGCCGGGGTTTCTCAGTGCTCGAAGTGCTCGACGCCGTCGATCGGGTCACGAATCTCAAGATTTCTCGCAAGCTGGAAGGCCGCCGCGCCGGCGATCCCGATTCGCTGATTTCCGACAATCGCGCGATCATGAAAAGCTTCCCGTGGCAGCCGCAATATGCGGATTTGGACAAAATTGTGACCCATGCACTGGCCTGGGAACGCAAATTGGGTGAAATTCGCGGAGAATAAGCCGCCTAGATGCTTGACTTTGGCGGGCCGTGACCCTAACTGCACCGTCTGCATACAGCTTTGGCTGTTTTCAAGAAATTTAGATTTATTAAGGCGTGGTACCAAAATGAAGATCCGCAACTCTTTGAAGTCGCTCAAAAACCGTCATCGGGACTGCCGCGTGATCCGTCGTCGTGGCCGCACCTATGTGATCAACAAAACGAATCGCCGGTTCAAAGCGCGCCAAGGCTAAATTCGTCCTTTGGCAGACATGACTGCCATTTCCAAAATTGATACGGTTATCTTCGATGTCGGCAATGTCCTGTATCAATGGGATTTGCGCTGTCTGTTCGAAAAGCTGATCGACGATGCAGAAGAACTGGACTGGTTCCTGCTGAATGTCATCACGCCCGAATGGCATTTCCAACATGATGCCGGCCGGCCGCTGGCCGAGATGGTGCCTGAGCGGATCTCGCAATTTCCTCAATATGAATCGCATATCAAGGCTTATGCGACACGGTTCAATGAAACTATTCCAGGGCCTGTAGCCGGCTCATTGCAACTGGTGAAGCAACTGGTCTCTAATGGCGTCCCGATATTCGGGATCACTAATTTCGGCTCGGAATTTTGGCGAGGCTTCCGTCCAACCGCCAAAATTTTCGATTCTTTTTCGGATATTATTGTGTCCGGCGACGAAAAGTTGGTGAAGCCCGATACCGCAATCTACAAGCTGGCGCTCGACCGCTTCGATGTTTCTGCCGATCAATGCCTCTTTATCGATGACCGTCCGGAAAATGTGGCAGGCAGTGAAAAACTGGGCATGAGGGGCCATCATTTTCGGGATGCGAGGACACTAAAGCAGGAACTGACAGCGCTCAAACTGCTGTAGCGCGTCTATAGACTATGCTTGGCTTAACGCGCTCGACAGCCGGTCACGAATGGTTTTCAACTCTTTCAACATCATACCATTGTCGCCGTTGACACCTGCCGCCATCTCATTCGTAGACGCAACAGGAGCACTGGCAACCGCTTGAGCCGCAGGCTTGCTCTTCCGTGATGTCAGAAATTTGCGGGCGCCTTTTATTGTATAGCCTTCTTCGTTGAGCAGGCGGTTGATCGTCTTGACCATCTCGACATCTTCGGGCCGGTAATGGCGACGGGAACCAGCCCGTTTGAGCGGTTGAAGCATGCCAAACTGTTCTTCCCAATAGCGCAATATATGGGGTTTGATATTCAGCTCTTTCGAAAGCTCTCCAATGGTTCGGAATGCGCCGCTTTCTTTGGTCATACTATACTCGACCTTTCAGACTACCCGGCCGCGATTATGCGGTCGCGCATCGTTTGGCTGGCACGGAACGTCAATACCCGGCGCGGAGCAATGGGCACTTCGACACCGGTTTTCGGATTACGTCCGGTACGTTCGCCCTTGTCCCGCAGGACAAAGGTTCCAAAGCCCGAGATTTTGACATTTTCACCATCAATCAAGGCGTTGATCATATGATCCAGAATTGATTCCACCATCACGGCGCTATCCGCTCTGGACAGCCCGACTTGGCGATTCATGGTATCAGAAAGATCGGCCCGGGTGAGAGTGCTGCTGTAGCTCATATGAAATATCTCCTAGTAAGAGATTGAAAATCCTACCCTTCCTATAGGGCAAGTTAAGAAATATGTAAATCTCAGCATCAATCTATTAGTAGATTTCGTTCATTTCCCGCGATAAGCCGCTCTGATGACAGATCAGATGACCGATATAACCGATAAAATGGTAACACTCTCCACACTTTTGGAACAATGCGGACCGGGCGGTGACGCCAATCCCGTCACTCTGCCTCAGGGCTGGACCCAGGGCCGGACCGCTTTTGGCGGCCTTTCAACAGCGCTGGCTTATCATGCTGCGAGCCATATCGAAGAGGGTCTACCCGGACTGCGCTCTGCGCAAATTGCCTTTACCGGTCCGCTATTTGGCGCGCTGACTGCACAGACAAAAATGCTCAGGCGGGGCCGCAATACCGCGTTTGTCCAGTCTGAGCTGTTCGGTGAAAAAGGACTCGGCCTGCACTGCAATTTCATCTTCGCCAGTCAGAGAGACACTGAAATCCAAAGCCATGATATGACGCATCCTGACTTTCCGCCCCTTCCCAAGGAAGAGGAATTGCACAGCGGACCGGAGCAGTTTTTCACCTCAAAAATGGAGTTTGTCGGTAAGCGGATCGATACCAGTATCAAGACCAACCGCCTGACCCGCTGGATGCGGCTCAAAGACCGTGAAGGTCTTGATCCGATCGCGGAGATATTGTGCATGGGGGATAGCTTGCCGCCGTCGATCATGGGGCTGCTAGACAAAAACGCAATGGTCAGCTCGATGAACTGGCAGGTCAATATTATCGCTGATCACCCCACGACAACTGATGGCTGGTGGTTGATCGATTCCCAAACCCATCATGCCGATCACGGCGCCAGCAGCCAGTTTATGAGCATCTGGAACAGCGAACAGCAATTGATGGCGACTGGAATGCAAAGCGTAGCCTATTACGCCTGAACATTATGGCCGAATGGTTGGATCAACTCTCCGTCAGAGGCTGCCGCCGTTGAGCCACAAATTTCTGAATCCGACGTTTGCCACGATGTTCGAGCAAGGCCAAAGCCGGGATCAACAGTTGCAGAATGACGGCACCGAACAATACGCCAAAGCCAAGACTGGCCGACATTGGAATCAGGAACTGCGCTTGTAGACTGGTCTCGAACGTGATCGGCGCAACACCCAGAAAGGTGGTCAGCGACGTTAGCATGATTGGCCGGAAACGGGATTTTGCGCCGTTTATGATTGCTTCTTCTATCGACATGCCGTTGCGCAGGTTTTCGTTGATAAAATCGATCATCACCAGCGACCCGTTCACGATCACGCCTGACAGGGCAATAATGCCGAATATACTGAGTACCACCAGTTGTAGGCCCAGCAAGATATGCCCGATTAGTGCCCCAATAATGCCAAAGGGGATAACCGCCATGATGATCAGCGGCTGCACATAAGAACGGAACGGGATAGCGAGCAGGGCGTAGATTGCCAGCAGCGCGAAAGCAAAGGCTTTACCAAGATCACCAAATGACTCGGCCTGTTCTTCCTGCTCTCCACCCAGGGTATAGAGGAGCTGCGGATAATCCGCCTGTAGCTGCGGCATGATATCATTGTTCAGCGCATCCGCGATTTCCTGTCCGGTTACCACGTCTTCGTCGATATCGGCCGTTATGGTTGTTACTCGCCGGCCATCTGTCCGGCGAATAATTGACGGCGCTTCACCAAAAGACACCTCGGCCAGCGTGGCCAAAGCCACTTCACCGCCAGGAACCCGAACCCGAAATCGCTCTACATCGCTGATCGAATTGCGCTCTTGTTCGGGCAGACGGATATAAACCCGCACATCCTCCCGGCCGCGTTGGACGCGCAGCGCCTCACTCCCGAAAAAGGCAGCGCGCACTTGCAGGGCGACATCCTGCAAGGTGACACCCAGGGTTCTCGCCGCTGGTTTCAGGCGCAGCTGTATTTCCTGCAAACCTTCATCCTGATCGGTCTCGATATCAAAGACGCCGGAAAAACGGGCCAGTTCTTCCATCAACTGCACGGAGGCCGTATCCACTATCGCCGGATCAGGGTCGGATAGCTGGACGTTAACCGGCGCGCCGACTGAAATCAGCTCTGATGCAAAGACAAGCGAGCGTGCTTCAACTATCGGTCCAACCGTATCTCGCCAGGCGCTCTCAAACGCCTTGGCATCCAGTTCGCGTTGATCGCCCGGCACGAAACTGAACTGCACGCTGGCAAGATTGGATGACAAGTTGCCACTGGTCGGTTCCGGCCCACCGTCCCGGGCCGCTTGTCCGATGCTGGTAAATATGCCGCGCAAAGGCGAAGGTTCATCATCATCCTGCTCCGCTTCAAATTCGGCATAGGCCTTGCGGCCGCCTTCCTCAATCAGTCTGGCAATTCTTTCAGTCTGCTCAATCGTCGTCCCGGCTGGCATCTCCAGATTGGCGGTCACTACATCGGCTTCCACGGACGGGAAAAATCCGACTTTAATGATGCCTGCGGGAATGAAAGAAGCAAACAGGATCAGCGTGGCGACGGCGCCCGCCACGATGACATAAGGCATACGCAGCGAGAAATTCAGCGCCCGGTCCAGCGGACCATCGACAAAGGCCTGATAGTGCCGGTCGACCTTCGCCTGCAAACGTTCAAAGAACCGTGTGACAATGTTCAGATTTGGCGTACCAGGCGCAGGAAGATGGCTGAGATGATAGGGTAGGATCAAAAGGCATTCGATCAGCGACAGCGCAAGAACCGCGATCACGACCAGCGGTATATCCGCAACGAGTTTCCCAATTACGCCGCCAATGGCAAAAAGCGGAGAAAAAGCGGCAACGGTTGTCAAAACCGCAAAGATTACCGGCACTGTAACCCGCCGCGCGCCGGTGATCGAGGCACCCAGGCCGGTACGGCCATTTTCGCGCTGCGCATAGATATTCTCACCCACCACAATGGCGTCATCGACCACTAGCCCCAGTGCGAGAATGAAACCGAATAGCGAGAACATATTGATGCTGGAACCGGCGAGATCGAGCAGATAGATGGCACCGATAAATGTGACGCCAATGCCAACCGCCGTCCACATTGCCAACCGGATATCAAGAAACAGTGTCAATGAGAGCAGGACGAGAAACAGACCGATAGCCGCGTTTTTGAGCAATAGGCTCAGACGGTCATTGAGCAGCTCTGAATCGTCGCTCCAGATGGCGTAAGACACACCTTCGGGCAGCGTCCCTGCGAAATCATTCTCCAGATATTCCCGAACCGCTTTCGCGACATCAAGAACCCGTTCGTCACTGGTGCGAAACACTTCGACAAACGCAACCGGCTTGCCATTGTAGAGAGGCAGCAGGTCGGCATCTTCAAACCCGTCCTTGATCGTCGCAACCTGACCCAGTTTGATCAGCGCACCATTTTCGTTGCTGACCAGCACGATATCTTCGAAATTCTGCTGGTTGTAATTCTGGCCAATGGTGCGAACGCGCACTTCCTCTGTATCGGTATCAATCGAACCGGCCGGACTATCAAGGCTGCTCGCGGCGACGGTTCGCGAGATATCATTGAGGGACAGACCAAAGGCCTGTAGAGTGTTTTGCGGAACTTCAACCGATATTTCATAGTCGCGGATCGAGCTGGTATCGACAAAAGAAACCTCGTCCAACGCCGCGAGCGAATCTTCCAGTTGATAGGCAACTTCCTTAAGCGCGGTTTCCGACACATCGCCAAATATCGCAATTCGCACGACACTTTGTCTGGTGGTCAATTCCCGGACGTCCGGCTCTTCTGCCTCATCCGGAAAGGTCTGGATCTGATCAATTTCGGCCTTCACGTCGTCCAGAGCGCGGTCGATGTCGGTGCCCAGCTCCAGTTCTACCGAAACCCGGCCCGACCCTTCATAGGCACTGGCCGTGACTTTCTTGACGCCGTCGACGGCCTCCACCGCTTCTTCGATTTTCTGGACAACCGATTCTTCTACCTCATCAGGCGTGGCGCCGGGATAGACAACGCTCACCTGCACGGTGTCGAGGCTGTTTTCCGGGAAAACTTCCTGCACAATTGTTCCGAAAGACGCGATTCCGGCAATGAAGAAGAAGAACATCAACAGATTGGCCGCAACGCCATTGCGCGCCATGAACGCGACCATGCCTTTCTGTTCCATAACGGCTTTGCTGGGGACTTCGGGACCCGATGGAGGGACTCCAGATTTATCTGCCGGTTCGGTCATTTTGCTCCGTCAGCTCCGGATTTCTTAGCTACCGATTGTGCGCCTTTGGTTTTACCTTGCGTTGTTTTGCTGCCCTTGGGTTTTTCGGCGGCCGGTTTGGGTTTCGCCGCATCTTGCCTATCCTCGGCAATCCGGATCTTCTGTCCGTCCGTGGCGGTTTTCAATGCCCCCAAAATCACAACCGGCTTTGCACCCAGGCCAGCCGTGCTGATCAACGCCTGTGTATCGGTGCGCTGGAATATATTCACTTTGACAATGCGCAACTTTCCGTCCCGCACCAGCCATATCTGGTTGCCGGGGCGCAATGCCGCCAAGGGCAATACCGCATATCGATCCAGCGCCCGTCCCGTAATTTCAGCATCGACAAAGCTTCCGACAAACAAAGGCGGAGCACCTGATGCACCCTCTGATTTCTGTCCTTGTTTCTGCGTCACTGCCGGAGCGCCGCCACGAAGCGGGTTGGGGATACGTAGGAACACATCAATCGTCCGGGTCTGCGGATTGAGCACATTGCTAGCGCGGTCAACATAGGCCTGCCAACGGTAACGGGTTCCACCATAATCAGAATAGACCGATGCCTCGATCCGGCCGCTGCCAGGACGCCACAGCGCTGGGATCAGCGCCGCTTCGCTTTCCGACAACGGAATAACCGCTTCGAAATCTGCAGTGCCGACCATTGATCCGAGCGCCTGCCCCGGCGCAACATAGCTGCCCAATGCAATTTCTTCTGAGCGCACCACACCCGAAAAAGGGGCGCGTACGGTCGTGCGTCTGAGCGCGGTTTGCGCATCCGCCAGCTGCGCCTGGGCGCGGCGAAGAGCAGCCCGGGCAGATTGCAATTGCGGCTCGCGGGTCGCCAGACCGTTGGTCGGCGCTGCATTGGCCGTCTGCCCGTTGGTACCCTGACTTTTTGCTAACTCATCCGGCGGCAGAATTCTTGCCGCATAGTCGCTGCTGTCCACACTCGCGTAAGCGCTGCTGCTGGCCGCGCGCTCTTGAAAGCGGGCAATCTCTGCCTTGGCCAGCGCCACTTCTTCCCGGGCCTCCAGAACTGCTACATTTTGCGATGCGACATCGGCCTGCGCTGTCTGCACGGCGTTGCGATAGTCGGACGTATCTATGCGGAACAAGGTTGCCCCGCGCGCAACCCTTTGGCCTTCCCGAAACCGGGGATTCACATAGACCAGTTTTCCCGCCACCTCGGCAGAAAGGGTCAATTCTTCGCGCGCACGCACCGTACCCGCGCCCTGAACCATTAAATTCCCAGAGCGAATTTCCAGAGGCTCGGCCTGCACCAGCGGGATATTCTCCTCCGTTGGTTTTTCTTCCGGACCCGAGCGCACAAAAATCAACAGCGCGGCAATCGCGATTGCTGCAAGCAGGATCAGTCCGCCAATAACGCGTTGCCGATGCACTATTTATCTCCTTGATTTTCAGACGCCGGAACAGCGGGTCCATCACCATCAGCAACCAAATCTGCTGTTGCCTTTGTGCCCCAACTGCCACCGAGCGCACGGTGCACGGCTAACCGGGCCAGCGCCACATCGCGCGCTGCTGAAGAAAGAGCAGATTGCACCTGATATTGCGCACGCAAGGCATCGAGATAATCGACGTAGCTGCCGACACCTGTCGCAAAACGCTGCGATTGCAATTCGGCTGCCGCCGTTGCTTCGTTAAGTTGAGAGAAGAGAAAACGATAGCGTTGCCGCTCTTCCTCATAACCTTCAATGGCCGTCCCCACTTCCTGATAGGCGTTGAGGACAGTTCGCGCATAAACCGCCGCCTGCTGAGCATATTGGGCATCCGCTGCTTCGATATTCGCTCGAATCCTGCCGCCTTGAAATAAGGGTGCGGTCAAATTGGCTCCCAGATTCAGTATCCATTTGTCGAAAATATCAAACAGGCCAGATGGGCTGCCGGCTTGCGTTCCGGTACCGGCCGAAAGGCTGATCGATGGAAAACGCTCGGCCTTGCGCGCACCAAGGTTGAACCGCGCGGCTTCCAGCCGCTGGCCCTCGGCATATATATCCGGCCGCTGGGCCAACAGGTCCATTGGCAAGCCGGAAGGAACAGAGGTAAAGATCAATTGCGGGGCAAGCTTCTGCCCCAGAAAAGCATCCATATTGTCAGAATAGCGACCCACCAGCACGGCCAGCTGTCCCTCGGTTGCAGCTAATTGCCTTTCACGCTGCGGCAATCCGGCCTGGATATTGCGAAAGTCCTGCCGCACCTGATAAAGTTCGAATGACGTTGCAAGGCCCCGGCGATAGCGATCTTCGGTTTGCTGGACCCGGTCGCCCAGCACATCGATAATCTTTGTGGTGAGCGCTATCTGATCACGGGCATCAACAATATCGAAATAGCTGGTGATCGTTTCCGCCATCACCGCAAGACGCGCGGCCTGCAAATCAGCAGCGGCGGCAACCGCATCCGCTCTCGCCGAGCGCGCATCATCGCGCAGCCTTCCCCAAAGATCGACCTCATAGGAAAAACCCAAACCGGACGTGTAGTTTTCCACCTGAAAACGTGTTCCACCACCAGCAGCCCCAAAACCGGTTCCAGCTGTCGGCGTATCGGAATAGCTGCTGCCGACATCGGCATTGACTTGCGGGAAAAGGCCGCTCTTCGACACACGGGCCTGCGCTTCTGCGGCACGCAATCGGGCCGCCGCCTCAGCGAGATCCAGATTTTCCGCCAGCGCCTCATCCAGCAAGGCATTGAGAACCGGATCCTGGAAAGACGTCCACCATTGTGCCGGTTCGTATGCACCGCTCGCATCAGTCTTGCTAAATTGTTGCGGCACACCAGCGGCAATCTGCGGCGCCTTTGATTCGGGTGCCATGCTCACACACCCGGTCGCCAGCAATGTTGCCGTGCAAGACGAGAAAAGGATTTTAGCGAGTTTGCTTGTCACAATAGGGGCACCGTTAAAACGACCTGGGACCTGCCAAGTGAGCGTAAACTGCCACCGAACAAAATGAACGTCAACGTTTTATTTGTACGATCGCGTTCATTTTGATAAGGTATATTGTTACGAGGGGAAATTGCCGTGGCAAAAGCGGAAAAAAAACAGAAGCATGTGCTTACCGACAGACCGGCCAGCCAGCGCAAAATTGCCGAAATACTGGCAGCAGCACGCGTGGAATTTTTCGCCAACGGATTCTCCGCTGCGACGATTGAAGCGATAGCCGCCCGAGCGCAGGTTTCCAAAGTCACCATTTACAGCTGGTTCAAGGACAAGGAAAATCTGTTTGCGCAGGTGGTCCGCACAGAGTCTTCTCAATTGCGCGAAAATTTCCTGCTGGAAAATTTGGCCGAGCAAAACCTGCACGAGATTTTACTGCATGCCGCACGCGGGATGCTCGACTTCCTGATGCGGGAAGACAGAGTTCGGATGGAACGTATCCTGGGTGCGGAAGTGACACGCGATCCGGCGATCGGCAAAATGTTCCTGGAAAACGGACCTCTCAGAATGGCCGAGGGCCTTAAAGCACTTTTGCAAGCCTCTGTTGAAAAGGGCGAAATTCAAAGTGACGATTTGGAAGCATCTGCAGAAATGTTTGCCGGATTGGTGATGGGCCGTATGGATTTGCTGCTGCGCTATGGCCATAAAATCAAGATGACCGCTGCCGACAAGGAAAAACGCGCCAGACGCGCCGTCGATGCATGGATGCTAATCCACCAGGTCTGAACCAATCAACTACGCAATATTGCGTATCGCGCCGGACTTTATCTCCCGCCAGATATCGGGAATGACTTGGAAAACAATACGCCTTGAACTGGCCCGAACCGCTGAACATCCCAATGGATCATCAGCCCATGCTTATGTGTTCCGTGTCCCGTTGGACGGCGCGGGGTTTATCGAACCGCAAGCGCTTCGTGAGGCGGAAAAACGCCCTGTCGTCCGGCGCTTCTGGCCCGGGGAACGCGACCAAAATGGCGTTGTCATCACCACCGACAAGGGCTGGGCCTTTTCCTACAAAGTCGGAGATGATGACGATGAAATAATATTCGGGCTGCAAAATCATCCGATCAAGGTCGGTGAATATCTGACCATTACAGAGGCCGACGGCAGTGAACTGCCGTTCAGGGTGATCAGCTGTCACGAATAGGTTTCTGCGGGCCACTGGGAACTAAAGAGGAGGAAACACCATGTTTTTTCGCAACCATTTTACACGCAGTCTTTTGATTGGCGCAGGCTTGCTATGCTTCGCTGCAACGCCAGCCACAGCCGAATGTGTCATCGGTTCGGAACCGCTCTTCGATCCGTTTGCGCCCTACAAGGGTGGCTCTGCCATCGTGCACAAGGACAGCGGATTCGTTTTTCCTGCTGAAGTGAGCGGGTTCAGACGCTTATGCGAGATGACGACTGACTTCTCCGGTGACAATTTCCAGATCCGCTATGAACGCATGATCGGCGAGCAGCTGGTCGCGGTCGACATCGCCGTCGTCCATCTCGAAGACCTGACCGCGCGTGACCATTACCGGATCATCAAACCTTCGGTCATGTCCCATTATGCCAGCGCATCTGTCGAGTCAGAAGGTGACTATTTTGTATCCGGGCGGGAAGACCTGTCCGCCTATCAAGGCATATTTGACGGTCAGAAAGACAACGTACCTTGGCATGTCAGCCTGACCGCGATTGATTATGGTTACTGGGATGCACGGTTGATTGCATCCTATCCCCACCAACTGGATATTCCTGCGCAGGAAGCATTGATGGAGCTGGTCGCGGCCTTCCAATGGCAAAGCCCGGCCGATCAAGAGAAAGATCAAGAGGAATAGCGGAGAAAAGCCATGAAACGCATAGCAATTATTGACGCGCATCCCGATCCCGACCCGGCACGCTTTGGACATGCCCTTGTCTCCGCCTATGCGCATGGGGCCAGGGAAGCGGGCCATGAGGTCCGCGAAGTCCGTCTGGCTGGCAAGGACATCCCGATATTGCAAAGCCGCACACAATGGATGGAAGAAGATCCGCCGGCCAGTGTGAAACCAGGGCAAGACGCCATAAAATGGGCGCAGCATGTCGTATTTTTCTACCCGCTCTGGATGGGCGACATGCCGGCGCTGTTGAAGGCCTTTATTGAACAGGCCTATCGCCCTGGTTTTGCCTTGGACTATGGTGAGGATGGCGACCGGAAACTGCCGAGAAAGCTTTTGACCGGGCGATCCGCCCGCCTGGTTGTTACAATGGGCATGCCAGCGATTTTCTATCGCGCCTATTTTGCTTCGCACAGTGTGCGGAGTTTCAAACGCAATATTCTTGCGCTGACCGGCGTGGACCCGGTTTCGACATCCCTTATCGGCAATGTCGATGGTAGTCCGCAACATCGTGAACGCTGGCTGAAAAAGATGGCCGATCACGGGGCCAATGGCGATTAGAGCCGGTGTCGGAGGCTCCGTAACATCCCTTATACAGAGCCAAAAATGATAGGGATACACTTCTCCTGTTGATGCTTTCCGAGTGGAAGATCATCAAAAATAGGAGAAAAATCATGAAATCCGTGCTGCTCTACGTCAACGATGACACCGGTTTGGAGGCGAGGCTGCAGGCGGCGCTGGATATCACCCGCGCGGTGAACGGACACCTCCACTGTTTGCGCGCTAATCCTTACAATCCGCAAATGGCCTTTGATGGCGTGACCGGCATGTCAGTGGTCTATGATGTCGCGAAGCTGACACGAGCAGCCGATGAGAAACTTCGCAACGATATCGAAGCACGTTTGGCAGAAGAAGACGTCCCGTGGCATTATGAGGAGGTCAATGCCAGTCCGGCCCGCGGTTTGGCGCGCAATTCAGCGCTAGCCGACATAATGGTTCTAAGTTCGGCCAGCGGTGACAAGGATAATGTCCTTCCGCTCGGTATATTGGGCGATGTGCTGTTCAACACCAACGTTCCCGCACTGGTTCAGCCAGATGATCTGAAAAAATTCGATGCGACCGGCACGGCAGTGGTCGCCTGGAACGGCAGCTTTGAGGCTGGCAACGCCCTGCGCGCTGCGGTGCCGATGCTGCATCTAGCAAATGCAGTCCACATTTTGACGGTGGATGAGGATAAGGACCACGACCTGCCGCCGCTCGCCGCATCAGAATATCTCTCACGTCACGGCATTACTTCTGAAGTGCATAGTATGTCAGCCAAAAAACCATCAATCGAGGCGGTGTTATTGTCCACCGCCGATACACTCAAAGCCAGCTATATGGTGATGGGCGCTTATGGCCACAGCAGGGCACGCGAATTTCTCTTTGGCGGTGTCACTAGAAGTCTGTTCAAGGATTGCCCGATGCCGCTGCTTGTATCCCGTTAATTCCCGGGAGGGCTGAATGGCCGACAGCGTAACCATTACATTCCACGGGGCCGCTGGCACGGTTACAGGCAGCTGTTTTGAAATTAACGGTGCAGGGAAGACAATCCTGGTCGATTGTGGATTGTTTCAAGGTACCCGGTCACTCGAACGATTAAACTATGAAGCGTTGCCGTTCGATATTGGAAAAATCGATGCCATCATCCTGTCCCACGCGCATCTGGACCACAGCGGGCGGCTGCCCTGCCTTTACGGTCATGGTTACAGTCCGCCAACTTACTGTACAGCAGCAACCGCTGATATCCTGAAGCCACTGCTCATGGATTCTGCGAAACTGCAAGCGGCGTCGGCGGAACGCCGCAACCGGCGCGCAGACCGCGCAGGCCTGCCACCCTTCCACCCGCTTTACACCGGGCCCGATATCGCAAAGCTGATGAAAAATATCACCACCGTCGACTATTGCGAGGAAGTGGAGCTGGGCCATGGCGTATCGTTCCGTTTATGGGATGCCCGCCATATTATCGGCTCCGCGTCGGTGGAGATCAAAATGAGGGGTCAAAGGTTGATGATATCTGGTGACATCGGATCCGGCAGCGCAATCGCATGTGCCGGTCAGGAGCTGGGCGGTTATGACCATATTATCTGTGAAGCGACCTATGGAGCGAGAGAAAGGGAAGAAACGCTGCTGAGTGAGCGCCGGGAGGCATTGGCCGCTTATGTCGAGGATAGCTTGCAATCCGGAGGCAATCTGCTCATCCCGGCCTTTGCGGTGGAACGCACGCAGGTCATTCTGGAGGACTTTCTGGCGTTGTTTGACTCCGGACGCTTGTCTCCCGTCAATGTCTTCCTTGACGCACCGCTGGCCCAAAAAATCACGCGGGCGATGCTGAAATATCGCAACAACGGTGCCGATCTGCTCAAACGTTCCAATATCCGGTTCATCCAATCCGTTGCGGAATCCAAGCAGCTGAATCATATCACGGGCGCTGTCATCATTGCCGGGTCCGGAATGTGCGAAGGCGGCCGGATCCGCCATCATCTGATCCGCAATCTGCCCAGGCGGCAATCACGAGTCCTCTTTACCGGTTTTCAGGTCGCCGGAACATTGGGCTCGGTCTTGAAAAGAGGCGAGAAAATGGTGCGCATCTCCGGCAATGATGTGCTCGTCAATGCCGATATTGCGGTGCTGGACGGTTATTCCAATCATGCCGATCGCAAGGGCCTTCTTCGTTGGATCAAAGACCATGATCCGGTTTCCGGCTCCCTGTTCCTTGTCCATGGAGAAGAAAAGGCTCTGCAGACTTTGGCCGGCGATTGCAAAGAAGCACAGCGCTATGGTGAGCCGGTCATCCCTGCCTTGGGTGAAATATGGGCCTTGCCTGCGGGCACACAGGCCCGTTTGCACAAACCGGGTCGCGGCAATGCTGCACAGCTCATCGCGCCACAGGACTGGACTTCGCGGCTCGCGGCCTTGCGCGCTTCGGTCCAGCAAAAGGTCCGGGCCCTACCGTCTGATCAGGACCGCGAAAAAATGCTGAAGTCGCTCGAACGGGCCCTGGAAAATTATCAGCAGGAAAAGCTGCGTTAGAATGCCGGTGAGCGGTCCTATTGCGGGTCGCGTACCATCATAACGTCCTGCTTGAGCCAGCCCAGCAGGACCCGGGCATTATTGCCCATGCTGGCACGCATGAAACCGCTTTTGCCATGCGTCCCCAACACTACCAGATCGGATTTCAATTCCTTGATCTTCTTGAACAAAACAACGCCAAGTTCACCTTTTTCGTTGGAAGCCTTCAGGCGTTTGAATGTGGCGTTGTCGATCGTGGTCTGCGCCAGAAAGCGCTCCATCAACTTGGCTTCTTCGGAGCCGATATCCTGTGCCACCTGATCCGACTTCAACCAGCCGCTATAGGGAACATTGTAAGCGTGGACGAGATGAAGCGGTATCTCTGGAAACAATTCAGCCGCAGTGTTGAGGGCGGTCATCGAACAATCGGAAAAGTCGGTTGCCACCATTATGCTGCGATAAGGTTTTACCGGCTTGCGCTTGATGATCAACACCGGGACATCGGCATGGCGGACGATATGGTCCACAGGCGATCCCAGGAAAACATCACTGAACCCGTCATAGTGGGCGACACCGGTTACAATCAGCCCGCAGCGTTCCCGCTTGGCGGTCTCGATCACCAGCTCTCCGACATTGCCCATTTCGATGATGAATTCGACGTGCACGTCGGTTTCCGGCAATTCCTCTTCCAGCTGTGTCCGTGCCTCTTTTGGTACCAGCCCCTTTTTCTTCGCCTGTTTGGGGTCCAGCACATGAACTACGATCAAGCGCGTTTTCCAGGACTTCGCCAGCATCAGCGCGCGATCAAAAGCGCGGTCGCAGCGAGCCGTCATGTCTGTCGCCAGAAGGATGGGTTTGTTTGTCGTTTTGGTGTCGGTCATCTTTGGAAAGCTTGCCCCTTGAAATTATTATAGAAATGGGTGCAGGCCGCCCTGCCTCCTTTTACGCCCGCGGGGTGGGGTAGGGGGAAGGGGCGTTTCAAGGGATAGAAAGGCGACCTGCGTACCTCCTCAACCCGCACTAGGCGGCGTTGATCGGGATCTTTCAATTTCTTTCGAGTGCTTCGGTCCATCTTCATTCGGCCTCGCAGCTCTTTGCCCCTTGCTTGAAAGGACGATTATTATTTTTGGCCGCGGCAGGAAATCAGTGGAGTTCCCTACGTAGTTTTACGTATTTCGCTTCAGGCTGTCCGTCATGCTTAGATCGCGTCAGCATTTTACATTTTGGCATCACTAGATATTCGTAGTAAAGGCGATGCCTCGAGGGTTCGAAGGAGCTTTTCACGATGCGCGCATTCGGGTTGGATCAAATTGACCGGTCGGCCTATCTCGAAGCCGTGCTGTCGACCCTGCCGGAATATATCATGGTCATCAGCCCGGATCGACAGCTGATTGATATCAACCAGGCCGGACTTCAGCTGATCGGCGTGGAGCGGGTTGAAGATCTGCCGGACCGCGATCCGCTGACGCTGATTTCCAAATCCTGTCGCCCTGCCTTTCAAAAAGCGCTCGCCTCCGTCTTCGATCGTGATAGCAAGCCCCTTGGCAAGCCGGTCAATATCGAACTGTTGCTGCACAATGGCGGATCACATGTTCTGGAGTTGCGTTTCGCTCCGCTTCACGAACGAGATGGCACTATCAGTGCTGCGGTCATTACTGCGCGTGACATATCCGAATTGCGCAACACGCTTGCCGCCGTGGAACAATCCACATCCGTGCTGCAATCCATCCTCGAGACCGTTCCTGATCCGATGGTGGTGATGGATGAAAAATGCCGCATCACCTCGTTCAGCACGGCGGCGGAAAAACTGTTTGGCTATAGCGAAGGCGAGCTGCTCGGGCAGAATATCAGCATACTCATGCCATCCCCGTATAGTGAGGAGCATGATAATTATGTTGATCGCTATATCCGTACAGGTGAAAAACGGATCATCGGCATAGGCCGAACCGTAGAGGGGAAGAAAAAGGACGGTACGGTCTTTCCAATACGGCTTGCAGTCGGTGAAGCAAAGGCAGGTGACCAGCGCCTGTTTACCGGCTTCATCATTGATCTGACCGAAGCACGCAATACAGAGGCCGAGTTGCAGGCTCTGCAAACCGACTTGTTGCACTCGTCCAGGCTCAGCGCCGTTGGGACATTGGCCTCTGCGCTGGCCCATGAAATCAACCAGCCGCTGTCCGCCATTACCAATTATCTGTCCGCAGCGCGAGACATGCTGGATAGCGGCGCAGAAGAGAATAAAGATTCTCTCTATGAAGCCATGCGCGAAAGCGTCTCTGAAGCCTTGCGTGCCGGCACTATAGTCAGGCGGCTGAGAGAGTTTGTGTCCAAAGGCGAACTAAACCGCAAAAGACTGTCCATTGCTCAGCTTGTCGAGGATGCGACAATCCTCGGTCTAGTAGGCGCTCATGATCAGGGAGTGGAATCATCTATCGAGATCGACCCTGACACCAATCACGTTTTCGCCGACAGGGTGCAGATTCAGCAGGTCATGATCAATCTGATGCGCAACGCGATTGAAGCGATGGCCGACAGCGCGGTCAAACATCTGAACATTGCCGTACGTTCAATACCCGATGACAAAGTTGAAATAGCAATATCAGACACTGGCAGAGGCATCGATCCGGATATTGCCGACAAGATTTTTGACCCGTTCACCAGCACCAAAAACAGCGGCATGGGTCTCGGACTTTCCATTTGTCGCACGATTATTGAAGCGCACGAAGGCACAATCAGTGCCGCGCCCAATCCGGAAGGGGGTACGATCTTCCGCATAACCCTTTGGAAATCCCATGAGGAGCATTCTGATGTCCAATGAACGTCTGGTCTATATTGTCGATGATGACGATGCTGTCCGCCGGTCGGCGTCTTTCATGCTGCGCCATGCGGGCTTTCAGGTGCGTCCAGTTGAATCGGGAATTGCCTTTTTGAAGCTTGCCAAAAACGCCGAGCGGGGATGCGTATTGCTGGATATCCGCATGCCGGAAATGAACGGGCTCGAGGTTCAGCAAGAGATGGTCAAGCAAGGTATTGATATGCCGGTAGTGATCCTGACCGGTCACGGCGATGTTGAAATTGCGGTGCAGGCGATGCGCGCTGGAGCGATTAACTTCCTTGAAAAGCCCTATGAGAAAGAAGCGCTGTTGGCGGCGATGACGGAGGCGTTTGAGCGCATTGATAACAGCGAACTGAAAGAAATGGCGTCATCCGAAGCCAAGGTACGGCTTGCTTGCCTGACCGGACGTGAGCGCGATGTGCTGGACGGCCTGATGACCGGCTATCCCAACAAAACCATTGCTTATGATCTGGGCATTTCGCCGCGCACAGTAGAAATATATCGCGCCAACATGATGGAAAAGCTGCGCGTGCGAAGCCTCGCCGAGGCTCTGCGTATCGGCTTTGCAGCAGAGGACGGCAAAATGGTAAACGCCAAACCGGTACAGCACTGACTTACGTAACTCTGCGGATAGTCTGCCTCTTTGAGCAGCGGTACTATCGACGATAATATGTTGACTTCAGCTTGTCGCAATTAACTTGTAACACACTGTATCAGAATGCAGCATAGACCGTGAACTCAAAACAGGAAGAAACGTGCTGATACGCAATGGTAGCTTGATTGTCGCGGTCGATGGATCGCGCATGTCGATTTTTCGCAATGTTGGTGAAGCCTTCAAGCCAGCACTGGAGCTTGTTGAAGAGCATCAGAGCCCCACGCCAAAATCATCCGACATGGGTGATGACAGGCCAGGCCGAAGCTCGCAAAGCACCAGCCCGCGCAAGGGGGCCTATGAACAAACTGATTTGCACCAGCAGGCAGAAGACCGGTTCGCCCGAGAGGCTGCCGAACGAATTGACCAGATAGCGCGCGATTCCAAAGTTGGCCTGGTGCTTGTCGCCGCCCCGCGGGCATTGGGAGTGATCCGGCAGAATCTCAGAACCGAAACGAGCCAGAAATTACTGGCGGAGATCGACAAGGCTTTCGGCCCACATGAAACAGAGTCTTTGGCCAAAATGCTTGAGAAACATCAGGCCTGAATCCGCTACCCTGTGGGGGCAGCGGCACTCAGGTCAAATTCCAGCAGCATCAGCGTAGCATCGCCGGGATAGCTTTTCGCTGTGAATCCCATTTCACGCTCCAGCTCAATTGCCGCATGATTTTCACGGCTCTCAATGGATTGCAGTTTCTTGATACCGCTGCGTCGGGCTTCGTTTGCCACATATTCCAGGAAGGTCCAGCTCATGCCGCGGTGCTTGTAATCGGCGTGGACGACAATCGCGACCTCGGCGACCGACTTGTCCTCATTCGCGCCAATCATGGCGCTGGCGATGATGGTCTTGTCGTCAATGTCGAAAGCGAGAAAATCTTCCTTATGGTCATGATCGACGTCGACCAGATAAGAGAGCATTTCATCGCCCACTTCGGGAATCGGAGACAGGAACCGAAAACGTAAGTCATCTCTGGTCACATGCCTGAAAAATTCTGCCAGAGCTTCCTTGTCGGCAGAAGCAACAGGGCGGACATGAAATTCAAACCCGCTGCGCGTGGTGAGCGGGATTGACTTGCTGACGATCAGGTCATGACTTGAATCGGTTTCCGGTTTCTTGGGCTTTATCGAAAGGGTCGGTTTGGCTGTTTGATCAGACATTGGGGGCTCCTTGCAGCTAGCTTTGTGTAGCTGAATTTACGGGGGAAGATGAGGTCCGCGCTATGTCAAACGGGACCATCGCTTTCTATCCGTAATGCCCCTTATGGTGCCCCTCCAAAGATGGCGATCAGGCCGCCGCGACCTGCGCCCAAACCGGTAGGTGGTCTGATGCCTTTCGGGCTGAAGCGCTGTCATGCACACCGCCTGCCATAGCCTTTAGCTGATCGCAATGCATGATCCGGTCGAGCCGGGCAATCGGGCCGCGCGAGTGGAAGCTGCGGCCGCAATCAACGAAATTATAGCTGCGTCCAAAATCATGCAAACAGCCGCCAGCGGCGCTCCACTCGTTAAGATCACCCATTAATATCGTAGGCCGCTCCGCCCCATATTGCCTGGCGAGCTTGATGATGGCGGCGGCCTGGCGGCGGCGCCACAGACCGGACAGATCAAGGTGCATCCCGAATATCGAAAGATCGAAACCCTTGATGGCAATGTGGGCCATCACCGCACCGCGTGGCTCCAGATAGGGGATATGCAAGATATCATGGGCGATCACTTCAGCCGATTTATGCGCCAATATCGCATTGCCATGCCAGCCCATCGAGTCGATCTGGACATCCAGCGGAATGGCGCGATAGTCGCTATATTGTTCCAGCAGGAGCGGCGGTATTGCTGCTGCCCGTGCACCAAAACGGCGATCTGCTTCCTGCAGTGTAATGATATCCGCATCCAGTTCGTTCAGGACCTCAATCACCCGCCCGGGATTGCGCCGCCGGTCGGTGCCAATGGCCTTATGCATATTGTAACTGGCAACTGTCAGCATCGAAAGAATCTGCTATTATCCCGCGTCGATTCAACTACACCCGGCTGCTATTTGCAGGGGCAGTCATCAGCCTAAAGATAAGCGGTGATCATGCAAATATAAACTGATCCAAAAATTCTTCATGACTCAGCCTTCAGGGACAATCAAACCGAACAGCGCGCCTGTCGGGTCCAGCAATAATGCACGCCTGCCGACACCTTTCGTCACCACTGGACCCAGTAGCTGTTTGGCACCCAAATATGCGGCCTTTTCGATCGCCATATTGATATCCGCAACCTGGATGTACGGAACCCATTGCGCTGCTAAGTCCAGCTTTGCGGGCATGACCAAAGCTCCCGTTACCGGGTCGCGGTCTGTGTCTACAAAGCTGGTATAAAAACTCTTGTCTCCGGCATCCGTCTGCCTGGCGGCCCAGGTAAAAAGGCCGCCGTAAAATGCCCGTGCGCTGTAGTCGTCGGTCGTTAGCAGTTCATCCCAAATGAAGACGCCTTGCGGTGGTGGATAGTCATGGCTCGCGACGAACGGACAAATCAGTCCGCCCTGCGGATCCCGCACCACTGCACTTCGCCCGACACCAGGAATATCAAATGGTTCCCTTTCAATTGTGCCATCCAGTTTTCTGGATCGTCTGGTGGTTTCATCGACATCATCAACCGTTACATATGTCAGCCAGCAGGATCGCTGATCCGGTTCAATCTTTATCAACCCGCCATGAGCTGCGCCATTGGACAGAATAAGGGGATAATCGCCCGCGCCGGGTTTCCAGACAAATTCGGCGGCATGTTCCACTTCATAGGTCCAGCCCAGTAATTTGGCGTAAAAGTCGCAGGCTTTGCCGACATCGGTCGTCAGAAGGTCATGCCAGACAACATGGCCGGTTGCGGCTGGTCGGGACATGGCTGTTTCCCCTTTTGATTAAACATATGCGGTCGGTCACGGCTGGCCTGACCAATACACCTTCATGGATTGGAAGCTATTGACTCAGATCAATCCAATGGCAGAATGGCGGTGCTAGAGACTGCTCTGGCACCAACGTAAACGTCTTGAAAACAAGGGAAACGACCCAGAAAGCCTGTTCCCGCTCCAGCCCCCCGTTTACGACAACCGCAGAGGCCTGACCCGTGCATCCTGAAATACCCTATCTTCGGGAAACCATCATCTTTCTGGTCGCCGCCGGACTGGTTGTTCCGCTGGTGCGCAAGGCAGGCATCAGTGCGGTTCTTGGTTTCCTGTTTGTCGGTCTGGTAATCGGGCCGTTCGGGGTCGGGCGACTGGTCGGCGAAACACCGGTGCTGGAATTGATGGTCATCGCCGATGTCGAAGGCGTCCGCCGCTTTGCCGAACTCGGTGTTATATTCCTGCTTTTTACCATCGGCCTTGAACTTTCGGTCGCACAGCTTTGGGGGATGCGCCGGCTTGTCTTCGGCTTCGGCACCGCGCAAGTGACGGTCAGCGCGCTTGTCATTGGCGGCATCGCCTATGCTTTTGGCAATACGCTGGTCGCCGCCACAATATTCGGCCTGTGTCTCGCGCTTTCGTCCACGGCGCTGGTGATGCAATTACTCACCGAGACACGGCGCCTGAGCGCCCCCGCCGGTCGAGCCAGTTTCGGTGTGCTGCTGCTGCAGGATCTCGCGGTGGTTCCCATCCTGTTTTTCGTCGGCATAGCCGGCGCGACAGTCGAGGGATCACTGGCATTTGCAGCGCTGAAGGCAATAGGCGAAGCGGTGCTGGTAATAGCTTTGATCTTCCTGATCGGCCGCATCGCCGTGCGCCCGTTTTTGCGCTTTGTCGGCGGCACTGGCAGCCGCGAAGTGTTCATGGCGGCTGTCATCCTGCTGGTCCTGATCACCGCCGCATTGACTGCACTGGCCGGACTCTCGATGGCGCTAGGCGCGTTTCTGGCCGGTCTGCTGTTCGCCGGAACCGAATACCGGCACCAGATTGCCAGTGATATTGAACCGTTTAAAGGCTTGCTGCTCGGCCTCTTTTTCATCTCGGTCGGGATGAGTCTCGACATCATGGCGGTATGGGCGGATATCCAGTGGGTGCTGTTGTCTGCATTCGGGCTGCTTGCGATCAAGGGAACGATCCTTTTCGCGCTCGCCCGCGCCTATCGTTTGCCCAAGGATGTCGCCGCCGAAACCGCGATCCTGATGAGTCAGGGGGGTGAATTTGCCTTTGTCGTGATCGCGGCTGCCCTGTCCTTTTCCCTGCTTGACCCCGCCAACGCACAGTTCATGTTGCTTGTTGTCATTGTCACGATGTTCCTGACACCGCTGCTGGCGATCGCCGGACGGCGGGTGGGCGAAATGCTGCGCCAGCGCGAAGCGAAAAACGGCGACATGACGGCCAGCATCGACGATGAACATCCGGTAATTATCGGCGGGTTTGGCAGGGTTGGCCGCTTACTGGCGCAGCTTCTGGAAGAACAGCGGGTACCCTATGTTGCCATCGATAGCGATCCTGATCTCGTCGCAACCGAGCGTGCGAAAGGCGCATCAGTCTATTTCGGCGATGCAAGCCAGCCGGACCTGTTGAAACATCTC
Source organism: Parasphingorhabdus sp. (assembly GCF_059726685.1). Lineage (NCBI taxonomy): Bacteria > Pseudomonadati > Pseudomonadota > Alphaproteobacteria > Sphingomonadales > Sphingorhabdaceae > Parasphingorhabdus > Parasphingorhabdus sp. The sequence goes on from NZ_AP041068.1 coordinate 314,648, forward strand.
GGCATTGAACGTGCGGCGGCCTTTGCCACCACCATGGATGCACCGGAATCGGCAGAGCACGTGATCAAGGCCGTCCATCAGGACTGGCCGCACATCCCCATCATCGCGCGCGCCTGCGATGTCAGCCATGCCGAGGACCTACGCGCCAGCGGTGCGCGAAGCGCGGTACCCGAAACGGTCGAGGCCAGTCTGGAACTGTGCGAGCAACTGCTCACCAACATCGGTTTTCCCCAGGAAGCCGCGCGCGCCATCGTGGATGATCAGCGCACATGGCAAACCGACAAGGTGCAAAAGGAATAGACGGGTCCTATCGAATGAGAGGTCATCAATCGATTTAACGGAATAGCAAACAGCGTGATAACCGCATTTACAACCGATAATATTCAAAAAAATGCAAAGGCACATCCCCCATGTCCACTACATCCGATCAGACTATTTTTCTTACAACTGACCTGACCGCACGCGGTGACCGGCCGATGGACCGTGCCATCCAGTTGGCAAAGGCACGAGGGGCAAAGCTTGTGGTTTTCCACGTGTTGGAAAAAGGGCGCCATGATAGCGAGGCCGTTCAGGCGGCTTCTGCCGAGATCGCAATGGATCTGGCCAGCTATGACATGGAAGCGGAGATTATTGTCGAACGCGGTGATGTGGTCAGCCAGATTATCGAACATGCCGAAGCAACGAAGGCAGCGATGATTGTCGCTGGCGTCGCCCGGATTGGCCGCCTTGGTGACCTGGTCATGGGCACACAGCTTGAACGTATTGTCCATCACAGCCCACTGCCGGTGCTGATCGCCAAAAATCGCGCAACCACCGAATATGAGCGTCTTGTTGCGGCCAGCGATTTCTCATCCCCTTCGGCTTATGCGATTGAACAGGGCTGCACCCTGTTTCCTGAACAGCAGACACATATCATCAATGCCTTTCACGTACCGTTCGAAGGCTTTCTTCACTCCGACAAGGTGACGGAGGAATTCCGTACCGAACAGCATCTGCAGATTGCGAAATTCATGGAGGGTCTGAAAATTCCTGCCGGAACGCGCAAAGACCTGACCTATAGCGTGGAATATGGCGACACTTGCAGCGTCGTCCAGCAGGCCATCAAAAATCGCCATACCGATCTTGCGGTAATCGGCACGCATGGGACAAGCGGCTTTCGTGCCAATATGATGGGCAGCATGGCGCGCGCGCTGATCACCTATCTGCCCTGCGACATATTGGCGGTACGCCAGCCTGCGAAGTAACGACCTCTGCATCCATCAGGTTTATGCCAACTCATCGCTTGCCAACATGATTGTCTTGCTGTATTAGTCAAACAATACACATTGGAGGCCCTCATGAAAAAAATGTTACTTGTCATTCCTTTCCTAGCTCTTTCAGCCTGCGAAGGCTCTATCGCCAGCGCGGTTGGCAACGCGGGAAAAAGCAGTTTCTCTGACGGCACGCAAATTGGGACTTCCGATACGAATCCTGGCGAATTTGAAGGTGTGACTCTTGCAGGACCAGATAATGTCATCTTCACCACCGGCGCGGACTTCTCGATCCGGGCAGAGGGCGATGCTGATACGCTGGAACAACTGCGCTACAAGGTAACTGGCGGGCAGCTGAAAATCGGCCGCGAAAAAAATAGCAGCATGTGGAGCGGCAACTATCGGGGCGCAACAGTCTATGTCAGTGCGCCGTCCCTGAAAAGCGCCAAGCTGGCCGGTTCTGGTGACATGCAGGTTGACAATATGAACGGTGAAAGTGCGAAAATCAGTGTTGCCGGATCCGGCAACATCGACATTGCTGAAATAGAAACGGCGTCGCTGACCACCAAAGTCGCAGGTTCTGGGGATGTGTCTATTGCTGGCACAGCCGACGAGGTCACCATATCCGTAGCGGGCTCCGGCGACATCAGCGGCAAGAAGCTTAAAGCCGAAAACGCGACGATAAAGGTCGCCGGCAGCGGTGATGTTGCCCTCTCTTCTGACGGCACGGTCAATGCCACAGTCGTCGGATCAGGCGACATTCGTATCCATGGCGACGCCACCTGTAAAACCAAGTCTAGAGGGTCCGGCGACATAACCTGCGGGTAACTGCCTAAGCTGATTTCCCTTTCCTACCTGATTGACCTTCTGCTAACCTGGGTCGCGCAGGCTTTGGGGAGGGTCATCATGACAAGAAAAGACCATCAAATCAGATATGGTGCGGTTTCCGAACCGGCGCCACAGCTGCCCGCTTTTCGCAGAGACAGAGGGCGTGAATTGTGTGAACTTCAGGTTGTTCGCAACCTGCAAAAAAGCTGTATGAAATGTGTGAACTTTGCATGCCAGGCTGCACGACAAAAAGGGACTGTGATTTGTGTGAACTTTGGTCTGGAGCGGCAGCATGTCACGGATCAGACCCGGATGATCAGGGACAGGCTTTCCGGTTTTTTGGTTCAGGGGGAGCGCAGCCATGCCTAATTTCTGGGAAAAACATGCCGTTCCGAGGCTGATAAAATTTGCCTGTTCACAACCCGCGGTGATGAAAGATCGCAGCGAAATTGTTCCCAAGGCACAGGGCGAGGTCCTCGAACTGGGCTGCGGCGGTGGTATCAACCTGCAATTCTATGATCGATCCAGGGTCGACAAATTGACCGGGCTCGATCCCTCCGCCGAACTGCTCGATTATACGCGCAAGGAAGCCAAGGAGCGCGGTTTCGAAATGGACATATTGGACGGTGTCGGGGAGGCGATGCCCTTTGCCGATGACAGTTTCGATACGGTGCTTACCACTTTTACACTTTGTTCAGTACAGGATGGTAAACAAGTCCTGAAAGAAATGCGGCGGGTCCTGAAACCGGGCGGCAAAATCCTGTTCCTCGAGCATGGGCGCGCACCCGACAAAGGTCCGGAAAAATGGCAACAGCGGATTGAGCCGGTATGGAAACATATCGCCGGTGGTTGCCACTTACACCGCCCGGTCTCGAAATTATTCGCGGCAGAAGGTTTCGCATTGAATGAAGATGGCGGGCATTATGCCCCGAAAACGCCCAGATGGTTGGGCTGGATGGAATTTGGAGAAGCACGGCCGCTATGAATAATCTTTCTGCGAGAAACCTTTCTTTGAAAAATCTCTTTATCATGCTGTCACTCGGCTTTGCCCTGCTGGCAGCGCCTGCACACGCAGTGGAGCGCAAGTTTTCCATTTCAAGCTTTGAAGATGTTCGAATCATTGGCAGCGTCAATGTGTTTATCACGACCGACCGCGGCGTATCGGCAAGCGCCGAGGCAGCCAACCGGGAAACGCTGGACCGCGTATCCTTGCGCAAAAGCGGCAGTCAGCTGATCATATCGGTCACGCCAAAGCCTGGAGGTAATAACGGTTTTTCTGCGGATGAACCGGTGACGATCACCCTTAGCACCTATGATATAAAGACAATCAACCATAGCGGGGCAGGCACGGTATCCCTCGACAGGTTGGGCGGGAGCCAGTCCAAAGTGCGCCTGAGCGGTTTTGGCGTGCTGACGATTAACGATGTCGATAGCGATATGCTGGACATCGCGATGAACGGCGGCGGTCAGATTGTTATAGCCGGCGAGGCGACAAAGGCGCGGATCAGCCTGTTGGGTTCCAGCATATTCGATGGCTCGCAACTAACCGTAGAGACACTGGATCTGACGCATCGCGGGCCGGCGAGCAGTCATGTCTTCGTCGAGAAAGAAGCCAATATCTCGAACAGCGGTACCGGCAAGATCCGGATTGATGGAAAACCGAATTGCAGTGTGAGGTCCGGTGGATCTGCAGACATTATCTGCAATCCCAAGCGATGAGACATCTTTTTATATATCAGTGATTTAGTGCAATGTTCCTATTGACTGATCGATAGATAGGAACACGCAAAGCCGTTCAACCTGCCGCCACTTGCAATAATGTATATGATTGCCCAGAGCGCGGCTCTGATCAGCGCGGTTGGCCGCCTCCAGGCCTGCTTCTTCACCAAAATTGGTGATCAGCTGCTCAGCATCGGAAAAGTTGGTGGAGTCTATGAATACGGGTAGTTGCAAAACAGGCTCCTGTGCTAAAATCGCGCCGCTACGGCCGCGCTCGACAAGCCAGCTGTCTAGGGAACAGGAATGGAAATTCCGTCAAAAGCGATGGTGAACAAAAGCTTATCTTTTGATAGGCAGACTGGTCTGGCCAATCATCGCTGACCATGGCATGGCATGCTTGAGAGGCGCTGTGATCGTGAAGCGCTATCATTGTTAGGGGACCAATATGACGAACGGCGAGGAACCGGTAGAAAGGTCAAACAAGAGTGCTGGCGGCTTTTTTCTGGCGGCTGGCTGTATCATCGGCGTCATCGCGGGAGGATTGCTGGGCCAGCCCTCCATTGGGTTCCTCGGCGGACTAGCTGCAGGTGCCTTTGTAGCAACCGCCATCTGGTATTTCGATCGTCAGAATGACGGTTGAAGCCGATTAGCCGGTAACAGAACCGAATAGCGCGCTTGTCATCAGACGCGGCGCTTCCTATTGTTGAAAAATGCTAAAACATATTCGCAATATATCGATATTGATCATCCTGTTGGTCATCGGCGCTGGCTATTATGTGACGCGCGGCGACACTGCCCGACTGTCACTGGAAGCGACCACCGGCGTGAAGCCGACGATTACCAATGTACGGACAGAAAAATTCCCGACGATCAATATTGCTGAAGCCGACCCATGGAAACCCGGCGAAGGCCCGGTCGCAGCAGAGGGACTGACGGTTGAGCGTTTTGCCGAAGGGCTGGATCATCCTCGCTCCATGCTGCGCCTGCCCAATGGTGACATATTGGTTGCTGAAACCAACAGCCCGCCGCGCACCAACAAGGGTATTGAAGGTTGGATCATGCGGAACCTGATGGGCAAGGCGGGGGCCGGAACACCTTCTGCCAACCGGATCAGCCTGCTGCGTGACAGCGATGCGGATGGCAAGGTGGACGAAACATTCGCCCTGCTCGAGGATCTCAACTCGCCCTTCGGCATGGCGCTTGTCGATGACACGCTTTATGTGGCGAATACCAATGATATCATCGCTTATCCCTACACTGTCGGTGATACCAAAATTACTGCCGAGGGCCGAAAGGTCGCCAATCTTAATGCCAAGGCACCCAATAATCACTGGACCCGCAATCTCATCGCCAGCCCCGACGGCAAGTATCTGTTTGTCGCTGTCGGATCGAACAGCAATATCGGTGAGAACGGCATGGATACCGAGAATGAGCGCGCCGCTGTTCTTCGGGTTGAACTGGCGACCAATGACAAGATTGTTTACTCCGATGGCCTGCGCAACCCTGTCGGTCTGGCCTATGAACCGGTTTCGGGCCGGCTTTGGACCGTTGTCAACGAACGCGACATGCTCGGCAGCGATATGGTGCCGGATTATCTGACCGAAGTGGTCTTCGCTTCCCATTATGGCTGGCCCTGGCATTTCTGGCGCGGTCATGTTGACCCGAGGGTTGAACCGAAAAACCTGGATCATCGCCAATATGAGCGGCGTCCGGACTATGGCCTTGGCGCCCACGTGGCCCCTCTGGGACTGGCCTTTGCCAATGGCGAAGCTTTGGGCGCACCGTTTGACAGTGGTGCTATCGTAGCGAGACATGGTTCCTGGAACCGCAAACCGCTATCCGGCTATGACGTTGTCTACGTGGACTTTAATGAAAAAGGCAAACCACAAGGCAAACCGCAAATGGTGCTTAGCGGATTTATCGATGACGAAGAAAAGGCACGCGGTCGCCCCACCATGGTGGAATTTGACCAGACCGGCGCGCTATTGGTGAGCGATGATGTCGGCGGGATTATCTGGCGGGTTTCAAAGCCCGGCGCGACAAAGGCTGAAGCCGAGACCGAACAGCCTAGCTGACCGACTTTCCGGCCCGACCGGCCAGTTCGACAATATATTGCCAAGCGACCCGGCCTGACCGGCTGCCGCGTTGCTTCGCCCATAGCAGCGCATCCTCGCTGTCAAAATCAAGCGTGTGAACCTCGGCATAGCGATTGATCATCGCCAGATAATCATCCTGAGACGCGGCATGGAAACCCAGTCGCAACCCGAAGCGATCCGATAGCGCCAGCTTGTCATCAATCACGTCACGCGGATTGATCGGATCATCTTGTTCCGCCATATGACGCGGGACGATATGCCGCCGGTTAGACGTCACATAGAGCCGCACATTATCGGGACGCGCCGCCGCGCCGCCTTCCAGCATGGACCGCAAGAAACGCGGAGCTGCACTGCCTTCGTCAAAACCGATATCATCAATGAAGAGGATAAACGCACGGTCCGCCTTGCCGAGGACCGCAAACAGATCAGGCAGCGTTTCGAGCATATCAGCGCTCGCCTCGACCATCGCGATATCTTTGCCCGCCTCATGCATTTCGCGGACCACCGACTTAGCAAGAGCAGATTTGCCCATGCCGCGCGAGCCCCACAGCAAGACATCATGAGCCGCAAAACCGTTGGCAAGACGCGTGGTATTTTCCAGCAACCGCGCCTTCTGATCATCAATCCCGGTCAGCAGGTCCAGCGCGATCGGCGCGAAAGTCTCAATCGCCTTGATGGTTGTTCCGGTCCAATGGAAAGCCGGACCAGACCCGATATCTGCCAGAGCGTCGGGAATGGGAGACAGGCGATCCAAAGCATCCGCAATCCTAAGAAGCGCCGCTTTGATCTCTCCATCTCTCATATCAGGCAACCAGTTCCTCGCTGTCGAGGCGATATAGCAGATCCGCGCCCCCCATAGCCGCCGCTTTCGAGCCCAAGGCTTCGGGTACCAGATGATCGAGATAATAGCGGGTCGTCACCAGTTTCGCTTTCAGGAACGGATCATTGCCATCGGCCAGCTCTGCCTCGGCAATACGCTGCTGCTTTTTCATCAACATGCCGCATGTCGCCGTCGCAAGCATGGTCATGAACGGATAGCTGCCAGCAAGCCGGTCATCAATCGAGGCATCGCCACCGGTCATCCATTTCGCAATATCTTCAACCATCATGGCCAATGTCATCAGCGCGTCTTCGTCCTTAGCTTCCGTCTTGATATCCGCGATCAGCGCCATCATCGCATCGCCGCCATCCAGGCCCAGTTTCCGGCCAACTAGGTCTGCTGCCTGAATGCCGTTTGTACCTTCATAAATCGGGGCGATCCGGGCGTCGCGGAAATGCTGGGCAGCGCCCGTTTCCTCGACAAAACCCATGCCGCCATGCACCTGTACACCGATGGAAGCGACTTCGTTGCCAATGTCGGTACCATAGCCCTTGATCAGCGGGGTCAGAATTTCGGCGCGTGATTTCGCGCCTTCGATACCCAATGTCGCACCATCAACATGGGATGTTGCATAATATAGCAGTGCCCGTGCCGCCTGAGTCAGCGCCTTGCTGCGCAGAAGCATGCGGCGCACGTCCGGATGCTCGATAATCGCAACCGAATCCTTGCTGCCGCTACCGGCGCGGGCCGATTGCACCCGGTCATTAGCGTATTGGATGGCTTGCTGGGTTGCCCGTTCAGCAATTTGCACGCCTTGTGAGCCGACATTGATCCGCGCATTGTTCATCATCGTGAACATCGCCTTCATGCCACCAAATTCACCGCCAATCATTTCGCCAATACATTCGTCATTCTCGCCATAGGCCATGACACAGGTCGGCGAAGCATGGATACCCAGCTTATGCTCGATCGATACGCAGGTCACATCATTGGGCGCGCCACTATTGCCATCGGCATCCAGATGGAACTTCGGCACAATGAACAGCGATATACCCCGCGTCCCTTCCGGCGCGCCGGGTGTACGGGCCAGAACCAGGTGAATGATATTGTCGGTCAGATCATGTTCGCCAAAGGTGATGTAGATCTTCTGGCCCTTGATCTTATATTTCCCGGCATGTTCGCCTTCGGTGATCGGCTCTGCGGTGGAACGTAAGGCTCCGACATCAGATCCGGCTTGCGGTTCGGTCAGATTCATCGTTCCGGTCCATTCACCGGAAATCATCTTTTGAAGGTAAGTGGCTTTTTGCTCATCACTGCCATGCGCATGAATCGCCTCAACCGCGCCAAAGCTCAGCATCGGGCACAGCGTAAAGGCGAAATTGGCAGCCCCACAGGTCTCGAGAATCAAAGCGGACAGAGAATAGGGCAAGCCTTGACCACCAAATTCTTCGGGGCCGTCAATGGATGCCCAACCGCCTTCGACAAACTGACCATAAGCCTCCTTGAAGCCAGCAGGCATGGTCACCGCGCCATCATTCCATTTGGCACCAACCGTATCGCCGGTCCGGTTAATCGGTGCAAATTCACCAGCAGCAAACTGGCCAATACCTTCAACAATTGCCTCGACCATGTCTTCGCTGGCACCGGCAAAGCGCTCATGCTCGGCAAGCGCGCCGATATTGGCGATATGTTTCAGGACGAAATTTTGTTCTCTGCTGGGCGCTGTAAAGCTCATCTAACTGGTATCCGCTATTGCTTGAAATCTCGCTGGGCTATAGCGCCCTATCATGCCCGGCTCAAATGATCATATTGACGATAATGCGCGACGTTACGGCACACAGGCAATATCCGCCGCTGCTGAGCGATTGCGGTCGGGTGGACTGGTCGCTGTTCCCACCGAAACCGTCTATGGGCTGGCTGCCGATTCGACCAACGCCAGCGCGATAGCAGATATATACCGAACCAAGGGTCGGCCGGATTTCAATCCATTGATTGTCCATGTGCCGAGTACCGAAGCCGCCGGAGAACTGGGCTTGCTCAATGGTCTGGCGAACAAACTGGCCAAAGATTTCTGGCCTGGGCCATTGACCTTGGTCGTTCCCAAAACGCCAGATTGCCCGGTAGCCCCCGCCGTAACGGCCGGTCTCGACACCATCGCCTTACGCTGCCCGGCACATCCCTTGATGCAGGAATTGCTCAACATATCAGGGCTATTCCTTGCCGCTCCATCCGCCAACAAAAGCGGTGCCATTAGCCCGACAAAGCCGCAGCATGTCGAACATAGCTTGGGTAAGGCCGCACCCATGATACTGAATGGCGGCCCCTGTGAAAGCGGCATAGAATCAACCATTGTCGCGATCAGGGGTGATGACTATCAGATATTGCGCCCAGGCCCTCTGACGTCAGACCAGCTGCAGGCAAGCACAGGCAAGACGGCAGTCAATCATCAAGGTGAAAAGATCGAAGCCCCGGGGCAGCTTGCCAGCCATTATGCACCCAATAAATCTGTGCGCCTTGATGCGACACAAGCGGGCCCCGATTACTATCATATCGGTTTTGGCGACATAGCTGGCGATACAAATCTGTCTGTCAACGGCGACCTGGCTGAAGCGGCGACAAATTTGTTCGCCGCCCTGCATGTTGCCGACGCCAGCGATCGCCCGCTTATTGCTGTCGCGCCCATTCCGAACACCGGTATTGGCGCAGCCATAAATGATCGGTTAAAGCGCGCGGCCCAAAAAGACTGATCTTTTACATAGGTTTACGCCAGCAAATTAGGATATTTGGCTGAATTACGGTAAATAGCTGACGCGCAGCTCAATAGAGGCTGTGAACATTTCTTGGGGAGGTCAAGAATATGACAGCAATACAAAAATCACTGGCAGAGTTTCTAGGTACATTTTGGCTTGTTTTTGGCGGGTGTGGAAGCGCGGTTATCGCTGCGGCATTTCCGGATGTTGGTATCGGCCTTTTGGGCGTTTCGCTGGCTTTTGGTCTGACCGTGGTCACCATGGCTTATGCAATTGGGCATATTAGTGGTTGTCACCTCAATCCAGCCGTGACCATCGGCCTTTGGGCTGGCGGGCGCTTTCCGGCGAATGAAATTCCGGTCTATATTATCGCGCAAGTCGTTGGCGCAGTTGCAGCGGCAGCGGCACTTTATGTCATCGCATCCGGCAATGCCGATTATGATATCGCGGTCAACGGCTTGGCGGCCAATGGTGTCGGCGAAAATTCGCCTGGAGGTTACACAATGGGCGCTGGGGTAGCGATTGAGATATTGCTGACATTCTTTTTCCTGATGATCATTTTGGGTGCAACTGATGGTCGTGCACCAGCCGGCTTTGCACCGCTGGCAATTGGCCTTGGGCTGACACTCATCCATCTGATCAGTATCCCGGTGACGAACACGTCGGTCAATCCGGCGCGAAGCACCGGCCCTGCGCTGATCGAAGGCGGGATTGCTCTGTCGCAGCTCTGGATATTCTGGGTCGCGCCAATTGTTGGCGCCATACTGGCAGGCATTACCTACAAAATTGTTGGTGGCGATGGTCAAAATATTGCTGGCACGAAAGACTAATATTCTCATCAACATATTATGAGAAAACCAAGGGGCCGGTCGTATGATCCGGCCCTTTTCATTGCAAATCGCAATTTTCTGTTGGTCACGGCCGTTTCGCGACTTATGAAGGGTCGTCGGGAGGGGACGAGATAGGAATATATGGCGGGGCGTACTCAAAAATCTCTGGCGTTAATAGCGACGGTTTTGTTGTTCGGTTGCAGTGGAACCGAGGAGGAAGAACCGAAGGACCGAGACCCTATTCCGGCAGCAACAATCACCGTCCAAGCCGCTAGCCAGAATGAAACCATAACCGCCGCCGGCACTGTACGTTTACGGCGGGAAACGGAATTGGGGTTTACCACATCCGGGCAAGTTGCATCGGTACGCTATGAAGAAGGCGACCGGGTTAAACGTGGTGCTACCCTGGCAGCACTGGATAACAGCACCGTGTCCGCAAATCTGGAATCAGCTCAGGCAGAACTGGATCGGACAGAGGCGGATTTTGAGAGGATCAAGTCTCTCTTTGCCGATGGTTGGGTAACCAAAGCGCGCCTGGAGCAAGCCGAAGCGGCGATGCGGGCAGCCAAAGCGCAGGTTAACGCCAACAGTTTTGCAAGCAGAACATCCCATATTCATGCGCCAAGCAACGGCATCATATTGAGCAGAAATATCGATGCCGGTCAGATTGTGAACGCCGGTACGACCGTGCTGGTTCTCGGTGAAACAGACAAGGGCTTTGTGCTGAAAGTCCCGTTGACAGATGCCGATGCATCCCGCGTTCGGGTTGGCACGCGCGCCAATGTGACGATATCTGCGGTTTCAGACGAACCCTTCGAGGCTGTTGTCAGTGAAAAGGATGGCCGGGCAGATGAGCAGACCGGAACCTTTGAGATCAGCTTCCTGCTGCCCGCCAATGAGCGGCTTCGTTCCGGTCAGTTGGGCACGGTTGATATTGAAGTGTCACGCGACAGCGATGGATCTGTCGCTGTTCCGGCAACGGCTATATTTGGTGTGCGTTCCGGCGAAGGCTTGGTCTATGTCGTAGACGAGAAAAAACGGGTCAAAGCGCGCAACGTTGTCATCGGCAAACTGACCGACAACAATCTAGAAATATCCTCAGGACTAGCTGAGGGCGACGTTGTGGTTGCGCGCGGTGTCGAAAAATTGCGCGATGGTAATGTCATTAAGCCGATCAGAACGAAAAAATGATAAGATCCCCATATTCATTGGCGAGATTCCTATAGATGCTTGCTAAGTTCGTCATAGAACGCTGGCAGCTGTCCCTTATCCTGTTCGCGCTACTTGTCGTATTGGGTATCAGCGCCCTGTCGAATATTACCCGCGCCGTTGATCCGCATTTCCCCATTCCCGTTGTCAGCATCATCGCCATTCTGCCCGGTGCCGATGCTCAGGATATGGAAGAGACAATCGCCAAGCCGATCGAGGAGGCTGTTCAAAGCCTGGATGATATAAAGGAAGTCCGGTCCAACAGCACCGACGGTGGCAGCACAATCACAGTCGAATTTACCGATTGGTCCGGGGATGTGGAAGGCTATTTTGACGATGTTGTTCGCGAAGTGAATGCCATTCGCGAAACATTGCCCCAAAATCTCCAACGTCTGGAATTTCGCAAGGTTCGCACCACGGAGGCCGCGGTGTTGCAACTCGCCTTGGTCAGTGAAACCGCATCATGGCGCCGGCTGGAAAAATATGCTGATGATCTGGTTGATAATCTGACGCGCTATCCCGGCGTACGCGAAGCGCGGATATTTGGCCTGCCGCAACCAGAAATCAGCGTCGAGATTGATGCAGCGCGCCTGTCAGAACTGCAGGTCCCGGCAAGCGCGGTTGCCGATGCTTTGAGACAAGGCGGGGTCGAGCTTCCCGGTGGAGCTGTGCAAAGTGGCAATCGGCGGCTCAATGTCAAAGCGGGTGGCGCTTTTCGCAGTCTGGAAACCATTCGCAATTTACCGCTGCGCGCAGCGGGAGGCGCATTGCTGACTGTCCAGGACGTCGCTAGTGTCAAATGGGGTGCGGCCGAGCAGATTTACCGCACACGGCATAACGGCAAACGCGCCATAGTCGTAACCGCGACGCAAAAAGATGGCATCGATGTAACCCGGCTAAGGAAAGAACTGGAATCAGAACTGGTCAATCAAAAGGCCACTCTGCCCGCAGATATCAAACTGGCATTGCAATTTGACCAGAGCCGCGATGTCACGCGCCGTTTGAATGAATTGACACGCGACTTTGCCATCGCAGTCGGGTTGGTGATTTTCACCTTGTTGCCTCTTGGTCGGCGCGCATCGGCCATGGTGATGATTTCTATCCCCTTGTCTTTGGCTTCAGGTCTGCTCGTTCTCTATGCAATGGGTTATAATCTCAGCCAGCTTTCCATCGCCGGGTTCATTGTCTCACTGGGCCTTTTGGTCGATGACTCGATTGTTGTCACAGAAAATATCGCGCGCCATCTCCGAATGGGGAAAACACGAACGCAGGCGGCCATCGAAGCCACTTTGGAGATTCGCGGCGCCGTTATCGGATCCACTTTCGTTCTGATCTTCGCTTTTGCACCGCTGCTGTTCTTGCCGGGCGGGGCGGGCTCTTATACCCGCTCCTTTTACCTCGCGATCATGATGACGGTGGCGGCATCTCTGGTAATTTCGTTATCCCTGATCCCGTTCCTGGCCAGCCGTATGTTACGCAGGGATGAAAATCCGGAGGGCAATGCCCTGCTCCGCTGGCTGAACGACCGGATCCAAACCTTCTACAGCCCGCTCTTGCATATCGCTCTGGGTGCACCGCGGCGAACTGTTGCTATCGCGATGGTGCTCTGCATATCAGCCTTTGCCCTGGTCCCGTTAATGGGTTTCTCGCTTTTCCCAAATTCTGATTCTCCCTATTTCCGGGTATCTGTTGAAACCGAACAGGGCAGCAGTCTCAATCAAACTGATCAGATTGTCAGTCAGGTCGCAAAAATCATGGAGGCGGAACCATCGATCAAAGTCCGGGCAGAAAATATCGGCGCCGGCAATCCGCAGGTATTCTACAATGTTTTTGTCAGTGCAGAGCGCACCAACTATGGTGAAGTGCTTGCGGTGCTTGACCATTGGGATGCAGACGACGGACCGGAAATGGTCGAGCGCTTGCGGACGAAATTTGATACCATTGCCGGCGCGCGGATAAAATTGGAGCCTTTTCAAAATGGCCCGCCGATTGAAGCACCGGTGGCCATTGAGATATCCGGACCACAGCTCGATGTCCTGAAAGATCTTGCCGGTCAGGTTGAGGATATATTGCGCAACACAAGCGGTGCCAGAGATATTGATAACCCGATCGGAACAGATAAAATCGACCTGGATATCGGACTGGACGAGAGAAAGGCAGCCCTGCTGAATATCCCGCCGGGCGAAGCGCGCCGCGCCATTCAATTGGCAATAAGCGGTGAACGAGCAGCGACTTTTCGGGATGAGGAAGGCGATAATTATCCGGTGACCGTGCGCTTGCCGCTTAAGGAAACGCAGCCCGTTTCTGTCCTGGACGATATTTATCTGGCCACACGCAGCGGTGATCCGGTGGCGTTGTCACAGGTCACCAATCCGAAGCTGACCAACGTGCCGCCGCAAATTCAGCGTCGCCAGTTGGAACGATCGGTTACTGTTACCGCGCAGCTCGAATATAATGAAGTGGCGTCCATTGTGACGAATGAGGCGGTGAAGGAAATCCAGAAAATCGATTTTCCAGAGGGCTATTCTTTCTCGGTTGGCGGGGAAAGTGAATCTATTGGCGACACTTTTGGCGATCTGGGGCCGATTGTTTTCACTGCCATTCTTTTTATCATGGCGATCCTGGTTGCTGAATTCGGCCGCTTCAGAGAGACAATCGTGGTTGCAGGGGTCATTCCGTTGGGCACATTTGGGGGACTGATTGCCCAATATCTGACGGGCGAGGCGCTGAGCTTCATGGGCGTAATCGGCTTCATTGCCTTGATTGGCATTGAGATTAAAAACTCCATTCTGCTGGTCGATTTTACCTCCCAATTGCGCGAACGCGGGATGCCTTTGCGGGAAGCCATTGAAAAAGCCGGTGAGGTCCGGTTCTTGCCCGTGTTGCTGACATCCGTTACCGCTATTGGCGGTTTGTTGCCTTTAGCCTTGCTGGGCGGGACGCTTTATGCGCCGGTTGCGATCATCATTATCGGCGGTTTGATAAGCTCGACCTTGCTTTCCCGCGTTGTGACCCCAGCTATGTACTTGCTTATTGCGCGGCGTGATGAGGAAAAGAAAAATGGTGGCACCCCTGCCCCCGACCAGACAGCGCCCGCCTAAAAGGAGTTTTTGACAATGCAGGAAGCGATTTTTGCCGGTGGCTGTTTCTGGTGCACCGAAGCGGTGTTCAATGACATTGCTGGCGTGCACAGCGTCGAAAGCGGTTATATTGGCGGCAAAAATGCCAATCCCACCTACCGACAAGTCTGTTCCGGGACGACCGGTCATGCCGAAGGAATCAAAATCGGCTTTGATCCTGATGTCGTAAGCTATGACGACCTGCTCGACATCTTCTTTGCGACTCATGATCCGACCCAGCTGAACCGGCAGGGCAATGACATTGGAACGCAATATAGATCGGCTATCTTTCCACTGGATGATGATCAACGCGCGGCGGCTGTCGCGGGCATAGAACGGGCGGGCGCAGAGCGTTCGGAACCCGTTGTAACCACGATAGAAGGACCGGCCACCTGGTATGTAGCAGAGGATTATCACCAACAATATTGGGCAGATGAAGGGCGCGGCAATCCCTATTGTGTTGCGACCATTCCGCCGAAATTGCAAAAGCTGCGCACCAGTTTCGCCGACAAGCTGAAGGATTGAAGCCATTTCCATGAAACCGATCAAGAAAGCCGTTTTCCCCGTCGCTGGAATGGGTACCCGTTTTCTGCCTGCGACCAAGGTCATGCCGAAGGAACTGTTCCCGATTGTTGACCGTCCGCTGCTGCAATATGCGGTGGATGAAGCGCTGGAAGCCGGTATCGAGCAAATGATCTTCGTCAATGGGCGCGGCAAGGGGATGATCGAGGATCATTTCGATCTCGCCTATGAGCTGGAACGCACCATGGCCGATCGCGGCAAGGATGGCGCGGTGCTCGATGGCACGCGCCTGACACCCGGCAACAGCGTCTTTGTCCGGCAACAGGAACCGCTTGGCCTTGGCCATGCGATCTGGTGTGCGCGGGATATTATCGGAGACGAACCTTTCGCCATCTTCCTGCCCGATGAGTTCATGGTCGGCAGCCCAGGCTGCATGAAGCAGATGGTTGATGCCTATGGCAAGCTTGGCGGTAATGTCATCTGTGCGCTGGAGATTCCGATTGAAGATACCCCCTCTTATGGTGTGATTGATCCGGGTTACCGCGATGGTCCGATCACCGAAGTCAAAGGACTGGTCGAAAAGCCGGCAGCCGGCACCGCACCATCAAACCTCATCTTGCCGGGGCGCTATATCCTGCAACCTGAAGTCATGCGGATCCTCGAGACCCAGGAAGCAGGCGCTGGCGGCGAGATACAGCTGACCGATGCGATGGCGCAGATGATCGGCAAACAGCCCTTTCACGGCATGACTTTTGATGGTGCCCGCTATGATTGCGGGTCGAAAGCCGGTTATGTCGAGGCCAATCTGGCACTGGCACTAGCCCATCCTGAAATTGGCGATGACATCCGCACTGTTGCCGAAAAATTGCTGGCAAAGTCATAAGCTTATAAAGCCTAGTCCCATTGTTCAGCGGGTCTTCATTCGTCAAAGCGCAAGGGGTTTGCCGAGGAGATAATCCATGCGTCTATCGTCCATAGCAATATCATCGCTTGCTCTGACCATGCTGAGCGGCTGTGTCGCGAGCAAAATTGTAACCGCTCCGTTCAAGGCCGCCGGAACGGTTGTCGAGACCGCAGTGGACGCCTCGACCCAGACCGAGTCCGAGAGAGAAGAAGATCTCGGGCGCAAGGTGCTGGCGGAACGCAAGCGGGAGCGCGATGCCTGTCTCGAGCAAGCCGAGACCAAGGAAGAACGTAAAGAATGCAAACGCGCTTACAAGGACGATTGACGCGCCTTACCGGCGACTAGGGCACGCTTGTGGTCAATAAAGGCGGCACATATTTGCCTGCGACAGACCCCACCTCCTGCATTTTTGCGATTTCCTCTTCAAACAATCTCACCCGCTTCTTCCAGCGGTAGTGGGTAGATGCGGAGAAAATACCCTTGCCATGTTGCTTGCCGTAGCGCGTCCAGAAACGGATTGCGGCTTGCGGATCATAACCGGCATTGGCCATCAACCAGACTGATAGCCGATCTGCCTCTATCTCTGCCGCCTTGATCCGCCCGGCACTCTTGCCAAATTGCCCGAAAAAGCCGCGATTGACCTTTTGTGCGTTTAGGCGTTCGCGGTGCTTCAGCAGGTTATGGGCCAGTTCATGAGCCGCAATTGCAGCGAGTTCATCATCATCCAGCACATATTCCGCTAGCGTTGATGAAATGCTGACCATCTTTCCATCGGCAGAAGCATCGCGTTTGCTGCTGACCCGAATTTGAAACTGACTGGGACATGTCTCAACAGGCGCCAAGGTGACCATCTGATTGATGCCGCCCCTTTGCACCACAAGCTCTGCCTGACCGTCGGCTCCCGCCTCCATCAACGTCGCTTTCACCGCCGCGATCCGTCGATATTCCGGCTTCTCCTTGGCCAGTTTTTCAGTATCGACCGTAATATCCTGCACCGCTATCCCGTCAATGGCTTTCAGACCATCGCCCGCTGCCAGTTCGGCGATGGCAGCCGGGCTATCGGGAGCAACCGCGTTAATCGCGATCGGGCTGGTAAAACCAAAGGCAAATCGCGCCGTGGCTTGGTCGCCATATTGTTCGATATCATGCAGCAGGACACCCAGATGTGGGACGGTCTCTTTGCAAAATTCCGCATTGGCCGAGACCAGTCGATAGCCGGTAGCATGCATGCGCTGGTCAAGCAGCTGCAAGGATTTAAGCGCCAGCACAGTTTGCGCATCCATCGCCTGACTTTCCGGTGACTCTGCTCTGGCCGAAGCCGGTTGCACAGCCAGAGTGGCGATAGAAAGAAAGTATAGAGAGCGCACCATAGGCCTCATCTAACCGAACCCGCCTTTCACGCCGTTGAACGCCAGATCAATGCCGGCCTCTTCGAGATTCAGGAAGGCCATGACAAGCGCCACACAAACCAGGACGGCGGCCGCCACATGTTTGAAGATATCCTGTACCCGGTCGGCGTTGCCCAGGCTGCGCGCACGTGACGCCAGCGCCGCGTAGAAGGTCAGACCAGCCGTTTCGGTGAATATGGTCAGTCCAGCCAATATCCCGAACTGCACCCACAAATTACCAGCCGGATCAACAAATGGGGGAATGATGACGGTGTAAAAGAATAACGCCTTGGGATTGGACATATGCACAGCCAAACCGCTCAGGAAACCGCGCTTGAACCCCTCTGCGGTGGCTGCGGAGCCGCTGAGATTCTGCCTTGCCCCGCGAAGCATGGCGATGCCCAACCAGGCCAGATAGGCCACCCCTAACCAACGCAGGACCGCATAGGCAGAAGGGAATGCCTGTATCATCGCGATCAAGCCAAAGGCGGTCAGCGCATACCAGATGAAGTTCCCAACGTTGATCCCGACAATTGGCCCGAGCGCGCCTCGCATACCCCCCTGCCGCCCCGCAGGCAGGGCATGGCTAACTGTAACCATCGTCGCTGGCCCCGGTGTGAAACAGAAGGTCAGGTCAGTGATCAGGAAGAGCAATATCGTCTCGAATGGCATGGCTATTCAGCTCTGCCGCTTCGAATATGAACGAGATTATACAGTTTCGACACAGAATCGCACAAAAAATCTTCGCCCCTTTTTCCAGCGATCAAATACACCCATGCTCAATCATCGCTGATCTGATATTGAGAAAACCATATAGAAGCCGCTGGATGTAGGACAGCAGATTTTACCCCTGCCGCCGCGCTCAGCGAAGATGTTTCTTCAGATGGTTGATCAGCGCATCCACGCGCGCCGGACGATGTGGCGACGGCGGCATGACCAGATTCAACGCGATCGCACCAAACCGCCAGCCCGGCAATATCGGTCGCAAGGCACCACCATTTATTGCATCCTGACACAGAAAATCAGGCAGGTAGCCGATGCCGCGGCCGGCAATCAGCGCCGGCAGCATGATATCGCCGTTATTGCTGCGAAACCGGCAGCGGGGCCGAACCGATATTTTCTCGCCCTGCGGCCCGTTCATGTGCCACATTTCCGGGGTGGCTTCGTTCGAATAGAGAAAACAATCATGCTCGGCGAGCTGCTCTGGCCTTGTCGGTGTTCCGCGGCGCTCCAGATAATCGGGCGCGGCTATAAAATAGGCCTGCATGCTGCGCAGCCGCACGGCCCGCAAGCTGCTGTCCGGCAGCTCGGCGATACGGATGGCAAGATCAAACCCCTCCTCAATCAGGTCAACCCGGGCATCGCTCAATTGCACATCAACCAATATCTCCGGATATTCACACATGAAATCGGCGATGATCGGCGCGAGATGCGATAGGCCAAAACTCAAAGGCGCTGCCAACCGGATTTGACCGCGGAGCAAATGAGCCGTGTCGCGCGCAGCCTCCATCGCCGCCTCTCCATCAACGGCGATGGCCTGCGCATAAGGCAGCAACGCTTTCCCCGCGGTGGAGAGAGATATTTTGCGTGAGGTTCGGTGAAACAGCACGGTGCCGAGCGACTCCTCCAATCGCGTAATGGCCTTGGACACTGTCGGCTTGGAAATCGCGAGCTCGTGGGCAACAGCGGTAAAGCTGCCGAGCCGGGCGGCGGCTGCAAATATTGCCCATGCCTCAAAATCAGGAAGGTTCATGCCTGTCGTATTATATAATTATAGGAAACAATCAATTTCTTTATATTCTATTTAAGAAACAAAAAAATCGTCTTATCTCATTCTCAAGCACGACGGAAACGCCACCCGATAAGGAAAGCGGGACCGTCCGAAACACAGGAGAATGATTATGATTGAGAAACGCACATTTGATGAACTGGCCCACGTCAATCACGACTGGCTGCAGGCTAGGCACCATTTTTCCTTTGGCCGTTATTGGGACCCCGCCCGCATGGGCTTTGGTCCGATCCGTGTCTGGAATGATGATGAGATCGCTGCCCAGACGGGGTTTCCGATGCATCCGCACGAAAATATGGAAATCATCACCTATGTTCGGGAAGGCGCGATTACCCATCGCGATTCTCTCGGCAATGAAGGCCGCACCGCCGCGGGCGATGTTCAGGTGATGAGCGCTGGCACCGGCGTGACCCACAGCGAATATAATCTGGAAGACGAACAGACACGGCTTTTCCAGATATGGATCGAACCCCGCGAATCCGGCGGTGATCCGCGTTGGGATGCGAAAGCCTTTCCGAAGGGCGACCGTGCCGGGCAGCTCGAAATACTGGCCAGCGGTTTTGATCAAGACGTCGACAGCGGCGCTCTCATGATCCGGGCTGATGCAAGGCTTTACGGCGCAACGCTGAAAGCCGGGACCGTGATCCGACACGACATCGCAAAAGGCGCACATGTCTATCTGGTCGCTTCGTCCGGCACATTGCGGATCAATGGCGAAGAGATTGCTGCACGTGATTCTCTTGCCATCCGGGACGTGGAATCGCTTGATATCGAAGCGTTGGAAGATGCCGAACTAGTCTTTGTCGAAGCCTTTGAAGCCCGCAACTGACACCCGCGAAGGAGGGGCGCCCATCCATCCCCGAAACCAGGGTGCCCCTTCACTTTATCTTCTCAAGAAAAGGAAATATCTCATGACACATAAATCTGTACTCCGCATTGATGCCAGCGCACGAAAAAATGGTTCATCCACACGTGCAATGACGGATGCTCTCATCGATCAAATTGCTCCTGAAACCCTGACAGTCCGGGATGTTGCCGATGGCTTGCCTTTTGTGACGGAAGACTGGGTCGGTGCCAATTTCGCCGACGAGGCCGATCGGTCTGAAGGCCAGAAGGCCACACTCAACCTTTCCGATACGCTGGTAGATGAGATCATCGCCGCTGACACAATCGTCATCGGTGTTCCGATATATAATTTCGGTATCCCCGCTGCCCTAAAGGCATGGATCGATATGGTTGCCCGTGCTCGCAAGACATTTCAATATACGGCCAATGGCCCTGAGGGACTATTGAACGGCAAGAAAGCTTACATACTGGTCGCATCTGGTGGCACTGAAGTTGGTAGTGAACTGGATTTCGCCACTGGCTATTTGCGCCATGTGCTCGGTTTCATCGGTATACACGACGTAACTTTCATCTCAGCAGACCAGCAAATGATGAAAGGGGAAACAGCTGTTTCAGATGCCTTGCAGCAAATAGCGGCAGCATAAGCCTCCCGGAAAACTTCAAAAAAAAAAGCCCCGCTGAAACTGATCCAGCGGGGCTTTTTTTGCAAATAGCAAAGAATTATTCTTCTTTGTCACCCGCTTCGGCAGGAGCTTCTGGTGCTTCCGCAACAGGTGCCTCTTCAACGACAGCTTCTGCTGCTGGCGCTTCTTCAGCGGCTGGCGCATCGAATACTTCTTCCGCAGCAGGAGCCGCAGCGGCCGCTTCTTCGGCTTTCAGATCATCGGCAGCAGCCATGGCATCAGCAATTTTTTGCTGCTGCGCACGCAGCGCAGCATCACGGCCAGTCGCCGCAATCCGTGCGCGGTTCATACCTGCACCCGTACCGGCCGGGATCAAACGTCCAACAATGACGTTTTCTTTCAGACCGATGAGCGAGTCTTTCTTCCCTTCGACAGCCGCCTGCGTCAGCACCCGGGTGGTTTCCTGGAAAGAAGCCGCAGAAATGAACGAACGTGTCTGCAGGCTGGCTTTGGTGATGCCGAGAAGTACCGGCTTACCTTCAGCAGGAACCTGCTTCTTGGTCAGCTTGGCATTATATTCAAGCATCTCTTCCAGATCGACCTGTTCGCCGGGAAGAAGCGTCGTGTCGCCCCCATTGGTGATCTCAACTTTCTGCAGCATCTGACGAACAATCGTCTCGATATGCTTATCGTTGATTTTCACGCCCTGCAGACGATAGACTTCCTGAATTTCCGCAACCAGATATTCAGCCAGCGCTTCCACTCCCAAGACCTCAAGAATGTCATGCGGATCAGGCGAACCGGAAACGAGGTTATCGCCCTTCTTCACGAAGTCGCCTTCCTGAACGTCGATGACTTTCGTCTTCGGCACCAGATATTCTACTGGTTCGCCTTCCTCGGGAACAATCGCAATCTTACGCTTGGCTTTATAGTCGCGCAGATATTCAACGCGGCCGGAAACCTTCGCAATGATTGAATTGTCTTTCGGAATACGTGCTTCGAACAACTCGGCAACACGTGGCAGACCACCGGTAATATCACGGGTCTTCGCAGCTTCGCGAGAAACACGTGCGATCACGTCACCAGCAACCACTTCCTGACCATCGGTCACGGAGAGCGTGGCGCCATTGGCTAGCATATACCGGCCAGCTTCACCGCTGTCGCTATCAAGCAGGGTCAAGCGCGGACGCAGATCCTCTTTGTTAGCGCCGCGGCCCGATGCACGATATTCGGTGATCACACGCTGTGCGATACCGGTCGCTTCATCAGTCTGTTCGGTCATCGTTTTGCCTTCGATGACATCCTGATATTTGATAACACCCGGTTTCTCGGTAATCATCGGCATGGTGAATGGATCCCATTCGGCCAGACGATCGCCCAGTTTGACCTTCTGGCCATCCTTGACCAGCAGGCTGGTACCATATGGAAGTTTGTCAGCACTGCGCTCACGCCCTTCATCATCGATAACCGCAATTTCACCGGAGCGAGCGAGCGACAGGAACCGTCCGTTCTTGTCTTCGATCACTGGCATATCGCGATATTGCACCGTACCTTCGGCCACAGCTTCCAGATTGCTTTGCTCGTTAAGCTGTGCCGCACCGCCGATGTGGAAGGTCCGCATCGTCAGCTGCGTGCCTGGCTCACCGATGGACTGTGCCGCGATAACGCCAACAGCCTCACCGATATTCACCGGTGTACCGCGAGCAAGGTCACGGCCATAACAGGTCGCACAAACGCCCATTTTGGATTCGCAAACCAGCGGAGAGCGAATGCGCGCGGACTGGATACCGAGCTCTTCAATCACCTTGATGGCTGCTTCATCCAGCAATGTGCCAGCCTTGATCACAACACTGTCGTCTTTGCTGTCGACAATATCTTCGGCCATGGTCCGGCCCAGGATACGCTCGCCGAGCGATGCGATAACCGAACCACCCTGGACGATGGCTTTCATCTCCAGCGCATTTTCGGTGCCGCAATCATTTTCGACAATCGTACAGTCCTGCGAAACGTCCACCAGACGCCGCGTCAGATAACCGGAGTTAGCGGTTTTCAGAGCGGTATCGGCGAGACCTTTACGCGCACCGTGGGTCGAGTTGAAATATTCAAGAACCGTCAGGCCTTCTTTAAAGTTCGAGATAATTGGCGTTTCAATAATCTCGCCAGAAGGCTTGGCCATCAGGCCGCGCATACCGCCCAGCTGCTTCATCTGTGCTGGGCTACCACGGGCGCCAGAGTGGCTCATCATGTAGATGGCATTAATCTGACGCTCACGGCCATGCTCGTCCTCTGGCGTCGCCGCCAGCTCGTCCATCATGGCGTTCGCCACCTGATCACCACAACGGCTCCAGGCGTCGATCACTTTGTTATATTTTTCCTGCTGCGTGATCAAACCGTCTTGATATTGCTGTTCATAGTCAGCAACCAGAGCGCGGGTCTCTTCAACCGTTGCATCTTTCGAGTCTGGAATGATCATGTCATCCTTACCGAAGGAAATACCGGCCTTACACGCGTGGCGGAAGCCAAGATCCATGATCGCATCGGCGAACAGGACCGTGTCTTTCTGACCCGTGTGACGGTAAACCTGGTCAATCACGTCGCCGACCTCTTTCTTGGTCAGCAAGCGGTTCACAATGTCGAACGGAACCTTGTGTGATTTCGGCAGACATTCCGCAATCAGCAAACGGCCCGGTGTGGTTTCGAAACGCTTGAGGACAGGTTTGCCTTCCTCATCGGTTTGCGGAACCCGGGTGGTGATTTTGGAGTGCAAAGTCACCGCACCAATTTCTAGCGCCTGATGCACTTCAGCCATATCGGCCAGCATCATGCCCTCGCCTGGCTCGCCTTTGCGATCCATGGTGAGGTAATAAATACCGAGAACCATATCCTGTGAAGGCACAATGATCGGCTTACCATTGGCTGGTGACAGGATGTTGTTGGTCGACATCATCAAGACACGGGCTTCCAGCTGTGCCTCAAGGCTCAGTGGGACGTGGACAGCCATTTGGTCACCGTCAAAGTCGGCGTTAAACGCTGAACAGACGAGCGGGTGAAGCTGGATCGCTTTACCTTCGATCAAGACCGGCTCAAATGCCTGAATGCCCAAACGGTGAAGTGTCGGTGCGCGGTTCAGCATAACAGGATGCTCGCGGATCACTTCTTCTAGGATGTCCCAGACTTCCTTGCGCTCTTTCTCGACCCATTTCTTGGCCTGTTTGAGCGTCATCGATAGACCCTTGGCGTCGAGGCGCGCGTAGATAAATGGCTTGAACAATTCCAAGGCCATTTTCTTCGGCAAACCGCACTGATGCAATTTCAGCTCAGGCCCGGTCACGATAACCGAACGACCGGAATAGTCGACACGCTTACCGAGAAGGTTCTGACGGAAACGGCCCTGCTTGCCTTTCAGCATGTCGGACAGGGATTTCAGCGGGCGTTTGTTCGCACCGGTAATGGTACGACCACGGCGACCATTGTCGAACAGCGCGTCAACAGATTCCTGCAACATGCGCTTCTCGTTACGGACAATGATGTCCGGCGCACGCAGTTCCATCAGGCGTTTCAAACGGTTGTTCCGGTTGATTACGCGGCGATAAAGGTCGTTGAGATCAGACGTCGCGAAACGGCCACCATCCAGAGGCACCAGCGGGCGCAGCTCGGGTGGGATCACAGGAATGATTTCGAGGATCATCCATTCCGGTTTATTGCCGGATTCAATAAAGCTTTCGACAACCTTGAGGCGCTTGATGATCTTCTTCGGCTTCAGCGTCGACTTGGTCGTCGCCAGCTCTTCCATCAGATCTTCTTTTTCACGCTCCAGGTCGAGGTCCTGCAACATGATCTTGACGGCTTCTGCACCGATACCGGCAGAGAAAGCGTCTTCGCCATATTCATCCTGCGCCTCAAGCATCTCGTCTTCGGTCAACAGCTGGAATTTCTCCAGTGGTGTAAGACCAGGTTCGATAACCACATAGCTTTCGAAATAGAGCACACGCTCGAGCTGCTTGAGCTGCATGTCGAGCAAGAGACCAATGCGCGATGGCAGCGATTTCAGGAACCAGATATGCGCGACGGGAGCGGCGAGGTCGATATGACCCATGCGTTCCCGGCGAACCTTGGTTACCGTGACTTCGACACCGCATTTCTCGCAGACAATGCCTTTATATTTCATGCGCTTATATTTACCGCACAGGCATTCGTAATCCTTTACAGGACCAAAGATGCGCGCACAGAACAGGCCGTCACGCTCTGGCTTGAATGTCCGGTAGTTGATCGTTTCCGGCTTCTTGATTTCACCGAATGACCAGCTGCGGATGCGCTCTGGAGAAGCCAAACCGATTTGAATCTGGTCAAATGTTTCCGGCTTTGCGATCGGATTTGCGAAATTTGTTACTTGGTTCATATTCTATTCCTTCGGGGCCTTAGCCCAAAATTTGAAATGCTGGGAGGAGTGTGACGTTGCCCGCCTTACTCCGCCGCAATCGCTACACCGTCATCATCATCGTCTTCATCTTCGTCACCGAAGCTGGAGAGTTCGACATTGAGACCAAGCGAACGCATTTCCTTGACCAGAACGTTAAAGCTTTCAGGCACACCGGCTTCGAAAGTATCGTCGCCTTTGACGATCGCTTCGTAAACCTTGGTCCGTCCGATCACATCATCGGATTTGACCGTCAGCATTTCCTGCAGCGTGTAAGCCGCACCATATGCCTGCAGTGCCCAGACTTCCATTTCCCCGAAGCGCTGTCCGCCGAACTGGGCTTTACCGCCCAGAGGCTGCTGCGTAACGAGAGAATAAGGTCCGATCGAACGGGCGTGGATCTTGTCGTCAACCAAGTGATGCAGTTTGAGCATATAGATATAGCCCACTGTCACCTTACGGTCGAACTTGTCTCCGGTCCGTCCGTCAAACAGGTTGACCTGACCACTCCGATCCAATCCAGCAAGTTCCAGCATGTCGGACACATCGCTTTCATGCGCACCGTCAAACACGGGCGTTCCCATCGGAACACCATTGCGCAAGTGACCAACCATCTCGACAATCTCGGATGGCTCACGGGCATCAATATCTTCGTGATATTGCTCGCCGTAAATGGTCTTGAGCCGCTCTTTCACCGCATCGGGCGGTGCTGCCGCCTGCGGATCGGGATTAGCCAGCTTCCATTCTTCCAGAGCCTTCGTCACCTGCTCGCCCAGACCACGTGCGGCCCAGCCCAAGTGGGTTTCGAAAATCTGACCGACGTTCATACGTGATGGCACACCCAATGGGTTCAGCACGATATCAACCGGTGTTCCGTCTTCAAGGAACGGCATATCTTCTTGCGGAAGAATGCGGGAGATAACCCCTTTGTTTCCGTGACGGCCAGCCATTTTGTCGCCGGGCTGCAACTTGCGTTTTACAGCCACAAAGACCTTGACCATTTTCAGAACGCCTGGGGACAGTTCGTCACCACGCTCCAGCTTCTCACGGCGATCTTCGAAACGTTCGTTAATTTCCTTGATCGCTTCGTCATATTGACCGCGGGTCGCTTCGAAGTCGGATTGAACCTTGTCATCCTTCACAGCGATTTTCCACCAGTCGGCATTGTCCAGTTCGGACAGGCTTTCTGCTGTAATCTCCGCACCCTTCTTCATTGGCTTGGGTGCCGACGTCGCCGTCTGACCGATCAGCATATCTTTCAATGCGTTGAAGGTTGCACGGTTCAGAATGGCGCGTTCGTCATCACGGTCTTTCGTGAAGCGCGAAATTTCTTCGCGTTCAATAGCCAGCGCGCGTTCGTCCTTGTCGATGCCGTGGCGGTTAAACACGCGAACTTCGACGACGGTTCCTGCAACACCCGGAGGCAGACGCAGAGACGTATCACGAACATCGGAAGCTTTTTCACCGAAGATCGCACGGAGAAGTTTTTCTTCCGGCGTCATTGGGCTTTCACCCTTCGGCGTGATCTTACCGACGAGAATATCGCCCGGCTCGATTTCAGCACCGATATAAACGATACCCGCTTCGTCGAGGTTGCGCAGCGCTTCCTCACCGACATTCGGAATATCGCGGGTAATATCTTCAGGGCCAAGCTTCGTATCACGGGCCATGACTTCAAATTCTTCGATGTGGATCGAAGTGAAGACATCGTCTTTCACGATACGTTCGGAAATGAGAATACTATCTTCGTAGTTATAACCATTCCAAGGCATGAAGGCGACGAGGCTGTTTTTGCCCAGTGCCAGTTCACCCATATCGGTTGATGGACCGTCGGCCAGCGTGTCGCCTTCCTGAACGATATCGCCCACTTTCACCAGCGGACGCTGGTTGATGCAGGTGTTCTGGTTGGAACGCTGGAACTTCTGGAGCGTATAAATGTCAACGCCGGACTTGCCTGCTTCGACATCGCCCTGTGCACGGATCACGATACGGGTCGCATCGACCTGATCGACAATACCGCCGCGGCGGGCCGCAATCGCGGCGCCACTATCGCGGGCCACGGTTTCTTCCATACCGGTTCCGACAAATGGTGCCTCTGCTTTCACGAGCGGCACAGCCTGACGTTGCATGTTCGATCCCATTAGGGCGCGGTTGGCGTCATCGTTTTCCAGGAACGGGATGAGCGAAGCTGCAACAGACACAAGCTGTTTCGGCGAAACATCCATCAAAGTGATGTGATCGCGCGGAGCGATCAAAAATTCACCGGCTTCACGCGCCGAAACGAGCTCTTCAACAAAGCTGCCATCTGCATTGAGATCGGCGTTAGCCTGGGCCACTGTATGCTTCTGTTCTTCCATCGCGGAGAGGTAGACAACCTCATCGGTAACCTTTCCGTCTTTAATCTGACGATAAGGTGTTTCGATAAAGCCATATTTGTTCACCCGACTGAACGATGCCAGCGAGTTAATGAGACCAATGTTCGGCCCCTCAGGCGTTTCAATCGGACAGATACGACCATAATGGGTTGGATGAACGTCACGGACTTCAAAGCCGGCACGCTCACGCGTCAGACCGCCCGGCCCAAGCGCCGATACGCGGCGTTTGTGAGTGACCTCTGAAAGCGGGTTAGTCTGATCCATAAACTGGGACAGCTGCGAGCTACCAAAGAACTCACGAACCGTAGCAACGGCGGGCTTCGCGTTGATCAGATCGTTCGGCATCACCGTGGACACGTCTACGCTGGACATACGCTCTTTCACCGCACGCTCCATGCGCAACAGGCCAACACGATATTGGTTCTCGAGAAGCTCGCCAACCGAACGTACACGGCGGTTGCCGAGGTTATCGATATCATCGACTTCACCCTTGCCGTCTTTCAGATCAACAAGCGTTTTGACCACAGCCAAAATATCTTCCTTGCGAAGCACCGTGTAATCATCCGGCGCATCAAGATCGAGGCGCATATTGAGTTTCACACGGCCAACCGCTGACAGGTCGTAACGCTCCGGATCGAAGAACAGGCCTTCAAACAGAGCTTCAGCAGTTTCGCGGGTTGGCGGTTCGCCAGGACGCATGACACGGTAAATGTCGGATAGCGCGCCATCACGGTCGTCTGCCTTGTCGACTTTCAACGTGTTGCGGATCCATGGTCCGGTTGTAACATGGTCGATGTCAAGCAGCTCTAGCTGGTCAATGCCAGCACCGTCAAGCTTCTCAAGATTTTCAACCGTTACTTCATCACCCGCTTCGATATAAATCTCACCGGTTTTCTCGTTGATCAGGTCAAAGGCGCTGTAGCGGCCGAAAATTTCCTCGGTCGGTATGACGACATTTTTCATGCCGTCTTTTTCAGCCTTGTTCGCACCGCGCGGCGTGATTTTGCTGCCGCTGGCGAAGACAACTTCACCACTATCGGCATCGACAATGTCGAAGGTCGGCTTCTGACCGCGCCATTGCTCCGCTACGAAAGGAATAGTCCAGCCGTCTTTCGCGCGCTTGTAGACAATGCGCCCGTAAAATTCGTTGAGAATATCTTCTTCGGAATAGCCTTGTTTCAGGATGCCTGTGATTTCAGCACTCTTGGTCCGGCCTTCATCTTCAATCTTGCCCTGAATTTCGATCGCACCCATTGGCTCCTTGATCGTGATCCGGTTACCGTCAATCTCGGTAATCTCAGCCGGCTGCTTCATACCCGCAACACGAACCATCTCACCAACCTTGAACGGTGGCTTCTTCTCTTTCACTTCAATGATCGCATCACCCAGCGAACGCAGCAGGGCGGTCACAGGCAATTTACGCTTACGGTCGATACGAACGTTGACGATGTCTTTCGCATCAAATTCAAAGTCGAGCCACGAACCACGATAAGGAATAACGCGGGCAGCGAACAGGAACTTGCCAGAGCTGTGGGTCTTGCCGCGGTCATGGTCAAACAGCACACCGGGCGAACGGTGCATCTGGCTGACAATAACACGCTCGGTGCCGTTGATGACGAACGTGCCGTTCTTGGTCATCAAAGGCATGTCGCCCATGTAAACGTCTTGCTCTTTAATATCGAGAACGGAGCGTGCTTCTGTTTCCGGATCGACTTCAAAGACGATCAGACGCAGCGTCACTTTCATCGGCGCTGCGTACGTAATGCCGCGCTGACGACATTCTTCGACATTATATTTGGGATCTTCGAGCTGGTAGTTGACGAAATCCATTTCGGCGGTGCCGGCAAAATCGCGGATCGGGAAAACGCTGCGCAGCGTTTTTTCCAGACCGGAAACATAATCAATCGACGGATCGGAGCGCAGGAACTGCTCATATGATTCGCGCTGAACCTCGATGAGATTCGGCATATCGATGACTTCATGAATGTCGCCAAAGATTTTACGGATACGTTTTTTTCGGGTCGGTGTGAGAGCAGTTGTCTTTACCGAAGATGCTTTCGTCGCCATGTATTTTTGCCTTCTCGCCATCACCGGATTTGCGTCACTTATGAAACGCTTAGCCGGTGGAAAACCAAATGTTGTGGGGCGCTCCAGAACAAAAAGCCACGGCCTCTCAAGCCCGTTTCTTCGGGGAGGAGAGTCGCAGCTCATAGCGTCCTGAAAACCGGTCAGACTTCATTTCTTCTGGCGCGCCGCGCAACTGCACGCCCTGTCTCGAAATCTGTGGTGAGCCGCTCATATAGGGAGATGTTGGATATCGGTCAAGGGAAGTCCGGCCCCTTATTGGAGGAAATGGAGACAGTAGAGCGGTTTCAAACCGGTTTGCCTTCATACCATTTGGTGGCCAGCACGCGGATCACCCAAAATAGCATCACTAACAGGATGATGGGTTCTGGCGCAGACAATATGCCCGTGTCGCGAATAGCCTTAGGAAAAGCGGTCGCTCCCGGGCCAGTGAACAGGGAGCCGGCAGCAATGAAATAGGCAAAACACATGCGCCACAAATGCCGGGCGATACGCTGTTTACCCGCTATGCCGCGCCGGGCGATCATCACTGCATCTCCTAACGCGGCCAACAGCGCTAGCGCGCCAAAAAAGTAATGCGGGAAAGCCGGCAATCCGTCCTTCAGTCCATCTGGACTGTTTTGCGCCTCCAGACCGAACCACAATCCACCAGCCGCGACGCCCAGTGTGACGACCAATGCGACATAGTGGAACAGATTTATCCTTTCATCATTTTGCCGGGCCGCCATCCAGGATGTGATGACCAGATAGATGGTGAAAGCCCCAACCAATACCGAAATAGCCATTGGAAGAACCAGAGCCAGATAGATCCCGGCGGCGGACATGATCGTCATGGTTATAAGAAAAACATTGCCGATGCCGCGATGCACTCGCGAACCTTTACGAACAATCAGAGCGGCAGCGCCAGCCAGCATGGCGATGGTGCCCATGCTGATATGAAGAAACATGATAAGCGTCATTGATGATATCCTCGGTCAAAGGTTTGATACGAGGGCCTATAAGCCGAAGTTTATTGATAATCAATAAATCACTTGACGTTTATCGATAAATCTGTATTGATAAGCAACGAAACATATATCGTAATTCAATAATCACTGGAGACTATCATGACAAATATCGGGGCCAAAGGAGAGGAAGATATCGTCCTGAAATCGGCACGCCTGCTGCTCGGCTTTTTTCGCCTGGCGGTGATCTTCGCATCTTTAGTTCTGGTGCTTTCATTGCCAGTCATGGCGATTTTCGGTCAGGAGATATTGGCTGATGTTGGTGAGCAGTTTGTGAACGCGCCACCGAACACTGTGCTTTGGGTGGCGGCCGGCTTTGTGTTCGTGATGCTTTTGATCATGCTACTCAGCTATTTCACTATCGATCGACTGCGCAAAGTCCTCGCTTCCGTCCGCGAGGGTGATCCATTCAACCGGACCAATGGTCTGCGCCTGCGCGGTATGGGCATTGCCATTTTCGTGATTCAGATCCTGACCGGGGTGCTCGGGGCGTTGATCGGGGTTATAATCAGCTTGCTAGGCGAGGTAAAAGAAGGTGAACAGATGGTCGTCTCTGGCGAATTTGGAATCTCGCTTTCGGGTATATTGCTGGTGCTGCTGCTGATCGTTCTGGCCCGGGTCTTTGACCGTGGCGCGGATATGCGCGATGAGCTGGACGGCACCATCTGATGTCCGTTCAGGTCAAACTCGACGATCTGCTGCACGACCAGCGCATGACGCTGACCGAGCTTGCGGAACGAGTGGGTATCACCATCGCCAATCTGTCGATCCTGAAAACCGGCAAGGCAAAGGCAATCCGGTTCAGCACCTTGGATGCCATTTGCCGAGAGCTCAAATGTCAGCCTGGCGATATATTGCATTATGATGATGGTCAGAGCAACGGCGGTTGACATTAGTGTATTATTTAGGTAATACACCCTGATATGACTGTTTCAACTGAAATTTTGCCGCTCGATCTCCGCCCATTGGCACGAATTGTAGGCGGGTCGCTGTTGGCCACTATCGTTGTTGGAGTGGCGGGTGCACTGACTGTCGCTCAGGGCATAGACATAAACCTGTCAGCCGATGTTGTCGCAACGGCACAAAATATGTTGGAAGCCGAAACGCAATTGCGGGCCAAATCCTATATCGCGCTCGTGATGTTCGGCTTGGAAGCCACAATTGGCATAGGGCTGTTTCTGCTCCTGCGACCAGCCGGACAATTGCTGGCTGCCTGGAGTTTGATCGTCAGCATTGCTGCAGCCACTCTATCTTTGCTGGGTGCGGTCTTTAACATGAATGCGGCGGAATTAGCCGGGGATATCGCTTATGCACAGATGGCGAGTGAATCGCAGCGATTGCTAATGACCGGCTTGCAGGCCACCTCGGACTATACATCCTTTCACCTCGCTCTAG
Organism: Parasphingorhabdus sp.; assembly: GCF_059726685.1. Classification (NCBI taxonomy): domain Bacteria; kingdom Pseudomonadati; phylum Pseudomonadota; class Alphaproteobacteria; order Sphingomonadales; family Sphingorhabdaceae; genus Parasphingorhabdus; species Parasphingorhabdus sp. Next base: position 346,617 of record NZ_AP041068.1, read on the forward strand.
TGTTATCGAGCGTGTCCAAGGGAGGCTTTTTCTATCTCTTTTTGAAATCCGGTCTCATCCCCAAGCTGATTGCCGGCTGGGGTCTGTTTGCATCTCTATTCGTATCCACGGCTATCATCTTGCGCGATTTCATTCCGATCATCGGACATAGCAGCGTCACTGCCAGCTTCATGGTATCAAATCTGATCGCCTTGGTGGCAACCGCGCTTTACCTGGCCATCAAAGGCGTTCGTACGACCTAGCGGCTATTCCAGACCAAAATCCGCAAGAGTTACAACTTTGCGGATCATATCCGGGTCATATTCCACCTGACCATCGAGGATCAGCATCGCCAGTCCATGAACCAGTGACCAGGCATGAAGCGTTGCCGTCGCCCGATGTTCCGGTGAAATATCTTCCGACATCGTCGCGGCAATGCCAGCACGCAATTGATAGAAGGCCTCACCCATCTTGGTTGGGTTGCCGGCGGCGAGATCCACCTTGCCGACCCGGTCATAGATGAGGCGCACCAGCGCCGGATGCTCGACAGCCCAACGCACGTAAGTGACGCCCATTTCTCCGAACCCTTCCCGGCCGCCGCCAACGGACTGCGCTGCCTGAGCCTGATGCGCGCCAAGCTGGTTCAGTGCTTCAAGCGCCAGCGCATCAAGCAATGCGTCCTTATTGGGAAAGTGCCGATAAAGGGCCGTCGCTGAGACCCCCAGTTCGCGGGCCAGCGCACGCAGTCCGAGGTCCGGATGATTCTGCCCACCGAATTTTTCCATTCCCGCTGCAATAGCCGCCGCGCGCAAGTCTCCATGATGATAAGTACCCGATTCCTTGGAGGCATCCGTGGGCGATTCTTTAATGTTGACACTGTTATCTTTAACGTTCATGTTAACAGCATAAACATTTGGAGTCGGTAAGCCAAGGGGAGTTTGCACCAATGCTGATTTTTGCAATTGCCGCTGCTATCGTCGCAGTTACCGTGGCAGCAGCCCATTACATTCTCGGGCAACGGGCGGTGCTAAAGCCGCTTTTTGCTGAACCAACAGATGGTCTGTTGGCTGCGCCGACGATGCGCCATCTGACATGGGCGATGTTCCAGCTGCACTCGCTGGTCTGGGCCAGCCTGGGTATCGTAGTTTTGCTGAACCGGCTTCAGGGCGGCAGCGATCTGATCGGATATCTCGCTATCCTGATTTTCACCGCATCCGGGATTGGAAATTTTGCAGCCCTCCAGCGTCCGCATCCCGGCGGCATATTATTATTTCTCGCAGCGGGAATGACCGCTGCCGATATCTGGTTTAACTAAGAAGGAATTGAACATGGCCAGCGTTATTGAAAATACCATCCGCTCTGCCGTCACACCCGTGATGGGCGCAGTCGCGAATTTCAATCGCAAGCGGATGAAAGCACCGGAAGGCGGGCATCCGTATCTGACCGGTATCCACAAACCGATGACGGAAGAGGTAACCCTCGCCAACCTGCAAGTGGATGGCGAAATTCCTGCACAGCTTGACGGTCGCTATCTGCGCATTGGCCCCAATCCCGTAACCGCGCCCGACGAGGCCAGCTATCACTGGTTCGTGGGCGATGGCATGGCACATGGTATCCGCATCACAGAAGGCAAAGCCGAATGGTATCGCAATCGCTGGATCCGCTCCAACGCTGTGAGTGATGCGCTGGGCGAAGAGCGCAAACCCGGCACCCGCAAACCACGGACCGATACCGCAAATACCAATATCGTGGAAATTGGCGGCAGAACCTTTGCGATTGTTGAAGCTGGCGGCTTTCCGGTTGAACTGACCGATGAGCTTGAAACGGTTTCTCACAATCCGTTCGATGGCACGCTGCAAAACGCCTTTTCCGCTCATCCGCATTTCGACCCCAAAACCGGTGAGATCCATGCAATCTGCTATGATGCGCCGGTTATGGATACGGTCTGGCACGTGGTGCTGGGACCAGATGGCAAGGTGAAGCGGGAAGAACCCATTCCGGTTAACCAGGGGCCGTCCATCCATGATTGTCAGATCACCGAAAACCATGTGCTGGTTTTTGATCTGCCCGCGACCTTCTCGATGAAGCGGATGCTGGCTGGCTATGCGTTCCCCTATGACTGGAACCCCGATCATAAAGCCCGTGTCGGCCTGTGCCCGCGCAATGGCTCTGGTGCAGACACAATCTGGTGCGATGTCGATCCCTGCTATGTCTATCACCCCGCCAATGCTTTTGAGACGGAAGATGGTAAAGTCATCGTCGATGTCGTGGTCCATGAAAGCACCTATGCCCGCACCACTTTTGGCCCCGGCGGCGAATGGTCACGGCTGGAACGCTGGACCGTTGATCCAATAGCCAAGAAAGTAGCTCGCAAAATACTGAACGACCGTGCACAAGAATTCCCGCGCTATGACGAACGCCGGACTACAGACGACTATCGCTATATTTACAGCATCGCCCTCGCCGGTGAACCGGATCAGCTGGACATGGCTGGCAACGAGCTGTTCAAACATGATTTGAAAACCGGAGAAACGGCCGCCCGTAATTTCGGCGAAAACCGACATCCGGGCGAATTTGTTTTTGTGCCCCGCTCACCCGATGCTGACGAAGATGATGGCTGGCTGATCGGTTTGGTAATCGACATGAACAACCAGACCACCGAGTTGCAGATCCTGAAAGCCAATGACTTTAACAGCGAGCCGCAAGCGGTCATCCATGTCCCGCATCGCATCCCGCCGGGATTTCATGGCAATTGGGTCAGTGCAGCTTAAACGCTAGTCGCTCTCGATTCTGGCAGAGCCGAAGCCTTCGGAAAATTGCGGGGCTTCGTCGGTTATTTCCTCCCAGTCCGCTTTGGAGCCGACAAAGATATGGGCCGCATAGCCGCGCTGCCCCGGATCGTTGTCGAGCAAGCCGGCTGGCACGAAGAATAGTTTGCTCTTCTGTCCATCCAATGGAAGCGGGCTACCGCATGTTTTGCAAAATACCGAATGCCATCCATTCCCATCTGGAACAAAGAAAGTAGAAATTAGATCTTCCCCGCTCTCCCATGCGAAATTATCGCGGGTGGCGTGGAAGACCGCATTGCCATTTGTGCCCGAGACTTTTCGGCATTTGGAGCAATGACACTGTCCAATCGGTCCCGGCGGACCGCAGACCGAAAATGATACGCCGCCGCAAAGACAACTGCCTTTCAGTTTGTCCGTCATGGTCTGATATATGTCCTCTCAAATACTCTGAATTGAGGGCATATCATGTCTGATCGACTTTAAGAACCAGCAGATCTTTTGACCAATTGACGCAACCGTTTGGCGTTCTATCCAGCTTTTGATAACAATTGGATTGCCAGCTAGGTACAATACTTGACTTGCCACGTCGCAGGCTTGAGATGTTTCCAAGATGGAGCGGAATGTCAGGAGTTTGCGATGATCGCCTTTAACATGAAATACCACTTACGCCTCTGGCTCCTCTTAGGGCTGAGCTTGGCATTCGGCACAGCCGTTCATGCCGCTACCGGCTATCAACCTGGCCATACGGCCTTGGAAGTTTGGAATGCAGAAGGACAAGCCAATGCCCCGCAATGGGTGCAGACTTGGTTGATGATCATGCTCGCCAGCTTTGCTCTCGGCCTGCTGTTCGTCTGGAAACGGGTGGAGGCACGCTGGGTCGTCGGTGGTTTCATAACAGCCATTCTCATCAGCCGATTTGCCATTCCGGCCATGGGAATTGTCAAACTGTCGGGTTTGGTTGCGCTGGTACATTTGATCTTCTGGTCACCGGCACTTTATCTCCTGCTTAAAAACCGGCCGTTTCTTAAAGAGCGGTCTTTCTATGCATTATGGTCCGGCCTAATCACAGCGGTGATCCTGTTCTCGTTTTTTTTCGATATCCGCGATGCCGCAATTTATCTCGATCATATTCTCGGGATTGGGGTCCTGTCCGCCTAACAAAAACACCGATTGCCGGGCCTCTTGCTGTCGTTGACACTCCACGCGCGACAATAAAAGGAGACGGGCATGAGAACAGTAATAGTTACAGGCGCATCCAGCGGCATCGGCGAAGCTACTGCCCGTAAATTGGTGCAGTCCGGATATAATGTCATGCTCGCCGCCCGGCGAACAGACCGATTGCAAGCAATTGTCGAAGAGCTGGGAGAGCAGGCCGCCTTTCATGCAACTGATGTCAGCAGCCCGGAAGATCAGGACGCTTTGGCTGCCGCCACGATCAAAAGGTTTGGACAGGTCGATGCACTGATATGCAATGCTGGCATCATGCCGGTGTCGCTCATTCAAAAGGGCCATGTTGAAGACTGGGACCGGATGATCGACGTCAACCTGCGCGGCGTGCTTTATGGCATTAACGCCATGCTGCCAGCAATGGTCGAACGCAAGGACGGGCATATCATCATCATTTCCTCCATCGCGGCGCTAGAGACCTTTCCCTCCAGCGCCGTCTATTCCGCGACCAAGTCTGGCGTAAGGTCAATGAGCGATACGCTGCGCAAAGAAATGACCGCCCATGGCGTGCGCGTCACGACTATTTTCCCGGGCGGCGTGAAGACAGAGTTGGGCAGCAGCATCAAGGATGAATCGGTGCTGGAGATGATGGGCGGCGTGTTCAATTTCGAGTTTCTCGAACCGGAAAACCTGGCCGACAGTGTCGCCTATGTGCTCGAACAACCGCCTTCTGTCTGTATCGGAGAACTGATGATCCGCCCGACTGGTCAGGCCTGATCCGGGGCGTCTAAATCCCCTCCAGCCGGCAGTCGCGCTGCTCCAATATATGCCGCATTTCGCGATAGGCGCGCGGCGTATCGGTCAGCGGAATATAGGGATGGAGATGATGCACGATGTGATATTGCATGCCCATCGACCCGATATTGCCCCATGTGCTTTTAAAAGCGCGGGTGTCGCGATAGCGGCCGGACTTGTCCGCTGGATGATGAGGTGCCCAGCTTAGGAAAAACTGGATATAGGTAAGGCCGATTTGCCGGGGCAACCACCACAGCAAGGCAGCCTCCAGTGCGTAACCAGACCAGGCCAGTGCGATCAATATTCCATAATGGGTGATCTGATACAGAGCGCCGTCAATCAACACATCCGGGCGGCCAATGTCTTGCAGAACATCCCCATATTTATTGAACCCGCCCTCTGCTCCAGGCTGACGGTTCTGGATGGACTTCCAGATGGCATGCCACGGTCCCCGCGCCTTGCTGCTAATATCAGGATCAAGCGCCGGGTCATTGGCATGCAGATGATGCTGGATATGGGTCAGCTTGGCCACACGATAGGGCAGCACCAGCGGAATGGTTGACACATGTCCAACCAGTTCGTTGAGCCAGCGCCATTTGGTGCCCTTGCGTCCTATAATATCGTGCTGTGCCTCATGCGACGGCAGATAACAGAGCATCACGTTTAACGTGGCAATAATAAAACCCAGCCAAAGCGGCATGACACCGAAAAACACCAACGGCCAAAGCGATAGCCAGACGAGTAAATTACCCAATCCCCATGCCACCGCTTCCCACGGCAAGCGGTCGGCATATTTGCGGGCAATTGCCTGTTCCTGTTTGCGCAGGTCTTTTTCGGTCAGGGTCGCGCTCATATCCAGCGGCCCTTGATTTGTGCAAAAGCACCCCATGCGCCGCCGATGATCAAGCCCAGTGTCAGCGGGGCAAGCCCTAGCGGCGCCTGCCAGCCGAGCATCTGCATGATCTGCGCGAGCAATGGACCCAGAAATCCGATGCCGAAAATCAGCGGCATGAAATGGAGGATGTTTTTCAAAACAAATTGCACGATGCGTTCCTCTTCAGGAACAAGTATTACCGCAGCAACGCAAAACAATCAAATATTTACAATATTGTCAGTAGCGGGGCCAGACTGACTGGCTCTACCCCGCCTTTCTTCGCTGGGCTTTTCGTGGTGTTTTGCGACGCTCTGATTTGGTGCTTTTTTGCTCGCCAATCTCGCTGGCCTCCGCCCCTGCCGTTGATGCTGTTTCTACCCGGCCTTCCACATTTGCCGCCGGCATCGCCTTGCTGAACAAATAGCCCTGTACCTGCACGCAGCCCTCCTCCTTCAGCTGGCTGAGCTGATCACTGCGTTCAACCCCTTCGGCGGTCGTCACCATACCGAGACTGGAAGCGAGGCCGGTCACCGCGCGAATAATCGCCCGACAGTCTTCGCGGCTGTCAACTTCCTCCACAAAACACCGGTCGATCTTGATCTTGTCAAACGGAAAGCTCCGCAGATAGTTGAGCGAACTGTAGCCGGTGCCGAAATCATCCAGCGCAATACGTACACCCAGAGAACGGATTTTATGGAGCAGCTCCACGTTGGACTGGTTGTCATTCATCAACACCGATTCCGTGATCTCAAGCTCCAGCCGGTGCGGTGCCACTCCGGTTGCCGCCAGGGCATTGATAATCGTCGGGATAAGATTCGGGCTGCGCATCTGGGCCGGGGACAGGTTGACGGCAACGCTGAGATGCTCTGGCCATTTTGCAACTTCGTACAAAGCTGACCGAACAACCCATTCGCCGAGTTGGACGATAAGACCGGTATCCTCAGCCACTGGGATGAATACATCCGGCATGATCAAACCTTTTTCGCTGTGGTGCCAGCGGAGCAAGGCTTCGTAACCGATGGTCTCGTTGCTATCGATATTCACCAGCGGTTGATAGTAAAGTTCCAGCTCGTTGCGTTTCAGCGCGGCCCGCAAATCCATTTCGATATTGCGCCGGTCCTGCACTGCTTCGTGCATCGATCTTTCAAACAGGGAAGCGCAGCCGCGGCCATTTTCCTTCGCATTATATAGCGCAATGTCAGCATGCTTTATCAATTCCTCGCCGTCATTGCCGCAATCCGGCGCCACCGCAATCCCGATACTGACACCCGTGGCAACCGGCTGTCCTTCCACCATCACTGGTTCCGAGATTTTATCGATAATATTTGCCGCAACCTGCATGACATCCTCATATGAGCCGACATTGCGCAAAGAGATCGCAAACTCGTCACCTCCGAGACGCGCGACAACATCTTCAATACCGATGTTGTTTTCCAAGCGGTTAGCCACCGCCTTCAGAACAAGATCTCCGGCGCCATGTCCCAATGTGTCATTGATTGTTTTGAAATGATCGAGATCGAGATACAGGACAGCCAGTTTCTGGTCATTCTTCATCCGCCCGATTGAGCGTTGCAAAGATTGATTAAACAGAGCTCGGTTCGGCAGATCGGTCAAGCTGTCAAAATGGGCGAGATGGGCAACACGTGCTTCTGCCTTCTTGGCGCTGGTAATATCAGCTGCGACGCCGCGTATATGGCTGCTTTCCCCGTCCGCGGTCTTAATGCGCCGGCCGGATAGTCGCCACCAGCATTCTTCTCCGCCAAGCTTGATCGGTACATGGATATCACGGAAGGCTTTTCCAGACGCCAAAGACTGGGCAAGCTGGTTGCGCTCCATGGAGTCTTCGAACAGATTAACAAGCGGTAGATCACGCAATTCGCTTATTTCCATGTCCACTGCTGTAGCAAAGCGAGCCGACGGGTTGACGATCAAATGATCACCATTCACTTCCCACAGCCAGTCAGAACTCTGTTCGGCATAATCGTGGAGCAAAAGCCGGACAGTTTCCGCTGCGTCCTTTTGCTTTGCCGCATGCAAATGGCGCTGCACAAAATTGAAGAAAAACATCCGGTAGATATAGTCGATGCAGAGCGCAAAAAAGATCAACAGTATTGCTGTACTTATACCGCCATATCCCTTTGCCGCGATAAACGCGCCTGCATAACATATTGTGGTAATGGACAGGTTATAGGTTTGCGCTCGCGGAACACTGCCAAAAACAAATCCGCCAACAACCAGGGCGCCCATGGCAAGTATTGCAATGTCGAGACTGTAGGGGATCTGCCCAAAAGCAAACGGGATCGCCAGCACACACGAAAACGCGATACTACTGATAATACTTTCGGTATGGATGTTTTTGATCGCTACCTTGTAGTCCGCGGTGTCAGGGTCCAATGCCGCCTGCCGAAGAAAATTACGAACACTCACAAAAGCGGAGATGGCGACATAGAAACAGGCTGTCGCAATGAAGCCTACCTCCGCATAGGAGAATAGCAGAACCATGGCATAGACAGTCAGGGGCAACGCTATCAGGGCCCCGATACGCGATATCTGTCCGAAAGATTTCAGCTGCTCACGAGCGACGAGTTCTGTCGTTTCATGATCGGCATTGATCTTGAAATTCCAGACCTTCTTCTGCATCTCCAGCAAACGCTGTAATGTAATCGTCTCTCCCATATGCGCGCCCTGATTTACTCAATGTTACAAATTTTGACAGGACATTAGATTAGGAGAGTTTGCATAAAGTTAATGAAGTATAATATCTTTAGATCTGTGTGACTTACGCTTGATCTCAGGAATGGAAATCTTCCTATAAACATTGGTGATCAAGCAATGGTTTCCGCCCCGCACGCCTCATTCCTCCGCCGCCAAGCCGTTAAGGTCTCTCAACCCAACTGACCCAATAGGAGACTGGGGCTCGGGCTTGCTTCCCTAAATGCAGAACCAATTCTATAGCTTTGATGGATAGTCCGCGATCGGGCGTCAAGCGGCAAACGGGGGCCGTATTTATGAAACGTTTTTACATATCGGTTTTGACCACCTTTGCTTGGTTCGCAGCCACACAACCCGCTGCAGCGCAGGAGATATTTATCGGGCTAGCCGCCCATGAAGTTGATACCCCCCTATCCTTTGAAATCGGAGAAGAAGGTGTAAATTTCCAAGCCGGTTATCGCGGCAAGCGCATAGAAGCCTTGTCCGTCATCGGTGCGCCTTCGCCTTATGTTTTTGCATCGATCAACAGCGCCGGTGACACCAGTTTCGTCGCGGCGGGTTTGAGCTGGAAAATTGGCAAAAAAATATTCCTGCGCCCCGGCATTGGCATTGCCATTCATGATGGCCCATCCTTGCGCTTTGCAGCGGATGGCTCGCAAACCCAATTGGGGTCGCGTATATTGTTCGAGCCAGAACTGGCAGCTGGCGTGCAATTGTCGGAGCGTGTCGATCTGGAAGCAAGCTGGGTTCATGTCAGCCATGCGCAGCTGTTCAACCGCAATCAAAACCCCGGCCTAGATATCGTCGGCCTGCGGTTGGTGATCAAACTGCCTTGACATTCCAGAATATATGTAACAACTTACATATATGAAAAATGACTATCTCCGCGACGCAGGAATAAAGACACTTGGCACGCGCATCAGACGCCTGTTTGAACGGCTGAACAGTAATGTGACCGAAGTTTACCGCCGCGAGCTGGACTTTGAACAACGCTGGTTTGCACTCGGTATGCTGCTCAACGAGCACGGCCCGATGAACAGCCGTGATGCGACAAAAATGCTTGGCCAAAGCCATGTGGCAATGGTTCAGGTTGTACGCGCCATGGAAAAAGCAGGACTGTTGGAGCGCAAGACAGACACAAACGATGCGCGCAGCAAGATACTGCACCTGACCCCCACCGGTGCCGAAAAGTTGGAGCAGGTATCGGCAATATCCCGCGTGGTGGATCAGGCGGCCGAAGCATTATTGATGGAAGCGGCGCCCGATTTTCTCAAGCAACTAGACGCGCTGGATGATGCGCTCGACCGGCTGAGCTTTGCTGAGCGTATTGAAACAGCATTCACCGATGGAGACAAAAACCCATGATATCAGCATTTCTATTGTCACTGCAGCCAATACCAGCAGATTGCACCGAAGAACGGGCCGCAGTCGCCGAAATGGCAGAAGCGATCGACCGCAAATATGTCCTTGCCGATGTTGCAACCCGCTCGGCCGCCGCAGTCAGGAAAAAACTGCACGAAGGCGCTTTCTATCAACATTGTACCGATAGCGAGGCCTTTGCAAAGCACATGACCAAACAATTGCGCGCTATTCTAAACGATGGCCATGTCTTCGTTGAATATGCTCCGAATTCCTCTCAGGCCGGAGAAGATGACTGGCTGGAAGAATGGCGAGATGGTGCACCGGTCAGAGGATTTGGTGTCAAACAGGTAGAGCGGCTAAAAGGTAATATTTCCTATCTTCACCTGACTGATTTCTATGAGTTTTCAACGGCCGAAAAAGCAATGACGGCTGCCTTTGAACTGGTGAGCAGCAGCGATGGCCTGATACTCGATCTGCGCAATAATCCCGGCGGATCTCCAGAAACCGAATGGCCCGTACAATGGACCTTTATGGCACCGGGTTCAACAATCCCGCTGCACCGCGAAACCCGCCATGGTAAAAAGCCGGATACGAAAGAACCGGCTCTGCAATGGCCGCGATACGGAGCCGAACGGCCGCTCGCTATCATTGTCGATAAAAGCACATTTTCCGCACCAGAGGCCGTTGCCTATTCGCTGCAGGCACAGGGACGGGCGATTGTCTTTGGCTCTCCAAGCGGCGGCGGCGCGCATATGCTGGGCGATGCTGTGCCCCTAACCGGTGGCTGGCATATCGTGATCCCGGAAACCAGGCCCTATAGTCCCCATACTGGTGGAAATTGGGAGGGGACCGGAGTGACTCCCGATATCGAAACAACAAAGGAAGATGCTGTCGATACCGCACAAAAATGGATTGCAAGGAAACTGGAATCAAAAAGGGCGGCTTCCAAAACGGAAACCGCCCCTTGATCTTGTCAATAAGCCGTTCGGCTTATTTCGGAGAACCTATTACTTGAGTTCAACCGTACCGCCAGCTGCTTCGATCTTGGATTTGATCTCTTCAGCTTCTGCTTTGTTAACGCCTTCCTTGATTGGCTTAGGCGCGCCTTCGACCAAGGCTTTCGCGTCGGTCAGGCCAAGAGCGGTGATCGCACGAACTTCTTTAATCACCTGGATTTTCTTGCCGCCGTCGCCGGTCAGAACGACGTCAAATTCGTCTTTCTCTTCAGCAGCCGCTTCGCCGCCACCAGCAGCTGGGCCGGCAACTGCAACAGCAGCTGCAGCAGATACGCCCCACTCTTCTTCCAGAGCTTTGGACAGTTCAGCCGCTTCCATAACGGTCAGTTTCGATAGTTCTTCAACCAATTTAGCAATATCAGCCATTTTCAATACACTCCAAATTTCTAATCAATTATTTCGGTAAAAATTATTCACCCGAAGCGGCATAAGCGCCGACTACGCGTGCAAGGGCTCCAGCTGGTTCTTTGACAACCCGCGCGATTTTCGTTTGTGGTGCAACAAGCAGACCAACAATCGTGCCGCGAAGTTCATCAAGAGAAGGCATGGAGGCCAGAGATTTAACGCCAGCTTCGTCCAGAAGGGTGTCACCCATTGCACCGCCAACGATTTCCAGTTTATCGTTAGACTTTGCAAATTCGACTGCGATTTTTGCAGCCGCCACCGGATCATCCGATGTGGCAAGAGCGACCGGGCCAGACAGCATATCTGCTATCGGGGCATAGTCGGTTCCTTCCAGAGCGCGTTTGGCAAGGCGGTTTTTTGAGACTTTGAAGCCTGCACCAGCTTCACGCATCTTTCCGCGGAGATCCGTGGACTCGGCCACGGTAAGGCCCAGATTGCGTGTCACCACAACAACCCCGGCTTCCTTGAAAGTCGCGTTTAGCGCAGCAACGGCTTCGGTCTTTTGACCACGATCCATATTTTGCTCCTTCACGTGGATTGCGTTCTTGAGGCGCAATCCGCTTTCTTAAATACCATCATTCCAGCACAAACCGGTATGACGAGCGAAAGAACCAACCGAAGTCAGTCCTGTATAATCCGAAGGGGGGTTTTGGTTGCCTGCTCGCGCTAAAAAACGCTGATTGCAAACCCGTGAGTGTCCTCACGAAAAAACTGATCCCCGTCTAGGCTGGAAATTAAGAGAGGCAAATTCCCCTCACCGGCTGTCTCGGACGGAAATTGTGATTCTTTGCAGAACCGCAATTTGTGGAGAGCGCTCTAGCGTGATGGGCGAATATGTCAACAAGGAAGCAAAAGAAATGGTGCGTGAAGCAGTCTGTCGAGAACGTGTCTCAGGCGAGAAGGTCCCTGCTATTGGGCAATTTACAGGGAAATTATCCACTTTTCCGGCATTTTTGCGCGAACCGGGTGCCTACAACCTCGCATTCCTGCGGGCTTCGGGCACAAATTCCCTACTCGATATATCAGGGAACATTAAATCGGTAACAGGGGGATGAAAATCAGAAACAGGGAGTTTATCTTCCCGAACAGGGACTGTCGCTACGCTGATCGATGTTTCTCTGTTTACTTCCAAATATCCAATTGGATTAATGCCTCATCGGCCCTAGTTTATCTGACTCATGAGAGGAAAATCTGATGGACGAGAGCTCGCCATTCTTTCTGTTTGATCCCGAATGCAGAGGATCTCTTTTCTACAAGTTTGACAACAAACTGCGGATTGAAAAAGCCGATATTGATTTGGTGCTCAAGAAAGATGACAAGGCTGCCCAAGATCCTCGCATGCTTCCCATTCTCATTGCCTCACACAAAGGGCAATTGAAATCCAAGCGCGGACGGCCGAACCACAAAGACAGCTTTTCATACAAAGGCAGAGTTTTTTGGGCGGGAGAAGATGTGCAGGCACGAGCCAGAGAAATCCGCGAAGAGCGCAAAGGCATGAGCAAACTGGAAACCAAAGCCCTGAAAGATCCGATGGAGCAAGCTGCAGATGAAATTGCAGCGGAGTATAATTTTCACATTAGTGGGCGCAGTCTTATCAATAGAATTTCATCACAAAAAGGTGACCCGCTTTTTGGTGAGGGCAAAGCCCGCAAGAATTAGCCACGACGAAACCTCCTTTAACAATGGAGGTTTACATGAACTATTTACCCAAGCGGCTTGCCGACAAAATCATCAGTCAAAAGCCGTCTGATCTCAAACCCTATGCTGGCAATGCCCGCAAACATTCCGCCAAACAAATTGACCAGATTGCCAAAAGCATCAAAAAATTTGGCTTCACCAATCCGATACTGGTCGATGAACATAATAATGTAATCGCCGGCCATGGCAGGATTACGGCTGCAAAGCAGTTGGGAATGTCCGAGGTACCGACAGCTTGCATCAACGGCCTCAGTGAAGCAGATCGGAAGGCCTATGTTATCGCTGACAACCGCCTGGCTGAACTCGCTGAATGGGATGAAGGCGTGCTCAAGCTGGAATATGAAAGTATATTAGACCTTGAACCGGGTTTCGATCTGGACAGCATCGGTTTTAGCGATGCCGAGGTTACCAAAATACTTGACCCACTCGAGGCAGTTGAGCCTGAAGATGCAGTCCCAGAGGTTGATACATCAGTTCCTGCAATCACCAAACTTGGCGATATCTGGCAACTCGGAAATCACCGACTGATCTGCGGCGATTCATTGTGTGAACAAACCTACATCTCACTCATGGGCGGTGAACCTGCGCAGATGATCTTCACCGACCCACCTTACAATGTTCCTGTAGATGGTCATGTATGCGGGCTCGGCAAGGTAAAACATGATGATTTTGCCATGGCCTCTGGCGAGATGACATCCGAAGAATTTACCGGCTTTCTCAAAAACTGTTTCAAGCAGCTAGCAAAACATAGTGATGATGGATCAATCCACTATGTCTGCATGGACTGGCGTCATATGAGCGAAATCCTGGCAGCCGGCGGCTCGCACTATGCAGAACTCAAAAACCTCATTGTCTGGAACAAGGACAATGGCGGCATGGGCTCATTCTACCGATCCAAGCACGAGCTAATATTTGCGTTCAAGAATGGTTCGGCCAAGCATATCAACAATTTTGAGCTGGGACAGCACGGGCGCTACCGGACCAATGTCTGGGACTATGCCGGCATAAACTCGCTCAAGGAAGGCAGGGATGAACAACTGGCGATGCATCCGACGGTCAAACCAACGCAGCTTGTGGCCGACGCAATCCTTGATTGTTCCAAACGTGGCGGCATCATCCTGGATGCCTTTTCGGGTTCTGGTACGACCATCATCGCCGCAGAACAAACTGCACGCCAATGCCGGGCGATTGAACTGGATCCGCACTATTGCGACGTCGCGATCAAGCGCTGGCAAGCGATGACCGGCAAACAGGCCACGCATACCGGGCTTGATGTCAAGTTCGATGATCTGCGCAGTTCTCCGCCGAACTAGTCCTGCAAGAAGAGACTTGAGCGCCATCATTCTCACAAAAATGCTCACGCCTTTTATGTGACAGTCTCTTGCAATGCGATTGGCTAGTGCAGCGATATTAATCGAAAGGAACGACTATGAGTGATCCATCGAAGGTGGGCTATCGCAAGCCGCCCAAAGAACATCAATTCAAGAAGGGGCGCAGCGGTAACCCGCGTGGCCGGCCGCCCAAACAAAAACCTGAAAACCCCTGTGAGGCAGATATCCTCAGAAAGATTTCTGCCGAAACCGCTATCGTAAACGGCAAAGAAATGACCAAACTGGAGTTATGGCTTCGGGTACTCGAGAAAAAGGCTCTGCAGGGCGATTTGCGAGCTATGAAACTGCTTGAAGAAAAGCTTCAGAAGGCTGGAATTGATGGCGGTAAGCCCGAGCGACAAGGCGTTCTTGTTGTCCCTGGGATGATGGAACCGGAAGAATGGGCAAAGCAAGCTGAAAAAAATCAGGCCAAATATCGTGAACATCTGCCCGATAATTAGTCCGGTTTTATCCGAACATCAGCTTTGCAAGATCGGTCATGTTGCTAACCGGCGTGAACCAGCCTTTTGGGATATTGCGCAACGCTGGTCGGATCGCTTTCACTCCCTCTGAGTTGGCGCGGCTGTGCTTGACCACTCGATCTCCCAAATCTGGCAGCGGCCGATCGGGTTCTCCCCCAAACCATAGATATTGTTCTATATTGAGGTTTTGCGGATCATATATGATCCAGACTACGCAGCCGGATGACTTATTTCCGAGAGCTTGATGGACATTAATCCGTGCTCTTGTACCGCCTTTACGCATAGCTTTGAGTTGGACATGGCGCATCACACCATTTGCTTCGATAACAATGTCATATCCGCTATTATCCGATTCTGAATGCAATACCTCGAAATCATGGATCCCCCTGCCCCATAGCTCCGTGCCGCAATCCGCCAGAAATCTGTGCTCGATGATGGATTCCAGAGTGTGTGAAGAAAGGCTGGCTTGGTCGGCCGCTGCATGACTTTGCATTGAGGCCTTGGGCATAAAATTGAACTTCTTGTCGTTTATAAGTGACATTGCATTCGCTTGCCGAGCCGCCCTCAGTCAAGCAAATTGTCACTGATAGTCTGTAGATCAATCGTCTACACGCGGCGCATTGCTAGCTTGTGGATATCCAACAACGCCTCGCTAAAAACTTGCGAAAGCACCGGAAGGCCAAAACTTGGTCTCAGGAAATGCTGGCGTTCGAGGCAGGGATCCACAGGACCTATATTAGCGATCTGGAGCGCGGTGCGCGTAACCCGACAATTAGGCTGGTGGAAAAGCTAGCCCAAGCACTGGAAGTTAGTGCTGGGGAACTATTGGACTAACGTCCGCTTTATCCCGAAAGCGGACATTAGCTCTAATCAATCTGTCGGCAACATCGCGATGGAAAACAAACACAAATTGTGCAAGAAAATGGTATGACCAAGCAGCCGACTTTTCAACTTCCACGCCTCCGCGACATAGGGTGGGCTAAATGGGATCCCATCGGACTTGGTGGGCCGGATGAAGGGTGGCCAGCAGACGAATACGATTCTTACCTTCTCCAAGCCGCGAGCAAGCTTTGGTTTGGCCATTCAGAAGAAGAAGTCGCCGACTATCTTGTTAAAATCGAAACTGAGAACATGGGTTTCGACGCGAATTCTGATATCAGAAACAATGCATTGTCTGTGGCCAAGGAGATAGCCAAATACGTCGCGACGTTGCCTAGGTGAATGTCGGCAATATCCCGAAACCGGACACTAGCTTAGGTTGTTTGTTAAGGACAGTTATTGGGCCGACAGCAGACGGTCTGCTTCCGGCTGCTACAGGCGCAGAAGGAGACTATTTTGGATCCACAAAACTTGGAAATATCAACGCTGAATTTGTCCTGATTCTACTTGCTTGCAGAAAAACTAGGCCGCCAAATCTGTACGACGCGCCAACCGTGCATTTTCAAGGTCATCATTGACGGTCGCGACAAAATTATCGAACAGTTGATCCATGGCTTTGATGCCTTTGCAAGTCAGCTTTACGTAGCCCGAATGATCTGTTCGCGTTCCATCTTCGAATGAAAGCAAACAGTCTTCCCTCAAAATATGCATATATCTATCCAATAAGCTCTGCGGAATGTCGACTAGCTCCGCGAGCACTGTAATTGACAGTTGGATATCCATCCGCTGGGCATGCCTGAGCTCCAAAAGAATGTCCCAAGCCGCATCAGAAAAGAGATTGGCTGGCAGTACTTTTGAACGCATCTTGCGAAGTCGACGAATATATGTGCTCAAATAGGTGCTGATATCCCGGCTTAATCCCTCGACCAACAGCATTTCCAACTTAATCAGGCGCTGTTCTATCTGCTCAAGCCCTTCAGGGGCGTTACAATATGACTGTTCTTTCATATCGACTGTTTCCTTATTTTCGGTTCATTTTCGATGGTCGAAGGGTGCTAATCAATCCCACTGCCGATACGAGGCACCATGTGCCCTCAAGTAAAACGAACGGCATATAATCGATCATCCAAGATGCCAGAGTGGCTAAACCTGCACCCAAAAAATTCATTATCAGATAGGTGATCTGATTCTGATTAAGTGTTCCATTCAAATTCAAACCGAATGCAGCCAACAACAGAGCGACTCCAATTGAACCGATGATATCGGCAATTGCGAAATCAAGCATCGCTCGTCTGCATCTTTCCCAGCCACCATTGGTTCAGTTGCCAAATAGATTTTTCCAGTGGCGACAACCTGCCTTGTTTGGACAATGGAGCGTTAAGCCCCTTCCAGACCATATCGTTGGCTTCGATATCTTCGTGATGAACCGCAGAAACAAGCTGCTCAGCCATTTCGGCAGTCTCGTCAAAACCTTCCATTTGCAGACTGCTTTCCGGAACACAGAGGTGGATTGTGAGCATCAACCGGTCATGTGCAGTAGGGGTAACCTGGTACCAGATTGTGGAATTTCCCTGCACGGCCAGCAGAAAGTAGGGGAACAACACTGTCGCAAAAAGATCTGTTTGTTGCCATTCTTCCAGACCCTCAATGACCGGAAACCCCTCAGGTGGATGACCATAGGCAGATGGCATATGCAAAATGGACCAGGGTTGGCCGTCATCTATAATTTTTGAATCCCGAGCCCGGTACAATGGTTCCAGCGACCGCGAATGGATGGCGATATGGTGATAGGCCTCCATGAAATTCTCAACCAACACCTTCCAGTTCCAATGGCTGTCAAATTCCATTGAACGGATAATCCGCATGTCCCCGAGTTTATAGTTCGCGAAATAGTCATCAAACTTTGAAACTTGCGGAGCAAAATCGTCCGCATCATCATCGAAATTGATCATGACGAACCCGTTCCAGATTTCGGCGCGAACTTCTGGAAGGCGGCAGTTCTTCTCGTCAAAATCTTCTGCGCCATCCATGAGCGGAGCCTTTTTAAGTCGCCCGTCATTCTGATAGCTCCATGCATGATAGGGACAGACAAACAGTTTTTTGTTTCCGCTCCCTTCAGCAAGCGGTGCGCCCCGGTGCAGGCAAATCCGCGACATGACGCGTACTGTTCCATCACTTCCGTGTACAATCATCAGTGGTTGATTAAGAATATCGAGACAGAGATAATCTCCCGGCTTGGAAACCTGTTCCATACGACCAATAGGCAGCCAGCTCTTCCGGAGAACCCGCTCCTTTTCCAACGTACCGATTTCGGCAGATGTGTATGCAGCCGCAGGCAATGTCCAGGCGTTTTCAAGCTCGGCAGATGCTTTGGCGACTTCTGAATTCTTGAGGCCCGGAACGATTTCAGCGGGCTGGTTCATGTCGCTTCTCCTGCAAAGGGCGCTTTAGGGTCTAACCAGTCAGACATTCCCAGTTCAGTCATGACATAGCTCCGCCATTCCTCATCGGACATGGATTGACGCGCGACCAGGACTTGCGGTGCAGACTTTCCGGGTTCCCAGCGAAATTTTGGTTCGGAAGTTGTGGCCGCCTCCAATACCATCTCGGCGACCAATTGAGGATCCTCACCCGCCACTTCACCTTCGGATGTGGATGCGACAACTTGGTCGTTAAACTGATCATATGCGGTGCCGCGCGCAAAGAAACTCGAAGCATCAGTGTTGTGCATGCTCATGCCCGTGTTGAAAAATGCAGGGCGGATAGTGGATATGTTGATACCAAATCGCTCTACTTCCATAGCCAATGCCTCGGCCATGCCTTCGATAGCAAATTTGCTGGCACAATAAATGGACTCTCCGGGGATACCCGTGACACCGGCCATTGAGGACAGGAAAATGATCCGGCCGCCCAATTGATCACGCATGATCGGCAAGGCTGCACGAGTCATATCAACGGCACTGAAAAAATTGGTCTCCATGGTCTGTCGAATATGATCTTCGTGAAGTGTTTCCAACGCGCCAAAACTGCTCATCCCGACATTGTTGACAACCACATCCAGACTGCCTTTTTGCTCCACAACTTGTCTCACTGCATAACGGTTGCTGGCGGGCTGACAGACATCATGTTCGAGCACGGTCAGTGAATAGCCATTTTGATCGGCCCAATCGGCTAGCTCTTTACCGCGCGATGCATTGCGCATGGTCGCAAAAACATCAAATCCGGCGCTGGCGAAGGCCTTGGCGGTCAATTGTCCAAATCCGGTTGGCCGGGAACACCCGGTTATCAAAACTGTAGGCATGTTGGTTTTCTTTCCAATATCAATAAGCCCATGGCAGCAATTCTGCAGGAATCGGCAACCATGGGCTCGGGGTTCAAGGGGTTAAATTAGAAATGTTTCTCAATGAAATCGTTGACTGATTCCCAGGCCTTGGCCCGCTGGTGACCATAACGCTGTTCAAGCAAACCAACGAGTTGTGAGCGGCGACCAGCGGTCTTCTCAACTTCGTCCTCAGTCAACTCGCCCCAGGTTTCACGGATCTTGCCCTTAATTTCGTTCCACTCGCCCTTGAGCGCCATATTGTCATAGCGCGACACCATGGTATCAATTTCGTCGCGAGCTTTCTCCACTGTCAGGCCGTATTCCCGCTGCAGCAGTCCTTCGAGCACCTCTACGCTGCCCTTTGCCTGTTCCAATTTGTCATCGGTAAGTTTGCCCCAAGCGACACGGGCTGCGCCCTTAAACTCGTTCCAACCGCCGTCGATTGTGTCTTGATGAATGTGCATTTACTGTCTCCGTTTCTCGTGGTTGAGTACAAAGACATTGGCAGGACTTGTTCCTGATGGAGAGTGATTCACCGTATCCAGAAGGTTAACTTATCGATTCAAGATCAACGGTGATGCCTCCCTTGCGCCAACCTTCACGCATTATTGCCCGGAGATCATCGGGCAGGTGGTAAAGCTCAAAATTGCGCCGAATAAATTTGGCGTAACGCTCAGAATTTTGCTCAATCTCCCTAACCAACGGGCGCGCTTCCTCCGATTTCCCAAGATGTCCGAGTATCATGGCTTCGAACAGAATTTCCCCGCCCCATATACTGTTTCCAGCGCGACGTGCGTGGGTCAGTGCGGTTTCAAACTCCCCCTGCAGACAATGGTAGAATGTGAGTATCCAATGATACCAGCCGGGCGGGCTAGGGCTTAGCTGAATCGCACGATCGAGAATTTCAATCGCTTTAGCCCAGTCGCCGGAATAGGCGGTCAAGGCAGCCAGATCAGCCAGCATGTCGGGATAATTGGGATTGATCCTGAACGCGGTATCAGCAGCGGCACGGAAACGGACGAATTCACCACGATGGAAGTGCACCATGAATAGCGCATGAAAGCCTGCAACCTCCTGCGGATCAGTTTCAACCGCACGCTCAGCTGCCGCAAGTGCTCTCTCCAGGGGTTCAGGCTGCAAATTGTAGTTTCCCCGAAGCTCGTCGGCATAGACAATCGACAGCATTGCCCACGCTCCGGCATGGCTTGGTTCAATGGCAACGGCACGCTCCAATAAATCTCGGACCCTGGAATGACTTTCCTCATTGGGACTCCGCCAATATTCCGACGCGAGGAGACGACATTCATGCGCATCCAGTTTTTCGGTACTGATGCGCTGATGTCTTCTGCGGCGGTGAATGACTCCATGCGGTTCGGCAATCTGGGCAGCGATATGTGCTGCCACTTCTTCCTCGATCTCGAACAGTCCTTTCGCTCCCAGCGTCCGGTCGAAAACCTCGCTGGAAAGATGTGCACCAGTTTCGGCATCAATCAATTGCGCTGTTACCCTTAACTGATCTTCCCAGCGCCTGACCGAACCTTCGACCGTGTAACGTACTCCGAGCTCGCTTCCAATGTCGCGCGGATCGGCGGGACGATCCTTGTAACGAAAGGTAGATTGACGAGAAATTACTTGAAATTCGCGAAATCTGGTCAGTGCGTTGATGACTTGTTCGGTAAATCCATCGGCTAGATATTCCTGATTGGGATCACCACTAAGATTGTCGAAGGGAAGAACGGCTATGGAATATCTTGTGGTTTGAACTTCATCCGTCTCACTGACCTCAGCGGATTGGGAAGGTTTGGGGTTAAATGCAACTTCGAACTGAGGACGGTAGGAACCCTTGGGTACTATGATACGTATCGGATCATCTTTGCCCTCATGGGCGTAATAGAGATCAAGCCTGCTGCGCAATTTACCTGCCTGTACCCGCACAATAGTATCCAAAGCCGGGTCGAAACCTTCTGGGCGGTCAAAAACATCAACGCCGATAGTATATCCTTTTAGTGCATCGGCATTTCCAGCCAGCGATTGTTCCACGAGATAGCGCAAAAAACGATTGAGGCGCGTCGTAGCAACAAATTGACTGCTGCTAAGAATGCGAACCAGCTGCTGCTCGATCACGTCCGGGTTGATCGGTGTGATGGCTGACGTGCTCATTGGTGCGCTCCCGAAGCGGTGTCCGACCTTAGAATATGGAATACCTTCCCACCTCTCGATTACCATATCCTTCACTGTGAGTCACTCTTTCGAAGCAGCGAAGCATGTCAGTTGCAAGACATCAACCAGACCGGAGCAGCAATGCTGCGAGTAACAAGAGAAAGAGTAGATTTTGAAAACAACAGAGTTTCTTGGACAGGCAAAAAACGATCTTCACCGGATTGATAATGAACTGAAAGCGCTCGAATCCAAGGTGAAGGCAGCAGGTGACGAGCAAGATCAATGGGCGACCAATCAAGTGCGGAAACTTCGAGCCGACATGCAAGTAGTCCAGACTGAAATGGACACTATCGCGCATCGTATCGAAGTCGATGGCGAGGCGGGCGTAGAGAAATCGAAGGTCGACGCAGAACGCCACTGGATGGCTCTGAAGGCCGCAGTACAAGCATATCGCGAACATGTCGGTCTGGCCGACGGGCGCGGATCGCAACCGGGGCAATAATGCTGCCGGAAACCCACTCTTAACCTGGAGAATCAATATGAAATACCCACTGGCGATTTTGATTGCTGTTCTGTCACTTTCCGCGCCCGCAGTTGGCTATGCCAAGGACAATGCGGTTGTAGGAGGATCAACCTTCGGCACCGATTCCTATTTCGAAAGCATGATCGCAAAGGGATATAGTGCAAAGAAACTTATCGGCACGACCGTGATGAATGATCGTGGTGAGAAGGTTGGCAAAGTCCATGACCTAATCATTGGGAGCGAAGCCAGTGTGACGCTGGCCATTGTCGAGGTTGATCGCTTTATTGGCATCGACTTCAAACGCGTTGCCGTTCCGGCCCATCTATTTGAGGCTGGCGCAGATGACGGGATCATCCTGCCCGGTGCAACCGAGGCGCGGCTTAAGGCCTTACCCACATTCCACTATGCAGACTAGGAGGACAGACTATGACTACTGAAGCACAATCTATAGAAGACAACGAACCACCCAGCGGATGGTTCATCGCGCTGGGAATATTCCTGATAGCAACGGGCGTCGGCGCTCTGTTGTTTCCGCAAGTAGCAACGCTCTCAGTCGAGCTTTTTGTTGGATCTGCAATGCTGATCGGCGGTATCGCGACGCTCGTTCATGCCTTCAAGAGCACGGGATGGGGAGGTTTCCTGATCGAGCTTTTTATCGCCGCGACCTATATCGCCGGCGGGATAATATTCTTGCTCAACCCCTTAGCCGGAATTTTTACGCTGACGGCTCTTTTGGCAGCATTTTTTGCATTTGATGGAATTTTGCGGATCCTTATGGCGATCCAGATTCGCGGTGAGCGTTCCTGGGCCTTTTTCCTTGTCTCGGGACTCCTTTCATTGATGCTCACAATCCTGATCGTTGCTGGCATTGCAAACGGCGCATCCCTGGCGTTCATAGGATTTCTTGTCGGGATTAACTTCGTTTTTGCAGGCGTATCGTACATCGTTTGCGGCAGGGAACGCGATGGTTCCTTGCAACCATCCACAACCTGATAAGATTGCGAGGGCGGACCTTTTTGATCCGCCCTCGTCTCGATACTACGGCAGATGCTTCCTTCAATCGCTAACCAATTTCTGAAAGGCCGAAAATGGTTCAATGGTCGCCTGCAATATCATCCAAGCCTTGCGACCGCTTTCGGGATGAACCCAAGGCTGATCGGGCGTCCGAAATTGGAGCACTTACCCGACCGGCAACTTCCGCATTCCTAATGTCCGCTTTTGCGCCCTTAGCGGTCATTGGCGTTACGGCTACTCTATCCCGAATGCGGACGTTGGCTTCCTGGCCGCGTCATCTTGAGAGCGGGGCCAAAAAAGTTCGCCCGGTGCTGTGGATCGGGGGGAGGCACCGGGCGAGGTTGCGCGTTTTTTGGGAGGGAGGAGGAAACGCGCAAAATATATTACGCAGCTAATGCAAGCGATATTCCGGTTCCTGCTGGCTCAACCGAAAATCGGCAATGGCAAGTAGCCAGGTCAGAACGGGTCGAGATGGATCACAAGTTGCAAGTTTCTCGTGAACTGATTTCAAAATTTCACTCACCAAGCGATCTTTGGCGATTCTTTCTGTTTGAAGTGTAAAGTACTGGCGCAACCAGATTTCAAATTCATCGAGTAGCTGGCGATAGGCACTTTTGTTGCCGGCATGAGTTGCCACCATGAGTTTTTGCCATCGGGGAGGACTATTCTCGGTTATGGCAGCAATATTGTAGCGCCGATTTGGCTGCTTTTTCAGAGGCCGCCGACTGTCGTGGCGATTGAACATATATGTACTTTGCATCCCTACAAACCTAGCGGAACGCTGAATTGCATCAGGTGAAGAAATCGGGTCCGTGTTCATTATGCTCTCTCCATGTTCTGAACGAGTTGCTGCTTATCGGATTTTCGTTGTGCATGATGAACACTCATCAATATTTCAAATATTCGCCGGCTTTTTCCAATTACCGCATTTGCCTTCACCGCACGAACAAACCACGCTTCCTGTCGAGATTCGCAAAGCCTTGTTTTTTTTACCTTCCGGGTGGAGCAATTCGATAAACCGAAGTGGATTTGGCAAGAAGCCGGCAATCTAATTCTGTAGCTTTTGGTCTGCCCGTTCCGAATTCAAGGAAAAAGGGCATTCGGATCGAAACTCGGGATGTTCGGATGACAAAGAGCCTAGATTGGGAAGTGCGATCGTCTCGCGACAATATGCAACTGGTGTCCAGTTTCATCAATCTGGAACGCAGGCGATTGACGACTGGCTGTTATAACGACTGCCTGCATGCCATGGATGCGATCAGTTTTCGCATTGAGATACTTTCCTTTCTCGACAATTTCTTTTTCGCCGGAGGTCACAAGAACCGAGCGCCCGCGGACAGATTTTTGAACGAAGCTCTGAACATGCTGATGCTCCATTACGCTCCGGCCCGGCAAGACTGGACTATTGATGTTTCGGGAACACTTTCGCAGGATGAGTGCAGAAGCCTTTGCCTGATTTTAAATGAGCTGCTGATACCCTGGGCCCGGGACAATAACCTCCGTCAAACGGGGGCCATTTCCGTGGCAATTAGCTGCGACTGCGGCTTGCTAAGGGTCCGTCTTGATCTCGCGCCAAGGCCCGAACAAGACAAAGCAATAAATTTGATTGTTATTTCCGACCTGTTGAAACAACATGACGGCGAAATGTCATCGCAAGATGTTGACGGAGCAGGAAGCTGGGTTATCGAGTTTCCGCTGACCGACCAGCCAACGGCAGACATGTGATTGTGAGTCAATATTATGGCTAAAATATTGGTAGTTGAGAACGAGCGGATTGCGGCGCGGGATTTGTCGGAGATTTTGACCGAACTCGATCACAAAGTCGTCGGCGTCGCTGCGGATTTTGAAGACAGCCTAGCCTTGGCAATCGAACACCAGCCTGATCTGGCATTGATCGACATTCATATTGACGGTAAGCGGGATGGCGTCGCCCTTGCCGGAGAACTCAGAGAAGAACATTCCATGGCGCTGGCTTTCATCTCCAGTCACGCAGACCACAATACCGTAACCCAGGCATCTGCCACCCGACCGAACGGATATCTCGTAAAGCCTTTTGACAAAGCATCCGTTGATGCCCTGGTCAGCACGGCCTTGTCGAATTTTGTCGCAGAACGGGCAAGTATCAACCAGGAACAGCTGGCTGAAGCAAAGGCTGCATCCGGGCATTGCTTGACCCAATCCCAATCTGCAGAAATCACGCAATATATTGAAAGAAACATGGATCAGGCCATCAAGGTTGAACATCTAGCCGACCGATTGAACATGGGAACGAGCATGTTCGCAAAGCGATTTCAGGCGTCTTTTGGCATGTCTCCCTATCAATATCTGATCGAACAGCGATTGGATGAAGCCAAAAGACTATTGAGAAACACATCGTGGCCGATTGCAGAGATTGCACTGGCCGTGGGATTTTCAAACCAGGCGCATTTTACCACAAGTTTCAGGCAGGCAGTCAAAGTGACTCCCCACAGCTATCGCAATTCCATGCGCTGAATAGCGCTCCGGCGGTTTCCGCTGTTTATTTTTCTATTCGCTTTTGGGGAGCAAGGACCCAGGTAGTGCCTGATGTGTCTGTTTTTACGGAGAGCTTTCCATCAATTTGATCCGCCAGATCCTCCAGCAACAACAGACCAACCGAATCCGAGTCACCATTTGCCTTTTCCTGATCGAACCCCGAGCCGTTATCCTTGACGATCAGTTCTAATGTTCCTGGTTTTCCCGCTAGGCTGACCGCGATCTCCCCACCTTTGTCATCAAATGCGTGTTTATATGCATTGGTCACAAGTTCGCAGACCAGCAAACCAAATGGTGTCAGCCGATCCACGTCAACCTTCGCCGAAACAACGTCCCAGTGGAGCGACACATTTGCACTTCCCAGACTTTCCGACAGCAACCCGAGCAGATCTTCGAGAAATATTTTTACGTCAATCTTTGTCGAGCTGGGGTTGCCGTGGTTGTAGATGTGATCATGCACGAGTGCCATTGTTCTGGCCCTGTTTGCCGCGTCCTGACGGCTGCCCCTTGCGGTTGCACCTGATTGGCTTCGGCGAATATCCATATTGAGCAAACTGGTAAGTACTTGCAGGTTATTCTTGGTACGATGATGGATCTCTGAAAGGAATGTATCTTTCGTTTCTGCCAGGCGTCTCTGGGCGAGATAGGATCGATACAGGAAAAAGGCGACGAGCCCGATACCGATCGCAACCGCAAATCCCAGAACCGTTTGCAACCGTGCCTGATCCAGTTCGAGATCTGCTATCAGCGCTTGGCCCTGCATGGCCGACAGCCGGACTTCGCGATCCCGCAGATCAAACAAAAGCTGACTGTTGGCAATGGCCGTCATCTTCTCCTGTTCGAACCGATTGTTGCTTAGCTGGAGCGCAACGTTCAGATAGGGAGCGGCATCGGCAGGGCGATCCAGGGCGACAAGCAACGCGCCCATGCTTTCCGCATATTCCTGGGCCCAGAATGTATTGCCCCGATTTTCGAGTAGCCCTTCTGCACCAACCCCCTCAGGTTCCATGATTTGGCGTGCCCGGTCCAGTGCGTTCCGTGCATCGCCGAGACGCCCGGCTTCAATGTATCGGGAAGCCAGCCAGTTCAATGCCGTAGCAGCTTCGGAAGGGTCACGGTTTTCCAGAATCTGGCTGACTGACCTTTCCGCCATCTCTATCGCCGGTCCGGTTTGACCCGATCCGTGAAGCGCGACCGCATTCTGATAATCAATCAGACCATTCATCCGCAGATTGTCTGTTTGCCGGCCCAGCGTTCGCGCTTCGTTGAACGCGGCCATCGCCGAGTCGAACTGCTCCTGTAACGTCAGCGCCGACCCCAAATTGGTGAGCACTGTAATCAGCCGGTCCACTTTATCCGGGCTATGCTGTTTGTATATCGTGATCGCCTGACGATACAATTTAACCGCCTGGGCATTGTCCCCAAGATCCGAAAAGATATTGCCGATATTTGCGTAGATGATACCGGTTCCGGCAACATCTCCGTTCGCCTCGAATGCGCCCAGCGATTTCTGATACTGCTCGATGGCGATATCATATTCACCTTCGACTTTGGCGCGTACTGCCTGGGCGTTATATATGAATGGCAGCAAGCCGGAAATCTGCTCTTCCTGCGCGAGGTCGAGGCCCTGCTGCAGATAGCTTTCCATAACGGCAGGATCTCCGCCCAGCCGGAAAACTCTGGTAGCCTTGGCAAAGTAAAGGTGCGCCTTCGCCAGTTTGTCTCTATTGGCATTGGCCCTCGCCATTAGGGCATCGATGCGTTGTACGGTTTCGGGGCCTGGCGTGTGTGCATAATATCGCGCGGCATGAGCCTGAAGAGGAAGAGCGGCATTAGGCGCCAGTTTCCTGGCCAGGCTTTCATACTCGCCCGGATCGATGGATTGGGGCAGTCGTGTTGTATACTCCCGAATGATCCTCGCTTGCTCTTGCGGATCGAGACCTGGCAGTTCATCGGCACATTTACGGCCTGCTTTGCGATTTTGTTCGCCGGCAGCGGGCTGAAGCCGCATCAAGCTTTCGCAAGATGACGCCGCTTGAGCTCGGATGGAATATGGCGCCAGCAGGCAGAGCAAAATTGCCGCCAGAAGCAGCACTGGCTTTTTCAAGTTCTGACTACCGACTTCCACCTTAATTTCTCGCATGCTTCTCCCAACATATCGAAAATTATCATTCCGCCAGACAGAGAGCAATTAGGCCTTTTGGACGTATCGCCGGTTGCCGGAATTCGTAAAGGCAGCGCGTTTTACGAAAGAGTTTTTCCTCTGTTCTGGCATCTAAATACCAAGACGAACTGACCGATCAAAACCGCGCCAGACCGTCATCATGTGGTTTTCTCAAGCGCAACCGGCCCTGAGGGCCTGCATGGAGGCAACCGAAGGCCTGACACTGAAAGGAAAACCATGGGACTGCTGGTGGAAGGAAAATGGAAAGACGAGTGGTATGATACCGAAAGCTCGGGCGGCAAGTTTGTCCGAATGGATGCCGGTTTTCGCAACTGGGTGACTGCTGACGGCAGGCCCGGGCCCAGTGGTGAAGGCGGCTTTCACGCCGAAGCGAACCGCTATCATCTCTATATTTCCCACGCTTGTCCCTGGGCAAACAGGGCGGCCATTTTCCGAAAGCTTAAAAAGCTGGAATCCGTGATCAGCTTGTCAGTCGTTGATTTCTTCATGGGCAGCGAGGGCTGGACCTTCGGTGAAGAGGCTGATGGATCGACAAAAGACGCTTTGCTGAAGGTAGACCGGATGCATCAGGTATATACTGCGGCGGAGGCTGATTATACCGGTCGAGTGACGGTTCCGGTCCTTTGGGACAAATTCCAGGAAACAATCGTTTCGAATGAATCGAGCGAAATCATTCGCATGTTCAATTCTGCTTTTGCTGCACTGACGGACGATAAATACGACTATTATCCTTTAGAACTGCAGGATGAAATTGATGCGATAAATCAGCGGATCTATGACACTGTCAATAACGGCGTCTACAAATGCGGCTTCGCCACCACGCAGGAAGCCTACGAGTCAGCGTTTCTCCCCCTGTTTGAAACCCTCGATTTTCTGGAGCAGCGCCTCGAAACAAACCAGTATTTGATGGGTGATCTAATCACTGAAGCAGACTGGCGTCTGTTTACCACCTTAGTGCGATTTGATCCCGTCTATGTTGGTCATTTCAAATGCAATAAAAGGCGGATTGCCGACTATCACAATCTGGCAAATTATACGCGGGAACTGTTTCAGTGGCCTGGCGTCGCCGAGACGATCAACATGCGGCATATCAAAGGGCATTACTATTTCAGTCACGACATGATCAATCCCACGCGCGTGATTCCGGTAGGACCTGATTTGGATTATGCCGCTCCGCATGATCGAGAGCGGCTATCTTCCTCCCAATAAATCAATTCGTTAGCCCCTTATGTAGGAGACAAATAGTGACCAAGATTCTTATTCTTTATTATTCCGGTTATGGCCATGTCGAAAGCATGGCCCAGGCGGTTGTAGAAGGTGTCGAGGCTGCCGGTGCCATCGCCACACTCAAACGGGTGCCTGAGCTCATGCCTCCCGACGTCGCAGCACAGCACAATTTCAAAACGGATCAGGACGCTCCCATTGCTGATCCGGCGGAGTTGGCCGAATATGATGCGATCATATTCGGCACTCCAACCCGCTTTGGCAACATGGCTTCTCAAATGCGAAACTTCCTTGATCAGACGGGCGGTCTCTGGGCCGAAGGCAAATTGATAGGAACGGTCGGTTCTGTCTTCACTTCCACCGGAACTGGTGGCGGCCAGGAGACCACAATCACGTCTTTTCACAGCAGCTTATTGCACCATGGCATGATCATTGTCGGCCTACCATACAGCGCTGCGGAACTGACCGACACCAGCGTAGTCCGCGGCGGCTCGCCATATGGGGCGGCAACTATCGCCGGCGCTGATGGGACACGAACTCCGAGCGAACAGGAACTTTCGCTGGCCCGGCAGCAAGGAGAGCATGTCGCACGGATCACCAGTAAGCAGGCGGCATAGGCCCGCCATGTAGTGCCAGACCGCATCCCGCATTGACCCAGGAGAATGAAAATCGTGAATCTGGATCTAATTACGTCGGCTACAGAAACCGCCGAGACATTTTTCAATCATTATAATGCACAGGATGTCCCGTCCATGATTGCGTTGTTTGAACCCGGCGGAGTGATTGAATATGTGCCCTTCGCGCTTTCCGGTCCGGTAGAAGAAATTGGCCCGGGAAGCTGGGGTGTTTTAATCAATGCCTTTCCCGACTTGCGCAACAAAGTGCATTCCATCAGGCAAAGCGCTGATAACCGCTTTGCGTTTGTCGATGTCAATATTCTCGGAACACAGCAAAAGGAAGCATTTGGAGTTGCGAGCAAGGGCAAAGCCTATGATTTGCGTCATTTTTTTATATTTGAGTTGAACGAAGACAGAAAAATCGTTCATGTGACTAGTTTCTGGGACAATGCCGACTGGTTTCGCCAACTTGGCAAAACCGACCTCAGCTAGCTGCGCTCTAACCCCCTATTTGCCGGAGACTATATGATGACCAGGAAAATTCTCATTATTCTTACATCTCATGACCAATTGGGAGACACAGGAGAAAAAACAGGGTTCTGGCTCGAGGAATTTGCAGCACCCTTTTATGTTTTCAAAAATGCGGGACACGGGATAACGCTGGCGTCCCCCCTCGGTGGTCAGCCGCCACTAGATCCCAAATCTTCTGCAGAGGACTTCCAGACTGATGCCACTCGGCGTTTCAATTCAGACCCTGATGCTCAAGCCCGGCTTGCGGAGACCGAAAAGCTGTCGGATCTGAAGGCTGAGGAATATGATGCGGTGTTTTATCCCGGAGGCCATGGACCGTTATGGGATCTGGTGTCTGATGTACATTCGGTCCACATCATCGAAGAGTTCTGGAAGCAGGACAAGCCGGTCGCAAGCGTTTGCCATGCGCCGATTGTATTGATGAATGCGCGGGATGAACAAGGCGAGTATATAATCAAGGGACGCAACGTCACCGGTTTCACTAATGGCGAGGAGGAGGCAGTTGGATTAACCCAAATTGTACCACTTCTCGTAGAGGATACCCTTGTTGAACGCGGGGGTCTCTATTCGAAACTGGAGGATTTTGCTCCCTATGTGCAGATCGATGGCAATCTGATTACCGGTCAAAACCCGGCCTCTTCCGAGTCTGCGGCATTGGCCTTGCTGGAAGTAATGACATAGCAGCAAAATGGTTTCTCTTTGAAACTTATAGTTTGACCGCGGCCGGATTTCCAATATTGTTGCACACAGATTTATTATGCCAATTGGAGTAAATTTCGTTGCAGAAAATCATTCTTATCACTGGGGCATCATCTGGCATTGGGGCAGAATGCGCGCGTGCTTCGGTAGCAGCGGGTCATAAGGTGGCATTGGCCGCACGGTCCAAAGACAAGTTATCCAATATTGTTGAGAAACTGGGTTCGGAAAACGCTTTTGCCCTCGAATGCGATGTCACGGATCCCGATGCTCAGCAGACCATGTTTAGTCAGGCGGTGGATCACTATAGCGCTATCGATGTCGTATTTGCCAATGCCGGCTTGGGAGCGACAGCTACTGGCACGGAGCATGGCGAAATCGACAATTTCAGGGAAATGATCCTGGTCAACAATTTCGCGGTGACGCTGACCTGTAAATTTGGAATCCCTCACTTGCGGAAAAGCAAGGGACATCTCGTACTTACCGGCTCACAGGCGGGACATGTTGCACTGTCCGGATCCGTATACAGTGCTACCAAATGGTTCATTCGCGGCTATGCTAAAAATCTGACCAATGAGCTGAGTGAGCATGGTGTCAGGGTCACCAGCATTGATCCAGGCATGGTAGAAACGCCATTTTTCGACAATCCGCAACCGCAGGCGTTGCGTCCTGAAGATATCGCGCAGGCATTTCTTTATGCTGTTGATGCGCCATCACATGCGCGGATTGGAGAGATTGAAATCAATCCGATGATTGGCGCTCATCGGGCGTGAGATGAACATCTGCGCAATCTTCAGGAGCTCACTCAGTCGATGACCGAGGACATGATCAAGCGCGACAAGACCGCTCTAGCCGTGATTGATCCCTATAATGATTTCCTGTCATTTGGAGGAAAGTCCTGGTTGCTCAATCGCGCAACTTTGCGTGCATTGGATACGAACAAACACCTGGAACAACTGCTTGACGCTGCTCGTTCGGTGGACATGACGATATGCTTCGCGCCACATGCCCGCTATCGGACCGGAGCTTTTGATGGTCGAAGATACTTGAATCCCTCCATTTATCTGGCCCGCTTTTTCCGGACCTTCACTGATGGCAAATGGGGCGGCCGGTTCCGCAAAGGTTGTTCGCCGCTGCCATCCGATTTTGTAGCACGCGAGCATCTGGTTTCCAGTGGCTTTGTGAATACGGATCTGGACGAGCATTTGCGAGAAAAGGGCATAGAAAATCTTGTTCTTTGCGGCTGTCTGTCCAACACCTGCATTGAGTCGACAGCACGAAGCGCCATAGAGCTTGGCTATCGCGTGACAATTATATCCGATGCGCTCGCCGCGATGAGTAAGGCAGATCACGAAGCTGCAACGCAGACCGGTTTTCCAATGTGCGCGCATGAGGTGATTTCAACCAGCAGTTTCATCGGCAGTCTCAAATCATGATCGCCCGCGCCGTCAATTGGTTCGGGAAATGGCTCACCCGGCGTCACGCGGAAAGTTATGGGCGCTTGGACGGCAAGAATATTGCCGTTCTTATGCTCTCACCCCAGATCGACGTTTTTTCCAGCGAGAACAGTTGGTCGAGGCATTTCGCGATCAAGGCTGATCAAGATAGTGTAAAGACCTTTCTGGACTCAGCCCGTAGCCGGGATTGGAAGACCATCCTGGCGCCCTTGGCATGGACTGAAGATGCACCGACTACCGCTCTCTCGGAAACCGGATATTTCCGCCTGCTGCGTCAGAACAACCTCCTGAAAGCCGGAACTGCGGGAGCCCAGCTGATGACGGATATGGTTTCGGAAACGGATATCATTCTGCCTGAACGAGCGGGTCTTAACGCTTTTTACGGAACAGAACTTCAGGCAACATTGATCAAACATGGCATCGAAAGACTGGTCATATTGGGTGGTGTGGCCAATGCCGATCTTGACTCCACCGCCCGCATGGCGGTGGAACTTGACTATGATGTTACTGTGGCAAGCGATCTGGTTACAGCCGTTTCCAAGTCTGATCTCGACAATATCATGAAGGTCACTCTACCTCGGATCGTTAGCCGGATTTTGACTGGCGACGAAATCTTGGCAGCGGCCAGCTGATTCTTTTTTCTATAAGTTTAGGCACAGGATGTCATTCTACTGAATCTATTCGGAAAAAAGTGAATTTGGCGATGTCCGCTTACGGCCCAAAAGCGGGCTGTCTGTAATGCGCCCCAAGAACGGACATCTTGATAGAGACTGCTACATCCCGAAAGCAGACATTATCCTTGGCCATACCGGCCAAGGAGAAAGTAAATGACACACTCACAATTTGATCCAGCCGCACAGAATAGAGTTCCCTGGAATTTTGGAGTCAAGATTGGCCCCAAGCGACCATTCAATCAGAAACAGATTTGGGCTATCCGATTCTTCCTCGATCGGGAGAAGCGTATTCGAGATCGAGCACTCTTCGATCTTGCAATCGACAGTAAGCTAAGAGGTTGTGATCTAGTTGAGATCAAGATCGGTGATTTGGTCAATGGGCCTGAAATACGAACGCGCGCAGCCATAACACAGCGCAAGACCGGGCGGCCAGACCAATTCGAGATTGCATCGGATGCGCGTGAAAGCCTGTTCGCTTGGTTGGAATGCAGGGGCGGGTCGGTCGAAGACTATGCCTTTCCAAGCCGCATCGATCACTCCAGGCACCTCAGCACACGCCAATATGCGAGATTGGTTGATAAGTGGGTTGAGGCAATTGGATTGCGGCCCGAGGAGTACGGGACGCATTCGCTTCGCCGAACCAAAGCCTCGATTATTTACAAGGCGACCGGAAACCTTAGGGCAATTCAAATCCTGCTTGGCCACTCGAAGCTCGAGAACACCGTCCGTTACCTCGGTGTGGACATAGAAGATGCGCTAACCCTAGCTGAGAAGACAGAAATTTAACTGATGCGGGCGCCAGATGGTTTTCGACTGGCGCCCGCTAATCGGGTGGAATCCTACTGTCCGGTTAGTCGGAATACC
Source organism: Parasphingorhabdus sp. (assembly GCF_059726685.1). NCBI lineage: Bacteria > Pseudomonadati > Pseudomonadota > Alphaproteobacteria > Sphingomonadales > Sphingorhabdaceae > Parasphingorhabdus > Parasphingorhabdus sp. Next base: position 379,926 of record NZ_AP041068.1, read on the forward strand.
TTTCCTATATCACACGATGAACCTTCCGAGACGGATTGCGATGACGGACCATTGGCCACGCCAACAAAAGAATGATGCCGCCGGTCGCGGCTTTACCAACGAGCTTTGAACCGGACGCCAAATGTTCTCGGTAAACCACGTTGGGTATATTCGAGAAGCTCTGGAATGACTTCCGAGATGTCGATCAGGTAGTCCTCGTCAAACAGATTTTCGGCGTAGGCTGAAAGTTCAAATCGCCCATCACCGAAGCTCAGTCCAGCGCTCGTATTGACCAGTGAATAGCCTTGCTGTCGGACATCGGTTTGATTGGTTGGCCGAAAAAAGATGCTCGAGCGATAACTATATTCGCCTCTAAGAAAGAAGCCAGAGCTTTCAGAAATGTCGCCGCGATAGTCCGCTACCATACTTGCGGTGAAATCAGGCGAGCGCACCAAAGCATTCCCAGAAAAATCAGCATCCGGAGCCGCTTGGAACTCCGTGTATTCAGCGTTTTGTAGAGCGATGCCTGCAAGAATCCGAAGGCCATCAACCGGTTCAGCGTCTAGTTCGAGTTCGACACCATAACCTTCCGATGCACCAGCATTCCGCGTTACCGGTGCTGGAATGCCCTGCACCTGCACAAGCACCTGCAGATCGTCATAGGTGTAGTAATAACCCGCAATAGCGTAGCGAACGGCACCATCCAGAATAATTCCTTTGCTTCCGATCTCGAAGGACCAGATCGTCTCCGGATCGAATGCTTCCCCCAGTTCAAGTTGGTTGAAACCGCCGGACTTGAAACCCTTCGTGGCCGAGGCGTAGAAATTTACGTCGTCACTAGCCGCATAGCTGAGGACAAAACGAGGCTGAAAACTGTCCCAAGACTGGCGTTGCCGGACCGTACCATCCAATAAAGCCTCGCCAAATTGAGCAGCGGCATTCAAATCGGGTGCATTGATGATGACGTTGCCAAGGACATTGTCTGGGACCGGAATACGCGCGCGGAAATCCTTCCGATCGTAGCTGTATCGCAGGCCAACCGTAACATCGAGGCGATCAGTGAGCGCGAACGTGGCATCCCCATAAATAGCGTAATTCTCATATTGGCCGCTGGCGATGGACTCCTCGAGGATAATACCCGAACCCGCCACGCCGAATATATCGGCACAGCCAGCAGCGGTGAATTCGCTTAGCGCAACGCAAATTGTATCTTCATCGTAATTTGCAAATTGCGTCGATCGAACATCATCGAAGGCCGCGCTGGCACCAACGAACCAGTCCAGGCGTCCCGCAGTGCCGGATAATCGCAGCTCTTGAGAGAATGTGTCCTGGTCACCATTCGTCCCAAAATGCAGCAAGTTCAGTGGGCTAGCGTCGGTGTCCTCGAGATAGTCTTGGTTGAAGAAGCCTGAAAAGCCAGTGATAGAGGTGAGTGTAACCTCTCCAAAGTCTTTCTCCAGCTGCAAAGCGATGCGGTAGCTATCGATATCGTCGCGCGCGCCTTCACCAAGATCGGTGCTGATGTCGCCAAACGGATCGCCGCCGACCAGTATGCGATTGAGATAGCCGTTACCGCCATCGCTTGTCCGCCGCCACTCACCGGACAAAGTGATGTCAAATGTCGAACCATCCTTTGCGATCGCCGCACGAACTGCGCCAGTCTCCGTATCAGCCAGATCTCCACCGAGCATGTTGTCAATGAAGCCGTCGCGTGCACGATAGCTTCCCGCGATACGGAATGCCCAATCTCCTCCAAGTGGCGTGTTGATCATCGCCTGTGTCGAAACCTCATCGAAATTGCCATAAGAGGCTGATGCGGCGGCATCGAACGCGAACGGATCGGGTTTGTTGGTAGTAACACTGATTGCCCCTGCAGTAGTGTTACGGCCGAACAGCGATCCTTGCGGACCCTTAACGATCTCAACGCGCTCGACGTCGAACAAATCGTTGATGGAGCTGACGCCCCGACCGAGGTAAATTTCGTCAACATAAACGCCGAGAACGGGATCAGAGCCGATGCCGAAATCTTCTGTGCTCACGCCGCGAATATTGAGGCGCGGCGTCGTAGTTGAGACGTTTGCACCATTCACGCCTGGGGTGAATTGAACCAGGTCGTCGACCTTTTCTACCCGCGAGCGTTCTAGAAAATTCTCATCATAAGCGCTGATCGAAATTGGTACGTCGACAATGCTTTCCGAACGTCGTTGTGCGGTTACAACGATCATGTTTGTAGTCTGCGAGTCGCTCTCCGCGGCTTCGCTAGGGCCATTGTCCTTTAGCTCATCGATCTCCTGTGCTGTGGCGGGAACAGCCATCATATTCGCAAGTATGAATATGAGTACAGTTTCATTTTTAAGATACATTAAGTGATCCTCCCTTTTGGTTTTAATGTGTGTTTGGGCATATCGTTCGGCGTGTCTACCAATCGGTTGGCCATGTTAGTCAGCTGGTTGAGTGCGATATGGCCGAGCATTTCGAGTATGGCCGGGTCTGACCAACCGGCAGCGCGTACCTGTTCCAATCTCTCATCGCTCACGTTGCCAGCAGTGTCTATCGCCGCACGCACGAAGGTAAGTGCGGCACCTTCTGTGTCATCCGATGCCGTGAAGCGTGTGGCAGCTTCGAGTTCCTCGGCGTTTAAACCGGCTGCGCGTCCACCAGCAGCGTGTGCCGCTAGACAGTACTCGCACGCGTTGTCAGAAGCGATCGCGACCGCAATAAGCTCGCGAACGCGGGCCGGGAGTGTGCCAGCTTCAAGCGATTGCGTCGCTGATGCGTAAGTGCCAAGAAGTGCGGGCGATATAGCCAGGAGCTTGAACACATTCGGTATCGTTCCGAACTCGGTCATTACCTGCTCGAGAATGTCAGCGGCTTCGCCGATTGCAGTGCCGGGATCACTAAGTACCATACGTGTCATAAGTTTGTCTCCATTAGTTTTCCCGCTACGAACAGAAGATCTTCACGGCCATATGGCGCCACGATCATCGCGCCTACAGGAAGGTTGGATTCTAGGTTGAGCGGTACGCTCATTGCAGGATGTCCGGTAAGGCTGAATGGAGCCGTAAGCTCGGTACCTGAAAAAGATGTCGCGACTTGGGCAAGAAGCCCGTCGCCCGAGGATGGGCGAACAGGCGGCTCGGATGCAACGGTCGGAAGGATGAGAACGTCGAAGCGTTTGAACAATTGGTTTACATGGTCGGTGGTGCGGTTTGCGATTGCGATGGCTTCAACATATGCCGCGTGACCATACCGCTTGTAGGCACGCTCACCCGCCTCGAGCATAAGGGCCAGCTCGCTCGAATGTGTGTCGCGGTCGGCTATCCATTCTGCCAGAGCGGCCGCTGCCTCCGGCTCATGTCCGTCTTGGGAACCGAAGGGCTGGCTGAGCCCGCGCAACCGATGCGCCATACCGATCATATAGATTCCGAGATGCGCTTGGTTCGCTTCTGCAAGGTCAAGCTCAATATTCTCGATCCCCTCTCCAAAAGTCCGTTCGATTATGGTGTTGAGCCTTTCCCCAATCTCGTCCGCGACTATGATCGAACCGGACGGCTGAACGCGAGCGACCCTCAGCGGACGGCGGCTCGAAGCAGATCGTGACGCTGGTTTCAACGCGTCGAAAACAAAGTTGGTTTCGGAGACTGAGCGCGCAAGAATCCCAATTGTTTCAAGGAACGGTTCCAGCGACATTGCGTTGTCAAACCGGAAAGTTCCGCGAGTCGGCTTGAGGCCTACGATACCGCAATGCGACGCCGGAATACGTACCGATCCTGCACTGTCGGATCCGAGTGCGAAATCAACCATTCCGCGCGCCACAAGCGCCGCCGAGCCGGACGAGGAGCCACCAGCCGAGCGGTTGGGTGTATGCGGATTTTGGACGGGATAAGGCAGTGAGGAAAAGCTTTGACCGCCTTGGCAAAAGTCTTCGCATTGTGCCTTGCCAAAACAGCGGGCTCCTGCCTCCAATAACTGTTCAACGACCGAGTTATGCTGATCCGGCCAATACGGCGACCGGTCGAGATTGCCGTTAGTGAGAGGTAGTCCTTCCGCCGCAATATTGTCCTTTACCGCGAACGACAGCCCCTTGAGCGGACCGTCATCAGAGATCGCAATTTCCCCTTTCCAAGCCCATCCCTGGCGTTGTTCGGATTCTGTAGGTCGATATGGGGTTGAGTCGCGCGATATCCGGCGTGACCGCTTTGCGAGCGGTGCGAGACCTGCATCGAGTTCTGCCATGAGTTGTGGCAGGATTGCTGCCTCCTCATTGGAAAGGTGAGATGCAGCAGTCATAGGCGAGTCGTCCGGGTAATCGGCATTTTTGCGCCGATCAATTTGGCGAAATGCGAGAAGAAGTCGTCCGGTGCGAACGCATCCTCGGGAGTCCAGACTCCTGGTTCAGGCCCTTTGCCAGCGAGAACGAGATCGAGCGCCGCAGCCAGGGGAGCAGAAGTTACCGGCCCCAACCCATCAGGATAAGTGAGCAGGGTTACGACGCTCGATCCCTCAGCATAGCGCGCTACGGCAAATAGGCCTTCGAGCTTCTCGAAAACCGAGAGGTTGTCAGGTCCCATTGCATCGTAGCGGGCGTTGAAGCTTGTTGCGCTTTCACGAAGGTCGCTTGGATCTTCGGCGAGATGGGTTCGAAGAAGAGAAAGCAGTTTCGGAGGAAGCACCATCGCATTCACACAGTCTTGGAGACGGCCATAGCGAAGGGGTAGTGTCACCGCTTCCGGATGGCCAACGCTGACAAGTTCGAGCTCGCCGAGCGAGGGATAATGGATCGGAATCGAGCGGAGTGGAGGTTCGTCGACCATCTTTCCGCCGCGCAAAACGCGGATCGCGCCAGTACATTGGTGGAGCCAATGCTCCTTTGCCGCCGAGTAGCCGGTCCCAACATCGTCTGCGCGCCATGCCGTGTAAAGCTCGTTCGCATCTGGGCGATCTTCCATAGCCGCGCGCGCAAGAAGATTGGCTAAACCTGGACTTGCTCCCATCCCGACAATGGCGGTTACGCCGCGCGCTTTTGCCTGCCCGTCCAGGGCAAGCAGTTCGAGGGTGGGCTCCCAATCGTCTGCGACGTCCAGATATGTAATACCAGCTACAAGCGCGGCTTCAAAGACCGGCGTTGCGAAACGGAAGAACGGTCCGACTGTGTTTAGAACGGCATCGTGCTGGCGCATGGTTTGAACCAAGGCCGGAGAGTTTTTGATGTCGAGACCGAGGGGCTTGGCTTTTTCGAATAGAGACGCAACGGCCGTAGCGCGTTCCTTGTTGAGATCCGCCGCCGTGACAGACGTTACATTTTCGAGACGCGCGGTATAATCAACTGCAGCAGCGCCCACCTCACCCGCACCGAGCACTAGAACCTTCGTCATTTGATAGTATCTCCATTTAGGGCCGTTTCGAATCTCGTGAGCGGCCAAAGGCTTGAAAGGAAAAGCACCCCGGGAATCACAGACATTTGCCATGCGATCGCAATTATTGCAGATGGCGGTTGCGTGATTTGCTCGGACCCCGCTTCTACGAATCCCGCGATGCTGAGAACCGTCGCGGCAATGAAACCGCCAAGCGCTAGGCCAAGCTTCTCGCCCGCTATCCAGAAGCCAGTGAAAGCGCCTTCTCGGTTTTCGCCTGTTTTCTTACGATCAAGGTCAATCGCACGCGGTAACATTGCAAAGGGGAGGAGTTGCTGACCAGCGTTACCTATCCCGACCACCCCCATGGCGAGAACGAACAATTCACTTTGACCTGTAAGCGCAGACCCCAAGATGGCGATTTGCCCAGCACCATAGATTATCGTGGCGATTTGATAGGCTAGAGCTTCGCCGAAACGACGTGCTGCCCACGCGGTAACGGGTAGCGCAAGAAGCGAAGCAAATGTAAAAACGGCAAATACGCCCGTCACGAGAGCTTCTTTTTCCTGCAAGACATATTTCACGAAGAAAGGAAGCATCGCAAGCGAGATCGCCGTTGCGACGAGCTGCAATACATATGTCGCGCCGAGAAGAAGAAAGGGACGGTTTGATGCCGCCATCCGCACTTGGTGATAGAGCGGGAGGGTATGGCTGGATGCTGGGCGCTGAGGCATCTTTTTCAACGCCGTTATCGCGAGCGCCATGGTTCCTGCAGCAATCGCGGCGAGCACAAACCCCATGATGGAGAACCCTTCAACACCGCCACCGAAACGGTCCACCATCAGCGGAGCGGAGGTGCCCGCGAACAGGATGCCAACCGATACGAAAGCCATGCGCCACGAAACAGTTCGAACCCGGCAAAGTCCTTTGTCTGGCATTTCGGCCGGGATGGTGATGTAGGGGATAGAAAAAAGCGCGTAGGCGCTGGTTGAAAAAAGGAATATCAAGCCCATTACGAGGGCCTGAAGAGCCTTGCTCTCGACCACCGGTGGACCAAAAAGTCCAGCGAACGAGACTCCAAAGAGCACTGATCCCACAACCATAAGAGGCGCGCGCCGCCCCCAACGGGTATCCAGACCGTCGGACCAGTTGCCGAGAAGCGGATCGAATACAAACTCCCAAATTTTAGGAACCAACAAAACTGCCCCGGCCATGACGGGAGGAATGCCAAGGACATCGGTCATGAAAAAAAGCAGATAGAGTTGAGGCACGATGACAAAGATTGCAGTCCCGATCGAGCCGACACCGTAGAGCGCGGCCGTGCGGTGCGAAACTCGCGGAAGATTGAAAGCGAAGCCGCTTTCATATTTATGAGCCGCGATATCAGCCAAACTCGCCTCGATCCGCCATTGCAGCAAGCGCCTTCTTATCAATCTTTCCGATCGGAAGCAGCGGCAGTTCATCCTGCACAATAAACCGCTTGGGCACCTTGTAATTCGCAAGTCGATCGCTTGCGAACGTTTTGAGTTCGGAATCGGTTATATCAGCACGCTTCATCAGAAACGCCCAACCCACTTCTTGCCAACGCTCATCCGGGCGAGAGATTACAGCGGCAGCAGTAACGCCAGGATGTTCTTCCAAGGTGATCTCTACCTCGCGCGGGTAAACATTAAATCCGCCTGACTTGAACATCTCCTTCAAACGCCCGACTATCGCGTAGTTGCTATTCTCATCCCGGGTTGCAAGGTCACCCGTTCGCAGCCAAACCTTATCAGCGAAGGCCTCCTTCGTTGCCTCGGCTCTGTTGTGATAACCACTCATCAGAAGCGGTCCACGCAATTGTATCTCACCGCGACCTTCGCCTTCAATTACCTTGCCGTCTTCTGCAACAAGGCGTGTGACTTTCTCGTCTGCGCTTCGTCCTATCGTGTCTGCAAGCTCATCAATCGTCGCATCCTTTGTAGTGAAAGTGATCGATCCGGTGCATTCAGTCTGGCCATAGCAAGTACTCAATTCCGCGCCTCGATTGTAGTGCCGCTCGATCCAGCTTCGCGGCATGGCTGCGCCCGACCAGACAAGATGAGCGAGCGAGGGGTAGTCGCCGGGATCATATGGAGCGGCCGCCTCGATCGCAAGATGCATGGCAGGCACTTGGCCAAGGAGCGAAATACGCTCCTCGCGCATAAGATCTGGGATAACCTCAGGTTCAAAGCCCGGCATTGCGATCAAAGTTCCACCCATCCCTATTCCGGATGCGGCAAGATCGATCAGCGATCCGACGTGATTGATTGGAAGATTTAGAAGTGAGCGGAGCTTGGGATGCTGATAACGCTCTCGATAGAGCCGCGTCGCCTCGCTGATCCCAGCATGGGTAAGTCGCGCGCCTTTCGGGCTCCCTGTCGTGCCCGACGTGTATACGATCAACGCATCGTCCTGACCCAGCAGATCCTCGGTTGTATGGTGGAGATCAGCGATATCCGCCAAATCGGCAACAGAGTCCACAACCTGAATCCGCGGCTGTGGATCAAGACGTCCAGCGGCCGCAAGCACGTTTGCAATGCAAATGTCGCCCACGCGATCTTCGACAAAAACGAGATCGGGCATGGCATCGGCAAGTACATATGCAAGCTCTGGAACAGTGTATTTCGCATTGAGTCCAAGCCACACGCCACCCGCCATCTGAGTTGAAAGTTCGCTCGTCAGAAATATGGCGCCCGGAAACCCCATGAACGCCACTCGCGCGCCCGGCCGCAAACCCGCCTGGATCAATGCGCTCGATGACTTATCAATAGACTGAGCGAGATCACCATAAGACAGCCTCAGCGAGCCATCGACGATGACTTCGCGCCGGGGGTCCTCGCGCGCAATTCGGGCAACAGCCTTAGCAATTGGATTCCGTAAGTGAGTGGTCACGGGTCTAGACGAGTTTTTTTTGGATCGACGGTGGGTAGAAAACACCCAACCACTCAGCGGTCACTGCTGGCCGTTCTTCGCCATCAATTTCGACGGTTACGGCTGTCGTCGTCAGGATCGAGCCATCATCACGCGGCTTGGCTGACATGAAAGTGAAATGCCCGCGAACGCGCGATCCAACGGGAACAGGAGCGACGAACCGCACCTTATTGAAACCGTAGTTGAGGGCGTACGTACCTTCCGTCCACTCCCGCGCTTCATGACTCATATGGGTTATCAGCGAGAGCGACAAAAAACCGAAGGCAATCGTTGTAGGAAAGGGCCCTTTCGCGGCGCACCATTCGGGATCGACATGCATAGGATCGAGGTCCCGAGTTACCTTGCCGAAACCGTCAATATCCTCCTGCGTTATCGTGATCCAAGGGGAAGTGCCGATCGGACCTTTTTCTTTTAGGTCGAGTTCTTTGAGCGCAGACTCTAAAGCGTATTGCTCCGTCAATTTACGTTTTCCTTTTCTGTATTGCTCGGCTCGCGCCCATAGGCGGCGCGATACCATAGCACCGAGAGTTCATAGGCGAGCCGCTCGGGCTCCTTCGCCATTTTTGCTAGTGCGGGATCGCGATAGGCGTAGGTTTGCATCAGGATCGAATCGAGCATTGCTTGAAGTGCGAGTGCAGCGAACTCGTCCGTCTCGTCCGGAACCCCTTTGCCAGAGTGGCGAGCAATACCTTTGGCGATCCATTCGGCAACTCGCCAGTTGGCTCGCTGCCAGGATGTGCGGGCCTCGGGAAGAGAGTCAACGATCTGACCCACGGCTCGGTTCAGCCCCTTGCCCGTTGCAAATAGCTCGACATACCGTCGGTTGGCCGAAAGCACCGCTTCGAAAGGGTTGGAAGCGCGCTCATCGGTGAAAATAAGTTCGATGTTTCGAGCAAGGACATCGTCGAACAGTTGCAGAACGAGTTCCTCTTTGTTCTTGAAATAAGTATAGAAAACGCCCGCAGCTACGCCTGCTTCTTTCGGGACATCGGTGACTTTCAGGTCGTGGTAGCCATAACGTTCGAGGAGCACTTTCGCTGCCTCGAGCAAACGCGCACGCGTGCGCTCCCCTTTCGTCTGCGGTTTCGTCAGTGATTGCCTATCGGCGATCTGTTGTTGCGCTTCGATTGTTCGTTCCATGACGTAGGGTTGCCGTATCTTCTCGAATTTGTCAATGAATATGAAATCATTTTCATATTTAACAGTGGAGATTGGCTTTCTACGTATACTTCGCTCCACTCATTGAGCTGATTTTGGATCGCGAGCTGATTGACCGGTGCCAATGTCGCGCCACCTATTGGCAGACAGTCCGCAATCGGCCCAGTTTGGACCGTTCCGAAAGCGCCCCATTAGTCGCTAACGATGTCAGGCAAGCTGTCTAGGATTTCGCAAGTTTCTGAGACTCGCGCAACCAGACGCGGCAGTGTAATCGAGAGCGTATTCTGCAAATCCTTGGCGCTGTAGGCGAAAGTCAGATCGCTCAAGACCGTCACGTCGAAGTCAAGCTCGACTGCTGCACGTGCCGACGAATCCAAATCAGCATTTACGACGCCACCCAAAATAATGAGCCGGTTTCGTCGGTCTTGCTGAAAACACTCTCCAAGCCCAGTCCCGACGAAGGCATTGAGCCCCGAACGTGGCGCTAGGATGTGATCGGAAGGCGCGACCAACGCCGGTTCGATATCCGCACCTGGTCCGCCTTGCGCGAGAAGCTGGCGGGTCCGAAGATCGAGCAAGTAGCGGGTCGTGCCGATGGCGCTCGTTTTGTTGTCATCGCCCACGGATAATGGCGAGTGATAGATCGGCAGGCTTCGCGCGCGACATTGGGTCAAGAAGTTGGCAAACTTTTCCATTGCCGGCCGCTCGCGACAGAACGTCGACCATTCTTCAACGAATGAGAACACATCTACTTGCAGCGAAAGCGCGAGAACTGCGGTGTCTTCTCGCTCGAACGGGCCATAACTGCGCGCGTTTCGATCCGTGAGCGCGCGTCCAAGCCGGTCGACGAGACGCGCTATCATGCCGCTCCCTGCCCGATCCAATCGCGCGAGGACATGGTCCGATTTGCGCACATCGGAAATCCGGACGCCACGGCGGCTCCGTGATCGGCTTCAGACATGGCGGCAAGCGCGTCGGTTAAGATCGTCACATGGTAGCCCAGCTCGATGGCGCTGCGCGCAATCGACTCTATGCAGGTGTTGGAAAGGCAGCCACACAGGATGATCTCTTCAACGCCTTCACGCGAAAGGTGTTCGCCCAGGTCGGTCCCGACAAAGCCGCTGGAGACCAAATGTTCTTTTGCCACGAACTCTCCTGGCTCGGGTTCTAGCCCATTGCGAAATCTGCCGCCCCATCCCTTGGCGCTCAATGTCTGGAAGAACTTGGCGAGATAGGTCGATGGATTAAGGTATCGCCGGTGATCGAACATGCCACGGCGATATCTTGCGTGCGGAGCGAAGCAAACCGTCATTCCTGTCGCGCGAGCATGCGCTAGAATTTGCTCCAGATTTGTAACTGTTTTCAGCTTCTTGAGCGTGGCGCGATTAAACAGCCATGCTCGCCCTCCCGCCGTCAGAAAATCATTGTAAGGATCGACGATAACGAGCGCGACCTTCCGATCGGAATACCACGCGTCACGCGTCATGCGCTCCGACCATCGGATTGATCTCGATCTCAGCGATACGGGCATGCGTCGGTGCCTCGATCGCGTAGAGGAACGCGGTCGAGATATCATCGACGCGCAACGCGCCTGGCTTGGCCTCTTCGAAGAAGGGCGTGTCGACCATTCCCGGGTCGATACTTGTCACCCGCACGCCATGGGGCACGAGCTCATTCGCCAGGTTTTTCGCATAGCCGCGGATGAACCACTTGGTTGCGCTGTAGACCGATCCGGCCAACGCGACATGCCCGGCTTGCGAACCGATCACGACCAGATGCCCCGTGCTCCGCCTGAGGTGAGGGATTGCGAGCTTGCTCGTGACGGCAACTGCGAAGTTATTCACCATCACCATCTCACGGAAATTCTCGATGTCCCCATGCTCGGTTCCGGTAGCGATTGCGCCCAGTCCGGCATTGGCGAAAACGACATCGATTCTGACAAAATGCGCGGCCACGGCCACAAACATCGCTTCCTGCGAGCCGGGTGAAGTGACGTCGCACTCGATCGCGAACGCATGGTCTGTTCCCAATTCCTCGGCAATGCCCCTTAGCTTTTCGGCGGATCGTGCCGCCAAAGCGACCTTGTGACCCGCTTTGACCGCCGCGCGTGCGCAATGCGCCCCAATCCCCGATGAGGCTCCGGTTATAAGGATAACCTTAGCCAATGCACTGTCCTCTCGTTGCGTGGTTCGATGTTACATTCCGCTGAGGCTCAAGCATAGAAGGGCCTGCGTTTCTCCTTCATCGCTGAAACACTTTCGCTGAAGTCGGGTGATTTGAGCTGAGATACAAAGTGTTTGGATTCAGCGGCCATCTGCGCGACAATTGCATCTCGGCGATTGCGAATAAGCGCCTTCGATGCCTTGAGCGCATTTGGTGCGGAACCTGCGATGTTTTGGGCAATTTCCTGCACCGATTTCTGCAGTTCATCACCTGCAAAGACTCGCGCTACCAATCCGAACTGCAGGGCCTCATCGGCGGTAAGTGTCCGTCCGGCAAGAAGGATGTCATTGGCAATCGCCATGCCGACAGCAGCGGGTAGCAAGAGCGAAGACGCCGCCTCCGGCACAAGGCCCAGCTTCACGAACGGCGCGACGAAGGTTGCGCTTGTGCTCGCATAAACGAGATCGGCATGAAGCAGCATAGTGAGTCCAACACCAATTGCCGGGCCATTAACCGCAACAATAATCGGCTTTTCGCAGTCGCAGATAGCATTGAGAAAGCGCGCGACCGGGGGGACTTCATCGTCCGCGTTCCCTCCCATGGAAAAATCGTCTAAGTCGTTGCCTGCGGTGAACATGTCACCTTCGCCAGTTATCACCAGCGCGCGCGCATCGTCCCCGGTATCGTATGCGACCATGGCGTTGGCGAGGGCACCGTACATCTCCTGGGTGAGGGCATTCTTCTTGTCCGACCGCGATATCGTTAGCGTTGTGACCTTGTCTGCGGTCGAGATGTGGATATGGTTGCTCATGCGGGGGTGCTTTCTTTGGATTTGGAGGTCTTCGATGGGTTCATCCTGACAATATCGCCAGCGTTGTGAGCCAAGTGCTCGAGGAACCGACCGATCGTGGCGCGTTCTTCGATCGAGAATGGCGAAAGGAGCTCGCGATTGATCCGCTTGGTCCCCTTAATTGTCGCTTCAACGAGCATGCGACCCTCGTCTTCAATATGGACTGAGAAGCTTCGGGCGTCTTTCTCGCTCTGCTCACGGCGAACCAGCCCTTTCGATGACATACGGTCGATGAGGCCGGTCAGACTCGATTTCCCGAGGTTAAGCTGGCTCGCGATGACCGAAATTGGCATGCCGTCATTCTTCGTCAGAGCAAGCAGAACCGCATGTTGTGACGACGAAAGGCCGACTTTCGATTTCAGATAGCGATCGGCGGCACGAAACAAAGCGCTATGCGCTCGCTGCATAAGATAGAAGACTTTTGGATCACGCATGGCAAGTAGTTCGTATATAAACCATATTTGATACGTATGCGAACTATTTCGAGGAGTCAATAGATATATTTATCGGCCTAGATTTCGACCATGTTGTGACTGAGCAAGTCCGAAAATTAGACACGCTATTTCTGCTTTGGCGTCACGTCTGCTGCGAAACCAGACGATCCGCATCCGGTCCAAAAAGTTTACCTCCCCGGTTGGCACCACCCTGTCAGTCGAAATTGCCAAGATTTTGCCTGACGATTGATTTGATCTGATGGGTGATCCAGTCATCGGGCAGGAGCATAAGCTGCGACAAAAACGCTAACTGCTTCATCGATCACCGTAGCAGCATCGCGCTCCGATGGAACGTCAAGTCCAATGACCCGCGGCCAGAAGAGAGGCTCTTGTACCATCCCCAAAAATTGCTGGGCGGCCAAATGGGTGTCGCGTACGCTCAAGAATCCGCGTAATTTCGCTGCGCTCAGATATTCGGTCAAGCGTTGGAGCAGGGGCATTTTTCCAAGTCTGTAAAAATCCTCCGCGAGACGCGGAGCCTCGCGGCTCTCCGAGACCACCATGCGAGTCACCGCCACCTGATCATTATCGTCGATGAAGCTGATCACATGCAAAGCTGCTCTTCGAAGAACGATACTCGGTTCTTCATCTGGGTCAAGGTCAATGGCGAGTGCATCACTGAGTGCCTGCCAATGCTGCTTCATTGCAGCTTCGAACAGCGCATCCTTGTTTTTGAAGCGATTGTAGATGGTTTGCCGCGCAACGCCCGCTTCCTGCGCAATCAGATCCATACTTACCTTGGCCAAGCCGTCCCGAAGAAAAAGCCTTCGTGCCGCCTGTATGATGCGCGCATCCGACCTTGTGTGACGAGTGGTTCGCTGAGGTTTGGTCATGAACAGCGCTTGCCATATATAGATTAGACTGTATAGTCTAATTAGATAATGCGACCAAGGATAGAATAGCATGCCTTTTGCGAAGTTCGGTGCGATCGTTCGCCTTTTGCTTCAACGCCGCGCTGTGAACGGAAAGTCTTTTAATACGGATGGTTTTCACTCGTGGAGTATCGGGGAAATCCGGGCCACCAAAGTCGTTGAAATGGAAGGGGAAGGCTTTGGGGAGTTTCTCATCCCTGACGCTGCGAAAAATGCACTCGCATCAGTGCCTTGGCTCCACCCAGACCATGTGGGCGAGCGCGGCGGGTTGCGCCTCTCCGTGCATAGCTTCGTGGTCGAGATCGGCGGTAGAACGATCTTGGTCGATACCAATGTCGGTAACGACAAAAAGCGCAAGGTTCCGATCTGGAACAAGATGTCGATGCCTTGGCTGGAGGACCTCGCGCTAGCGGGCTTCCCCCAATCCAAAATAGACATGGTTATCTGTACTCATCTGCACATTGATCATGTCGGTTGGAACACACGGTTGGTTGATGGCCAATGGGTGCCAACATTTCCTAACGCCCGTTATGTGTTCGTAAAAGAAGAATATGATAGCTGGCGAGGCCAGTGCGATGATCCAGCTCGGGCGGAACTTTTTGCAGACTCGATTACGCCTATCGTGGAAGCTGGTCTGGTTGACTGGGTTACATCCGATGCTGAGATTGTGCCGGGGATGACCTTCGTCCCGACGCCAGGCCATACCGATCATCATGTTGCGATCATGCTCGAAAGCAATGGTGAAAAAGCGCTGATCACAGGCGACTTTTTACACCACCCTGCCCAGATCGCGTATCCGGAATGGAGCAGCAGTTTCGATACGCAGCCAGAACAATCGGTATCCACCCGTCTCGCCATGTTCGAGCAATTGGCTGATGATCAGACGCTCATCTTGGGGACGGCGTTCCCCGACCCGAGCGGGGGTTATATTCAACGGGACGGCGCGGAATATCGGTTCGAAACGAGGCCTTGATTTTGGTATGATCACTTATGCAGCCGCCCGTACCGAATTTCTCGAGGCCGCCAGTCGCGCAGGCGCTGAGCTATGCTCATATCCACACCCACGCGCCGGACCCGACGACCAGGCACTCGCCGTAGACGTCGCGCGGCTCGGAAGCCGCGAGGCTCCGGCACAACTCGTCTTGGTCTCTGGTGTGCACGACGTTGAAGGATATGCCGGATCGATGATCCAAGCCGGGCTGGTCGAAGCGATGCCTGCTGCTTCCGGCTTCGCTATTGTATTTGTCTACGGCGTCAATCCCTACGGAATGGCAAATTACCGGCGCGTCACAGAGAAGGGAGTGGACCTGAATCGCAACTTCATTGATTTTTCAGGTCCGCTGCCAGTCAACGAAGCGTTCGACGAAGAGTTCGCAAGGCTGCTCACTCCTGCTGCCAGCGTGAAGGCCGATTCCGACCGTGCCCTGTTGCAGAGGATAGCGCAAAATCCTCGAGAAATGAGGGCAGCGATTGCGGGTGGCCAGTACGCCTATCCATACTCACCGTCTTACGGTGGTAAACATGCGACCTGGGCGCGTAAGAACTTCGAAATAATAGTCGGAAAAGAGCTAACGGCAGCATCGCAAATCTGTCTGATCGATTTTCATACCGGTCTCGGCAATTACGGAAGGGGCCAATTTATTGGCTCGCACTGGGCGTCGGCCGAGGAGCGACGCTTCGAGCGAAATATTTGGGGGGACGACTATGTCGAGGGCGGCGACCCCGGCACCGTCTCGTATGTTGTTTCCGGCGACCTGCTCAGCGGATTACGCCGCCTCATGCCGCAAGCAGAGGTGGCCGCAGCGGCGCACGAGTTCGGAACCCTTGCCGAACAGGCGGTGTTAGACGCGCTGAGGATTGATCACTCCGCCGCTCTGGCGAATGCCCGAGACGAACAGTGCAAGAAGGCGATGTTCGATGCCTTCATGAGCTGTGGCGCGAGCTGGAAAAGAGATGTACTCGAACAAGCAATGGACGGCGTCGAGAAAGCAGCCAGATGGCTGTCATAGTTGGAGCGGGGACGCCAAGGCACCTGGCGGCCCGTCGAATGGCAGTCGAGACGGCCGAGACGTTTAAGACAATGCCATTGACAGAGACGAACGAATTTCTTCACGTCTATAGCGCAATACGCGGTCGTCATTCGAGCCTATTGCTTAACCCTTGGAGGCTGTTTCGCAAGCAGAGTACGCTGGGTTCGCCAACAGCAAAAGCCGCAATGTCCGCAATTGGAGACGTGAGCAGCAAGGTAGCTTTCTTCCCTGTTGGCCCAAATAGCTGACCGACCGCTCCTGGCCCCACTCTAATCACAGTCTAATGTCAGGGATTTGGTGGTGGAAGGGGACGTTGAACACTTACTCAAACAAGCAGCCGCTCACCGCCCGTCATCCAGTATTTGCGATAGATGAACCAGCCAGTCCACATTACGGCATAGAGCCCTAAGGCCGCAAAGATCGCCGGGCGCGGATCGTCCAAAGTGCTGACCGATCCTGCGTAAGAGGCAATACCCATATAGGGCAAGGTTCCTACTAACCAAAACATTGCAAAGCGCATCAAGGACATGCGCGTCATACCAGCCATACACGCAGTGACTTCAGGCAAAATGGGAGCTGCACGTGAGAGCACGATCATGCCAGGGCCATGAGCGGTAAAGGCATTGCGCATTTCGGCGCGTTGCTCCTCGTCTCGTATCACTTTGGCAAGCGCGCCTTCGCCCCAGCGGTGGCAAATCGCGTAGCCGCCAAATGCCGCGATGGCTGAGCCTGCCATAGCTGCGGCGAAGCCCATCTCAAATCCGAGAAAATAGCTGCCCAGGATGACAACGGTGAGTGTCGGTACTGCGACGAAAAGGTCGATAGCGAGAAGGCTCACCACAACGGCGATCACGGTGAGCGCAGAGAGAGTGCTCGCGATCTCCAGCCAATCTCGCACATTGTCTTCAGTCAACATACCGAGAACGCGGCCAAGAACAAATGTCGATGCGAAGACTGCAGCAATAGTCAACATGACCCTCAGCATAGTTTTCATGAGTCACCTTTTTGCATGATTGCGTTGGCAATTGAGGGAGAAAGGCGGTTGATGATGCGGAGCAATTTGACTTTGCCAATATCATTGTCAGGCGTGCCGCGTTCGATCCCGCGAATGATCTGGCGCGCAACATCTCGCGACGAGAGCTTGCCGCTTCCGCGTCCAGTGGTCATCGGCGTGTCGACCAGTGGCAGGAAAGCCTGTTGGACCCGTATACTGGTTCCGCCCAATTGCGCCCGCAGACCGCGAGAGAGGTTATCGAGCCCGCCTTTGGTGGTGCAGTAAATCGCCGACTCTTTCTTTGGCACTAGACCCAGACCGGAATTGACGTTGAGGACGAAACTCTCAGACCGCTTGCGCAGGCCACCTAGAAGACCGTGGATCAGTTGAGCCGGACTGGTGAGGTTGATCGCGATCTCTGTCGCGATGCTGGCGGGATCAAAATCACTGTCGGTAAATTTGGGCAGGAATTGCACGGCTGCACAATTGATCAACCCATCGATCCCATCAGGATGAGAGAGTGTGATCGCTTCTATCGCCCTGTCAACACTCGCTGCATCAGCGAGATTTGTCGCAACATGGGCAAATCCAGGCGACAATTGCACTGCATCCTCTGGTGGAGCGTGGCGCGAAAGATTGATGATAGTGTTGGACGAGCCAAGCGCACCCAATAGGTCGAGACCAACTCCAGAGCTGGCCCCGGTCAAAACGATGGTTTTGTTTTGCAGTTTCATGGCGCTAGGGTATTGCCGAAGCGCAGTGCGCCGTAATTAACCGAGGTTCATTTGTCGCAATTTCAAGAGCTTGTGGTCCGAAACGGGCGCCAGATCACACTGGAAATCGGTGACCATGCCTTCATGCAGGGAGACAACGATTCGAATGTCTACTTCGTCAAATCTGGCCTTCTAAAAGCGTATTATGTTCGCGCTGACGGTAAAGAGCATATTAAGTCTTTCCTCGCCGAAGGTTCGATAATCGGCAGCATGGTGGCTCTGGTAGACGGAAATCCGTGCACCTTTAGCCTGGTCGCTAGCGAACCCACTTTGGCGATTTCATTGCCTTACAAGGTGTTGGCGGATGCCGCGCAAAACGACATTTCGCTCGCCAATGCACTCGTCGAATTTCTCTCTGCTTATGGCAAGCGCAAGGAGCAGCGCGAATACCAATTGCTGAGCCTTTCAGCTGAAGATCGCTATGCCGTGATGATTGAGACCATGCCTGAAATTGCGAATCGAGTGAGCCAGGCTGAGCTTGCCGCCTATATAGGTATCACACCGCAGGCGCTCAGCCGGATCAAACGGCGATTGTCTCAATAAGCTAATATCTGCTGCCATTAGTCTGAAATTGGGTTGATTGAGGAATGACCGGCTCTATTTGGCCAATGCTGGAAGGAAGACGTTTCGCTATCGGACCAAAGAACAATGAAGTCTCGCGCCGCCAGTCCAACGAGGATTTATTGACTGTGCCAAATAGGTCAGCCCTAGTTCGCAATAACTGCTCTCGTTGCCGCATTCAGAACGCCGGTGCCGTTTAGATATTGCCCGCCATCTGCAATCAGCGATGTACCGGTGATGTAGCCAGCCAAGGGTGAAGCAAGAAACGCAGCAACAGCTCCGATATCTTCCGACTTTCCAGCCCGGCCAAGCGGGATCGTGTCGAGCAACGCGTCCTTGAGGCTCGACTTCAGCAAGCGGCTCATGCCCTGAGTACCTTCGATCGGCCCCGGAACGATGCAATTCACGCGAATGCCGTCAGGGCCCCACTCGATTGCCAGCTGGCGCATGAGCTGGTCCACTCCCGCCTTGGCTGCACCGGCGTGGGCTTGGAACTCGAATGGCATGAAAGCCTGCGCAGCGGAAATGAGTAGCAGCGTCCCGGATGTCTTCGTCAGCTGCTCACGCGCTGCCTTTGCAGTATGAAAAGAACCTACGAGATCGATATCGACGACGGTCCTGAACGCATTGGAGGACATCTTGTCGATCGCACACAGGAAATTCCCCGCAGCGCCAGCCACTACAACGTCGCACGGGCCCAGCTCTGCGGCAGAGGCATCGAAAAAGGCCTGCAAAGCATCCAATTCGCGCACATCGGCGGCCTGGGCGAAGACCGCGCCACCATAACCGGCAAGCTCCTGCGCAGCCGCATCGAGCTTCGCATGCGTCCGCCCACAGATCGCCAAGTTGGCACCGAGGGTGGCAAAACTGTGTGCGATGCCAAGATTGATACCCGATCCGCCGCCAGTCACAGCCACGGTCTTCCCTTTGAACAGATTGCGGGTGAACACTTCATTGATCTTCATATTCACGCGCTCCTCAGGAACGTGGGATCGAGATTGAGCGCCAGCAAGATCGGCTCGGCTTTGGCTACGAAGCCGATGAAGTCGCTCCCGTCCGCCCCTCCAACCGAGATTTTGACAGGACGCCGGGCACCTGGTGCCGCTTCTTCCGCCTGGATTTCGACGGAGACATCGGATGCGATCATGCCCTCGATTGCCATTCGCGTTGCATATTCTGCTGCGCGGGTCCGCAATTGCGGTTTGTAGACCTTGCCGATGGCCGTCAGCGGCAGCGCGTCGAGCATTTCGATGCGGGCGGGTGCCGCTGGCCGTTCTGAAACATGCTCGCGGGCATAGGCCAGGAGTGCCTCTTCATCAGTAGCCGCGCCTCCCTGCAAAGTCACAAAAGCAACCGGTACCTCACCGGCATAGCCGTCCGGCTGTCCGACCGCAGCGACCATGTTGACAGACGGATGCGCGCTTAGCGCCTCTTCAATCAGCCCGGGGTCGATGTTATGGCCGGACCGGATGATAAGGTCCTTCGCTCGCCCTTGCAGCCAAACATAGCCGTCTGCGTCGATGCGCCCAAGATCGCCGGTGTCGAGCCAACCGTTTTCGTCAACGCGTTCTTCGCCGATGGCATTACCGCATTCGTCCGCGAACGCAGTTGAGCCAACAATATTGGGGCCGCGAACCAGGATGCGGCCGACCTCGCCCTGCGCAACTTCCGGCTTATTTTCTTCCGCTCCATCTTCGACAAGTCGATACTCTTGGTATGGCACGAACGGACCGACCGAACCGGGCCGTTTCTCGCCACCGACCGGGTTGCGCGCGCAGAAGGTCGAGGCCTCCGTCATGCCGTAGGTTTCGACGATTTCGGCGTCGGTTTTTGTCCCGATCGCTTCGATCAGCGCCGTCGGAAGCGGCGCCGCACCGCTCACGATCTGGCGCAGCGATGAGATGTTCTCAGTGATGGGCAAGTCCTTGAGCACGCTCAGGATCGTCGGCACGATAGCAGCTGTGGTCACGCCATGACGTGCCACGATCTTCCAGAAGTCGCCGATCATGAACGGATTGCGGAAGCCTGATGGGCCGCACAGAAGGATGGTGACCCCGCCTGCGAGCGAAACCAGCGGCGTCGCGATACCGCCGATCACGTGATAGGTTGGCAGGCCCGCGAGCGATACGTCGCCGGGCCTGTACCCGCTGCCGAGCAAGCCCATGCAGGTCGTTGCCAGCTGGTTGCGATGAGTCATGGAAATCAGCTTGGGCGCAGATGTCGTACCGCCGGTGTGGAAGATGCCTGCGATGTCATTGCTCGAGGGCGAGTTGAACCCGACCAATTGGTCGTAATGGCATTGCGCCATCAGCTCGCCGAGAAATGTCGCTCCCTCGCAAGGTGCATCGAGCACTAGCATGTCCACACCTTCGCCAAGTGCCGCAGCGATGGCCTGCGCCTTGGCGAAGATCTCGTTATCCGCTGCAGGACTGACGGTGGCAATGATCCTGACGCGGGCGGCGCGCATGATTGTGACGATGTGCTCCACCGACAGGAGAGGGTTAACCGGGTTGGCGCGGCCAGCCGTCGCTGCCGCCAGTTGGCAGACGAAGGTTTGCGGAAGGTTGGGCGCAAGAAATCCGATCGCCTCGTTCCGCTTGAGGCCGAGTTGGCGCAAGGCGTTGGCCGCCTGAGTGACGTCGGACCGCAGCCGGGCGAAACTCAACGCCTTCGGTTCGTCATCGGCAAGGCCATGAGGCAGGAATTTCATAAAGGCCGTCTCGCCCCAGGCCTCTGCCGCGTTGCAGACCAGATCGTAGATCGAATTCTCGGCAATGCGCTCGGTGATCGGGATCGCTTCGTATTCGCGGATATCTGTAGCCGATCGCGCCGCCGCCTTGTCGGCATTCGGCATGTTTGTGAGAGAGACCGCCATCTCAAAAACCCCGCAAAGTCGCGAAGTTCTTGACCGATTCGCGCTCGGTCACCAGCGAGTTGATCGGCGCCTCGGGATTGGGATAGCCGAGCGCCATGCCGCAGTAGAGAATACGATCTTCGGGTAGTTGCAGAAAGCGCGAGACGGTCTTGTACATGGCCGACCAGGCTTCCTGCGGGCAGGTCGCCAAGCCCTGCTCATGCGCGAGCAGCATGAAGCTCTGCATGAACATGCCAAGATGTGCCCATTGCGGTTGCTCGAAGCTACGATTGATCGAGAAGAAGAGACCCACGGGCGCGTCGAAGAATTCGAAATTTCGGGCGAACTGCATTATCCGGCCCATCTTGTTTTCGCGCTCGACTCCGATGGTCGCGTACATGTCTTCGCCGCATCTGAAGCGGCGCGAGCGATATTCTTCAGCCATATCGTCGGGATAGAGAGTGTATTCGCTTCCCTCGCCGCGCTGGTTGACGGCCATCGATTTCTTCACTTCGCCGAGGAAGGCAGCCAGCTCATCACCCGTCAGCGCATCGACAAACCACGGCTGCAGATTACTTCCCGAAGGACTTCTCCCAGCGGTTTGCAGCAACGAGACCAGGGTCGAGCGCTCGACCGGTTTGTCGAGAAAGGCACGGGTTGAGCGTCGCTCGAGCACGGCTTGGGTTACTGTCGTCATCGTTTTCATCCGTCTTGCACAGGGAAATGAGGCGTGTATACAGTGGATGGAAAAATCGGGAAACGGATCATTAATATGCGTTTGATGCATGCATAACGATCGCTTGCTTTTAGGAGAAACGCTGCTTGCCGTCTTGGAGGTCGGGAGCTTCTCGGAGGCAGCCGGTGTTCTCGGCGTCGGCCAATCGACGGTCAGCCGGCGCATTGCTGCGCTGGAGCAGAGACTGGGGGGTATCTCCCTTTTCCGGCGGGGCACGCGCTGGATCGAGCCTACGCTCGAGGCCGAAGCCTATGCTCAGTCCGTGCGCGAGGCCTTCGCCCAACTCGAAGCTGCCGAAGCCAGGATCGCCGACACGAGTCCGGAACCGAGGGGCGTGCTGAGGATCTCCTTGCCGCCTGCGCTTGGCCGGGCAAAGTTCGCCATTCCTCTGGCGCGGCTGGCTGACAAACATCCTGAGCTCTCGCTGAAGCTCGACTTCTCAGAAGGCTATGTCGATTTGCGCGAAAGCCAGGTAGATATCGCGATACGTCTCCGATCGTTCGAACAGACTGGTCTAATTGCCGAGAAGCTGGGAGAAAGCACGATCGGTGTATTCGCCTCTCCCGGTTACCTCGCAGCTGCAGGAGCCGAGCTGAAGTCCCTGGCTAATCTGGCACACCACAGGATCATAGGGCTTTCATCCTTCTTCGATGACAAGCGTCCCCGCCGACCTCGCCCCGGTCGGTCGGCAATGACAACACTGCGCCCGTGGATCCTGTCCAACGACCTGGCAGCAATACGTCTAATGATCGTCGAAGGTGCCGGTGTTGGCTTCCTTCCAGACTATCTGGTCGCGGAGGACGTGCGAATTGGGGCTCTTATTCGGTGTGGATTTTCCCCACCAATTGAAGCGATCGAGATAATCGCAATGTATCCCTATGGTCTTCGCGGCTCTCCGAGGATTGAGGCTGCTCTCAGCGCGATCAAGTCCGTGAAATTTGGCCAATAGATTTGTTTGCAACGTGCGTCGACTTCGTGCTTAGGAGAGGAAGAGGTGCTCTCAGTCAAAAGACTGAACTGGACAGACATCTGTGGCAGCTTTCGCGTCAATATGACCAAAACCAGACAATCCGCTAACGGCCCAGAAGGAGACACTATTTATGCCGGACGTTTTCAACCTTTTCGTGAACACACAAAACGTCTGATAATGGGCCGTTAGCTGACTGACTAGTTTTGACCGCTATGGGCGAAAAAGCGGACATTAAGTTACCGCTTCACTTTACCAAAAAGCTCCACAAGCTCATCAAACTTTTCCTTCTGCTCTGTCTCATCCCCAGACGAAATAGCCTCGGCAACACAACAGGCCGCGTGATCCTTGAGTATCTGATCCTCAACTTTAGACAGTGCTGATTTCACAGCCTGCATCTGTGTCAAGATATCCATGCAATAGCGATCTTCTTCAACCATGCTGGCTATACCGCGCACCTGTCCCTCGATGCGTTTCAGGCGGTTGAGTTTATCCTTGTGGGTTGCCGATGGCATAATGCACCTTTCTATTGATATACCCTATGGGGGTATATATACTCTGTTATCACAGGAGTATCAATATCGATGACCAAAGCGTTCAACAATAGCCTTGCTAACCCAAGCCGCCGGACATTTGTTCAAAGTCTGGCAGGCGTCGCAGCGCTTGCCTCTTTGCCAATGCCTGCATGGGCATCTGGAAAAATGGGGCACAAAATGGGTGGCGCGCTGCGCAATGGCATGGATGAGGTGTCTGGTCCCAATGTGCATCTGCATATTGCAGATGGTATGTTCCGCACGGGCAAGCGTTCAGGGCATGGCATTGGATTGAACGGCACTATCCCGGGGCCGCTTATTCGGTTGCGCGAAGGTACACGTGCCAATCTGATGGTTCACAACATGCTGGGCGAAGATAGTAGCGTGCATTGGCACGGGCTGCTGCTGCCATTTCAGTTCGACGGTGTTCCGGGTTTAAGCTTTCCGGGTATAATACCGGGCGGGAACTTCACGGCCAAATTCGATGTGCGGCAATCGGGCACATATTGGTATCACAGCCATTCGGGTTTGCAGGAACAGATGGGGCACTATGGTCCAATCATCATTGACCCGGAAGGCAAAGACCCGGTGGAGTATGACCGCGAACATATAATCCTGCTGTCCGAATTTGCCGACATGCATCCGCACCAGATCATGAAAAAACTCAAAGTCGCCGAAGGTTATTTCAACCAGCAAAAGACGGCGACTTTTGACGATTATGATATGAGCACACAGGAGCGCGTGATGTGGGGTCGTATGCGAATGATGCCGACCGATATAGCCGATGTGTCAGCCCCCACTTATACCTATATGATCAACGGTCACGGCCCGGCAGATGATTTGGAGCTACCTTTTGAGCCGGGCGAGCGGGTGCGGCTGCGTTTCATTAACGGAAGCGCGATGACATTTTTCAATATCCGTATTCCCGGCCTTCCTATGACGGTCGTGCAAGCCGATGGTCAAAATGTGCAGCCCACCGAAGTTGATGAGTTTCAAATTGGTATAGCTGAAACCTATGATGTGATTGTCACGCCAAAGGCTGGCACATTTGCACTGGCAGCAGAAAGCATGGATCGTTCCGGCATGGCGCAAGCTGCGCTCACCTCCGAGTCTGGCAGGCGAGCGAATTTCCCTGAACTGCGAGACCCGCCGCTGCTCTCTATGGTTGATATGGGGCATGGCGGTATGACCGAAGGCGGACATGATGGGCATGGCGGCGGCGGTCATTCGGGACATGGCAGCATGGCCGATGGGAAAATGGATCACAGCCAGATGGATCATTCCAAGATGAACCATGGTGCTGCCGATAAGCCTAAACCCGCAATGGACCACTCCGATCACGATATGGGTGGAATGCGAATGCGTGATACATCGCTGCTGCCTGCCAGCGTGGACGTGAATGCGGGCGTCGATATGATAGCAATGAATCCGCAGGATCGGATGGGTTATCCGGGATTGGGTTTAGACAATGTCCCCCACCGGGTTTTGAACTATAAAATGCTCCGGGCACTCAAGCCCGACCATAACACCCGCGCACCAGACCGTGAGATGGAGCTTCATCTGACGGGCAATATGGAACGCTATATGTGGTCGTTCGACGGCAAGAAATATAGCTCCGTTAGCGATAGCCCGCTACGCTTTGCTTATGACGAAAAGGTACGAGTAAAGCTCGTTAATGATACAATGATGGCGCACCCTATCCATCTGCACGGTATCTTTTTTGAACTGGTCAATGGCGCTGGTCATGCGCAGCCCAAAAAACATACGGTCATCGTGCAACCGGGCAGCAGTGCAACTTTTGATGCCACCTTTAATGAGCCGGGCGACTGGGCATTCCATTGCCACCTGCTTTATCACATGCATGCGGGCATGATGCAGACCGTCAGCGTCGCCTTTCCCGAAAAGGCAGACCGATGAAAAAGAGGCTTCTGATAACAGCGGCGTTCGCCATGCTCTCCTCACCCGCTTTGGCGCAGATGGATCATAGCCAAATGGACCACAGTAAAATGGCTCATGGCAAGAAAGAGCAGGCCGACGATACCGATCATAGCGATCATGCGGGCCATGATATGGGGCCCAAACCCATGCCGCAATCTCAGCAAAATCAATCAGGCCCGCAAGCCTCTGGTCCTCCCAATGCTGCCGATGCAATTTGGGGTGCAGAAGCCATGCGGGCATCGCGCAAAGCGCTCTATAATGAACATGGCAATATGTCGCTCTACTGGTTTCAAGGAGACCGCCTTGAATATCGCGCACGCGAAGGAGAGAATGGCTATCTGTGGGATGTTCAGGGCTATTATGGCAATGACACGGACAAATTCTGGTTGAAGAGCGAAGGCGAAGGCAGTTTTGGCGAAGAGATAGAGCAAGCCGAAGTGCAAGCGCTATGGAGCCATGCCATTGGTCCGTTCTTCGATTTGCAAGCTGGTGTCAGGCAAGATTTCCACGGACCTGAGCGAACCCATCTTGCGCTGGGTGTGCAAGGGGTCGCACCATATCATTTGGAAATCGATATTGCGGGTTTCGTCTCCAACAAAGGAGATGTGACAGCGCGTATTGAAGGGGAATATGATCACCGCTTAACGCAAAAACTCATCCTGCAACCACGTGCCGAAATCAATCTCTCTGCTCAGGATATTCCCGAGCTGGAAATTGGTTCCGGCATTGACAGCATCGAGGCGGGTCTGCGCCTACGTTATGAAATCACCCCGGAATTTGGTCCCTACGTTGGTATTGAACAGGAATGGAAGCTCGGCGGCAGCCGTGACTTTGCCATAGCCGATGGTGAAGACCCCAGCGTCACCAACTATGTCATCGGTGTGCGGTTCTGGTTTTAGGAGAATTGAAATGAGCGAACATGCCGCATCCTGCCATGACCATAAAGACGCCAATCCATTTGTGACCTCTGCAAAGGCGACACTCCATTGCCTCACTGGCTGCGTGATCGGCGAGGTATCGGGTTTGATTATAGCTATGGCACTTGGACTTGGCGTTTGGCCCACAATCATAATGGCAACATCGTTGGCCTATCTATCCGGTTTCACGCTTGGTTTACTGCCTGTGATGCGCGATCAGGGCAAAACTTTCATGCAAGCGCTCCAGCTTATCTGGATTGGTGAAGTTATCTCGATTGGCGTGATGGAGTTCGCTATGAACGCGACGGACTATTATATGGGCGGCATGACAGCAGGCAGCTTGCTAGCCCCGCAATTCTGGATTGCCATGTTTGTTGCCATTCCTGCCGGTTTCTTGGCTGCTTGGCCCGTTAATTGGTGGCTACTGAGTCGTGATTTGAAGGCTTGTCACTAACAAGGCTAGCGTCCGCTATTGGGATCCAGCGGAATCCATATGAAAGTCCGAAATTGGGGCGCAAAGCGGTCATTCCCGGGTAGCTCCAATCGCCATCAATAGGATTTCGGTCTGACTGACTTGATCCACCAGCGCCTCAAGCAATGTCATGGATTCATTTTGTTCAAGCTCACCGTTTTGACCACGCACTGCCAATTCATGTGCATCTTCCAATCGCGCTGTGATTAGAGCGAACAACCCTGATCGCACCTCGTGGCGGTCGATTTCATCCAAGTTGATCATGTCCCAACTCATGCTCAACTTGGCGTAGAAGTCCACATGCAGCTTTTACAAATATGCAAATAAACCAATGGACTTCGGTGTTTGTTCGAGCATTGCTATTGGCATCGCAAACATCATTTGCGTTAAGCCGCCCGCCATTTAGGCGATCTGCGGCTCGGGTCAGTGGAAGCGCTGGAAGGTCCGGCGTCAAGCTGGAGATCCTCAATGTCATCAACCACATCAAAACCAAAAACTAAGTCTGCAAAAGTCATAGCGCTGCTATCGCGAACCAAAGGGGCAACACTCCTTGAGATATGCAAAGCCACCAATTGGAAATCACACAGCGTCCGCGCCTTCCTCACAGGTCTACGCAAGAAGGGCTTCGTGCTTACGCGCGAACAGCGAGGCGATGATGGGACAGCTTATCGGATCACACAAAGCCCGGGCAAAAACGAGCTCAAAGGTGCGGCATGACTTTGCTGGGCAATAAATTGGCCGAGCTTTCAGTAATGCCCCCTGCCCAGTTGCGGTCTGCCTGGCGCGATACTTTCAAGTCGCCCGCGCCCGATATTGGACCGGACCTGCTTCGGCGGGGGATCGCCAACCGGTGGCAGGAACGCGTCCATGGTAGCCTGACGGGTGCCACCAATCGTGAGATCGAGCGCCTCCGCAAGCGCGTAGAACGAACTGGCAAAGCCGGGCACGTGCATGCGATCTCGCTGAAAACCGGCACAAGGCTGGTCAGGTCATGGAACGGTAAAAGCTATCATGTGCTTGTTTGCGATGATGG
This sequence comes from Parasphingorhabdus sp., assembly GCF_059726685.1. Lineage (NCBI taxonomy): Bacteria > Pseudomonadati > Pseudomonadota > Alphaproteobacteria > Sphingomonadales > Sphingorhabdaceae > Parasphingorhabdus > Parasphingorhabdus sp. The sequence goes on from NZ_AP041068.1 coordinate 407,556, forward strand.
TTTTGAGTTTGATGGGCGTCATTTTGCAAGTCTCAGCAACATTGCTCGCGAAATAACCGGCGCGCATTGGTCCGGCCCTCGTTTCTTCGGACTAAAGAAGCGGAGCGGCTATAAGCCAAAGGCTGCTGCCAATGGCTGAGCGCATCAAACGCAAGCGGTGCGCTATCTACACCCGCAAATCGACAGAAGAGGGTTTGGAACAGGATTTTAACAGTCTGGATGCACAGCGGGAAGCTTGTGCCGCCTATATCCTCAGCCAGGCCAGCGAGGGCTGGGAAGCGGTTTCCGAGCTTTATGATGATGGTGGCTGGTCTGGCGGGAATATGGACCGGCCGGCTCTCGCTCAGTTATTGGATGACGTTAAAGCAGGTAAGGTCGATATCATTGTCGTCTACAAGGTTGATCGACTAACCCGCGCCCTCGCTGACTTCGCCAAAATTGTGGAGATACTGGATGAGAACGAAGCGAGTTTCGTCAGTGTTACGCAATCGTTCAACACAACAACTAGCATGGGACGTCTCACCCTGAACGTCCTGCTTTCCTTCGCCCAGTTTGAACGCGAAGTCACCGGAGAGCGTATCCGGGACAAGGTTGCGGCTTCGAAGAAGAAAGGCATGTGGATGGGTGGACCAGTGCCGCTCGGGTATAGAGTGGAAGACAGAAAACTGTTGTTTGAGCCATCGGGAGTGGAATCGGTCCGCTACATTTTTAACCGCTATATCGAGCTCAAGTCTGTTCCGAAGCTGGTGGATGATCTGGCAGCGAAAAACTTTCGAACCCGCAAACGGGTGATGTCCAATGGCCGCGTGCTCGGCGGGGTTCATATTGGAACCGGTGCCCTAACACTGATGCTGCAAAACCCGATCTATATTGGCAAGATCCGGCATCGCGGGGAGTTATATGATGGCGAACATGCGCCAATAATTTCACAGGAACAGTTTGATCAGGTGCAGGCGATCTTCTCAGACAATCGCCGAGACAAAGTCCTGGGCAAGAAAAGTCACAATCCCAGTCTGTTGACGGGAATGATCACCGATCCGGATGGCCGGCCCATGTCTCCAACCCAGTCGAAGAAACAGGCACGAAGCTATCGCTATTATTCCACGCGCTTCAAACCTCTGGAGGACAAGGCCTCTGCCTGGCGTCTTCCTGCGGGAGATCTGGAACAGACTGTTATCAAAGCCGTTGCCAACCACCTGACGCATGGACTCGTACTGGAAACAGAAGATCGAACTTTGAACAATGATAGGATCGACCAGTATCGGCAAACTGCCAAGCACCTCCCATGCTTGAGCGTTGTCGAGCAACGAAAATTCCTTCTCAAGTGCCAAACCAAGATTCAAGTTGAGGCCGACACTGTCAAAATCAGCCTGAGCATCGAAAAGCGAGCCGATCCAATCGATATCTCCGTTGATGCAGAAATGGTCAGCAAAGGATCCGAATTGCGGCTGGCAGTCGCGCCCGGCAATGGTCCTGCAAAGCACGAACCCGATCCAGTGCTGTTACGGCTGATCGCCAATGCGTTCGCGGCTCGAGACTATCTAATCGATGGAAAACCATCACCGATCATATCCGGCTATTCGCAGCGGCATCTAAGGAAGCTTGCCAGGCTAAGTTTCCTGGCACCTGATATTATCAAAGCCATTATTCAAGGGTCGCAGCCGGTCAATTTGACTGGAAGGCGCTTTCTGCGAGCTGGAAAGATCCCACTCGATTGGCAAGAGCAGCGCACCCTATTCGGGTTCGAATGAAGCCGAAATCAATCACATTCTGACAGTGCATCTGGGATCCGCGTTTCGGGGCCTCGAGATAATCTGGTCATCAGTAAACATATGGCGGATGCCAAATAGTCTCTGGAGCACTATTCACCCAACAGGAACAGGCTAAGTTACCGAAACTTGGGGATTAAATCTACGGCTAGCGCATGCCGCCGGAGACACTCGAAATCGGGAAAAGAAATGGTGCTGCTAGGGAGAATTGAACTCCCGACCTCGTCATTACCAATGACGCGCTCTACCACTGAGCTACAGCAGCACTGATTTTATTGCCAGAAGCCATCTGCTTCGGGCCCCGCGCCTATGGCCAAAGGGTTAAGGACTTGTCAAGCGCAGTTGCAATTTTCCTGTTTCACTGGCAAATATTCTCCATGCCCAAGCCACAGCCAAAGTCAGAAAAACGACGCAAGGAGGTCGAGAAAGCCGATCGCCTTGCGGAACAATTGCGAGCCAATTTGCGGCGGCGCAAAACACAGGCCAAGAATTTGAAATCGGCTGACCCGGAGTAAAGAACCGCATAGCGGGTCGCTAGACAGTAACCGCAGTCCGTTCCGGTTCGATAATCTCAAAATCTGTAACGGCATCAATAAAGCTCTGCGCCACGGGCGTAACTTCTTCTGTCGCAGGGTCAAACCAGACATAAGTCAGCTTGACGACGTTGAGCAATGTATTTTCCCGCACAATGTGGGCGATGGCGGAATAGCTGGTCCGGCCGAATCGGGTGATACGCAGGCAGACATCGATCAGATCATCGGCCTTGGCCGGCGCCCGGAAATCAACTTCCGCATGGCGCACCCAGTTATCTCCGCCAAATAGCTCCAGAAACTTGCCAGGTGAATCTTCATTGCCCGTGGCCCCGACGAGCTCGCGAAAATATTCGGTTACGCCGATATCCGCAAAAGCGAGGTAATTCGCGTTGAACACAATGCCCTGCATATCAGCCTCGGCATAGCGCACACGGACAGGAGTGATCAGGCGAAAGCCGGCGCGCGGGTCGTTAGTATCTGTTGTCATGAAGTAATTTGTCCGTTGATATTGGTACTCTGCCTATGGCGCAAAGCAGGTCAGCATATAGTTTAAAGCGGTAGATTAAAGGCGCGCGCATTGCTCCTTGAGCCAATCATGCACATCGCCTTCGACCTGCGGTCCGATAATATCCAGCACTTGCGCATGATAATCGTCCACCCATTGGCGCTGGCTGTCGGACAATATAGCGACATCAATCAGCCGCCGGTCGAGCGGCGCAAATGTCAATGTTTCAAAACCCAGCATGTCCTGTTCTGCCCCAGCGACTTCCCGCTCTTCGACAAGGATCAGGTTTTCAATCCGAATACCAAAAGCATCATCCTTGTAATAGCCCGGTTCATTGGAGCAGATCATGCCTGCAACCAGGGGTTCGGCAAATCCACCAAAAGCAGCGATCCGTTGTGGTCCTTCGTGCACCGACAGATAGGCACCTACCCCATGGCCTGTGCCATGGGCATAATCGACGCCATCGGCCCAAAGGTATTGCCGCGCCAATATGTCGAGCTGCCCGCCCGTGGTGCCTTTGGGGAAGACCGCCTTTGCCAGCGCGATATGCCCTTGCAGCACCTGCGTATAGCGCTTGATCATTTCCGCCGTAGGTTCACCGACCGCCATAGTTCGCGTCACATCGGTCGTACCATCGCGATATTGCCCACCGCTATCAACCAGATAGAGTGTACCGGTTTCAATCTTGCGGTTGGTTTCCTCATTCACGCTATAATGACAAAGCGCTCCATTGGGTCCTGCACCGGAAATCGTACGGAAAGACAGATCCATCAACTTGTCGGATTTTCCGCGAAATTCTGCGAGTTTGGCGGCGACCGACAGTTCGTCTTGACCACCTTTCGGCGCTTCCTGTGCAAACCAGTGCAAAAATTGACTGAGCGCCGCGCCATCGCGAGCCTGAGCTGCTTTGTGGCCGTTGACTTCGGTTTCGTTTTTAATCGCTTTGGCCAATATGGTCGGATCGCGCTTTTTGACGATATGAGCGCCAGCGCCTTCCAGCTGCTCAAATATCGCGGCTACCGATCGCTCCGGATCGACGCCGATCTTCTTGGCGCCATATTCCGCCAATGCGTCGGGAAATTCGCTGTAGTCGCGGAGTGCAACCGCGTTACCCAGATGCACCCTGACCTCATCCGTCAATTTTTCTGGCGCAACAAACAACTCTGCATTGCCATCCGCTTTGACAATCGCATAACCACGCGGGACCGGGGTATTGTTAATATCCTTCCCACGAATATTAAATGCCCAAGCGACCGAATCGAGCGCAGCGATGACGGTTGCATCCAGACCTTCCTCTTTCAACCAGGCGGCAATATCTGCACGCTTGTCCGCCGCGCTTTTCCCGGCAAATTCATCAGGCTGAACATCAAGCTTGGCGAGCGATGGCTCTGGCTGATCTTCCCAGACCGCGTCAATAGGGTTGGGCTTTACGGCGAGAAGCTTGGCACCGTTCTTTGCCAGCTTAGCCTTGGCCGATTTCGCCCAATCCTGCGTATGCAGCCATGCGTCATAGCCAATCGATGAGCCTTCCGGCGCATTTTCGCCCAGCCAGTCAATGACGCTTTTATCCGCGGTGCCGACATATTCATAAAGATTGCCATCGACCTGATCACGCACCTGAATAGTATAGCGTCCATCCACAAAAATCGCAGCTTTGTCCTTCAGCACGACCGCAGAACCGGCGGAGCCGCCAAAACCCGTGAGCCAGGACAGACGCTGGGCATAGTCGCCGACATACTCGCTCATATGCTCGTCACAAATCGGGATGACAAAGCCATCAAGATTATCTTTGGCCATTTGCTCGCGCAGGGCGGCAAGCCGCGCTTCATAAGTGGACATCAACATCGGCTGCGAAACTCCTTGAATTAGTGGCTTACCAAACACATAGGTGTTTTAGACGATTTCCGCCACCGATTTCAAAGATGAGAGGCGTTATGAAACAGATATTGTTCCCCCTCCTGCTTGCCGCCAATCTGGCTGCTGCTCCTGCTTTCGCTGAATCTCCAACAACAGAAGAGACCATGACAAAGAAAATGGAAAAACCACCTGTCGCCGAGCAGCGACCCCATAGTTACGAACGCCATGGCTATACGATCAGCGATCCCTATCACTGGCTCAAAGACCAAAGCTATCCGAAGATCGATGACGAAGATGTGCTCGATTATCTGAAAGAGGAGAATAAGTGGTTTGAACAGAATATGGCCGGCCAGAAAGCGCTGACCAACGAGCTGTTCAAGGAGATGAAGGGGCGGATCAAGGAAGACGAAAGTTCGGTCCCGCAAAAGGATGGCGACTGGATTTACTGGACCGCCTTTGACGAAGGCGCGCAATATAAGAAATGGTATCGCAAACCCGTCGCCGACGGTGATGACATTCTGATCCTTGACGAAAATGCACTAGCGGAAGGGAAAGAATATTTCCGCCTTGGCGCATTTTCCGTGTCTCCAGATGGCAAACTGCTTGCCTATTCCTATGATGATAATGGATCGGAACGGTTTGACGTGCATTTTCGTGTGCTGGCGACCGGGGAAGAATTGCCTGACGTCATTCCAGGGACTCTATCCAGCCTTGTCTGGTCGGCTGATTCCAAAAGCCTACTCTATGGCTTGGCCAATGAAAACTGGCGCACTGACAACGCACGGCTGCATGTTTTGGGCACCGATATCAAGGATGATCTGGAACTCTACAAAGAGGAGCAGGACGGTTTTACCGTTGGCATCGGCCTGACCCAATCGGAGAAGTTTATCGTCATCGCTACTGGTGATAATGAAACCAGCGAAGTGCGATTGGTGCCGACCGACAATCCAACCGCGGAGCAGATTCTGATTTCACCGCGGCAAAAAGGGCGTGAATATTCAGTCGAGGAGCATGACGGAACGCTTTATGTTCTCACCAATGATGATCATGTGAATTTCCGGCTAGCGACGGCTTCGCTTGATAATCCCGGCGAATGGACGACACTGATCGCTGGCTCAGACGAGTTTTACCTGACCGATATGACCGCCTTTAAGGATTTCTATGTCACGGAAGGGCGCGAAAACGGTCTCGATCAGGTAGAGATACGCTCATACACCGATCCAACAAAGGTGGAGCGTATCGCTTTTCCCGAGGCAAGCTACAATGCCGGGTTAGATGACAATCCGGAATATGATGTGGCAAAGCTCAGGCTGAGCTACGAATCGATGGTCACACCGGATACAGTGTATGACTACACGCTTGCCGACAAAAAACTTGCAACGCTGAAGGTGCAGGAAATTCCTTCCGGCTACGATGCCGCTCAATATACTACCGAGCGTCTCACCATAAGGGCACGCGACGGTGCGATGGTACCGGTATCACTGGTTTACAAGAATGGTACAAAACTCGACGGCAGCGCACCACTGCACCTCTACGCTTATGGGGCCTATGGCTACGCCGTGCCACCAAGCTTTTCCACCACAAGGCTATCCCTGGTCGACCGCGGATTCATCTATGCCATCGCGCATATCCGCGGCGGTGATGATCTGGGGCGCGACTGGTATCTGCAGGGCAAGTTGATGCAGAGGACCAATACATTCACCGATTTTGTCGATGTTGCCAAAGGACTGGCAGATAAAGGCTATACCACCAAGGGGCGGATCAGTGCTTCGGGCGGCTCGGCCGGTGGCGAGCTAATGGGCGCGGTTGTTAACAGTGATCCTGCTCTATGGGGCGCAGTTGTGGCTCATGTGCCTTTTGTCGACGTGCTGAATACCATGCTGGATGAAAGCCTGCCGCTCACGCCCGGTGAATGGCCGGAATGGGGCAATCCGATCACCGACAAGGCGGCCTTTGAATATATACGCAGCTATTCCCCCTATGATCAGGTCAGCGCGCAAGACTATCCACCGATGCTTATCACCGGCGGTCTTAATGATCCGCGTGTGACCTATTGGGAACCAGCTAAATGGGCGGCCAAGCTGCGCGCAACCAAGACGGATGACAATATCCTGTTGCTCAAAACCAATATGGGGGCGGGCCATGGCGGCAAATCCGGTCGCTGGAACCGGATCGAGGAAGTCGCAGAGGAGTTTGCGTTTATCCTGTGGCAGATGGGTATGACAGAAACCGAGAAATGAGCGAGCACATTCTCGAGATTACAGCCCAACCGGAGGATATTGACGAGCTGGGTCACGTCAATAACGCGGTTTGGGTTCGCTGGATCCAGGAACTCGCGACCGCGCATTGGCAGGCCGTTGCACCGCCGGAATATATTGAGCGCTACATCTGGGTCGTAACCAGACATGAAATTGACTATCGTGGCAACGTCGTTGCTGGCGAAAAGGTAACGGGTCGCACCTGGATTTCAGACCCGCCCAAAGGTGCGCGTTTCTGGCGTAATGTCAGTTTTGCAGGAGCAGATGGCAAGTTGAAGGTATCTGCCAAAACCAACTGGGCCATTATTGATCAGAAAAGCGGCAGACCGGTGCGGGTGCCGCAGACGCTCGCAGACTTGTTCCTGCCGCCCGCATAAGCGCTCAGGGCGCTGGTATTGGAGTTACTGGAGCCAGCGGAGAAGGTTGATCAACCCTTTCTCCTTCTGCGGTGCGCAGCTGCTGCGGTTCCAGTATCGCTGCCGTTTCTATGACATCCAACGCCCGGCGCGCTTCATTATAGCGCCGTGCTTTTTCCATCCATTGACTGGTCAGCTCATCACCATTGTCTGTGCCCGGCAATTTTTCGATCTCTGCAATCGCAGCATCGATATTACCGTTTTCTACATAACGCTTCGCACGGATGAGTCGTTGCTGTGGCACCGGAGACGGCGTTCCATCACGGCGGATCACGAACAGTTCGGACATTTCCCGCTTGAAATCCGTCCAAAACCCTTCGCCGCTGGAACCGCTTGTCAAAGACGGGCCGATATCATCAAGACCCGTCGCCAACTCTTCCAGTGTCACTGGCTCACGGGATGCATTCACAATCGTTGTTACCGCCTTTGGCTGGGCATCACCAAAGCGCAGACGAAGCTGCGATTCAATATAACCGAGCGGGGACCCGCGGTCGAGCGCCCGGCGAGCGGCAAAAGCAATCAGCAAACCTTCAGCCCGCGCCGCGTTGCCGGACGCTGCCTGCGCTTGCACATTGATCCGCGACAGCCGGTCTTCAAGGTCTGCGACCCGCACCGCCAACGCTCGCTCTTTGTCGGGCGTCAGCGCGGGAATTTCTGTTGGCACGGGTTTTACCGGTGGCGGCGGCAATACCGTCCCGTCCGCATCAATCCGTTTCGCCAATGCCGAGGCAGGGTCGTCAGCAACCGCCGTCGGAGCGGTCTTGGCTCCGGTTGCAGCAACAGCACTTTCCGTGCCGGTCTCAAAAGGGTTGTAGCGCGAAAAAACCCAACCGGTGAGAATTGCCCCGCCGACAAACGCAACGACCATCAGGACCAGAACATTGCGGGTCAAATTGCTTTTTCCCCCTGACGAAGCGATTTTTTCATAGTCCCGACTCATTCGATTTTCCTACACCCTGCCCGCGCGTTCTGCGCCAGCCGCAAATATCAGTTTTATCCTGAACGCAGACATAGTCGCCCAGCCAGAGACAGTAAAGCATCGTCCGTTGGTCGCTTCGCAGCCTGCACGGTTTTCCACCCGTCTCCCGCGGCCTCCGCAATATTGGGTGATAGAGCTGCTATATCATTTACCGACCGATCGATACCCAGACGATCCAGCTCCTGGTTCAGTATCTTCGCCGCGCGGACGGAATAAAGGAGAACCACGTGACCCTGCCTTAGCGCAGCAGATGCCTTTTCCCCTAATGGCATACCACGGGCCTGATAAACACGGCGCAGGACAAGCTCACGCCCGGAAATCGTTGTTTTGACGTGATCCTTACCGGTCAGGCGCAGGATTTTCCGGTACCGACCAGAGGGAAGTGACCGCAGCAGCTCTTCCGCGCCGCCCCCTCCGATTTCCGCGACATCCAGCCCGGACTGCCGGGCAATCCGGGCCGTTGCTTTCCCCACAGCCAGTACAGGTAATTTCCTGCATTTCTCGAGCGCAGAGCCAGCATATTTGACCGCATTGGCACTTGTCAGCATCAAAGCATCAAACTGGGAAGCCGGCGGTGCCTCCCAGGCTATTGGTTCGATTTCAAATAGTGGATCGACAATGGTCGATAAACCCATTTTTTTGGCCTTCTCCGCGGTTTCGCGAGCACCCTCAATCGGCCGCAGAATAATCAGCGACCGGGTCATCGGCCAAAAATGGTTTTCAATTCTGTACTGGCCTGCCCCAACAGCTTACGCGCTAGCAGTGCCGGAGCCGCAACGTCTCCTGCATCAAACTCGGATTCTCCGCTGATGCACTCACTGCCGTCAGGCAGCAATATTTCTGAACGAAGATGGATTCTCATACCGTCAACAGTCGCTGAGGCTGCAACCGGACTATGACAATCGGCAGTGAGTTCTTTCAGGAACGACCGTTCTGTCGTCACCGCGCGTGATGTGTTTGAGCAGGATATTTCTTTGAGAACACGGCGCAAATGGCTGGAATCGGATAATGTTTCGATGCCTATCGCACCTTGAGCCGGTGCTGGCAGCATTACATCCGGAGATATATCAACGCCGATGTCATCCATGTCCAAACGATTCAGGCCAGCGGCAGCCAACAAGGTGGCGTGATACTCACCATCTTGGATTTTCTGCAGCCTCGTCTGAACATTGCCGCGAATAAGCCGGATATCAAGATCGCTACGATGCCGCAGCAATTGGGCCTTGCGCCGCGGAGAAGCGGTACCGACGATCGCAGCTTGCGGTAGATCGTCGATAGATCTCGCACCGATCAGTCTGTCGTGGGTATCCGCCCGCTCCATCATGGCCGCGATGATGAAAACGTCTGGCCGCACGGTTTCGACATCTTTCATGCTGTGAACGGCGCAATCAATATCTCCGTCATGCAGCGCCCGGTCGAGTTCCTTTGTCCACAGCGCCTTACCGCCAAGTTCTGCGAGTGCACGATCCTGTATCTTGTCACCGGTTGCCACCATGGGCACCAGCTCGACCTGGTCGGGCCGCCAGCCATGCGCAGATAATATCGCCGAAGCCGCCATTTCGGCCTGCGCCATAGCCAGCGGAGATTGGCGCGTACCGATCCGCAAGGGCCGATCAATGCCCGCTAATTTTTCCCGTTTGCTAACACCGTCACCCGTCATGGCCCTTGTCCTAATCCCACCATGGCTTAAGTAAAAGGAATATGAGTATAATTTTGGGCATTGAATCAAGCTGCGATGAGACAGCGGCGGCATTGGTCACGTCAGATCGGGAGATTTTAGCCCATAAACTGGCGGGTCAGGAAGAGGCGCACGCTCCCTTTGGCGGTGTGGTGCCAGAGATCGCTGCCCGCGCCCATGCCGAGATCATAACGCCGCTGATCGACGCAGCCCTTGCCGAAGCCGGTCTGACGCTGGATAAAGTCGATGCAATCGCAGCGACCGCCGGACCAGGACTGATTGGCGGTGTGATGGTCGGATTGGTCACCGGCAAAGCGCTAGCGATGGCAGCTGATAAACCGCTCGTGGCGGTCAATCATCTTGAAGGTCATGCGCTGTCACCGCGCCTCGCCAATGCTGATCTCGACTTCCCCTATTTGCTGCTGCTGGCTTCGGGCGGGCATTGCCAGATTTTGCGCGTGGATGGCGTCGGGCAATATCGCCGACTGGCCACAACAATTGATGATGCAGCGGGTGAAGCTTTTGATAAAACAGCGAAAATATTGGGTCTTGGCTATCCCGGCGGGCCGAAGGTCGAAGCGCTAGCCGAAACCGGTGATGCAGAAGCGGTGCTGCTGCCTCGCCCACTCAAAGGATCGAAAGAACCGCATTTCTCCTTTGCGGGCCTCAAAAGTGCGGTGGTCAGAGCTCATCAAAGCGGTGAGCACCGGCCGGAAGATATTGCTGCTGCGTTTCAGCAAGCCACCGTTGATTGCCTGCAAGATCGTCTGGAAAAGGCGATAGGCGATCACGGGAAAGTACCCCATCTGGTGGTTGCTGGCGGCGTCGCGGCAAACGGGCCTATTCGGGCGATGCTGGAGCAATTGGCAACGGATCATGGCATGCAATTTACTGCGCCTCCCTCATGGCTATGCACCGACAATGCAGCCATGATCGCCTGGGCAGGGGCCGAGCGTTTCGCGGCGGGTTTAATCGATCCGCTTGATTTTGTCGCTCGCCCCCGATGGCCGCTCGATCCGACCGCCGAAAAAGCGCGCGGGGCAGGTGTGAAAGCATGACCAAAGCCCAAGCAAGAATCGGTGTAATCGGGGCCGGCGCATGGGGCACTGCGCTCGCGCAGGTGCTATCGGAAGGGCAGGATGAGCTGTTGCTTTGGGCGCGCGAGCCCGAAGTAATCGCACAGATCAACGAAAGTCACGAGAATCAGACCTTCCTGGCCGGCTATCCGCTGCGGCAGAATATTCGCGCCACAAAAAATATGGGCGAACTTGCGTCTTGCGAAGCCTTGCTGATCGTTACGCCTGCTCAGCATTTGCGGGCCAGTCTAATGGATCTTCCCGATAGCAAAGCCGCCCTGGTCCTGTGCAGCAAAGGTATTGAAGAAGCGACCCGGCAATTGATGAGCGAGGTTGTTCAGGATATTCGGCCAAATAACCCACTGGCAGTTTTATCCGGACCGACATTTGCCCATGAAGTCGCCCAGGGACTGCCAACTGCCTTGACGCTGGCCTGCGATAGTGAAGCGCTGTGGGACAGGCTCAATCCGCTGATCTCCAAACCTTCTTTCCGTCCCTATTATTCGGACGATATAGCTGGTGCGGAAATTGGCGGGGCGGTCAAAAACGTCCTCGCTATTGGTTGCGGCGTGGTCGAGGGCGCCGGCCTCGGTCAAAATGCCCGCGCGTCGATTATCAGTCGCGGCTTTGCCGAAATGCTTCGCTATGGCGCAGCGCGCGGGGCACGTGCAGAAACCCTGTCTGGCCTTTGTGGCCTGGGCGATCTCGTCCTGACTTGCTCATCCGATAGTTCGCGCAATTTCTCGCTGGGCAAAGGATTGGGCAGGGGGCAGTCTGCAAAGGCACTTTTATCAGACCGCGCAACCGTTGCAGAAGGCGCCTTTACCGCGGCGGTGTTGCAACGTGATGCAAAAGCGCGAGATATTGATATGCCGATTGTCGACGCGGTTTGTGCCTTGCTTGCTGGCGAAACCGATTCAAAATCCATCGTTGCTCAACTGATGCGCCGTCCTCTGGTCTCAGAGCAGCGCTAGTACAAAAGATGACAAGCCCGGTTGAGTGGGGTAAAGCCCGTCTTTGCATTTTAACCCGCATTTTTTGAATAGCTTTACCAGCCGGAGATTTGTTTTTTGACCAGCCCGGAATCATCAGGCGCATCTTCCGGCACGTCATCAGAGCCGATGACGGGCAAGGAATCAGCCGCCGATGGCGCACCTTCTGCAGCGTCAGGCGAGCAAGATGGTAAAGAAGATATCGCGGCGCTAGCCAAAGGTGGTCGGACCAATGTTTTCGGGTTCTTACTGCGGTTAGCGGCCCGGTTGCCCTTCTTGTTCATCGCCGGACGGATTTACGGGGCGGAAGCCTTGGGCCGCTTTGCTTACGCCATATTGATCGTGGAATTTGCAGCGCAGCTGGCGACCCTCGGTTTGAAGCGCGGGTTGGCCGAGCAACTTAGCCGCACGAAACGACCGCATGTTCATGTTGTTTGGGATGGACTGCTGGTTAGTCTATTCGCATCGATGTTGGCGGCGGTGCTGCTGATCCTGGTGCCTCAAATCATGTTTCCGAACAGTGAAATTAACGGCCTCGACCGATTTTTACCGCTCGTGATCTTCACCATTGCAGGCGCAGATATTGCGCTTGCCGCCTTGGCCTATCGCTATGACATCGCTTCGACTGTCCGTGCCCGGTCCATCGTAGAGCCGTGGACGATCAGCATCGCCGCCTTTCTGTTCTCCTACTACTCGCTGCGCGACGGTTTGATCCTCTCCTATGTTGTATCGATGATTGCGGCCTTGCTCGCATCGCTCTGGCCCTTGTTCAAAAGCTACGGCCTGCCATGGGGTTGGCGGCCCAAACCGATCGCTATCGCCAAGCTGGCACGACGCAATATGCCGCTTGCTGCCGCCGATGCCGCCGAATGGGGATCGCGGCGTCTGGACCTTGCCATTCTCGGCCTTTTTGCCTCTCCTGCCATTGTCGGCATCTACTATATCGCGCAGCAGGTCGCGAGCCTGCCACAGAAGCTCAAAACCAGTTTTGACCCGATATTGGGACCCGTCATTACCCGCAATCTGGAGGCGGGCAATATGAAGGCTATCGCCAATCAGGTCAGCCAGGTCGGCTTCTGGATCATCGCCGCACAAGCCGGAATCGCACTGGCACTCGCCATTCCCGGCGAAGCCGTGATGGGCTTGGTCGGCCCCAATTTCGTTGGCGGTACCGGCGCGCTGGCATTTCTCTTGGCGGCCGAGGCGGTTGCAGCAACAGCCGTGGTTAGCGAAGCAGCGCTCGTCTATATCGCACGTCACCGCAATCTGCTCATCTCCTTATCCATGCTGTTGTTGCAAGCGGCGCTAAGCGTCGCCTTCATTCAGATCTGCATGCGGCTGGGCTGGCCACCGCTGTTTCAGGCGGCCTCGGTTGCTGCGGCGCTTATGGTGGCGCTGGCTTATGCTTCGGTGGTTAAAGCCATCTTCCTGTCAAAGCTGCTCAATGCGCCCGTCAATGGGTGGCGCTGGTCGCTGATCATTGCGGTCATCGTCGCCACGGCCGTGGGTTATCTCGCGACCTATTTACCGGAATGGGCAGAGCTGATCATTGGCATTCCGATGATATTGGGCAGCTATGCCTGGGTCATCTGGAAATGGGGTTTTGGGCCGGAAGACCGAAAACTGTTCAAGATGAAAAGCTGAGTTTTTAACCCCAGTTCTAGCCTAACCGTTGTTTCACCAATGCCCGCAAGTCCACTTCAGGTCGCGCGCCATAATGGGAAATAATCTCGGCGGCTGCAATTGCGCCAATGGTCAGGCAGTCATCCAAAGACCGCTCTTCTATATATCCGCTGAGGAATCCAGCAGCGAACAAATCGCCTGCGCCAGTCGTATCGACAATTTTTTCGACCGGCTCGGCCGCTACTGCAAATGTCTCGCCGCCTTGCACCGCGATTGCGCCCTTTTCGCTGCGTGTCACAATCAGGGTTTCGACCTGAGCAGCAGTTTGCGCCACTGCCGCATCAAAATCTTCTGTTTCACATAGCGATCTGATCTCTGCTTCATTGGCGAACAATATGTCGATCATGCCGTCTTTGATTAAACGGGCGAAATCATCCCGGTGCCGCTCAATACAAAAACCGTCCGACAGGGTGAACGCAACCTTGCGGTCATTTTTGCGCGCAATGTCAATCGCCAGAGCCATTGCCGCTTTAGGCTCATCGGCATCCCACAAATAGCCCTCAAGATAGAGGATTGCACCGCTGGCAATCAGATCGGCATCGACAGACGCGGGGGGCAAAAATTGGGAAGCACCCAAAAAAGTGTTCATGGTGCGCTGGGCATCGGGAGTGACGAGGATCAGGCACCGTGCTGTCGGTGGCTCTTTGCCGAGCGGCGGTACATCAAAATCAATGCCGGTGGCGCGAATATCGTGGGTGAATACTTCGCCAAGCTGGTCATCTGCAACCTGCGCAATCAACGCACATTGTCGGCCCAGTGTGGATGCTCCAGCCAATGTATTCGAACCGGAACCGCCACTGATTTCGCGCGCTACGCCCATATCGCGATAAAGCTGTGTGGCCCGTTCCGCGTCAATCAGCGTCATGGAACCCTTGTTGAGCTGCTCCTCCTCCAGAAACGCATCGTCTGCCTGCGCAATCACATCAACAATGGCATTACCAACGGCAACAATATCGTAACGGGCTTCGGTGGTCATAAACATGTCCTTATATGGCGAGCAGATAAGCGCTGTCCGTTAAGGGTAAGGCGCTGCAGGTTCAAGCAGAATTGACCCGGAGAGCAATTTCATGACATGTGTCTGCGATGATTGATGCCTTTCTTCTCTCCTTCGGCCAGCTATCGGACCGAAGGATTTTATCGCTGCTCTTGAAGGTGTTCATCATCTCCTTGCTGCTTTTGGCTGTTTTCGGTGTTGGCGCCTATTTTCTGCTCGCATGGATATTATCGCTCACCGCATTGAATGACGGCGGATGGTGGGCGGCGGCAGCGGCGGCGATTATCACGGCGCTCACCGCCATATTTCTGTTTCGCGTCATTGCGATCTTTGTGCTCAACATTTTTTCCGATGATATCGTCGATGCGGTTGAGGCGCAGCATTATCCTTCTCGCGCAGAACTGGCCAAACCTCCGGGTTATGTGCTCGGTGTGAAAATGGGGCTGGCGTCGGTTGGCCGGGCCATCGGTTATAATCTCTTGGCATCGCCGATTTATATTATGTTGCTGATTACCGGCATTGGCGCACCGATTGCCTTTTTTGCGGTCAATGCGATCCTGATCGGACGTGATTTGCAGGATATGGTTGCCGCTCGCCATGTCAGTGATGTTGCGCAGATGGATGACACATGGCGGATCAGCAAGGTAACCCGTTTTGGGCTCGGCCTGACCACTGCGCTGTTGCTTGCCGTCCCTATTGTCAATTTTCTTGCGCCGGTTTTGGGAGCCGCTATGGCTACGCATCTGGTTCACAAAAAACGTGAAACCGGTCTGGAAGAAAGCAACTGACATGATCCGCAAGCTTATCATTCTATCCACCATCCCCGCCCTGTCCGCTTGTGTTTCCAGCGGCGCGGTAACGACGCCGACAAGCTTGCCCACCGCAGCGGAATCTCCGCTCAGCAATGTTCAGGGGCTGGAACTGGTTATGGGTAAAACCGCCAGTCAGCTGAAACGGCTATTCGGTAATCCCCAGGCAGATGTGGCAGAGCCGCCCGCTAGGAAACTGCAATTTGCCAGCGGCGCCTGTGTGCTGGATGCTTATCTATATCCTGAAAAAAGTGGTGGTGAGGGCAGGGTCACCCACATCGACACCCGGCGCGGCGATGGCGCGGAAGTGGACCGTGTATCCTGTGTCAACGCGCTGCGGGTGCGTTAGGCTGACCTGATTCCCATTCCAAAAGAACATCAGTATCTTGCTCCTTTGACATCCGTTCTTCTTTCTCACGATCGAATTGAGTGGAATCAAGCTGCGACAATGCCCAGATCGCCGATCCCCGCACGACGCAATCCTCATCATCCAGCAAAGCCGTAACCGACGGAACCAAGGATACATCTCCACTATTCCCCGCCGCGATCAGGCTGTTGCGAACCATGCGGTTACGGCCCGACCGCTTGATCGGTGATCCGGAAAATATCTGCCGAAAACCTGCATCATCCATGGCAAGCAAATCGGCAAGGGCGGGCGCTGCCAATTCGGCGCGAGGTAGAAACGCCTTGTTCGCCGCAGCGGATTCGGCAAATTTATTCCATGGGCAGACCGCCAGACAATCGTCACAACCGTAAATATGATTACCTATAGCCTTGCGATATTGGAGCGGAATAGGGCCTTTGGACTCGATCGTCAGATAGGAAATGCAAGCCTTGGCATCCAGCCGGTAAGGCTCCGGAAAGGCATTGGTCGGGCAGATATCCTGACACGCAGAACAACTGCCGCAGCGATCCTGCCCCCCGGTCGAGGCTTCTAATTTCAGGGTCGTATAAATCGCGCCGAGAAACAACCAGCTGCCATGGCCCTGGCTGACCAGATTGGTATGCTTGCCCTGCCATCCCAGACCGGCTGCTTCGGCGAGCGGTTTTTCCATCACGGGCGCTGTATCTACGAAAACCTTCACCTCACAATCTACTTGATCGACCAACCAACGCGCGGTGCGTTTCAGTGCCTTTTTGACCACATCATGGTAATCCTTGCCCTGCGCATAAACCGATATGCGGCCGCGATCCGGTATTTTTTCAAGGGCAAACGGATCGCGCGCTGGGGCATAGCTCATCCCCAGCATGATCACCGAGCGCGCCTCCGGCCAGAGATTTTCCGGGCTCGCTCGCTCGTCAGCCCGGCTCTCCATCCAGATCATGTCGCCATGCTGGCCGCCCGAGAGCCAGTCCCGCAAACGCTTGGCTGTGACTGGCGCCAAAGCGGCGGGCGCAATACCAAAGGCGGCGAAGCCCTCTTCTCGCGCCATTTTTTCCAGGCTTTGGGTTATTCTTAACTTGTCATCAGGCATAGCAATTCACTATCACCGACCGCGCCCCATTAGGAAAGCCGTAAATGACTTCCCACGCACAAGTAAATACCCCCAATAATGCCATAGAAGCTCACCATATCGTCAAAAGATTCGATGGCGAAACGGCGGTCGATGGTATCGACCTGACCATCAAGAAAGGGAGCATTTTCGGCATATTGGGGCCCAACGGCGCAGGCAAGACCACGACATTACGCATGCTGCTTGGCATTATTGACCCCGATGAAGGCGAACGGTTTTTGCTCGGTTCTCCCGATCCGATTAGCAAAGCCCATCAGGTCGGCTATCTCCCGGAAGAACGCGGCCTGTATCAATCCATGAAGGCCTATGACGCCATTGCTTTCATGGGCGCATTGCGCGGCTTGCCGCTCGCCGAAGGGCGTAAGCGCGGTCGGCAGATGATGGAGGAGCATGGTCTCGGCGATGCAGCCAACAAGCAGATCCGCCAACTGTCCAAAGGCATGGCTCAAACGGTTCAATTGCTCGGCACAATTGTTCACGAACCGGACTTGATCATTCTCGACGAGCCTTTTTCCGGTCTCGATGCGCTAAACCAGGGTAAGCTGGAACGCCTGATCCGCGGACAGGCAGACAAGGGCGTAACAGTCATCTTCTCCACGCATGTTATCGCCCATGCCGAACGTTTATGCGAAGAAATCGCCATTGTCGCGAACGGCAAAATCCCCTTTACCGGCAAGGTATCAACGGCCCGCGACAGACTGCGCCCACAAGTACATCTGGAAACCCGCAATCTTGAAGGGTCTTGGCGCACCGCCATTCCTGACGATTGCGAACCACTGGGCCACAACTGGCATTTCACCCTGCCTGAAAGCGGGGTCGAGCCCCTGCTTCGCGCACTGATAGAGGGTGATGCCGGCATTCAGTCGCTGTCCATTGAACGGCCGGGCCTGCATGACGCGTTTGTCCATATCGCGGGGGAAGCGGTCGCCAAGAAGATGGAAGAGGATAACGCTCTGGAAGGAGAATCAGCATGATAGAAACCGTCCGTGCCTCTTTTGTCATTGCTCGCCGGGACTTTGCCGCGATTATCTTTTCCAAGTCCTTTTTCTTCTTTCTATTGGGGCCACTTTTCCCGCTGATCATCGGGATAGCAGCCGGAGGACTGGGCCAGCAGGTCCGACAGGATATCGATAGACCTGTTATCGGCGTAGCTCTTGAAGAAACCGAGGCTGCGAAACTGGCTGATGCGCGCTCGGCGCTGGCAAAAAGTCTGGGCAATGGAGCAATACCGGAATTGCTGGTACTGGAAGGTGCTGACCCGTCGGATCCCGACATAAGGGCGAAACTTGACACCGCGTCCAAACCTCTCACTGCGATTATTTCAGGATCGTTGGAGGCTCCGCTGCTCACCGGGTCAGAGGGCGACGTCAAACGGTGGAGCGGCAAAGTCGCGCTTCTTTCAGAAACCGCCCTCTCAGGATCCAATCCCATTGAGGTTAAAACTGATTTTGTCGCCGCAACCGGAAGCTCCAAAAAGCGGACACAGATCGCCACGGCACAGGGCGGGCAGATTATCCTTATCCTGCTCACCATGATCTTGGCCGGCATGGTTCTGTCCAATCTGGTGGAAGAAAAGACCAACAAGATTATCGAGATTCTTGCTGCCGCCATTCCTATGGATGCGATCTTCCTCGGCAAGCTGTTTGCGATGCTGGGCATGGCATTGGTCGGCATTACGGTCTGGTCAACACTGGGCTTTATCGGCGCTTCGGTTATTTTGTCCGGCATGCCCAGTCTGCCAGCCCCGGCAGTGGGCTGGCCGTTATTCTGCGTCCTGATGGTCCTCTATTTTTCCATGGCTTATCTGCTTCTGGGTTCTTTATTTTTGGGCATCGGCGCAATGGCAACCACTGTTCGGGAAGTGCAGACACTGTCCATGCCTGTCACTATGGGGCAGCTATTAGTGTTCTTTCTGGCCGCCTTTACAGTGACCAAATTGGGCGAGCCGGTCGAATGGTTCGCGGTCGTTTTTCCGTTCAGTTCTCCTTTCGCAATGATCGCGCGGGCGGCGCAGATGGACAATGTTTGGCAGCATGGCGTGGCGTTAATCTGGCAGGCTATGTTCACGCTGATCATCATCCGCTTCAGCGTGATGTTGTTCCGCCGCAATGTGATGAAGTCCGGTAACAGCGGACGGAAGAAAAACCTTTTGGCACGGATTCGCGGCTAAGTTGCGAACGGAAATACTCCTGTGATTCCCGCCATTTGGCGAAAGTCCGTTGACATTGCTGTCAATAAAGGCAGACTAAACGGGTTTTGAAACGCAACCGATTGCCCAAAACGGTAACGGCAGGAGAGAATCATGGCCACCAGTCCCGTCCTAGACGCATCAACCCTTACCACTTCCCCCACCGCTTCGGAGGCTTTGGAAGCTTGGTATAAAGATAATCCGCCAGTTGCGGATCCAAATGCCAATCCCCGTGATGTCAGTAAAGCGGATCTCTACAGCAAGGATTTATGGCGGGCGCCTTTTGCCGAGATGCGCGCCAATGCGCCGATTAACAAGGTCGAAGATTCGGATTATGGCCCTTATTGGAATATCTGTGATCATAAGACGATCCAGCATGTCGAGGCGCTTCCCGAACTCTATTCTTCCGATGTGAATAATGGCGGCATAACCATTGCCGAAGAACGCGAAGATTCCGATTTTCAATTGCCGATGTTCATCGCCATGGACCGTCCCAAACATACTGGACAACGCCGCACCGTAGCCCCGGCCTTCACGCCGACGGAAATGAAGCGGATGGAAGATGAGATCCGTCATCGCACAGCCGAAGTGCTCGACAGCTTGCCATGGGACAAGGAATTTGACTGGGTCGACAAGGTATCTATCGAGCTGACCACTGGCATGCTGGCGATTCTTTTCGGATTCCCTTGGGAAGACCGCCGGCTGCTGACCTATTGGTCGGACTGGGCCGGCGATGTGGAATTGTCACTCGCGCCGGAGCTTGACGAACAGCGGCAGAAAATTCTCTATGAAATGGGTGCTTATTTTCAAAATCTCTGGAACGAACGGGTCAATGCTGAGCCGACACCCGATTTAATTTCCATGATGATCCATAGCGAAGCCATGAAAGACATGGATCAGATGGAATTTATGGGCAATCTCGTGCTGCTGATCGTAGGTGGCAATGACACGACCCGTAACACCATGTCCGGCCTGGCTTATGGTCTCGACCAGTTTCCTGATCAGCGGCAAAAATTGCAGCAGAACCCAGACCTTATTCCCAATGCGGTGCAGGAAATCATCCGTTGGCAGACACCGCTTGCGCACATGCGGCGGACGGCGACCGAGGATGCCGATCTGTTCGGACATGATATCAAGAAGGGCG
Source organism: Parasphingorhabdus sp. (assembly GCF_059726685.1). Classification (NCBI taxonomy): domain Bacteria; kingdom Pseudomonadati; phylum Pseudomonadota; class Alphaproteobacteria; order Sphingomonadales; family Sphingorhabdaceae; genus Parasphingorhabdus; species Parasphingorhabdus sp. The sequence goes on from NZ_AP041068.1 coordinate 427,951, forward strand.
ATAAGCTCATCATGTGGTATATTTCGGCCAATCGAGACGAGAGTGTATTTCCCGACGCCGATAAGCTGATCGTGGATCGCGAAAATGCGCGTCGCCATCTCGCCTTTGGCTATGGCATCCATCGCTGTGTCGGAGCGCGCCTCGCCGAGCTTCAGATTCGTATCTTGCTCGAAGAAATGGCCAACCGGCGGATGCAGGTCAATCTGACCGGAGAGATGAAGCGGGTCCACGCCTGTTTCGTTCATGGCTTCCGCAAAATGCAGGTAAAGCTTTCCAAATATTAGGTTCGGACTGGCACCCGATAAGCCCTTGTTCAGCCAACAAATTGTAACCATCTTTGCCTGACGACCGAATATCAGTCGAACAGCAGAGAAAGATGGAACATGACAGGTCTTAGCAGACGCAAACTTGTGACCGCCGGATTGATCGGCGCAGGTGCTTATGGTGTGGCGAGCTTTACCAGCATATTCGGCAGTGTAGCGAGCGCCAAATCGGGCAAGAAATTCAAGATTACCCGCACGCCGGCAGAATGGAAAAAGCGGCTAGGCCCGGCGCGCTATCGGATTTTGCGTCAAGCGGGTACGGAACGCGCCTTTTCCAGTCCTTTGGACAAGGAAAAACGACAAGGCATATTTGCCTGTGCGGGCTGCAACCTTGGACTCTATTCGTCCAAGACCAAATTTGACAGTCGAACCGGCTGGCCGAGTTTCTGGGCTCCGATTAAAGGCCGTGTGGGTACATCAACCGACTATAAAATCGGCTATCCGCGAACCGAAGTGCATTGCAGTCGCTGCGGCGGGCATCTCGGGCATATATTCAGCGACGGGCCAAAGCCGACGGGCGAGCGCCATTGTATCAATGGCTTGGCGCTAAAATTCATTCCGGCTTAAACCGACAAATTCTTAGCCGCCGGCTTCGGGTGCTTCCACCTGTTGCCAGAATTCCAGCTTGACGCCGTCACAATCGAGAATCCAGGCGAATTTGCCATAGCCTTCATCGACTTGCCCCAGAATTTCGAGACCTTTGGCTTTCAGTTGTTCGACATATGCGTCCAGATCATCGACGCGCAGATTGATCATGAATTTCGCCTCGCTGGGCTCAAGATAATCAGTGTCCGGAGAAAAATGACTGATTAGGCTATAGGGCTTATCGCCCTTTTCAGCGGCCCAGCTGAGCATCGGTCCATATTCTCCGTCCAACCCGAGAAATTCCTTATACCATTGCCGCGTTGCCGCCGGATCTTTCACTATGTGAAACACTCCGCCTAGTCCGGTTATCTCAGCCATAAGTCTTCCTCCGTCCCGGTTTTGCCAATCTATACAGATAGCTATCCTATTTTACATTCCGTTACGCAACTCTTTCGGTACCACGCGCCACAGCACCAGATCACTGTCCCGTAATGGGACAGATCGCAGCCAATCGGGCTGCTCCCCCTCCGACAATCGGGCCCAAAGACCATCGGGATGCTTGCCAGCATAGAGCTTCAATTCGGACTCTTCTGGGCATATCGCAATATAGTCTATGTTTCTTGCGGCCAATATGTCCCGCGCCAATGCAGGTTTTGACGTAAAAATACGGATGTGGTCAGCCATGGCAGCATCGTTGCGATGATGACTAGTGGCTAGCACATTATGCGGTGTCTGCACCAGTATCTGAGGACCAAAGTCAAACGGGGCAACAATATTGGAACGCGGCAATGCGTTAAGCCGCGCTAGCGACTCCGCTGAATCGCAAGCTGGTGCGACATCCGACTTTGCAGCTTTCTTGTCATCACCAGTTTCCTGATTGCCACTGGCAGCATTCACAAGCCCCAGAGCCAACGGGCCGGGCAGGATCAGAAATACGACCGCCACAGTCGCTAATATCCGCTTGGCTGGACGCTCTATCTTGCGCGCAGCGCGAAAAGCATGATGAACCGCCCAACCCACTAAGGGCAGAGCATAGACAGCCGCGACCGCTGCGGCGCGTTGCACCAGCAAGGACACCAAAAACGCCCAGACCAAAGCATAAGCCAATAGAAAGAGCCTGTCCTTGTCCGCTGCATCAGGCCGTTTCCAAAGGATGTATATCAAGCAACCAAGACCAACGATGATTGATCCGCCAAATAGTGATACAATCTCTCTTCCTGGTTGATCCCAGACCGGCAGGCCTTCTCGCACACTAACCAGCCAGTAGTCACGCACCAGCGGGTCCAGCTCACCAAAGGCGCTGCCAACGCACTGCGGTGCGCTGGTGTAGAATATGCTCAGAGCTGCTATTCCGGCAAACGCCAAAGCAGTTAATCGCACCAGCCAGGAAACAGGGGTGAATTTTATCGCCGGCAAGATGATAATGGCACCTGCAAAACACGCCAGCAAATGTGCCGGGGCGATCGCGTCACAATAGTTTCGCACCACATCAAACTGGCCGTGATTGAGCAGATATAGTGCGATGCTGCTGACCAGAAATCCGGCGAGCGTCCAGAACAACCGAACGCCTTCATCAAGCGAAATGATCCAGCGCCAGGCCAGCAACGCGATGAATGCGACGGAAAGCGGCAGACCTTCCAGCGAGATAGACAACCACAACGCAAGTGCGAAGCCCATGACGATTCCTGCCTTGCGCTTTTCGGGCCAGAACATCGTCCACAGGGCGACCAGTGCCAACACAATTTGCCACCCGTGATGATCAATCCGCATGGGCCGTAGCTGCGCGATAACCGGGACAGCGGTGGCCGTCAAAGCCGCAGACAGAAGTGCAATCTTGCGATCAAAAAGCTGTTCCGTGATCCTAGCGACCAACCACATGGCGACACCAAGCGCTATCAAGGGGATTATGGTCATAGCAGCCGTTTCGGCCGCAGCGGGACCGATGATTGGGCCAAGCGCCAGAACCACTAATGCCAGAGGCAGCTCGATCAGGCGCGGCCAGTGCATCGGCTGACTATCTGGTGCAGCGATACGATACTGGGTTGTGTCGAACCAGCTTTGACCAGCCAGCCAGTCGCGCAGTTGTACCTGGCGCAATTGATCGTCCGGGCCCCAGCCTATGCCCGATGCAATTTGTTCGAAAGACACAGCGCTGATCACCGCGGAAACGGCAAGCCAAATCAGAAATAACGGAAGTTTGCCACGCAAACGGTCGGTCACGGTCATTCCCCGCTTTCAGACTTTCCCTTGGCTTTCAAATATAGCCATGGCACACGCTCCGGATCAAACTGGGACCGGTTGTGCCTGTCAAAATAGGGCGGCATGTGATCACCGACAATCAATATATCCGCGTCGGGGAAATCGCTGGCCGTGATCTCCTGAACCAGCGCTTTGTCAATATCGTCAAAAATCGCAAATTGGCGGCAGATCATTGGAAAATCGCTGGCCAGTTCGGCTGACACTCTTTGACAGTCATCAGCGTTCAAATTGAGACCCGTCGGCACCGGCAGATGGGCATTCAGCGTCAACCAATAGAGAAAAGTAGGTTGTTTGGCCCGTTTCAAATTCTCGGCAAGCATGGACGGAATCTGTCTATCGCAAGCGCCGGCAAAAACACCGCCGCACCATTCTGCGCCTCTTTCTTGAAGCTCTGGCCAGAATTCACGCGTCTGAAACCCGATATTCGGATACCATTGCGTGCGCTTGAAAAACTCGCCTTTAAAGCTATGCATCGCGTGCGTAGCATAGCCTTTTTTCGCTAGCATGGCGGGCAGGCAATTCAGCTTTGCGGCATCTGCAGCATCGAGCAACTCATAATAATCGCCCCATTTTCCGCACATTTCGCGAAATTCACCTGCGGTGGTGCTGTTATAATAGAGGCTGGTTCCCTCGCTCACATCATAGCGTGCCTGAATGGCGCTATTGTCATAATAGGCGAACAGCTTGTCTGACATAACCTTATTGTCATGGGGTACGCCAAGCGATTCCACCATGATCAGGACCAGATGGCGCTTCCCATCAGCGCGGCTTGCAAAACCGGATTTCTCCGCAGCGGATTCAAAATTGGCGCCAATTGGAGCTTCGCGAAAATAGTGACCGCGCATGCTCTGTCCCATTGCAAAATCGGTGGCAGCCAGACCAAAAATTAAAACACCCCCGAGCAAAATATATAGCGGTTTCGAAAAGTTCGTATCGCGCTTTAGCAGAAACCAGCTTGCCACCAATATGCCGAGAATCACGATCGCAGCCGCAATATATTCTACCGAATTGGATGGCCTTATCTCGGCCAGGAATTGCATCGAATAGAGGAGCGAACTCATCCCGAGATTGAACAAACCTGCCACAAAGGAAAGAATGGAATAGGCCATGATACCGGTAAAGGCAGCCCATTGAATGAAGCGCGGCATGCGCTTGACGACCAAGCCGACAAGGCCAGCCAAAGCAATTTCAAAATAGCGCGGCGGCGCACCGACAAACCACATTGCCATAAACGGGATATTGGCCAAACCAAGCCAGATTAATGACCAGTTGAGAAACCTTTTCAAATCTGCTGACAGGCCAGCCCGTGGGGCTTCCATTGTAAGTGCCGTCACCGGAATACTCCAAATTTCCGCGTCAGATAGACCGCAAAAAAGCTTACAAAAACCGCTGCGCCTTTGGCGATAACCGGCAAAGTCCCGAGATCAGTTAGCCAGCTGACAATACTGACCGTGATACCGAGGCCAAGAATGGCCGTGGCAATGAACCCCACACGCTGCAATTGCAAAGCAGCGCCTTCTCTGGTTTTGCCCGGAAATACAAAGCTTGATGAAATCAGCCAGTGCACGACTATCCCCGCCGAATAGCCTGCCGCCGATGCCCATCCAGGGTCGGACGCGAAAGCGACCAGAACCATGAACAGGGCAACATCAAAGGCAAGGCTGACAATGCTCGCCAGCAAATAGCGGGTGATGGAAAAACGGTTCAGCAAAGCCAGTGGCCCGGGCAGATTTCCTACCCAGAGCCCGACGGTAGACCGTCTATCCTGGCCGCTACGCTCCATCTCGCTTAAGCCGCCTTGGAAGGCTTGGTTGCCGCTGCGTCGTCTTCAATCCGGGTCGGAACATCGCGCATGCTTTCCAGCGCGGCTGCCCGGTCTTCGGAAATCACGGTTTCAGCGCCTTCATCACCGGCTTCATGATATTCGGCATCTTCGTTGACGTTCCAAACATTCCATTTGCGCGATCCTGCTTCGATATTCTCAACCGTCAGCATTGCAGTCATCATCGCGTGATCTTGATTGTTATAGCGATGCATACCGTTGCGACCGACCATGTGCAGTGTCGGGAAGCGCTCTTCAAGATCGCTGCGCATGGCTTCGACATTTTCCTCATAGCTATCGTCATAGACCGGATAGGCTTTTTCCTGACGCACGACAGCGCCGCCCACGACATCTTCGGGCTTACACAGGCCAAGGATTGCCATTTCTTTCTTGGCCAGCTCGACCAGGTCTTCATCGGTCGACGACCACAGGCCATCATTTTCAAAACAGAAATATTCTAGACCGACACAGGCAATCGATTCATCCGGCACCATTTCAGGGGACCAGCTACGGAAATTCTGTACGCGGCCCACTTGCACCCGGTCATCATGGATATAGATCCAGTTATCCGGGAACAGGTCTTCGGATTTGACCATCAGAGCTACGGTCAGGAAGTCGCGATAGTTCAGTTCTTGCGCTTCCGGCAAAGACTGAGGAAGCGGGTGAATACGGGTGGCCAGTTCACGCATCGGTGCGGAGCTGATTACATGTTTGGCATTGATAACCGTCTCGCCATCTTCAGTCGCAGCTGACACGCGCCAGTTGCCATCGGCATCCTGCGCCAGTTGCTTCAGACTGTGTCCCATCAACACTTCATTGCCCTTGGACCGCACGAAATCACGCGCCGCATCCCACATCATGCCGGGGCCGAGGCGAGGATAGCGAAAGGTTTCCAGAAGGGTCTTGGTTTCCATGCCGTCATTAGGTTTCTTGTTGAGACCCAGGGAGCGTTTCAAGCCATCGACAACAGCGCCCCAAAGGCTCAGGCCCTTGATACGCTGTGCTGCCCAATCGGCAGACATTTCGTCGCAAGGCATGCCCCATACTTTCTCAGTATAGGTTTTGAAGAAGATGGAATAGAGCTTCCAGCCAAACTGGTTGACCGTCCAGTCTTCAAAGCTTTTGACATTTTTATTCGGGAAGACTTTCGCCTTGGCATAGCTGATCATGCACAAGGTCGAACGCCAGATGCCGAGATTCCACAGGGCTTCAAACGCGCGCAGCGGATAGCTGTAAAATTTGCCTTCATAATAGATGCGGCTCATCCGCGGCCGCTGGATAAAGTCGTCGGGCAGGATTTCGTTCCACAGATCAACGACTTCCTTGGATTTGGAGAAAAACCGGTGACCGCCAATGTCGAAACGAAAACCTTCATATTCCACCGTCCGGCTGATCCCGCCGACATAGTTCGGATCTTTTTCGATCACTTTGACGGAATAGCCTTTCTTGCTCAGCAGATAAGCGGCGGTCAGGCCCGCTGGCCCTGCGCCGATAATGGCTACATCTACGGGGTTGGTCGCTTCGGTCATATAATTGGTCCCTGTTCAAAAACACGGCACTCGACAGCGCCAGTTCATGTTTCAGAAACCGGAGTGAACGAAATTGGTTAGCGATAAGTTAACGCCAGTGTAAATTTGGCCATAAGTGGTGGAAAAATGTTGAAATTCCGGGATTTCTGGAATAAATCAGGATTCGCAAAGGCAAAATGCCTTTGCCCACACTCGGAGCGTTTTTGTTAGAGAATGTAACAACCAACTGATTTGAAACCCCTTTGGCGGTTCAAATCACAGTAGCGACAGAACCGGTGCGCATCGCGCGCAGGCTTTTTTGTCGTATCCTATGGTTTAATCTCTGAGTAGATATAATGAACATTTCAAAAGCCGAACAGCGCGTGCTCCACGCGCTCGCTCAAGGCGGGCATATCCGCCATAAACGCAATAAAAACAGCAAGATCGATGAAGTGATGTGTGTGACCCGGGACGGTTACATATTGTCCGACTGCACGCTTGACGTCTTTGCGCGTCTCCGGCGCAGGCGGCTGATCATGTCCCGAAGGGGTAGCCCCTATCGCATCTCTCATCTCGGCAGGGTGTCTGTACGCCCTCAACTCGACAACAGATAAGGAAAAACAATGAACGTACCCAAGCACAATCCGATCAGGCCGGCCGTCCCTGGCGACATCCCGGCTTTGAAGCGGGTCATCGACGCAACCGATATGTTTCCCTCTGAAATGCTCGACGATATGATCGCCGACTTTTTCAACGATAAGGAAAATGATGAAATATGGCTTACTTTTGACAGCAGTGATGATCAGAATAATGCCAAGGCCATTGCCTATTGTAGGCCGGAAGAGATGACCGACAGGACGTGGAATCTGCTCCTCATCGCGGTCAATCCTGATTTTCAGGGCGAAGGCATCGGAGCCGCCCTGATGAGCCATATCGAAGATCATCTGGCTGCACGGGGGCAGCGTGTTCTGATAGTGGAAACATCAGGAACGGACGCCTTGGCCCGTACCCGTGAATTTTATCGGCTATGCCAATATGATCAAGAATCACGCATTCGTGATTTCTACGCAGATGGTGACGACAAGATCACTTTCCGGAAAGCTCTGCAGAGCTAGGATTTCTTGATCAAGCACCCGACCTGTCTCGCGACGGGTCGGGCGTTTCGTTGTGTTTCAATCCACCAAATCATCTGGCAACATCGGCTCGCTGAGCAGTTTTTCCATAGCCTTCCAGCGCCACACCGGAGCATCACCCTGCTTTTCGACCCAGGCCTTAACCATATCCTGGCCAAGGCCATAGTTGATCACATAGCTGCGATACTGATCATTAAATGACAGGGATTGTTCAGCCCGTTCGCGGCTAACCAATTGGTATTTCTGGATCAGGGCCAGCGCCTCATCGCGGGTAACAGTCTTGTCGAGATAGGCCTGCGCAATGACAAAACGTGCGCCTTTCAGTTCGCTCAACGCCTGTTGCAGCTTGAAATAGTCTGCGGCAGTTGATGGATCCAACCCTGCCAGTGGATATAAAACATCACGTTCGAAGGTTAGTCGCTCTTCCCCAGGAAACGCCAGATCAATGCCATAATTGGCGGAACCCTCGGCAATGAGCGATTGCGGCGAGTAGAGTGGGTAGACGGAAAATTCCTGCCAGCCAAGCTCACGCGTCAGCCGTTGTTCGAGCAGCATGTTGTAGACATGATGGCCGGGATAACCTTCGTGACAGCCCAGATCGACGGCACGGCTGATCCGGATCGGCAGGTCCGTGTTGATCTGGATCAGGCTTTGAAAATCACCCTGATAATAGTTGTAACCGCTCCAGCTTTTGCCGGTCACAAATTCCATCTTGAAATTTTCATCGGCCGGTAACGCGATATGCGCCGCCGTCCGGCGCTTGCATTCCGCAATCGCGGTATCAAAAACCGGCTTCAGGCGGTCGGTTGGAATAGTGAACCGCGCCTGATAAGCTTCGACCCGCTCATGCAAGGGTCCATCCCCGGGGACCAGCGCTTCGATCTTCGCCAAAGCCGTGTCATAACTGCTTAGTGGCTGAAATTTTGGTGTAACTCCGAACAGGCCTTTAGCCTCTTTGGCAAAGGGGAAAACCTCACCCTGCATCATCGCGTGCCGGGTCAGAGCTGCTTCCAGTTGCGCCGACAAGAAGCGTTTACGCGCTTCCACCAGAGCATCGTCGCTGGCGGGCAATGCATCAAGCCGCAGCATCAGGTCAACTATACCGTTGCCCAACTCCCGCATATCACGAGGCTTGGCTTTGGCTGCTGCTGCCCAATCCGCCGGACCATAATAAGCATCGACATAACCTGCTTCCTGCTCTCCCAATTCCAATGTGAGCTGCACATAGTCGCTTGCGATACTGTCCAGGGCAGTGCTGCGTGCAACCTTCTCCGTCGCCACGTCGGCGGGTGAGACAGTATTTTGCGGCGCTGCGCAGCTGCACAGCAACAGCATCAAGGCAAGGCCGCTCTTGCCTCGAAATGCCATTATGCCGCTTTGGCCGGTTCAGCCGCCAGCTCGTCTTCATCGGCTGTCGGTTGCGGCGCAAAGCGCAGGATACAAAAGCCGACAACCGCAGATAGGAACGAGCCCATCAATACACCAATCTTGGCTTCTTCAATCAACAGCGCCTCGCCCGGGAAGGCAAGCGCACCTATGAAAAGGCTCATCGTGAAACCAATACCGCAGAGCATGGAAACGCCATAGACCTGCAGCCATGTCGCCCCGCCAAGGCGCTGCGCAAAACCTGTTTTTACCGCAATCCAGACACTGGCAAAAATACCGACCTGCTTGCCCAGGAACAAACCAGCGGCAATGCCCAACGGCAATGGCGCAAATATCTGCTCCACGCCCAAGCCTTCGAGTGATACACCGGCATTGGCAAAACCGAATATTGGCACGATCAGAAACGCGCTCCAAGGCGCGATTCCATGCTCCAGTCTGTGTAGTGGGGAGTCTTCTGCATCGGGCGAACCCGGCGTCACGACAATTGGTATCGCCATCGCCGCCAGCACGCCAGCAATGGTCGCATGTACGCCGGACAGCAAAACAGCAAACCAGAGCAATAGAGCGAAAAACAAATAGGCAATCAGTGATTTTACACCGGCCTTGTTCATCGTATACATGATACCCAATATCACTGCCGAAGCGAGCAAGGCTGCGCCGTTGATTTCCGCCGTATAGACCAGAGCGATAATGGCGACGGCACCCATATCATCAACAATTGCAACAGTGACCAGGAACAGCTTGAGCGACGTCGGCGCCCGAGGTCCAAGCAGTGCCAGCACGCCAATAGCAAAGGCAATATCTGTTGCCGCCGGTATCGCCCAGCCATTATAGAGTTCCGGCATGTCGCGAACGATGGCGAGATAAATCAAAGCCGGAACCACCATACCGGCCGCAGCCGCGAGCACCGGCAGGCGCCGTCGCTCCCAGGTGTTCAGCCTGCCATCGACAAATTCACGTTTGATTTCAAGGCCAACCAGCAGGAAGAATATCGCCATCAATCCGTCATTAATCCACAAATGCGGCGTCATCGGCCCGAGTTTTTTGGATAGCACTGGTCCCTTCAACTCATGCAGGAAATGATGGTACATGTCATAGAGCGGACTGTTTGCGACGATCATCGCCAGCGCTGCTGCAACCATCAGCAATATGCCGCCCGCTGCTTCGCTTTCCAAAAAATTACGCAGCGCAGAGTCAGTTCCCGTTCGCGCTTGTTTCTCAGAGGACATAAAGGGCCTTTTGTTGATCTATATCTTGCGTAAACCCATGCGCAGACGCGCCTGCAAAATCAAGGGGAAGTGTTGGTTCAACCTTTTTTTGGTGTGCCACGGCTTTGATATCTATTCCCTATTGCGGATCGATAGATTGTCGAAATGCTGCAATAATATAGCGGCGAGATGATCCAACCTGGCCTCTTCACGCTTGTTTCCGTCTGAGGTATCGCCTTCCAGCCAATCCGACAACCGTTCGGCAATCTCTGGGGATACCAACCGAATGTCGGGGACTTCAATGTCCAATATGTCTCGCGGCTCCAGCTTCATAAGGCCGCTCGCAAAGCGCCGGACATGGTCGGCAATCCTGTGCTGCATCATATCGCTGTTCAGTAGCGCCGCCAAAGCGCGAATCTGTCGGACTGTCAGGCCTTTGGGATAGACGCCGTGGAAACAGGTCAGCGTCTTTACACTCGCAGCATTGTGAACGAAGCGCATTCGACCACGCCCAAAAGTACTTGCCCAAATTGGCGCAGCTTCACGCGTTTCGGCTGCATACCAAATTTTCTTGGTTCGCGGCCCGTGCTTTAGCGGGATGCCTTCGCACTCACCGCGCCGGATGTAGTCCGCTTCAGCAGGTGTCAGATCGCCCTTTGGATTGAACAAAAAGCACGCTTGCCCTGCTTCCGCCAGCTCATCGAAATCCGTACCGTTAAAACAGATATCTGCGACCTGCGCAGTCTTCCCAATACAGCGATCCATTCGTCCCGTTTCAAGCCCGTACCGCTCTGCTTCATCCCGGCTCAGCAGGAAGAAGCTATTCGCCCCCGTCGCAATGCCGCGCTTGGTCGTCACCAGATCACCAAGCTTTACACTGCCTTCTGCACGGGGTGCGACCGACCGGGAAATCAGTGCGTCCCATTTTTTGCGTGATCGCAGCACGTTGGTCGGCAAGCGCTGGTGCACCACGTCAGGGTCATGCTCCAACTCCGTCAACGACGTCACGACTTTTCCAACCGGTACATAATGGCTTTGTAACAGTTCAGGAACGCTATTGTCTTTCTCGATCAACAATATCGAGGCGGTTGCCATATTGTCCGCAAATGCATGCCCCGCGCAATCGATGGTCACCAACTCGCGGAGCAGCCCATTATTCAGTAGGTAGGCTTTTAGCGGTTGCCCGTAATTGGCTGACATCCATTCCGCTGGAATGATAATCGCAGCGCGACCGCCTTCGTTCAACTGTTCGCAAATCTTGACCACGAAATAGACATAGAGATTGGATTGTCGGCTGAACTTTTGCCCCGACAATTGATCAATATGTTCAGCTATCTGAGGATCAAGATCATATTCGCGGTGGATGATGTAAGGCGGATTGGCAATAATCGCATCAAATCGTTCGCCCTGGTCGCTCGCCAGGAAATCCTGGTGACATAGCGCAGCACCCTGCAACCTCTTTTGCGCCAGCTCGAGTGCCAGCGGATCAATATCATAACCGGTAAACGCACACCCGACCGATCGCCGCTGACACGCATTGATCAGCACACCGGTACCGACCGCCGGATCGAGCACCGTGCGGGGCGAAGCAGTTTGGATCCAGTCGACCATAATGTTCGCATAGGATGCAGGCGTAAAAAACTGACCCCGCTGTTTTCGCTGCCTCCGGCTGGTCGCTTCAATGAACTGGCCTTCCGGTGACAACTGGAGGTCCGCTTCTTGTTCACATAAAGATGTCAGGCCAACCATCCCACAAGGGATAAATGACCGGCAGCGAATGTCGAGCTATTTGATAAACGCGCCGCGATCGATTTCGATAGCGGCGCGTCAGATTAATCAGCCCTTCGGGCAAAGGTCATTCAGCACCTGCCGGAAGCAGGAACCTCTATCCCATCTAACTTGCCGGCTCACTATTCTTCAAAGGCAACCGCTTCACGAAAATATCCGCAATTTCCTTCGGCGTGAACACCGGCGGCTGTTTCAAATTGGATTCAGCATTGCCGTCGTCGCCGACACAGGCGTTCACGGCCAACAACAACGATTCCGCCAAAGGCGCGGGATCAGTCTGTTCAATATCACCCTTGAGCATCAGGTTGAGCAGAAAATGTTCAATCTTGAGACGCAAAGGATCATCAATGCGATGCGTATATTGCTCTTCTATCCATTGAAAAGAGAGCCGGTCACGCGCACGCGATGCCCTGAGCTCCAAGCTTTCCGGAGATAGAAGGATTGCGATACCGAGCTCACAAAACCGGTGCAGCATCTGTTCAACCGGTTGATCGGGATCGAACTGAATTTCTGCCAATGCGAGATCAATTTTCTCGAAAAGCTCCAGTCGGGAAGCGCAATATAATTCTTCACGATTGGCAAACTGATTATAGACGGTGCGCCGAGAAACACCTGCCTCTTCCGCAACTACCTCCATCGCAAATTCACTAAAGCTCTGGTCACATAGCTTCCGCCGTGCTGCATCCAAAATCAGGCGGCGAGATGACGCGGGCCGCCAAGCGGATCCTTCTGCATTGGCATCTGTCTTCTCATTCGTAGACTTTACTCTGACTACCATTTTACGCTCCTGTATCATTATCGGCCGGGGGGTCGACCTTTCAAATGCACGTCGGGGTTTACGTAAAATGATGTAAAATATCTCGACTTATTCTGCGAACAGATGTCGAGAACCGACAAAAAGGCGCAGGAACAACCAACGACATCCTCAGGCAAATGAACGACCCGCAGCAGCAATTTCGTTCGCTCTCCGTCTGACCGTCACGGGAGTTTGAACCATTATTCCGGTGACCGTCATAGGTAAACGGCATATCGAATCTCGACCATGGCCACACTGCAAATCTATATGTCAGGACGGTAAGGCTCTCTTTGTTCAGCCAGTTTTCATATCAGCCATCCTAATATTCACCTCCCTGCGGATCGAACCCCTCTTGAGGTTCAGACAATGACCCCGATCACCGTGCTGATTAGCGATGACGAGCCTTTGGCCGTCTCCCGTCTGGTAGAGCTTTTGAACCGGATGGAGGGTGTATCAGTCGTCGGCCAGGCTTTCGATGGCAAGGAAACACTGGAACTAGTCGAAAAACTCGGTCCAAAGCTCATATTGCTCGATATTGAAATGCCGGGTTTAGACGGTTTTGATGTCATAGAACATCTCTCATCTTCACTTCGTGACAAGGCAAGTACAGCACCGCTGGTAATTTTTGTAACGGCCTACCCGCAATTTGCGATCCGTGCCTTTGAAACCGGCGCACTGGATTTTATCCCGAAACCGGTACGTTATGCCCGTCTGGTAGACGCAATTGACCGCGCGCGCATAGCCTGTGCGGACCGAGAAGCTGGCCAGCGGTTAGCGCTACTCGGCAAAACGCTCGACCAATTAAGGAAGGAACGATCCAGAGCGGTGGATGAAAACCACTATCTTTGGGTTCCCCGACAAGGCGAAATGGTGCGGGTGGATTACGATGATATCAACTGGGTGAAAGCTGAAGGGGAATATGTCCACCTATACACAGATGGGAAATCCTATCTTTATCGCCGAATGATCGGTGATTTTGTCGATCGCAATGGCGCGATGGGCTTCTTGCGTGTGCACCGATCTGCAGCCGTGAATATAACCAGAATCGTAGCAATAAAGCGGAGCAGCAATGGCGGCCGCATGCTCCGACTAATCAACGGTGATGAAATCCCGGTTGGTAGAAAATATGCAAAGAATGTCATGGCCATCATTTCATCCGAAATCGAATGAATCTTCGTTTCTAACCAATGTTGCAGAACAAATTACGTTATAAAAAAATCTAATCTTCACAATAGTGTAGACCTACCGTTGCACTTAAACTTCATTGAATTGGGAATATTCGAAATACTGTCATATTTGATTGCTGAACTGCTCTTTCTATTTATTTGGTTGCCCCTGTATTTAACCAAGGGAGCCAGCAATGCGGCCGAATTTCAGAACGCAAACCATAAAAAAATGCCTAACTTCAGTAGCCATAGTCGCTGTTGCGGTCTCGGCAACAACAGCCAACGCGCAAGATCAGGAAGGCGCAGAGACCGATGACGCTGCGGATGTGATTGTCGTTACAGGGTCGAGAATCACCAATCCCAATCTGGAACTTTCTAGTCCGGTTACCGTGTTGGGTCGCGATCAAATTGACCTTGCCCCTTCGTTGACAGCCGAAGAGTTGATCAGAGATTTGCCCGGAGTAGTTGCGGGCATTGGTTCGTCTGTCAATAACGGCAATGATGGTTCGTCCGAGGTTAACTTGCGCGGACTTGGAAGCAACCGCAACCTTGTCCTCATTGACAATAGTCGTGTGGTACCGGCCGGATTAACAGGGGTTACCGATACCAATGTCATCCCATTGGCGTTGATAGAACGGGTCGATATTGTGACCGGGGGAGCCGGCACCGTCTATGGCGCGGATGCCATATCGGGCGTGGTCAATTTCGTGTTGAAACAGGATTTTGAAGGCGCTGAAATCTCAGCCAGCTATGGGCTCACAGAAAGCAGTGATGCCGGCGTATTCCGGACTGATCTGACCATCGGCGGCAATTTTGCAGACGATCGCGGCAATGCGGTGCTGAACATCGGATATCACAGTTCCGATCCCCTCTTCCAGGCGGATCGCAGCTTCGGTGTGGACTCGATCAGTTCGGTCTCTGGCAATCCTTTCGGATCCGGAACATCGGTACCGACCGCCATTAACGGGATGCAATATGATCCAAATACCGACTCTTTGGTCGCCCCGTTTAACACGTTTAACTTTAATCCGTTCAATCTCTATCAAACGCCGCTGGAACGGATCAACATATTCGGTGCTGCGCATTATGAAGTGGCCGACGGCATAGAAGTTTACGGCAAGGGACTTTTTTCCAACAACAAGGTTGATATTCGGGCAGCGCCATCTGGGCTGTTTGGCACCACCTATAATCTCCCGCTTAGCAATCCGTTCCTGACCGACAACCTCCGCAACCAGATATGTGCGCAGCAGGGCGTAGGAATCTCTCAGGCAGAATGCGACGCAGCAGCTGGCGTTACCGATCCCAGCGATCCTGCTTTTCGCGCTCCGGCGGTGACAATTAACCGTCGGCTGGTTGAACAGGGCAATCGCGAAGAAACCATCGAATCCAATGTATTTCAGATCGAAGCCGGTGTTCGCGGCACTATTGTCGATAATATCGAATGGGATGTCCATGCCACACATGGCCAGTCCGAACGTGTCCGCAGTCAGAGGAACAATGGCTTGCGATCCCGTGTTCAGCAGGCGCTTTTCGCCATTGATGCGGATAACTGTGTAGATTCATCCAATGGCTGCGTTCCGCTCAATCTATTCGGTCCAACTGGCCAGGATATCTCCCCGGATTTCGCCGCCTTCTCGGCGCCGCCGGTATCTTTGACGACAAAGACCGAGTTGACCGTAGTTACCGGGTCAGTTTCCGGTGACGCCGGCTTTGCCTTACCCTGGGCCGGTACGCCTCTCAATTTTGCCCTTGGCGTCGAATATCGGGAGAATATCGCATCAATTAATCCCGATATTGCAACTGGCACGGTCGATGAAGTACTCGGCAATGGTGAGGCCTTTTTGGCCCAATCCGGTCGCTATAGTGTGAAGGAAGTCTTTGGTGAAATCGTTGCACCTATTGTCGAAGATCGTCCGTTTTTCAAAAGCCTGACGCTTGAGCTTGGCGGTCGCTATTCTGATTACTCCAACACAGGCGGCAATTTCACCTGGAAAGCCGGTGGCAGCTGGGAACCAGTCGATGGCCTGAAGCTGCGTGGTATCTATCAGCGCGCAGTTCGGTCTCCCAATATCGAAGAGCTTTTTGAGCCTCCGGTTACAGGATTGGACAATCTCGCCGTCGACCCGTGTGCCGGCGCCAATCCTGTTGGTAATGCAGAACTCACAGCAATATGTATTGCTCAGGGTGCGCCTGCCGGCGCCATCGGTTCCATTCCGGTCCCATCCGCAGGTCAAATCAACTTTACCGGCGGTGGCAACCCTGATCTGGATGTTGAAAAAGCCACGACCATTACCTTTGGTGCGATTATCCAGCCGGCTGTTATTCCCGGCTTGACCATATCGGTCGACTATTATGATATCGAGATCAAAGACGCCATTTCACGGACAACGGTTGGAGACGTCATTCAACCCTGTTTCAATCCGCCCAACGCTGCCGATCCTGCTTGTGCGCTGGTTATCCGCAATCCCTTGAACGGCAGTCTGAATGGCGGTGCAAGTGATACGCCCGGCGTTCTGCTTGATCTGTCTAATCTTGGGCGACTGGAAACATCAGGAATTGATTTCAACATCAATTATAGCCGAGATCTCGACTTTGCCACTCTGGGACTGCAGGTGAACGGCAACTATACGTTTGACAGAAAGTTCCAGGCCACACCAACTAGCGTAAACCGTGAATGTGTGGGCTTTTACAGCGTCAATTGCGAGAGCATCCAGCCCGAATTCCAGGCGAACAGCCGGATTTCGCTGTCACGCGAGGAAGGATCCATTTCCCTGGGTTGGAAATATATTTCGAGTCAGGAAGTCGAGCCTTCATTGCAGGGTAGCTTTCTTCCAGAATTCGAAAGCATCGGCTCCTATAATATTTTCGATCTGGTGCTGCAAACGACGCTCATGGATACGCTGGATCTGACGTTCGTGGTCGACAATCTGTTTGACAAGAAACCACCGCTGGTTGGGAATACCATTGGCGCGACCGAGTTTAACAACGGCAACACATATCCATCTACATATGATGCCCTAGGACGTCGCTATACCATTGGTGCGAAGCTCACTTTCTAACTGCTCTCATAAATCAAACAAAAAAGGCGGCCATGAAAAGTGGCCGCCTTTTTTTGCGCAATGGTTATCGTAATGAACGTCATCTAGGGCCGTGAAATCATCCCTCCATCAAGCGCGATCGTCTGGCCAATCAACCAGGATGATGCCCTTGAACACAGATAAAGAGCGGTACCGGCAATATCCTCGGGTGCACCCATGCGTCCGCGCGGAATCTGCGAAATGGCCATCTTGGTCATTCCATCATTTTCAACAATCTGCTTGGTCATGTTGCTCGGGAAAAATCCGGGTGCAATGGCATTTACATTGATATGATAAGACGCAAGGTCAGTGGCCAGATGCTCGGTCAAATGAATGACCCCCGATTTACTCGCGGAATAGGCGTAGGTCGGCATGCCGGAATTTCTTATGCCGTTAATCGACGCAATATTTATGACCCTTGCCGGATCATCTGCATTGCCGGATGACTTTAGCAGCGGCAGGAATTTCTGGGTCGCAAAGAATATCGCCTTGATGTTGATATCCATGACCTTGTCCCATCCCTTTTCGGGGAAATCCTCAATTGGCGCAGCCCAATTGGCACCGGCATTGTTGATCAGGATATCAACCTTGCTTTCCCGTTCGCTTACCGCCGCAACAAAGGCCTCTATGCCTTCGACATTGGACAGATCGGCAGGAATGGCGATACATTCACCCAGCTCGGAAAGCTCTTCCGCCATGGCCATCAACCGCTCTTCCTTGCGCGCGGTAATATAGACTTTCGCGCCGTTCTCCACCAAGCCGCGCGCCATCATGGCGCCGATACCGCTCGATCCACCAGAAACAACGGCAACTTTCCCGCTTACGTCAAATAGGTTCTTCATGTCTGTTTCCCTGTCCTGATTTTGATGGGAGCACCCTTTCCACAGCCCGGAGCGCTTGTCACGCGTGATGAGCGATTGGTTTGGATAAATATCAGAAGATTCAGGGACTGCCGCTCGGGCAACACCCAGCCCATACGCCCTCCTACGCCAAGGCTTCGGCGGACAGCCTTCGTTGCCAAAATCAAAAATCGGTAACAATCGAAAGCTAGAAAAATACCGGCCTGCCAGCCGAAGCCCGAAGGGCGAAGGCTGGTGGACAGGATAGGATTCGAACCTATGTACGCTTGCGCGGGCAGATTTACAGTCTGCTGCCTTTAACCACTCGGCCACCTGTCCATTTGGTTGCCTGTCTTGACCGTTTTTCGGCAAGATGCGGCTCAATGACGAAAGCATAGCCCGGTGTCAATGCCTGCCCCTCCAAAATCACATATTTACCATGCAAAAAAAGGATGTGCCATCGCTGCCGAGCCGTTAAAGAACGATATGGCACGCAAAAACAGATCTGTGAAGAAAACCGGCGGTGGTTTGAAATTCTGGGGAAGGCATGCGGTGGAGGCCGCACTTGCCAACCCGCATCGCTTCACAAAGAAAATATCGGGGACCAGGGAAGCCCTGGCAACACTTGACCTTCCACAGGATCTGGCCGTGGTATATAGCGACGTCGCCGATCTGGGCCGGGTCATTCCGCGTGATGCACCGCATCAGGGAATGGTGCTTGATGTGGATCCTCTGCCTGAAATCTGGCTGGGTGACATGCTCGACAAAGCGGCTGAAAAGGGCCGGCCGATATTGGTGCTGGATCAGGTAACCGACCCTCACAATGTCGGCGCGATCCTGCGTTCAGCCGCGGCCTTTGACGCGGCCGCCATTGTGACACAGGATCGCCATGCGCCACCTGAATCAGGGACACTGGCGAAATCAGCCTCTGGCGCACTGGAAATTGTGCCCTGGGTGCGCGTCGTCAATCTGGCGCGGGCGCTGGATGAAATTGCCGAGGCGGGATATTGGCGCATCGGTATGGACGGTGAAGCGAAAGAAACACTGGGCAGTGTCATGGGACAAAGCAAACTGGCATTGGTTATGGGCGCTGAGGGCGAAGGCCTGCGTCAAAATGTCGCGGCTCATTGCGACGCCCTCGCGCGGCTTCCGATGGCACCGCAAATGGAAAGTCTGAACGTATCCAATGCAGCAGCCATCGCTCTTTACGCAGAATATACACGAGACCGGGAGAATTAGATGAAACAGATGTTCAAATTTGTAGCCGCCCTATCGGCCCCCTTGCTGTTATCGGGTTGCTTTTTATTGCCCGGCAAATTCAATGCGAACCTGAAGATCCTTGACGGCGATCGCTATGAGTTTGGCTATACTGGCCAAATTCAAATGACCATGCCCGATGATGGAAAATTGAAGAAACCCGACAATGACCCCTTTGACCCGGCCAAGCTGAAATGCCGCGATCTGGTTTACAAAAGCAATGGGGAAGTAAAGGCCGAGCGTCCTGTTTATGGGGATGACTATGATAGGTATGGAAAAGATGCCGACCCCTCGATTGATGCCAGCGAACTTGCTTATGATGTCGTTGATCGTGACTGCACCGAGGAAGAAATTACCAAAAGAAAGGATCAATATGATCGCGCACAAGCCCGCAAGCTAAAGCGATATGAAGAAGAGACCGCGATGGCAGGCGCATTTTTCGGCGGCCCTATTCCGGGGGATGACGACAGCATGGCTGCCTTTGCCAAGAAATTGAGCAAATATCAGGGCTGGAAAAAGGTCGAGCATGCCGGCGGCAATATCTTCGATGTCGAATATAGCGAATCCGGCCCTATCGGCAATTATTTCAGCTTCCCGGTCTTACCGGATGCACAGATGCAATATCCGTTCTTCCAGCTCATCCGGCGCAGCGATGGCGCGATCGAAATGTTGACCCCCGGCATTGCTGGGCAAGGCAGCTTGTTCAACGTGATGATGATGAAAGAAAGCGGTGGTAAAGCGCCGAAAATTTCTGAAATTGATGGTGTTTTGACCGTCGAAACCAATGGAACGGTCGTCAACAATAACAGCGTTGATGGCTTTACCGAAAATGGTGACCGGAAGGTGATGAGCTGGAACATCGGCAAGAATGCCCAGTCCGAGGACGGGCCGCGCGCGCTGATCAGATTCTGACTAATCTCTATGACGCACAAAAAAGGGGAGCTTCGCGGCTCCCCTTTTTTTGCATGGATTTCGCCCAGCTCAGTCTTCTTCCGCGATTTTCACTTTCAGACCATCGAGATCGTCATTCAGTTCGATCTGGCAGCTCAGGCGGGAAAACTCGTCCCGGTGGTCGCTGCTTTCCAGAAGATCATCTTCGTCTTCGCTCATTGCAGGCAACCTGTCTTTCCAGTCCGCATCGACATGCACATGGCAGGTCGCGCAGGAACAGCAGCCGCCACATAGTGCCAGCAGTTCGTCAAAGCCGTTATCGCGGATCGCTTCCATGACGTTCATACCGCTATCGACGGTAACCGCTTTTTCTTCTCCGGTACGACCGGTGACGTGGATGGTTGGCATATAAACCCCTTAAGCTGTTTTCATTCAAAATCCGGCACGCTATGTCCGCTCGATCAAAAAGAATCAAGAGGCCAAACGGCCTGTAAGCTGAGGCAGAGCCGCAATGGGCCTATCAAAAGAGACGATAAAGACCAGCCTTGATGCGGTCAGCAAGGTCGAGCCGGTTCTGGACAAAGCCATCAAGGCGGCCGGTTATCCAGAACCGCGCATCAACCCCGAGGGTTATCAGACACTACTCAGGACCATTGTTGGCCAACAGGTCAGCGTGGCTTCCGCGGCCTCTGTCTGGAACAAGCTGGAAGCAAAACTGGGCGCGGGCTGTCCGGCAGAAGCGCTGATCGCAACCGACTTTGACGAATTGCGCGCATGCGGCCTGTCGCGTCAGAAACAGGGCTATGCGCGCAGTCTGGCGGAGTTGATTTTGTCCGGCGGATTGGACCTCAACAACTTGCCGGATGACGATGAGGAGGCCATTGCGCGGCTCACCCAGGTCAAGGGCATTGGCCGCTGGTCGGCGGAAATCTATCTGCTGTTTGCATTGGGCCGTCCCGATATCTGGCCTGCTGGCGATCTCGCCATTCAGGCCGGGGTTGGCGACATATTGGGCCATGACACGCGGCCATCAGAACAGGACTTGAGAGAGATTGCGCTGCCCTGGTCGCCGCATCGTGGGTCGGTCGCAATTTTCATCTGGCATCATTACAACACAATGGTGATGTAGCTTTCGAACAGCCGGACGCTATTTCTTCAGCATGGGGTTCAGCGCCATCACTTCTTCCATGAAGGATCGCGGTTTTTTCCAGAATTTGGTTTTCGCATTGAACTGATAACCCAATATCGCAATCGCCTCGCTGGCAAAATGGACGCAATTGCGCTTGTTGAGGCTGTAGCTTTTCTGAGGCTTGTCGCGCCATTTTTTAACCAGCGCCATCAACTCACGATATTTGTTATCGCCAACGGTCACCGTGAAATGCGGATTGCTGTTGGTGATATATTTGGGCTTGGGCGTCTCAACCTTGCCCTTGACCGATCCCCATAAAATTCCGGGCGAGATATTGACCGCGGTGAAGCCAAAGCTGGTATCCACGGTCTCGCCGTTCTGCAGCTTGCCTTTCATCACAAAAAAGGCGTGCGGAAAATTTTTGCCAAAATCATGGGAGTAAAAGGTCACTGCCACTTGTGCATGTGCAGGCATGGCGGTCATGAAGAACGGGATCAGAATGGCCAGAAGACGCAGCCGGAACCTTACAAAAAACTGTCTTGTCACTTACTGATCTTTCCCGTTCCTGATCTGCTCATCCAGCCAGCGCGCCGCCTGTCTGGGGGAGCGCTTGTCGGCTTCACGATCGACCTTATAATTGGCCTCTCGCATATTTTCCACAGTGATCGCGCCGACCAGCGGCTTGATCGCGTTGATGAGCCTTTCATCACCGCTGCGGTCTTCAGAAACCAGTATCATCGCCTCATAGGACGGCACCGCACCTTTCGTGTCTTCGAGCACGACAAATCCATTGGCCGCTATGCGGCCGTCCGAAGAAAAGGCCGAGATCACATCCACTTCCCCGCTCGATAAAGCGGGGTACATGAAGGTCGGATTAAACGAGCGCGATTCTTTAAACCGGATTGGATAGGCGGCCTTGACCATCTCCCATTCCGGGCGTTCGAGAAATTCAAGATCGGTGCCAAATGCAAAGTCGGAAGAAATGCGGGCAAGGTCATCAAGTGTCGTGAGCCGTCTGCTTGCCGCATCGTCAGGACGTACCGCAAAGGCATATGTATTTTCAAACCCCAGAGCACCCAGCATGGTCACGCCATGCTCAGACGCACTCCATTGCGCAATTTCATTCACCATGTCATCGGCAGGCACCGTATCTGTCCGTTTCATCTGGTTGGTCCAGATCGTACCGGAATAGTCGACATAAACATCGATATCTCCCGACGCCACCGCCTGAAACACCACGGCCGAACCGAGACCGTTCTGATAACGGACCTCATAGCCCGCTTCCTCCAGCCGCGAACCGATAAGCCGCGCCAATATGAACTGTTCGGAAAAACCTTTCGCGCCGATCACCACGACGTCGCCACGCGCGGCCAGCATTGGTAACAACGCAATGGCCAGGCCGATACCGATAACCGCCCCGCTGCCCCACACCACAAGCTTCCGGCGATCCCGGATAGCGCGCTCGATCAGGCCAAGCAGCGTATCTACGATAATCGCCAGTCCTGCAGAGGCGAAACAACCGGTAAGCACCAATGTCCAGTTTTGAGTCTGCAGGCCGGCAAAGATCAGATCACCGAGACTGGCCTGCCCCACGGTTGTGGACAATGTCGCGGCTCCGATAGTCCAGACTGCAGCGGTGCGGATACCGGCCATGATCGTCGGCGCTGCGAGCGGTGCTTCCACCAGACGCAGCTTTTGTGCCGCCGTCATACCGAGTCCGTCCGCCGCCTGTTTTGCAGCCGGAGCCACGCCAGTCAGTCCGGTGACCGCGTTGCGCAAAATTGGCAGCAGCGCATAAAGCGTAAGCGCAAGCAAGGCCGGCAAAAAGCCAAGCGCAGATATCTCTCCGCCGAGTAAAGCCGAAAGCCCCAGCAGAACGGGATAGAATAACGCGAGCAAGGCCAATGCCGGAATCGTCTGGACCAGACTGGCAAAACCCAGAATGACCGCAGCCACTTTCGGCGCCCGCGCCGCCCATATGGCCAAGGGTAAACACAAGGCCATGGCGAGCAGCAAAGCGGAGAAACTCAGCTGCACATGGGCCGCCAGCAATTCCGGAACCCGTACAAAGGCCTGTTGCCATGCCTCCGTCATGTCTTTTTCGCTCCGTCCGTATTGCCCAGCGCGATGAGATGCGCCGCCTGCGCACGGGGAATGGCGACCAAGGCTTCGGCTTCATCGCCGACACTGCCCGACAACAGTTCCGCTGGCGTCGCATCTGCCTTGATCTGACCCGCCTCCATCACCAATATCCGGTCGGCAAGATAAAGCGCCTCGGCCATGTCATGGGTGACGATTATCGTTGTCAGGCCCAGCTTCTCATGCAGCGCTTTATATTGACCAGCCAGGCTGTCTCGCGTGACCGGGTCCAGCGCGCCAAAGGGTTCATCCATAAGCATCAAGCCCGGCCGCGTTGCCAGCGCCCGGGCGACACCGACCCTTTGCTGTTGTCCGCCACTCAATTGATGCGGCATCCGGCCAGCCATTTCCTGAGGGAGTTCGACTAATTCAAGCAATTCGGCGACACGTTCTGCTCGTCCATCCTTCTCACCTGCCAGCTCGAGCCCAATCGCGATATTGCGCGAAATCGTCATATGCGGGAAAAGACCAATATTCTGGAAAACATAACCAATCCGGCGGCGCAAAACATGTGGGTCAATGGCCTTCACATTGTCATCCGCGATCAAAACCTCACCCGCGGTGGGGTCGACCAGCCGGTTGATCATTTTCAACAAAGTGGACTTGCCCGATCCGGATAACCCGACCAGCGCAACAAAACTGCCCGCCGCGATCTCCAGCGAAATATCGTCCACGGCCGTAACCGTACCATAATTACGCCTGACATTTTTCAGGCTGATCGCCGGACCGGAGGCAGAAGAGGTTGAAATCATTATAGTCACTATTGGCCAGCTTTACTCAATATGTCCAATCGCTCTTGACCTGATCGCCAAAAACCGCTCGAACAAACATTAATGTCAATAAGACAAAGATGAGAGGGCGAGAACAAAAATGGCATATCAGAGCGGACAGAAATCAATCTTCATCACCGGCGGCGCGTCAGGACTGGGCCGCGAAGTCGCTCGCTATTTCGCGGGCAAGGGATGGTATATCGGTATTGCCGATATCAATGATGCCGGGATGGCTGAAACCGCATCGCTGCTGCCCGAAGGGCAAAGTTCGATCCACAGGCTGGATGTAACAGATCGCGCCAACTGGAAATCTGCCGTTGCCGACTTCGGCGAAATTACCGGCGGAACGATGAATGTTCTGTTCAACAATGCCGGCATCGGAGAAGGCGGCCCGATTCAGGAGATGACCGACGAGGATATCGACCTGATGATCGCGATCAATTTTACCGGTTGCATCAGCGGCACACGAGCCTGTTTTGAAATGCTTAAGAACACGCCCGACAGCTGTGTGCTCTATACGGCTTCGGCTGCCGGTATCTACGGTGTGGCCGACCTCAGCGTCTATAGTGCAACCAAATTTGCCGTACGCGGCCTTGCGGAATCGCACGATCTGGAATTTAACAAATATGGCATCAAGTCCCGTTCATTGATGCCCGGCTTTGTTGACACCAATATCATCTCGGATGTGGTGGAAGGCACCAATCAGACCGGCAAGGAGCGGCTGGAAGAAAGCGGTGTGCTTGTCAGTCCGGTGTCTATTATTGGTCCGGCAGCGTGGGAAGCCGTCCATGGCAAAAAGGTCCATACACCGGTCAATAAAATGGCAAAGCAACTGGCTTTCGCTGCGCGGTGGATGCCAGGCCGGCTGCGCAAACAATCCGTCGAGCTCGCTGATCTTGGCAATGTTCTCGCTGGAGTAGAAGATAAAAGCTAGAGAATATCCTCAATGGTTTTCGCCAGATCAATATCGCGCTGAGACAATCCGCCATTTTCACCGGCATCATGGGTGGTCAATGTGATGTCGACATTATTATAGACATTAAACCACTCGGGATGATGATCCGCTTTCTCGGCGTGAATCGCCACGCGGGTCATAAAGGCATAGGCTTCGGTGAAATCGGCAAATTTGAACTTGCGGCTTATCGCATCACGTTTGCCATCATATTCCCAGCCGGGTAGGCTCGCCAGAGCGGCCTGCCGTTCAGCATCATTCAGTTGAGCAACCATGTTTCGATACTCCTTGCTTGGCTTTGGCGCCGTTTCATGGCTTAAGTCTTCCTCATGAACCGAGGGGCGTCAACCAAAATGCGGATAGACGGCGGCGATAATCTGCGCGCCGAAGCCCTTTCGTGCGTGCGCGGCGACAAATTGCTATTTCGCGATCTGAATTTTACGCTGGAACCCGGACAGGCCGGGCTGGTCACCGGACCCAATGGAGTCGGTAAATCCAGCCTGCTGCGACTAATTGCGGGATTGCTGGAGCCTTTTTCCGGCACCATCCATGTTCCGACATCGGTTGCTATATGTGATGACCGGATGGCTCTTGATGAAAATCTGCCCCTGCAAGACGCGCTCCGGTTTTGGGCCAGTCTGGATGACAGGCTAGAAGGTGATTGTGCCGACGCCATGGGCGCTGCTGATATGGGCCATCTCGCCGAAGTGCCCATCCGCTATTTTTCAACCGGCCAGCGCCAGCGCGCGCGGCTTGCCCGCACTTTTCTGACAGCGGCCGATCTGTGGCTACTGGACGAACCTGCCAATGGTCTGGATACAGCATCGGTGGAGCTGCTTGGACAAAGCCTGCAAGCCCATCTGAAGCGCGGCGGCATGATCCTCGCCGCCAGTCATATCGCGCTGCCGGTTTCCTTCGACCTTCAACTTGAACTCACTGCGCTGGAAGAGATGGAGACGCCGCAATGATCGGCGCGCTCAAAACGATGATCTGGCGCGATGTCCGGCAAAGCTACGCCAGCGGCGGCACTTGGCTACCCGTGATTTTCTATCTCTCGGCGGCGACCCTGTTTCCTTTTGCAGTGGGGCCGGACCGCGACCTGCTGCTCCAGACCGGTGGCGGCATATTGTGGATCGCGGCATTGCTTGCGACCCTCCTGCCGCTCGACAGGTTGGTGCAGCCGGATCTTGATAGCGGCTTCCATGACCAATTGCTCGTGCGCGGCATTGCCGATGAGCTCATCGCCTTTGCCAGGCTGATCTCGCATTGGTTGGCTTTTGGGCCGCCATTGCTGTTCGCAGCTTTACTGGCCAGTGGTCTAATGGGCTTGGAAGGCCCGCCGCTGATCACCCTGCTCGCCAGCTTGGCGATTGCCACTCCTGCTCTCGCGGGCCTCGCAGTAATGATCGCAGCCCTGACGGCGGGCCTGAAAGGTGCCGGTGCTTTGGGTGGATTGCTGCTGGTGCCGCTGGCCATTCCGTTGCTGATCTTTGGAGCCGGTAGCTTGGCCGATCAAAGCGGAAGCGCGCTGCTGTTCCTCAGCGCGATATCACTATTGCTGGTCGCAATCACGCCCTTTGCTGCAGGTGCTGCATTAAAAGCAATGCGGGAATAAGCCTAAATACCACCGTCGGTGACTTCGTAACCGGCCTCTTCCAGACCGGACTTCAGCGCCGCCGTACAGGTCGCCAGCTCCTCCGCATCGGTGGATCGAACCACAAAGTTTGCGCCGACAGTACCGTTGCGGAAAAACGGATAGCTGCCAATCTGGCAGCCTTCATGCGCATTTTCGGCGGCGGTCAGCACATCGGCAATTTCGCTTTCCGGCGCCCACGCCCCTAGTGTTGCGGAGAGCAGCGGCGCGCCGCCTTCCAATGTGCCGGTCAATGCATCCAGCATACCGGCTGTTATATGCGGGACACCAGCCATCAGATACAGATTGTCGATCTTTATTCCGGGCGCGCCAGACATGCGATTTTCGATCAGTTCCGCACCATCGGGCACGCGCGCCATGCGCAAGCGGCCTTCATTAATCCCGCCTTTGTCAGCATAATAGCGTTCCAATATCGCCCGTGCGGTCGGATGGACAATCACATCGACCCCCAACGCCTTTGAGATGGCGTCCACCGTGATATCATCATGGGTCGGACCAATGCCGCCAGTGGTGAACAGATAATCGTTGCGCGCCCGTAAGATGTTCACCGCTTCGGCAATGGCGTCCATATCGTCGGCAATCACCCGCACTTCGCCCAGCCTGATGCCCTGCACGTTCAGCCACTTGGCGATTTGCGCGATATTCTTGTCCTGCGTACGGCCAGAGAGAATCTCGTCACCAATGACGATCAGGGCGGCTGTGTAAATGCGGGCTGTGTTCATGGCCCTTGGATATAGAGCAGTTCGGCAAATCATCAACGGCCATTTGCAATTTGGTAAGGTCCGGCAATTAAACTGCGCTGGGGTGCATCAGATCCTCTCCAACGGGAGAATATTATGACCATTCAATTGGGACAATTTGGTTTTGAAGCGGCGTTGCATGATGATGACGCAACCCTCTGCATTTCCCAGGACGGCGCACACCTGATCATAGACGAAAATGCCGCACCAACGGGCATGGTCTCGCTCATGGCCGGCTTCGCTTTTGCACTGGCGTTCATCGCTTTCGGGTTGTTTGTTGTCACTTGGGACATAGATGCTGCGAGCGAGCCCCTGCGCTATCCTGTTGCCGGTCTTTTTGCACTGGTTGGTCTCGGTCTGTTATGGCTGATGCTCAGCCGCAAAAACAATATCAGGCGGGTGATCGCGGACAGCGACACGCAGACGATAGAATATGGTCGGATCGTTGCTGGCAAAAATGCTGACTGGAATTATCGCCAAAAAGGCGTTTTTGATTACCGTCGGGCCGAAAGATTCGATACCGGTTATGTGGATCACACCGCACCGGGCGCTGAACGCACTTTAACGGGTCTGTATGTCAAAGCGCCAGACGGACCGCGCGGCGGCTTACTGGTGATGGGTGCGCTCTATGAAATCGAAATCGTGATCGATTATATCTACCGGCATATGAGTGATTCTGCCCAGGCCGGGAATGATTTCGATGACCAGGGTAACAGCCTGCCACGCAGTTTCGTTCCGCAAAACCGGAATGATCGCTGATCCCCATCCCAAATTTCTGCCAAAATTCTCATGGTCAAACCTGCCAATTATCCATATATGTGACCTATGACTGACTATCTGACTGTAGAAGATACCACCCCGCAAAGCCGCACCGGCGCAATTAAGCTGCACGGTCCGGAAGGCTTTGAGGGCATGCGCAAGGCCGGCCGGCTGGCCGCTGAAATTCTCGATGGGCTGGTGCCGCACGTTGTGCCGGGCGTGACCACTGGCGCGCTTGACGACATGGTCCGTCAACATGCTTTCCGCGAAGGTGTCGTGCCTGCGACCCTCGGCTATCGCGGTTTTACCCATAGCTGCTGCACCTCGATCAACCATGTCGTATGCCATGGGATTCCGGGCGTCAAGAAACTCAAGGAAGGCGATATCGTCAATATTGACGTGACCGTTATCGTCGATGGCTGGCACGGTGACACCAGCCGCATGTTCCTGATTGGCAAGACACCTGTGAAAGCTTCCAGACTGGTCCAGACCACCTATGAATGTCTGATGCTGGGCATTGAACAAGCCAAGCCGGGCAATCGCATGGGCGATGTGGCGCACGCAATCCAGACCCATGCCGAAGGTAATCGATATAGTGTAGTGCGCGATTTTTGCGGCCATGGTCTGGGTCAAATGTTCCATGATGCCCCGGAAGTTGTCCATGCCGGGCGGCCCGGTACGGGGCCGGAACTGCGTCCCGGCATGTTCTTCACCATCGAGCCGATGATCAATATCGGCAAATATGCCGTGAAGATGCTGGAGGACGGCTGGACAGCCGTCACGCGGGACCGCTCTTTGTCGGCCCAGTTTGAACATAGCATCGGGATCACCGAAACCGGCTGCGAGATTTTCACCAAAAGCCCTGCCGGTCTGGATTGCCCGCCTTACGCATAAACAAGCATCAGCCTTGACCGCAGCGCTGAAATTTAGCTAGTCAGTTAAATCAGGTTTTACCCATGAAGGTAAAATCGGCTCGGGAGAAATATGATGCGCCGTCTGGGACTCTTTTTTGCAACCTGTTTGCTGGCCGCTTGCCAGAGCCAGACGGGCGATGATGCTAGCGTATCAGCTGACGGCGCAGAATGGAGCAATATCGGCTTTAGCGCCAAAGAACAGCGGCACAGTCCTCTTGACCAGATTAATGACAGCAATGTCGGCGAACTCGGCATTGCCTGGTTCAAGGATTTACCTGACGCACGCGGTCAGGAAGCGACCCCCGTGGTTGTCGATGGCAAAATGTATATCTCCACAGCCTGGTCCAAAGTCTTTGCCTATGATGCAAAAACCGGCGAGGAACTCTGGTCCTATGATCCCGAGGTGCCTGGCGAAAAGGCCGTGGATGCCTGCTGCGATGTCGTCAATCGCGGGGTCGCCATTTCTCGCGGCAAACTGTTCTTCGGCACGATTGATGGCCGCCTGATTGCGCTGGATGCCAATACCGGCGCGAGGTTGTGGGAAAAGCAAACCACCGACAATAGCAAACCCTACACAATTACCGGCGCGCCGCGTGTGGTCAAAAATATGGTGATCATCGGCAATGGCGGCGCCGAATTTGGCGTGCGCGGTTATCTGACCGCTTATAATGTATCGGACGGTTCCCAGAAGTGGCGGTTTTACACGGTTCCCAACCCTGAAGGTGAAGCGGATGGGGCGGCGAGCGACGAGATTTTCGCCAAAGCCGCCAACAAGACCTGGGGTGATGGAGAATGGAAAGAATCCGGCGGCGGCGGAACGGTTTGGGACAGCATCGTCTATGATGAAGAACTCGACCAGCTTTATTTCGGTGTTGGCAATGGCAATCCGTGGAATCATGGCCTGCGTTCCGGAGGAGAGGGTGATAACCTGTTCCTGTCATCCATTGTTGCGGTAAACCCCGATACCGGCAAATATCTCTGGCATTATCAGGAAACGCCCGCCGAGACCTGGGACTATACCGCTACGCAGCATATCATTATCGCCGAGATTGACTGGCCCAAAGAAACCGAAGATGGCGAAGCCACGGCCTTGACGGAAAAGCGCAAGGTGCTGTTCCACGCCCCCAAAAACGGCTTTTTCTTTGTCATCGATCGGACCAATGGCCGGTTGATGAGCGCAGAACCGTTTGTCGACAATATCAACTGGGCCGAAGGCTATGATCTCGAAACCGGGCGGCCAATCGAAAATCCGGAGGCACGTTTCTATAAAACGGGCAAGCCATTTGTCTCTATCCCAGGCGCTCTCGGCGCGCATAATTGGCACCCGATGAGCTACAATCCGAAAAGCGGACTGGTCTATATTCCGGCCCAGCAGATCCCGCAGGGATATGAAGTGCCAACCTCTGATCTGGATAAAAAGCGTGAGCGGCTTGGCTTTAATGTTGGTATCGGCTGGGCAATTGGCCAGCTGCCCGATGACAAGGATGTTTACAGGGCCGCAATTGCTGCCACAACCGGCAAGCTCGTCGCCTTTGACCCTAAAGCGGGCGAGGTCGCATGGTCAGTTGATTATCCCGCTGCCTGGAATGGCGGCACCATGACAACCGCTGGCAATCTGGTGTTTCAAGGCACTAGTGTTGGCCTGTTCAAGGCCTTTGCGGCGGATAGCGGTGAAGAACTGTTGAGCATGGACATGCAGTCCGGCATTGTGGCTGCGCCTTCAACCTACATGATAGATGGCGAACAATATGTCGCGTTCCTAACCAGCAAGGGCGGCGCATTCCCATTGGTTGCCGGCGTGGCTGGCGGGGCATCGCGGATGGTGCCAAATATCCCGCGGCTGGTTGTGATGAAACTCGGCGGTAAGACCGCTCTGCCTGCATTGCCGGAAAAAGGTGAAGTCGTTTGGGATCCACCGGAGCCAACTGGCACACCGAAACAGGTTGCCGAGGGCAAAGCACTCTATGGTCGCTTCTGTCTAGTCTGTCATGGCGATAGCGCTGTCGGCAATGGCTTTACGCCTGATCTGCGTATCTCGGGCACTCTGGGCAGCGAGGAAGCCTGGGCTTCTATTATCGCTGGCGGCGCATTGAAGCAGCATGGCATGGTCAGCTTCTCATCGCAGTTAAAGCCTGATCAGGTCGAGGCGCTGCGCCATTATGTGATTGATCGCTCCAATTGGACCAAGGCCAATGTCGCCGACGTCAGTGCGCCAATTGCCCGATAGATAATGCGTCTCAGGCCTGCCTAATATTTAGGCAGAGCATCGCAAAAATGCCCGTTTTTTGGGCGGCATTGAAACTGCCACGGTTTAGCTTTAGCAGTTTACCGGCGATTCTTTTCACGATTCCAAACTGGCATGGTAATTGAATTGTAGCGGGCAAGTGCGCCCGATTTTGGTGCTGCATAAGCATGCCAGAACTTGAGTAAACGGGACAGGAACGAATAAAATGAAAAAGATCGAAGCGATCATCAAGCCTTTCAAACTCGACGAAGTCAAAGAGGCTCTTCATGAGGTGGGGGTATCCGGCATCACTGTCACCGAAGCAAAAGGTTTTGGCCGCCAGAAGGGCCATACCGAGCTGTATCGCGGTGCGGAATATGTCGTGGACTTCCTGCCCAAGGTGAAGCTCGAGGTCGTCGTTGACGATAATCTCGCTGAACGGGTCGTTGAAGCCATTTCCACCGCCGCCCAAACCGGCCGCATTGGCGACGGTAAAATCTTCGTCATTCCAGTCGAATCAGCGCTGCGTATCCGCACCGGTGAACGCGACAGCGATGCAATTTAGGGCAGCGCGATAAAGAGCGAAGCGACGCAATTTAACTTTCAATAAATTCAAAACAAACCAAGGGACGAAATAATGGGCAATACTACTGCAGACATCATGAAAATGATCAAGGAGCATGAGATCGAGTGGGTCGACGTGCGTTTCACTGATCCACGCGGCAAGTGGCAACATCTGTCCATGTGCGCCGAAGTTGTAGACGAAGATGTTCTGGAAGAAGGCTTCATGTTTGATGGATCATCCATCGAAGGCTGGAAAGCGATTAACGAGTCCGACATGATCCTGCGCCCTGATCTTGATGCAGTATATATGGATCCGTTTTCAGCCACACCAATGATGGTATTGGTCTGTAATATTGTCGAGCCCGGTGATGGTTCGCTTTATGGCCGCGACCCACGCTCCACCGCAGTGCGCGCCGAAGCCTATCTGAAGTCCACCGGCATCGGTGACACCGTCTATGTCGGACCAGAGCCAGAATTTTTCATGTTCGACGATGTGAAATTTGAAGATGGCTATGACCGCAGCGGCTATAAAATTGACGATGTCGAGCTGCCGACCAACACTGGCCGTGACTATGACATTGGCAATATGGGTCATCGCCCGCGTGCCAAGGGCGGTTATTTCCCGGTTGCTCCCGTCGACAGCGCCATGGACATCCGCGGCGAGATGGTTGCCACAATGATGGAAATGGGTCTGCCCATGGACAAGCATCACCACGAAGTGGCCGCTGCGCAGCATGAGCTGGGTATTACTTTTGGCACACTGGTCGAAACCGCTGACCGGACGCAAGTCTATAAATATGTCGTGCAGCAGGTTGCTCACGCCTATGGCAAAACCGCTACCTTCATGCCCAAGCCGATCAAGGATGATAACGGTTCCGGCATGCATACCCACATGTCGATCTGGAAAGAAGGCAAGCCGCTTTTCGCCGGCAATGAATATGCTGGCCTGTCCGAAACCTGCCTCCACTATATTGGCGGCGTGATCAAACATGCCAAGGCATGTAACGCTTTCACCAATGCCACGACCAACAGCTACAAGCGTCTGGTTCCAGGCTTTGAGGCACCGGTGCTGCTGGCTTATTCCAGCCGCAACCGTTCTGCCTCTTGCCGAATCCCTTATGGCGCAGGCGATAAGGCAAAACGCGTTGAATTCCGTTTCCCGGATGCACTGGCCAACCCGTATCTGTCGGCTTCCGCTCTGTTGATGGCTGGCCTCGATGGTATCGAAAATAAAATCCACCCTGGCGACGCGATGGACAAAAACCTCTATGATCTGCCGCCAGCAGAACTGGCTGAAGTGCCAACAGTTTGTGGCTCGCTACGCGAAGCGCTGGAAGCATTGGAAGCGGATCACGAATTCCTGCTCAAAGGCGACGTTTTCACCAAGGATCAGATCGACGCTTATGCCGAATTGAAATGGGAAGAAGTCAGCCGTCTGGAAACCACGCCAGCGCCTGTCGAATTTGACATGTACTATTCCAGCTGATCCTGTCGATCAGATTGGACTAAAAAAGTCCGGAGCAAGCAATTGCTCCGGACTTTTTTGTTGCTGCGTTTGACACGGGTCAAATCATTCTTTGTCCAGGCCAGCTATCGTCAACCTACGGCCAGAAAGCGATAGGAGAATGAAGATGGTTGCGCATAGCAAGGAGGAGCTCGTCACAGTGATGACGAAAGAATATGCCAAGCTGGAAAAGCTGATCGGGGACATCGACGAAAAGCTCGCCCTGACCCCGCATCCAGAGGATGATATCACAATCAAAGACACTATCGCACACCGGGTTCACTGGAATGACCTTTTCTTTGGCTGGTATGCAGATGGCCTGGCTGGCCGGCCGGTTCATGTCCCGACCAAAGGATACAAGTGGAACCAGCTCAAAGAATATAACGCCAAAGTCCGGGAGGAAACCGCAGATCAATCCTGGGACGAAGCCAAAGCCAAGCTGTTCGAAGCGCATGCCCGGCTAGCCAAATTCATCGATGAGCGTGACGATAAACAGCTATATGGCCCGCGCAAATATGACTGGCAGGGCAAGTACCCGCTTGGCCGCTGGGCGGAGTCAACCGGACCCAGCCATTACCGGTCCGCTGCGAAATATATTCGCCAGATCAAAAAGGCATTGGCTGATTGAACTCAGCGCCCCGGAATAGGGTGCAGCATCGTCAGGAATTTAAGCTCTGTCCCGGCCCGGCGATGCTCCGACAAAGCCTGATAGTCGGGATCATTATACCAGGCCGTCGCCGCCTCCGCGCTGGGAAACTTGAACAGGACTACGCGACCCTCGGGCGGTTCGCTGCCTTCAAAGGTAGTGCTGTCGTCATCAAAGGTAATGAACGTCCCGCCATGTTTTTTCAGAATCGGGAAAAAGCCTTTTTCATAGACGCGATATTTGGCCGGATCATGGACGGTGAAATTGGCCATGACGTGAACGGGTGCTGCGTCGCTCATGATGCATCCTCCGTTTTGGGTAGCCCGACCGCGTCGCGGATTTCGTCATTGTCCGCGCCCAGTGTCGGCGGATCGGCATAGATATTGGCGGGGCTGGCAGAATAGTGGACGGGATGTTTGATCGAGCGATATTTGCCGATCTTTTCGCCTTCACGCTCGGTCCAGAAACCGACTTGCTGGAGATGCGGATCTTCAAGCACATCGGCCATCTGGTTATAGCGCATCGCGGGAATATTATGCTCGTCGAGCAGTTCCAGCCATTCGTCCGTTGTCTTGGTCGAGGCAATCTCTTCAATGAGTGCATAGAGCGCGGTGATATTCTTGGTGCGTTCGGAATAGGTGGCAAAGCGCGGTTCCTCAAACACTCCTGGCTTGCCGCCCAGCTCGAAAAAGGTTTCCCATTGCCCGTCGCTATAAGGAACGAGGCCGATATAACCGTCCTTGGTCGGATAAGGCTTGCGATTGGGATTAATCGAACGCGTGTAGGCGAGGCGGCCATTGCCCGGAATGAAGGTTTCACCCCATAGATTCTCGACCATATTGAACCAGGTAAAGGCTTCGAACATCGGTACCTGAACAAACTGGCCCTCGCCGGTTTTCTCCTTGTGATACATGGCGGCAAGTGTGGCGTTGACGGCGAAAAGCCCGATGGTTTTGTCTGCGACTAGCGACGGCATATAAAGCGGCCGTCCGCTATCGCCGCGCTTTTCAAACAGCGACGCAAAGCCGGAGGAACATTGGATCAAGTCATCATAAGCCTGCCGGTGGGAATATTCACCGCCTTGGCCAAAGCCCGCGCAATGAACATAAACAATGCCCGGGTTGATTGCCTTGACCGACTCATAATCCAGCCCCAGCCGCTCCATTCCGGCGAGCCGAACATTATGGAAAAACACATCGGCATGTTTGAGCAGTTCTACGATCACCGCCTTGTCGGCTTCTTCCTTGGCATTGAGCGTGATCGATTTCTTGTTGCGGTTGAGCGACGTGAAAATCGGCCCGAGATCGCCGGTTGGACTGTCACCGGCATGGCGCATCATGTCGCCCGGAAACTTGCCGCTGTCATTTTCCACCTTGATGACTTCCGCACCCATGTCGGCAAAATTCAGGGTCGCAAAAGGCCCCAGAACGACAGTGGACATGTCCAGTATCTTCAGGCCCTTTAGCGGCCCGGTTGGTTCGACATCCCATTGCAGTTCCGGCCATCCGCTCATCAACTTATCCTCAAATTATTTAGGTGCATGAATATGCGTGTCTGTTATCAGTTTTAATCGATCGATGAACTGTTTATTTTGAGGGACTTTCACGCATGACAATTTCGGACCGCCAAGCACCTGTTCTTATTGGTGTGGGGGAAGCCAGCGGGCAATCCCTGAAGCAGGCATTGGGACTGGAATGGCCCTCGCCGGTTGACCTGGCTTCGGCCGCGGCAAAAGCCGCGCTGGCCGATAGCGGCGCTGCGGAAAATCTTGGCGCGTCAATTGATTGCCTGCTTGCCACCCGTCTGTTCTATGACAGCGGCGTTGGGCATGACTATGGCTCGCCGGACAATTTCCCCGATGCGATTGCGCAGGCGGCTGGTCTTAATCCGGCGCAGCTGATTTATGGCGATGTCGGCGGTCAAAGTCCGCAAAAACATTTGAACGAGCTGGCGGTCCAGCTACACGAAGGGAAAATCAAGGCAGCTATTCTATGCGGTTCGGAATCCATTGGCACGGTGAAGCGCGCCAAGAAGGCTGGCCATGCAATGGATTGGAACCAGCCTTCGGATCGCGACTATATCGACAAGCGCACCGAATTTCCGGTCCTCACCATGTATGAATTCCGCCACGGGATTATCTCCATGCCGATAGCCTATGGCCTGCTCGAAAACGCGCGCCGCAGCCGCCTCGATATGGACCGGGCCAGCTATGCGGCAGACATGGCCGAGCTTTGGTCTGGCTTCTCCTCGGTTGCATCCACGCGTGAACATGCGCAATTTGCAAAGGACTGGAGCGCAGAAAAATTGCTGCAGGATGGCGACGGCAACTATCAGCTCAATGATCCCTATCGCCGCTGGATGGTGGCACAGGATGCAGTGGCTCTAGGTGCAGCGGTAATCGTCACGACTGCGGGTCATGCGGAAGATCTCGGCATATCCGAAGACAAGATAATCTACCTGCACAGCGGCGCGGATGCGAGCGTACCGATCATCAGCCAGCAAATGGACCTGTCGCGATCTCCTGCCGTCGAATGGGCGGTGAGTAAGGCGCTCGACCTTGCCGAGCGGCAGGCGAGCGATATCGGTCCGATTGATATTTACAGCTGTTTCCCGGTCGCGGTATCGCTGGTGATGGAGGCGCTGAACCAACCTGATCGGCCTTTGGCGAGCTACACGCTGACCGGCGGGCTGAGCTTCTTTGGCGGACCCGGCAATAGTTACAGCACCCATGCCATTGTCGCTTTGGTGCAGGCGCTGCGGCAGGATGGCAGCAAGCCCGGCATGATCTCCGCCAATGGCGGCGCGATCAACAAGGAATCCGTCGGTATTTACGCGGCACAACCACTGGCAGGCGGCTGGTCACCCGACCGGATCGCGACGCCCAATGCCCTGCCACCCGATGAAGGGACAAAGCCCGATCATTTCGCGTCAGGTGATGGCGTGATCAAAAGCTATGCGCTACCCTATGCAAAAGGTGTCGCCGGAGCCGCGACCTTGTGGTTGCAGGATGCGAATGGCGTGCCCTGCATCGGCCTGCTGGACAATCCGCCGGAAGACAGGGATCTGATTGGCAAGAAGGTTACGATTACCTCCGATGGCAAGCGCAATCATGCGGTGCTGGAATAAGCCAGACCAAGGGGGTGCCCCATACCGGATATTTGGCTTAGGAAAAAATGGCGGAGCCGGAGGGATTCGAACCCTCGATAGGTTGCCCTATACACGCTTTCCAAGCGTGCGCGATCGACCACTCTGCCACGGCTCCGCAATGCTATTCAGAATCATATTTGGTCGAAATTCTGGCAGCGCCGCTTCCCCTAGTGTGCGAATCGCTCTTTCGCAAGTCATTGCTTGCGGTTAGGGTCGGGGCATGACGAAAAATATCCTGATTGCGCCGCTCGCCGCGCTGCTCGCTCCGCTTCTGGCCGTGTCCCCGCTAACCGCGATCAATGCGCAGGAACCACCGAAGCAGCAATTTCCGAGCCCCAATGCGATAGTGGACGCAGCGCCAGCGAGCGACTGGAAAACCGTGGCGGCCAGAGATTTACTGGTCATGGATCTGATCCCCGATGCCAAGGGCGAGCCGCGCCGCGTGATCATCCAGCTGATGCCGCCACCTTTCTCGCAAGGGTGGATCGGCAATATCCGCAAGCTCGCCGCCGCCAAATTCTGGGACGGCACCAGCATCAACCGGGTGCAGGACAATTATGTCGTGCAATGGGGGGATGCAGGGTACGACAATCCGGAATCGGGCGAGACAGAGCAGAAGGCTTTGCCGGAAGGTTTGGTTGAAGTGCCTGAGAGTGAGTATCAGGTAACTGACCCTTCGCAGGGCCCGATCAACAAAGCAATGATGGCCGCAACAAACTCAGTTTTTGTTGCGCAAGGCGACGCTCCTGAACCGAATTTTCTGTTCGACGACTATGCAGATATAGCTTTTTTCGACCAAGGCTGGCCGATAGCTCAGGAATTTGATTCTCAGTGGCCCATCCACTGCTATGGTGCCGTCGGCGTTGGCCGCAACCTTTCCCCCGACACCGGTACAGGCGCAGAACTTTACACCGTGATCGGCCACGCACCGCGCCATCTCGATCGCAATATTGCGGTGGTCGGACGGATTATCGAAGGCATTGAGCATTTCTCCAGCCTGCCGCGTGGCAAGGGGCAGCTCGGCTTTTATGCCGATCCCAAGAAACGCGTGCCGATCCGGTCGATCCGCCTCGGCACCGCCCTTCCCGATGCTGAGCAGCCCCGGTTCGAATATCTCGACACGGAAAGCGAAGCCTTTGCACGCTATGCCGATGCCCGCGCCAATCGCCGCGATCCGTTTTTTGTCAAACCGGCGGGAGGCGCGGATATCTGCAATATCCCGGTGCCGGTACGGCGGATGAAGACGGAGTGAATCGCGCGAGCAAGGACGTGTGAATTTTGCCTTTCCTACTTTCCGCGAAAACGGTAATTTCCGGCTATGCTGAATTCTGCATCCCTCCCTTCGCGCTGCTTACTACCAGCAGATAATGATCGGGGTGTGATTTGTGTGAACTTTGGTCCGCCAGACAGGTCCGATCGTGCTGGTGCGCAGGCTGCCATCGGCATCCGCGATGCCAAGGGACAATCTGCTATCTCGGCCAGAAAACCACCCTGTGAATTGTGTGAACTTTGAAAAAGGAACCTCTTGAAATGCCGCCTTTTCGCTCCACAAAATCCATATGTCTCCTGCTCGCCGCCCTGATGACTGGATCGGCGCTGATGGCCGCTCCTGCCCGTGCGCAGGAAGAGGAGGCCCAGCCTGAGCCCACGCCCGAAGAGATTCTCAACGCCGCGCCCGCCGATCACTGGCTGCCCATTCCGGTCAGTGACCTGATAATCTTCACCCTGCCCGACGATGCCGAGGGCAATAAGCGGCAAACCGTCATCCAGCTGATTCCGGCCGAAATGTCCGGCGCGCATGTCCGCAATGTTCGCAAATTCGCGGCCCAGCGCTGGTGGGACGGGACGAAAATCTATCGCGTCGCCAAGGATTTCGTAACCCAATTTGGCGGCAATCCTGACAATAAACAGGTTCCCAAGAATCTGGAAACCGTGCCGGAGAGCGACTATTTCAACGCGGCGCTGGGGGCCAAGCGCGATACCGATATGGCTGCGCTCGATGCTGCTGTCACCTATAGCAACCAATATCAGGGCACGGAGATCCGGCCGCTGATGAAAATGATCTATGAAAGCTATGGCAGCAAAGTCGGTTTTGGTGCTGGCTGGCCGATTGGTACCAAGGATGGCAAAGCCTTTCCGCTAACTTGTCGCGGCGCCTTGTCGCCCGCGCACTATGATCCACCGGATGCCGGGACCGGTGCAGAAATATCCATCGTCACTGGTGAGGCGGCCCGCAGTCTCGACATGACTTTTGGCATGGTCGGGCGGGTGATTGACGGGCTGGAACATGTCACCAACCTGCCGCTCGGCACCGCAGCGGGCGGGTTCTATGCCGACAAATCCGAGCATATAAAGATCACATCAATTCAGCTGGCCAGCGAGTTGCCGGTGTCCGAACAGCCGCGCTATGAATATCTCGCCAGCTATAGCCCGTCGCTGCTGCAATATATTGAAGCCCATGGCGGCTATGGCAATATTTGCACAGTTCCGGTGCCAATTCGACGTATGAAGCCGCTTTAACCCAGTAAACGCTCCACCGGATAGCCCGACCATTTCTTGATCGCACGGATCGCAAAAGCACTATGCATTGCAGCAACGCCGGGCAAGCGCGCCAGACAATTGCGATGAATATCATCATAGTCGGCAACGTCCCGCGCCGCGACCCGCAGACGGTAATCGGCTTCGCCAGACATAAGATGGCATTCCAATATTTCGTCAATCTGGTGAACCGCAGTTTCAAAGGCCGAAAAAGATATTTCGGTTTGTGCCGTCAGACGAATCTCTATGAATACATCCAGTTGCAATCCGATTTTGCGGTTATCCAACTCCGCAACATAGCGTTTAATCGCTCCATCTTTTTCCAACGCCTTGATCCGGCGATGACAGGCAGATGGCGACAGACCGACTTTTTCAGACAGGCTGGTCAGCGGAACCTGACTATCCTGCTGCATATGTTCCAACAATGCGATATCGAGTCGATCCATTGAATTTTTTCCGATGGTTTTGTGATTTTCCGGAAATATATTTCATCATATTGGGTTTTGAAACAACTATTTCGAAATTATTCTTACCCGGTTTGCGCTATTATCGGCTGAACATATTTAGGAGACTCGATCATGCGCGTTGGAACACCCAAAGAAGTCAAAAATCATGAATATCGGGTCGGCCTGACCCCGGAATCGGTGCGGGAATTGTCCGCCCATGGTCATGATGTGCTGGTTGAGACCGGTGCCGGTCTCGGCATTGGCGCCGACGATGCCGAATATCAAGCTGCTGGCGCCACAATCGCCGCCAAGGCATCCGATGTTTTTGAGCAATGCGATATGGTGGTGAAGGTTAAGGAACCGCAGGCTGCTGAACGGGCGATGCTGCGAGAGGGGCAGATTTTGTTCACCTATCTCCACCTTGCTCCCGATCCGGAACAAACCGCCGACCTTGTTAAGTCAAAGGCGACATGCATCGCCTATGAAACCGTCACCGGTTCGGGCGGTCTGCCCTTGCTCAAACCAATGAGCCAGGTCGCCGGGCGCATGTCGATACAGGCGGGCGCGACGGCTTTGGAAAAAGCCCATGGCGGCCGCGGCATATTGCTCGGCGGCGTGCCGGGTGTTTCGCCGGGCAAGGTTACCGTCATTGGCGGCGGCGTGGTTGGCTTTAATGCGGCGCAGATGGCTGCTGGCCTGGGCGCGGACGTAACGATCCTCGACCGCAATCCCGAAGTGCTGGAAACTTTGGGTAATTATTTTGAAGCGCGTGCCAAAACGCGCTTTTCCAACAAAGCCAATCTGGCCGAATGTGTCGCCGAGGCGGATTTGGTAATCGGCGCGGTGCTGATCCCCGGAGCCGAGGCACCGAAGCTGGTGACCCGCGACATGCTATCGACCATGCGGCCCGGTTCGGTACTCGCGGACGTCGCGATTGATCAGGGCGGCTGTTTTGAAACGTCCAAAGCGACGACCCATCAGGACCCGACCTATGTGGTCGATGATGTCGTGCATTATTGTGTGGCCAATATGCCGGGCGCGGTATCGCGGACATCTACCTATGCGCTGAACAACGTCACCCTGCCCCACGCCCTCGCCATTGCGAACAAGGGCTGGGAAGCGGCCTTGCGCGATGATATCCATCTGGCCGAGGGGTTGAACGTATGGAACGGCCATGTCACCTATCGCGCCGTGGCCGAAGATTTGGGCTATGATTATATGCCTGTGTCAGAGATAGTGGGGCATAAACCCGAATAGAAGGATATTTCCATATGGCAGCAGCAGATCAGAAACCACTCGGTTCCGGCTTTCCGGCGAAGAGCGAACCGCATAAGGTGCTGGCTGACATTGACCTGACCGGCAAGATCGCGATTGTCACCGGCGGCTATTCCGGCATTGGTTTGGAAACGACAAGGGCGCTGGCCGCCAAGGGTGCCAAAGTGATTGTACCCGTGCGTGATGAAGCCAAGGCGGCGGACAATCTGTCGGGCGTGGAAGGTAATGTTTCTTCTGCCACCATGGACCTGTCGGACATTGCTTCGGTGCGGAAATTTGCCGATGCCATGTGTGGAAGCCTGAACCAGCTGGACCTGCTGATCAACAATGCCGGCATCATGGCTTGTCCGCTTGAACGGGTCGGTCCGGGTTGGGAAAGCCAGTTTGGCGTCAATCATATGGGCCATTTTGCGCTGACCAAAGGCTTGATGCCCCTGCTAGAAAAAGTCGATGCGCCGCGCGTTGTGGCGTTGTCGTCCATCGCGCATAAACGCAATGGCATTTTGTGGGACGATATCCAGTTTGAAAATAGCGAATATAATAAATGGGTATCT
Organism: Parasphingorhabdus sp.; assembly: GCF_059726685.1. Lineage (NCBI taxonomy): Bacteria > Pseudomonadati > Pseudomonadota > Alphaproteobacteria > Sphingomonadales > Sphingorhabdaceae > Parasphingorhabdus > Parasphingorhabdus sp. Next base: position 469,944 of record NZ_AP041068.1, read on the forward strand.
TATGCGCAGTCCAAGAGCGCCAATGCCCTGTTCGCTAATGCACTCAGCCGGCGGATGGCAGGTTTTGGCGGGAGAGCCTTTTCGGTCCATCCGGGCGGCATTTTTACACCGCTGCAACGCCATTTGCCGGTGGAGGAGCAGATTGAATTGGGTTGGCTGGATAAAGATGGCGAACCATCGGAACTGGCGAAGGCGGGTTTCAAAACACCGGCACAAGGCTGCACCACCAGCCTGTGGGCCGCAACATCACCGCTGCTGAATGACAAGCACGGGCTTTACTGTGAGGATTGCGATGTCGCCCAGTTGATGGACGAAAATTCGCCCCCCTTTGCCTGTGTTGCGCCGCATGCCTGTGACGATGATGCAGCCGAACGGTTGTGGCAATTGAGCGAAGCATTACTCGCAGACGCCTGATGAAAGACGTTCCTAAAGACAGCGAATATGCCGGGCTGTTGGTCCGTGATGGCTCAGGCTTTGTTCTGCAATCCGATGATGGTCAGCGCTATCGCCTGGAATTGCTCCGCACGCCGATTGATGAAGTGGAAAAGCAGGTCATCGTCACCGGGCTGCTGATCGGTGATGATCAGATCGAGGCCGAAGGTGTGCGGCTGGCGGATGGGAGCTGATCTATGACGAGCGAAGAGATGACGATTCGAGCGGCACAGGAACAGGATATCCCCACTTTGCACAAGCTGGTTGAAAGTGCCTATCGCGGCGATAGCGCCAAACGCGGCTGGACCCATGAAGCGGACTTACTCGGTGGGCAAAGGACCGATCTTGCAGCGCTGCAGGAGATGATGGCGGATGTGAGCCAGGTCATTCTGCTCGCCATGAACGGAGCCGCGATCGCCGGCTGTGTGCAACTGATGCGCGTGAAAGACGGACTGGCTTATCTTGGTCTGCTGACCGTCGATCCGGACCGGCAAGCCGGTGGTTTGGGAAAAATCTTGCTCAATGCGTCCGAGAAATATGTCGCTGAAAACTGGCAGGCCAATGCAATTGAAATGGCCGTCATTCGCCAGCGCGCCGACCTGATCGCTTATTACGAACGGCGGGGCTATGCACAGACCGGTGAAAAGCGGCCTTTCCCGCTCGATGACCCGCGCTATGGCTTGCCGAAGACGCAGGAGCTGGAATTTGTGGTGCTGCGAAAAGAGATTGGAGGTTGAGAGTTTGTGCTCCGCACTTGATGCGGAGTCTAGAGTAGATCGTAAGGGCAGCCATCCTGGGTTCCGCATCAAGTGCGGAGCACGGCAGCGAAAGACGAATTCTAGGCCGCCTTACCCTCAAGCGCCTTTTGCCTGCGGCGTTGCACCGAACTACCAAGCCCCAGCGCTTCGCGATATTTGGCCACCGTACGCCGGGCGATATCAAAGCCTTTCTCTTTGAGCAGAGCGACCAGTTTGTCGTCCGACAGGATCTTCTTCGGATCCTCATTGTCTATCAGCGCTTTGATATGGCTCTTCACCGCTTCGGCCGACGCCGCCTCTCCTCCGGTCGAGGACTGAATGCCGCTGGTGAAGAAATATTTCAGCTCAAACGTGCCGCGGGAACAGGAGAGATATTTGTTCGACGTCACCCGGCTAACGGTCGATTCATGCATCTCGATTTTGTCAGCCACATTTTTCAGCGTGAGCGGTCGTAAATGCTCCACCCCTTGGCGGAAGAAATTTTCCTGCTGTTTCACAATTTCGGTAGCAACCTTGATGATCGTCCGCTGCCGCTGATCCAATGCTTTCACCAGCCAACTGGCATCGGCAAGGCAGTCATTGAGCCATTCCTTGGACGCCTTGTCCTGTGCCCCGTCTTTCAACTCGGTAAAGTAAGTGCGGTTTACCAGTACCTTGGGCAGTGTCGCGCTATTCACTTCGATCAGCCATTTGCCTCCGCGTTCCGCAATGAAAATATCCGGTACAACCGCCTGCACATCCCCGCCGCCAATCTTGCAACCGGGCTTGGGGTCATAGGCGCGGATTTCCGATATCATATCCATCAGATCTTCATCATCCACGCCGCACATGCGTTTCAGTTGTGGCAAGGCCCCTTTGGCCAGCAGATCAAGATTGTCGATCAGCCGCGCCATCGCAGGATCATAACGATCCGCTTCCTTGGCCTGCAGCGCCAGGCATTCCGCCAGATCCCGCGCACCAACGCCTACGGGTTCCAAGCTCTGGACCTCGGCTAATATGCGCTTCACATCGTCCAGCTGCACGCCCAACCGATGCGCAAATTCCAGCAGATCAGCCTGCAGATAGCCACATTCGTCAATCTGGTCGATAAGATGCTGCGCAATGAATAGATCCTTGCCAGACAATATCGCGCCGGCCTGTTCCATCAGATGCTCCGCCAGCGTTGTTTCGGCCACCAGCATATTTTCAAAGTCCGGCGCCTCACCGCCCACAGCACCGCTGCCCGACGAAGAGGGGCCATTTAATCCCAGACCGCCGTCCAGAGCGCCATCGCTTTCGCTGAGGCTGTTGTTTGAAAACTGATCTGCATCTCCTGCCATGTCGAGCGTCGATTCCGCTTCGGCGGGACCAGAAGACAATATCTCGTCACTGCCTTGTGTGCCGGGCTCCGGAGAGAGGTCTGCTGCACTGTCGCCGCCTTCATCCCCTCTGGCCTCAGCGCTCAGCTCGCCGGTGTCCAGCAAAGGATTTTTCTCAATCTCTTCGGCAATATAATTTTCCAGCTCGAGATTGGATAATGCCAGCAGCTTGATCGCCTGCTGCAATTGCGGCGTCATCACCAGTGACTGGCTCTGCCTTAAATCAAGACGCGGCCCCAATGCCATTATATCGGCCTCGACCTAATCACAGCGCAAAGCCCTCGCCAAGGTACAGCCGCCGCACATTTTCATCTTTGACCAGCGCGTCCGGGCTGCCCGCGAACAGGACCTGGCCATCATAGATGATGCATGCCCGGTCCACGATATCGAGGGTCTCGCGAACATTGTGATCGGTGATCAACACACCGATGCCGCGATTTTTCAATTGCACCACGAGATCGCGAATATCGGAGATCGAAATCGGATCAATGCCCGCAAATGGCTCATCCAACAAAATGATGGAGGGGTCGGCCGCCAAAGCCCGGGCAATTTCACACCGCCGGCGTTCACCGCCAGACAGAGCCATGGCGGGCGAATTACGCAATTTTGTGAGGCCAAATTCGTCGAGCAAGCGGTCAAGAGCTTCTGCCCGGACCGCTTTGTCATTCTCGACCATTTCGAGTACGGCCAGAATATTCTGCTCCACTGTCATCCCCCGGAAAATCGATGTCTCCTGAGGCAAATATCCCAATCCCAATATGGCCCGGCGATACATGGGAAGCGGGGTGATATCTTCGCCATCCAGCATGATCCGGCCCGCATCAGGACGCACCAGCCCCATGACGGAATAGAAACAGGTCGTCTTACCCGCACCATTAGGGCCAAGCAGGCCTACGACTTCGCCGCGTCCTACCGAAAGCGACACATCTGACAGGACCGTGCGTTTGTCATAGCTCTTGGCAATAGACACAACGGCCAGGCCATGTTCCATGGCGTCGCTCGCCATTGCGGAACCGGTGTCGGCCACGGCTGGCGTTTCAATAATGGTCGCGTCGTTCATTTTCGTCCTTCGGTTCAGGTCCTGTTTGAACCTGATTAGATTGTATAATGGTTAACAACATGGCCCAATTCACTCGAAATTGGCAAGCTTTATGCATGATTGATCGAAAATGGTTCTTTTTGGCGCGAAAGAGCCATGTTTTATTGCCAATCTGCCTATAAAACACCGCAAGACTTGGTCCAAAAATTAATATTATCGCCGAATTGGAGAAATTTAGTCGGTACGCTGAGGCACCGTGAATGTGCCCGAGACACGGCCATCAGATCCTCGGGTGCCCGGAGTGGAGCCACCGGCGGCACGGCCATCTATGGTCGAACGGCCTGACGCCAGATCAATAATCACCCGGCCACCAGACAATCTATTGCTCCCCTGTGTCAGCGTCACACCGCCAACCAATGTTATCAGACGACGGTTCAGGTCATAAATCGCAACGTTTCCGCTAGCGGTGTCACCCCCTTTGCGGATCGTCACCCCGCCAGAAGCATCAATCCGGTCAACCTCAATGCCGCTGGTATTGCGATAAGCCACAGTCATCCGGGCCGAATTCAGGACAAGGCCAGCCTGCTCAACGCGCACGGCGCCAGACAGAACGACACGGTCAGCCCGATCCTGCACCTCTATTCGTCCAGCATCGAAATTCACCGGTGCATTGCTGTTATGCCCGCCAAAAACCTGAGCAGGGGCAGGGCCAGCCAATGTCAGTACACCAGCGGTGACTGCCAACGCCCCCAAAGAGGCTGCAAGAAAAGAACGTTTGATCATCTATCGGCCTCTTAGTCCGTTTTGGACGATACGCAACTTTGCGTTGCCATCCAGTGTAACTGTTCGTTTGGTCATGTCAGCTTTCAGGCTATTAGCCCGAAAGGTGCCCAGGTTCGTGCGGCCTTCCACCGGCGCGTCACTTTTCAATGACCGGCTTTGCAGGTCCACCGTGACGTTATTGGTGGTCAATCGGTATCCGCCGGCGCTTTCCACCTGAACAGTGCCTGGCACCGTGACATCCTCCCGGTCCATATTATAGCGGCCGGCGCCGGCGCGAATTTGGGCCGGCCCGTCGCTTAACAATATGCGCGCCGATAGATCATTTAACTCCACCACCGCTTCTTGTGAACTTTTCTGGACTGCAGATCCCGCCTTGATCGAAAATGGGCGGCCCTGACTATCTTCGCCGCGGTAGAGTGCTTCGGTTACCCGCATCCGTTCTTTGGCAACATCGACACTATCTTTATCAAGCACAAAGCTGAGCTCACCGCCGGTCGTAAAAGGTGCCAATGCCAATACCGCGCCCAAGGCGCCGACGGCGAGCGGCAATATCACCCGCAGAAGCCTGATGTTACGGTCATGGCTACCCCCAGGGGAGGCAAATTGCTGACGCTTGTTTTTGATATGTTCGGTCTTGGCAGTCATCTATCTGTAAACGCAGAGCACCTGTTGAAATTTATCATTGCTGAACCGCATGATGTTCTAGGCATGGGAAAAAATATCGGTTTCCGGCCAGCCGGCAATATCAAGCCGCGCCCGATGCGGCAAAAAGTCGAAACAGGCCTGCGCCATCGCGGTGCGTCCTTCCCGTTCCAGACGAACTTCCAGCTCCTCTTTCAACCGGTGCAGGAAACGGACATCGGATGCTGCATAATCCCGCTGTGCATCGCTCAGCTCCGGTCCTCCCCAATCGCTGGACTGCTGCTGTTTGGAAATATCCTGACCCAATAGCTCACGGACCAGCTCCTTCAGACCATGGCGATCAGTATATGTGCGGATCAGTCGTGACGCGATTTTTGTGCAAAAAACCGGTTCTGCCATGACGCCCATATAATATTCGATGGCAGCCAGATCAAAACGCGCAAAATGATAAAGCTTCGTCCGGGTGGGATCAGCCAATATCTGTTTCAAATTCGGCGCCGCAAAGTCACTGCCGGGACCAAATCGGACCAGATGCTCGTCTCCGTTGCCGTCCGAAATCTGGAGCAGGCACAGACGATCCCGCAATGTTTGCAAACCCATGGTTTCCGTATCCACGGCCACTGGTCCATCTGCCAAAACACCCTGAGGCAGATCTTCTTCATGGAAAAATACTGCCATTACGCTTCGCTCCGCACTGTTGGACCGGAAAATCTTTTAAAAATAATACTCATAGCTATAGTATGTGCCGCACCACAGGCTAAACAGCAAGAATTAGATTGCTGTTAAAGTTCAGAATTTGAAGCGTTAAAGAGGGGAAGATCGAGATGACAGACCAAACACCGGAGCCAGCATCAGGCGGTTTTGACATGAACAAAGCGACAATTGTGTCGTTGCTCTACATTGCCAGTTTCTTTGTTGGCGTGACCGGCATTGTCGGCGTGGTTCTGGCCTTTATCTGGAAAGACGAAGTGGCCGGCACTTGGGAAGAGAGCCATTTGCAGTTTCACATCATGACCTTTGTAATCGGCCTGATTGGCAGTGTTATCGGGATTGTCCTGTCGATCGTGTTGATAGGTATTCCTATCCTGATTGCTTTGGCGATCTGGGTTTTGGTACGGTCCATTTTAGCGCTTTTAAAAGCCCAGAAACAGGAACCTATTGCCGATCCAAAGACCTGGCTCTTTTAAACGATCGAATTTGACTCTTATATGATTCAACCGAAATTAACCTTATGCGGATTTTTATTCGCATAAGCTTTGGTTTTTCTATATGGTTACGCCGCGCGGTATCGGGATTCGCGTAGGAAAATGCTCGGGCTATCGTCCGCTACGACATTGGATTTGATTTATCGGACGAAGTGAAAGACGATTCAAGAATGGGTTTTGACAGAAACCGGCGTGGCAGAGGCCGGGACAAGCGTGATAGCTTTGGCGATGAGAATTTTGATGGGTATCAAGGTGATAGCGGCCCTCCAGTAGAAAGATATACGCGGCCGGATACAGGTTATAGCGGCGGACAGCGCGGTGGTGGCCATGGCGGCGGCCACGGAGGCGGAATGCCTGATCAGGTTGTGGGCGAAAGCACGGGCAAGGTAAAATTCTTCAATGCCCAGAAAGGCTTTGGCTTCATTGTTCAGGATACCGGCGGTGACGACGTATTTGTGCATATTAGTCAGGTTGAGCGCGCTGGCCTTAAAGGCCTCGCGGAGGGACAAGGCTTGCGTTTCTCTCTGGTTGATCGCGGCGGCAAAGTCTCCGCATCTGATATTCAGATTGAAGGTGACCTGATTGAGGCTCCGGAACCTGTCGCCCGCGAAGATCGCGGTGGGCCACCCCAGCGTGAGCTGACCGGCGAGAAAGCAAGTGGCACCGTCAAATTTTTCAACAGCATGAAAGGCTTTGGATTCATCCAGCGTGATGATGGCCAGCCAGATGCATTTGTTCATATTTCGGCTGTAGAACGCGCTGGCATGAGCGGCTTGGAAGAAGGTGACAAGCTGGAGTTTGAACTGGAAGTGGACCGTCGCGGCAAAACCGCAGCAGTTAATCTGGTTTCCAAATAGTCGTTACAACCTGACCACAGGTTGGAATGAGAAAAACTAGCGGGCGAAAGTCCGCTATTTTTTTGTCTGACAGGCAGCCATCGATAAAAAGGCCGACGGAGCATTTCGTCTACCGGCCCTTCCATACTGATTTGCCAATCGGAAATTAGGCGCTCTGTGCGCTTTCAAGTAGAAACCACGCCCGCTCTTCAGCCTGATCGGTCCAGTCGTCGATAATGCCGTCTGTTGCATTGTCGCCAGCCTCGCCAGCCAGCTCTTTCGCGGTTCGCAGATTTTCCACCAGCGCCAGATTGTCCTGACGCAGCTCCTTCAGCATATCTTCAGCAGAAACTTTGCCAGCGTCATTATCTGCAATATCCTGCCGTTTCGCAATATCACCAATGGATGTCAGCGTCCGCTGGCCATTTTTCCGGACACGCTCGGCAATCGCGTCCGTCGTCGCCAGTATCTGCGCGGCCTGATCATCAAACATCAGATGATAGTCGCGAAAATGCGGTCCGGACACGTGCCAGTGGAAGTTTTTGGTTTTCAAATATAGGGCAAAGCTGTTTGCCAGCACTGTATTAAGGGATTCGGCCAGTGCTTTTCTTGCATTGTCACCAGTTGTCATATCGGTTCTCCATTATTCTTGGACTTTATGGAGAGTAAAATAGGCGTTTACATCCGACATGGCCAACGCAAAGCTTGGCTTTATATGATCGTATTTATCGATATGTAGAGAATATTTTAATCGGTTTTCCCGCTTTTTAGAATATCCCCCAGGCGCTAAGCGCCATCATCGAACCGATTATCAGAAATATGGAACCACCCGTGTAGCGGATGGCTCGAACCGGTAACATCTGCGCCAGTTTTTCCTGAAATATCAAGGCTGGAACACAGGCGAGCATAACGCCAATCCATCCACCGGCGGCCGCAAAGATCCAGGCATCGGTACGCGCGGCTGTCGCTGCCAGTATGAATTGGCCCTTGTCGCCAAATTGCAGAATGAAAAGACCCAGAAATGATGTCCAGAACGGCCCCAGAGTCCATTTTTCGAGCAGATCAACCGGTCGCCGCCAGATCAGCATACCAATGCCTGCAAGCAGTAAAGAAAGAGCGTAGAAAAGCCGCAGAGGCTCTTCGCTAATCCACTCATTCACCACAGAACCGCCAAGTGCGGAAATCAGACAATTGAGCAGCGTTGCCAGTCCTAGCCCCCAGATTATCGGAGTGACACGCCCATAGCGAATGGCAAGTGCTGCACATAAAATCTGCGGCCGATCACCAATTTCCGCCATAAGCAGCGCGAACAAAGATGTCAGGAATGCATCCACAGACTGGCCGTTAGGGCTGTCCGCCCAACCGCAACGCTACATTGGCCATCAACGTTTCCACCACAGCCTTGTTCAGTGGTCCGCATTTCAACGCATCCCGCATGGCACCCAGATATGACTCGGCGACAATGACCCCTTTTCCGCTTTGCAGCGCCTGTTGCAGTGCTGATTCAAACGTACAGCTAAGATCATGTAAGGCGGTCAAATGATGCTGCGCCGCTTTTTGCCGGATTTGATCCAGATGCATCAGAAACTGCACCGGATGCTTTTCCACCAGAGAAGATGGCATACCCTCCAGCAAAGCTAGCATTTCTGCCTGAACGAGTAGATTTTGATCATGATCCATAGGATTGCCTCATTTACCGGTGCACCATGCAAAAATATGGTTAATGGGCAGTAAATGGTGCCGGGACTGTTTCAGACGGGCCGTTCCTATGCTTTTTCTTGACAATCATCGCAGGTTTCAGCATTAGCGCGCTCAATTGCTGCGGATTGCACCAGCTTTTTTGGGCAAATCGCACCTTCAGAAAATTGCTTTTAAGGAATGCGCCATGGCGAAACCAGCCAATGTAAAAATCAAACTCGTCAGCACGGCGGATACCGGCTTTTTCTACGTAACCCGTAAAAACCCGCGCAATCTCACCGAAAAAATGGTGCAGCGCAAATATGATCCGGTTGTGCGCAAGCATGTCGAATTCAAAGAAGCGAAAATCAAATAAGCTTTTTTGCTGAAAATTTGAAAAACTGAATCGCGATTATCGTTGCAGGACGCCCTGTACCGATTCGATAAATTTCGCCACTGATATGGGCTTTGAAACATAGGCCTCTGCTCCGGCAGTCAAAATCCGGTCTTCATCACCCTTGCCCGCGTAGGCAGTGACCGCCATGATCGGTATGACTTTGAGCTGTCCGTCCTTCTTGATCTGCTCGATCAGGTCCAGGCCGCTGACGTGCGGCAGCTGGATATCCATGATCACCAGATTGGGCACGAAACTGCGCGCCTTATCGAGCACCTCGCGGCCATCTTTCACCGGTTCGACAACAAAACCGTGCGCGCGCAGCAGGTCGCAGAACAGTTTCAGGTTCAGCTCATTATCTTCTACGACCAGAACTCTTTTTGCCACGGTGCGACTTGCCCCTTCCAAACGCCCAGTTAACCCTTTAGGCGAAAGCCGAAATGGAAACAAATAGCAATATCTCTGCAGAAACCGAAATATTGGCGCTACAAGCCCTCGGCTGGGTCTTGCAGGACGAAGATCGTGCACAGCGCCTGCTCGCCTTAACCGGCCTGGACCCGAGAGAGCTGCGCTCTGGCTTGGAAGACCCGGCGATGCTTTCCTCGCTTTTGGGATTTCTTGCCAATCATGAACCCGATCTGGTTGCCTGCGCGGAATCCATCGGTGTTCCGCCTGAAAAACTGGCCGCCGCGGCACAATATCTAAACAATCCCGGAGATTTTACATGAGCCAGAAGCCGCTTCTGATAAGCGACTGCGACGAAGTATTGCTGCATATGGTCGTGCCGTTTCGCGAATGGCTGGATGCCGACAAGCATATTCATTTCGACCTGGAATCCGGCAGTTTTGTTGACGCGCTGCGCCACAAGCATGATGGCACATTGGTCCCGCAGGATGCTGTCTGGCCGATGCTCAAGGAGTTTTTTGACGGTGAAATGCATCGGCAGGGTGCGATAGATGGCGCTGTCGAAGCCATAAACAGGTTATCCGAAACCGCTGATGTCGTGATCCTGACGAATCTTCTCGATGATCGCAGGGATGCCCGTGCAGCCCAGTTGCGCGCGGTCGGGATTGATTTTCCCGTCTATTGCAATCAGGGCGGCAAGGGTGAACCGCTGGCGAAAATTGTCGCCGATCATAATCCCAGTGTAACCGTATTTGTCGATGATCTGGGACATCAACATGGCAGCGTCGCCAAATATGCGCCTGACGTTTGGCGATTGCAAATGGTCGGTGAACCGATATTGGCCAAGCATATCAAGACCAATCCCGCCGCTCACGACCGCATTGACCTTTGGTCTGATGCGCTTGACTGGATTATCGACAAATTTGAATCTGGAAAAGCCGCGCCAACCATAGATTTGCCGCCGGAAGAGCTTGACCAGTTTGCCAAGACATGATTGATTTGGTGCCATGACAGACAATATTGAAAAAGCATTGAACGACAAAGGCATAGAGCTTCCTAAGGCCGCCGCGCCTGTCGCATCCTATGTCCCGGCCGTGGAAGTCAACGGTCTCCTACACATTAGCGGCCAGGTATCAATGACCGATGGCAAGCTGATTACCGGCCGGTTGGGCGATGGCATGACCCTTGAAGACGGGCAGCAGGCGGCTAAAGCCTGTGCCCTTATGATTGCGGCACAGATCAAGCAGGCGGCCGGATCACTGGACCGCGTTGATAGAATCGTAAAACTCGGCGTGTTCGTGAACAGCACGGCTGACTATACCGATCATCCGAAAGTCGCCAATGGCTGCTCTGACATGATGGAGATCATTTTTGGAGCTGCCGGGCAACATGCACGCAGCGCGGTCGGTGTTGCCGCGCTTCCACTTGGTGTTGCGGTAGAGGTGGATGCTATTGTCGCTCTCAAGCCGGCTTGATGCGCTGCTCGCACCAGCGCCCGAACCGGCTCGGGTCGCGTTTCTGAAAGGCCAGCCTTATGCCCATCGCGGGTTGCACGGGAATGGTGTTTTGGAGAATAGTCCGGCGGCCTTTGATGCCGCTATAAGACAGGGCCATGGCATTGAATGTGATGTGCAGGCCGCCGAAGACGGCACTGCCTTCGTTTTTCACGATTTTGAGCTAGATCGCTTGACAGGAGAAAAGGGCAAGCTGGCAAATCTGCGTGCCAGCGACATTGACGAGATAGATCTGAAAGACGGCCACGGAAAAATCCCGCGCCTTCGCGCGACACTTTCGCAGATTGCCGGTCAGGTGCCGATACTGATCGAGATCAAGTCCAACGATATGCGCGTCGGTCCGCTATGCCTTTCGGTGCGAAGAGCGCTGGAAGGCTATACGGGCAAGGCGGCGATTATGTCATTCAATCCGCTGGTATCCGCCTGGTTTCGCAAAAATGCGGCGCATATCGTGCGCGGACTGGTTGTGACTGAAGAGGGCAGCAAGAACCTGAAAGGACGGGTCGCACGGCATCAGAGCCTATGGACGGCAAAACCCGATTTTCTGGCCTATGATGTGCGGGACTTCCCGTCGTCATTTGCCGCGTCCAATCGGGCACGCGGTTTACCGGTCGTCACATGGACCGTCCGTACAGCGCAGCAGGAGAAAATCGCAGCGATTCATGCTGATGAACCGGTTTATGAGATGCCGCAGAGCTGATAACATTCCCGTCACATGTCAGAATCTCCTCCTCCAACAACCGACGATCCCACCGGAATTATCGCCCGCGTGGCGGACGATATTGCTGGCTTGCCTGCGGATGAGTGGGATGCCTGTGCAGGTACAGCCAATCCTTTCATATCTCACGACTTTCTGTCGGCGATGGAGGAATCGGGCAGCGTCGGGCCCGGGACCGGGTGGAAATCACTTCCCATCATCATCGAGGATGAAGCGGGAAAGATAGCGGCCTGCCTGCCCAGCTATTTAAAGTCCCATAGCCAGGGCGAGTATATTTTTGATCAGCAATGGGCCCATGCATTTGAAAATGCCGGGGGGCAATATTATCCGAAAATTCAGATTGCCTCCCCTTTCTCTCCTGTGCCGGGCCCACGGCTGCTGCTAAAAGACGAAACCATGGCCGTGCCTTTGTTGCGCGCTGCGCAGCAGTTGGCAGCCAATAATGGCATTTCATCGGTTCACGCGACTTTTGTAGCTGAAAACCAGCTCGATTTTTTCCGTGAAGCCGAATGGATGATCCGCGCGGACAGCCAGTTTCACTGGCGCAATGATGACTATGCCGATTTTGACGATTTTCTCGCGGCCTTGTCATCCCGCAAACGCAAGGCGATTAAAAAAGAACGCCGGAAGGCGCAGGAAGCGGCAGAAATCATCCATGTTTCCGGCGATGATATCACCGATGGACATTGGGACTATTTCTGGCAATTTTATCAGGATACTGGCGCGCGCAAATGGGGAACACCCTATCTGACCCGCGCCGCATTTGATCTGCTGCACCAGAAAATGGGCGAAAAGCTGTTGCTGATCCTGGCGGTCCAGGACGGTACCCCGATTGCAGGCGCGCTGAATGTGGTGGGCGAAGAGACTCTATACGGCCGCTATTGGGGCTGTAGCCGTGATGTGCCGTTTCTGCATTTCGAGATTTGCTATTATCAGGCCATTGATGCAGCCATTTCGCGGGGCTTGAAATATGTCGAGGCCGGAGCGCAAGGCAGTCATAAACTGGCGCGCGGCTATCAACCCGTGCCGACCTGGTCCGCTCATTATATTGTTGATCCCGGTTTCCGGTCGGCCATAGCCGATTATCTGGACCGGGAACGGCGGGCGGTTGCCGCCGATATTGAATTTCTGGCCGAAATGGGGCCGTTCAAGAAATCCGGTTAGGCGCTTTAAGCGGCGCGGCGCGAGGTTTCCTGCAACCAGCTGCGGGCTTCGCGCTGTGCTTCGGCAATTTCGCGAGCGGTCATCTCGAGTGAAATCTCTGCCCGGCAAACTTTGCTTTCATCGTGGCCGGATAGTGACGCCAGATTAAACCATTTATGTGCTTCGATCAGATCAACGTCCACACCTTCTGAACCAGTGGAATAGATTACACCAAGATCAAAATATGCGTTGCTGCTGCCCCGTGCCGCTTCCGCGAGCCGGCTTTCTATCAAAAAGGCTGCGCTTTTCATGCTGTTGCCCATAGTCTTCAAGTCCCTGTTCCTATTGCGCCTCATTTGGCGACAGGTGGACTTTCACAGCAATTTCTTAAAAGAATGGTTAACGGAACCTGCAGAAACTTGCGCCGCGGACCCAAAAAACACCATAAAACCGATATTTTACACAAGTTTGCAAGGTTAACGCATCCCGCGCTGGTCCTAAGTTACAGCGATATTGTCAATCAATCTGGTGCTGCCAATATGCGCCGCCGCCAATAAACGGGCCGGATTGTCAAAAATAGTCATGTTTTCAAGTGTATCGGCATTTCTAAGCTCAAAATAATCCACTTGATGGAAGCCGGATGCCAGTATTTTCGCCTCTGCTTCACTTAAGATAGTGGCAATATCGCCGCCTCCTTTGATCGCCTCCGCGGCGGCCCGCATGGCGTCGGGCAAAGCCACCGCCTGGCTGCGCTGCCCGGGCGTCAAATAAGCGTTGCGAGAAGACAGAGCCAGACCGTCCGGATCGCGAACCGTCGGTACACCGATAATATCATGCGTGAAATCAAGATCGCGTGCCATCCGCCTGATGACCGCCAGTTGCTGATAATCCTTCTCGCCAAAAAAGGCTGCATCGGGCCGGACCTGATTGAACAGTTTTGCCACCACTGTCGCTACGCCGTCAAAATGGCCAGGCCGTGATCCGCCGCACAGACCAGAACTCACTCCGCTGACGCTGACATTGGTCGCAAAGCCATCGGGATAAACCTGATCCACTGTAGGCGCCCAGACCAGCTCCACACCAGCCGCTTCCAAAAGAGCGGCATCAGCCGCCTCCTGGCGCGGATAGGCGTCCAGATCTTCGCCCTCGCCAAATTGCGCCGGATTGACGAAAATAGAGGCCACAACAACATCGCATTGAGCCGTTGCAGTCTCAACGAGCTTCATATGACCTGCGTGCAAGGCGCCCATAGTCGGAACCAAACCCAATGTTGATTTTTCCTGCCGGATATTCTGCAAGGCGTTCCGCAGCGGGCCCAGTTCTCTGATAATTTGCATGCGATTATAAGCTTTCTCAATAATCCCTGGATATCTGAATATTCGCGCTCTGTCGTCCCAATGTTGAGATGCTGGACAATATCGACAGCCAACGGGTGATCTGGAATTCCAACCGCGTCGCACTATAGCCCTGACCATCGGTTATCAGCTCGACATAGGCCCGCCGGGTAATATATTTGCCCGCCGCGATGGAAGTGCTTTGACCGGTGGTGACATCGGCCGGCAATATGCGCAAACGGTCGAGGCCAACAGCTTTGCGCAGCTGGTTTATGGGGTCGAGCCCGCCGCCGCTATTGAGGGAAGCAACGGCAGCGGCCAGTTGCACAGCCTCTGGTGCGGACAGGTCAGATATCGAGGCACCAAACAGGACGCGAGATAGCAGTTCATCCTGCGGCAGAGCGGGTATGCTGTTAAAGGCGATTTCGGGGCGATTGCCGGTGCCGGTAACATTGATTGTAGCGTTGAGGCCAGTCAGATCCGCCTCTGCTTCAATATCCAGCACCGGATTGGGTGGCTGATCCCCAACAAAACGAATGCGGCCGCGTTCGAGCTGAAAACGGCGACCAGCAAAAGTATAGTTCCCGCGAATAAGGTTCGCGCTGCCAATCATCGAAAAATTGTCGACAGGGCCGGAAACTTTAAAATTAGCGCGCCATTCGCTGTCCAGACCCAATCCCTCAACCTGCAACCGATTGGGCGCGTTGGCATTGAGCGCAAACCGCCAAGGGCGGCTACTAACCACTCGGGGGCGTTCATCGGCCCGGCGATTAATCTCACGGACTTTGATTTGCGGCAAGGCTGCTGTTTCGCTGGCATTACCAAATTGAAAGAAGCTGCGGTTGAGCGTTACATCGCCAGATATCAGGCCGCCTTCGGCAGAACTGCGAATTTGAATTGGACCAGTCACCGTTGCGGCAAAATCATCCCGCGCTATCAAGCGCGCTTGTTGGGCGGTGAGGTCAAGCATGATACCAATGCCCTCGCCCGGCGCGACCGCGAAGTTGAAGTTCCCGCTGCCGCTTACCGATCCGCCCCCTCTGGTAGTGCCTGTTATATTGGGCAGCACCAGCCGTGATCCGTCAAACTGCCCTTTTGCTGTAATACCGGAAATCACGGTTCCGGTCAGTCCGCTTTCCAGCCGTGCATTGGTGGTGTTAACGGTCCCGCGAATTTGCGGATTGGCAAGTGTGCCGCCAACATCGGCGCTCATGGCAACAGGACCGGTCAGATCAAATGTCTCTACACCGGTCAGCCGCCAAAGCGCATCAGCCGCACCATTGAAACGCGCCTGCGCAAATAACGGGCTGCGCAACAATTCGTCTTTCCAGTTGCCGTCACCAAAGCCAGTTACCCGCCCCTGAAACCGGCCAATCGTCTTGGCCTGTGATTTAATAATCCCCCGTGCTGCTGCATTTCGTGCGGACATCGCGACATTGAGGCCCAGATCGACCGGGGTGGATGTCAGAATAAGTCCTGAACGAGTCAGGCCCTTGATCGTCAGTTTGGCGTCACCGACGGGCATTTGCGATCCTGTCTGCGTCAGTTTGACAGTGCCATTGGCCTCTCCGCCCAGCTCCAGATCATCATTGACAATATCCACAAGCGATAGTGGCATTTTGGAAAGCGTCAGATCGAGCCGGGATGAGTCACTGGCCCATATTCCCGAGAAACGGGCCGAACCGCCGCCATAAGTCAATATTGTCGGCGAAGCAGCCCAACCACCACCTACACGGCGAAGCTCAAGTGGACGGCGAAGCTTCAGGACCCTTCCTTCGAATAGACCTTGACCTGTCATCACATACCGGTCCGGGGTGATATCGGCCTTTGCCTGAAAATTAAACGTGCTGCCACGCGTACCCGCAACCGAGAAGGTCGCGTTGCCTGTCCCGTTTGTCAGTTTTGTATTCCCCGCGATCCGGCCCACCATCAGGTCGCCCTGACTGATCCCTTGTGCCCGCACGGTTGCGGTTATATCTGACCGACCCTCGATCAGAACGACATCGGCATCCAGCGCGCCTGTGCGAATGAATATCGGCGTTTCACCATCGAAGCGGGCATTTTTGGCGGTCAGCTTCGCCTGGATGAGTTGACGATTGGCACCGGGTTCAAACAGGACATTCCCGTCTACGCCGCCGCCGCTAATCGCCAGATTGCCGGCGAGGCCGGATGCGGTGGGCCGAATGGTGCCGGTTGCCAATGTGTCAGATACTTTCAGTTGTTCAACACGGACCAGCGTATCCTGCCCCGGCAGCGTTACGATTGCGCCATTACCGCTGAATGGCCCCAGCGTTGATCCGCCCGCAGTGGTAAAGGCGAAACCATTATCCGCCGGGTCGAGATTGACTTGCACCGCGGAAAGCCCCGCCGCAGGCAGCGGGCTGTCGAGTAGAACCCCAATTTGCGGCCGGGCCAATGGTCCTTCAAGGTCAAGATCAAAGCGACCATATTGGTCATGCGTGCCGCTGCCGGTAAACTCGAATATGGTCGCGGTCTGCTGCACCCCGCGGCCCTTGAAACCAAGCTTGGGCGCTTGAATATCAAGATCAGTGAAACGTAGCTTCTTGTCATCGCCGATCGCCAGACCCGTTTTCACCACCGGCAAGCCGCCGCCCAATTCGCGCAGGAAGACATTGTCGAAACGCCGCAAATTGGCTGTGACATCGCCGCTCAGCGCAAGGCCGCCTGCACCGGGCTCCAACACAACTGTCGCTATGATATCCGCCACACCAACGCCTTGCACAGCAAATCCTGGCGCCTGTGCATCTATTGCAATTTGATATTTGCCGGTCGCTAACGGGACCTCGATATCAGCTGTGCCTCGTGCGGTATCGGTAGTGATGACCGCATTGTCAGCATAGAGCCGTCCATTCTCCAGCCGCAAAAAGGCCTTGCCATTAAACCCTGACAAAAGCTGTTTCAGCAGGTCACCATTGCCGATTAGTGAGCCGACTGCCAATTCGACTGGTACATCAAAACCACTGGCATCGCGCTGCCCCTCGCCCGATGCATTCACATCACTCAGTAGCGTTTTGCCAAGTGCCAGTTGCGGTGCGGTCAGCAGATATTGGTAGCGCAGCTCCGAAAATTTGCCATTGAGCAGCGCTTTCAACTCCAGATCCTGTGCCTTCATATTCGCAACCAATGCCCCGGGGTTGCCCACATCAAATTCGACCCGCAGCGCATCCAGAGCGTTGCGAGCGAGATCAATGCCCCCCACCGCGGTCACGGTTGCCGCATTGGAACGTGCCATCAAATCAATCATGACAAGCCGGTCTTCTATCGACGCATTGCCATTGATCGCCAGCTGCGGTGTGGTCAATCTTTGCCCCAATCCAGACGGCAGCAAGGCCGACGCGACACTGCCATCATAGCCGAACAGTCCGTCGCGAGCTTCCAACATCATGTCAGCAAGCTGCTGGTCGGCGCTTGTTACCGACAGATTGCCGTCCCATTTCGTCCAGTCACCATCACCAGCAAGCGTGATCGCATAATCCTGTTGAAACCCAAGATAACCAGCAATCGCGCCATCGGCCGGAGCTGTGATCTCGGCATTCAGGTCAAGCTTCTCGCGCTCTGGCTCCGCGTTGAGAATCACGTTTATCTTGTCGCCGCTGCGCGTCGTCGCGGCATCGAGAGTGATCATCGCGCGCCCGGACCGGATATCAACGGCGCCGGCCAGATCAGCGCGCTGTTCTTCGCCGGTAATGGCTCTACCGACAGCCAGATTATCCGCCCGAAAAGCACCCAGGTAGATGTCAAAATCGGGCAGCAGCGGACCATCTTCCTGTGTATCAATAAGCTGTGGCAGTCGGTCCAAACGCGCTTTGGTAACCACCGCATTGGAAACGTTCAGCTCGTTAAAAATCCATGCCAGCGGATTCCAGTCAACCCCGACGCGGCCGGCCTGGAAAAACAAACCCTTGGGATCAGATAGTTCAAGGTCAACGACCTCCATCTGTCCGTAAATCGACCCTTCAATAGCGCCAATACCGATGCGCAGGCCGTCTTCGGGCTCCAGTGCCTCGACCTTGTCGATGATGAAAGCGTGGCCGTTATCGCTATCCAACCAATATGCGGCACCAGCCAGAACGATGATACCGAACAGCAAAATCGATCCCAATAGCGCCCAGATGGCGCGACGCACCCTGCGGCGAGGTTTGGCCGCGTCAACATCCTGGATAGGCTCTTCACTGTCCATCAGAATGCCTGACCCAGCGAGACATAGACGGCGATCCGGGAATCCCCTTCCTGCGGATTAATTGGCGTGCCGACATCCACCCTGATCGGCCCAAAGTCGCTATAGTAACGCAGGCCCAATCCGGTGCCGAAACGCAGTCCCGTAAAATCGGGCAGCGAGTTCGTGTAAACATTGCCAGCATCAATAAAGGGTACGACACCAAAATTACCGCCAAATGCATCTACACGCACGCGCGCTTCCAGTGAAAATTCGACCAGGGAGCGACCGCCAGAGGGGTCGTTATTCACGTCGCGCGGACCGATCCGCTGAAAACCGAAACCGCGCACCGAGCCGCCACCGCCAGAATAGAGACGGCGCGATGGAGCAATCCGGTTGCTGCCGGCACCGACAATCGAGCCCAATCTGGCCCGTCCGGCCAGAATAATTTTATCCGACACGGGATAATAGGTACTGCCATCAATCTGGCTACGGGCATAAAAAAAGCTGCCTGACTGCAATGAAGCCTCTGGTGCCAATCGCGCGCTCAGGCGAAAACCGCTGGTCGGATCCAGCAGATTGTCACTGCCATCATAGGCCAGAGTTAGCGGAAGGGAGCCGATGAAGAAGGTGTCCCGCGCTGTTGTCTGAATATTGCCATCAATATCACGTTCCTGCGATGCGAGCAGTTCGATCCCTGCTGACCAGTTCCATTTCTTTTGGAAAATGAGATTGCTTTGCCGCTCCAGACTGGCGGAGACAGAGAATGTGCGCGCTTCGAAGGCTGAATTATCAACGTTGCTTAGCGCGACCTGACCGTTAAGAACATTGTCCCGGCGGCGGAAATTGTTACGCCGATAGGTTATGCTGCCCGATTGTTCCTGGGTAGCCAGGACGCCGGTCAGTCGGATCAGTCCTTCCGGCGGGAATAAGTTGCGATGCTCCCAGCTGACTTCCGAGCGCAGTCCTTCCCCCGTCCCATAGCCGATTGCACCCGATATTGTGCGCAGCGGCGCCGCCGTAACGCTGGCGGCGATATCCACGGCGCCCTCTTCATCACCTGCGGCCACAGGTTCAAGTGTGACCGTCGATACCAGTCCGGTGGCAATCAAGGCACGCCTAAAATCCTCTACATCTGATTGTTGATAGAGATCGCCTGCATCAAACCGCGCGATCAATTCGGCATGATCAGCGCTAAACAGCTCGGTATCGTCCATCAGGATCGAACCGAAAACATATTTCTCGCCAGGCGTAACGACGATATCAAGATCACCATTACGTTCCGCATGGTCGACGGTCAGCTCCGGCTCGGCAGTTTCGGCAAAGGCATAACCGTTTTCTGCCATTTCCTCGTCCAGCCTGGCCCGTGCTTCCATGATCCGGTCACTATTGATGATGTCATCCGATTGCAGCCCGAAAGCATTGCGGAATTTTTCTGCATCACTGCCTCCCGCTTGCTCCAGACCGTTCAGCGTGATTGCATCGAGTTGATATTGCGGGCCAGCCGTGACAGCAATTGTTACATCTATGTCAGTGCCTCGTCCCGCCGCGAAGCTGTTACGAACAATTGCATCATAATAGCCTTCGATGCGCAGCAACCGCTCAACCAGTTCGCGATCTGTTTCCGCACGCCGCTTGATCTGAGCAAAATTTGCTTCATCGCCACGATATTCCTCCAAGGCAGAAAGCGCTTGAAAGCGCTGGTTGAACATCGTGCTCAGAGTAACAGGCAATCCGGTGAATTCTAACTCGTAACGGCGCTCTGCCAAACTATCGCCAGGCTGAAAACTCGCCGCGATACCCTGTTCCAACTCGGCTTCCGCCTCGGCCCTGATATCTTGATCTTCAATTTCAGAAATTTCTTCTTCGGCAAGGCGGCGATCCATCTCCACATCACGGGCCGTGTCCACAGCCGGTTCTTCCGGTGCGGGGCTTCCAGGTGTCGGGGCGTCAAGTTCCGGCCATTCGACGCCAAAGTCAGGCAATTCGGCCAGCGGCTTATCAGGGTCCAATGGCTCCAGGTCGCTTGAAGTATCGGTATCGCTACCGCTGACCAACCCATCACCCTGGCCTTCGGTTTCAGCTTTTTGTGCAAATGCCGGTGATGATACGACCGGTGACAAGGCCACCAGCATACAACCAACCAGCAACATGAAAAGGCAGTAACGATACGCGGTCAGGCCCATAGCCGGTGCTTTAGCCGTTCGGTTCAAAGGAAGCTAATAAAATAGCTGAAATTTCCGGCAAGCCAATCAATTAGCCAGACAATCTGCGAAAATGATTGCATGAACGGGTTGGTATGAGCTGTTGATTGCTCATCCACTCAGCGTGTCTCGATGGTTTATTTTAACCGGTTGTTAACCAAGTTCTACCATATTCGGCGGGTGGATATGAGCGGCCCTGCGTATCGGGCTGCAGCAAAGTGGGGATGTAAGATCATGTCGAGTATACGGACCTTATTGATTGAAGGTGCTCTTGTCGTCGGTATATTAATGGCCGGTATCGCCACGGCACATGCAGCGCCGTTGCAAGCTGCCATCCAGAGCGCTGATCCGCGCGCCAATGTGAAAATTGAGAGCGCAGTGCTGGTGGAGCGGACTGAACCGGATGCAACCGGACAGGAATCAACAAAATTGTATAAGCCGACCGAGGTGAAGGTAATTCCCGGCGACAAGCTTGTTTTTGTAAACACATATCGCAACACCGGCGGCGCAGCGGTGACGGGGTTCGTTGTCAACAATCCGGTTCACAAAGCCGTGACCTTTACTGGTGTCAATGAGGATTGGGCCCTGGTGTCAGTAGACGGTGGCCAAAACTTTGGGAAATTAACCGAACTGACGGTAACTGACACAGCCAGCGAAAGTAACGATGCCCCAAGCACCAGCGTTACCCGCGCCGCACAGCCAAGCGATGTTACCCATATTCGCTGGACTTTCGATCAGGCAATTGCTTCCGGAGCTTCGGGTGAGCTGCGCTTTAGCGGTATCGTAAAATAAAAGACCGCTCTAGCGGCCTATCCGGTCGCAATGCCATTCGACACGATCAGCATTGATCAACCGCGCCAGCCGCGCCAACTCGGCATCGAGCTTGCCAGCGCGATCATTGGTCCATTTTATCCCCTTTTCAGACCATATCTGAATTACCTTCAACAGGCCCGCTTTGCGGTCTGCTTTTAACTCGATACGGCCAACAAACCGGTCCCGTTCCAGCAGCGGATAAACATAATAGCCCCAGCGCCGTTTGGCGGCGGGGACGAAAATTTCGATACGATACTCAAAACCAAATAGCCGGCTAAGCCGGGTACGATCGCGCACCGACGGATCAAAAGGGCTTAATATGCGCAGCCGCGATGTTGGTGCCGGAAGACTGGACAGCAATGTCTCGATATCCGGCGGAGCGACCATGCTGATCCAGTCACCGCCAACGGTTTCCAGTTCGACCGGAACCAGATGATGTGAAGCCGTATCTGCCCATGCCCTGACTTCCCGGGCATCGAGCGCCGCCCAGAACCTTTGTATCTCGCCCATGGTACCAAAGCCCAGTCGGTCCAGCGCTGCCTTGCACAACCAGTCTATCTGATTAGCGTCGCTATGGGCTATGTCCCGGTAGGCGGAGGGAACCACGCGCTCGGCAAGGTCGTAATATTTGACGAATTTCTCGCGATGCGATGTCGCAAGCTCCCCGGCATACCAGAGCTGGTCCAGCACCCTTTTGTGCGGCGGCCGCGCCCACATCTCCTTTTTCCCGATGATCTTCGTGTCAAAGGCATGGGTCGATAGAGGTCCTTCTTCCGCTATCCGCCCCTTGATCGCGGCGATATCTTCTTCCGCCATCACCTTAGGCTTGCCCGCCCGTTCTCCCAGACGGCGAAACTGGCGCTGCCAGACCGGGTAAAATTCCATTGGCAACACCGATGCATCATGGGTGAAATGTTCAAAAACGGTTCGCTCGTTGGCCAGCAAATTATTCAACATCGGCTCGCGATAATTCTGGTTGCGGCTCCACAGGATATGGTGATGCGCGCGCGTGACATTACGGATCGTATCAAGTTGAACAAAGCCGAGATCGGTGATGATTTGCAGCAGGTCGAGCGGACCGGTTGGCGTACGGGCCAAACCCTGCCGGTCCAGCCACATGCGGCGCGCATCACGATTCTTGATTTTTAGCGCCACTGGACCATCAGATTGCTGTCGTTTCAACATGAGCAACGGGTCGCCCGCGACGGGTAGCCAATATACATCCTGCAACGATCAGCACCGTACCCAATATCGTCGGCAGCTTGACAAGTTCCGAAAAGAAAACCCATCCGAAAATCGCGGCCCAGACAAAGGCGCTATATTCCAGATTGATCAGCACCTGTGCCTGCGCCCGCGCATAGCCCCAGGCGATGAACAGTGCAGAAATGACCGATAGCAAAGCGGCTGCAAGAAATTCCGGTGCATATTGGACCTCCGGTACGACAGCCAGAAACGGAGCGACCAGCCCATAGCTTACCCCGACCACAAGATTCTGGAAGAAGCTGATCTCGATCGGGTCTGCGAGTAAAGCCTGACTGCGCTGGATCACCAGATTGGCCGCATAAAGCAGCGCCGATAACAGGACGGCCCCGAAACCGAGCAGCTCTTCATCGGTATAGTCGCCGCTCATTTTGCCCCAGCCAATCACGACGACACCGGCAAGACCAAGAACAGACGCGAAAATTGCATTGCGGTGAATGGTTTCCCCTAGAAACACAGCCGCCAGATACAGCGCGATAATGGGCGCGATGAATGAAAGCGCCACCGCTTCGGCAATTGGGACATGTATCAATGCCCAGAAAAACAGGAAGGCCATGAAGACTGTTATGATTCCGCGCTGCAAATGGATTTTCAGCGTTGGGCCAGCCGGCATTTTCGGGCGGCGCGTCAGATATAATATGCTGACCAGACCAAGCGCGAGCAGCACCCGCCACAATATCGCATTATAAGCGCCCAGCGAGATGCTGAGGCTTTTCATCGTGACATCCATCAGGCAAAAAAAGGCCAAGCCCGTCAGCACGGATCCAATGGGCAGTATTGGTGCGCCTTGTGACGGGGAATCGGAATGGACAGACATTGAAATGCTATCGGGCTGGCAAACAAAAAAGTCTAGCTGTGTTAAAGACCCATTTGCCGCACAGCCAGATCGCGCATAATTTCCTCTGATCCGCCGCCAATCGCCATGACTTTCACCTCGCGGTAAAAACGTTCGACGACATTACCCCGCAAATAGCCAGCACCGCCCCAGATTTGCATCGCTTCGCTAGCACAATATTCCAGGTTCTTGGTGCTGAAAAACTTGGCTTTGCATATCTGGTCAACCGGCATTCGATCATTTTCTGCCAGAAAACAAATCTGATTGACCCAAGCCTCAGTCGCATCAACCCGGGCTGACATCTCGGCAATCTTGTGACGGATAACCTGATGCTGGCTCAGCGGTTTCCCGAAAGTTTCACGCTGTTGCGCATAGGTGATGGACTCTTCCAGCAAGACCCGCATCATCCCCAGGCACTGAGCAACCATGCCGAGCCGTTCATAGTTGAAATTGTGCATGATCTGGATAAAACCGCGCCCTTCGTCGCCGAGCATATTGCCAGCGGGGACACGGACATCATCGAAATAGAGCGTTGCCTGATCCGACGCCCACCAGCCCATTTTCTTGTCGAGCGCGGTACGGGAGAATCCTTCCATATCCTTCTCGACCAGAAAGAGCGAAATGCCATTCAGCCCCTCGCCGCCGGTCCGCGCACCGACCACAAAATAGTCTGATGTCATCCCGCCAGTAATGAAGGTTTTTGACCCGTTGATAATCCAGTGATTACCATCTTGCCGCGCCGTCGTTTTCATATTTGCCACATCGGAGCCGCCACCCGGTTCGGTTACACCGAGACTGGAGCCGACACGCCCCTGGACAATGTCTTTGAGAATGCGGTCCTTGATCTCCTGTGACGCCAGTTTTTCGATCGGGCCGATAGAGATGCTGCGCCCGCCCAGTGCTGCCAATGTACCGCCATTATGGGCACGCGCTGCTTCCTCTCCCCAGATGCAGCGCATATACATATCATCAAAGCCAAGACCGCCATATTGCTCCGCGACACCAAATCCCCAGGTGCCTAAGGCACCTACTTTTTGATGGACTTCCCAGGGGATTTCGCCCGCTTCGTCCCACTCATCGGCATGAGGCTGCAACTCGGTTTCGATAAAACGCCGAGTCATGTCTCGGAATTGCTGGCGTTCTTCGGTATCGGCGGCGTGGCGCATGATCCTTATCCTTTAACTGCTCAGTTAAAGGGTTATCAATTCCAGCGCAGAACGCAAGGGCGCGGGCAACGGCGTTGGTCGCCTGTTCTCTCGGTCCACATAGACATGAGTAAAGCTACCTGCCGCCGATGCGGTCGTCTCATCGCCGCGAAACAAACCGACTCCATAGGTCACGCTGGTCCGGCCAAGCTTCTCGACGCGGATACGTGCCTCAACCAGATCGGGAAAGGCAATAGGCGCAAAATATTCGCAAGAAGTCTGGACCACCAGTCCGATGACATCGCTCTTCTCAATGTCGAGCGCACCTTGTTCGATCAAATAGCGATTCACCGCACTATCAAACCAGAAATAATAGACTGCATTGTTAACGTGACCATAAGGATCATTGTCATTCCAGCGAGTGGTGATGGATGAACCAACGCGATAATCATCCCACACAGGTGGTGGGGTACGCTCTTTACCAGGCATCGGCGTAGATCCGCTTGGCATCGGCGAGGTCCAATTCTTTGGGATTGTTGATCAGCAATCTGGTCTGCAACATGGCGGCCTCAGCGAGCTCATCGACTGCGTCTTCAGCGATGCCGACTTCACGCAAGCGACGGGGCGCGTTCACCTTCACGGCCAACCCTTCGAGATAGTCGATCAATTCCTGCGCCCGGGCTTCCGCGCTATTCGGACCCGCTTTTGGCACATCCAGCGCATCGGCCAATTCCGCATAGAGCGAGGCCGCTGCTTCCAGATTGAACTGCATGATATGCGGCATGACGAGCGCGTTGGAGAGGCCGTGCGGGATATGATAAATCCCGCCGAGCGGATAGGCGAGCGCATGGATCGCACCGACGGGCGAGTTCGCAAAAGCCTGTCCCGCCAGCATGGAGCCGCGCAACATGGCCTCGCGTGCGACCATGTTGGCGCCGTTCGAACAGGCGGTTTCAATATGGGCGGTGAGCAGTTTCAGTGCCTCAATCGCAAGCATATCGGACACCGGATTCTTCGCATGACGGCCCGTATAAGCCTCTATCGCATGGACCATCGCATCTATACCCGTAGCTGCGGTCACGGCGGCTGGCAGACCAAGTGTTAGCGTGGGGTCGAGTATGGCGGCGTCGGCAAACAGATGCGGCGACACGATGCCGGCCTTGGTCGTCTCACCCGTTGTCAGGATAGAGATGGCGGTCACTTCGGAACCCGTGCCCGATGTCGTCGGGATTAATATCGTCGGTAAGCCTTTGCGTGCCAGTTGGCCCACACCATAAATGTCCGAAAGCACCTGCGCATTATCGACCGCCAGCGCTGCTACAACTTTAGCGGTGTCCAGTGAACTACCGCCGCCCAGGCCAATGACAATATCGACATCAGCGCTCTTCGCTAAATCAATGGCTTGCTCGACCACCACTTCAGGCGGGTCGGCTATGACCGCATCAAATATATGCGCTGTCAGACCAGCATCGGACAGCGCTTGCTCTACAGGAGCGATAAGACCAGCGCCGATAATGCCCTTGTCGGTGACAATCAGCGGACGGGTTCCGCCAAGCGCAGCGACTTGATCAGCCAACATTGAAAGACAGCCCTCGCCAAAATGCAGGACCGGTACCGTTTGGAAACTATAGCTATTCATAGCCGGACTTTTGCACCGATCATCGCACTGCGCAACCGGCATCAACCGAGGTCAAAAAAAGGGGCCGGAAAACCGGCCCCTCCTTGTGGTGACGAAATGCCCCCAAACTGTTTAATTCTTAGAATTTGCCGCGCAGGGTCAAACCGTACATGCGTGGTTCCTGAATGAAGGTCGAACGTGAACCTGAACGCAGCACCGTGTTAAACGTAACACCGCGGGTCACTTCATTGGTCAGGTTGGTCACCCAGGCTTCAATGCCCCAAGCATCATCAATGTCGCCGATACCAGCGCGCATGTTGATTTTGATCGTGCCATCCTGAACATCGAACGGATTGAGAGCCGCTACATCAACAGCCGCCTGTACGCTGCCCGCCGCTGTAATGGCTGCAGCATTGGGAACGACGATCGCCTGCGTTGATGTCCGGCGATCACTTTCGATCCGAAGCTGGCCATTGACGAAGAACTTCAGGCTATCACCAAGGTCACGATCATAGGTTGCCCCCATGATACCCACCCATTTCGGAGCGTTGGTCAGCGAGTTGCCACACAGGCTCAGAACATTAGGAGAGGTTTGTGTACCAGCACAATCGCTCGGATATCTTGCATCCGTGTAGGTCAAACCGCCATTGATTGTGAAATTGTCATCCGGACGAATGACAGTCTCAATTTCGACGCCAGTTGATTTCGCGCTGGGCACGTTAAACGTCGTAAACTGAGCGCCAGTGAATTCCAGAACCTGGAAGTCGGTGAATTCCTCATGAAAACCGGCAACGTTCAAGGTAATCGCATTATCCAGGAATTTGGCTTTCAGACCAACTTCATAAGCATCCACTTCTTCAGAAGCAAAACGCGGATCCGCGCCGCCAGCAGCAGCCGTGGAATCGAGGTTAAAACCACCCGACTTATAGCCATGGGTAAAGCTGGCATAGACCGTTACCGGATCGGCAAACTCATAGCTTACCTTACCTGTGTAGATCAGCTCTTCGTCGCTAAACTCGCTGACGAAAGGCCGTGGCAGCGGGAATGGATTTGCATCCGAACCAATGGCTGGTGCGACAAAAGCAAAACAGCCCAGTCCGAAATAACTGTTGATCAGAGGGCTCATAGCACCACCGGGAAGACCCCCGGCACCAATCTGTCCCAAAGTCGCAGGGCAGAGATCATTAGTGATCGCTGGCTGAGAGAAGGAACCATCCTTGCTTTCATCCGAATAGCGCAGACCAACCGTCAGTTTCAGACCTTGCGCAACTTCCAGCGTGTTATGCGTAAAGATCGACCAGCTTTTACTGCTTTGCGTATAAGCATTGGTGGTCCGAACCGTTGCTGGATCAATACCAGTCAAAGTCTGCAACGGCGTTGCACCTGCAAAAAGCGGACTTGCGGGGTTCAGCGTAGCACCGCCGGTACCTGCTGCCAAAAGCGCGCCTACAAGACGATCATAATCAGCGCCTAGACCAAAGTTCGTTGACTGCGTAATATCCTCATCAGAATAATAACCACCAACCAACCAGTTCAGTGCACCGCCAAATGCTTCACCCTGAACACGCAGTTCGTGGGTCATCGTATCAATGGCGGTATCGCTACCGGGCAGAACGTTAAAAATATCAAGGCCCGAGAAGTCTGAGTCATAGGCTTCTTCTGCCCGATATTCACGGTAGGAACCGATGTAAATCACATCAGCACTGTCGCTGATAGGAACTTCAACTTCCGCCGTAATGCCCCATTGATCGTTGGACGGGTCAGCACGCTGGTCGGATGTTGCAATCCGATTGTCCACGGCACGCTGTGCTGCCGTGACGTCGAAAGGAGTCAGAGCAACATCTGGTCCGGCCATACCGCCGCGCGGACCAAGGCCCACCGCTGCAAATAATCCTGCCGTTTCAATGCCGGATTGCAGAACTTCAATCGCAGCACAGCAGCTCGCCGTGCTCTTGGAATAGTCAGCAATCAAGCGCGCCTGAATGCCGCTATCACTTTCAAAGCCCAACTGGCCACGGATCAGATATTGCTCCGTATCGTTGGAATCGCCAACACTACCGCCATTGCTGTCGATAATATCAACAAAACCGTCACGCTGGCGATAAGCGCCGGTCAGACGAAATGCGAGCGTGTCTTCGATAATTGGTGCGTTGATAGCACCCTGCACACTTATATGGTCGAAATTGCCATAGGTCGCGTTTACGAAGCCGCCAAATTCATCCAGGTCTGGACGCTTGTTGGTAATGTTCAGAGCACCGGCCGATGTGTTGCGTCCGAAGAGCGTGCCTTGCGGGCCACGAAGGACTTCGACACGTTCCACGTCAACAAACTCACCAAGCGCGACGCCTGGGCGGGACTGATATGCGCCATCTACGAAAATACCGACCGCTGATTCAAAGCCGATATTGTTAGATGTGGTACCGACACCGCGAATACGCAGAACAACCGTACCTGATGCCGTCTGGGCATTGGAAGTCGAGAAGCTTGGGGAAACGCTGCCGATATTCTGAACGTTAACAACGCCCTGTTGCTCCAGCTGCACCGGGCTAACCGCCGTCACAGCAATCGGAATATCCTGGACATCTTCAGCACGGCGCGTCGCGGTCACGATGATGACATTATCATCAACTGTTTCTTCAGCACCTTGATCTTGCGCGTATGCTGGCACTGTCATGGCACTCGTACACAGTGCTGCCATAAGGACGCGATTCAAACTCTTCATAATCATTCTCTCCCGTTGAACTCTCCGGCGCCTGTCATTTATCCCTGTAAAATGGGGAGGGGATGCTGATCTTGTTACGTCGGTCGCTGCACACAGGTCGTTTAATTAGACCGCTAAATCAAGCTGATATCGGCGGATCGACACAGAAAAAGCCGCGCAGTGGCAAAAATGATACAATGTAAAATGACCGATTTCAGTCAAAATCAGCGCTCAAAACACTATCTGTGGTATATTTGATGCGTCCTGCATACCATCAGGCGGAGTCTGTGAATCCGGCGCACAAACAGGTAGCTGAAACAGGCTTCATTGCAAGACCGGAATATCGCGTAACAATTTCTAAGCATTGAGCTTTTCTGGGAACTTGTGGTCAACTCGCAAACATTGCAGCGACGCGGCACGGTGCCCCGAAACCAATCAGGAGGAGGGGATTTCAAGCGCGCCTTGACGATCAGAAATTTGGTCCACTGCGGTCATACTTGCATAAGTGTTTTAACTGGGCCATTAAATCCCGACGGGGAGGGAGATGGAGATGATACGCAAATTTTTAACGCTAACGGCAATGGGTGCGCTGATGGCCGGTTGTTCCGGTGACACCGATACGCAGGAGAAAACCGGCATCGCTCTCGCCCCGGGCGAGACGCTTGAGCAACCCAATCCTGACCGAAATGTCTATTTTGGCGACCTGCACATTCATACCCGCAACAGCTTTGACGCCTATATTTTCAATGTCCGTACAACACCGGAAGATGCATATAAATTCGGCATGGGCGAGGGTATCACCCATCCGTCCGGCTATGATCTGAAACTCGAAGGTCCGGCGCTGGATTTCATGGCAGTCACCGATCATGCAGCCTATCTGGGTCACTTACCGGCAATGGACACCGAAGGCACTGAAATTTCAAAGCTTGAGATGGCAAAGGATATGTTCAGCACGGATCCTGATAAAATTATTGCCGCCTTCCAGCTGATTGGTGGATCGGTTCGCGACGGCCGCAAAATGGATGGTGTTTATGATGCCAAAATCATCGGAGACGTGTGGAAAGCCACCGTCGATGCGGCAGACAAATATTATAAGCCGGGTAAATTCACGACTTTCGCCGCCTATGAATATACCGCCACGCGGGTGACGCAAGGCGAAGGCGGTGGTTTTGCCGGCGGAAATCTGCACCGCAATGTCGTATTCCGCGATTCCGCCCCCGACATGCCCTTTGGCACGCTGGAATCGAGCAACCCCGAAGATTTATGGTCATGGATGGACGAACAACGCGCAGCCGGGATTGACGGACTTTCGATTCCGCATAACAGCAATGTGTCGGACGGCGAAATGTTCAAGCTGGAAACCTATAATGGCCAGCCACTGACCAAAGCCTATGCTGATCAGCGGATGCGCAATGAACCGATCGTCGAGATCACGCAGGTCAAGGGTACATCGGAAACCCATCCGTCCCTATCACCCAATGACGAATGGGCGGATTTCGGGATCTACGAATATCTGCTGTCTTCACAAATCAAGTCCAAAACAAGCAGCGGCGACTATGTCAGGCAGGCTTATGCCAATGGTCTGGTGCTGGAAGACAGGATCGGCAGCAACCCGTTTCAATTCGGCTTGATTGGATCCACTGACACTCATGTCGCCGGCGGATCATTTGATGAAAAGAATTTCTGGTCCAAAATCGGTGTCGTCGACGGCACGCCGGAATCGCGAGGCTCCGTCCCGCCGGGCGGCAAGAAAAGCTGGGAAGGTGTGACGGTCGATCCGCGCGCGGCCAGCTGGTTCTCACGCTGGGGCGCATCCGGCTATGCGGCAGTCTGGGCCGAAGAAAACACCCGCGAGGCGATATTTGACGCGATGCGGCGCAAGGAAACTTATGCAACCACCGGCACCCGGATAAAATTGCGCTTCTTTGGCGGTTTTGATTTTGATGCCGCCATGCTGGATGATCCGGAAATGGTATCCAAAGCCTATAATGATGGCGTCGCCATGGGCGGCGACCTGGTTGGTGAGGACAAGGCTCCCGGGTTTATCGTCTGGGCCATGCGCGACGCGATGAGCGCGCCCTTGCAGCGAGTACAGATCGTCAAAGTCTGGACCGATGGCGGCAAGACCAATGAAAAGGTTTTTGATGTTGCCTGTTCCGACGGCGGCACGGTCGATCCGGTCACTGCACGCTGTCCTGACAATGGCGCGACAGTCAATCTGACGGATTGCTCCATCTCAACCGACAAAGGCGCGCCGGAACTCAAGACATTCTGGCGCGATCCTGAGCATAAGGCGGGACAACGCGCATCCTATTATGTCCGGGTGCTGGAGAATCCCGTTTGCCGCTGGTCAACATGGGACGCGATACGCGCAGGCGTACCGCCTAACCCGGCCTTGCAAAAAACCATTCAGGAACGCGCCTGGTCTTCACCCATCTGGTATGTGCCGACCAAGGCCTGATTGACGGGATAATCTGTGAAAATATTTCGAGATCCGATCACGCATTTCGTTCTGATCGGGCTGGCATTGGTTGCCATCAATCATTTCTGGAACGGCTATCAAGGGGAGCAAGGCCGGACGATCACTGTCAGCGCCGCCGAGATAGACCGGTTGAGTGCGCTATGGGCCAACACCGCCGGTCGCTTGCCCACTGGTGAGGATAAGCAGCAGATTATCGACCAATATGTGCAACAGGAGGTACTGGTGCGCGAGGCCCAGCGGCTTGGCCTTGGCGATGATGACACGATCATCAAGCGCCGCCTGGCACAGAAAATGGATTTTCTGGTTAGTGGCGAAAGCAAGGCAGACAATCCTTCTGATGCCGAGTTAGAGTCATGGTTTGACGCAAACCGCGACAAATTTGCCGCGCCAGAACGGCGAAGTTTTATCCATATCTATCTTAGTCCGGAGAAACATGGTGGTGCGATTGAAAGGGTGGCGGCCAACATTTTGCAGAACGTGCAACCAGGAACAGATTGGAAAGGCCTGGGCGATCCCTTCATCCAGAAGCGCAGCTATGCCGCGATACCGGAAAGTGAAGTGACCCGTCTGTTCGGACCGGATTTTGCCAGCGCGATCTTCAAACTGTCGCCTGGACAATGGAGCCCACCCATCGGGTCTGCATTCGGACTGCATCTGGTTCGCATCGAAGCGATTGACGATGCAGCGGAGGCGAATTTCGAACCGATCAGGGCCGAGGTCGCCGCGGCATGGAAAGAAGACCAGAGCACCAAGGCCAAGAAAGCGGCACTGCAAGAGCTGGTGCGCGGTTATGATGTGGTGATTGAGGGCGCAGACGAGTGACAATCATACGGCTCAGTTTTCTTTGGGCCCTTTTCATCTGGCTCTGCGGCATATCAGCCAATGCCCATGAAATCCGGCCCGCCGCTCTCGAACTGACCGAGCAATCCGGCGGCACTGTTACGGTCGTCTGGAAACAGCCAATTCTGTCCGGCCGCAAGCTCAAAATGCGTCCTGTACTGCCGGACCAGTGCCCGGCGCCGGAGACGACACGTCAACTCATTTCCGGTGACGCAATTGTCGAACGCTGGCAGGTTTCATGTCAGCTCGACAAAGGTCGTATCATGATCGAAGGCCTCGATCGCACGCTCACCGACGTTTTTGTCCGCCTGAGCACGGCGGATGGCGAAGAGACTACGCATATTCTGCGCCCGGCCAGTGCGTCTTTTGCCTTGGGCGATCCCGGTGGATCCCCTGCTCGCGCCTATCTGCAAATCGGTGCAGAGCATATGCTGTTCGGCTGGGATCACTTGTTGTTCGTCCTTGGCCTGTTGCTGCTCACCCCGGTGCGCAAACTGCTTTGGGTGATCACCGCCTTCACGCTGGGCCACAGCATAACCTTGGCGATTACCGCGCTCGGTCTGTTCAGCTTACCGAGCAAGCCCGTGGAGTTACTGATCGCGCTGTCTATATTCTTCCTCGCCGTCGAAGTGGTCCGCAAATGGGCCGGAAAAACAAGCCTGACCATCCGCCGACCATGGTTGATCGCGCTAGGCTTTGGCTTGCTCCACGGCCTGGGTTTCGCGGGGGCGCTGGCCGATATCGGCCTACCCAAAGGTCAGGAAATCTGGGCATTGTTGCTGTTCAATCTGGGCGTGGAGATCGGACAGATCCTGTTCGTGAGTGCCATATTGGCGGCGTTATGGCTGATCGGTCGGTCACCTGTTGATCGGCGGAAATGGGTGGAGATACCAGCCGTCTATCTGGTGGGCGGGCTCGGGGCCTTTTACACGCTTAGCCGGATCCTGTAATCGACCGACAGCAGCAGTAGTGAAATCGCTTTCCTGCAGGACGAATTTTCATATATTTCGCGGTCTATAACTATACCCCGTCATCATTATCTGGCTTGGCGGACCTCTCCTTCACCGCTACAGGTTTCTTAACAGCAAATTTAAGGACATCCTATGCCTCAGCTCATCCTTCTTCGTCATGGCCAGTCACAATGGAATCTGGAGAATCGATTCACCGGCTGGTGGGATGTTGATGTCACCGAAAAAGGAATTGAAGAAGCCAGAGCGGCAGGACGCCTGATGAAAGAAAAGGGCATTGAATCAGACTTGTGTTTTACCAGCTTGCAAAGCCGTGCGATCAAGACGCTCAACCTGGCGCTGGAAGAAATGGACCGTCTATGGCTACCAGTGGAGAAAAACTACCGGCTGAACGAGAGGCATTATGGCGGGTTGACCGGTCTCAACAAACAGGAAACCCGACACAAACATGGTGATGAGCAGGTGCATATCTGGCGCCGCAGCTTTGATACACCGCCGCCGCCAATGGCCGCCGACAGCGAATACCAAATGTCCTCCGACCCGCGCTATGCCGGGATTGAAGTGCCTGCGACCGAGAGTCTGAAAGACACAATCGCCCGCGTACTGCCTTATTGGAAAACACGGATTGCACCGGAACTCCAGTCAGGCAAGCGCATCCTGATCTCTGCTCATGGCAATAGCCTGCGTGCGCTGGTTAAACATCTGTCGGGCATTTCGGATGATGAAATTACCGGTCTGGAAATTCCGACCGGGCAGCCGATTATCTATGATCTGGACGATGATCTGAATGAAAACGAACGTTATTATCTATCGGAAAGATAAATGCAGTGGGTACTGGCGGCCTTTTTAACCGTCATCCCTTTTTGACCGATACATGGCTTCATCAGCGCGGGACATCAGGGCAGATACCGTATCTGCAGGTCCGACAAAGCTATAGCCGATGGCAGCGCCAAGTTTCAGAACCTGGTCGTTATATTTCAGATCGGTCGATTGAATGAGGTCTATCAATGAAAGGATTTTTTTCTCCACCCGGTCAGCATCAAGATTGTCGAGGAGCAGCGCGAATTCATCTCCGCCGATCCGCGCAACCATATCGCAAACACGGATATTTCCCTTCAATATTTTGGCCAGACAGACCAACAATGCGTCGCCTGCCCCATGTCCATGGGCATCGTTAACGACCTTTAGGTCATCAACATCAAGAAAGAGCAGAGCCGTATTATCTCCATAGCGTTGGCACCGCATGATACGTTTTTCCAAACTCTCAATGAAAAAACGGCGATTCGGCAGTCCCGTCAGAGCATCATGATTTGCGCGCATTTCCATTTTAACAAGCTCTTCTCTCAATCGCATATTTTCTGATTGAAGAGCAGTACAATGGGTGCATTTTTGTTCACCTTGATTGCTATTAGTCGCTTCACCTATCAATCTTCCACCCCCAGTAGCGATATTATTTTTACGAATATTTGCGCTTTCTTGGCCTTTAGTTTGTCATATATTGGCTAGTCAACAAAATTGATAGTCGACGGCGGTCAGAGTCCTGTTTTGTAAAACTATAGGCTGAAATGATCTTGCATGATGGCCCAGATACTCATTGCTGCATTGCGTGTGGTGCATTTCATGGCTAAACGATTTTGCTTCCGCGACACTATTCAGGTGCAAGCATGACCGAAGCCACGCCGAAAACCGGCCATCAGACCACGCCGCAAATTGGCATCATCATGGGCAGCCAGTCTGACTGGGCGACCATGCGCCTTGCGGCCGAGATTCTGGAACAGCTGGATGTTGCGCATGAAGTCAGGATTATTTCGGCACACCGGACACCGGACCGACTCTATGACTATGCCAAAACGGCGGCCTCCCGGAAGCTGAAGGTGATTATAGCTGGCGCGGGCGGGGCGGCGCATCTGCCGGGCATGGCGGCGGCAATGACACGAGTACCTGTGCTTGGCGTGCCGATACAGTCACGCACCTTAAATGGCGTCGACAGCCTGCTTTCCATTGCGCAGATGCCGGCGGGTATCCCGGTCGGAACCTTGGCCATTGGTGATGCTGGGGCGAAAAATGCCGCTCTGCTGGCCGCCGCGATTCTGGCAAATGACGACGAGGCTTTAGGGCATCGTCTGGATCAATGGCGTGCTGATCAAAGCGCAGCCGTAGCAGATGAGCCGGAATAGCTGGCTGCGATGACTCCACTCCCTCCCGGCTCGGTCATTGGCATATTGGGCGGCGGTCAATTGGGCCGTATGCTGGCAGTCGCCGCGGCACAACTTGGCTATCGCTGCCATATCTACGCGCCCGACAAAGCCAGCGTTGCCGCAGATGTTGCTGCAAAATTCACCTGTGCACAGGATGATGATATTGAGGCATTGGGCAAGTTCGCCGATGGCTGCGACGTGATCACTTTCGAATTTGAAAATGTTCCCGTCGCATCACTCAATGCCACCGCCGGCCGTGCCCCGCTTCATCCGCCGGTTGGAGCGCTGGACATTGCACAAAACCGGATTGCGGAGAAAAATTTCGCGCGCACTCACGGCGGCACAACAGCCCCTTTTGCCGAAGTCACGGATTCGGCATCACTGGACAAGGCGATCGATGACATCGGCGCGCCGGCCATCTTGAAAACCATCCGCATGGGCTATGACGGCAAGGGGCAAAGCAGAATTAAGCCGGGAGACGATTTGGCCGTTCATTGGGATGCTGTCGGTCATCAACCTTGCGTGGCTGAAGGCTTTGTAGAGTTCACACACGAGTTTTCGGTCATATTGGTGCGCGGACAGGATGGCGCCGTCCGCTACTGGGATACGCCGCATAATGTCCATGAAGACGGTATATTGGCAAAATCCCTGCTGCCCGCACCCGGTCAGATAATCGAGCAAGAGAAAGCTGCCCGCGCACTGGCAGCAAAAATGGCGGAAGCGATGGACTATGTCGGCGTACTGACATGCGAGTTTTTTGCCACTGCCGATGGGCCGGTGTTCAACGAAATGGCGCCGCGTGTCCATAATAGCGGCCACTGGACAATAGAGGGCGCGATCACCAGCCAGTTTGAAAATCATATCCGGGCGATCTGCGGATTGCCTCTCGGCGACACCGGATTGGCTGCTGATAAAGTGGAAATGACCAATCTGATTGGCGGCAATACCGACGAGTGGCAGGCGCTGCTGACAGACCCGGCCAACCATCTCCATCTCTATGGCAAAACCGAAAGCCGCCCCGGTCGGAAAATGGGTCACGTCACGAAATTGTTTTTCTGATTTGCACAGGATTTAAACTGGGGTAGGCGCATTTCATGAATCACCCGGAAATCATCATGATCCTGGCCCGCGCTGACAATGGCGTGATTGGCAAAGACGGTACGATGCCCTGGCACTTGCCAGCAGACTTGCGGCATTTCAAATCGCTGACCCAAGGCAAGCCAATGATCATGGGGCGCAAGACTTTTGACAGCCTCCCCGGCCTGCTGCCAGGACGCCGTCATATCGTGCTGACCCGTGATACGGAGTGGGAAGCGGAGGGCGCCGAGGTGGCTCACGATATTCAGGATGCGTTGAAAATTGCCAACGCTCCGCACATAGCGATTATCGGCGGTGCTGAAATTTATCGACTCTTTCTGCCCAAAGCCGACCGAATTGCGCTCACTGAAGTGCATATCGACGCCGAGGGCGACACGATGACGGAGCCTTTTGATTCCGACATCTGGCAAGAAAGCGAACGAGAAACGCATGATGCGGAAAATGGCAGGCCGGGCTTTTCCTTCGTCACGCTGAAACGGAAAAATATATGAAGAAGTTTTTCATCGGACTATTGGTCGTTCTTCTTGCCTGCATTGCGGCCTTTTTCATTTTCGCGCCCAGCATATTTGAAAAACAGACAAATATGGTCGACGGCAAACCGTTGCCGGAAATCACGGCGGAGTCCCAAAAGCTGCATGACAGCCTGATGATTGTCGATCTGCATAGCGATACATTATTGTGGAAGCGCAAAATCAATGACGCTGTCGATTATGGTCATGTCGACTTGAAACGCATGCAAGATGGCAATGTCGGTCTGCAAATATTTTCCAGCGTTACCAAGACGCCGAAAAACCAGAATTATGACAGCAACAGCGCCGACAGCGACAATATCACTATGCTCACTGTTGCTCAGCTTCAACCCATCCGCACCTGGTCTTCCCTGCTGGAACGCCAGTTGTGGCACGCAACAAAATTGGATCTGGCCGTATCCACTTCTGATGGCGCCATGGTTGCAATAAGCGAAGCCGGCCATGTGCAAGGGTTGGGCGCGGCGCGCGGCGGTGACGACAAACCGATTGGCGTCATGTTCTCTGCCGAAGGGCTGCAAACACTGGAGGGGAAACGGGAGAATCTCGACAAGCTTTACGACGCAGGCATGCGTATGGCCGGGCTCGTCCATTTTTTCGACAATAAACTCGCCGGATCCATGCACGGCGAAGAAAAAGGCGGACTCACTGAATTTGGCCGCCAGATTGTCCAGGATATGGAAGAAAAAGGGATGATCGTGGATATCGCCCATTCAAGCCATGAAGCGGTGGCCGACATTTTGAAAATGGCGCGGCGTCCGGTTGTCTCAAGCCACGGCGGTGTGCAAGCGGTCTGCGGAGTTAACCGCAATCTGACCGATGAGGAGATCAGGGGCGTGGCAGCGACGGACGGTATTATCGGGTTGGGCTATTGGGACGGCGCGATGTGTGACACGGACCCCAAAAGCGTTGCCAAAGCGGTGAAGCATGTCCGTGATCTGGTCGGCATCGAACATGCCGCCTTGGGTAGCGATTTTGACGGCGCGGTAACGACCCGTTTCGACACCAGCGGGATTGTCCATATCACTCAAGCCCTGATGCAGGCGGGCTTCACCGAAGAGGAAATTCGCGCGGTGATGGGAGGCAATGCCATGCGGGTGCTGCAGCAGGGTTTAATCCCTTTAAAAGATTTACCCAAAGAAGCGGTTGAACAAACCAGCGAAACTGGTCAATAGCGCAGGTCATGCGGCTAAGTGGGCAAAACAGGATTCCAGAAAATATGCGCGGCGCGATCATCGCGCTGGGTAATTTTGATGGTTTTCACAAAGGTCATCAGGCTGTCGCGCAAACAGCCATAGACTGGGCCAAAGAAGAAAGTCGGCAGGCGATTATCGCAACCTTTGATCCGCATCCTGTACGTCATTTCCAGCCCGATGCTCCGCCCTTCCGCTTGACGACACTGAATCAGCGGGAGCGGCTGTTCACTGCAGCCGGTGCCGACGCAATGCTGGTCTTTGAATTTGACGCAGAACTTGCGGGCACCACGGCTGAGGATTTTGTCGAAAAATTGATGGTCGAGAGGTTTGGTGCAGCGGGCATTGTCACCGGCGAGGACTTCACCTTTGGCAAGGGACGCGCCGGCAATATCGAGGTGATGAAGCAACTCGGCGAGCCTTTGGGCCTTGCCACCAAATCCGTCGGACCCGTGAGCGACAGTGATGAAGTCATCTCCTCCAGCCGTATCCGCGACGCGCTGAAAGCTGGAGACTGTGAAACCGCAACCAAGCTGCTGACGCGGCCCTTTGCCATTGAAGGAACGGTTATTCACGGCGATAAAAATGGCCGCAAGCTGGGATATCCCACCGCGAATATCGACATCGATCACTATTTGCGCCCCAAATATGGCATTTATGCCGTTAAAGGCCGCTTGCCCGATGGCCGTATCGTCAATGGAGCCGCCAACCTGGGCATCCGGCCGACTTTCGATCCGCCAAAAGAGTTGCTTGAGCCCTATTTCTTTGACTTTTCCGACGATCTGTACGGGCAGGTGATTGAGGTCGAGCTCCATCATTTCCTCCGCGGTGAGGCGAAATTTGACGATCTCGATGGCCTGATGGCGCAGATGGAAAAGGACTGCGCGAAGGCCCGGGACATGCTTGGATGATGAGCAAGCTGCTATGGGGGCTTGGCGGCCTCTGGATGCTTTTCCTCATCGTCCTTTTGCTTAACAGTTCCATATGGGCGCCCGATCCCGAAGGGCAATTGAAGATGGTCGCTCATCGCGGCGTCCATCATCTCTATGATCCGGCGGGTGTAGGCCGGGATGATTGCACGGCGGTCCGCATGCTCCCGGGACAGGAAGACCTGGAGATTTTCGAGAATACTATCCGCTCGATTCAAGCAGCTATTGGCATGGAGGCGGACATGATCGAGGTGGATGTCGCACCAACCAGAGATGGCAAGATGGTGCTGTTCCACGACTGGACCGTCGATTGCCGCACGGACGGCACAGGCAATGTAAGAGACCTGACGCTGGCGGAACTGCAATCACTGGATATCGGTTATGGCTATTCGTCCGATGGCGGCCAGACATTCCCGTTGCGCGGAAAAGGGGTCGGCGAAATCCCGACTGTAGAAGAGGCTCTGGCATCCGGGGGATTCAAACCCTTTCTGTTCAATTTCAAAAGCAATGATTCCGATGAAGCGGACCAGCTGCATGCCATCCTGAAAAGCGCAGGCCGGAACGCCCTGAAAGAAGGCGATGGTTTTTATGGAGCCGAAGCTCCGGTGAAACGCATGAAAGAACTCATCCCCGGGACATGGGCCTGGTCCAATGCTGGCGCCAAAACCTGCGCCACGGACTATGCCTGGATGGGCTGGCTTGGCGTCATGCCGGACAGCTGCAAGGACGGGACGCTGGTGGTACCGCTCAACTATCAATGGGCCTTTGCCGGGTGGCCGAACCGTACCATTGCCCGGATGGAAGCAGCCGGTGCGCGCATCCTGATTATAGGCCCGATGACGGGCGGCGAAGCGAGCCACGGCCTTACCCATGGAGATCAGCTGACGGACATTCCGGCGAACTTCAACGGCTATGTTATGGTTGAGGATATCAGGAAGGTCGGACCGGCTCTTGTTCGATAGCGGACAATGGTGATCAGGCGGCCGTGAAATCCCGCTTGCGCCCGCGCGCTGCCTCGCCTAATCCCCGCCAATCATGACCGAGAATACACCCGCCAAAGAGCGCGATTATAAAGACACGGTTTTCCTGCCGAAAACCGATTTCCCGATGAAAGCCGGCCTTGCAAACAAGGAACCGGCGATTCTGGAGCGCTGGCAGACTATCGGGCTGTATGAAAAGTTGCGTGAGGCCCGTGCGGGACGGGAAAAGTTCATTTTTCATGACGGTCCGCCTTATGCCAATGGCAATATCCATATTGGTCATAGCCTCAACAAGACGCTCAAGGATCTGGTGGTCCGCAGCCAGAATCTGCTTGGCAAGGATGCGCCCTTTGTGCCCGGCTGGGATTGTCATGGGCTGCCGATCGAGTGGAAGATCGAAGAACAGTATCGCAAGAAAAAGCGCAACAAGGACGAAGTGCCAGCCAGCGAGTTTCGCGCCGAATGCCGCGAATATGCGGACAAATGGGTCGGCGTGCAGCGCGAGGAATTCAAGCGGCTCGGCGTGCTGGCACAGTGGGACAAGCCCTATCTCACCATGGACTATGACGCCGAAGCGGCGATTGTCACCGAGCTGCTGAAGTTCGCGGAAGCGGGACAGCTCTATCGCGGCGCGAAACCGGTGATGTGGTCGCCGGTCGAGAAAACCGCGCTGGCGGAAGCCGAAGTGGAATATGAGGATATTACCTCGACCCAGATTGATGTGGCGTTCGAGATTACCGAAGCACCCAATGCGCCAGAACTGGTCGGCGCGCATGCGGTGATCTGGACAACGACGCCCTGGACGATTCCGGTCAACCAGGCTTTAGCATACGGTAAAAGGGTGCTATACGGTTTGGTAGAAGCGACCAATGTTGAGGCGCTGGCAGGTAAGCGGTTCTTGGTAGCTCGGCAACTTGTGACCGAGTTCAATAAGCGCCTTGATACACAATTTGACCAAACGGTGTTGCTCAAGGGAATAGACTTAGGCGGAGCTATCGATGGAGCGGTTCTCGCCGGCGCTATCGCCAAACACCCGATGGCAGATACCTTCCCAGACAGCGATTTCTACACCAAACCGCGCCCTTTCCTCGACGGCTCGCATTTCGTCACGACTGAGGCAGGCACCGGCCTTGTCCATATGTCGCCCGACCACGGCGAGGATGATTTCGAGCTGTGCAAGGCCAATGGCATCAACCCGGTATTCGCGGTCGATGCCGACGGTGTGTATCGCGAGGATTGGGACTGGCTGCCGCGCGGTGATGAACGCGCAGGCGGGGTGATCAACAAGAAATTTGTCAGCAGCACTGGCCCGATTTGCGAAGACCTGCGCAAAGCCGGCGGCTTGCTCTCGGCCAGCGATGATTTCCAGCACAGCTATCCGCATAGCTGGCGGTCCAAGGCGAAGATCATCTATCGCTGTACGCCGCAATGGTTTGTGCCGATGGATGAACCACTGACTGCGCCCAGTCAGATCGAGCCGATTGAAGACGACGAAGACAAAACTGTCGTTGGCCATGCCGAAGGCGTCGCCGCAACGCTACGCGAAACCGCGCTGGCAGAAATTGACAAAACCCGCTTTGTGCCTGCCCGCGGTCATCGCCGCCTGCAATCCATGCTGGAAGGACGCCCCGATTGGGTGCTGAGCCGCCAGCGCGCCTGGGGCGTTCCGATTGCGCTTTATGTTGATCGCAAGACCGGGGACTATCTCAACGACCCGGCGGTCAATGAGCGGATTATCGCGGCCTTCAAAACCGGTGGCGCCGATGCCTGGTTCGATGCCGATCATCAGGAATTTCTGGGCAATAAATATAGGCTCGATGATTATGAGGTGATCACCGACATTCTCGATGTCTGGTTTGACAGCGGCTGCACCCATAGCTTTGTGCTGGAAAGCGGCAAATGGCCGGATCACCAGACGCCCGCCGATCTCTATCTGGAAGGCAGCGACCAGCATCGCGGCTGGTTCCAGTCGAGTTTGCTGGAGTCATGCGGCACGCGCGGCCGTGCGCCTTACAAGGCAGTGCTGACGCATGGCATGACGCTCGACAAGAACGGCAAGAAAATGTCGAAGTCGCTCGGCAACACGCTTGACCCGCAGAAGATTATCAACGTCAATGGCGCGGATATCCTGCGCCTCTGGGCGGCCAGCGTCGATTTCACCGAAGACCACCGGATAGGCGATGAAATCCTGAAAGGTGTCACCGACAGCTATCGCAAATTGCGCAATACGTTCCGCTACATGCTCGGTGGTCTCAGCGATTTTGAGGAGAGCGAGCGCGTCGCCGTGTACGATATGCCCGAGTTGGAGCGTTATATTCTCCACCGCCTGGCCGAGGTTGATGCGAAGCTCAAACAGCATGTGAATGACTTCGCTTTCGGCCCCTATATCCGCGAGCTGACCGCCTTTGCACAAGATGATCTCAGCGCCTTTTTCTTCGATATCCGCAAGGATTGCCTCTATTGCGACGCGCCGGATGATCCCAAGCGTATGGCGTACCGGACGGTCATGGACATATTGTTCCACGCCCTCACCCGCTATATCGCACCGGTGCTGGTCTTTACCGCGGAAGAAATCTGGCAGAGCCGATTCCCCGACGAGAATGACTCAGTCCACCTGAAAGAGTGGCCGGAAGTCGATAGTGCCTGGGCCAATGACACGCTGGCTGACAAATGGGGCAGTATCCGCACCGCACGGATTGCCGTGACGGAATCGATTGAACCGCTACGCCGCGAGAAAACCATTCGATCCAGCCTCGAAGCCGAAGTCACTTATCCGATGGCCGATCTACCAATTGATGCCGCCGAGTTTGCCGAACTGTGCATTGTTGCTGATGTGAAGGATGGCGCGGATATTATAGTGACCAAAACGGATCATCATAAATGCGGTCGCTGCTGGCGCCTGTTGCCCGATGTAGAAGAAGACGGCGCATTATGTGGCCGCTGTGATGGAGTTCTCAACGCATGAACGAAGCCGTCAGTAAGTACCGGATTACCGGTTTGGTTGTCGCATTCCTCATCTTCATTGCCGACCAGTTCACCAAATATATGGTGATGCATCCGCTCGATCTGAAGGCCAAGGGCCAGATTGAATTGCTGCCCTTTTTCAACCTGACCTGGGCGGAAAATTACGGGGTATCCATGGGATTCCTGACGGCATCGACCGATTTTCAACGCTGGGCGCTGGTCGCCCTGACCGGTGCGATCGGCATCGCTGTCCTGATCTGGATGTGGCGGGAAAAGGCGAAATGGGATATTATTGCGCTTTCCTTCGTCCTCGGCGGGGCGATGGGCAATATATTGGACCGGGCGCGGCTCGGCTATGTTGCTGATTTTGCAGACTTACATATTGGTGACTTCCGCCCGTTCCTGATTTTCAATGTTGCGGATGCGTGCATTTCCATCGGTGTTGTAATCTTGCTTGCACGCGCGCTGTTAATACGCGAAAAGCCGGATGAAGATTAATATTCAGCTTGGTGACAGTTGACCCATGGCAAAGAGCCCGCCAAAGGCTCTAGAGAGATTTTAAGGGAAGTGAATATGCGTAAATCAGTAATTTGTATCAGCCTGGTATCGCTGGTTGGACTGTCTGCATGCGGTTCTAGCGGCCTGTTTGACCGTGACCGTCCCGATGAATTCGCTGTGTCGCGCCAGGCACCGCTGGTGATTCCACCCGATTTCGCTCTGACCCCGCCACAACCCGGCCAGCCGCGCCCGCAAACCGGTGGTGTGCAGCAACAGACGCTGGAAGCCATGTTTGGCGGCGCGCAGGCACGCAGTGTCACCGAATCCGCGATTGTCGGTCAGGCTGGTGACGCCGATGCCGGTATCCGCTCTTCTGTGGGTGATACCGGAACGTTCACTGTCGACAAGGGCAGCGTAACCCGCGACATTATCGCCGCACCGGAAGGCGATGGTCAAACAGCGCAGGCCGCTACACCCGAGTAATTTCTAT
This sequence comes from Parasphingorhabdus sp., assembly GCF_059726685.1. Lineage (NCBI taxonomy): Bacteria > Pseudomonadati > Pseudomonadota > Alphaproteobacteria > Sphingomonadales > Sphingorhabdaceae > Parasphingorhabdus > Parasphingorhabdus sp. The sequence goes on from NZ_AP041068.1 coordinate 514,102, forward strand.
AAATGTTCGGCAATTATTGTCTGGCTTTTCAGAAACCCTGTACCGATCCGCCGTCCACCTGGATGGCTGTGCCCGTAATGTAGCTCGCCGCCTCTGATCCCAGGAAAATTGCCAGATTGGCGACTTCTTCCGGTTCGCCAATTCGCTGCATGGGAATCTGGGCAGCTATGCCGGCAGCGATTTCTTCGGTGCTCTTACCCGATGCCCTGGACTGATTCTCCAATATCTGTGTAACCCGGTCGGTATTGGTAAAGCCGGGGCAGACCGTGTTCACCAAAATGTTATCGCCTGCCACCTGATTGGCGAGCGTTTTGGCCCAGCCGAGTACCGCCATCCTGATGCTGTTCGACAGGGTAAGACCCGGCACCGGCTGTTTCACGCCCGAGGATGAAATATTGATAATCCGTCCCCATTTCTGCGCCCGCATATGAGGCAGAACCAGCCGCGTCGCGCGGATGACCGACATCAGGGTCAACTGTACGGCCTGATCCCAGTCCGCATCCGCCAGGTCTTCAAATAGGCCGGGTGGGGGGCCTCCGGCATTGTTCACCAATATATCAATACCGCCAAATTTATCCGCCACCGCACCGACGACGCGGTCAATATCTTCCCCCTGCGAGACATCGCCCGTCAGAGCCAGACAACCGGGCATCTGCGCCGCAGCAGCATCCAGATTGTCCTGCGACCGCCCGCAAATCGCGACATTGGCGCCGGATTCATGAAATCCCAAAGCGGTGGCCAGTCCAATGCCCTTGCTGCCAGCGGTGACAAGGACGGTTTTGTTTTCCAGTTTCAGTTTCATGCAAACAGGTTTGGCGGAATGAAGCACAAATGTATAGGGGGAGCCCGCTCTTGTGTGCGCAATATCTCTTTGGGTATTTGCAGCTGGCCTGCCCGGCTATTGTGTTGTTTACAAAACCAATTCATACTTGAAATGAAATATTACCCGCAGGCCCGGTATGTGCCTGAAAGAAAGTGAAGAGGTTCCTGTCATGCACATCAAACGCGCCCTGTCTTTTGCCCTATCAATTGCATTCATCTCCGGAACGGCCACGGCACAGGAAACGCCCGAAAGATCTCAAATTACAATGGGCAATGGCACCGCCAACGCGATTCAGGTTGAAGGCTTGACCCGTCAGAATGGAATGTCGATCGCCTCCGAAGTTCGCGTCGATGGAACGGATGTGTCGACCTTGCGCGCGAATACAACCGCGGTGACCTTTCCCGCCGTAACGATTGAAAAGGCGGGCTGGATTGTCCTTCACCCGGTCATTGATGGCCGCCCGGACGGTGATATCGTTTCCGGTTTCACTTACCTCAACCCGGGTCAAAGCGAGAATGTGACTATCCGAATTCAGCATCCTGCCGATGCCGGTGACAGGTTTCTGGCCATGCTGCACAGCGACGTAGATCAAGACCGCGTATTTGATTTCGTCTTCGTTGAAGATGGAATCAATGTTGAAGATACTGCCGTTTTTGAAGGCACTCGCATGATCGCCCATTTGATCGCTCTGCCCGAATAGGCAGAGGATAGTGACCTATGATCGCAGGGTAGAGTTCAGTCATAAAAATACCGTTCCTCGACAATCTTGCCGTCACGTACAGTATAGATCGCGATTTCACTAAAGGGCTGTCGTCGACCGGTGGCACGACGCTTGATTAGCATGTCGATGAATAGAGCAAAACGGTTCCCAGTGACAAAGGGACCATCGATGCAGAGCTCTTCCATAGCGCTGTGGTTAAGCCAGTTTGTCAGCTTGCCATATGCTGCATCATAACCGCTCGCCAGAGACAGGGTGTGTTCGGCGCTATGCTCTGGTTCAATGCTGACGATATCCGTGGCCCAATATTTTTCTGCGGCCAAAACCGCCTGGCCTGACCGGATCAGTGACGAGAAATCATGTGCAAGATTGTCGAGATCGCTCATTTCATGGCGCGGTTTTTCGAAAGATGGTGGGAAGTTCCGGCGGATGAAAGGTCGCAATTCCATCCGCCGGACGCATCGCTTGCGCGTGCTTTCCGAAAAGACCTAAGGGCGGCCTATCGAACTTTATATTCGCGCAAAAGCATGCTGCTCTGAACAGTCCGGTATTCCGCCCGGTTGCCGGATTCTGCTATTTGCTGCTCTGCGGACGATTTCATGTAAGCATCATATGCTTTGTTGCGTCTTTCACCTTCCGCGGCGTCGGCCATGCGCGAAAAGGTGGTCATCAGATAGATTGTCGGTTCGCCATCGCGGGGATATTCGTTAATGAGAATTTTGTAATCACTGATCCAGCCCTTGGATTTGGCAAATTCCTGAACGTCGACCCACTTGGTTGCCAGATGGGTCGCATATTTATATGCTCCGCCGTCTTTGACAAAAATTCCGGCAACTTCGGAATAGTCTCCGGCAACCAGCGGGAATTCCTGCGCCGCTGCAACGGTTGGTAGCGCCATTGGTGTTGTCACCAGCATCGCGGTTGCGATCATCATCTTCTTTGTCAGTTTCATCATCATTCTCCTGTTTTGGCTTGCTTGAAACCACAGGCAAAGTTCTCCCGTTGGCGGTAACCGGGGTTTTCCGGACCGACCCAAATGGTCTAACTTGTCTGCAATTTCAGTGCGCTATTGATGGGCGCGAATGTAACATTCCGTCAACGGCGCTACCGTCAAAAAAGCGTCAATAATATCTCAATTGACGTGAGATGGCCCTAAGGGAAGGTCGGGCCAGCCATATTTTTCCCAAGCCGCAACCATTCCAATTCGTTCGGCGAAATCCATAAAGTCCGGATGCAATCGAACCTGGTTTATCGGCTCTGCATCGGTCCAGAGCGACATGAAAGAGAAGAAATTGGCAGTAGTTATCTGCTGACCAAGGGTTTTGAAGACCATCTGCGCCTGGCCCATCCAGATCGCCGGTAATGTGATCGTGGTATCATAGGGATCGTGCAGTGTCGCGTGGAGCATCTCCAACACCATGCAATAATTTTTGCGGTCCTGATCTTCACCGCCCCAAAGCCCCTTCGCAGCCATCAGCCAATAGGCATCCATCGCATCCGGGTCGAGCGGTGCACTGCCAGCTGGCGGAAATATTACGGTGTTCATCAACTTCTTTGTCAGCTGATAGGTTTCCATCGCAGCATCATTGTCGCCCGATACCGCCAATGCCGCTGCGAGCCACATGGATGGAAAGCCAAGATCCACCATCCTCTGTCCCGCATCAATGGCGGCATCGATATTCCCAAGGTTGAGATGCACCCCGGAGAGCATGGCGTAGCTGCGGCCATTTACCGGATCTTGATCTATACTGGCCTCAATATAAGGCAAGGCGTCCCGGGAGCGCCCGCAATAGAGCAGAAAAGAACCGACACGGTTTAGAACATCGGGATTATTGGGTTCCAGCCGGTAAGCCTCGAAAGCCAAGTCAAGCGCACCGACAATATCATTTTGCGTCCAGGCGTAAAAGGCGAGGACGATACGGGCATGCGCCTGCTGCGGCGATAGACTGAGAGCTTTTTGTGCATATCCAGCCGCTTTTTCACTGCGTTCCAGTCTATCCAGACAGGGCGTGTAAACCGTCATGTTAATCTCTGCTTCGGCCAGTGCCGTCCAGCATTCAGCAAATTCGGGGTCGATTTCCAGTGCTTTTTCGAGCAGTTCGATGGCGGTTGGCAGCACCCCATCGCCAATGGCTCTGATGGTTAGCGCCCGGCCTTGCAGATAAAGCCCATAAGCTTCCCGATTACTGGTCAGCTTGCGGGGTTTGTTTTCATGCTCCGTCAATTTGAGCGCATCACTCAGCCCGTTTGTTACAGCCTGCACAACCTCTGCCCGCGCGGCAAACATATCATCCAGACTACCATCATAGCTAAAGGCCCATGATTCAAAGCCGCTATCCGCGTCAACCAGGCTGACAGCAACACGAACCTGTTCTCCTTGCCGGTGAACCGAGCCTTCCAAAAGATGAGATACGTTGAGTGCACCAGCAATCTGAGATGGCGTTTTGTCAGAATCTTTAAATTGGAAGGATGATGTTCGGCCAGCAACAAGAAGCTGCGGCACTTGCCCCAGACTTGTGATCAATTCGTCAACAACGCCATCCGCAAAAAATCCGTGATCGTCCGGGTCGGCTATTGATTTAAATGGCAGCACAGCAATCCGGGCCTTGCCTTGCTTCCGGTCCGATATTGTTTTGCCGGTAGGAGATCGCACCGACCAAGCGTTGGAAAGGCGCGCATGGTTGGTCAGATTATCGCTTTCCTCCAAAGCAGAAAGCGCAGCCGTAATGGCATTTTGCAACCGCTGTTCCGCTTCATGGCGATGACCGGCAAGCCAGTCCTTGAATGCATCACCAAAATGCATCTGATCCAGCAGCGCTTTGGTACCGATGGCGGTTAGCCGATCGGTCGCTTTCTCAAACTCCCCTTCCGCGAGGCAAATCTGCAGTTCGGCAAGATCGGTGCGGACAGCGCCTGCCTTCAAGCTGATCCGAGTCCGAGATATATCGAGAATATCGCAGTCGAATGCGCCCAAGACCTTGCCCAGTTCCAGCAAACACTGCCGCAGACTGGCCTTTGCCTGCGCCTCAAATCGACCGGGCCACAAAAGCTTGCTCACATGATCACGGTCAATCGGTTCATTGGGTACTAGGCACAGCATGGCCAGCAAGGTGCGTGCACGACGGTTTGAAATTTTAATTTCGGCGCCATCACGTGCCCTGAGCTGGAAAGTACCAAAAAGCGATGCCCATGTGCCATTGTGAGGCCCTGCCTCAACATCTCTTCGATATGAAAAATCCACCCAGCTGCCCCTAACCCAACAGCTTGTAACATAAGGAAAAATACTATTGGCACAAATGCTAAATCAAAACTGCCGTTTTGGGTGCTGAATTATCTTGAACGTGAGAGATGTGGTGCGAAACAGGTTTGGAAACAGTTTAAGCACCAGGTTCCGGGGAAATTGGCTACTATCTTGGATCAAAAGGGTTTCAGATTTCCAATGTCCGCCTTGCTATAAAACCGACATCCAACTCAAACATCCCATGATCAATGGCGGAAATGCCGCATCCCGGTAAACAGCATCGCCAAGCCCGCCTCGTCTGCCGCGGCAATTACCTCGTCATCGCGGATCGAACCGCCAGGCTGGATCACCGCCGTAGCGCCCGCTTCGACCGCCGCCATCAGGCCATCGGCAAAAGGGAAGAAGGCGTCGGAAGCTACCGCTGATCCGATCGTCCGCGCTTCTCTCCAGCCGGCTTTTTCGGCAGCGTCCCTGGCTTTCCATGCGGCAATCCTTGCGGACTCCAGCCGGTTCATCTGCCCCGCGCCAACGCCCGCGGTGGAGCCGTCCCTAGCATAGACAATCGCGTTGGATTTCACATGTTTTGCGACCGTCCAGGCGAACAGGCAATCGGCCTTTTCCTGAGCGCTGGGCTGGCGCCTGGTGACGCATTTCAGGTCATCTTCGGCAATCTGCCCATTGTCGCGCGATTGCAGGAGATAGCCGCCCGCTATCGACTTCAACCCCATGCCGCCGCGCGCCGGATCGGGCAGCTCACCCGTCAGCAAGAGCCGCAGATTCTTCTTCTTCGCAAAAATCGCACGGGCATCGGCATCTGCATCGGGGGCGCAGACGACTTCAGTGAAAATGCCGGTCATCGCTTCGGCCGCCGCGCCGTCCAGCGGCCGGTTGACCGCAATAATCCCGCCAAAGGCCGAAACACTGTCACAGGCTAGCGCGGCCTTATAGGCTTCCAATATGCTGTCGCCGCTTGCCACGCCGCAGGGATTGGCATGCTTGACAATCACTACGGTTGGCGGCCCGTCACGAAACTCGCTGACCAGTTCCAGAGCGGCATCGGCGTCATTATAATTATTATAGCTCAGTGCCTTACCCTGCAATTGTTCTGCCTGGGCGATACCTTTGGCGGATGGCCCATCGGGCAAGTAAAGCGCGGCCATCTGGTGCGGGTTTTCGCCATAGCGCAGTTCCGTCGGCTGGCTCATGGTGAGTGGCAGGGTCGGCGGGAACATCTGCTGTTGATCGGCAAAGCCGAACCATTGTGCGATCATGCCGTCATAGCTTGCCGTCGCGGCAAAGGCCTTGGCCGCCATTTTCTTGCGGAAATCGAGGCTCGTCGCGCCACCGCTTTCTTTCAGTTCCGCAAGCAATGTGTCGTAATCCGACGGGTCGGTAACGATGGTCACGAAATCATGGTTTTTCGCCGCGCTGCGCACCATGCTGGGGCCACCAATGTCGATATTCTCAATAATTTCGTCACGAGCCGCGCCTTTGGTCACAGTCTGGGCAAAGGGATAGAGGTTGACGATTACCAGATCGATCCCGGCAATGTCATGCTCCTCCATCGACTCGACATGGCCCGCATTATCACGACGGGCAAGCAAGCCGCCATGGACCTTGGGATGCAGGGTTTTCACGCGGCCGTCCATCATCTCCGGAAAATGGGTGACATCAGAAATGTCAGCAACCTCAAGCCCGGCATCGCGCAAGGCCTTTGCCGTACCGCCTGTGGAGATCAGGGCCACGCCCATGGCCGCCAGTTCTTTACCCAGTTCCGCCAAGCCACTTTTGTCGGACACCGAAAGCAGAGCCCGTTTGATCGTAATATTCTCTGTCATGATCGTCTTTATCCCATATGTTTGAGCAGCCAGCCAGTCGCGCCGCCGCCGCTGCCCACCGTGTCTGTTATCACCATCTGCATGACGCCATGAGGGATACCCATGCCATCGACCCAGACGCTGTCTTCAAGAATGATTGTCCCGCTTGTAGCGCGAAATTGCCATAGATTTCCGTCTTTCAGACGCAATAGCACGCCCTTGCCTTCGGATATCAGGTCACTTTCAATATCAGGGCCAAGGTGGAAACGCAGCGCATATTCCACGTCCTTTTTCTTGCGCCGGCGTTTGCGGCCATCGGGGATCAGCATATCCTCACCGCGCAGTTCTAGCCCATCAGAGCGCATCAGTAACAAGCGTTTGTGGAGCAGCCCGAAACGCCGTGCATAACCATCATGGCTCGCCTCCAGCCGGGTCGCATTTTCAACATCACGGCGGAACAGTTCCACCTCGTTCACCCCGCGGCCCAATTTGCCGTCAGGCAGGATCGAGGTGCTGTTGCTGTTGTCGATACACAGGGTGCTGTGTGCCGCCGTTGTCCGCAGTCCGCGTGCCAGTGCCGCCGGAATGGTCGCGCCGACCAGCCCCGCGCCACCGCAATTGCCGATAATCCGGTTGTCGCCGTTGGAAAATTCAAATGCCAGTGTCGACGCACAGCCCGCTACCGCCATCCTTGCGATCGGCGGCGGCGCTGCATCCATTATCAACACGGAACGTCCTGACGACACGCGTTGATAACCCCAATCGCGCGCCTGCCGCAGGGGCCTTGCGCGAATACCGCTGGCTTCAATGGCTTGATCGACCTGCTCCGTCGACGTCGCGCCGCCACCCTGCCAATTGCCCATACTGCCATCGAAATGGGTGAGGCCGGTCAACGGTGGCACAGCCAGTGCCAGCGCATTTTCGAGGAATTCGGGCACATCTTCTTCACGGGCCAGATAAACTTGCTTCAGCATTGAAAGCAGGATCACCGCGTCCATCTGATTAAGCGGAGAGCGTGAGACGGACCCGCCGTCGGGATAGAAAAACTCGCCCATCGCCTTTTCCAGCCCCGCTTCCCCGACAATCCGGCGCACACGGCCTTCGGGGATCAACAACGACGCGGCAACCACTCCGCTCCACGCAACGAGGCGCCCGAGACTGGAGGTAGCCTTATCAGCCGTCCGGTCGAGATGCCGGGCGGTGCGGGCAATGTTGTTGAGAACCTTCGAACGGTAGATTAAATCGTTCGACGAAAGGATCAGCGGTGCATGACTGGCCCAGATGAGCAGGCGCCAGCCGCAATTGTCGGGGCGCCAGGCCGGTTGCCGGATTTTCTTGCCATTGGCATCCAGCCATTGTTCGACCAGTTTTTCAGCAACCGGCAAGGCTTGGTCGCGGGATGCGGCGGTATCAAGATCGCGCAGCCAGACAAAACGATGGACATAGTCTTCAAAAGCAGGCGGCAATTTCAGGTCAGCAAAATCAATGCCGTCGAGTTTTTTCTGGAGACCGCGAAAAAGGAAATGGCCTGCACGAACTGCCATGCCCTGCACCCGGTCACCATCGACCGGGTCAACTGGTACAGCAAGCAAGCGCAGCGGCAGTTTCCCCGATAGCCGCAACCGGTGCAGCGGCATGCGCCAGGTCATGCGATAATAGAGAAGCGCGGTTTGCTCGGCCAGTGATTGCCCGCGATCCCCGCCCGCACGAAGGGTCAGGCTGCGCCCTTCCGGCGCCTCGCTTTCTTCGCCACTATAGCGTTCTAAGCCGCTGCCTGGATCCGTGGCCGGATCATCTTTTTCGGGGCGGTCTGCGCTCATTCACCCCTCAGACCGCTTATGTTGGCGGCATATTGGCCAGGACCACCGCGGAAGGTTGCGGTCCCCGCCACCAATGTATCGGCTCCCGCTGCGATAGCCTTGGGCGCCGTATTCAAATCAATTCCGCCATCCACCTCCAGCCGGATATCCTTGCCGGTCGCGTCAATGCGCTGACGGATCGCTTCAATCTTTCGCAATTGCGTATCGATAAAACTCTGCCCGCCGAAACCGGGATTGACGCTCATGACCAAAATAAGATCAAGATCGTCGATCAGATAATCGAGCACATCCAGCGACGTAGCAGGATTGAGGACCAGTCCGGCCTGCTTGCCCAGCGTGTGGATTGTTTGCACGGTGCGATGCGGGTGGGCACCGGCCTCGGGATGGAAAGAGATGATATCTGCACCGGCGTCGGCAAAAGCCTCAAGATACTGATCCACCGGCGAAATCATTAAATGTACGTCAAACGGCTTCTCGCTATGCGGACGCAGCGCTTTGACGACAGCCGGGCCGATGGTAATATTCGGAACAAAATGACCGTCCATGACGTCAACATGCACCCAGTCACAACCCGCTTCGTCAATTGCGCGGACCTCTTCGCCCAGCCGCGCGAAATCTGCGGAAAGAATGGACGGGGCTATACGGACAGGGCTGGTCATGACGGTTCCTTTACCATCTTGCCTCTAGGATTTTTGCATTGCCCCCGCAAGGCGCGATTCGGCGCGAATCCCAAAGGCCTGTGGACAATTTGGGGACAGGCTGAATTTCATCGTCCGATCAACCTTTTCGCTGCAACCGCGCGATGAAAAAGCCGTCGAGATACCCTTTTTCTGAGAGCATATTGGGCAATGTCCGAACGCACCCCCGATCATCGGGTTCGATGCCATGGGGAAGTTCATCACTTCGGGCGGCGACCAGCGCATAATCCGCATGGTTTTCCAAAAATTGCTCTATCTGTTCCTCGCCCTCTTCCGGCTCCAGCGAACAGACGGCATAGACCAGCATCCCGCCCGGTTTGACCCATGTTGCAATCCGGTCGAGCAGTGCTTTTTGTACGTCTGCGCGCTCGGCAACCTGGCGCGATCCGATGCAATGCAGCACATCAGGATGGCGGCGAAAAATACCCGTCGCGCTGCATGGGGCATCCAGCAGGATCGCGTCAGCGGGCTGTGATGGTTCCCAGTTCATCAGATCCGCGATCACAATTTCCGCGTCCAGTTTGGTGCGAGCGAGATTGTCCTTGAACCGCTCCATCCGTTTTGCGCTATTGTCGACAGATATGGTTTTCCAGCCCGCAGACGCGAGCTGCATGGTTTTGCCACCCGGCGCAGCACAAAGATCGAGCACGGTTTTGCCGCCACCTTCGCCGAGCAATCGGGCTGGCAAGGACGCTGCCAGATCCTGTACCCAAAAGGCACCATCGTCAAAGCCCGCCAGATCGGTGACGGACGACCCCGATGGCATACGCAGATGTTTGGGGGAGAGCCTCTCACCCTCCAAAGCGCCGATATCATCATCCTTGAAACTGAGATCGAGCGGCGGCGCGCTGGCCCAGGCACGATCTGCACTGCTGGCCACATCTTCTCCCCAATGATGGGTCCAGCGATCGAGCGTTTCGCCAGGTATCTCGGGAGCCTCGGGCAAGGCCAGCTTACCGGATTCCACGCCGCGCATGACGGTGGAGAAAACCCCATGCACAAGTCGCCGCGGTCCGCCATGGACCAGCGGCAAAGCTGTAGCAATCGCAGCATGTTGCGGTGTTTCCAGTACCAGAACCTGCACCAAGGCAATGCGCAGCGCCATTCGCGCCTTGGCATCATCGGGCAAGCGTTTCTTTGTCGCACTGTCGATCATTGCATCGAGCGCGGTCATCCAACGCAGGGCGTTAGCTGCGATATTATGCGCCAGCGACCGGTCAGACGGATTGGAAAGTTTCGAGGTCGCCGCTGCCATGGCTTGATCCAACGTTTCTCCGCGCCTGCAGACGGCATCCAGCAGCCGCAGCGCCGCCGTGCGGGCCGGGAGACCGGGAATTTTGGAAGAACCTGGGTTGTTCATATATTTTGCATTCCGCACTTACTGCGGAATCCAGAGCGGATCACGCTGATCTCCCCATAAACACACTTTGCTTTGGATCAAGTGCGGCGCGCTTGGCGCTTTGCATCACCGTGTTGGATCGAGCGCGCTACGCTTGGTTCTGAGTCTGCCCATATCACCAATTTCATCGGCATTGCCTGACCAGCCGTCTGATCCGCCGCCACTGGCCATATCCTGCAACGCGGCGATGCGGTCTTCGGTTGCGGGGTGGGTCGAGAACATCTGCTTCACTCCGGATGGCACAATATAGAGTTGCGCAGCGGCAGGATTGCGCTGGGCCACCGGGTTGGCAATACGCTGCGCCTGTCCCGAAATCTTGTGCAAAGCGGACGCAAGCGCCAGCGGCTTGCCGCTAATCTCGGCTGCCGATCGGTCGGCGCCATATTCACGGGTGCGGCTGATCGCCATCTGGACAATCATCGCCGCAAAGGGCGCGATGAACACCGCCAACAACCCGGCAATACCGCGATTGTCGCGGAAGAACAGGCCGAAATTGGCAAGCATCGAAACGGCACCGGCAATCGTAGCAACCATTGTCATGATCAGCGTATCGCGGTTTTTCACATGGCCGAGCTCATGCGCCATCACGCCTTCAATCTCGTCATAGCTCAGCATGTTGAGCAGACCGGTTGTTGCCGCCACCGCCGAATGTTCAGGATCCCGGCCGGTAGCAAAGGCATTGGGCTGCGCCTGATCAACAATATAGACTTTCGGCATCGGCAGCTGCGCGCGCTGCGCCAGTCGCTGCACCATCGTATAAAATTCGGGATGGCTGCTGGCATCGACCTCGACCGCCTTGTGCATTTTCAGCACAATTTTATCGGCGTTCCAGTAAGTGAAGAGGTTCATTCCGGCTGCCACCAGAAGCGCCAATATCGCGCCGCGCGGGCCGCCAAGTGAGAATCCCATAACCATGAACAAGGCCGTCAGTGCCGCCAGCAACATGGTTGTCTTTAGAAAATTCATAGGTCAACTCGCTTGATTATAGTGCTTTCCCCTTCAATATAGGGGCTGAGGCGGGGTTTTTCAAACATATGGAAAATAGAAAATATGGCCGAAAATGATAGAAAATCTGATACTCGCCAGCCGGGAGAACGTCCCGACAATGTCAAACCGCCTGCCCATCTGTCAAAAAATCCTCCGGTTCCGGAACCTGATCCGCTTGAGAAAGCCGACGAAATTTTAGAAAAGAACGGCCCTACTCGTTATGGAGATTGGGAACATAAGGGACTGGCGATCGATTTTTAGACTTCTGAACAGAAGACCAGAGCTATATTCCAAAGTAGCCCTAGGCATAACTATCCTTCTGACGGCAGCAGTCTGGTCAGGTATATTGAATAGCTTCGAAGCACTGGTCGGCTGCATCGTATTTCAATGGATCATTTTCATGGGATCATTGCTGGTTTGGGTATCGACCATTCCAAAAGCAGACAAAAGTAAAAACTCAATCCAGCAGATTCATGCGCGCACCAAGTTCCGATTTGTCGCTATTCTTTTGCTATTCGGTTCATGGAACTTTGCACCAAGACTGCTATCACATCTAGGCTAATAGATATGTGGATCCAATTTCTTCAGAACCCCTTGGGAGATAACTGCTATCGCCCCGCTGCTGGCGGAATACTCCATAACCTCCGGATTCAATTGCTGGGCGCTATAACGACTTTTTTAAAGGAACAAGAGTGACGCGCTTTGCCGATCATTTCGATCTGAAGATACCGCTGGCACTTGCGCCAATGGCGCTGGCCTCTGGCGGCGCGCTGGCATCGGCTTGTGCACGGGCCGGAACATTGGGGCTGGTTGGCGGCGGCTATGGTGATCTTGAATGGACCAGCCGGGAATATGACATGGCGGCGGATGCGCTCAAAGACGATCCTGCGGCCATGAAACGCCTTGGCTGCGGATTCATCAGTTGGAAGCTCGCGGAAAATTCCGACGCGCTAAACTGGCTGATGGACAATCATCGTCCCGCTGCGATCATGCTGTCCTTTGGCGACCCCCGACCATTTTCCGAACGGATTATCCGATCAGGCACAATGCTAATATGTCAGGTCCATTCGCTGAAGGATTTGCCGGCGGCGATTGAGGCCGGCGCGAAAATAATTGTGGCGCAGGGTACCGAAGCCGGCGGACATGGCGCGACCCAAGATCGCGGCAGAGGGACATTCTCTTTTATTTCGGAAACGGCGGACTGGCTTGCCGCCCATGCACCCGAGACCCATTTGCTGGGTGCTGGAGGCATTGCCGATGGCCGCGGCCTCGCGGCGGCGATGGTGCTGGGCGCAGATGGCGCCATGATGGGATCCCGGTTTTGGGCCACCACCGAAAGTCTCGCCAACCCGAAAGCCAAGAAAGTTGCGACCCAGACCGATGGTGATAATACAGCGCGCAGCTCGGTCTTTGATATATTACGGCGGAAAAACTGGCCCGAGTCTTTTGACTTTCGGGCCATCCGGAATGACCTGTACCGGCAATGGGAAGATCGCATAGATGTGTTGAGAAATGATCCGGAGGAAGGCCGGGCCGCCTATGATGACGGCGTGCGTCAGGCAGATTTTGACAGAGCACATATCGGTATCGGCGAGTCTGCTGGCATGATATCTAACGTGCCAGATGCGGCGACGTTGATTGCTGACATTGAATCGGAAATGAAAAGCGCCCTGATGCGGCCTAATCCCTGATCGAAACTTGGAGGAACCGGAATGACCGTTAGTGCAGAAATTGCCGTCCTTATCGGCGCCGTGGTCGGCGCGGTTGCTTCGCTCGCGACTGTGTTTCTCACCCATTGGCTGGCCAAGCGCCGCGAATATCGGCTGGATGACAAGCGCAAAGAGCGGCTGATCCTTTTGCTGCGCGGCGAAAAATATAAGTGGCGCAGTATCGAGACATTATCGTCCGCTGTCGGTGCGGATATCATCAAGACCAAAGAGTTGCTGATCGAGATTGATGCGCGCCAAAGCCTGTCAAACAACAGTTCATGGGGCCTGATATCGCGCAATCCCTATCCGGAAGATATTCAACCGAAGGATTAAAAGTGCTATCCTTTGGGCACCGCATAAAAGTCGCGATAGGATGTCAGCTGGCCATCCGCGACCTTGTATAGTCCAACCCCCTCAATATCGCCTTCAGGTCTTTTCCAGAGCCAGCGCGACCAGGCAACATGTTCGTCGCCGGCTATCTCCAGCACTTCGAAATACATTTTCTTGTCCGCCAGTTCCTTGGTCAATCCGGCGAGCAGTTTTTCAATAGCCGGCTTGCCCTCAACCCGCCCGATGGCTGGATCTTCGAACACCGCATTGTCGGCAAACAAGGGGCTAAGCTTTGTATAATCATGCTCGTTCTGGATCTCCCAGAATTTCTCGATGACCTGTTTGGCGTTTGACATATTCTGCTCCTGTGAACGGCTAGTCAGGAAGGAATAGGCTTGAAGCCAGCCCGGCGACAAGTGCCCTTTTGACTAGCCTAGGGCGCTGAATTAGCTGATTGTTTTTGCAGCGCATCCTTGAACCAACCTTCCACCCGGACAATAAACTTCCCAAAAGCCTGATCATCGACAAAGGCTAGCGGATCGCCAGCTCGTTGCCGTTCGCGCTTTTTCATCAATCCAAAAAAACCAGGATGGTTGGCAAGAAAGACATCCGGTGTCCAATCGCGCGTCTTGTCAAACGTACTGCGATAATCCTCGACAATGCCTTCATATTGCGGCGGATTGGCCAGCCGGTTGGCGGCCACGGTGGCAGAGCAGAAGACCAGCACCTCGTAATATTTTCCGCCCTGTTCGATATCCATGGTCCAGGAGGTGCAACCGCGCGAGTGACCGGGGGTGATATGGGCTGTGAGCGCAACACCGCCATGACTTACCTTCTCTCCGTCGGCGATGATGCGATCGACCTTCACCGGCGGTGCGAACAGAAAGTCCTGATCTTCCGACCCAAGATAGAAACCACCTTCCAGCGCGGAGCGATCACCTTCGCTAGCAATCATCTCGGCACCGCTCATTGCTTTCAGGTCGGCCAGCCCGCCAGAATGATCGAGATGTGCATGGCTGTTGAGGAGGATTTTTATATCCTTGGGATCATAGCCGAGCTGGGTGATGGCCTCTGCAACCATCGGTCCGTGATCGGGCATGCCGCCATCAATAACGATATGGCCGTCTTGGGTCGGGATGAAAAACATACCCAACCCCTCAGTTCCGACATAATAGATGCCTGCACCATCCTCGCCAATCACCTGAAAAGGTTCTACAGCAGCATACCAGCTCGGGTTATCCTTGCGCCACTTGGCAAGATTTTCGGCCGAGACCCTATTTTCTGGCAAAGATTCTGTTTTGATCATGCCGGCATTTTTCGGGCTTTCAGTAAGATCGGGCCCGGGCGTGCAAGCCGCCAGAGACAACAGCGGCAAGGCTAAGAAACCCATCTTCAGCATGTTAAAAACTCCACTCCCCGACAAACCCTCCGCTGCCAGATGCCCGTCGCTACCTTTCGAAAAACTGAATGGTTTCATCGTCCATTGGGAACATCAGTTCAATACGCGTTTCGCCTGCCTGTGTATCCTGCACGGAGCCAAATTGCGAGATAGTCGAAAAGAGCGACAAGCGATTTTCACCAACCCGCAAGATGGTGGGAATGACCGCCTGGTTGAGATTGATCGAAGCAAGATCGGCATTTTTTACCCGGTCCAGATCAGACACACGCTGCATCAAGGCAGATAGTTTCTCATCGCCGCCAAGCTCCAATATTTCAGTGCGTAAGCGGGTCAGCGATAGCATCGCTACTTCGTCCCAATTTTCAATAAGGTCCATTTCGGCACTTTTGATCAAAACCTCCATCAGATTCACCGTCTGGCCCGGACCAGCCAGCGCCAACAGCATTTGCGATCCCTTGTTGGACCGTACGACATTCCAGTGCCGGTCCACCGCAATGCCAGGATAGGGGTCATGATGGTCGAGCATGGTTGCAATCGCCTGATGAACAGGCGCGAGTTCCGGTGCATCATCTGGCAAACTGGGATAAATGGCCGCAAAACCGGCTGCATTTAAAGCCTGATTGGCAGTGCCGCGCGGGAGTTTCAGGGCCTCCGACAGCCGCAATACCATAGCCCGGCTGGGATTGGAGCGACCCGATTCGAGAAAGCTGAGATGGCGCGCCGACATGTCGGCCTCCAGCGACAGATCAAGCTGACTGAACCGGCGTAACTTGCGCCATTCCTTCAATATACTGCCAAATTCTGTCTGCATCTCCATCTCCTCCAACCAATATTATTGCACCATGCCAGCGCAGCACAAGGGGCGCACTTACCTGTCAGGTAATTGTTTTCACTATCCGTATCGGGTTTCATTACCGGGAAACAAAAAGGAGATAGATCATGTCACCCACAACTGCAGCGCGCGCCATGCGTATCATCGGCGCCTTTTCGATCATCACCGCCGTCCTGTTTGCTTTGGCGGGCGTGACGGATTTCACCGGCATGAATGATATGTTTTTCAATCTGGCCTCCTCCGGAAGCCAAGGCGTGGCCGGCCTGACGACGCCAGAATCGAAACTTGCCATGGCGATAGCCGGCGGCGTGTTCGGCGGACTGGGTGCAATGTATCTGTTCATCTCTGCGCCCGGTGTGGAACAGGGCAATGAGTTGATCCGGCGCGGATCCATCTATGTGTTTCTGACCTGGTTTGTGATCGATAGCAGCGCTTCGGTCGCGTCGGGCAACGCGACGAATGTGATCCCCAATCTGGTCTTCCTAGCCTTTTACATGGCACCGCTTTTACTCGCCAAACAAGCCGGCGCGGCGGTTAACGCCTGATCAGCCGCGTTCATGCACATCCTTGATCCAGGGGCCAAAAGGTGAATTGCCCAACATGGCCACCTGGGTCTTGGCACTGACCTCGTTGATCGCTGTCTGGGGTTTGCGCCCAGGATGAACAGGAACACGTAGCGGCCGCTTGCCCGGACCCATCGCGATCAGGCCGGCAATAGCACGCGGCACATCCATTGGATCGGTAGAACCGCCACCATCGCGCAGCGCCCCCGCCACCAGTTCCGGATAGGCCGCCTTGCGTTCTTCGGTCGCCCGCTCCAGCATCGGTCCGGTCAGCTTGTTGCCATTCTCCCAGATCTTGGTCGGGTAGCCGCCCGGCTGCACCACCGTCACATCCACCCCGTGCGGCACCAGCTCATAGGCCATTTGCTCGCTCATCGATTCCAGCGCAAATTTGGTGGATGAATAAAGCCCCATGCCCGGCACCATTACCCGGCCGAGCTGAGACGAAACATTGATGATCAGTCCGGCTTTATTAGCACGCATCTTTGGTAAAGCTGCACGCGCCACCCGGTGCGGTCCAACAGTATTGGTCTCGAACAACAACTGTGTCGCCTCGACATCCTGCAGCTCGACCGGCGCACCCGTGCCTATACCAGCATTGTTGACGATGACATCCAGAGCGCCGCCGTTGAGCCGTTCTGCTTCCGCCACCGCCTTGGCAACGGATTCATCCGACAGCACATCAAGTTCCAATAACGTCAGGTCGGCGCCGTCTTTCGCCGCCGCTTCCAGTTTACCTGCTTCCTCACGCGGCATGTTTCGCATGGTGGCAAAGACTTTCGCACCCTGTTCAGCATAATGCAGCGCGCCCAGATAACCAAAGCCGGAAGAACAACCGGTGATCAGTACAGATTTTCCGGTCAGGTCGGTGTCTTCCTGCGCGGCGACCGACTGACAAGCAGTCAGCGCGATACCCGTTGCCGCGCCCGCAGCAAGCATCTGGCGGCGATTTAATTTGGTGTCGGTCATAGGCTGTGTTCCTTTATCGCAATTGCCCGTCCCAATATCACAGAAATAGGCTATATACCTATCCGATAATAAGATTCGGGAGAGAATAGGTGCAGATAACCAAAGCAAGCGAAGCTGTGGGCGCAATTGTCGAAGGTGTCGATCTAACGTCTTTAACCGATGACGAGTTCGTGGAAATCAGGGAAGCTTTTTTTGATTCCGGTGCATTGTTTTTCCGAAACCAGCAGCTGACACCAGAAGACCATATCGCCTTTGCAGAGCGTTGGAACGATATCGACATCAACCGCTTTTTCACGCCCGTCGAGGGCTACCCCCAAATTGCCAAAGTCTTGAAAGAACCAGATCAGGAAGTGAATATTGGCGGCGGCTGGCACACCGATCACAGTTATGACGAGATCCCCGCTATGGGTTCTATCCTCTACGCACTGGAAATCCCGCCGAGCGGCGGCGACACATTATTTGCCGGAATGCACGCTGCCTATGAAGCGCTGGATGACGAAATGAAAGTGCGTCTGGATGGCCTGCAGGCCCGGCACGGCAACGCCCATATTTTCGGTAAAGACAGCGCCTATCAAAAGAAATTTGGTGGCCGATTCGGCAATACTGAATCTGCTGTGCAAGAAGCAATCCATCCCGTGGTGCTCAGCCACCCCGAAACCGGAGCAAAGGGTCTCTATGTCAATCCGGGTTTCACATTGGAGATTGTCGATATGGACCCGGCGGAAAGCACGGCATTGCTGGATGAGCTTTATGCCCATATTCAGCAGCCGCAATTTCACTTTCGCCTGCAATGGCAAGAAGGCATGCTGGCTATGTGGGACAATCGTTCCACCTGGCATTATGCACTGAATGATTATCAGGGGCATCGCCGCTATCTCAACCGTATCACGATCGCCGGTGTGCCTCTGGACCAGGCATCGTCTTAAGCCGGGACAGTGGCCATATCATTGGTAAGTTTTTGTCACCTGCGCTTTTATTCAACAGCTGTTTAGGTTAGCACGGGCTTCAAGGCACCGGGTTTTGCGATTCATTCTGGTTTCAAATCCGGTTGTCAAAACGGGGGTGCAACAAAGCAGATGGTCGATAGCAAAGCGCATCATATAGTCTTTGCCAATGAAAAGGGCGGGACCGGCAAGTCCACCACCGCCGTTCATGTCGCCGTTGCGCTCGCCTATCAGGGCCATAAAGTCGCGGTCATCGATCTCGATCCACGCCAGCGCACCCTTTATCGCTATCTGGAAAATCGCAAAGCCACGATGGACCGGCTGAACATCGATATTCCGCAACCCTATTTCGAGGTGTTCGAACAGGATAATCTGGCGCGTTTGGAACAACTGGTTGAACGGATGGGCCATGGTGTCGATTATCTCTTGTTCGATACGCCGGGGCGCGATGACAAATTTGCTCGCTTTGTTGCCACCCGCGCCAATACACTGGTGACGCCTATTAACGACAGCTTCGTTGATTTTGATCTGATCGGCCAAGTCGACCCGGAAACCTTCAAGGTTCGCAAGCTCAGCTTTTATGCCGAATTGATCTGGGAAGCACGCAAGGCGCGCGCCAAAGCGGATGGCACGACCATCGACTGGGTGGTGCTGCGCAACCGTACCCAGCATGTCGAGGCACACAATATGCAGCGGGTCATTTCGGCTCTGACAGAATTATCACAACGGGTCGGCTTTCGGGTCATACCTGGCCTGAGTGAACGTGTGATCTACCGTGAGCTTTTCCCCGCCGGCTTGACGATGCTGGACAAAGAGCATCTCGGCCGCCTCGCCACCAGCCACATTGCGGCCCGGCAGGAATTGCGCGAACTGATCAAACATCTCGCCCTGCCGCAACCGGAAGGTGAGCGGCCCGTTTTTGGCAAACCCCAACTCGTTGCCTAAGCCATGACGTTCATGCTCATATTGAGCGGGTCCGTCATCGCCGCGCTCATATTGTCGGGCCGGGCCAAGACCATGGGCCCAAATGACTGGTTAGCGGTTGCTGTAGCGTTGGTTGGCGTTAATTTATGCCGCGGCGGTAACTGGATATTTGGTGGTGGATTGATAGTGGCGGCGTTGGCGTGGAGCGGCTCCAAGATTTTCGGTGCACGCAAAGCCGAGACGGAAGAAAATCGCAAGCCGCGTAATTTTGAACTGGACCGGGCGCGATCCTTATTAGGCATTGCCGAAGGAGCAGACCAAGCCGCGATCAATGCAGCGTGGCGATCACGCCTGACCGAACATCATCCTGACCGCGGCGGGGATGAAGAGCTGGCCCGTCAGATAAACCGGGCCCGCGACATTTTGCTGAAAGAATTGGAAGCGGCCAATCGCCGGTAAGCTGCCGGTCTGGTGCGATATGACGGCGATCCGGGGACTAGCTTTTGGACCACAGGCTTTCTATTACATCGCAACAAATACACCACGCGCCATGTTCGGCTCCCCCAAAGGAAAATAATTGATGACCGCACGTACATCCCATGACTTTCATCCAACCAGCCTGCGCGAATATGATATTCGCGGGATCATCGGCGAAACGCTGGATGAAGATGATGCCTATGCCATTGGTCGGGGCTTCGGTACGCTGATCGCACGGGCAGGGGGAACGGCGGTTGCGACCGGCTATGATGGGCGGACCAGTTCCCCGATGCTGGAAGATGCGCTGATTAAAGGTCTGAACGATGCTGGTGTGGACGCCGTTTCCATCGGCATGGGACCAACCCCGATGCTCTATTATGCCGAATGTGTCTTAGAACAGGTGCAGGGCGGCATCGAGATAACCGGCAGCCATAATCCCGCCAATTATAATGGCTTCAAAATGGTATTTCAGGGACGACCCTTTTTCGGAGCGGACATCCAGAAGCTCGGCACGATGGCGGCAAGCGGTGACTGGGAGGCGGCAGTCGATGACGCGGTTGGCAGCATCGAACGCATTGATATCATGGATGAATATGTTGCCCGATTGACCAAGAATTTTACGGGTGACGCGTTGAAGATCGGCTGGGACGCGGGCAATGGCGCGGCTGGCCCTGTTATTGAGAAGCTCACTGCCAACCTGCCCGGTGAGCATCATCTCCTTTTTACCGATGTCGATGGCAATTTTCCCAATCATCATCCCGATCCAACCGAAGAAAAGAATCTCGCCGATCTGAAGGCGCTTGTCGCCGACAAGAAGCTCGATTTCGGAGTAGCTTTTGACGGTGATGGCGACCGGATAGGTGCAATTGACGGAGAAGGGCGGGTGATCTGGGGTGATCAGCTACTGCAAATCTTCGCAGAGGATGTCCTGAAATCCGAGCCTGGAGCGACGATTATCGCAGACGTAAAGGCATCACAGGCGCTCTATGACCGGATCGCGGCACTCGGTGGCAAACCGCTGATGTGGAAAACCGGGCATAGCCTGATCAAGTCCAAAATGAAGGAAGTTTCTTCGCCGCTTGCCGGTGAAATGAGCGGTCATGTGTTCTTCAAGCATGATTATTACGGCTTTGACGATGCGCCTTATGCCGCCGTGCGGCTGATTCAGGCCGCAACCAACATCGGCAAAAGCGTGACCCAGCTGCGCAGCGATATGGTTGAGATGATCAACACGCCAGAAATGCGGTTTCAGGTCGATGAAAGTCGCAAATTCCCTGTGATCGAGGAGATACTTGAACGCCTTTCAGCAAGCAGTGCGGACGTCAACAATACTGATGGCGCACGGGTAAATACGGAAGACGGCTGGTGGCTGCTGCGAGCATCAAATACGCAGGATGTTTTGGTAGCCCGTGCCGAGGCCAAATCCAAGGAAGGACTGGAGCGGCTAATGGCGCAAATCGACGAGCAGCTGGCTTTGTCCGGTCTGGAGCGCGGGGAAACGGCGGGGCACTAGGCGCTTGGCAGCTGCCTGAATCACAAAGCGGACATTTCTTGATTGGATAGCGTAATGCCAATAGCAATATCAGGAGTTTCTGCTTCCCCAGACCAGTAACCGTACCAGCCAATAGCAGCAGCTGGATATGTCAGATCCACGACGCTCCAGGGAGGATTTTTTCTGAGGCTTATCAGCTGTACGGGGCTGCTCTCCTTGTGATGCTGTCATTTTCATTTTATCGTCGGCGTCCTTGTTCAGGAAGGAAGATAAGGTGAGGCCGGACGAGCGATCAGGGGATAATTGCCGTCGCCCGGCCTCCGGAGGAGCGCTTCTTGGGAGGGATCAGAAGCGCAGGGTCAAACCACCAAGAACCTGATTGGAGCCGAGGGAAGCCTCATTGTCATTGCGGCGATATTCGACACGGAATGATGCGTTTCTGTTTATCGCATATTCAAGGCCGCCGCCGTAAATCAGGCCATCACCCGTTACCTTGTCCGTAGCAACTGCAGTGTCGTTTCCTGCCGCAAATCCGCGAACTGTGTAGCGGTTAAGGCCGTAACCGAACCGACCATAGGCCAGAAGATTGGGGGTGAGTGCGACACCGGCTCTGGCCGACGCGCTGGCATTCCATTTGGAATCCAGCTCAATCGAACCACCTCCGGGCAGGGTAGAACGCAGTGTTTTGCCATTGGGGCTAAAATCGGCCTCCACGCCCAGAACAAAACTGCCAAACTGCGCATCATATCCTGCAAAACCGCCATAGGAGATTCCGCTGGCTTTGTCGTTTAGTCGCGCACTATTGGGCGCAGGTAGCAAGGTTTCATCTATCTTGCGGCGCTCCCATCCAGCTTGCACGCCAACTTTTACGCCTTCAAAATTCTCATCGTCGCTCTGCGCATGAGCGGACGATGCTCCGGTCAGAACGCCGAAAGCGGCGATGGTGGAAATCATTAGGGTCTTCTTCATTTTATGTCCTTTCTCGACATTTTGGGGAAAATTTGGGCGCAAGAGTCCTTCTTCGGAAAACATGCCCCGATGGTTGTTTTGTTGATTTTGTGAAATTTGCGGTCGTGACCGACTGGATCAGATTGCTAAGAAATCTCGTATTTTATCAGCCGACAACGGCGTGACCGCGACCACTCATACAGCGAATAACAATGTCTTTTCGATCCGTTCGGGTATCAGCGGCGCCGCTCGCACCGCCGATCAGGCCGCCCAAAAGCGCACCGACTATCGCACCCTCTACTGAGTCATCTTCTATGGCCCCTACCGCGCCGCCGACAACGGCACCGGCCAAAGCCGAAGTCTTGGTATCCCCATTGTCATAGCGCTTCGTTTTCGCAAGTGCCTGACAATCGGCAAGATCTGCATGATAGGCTTCATCCTCATAGCCATCGACTATCGGCCGATATCCGGATGCGGTATTTGCACACCCTCCCAGGACAAGGCTGCCACAGGCGATTGCCATAATAGCGTTGCTTCTCTGAATTCTCATTTCTGCGTTTCCTTCAATGTATATTTCGATTGCATATCGCCAGCTACACTCTAAAATCTTTCTGAAACATGAATATTTTTTATTGTTTTGCAATAATTTTTATCTGTCATCCAAAAGGTAGTTTCTATGAAACGAAAATCTTACATTCAGAATCGATGGCTTTATCGCCTCTTGCGCGTTGTTGCAGGGGTCATGACTTCGCTGGTCGGATTGTTCATTATTCTTACGGCCCTGACTGCGCTGGCCGGGGATATGGAGCTATTGACCGATATGATCGAAATCGAGTCAGACGATCCGAATCTGGGTCTGGCCGCACAGATTGCTCTGGTGGTTACAAGCGGACTTGCAGTCCTGACTTTCCTGCTGCTTTTCCGGTCCATCAATCGGTTTCTGGCTCACGCAGAAAAAGGCGAGCTATTTTTGGACAGTGCGGCCAATGCGTTGTCCAGAATGGGTATCTCCATGATATTGCTATATGTTGTTTTCCTTGGTTTTGACGTCCTCTTGCCGATGCTCATCGAGCCGGATTCGATCCTTGAGAATAGCGTTGATTTCCTTGTCTATCTGATCGATCTCAATGCTCTGGGTTTGCTCATCGGCATTGTTCTGTTGGCGCTGGCAGGAGCCCTGCGCGAAGGACGCGAGCTTCAAGACGAACTGAGGCAGATCGTCTGATGACCATAGAAGTAACCCTTGATGTCATGCTGGCCGTCCGGAAAGTTAAGTCCAAAGATCTTGCCGCTCATGTGGGCATTACGGACGCCAATCTCTCCCTGCTAAAATCGGGAAAGGTCAAAGGCATTCGTTTTGAAACGCTTTCCAAAATCTGTGAGTATCTGGATTGTACGCCGGGAGAACTACTGCGCTATGTGCCTGGCGCTTCGGCTGATGAAAAATAGGTGACATCATGAACACCACGCTACCATCGCAAACCCAGGCAGTTTTCGACGGCCTTCCCCCAGCCATGGCTGATCGGCTGGTGACGCTGCGGGCGCTGATATTTGAGACCGCTGCCGACAATCCGGCAATCGGGCCGCTGGAGGAAACGCTCAAATGGGGTCAGCCAGCATATCTGACGCCTGCTACCAAATCCGGTACGACCATCCGTATTGATCGCCACAAAAAAACCGGCAGCGCTTATGCCGTCTATGTGCATTGCCAGTCCAATCTGATCGAACGCTGCAGGCAATTATATGGCGATATACTGACATTTGAAGGCAACCGCGCGATTATCTTTGACGTCGATAATGAACTACCGACCGAGGCAGTAAAACACTGCCTTTCTATGGCCTTGACTTACCATCTGCGATCCTGACTTTCGCCATTCGCTCTCTCTCGCTCTTGTTCATTTCGGCAAAAATCCGCCAGACCGCGATAAACAAGGCGGCCAGTAGCGGCCCGATGACAATACCATTAAAGCCGAACAGCTGCAGCCCACCCAATGTCGAGATCAACACAACATAGTCCGGCATGCGCGTGTCCCGGCCGACCAATATTGGCCGGACGATATTATCGACCAAGCTGATGACGAATATACCGGCGAGGATAAGAACAACCCCCTGCCAAATCGATCCTGTAACCAGTAAATAGATCGCAACCGGCACCCAGACAAAACCGGTTCCAATCGCAGGAATGAGCGACAATATCGCCATCGAAACGGCCCAAAGCAAAGCGCCGCGAATATCCAGCGCCCAGAATATCAGCCCGCCGATCGTTCCCTGCAGCAATGCAACAACAAAGCTGCCCTTTATCGTGGCGATGATGACGACAAAAAACTTGTCGATCAGGATGGCACTCTTGCTCTCAGACAGCGGGACGATATTTTCAATCTGGGCAGCCAGGGCGCGCCCGTCACGCAGCAGGAAGAATGTCAGATAGAGCATGACGCCCAGAGCGAGCAGGAATCGAAACGCTCCCTGACCGAAGCTAAGCGCCTGCGCGATCAGAAATTCAAGACTGCTGCCAATCGCTTCTTCAATTTGTGGCCGAACGGTTGCCAGATCGCCATAGCCCATAGCCGCAATTTGATTTTGCGCCCATGATGGCAGGCTATTTTGAAAGGCTATGAAGGCGCCGCCAAAATCGATCTCCCCCGCCTGGATGCTGGCATAGGCGCTGGTTGCCTCTCGCACCAGGGCCATGCCCAGCAAAATAGCAGGAACGATAACCAGAAGAATAACAAGGATCAGCGTCAGAAAAGCAGCAAGATTGACCCGCGGCGACAGCCAGCCGGATATTTTTTGATAGACGGGCTGGAACAGAACCGCAACGACAACGCCCCAGACTATCGCGCCAAAAAACGGCTCGATCAGCATCGCAAAGGCCAGTGAGATAATCACCAACAGCGCCAGCACGAAAAGCCGTTCTATTCCAAATTGGGGGCGCTCTGATTCATTCATATATTTTCGGCCACTTTGGTATAACAATTTGAGTTTTTACACAATAAATCCCGAAACCACACCCCATTTCGGTCCTCTATCCAAATGGTCCGAAAGCTGCCAGAACAGGCAAAACGAAAAAACAATGAAGCGAGAGGTAACATGGGCAATATTCCCTTCCAGAAAGGCCTGTACGAAACCGGCAATGGCATCTTCGCCTATTTGCAGCCTGATGGCGGCTGGGGCTGGTCCAATGCCGGGCTGATTACTGATGGCGGGCAATCTTTGCTCGTCGATACATTGTTCGATGCCAGCCTCACCCGCGATATGCTGGCGACTATGGCTGATGCTGCAGGTGTCGGCGCCGATGACATTGGAACTATCGTCAACACGCATGCGAACGGAGATCATACCCATGGCAATGGCTGCTGCCAGCATGCCGAAGTGATTGCATCAAAGGCCAGCGCCAAAGAAATGGACGAGCTGCCCGCACCTGCCCTGGCGGCAATCATGGCACAGGCAAAAGACTTGGGCCCGACCGGGCAATATCTCGTCGATATTTTCGGCAGCTTTGACTTTACCGATGTCGCGGAAAAACACCCAACCAAGACATTCAGCGGGGAATATAGCGTAACAGTCGGTGATAAACAGGTTGACCTGATCGAGGTCGGTCCCGCCCATACTGCTGGCGACGTTCTGGTTCATGCGCCCGGCGACAAGACTGTTTTCACCGGCGATATCCTGTTTATCGAAGGCACGCCGATTATGTGGGCCGGGCCGGTATCTAACTGGATCGCAGCCTGTGATCATATCATCAATCTCGAAGCGGAGACGATCGTGCCCGGCCATGGTCCGATCACCGATGAAGCGGGCGTAAGGCGAGTGCAAGACTATCTGCACTATATCGATGGAGAAGCGCGCAAACGCTACGATGCAGGCCTATCGGTACGGGATGCCGCCCATGATATCCGGCTGGGCGACTTTTCCAGTTGGGGCGATAGCGAACGGATCGCGGTCAATGTTTCGACGCTGTACCGGGAATATGCAGGCGACACTACGCCCCCTGATGTCACTCAATTATTCGGGCTAATGGCCGAATTGAAACGCTAGACCTCTTTTTCACTGCCACAAATAGCGATTGCTTTATGGTCAAATTTAATTGATTGATTAAATTTTAGTCTGGAGGCCGAAATGAGTATTATAGTCACGATAGACGGGGACATTGCCCATCTGGCGATGGATGATGGCAAAGCCAATGCGATCAACCCTGATTGGATGACCGATTTTGTCGCAAAGTTTGAAGAAGCGGAAAGCGGTGCCAAGGCCGTCATCCTGTCTGGCCGCGAAGGTGTCTTCAGCGGCGGATTTGATCTCAAATGGCTGGCCGCTGAAGGCGCGGCGCGCTCTGGCGAGCTGCTGGATCAGGCAAGCCAGATGCTGATCAAAGTCTATGGCAGCCGGGTTCCGGTTGTTGCCGCATGTAATGGCCATTCCATTGCCATGGGTGCGTTTCTGTTGCTGACCTGCGATACCCGCATCGGCGCCAAAGGGGCGTTTCGATATGGAGCGAACGAGACGATTAACAACATGAATCTGCCGGTCTTTGCGGTTGAGCTTCCCAAAGCGCGCTTAGACGGCCGCAAGCTTACCCAAGCGCTGATTCAGTCGCAGCTCTACGAGCCAGCCGAAGCTATGGACGTGGGATATATCGACATATTGGTCGACGCCGAACAGGTTATGGAAACAGCAAAAGCACAGGCCGAACTGCTCAGCAAACTTCCCGGGCGTGCATATGGCGCCAATAAACTGGCCGTGCGCAAACCCACGCTCGATCTCATTGAAGCGGCGATAGGGACCTACTAGATATCTCAGCTGCGCTGCTTATGGTGAAGTGATGAGCGGCAACGCACTTCCTAAACCTCTTTCCGACTGGTTCGCCTCGCGCAAATGGACGGTGCGTCGGCATCAGCTGGAAATGCTCGAAGCTGCGAGGGCGGCGAGGCATGCCTTGCTTACCGCACCCACAGGCGCGGGCAAGACACTGGCCGGGTTTCTGCCAACGCTGGTGGATTTGATCGAGCAGCCCGATTTTGATGGACTGCACACGCTCTATATATCTCCGCTCAAGGCCTTGGCGGTCGACGTACAGCGCAACCTGCTGACGCCGATTGACGAAATGGGTCTGCCAATCAAGGTCGAGACCCGCAGCGGGGATACGCCCGCCAATCGCAAGGCGCGCCAGCGCGTCAAGCCGCCGCAAATATTACTGACCACACCAGAATCGCTCAACCTGCTGCTCAGCCAGGAAGACAGTTTCACGCTCTTTGCGAAACTGAAGCATGTGATCATCGATGAAGTGCACGCTTTTGCATCCGGCAAACGCGGTGACCTGCTTTCCTTATCACTGGCCCGGCTACAGCGGATTGCGCCGGATATGCGCCGCGCCGCCTTGTCGGCAACCGTGGCCGACCCTGATGATTTCCGCGCATGGCTGGCACCCTATGGCGATATTGACGCTGTCACCCATGTGCTGGGCGAAGAGGGCGCACCTGCTGACATAGCAATCATGATCCCCGAAACGCCGGAAGGCGACAAGATCCGCGTACCATGGGCGGGGCATGCCGGTGTCTATGCCGTCCCGCAGGTGATGGAGCAGATCAAAGCCAACCGGATGACACTGGTTTTCACCAACACCCGTTTTCTGGCCGAGTTTATCTTCCAGAAACTATGGGAGATAAATGACGACACCCTGCCGATCGGGGTGCATCACGGCAGCCTCTCCAAAGAAGCCCGGCGAAAAGTCGAGAATGCCATGGCCTCTGGCAAGATGCGCGCGCTGGTCTGTACGGCTTCCCTGGATCTCGGCGTCGATTGGGGCGATATAGATTGTGTGATCCAAATGGGCGCGCCCAAGGGCAGCTCGCGCCTGCTCCAGCGCATTGGCCGCGCCAATCACCGGCTCGATGTCTCGTCCAAGGCTTTGCTGGTCCCCGGTAACCGTTTTGAATATCTCGAAGCCCAGGCGGCACTGGATGCCGTCAATGAAGGCAGGCGAGATGGGGAGCCTTTTCGCCCCGGCGGGCTCGATGTCCTCGCACAACATGTCATGACCTGCGCTTGCGCCGCGCCATTTCAGGAAGATGATTTGCTCGAAGAGCTGCAATCCTCACTGCCCTACAGCACGCTCGACAGGGAGACGTTTGACCGCGTGCTCGGCTTCACGCGGGACGGCGGATACGCGCTGAAAGCCTATGACAAATTCAAACGCCTGCGGCGCGATGACAAGGGCGTGTGGCACCTTGTCCATCCGCGCTTTGCGACCCAGCACCGAATGAATGCCGGGACCATCGTCGATGCAGCGATGATGAATGTGCGGTTCAAAAATGGCCGGAATCTCGGCAAGGTGGAGGAGAGCTTCGCCGCCATCTTAAGCCCCGGCGATACGTTTTTTTTCGCGGGCATGAGCCTGGAGCTGATCAAGCTCGACACGTCCGACGTTATTGTGCGCGCAACCAAGAAAGCGGCGATGATCCCCAGCTATATGGGCCTGCGCCTGCCGCTCACCACGCATCTGTCGGACCGCGTGCGCAGTTTTCTGACCGACCGGGCAGGGTGGGCGCGTTTCCCCGATGATGTGCGCGAATGGTTGGAAATGCAGGACCATCGATCACGCCTGCCGGAACCCGGCGAGCTGCTAGTTGAAACCTTCCCGCACGAGGGCATGCACTATATGACGGCCTATAGCTTTGAAGGCTGGAACGCCCATCAATCGCTCGGTATGCTGCTGACGCGGCGGATGGAAACCCGGGGACTGAAACCCATCGGCTTTGTCGCCAATGATTATGCGCTCGCCTGCTGGAGTGTTGAGCCGGTAACTCATCCTGCACCACTGTTCAGTGCCGACATATTGGAAGACGAGTTTTTCGACTGGATCGAAGGTTCCTATCTGCTCAAACGTGCGTTTCGGGAAGTCGCTGTGATTAGCGGACTGGTCGACCGGCAACATCCTGGCAAGCGCAAGACCGGCAAGCAGGTGACTTTTTCCACCGACCTGATTTTCGACGTCTTGCGCAAATATGAGCCCGATCATCTGTTGATGCAGGCTGCCTGGGCCGACGCAAGGGCACGAATGACCGATGTCGCCCGACTCGGCGACCTGCTAGACCGGGCAGCGGGTTCCATGGTTCATGTCGAACTCGACCGGGTCAGTCCCCTTTCCGTACCTGTTTTGGTGATGATCGGCCGCGAACATGTGGCGCAAGGAGCTACGGATGACGCGCTGCTGATCGAAGCGGAAAGCCTGATTGAAGAGGCGATGCGCGGTGATTAGACAGGCTTGGTATTTCGAACATATTTGTCGCCTGCTAAAATTTCGGGTAACTAGCTATTGATGAGTATGTCTTTTCCCCTGACCGCAGTGTTACCGCTGCTATTTTCAGCCCAAATTGCCGAGCCGGCGGCGCCTTTGCCGGAAACGGCAGCCGCCATACCGGAAATTGTCGAACCCGAAGCGATATTGGCTGATCGCCTGCCCGATCAGTTCATCAAGCCGGATGCCGAACAAATAGAGATTACCGAAGACCGCAGGGCACGCATGACAGTTCCGGTCAGTATCGAAGGAAGTGGCCCTTTCAAGTTCATTATCGATACGGCAGCACAACGCACAATATTGTCGAAAGAAATTGCCGGTAGCCTGACCCTGGAACTGGAAGAAGAGGTCAATATCATTGCGTTGGCTGGCAACACGACAGTGCAAACCGTCTATGTTCCTGAATTGACTCTGGGCCGTCGCAGCTACGGGGGCATTATCGCGCCGACCTTTCGGTCAACCAATATTGGTGCCGATGGCGTATTGGGTCTCGATAGTCTGCAGGGACAGCGCATATTATTTGATTTTATCACCAGCGCCATTTCGGTCGAAGATACAGCGAAAAAGCGGAAGGCCCGCTCTCGCCGGGAAATCGTCGTCACCGCCAGACGCCGTTCCGGCCAGTTGATTTTTACCAATGCCGAAATTTCAGGTATCAAGGTCAGTGTAATCATCGATACTGGTGGAGAGCTTTCAATCGGAAACAAGGCGCTGCAACGCCGCTTGCGGATGAAGCGCTCGGCACTGCAACAGATTAGTCTGGTCGACGTGACCGGCCGTTCCATTGCGGCGGACTATGGTGTTGCCAGTGAGCTGCACATCGGTCGTGCGCGCTTTGGAGTGATTCCCATCGCCTTTGCCGATATCGCGCCTTTTGCCGCCCTGAACCTGCAAAAAAAGCCGGCCATGTTCCTGGGCATGGATGCGCTTCGGAAGTTTGACCGGATGGCGATCGATTTCGCCAACCGCAAAATCTATTTTCTTTTGCCGAAGGGCGCGACCTGATCGGGTTTTTGCTGCAAGCCCGATTAAAAGCAGGAAAGAATAACATTTAGCAGGAGAGTATGATGCCGCTTTTTTCCACCAACCTTTTCCCCGCCCTTGCCGCCTCCGCACTCGCCTTTGCCTATCCGGTACCAATGGGCCAATCGGTGGAACCCGGTAGCCTGACCAAACCGGAAAATGAAATTATTACCATCGACAAAGACCGTGCACAGCGAATGACTGTTCCAGTCAGTATTGAAGGCCGCGGACCATTTTCCTTTGTCATTGATACCGGTGCAGAGCGTACCGTTCTCTCTCGCAAAATTGCAAAAAACCTGGCGCTGGATGCCGAAGAACCAGCGCAGTTAATAAGCATCGCCGGCAGCAGCATGGTCGATATGGTTTATGTCCCCGAATTGACCCTCGGCAAGAAAAGCTATGACAGTTTGATCGCCCCGGTTCTGCTTGCCCGCCATATCGGCGCGGATGGAATATTGGGTCTTGATGGTCTGCAGGATCAACGGATATTATTCGACTTTATCAACAATCAGATTTCCATCGAAGACACGGCCGCTCCACAGCGGATGGCTTCAAACCGTGAAATTATTGTGACCGCGCGGCGCAAGTCCGGTCAACTTATCTTCACCGAAGCAACGATTTCCGGGCTCAAGGTCAATGTGATCGTTGATACCGGTGCGGAGGTTTCGATTGCCAACCTGGTTTTGAAAAGGCGGCTAATAAAACGCGCGAAAGAACTGGGTGAAGAAAACAGCCTGATCGCGGTGACAGGCCAGACACTGGGTGTGGAATTCGGCAAAGCCCGGGATTTTCGCATTGGCCGCGCCAAATTCGCCAACTTGCCGGTTGCTTTTGCCGATGCCCCGCCTTTTGAGCGGCTGGGTATGCATAAGAAACCAGCTTTGTTGCTCGGCATGGA
The DNA here is from genome assembly GCF_059726685.1 of Parasphingorhabdus sp. Taxonomy (NCBI): domain Bacteria; kingdom Pseudomonadati; phylum Pseudomonadota; class Alphaproteobacteria; order Sphingomonadales; family Sphingorhabdaceae; genus Parasphingorhabdus; species Parasphingorhabdus sp. Next base: position 545,410 of record NZ_AP041068.1, read on the forward strand.
CGTGTTGCGTAAATTTGATCAGGTTGCAATCGACTTCAAGAAACGAAAAATCCATTTCCTGTTGCCAAAAGAGACAAGGCGCTATTTCGAGCAACCAAAAAACAGCCGCATTAATTCTTAAGGCTATTCGACCCCAGTCTCTTCATTATCCTCTGCGCTGTTTTCAGTATCCGCGCTATCTTCCAGCGCCTGTTGCTCAGCTTGCAGTTCCTCAAGCGCGGCATCGGCCTCTTCTTCGGTCAGTGACTCGTTGATTTCGGGCTGTGGCGGCATTTCTGCATCCACCGGCACCTCGTCATCCAGCACGGGCGCCTCCGCTTCCTCACTGCATGCGGATAACAGGCACAAAACGGGGGCGGTAATGATCAGGGCGATTTTCATTGCGGCATCCTTTGGCTGGTTTGGCTTTACTGAACAGCAATAGGGAGGCAAAAGTTTATCCCGGAAATGCGGGCTCGGTATCGCCTGTTTGCCACTGCGGATATTTTTTCATCGTACTGGCAAACAAGTCGGAGCCCAAATGCGCTGCTAGCCACTTTTGTAGTGCTGGCAGCGGCTCAGCGTCAAACCAGTTGCGATCATTATTGGCAAATTGGCGGACGAACGGAAAAATCGCAAAATCCGCCAGCCGAGGCTCGTTTCCCAGCAACTGCCCCTTTACGGCCAGCATTGCCTCCAGCTTCTTCAGAAATGCGAGGCCAGCGGAACGATGCGCTATCGGGTCAACATCATCATAGCGCGTCGGATATTTATAGCGGTCGAGATTGTCTTTGAAGTCACTGTCAGCTTCAGCGATCAAATCCGCGCCTGCCTCTCTATCATCCAGCCAGTCTGCCGGATCATTCCGCTCTAATGCCCAGTGCATGATTGCCAGGCTTTCATCAATGACCGCACCATCATCCTGCACCAGAACCGGGACTGTCGCCTTGGGCGAAGCGGCAATCATTTCCTCCGGCTTGTCGCGCAATACCACTTCTCGCAGGTGCACCTGTGTCTCACTGATCAGCAGCGCCATGCGCGCGCGCATTGCATAGGGACAACGCCGAAAACTATAGAGGATCGGCAAGTTATTTCCGGTCTCTGCGGGGCTCATGTTGTTCCCAGATGCTGACGGCCTTCCCGTGCCGCCCTTTCCACCTGACGCTGTCGTTCGCGATAGCGTTCGCGCTGTTCGTCCGTGCGACTGTCATAGCAATGGGGACAAGCCTCTCCCGGAACATATTTATCGGATGCGCGCTCTTCGGCATTCAGGGGCATCCGGCACGCATGGCATTGGTCATAATCGCTCTCTTTCAGCCCGTGACCAACGGCCACACGCTGATCGAACAGGAAACAATCACCATTCCAGCTGCTATTTTCTTCCGGCACATTTTCGAGATATTTAAGGATACCGCCCTTCAGATGATGGACATCATCAAAACCCTGTGCCTTCACATAGGCAGTGGCTTTCTCGCAGCGTATGCCGCCGGTGCAGAACATTGCGATTTTGGGCTGCTTTTCCGATTTTTCCTGCAACTGCCTGGAAAAATCATCAAACCAGCCCGGAAAATCACGAAATGTCTCTGTATCCGGATTAATCGCACCCTCGAAACTGCCAATCGCGACTTCATAGGCGTTGCGCGTGTCGATCACGACCGTGTCAGGATCGGCAATCATCGCATTCCAGTCCAGCGGGTCGACATATTCGCCCTTGGCCCGCGCGGCATCGATGCCGTCGACACCCATAGTAACTATCTCCTTTTTCAGCCGCACCTTCATACGCAGAAATGGCATATCTTCCGCATCAGAATATTTGACTTCCAGCCCGGTAAATTGTGGCAGGTTCCGCAGGAAAGCGATGACCGCATCTATGCCATCCGCTTCGCCCGCAATAGTCCCGTTAATCCCTTCGGGCGCAAGCAAGATCGTGCCTTTCAGCCCATTGGTTTCGCAGGCCGCGAGGATCTCTGGCTTCAATGCAGCCGGATCCTCGACCACAGCAAAATGATAGAGCGCCGCCACCTTGTATGAAAAATTTGATTCCGTCATGGCGCGCATATAGTCGGACCCGGCTTGAAATTCCAACCCTTCCCGCTTGCACGCGCGCCCTGATCGTCGCATAGCAGATAAATGGTTCCCCTTTCGTTCGCCAACCATCTGTTCCATGTGGCCGGTTCAGCGGCTTTGTACTGGCCGGTGCACAAGGCATTGCTGGTGGCCGACCTGCATCTTGAGAAAGCCAGCTTCTACGCGCGCCAGGGGCAGATGCTGCCACCTTATGACAGCCGTGCAACTCTGGATGAACTGTCCAGTCTGATCACAAAAACAGCTGCAGAGAAGGTCTTTTGTCTTGGCGATAATTATCACGATGATGACGGCGAGGCACGCTTGGAGGGCGAAGCGGCACGCTTGCTGGAAACGCTAACCCGAAACACGCGCTGGGTGTGGATCAGCGGCAATCATGACCGCGATGTAAGCGGCCTATGGGGCGGCGAAGTTATGACTGAATGGATTGGCGATGGTCTCGCTCTGCGTCACGAAGCGACGCCGGACACTGATCTGCCTGAAATTTCCGGTCATTTTCATCCTAAATTGCGCGTGCCCGTGCGCGGACGGCATGTGTCCCGGCGCTGTTTTGTCAAAGGCGAAAAGCATTTGATCATGCCAGCTTTTGGTGCGTTGACCGGCGGACTGGCAGCCAACCATAGCGCGATTGAAGAAGCTGTTGCAGGACCGGCGGAGGCGGTCATCGCACTTAAAGAAAAGCTTGTGTGCTTCGATCTCGGATTCGCGTCTGCATCATCCCGGTCGCAGCAGGAAACTGCTCCAAAAACCCAACTCACATTACCACTGGCCATAGCCAATAGCTGACTGCTAACAGCGCGGCGATGCCCCGATTCGAACCGTTTCACCGACAACTGGATGCCCTCGATAATGCAGGTCGCAAACGCGCACTGGTCACCCCTGTGGGCAAGGATTTTTCGTCCAATGATTATCTGGGTTTAGCGCGTAGTAGCTATCTGAAAGAATTGGCTCATAAGGCACTGGATAGTGGCATAGCGCATGGCTCTGGCGGGTCACGGTTGTTGGGCGGCAATCATCTACAACATGAAGCACTAGAGGCATTTGCGGCAGGGCATTATGGCGCAGAATCTGCTCTGTTCTTCAGCACCGGCTATGCCGCCAATCTTGCTCTATTCTCAACATTGCCGCAAACCGGCGATCTCGTTCTACATGATGAACTGGTCCATGCCAGCAGCCATGATGGTATGAAGCTGGGCCGTGCAGAAACACAAAGCTTTCGCCATGGTGATCTGACAGACCTGACAGACAGGATAGCCGCCTATCGCCGCGCCGGGGGCACCGGCACAATCTGGATAGCGGTGGAAAGCCTCTACAGCATGGACGGGGACCGGGCGCCACTGGCTGGACTTGCCGAAATTGCCAGCGCCAATGACGCCGTCCTGATCATTGATGAAGCTCATGCGGTCGGTGTTTTCGGCAAAGGCGGCGTTGGTTTATCTGGCGCCCTGGAAAATCAAGACAATGTTATCGTTTTGCGTACCTGCGGCAAGGCCTTGGGAGTCGAAGGTGGATTGATCACCATGCCGGTGGTGCTACGCAACTTTTTTATCAACCGCGCCCGGGCCTTTATCTTCTCAACCGCGCCCAGTCCGCTCACCGCGCATCTGGTGCACAAGGCAATAGAATATGTCGCCGAAAACCAGTCGTTGCAGACACAGCTGCAGGATCATATTGCGGTCGCTGAAAACCGGCTGGGTACGCTTTGCCCGTCCTCTCGTGCAGGCAGCCAGATTTTCCCCGTCATCATTGGCGAAGACAGTGTTGCTGTCCAGATAGCGGCCTCTTTGCAGCAGAAGGGCTTTGATGTTCGTGCAATCCGGCCGCCGACGGTACCAGCGGGAACTGCGCGTCTGCGGCTGTCCCTGACGTTAAACGTCTCTCGGGAGGATATCACGGCGCTGGCTGACGCTTTGACCGAAGCGCAAGAAATGGAGAATGCGGCTTGAGCCAGAATTTCATTGTCACCGGCACCGATACGGATATCGGAAAAACCGTCTTTGCCGCCGCGCTGACCGCGGCGCTCGACGCCCATTACTGGAAACCGGTGCAGGCGGGTCTGGAAGATGAAACGGATAGCGAAGCCGTCGCACGATTGGGCGGCATTGCTCCCGGCAATATCCTGCCCGAGACGTTTCGCCTGAAAACGCCGGCTTCTCCGCATTTTGCAGCGGCAGAAGAGGGTGTCATGATATCCGCTGATGATCTGCCAATCCCGCAAATCAATGGCCCCCTAGTGATTGAAGGAGCCGGTGGAGCCCTGGTGCCGATCAATGAAAATCTGCTCTATGCTGATCTGTTTGCGCAGTGGAAACAGCTCGCCATCATCGTTGCGTCAACAAAGCTGGGTACGATCAATCATAGCCTGATGACCATCGAAGCACTGCGGAACCGTCATGTACCCATATTGGGCATCGCTTTTGTCGGTGCTGAAATTGCCGACAGTCAGGATACCATATGTCGCATCGGTAAAATAAAGCAGCTGGGCCGCCTGCCGATTATCGATAATCTGTCAGCCCAATCCCTATCGGCCGCTTTTCATGCCCATTTCAATGTGTCGGACTTCGTCTGATGACCCCAAAAATCTGGCATCCTTTTACACAGCATGGTCTTGGACAGGACATACCCGAGGTCGTAAGGGCAGAGGGTGCAACGCTTTACACAGACGACGGCCGGGAGATTATTGACGCGATTTCGAGCTGGTGGGTGCAGACCCATGGCCATTGCCACCCCAAGATTGTCGGCGCGATACAGCAGCAAAGCGCCCAGCTGGACCAGATTATTTTCGCGGGCTGGACGCATGAACCCGCCGAGAAACTGGCGAGGAATCTGTCCGGGTTTCTGCCCGACACGCTCAACCATATCTTCTTTTCCGATAGCGGATCGACCGCTGTCGAGGTCGCGCTCAAAATGGCACTCGGTTTCTGGCACAATCAGGGCCAGCAGCGTCATCGCATATTGGTCATGGATCACAGCTATCACGGCGACACGATCGGCGCGATGTCGATTGGTGCGCGCGGTGTGTTTAATGATGCCTATGCGCCGCTCCTCTTTGACGTGAGTTCAATTCCTTTTCCCGAACCGGAGGCCGAACAAGCCACATTGAATGCGCTAGCCGCTTTTTGCGCAAATCAGGACGACCCGCCAGCCGCGCTGATTGTGGAACCGCTGATTCTCGGCGCGGGTGGTATGAAAATCTTTACGTCGGAAACACTGCGCGAGATGCAGCGCATCTGCAAAAGCCATGATGTTTTGTTTATCGCGGATGAAGTCATGACAGGTTGGGGCCGTACCGGAACTGTTTTTGCCTGCGATCAAGCTGGTATCACGCCTGATATCCTGTGCATGGCGAAAGGCCTGACCGGGGGTGTGATCCCGCTTGCGATCACCGCGGCGAGCGCGCCGGTATATGACGCGCATTTTTCCAAAGACCGCACCAAAACATTTTTTCATTCCAGCAGCTTCACCGCCAACCCGATCGCATGTGCTGCCGCCAACGCCAATTTGCAGATCTGGCGGGACGAACCGGTGCAGCAGCGAATTGATCATATCACCGAGAACCATGGGGATTTTGCCAAACAACTGGCCAAATATCAGAATGTCTCCGGCATACGTCAATGCGGTACGATACTGGCTTTTGAAATCAACGATGCCAGCGGCAATTACATGTCCGCCATCGGCCCGGATCTGCTTAAGTTTTTCGCCGAGCGAAAGATTCTGCTGCGCCCGCTTGGCAACACGGTATATATAATGCCGCCTTATTGTATTTCCGATGCGCAACTCGCGGCGGTCTACCGCGCTATCGAAGACGCAATCGTTCATTTTGCATAACAGTCAAAAAAACGGCATAGATTACAAATGATTATTGTTGATTCGCTGATGGTGAAAATTGCGTTGATCGGCCTTTTGGGCATTGGCGCACAATGGGTCGCCTGGCGCACAGGCCGACCAGCCATTGCCCTGATGCTGATTGTCGGCATTATTGCTGGCCCGATATTGGGTATTATCGACCCTGAACGGGACTTTGGCGCGCTACAGGAGCCGATTATCAAGCTGGCCGTTGCGGTGATCCTGTTTGAAGGCGGCTTGAGCCTCAACTTCCGCGAACTTCGCCAGGCAGGCGGCGCGGTGTTCATGATGATTTTCATTGCCGGTCCGATCGCCTGGATACTCGGCACAGGAGCAGCCCATTATGGAGCCGGATTATCCTGGGAGATTTCTGCACTGCTCGGCGGAATAATGATCGTTACCGGGCCGACAGTGATCGGCCCGATGCTGCGGACCTTGCGCGTACCGTCGCGGGTGCGCAACGTGCTTAAGTGGGAGGGTATCGTCAACGACCCGATCGGCGCCCTGCTCGCGGTCGGGATTTACGCCTATATTACCTATGAAGGCCCCAATGCGAATATTGCGTCGATCAGCATGGACGTGCTGGCGGCGAGTTTCCTGGCGGGCCTGATCGGCGCGGCTTTGGGCTATGCGATTACCTGGCTATTCCCGCGCGGCCATGTGCCGGAATATCTGAAGGCGCCGTTTTTGCTCATCACCGTGATTGGCGGTTTTGTGCTCGCTGATTTGATCATGCATGAAACCGGCCTGATCACTGTCACGGTCATGGGTGTGGTTATGGCCAACAGACAGATTTATTCCAGCCAGGCGCTGCACCGGTTTAAGGAAGATCTGGCGGTTTTGCTGATTTCGGGGGTTTTCATCATCCTGTCAGCCACCCTCGACTGGGAGACCGTCCAACAGTTCCAGCCGCAATTTATTGTTTTCCTTATCCTGCTGTTGTTCGTCGTCCGCCCCTTGTCTGTGCTGATCGCACTTCTCTTCAGTTCGCTACCCTGGCGAGAGCGGCTGTTCATCGCATGGATCGCGCCGCGCGGTATTGTTGCGGTTGCCATTACCGGTCTGTTTGCCATCCGTCTGGTCGACTATGGCCTGCCCGGTGCAGAGGCCTTGGTTCCGCTCAGTTTTGCAGTGGTTATCGCCACCATCTTTGCTCATGGTTTTTCCGCTGGCTGGGTCGCTGACCGTCTTGGCATTAACGAAGGCAAGGGCGAAGGTGTCTTGATTGTCGGTGCCACCAGATGGTCCGTCGCCTTGGGTAAAATCTTGAAATCCCTGGATATCGACGTTCTGATCGCAGACACTAGCCAGTTTGCCCTGCGCCGGGCCAGACATGAGGACCTGAAGACCCATCAGGGTGACATACTTGATGAGGCTCATAACGACCATGTCGAACTAGGCGAGTTCCAGCATATGATCGTTGCCACCGATAATGACAGCCAGAACCAGCTGATCACTGCCGACCTCGGCCCCGAAATGGGCTTTGACCAGATTAGCCGCCTGTCCAATGATAGCCGCGCCAAAGCCAATAGCAAAGTTGGTCATGGGCGGATTTTGTTTGAATCAGGTGCGGACTTTAACAGTCTGCTCGACCGTGAGCGCGATGGCTGGCGGTTCAGCAAAACAAATATTACCGAGGTCTTCTCGGCCGAAGAATATCGCAAGAATCTTGAATCGGGTGAAGAGCCCCTTGCCGTGCTGAAGGAAGATCGCCGCTTGCTATTCTTCGCCACCGAAGCCCGACCAGTTATCGAAGAGGGCGATATTGTAATCAGCTTTGTCGCGCCAGACACCCCGGAAGAACGCAAAGCCGGTCGCGCAGCCAAAGGGGCTGAGAAAAATGGAGCTTCGAAAGGCGAGAACTAGGTTCGCGGGCCGAAAAGTGCGGTGCCGACACGCACATGGGTCGCACCAAGCTTGATCGCGCTTTCGAAATCACCGGACATACCCATGCTGAGACCGGAAAGGTCATTTTCCTTGGCCAGTTTGGCGAGTAGTGCAAAATAGGGCGCAGGGTGCACCCCGGATGGCGGCACACACATAAGGCCAGGGACTTCAATGCCGGCCGAACGCGCTGACCGGAGCAAATCCGACAAATCGCTGATCTCGCAGCCACCCTTTTGCGGTTCTTCGCCGATATTCACCTGAACGAAACAGGGGATGCGGCGGTCCAGCTTGTCCATCGCCTTCGCCAGCGCCTTGATCAATGACGGCCGGTCAAGCGAATGGATCGCATCAAACAACTCGACGGCGTCTTCCGCCTTGTTGGATTGCAACTGTCCCACCAGATGCACTTTGACACCGTCAAACGCGTCACGCAGTGCTGGCCATTTCCCGGCCGCTTCCTGCACCCGGTTCTCACCGAAAAGCCTGTGTCCGGCTTCCAGTAGCGGCCGTATCTCATCAGCGGAGCGGGTTTTGGAAATGGCAATCAAGCGTACATCTTCAACCTTGCGCTGGGCGATTTTCGCCGCCTTGCTCATTTGCCCTTGCATCATAGCCAAATTCTCGGTGGCAAGCTTTTCGTCAGATTCCGTCATTGCATAATATTCCGCTTTTATCACATTCCCGATTGGCTATTCGCAGCCTATATGGCAGGCAAGATGCATGCACCAGTCCTGGTTTTCCGATCTTTATCCGCAAATCTGGCTGATGACAGATGCACGCAATGACGAAAGTCTGGAAAAGTCCGTAAAGGCCTTGCCGCGAGGCAGCGGGATTATCTTCCGTCACTATCATTTGGACAACGATCAGCGGCAGGAAAGATTCCAGGCAATCAGGGCTTGCGCAAGGCGCCATGACCACATCCTGTTGCTGGCCGGATCGCCATCGCTAGCACGGCAGTGGGGCGCAGATGGCGTACATGGGCGGCAGTGGAAACGGCATCAGACCAACGGCCTGCTGCACAGCGCACCGGTTCATAGTCCCGGAGAAATAGCCATTGCGCAGCATCATGGCGCAGACCTCATGTTTCTATCGCCCGCTTTTGCAACGCGGTCGCACCCCGGACAAAAACCGTTAAACCGTTTGCAATTGCGGCGACTGATCAGCTTGTGCAGAAAGCCGGTGATGTTACTTGGCGGGATGAATGCGGTGCGGTTTCAACAGCTTGAAACATTGGGCGCCCATGGCTGGGCCGCCATTGATGGTTTAAGCAGATTGTAAAAATATCAGAAGCGGAACTGCGTTCCGACATAGACAGCCTGGCTATCCTGGCGAGAATCGGTCAACGGAGCCATGCGGTCCCGCTCGTTCTTCAAACGAACGCCAGCGGTAACATCAAGATTGCGCGTCACTGAATAGCTTCCACCCAGATCAAGCGAATAATCTTTTTCACTCGCTGTCAAAGCACCTGGAGCTGCACCAAGGGGCGTTTTTGCATCAATCGACAGACGCGGATTAAAGCGGCTTTTCTTGCCTTTTTCTTTATCGCCTGAATCGATACCCGCACCAATTTCCGAAAGATCCGGCAGGTTATCAGCCAGCTTCTTAACTGGGATAGCAAAGCTCTTCAGACCTTTGGCCGTACCAAGGCTGAATGATGTCGGTGTAATCTTGGCTGGCGTCAGCACACCTGCACCCGGCGCCGCGGACGCAACATTCTGCCGAATGGAAATGGCATTGCTCGACGCGTCTTGCCGCACAACAACAGTTACGGCACGATCACCGCTTGTCGTTCCGCCAGCAGGCGTAAATTTAAACTGGGTTTTGCTACCAAGCACATTGCGTTTGAAACTCGCAGCCAATTCAGGGTCAGCACCGGCAGTTGTGAAAGAACCGATGGAGCTCAGCGAACGCAGCGAAACCGCATTGCCTTGATCGGACAATACGCGGGCCAAAGCAGGAGTCATGGCAAGACCGGACGCAGCGAGTCCCGCTGCTAACCAACCCAAAAGATTGCCATTTTTCCTCATGACGACGGTATTTCCCCTTGTTCGAGTCTTTCTATATCAAATTTTTCGCCGAGAGACGAGTCAACTTGCTGATTTTGTCCGATTTTCTTGATCTGAACATTTTCTGTTGCAGTTGGGTTACGGTTTTTCATTTCTTAAGCATATTATTTAATTACCTTAAGCTGAACAAAGGATTATCGATTCGCTCGCCTCGTCTCCGGCAATACCCGGCGCGCTGCAAAATATTCGGTATCCGCCCCATTCAACTGCCATTCACGCGGGACTTCGCAAGAGCGAAATGTTGCGCTTTGGCTTGCCCCTTGCGGCAAAGCAATTATAGAGAGCGTTGAAATCAGATTTACAGGCAGATGGTGCAATCCAAATATGCCGCCAGACTGCCAATGAGGAGCTTGTTCATGTCCCGCCTTTCTTTATCCACCGCAAAAATGCGTCCTTTGGTAATGGGTCTTTCGGCCGTGGCTCTCGTATCCGGCCTTTCCGCCTGTGCCAGCAACGATCGGCCAACAGCTGATCTTGCCGCGTCACAGATCACCACCATCGGTGTGAACAGCTATTTGTGGCGTGCGACACTTGACAGCCTTTCCTTCATGCCGCTGACCCAGACCGACAGCAATGGCGGCGTCATCCTCACTGACTGGTATGTGAACCCGCAAAACCCGTCGGAGCGGATGAAATTGAACATCTCCATCCTCGATCAGGATTTGCGCGCCGATGCCTTGCGCGTCGGGGCATCACGGCAGGTTCGCAATGGCGGCACCTGGGTAGATGCGCCGGTAAAAGCTGCGACGACGCAGAAGCTGGAACAGATCATCCTCACCAAAGCGCGCGACTTGCGGCGCGGAGCCCTTACCAATTGAGCGGGACAACCAACTAATCCAACGACGGGCCTGCTGAAACGGGCCACATTCTTATAGGACCAGCATGACCGATCAGCGTTTTAACCCTTTATCGGCGGACAAGCGCTGGCAAGCCCGCTGGTCGGAATCCGGCGTTTTTGAAGCGGATGACAACTCGCCAAAACCGCGCAGCTTTGTGCTGGAAATGTTTCCCTATCCCTCCGGCCGCATTCATATGGGCCATGTCCGCAACTATACGATGGGCGATGTGCTCGCCCGTTTCCGGCGGATGCAGGGTTTCGAGGTGCTTCATCCAATGGGTTGGGATGCCTTTGGCATGCCGGCCGAAAATGCCGCTATGGAAAAGAAAGTCCATCCCGGCGAATGGACCCGCGCCAATATCGTGGCGATGCGGGACCAGATAAAACGGCTGGGCTTTGCACTGGACTGGAGCCGCGAATTGGCGACCTGCGAACCTGATTATTACGGACAGGAACAGGCGCTTTTTATCGACATGTTCGAAGGCGGGCTGGTCTATCGTAAAGAGTCCGCCGTCAACTGGGATCCGGTCGATATGACCGTACTCGCCAATGAGCAGGTGATCGACGGGAAAGGCTGGCGCTCCGGTGCGCCGGTGGAGAAGCGCAAGCTCAGCCAGTGGTTTTTGAAAATCACCGATTTCGCGGAAGAACTGCTCGCCGGTCTCGATAATCTGAAAGGCTGGCCGGAAAAAGTCCGTACAATGCAGGAAAACTGGATTGGCAAGTCTCAGGGCCTGCAATTTCATTTTGCGCTGGCGGAGAAACAGCAGGATATTGAAACTGTTGAAGTTTTCTCGACGCGCCCGGATACGATTTTCGGGGCGAGCTTTATCGCTCTGTCTGCCGACCATCCATTGGCGCAGCAACTGGCGCAAGATGATGAAATGCTCGCGGCCTTTTGTGAGGACTGCAAAAGAACCGGGACGACTGCTGCTGAACTTGAAACGATGGAGAAGAAGGGCTTTGATACGGGCCTGAAAGTTACCCATCCGCTGGACCCGTCATGGGAATTACCCGTTTTCGTCGCGAATTTCGTGTTGATGGACTATGGCACCGGCGCTGTTTTCGGCGTGCCCGCCCATGACCAGCGCGATCTGGATTTTGCGCGCAAATATGCACTGCCGGTAACACGTGTGGTCGCTGCGGAAGGCGACGAAGATGCGCCCATCCATGATGAATCCTATACCGGTCCCGGCATGCTGGTGAACAGCCGCATGCTCGACGGCATGGATATTGAAACCGCGCAACAAACGGTCATCGACAGGGCCGAGTCCGAAGGATGGGGTAAAGCCCAGACGACCTGGCGGCTGCGCGACTGGGGCGTTTCGCGGCAGCGTTACTGGGGAACGCCAATTCCGATCATCCACTGTGATGATTGCGGTGCGGTTCCTGTTCCGAAAGATCAGTTGCCAGTCACGTTACCCGATGATGTCAGCTTTGATATTCCCGGCAATCCGCTGGAGCGCCATGAAACATGGAAACATGTCGATTGTCCAAAATGCGGCAACGCGGCGCGGCGCGAAACCGATACGCTTGATACTTTTACCAACTCCAGCTGGTACTTCCTGCGTTTTGCCAGCCAGCCGGATGATCAGCCATTTGATGCCGATACCGTCAGGCAATGGATGCCGGTGTCACAATATATTGGTGGCATTGAACATGCGATCCTGCACCTGCTCTACGCCCGTTTCTGGACGCGCGCGCTGGCGTCAATTGGCAAGCTCGATTTTGCCGAGCCGTTTGAAAGTCTGTTCACACAAGGCATGGTGACACACGAGACTTATTTCGAAACGGTTCAGAACGAAGATACCGGGGCCGATCAGATCGTCTATTACAGCCCCGATGAAATCGAACACCGTGAAGGTGGCGTGTTCAAGTCATCCGGCGGTGCTCCGATCCAGATAGGCCGCATTGAAAAAATGTCGAAGTCGAAGAAGAACGTCGTCGACCCTGATCCGATTATCGACCAATATGGGGCGGACGCGGTTCGCTTCTTCATGCTGTCCGACAGTCCGCCGGAACGTGACCTGCCATGGTCCGAGGCCGGGATCGAGGGTAGCTGGCGCTTTATCCAGCGGCTTTGGCGCCTGTTTGTGTCGATTGCGGATCAGCCTGCGCCAACTGGCGAAGACAAGAAGCTCAAACGCAAGTTGCATCAGACCATAGCCGGTGTTGCCGAAGATATTGAAGCCCTGTCGTTTAACAAGGCAGTCGCAAAAGTGTTTGAGCTGGTCAACATGATCGAGAAAGCCGCGCCATCGGCAGATCGTCATGACGCCATAAAATCACTGGCCCGGATTGTTGCGCCCATGGTTCCCCATATCGCCGAAGAAGCCTGGGCGCTGCTCGGCGAAAGCGAACTGATCGCCAACGCTTCCTGGCCGGAAGTGGACGAAAGCCTGCTGGTCGAGGATGAAGTGACCATTGCTGTCCAGGTGCGCGGGAAGCTGCGCGATACGCTGACCGCCGCCAAGGGTAGCGATAAATCGGTGCTGGAGGAGCTTGCACTCGCCTCAGAGAAGGTGCAGCGTACAATTGATGGAGCGGACATAAAGAAGGTGATCGTAGTGCCCGACAGACTGGTGAATATCGTTATATGAAGCGGCTGCGTATAATCTCTCTGCTCGCCGGAGCCAGCGCCCTGCTCGCTTCCTGCGGTCTGCAACCCCTATATTCCGGCGGTTCCAATAGTGTCGTCGCCTCTCAGCTTGGTGCCGTTCAGGTTGAACCGATCCAGGGCAAGGCGGGATGGCTGATGCGCAACGCGCTGAATGATCAGCTGTCCACCTTGGAAGGCAGCGACGTCAAATATCGCCTGATCGTCGAACTGGACGATAAAATTGCCGGCTTTGGCGTGCGCAGCAATGATCGTATCACCCGGGAACGCCGGACCTTGCGCGCGCGTTATCAGCTCGTCCGCCTGTCCGACAGCAAAGTTGTGCTGGATGCGACCGCCGGCTCCGATGCTGGTATTGACGTGGTGTCCTCGGAATTTGCCACCGTGGCGGCCGAAGAAACAGCGCTGGAGAACCTGTCCACAAGGGTTGCCGATCAGATTGTCAAACGGCTATCCCTTTTTGCACGCAAACAGGCTGGCGACAGCAGCAACTAGTGGAAGCGGCACGAGGATGAAGCCGTGAAAGTCAAAGATAATGAAATTGTGCGCCGTTTTCATGCGGCCCCTGAAGCCATAAGGCTTGCGGTTTTATGCGGCCCCAATGCGACGCGCTGTCAGGCTTTGGCCAATGAATTGGCGGCCCCGCTGGCTCAATCCGCGGAACGAATTGATCTCACCATCGCCGATCTCACTGAAAGTGCAGCGCGGCTGAATGACGAGGCGACATCAGCGTCCCTATTTGGCGACAAGCGCTTCATCATGGTTCGTCTGAACAGTGGAGAAGCGGTAAGGGCGGCAGCGGCCATAGAGAATCTGCTGGAAAGCGAGACCAAGGGTGATCCGGTGTTTATCGTCGCTGCGGGGATGGCGGACAAAACTGCCTTGGCCAAAAAAATTGCCGCAGCCCCCGATGCCCTGATCGCCACCTGCTATGAAACTTCGCAAAGCGATGCAGTTTCAGCCATTTCCGGCATGGCGCGCGATGAAGGCGTGCGCATGTCGCGCGACACCGCAGCTGCAATAGCCGCCCTGACCAGCAATGATCTCGTTCTCGCGAGACTCGAGGTAGAAAAAATTGCGCTGTATCTTGATGCCGCGCCGGATAACCCGAAAGAGGCTGAGGCGGAACTTCTCAATCTGCTTGGCGCAGAAAATGACGAAGAAGATCTGGGGCTTTTGATCAACGCCGCGGTGAGCGGTGACACCAGAAAACTGACCAGTGAACTCGCGGCCGTCAGCACCACGGGCTTTAGCGAGGTCGGGTTGATCCGGTTGATGCTGCGCCATCTGAACAAGCTGGCCGAACTGCGCGCCAAAGTTGATCAGGGGTCGAATATCGGCAAGCTGGTCAATCACCCCAGCGTGTTCTGGAAAGACCGGGACAATTATGCACGGCAGCTGAATATCTGGTCATCCGCTCATATAGGGCGGCTGATCGAACGGATATTGGTACTGGAGATTGCCCTCAAAAGCAGCGGCCAGCCGGAACATGTGCTGGTCGAACAGGAATTGCTGACTATTGCCAGAAAAGCCGCGCATTTGCGCTAGTATCGCTATTCATAGTCGGCGGTAATCGCGATCCGGCCTCGAAACTGGCCGCTGGCATTGCCGGTTACGCGCAGCCGGCCACCAAAAGAGAAGTTCAGCCTTCCATCACGATCGAGTCGCGCCTGCGCCGGTAGATCGGTGTCGAGCTTAACCAGATCGGCAGTCGAGCCATTTGGGGCGCTTAATGTGATCCTCTCCGGTAGGTGCACGCGCACCACACGCCCCGGCTCCCCGGTCAAACGCCCTTCGCCATTGAGGGATAAGCCGCCCAGATCCGTCAATCCTCCGCTAATCCGGCGCTGTCCAGATTGTGGATCGATCTCAACCTCACCGCCCGCCCGATTAAGCAGAGCCAGTCTGGAAAAATCCAGATTGGCGGTGATTTCGATATTGAGAGGTGTCTCTGTCTTGTCAGATGATCGCGCAGATGACGCGCCGTCCGGTGGAGCCGCACATAGCCGGCACTGCGCCGCAGCACTGTCCGGCGCAACAAGCATCCAGCCGCACAGCAGCATCAAAGCCGGAAAAACCAGCCGAAATGTCGCATTAATCATCACCACATTCCGGTTTTATCGAAAAGCACTGAAAAAATGGTTAATTATTTATGATCACGGTCCCCTGCAAGATGGATATCCGGCTTTCCTACACCAAGATATTTGTGATATTTTCCGCCCGCTCTTGCTGGTTCTTTAAGCTACATATGACGCGTTTTGGCCGGAAATGTCAAAATATGGCCCGGATTGACTGTGACTTGTGTGAACTTTGACAGAAGACATTCACTCCGTACCATTGTCGCGGGACCATCAAAGAATAGCCAAAAGGACATTGCAAACATTGTAAACTTCGCCCGCCGCCGCTTGACGCCAGCAGCTTTTCTCCCCAACTTGGCGTCATGGAAAAAATCGTCTTGAGCGCCGATGAATGGCGCGAAAAATTGACCCCTGAACAATATCATGTGCTCCGCGAAGCGGGGACAGAGCGCGCCTTTACCGGAAAACTCAACGCGGAAAAACGCGACGGTGAGTTTTTCTGCGCCGGATGCGGGACAAAGCTGTTCGATGCTGCAAAAAAATTCGACAGTGGCTGTGGGTGGCCAAGTTTTACCGAACCCGCCGAGTCCGAAGCCGTTACCGAAATAGAAGATCTCAGCCACGGCATGCGCCGTATCGAGGTGCGTTGCACCAGCTGTGACGGGCATTTGGGTCATGTTTTCCCTGATGGTCCGGCGGAAAATGGCCTGCGCTATTGCATGAACAGCGCCGCACTGGATTTTGAACCCAAAGACAGTTGAAAATTTCGCTGTCCTGCAACGTTCAGCCTGCAGTAAGACGGTAACACGCTAAACAGATGCATAGTAAGCGTATGGTGAATGGGACAATATGGCGCGGGGCAAAAAACGCAGCAAACAATCGGGAGCAGTCCGGACATGGCTTTCCCGGATAATGAAAACCGGGCTGGTTGTCGGCCTGCTCGGCTTCATTGCGCTTGTCGTCGCGGTGATGGTCATCCGGTCATCGCTACCGGGCTATGAAGACCTGAAATCCTCGCCCAACGGGCAAATGATCCGCGTATTGGACGTGAACGGAAAAGAACTGTTTTCCATGGGTCCCAGCTATGGCCAATGGCTGGACTATGAGGATATTCCCCAGGTCATGAAAGACGCCATGATCGCTGTGGAAGACCGCCGCTATGAAAGTCACCTCGGCGTTGATCCCATCGGAATTGCGCGTTCGTTCAAAGTACGTCTGGAGCGGGGACACTGGGCCCAGGGTGGCTCGACCATCACCCAGCAGCTGGCACGGAATATCTTCCTGAACAGCAGCCGGACATTCGGCCGCAAAGGTAGGGAAATGCTGATTGCCCTGGCGATGGAACGCAAGTTTTCGAAAGAGCAGATACTCGAACTTTATCTCAACAAGGTCTATTATGGCGGCGGGGCCTATGGCATTGATGCCGCCTCTCGCCGGTTCTTTGCCCATGGCGCCGGTGAGCTGAGCCTTGCCGAAGCGGCGATTATTGCAGGACTGGTCAAAGCTCCATCGCGCTATTCACCCACTGCCGATGCGCAAGCCGCCATCGACCGTGCAACGGTTGTATTGCGGGTCATGCAGGATGCCGGAGCCATAAGCGCAGCACAGGCAGCAGAAACCAAACCAACAGCGGTCAAACTTGCGCCTGAACCGCGCCAGAATAGTGTGCGCTACTTTACAGACTGGGCACTGCCGCAACTTGACCTTCTGATCGATGAAGCGGTTGAACCGATTGAGGTTTGGACAACCCTGGATCTTGATATGCAGCGGGCAGCCACCAATGCTATCCAGACCGGCGCCCCTGCCGGCACACAAGGTGCATTGGTTGCCATTGATCGCGATGGTGCCGTTAGAGCGATGGTTGGCGGAACCGATTATGTATCATCCAACTACAACCGCGCGACACAAGCCGTGCGTCAACCGGGATCGGCATGGAAAATCTTCGTCTACATGGCTGCGCTGGAGGCCGGCTATACGCCCAATGATATTGTTACAGATGAGCCGATCAAGATAGGTAACTGGACGCCGCGGAACAGCGGTGGACGCTATGCCGGTGATATCACTCTGCGCTCCGCTTTCGCTTATTCGAAAAATACCGTTGCGGCGGCTATTGGCAATGATATCGGAACCACAACCATCGCCAACATGGCTCGCCGGTTCGGGGTTACCACGCCCATTGATACCAATCCGTCAATGGTATTGGGGACATCGGACGTCCGGCTTCTGGACATGACAAGGGCCTTTGCCTCGGTCAATGCCAAGGGTGTTGCGATCACGCCCTATGCAATCACCAAGGTCAGCACGATGAACGGGGACGTTCTATACCAAAGCAAATTTGATGGCAGCCGGGTGCTTGTCGATCCATGGGTCGCGGCCGGCATCACCGATCTGATGCAAACCGCGGTGAACGCCGGTACCGGTCGGGCGGCCCAGATTGGGCGACCAGTGGCCGGTAAGACGGGTACCACCAGCAGCAATAAAGATGGCTGGTTTCTGGGCTTTTCAAGCGGACTGACCACGGGTGTATGGATGGGCCGGGACGATGCCAAAGCGGTTCGCGGGCTGCAAGGAGGCCGCGCACCTGCGGCGGCTTTCGCGTCCTTCATGAAAGTTGCCGTGGCCAAACGGAAAGCGGAAAAATTTGATACCGAGCTGATCTTGCCCGACTGGCAACTGGAACCGGATGAAGAAGAATTTTATGGTGCGCCGGAAGACGGTATTTATGTCGACGAAAACGGCATGCCCATCGAGACGGGGCAAGGCCTGGAATATGATTTGGAGGGCGGACAAGCGGAAGATGGACCGCCGCAGCTGGATCAGGACTGGATTGACTCGGTTTTGGGCCGGGGAGAAGGCGAGGACAGCACGCCTGAAGAGGAACCGGATGATCTACCGACTGACCGACCCAATGGGCCAGTTTCGATCTTGCCCAAACCAGCCGAAGAATAGAGCCAGCTATCTGATTGGCGCCCCAATCAGGTGCAGCGCAGCACCATGTTGTTTCAGCCAAAGATCGGCCTCATTGCGTTTGCCTTCAAAAATTTGGTCCAGCAGTGCATAGAAGGCAGGGCTGTGATTCATATGCCGCAAATGGGCCACTTCATGGGCAACCACAGAGCGCCTGACCATCGGCGGAGCCATGATAAGCCGCCAGCTGAGCCTTATGGATTTGCGCCCTGAACAGCTGCCCCAACGTCTGCGTGCATCGCCCACCGATAGCGCGGGCAAATCGACCTCTGCTCGATCGCAATAAAATGCCAGATCCTCCGCATACATGTCCCGCGATTGATCTTTCATCCAGCTGATTACACGCGCTTCAATCCGATTTTCCGGGCCGCCAACGCGGATTTCGCCTTCGATTTTCAAAGGTTTGCGGGAATATTCAGCAGACCATCTTATGGTATGACTTTCCCCCGCAAAGGCAATTTCGGCGCCATTGATAATCGGTACCGCTGGCAAGGCATCGGCAAAGCGCTCCGCTAACCAGTCCGATTTGGACTGGGCAAAACGCAGCGCCTGGACGGTACTGGCATAGCGCGGCATGGTCAGCTTTACCTCCCCCTTCACTGTGTCAGCTGAAACGGCAATGGAGCGCGCCTGCGCCAGTTTGCGGACTTGCAGCGGGTAAAAGCGACCTTCGAGTTCAATCTCGAATTCATCCCTTTCGGTTGGGACTGGTCGTGCCTTAGAGCGGTCTGTCCAGAATATGCTGTTCAATCGGCCCAGCTTCCACCTCCGTTATCACCTTGCCCCGGATTGAATTCCCGGTTTCGTGTATCGTTTCGCGATCACCGGAGACCAGATAGTGCCATTCCGGCAACGGTAAATTACGCGCCCGCATCTTATAAGCGCAACTGTCCGGAAGCCAGGTAAATTGGTCAAGCTTACCGCGTGTCAACCGTATGCAATCGGGGACATAGTAGCGGCGCCGCCGATAGTCGCTGCACCGCGCGCTCTGTGTGTCCAAAAGCTTGCAGGCAATGTTGGTCATATAGACCTTACCATCATCCTCATCTTCGGCCTTCAACAAGCAGCACTTGCCACAACCATCGCACAAGGCTTCCCACTGCGCACGGTCTAGCGTGTCCAGTGGTTGTTCCCAGAACGGATGCTCGGTGTTTACCGCGTCCACCGCTTAATCTCATCCGCAACTTGCTGGGGGGTACCGTCAAACGGGAGCAGCGCAATTGGTTCGCCCTCTGGTCCGAACAGATAGCCTTGCCGGCTATGGTCAACCAGATATTCGCTAAAACCCGGACTTTCGCGCTTATTGTAGATGATCAGATATTTCTTTGCGACAGCGGCAATCTCATCGACACTGCCCGTCAGACCGATCAACCGGGGGTGAAAATTCCCGACATATTGTTTCAGTTGTTCCGGGCGATCACGCTCCGGATCGATCGAAATAAAGATCGGCTGAATTTTCTCCGCAAGAGAAGGGTCTTCCTTTTCGGCCAACGTCAAGCCGTTCATCAGATTCGCAAGATCTATCGGGCAGACATCAGGGCAATAGGTAAAGCCAAAATAGATGATCCGGTATTTTCCGGTGAAATCCGTATCGGAACTTGTTCCGCCATCTTGATTGGTTAGCGTAAAACTGCCACCAATATCTGCTCCTGCGAGAGGGGCTTCGGTTTCTGCGCTGCCGGAAGAGGCCGGGTTGCAAGCGGCGAGAAGCAACATTAAAAGGGCAGCAGAAAAAGCAGATAGTAAATTATTCATCATGCGGCCAGACATGGTCTGCTATGGATGATTATTCAACTGATAATTGATGGATTCTATTGTCAGGCGGCAACTGGTTTTCAAGTTTACGCGCGTTAAATTTATATAAGGCAGCTCATTATGCTTCGGGGCAGAAACAGATTTTCAAACATCCGCAAGGGAAACAAGATGGTTCGTTTCTACGCGCTGATATTGGCAGCTTTTTCGCTGGTAGCTCCAAGTGTCGCAAATGCCCAATTTTCGGCGAGTTACAATTTTCTGAAAGCTGTGAAAGACAGGGATGGCACCGAAGCCACAAAATTCTTGAATGAGCCGGGCTCAGTTATTGTTAACACAAAGGACCTTTCGACAGGCGAGACGGCGCTGCATATTGTTGTAGCGCGGCGAGACGCCACCTGGACCGGATTTCTTTTGCAAAAAGGTGCCAATCCGAATGTTCGGGATAAAAGCGGTACAACCCCGCTCATGCTCGCCACCCGATTGCGGTTTATCGAAGGGGCGAGAGTACTCCTGCAAAAAAAGGCCGATGTTAATCAGACAAATAACCGCGGCGAAACAGCCTTGATACGTGCTGTCCAGTTGCGCGATTCTGAAATGACTCGGCTATTGTTGAAAAATGGTGCAGATCCAGATCGCACCGATACCCTGGCCGGCCTGTCAGCGCGCGATTATGCAACCCGCGATCGCCGTGCTTCTGCGATATTGGCCGAAATTGAAAAAGCGGATAAAGAGAAAAAACCGGAAACTACCGGTCGGTTTTTTGGTCCTGAAGGCTAAGTCTTTCAACCAAATTTTAATAGAATTCCCGTGCCTGTGGGTCGATCCAACCATGGACTACCGATAATCGCTGCATGGAGCGACGTGCCAGCCGCATTGTTTCTGTTTTCCGCCGCGCAGGGGCAAGTGCATGGGTTGCTGCAGAACGGACCATTTCCGCATCATAAGCATCAGCGATGATCAACCCGGCACGTTCTGGCATAAAATCCGGTCTATCCAAGGGAGACGCATCAAAATCGCTTGGCAATGCCCAGTAGAAGCGGTCACAATAGTCGAGATATTCTGTCCACTTATTGTCGCCCAACAAATCACCGCGCGCGACCTTGATCTCCACAATCACAATCTGTCCCTTGGCATCAACACCCATCAGGTCCGCTCGCCTCTTATTGGGCAGGCTGACTTCAGACAGAACCATTATATCGTGGCGGGAAAAGAGGCGCGCCACACCGCGGGCAACTGCAGCAGCCCCCGTTAATGGCACCGTATTCTCCTCGATCTGATCGGGATTCAGTGTCAAAGCGGCGACTGATAAGGGCGAATCACTTTGTTCTATCATCATGAAAAGAAGTTAGAACATAAATAGAACAAAATAAAGGCCCCCGATTGGGAGCCTTTATGAAATCAGTTTGTGAATCGGTATCACCGATAGAAGATATGATTATCAATCGTTGCCATCCGCTTTAACCGCCAGCCGGGCGATACATAGCGGGCATGGAAGAACAGTGCGCCTTCGACAGGGCTTTTCCAACCATCGTTCATAGCGATTTTTGAAATCGCAACTGCATTGCGCCAATGGCGGTGTCCTTTATCAATCCGCGGCATTTTGCCGTTCCGAATGAAGGAGAATTGCTTCCGCTGATACACAACACCGCACATTGTGTCGGGAAAGCGCGAAGATTTGGTCCGCGCCATTACAACCCGTGCGACGGCTAGCTGACCAGCCAGTGTTTCACCTTTGGATTCAAAGTAGACGGTTCCAGCAAGGCACTGCATCTCTTTGCTGAGCGCCCCGTCCACCGATTGCTGCCGGACCAGTTCCCGTAGTGACCCAGCGCCATTATTGGTAAAATCAACTGCTTCAACAGCATCACGCTGTTCGTTAGCAAGCCGATCTGCCTCGATCACGTCTTGGGGAATAGCAGCCGCTACTTCCTTCAGTTCCCCGAAAATTACCGGCGCCGTTTCATCGGTAGATTCCAGCATATCGGGATCAATGACAATCTCGGATTCTGGAGTAGTGTCATTGGCTTCTAAAGCGAATGACGCATCGGTCACAGCGAGAGCGGCGACCGTAGAAAATGCAAGCGACAACACGCTTGCAGCTTTAAAAATTTTGCTCATAAACCTGTTATTTTATGCGGCGAGTCCAGTGCGGGCCAAAAACCCGCGTAAATAAGCCTAAAAACCAACCAACGGCTTATCCCTGTTCCCTCCGTCTGCATGTTTATTCCGCGTCCTTGTGGACAATCCCTCGGAACAACCTTCGCTTCAAAGTTGGTCGCGAAATAGGGTGCAGTGCAACAAAGTCAAGAAATCAGGTCATTTCAGCGATGAGCCGTTCCGCATCCGCGACGTCCAGTTCAATTAACCATAAGTCCGGATCAAATCCGCTCCGGCGTTCCAAATACCCGTCTAAATCTTGTTTATTATCAGTGCTTTGCGGCCATACCACCTGCCAGGTCGAAGGACCATCAAGACTTGGCATTTTCTCCAAAAGTCGCGGATCTTTACCTTTTTCGACGCATATTATGAGGATCGCGCCAGAGATTCGATCGCCTTTTCTAAGGATCGCTGCAAAGCCGCCCTCCTGATTCACTTTGCGCAACAAGGACTGCACAATCATCTCCGCAGACAACCGCGGTTCTATCATAAATCCTGCTTATATCCGGGGAGAGACGCTAGCGGGATATGCGACCGCATGAACGTACCGGTTCCGCGGGCAATTTCCTCACCTTCCTCATCAATAAGCCGGGAGTCAGCAACAAAAACCCGCCTTTTTCCGCTGACCCAACGGCCTTCAGCAGTCACGGTGCTGGACTTCAATGGCCGGGTAAACAGCAGGTTGAACGCTGTGGTAAGCAAAAAACGGTCGGAGACCAGGCTGTTAGCAGCATAAAAGGCAGCATCATCTAGCATCTTGAAATAGCTGGTCCCATGAACCGCGCCGGCTGCATGATAGTGACGCTCATCTACTGCAAATGTAATGCGCGCAAAACCGCGTTCGGAAATTTCAAGATTGGATTCGAACAGTTGATTGATCGGCGCTGCCTTATAGAGCCGCTCTAAAGCCCGGAAATGTTGGTGTGACCCGTTATTTTCCTGATCTGAATCATTCCGGACAGCCATGGTCAAGCCGCTTGCTGACCCTGTTGTCCCGTAAGCAGCGCATATAGGGCATCCTCGGACGCCGCGCCCCGCAATTTGGTAACGACAGATTCATCACGCAGAAACCGTGATACTTCTGCCAGCGCTTTCAAATGATTGGCGCTACCTTGTTCCGGAGACAATAAGCCAAAGATCAAATCAACGTCCTGACCGTCATGAGCATCAAAGCCTATGGGTTCCGCAAGGCGAATAAAAAGCCCGACACATTTGTCGAGCTGTTTGATCCTTGCATGGGGAATCGCAACCGACCCGCCAAAACCCGTAGAACCTATGGCTTCACGGTCATGAAGCCGTTCCAGCACCAAATC
Organism: Parasphingorhabdus sp.; assembly: GCF_059726685.1. Taxonomy (NCBI): domain Bacteria; kingdom Pseudomonadati; phylum Pseudomonadota; class Alphaproteobacteria; order Sphingomonadales; family Sphingorhabdaceae; genus Parasphingorhabdus; species Parasphingorhabdus sp. The sequence continues at coordinate 568,998 of NZ_AP041068.1, forward strand.
TGCGTCCAAGCCATATGATTGAGCCGCGTTTTCCGCCAATGCGGTAAAAATCTGTTGCTTTGATAGAACCGTGGCGCTCGCCATAATGGCGGCAGGGTCAATGTAGACTGACAAATATTCCATTTTTTCCTCTCAGACCGACTGGTCTGAATTTTCACTACGCAAAACATCATAAGAGGCGAATCGCCATCGCAGGATGCAGCTGATCACAAACATCTGTTCGCCAAGTTTCTCTGGCGAACCGGGGGAATCAAAATCGAAAAGACGCTATTTCTGTGGTTCGACCCAGCCGATAGTGCCATCCGAGCGGCGGTAAACCATATTATGTGATCCAGTTCCAGCATTTTTAAACAATAGCGCACTGGTATTGCGCAAATCCATCATCATCACCGCATCGGATACGCTTGCTTCGGGGATATCGGTACTGGTTTCAGCAATAATGGGCGGGTCTTCGGAAACAGTTTCGACTTCCACCTCATCGTCACCGGCGTCAAATACGCGGTAAGCTGCCTCCTCCTGCTTTGCCGCATACTGCGCCTGAACATGGTGATCATTCAAACGGCGCATATATCGACGAAGCTGCTTTTCAATCTTGTCCGCCGCTTGGTCAAAGGCTTGATGTGCATCGCCAGCCTTGGCCTCTGATTTCAACATCAAACCAGTCATGATGTGGGACACAATATCGCATTGAAAGTGGTTATGGGGGGCTTTGCCAAATGTTGCATGGCTGGAAATCGCCTTGGGAAAATATTTGTCGGCTATCGCATTCATTCGATCGTCAACATGGCCTTGTAGCGCATCGCCGGTGTCCACCTGATGTCCTGAAACACGAATTTCCATATTTTTTCTCCATTATGGTTACGCACTATTTTATAGATATTCAGCCGGAAAAGATATCTCGCTGGTCAGGTTTCAGCCCACAGCGGATTCTTAATACCTTCCATGAAAGCGGCATGACGCTCCAGTTCTTCTGTGCTGGGGCTATGCGGTCGCGGTGCAATAAACTGCCTGCGTAGCGCCGATTCCTTTTGTGAAGGCTGGCGCTCTTTAGTTTCCGCAGCGGGCTTGTCATCCGCCAGACCAAGACCGATTTGCCGGCCGCCAGTAAGCTCAATATAAAGCTGTGTGAGTAGCTCGGCATCCAGCAGCGCGCCATGCTTTACCCGATGACTACGGTCAATGCCGTATCGACTACAGAGCGCGTCGAGAGACAGCTTTGCCCCCGGATGCTTTACCTTCGCAATAGCCAGCGTATCGACCATGCGAAATTGCGAAATTGCGGTTTTTCCACACAAGACCAGCTCGGCATTGAGGAAATTGAAATCAAATTGCGCATTATGGGCGACCAGATTGGCATCGCCGAGAAATTCAAGCAATTCTTCTGCACCATCGGCAAAGAGTTTCTTGTCCGACAGGAAGACATCGGAAAGCCCGTGTATTTCTTCCGCTGATTTGGGCATCGGGCGCTGGGGATTATAATAACAGTGAAAACTGTTACCTGTTTCAACCCGGTCGATCATTTCAATACAGCCTATCTCAACCATCCGGTCGCCGCTTTGCGGGTCGAATCCGGTGGTTTCGGTGTCGAAAATTATCTCGCGCATAACACCAATATCGGACTCAATTTCCGGTTACGCAAGGGAAGCTTTCAATTTTTCTATGGTATTTTGCACTTGCTGCCGTGTTTCTTCGAGAGGCCTTGATGTATCAATGACAAAATCGGCGCGTTTGCGTTTTTCTTCATCCGGCATTTGCAGGGACTTAATCTTCTCAAACTTGTCCGCAGTCATGCCGGGCCGGCGCAAAACCCGTTCACGCTGATCATCCTCTGTGGCGGACACCACGATCACATGATCGACACCGGCCGCCCCGCTTTTTTCGAACAAGAGCGGAATATCGAAAAGGATCATGGGTGCAGCCTTATTATCTTCTAAAAAATCCATCCGCATCGCACCAACAGCCGGGTGAATGAGCGCTTCGAGCTGTTTTAGGGCATCCGGATTGCCAAGCACCGCAGGACCAAGTTTTTGACGATCCACTCCTTTCTCATCAGTTGTGCCGGGAAACAGGGCTTCAATCTGCGCTACAAGAGCGCCGCCGGGGCCCTGCAAGACATGTACGGCGGCATCAGCATCAAATATCGGTACCCCTTCATCGGCAAACATTTGTGCAACTGTCGACTTTCCCATGCCAATAGAACCGGTAAGTCCGATGATCATCGGACCATTCATGTGACAAGCAGCTTTCTCAGCTCAGCATCATGTTCGAGCGGCGGAGCTTGTCCAAAGAAAATTTCAAAAGCGACAGCAGCTTGCCCGATTAACATCGTCAATCCATCAATCGTATCAAGACCACGAGACTCCGCAGCCCTGAGCAATTTGGTTTTCAATGGAACATAGACGAGATCGTAAATAATTGCGTCGTCCGGTTGACCATCAAGGTCAATAGTCAACTCGTCCTGCCCCTTCATGCCAAGTGCGCTGGCATTTACCAGGAGCCGGGCGGGCGGAAGCGTCGAGCCATGTTCCAACGCCTGCCCCTTCAAGCCAAAGCGCGCCAAAAGGGCCGATGCCTTCAACACGTTGCGGTTGATGATCGTGACGGATCCAACCTCGATACGGGATAAGGCAAACAATACTGCCTGTGCGGCACCGCCAGCACCGACAACAATCACATCCTGACCGCTTAGCGGCACATCGGCGATCGGGGCAAAAAAACCACCTGCATCCGTATTGGTGCCAAAAAGACCCCCACTGTCATTACGTGCGATGGTGTTCATGGCACCGATAGACGCCCGCACATCTCCCGGGTCGGATACATGATCCATCACCGCCAATTTATGTGGAATCGTGACGTTGCAACCCTGCCAGTTTGGATCATCCCGGCGATCAGAAATATAATCCGCCAGTTCATCCGGTTTCACGCGGAAAGTCTGATAATTGGCTTTTATACCCAGTTTCTTGAGCCAGAAATTATGAATTATCGGCGATTTGCTATGGGCAATCGGGTCACCGATCACTTCGGCATATGGTAGCGTTTCGGTCATGACGTCATCACGCCCCTGACGCGCAAATAGTCGAGCAAATGAAGCAGTGGCAGACCCATGATTGTAAAATGATTCCCCTTAATGTCGGAAAAAAGCTGCGCGCCGCGGGCTTCAATTTCATAACATCCAACACAATGGCGGATATTATCCCATTCTGCCTCAACATAGCTGTCAATAAACGTGTCGCTCAATGGCCGCATGGTCAAAGTCGCGATGTCAACATGCCGCCACACCGGTGATCCCTGATCCGCAATCACCGCAGCACTGAATAGTTTATGCTTCTTGCCAGATAGCAACTGCAGATGTGCCTTGGCGTCATCGCGGCCCAATGGCTTATCAAGCATGGAGCCGTCTTCCAGCGCAAGAACCTGATCCCCGCCAAGCACCAGCGCCGGACCGATCCGCCGCGACAAGCGTACGGCTTTTGCTTCGGCCAGCGCGTCAGCCAGATTCCGCGCCGTGACACCGTCAGCTTGCAAACCGTCTTTCAGAGCCTCCTCGTCAACATTCGGCGCAAGAGACTCAATGACTACACCTGCCGCTTCGAGCATGGCACGCCGTGCTTTGCTCTTTGAGGCCAGAACAAGCATGGGTTCCGTCACCGGATCATCCATTGCCCTCATCCTTCACGCTTTTCGTCGAGCTAATGTGGCGCTCATTATAGAAATTTATGATTGCTGCTGCGGATTCCTCAATCGAACGCCGCGTCACATCAATCGTCGGCCACCCGTTGTCCGCAAACATGCGCCGTGCATATTGGATTTCCGCCTTCACCTTTTCCTCATCTACATAGTCCGTTTCCGGCGCCTGATTGAGAGACAATAGCCGGTTACGCCTTACCTGTACCAATCGGCCGGCGCCTGCCACCAATCCGACTACCAGAGGATTTTTCAAATGATACAGCGCATCCGGTGGCGGTGATTCCGGGACAATCGGGATATTGGCGGTCTTATAGCCCCGATTGGCGAGATAGATTGATGTCGGCGTTTTCGACGTGCGCGAAACACCGGCCAGAACAATGTCTGCCTCTTCCCAATTTTCCCAACCAATCCCGTCATCATGGGCGATGGTGAACTGAATCGCTTCGACCCGCTCAAAATAGGCGGCATCCAGTATATGTTGGCGACCTGGACGCGCTTTCGCTTCCTGACCCAGCATGTTGGACAGGGCATCGGTCACGGTATCCAGTGCTGGTACTACCGGTAGGCCCAAATGGCGGCATTCCCGTTCCAACCGCGCCCTTATGTCACTGTTTACCAACGTAAAAATTACCAGTCCCGGATTATCTGCAACTTCGACCAATATCCGGTTCAGATGGGTTTCGGAGCGCACCATCGGCCAGAAATGTTTGATGATTTCGACACCATCAAATTGCGCCAAAGCCGCTTTTGCGATATTTTCCAGTGTCTCTCCGGTCGAGTCAGACAGCATGTGAAGGTGAAGCCTATTCATACCCGCAACCCTGTGATTTCATTGTGGATAAAGCAAGGGATGAATACGGGATTTTTGGAGGCTTCACTTTCATCCCCGTCATCCCAAATTCTATCCACAGTCCGTCAAGTTTTGAAAATTTCATCCACAGATTGTGGATAATGGGGACCAAATTCGGGAATCGGTAAAATTTTCGTTAACAGCCATCTGTCAATCTGTTTGTAATCTCGGTAGAGCAGCGTTACCGCCTCTTTCCACGCTCTATCATCATCAACAAGATTCTATAAATATACTATATTATTATATGGGATGACCCTTATCTTATGTCTGACGGTACCGACTCTCCAAAAACTTTGCTCAACACCCTGCACGGCAAGAAACAAGACCAAACGCCCGTCTGGCTTATGCGTCAGGCCGGACGCTACTTGCCGGAATATCGAGAGCTGCGCGCACAAAAAGGCGGTTTTTTGGAACTATGCTATGATGCTGAGGCAGCTGCCGAAGTAACCATACAACCGATAAAGCGATTTGGCTTTGACGGAGCGATCCTGTTTTCTGACATTTTGATCGTGCCTCATGCCATGGGTCAAAAGCTCTGGTTTGAGACGGGAGAAGGACCCCGTCTGGCACCGCGGCTCGTCGATGCCGCTTTATCGTCTCTTGAGGCTGCTCCGGAGCATTTTGAGGCTATTTATGCCACGGTTCGAAAGGTAGCCGCGCAGCTGGACGACAAAACCACCTTCATGGGCTTTGCCGGCAGCCCCTGGACCGTCGCAACATATATGGTGCATGGGCAAGGCAGCAAGGATCAGGGTGTTGCGCGACGCTATGCTTATGGCGATGAAGCAGCTTTTTCAGAGCTGATCAGCGCGATTATTGATAATACCGTTACCTATCTGCTTGGTCAGATTGATGCAGGCGTCGACGCGGTTCAGCTTTTCGATAGCTGGGCAGGATCCCTTTCTCCTGCACAATTTGAAAAATGGGTAGTCGCCCCCAACGCAGAAATCATAGCGCGGATAAAAGCCGTCCATCCCGATCTGCCGATTATCGGTTTTCCAAAGGGAGCAGGGGCAAAGCTGGCCGCCTATGCCAATGAAACTGGCGCCGATGCAATTGGTCTGGATGAAACCGTGGATCCCCAATGGGCGCACGATACCTTGCCAGCCGATCTGCCCCTGCAAGGCAATCTTGATCCTCTTGCCCTGATTGCAGGCGGACAAGCTCTTGAAAAATCTGTCAAACATATCTTGCAAGTCTTTGAAGACCGCCCGCACATATTCAATCTGGGTCATGGCATCTTACCCGACACGCCCATTGAACATGTTGAAAAGCTGCTTACACTTGTCCGGCAATGAATGAATATCTTTCCATGCTCTATCTCTGGTTAAAATCCGCTCATCTTATATTTGTTATCTTCTGGATGGCCGGCCTGTTCATGATGCCCCGGTTTTTCGTCTATCATCAGGAATCAGCCGTCGGATCAGAAGAAGATTCCAAATGGATCGAGCGGGAGAACAGGCTTCGCAAGATCATTCTGAATCCTTCGCTGATCATAACGTGGGTTTTAGGATTGTTGCTGGCTTATCATATCGATGCGTTCAGCCAGGGCTGGTTCCACGGGAAATTACTTATTGTCCTGCTGCTCTCCGGCTATCATGGCTGGATGATGGGCTATGTCAAAAAACTCGCGCGCGGCGAACGGACGATGACGGATAAAAAGTTGCGGTTGGTTAATGAAGTGCCCGGAATTGCGGCGGCGATAACCGTGATCTTGGTGATTGTGAAACCGTTCTGATCGGGTCTGTCCGTTTTGGTTTCAGCTTTTGTTGACAGCCAAAGGGCAAAGGCGTAATTGACCGCCAAAGCCCGTCCGGGCGATCTTTCATGTGAAAATTTGACGGCGCACACGCTGCACACATGCAAAAATAATATATAACTTCCTGATATTTTTGGATAAAACTCCATGCATTTAAAAGAACTAAAAGAAAAATCGCCCGCTGATCTCGTCTCTATGGCGGAAGAACTGGGCGTTGAAGGCGCATCAACGCTGCGCAAACAGGATCTGATGTTCGCGATTCTCAAAGAACTTGCGGATAATGATGAACTGATCATGGGCCTCGGCACCATTGAAGTGCTGCCCGATGGATTTGGCTTTTTGCGCTCACCGGAAGCTAATTATCTAGCTGGTCCTGATGATATTTATGTTTCACCGAACCAGGTTCGCAAATTCGGTTTGCGCACGGGTGATACGGTCGAAGGCGAAATCCGTGCACCGCGGGATGGCGAGCGATATTTTGCGCTGACCAAACTGACGGCCATCAACTTCGATGAGCCCGATGCGGTCCGCCACCGGGTCAATTTTGATAATCTCACACCGCTTTATCCGGATGAGAAGCTGACGCTCGATAGTCTCGACCCCACGGTCAAAGACAAATCGGCGCGCGTCATCGATATTATTTCGCCGCAAGGTAAGGGCCAGCGTGCCTTGATCGTGGCGCCGCCGCGGACCGGTAAAACCGTGCTGCTGCAGAATATCGCCAAGGCGATTACCGACAACCATCCGGAAGTCTATCTGCTCGTTCTGCTGATCGACGAACGGCCGGAAGAGGTGACCGATATGCAGCGCTCTGTGAAGGGCGAAGTAATCAGCTCTACCTTTGATGAACCCGCGACGCGCCACGTGCAAGTTGCTGAAATGGTTATTGAAAAAGCTAAACGTCTGGTCGAGCACAAGCATGATGTTGTCATCCTGCTCGACTCGATTACGCGTCTGGGCCGTGCCTATAATACGGTCGTTCCCAGCTCCGGTAAGGTGCTGACCGGCGGTGTCGACGCCAATGCGTTGCAACGTCCGAAACGCTTTTTTGGTGCCGCGCGTAATATTGAGGAAGGCGGTTCGCTTTCGATCATTGCGACGGCTCTGATCGACACCGGCAGCCGGATGGACGAGGTTATCTTTGAAGAATTTAAAGGCACCGGTAACTCCGAAATCGTGCTGGATCGCAAAGTTGCCGACAAGCGGATCTTCCCAGCGCTGGATGTTGGCAAATCCGGTACGCGTAAGGAAGAATTGCTGGTCGAGGATGACAAGCTCAAGAAAATGTGGGTGCTGCGCCGTATCCTCATGCAAATGGGCACGATCGACGCAATGGAATTCCTGCTCGACAAGATGAAAGACAGCAAAGCCAACGACGATTTCTTCGACAGCATGAATCAGTAGGATTGCGGGGAGGGGCGCCGCCGCGATGATTATTGAACAGGCTTTGCTGCAGGTAAAACCGGGTCAGTCCGACCAGTTTGTCTCAGCAATGCAAAAAGCAAAGCCGCTTATCGCTGCGCAGTCAGGTTTTCAATCCATAGAAGTTCGCCCCTCTGTCGATCGGCCGAATCAGTTTCTCTTACTGGTTAAATGGAAAAGTGTTGAGGCGCACCGCAACGGATTCCGCAAATCACCGGAATATGCCCAATGGCGCGCCTTGCTTCATGACTTTTATGACCCTATGCCGAGTGTAACCTATTTTGGGGAAACGATTTTTTCATGATTGATCTGCTGACGATTTTGACTGCTGCGGTGCCGAGCGGTTTGGGTTCACCGGCGGAAATCTGGGCTGCAATTGTTCATGATTTTTCCAACATGGGGTCGCCGGAAGCTTTGACTGCCTTTGGCCAGGTTATTCTTATCGATCTTGTTTTTGCTGCCGACAATGCGATTGTTGTCGGTGCACTGGCAGGCGGATTGCCTGCGGATCAGCGACGCAAAGTCATCATGCTGGGTATCGGTGCGGCGTTGGTTTTGCGTATAATTTTTGCGCTGATCGTCGTGCAATTGTTGCAAATTGTAGGGTTGGTCTTTGCTGGCGGGTTGCTTCTTCTTTGGGTCGCCTGGAATTTTTATCGCGAGATTTTCCATGAAGGAGAATCGCCGGGTTCGCCAGAGATTGCCGGCGATGAACATAGCGGTGTTAAGGCGCAGAAAAGCTTTTGGGCCGCTGCCTGGGCGGTAATGGCCGCCGATGTATCGATGAGCCTCGATAATGTCCTCGGCGTCGCTGGGGCCGCGCGCGAACATCCCGGCATATTGGTTGTTGGCTTGTTGTTGTCGGTGGCGCTAATGGGGCTCGCCGCCAACATCATCGCCAAATATATCGAGCGCTATAAGTGGATAGCTTATCTCGGTCTGGCGGTGATCGTCTATGTCGCTGGAAAAATGATCTATTCCGGTCTGGTTGGCGATGAACAAACGATCGGAATCTTGACTCTTTTCTGATTCGAAAGATTTTGGGTGTCAGGCTGATTTCTTCATTTTTTCCAGCATCTTACCCATTTCGTCCCAGACTTTGTTGATCGCCTGCAACGGCCGGACCATGACCTTGAAATCCTGAATCTTGCCGTCGTCATTCCAGCTGATGATATCGACGCCGTTGACTTGAATATCATCCAATTGGAGCTGAAACTCCAGCATCGCCATATTGGCATCATCGTCGACAATCTCGCGGACATAGCGGAAACTGTCATTGCCGAGCACGCTGTCGGCGGCGGTCAAATAAGCCATGACAATGGGCTTCCCGGCTTGCGGTGTGTGTACGACAGGGGAGTGGAATACCGCATCATCGGCGAGTTGTGCGCTTAGCGCGGCTTCGCTTTTATCGGCCATGCGTGCATGCCAGGCTTTCAGATTCTCGCGTGCGCTCATGCCAGTTGCTCCTTGAAAAATTCTGCTGTGCGGCTGTCGGCCAGTGTCGCTGCTGTCTCGTTACGGCGCGCGCCAAATTCGGCGGCAAAACCGTGATCCAGTCCTTCGTAGTCATATAAGGTGACCTTGGGATGATCATCCAGCCCTTCGTGCATGGCGGCCTGTGCATCGGCAGGCACAAAGCCATCGGCTGTCGGGATATGGAGCATGACATCATGCGCAATCGCGTTTTTCTCGCCAAGCAGGCCATCAATACCCACGCCATAATAGCCAACAGAAGCGTTAATATCGGTTCTGGCTGCCGTCATGAAAGCCAGTCTGCCGCCGAGGCAATAGCCAACACAGCCTACTTTTCCGCCATTTACAGCGTCGCGTGCGAAATGAATCGCTGCTTCAATATCTCTGATGCCCTGATCCTGATCAAATTTACCCATCAGGTCGAGCGCAACCTGAAATTCTTCCTCAACATCGGCATCCAGATCCGTGCCTTCGTTGACCCGCCAGAACAGGTCTGGCGCAATGGCCATATAACCGGCCTTTGCCCAGCTATCGCATTTCGCCTTGATTCCCTTATTCACGCCGAAAATTTCCTGAATCACGATGATCGCAGCAGTCGCGGTTCCTTCCGGAGCAGCAACATAACAAGGAAATTCCCCATCTCCGCTCAATGTTTTGATCGGCTTCATATCACCCATTTTTTGCGCTCCTTTGCATCATGACTTGATTAATGGTGCACAATATCCCCATATCCTGTTGTGGCAAGGTGGAAGATCATCTGTTGCGGTGAGGGGGGAACTTCGCTTCAACGATTAAGATAAGAGGAAGCACATAATGAAAGTAACCGTAGAACTGGATTGCACACCGGAAGAAGCACGCCGGATGATGGGTTTGCCTGATGTCGCAAAGCTCAACGAGACTTATGTCAAGGAAATGTCGAAGTTTCTGCAGGGGGCCAGTTCTGTTGAGCAACTGCAAAATTTCACGAAGATCATCGCTCCCATGGGTGAAGCCGGCATCAAGATGTTCTCTTCCTTCTTGGGCGGAGCGATGAGTGGCGGTAACGGAAAATCTTCTTCGTCCAAGAAAAAAGACTAGATATCAAATAGATAGAACATGTCTGCTGGTGATACAATCTTTGCGCTGTCGAGTGGGCAGCCACCAGCGGCCATTGGTATTATCCGGATTAGCGGTCCAAAAGCATCAAATGCTCTGCAGGCTTTGAGCGGATCGTTGCCGGAGGTGCGGCGCCCCCGTCTGGCGAAGTTAACGGACCCGGTAAGTAAACAGCCGCTCGATACAGCACTGGTATTATGGTTTCCGGGCCCCAATAGCGCGAGCGGTGAAGATCTGGCTGAAATCCATTGCCATGGCGGCCGGGCGGTTGTGCGCGCGCTGGAATCGGCGTTGGATAATATGGATGGTTTGCGTCAGGCGGAGCCGGGAGAATTTACCCGCCGGGCCTTTACTCATGGGCGAATGGATCTCGCTGAAGCAGAGGGTTTGTCTGATCTGTTATTTGCAGAAACGGAGCTACAACGCCGTTCTGCCATTCAGGCGGCTGGTGGCACCTTATCTCGAAAAGTGGAAGATTGGCAAAGCGCCATCTTGCGCCTGTCTGCGATGGTGGAGGCTGAACTGGATTTTTCGGACGAGGATGATGTCACTCCAGCGCAGCTAGAAGTGGTGCAATCATCGGTCGCTGATCTCGCGCAAGAGATGAACAACATCCTCGTCCGACCGCGCGCCGAAAAATTGCGGGAAGGGGTGCGAGTTGTTTTGGGCGGTCCGCCCAATAGCGGCAAGTCGACTTTGCTTAATGCCTTGGTGGAAAGAGAGGCGGCGATTGTTTCAGCTATTGCCGGAACCACGCGGGACGTTATTGAGGTACCCATTGCGATAAAGGGCATACCATTTCTGTTCATTGATACAGCCGGCATAAGAGATGAAGGGGCGGAAGAAATTGAACGGATAGGCATTGATCGCGCCCGCGCGCAATTTGATATGGCTGATATCATCCTGTGGCTTGGTCCAGAGGGAGAGGGCCCTGATAGCCTAAAACTGGTCGAAATTGCATCGCGTCAGGATCATCCCGAATATCAACCCAAGTCTCCAACCGTGCTTTCTGTATCTCCGTTGGCGGGGCCAGGGATGGACGAGCTTGTGGCGCTGCTTGTTGAACGCGCCAAAGAAATTGTACCGCGCGGTGACGAGATTAGCGTCAACAAACGCCAGGCCGATCATCTTGCTGAAGCACAGGTCAGCCTAGATCAGATACCAGAGGTGCAGGATTATCTGATCATTGCTGAACAATTGCGCTTGGCCCGGGCTGCACTTGATGCGCTGACGGGCAGGGCGAGCACCGAAGATATGCTCGACGGCCTGTTTGGGAAATTCTGCATCGGAAAATAAAACTGTTCCACGTGGAACAGGACCACCACTATTCCTCACCAGGGCGAGATCATTTTGACCTGAAACCCCCATTCCGCTATGGGCGCAGCATGAATCGCGATTTTGATCTTATTGTCGTTGGCGGCGGACATGCCGGCTGTGAAGCCGCGGCTGTGGCTGCGCGCATCGGTGTGCGCACGGCTTTGGTCAGTTTTACCAAAGACAGTATTGGTGCGATGTCCTGCAACCCGGCAATTGGTGGATTAGGCAAGGGCCATCTTGTACGAGAAGTGGACGCGTTTGACGGGTTGATCGGGCGCGCCGCAGACGCTGCCGCAATCCACTATCGCATGCTTAATTTGTCCAAGGGTGCGGCGGTTCAGGGGCCACGAGTTCAGGCGGATCGCAAGCTCTACAAAGCGGCAATCCATCGGATGCTGGACGCGCAGGACAATCTGTCTATCGTTGAAGGCGAAGTTGCTTCATTGATCTTTGATGGCCAAACGGTCAGCGGGATTACTCTTGCAGATGAAAGCCAAATTACGGCCGCGGCTGTCATATTAGCGACAGGAACGTTCCTGAACGGCAAGCTGTTCCAGGGCGAAGAAGCAGTGGCTGGCGGCCGGACCGGTGAAGCCAGTTCCATCTCCCTCGGTCAGCAGATTCGTGACGCTGGTCTTCCGATTGCACGTTTAAAAACCGGAACACCGCCGCGCATCGACGGCCGCACCATTGATTGGGCTACGTTGCCGGAGCAGCCATCGGATGATGATGACTGGACAATGTCACCCATATCATCACGTCGGGATGTACCGCAGATATTCTGTGCGGTCAGCCGAACCAGTGCTGCTACCCATGATATTATTCGTGATAATCTCGATCGATCACCTCTGTTCAGCGGAGCTATCGATGCAGAGGGCCCGCGTTATTGTCCATCGATAGAAGACAAGATTCACCGATTCGCCGACCGGGATTCCCATCAGGTATTTCTGGAACCGGAAGGGCTCGACACCAACCTCGTCTATCCCAACGGCATCAGCACATCTCTACCCGCTGACGTTCAGGAAGCGTTTGTTCGGACAATGGACGGTCTGTCAAAGGCCGAAATAATCGTGCCGGGCTATGCGGTGGAATATGACCATATCGATCCGCGCGCTTTGGATCGGTCGTTAAAGGTTCAGGACCTAGATGGCCTTTATTGTGCCGGCCAGATCAACGGCACGACGGGATATGAAGAGGCAGCGGCGCAAGGACTGATCGCCGGTATCGGAGCCGCCTGCGCGATACAGCGGAAGGATGCTCCGCAACTGGATCGTGGCACCAGTTATATGGCCGTGATGGTTGATGACTTAGTGCTCCAGGGCGTGACCGAACCCTATCGGATGCTCACGGCCCGAGCGGAATATCGTCTGCGGTTGCGGGCAGATAATGCGACAACGCGGCTTAGCCCGGTCGCGGCATCTATCGGCTGTCTGGGCGATGAGAGAAGGCGCTGGTTCGATGACCGGCAATCACGGCGCGCTAGGGTTCTGGAAGAACTGGAGACAGTATATAGCTGCGAGGCTATCGCCGATCAGGGGATGGAGGTCAGGCGTGATGGTACCAAACAATCGCTTTTTGACTGGTTGCGTTTCCCCAATATTTCGATAGCGGCGCTTAAGGACTTGGGTCTATCTGTTGATGATCTGGATACCGGCTTGCTGGCTGAGGTTGAAGAAGACGCGCGCTATGCGCCCTATCTGCAGCGGCAGGAATCGGAACTGAAGGACTTGCGTGCCAATGAGCAGATCCGTTTGGGCGATGATCTGGACTATGCGGCAATAGCCGGCTTGTCGAATGAAATGGTTGAGCGACTGAACGGCGCGAGGCCTGAAACACTCGCGGCTGCTTCGCGCGTTCGAGGTATTACCCCCGCGGCGCTGGCCGCCATCCTGGTTCATACGCGTCGTCGCGAAGCCAAAAATCTCGCGGCATGATCACGGTATGACCGAACAAGAGGCGCAGGACTGGTTGCGCAAAACATTCGATGTTCCACGTGAAACATGGGATCGGTTGGAGCATTTCCTGGCAATATTGGCAGAAGAAATGCAGCGCCAAAACCTTATCTCCAAATCGAGCGCGGACCATGTCTGGGAGCGCCATGTTGTCGATAGCGCACAACTTCTACTCCACGCCCCCAAGGGCGAAGGCGACAAAATTTGGATGGACCTTGGGACCGGCGCTGGCTTTCCCGGGATCATCATTGCCATATTGGGTGACTATAAGGTGCAGATGGTTGAATCACGCACCCGGCGGATAGCCTTTCTGGAATCTGTCGTGGCAAAACTGGGGCTGGCCGAAAAAGCCTTGGTTTTTGGGGATCGATTGGAGAATGTTGAAAGCCATTCCGTCGATGTCATTAGCGCCAGAGCTTTTGCCCCGTTGCAAAAATTGCTTTCACTTTCGCACCGGTTTTCCACAGAAAATACGGTTTGGCTCTTACCAAAAGGCAAAAATGCGGTAAGGGAGTTAAAAGGTCTATCCCCAAAACGGCAAAAAATGTTCCACGTGGAACAAAGTTTGACCGACCCAGAAGCGGGAATATTGGTGGGATTGGGCTGAAAACGTTATTTTATATCAGCTTAGCGAAGGGTTCTGCGTAAAATGGTCCGGATAGCGATAGCAAATCAAAAAGGCGGTGTTGGTAAAACAACAACAGCCATTAATATGGCTACAGCTCTTGCCGCTAGTGGATGGAAAGTTCTGTTGATTGACCTCGATCCGCAGGGCAACGCGTCCACAGGACTGGGTTTGAATCAAGCGGAACGCACGCATAGCAGCTATGATCTGCTGATTTCTGATACACCATTGGTGGATTGCGTCATCAACACTCCTGTACCAGGCCTAGATATTGTGCCAGCCGTTGTTGATCTTTCAGGAGCTGAAGTGGAGTTGGTCGAGTTTGAAGAACGCACCCACCGGCTGAAAAAAGCGCTTGATGCCGGCGATGATGGTCAGTGGGACATCTGCCTGATCGATTGCCCACCATCTCTTGGATTGCTGACGCTCAATGCCATGGTTGCGGTCGAATCTCTGCTCGTGCCGCTGCAATGCGAGTTTTTTGCATTGGAAGGGCTTAGTCAGCTATTGCAGACTGTTGAACGCATCAGGGCGCGATTCAATCGCGGTCTGTCGGTCATGGGCGTAGTTCTGACCATGTATGATCGCCGTAACAAACTGACCGAACAAGTGTCTGACGATGTGCGGGCCTGTCTTGGCAATGTCGTCTTCGATACAGTAATCCCTAGAAATGTAAGGCTCTCAGAGGCACCAAGCCACGGTTTGCCCGCATTGATTTATGATCATCGATGCCCCGGATCGGAAGCCTATATCAATTTGGCGCGGGAATTGATTTCCCGTCTGCCGGAACGGAAGGTGGCCGCGTGATGGCGAAAGAAGAGGAAGCTCCATTGCCCAAAAAAGCTGCAATTAAGAAAGCTACCGGCTTGGGTAGGGGGCTAAATTCGCTTTTTGGCGAGATTCAACGGGAAGAACCGCTGATTCAGGCCCCTGAAACCGAGATAGATGACGATGGCCCGGAGACCCGGACTGACGGACTGCGTTCCATCGCTGTTTCCGATATCCGCCCCAATCCGGATCAGCCACGCCAGACGTTCGATAATGAAGCACTGGATGAACTGGCTGACAGCATGAAGCTGCGTGGTGTGATTCAGCCAATTGTTGTTCGCCCCCATGGCAAGAATTTTCAGATTGTCGCAGGTGAGCGCCGCTGGCGTGCGGCACAGCGGGCAAGGCTGCACCGTGTTCCAGCAATTGTCCGCAGTCTCAATGATGCGGAAACTCTTGAAATAGCGATTGTTGAAAATGTTCAGCGACGAGATCTCAACGCTGTTGAAGAAGCAGAAGCCTATGTGAAGTTGAAAGATGATTTCGGCCACAGCCAGGCGAAGTTGGCGGAGCTGGTTGGGAAATCCCGCAGTCATATCGCCAATCTCATGCGACTTCTGGAGCTACCCGAATCGGTTCGGACGCTGGTGGGTGAGGAAAAACTGACTATGGGTCATGCCCGGGCGTTGATTAATGCGCCTGATTCGGTGGGGTTGGCTCAACAAGTTGTAAAACAAGGACTTTCCGTCCGTGATACCGAAAAACTGGTACGCAAGGCGCTGGGAGGGTCACGGCGTAAGAGCAAGACTCAGTCGGCGGGAATTAGCGAAAGCGATGCCGATATCCGTGCGGTTGAGAGCCATTTGGGTGATTTATTGGGCCTGAAAGTGACCATTCAGTCCAAAGGCCACGCGGGTGCTGGCTCGATGACCATTGAATATAGCAATCTCGATCAACTGGATCTGATTTGTCAGCGCCTAACAGGTGAACATATTTAATTTTCCGTCGGATTTTGTTTGAATTCAAGCCCCGAATCACTTCTTTTGAAATCTATAATCCTGTAAAATCACCTGATTAAACCTATATTTATCAGCGTATTAGCTGGTTTAGATTCTTTTAACCATGACTGGCAGCAAAGCCTTATCCTTTCCTGTGGATAAGCAATGTCGAATGTTGGCGTATAGCGACATTTGGCCAGTGGGTTTGGCCGGATGCACCGTAGACGCCCTTTCGATGTAAAGTAGTGAAATATAGGGACCAGAAAATATGTCTAAATTTATTAAAGCCGCTTTGGCTTCTTCCGTTCTTGCCGCTTCGGTTATGGGTGCGAATGCCGCTCACGCCGCTACCGCAAATGCCGATGCACGTGCAAACATCTTGGAAGAACTGACCGTTACCAAAGATGCTGGCACCGATCTTGACTTCGGTACGATTGTTACAACCGGAACGGCTGAAACCGTAACCGTTGGTACAGACGGTGTTCGCGCCGTTTGTGTGAACGTTGTTTGTTCAGGTGCTTCTGATGCAGCTGATTTCTCGGTTACCGGTTCGGCTTCTGAAGCTGTTACCCTGACCGTACCTGCTTCAGTTACTCTTTCTGGTCCTGGTGGCGCGATCATGAACGCTAACCTGTCTTCAACCGCTTTGACCGCGTTGGATGGTTCAGGCAATGGTGCCTTTTCTGTAGGTGGTGCGCTCGACGTTGCCGCTACTCAGGCCGATGGCGCTTATCTCGGTACCTTCACGGTAACCGTTGACTATCCTTGATTTCTTCATTGCCCTGTTAGTAGGGTAATGATTGTCAACAACAAGAAACCCGTCCGCGACATATGTTGCGGGCGGGTTCTTGCTGTTTGATCCCGGGTCATCCCATTCACGTTGGTTTGTAAGCAAATAATGGGCGTGGTTAGCGCTTTGGTAACCCTCTTTCGGCATAGTCATCGCGTGGGGATATGTGCGGGAGACCGCCTGTCCGGATGACCAGTATTAAAACCGGAGAATAAGATGACGATCAGGGGTCTAAAACGACTGCGTAATATTTGTGTGAGTTTGGGAGTAGCTGCATCAACCGTTGCACTTTCGCTGTCCCCGGCTCAGGCCGCTGGCGACCTTCTGGTTGCTCCTACCCGTATCGTTCTCGATGGTCAGCGTGGAACCGAGATTATTCTGAACAATATCGGTTCAGAAACAGCAACTTACCGCATTTCATTGGAACTTCGGCGGATGACCGCAGAGGGCCGACTGACAGAAGTTAGTCCTGAAGACGCGAATGAGCTGGAGCAGGCTGCGAAGGAAATGATTCGCTATGCTCCGCGCCGCGTAACTCTGCCACCCAATCAACCTCAAGCGATCCGTCTTGGCGTCAGAGCGCCGAAGGATCTGGCAGATGGCGAGTATCGTGTCCATCTGCTGTTCCGGGCGATTCCAAAGGCCAGGTCTGTCACCGCTTCGCCGGAGCAGGCGGATGGCTTTTCCATCGCACTTACTCCAATATATGGTGTAACCATTCCGGTTATCATTCGTCAAGGCAACTTAAGTGCTACAGCGGCCATCGCAAATGCCCGTATTGAGCAAGGAGATGAGGGGAAAGCCTTTGCTTTCGACCTCAGCCGAACCGGTGATCGTTCTACCTATGGCGAGATTCGTGTGATGAAGCAGGGTGTGAATGAACCTCTGTTGCTGGTCCGCGGGATCGCAGTATATCCAGAGTTAGCCAGCCGGAAAGTTTCTCTGCCGGTACCGCCGGAGGTTGCTGCACAGCTGAAAGGGCCGCTGTCGATCGAATATTATGAACCGCGAAATATTGGCGGTGGGTTAATTACCAAGACCGAGCTGGTTCTCAGATAATCATTTTATGTCAATGGTATGAACTGACTTCGGTCCGTTAAGCCGCCAAGATATTCGCAATGAAGCAGCAACTCACCATATTCCGCCAGCGGTTAAAATCGTTGGCCTTGGCCGCGGGGATCACAATGACCTCTGCGGCTTCGCCGTTTATGGTGCCTGCGGCTCAGGCCCAGGACGTTCAGCCCCAAAGCAGTTGGTCGGCCAATGATGATGATGCGCTGCTGTTTGATCTGCGATCCGGAAAATACCGTCTTGGCGATGGAATAAGAGGTTATCAGACAGACAAAGGCGTCTGTGTTGACTTTGCCGATGTTATCATCGGGATGGATTTACCAATAAGGTTAGATAAAAAGTCGCGCCGCGCAACTGGATGGGTGTTTGCGGAGCGCGAAACGCTCACCATCGAACGCGACGCCAGCAGTGCACAACGGATGAATGACCGCAGAAAACTGGCACCTGGCGAGATTTACGACACGCCGGAAGGCTGGTGCGTCAATGTCAAAACGCTATCACGCTGGCTTGATATCGAGTTGCGGCCGGATCTGTCCAACGCGCTGCTGGTTATCGAGACAGAGCGGAAACTGCCGTTTCAAAAGGCTCTCGAGCGCAAGGAACGTGCAGCAAAAATCCGTCCACGTAGAAATTTCGACCTTTCCAGCCTGCCGCAATCCACCGAACCATATAAATTCTGGAGAACTCCGTCGGTAGATGCCGTCGTGTCGGCTGGCGGGCTGCGCGACAAGCGATCGGGGCAGGAACTCGATGTGCGTTACGAGCTGTTTGCCGCTGGGGAAGTCGGAAAAGCCTCTTTTGATGCGCGATTGTCGTCCGATGACAAAGGCGTGCCGGAAAGCCTGCGGCTTCGTGCCTATCGCACAGATCCAAAAGGGGAGCTGCTGGGTCCTTTGAAGGCGACACATGTCGCTATTGGCGATGTTTCGAACTTTTCAACGCCGCTGGTTTCGCAGAGCACCGCAGGACGCGGCGCGATTATCACGAACCGGCCAGTTGATCGCCCGGATAATTTTGATCGTACCAGTTTTCGCGGAGAATTGCCGGCTGGCTGGGATGCGGAACTATATCGCAACGGGCAATTGCTTGCCTTTGCCGAGAACCGATCCGATGGCCGTTATGAATTTATCGATGTACCGCTGTTATACGGCCAAAACCGGTTCGAAGTGGTGCTCTATGGCCCGCAAGGCCAGATTCGCAGGGATAGCAAGTCCGTTCCTGTCGGCTTGGATTCCATTCCGCCACGTAAAACCTATTATTGGGCCGGCGGACAGGAGGCTGGCAAAGACCTGATCAACTTCAATAACTTTGAAAATCTGCGGCAGGCTGGGTGGCGTGGCGGTTTTGGTGTGGAGCGCGGCTTGAATGCAAAAACGTCAGTCGCAGCTTCGCTATTCAGTCTTCAGATTGACGGGAAGCGGTATAATTATGCCGAAGGATCGGTGCGCCGTGCGGTGGGACCAGCGCTTGTCGAGCTGACAGCTTCATCCGACCTTGAAAATGGTATGGCTTTCCGCGGCCAATTGCTTGGCGAACTCGGGAATACCCTGATCACCGCTGAAACTATCTGGGCCAGGGGCGGCTTTCGGTCAGACCGTATTGAACAAAACGTGAACGGAAGGCATCGACTCTCGCTGGACCACAATTTCAAATTCGGCAGCAAGCTCGTTCCCTTTCATATTGATGCCCAATATGAAACGCGGACGGATGGACGATCTATATTGGATTTTACCGGCAGGACTTCTTTGAATTTGCGGCGCTTTTCACTCACGGGTGAGGTAAATTGGGAAAAGCAGTTTATCGACGGCGGCGGCTCGACAGACCGGATTGAAGCGCGGCTCCTCGCCAACGGGCGGGTTGCGGGTGTGCGGCTGCGCGGTGAGGCAACTTATCGCCTGGCACCGGAAAAACGTTTCGAAAGGGTTAATTTTACCGGCGAATGGCGTGCGGGTGATCGTGCCGACTGGCGCGCGGAGCTTGGCTATGATGTTGCGCTCGACCGGGGCAGGGCCGGCATCGGGATTATCCGCCGGTTTGACAAATTCTCGCTCACCGCCAGTGCAGAAGCGGCAACCGATGGATCTATCGCCGCCGGCTTGAATCTGGCCTTCAGCTTTGGCCCCGATCCACGCAATGGCAAATTCCGCCTGTCGAACAACAAGCTCGCCAATAGTGGTCAAGCCCTGGCCATTGTTTATCGGGACGAAAATCGCGACGGCAAAAGGCAGCCGGACGAAGAACTGGTTGAAAATGTCGAACTGACGGCCGGGCAATCCACCGCATTGACACCAACGGATGCCACGGGACAGTCGATTATCGACAATCTCGCACCTTTCCGGCCGATATTAATCGGTATCGATAGCAGCAGCCTGCCCGACCCCTATGTGCAGCCGGCACTTCCCGGTGTGGTCGTTACGCCGCGCCCCGGTGTCGCTGCCAGAGTGGAACTTCCACTGGTTAGCGCAGGCGAGGTAGAGGGCACATTGATGCGCAAAGGCGGCGGCGCGCTGGCAGGCGTGGGGCTGGAGCTGCTGGATGTTGAAGGCCGAGTCACGCATGAGACACAGAGTGAATTTGACGGCTTCTTCCTGTTCGAAGGAGTGCCTTACGGAGCCTATACGCTACGCATTCAGGAGCTGTCGGCGCAGGCTATAGGCGTTACGCCCGTGCTTAACATCCGCGCAGTCGTGGATGATGACAATCAGGTAGCCAAACTGGGTGCAGTCATTGCGCAGTCGGATGCCGTCATGGCCAAACTGGCCGACGTGCCCACCGGTGCACCTGCAGGAGCGCCGCAGCCCTGATTTCCTTCATGTCCTGACTTGTGCGATTTTCCGGTTCTGCTAGGGTTTTGGACTGTTTTATCGTCCGGAACCGGACCCTTATCAGGACAAGAATATGCAAGTTACCGCTAATGGTATCAACATCGAAGTCGAAGATCATGGAAATGCAAAGGATCCGGCGATCCTCCTTATCATGGGTTACGGCACGCAGCTGATCTATTGGCCGATGGATTTTGTCAACGGGCTGGTCGAAAAAGGGTTTCGTGTCGTCCGCTTTGACAATCGTGATGTCGGGCTTTCTTATAAATATGATGGCGTTAGGGCTCCCGGACCGATCAGGCAGCTATTTGCGAAACGGTTTTTTCCAAACCGCAATCTGGCGCCCTATGACCTTGGCGATATGGCGCGGGACACGGTCGGCGTTCTCGATGCGCTGGATATCGACAAGGCGCATATTGTCGGCGCATCCATGGGCGGCATGATCGGGCAGCTGGTTGCCGCCGATCATGCAGAGCGGGTTTTGTCTTTTACGCCTGTGATGTCTTCCACCAATGCCCCGGGCCTGCCCGGCGCAGATCCAGCGGTACGCAAGGCACTGATCCAGTCGGCGCGAGCAAAGGCCAGCACGATTGATGAAGCCTTGGCAACCGGCATGGCCTTTTCCAGCATCGTTGCATCCGAAGAAGGACGGGCGCGTGAAGAAGAGCGGGAAACGTTGATGAAGACCGCGCTGGAACGGAATTTCTATCCCGCTGGCCGCCGCCGGCAGATGGCAGCGATTATCGAGACCGGCAACCTGCGGCCTAAGGCGCAGAGCATATCTGTGCCGACCATGGTGATCCATGGGACAGCCGATCGGCTTATTCCCCATCCCTGCGGCGCGGACATAGCAGCGAACGTTAATAACGCACGGTTCGAACTGGTGGATGGCATGGGCCATGACCTGCCTCCGAGCAAATTGCCGTGGATGGTCGAGGTGATTGCGGAGCATTGTCGCGCCGCATGAACCGATTTGATCCACTGGCTTAATCGTCCAGCGGCAGGCAATATTCCACGGCATAATCGGTCATTTTTACCTGCATCGGGACATGCCTCATACTGTCTCCATCTTCTTGATAAAAAAGAATATTCGCTGGTTCGTCACCAGCCCCGATCGTCATGGAGATCGCGGGATACTGACGGGCGAAAGACAGGTTTCGTGGATGACGGCCACGTGCGATCGACAGCATGAACCGGATAAAATTCCAGCGGCCCGCGCGGGACAGGGCGATCAGGTGGAAAACATCGCCGCCCAGGCCAGCCTCTGGCGTAAGCGTCCATGGCCCGGCAAAATATCGTCCCTTGGCAATATAAAAAGCTTCACAGGCCAAACTATTTTCCGATCCGTCTCGCGCGATAATCTCCAGTGAATATTGCTGTCGCGGCCAGCGCAGGAAGAGTTTGGCAAATGACCAGGCATAGGCCGCGCGCCCGATTTTCTTTTTGAGCGTGGGAGAATGTTGGGCCACCGCAACACCATCGGGACCGGCGCTCAAGCAGGCGGCGAAGGGGCCATGGTCACTGGTAACAATGGGCTCTTTCAAACGCGCATCTGTGCCGGCAAGAAAACCGCGCATGACTTCGCTCGCAAACTGCTCCGGCTCTGACGCGTAGCCGATCTCACGGGCCACCAGATTCACGGTTCCTGCAGGGAAAATACAAAGCGGTGTTTGCGATCCGCTTTTTTGCATCGCGGCGATCACCAGGCGCAATGTTCCATCACCGCCCGATACACAGATCAGATCACTGTCGCTGGCAAGTTTCATACTACCATCAATTTCTGTTGTTCCCATGACGACTTTTGCACCACACGCTTCAAAAGCCTGTGCAAGAACACCAAGGCGCAATTCGTGATGGGTACCGGATGCCGGATTGTGGATCAGTTGAACAATCATTGGATCGACATGGCGACAGTTTTCCCGCCGCGTCAATGACCAAGATGGAATAGAGTTGTTCATCGCGGTGAAACCGTTTTATGAATCATCCCATGACCAAAAAAATTACAATTATTGGCGGCGGTTATGCCGGAACCATGTTGGCCAAGGAGCTGGACCAGCATGCCGAAATCAGTCTGATCGAACCGCGGGAGAAATGGGTCCACAATGTCGCGATGATCCGGGCGATGGCACGGCCGGAACTGCTTGATGAGATTGTGATACCCTATGACGCCTTGCTGAAAAGCGGCAAAATCATTCGCGGCCGTGCAGCTTCGATTGATGGCAATGTCGCAATATTGGAAGATGGAACCGAGATTGCCGGAGACATGATCATCATCGCCACGGGATCAACTTATGCGGCGCCGTTTAAAATGCAGGGCGATGATGAAGCGGCGTTTCTGACCAAAGCCAAGCGGGTGATCACCCAAATCGACAAGGCGAAAAATATCGCAATTGTTGGCGCGGGCGCGGTGGGTAGCGAACTGGCGGGGGAACTGGCTTTTGCGCGGCCGGAGAAACAGGTCACGCTGATCTCGGCTGATGAAAATCTGTTTCCGGACTATCCAGCCAAGCTCGGACGCTCGATGCTGCGACAATTGGGGGAGCTGGGCGTGAAGGTCCGGCTGGGCGAACGGATTGCAAAACTGAAACAGACTGGTGCGCCGTTCGTGCCGACCAAGAACAAGATCAAACTGTCCGACGGATTTCCGATTGATGCCGATCTGGTGATTCCGGTTATCGGGTCGAAACCGGTGACCGAACTTTTGCAGGCTCTGGACGGCGTGAGCTTTGATGATCATGGCCGCGCCAAGGTGGACGGCTGGCTGCGCCCCACGGCCAACCCCGATCTGTACATCATTGGCGACATTGCCAGCACTGGTGATACGATGACCATCGTCGGCCTGACGCGTCAGGTTGGGTGGCTGAAAAAAGCCCTGAAAGCCCATCTCCGCGGCAAGCGGATCGAGGATATCAAGCCTTACAAGTCGTGGTCCAAGCCTTTGATATTATTGCCATTAGGACCAGATAAAGGAGCCAGTGTACTGCCTTTTGGTGTGACGGGGCCGTTTTTAACCTCCGCCATCAAGGGCAAGAAACTGTTCATCCCGCGCTATCATCGGGAATTTGACTGGAAGCCTTAAGCGGCGACCATATCCAGCATTTTTAGCGCGAGTTCCTTGGCATCCTTGTAACCGGGCTTGCCATTGGCGGCGCGCGGTACATCATCGACCACCAGAAACGCGCGCGGCGACTTATAGTCGGCGAGTATGCCATGGACATGATCGTTAAGAGCAGTTTCGTCCAGCCCATGTCCATCAGCCAGCGATAAGACCGCAGTGACCTTCTCGCCAAAGCGATCATCAGGCACGCCGACCACCAGACAGTCATAGATACTGTCATGGGTTTTGAGCGCTTCTTCGACCTCTTCAGGGAAAATCTTCTCACCGCCACTATTGATGCAGACCGAACCACGGCCGAGCAAGGTAACGCTGCCGTCAGCCTCGACCATCGCGAAATCACCAGGAATCGAATAGCGCACGCCGTCAAACGTCTTGAATGTCTCGGCGCTCTTTTTCTCATCCTTGTAATAGCCGATCGGAACCATCCCGCCATTGCAGATCATACCGATTTCGCCAGAGCCTGGTTTGACCTCTTTTCCATCTTCGGTCAGAATCTTGGTGGTATCGGCCATGTCAAAGCTCGCGGTTTTGACGATCTGGCTGTTTTCACGGGTCATGACCGATGCACCCATACTGCCTTCGGTTGATCCCATGCTATCGACAATCACCATTTCAATATGGTCGAGCAGGCCTTGCTTGACCTCCGACGACCACATCACGCCGGATGATCCCATCATTTGAACCGATGATAAATCATAAGGCTTGCCGGCTTCCTTTGCTTCGTTGAGAGCTGCAAGCATTGGCTTTGCAAACACGTCGCCGACAATGGTCAGGTCGGTCACTTTCTCATCATCGGCCAGCTTCCAAAGCGTGTGCGGATCAAAATGCCGGTTGTTGAACAGGATGACACAGCCGCCGAGCGCATGCGGAATCATCGCGCCGATCCACATGCCGGTCCCGTGCATGATCGGGCAAGCGGGGATCGCGCGGCTGGTGGCGCCTGCGGCATGAAGTGCCTGAACCAATGGGCCAAAACCTTCGGCGCCCTCGGGCAGGGTCATTTCCCGCATTTCAAAGCCCTTGGTGAACAAGGCACTGGAAAAAGTCTGGTGATCATACATCACGCCCTTGGGCATGCCAGTCGTTCCGCCCGTATAGAGCATGTAGAGATCTTCACCGGAGCGCGGGATGATCGGCATCGGATCAGCAGCAATTAAAGCCGTTTCATAGTCCACCGCGCCTTCGAGATGTTCGCCGGAGCCATCATCAATTTCCAGGAAAAGCTTCACATGCTCCAGCCGATCCTTGATCGCCGCGACACGCGGAGCGAACTGCGCGTGATATACCAGGGCTTCGCTGTCGCTATTGTTGATGACATGGGTCAGCTCTGCCTCAAGATAGCGGTAATTGACGTTGACCGGGCAAATACGTGCTTTGAAGGCGGCAAATTGCGCTTCCATATATTCTGCGCAGTTATAGGCGTAAATGGAGAGTTTCGCGCCGGGCTTCAGGCCATGATCCGTATAAACTTGCGCCAGCCGTGCGGCACGCTCTTCATATTCGGCCCAGCTATAACGCTTGTCGCCGTCTACAATTGCGGGTTTGTCGGGTATCGCCTGGGCAATATTTTCCCAGATATCGGCCATTTGCCAGCTCATGCGAATCTCTCCTTTTTCTTTTGAACATAACCAGAAAAAGGTGATTCACAATAGATAGACGCGATAGATTTATTTACCCGGTTTTGATAGAACGCATGCCCGGTGCTGGGGGTTTTTCCGCACCCCCGGCAAAACATTGGGCTATGGCCATCCATCTTGTGGCATTTGGTCCGGTAACCTGCAGGTCCGTATCGGCAATGTTGCGGGTCTGTGTGACGACCTGGCAGAACTCCTCGGCCAGCCCCTCAATCCGCTCTTCCGTGCTCTCATCTCCATAGTCCCAGACCGCGCCAGACGGGGCAGTAAGCTTGAGATAGGGCACAGGCTGCGGGGCTTCCTCGCCATTGACCTTGAAGGTCCAACCATAGGTGTTGAGGCCAATCATCACGATATTGCGGATACGATCTGCATTCTCCCGCTTGAGGCCCAGCACATCATAAATGGCCTGTGCATGGGACCAGTTTTCCATCAACCGCGCCGTGATGGAGGAACGCACACTCATGGAAGGGCCTGCCCATTCGACCCGCATTGCCGGATCGGCTGCGCCAAATTCCGGCGCCATTTTCTGATAGAAATCCCGCCATGTCTTCACAAGGCCCGCGCCGGACAGATTGTCTAGATAGTCCGCCTCAAAGAACCGCATGGACGTCTGGCCTTTTTTTGCGCTCTCTTTCATCCCGGTCATCGCCTCTTTGAAAAAGCCATGGAATTTTTCCGGCTCGGTCAGCGACCAATAGGCCGCCATGTTCCAGATATGCAGATGGCGGAGGATCGCATTGATCGTCCAGCTTTTGAAACCGGTTTCCTGTTCCATCTCCTCATCGGACAGATCTTTGACGAGCGCATAAATGGCTTCGCTTTCGTCGAGAAAATCTTGTGCCTGCTCCATCATTACTTAGTTCCTATTTCCTGCATTATTTCTTCGCTATGCTCGCCGAGCGCCGGACTTGGCCCGGTGGCGGGCAGTTTCTGACCATTGATATGCACTGGTGAGGCGGCATTATGGATGGTGCCCAGCAGCGGGTGATCCTGTTCCTCAAACGCCTCGATTGCCATGATCTGCGCATGTGATTTCACATCGTCTAGGCGCAGGCATGGAGCGGCTGGTACATCGCCTTTGGTCAAGCCGGCTATCATCGTATCGGTATCATGGCGCGGCGGTTCGGCCGAAACAATCTGCGCAAGCTCGGCCATATGCATGCTGCGATTTTCGAGGCCTTGATATTTTTCCTCCGACTTCAAATCTTCGCGGCCCACCATTTCGAACACGACTTGCCAATGCTCGTCGCTCATTGCCGCATAGGCAATGGCCCCGTCGGTCGTGCGTAGCGGCATCTGGTAATAGTCGGCAAAGGGCGAGGCATGCATCACATCATCGTCCATCAACGTCAGGTGCATGCCCCCGTCGGGCCAGAGGAAGGCAATGCAACTGGCGAGCATCGACAGATCAATATGCTGCCCTTCACCACTGCGTTCGCGGGCGAATAACGCCGCCGTTATCGCCTGCGCTGCCGTATAGGCGGTCAGCTTGTCGCACAGCAGAGTCTTCACATAGGCAAAGCCGTCGGGATGGCCCTGCGTTCCCATGAATCCCGCCATGGCCTGCATGACATGATCATAGGCCGGGCGATCTGCCATCGGCCCTTCGCGGCCAAAGCCGGTAATGGCGCAATAGATAAGTTCCGGTTTTTCGGCCCGCAGGCTTTTGCTGTCGAGGCCGAGACGTTGCATCACGCCGGGACGATAATTGTGAATGACAATATCGGCATCGAGGCAAAGTTTGCGCGCCGTGGCAACGCCGTCTTCGGTTTTCAGATCAAGCGTGATCGATCGTTTGGCACGATTGCAATTGTTGAACAGGCCGGAGATGCTTTCCTTTCGGCTGCCTAGCCAGCGCATCGGATCACCAATGCCGGGTGGCTCCACCTTGATGACGTCAGCCCCTTGCTGCGCGAACATCATGGTGGCGAGGGACGCGGTAATCATCGTCGAAAATTCCACGACCTTGATCCCGGCCAGCGGCTGCTGTGCTGTCACCTCTGCCATATTGTCTCCCCGTTCATTCTTCCAGATTGGCGGCAAGCCTTTCATAGGCGGCGATAAAATCTTCCTTGAATTCCTGCACCACCTGAGCGGTCGACATAGGCTGGTTCATCAGGCCGACGCCTTGCCCAACCCAATAGGTTGACAGATCTTTCGCACCCTGATTGTCGCCCTGACTCAATTTGTCGATAGATCGGAGCGGCGGTTCGGCAACTAATGATTGCAAAGGCATGGGCAGTGGTCGCGGTGCTTCTTCCGCCTCCCAAGCATCGGTCCAGGGGGATCGCAATTGCCGCGATGGTTTGCCGGTGCGGGAGCGCGCCCGGACCGTATCGCGCGACGTGGCGTTGAGCATTTTTTCTTTCACCACCGGATTGGTTTCAGCCTCTGCCGTGGTCAGCCAGACCGATCCGCACCATACGCCGCTTGCACCCATGGCCATAGCGGCCGCCATTTGGGACCCTGTAGCGATACCGCCTGCAGCAAGTACCGGTGTATCATCACCAATATCACGCAAGGCGTTACATACTTCCGGTATCAAAACCATGGTCGCGACATCGCCGGTATGACCGCCCGCTTCTCCGCCCACTGCGATCAGGATATCGACGCCAGCGGCGACCTGGCTCATCGCATGTTCCTTGGTGCCGATAAGCGCAGCCACTGGCACACCATGTTCCCGCCCCATATCGGTCATGACCTGCGGCGGTATGCCAAGCGCATTGGCAATCAACTTGATTGGATGCTGAAAGGCAACCTCCAGCAAGGCCCCCGCATTGCCGCCGCGTAGATTATCTGCACCGACCGCATGTTCCCGGCGAAGCTCTTCCAAGTCACCGGGATCGACGCCATGACGCGCCATGATGTCTTTGGAAAATTGCTTATGTTCATCGGGAATCATCGCCAGCGTCGTATCGACATCGATCTGTTCGCCTTTGCCTTCAACCTTATTGGGGACAATGATATCCAGGCCATAAGGCTTGCCATCGACCTGATCGTCAATCCAGCTCAGTTCCTCTTCAAGCGTTTCGGGCGTGCAGTTTACGCCGCCAAAAACCCCCATGCCGCCCGCTCTCGAAACCGCAGCGACAACATCGCGGCAATGGCTGAACGCGACGAGCGGGAACTCAATTCCCAGCATGTCGCAAATCGGGTTTTTCATCACGCGTCGTCCTCTTCACCCGCCTCATCAGCGGTAATTTCCATGATCAGGTCATCGGCCGCAATCTGGTTTCCAGCGACAGCCGCAACGGTTTCGACGGTGCCATCAATCTCTGCCAAAATCTCATGCTGCATCTTCATCGCTTCCAAAACCGCCAGCTTGTCGCCTTTTGCCACAGCCGCGCCTTGCTCTACGAGTATCTCAAGTAATAGGCCGTGCATCGGTGCAACCACCGTGCCGCCGCCAGCCATATCCTCCATGGCGCTCAGGCCCGTCATATCGGTGACCGACAGCGACCGCTGCGGCAGCGCGAGATGAAGATTGCGGCCGCCGGCATGATAAATGGCATCGACCGTCCGGCCATTGACGCGCAGTTTCGCGGTGTCACCGGTTATGGCCAGCAGCGCAATCTGTGCCTCTTGTCCAGCAGCTTCGACATGATAATGGCCGGGCTTGCGAACATGCACATGGATGGCGCCATCACTATCGGTCGCTTCGCCAAGGCTAGCATACTGGGTTACGGTTTGCAGGTTGGCATTGGTTGACCAGTCCAACATTTCCGGATTCACGTTGAGCGCCAATCCATGCGCCGCCTGCTGGCGCAGTTTGTGTTGCAAGACAGCAGCGATGGCAAAAGCGTCAAAGCTATGTTCGCCCAGATCAACACCTTCTTCGCCGTAATTTTCAGCAATGAAAGCGGTGGTTGCCTGACCGTCGATAAAATCCTGTTTGCCGAGTGAATCGATCAGGAAATCACGATTGGTCTTCGGACCGAACAGGGCAGTCTGGGACAGGGCTTTGACCATTTGCCGCCGCGCATCTTCACGGGTTGCGCCATGGGTGATGATCTTTGCAACCATGCTGTCGTAGAAAGGAGAAACTTCGCCACCGGTGGCAATGCCGCTGTCGATACGGGCATTTTCCGATGGATGCCAAAGGTCAATATGGCCGGTGCTGGGCAGGAAATCATCGGCGGGATCTTCGGCATAGAGCCGCACTTCCATAGCGTGGCCGGTCAGTGTGACATCTTCTTGGCTGAGCCCTAATTTGTCGTCTTGCGCGACTTTGAGCTGCAGCGCGACGAGATCGAGGCCGGTTATTTCTTCGGTTACCGGATGCTCTACCTGCAGCCGAGTGTTCATTTCGAGAAAGTAAAAACTGCCGGATTGATCGAGCAGAAATTCCACTGTACCCGCGCCGCGATAATCGACTGCGCGGGCCGCTTCCACGGCCGCCGCACCCATTTCGGCGCGCAGTTCTTCGGTCATGACCGGGCAGGGCGCTTCTTCAATGACTTTTTGGTGCCGCCGCTGGACCGAACAATCGCGCTCACCCAGATGGATGGTGTTGCCATGGCTGTCGGCGAAAACCTGAATCTCGACATGGCGCGGTTTGATGATCGCTTTTTCAAGAATCAGCTCGCCATTGCCAAAGGCATTTTCCGCCTCCGATCGCGCGAGTTTGATCGCATTGGGAACCTCATCCTGATCATGGACCAGGCGCATGCCGCGGCCACCACCGCCCGCGGCGGCCTTGACCATCAGCGGTACGCCAATTTTTTCCGCTTCTGCGATCAGAGTTGCATCGGATTGATCATCATCCTGATAGCCGGGCATGCAAGGGACGCCTGCTTCGATCATCGCGCGTTTGGAACGCGCCTTGTCACCCATCACATCTATGGCTTTTTCGGGCGGTCCAACAAAGATGATATTGGCGTCGGCACAGGCTTGTGAGAAAGCCGCATTTTCGGACAGGAAACCATAGCCGGGATGAACGGCATCGGCGCCGCTGTCTTTCGCGGCCTGGATGATTGTATCAATCAGCAAATAGGATTCATTGACCGGCGCGGGCCCGATATGCACCGCATCATCAGCCATGCGGACATGGGGCGCATCGGCGTCGGCGTCGGAATAGACCGCAACCGTTCGGATGCCCTGAGCTTTGGCCGTGCGCATGACGCGGCAGGCAATTTCACCGCGATTGGCAATAAGGAGGGTGGATATTTGTGTCATCTCTGGTTCCTTATTCCGGTTTCACAACCCAGTTGGGTTTGCGCTTATCAAAGAAGGAGGCGACGCCCTCTTTGGCTTCGTCGCTGACCATGCGGTCTGCGAAATTCTCGGCGGCGAGGCGGATCACCTCTTCGCGCGGTTTGCCCGCGATCTGGCCAAGCAGTTCCTTGGTTGCGGCCACGGCGCCGGGCGCTGCGCCCAGCACCTGTTTCCTGAGCTGCATCTCTATGGCTTCAAGCCCGGGAACATCATCCGCAATGAAATCGGCAAAGCCAAGTTCATGCGCCTGTGTGCCGTCGAAGCGCGCAGCGGTCAGCATCAACCGGCGGCCGGTTGCATAACCAAGCTTTTGAATGACGAAAGGCGATATCTGTGCTGGCGTCACACCGATCGCGGTTTCGGTCATTGCAAAACGCGCACCAGATTCGCAGATGACCACGTCGGCGCAGCAGGACAGGCCAAATCCGCCTGCCATCGCTGCGCCCTCGATCAGGACGATGACCACTTGCGGTGCGGTATTGACCAGGTCGAATATTTCCGCCGCCCCTGTTGACATGGTGATGGTCGCTTCGCGGTCCCCACTCGCCTGAAAATTCTCCTTGAAATTTTTCAAATCCGCACCGGCACAAAACACCCCGCCGCGTCCGCGCAAGGTGATGCCCCTGACCGTCCGGTCATCACGAACGCCTTTTAAAACAGAGGCTAATTCTGCCACCAAGGCGTCGCTCAGGGCGTTTCGATTATCCGGCTGGTTGAACCAGATGGTGAGCCAGCCTTGCCGAAGATCAAGCTCCAGCGTTTTGGTTTCAGGAAGATCGGTCATATGCGCGCAACTCCGAAAGCGTTGGGGTGAAGCGTGCGGTTCTGCGATTCAAAAATTGTCTCCAGCGCAAAGCCAAGCACTTTGCGCGTGTCCCGCGGATCGATAACGCCATGGTCGAGCACCCGGCCGGACGTGAAGAAAGCGCTCTCCTGCGCTTCAAAAATATCCCGGATGCGCTGGTTCTGTTTGGCAATGGCTTCCTCGTCGGGCTCAATGCCCTTGCGCTGGGCCTGCACTTTTGCCACGTGGCTCATGGTATTGGCGGCAGAGGCGCCCGCCATCACACCGGTTTTGGCATTGGGCCATGAGAACAGAAAATCCGGTTCAAAGGCGACACCACTCATGCCGTAATTGCCTGCACCAAAGCTGGCGCCGATATAGAGCGAGAGCTTCGGCACACGCACATTGGACACCGCCTGGATCATCTTGCTGCCCAGTTTGATCATGCCTTTATGTTCGGACTCCGTTCCCACAATATATCCGGTGGTATTGTTCAGGAAGATGATCGGCAGTTTGGACTGATCACAAAGCTGGAAAAAGTGCGTTGCCTTGGCCGCGGCCTCGGGATCGAACGGGCCGTTATTCCCGATCAGGCCGACCGCATGGCCCATGATGCTCGCCTGCATACAGACGGTGCCGGGGCCATAGCGGCTTTTAAATTCTTCAAAATCGGAACCATCGACAATTCGTGCCGCAACTTCACGGACATCATAGGGGATGGTGTAATCGGTGGGCACGATGCCAGCGATTTCGTCAATATCATAGACGGGTTCGTCGTAATCATTCTGCCGGATCGGCGCGGTATTCTTGTTCCAGTCAATCCGCCCCATGGTGTCGCGGGCAATCTCGATGCCGTGCGCATCATCATCCGCCAGATATTCGACAGTGCCGGTCGTGCTGGCATGCATTTCCGTGCCGCCCAGTTCGCGGTCATCGGCCACTTCGCCGGTTGCCGCATGGACCAAGGCCGCACCGCCCAAGGCCGCCATGCCATTGTCGCGCACGCCGATCACATAGTCGGACATTCCGGGCATATAGGCGCCGCCTGCGGTTGAGGGGCCGTGCAGGACTACCATTGTGGGAATACCCGCTGCGCTCAGCCAGGCGAGATTGCGGAACAGCATCCCGCCATAGGCCCATAGCTCGACTTTATATTCCATCAGGTTCGCGCCCGCGCTCTCGACGAGATGGATGAAGGGCAGTTTCAAATCCTGCGCCATTTTTTGCGCGCCCTTTGACGCATCCCATCCACCAGTCGTTGCTGCACCTGCGCGAATGCCGCTGTCATCAACCCAGATCATGCATCGCACGCCTTTGACAAAGCCGATGCCGAGAATGACACTGCCGCCGGGAATGCTGGTGTCGGGATTGGGATCCTCGACCAGATAATTGGCCATGTTGTAAAGCTGCAAAAACGGCATGCCGGGGTCAAGCAACCGGATCAGCCGTTCGTGAGGGGTCAGCTGGCCGCGTTTTTCAAAAGTCGGGCGGCGTTTTTCGGATGCCGCCACGGCGCGCTCTTCCAGACTGCGCAATTGGTCGATCAGTGCCAGCATGTCCTTGCGATTCTGAGCAAAGCTTTCGGAAGCCGTGGAAATTTTGGATTTAAACTGGGGCATGGTCAAAGCGCCTTTGCCAAAGAAGATTGGAGTGATTGCGGTATGGAAACGGGAGCGGCGAGCAGGATCTGAGCATAGCTCTTACCCTGCGGATCATTACGCATGGATGCAACCCCGCCGCCGCCGAGAATATCATGAAGCAGAAAATTGATCGCACCGGTGCCGGGCATATAGAAACGTTCCACGCTGTCCGGCGCGTCGGGTTTCGCGAGGAAATGGGCAAAACGTTCACGCACTTTCTCCTCGCTCAGTGCCGCCCAGATATAGGTCGCGAATTTCGGGTCACGCGGCAAGATGCCGATGTTTGATTTGTCGCCCTTGTCCCCGGACCGGCCCCAGGCGAGGGTGACCAGCGGCACGTCTGTCATTGGCTCTGCGTTGCCAGGCTGAGCAGGTGGATCAGGGCGCTGGATGGATGCGGTATTAAAAGCCGCTCCCTTGGCTTCAGCAAATTCTTGACTATCATCGCCTACCGTCACGGAAAGCGAAACTTCCGATTTCGGCACCAGCAAGGAGAACAGCCGCACTACCGGGGAGGGCTTGGGCCTCCCACCAGCGAACAGCGCCAATCCCGGCGGCGTGGCGAGGCCCATGCCGGTTGCTTCCTTGAGCAGCAACATAGTTGCTTTCGGATCGCGATGTTTGACGCCGATTTTCAGAACCAGTTCGCGTGTTTCCGCAGCCTGTCCAAAGGCACCAAAATGACTGTCATCGCCTAGTGTCTCAATCAGCACCTCGTCAAAATCACCGGCATTGGACGCGCGCAATTTGGCTTGTGTCCGCTTGAGAGCATTTTCGGCAAAGCTCTCTGCTTTTCTTTTCGCGTCCATGCCGATGAAGAAAAACGGCGCGACCATCTTCCAGCCATCGGAGTAGGTGGCACAGGTCTTGTAACTGTCCGGCGCGGCATGGCCGATGGCACCGGAAACGGCGACGCGATTATCGCCTATCTGCTCCAAAGTCACCGCGCTGAAATCGCAAACCACGTCCGGCAGCATGTAGGCTTGCGGATCACCAATTTCATAGAGCATCTGCTCGCCGATCGTGCCGATATTGACGATACCGCCTGTGCCTTGCGGTTTGGTGGCGATGAAGCTGCCGTTCCTGGAAATTTCTGCAATCGGGTAGCCGGCATTGTCCATGCTGTCCGCGATGCTTTTCCAGTCTGTGAAATTGCCACCGGTCGCTTGCGGCCCGCATTCCAATATGTGTCCGGCCAAGCTGGCGCCTGCCAGTTGGTCCAGATCATCACGGCTCCAACCAAATTCATGGATGCAGGCTCCGAGTGTCACAGCGCTATCAACACAGCGGCCGGTGATCACTATGTCTGCTCCCTGATCGAGAGCGGCTGCAATCGGAAAAGCACCGAGGTAGGCGTTGATGCTCGCGATGTTCTTCGGGTCTGGAAAAGTTTCGCCGGAAAACATTTCATGAGCGCCGGCAAAGTCCGCCGCACGGGCGGTCAGGTCATCGCCAGTCACAACGGCGACTTTAATATCCAGCCCGGCTTCTGCAATCACCTCGCGCACGGCCGCTGCACAGGCAACCGGATTGGTACCGCCAGCGTTGGAGATCAGCTTGATACCCTGTTTGGCGATAGCGCCAATATTCGGCTTGATCACTGCAGAGACGAAATCGGTCGCATAGCCGAGATCGGGATTTTTCGCCCGGGCCCGCGCCATGATCGACATGGTAATTTCCGCGAGATAATCGAAGACGATATAATCAAGACCGCTGCCATTCTCAGCTGCTTTCAAAAGCTGCGGCACCGCCATATCGGACTCGCCCCAGAAACCACTGGCTCCGCCAATCCGGATGATCTTGTCATTTGACACATCGAGTCTCCTATGGCTATTTGAATAGCACTCGGCATTTTCGAGTCAAGCTCAATAAGGGACAGGTTTTGACCACCAAAGCAGCCAATCCGGAGACACAGCGTGCCAAGCTGGAGCGCAAGGAGCGCGCTATTCTGGAAGCCGCGCGTGGCGTCTTTGTTGAGCATGGCTTTGATGGCGCACGCATGTCCGAAATTGCCCGCCGCGCCAGCATCGGCGAAGGCACGATTTATAGCTATTATGAATCCAAAGCGGAATTGATGCTGGCGGTGTTACAGCAATTTTGGGATGGCCTGACCTTGGAGGCGGAAGCGGTCATGGCGTCTGCGCAAGTGGATGATTTTTTTGAACGTTTACAGGCGCTGGCGGAATATCACCTGGGTACCGTTATTGCGAATGCGGACTTTATCAACCTGACCTTTGCCTTGCGCCGCAATAATAGCGAAGT
Organism: Parasphingorhabdus sp.; assembly: GCF_059726685.1. NCBI lineage: Bacteria > Pseudomonadati > Pseudomonadota > Alphaproteobacteria > Sphingomonadales > Sphingorhabdaceae > Parasphingorhabdus > Parasphingorhabdus sp. The sequence continues at coordinate 604,282 of NZ_AP041068.1, forward strand.
CAGCGTGTCGCGCGATCATCTGCGTCATTATGTGGCGGTGTTCGATAGTCTGTTCCGGCGCGGACAGGATCGCGGGGAACTTCGGCGCGATGCGGTGCTCTGGCAGGCGCGTGATATATTTTACGGCACGTTGGAATATAGCGCGCGGTCGATTGAAATGACAATGGATACAGACCGCACAGAGCGGCTGCAGGGACCAGTTGTGGATGAGATGATATCCCTGTTCCACAGCCATTATGCGGTGGCGTATGACACCATTGAAACCGACAGGGTGACGCTAGATAGCCTGTCGTCGAAACTGGATCAGCTTTCCGAACAATTTGACGCGCTTGCCAGACGGCTACCCCAATAAAAGACCCAATAAAAAGGGCCCCCGAAGGAGCCCTTTCCTGTTCGTTTTGTAAGCTGGCTTATGCCGCTTTGTAAAAGCTCTCACCCGCATCCGCTTTTTCGCGGAAGCTCATCGGCGGCTTGAACCGCTCTCCATATTTCTGGGCGAGCATATCGGCGGTGCGCACGAAATTGTCGACGCCAATCGTGTCGATATGGCTCATAGGGCCGCCGGTCCATGGCGCAAAGCCCCATCCGAAGATCGCGCCGAGATCGGCAGATTGCGGATCGGAGACAACGCCTTCGTCGAAACATTGCGCTGTGGCAATCAGCTGAATGTACATCAAGCGCTGCTTGACTTCCTCAACCGTTGGCTGGTCTTCGGCGAGCGGGAAATGCTCTTTCAGACCGGGCCAGAGTTTCTTGGAGCCATCGTCGGCATATTCATAGAAACCACCGCCAAAACGCCGTCCGCGACGGTCGATCTTCTTGACCATCAGCTCCATCAAATCCTCGGTCCCGCTAGGAACATAGGCGTCGCCCATTTCTTCCTTGGTTGACGTCATGATATCATAGCCAAGCTGCAGAGTGGTTTCATCGACAATCGCCAGCGGACCGATAGGCATGCCCATGGATATGGCGGCATTCTCGATCAGCGCAGGGTTGACGCCTTCAGCCACCATCATGGTTGCTTCATTGGCATAAGGCGGGAAGACGCGGTTGGTATAGAAGCCGCGCACATCTTTCACCACAATCGGCGTCTTGCGGATTTTGGCGTTATAGTCGAGCGCCACGGCCAGGGCCTTGTCGCCGGTTTCTTCACCCGGGATGATCTCGAGCAATGGCATTTTCTCAACCGGTGAGAAAAAGTGCATGCCGATAAACTGATCGGGGCGCTCGCTGTTTTTGGCCAGACCGGTGATCGGAAGCGTGGAGGTGTTGGAGGCGAAGATCACATCCTTGCCAATCACTGCTTCGGTTTTCTTGATCACATCGGCTTTGACATCTGGGCGTTCGAAAACGGCTTCGATGATCAGGTCGACATCTTTCAGATCGTCATAATTATCGGTCGGGGTAATCCGCGCCATGAAGGCATCGGCTTTTTCCTGCGTCATCTTGCCGCGCTTCACGCCTTTGTCGACAATCTTCTGGCTATAGTCGATCGCCTTTTGCGCTTCTTCCATATTGCGGTCGAGGACGATGACATTCATTCCGCCCTTGGCCGTCACATGCGTGATACCAGAGCCCATCAGGCCCGCGCCGAGAACGCCAACGGTCTTGAGATCAGTCGGTGGAACGCCTTCGGGACGCATAGCACCTTTGTCCGCGGCCTGTTTGTTCACGAACAAGGTCCGGATCATATTCTTGGCTTGCGGGCCGGTGAGCAGTTTGGTGAAATATTTGCTTTCCACTTTGAGCGCGGTGTCAATTGGAAGCATTGAGCCTTCATAGAGACAGGACAGGATCGCCTTGACCGCTTCATAATTGCCTTTGCTCTGTTTCAGCGCCATCGCGGATGAACCGAGGTAAAGCGGCACAGCGCGCGGGTCCATGGAACCGGCACCACCGGGGAATTTCCAGCCCTTTTTGTCCCACGGAGCAGAAGCCTTTGGATTGGCTTTAACCCATTCTTTGGCCTTGGCGACCACGTCTTCCGCAGGAACGACTTCATCGACAATTTTCTGTGCGAGAGCAGCTTGGGGATTCATCGGCTGACCCATCATGATGGCCATGCCCGCAGCTTGCAATCCTGCAAGGCGCGGCAGACGCTGGGTTCCGCCGCCACCCGGCAGCAGACCGACTTGCACTTCGGGAAGGCCGAGCTGTAATTTCGGATGATCGGCACAGACACGGTAATGGCAGGCCAGTGCCAGCTCCAATCCGCCGCCCAGAGCCAGACCGTTGATTGCACAAGCGACAGGTTTCGCATGCGCCTTGCCTTTCAGCAGGTCTTTGGCACTGTTGCCGCCGGTTTCCATCTTGCGCAAGATAGCGTTCAATCCCCAGGCTTGCTCAAAGGCTTCTTTCATTGTTTCAGCCTTGGAAGAGCCAAGCATGTTGAGGTCGGCACCGGCGAGGAAGCCGGATTTCTTGCCCGACGTGATAACCGCGCCTTTAATGTCGTCATTGGCAATCAGCTCGTCGACGAAGTTCGGGAAGTCAGCCATCAGGCCTTCGTTCCAGACGTTCATCGACTGGCCGGGAAGGTCGATGGTGACAAGGGCAATGCCGTCGCTGTCAATATCGACGGTGAGTGTTTCGTAAGTCATGAATTTTGTCCTGCTAAATATGGGATTGGAGTGATTGGAGGCTCTCGCCGCGCTCTAGTTCACTCGCTCAATGATGGTGGCAATGCCCATGCCGCCGCCGATACACAGCGTCGACAAAGCGGTCTGTTTGTTGGAGCGTTCCAGCTCGTCCAGCACCGTGCCAAGGATCATCGCGCCCGTGGCGCCCAAAGGATGGCCCATGGCAATCGCGCCGCCATTCACATTGATATCGCTATGATCGACATTCATTGCTTCCATGAAGCGCAGGACCACAGCGGCAAATGCCTCGTTCAATTCCCAAACATCAATGTCGCTGGCATCCATGCCCGCGCGCTTAAGCGCTTTTTGGGCAGCAAATTCAGGGCCGGTCAGCATGATGGTGGGCTCTGAACCGATAGAGGCCATGGAAACAATCCGGGCTCGCGGTTTCAGGCCATATTTTGTGCCTGCTTCTTCGTTACCGATCAGCACGGCCGCTGCACCGTCAACAATACCCGAGCTGTTGCCAGCGTGATGGACATGATTCATTTTCTCGACGTCAGGATGCTTCAGGATCGCGACATCGTTAAAGCCGGGCATCTGCTCACCCATCATCTGGAACGCAGGGTTAAGCGAACCTAGAGACTGCATGTCGGTTTCGGGACGCATCAATTCGTCATGGTCGAGAACGGTTTCGCCAATGACGTCCTTGATTGGCAGGATGGATTTGTCGAAGCGTTTTTCTTCCCAGCTTTTGCCAGCGCGTTTCTGGCTCTCAACCGCATAGGCGTCGACATCATCGCGGCTATAGCCATATTTGGTTGCGATCAGATCGGCGGAAATGCCCTGAGGCACGAAATATTCCTGAAAAACGAGGGTGGGGTCAGCCATGCCGCCCAAACCGTCGCTGCCCATGGGGATGCGGGACATGGACTCAACGCCGCCGCCAACGGCCAGATCCGCTTCGCCCGATTTAACCTTGCCAGCTGCGATATTAACGGCTTCGAGGCCAGAACCGCAGAAACGGTTGACCTGAATAGCGGAGGTGGTGTCGGCATAGCCGGCTTTCAGCGCTGCCATACGGCTGATCACGGCGCCCTGTTCACCCACGGGAGAGACGCAGCCATAAGCAATATCTTCGACTTCATGACCGTCCAGTTCGTTGCGGTCATTGACCGAAGCAAGCACTTGAGATGCAAGATCCAGGGCAGTGATTTCGTGCAAGCTGCCGTCGCTGCGGCCTTTCCCGCGCGGGCTGCGCACAGCGTCATAAATATAGGCTTCGGTCATGCGATATTCCTTATTTTGAAAAAATCTGAACTATTAAGTGCATAGTTAATGTTGCGCTGCAGCACAGTCAAGCAGTTTACGTAAACGTCAATCGCGAAAGATAGGCGACTCGCCCTGTCTTTCTTCTGCTTCTGATCAGTCTAACCGAGGCGGGCGCCTGTTCAAGCCAGAACCTTGTTCGAGTCAGGCCCTATTCCAGGATGCTTTGATATTTCTGGCTGAACACATCACGGCCGACAATATAGCGCATGATCTCGCTGCTGCCGGCATAGATGCGGCTCATCCGCGCATCGGTGAAAATGCGGCTGATCTCATATTCCTTCATATAACCCGCGCCGCCATGCAATTGCAGACCCAGATCGGCCATTTCCCATTCAATTTCACTGCCCAGCATCTTGCCCTTCGCCGCGATATTGGCATTGAGCCCGCCCTGGTTATGCACCTCGACGCAATGGTCGATATAGACTTGCAGCATATCGATCTTGGCATCCATCTCGGCCATCTTGAATTGGGTGTTCTGCATGTCCGACAGCTTCTTGCCAAACACATCGCGTTCCATGACAAATTCACGAGTCACGTCAAAGGCGCGGCGAGCGGAGGCGCCATATCCAACCATGCCGATCAGCCGTTCCTCCGCGAGGCCTTCCATCAGATGGATAAACCCCTTGCCCGGTGTGCCGAGCTGGTTCTCTTTTGGAATCTTGACGTTGTTGAAGAAAAGCTCGGCCGTATCCTGAGCGTGCAGACCGATTTTTTCCAGATTCTGGCCGCGCTCAAAACCCTCCATGCCGCGCTCGACAATCAGCAACACCATCGCATGCTTGTCATCAAGGCCGGCAATCTTGGCTGCAACAATTACGACGTCGGCATTGATGCCATTGGAGATATACGTCTTCGATCCGTTCAGCACCCAGTGATCACCATTGTCAGTCGCTGTGGTCTTCATGCCGGAGAGATCACTGCCCGCGCCGGGTTCGGTCATCGCGACGGCAAGGATGGTTTCGCCGCTCACGCATTTGGGCAGGAAACGCTCACGCTGTTCCTCGTTGCCGATATTCTTGAAATAGGGGCCAACCAAACGGCTATGCAGAGTATTATACCATTCGGCGCAGCCTGCCCGGGTGGTTTCTTCAATGATAATCTGCTCATAGCGGAAATCATCATCGCCCATCCCGCCATATTTTTCGTCTGGCCAGATCATCAGGAAGCCCTGATCACCAGCTTTCTTGAAAATTTCCCGATCGACTATGCCTGCTTCGCGAAATTCGTCCATGCGCGGAGCAACTTCATCAGCCAGAAAGCGGCGATAAGCATCGCGGAACATATGCTGTTCTTCGGTAAATTTACGCATGGGAGGAATCCTTCGAATTTATCTGATAAGCGCCAATATGGCCGTCAAGCGCGATATCGAATCGGCTTTAACTGGTCAATTAAAACATGGTCCGGACACCGGCTGCAACCTGTTCTTTTTGCCATGATCGCTGATCCCAGTTGGCCGTTGCAATTATTTGAAAAGCCTTGTTAAGAGGTTCAATGGCGAAAAATGAAGACAGACCATTCATATTGGGCCTTGGCGGCACAACCAATCCGCACAGCTCGACCGAACAGGCATTGGCCATTGCCCTGAAGACCGCTTCGGAAGCCGGTGCTGAGACAGAATTGTTCGGATCGGAACGGCTTTGCGCTCTTCCGCATTATCTTTCGGATCCTGCCGGACTCAATGAAACTGGTAAGGCGCTTGTAGAATCCGTCCGCCGAGCTGATGGGATCATATTGGCCAGTCCCGGTTATCATGGGACCATCTCGGGTCTGGTCAAAAACGCCGTTGATTATGTTGAGGAAACGGCGGGCGATGATCGGGTCTATCTGGATGGCCTGCCCGTCGGATTGATTGTTACCGCCTATGGCTGGCAAGCGACGGGTTCAACCTTGGCGGCGATGCGTTCGATTGTTCATGCGCTGCGCGGCTGGCCGACACCGCTTGGTGTGGGGATCAATGCGTCCGGCGGAATATTCAAAGACGGACTATGTACGGATGAAAGCGTGAACGAGCAGCTCCACCTTGTCGCCCAACAGGTTATGCGTGGTTCGCACCGGCGAGAATATCTCGATCAATAATTATTCCGGCGGTGAATTGCCGTAAAAGTCGCGATACCAGCTGACAAAGCACTTTAAGCCGTCTTCCAGCATGACCTCCGGTTCATAGCCCGTCAGCGCATGCAGTTTCGACACATCGGCATAGGTCGCGGTGACGTCTCCGGGCTGCATGGGACGCATGATTTTTTCCGCTTCCATACCCAGTGCCTGCTCCAGCGCTTCGATCATGTCCATCAGACCGACGGGCCGGCTGTCACCGATATTCAAGACCCGATGTTCGCCAGAGGCTGGCGGATTGTCCAAAGACCCCAATATACCATCAACAATATCGTCAATATAGGTGAAGTCCCGGGCCATTTTGCCTTCGCCATAAACTTCGATGGGCTCGCCAGCGAGGATCTTTTTGGTGAATCCGAAATAGGCCATATCCGGCCGGCCCCATGGCCCGTAGACGGTGAAAAACCGCAGGCCGGTTTGCGGAAAGCCGTAAAGCTTTGCATAGGATGCGCTCATCAATTCGCAGGAGCGTTTGGTCGCTGCATAAAGCGACACAGGATCAACAGCGGGTTCTTCTTCTACAAAACCCGCGCCGCCCATCGGTTTGTCGCCATAGACAGAGCTGGATGACGCATAGACCAGATGTTCAAAATCCGGCGCATGGCGGCTGGCCTCCAGCAGGCTTAAATGGCCTTCCAGATTCGATTTTTGATACGCGAATGGATTGTCGATGCTATAACGCACACCGGCCTGGGCGGCGAGATGGATGATGCGCTTCACGGCATGTTCTTGCACCAGTTTGCTGACACCATTGGCGTCGGAAACATCCAGTTCGGCAAATTGAAACCCTGGCAATTTCTGTAAGTTTTCAAGCCGCGCCGCTTTCAGCTTCGGATCATAATAATCATTCAGATTATCGATACCGATGACGCTCTCCCCGCGCGCGATCAGCTGTTGAGAAACCGCGTGGCCGATGAATCCCGCTGCGCCGGTAACCAATATGGTGTTAGAATGATGCAATTTGTCATCCATCTGGTTCATAGATTCATTCCTCGGTCATTCGGGACCATTGTCTGGCGCAGTAACAGCAAAAAACACAGAATTCCAATGAACTGGCTTCGGTTCAGCCCATTTATCCATCAAATCGCGCAACATAGTCGTCAATATGGCGGAGAGATTGCGCAATGGTTTCCTCGTCGAGAAACGAACCGCGGAAGCTATTTTGGGCTAGCGCGACAATGTCATCCTTGTCGAGGTCCAGGGCTGACGCCGTTGCCTCGTAATTATCATTCAGATATCCGCCAAAATAGGATGGGTCGTCGGAATTGATGGTGGCGCGCAGGCCGAGGTGCAGCATTTTTTTCAGCGGATGATCCTTAAGATCATCCACTACGCACAGCGACAAATTGGACAAGGGACAGACAGTTAGCGTCATTTGATTGTCTTGCAGTCTTTGAACAAGCCGAGGATCTTCCAATGACCGGTTGCCGTGGTCCATGCGCTCTATCTTCAAAATGTCGAGGGCTTCCCAGACATAGTCCGGCGGCCCTTCTTCGCCGGCATGGGCCACTGCCTTGAGGCCAAGGGCTTTAGCTTTGGCAAAGACCTTGGAAAATTTGGAAGGTGGATGACCCAGTTCGGATGAATCAAGCCCAACTCCAGCGATTCTATCTAGATAAGGCGTTGCCTCGCCAAGCGTTGCGAGCGCGTCCTCTTCGCTTAAATGGCGCAAGAAACACATGATCAGCTGTGAGGATATCTGCAGGTCCGATTGCGCATCGTCCATGGCGCGCAATATGCCGTCTATTGCGGTCGAAAAGGCGACCCCGCGCTCGGTATGGCCCTGCGGATCAAAAAATATCTCGGCATGGATTGCATTGTCAGCGTGGATACGCCGAAAATAGGCCATGGTCAGGTCATAGAAATCCTGTTCGGTGCGCAGGACATTCATTCCCTGATAATAGATATCCAGGAAATCCTGCAGATTTGAGAAGGCATAGGCCTTGCGCACTTCTTCGGCCGAAGCAAAGGGTATGTCGATGGCGTTGCGCTGCGCCAGCGCAAACATCATTTCCGGTTCAAGCGATCCTTCAATATGTAAATGCAGTTCGGCTTTCGGAATACCGGCAATGAAGGCTTGACGCTGTTCGGGGGATGCAAAAGACATATCTAGCTCTTTATCATGACAGGGTTGGGAATTTCTTCTTCATCAAAAATGACCGCGGCATCCGATTTATTTGCGCATATTTCTTCTTTGGTCAGTCCATCCAGCTCATGCGGAAATATCAGCCAGTCCTCGGTTTCGTGAATGAAGAAATCGGGCTTCAGAGCCGTCTTGTTACGCGAAGGTTTACTATAGACCGTGGCCACCCGAACATCCTTCGGCATATTATGGCGGCATCGCTCTCCAAGTTCTTTGAGGAACGCTTCGATGCTTCGGCCACTGTCAAACACATCATCGACAATCAGCAAATTATCTTCCGGATTGAGCGTATCGATCAAATAGCCGAGCGCAAATACCCGCACGGATCGTTCCTGTTTATCAATACCGGAATAGGAAGATGTCCTTATGGCAATATGATCCGTCGAGACGCCGTGGAATTCCAATATCTCCTGCACCGCAATGCCGACCGGTGCACCGCCGCGCCAGATGCCGACAATATGGGTCGGAGAAAAATCACTCTTCAATATCTGCATGCCCAGCCGAAAGCTGTCCGACAGCAAGGCGTCGGCAGTGATATATGTTTTTACGATGGGTGTTTCTGAGACCATATTGATCACATTCTCCGGCTGCCTTTGGGAACGCTATCACGAACAAAATCCTAGGATATTGTCGCATTAGCATTATGCAGGGAGATACGTAGCCGCTGTTTTACACATGTTAAACCCATATTTCCCGGAGAGCCAAAAATGACATTGATCGTCCACCATCTCAACAATAGCCGGTCCCAGCGGATATTATGGCTGCTTGAGGAAATCGGCCGCCCTTATGAGATTCGCCACCATCAGCGTGATACCGAGACCAATTTGGCACCGCCCAGCCTGACCGCGCTGCATCCGCTGGGCAAATCACCGATGATTGAAGATGACGGACGTATGATCATCGAATCCGGCGCGATTGTCGAACATATCTGTGCGCATCACGGCGGCGGGCAATATGTGCCAGAGCGCGGGACGGATGACTATGTTCGTCATCTTGAACTTATGCATTTTGCCGAAGGGTCGGCAATGACGCCAATTTTGCTGAACCTCTATGTGGGCCGGCTGGAAGAGGCCGGCGCGCCGTTAATGCCGCGGATCAACGAACAGCTGACCAGCCATTTCGACTTCATGGAAAACGAGCTTAGCCCGTCCGGTCATTTTATTGGCGATAGCCTCAGCGCTGCAGACGTCATGCTCAGCTTCCCGGCAGAAGTGGCCATCGCTCAGGGCAGAGCCGAGACACATCCGAAGCTGGCCGCATTTGTTAAGGAATTACAATCGCGCCCTGCTTATCTGAGAGGTCTTGAGAAAGGCGGAGAATACAGCTTCGCATCAGGTTGACATTTGTGAGAACATAAAACTGCAATAGCACCGTCACAGCAGAGTCACGAACAACGCATATTCTTGGAACAAGCAGTCCCTAGGGCACCCCCAAATCGAGGGAGTTCTTAAAATATGTCTGCACAAAAAATATCCGCCGCCTTGCCGCTTACTCAGCACTGTTTGCCACCGCAGCTATACCGGTTAGAGATTGAACACACGGCGGGCATTGCCAAACAGAAAAGCATCCTCTTGTTCGCGAGAAAGGCCGAGCCGATCCAGATGCTGCAGGCACTGTTCTGGAGAAAGCATGGGCCAGTTCGTTCCGAACATTACCCGCTTGGACCCGATCCCCTTCATGAAGCTGACAAAGTCGTCGGGAAGACGATGAACGGCATAAGCCGACGTATCGACATGGAAATTGGGAAACTTGATGGTTAGCGATGTTAGTTCGTCAATCCATGGAAAGCCGACATGACCCCCCACGACGATCAGCTCCGGAAAGTCCAGTAAGACATCTTCAAGATAAGGAATGGGGCGGCCTGTTTCTGATCGCAGCAGCGGTCCGGTATGCCCGACCTGCGTGCAGAACGGTACGCCAAGATCAACACAGGCCGCATAAACGGGATAATAACGGCGGTCATTGGGCGGAAGATCCCACAACCATGGCACTACACGAACACCGACAAATTTTTCACCGTCTACCCATTTGCGGATATCCCGGACGGCCTGCATCGGATTGCTGAGATCAACGGTCGCAAGGCCACGAAACCGATCCGGCGCGCTATCGATTTGATCGCTTACTTCTTCATTGCTGATCAGAGAGCCTTGCGGTCCATGCCAGGCTGACAAAAGGGAGATATCCACGCCCGCTGCGTCCATTGCCCGCAAGGTAGACTCGGTAGACGGGATGAGGGGGTCTCCAGCCTGACCTGTCCATCGCAGCAAGGTCTCCAGCCATGGGGCTTTGGCCATCCGCTCCGTTGTCATCTGCGCCCAGACATCAATCGCGCCCATATCAATCTCCTCTTGCAATAAACTACATATATGTAGTAATTAGATGTGGATAAAATTGTCAACATGAAAAAAACACCGCTATGATTGGGCGGAGAGATTGGGAATGAAAGGTTCGTAATGCCAAGCCGCAAGAGAGTTGAGCAGTTTATTCACGCCGTGGTGCATGGGGATCATGCCCAGGCCATAAAAGATTTTTATCATGCAGATGCAACGATGCAGGAAAATTGCGAGCCACCACGCCGCGGTCGCGACAATCTGATTGCGCATGAAAAACAAGCGATGGGCCGGTTGCAAGAGATGAAAACACATCCACCTGAAACGGTGCTGGTGGATGGTGATGACGTGATTATCATGTGGACATTTGATGCAACGGACAAAGAAGGTGTGACGCGCAGACTCAATGAAATTTCTCATCAGGTCTGGTCCGCTGATGGCATCATGAAAGAGCGGTTTGTCTATGACAGTGCAACCGCCTGGCAAATTGTTGAACCGGCTTGATCAGAAAAGCCAATCGCGGTCTGTATATTTCCTAAACCATCCTCTAACGTCCTGAGAAACAGTTTGGACAGGACATCGGATTTATGAATCTCAAAGACAAAATCATCGTTATCACGGGAGCGGCAAGCGGTATCGGGGCCGCTATGGCGCGGCGCTTTGCTGCTGTGGGTGCCAAGCATGTTGTATGTGCCGACCGGGACGTTGCGGGCGCGCAAGCCGTTGCCACTGAAATCGACGGAACGGCGATACAGACGGATGTGTCTTTGGAGGCTGATATCACATCTCTTATTGAGACTGTCGAGCGGGACATTGGTCCAATTGACCTGTTTGTGTCCAACGCCGGGATTATCATGGAGGGCGGCGTCGAGGTCGGTGACGATGGCTGGCAGAAAATCTGGGACATTAATGTACTTGCGCATATTCGTGCCGCCCGTACCCTCGTTCCAAAAATGCTGGCCCGCGGCGGTGGGTATATTTTGAGCACGGCCTCTGCCGCAGGCCTGCTCGCACAAATTGGGTCAGCGCCTTATTCGGTGACCAAACATGCGGCAGTCAGTTTTGCCGAATGGCTTGCGATCACTCACGGAGATGACGGGCTGAAAGTATCGGTGCTTTGTCCGCAAGGCGTGGCAACGGCAATGACAGCCGATATTGATACATCAACGGTAGCGAAAGACGGTATGCTGACGGCCGAAGCAGTTGCGCAGATTACGCTGGATGCCATCGAAGAAGAGCGCTTCCTGATCATGCCGCATCCGCAAGTGGCGGACTATATCAAACAAAAAGGCAGCGATCCGGAGCGCTGGATTACCGGTATGCAGCGCTGGCAGAGGATGTTGAACGAGCAAGCCTCCTAACATTAATAGCCTGACAAAATGGAGCATTGGGCAGAGGTGCCAGTGCGACTAGCCTCCCGATTAATTATAAAGGAGGATTCGAGATGGCATTGGTATCAGTGGTCGGCGCAACCGGGCGTCAGGGATTGGCACAAATCAGACAACTGGGCGCAACGGGTCACAGGGTGCGAGCGCTTTCTCGCAGCGAAACACCTGATCTGGGCGGCAGCAACGTTGCCGATGAAGCGCGGATTTTCGACTTGTATGACGAAGAAACCTGGGTTCCGGCTTTCGAGGGGTCGGATGCGGTTTTTTATACCCATCCTTTGCAAGCACGTGAGGATCGGGCGACTCTAACTGGCCGGGTTGCTGCGGCTGTACAAAAAGCGGGCGGCAAACGCTTTATCTGGAATACTTCCAGCTGGATCCCTGAGCGTCCGGGCGATCCTTTCACCTATGGTAATAACACGATTGCAGTAAATGAGATTTTTCGCTCAGGTGTTCCGGCTACGGTTTTCGGTTCGGTGCTGTTCATGGATAACCTGCTTACCAACTGGGCCCGTCCGTTCATTGTTGACGAAAGCCGCTATGTCTATCCGCATGAAGCGCATTTGGAGGCGAACTGGATCAGCCTGGATGATGTCGGCAAGTGCATGGTGGCTGCAATGGAGCGGCCCGATTTTGAAGGCTCATGGATGAATATCGGTGGACCGCAGCGTATCAAGCCACCACAGGTCGCCGAAATCCTATCCAAAGTTTTTGGTCGCGAGATCAAATATGATCCCTGCACGCCAACGGAATTTGGTGACCTGTTGGTCGGTGCATTTGGTGACGACGTGCCGGAAGAAAATCGCGCCACCATGTCTGCGGGAATCGCGGCCTTCTACGAATATAATAACAAAGCCGAGACCAAGCCTTTTGAGGTATGCACAGACTTCATGCAGCAACGCTTGCCAGAAGTAGAGTTTGAAACGCTGGAGCAATGGGCGATGCGGCAAGACTGGTCAGACGACGCGCACCGACCACCTGCAGGTTAATTCGATGACCAAACGATTGGAAGGCAAGGTCGCGCTCGTCACGGGCGGTGCCTCTCGCCCGGGTATTGGTGCTGCCATTGCGGAACGGTTGGCGGAAGAAGACGCGATCGTCGTGGTCAGCGACATCGATCATGCCGGAGCAGAGGAAACTGCTGCTTTGATCAGCGAAAAGGGCGGTAATGTAACGGCCGTCAAACAGGATGTAACCTCGCAGCGGGATTGGGAAGAAGTGATGGCGGCAGTGCTGGCGGACCATGGACGGCTGGACGTGCTGGTTAATAATGCCGGTATATTGGATGTGGCGGCGATTAACAGCGACAGAGCTGTGCCGGCGCTTCGCCGTCAGTTTGACGTCAATGTTGAGGGTAGTTTTATCGGAACCCAGGCAGCTGTCGCGGCAATGCGGCAATCCGGCGGGGGATCGATTATCAACCTGTCGTCTGTGGCCGGGCTAGTCGGTTTCCGTGGCAGTGCCAGCTATGCAGCATCGAAAGGTGCTGTAAAACTGTTCAGCAAATCGGTGGCGCTGGAAGTGGCGGAAGAGAATATTCGCGTCAATACAGTGCACCCGGGGATCATTCGCACCAATATGCAAAGCGCAGGTGCAGACACAAACTCGGACAATTATGCGGCGATAGAGGCGGCAATACCGGCAGGCAGATTAGGTGAGCCAAGGGATATTGCGAATTGCGTCTTGTTTCTAGCATCGGATGAATCGAGCTATGTCACTGGCGCGGAATTTGTTGTCGATGGGGGCTACACGGCGCAATAGCGCAAATTTTTTTGCCAAGTTGAACCTTTTGGCGCTTTGCCCCGACTATAGGGGTAAAGGCCATCAGGATGTTTATGCGCTACAGTGATACAGACCGGATTTATGACGAATTGTTGCTCAACCGCATTCAGGCCGGAGACCGGCGCGCGGGAGAGCGATTGGCGGCGAGGTGGCATCCGCGTCTGATGCGTACAGCCTATCGGCTTTTGCGTGACGAAGAACAGGCGCGTGCCGCCGTGCAAGAAGCATGGAGCGGTATTTGCAAAGGGTGGCGCAGGTTGCGCAATCCCTCCCGATTTCCGGCATGGGCTTACACGATCCTGCACCGCAAATGTGCAGACCAGATAAGCAAGAACAAAAAGCATCGAAGTCTTCATGCCGTCGCAGTTGAAGATGCGGACATTTCCGTAGCGCCGCGCGGCGAAGACAAGGTTACCATTGATCAAGCCTTTGATCGTTTGAGCGATGATCACCGGACGGCGGCTTTGCTCTATTTTGGTGAAGGCCTGACGATCAAGGAAATTGCCGAGGTAACGGGTACGGCAATTGGCACAGCAAAATCCCGACTGTTTCATGCGCGCCGACAGTTAAAGGCAGCGCTGGATGACGAACCAAATGAAGGAGAAACATGATGACAAAATTTGATGACAAGCTTGGAGCTTCGCTTAGCGCCGACGACCGCGCGTTTTTGGAAGACTTGGAAGACGGGCGCGGATTGTTTGAACAGCTGGGCACCACCTTTCAGGGTCCAATGCGTTTCTGGACCTATTTGATGGGCCTCTACACGCTTGGCTTTGCCATATTTGCATTTATCTGCGGATGGCAGGCGATCGAAGCCGGAGAAGTTCGGGAAACCATCCTGTGGTCGTCGGGCTGTATCATTTCATTCATTGCCATCGGTTTGCTGAAAATGTGGCTGTTCGACCGGATGAATACGCTTACCATTTTGGGTGAGCTCAAAAAAATCGAACTGCGCGTCGCTCAAATAGATGATGTGCGCGGCTAGACCCGTTCAGGCGATCATCCGTTCGATAAACCAATAGGTGGCGATGATGCCGATGGCATAGGAGGTCGCTGTCTTGGCAGGTTGTAGCCATGATTGCTGAAAGCGGCGGATCAAAGCCAACACAGCAAAGGCAATTGCAACGATGATCAACTGTCCGATTTCAACACCCAGATTGAATGTGAGCAGCGCCATTGGCACATCATCCTGCGGCAATCCGATTTCAGCCAATGCGCCTGCAAAACCAAAGCCGTGGAGCAGACCGAAGAGGAAGGCGACGATCCACGGGAAGCGTTCCGACAGACGCGGCCCGTGGTTTTCATGATCCTTTTGTGCTTTTACGATTTCAACTGCGAGAAAGATAATCGACAGGGCGATTATCGCCTCCACCGGTTGCGAGGGCAGGGATAGATAGCCCAGTGTGGAACCGATCAGCGTGATGCTGTGGGCAATGGTAAAAGCGGTCACCGTTTTGGCGACCAGCCAGCCGCCTTTCAGCAAAAGGACAAGCGCCAGCACAAATAACAGATGATCAAAGCCAAACACAATATGCTCGATACCGATGACGGTATAGGTCCATGCGACATTGGCAATCGCTTCCTCCCGAACGATTGTGGCAATCGGTGCATCGGGTGTCAGGCGCAATGTTTGCGTTTCTTCATCAAGCGGTGCGATCCGGACCAGCGCATCAGTTGTCGCGAGTTCCAGTCCTTTAAGGCCAATGGACTGTCCGGCAATGGAGCCGGAACATTTTAATGTTTGGCGGGTCAATATATTGGATGCGGCAAAGCGCCGTTCGGCTTCGCCAACAGGAGTACAGGATTCAGGAATTATGACCTCTCCCGTGCGGCCCAATCTGGAGCGCGCGGACGCCTTCCACAGTACGGACCACTCGTCCTGAGATATCTGGTTCAGTTCCACATAAGCGGGGCGCAGTTCATCGGCATGGGCGTCAGATGCCCAAAACAGGCCCACGAAACAGGCAATGGCGAGCAGGCAGGTCTTCATTCCCGGCCAGAAACTTTAATATCATATTGCTTGCGATATTTGTCGAAAGCAGCTTCCTCCAAACGCGCTGTTTGTGCGGCTTGCCAATCATTGCTGACTGATTGTCGAACATCTTTCAGTGCCGGTGCTTTGCCGGGTATTTTCGCGGTGATTTTGATGAAATGTTGCCCAAATCCTGACTCTACCGGCCCCTGCCACTGACCAATGGGCAGAGTGCTGAGCTTTGCGGCGAACTTTTCTCCGAACTGCCGCGTAATTTGGGAGACTTCTGCCTGAACCAGTTTGGCAGGGAGCGAAATTGGTTGTCTGATTGTGTTGGGCTCGACGGCTCCCTGATTCAAGCCATCCAGCTGGGCCAAAGTTGAGGACTCCGGATCTTGGCCGAGATAGACCTGTTCCAGATCATAGGTTGAAGACAGGGCATATTTATCAGGATGGTCATCCAGCCATTTCTGCAATAGCGCATCTGATGGATTGTCTTCGGCATCTTCCTGATTGTCCAGAAACCGCATTTTGGTAAACAGGCGCCTGCGGATAAGTGGATCGTTGCGATCCAGACCGAGACGCAATGCTTCGCGGTAGTAAATTTCCTCCTTAATCTCTTGATCGATTAGGCCGTCCAGCTCGTCCTGTGTGGGTGGCCGGCGGAAATTTTGTACCCAGCCAGCCTGTAATCGCGCGACATCCGATTCACCGATGGTGATTTCATAGTCCGCCGGATCACGGTTCGACCCGGTGGCCCAAAAAAAAGCGAATACCATTAACGCTCCGCCCAGAAAATGGACCAAAGGTTCTTTTAGCAGTTTCATCTCCGCACGATATTCCCGATTGGCCGCACAGACTCATTGGTCATGGGGTTAGCTTGTCGTTGCGGCTGGTGTGTACCAGATCGGCGATGAATAAGCCCGTTCTTGCTGAATCTTAATCACATCATCCGGCAGTGTCAGGCCGAATTTCAGCGCGTCGTAAACCGGCCATGTCGGTGTGGGAATTTCCAGCACGCGGACATAATAAAACGCATTTTGCGCCACGTCGAAATCCGGATCTTGCCACCATGTGGTGAGCTCCGGCGCACCGATATTATTCTCCCAAGTGCCCTTGGTGAGATCAACCGTGTTCCCGACAGCATCAAGTTTTCCGTCAGCGCCGACCTTACGGCTATCCGGGCTGCTCCAGCTGATATTGTAGATTTTCTCGTAGGATTTCCCGCTGGAATCGACCCAGCCTTTAACGACTTGAATGCGATCCAGATTTGCGCTTTCTGGGTCCATCAAGGCAGAGATCAGGAAGGTCGGTGCCTTGCCATCTCCGCCAGAAAGATCGCCGCCCATTGGCACGCCCTTCGCATAGCCAGTTTTGACGAGATCGGCCGTATCGTCTTCGGTAAAATCAAATCCGCCAAAGAAACGTACCTGCATGCGCGGGCCAGTCGTCGCATAGACTTCACGGCGCATCATTGCATCGAAAATGGCTTCACGCGTGTTGCTGGTTGCCCAGACCGCGGCATATCCGCTCGACAGATAGTGCCAGCCGAAACGGCCCCTGCGTGTGCCCAGATTTTGCGGCGCCAGTGCCCGGTCCTTATTGTTGATTTCATTGCCGCTATGCTTGCCGTAGAAATTATTCTCGTCGGCGGTCGCCAGTGAAGTGTGGCTATCGGTCGAACCGATCATGCCGAATTTGAAAGGATTCGCTCCTATTTTCAGCGTGAATTCCAGACCGCGCTTCAACGCCTCGCGGGCATAGCTGCCACCGTAGCTTTCCGGTGGCATATTCTTGCCGCAGCTCAGGTTGCATTTGTCCCAACCGGCATCACCAAAATCGGCAAATTCATCATTGGGGGAAAGGAACGGATGGCTTTCGCTGTCGCCCTTAATCTGCGTCACCTCGACAATTGGCTCGCGCAGCGCGCGTGTTTTTATATACGCCTCGTCAATGGGACTGCCGTCCAGCTTGTTCATCGCAAACATGCGGCCATTGGACACATTGCTGTTGTGCGGAATGGCAAGGACTTTTCCGCCAGTGCTTTTTTCATAGGCCGCCATATAGGCCCAAAGCTGTTCCGGATCGCCAGCGTCAAAGCTGGCAAAGGGGAGCATGGTGCTGGTCTTGTCCCCGCCGTCGCGGAACATCACCACGCGGTGCAGATTATCTCCGCCGGGCATCGGCGTATATTCAAACCCGTGAAAGGCGGTAAACTTGCCGGGCTCATTATATTCGTCGAGCTTCTCACCATGTTCGGTCCACAACGATTTGATCCGGTCTGCGGATTCTTCCGGATCGAAAAGACCTTCGGGTAAAGTTCCCGCAGCAGCGCCATCGATCAGTTCGGCTGTGACCGCCAGTGACCCTTCATCGCTTTCGTGCATCATGTCGTACCAGCGGAGCAAAAAATCATTGCCCAAAAGCGCAATACGCGGGGCTTCATAAAGCGCCTTGGTTGCGCCCACCGCGTCGCTATGGTCCGCGATAACCAGAAAGTCGAGCGGGCGGGAAAGCTTGGCTTTTTCGCCCTTGGTTGCTGTCACTTCCTCGCCTTTGGCAAAGCGCAAGGCTGCCTCTGTGTCGAGCCGGTTGCCAAAACCAAATGCATCAATGCTGTTGTCGGTGTGGAGATGGGTATCGCCCCAGAAGACCTGTTCGGGATATTCGGTGTTGGTGACTTCGGCGCCCGAGCCACCAGATCCGCCATCTTTGCTGCATCCTGAAATGGCCAGTGCCGCCGAGCAGGCCGCGAGTAAAAGTGCTTTGCGCATCATATTTTCCCTCATCCTATGGAGAGAAAACTATCGGTCATCCGGTCATCGCGCAAGGATTTCATGACGAGTCATTTTATCAGGCGGATTCCGTAGCGTCATCGCTATGACATGTGAAGGCTGGCCAGTTGGCTTTAGCTGTCAGCGGAAAAATACGGCCGATCGCCAGCGATTGTAGCGCGCTCCATGATGCGCCGCGCGGGGAAATAATCGGATGCAGCAAAATGCTGGGACGCGCGGTTATCCCAGAATGCGATAGCACCCCTGGTCCATTTGAAGCGGCATTGGATTTCCGGATTGGCAGCCGTTGCATAGAGTCTCCGAAGCAGTTCCTGGCTCTCGTCTGTATCCATGCCCACTATATGACTGGTGAAGGCACTGTTCACGTAAAGACTGCGCAATCCGGTCTCCGGATGCGTCCGTACGACCGGATGCTGTTGCGGCGGATATTGATCATGCAGTTCTTCCGGCTTTTTGTTCAGGCGTTTGGCGAACACTCTGGCGATATCATGGACCGCTGTCAGGCCAGTAATCTTCTCCCGAGTTTCTTGTGGCAGTTTTTCATAAGCAAGGTTCATATTGGCAAATAGCGTATCCCCACCAACCGGCGGAATTTCGAGAGCGCTCAGCACCGATCCCAACGATGGTTCGGCGCGCCAGGTAACATCACTGTGCCACATATTTTCCTGACCCCTGCTTTTCGCACCATGTTCGATGCGCAATATCTCCGGGTTGGGTTGGTCCTTTGGTGTGGCAGGATGGATTTCCAAAGTCCCGAATCTCCTTGCAAAGTGCAGCAGCTGTTCTTGCTCGAGATTCTGATCGCGAAAGAAAATGACCTTGTGGTCAAGCAGAGCTTGCCGGATATTCGCAATTGTCTCGTCCGGCTGCGGGTCGGACAGATTAATGCCCGAAAGTTCGGCACCGATAGCGGGGGTCAGCGGATGAATCTCAAAAGCATTCTCTATCTCAGATGCCTGTGCCGCACTTGCCATGCTAAATCTTCCCACTGTGTTTGTTATCAGGACTGTTATTAGGCTTTGATAGCATGATTGGTCGAACGGCCGCTACCATAAGATCGGCGAATATGACTTTACCGGCAGGATGGATGAATAGATTGTGAGGAATTGTAATAAAGTTGCGTGGCTTGTTTACGGCAGGAAAATGAGCTGATACCAACAGGGTAGTTACAAAGGGAATCGCAATGACAAAATATGTCCTCCTCGCCACCACTGCCTTGCTTGCTGCTTGCTCACCCTCAAACGGAGAAGTTGCTAGCGCCAGCGGGAATGCATCGTCTGCGCCAGCGGAATCAGCCGAAGTCACTCAGGATATTAACACACGCCTCACTGCCTTTTTTGATGATTATGATCAGATAGAATTGGCAAACTCGCCCATTGCAAAATCCTTTCGCGGTATCCGGGATGCGGATTATGGGAAGCTTGATGATCCGAGCGATGTTGCAGCGGTTGAGCAATATGAGCGTGGTCAAGAGGCTTTGGTGGTGATGGAAGCGGAGTTTGACGCAAGTCAATTGAACGAAGCCAATCAACTGAGTTATCGTCTATTTCAGGCACGGGCCGAACGATCTAAGGACGCTTTTCCGTTTCGTCGGAACGCTTATATTTTTGATCAGATGAATGGCGCGCAGAGCCAGATTCCAGCATTCATGATCAATATTCACCGCGTCAGCAACAAGGCGGATGCCGAAGCTTATGTAAGCCGGCTTAGCAATTCAGGGCCTTATATCGAAGCATTGGTGGCGCAATCGGCGGAGCGCGCGAACGATGGAATTATCGTTCCGGACTGGGTTTTTCCTTACGTGATCAACGATGCCAAAAATGTCATCAGTGGCGCGCCATTTGATACAGGCGTGGACTCCCCGATATTCGCTGATTTGAAAAAGAAGGTGAATGCGTTGTCCATTGCCGACAACGAAAAGGCCGACTTGATCGCACGGGGCCGTAACGCTTTGACCAACAGCCTGGCACCAGCCTATGAAAAACTGGTTGCTGAAATGGAACGTCAGCAGAAAATGGCGGTCGATGGCGATGGTGTGTGGCGATTCAAGGATGGCGCAGCTTATTATGCGGAGCGTCTGAAAAACTATACGACCACCGATCTGACCGCTGACCAGATTCACCAGATTGGCCTGGATAATGTCGCCCGTATTCATGGTGAAATGCGCAAAATCATGGCCAAGGTCGGTTTTGAAGGCAGTTTGCAGGACTTTTTCAAACATCTCAGAAGAAGCGATCAATATTTCCACACCAGCCGGGAGGATTATCTTGCCGAGGCTAATCTGAAGCTGGACGCAATGGAAAAAGAGCTGCCGAAGTTTTTCAATACATTGCCAAAAGCGCCATTTGTCATAAAACCAGTGGAAGCTTTTCGTGAAAAATCAGCCGGTAAGGCTTTTTATCAACGGCCCGCGCCAGATGGATCACGGCCTGGCACTTATTATGTCAATCTCTATGACCTGAAAGGCATGTCGAAAACCGAGCTGGAGGCATTGGCTTATCACGAAGCGCTGCCGGGCCACCATTTGCAGCTCGCGATTCAGACGGAACTTGGGGATTTACCAGCATTCCGCAAATTTGGCGGAATCACTGCTTATTCGGAAGGTTGGGGCCTCTACACCGAGGAGCTGGGCAAGGATATGGGCTTTTATACCGATCCCTATTCGGATTTCGGTCGCCTCGGCATGGAGCTTTGGCGCGCCTGCCGCCTGGTTGTCGACACCGGCATTCATGACAAGCGCTGGAGCCGCGAAAAAGCGATTAAATATCTGACCGACAATACGCCCAATCCAGATAGCGATATTCGAAAGGCGATTGAGCGCTATATTGTCTATCCCGGCCAAGCGACCGCCTATATGATCGGCAAGCTTAAAATCATGGAATTGCGGGCAAGAGCACAAAAAGAGCTAGGTGAAAAGTTTACCATGGGTGATTTCCATGACGTGATCTTGCGCAGCGGACCCGTGCCTTTGAATATCATGGAAGAACGGGTTGATAGCTGGATTGCCAAAACACGTTAGGCGCGGCAAATCGGCCGATGCATGGCCGTAATTGTCAACAAATAAAACGGGATATTGTCTTTTTTGTCCAATCCCCGCGCCGCGATTTCGGTGCATTTACAGGATGCGACCCAAAGAACCCCACCCGCAACGAATTTGCGGAATGGACTTCTTTTCCTTATTGGCCTGGCCAATTAATTGGCCAGGCCAGTTTTTTTTCCTATTTTTTTTGGCTATAAACGTGCAACCAATGGAATGCCGGTTTGCCCCCGAACCGGGAAAAGGGGTTCGTTTTGGTAAGTCTGAGATATTTCGCGCCTGCACAAGATGTTCGAGACTTAGTCTCGGTCTATTATCTATTTGAGGTCGAGCACCCTAAATTTGCAGATAATGAGCGTGCTGCCATTGCGCAGCTGCGTTTTCTTCTGGAAGGCACGGCCGAGCTCGGTTTTGCGGATGGAAAAACCTATTCTGCCAAAGATTCGATGCTGGTTGGCCCATCAACTGGCGCAATGCATTTTGATGTCAAAGGCCCGTTTCGCATGTTTGGCGTCGGTTTGCTGCCCGCGGGCTGGGCTGCGCTGACAAAAAAATCCGCCGCCGATTTTGCCGACAAGGCTGTGCCCGCCGGCAAGATATTTACGGATGAGATCGACAAAAGCCTTGAGTTACTCAGGAATTGCGAGGATGTGGATGCCATGACCACTTGGGCCGACCGGGTTTTTCGGGATTTGCGGCACCGCGTGAAACCCGAGGTCCAGCAGTTCACAAAAATGGTGGACGAATGGCTGTCGTCCGAACCATCGCCGCCAGTAAGCGCGCTAATGGAGCGATCGGATCAAAGCTCTCGCCAGGTGCTGCGCACGGTTAACAAGCTTTACGGCATGGCACCCAAATATCTTGCACGCAAATATCGCGCTTTGCGGGCGGCCCGGGCTTATGCGGAACAGAATGAGGATGAGCTGCTTGCACTGGAAGACTCCTTTTACGACCAGTCGCACATGATACGTGAGATAAAGTTTTTCGCTGGAACGACGCCGACCAAATTGCGGGTTGCCGAGGGGGAAACCGCGAAGCTGATAGACCAGCGCGGCCTTCTGAAAGGGCATATCCCTCCTCTCACTTCCGATACATAGCGCTCACTGGGAGTTGCAATCCTTCTTAAATACGACTAAATAAGTCTTATTTAGAGAATCACACCAATTTCGAGGGATTTTATGCGGCTTTCCAGCCTTGCCGACTACGCTGTTGTCCTGATGTCTGCTGCTTCGCGGCATTGCGGTGCTGCGCTGCTGGCAGAAGGAAAGCTTAACGCATCGACATTGTCCCAGGAAACAGGCGTGCCGTTACCGACGACGCAAAAGCTGGTCAGTCGTTTGTCTGCGGCAGGATTGATCGAATCAACCCGCGGTATTGGTGGCGGAATACGGTTGGCGCGCCCGCCTGCGTCCATCAGCCTCGCAGATATTGTCGAGGCAGTGGAAGGGCCGCTGGCGATTACATGCTGCACGATTGAAGGCAATCATGATTGTGCACTGGAAGACAGCTGTACGGTCAAGCCGCATTGGGGTGTGATCAACCAGACTATCCGGAAAGCATTGGACGACGTTAGCCTTGCAAGTCTGGCCGAGAAGCCGGCTGCGCAGATAATTAAAACTATGGAACAAGCGTGATGAGTGAAGAAGTAAAAACGGATCTTCAGGAACAGGATGAGCGGGCGGCGATGAATGCCGAAGCGCAAGCGGCCGTTGATAATGCCAGCGCCTATGAATTTGGCTGGTCATCCGACATCGAACAGGATTTCGCGCCCAAGGGTCTGAACGAAGATACGGTGCGCTTTATCTCCGACAAAAAAGGCGAGCCGCAGTGGATGCTGGACTGGCGCCTCAAGGCTTTTCGCATGTGGGAAACCATGGAAAGCCCGGACTGGGCCAAGCTCGACATCCCGATGATCGACTATCAGGACGCTTATTATTATGCCGAGCCCAAGGCGAAGCCAAAGCTGAACAGCCTCGATGAGGTCGATCCGGAAATCCTGCGGGTTTATGAAAAACTTGGCATTCCCATTGAAGAGCAAAAGGTACTCGCGGGCGTCGAAGGCGCGCGCAAGGTTGCCGTGGACGCGGTGTTTGACAGTGTGTCGGTGGCCACAACCTTCCGCGAAGAACTGGAAGAAGCGGGCGTGATTTTCCGTTCCATCTCCGAAGCGATCAAGGAATATCCCGACCTCGTTCGCAAATATCTCGGCAAGGTCGTGCCGATGAAGGATAATTATTTCGCGACGCTCAATTGCGCCGTGTTTAGCGACGGGACATTTGTTTATATTCCCAAAGGCGTCCGATGCCCGATGGAGCTTTCCACCTATTTCCGGATCAATGCCGAGAATACCGGTCAGTTTGAGCGGACACTGATCGTCGCGGATGAAGGCAGCTATGTCAGCTATCTCGAAGGCTGTACCGCGCCGATGCGAGATGAGAATCAGCTGCATGCCGCGGTGGTCGAACTGGTCGCGATGGATGATGCGGAGATTAAATATAGCACCGTGCAAAACTGGTATCCCGGCGACGAAGACGGGAAGGGCGGAATCTATAACTTCGTGACCAAACGCGGCCTGTGTCAGGGCAAGAACAGCAAAATCAGCTGGACCCAGGTGGAGACCGGCAGCGCCGTAACCTGGAAATATCCAAGCTGTGTGCTCAACGGCGAAAATAGCGTGGGCGAATTTTACTCGGTTGCACTGACCAATAATTATCAGCAGGCCGATACCGGCACCAAGATGATTCACAACGGCAAGAACAGCCGATCAACGATCATCTCGAAAGGGATTAGTGCCGGTAAAAGCGACAACACCTATCGCGGGCTGGTCCGCGTTGGCGCCAATGCGGAAAATGTCCGCAACTTCACCCAATGTGACTCGCTGCTGCTCGGCGATACCTGCGGCGCGCATACCGTGCCTTATATCGAGGTGAAGAACCCCACCGCGCAGATCGAACATGAAGCCACGACGTCAAAAATTTCCGATGACCAGATGTTCTACGCCCAGCAACGCGGGCTGGACGAGGAAGAAGCAGTATCCCTGATTGTCAACGGTTTTGCCAAGGATGTGCTGAAGCAATTGCCGATGGAATTTGCCGTGGAAGCGCAGAAGTTGCTGGCGATCTCCCTTGAGGGAAGTGTCGGGTGAGTTTCACTTGGGAGCCTATACCGTGGACATTTGGTTTTTTTTCGGCACGAAGAGCCAAAAAGGCCTTTCTTGAGCGAGCAAACCTCTCGCTAAATTGGTCTAAGGCCAAGGATGATTGGCCGCCGGCAGGTGAGCTGTTTGATGATGCCGACTTCGCGGTAAAGGCTGGTGTAGGATACGTTGCTGAAACAGAATCAGAAAAGCTCTTTTTGTTTCATCGTGATTGGTTTGGATTTCCTGATCCGCCCGAATGGGGATTGGTGTCACAAACCAAAATTGATGGAAGTTGGAAACCTCTGGGAAGTTTTGAACCGCTTCCCGCTACTTGGAAAGTACCAGAGAATATAAATGCTGAAAATTGAAAACCTCCACGCCCAAGTCGGCGATACAGAAATCCTCAAAGGGCTTTCGCTCGAACTGAACGCAGGTGAAATCCATGCGATCATGGGACCTAACGGCGCGGGTAAGTCGACGCTGTCTTACGCGCTCGGCGGACGGCCCGGCTATGAAATCACGTCTGGAAGTGTGAACTTTGACGGACAGGATTTGCTCGACCTCGATCCGCATGAACGGGCAGCCGCGGGTATCTTCCTCGGCTTCCAATATCCGGTTGAGATTCCCGGTGTATCCAACCTGCAGTTCCTGCGCGAAAGTCTTAACAGCCAGCGCAAGTCGCGCGGGGAAGAGCCTTTATCGGGCGCCGAATTTATCAAGTTGGCCAAGGAAAAGTCAGCGCTGCTGAAAATGGACATGGATATGCTCAAACGCGCGGTCAATGTCGGTTTCTCCGGCGGCGAAAAGAAGCGCAACGAGATGGTGCAAATGGGGATTATCGATCCCAAACTGGCAATCCTCGACGAAACTGATAGCGGTCTCGACATTGATGCGCTGCGCGTTGTCGGATCGGGTATCAATGCGATCATGCGCCAACCGGACAAGGCGGTGCTGCTGATCACCCACTATCAACGTCTGCTCGACGAAGTGAAGCCGGACTATGTGCATGTTCTGGCAGATGGTCGGATTGTCAAAACGGGTGGCCCTGAACTGGCGCTACAGCTCGAAGAAGAAGGTTATGAGGCGGTGGCCGCATGATTTTGACTGTCCTCTTGCTGGCAGCGGTGCAACCGGCTGCGCCTTCGGTCGAGAATGAGGTGGTCGAGAATGAGATTGTCGTCATCGGACGGCGATTGAACAGCATATCAGCCATGGTTGGCAAAGACCAAAAAGGCCGTTTCACTTGTTCGCTCGACAAGTCTTCCGGCAATATCAATTTGGACAAGCGACTGTGTAAAACAACTGTGCGGTGTATCCGCGACGGGGCCGCCGATGACGGCGCCATTAAAAGCTGCGTGGATGCGGAAAAGCCAAAATTGATGGCCAAATTACGCCGCGAATTACAAAGGTCTCAGCCATGACTGCAACACTTCCCCTCCCGACCAAGCGCGATGAGGCGTGGCGTTATGCGGACCTGAAAGCGCTTGAACCGGTCTGGCCCAAGCTGGATGGTCCGGAGCGGCTGGTCGTTGCGGCCGGTGAGACCGCTTCACGCCAGATCACAGAGCTGCCGATGATGGAAGGCGTCGGCATTGTCGATCTGGACATTACCGTTGGCGATAACGCGAATTTCGCTTTGCATGTGCTGGCAAGTGCTGCCGACTATGGTCGCATTCAGGTCAAAGTGACGCTCGGCAAAGGCGCGCATTTTGAACTGGGCGGCGCGATATTGGGCAGCGGCACACAGACTCTGGAAATTGTGACCGAGACTATTCATGCTGAACCGAATGCAACGTCTAATCAGGTCGTGCGCTCGGTACTGTCAGGCAAAGCCACCGGCAGTTTCCTCGGCAAGATCAATGTTGCACGCGATGCGCAAAAAACCGATGCCGCGCAATCGGTCAAAGCCATGCTACTCGACCGCACTGCAACTGCCAATGCCAAGCCGGAGCTGGAAATTTTCGCTGACGATGTGAAATGTGCCCATGGCGCAACCGTTGGCGAACTCGACAAGCAAGCGCTGTTCTATATGGCCTCGCGCGGATTGTCACCGGAACTGGCGCAGAAATTGATGCTGCAGGCGTTTATCGCCGATGCTTTCGTCAGCATGGACGATGACGCGGCGCGCGAAGCGATTGAGAGTAAGGCGCTTGAGGTGCTTGAATCTTTGGGGGAGAATTTGCCGTGAACGAAGCTTCACCCATCATCCCCGCCATTGCACGCTGGGAAAATGAGGGCGGAGCCGTATCTTCGGGTACGCGTCGTGCCGACTTTCCAGGTATCGCGGCCGACTGGCATTATCTCGACACAGCAGCGACCTCGCAAAAGCCTGAAGCGGTGCTTGACGCCATAGCGCGCGCCTATGGCCCTGATTACGCGACCGTTCACCGCGGTGTGTACGAACGATCGGCCAATATGACGCTCGCATATGAAGCCGCCCGCAAACGGGTTGCTGGATTGCTCAATGCTGCCAGCGAAAGCGAAATTGTCTTCACCAGCGGTGCGACGGACAGCATCAATCTGGTCGCCGAAAGTTGGGGTAACGCGAATGTCGGCAAAGACGACCGGATCATGCTGTCGCAGCTGGAGCATCACAGCAATATCGTGCCATGGCAATTGCTGGCCGAGCGGGTGGGTGCGCATATTGATGTCGCGCCGCTGACGGATGATGGCCAGATTGATCTCGACTGGATTGAAGCCAATCTTACTGAGCGGCATAAGCTGGTGGCGTTGGCGCACGTATCCAATGTGCTGGGATCATTGCTGGATGCCAAGCGCGCAGCAGCCATCGCTCATAAAGTTGGTGCGAAACTGTTGCTTGATGGCTGTCAGGCTGCACCGCGTGTGCCCGTCGATGTGCTGGATATCGGCTGCGATTTCTATGTCTTTTCCGGCCACAAAATTTACGGTCCGACAGGCATCGGTGCACTGTGGGCGCCTTATGAGATTCTTGACGCCATGCCCCCATGGAAGGGTGGCGGGTCGATGATTGATCGGGTCAGTTTTGACGGCACAACCTATGCGCCGCCGCCGGGACGCTTTGAGGCAGGCACGCCTCATATTGCCGGGGTCGTGGGCTTGGATGCCGCGATCCAATATGTTGAAGGCATTGGGCTGGATGTCATTTCTGCCCATGAAAATGCAACGCTGGCGATGGCGCGTGAAGCATTGTCCGGCATCAACAGCGTGCGGGTATTTGGCCCGGATAAGAGCATGGGAATATTGAGTTTTGCGGTTGGTGACGTGCATCCGCACGATGTCGCCACTATATTGGATGAAGGCGGGGTTGCGATCCGCGCCGGTCATCATTGTGCGCAGCCGCTGATGGACTATATGGGCGTGCCCGCTACCGCACGGGCGAGCTTTGGAATTTACAGCGATGCAGAAGATGTCGCGGCTCTGGTCAAGGGTATCGAACGGGTGAGAAAGATTTTCGGGTAGGAAGTAGAGATGAACGAAGAACGCAAGATATTGGTCGAAGAAGTCGACAGTGTGGAAAAGCCCCCTTTGGCAAAGGTCGAGGATGCGGTTGAAGAAAAACCTGCGCCCGTCGTTGCGCCGTCTCCCTACGAAGCGGAAAGTGATGCCAGCAAGCTCAGCCGCAAGCGGGACTATCTTGAAGGTTTTCTGGCGCAGCAACCGACCGAAACACCGGCCGGTGAGGCGGGCGGCGATCTCTATGAGGCCGTCATCGATACCCTGAAGTCGATTTATGATCCTGAGATTCCGGTGAATATCTATGATCTTGGTTTGATATACGGTGTGGAAATTACGCCGGATAATCACGCGATTGTCACCATGACTTTGACCACGCCGCATTGCCCGGTCGCAGAATCCATGCCTGGCGAAATTGAAATGCAGGTCGGCAGCGTGCCCGGTGTTGGCCATAGCGAAGTGAACCTCGTCTGGGATCCGCCATGGGACCCGCAGAAGATGAGCGATGAGGCGAAGCTCGAACTGGGGATGTTATGACGGCGACAGCGACTCTTTCCAAGGCATCGGCCGCCACCGTCATTCGCGCGGATTACGCCAATGCGGATCATGCGGCGGATATTGTCGGCATGCTGCGCGTCTATGCGATGGATCCGATGGGCGGAGGCGAAGACCTCTCGGAGGAGGTTCAGGCGAATCTGGTGCCCGGACTGGCAGCGACACCGGCAGCATCCTCCTTGCTGGCCTATGTCGGCGATGAGGTGGCGGGTCTCGCCAATTTGATGACGACATTTTCGTCCTTTGGTGGGAAACCGCTGATCAATATTCATGACATCGTGGTTTCCAAAGAATATCGCGGCACCGGCGTCGGACGGGCGCTGTTCGCGGAAATTGAAACCATTGCCCGGGAAGCAGGAGCGTGCAAAGTCACGCTCGAAGTGCTGGAAGGCAACGCACCGGCGAAAGCGCTTTATACGTCGCTGGGCTATGGTGATTATGTGCTCGACCCCGAAATGGGCAGAGCATTGTTTTGGCAGAAAAGGCTTTAGCTATGACCGATACACAAACCAAAACCAGAGAAATTCCTGCGGCGATCACCCTGACGCCTGCGGCCGAGCAACGCGTCGCCGACCTGATGGCCAAAGCACCCGAGGATGTGATCGGTGTAAAACTATCCACCCCGCGCAGAGGCTGTTCCGGCCTCGCCTATTCGGTCGATTATATCACCGAGGAAGTGAAGTTTGACGAGAAGATCGTGACCCCCGGCGGCGTGTTTTACGTGGATGGGCCAAGCGTGCTTTATCTGATCGGTTCAACCATGGACTGGCAGGAAGATGATTTTACAGCCGGTTTCGTGTTCAACAATCCCAATAGCAAAGGCGATTGCGGCTGCGGGGAATCATTCACCGTATAAAATGAAAGGGCGCGATATTGCTGCCGCGCCCTTCCTTGTTGGCCAACTAGCTGTCCGTCAGTTTGACGATATCATTCATCAAACCGCTGGTACCGTTATTGACCGTCAACCGGTCCACTTTACCGGCAATGCTTTCCAGAGCCTCAAGCTCTTTCAGCCGCAGCATGACCGGGTTATCGGCCATCACCTTTGCGGTGTTCAAAAGTGACCGCGTTGCGTTCGTTTCTTCCCGACGCTTGATGACATTGGCCTCAGCCGACTTCTGCGCAGAAACCACCTGGTTCAAAAGCTCCCGCATTTCACCCGGCAGGATCACGTCCTTCAGGATGATATCGGACACTTCCAGGCCAATGGCCGCCATATCGCTCCGGACTTTCTGAGCCGCTTCAGCATCGACCGTGACCTGCTTGTCGAGGATCTGGTCGAGCGTCATCGCACCCAGCGTTTTCCGAAACGCATATTGCAGCGCCCGGTACAGCGCATCGGCAAAGTCTTTGACCTCGGTCACGGCCTTGACGGGATCAACCACCCGGTATTGCGCCGAGATATTGATCCGCAACGTCACGCGATCCTTGGTCAATAGCTCCTGACCGGTTACGTCAAGCGGCTGCCGCGTCAGATCAACGATCTTTACGGCGACCTTCTGACCAACCATCCAGTAGCCGGTGACACCCGGGGTCAATTCACCGGCCATCTGACCATCGACGGTGAGCAGGCCAATCTGACCCTTGTCCACCTCGACAATCCGGACCTGATTGAGCAGGCTTGCCACGCCGGCCTTTATCAGCCGCTGCAGCAAGACCGGCGCGATCACTGGATTGGTCTCCAGCGCGATCACCTCTGCCTTCCAAGGACCGGCATCGGTCCAGACGGTGAGTTTGCTATCCGGTGAGAGGACGGAATTTACCCGTCCGTCGCATTCTATGACAGCAATCTCGTTGGTCCCGGTCCGGTACTGGGTCAGATGGGCGCCCGCCTGATCCGGTGCTTTTTCAAAAAGCGCCTTTTCATAGACCGAGACAAAAGCCGCGCTGTTGAGCGCCATGCGTTCAACCCGCAATTGCTTGCGCCGGTTTGGCAGGACATGCTCGCCTGCTCCCAATAGTCCGCGGACCTCGCCCTTATAAAGCCAGATCGCCCGTTCGTTTTCATTGATGGTTACCCGCGTGCGGCCCATCAGCTTGTCAATCAAATACAACATAATACTCACTCAAATATCAGCTCACGCCAATCTCCTTTTACATTTGCCCGGGGCCGGAATTGGCCCAAAGCGTTTCCCCAATCAAACAGGTCCCGGATAAGATTCAGGGACCGGTGGCATGCCGCGCGGCGGGCCAAGGTGGAGCGGATATTGCAGCGCGCGGGGCGGATAGAGAGGCGCTCGAAAACATCGCTCATCGACCCCGGCACAGCGCCATCATCACGCCTTAGCCGGACCGCTTGTCATGGTGGCAGGCGCTTTGCCGTTGGCGTTTGGAAATCCGAAGACTCCCGCCCGCCGCGGACGCCGCGCCGTTCACATGCCGGTCCCCGAACCCGGTATTTCTCAAACAGCATTATGAGTGCTGGGGTCCTTTTACAGACCGAGAGTGGAGCAGGAATCGAACCTGCGACATCAAGATTCGTAGTCTTGTGCTCTAACCATCTGAGCTATCCAGTGGTGCGTTGAGACGAGAATCGAACTCGCTTACCTGGTGTTTGAAGCCAGTGCTCTATCCAATTGAGCTACTCATGCAACCAATCGAGACAAAGCAGCATCCGTACATGCGGGTATCAGGGATACTGCATGCGGGCGGGCCATATGAAACCCAACCGTTGACGTCCGCCCCATCCATTGATCGGGAGGCGGGCCGTTAGGGTGCGGTTTTGAATCGCGCAACCGGCGAGGGCGGTTTTAGCGGTGAGGCGGGGTGTGGGAGCGGTCAGTGGTTACGGATGATACTAAATACGACCGGAGTCGAATATTCTTTGGAAGGCAAATTTACCGATAATAGTGCGCTAAGATAACTCTCTGCTTTTCAGGGTGGACCAATAAAAAACCTTCATCAAAATAGCTAAAATAGGAACCGGGTGTAGCCATGTAGTTATCCAACTCGACCTTTAGATATCCTGGGTCACCACAAAATTGGGTGCCCTCCGAATGCAAATATGGGCGTATTTTTACGGGCGTTTTGTTCCACTTCTCCCAATGTCTTCGTTCTGATAACAAACCTTTGGCAAAGTATGCCGATCCTTGTCGGATTATTTCTTTGGCAGTGGCTTCGTCAATGTTGTGCGCAACAATACCACAGGAATCATGTGAATTACCTTCATAGAAAAAACCTATGTCAAACTGTTCGGGAATATGGGATGAAGGGAAAGTGTACAAAAAGTGTGTGGTCCAAGCGACCGGAATGCCGATAGTTAGAGTAAGAGCTACTACGCCGCCGCTCAACCACCGCGTAAGTGTTTTTGCAGTCTCCACAAATGTGAAATAGCGATTCTGGTGTTAATTTGAAGTAAAAACCCCAGCGCTTTCACGCCGGGGTTTCTTTATTTCGTCATCCTGAACTTGGTTCAGGGTCTATTTTTTGATCCGCGCCTCCGGTTCGATGGATGCTGAAACAAGTTCAGCATCACGAGTGAGGGAGGCGCTGTGTCGATGTCAGACTTTCGAAGTCAATTCCGGAACAGCGTTAAACAGGTCCGCAACCAGGCCGATATCGGCGATCTGGAAAATCGGTGCGTCTTCGTCCTTGTTGATCGCGACGATTGTTTTCGAATCTTTCATGCCTGCCAGATGCTGGATCGCGCCGGAAATGCCGATGGCGATATAGACTTCCGGTGCAACGATTTTGCCGGTCTGGCCGACTTGATAATCGTTGGGGACATAGCCCGCATCGACCGCAGCGCGGGAAGCACCGATGCCGGCGCCGAGCTTGTCGGCGAGAGGCGTGATAACTTCTTCGAACTTTTCGGAAGAGCCCAAAGCACGGCCGCCAGATACGATGATTTTGGCGCTGGTCAGCTCGGGACGTTCGGACTTGGCGATTTCTTCGCTCACAAATGATGAAAGCCCGGATTCGCCTGCGCCGGTGACGCCTTCGATGGATGCGGAACCGCCTTCGGCTGCGGCCTTGTCAAAAGCCGTACCGCGTACGGTGATGACTTTCTTGGCATCGCTCGATTTGACGGTGGCAATCGCGTTACCGGCATAGATCGGACGCGTGAACGTATCTTCGCTTTCGACCGAAAGAATGTCGGAAATCTGCATGACGTCGAGCAGAGCAGCGACGCGCGGTGCGATATTCTTGCCGGTGGTTGTGGCAGGCGCAAGGAAAGCGTCATGGCTTTCCATCAGACTGGCGACCAATGGCGCGACATTTTCAGCGAGCTGATTGGCGAGCGCGGCATCATCGGCCACATGGACGGTGCTGACACCGGCAACCTTGGCGGCTTGCTCACCAACGCTGGCACAGCCGGATCCGGCGACCAGAGCGTGGACTTCGCCCAGTTGCGACGCGGCGGTGACAACAGCCAGCGTCGCATCTTTCATTTCGGTGTTGTCATGTTCTACGAGTACAAGAGTCTTCATCAGATGGCTCCTACAGCTTTAAGTTTGGCGACCAGCGCATCCACATCCTCGACCTTTTCACCAGCCTGACGGACAGGCGGTTCGGAAACATTGGTGGTGGTGAGGCGCGGCGCGATATCGACGCCGTAATCGGCCGGCGTTTTCTCATCGAGCGGCTTTTTCTTCGCCTTCATGATGTTTGGCAGCGACGCATAGCGCGGTTCGTTCAGGCGCAGGTCGGTGGTGACCACGGCAGGCAAGCTGAGCTTAACCGTCTGCAAACCGCCATCAATTTCACGCTTCACTTCAACGCTGTCGCCATCAACAGAAACCGTGTTGGCGAACGTACCTTGGCCCCAACCGAGCAGAGCAGCAAGCATCTGGCCGGTCTGGTTGCTATCATCATCAATCGCCTGTTTGCCGGTGATAACCAGTTTCGGCGCTTCTTCTTCAACGATTTTCGCAAGAATTTTGGCAACGCCCAGTGGCTCGACTTCTTCGTCTGTCTGCACCAGGATCGCACGGTCTGCACCCATGGCGAGAGCGGTGCGCAGGGTTTCCTGTGCCTTTTGCGGGCCAACCGAAACCGCGACGATTTCTTCTGCCTTGCCTGCTTCTTTCAGGCGAATCGCTTCTTCGACAGAAATTTCGTCAAACGGGTTCATCGACATTTTGACATTAGCGAGATCCACGCCGCTGCCATCGGATTTCACCCGCGGTTTCACATTATAGTCAATCACCCGTTTGACGGGCACCAGGATTTTCATTGCTGTTTCCTTCTTTCAATTTCTGTGAACGCTTTAGCTTACGTTCACGTAAACGTCAAATATCTATGTTGCGGCGCAGCATCATCATTCTTGAGGATAATGCCTAGCTGTACTTTATGACCTATGCCCGTGTTCAGGCAGCGTCTTTCACTTGCGCAACAATTTTCTTCGCAGCATCGCCCAGATCATCGGCAGATACGATCGGCAGACCGCTATTCGCCAATATTTCCTTGCCCTTGGCAACATTGGTACCTTCCAGCCGGACTACGAGTGGAACCGAGAGGTCGACTTCTTTGGCCGCAGTGACGATACCTTCGGCGATGATGTCGCATTTCATGATGCCACCGAAAATATTGACCAAAATGCCTTCTACAGCGGGGTCAGCCAGAATGATTTTGAACGCTGCGGTCACTTTTTCGGTGGTTGCGCCGCCGCCCACATCGAGGAAGTTTGCCGGGAATGCGCCGTTGAGCTTGATGATATCCATCGTCGCCATGGCAAGGCCGGCGCCATTGACCATGCACCCGATATTGCCGTCCAGTTTAATGTACGCGAGGTCATATTTGGAAGCTTCGACTTCTGCCGGATCTTCCTCGGTCACATCGCGCAATTCCATCAGGTTTGGGTGACGCATCAGAGCATTACCGTCAAAGCTCATCTTGGTATCGAGCACCAGCAGCTGCGCATCTTTGGTTTCCACGAGCGGGTTAATTTCCAGCATCTCGCAGTCCATGTCAGTGAAAGCGGTATAAAGCTGTTTACCGAGTTTCTGAGCCTGCTTGTTGAGATCACCAGACAGGCCGAGAGCAAAAGCCATGGACCGGCCGTGATGCGGCATGAATCCTTGCGCAGGATCAATCGTGATCGTCTTGATTTTTTCGGGCGTGTTATGCGCCACATCTTCAATATCCATGCCGCCTTCGGTGGATACGATCATCGCGATCCGGCCGGTCGCCCGGTCGACCAGCATGGAAAGATAATATTCTTCGGCAATGTCGACCCCGTCGGTGACATAGAGCCGGTTAACCTGCTTGCCTTCTTCGCCTGTCTGGATGGTAACCAGCGTGTTGCCGAGCATTTCGGTGGCATTGTCGCGGACGGCATCGACCGATTTGGACAAACGTACGCCGCCGCTTGCATCTGGCCCCAATTCCTTGAACTTACCTTTGCCGCGTCCACCAGCATGAATTTGCGCCTTCACCACATAGAGCGGTCCGGGCAGTTTTTCGGCCGCCGCGACAGCTTCGTCAACGGTCAGGGCTGCGTGGCCCGCAGGGATGCCGATGCCATATTTGGCGAGTTGTTCTTTGGCCTGATATTCATGGATGTTCATGGGACGATGCAGCGCCTTTCTTGTATCTTTGGTTAGCGAGTCTTGCGGAGGGCTAAAGCACAGTCAGGTAGGGATTTCCACCCCGATTTACGATAATATCCGGCGAAATCCGGTTGTCACAAAGACAATTGCATCGCGCAGCGTCGCTCTATGGGCAGACCGCTGGCTTTTTCAGTCGCCAATACGGATTGGAGTCGCCCTGATTGCTGACTTTCTTCCAGCGTTTGGAAGCCCATATTCTGATAGAATTGCTCGTTAAATGGCAGGTTGCGAAAGGTGGTCAGCGTAATCGTCATGATTTTCTCGCGCCGCGCTTGATCCGTCAGGGCTTCTAGTAAGGCCCGGCCAATGCCGCGCTTTTGATGCTCCTGGTGTACGGATAGTTCCCAGATATGATATTCTTGATCAAATTGTTCGGCGGTCAGAAACCCTACCCGCTCTTGATCGGCCGTTTCGGCAACCCAGACCAGCCCTTGCTTTATCCGTTGAAGCTGCGCCTCTGCCGATAGGACATCGTCGCTGTTGGCAATCCATTCAAGCCCGGGAACAGGCAGAAAGGCTGACCCTGCTGATCTTTCAATAGCAGGCAAATGGTCCGCGTCCTCGGCCACAGCTTTTCGGCATCCGATTGGCTGTATATTCATGGTCATTTCACCGCGCAAACCAGTCCCGAAGAGGTCACGACACCCAGTATCTCAGGGTCCTGCAGCGCTTTGGTCCGCTTTACAAACTCATTGACGCTGATATCGCCGGGATCGCGCTTGCGCAGTTTGTCGAGGCGGTTGAGCTTGTCGATTTGTGCGTAGGACAGGCGATCCACCATCCGGTCTGCCATGCAGCTTGCAATCGGCTTGGACAAGCCTGCGCTCATCAAGCCATTGCGGACGCGGGTTTCCGGTGTTGTGCACGCGGCCAGACTGGCGATCAGCGCCAATCCGGCCACGAGATGCGTCCGGGTCATTTCTTTTCTTTGGCCAGTTCGATGGCGTCCAGCACGACTTTGCGAGCCTCTTCGGCATCACCCCATTTACCAACACGGACCCATTTTTCAGGTTCCAGGTCTTTGTAATGGGTAAAGAAATGTTCGATTTGCTGCATGACGATCTCGGGCAGGTCGCCGCCCTCTCCGATCGCGCGATAATAGGGGAAAGTCGCATCAATCGGAACGCAAAGCAGCTTTTCATCACCGCCATGTTCGTCTTCCAGGTTGAGCACGGCGATTGGGCGGCATCGCACGACACAGCCCGGCATGAAAGGCGAGCGCGCGACGACCAGCGCGTCCAGGGGATCGCCATCGGGGGACAAGGTATGCGGAATAAAACCGTAATTGGCGGGATAGCGCATCGGCGTATGCAGGATGCGGTCGACGAAAAGCGCGCCGGAGGCTTTGTCAAATTCATATTTAACCGGTTCACCGCCAACGGGGACTTCGATGATGACGTTCAGGCTTTCCGGCGGGTTATCGCCGATAGGAATCTGGGTGATGTCCATGGATTGTGGTCCTACTATCTGGTTTTTGGCTTCAAAAGCCGGTCAATGCCCCCTTCAATTGCGTCACCCTCTTCCGTGGTTATTTTTTTCAGGTGCGGA
This sequence comes from Parasphingorhabdus sp., assembly GCF_059726685.1. Lineage (NCBI taxonomy): Bacteria > Pseudomonadati > Pseudomonadota > Alphaproteobacteria > Sphingomonadales > Sphingorhabdaceae > Parasphingorhabdus > Parasphingorhabdus sp. The sequence continues at coordinate 640,980 of NZ_AP041068.1, forward strand.
TAGCGAAGCCCACCGGAATAATCGACCATAAAATTGCTATATTGATCGTCATCCTTCGCAAAAATCTCGATTTTGTTCATTTGCCCGCGATTTTCCTCAATCGCCTGGGTTAGCATCTCACCGCTATAGGCCTTGCCATTGACTGCGGTGATGGTGAGACCGGTTTTCAAGCCAGCCTTAAATGCCGGACCATCCCACATGACTGCCTTCACCACGCCCTTGTCGCTCATCACCAAGCCAATACTGTGGCTGAGATCAATTTGCTTTCGGCGTTTGTCATTGGCTTGGATATAGTCGCTACGCGTGGCATCATAGACCAGCTTATACCCGCCAAGGGTCAAACCGTTTTTGGGTGCTTCTGTTGTCGGCTGATAGACGCGCTGCTCGATAAACTCTGCCCAGTCATAGGGTTGAATGGCATTCAGAGTGTCTATGACATCGTCCAGCTTATAAGTGACCACGCCATAATCACCGTTTCTGCCCTTGAAGAAGCGGCGGGCGAAATTCTCGAGCGATTTCTTGTCGCCTGATTCGCGGCGAATAATGCCATCAACCTCCAGCCATATCAGCAGGCCTTCATTGTAATAATCTTCCTGCCGCTGCCAGCTGCTCCACGGTTTTGGTTTGCGCGCGGCGATTATCGGATCATGGGTGGTGTCGATCAGCGGGCGCCATTGCCGACCCACACGCCGGTCCATGCCCGCTGCAATAGCCGCAAAGGCATCCAGCGTGTCCTGTTTTGAATAGAGCCCAGATCGGGCGCCGAGCACATAGCCCCAAAACTGGGTCTGCCCTTCATAGACCCATAGCAGATTGTCGCGCATCGGTTCGCGAAAATCAGGCGTCCACATGCCCGCCGGACGGCGATACTTGCCGTTCCAGGCGTGAACAACCTCATGCGGTAACAGGTTGCGGCGGCCCGGCCCTTTTTTCCATTCGGTAAAATATTCCCGGTTCACACCATTTTCGGAAGACCGGTGATGTTCAATTCCGATACCGCCCATTTCTTCGGTCAGGGCGAGCAGGAAATCATACCGGTCATAGGGATGGGAACCAAACAGGCTTTCGGCTTCGCGCATCAGCTTGCTGTGCTTGGCGATGTGGGACTTTGCGGGCCTGAGATATTTCCCGTCATCGGCGACAATATTCAGGTGGGCACGGCGGCTTAGACGATAGGTTTGAAAATGCTTACCAGCAAAGACAGGGCTGTCGACCAAGGTGTCATAATCCGTCTTTTGATAGGCGACACGGTTGGTACCGGTTGATTTATCCTGCCTTGTTTTTGGCCGCATGGCGCTCGCTGCGCGCCAGCCGTCCGGATAGATGGCGGTCGCTTCCACCGGGATCTGGCGAACATAATGGCCAGCGGGATAGAGCGACACCTGATGCCAGCGCAGGTTCAGCATCGATGGCGCCATCACGACACGGCCCTGACTTGCTGTCGTGGCGGAGGTGAACTGGAACCGCGCTTCAATTTCCTCTATCCCGGGCGGGATATCGATATGAAATGCATAGACATCGACATCATCGCGTACCCAGGCCAAATCTGTTTTGTCTGCTAAAATACGCAGCCCGGCTAGCTTTTCAATCTCTCCCCGCGGCGCATGATTACCGGGCAGCCATTCAGGGTAAAGCAGCGTTAGGCGTTTTAGTCCGGAGACTGGAATAAACTGTTGGACCTTGAACACACCCTGTTTGTTATCGCGCGCATCGACAATCAGGCGCATGGTGCCAGGAAATGGGATATCCTGCGCTTTCGGGATTGTTTCTTCCGGCGCGGTATAAACCGGTTTGCTCAGATTGTCCGGCATTGCGGCTGAGGCAGTGTTGAGGGGCGAAATAACGGAAAGGGCCGAAACCAGGCCCAAAAGTGCAACCAGACGCATACTAATTTTATCCCCGTAGATTATCGCCAAGTCTGAATGGCGGGTTTTGGCGGCTTCGTCCAGAGGGTGGACAAGAAAAGCACCAATATAAACAATAGAAACAAGCCATCTTTCGCTTTTGCGCAGCACCGGCTAAAGCGCGCTCAAGACAAAGGGCAGATATGGCAAAGATACAAACACCGCAACCGGTACGCGGTACGCAGGATATATTTGGCGAAGACCAGGAGCGTTTCCAGCATGTGGTGGAGACGTTTGAACGCGTGCGACGCCTTTACGGGTTCAAGGGCGTGCAAATGCCGGTGTTTGAGCCAACGGCGGTTTTTGCCCGTTCGCTGGGCGAAACCACCGATGTTGTGTCAAAGGAAATGTATAGCTTTGAGGATCGCGGCGGCGACAGCCTGACCCTGCGTCCGGAATTTACCGCCGGAATTTCACGCGCCTTTCTGACCAATGGCTGGCAGCAGCATGCTCCGATGAAATTGTCCACCCACGGCCCGCTATTTCGCTACGAGCGTCCACAAAAGGGTCGCTATCGCCAGTTTCACCAGCTCGATGCCGAGATTATCGGTGCCGGTGAGGCGGCGGCGGATGTCGAGTTGCTCTGTTTTGCGGATCAGCTTTTGAAAGAGCTGGGCATCTCGGACGGTGTGACCTTACAGCTTAATACCCTGGGTGACGCGGAAAGTCGCGATGCATGGCGCGATGCGCTGGTCGAGCATTTTCAGGCGCACAAGGGCGATCTGTCCCAGGACAGTCAGGACCGGCTGGAACGCAATCCGCTGCGCATCCTCGACAGCAAAGAGCGCCAGGACCGCCCGATTGCCGACAGCGCGCCGGAGATTGACGCCTATCTGTCGGATGAGGCGAAGGAGTTTTTCGGGCAGGTGACCGAGGGGCTCGATGCTTGCGGCGTAGCATGGGAACGCAACAGCCGATTGGTGCGCGGGCTCGACTATTATCGTCATACCGCGTTTGAGTTTGTGACCGACAGGTTGGGCGCGCAGGGCACAGTGCTGGCCGGTGGGCGTTATGACGGTTTGATTGAATCGCTGGGCGGACCCGCGACACCGGCTGTTGGCTGGGCTGCGGGGATTGAGCGGCTCGGGATGTTGCTGGATGAGGCCATACCTGCTCCCGTGGAACTGGCCATCTTGCCCATGGGGGATGATGCGATAGCCAAGGCCTTGTCGGTTGCGAGTGAAATGCGGAGCTCACAATTTTCTGCTGAAATATTTGCCCGCGGTAAATTCAAAAAACGGATGGCGCGTGCCAATCAAGTTGGCGCGCTTGCTGCGATCATCATAGGCGAAGATGAATTGGCATCAGGCAAGGTGCAGTTTAAAAATCTTGCCACTGGCGAGCAAAACGAGCTCGAATTGGCGGATGTTACCGAAAAGATGTGGGACCTCAGATTCTCTGAGGATCTGGATAATTTTGAGTCCCATCTGGATGATCTGGAACAAGAAGTTGCACAATTGGGAGAGGGTGATTGACCACCATTACACCCCAACGCATCGCCCAGATCGAAGCGCGCTTTGCCGAGCTGCAGGCGATGATGGCGTCTGGCAATCTCGACGGTGATAAGTTTGTCGAGGTTTCCAAGGAATATGCCGAGATCGAACCGGTAGCCGAGGCTGCGGCCGAGGTTCAGCGCCTGCGAGACGAGCAGACGGGGCTGGAAGAAATGCTCGCCGGTGATGATGCCGAGATGAAGGCTATGGCCGCCGATGAAGTCGATGACGTCAAGAAAGCGTTGGAAAAAGCTGAACATGCGCTGGCGCTAAAACTCTTGCCGCGGGACAGCGCCGATGATCGCCCCGCGATGCTTGAAATTCGCGCCGGTACCGGCGGTGATGAAGCAGCGCTTTTTGCGGGTGATCTCTATCGGATGTACAGTCGATTTGCCGATGAGCAGGGCTGGAAGGTCGAGTTGATCTCGGCCAATGCGTCCGAAGTCGGTGGGTTCAAGGAAGTGGTGGCGAATATCAATGGCAAGGGTGTGTTCGCAAAGCTGAAGTTCGAATCCGGCGTCCACCGCGTCCAACGTGTACCCGAAACAGAAAGCGGCGGGCGGATTCATACCTCGGCGGCAACGGTCGCGATTCTCCCGGAACCAGAAGAAGTCGATATCGACATCCGTACTGAAGACCTGCGCATCGATACTTACCGGGCGAGCGGCGCGGGCGGCCAGCATGTCAACAAGACCGACAGCGCGATTCGCATCACCCATTTGCCCACCGGATTGGTGGTACAATGTCAGGATGGCAAGTCACAGCATAAGAACAAGGCGCAGGCGATGAAAGTGCTGGCGGCGCGGCTCTATGAGCAGGAACGCGATGCCGTGCAGAGCGAGGAAGCGGAAGTGCGCAAATCGATGGTTGGTTCCGGCGACCGGTCCGAACGCATCCGTACCTATAATTATCCGCAAGGCCGGGTGACCGATCATCGGATCAACCTGACGCTGCACAAGCTGCCCGAAATTGTCGAAGGTGGAGGACTGGGTGAGATGGTCGATGCGCTGATCGCCGAAGATGAGGCCAGCCGTCTCGCCAATCTGGATGGCTGACATCGCTGCGGTATTGCGAAACGCGGCGCAGGCTCTGGGATCGGTCAGCGATACGCCGCGTCTCGATGCAGAATTGCTGATGGCGCATCTTTTGGAGATCGATCGGGAGCAATTGTTGCTGGATTTGCCAAAGCTGACCGTTCCGGAAGGTTTTGCAGAGCTGCTGAAGCGCCGCAGAGCGCACGAACCCGTCGCGCATATTATTGGTGAGCGGGAGTTCTGGAGCCTGCCGTTTCATGTCAGTCCCGATGTCCTGATTCCCCGTCCCGATAGCGAAATTCTGATCGAAACAGCTGTGCAAATCGGCAAGATTCATCCACCGGCACACATATTGGATCTCGGAACAGGAAGCGGGGCGCTGTTGCTTGCCGCATTGTCCGAGTTTCCAGAAGCGCAGGGCGTGGGAATGGATGCCAGCGCTCCGGCTTTGGCGGTCGCTCATAACAATGCTGATCGCCTGCGACTCAGCGATCGGGCGCATTTTATATTGCAGGACTGGACAGCAGTGGGCTGGACACAGTTCCTGAACGGGCGGTTTGATCTGATTCTTGCGAATCCGCCCTATGTATCAACCAAGGCCGAATTATCCCGCGAAGTGGCTGACTTTGAGCCCCATCAGGCGTTATTTGCCGGCGCGCAAGGCATGGATGATTATGAAATCATCATTCCGGCGTTGGTGGAGCTATTGTCCGAAAACGGCACCGCGCTTCTGGAAATAGGTTTTGATCAGGCTGAGCCGGTAGCAAAACTGGCTGAAAAAAACGGCTATATTGTTGAATGCAAACAGGATTTGGGTGGTAATGACAGGCTTCTCGTCCTGCGACGGCGCACTGGCTGATAAAAATCACTTGGATTTGGCTTATGAAGGCGCTAAGGATGTTTCAGGCCCGGATGATTTCTGGCAATTTCCCTAAAATCGCTGGCCTACCCCCATATAGATAATATTGCTGATGTCCGGCGATCTTTTATCTTTTTTGGGTTGCTGCGGATCATGTGATCAGCAGCACGGGCACTGCCTTTGTGGCAGTAAAATAACAGGAAAGACCGAGTTTATTAACGGTATAAGGACACCCAGAATTTGATGAATAATCGTCAGGCCGGCGGCCGTCGCCGTGGCCGGAACAACAATAATCGCAATCAGGGCAACCGCGGTGGCGGCGGTATGGACCGGGAAAACCGGATCGACAACCGCGCGCGTGGCAATGCAGCCCAGATGCTGGATAAATATAAGAAAATGGCGCAGGATGCCCAGGTGAATGGCGACCGCGTCAATGCCGAATATTATCATCAATTTGCCGACCATTATTTCCGGGTGAACGCAGACAGCCAGGCGCGCCGCGAAGAGCAGCGATTGGCCCGCGAGGAACAACGAAACCAGAATAATGATCGCAATGACAATGCCGATGACACTGCCGATCAGGATGCTCGCGGACGTCCGCAGCGCGGACGCCGGCCCAAAGCGGATGATCAACCGGAAAAAGCAGCCGGTTCAGACGGTCAGGATAATGTGGACGCGCCAGCTGAGAAAAAGCCTGTCCGTGCGCGCCGCCCGCGTAAACCGGCCGGTGAAGCCGCAGAAGCCAATGGTGAATCAAATGGTTTGGATGCCAGCGCTTTGCCTCCCGCCATTTCGATCAAATCGGATGATGGTTCTGATAGTGAGGCTGAGGCAAAACCGGTTCGCAAGCGCCGGACAGTAAAAGCCAAGGCGGCGGAAGCCGAAGCACCGTCGGAAGGCGACGCAGCCTAAGTCACTCTGACTTTTCATTTAAGGCACTATTGAACCATCCCGGCAAATCCAGCCCGTCAAGATCGTCAACGCGGCGATGTTCGATGGACAGTCCAAGATCGGGATAGGCCACGCGCTGACGCTTTTCGGCTGCCTGATCCAGCGGCACTACGACAAGACGGCGGTTTATCTTTTGACGATAGTTCATCCGCGCCGTGTTTTCCTGCCCAACATAGCAGCCCTTGGTAAAGCTGACGCCGTTCAGTTCGGTCGCATTGCATTCCAGCCACAGGGTTTTGTCGCTACCCAGTTCTTCTTGGCCTTCGGTCACACCGAGCGAAAGACGATGCGCCTTATAAGCAGAATCGGCGCTTTCGTCTTTCTGACTGTCGTCCAGCCAGCGATGACCAAGAGTTGTGAGTCGCGGATCAGTTGGCTTTCCGGCCGCATCACGGGACCAGTGTACGGTGATGGCTTCGTCCATCTCGATCACGATCTTCCGGCGCAGGCGATAGAGTTTCAGGCGCTTCGCCAGCGCTTCGGCATGCTCCTTTTCACAGTCGATCAGGATGTCATCACCATCGGCCCACAGGAAAAAGTCGAACAGTGTTTTGCCCTGGGCCGTAAGCAAGGCCGCCCATTGCGGGGCGTCCGGCTGAACGGCCTGCATATCCTGTGTGACAAGGCCCTGCAGGAATTCCCGGCAGTCTTCGCTATCATGGCTAGCAGATATGCGGATTACCGCGCGTTCATTTAGTCTGGTTTCGGTCATGCAGATTAGGTAGGGACGCTCAGCGTTAAAAGAAAGCCCGAACCATGAATCAATCGCCCGACCAGATTACCATCCGCCAGCCGGATGACTGGCATGTCCATCTGCGTGATGGCGATATGCTGCGGTCAGTGGCCAGCTATACGGCGCGGCAATTTGCCCGGGCCATTGTCATGCCCAACCTGTCGCCGCCGGTAACGGACAGCGCCAGTGCGGCGGCGTATCGGGAACGGATTTTGGCTGCGGTCCCGGATAACCCGGCGTTCACGCCGCTGATGACATGCTACCTGACGGATACATCTGATGCCGATGATATGGCACAGGGATTTGAAGACGGTATTTTCACCGCCGCCAAGCTTTATCCCGCCAATGCGACGACCAACAGCGCCCATGGTGTTACTGATGTTGCCAATATCATGCCGGTGCTTGAGCGGATGCAGGATATCGGCATGCTGCTATTGATCCACGGTGAAGTTACCGATGCGGATGTGGATGTTTTTGACCGCGAAGCAGTGTTTATCGACCGCACTCTGTCGAAAATCGTCTCGCAGTTACCCGAACTGAAAGTGGTGTTCGAGCATATCACCACCGCCGATGCGGTGGATTTCGTAAACGCCGCGGGTCCCAATGTTGGCGCGACGATCACACCGCAACATCTTCACATCAATCGCAATGCCATGTTTCAGGGCGGGATTCGCCCGCACGCCTATTGCCTGCCGGTGGCCAAGCGCGAACAGCACCGACTGGCTTTGCGTAAAGCGGCGACGTCGGGATCGCCGAAATATTTCCTCGGCACGGACAGTGCGCCGCATGAAATAGACGCCAAGGAATCGGCCTGCGGTTGTGCCGGTATCTTCAATGCGCCTTATGCATTGGAAAGCTATGCGACGGTGTTCGAGGAAGAAGGCGCGCTCGACAAACTGGAGGGCTTTGCGTCGGAACATGGCCCTAATTTTTATGGTCTCCCGCTCAACGAAGGCACGGTCACCTTACAGCGATCCGCGGTCACAGTGCCGGACAATATCGAAGCGGGCGGGGCGAAAATCGTACCTTTTCACGCCGGACAAGAACTGCGTTGGCAGATTGTCGGGTAAGAGGAACTAGGTCACAGCCGTTTTCTTGCTGGCGCCGCCGAAAATCGCGTCGGCGGAGAATATCGCAAGGCTGATCCAGATCAGAATGAAGCAGATGACATGTGACGTCGTCAGCGGCTCGCGATAGAGTAATACACCGATCAGAAACTGCAGCGTGGGTGCAATATACTGTGTCAATCCGATGGTGCTGAGCTTCATTTTCTTGACCGCCGCAGCAAAAAGCATAAGCGGCGTGGCCGTCACTATCGCACCGCCAAGCAGCAGCATATCAATGGTCAGATTGTCACCAAGATGCGTGGTTGTTGTCGGTGCTGTGGTACCAAAAGTGATCCAGCCGATGAACAGCAGGAACGGCAAAAGCAGATAGCTCGTCTCGACAGTCAGCCCGACGATTGGACCGACATCAGTAACTTTGCGGACTAAGCCATATAACCCCCATGACCCCGCCAGTGCGAGACTGATCCACAGGGTTTGCCATGCCTCCATCGCGAGGATGGAAACGCCAATGGCGGCTATGGCGACGGCGATCCATTGGTTACGACTCAGCTTTTCCTTGAGGAAGATGTTAGCGAGAAAAACGCTGAGCAACGGGCTGATGAAATAGCCGAGGCTGGCTGCGAGAATGTGGTCTTCCTGAATGGCCCAGACATAGACGAGCCAGTTAACGGTAATGAGCAGGGCTGTCGCCAGCAAGGGCCCACGGATTTTTGGCTCTGCCCAGGCGATGCGTAGACCGGATAGGTTTTTACGGAAATAAAGGATGATCAAAAGAACCGGCACCGACCAAACAATCCGGTGGGCAACGACTTCGAGCGGGGCAACGCTCTCCAACAATTTGAAATATATCGGCATTACACCCCAGATGATGCAGGCAAGAAATGCTTGCAAAAGCCCCAGTCGGCTAGTGGATGCTTGGCCTGTCATAGCATTGCGCCTAGGCCCCGACCGATAGGGTGGCAATATAAATTAGTTTGGGCCGCTGATAATTATGCTGTCCTACAGGGATGCACTTGGGGTATGTTTCGGTCCATGCGTAAGATGGCGCCTTGTTGAATGGCTGCGGACCGACTTTAGTTTGTCGCGCAAAGCACTCGGTTCAGCAGAATTTCAACCCTGTTTTGCGTATAATTTGTCAACTTCTGCAGACAGCAGCGGGCCTTTATTGGACGCTGCGTAAAGACGGGGGTCAGATAATCCCGCCGCCTACCCACAGGCGAAATGCGCAAATGCACATGACGATCAGGCAGAAATACATGCCGCTGCTGCGTGAAGAAATCAGGCCGAACAGAGCGCCGACGCCTGCAATGGGTAAGATTAGCCAGTTGGTCCAGCCGAGAAGGGGAACCAGTCCGACAAAAGCCAATATGAGGGCGATGCCGCCGATGAGTATAGAAATTAGATTAGCCATAACTGTATTATAGGTATAGTGCACCGATTTTGCAAGTGTTTCTATGGAGATAAGCCTAGGATAACAGGGCGTTTAAGGGAGGAAGACCATGGATATCAATGAAATCAGGATAGAAACCGAACGCCTGATAATGCGGCCACCCAATGCCGATGATTTTGATGCATGGGCGGCGTTTCACGCAGATGAAGCGACCATGACCTATCTTGGCAGCGTGCAAAGCCGTGCGGAAAGTTGGCGGGGTCTGTGTGCCATGGTTGGTGCCTGGCATGTGCGCGGCTATGCGATGTTCTCGCTCATCCTGAAAGACAGCAATCAATGGATCGGCCGAATCGGTCCTTGGTATCCCGATGGCTGGCCCGGCACGGAAGTGGGGTGGGGCGTGGCCCCGGAATATGCTGGCAAAGGCTATGCGCTTGAAGCGGCAGTGGCGAGCATGAACTATGCAGTGGATGAGCTGGGCTGGAGCGATATCTGTCATACGATTGATCCTGAGAACCTCGCTTCGATAAAATTGGCCGAACGGGTCGGTTCAACCAATCGCGGTCCGACAAAGCTGCCCGCTCCCTATCAGGATGCGCGGGTTGACGACTGGGGGCAATCGCGTGAACAGTGGCTGGAGAACAGAAAGCAGTTTCAATGAGCTGCGAAGGAACAAGAGCATGAGGGAGAGCATTTAAATGGCTGAAGACAGATATCTGGATCCGACGCGGGAACATTTTGATGCATTCAAGGCGCTGCCCCGCGATGTGCCGATCAACATGCTCAACCTGCTGCGTTTCCATGAGCATGCCCAGTATCCTGAAGATCATCCCAATGCTGCGCACGGCTGGAGCGGTGCGCGTGCCTATGAAGAATATGGCAAGACGAGCGGGCCGATTTTCAAACGGGTTGGCGGGACGATTATCTGGCGCGGCAAGATGGAAGCCATGGTCATCGGCCCGGATGACAAGCAGTGGGATAGCTCTTTCATTGCCCGCTATCCGAATAGCGGCGCGTTTCTGGAGATGGTCACGGATCCGGAATATCAAAAAGCGGTTATCAACCGGCAGGCTGCTGTCCTGACGTCCAGGCTCATCCGATTCGGGGAAATTGACGGGCCGGACGGGTTTGGTTGAGAATCCCGATTTGGGACAGGCGGTTAACGGAAGATTGGCGGTTTAACCATATTTCCTAACAGAAAATTAACGCTTTTTGGTGCAATTGTTCGGGCATATTCAGGAGCATATTGCATGACACACCTATCCCGTTCCCTCTTGCTGACAGCCACGGCATTTGCTTTGCCGTTGACCCTGGCTGCCTGCGGAAGCAACGAAGGCAATGAAGCGGAACTGGCAGAGCTGGACGACAATCTGACGGCCGATCCTGCAATGAACGATGCTCTGGAAGACCAGATTTTGGTTGATCCTGATCTTACCGATCAGGCAAATACCAACGCGATCCGCGGTGCCAATGGCGCGATTGATGGCAAGGTCCCGCCAGCGGGCGGCAAGGCTTATGCTACCGCCCAGTTTGAAGGCAAGATGCTGAGCGCGCCCAAGCCGCGCAACATGACATCGGACGACGAATGCACCAGCTGTGCCGGTTCAGAAGGCATAACTCTGGGAGCGAAGGCCGAGGCGCAGGCCGCACAGCGCGGCAAAGGTACATGTGACCAGAAATTGAGCTATGATATGGGCTGGGCCAACCGGATGCCACCGGAGTTCCCGGTTTATCCCAAAGCCAATGTCAAGGAAGCAGCCGGCGTTGAAGGCGGGCTATGCGATATTCGCGTGGTCAGCTTCTCTACCGCCAGTCCGATTAAAAATGTCGTCGACTATTATTACACGCAGGCCAAGCGCGGCGGCTATAGCGCGGAATATCTGCTGCGCGGCAGCGAACATGTACTGGGCGGAACACGCGGCAATGATGATGGTGCTTTTGTCATCACGCTTAACAAGCGGTCCGGCGGTGGAACGGTAGTTGATATCGTCGCCAATAACGGGCGCTAGTCTGTACTGAAATTATTGAGGCCGGATTTTCGCATTTCACATATCCGGCAGAAGGAAGGGGTAGCTTCGGCGGCCCCTTTTTCTATGGGGCAGGCTTACTCGCGATAGCTGCCGCCGCCGTCGACGGTAATGTCATTTGCAGTAGTGAAGCTGCTCGCATCACTGGCCAGCCAAAGCATAGCATCGGCGACTTCCGTGGCTAGTCCGACCCGGTTTATGGGATGGTTGCGGTTAAACACTTCCACCGCCTCATCATGCGGTCCGGGATAGGCGGCGAGATAGCGTTGATACATCGGTGTATCAATCGCGCCAGGATGAACAGTGTTGACCCTCACCGGATATTTCTCTGCGGCGCAATGCAATGCTAAGGATTTGCTGAGCGAGGTAACCGCGGCCTTGCTGGCGCAATAGGCGGCAAATTGCGCGCCCGGCCGCATGGCCAGCATCGACCCGATATTGACGATGGTGCCGTCTTCGCCGCTTTCAATTATGGCGGGCAAGCCTACGCGGCAGCCATTGAACGTACCGTGCAGGTTGATGTCGATGGTGCGGTTCCAGCTGTCGAGATCAACTTCGTCCACTGACCCGGGCTCGGAAATACCCGCGACATTGAACAGGGTCGTGATCTTGCCGAACTTCTCTTTGGTCGCGGCAACCGCTGCTTCCCATTGATCAAGATTGCGGACATCCAGTTCGACTGCAGCTGCACGGTCGCCCAGAGCCGCGGCATGTGCCTGCGCTTTCTCCAGCTGGATATCGCCAAGCATGACAGACCCGCCTTCTTCGACAAACCGCTGCGCCGCTGTGCCGCCAATGCCTTCAGCGCCGCCGGAAATCAGCGCAACTTTCCCGTCCATCATCCCCATAGTCTCTGCCCTTTATCTGTTATCAGCGTTTGTCAAAAGTGAGCGGAAGATTGGTTAGTCCGCGCAGCATCATATTGGGCGGATAGGTCAGCTCCGCCCCTTCCTGAATCCGGATATTGTCAATCCGCTTGGCAAATTGCTGGAAGGATACTGTCATCTCCTTGCGCGACAGCATATTGCCGACGCACATGTGAATGCCCTTGCCAAAGGCGAGATGGGTGCGTGCGTTTTTACGCTCGACATCAAATTTATTGGGATTTTCAAACTGCTTGGGATCGCGATTGGCGGCATGATAGCGCATCATCACCATCGCGCCCTTGGGCAGCATGACCCCGCCGAGTTCCGCATCGCGGTGCATGACCCGCCAGATACCTGATGATCCGCTGGACATGCGCAGCACCTCTTCGACGGCATTGGGTATGAGGGAGGGGTCGTCCTGGATCTTCTGATATTGATCGGGGTTGGTGGCAAACAGACGCAGCCCTTCACCCAGCGCTGCCGTTGTGGTCTCATTGCCTGCGACCATAAGCTGTTGGACAATGGAAAGCGATTCCGCATCATCCAGCGGCCGTTCGCCATCGACCTGAGCATTGACCAGATCGGAGAGGATATCGTTCTTCGCCTCTTTCCGGCGTGCATCCATATTAGCTTTGAGCGCATGTTGATATTCGACTACTTCGCGCTCGGTTTCCAATTGCCGTTCCCGGGTCATCATGCCGGACAGCCTGTCGACAAAGGCATTGGTCCAGCGTTTGATCGTATCCGCATCGGCGACGTCGAGGCCCAGTTGCACGGCAATGGTCCGAACCGGCATCGGGATCGCATATTCCTCCATGAATTCGCATTCGCCCTTGTCGATAAAATTATCGATCAGCTCGTTCGACATGGCTCTGATGCTGTCTTCCAGCTTGTTCACCTTGGGCATGGAGAAAGCCAGGTTGACGAGCTTGCGAAAGCGGGTGTGCACGGGCTGATCGGCCGTCAGCAGCGTGTTGACCTGCGGCCACCCATCTGCCTGAATGGCCTGAATTTCCTCATCATTGGCGAGCTCTTCGTCGGATTTTCCTCCAGAGAGCAATGCTGTAAAATTATTGGAAAAATCATCTAGCCGGCCCACGGCTTCGGATATCAGATCATAGTCGAGGACAATATAAGCGCCGCTGGCTTCGTCCAGGAACACAGGGCTTTTGGCGCGCTGTTCTTCATAAAAGTCAAAGGGATCAACCAATATATCTGGCTGAAATAGAGATTTTGAAACCGCTTCGTTCATGTCTTTGTTCCTGTTAGGGTTCAGTCAAAGGCGGGTGTCGGCACGCCTTCTGCGTTGTAAACCGGGCCTTCTGCGTCCACGCGATATTTTGCACTGACCGCATTGGTCAGCCCAAATTTTCCGATATGAGCAAGCATGCTGGCATAATGGACATCTTTGAAATGCTGCGCGAGAGCGTCTTCGTCGGTCCATTCCTCAAAAACTTCAATTCGCGATGGATTGTTAAGGTCTGCGCACCAGCTATAGCACAGGCAGCCTTCCTGACTCAGCGCGCCGTCAATATAAGGCTGCGCCGTTTTCAAACATTCTTCCCGTGTTGCCGGATCCACATCAATATGCGCCGCGATTACTATTTTAGCCATTTTCCCAATTCCCCCTAAAGCTTTTGTCCGCCCAGTTGAGCGACGACATTGAATATGCGTTTCTTGTAGAGCCACTGGCCGTCAATCTTGACGAACTCGTCGTCGTAGCGGCCACCCGCTATTCGCGGTTCCCCCTTTTCAACCAGTATCTCATGGGTCTGGTACCGGCCAGTAGCGGTATCACCAGTGATTTCAAGACTGCCCGGTATGCCCAGGAAGCTGACGGCATCAAACTGGCTCATTGCGCCATTCCACAGATTGACGATATTCTCGCGCCCGACAACTTCGGTGCCCATTAGCGACCAGACGGCATCTTCCGTCCAAAGCGCGCCCCAGTCATCGGGGTCGGTGCGCAATACTGCATCACAATAGGCGTCGTGTAATTCCCGTATTGCCAGCCGGTCTTCTATTGGTCCTGAAAACATGGACTCATCCTCTCCTCTTTATGGGAGAGATTACACGGTAAAAGCGCCAGACATGCAAGCTGCCATAAGTGCTAGGTAATAACCCGCTAGTCGCCGCTGATGCGTTCGATGTCCGCGCCGACGGCCGCCAGCTTTTCTTCCAGCCGTTCATAACCGCGATCAAGATGATAGATGCGCTGTAACTGCGTTTCACCTTCGGCTGCGAGTGCTGCGATCACCAGACTCATCGACGCTCGCAGGTCGGTGGCCATGACCGGTGCGCCCGTCATTTTTGTCACGCCGCGAACCACGGCGGTGCGGCCCTTGGTCTCGATATCCGCACCCATCCGGTTAAGTTCGGGCACATGCATATAGCGGTTTTCAAAAATGGTCTCGGTCAGCACACTGGCGCCATCGGCCATGCAGAGCATCGCCATCAACTGCGCCTGCATATCGGTGGCAAGGCCAGGATAAGGCGCGGTTTCCAGGGTGAGCGGTTTGAGCTTGCCGTTGGCCGCGACCTTGATGCCCTTGTTATACGGTTCGATATGTAGTCCAGCTTCAGTCAAAGCGGCCAGTGTTGCTTCCATCTCATCCGCCTTGGCGCCAACCAGATCCACCTCTCCGCCGGTAATGCCAACCGCACAGGCGTAGCTGCCCGCTTCAATGCGATCCGCCATGACGCGGTAGGTACAGCCATGCAGGCGCGGCACGCCATGGATGATGAGGTCAGACGATCCGATTCCGTCAATTTCCGCGCCCATCGCAACCAGCATATTGCACAGGTCGACAATTTCCGGTTCCCGCGCTGCGTTTTTCAGGCGGCTGGTGCCATTGGCCTGGACCGCGGCCATCAGGGCATTTTCCGTCGCCCCCACCGAAACGACCGGGAAGGTAAATTCACCGCCCGGCAGGCCGCCATCCGGCTGCCTTGCGGTAACATAGCCGCTGGTGGTTTCGATCACAGCACCGAGCGCTTCAATTGCTTTAAGATGTAGGTCAATCGGCCGGTTGCCAATCGCACAGCCACCGGGCAGCGACACCCGGCATTCGCCAGCACGGGCCAGCAAAGGCCCGAGCACCAGGATGGAGGCGCGCATCTTGCGCACAATGTCATAGGGCGCTTCGGTTGAGGTAATCTTGCCGGCTTTCAGCGTCATTACCCGGCCGAAATCTTCCGGGCGCGCACCTTCAATGGTGGTGGATACGCCAAGCTGGTTCAGCAAGTGCCCGAAACTATCCACGTCAGCGAGCCGTGGCAGATTGCGCAAAGTGACCGGTTCGTCTGTGAGCAGCGCACAGGGCAACAGCGTCAAAGCGCTGTTCTTTGCGCCAGAAATCGGAATGATGCCAGACAGCTTTTTGCCGCCGCGTATTGAGATAATATCCATCGCGATGGTTTAGCGAAAATGCGCTGCCGTGCAAGGGACAGCGACCATCATCGCGGTAAAGTTACAAAAGCGCTTTGTGCCTAGTGGTCGAAGCCCGGATTGGTCCGGTTCAATTTGCGCATCAGGCCAGGCCAGACCAGATTGTCGCCTAGGCCGGGCATAAAGGCAGGCGCGGTTTGCTGATGCACACGCTGACCCATATCTTCCGGCTCCTCGTGCAAATGCTCTGCACCGCCAACGGCTTGCGCCAGAATTTGCGTCTTGCAGGCATTTTCAAGGAAATACATGCGCAGGAAAGCCAATGCACAATTTTTGCCAACAGTCAGAGTACCGTGATTGCGCAGAATCAGCAGGTTCTTCTCGCCCACATCTGCAATCAGGCGCTCGCGTTCGTCCAGGTCCAGCGCAATGCCTTCATAATCATGATAAGCGAGATCTTCATGCACCTGCATGGAAAATTGCGTGTAGCGGCGCAGGCCCTCTTTTTGCACCGACACTGCGATTCCGTACGGTGTATGGACATGGATGACACAACCCGCATCTTCACGAGCGCTGTGGACCGCGCTGTGAATGGTGAACCCGGCGGGATTGATGAAGTAAGGCGTGTCCTGCTTGATATTGCCTTCGAGGTCGATCTTGACCAACGAGCTTGCGGTCATCTCGTCAAACATCACGCCATAGGGATTGATGAGGAAGCGTTCTTCGCCATCTTCGTCAGGCAGGCGCGCGGAGATATGGGTGAAGACCAGATCGGTCCAGGCATGCATCGCGCAAAGCCGATAGGTTGCCGCGAGATCACAGCGTAATTTCCATTCAGCGTCAGAGACTTTCCCTTCCAGCCGGTCAATGGTCGTTGGGTCGGGAATGTTGAAACCGGCATCAACCTGCATTGCGCTGCCTGCGTTTTTTTCGGGAGCGTCTTTTACTGCGGTGGCCATCACTGTCTCTCCTTGTAGAATCGTTTCCGCCTATTGCTCCGATAATGGCATAATCATGGCCGCCTAGGACAGCTTTTTTTATCTCGAATCGGTCTGGGCATTGATTTCAATAGGGGCGTTCCCAATTCGGCAATCCTGTCCACGCCTCTGAAAATTTGATAAGTGTGATGATATTCTTCCCCCTGCAAAAAGGCAGCCTATGCCAGAGCAACATGAAAACGCACCAGAACTACCCTGTTCCATTGTAACAGAGCTGCGTTCCGGCATGAAGGTTTGTTTGCGCCCGATTCACCCTTCTGATCAAGGTAAGATTGAGCGCGGTATCATGGAATTATCTGATCGCTCGCGCTATCTGCGCTTCTTCTCCAGCTTTAAAATTGCCCCTGCGTCCGTGGTCGAAAAGCTATCGGCCGTAGATGGCATTAATCATATTGCCTGGGGCGTGGTCAATCTGGATGCGGATGATCACCCGCCCATTGCGGCGGCCCATGCGATCCGAAGTACCGATGACCCGGCAAGGGGTGAGTTCGCGATCGCGGTGCTCGATGAATATCAAAGCAAGGGTGTATCACGGGTGTTGATTGCCGCATTGTTCAGCAACTGCCTGGAACAGGGGCTAAGCAAGCTGGATATTGCGGTGTTGCGCGAAAATAGAAAAGCCGCTGGCCTGATCGCTGCAATGGGCGCCGAGATGACGATTAGCCAAGATGCAATTGCTTATTACAGCCTTGATCTGCAGAGCGCTTTAGATGCTTTACGGGCGATGGAAAAGCCAAAGGGTTTACGCAATATATGGGTCGCTTTTGACGGTTAGGCGATGTTGCTGACGCCGATTTTTGCGCCACCGGCTTCAGGGGGCGCTGAGATCCAAGTTCGCCGCATCCCTGTCACCAAATAGATAAGCATCGAACCAGCGGGCATTATGTTCCATCGCGGCCATCCGCTCTTTAGGCCGGGAAATCACATGACCGGTATCCTCATAGATAACCAGTTCGGTTTCGACGCCAACATCCTTTAGTCCGCGGAAAAACTCCATGCCATTGGCGAAGGGCACACGGCTATCATTGCGGCCATGTTGAATCAGTGTCGGTGTAACCGCATTTTTGATCGACCCCATGGCTCCGGTTGCCTTATAAATTTCCGGATCATCCGATGGAGTTGCTTCCAGATAAGCAAGCGGGCTGGTGGGTTGATCGCTTAGGGCATAATATGTCCCATAGTCGGTGATTCCCGCTCCCACAGAAAACGCCTTGTAGCGCGTCGTTCGTACGGCGAGACCGGCGGTTACTGTGCCGCCCGCACTCCAGCCCATGGCGCCGAGCTTTTCGGGGTCAGCTATGCCGATCTTTATGAGGTGATCGATTCCGGATTCGACATCTACCGTGTAACCGATGCCCAAGGAGCGGACGTTCGCTGCCATCAGTTCGTCGGTATAGCTTCCGGACCCCCGGTAATTGGGTTCAAAAATCGCAGCGCCTTTACGTAGCCAATATTCGGTCGGGTAAATTTCATCCGCCACACGCCGTGGGCGCGAGGTGGTTGATGGACCGCCATGAGCGATAACCAGCACGGGCATACGTCCATCCAGCCGGTTTTCCGGAGCTGGTAGGGTCAGGACCCCTTCCAAATCCAGCCCGTCCGGCGTGGTCCATTGAACTAGACGCACTTCGGTATCCGGCCAGTCGGCGATCGCTTGACTGAACTGCGTGAGGCGCTTTTCATCAGCATATCCGGTCGCCGTCACTTTACGTGTGTAAATCTCCTTCGCGCGCTCGCCATCCACCGCGCCAAAGGCAACAGTTTTGCCGTCAGCGGTAAAGGAATATCCCTCTACCCGGCCGCGACCAGCGGTCAAATTGGTGACGTTCCGCGAATCCAGATCCATGCGGTACAGATTGCTTTCGACCCGATAGTGCGACATGAAAAATATCGCGTTACCTTGCCAGCCAATAATATTGGCATCATTATATTTATCGGTCGTATCACTGATCTGTTCGATCTTTCCGCCTTCAATCGGCGTCAGGCCCATCCAATATTGACGGGTATAGTAATAAGGCGGCTCGCCCATGTGAAAGGCCACGGTTTTTCCATCCGGGGAGACTTTGGGGTCGAGATCCATGCCAGGACGGCGGACAACGGGGCGCTGCTCGGCGGTCGCGATATTGACCGCGGAAATATCCTGCGTCCCCAGATCATAGGGCGATCCGCTTTTGGCATGATCGAACAGGATTTCCTTGCTATCGGGCGTGAACGTAAAGCTTCCACCAAAGAAGCTGCCAATGGTGAAGGCTGTGCCTCCTGTCAGCCGCCGTAATGGTGCCTCTGTGTCCGTATGTTCGGAGCGCTTGGTAATTGGTGCATTCGCACTTCGGGCCTTTTTTAGGTCGAGCAACCACAGATGATCGCGGCCAGAATAATCGTCGGCAAATGCGAAATTACCATAAGCTTTTTCGACCTGCGCTTTGGATTTTGCCGGTTGCTCGCTCAGTTTCAAAGCCATGTAGCGGCCATCGGGCGACCAGATATAGGAATTGATTCCGCCCTGCAGAGCCGTGATCTGCCGGACGTTGCTGCCGTCCCGGTTCATCAAGAAAATCTGTGTGCCGATATCGGTGTTGGCTTGGTAGGAAATCTGCTGGCCATCGGGGGACCAAGCAATGTCGCCGGACGATCCATCGACATTGTTGGTCAGCTGAATCGATTTCCCGTTTTCTATGAGATGAATTTCCCGATCATAGCGATTTTTCTCCCAATCTGCGGTGCGGATGGTGAAGGCGACGGCTTTGCCGTCCGGGGATATTGCGGGCGAACCGGGCGTTTCAATAGATGCCATGCATTCCAACACACCGTCGCTACATCGATTCTCAGTGACGGACGGCGAAACGACCGCGTCGGCGGCATGAGCGGGCATGGCCGTGTTGGACAGTATGACGGCGGCACTGGACAGGCAAAGGGAGCGTTTCATTATGAGGACCTTCTGAATGTTGGGGGGATATCCAAAAAGAAAAGGGGGAGTTGAAGAAGAAGTGAAGGTCATCTAGCAACGATTTTCTGATTTTTCTCGCCTTTTATCGTTATAGATTCGGCGTAAATATGTGCCAGGAACAATAATTATGGCGAAAAACGCAATAGCGAAAATCTCCGACCTGGATGGTTTTGATCGGCAGATTCTTGAAATCATCCAGCATGATAATCAGCGGACCCATGCGGATATTGGAGTAACGGTAGGGCTGTCGGCCTCGGCGGTGAGGCGGCGGCTGAAACTGCTGCGTGACAGTGGTTTCATCGAAAAAGACGTGGCGGTGCTACGCACTGGCGATATCGGCGTTCGTCTGGTTGTCCTCGTTTCCTTCCAGAACGAAAGTATTGAGGCTTTTGATGCTTTTGATGAGCAGATCCGCTCGACGCCGGAAATTCTGCAGGGCTATCACATTTCAGGCCCGGTCGACTATTGCCTGATCGTGCAGGGACCCAGTCCGGAATGGTATGAGGACTGGGGCAAAGAAGCCTTTATGAGCAACCCCGCAATAAGGCGCTATGACAGCCATGTTGTCTGGTCCTGCAAAAAGTTCGAGACCGCGATACCGTTGTAGGATGTCGCAGTTGATCGAAATTATCTGGGTGGTGACTAGTCCCTGAGCAATCCCAAGGCGGCATAGGTCTTGTCCACCGTCGGTTGTGCCAGAGCCTGCGCACGTTTCGCGCCATCACGCAGGATCGCATCAATCGTGCTTTTATCCTTGCGCAATTCTTCATATCGATCACGGATCGGCGAGAGTTTGGACACGGCGAGGTCGGCCAAGGCCGGTTTGAATGCGCCAAAGCCCTGTCCGGCATGTTGGTCCAGCACTGCCTGTGGGCTGCTGTCTTCCAATGCCGCATAGATGCCGACCAGATTTATTGCCTCTGCGCGTCCCTCCATGTCTTCCAGCTTGCCGGGTAATGGATCGGCGTCGGTGCGCGCTTTTTTGATCTTCTTGGCAATGGTATCGTCATCATCGGTCATGTTGATCCGGCTCAAATCCGACGGATCAGATTTACTCATTTTCGCTGCGCCATCGCGCAGTGACATGATCCGCGCTGCGGTTGCACCGATATAAGGTTCGGGCAGAGTGAAAACCTCCTGTCCGGTATCATTGTTAAACTTGGCCGCAATATCGCGCGCCAGCTCGAGATGCTGTTTCTGGTCTTCGCCAACAGGAACATGAGTGGCCTGATAGATGAGCACATCGGCTGCCTGCAGCACGGGATAGCCATAGAGCCCGAGTGAGCTGCGTTGTTTATGCTTACCCGATTTTTCCTTGAATTGCGTCATCCGGTCCAGCCACCCCATTGGGGTGTTGCAGATCAGCATCCAGGCGAGCTCGGCATGCTGCGGTACCCGGGCCTGGTTGAACAGGATCGACTTTTTGGTATCGACGCCCGCAGCGACGAGGGCAGCCACCATGTTCCGGCAGTTGTCAGACAGTTCCGCCGGATCATTGGGGACCGTAATCGCATGCAGGTCAGCCAGAAAAAACAGGCATTCGGATTCTTCTTGCAGCTTCACCCAGTTTTTGATCGCGCCCAGATAATTGCCGAGATGGAGATTACCTGTGGGCTGAATGCCCGAAACCGTACGCATGGTCTATTGTCCTTCTTGTGCTGCCTCTTCGGCGGCTTTCTTTTTGGTTAGCATGGTGATCTTGTCGCGGTCGACCGCGCCGGATACCCATGCCAACACCGCATAGACAAGACCGCCCACGCTGACCAGCGCTGTAATTGATCCAATCCGCTGCCAGATATTGCCATCATAAAGTCCTTCGCCCAGTGGCGCTGTATAAATCAGCACCACCGCCATACCTAGGGCCGAGAGAGTGATCCGCAAGATACGAAGCAACAGCGACAATTCGATCCGGTAATGCCCGCGCCGGTGCAGCATGGTGTAGAGCATGGCGCAATTGCACCAAGCTGCAATAGCGCCCGCCAGTGCCAGTCCGTAGATACCGTAAATCGGGATCAGGATGATATTGAGCGTGATGTTGATCAGCAGCGATATGCCTGCGGTATAAACCGGCGTCCGCGTATCCTTGCGGGCAAAAAATCCGGGAATCAGGACTTTGACAAGCACATAAGCAGGCAGGCCGATGACAAGGGCGGCAACTACGTTGGCAGTGGTGGTGCCATCGCTGGCTTCAAAATTGCCACCAACATAAAAGGAGGTGACGAGCGGCCCGGCGGCGAAGAACAGGGCAATGGCTGCCGGGATAGTCAGCAGCATGCCCAGCTCGATGGCATTGCTTTGCAGGCGCTGTGCACCGCCCTGATCATCCTTGGCAATGAAACGGGACAGCGCGGGCAGGATCGCCGTGCCAAGGGCAATGCCGATAATCCCGAGCGGCAACTGGTTGAGGCGGTCCGCCATCGCGAGATAGACAAAACTGCCCTCTGGCAGACGGCCAAGGAAGAACAGGTCGATAAACCGGCTGATCTGATAAATGCCGGCCCCGAAAACCGCCGGCAAGATCAGGATGCCTAGCTCCTTCACATCAGCGTTGAATTTGGGTTTTCTCATTGCAAAGGAAAAACCTGCCTTACGCGCCCAGTAAAAGAGCCACAGCATTTGCAGCAAACCGGCAAAAGCGACGCTGAATGCCAGCAGATAGGCAGCCAGATGTGCCGAGCTTTCCAGTTCCATACCGAGAAAAATCCAGTAGCTTTCTGAATCCGTTGCGACGGAGCCGTTGGTAATCGCCATGGCGGTCAGCAGCGCGCTGATCATGCAAATATTGAGCATGATCGGTGCGGCCGCGGCGGCAGCAAAACGGCTCACGCTATTCAGGATTGCCGCGAACAGCGTCGTCACACTGATCAGGCCGAGATAGGGAAAGGTGATCCGGGCCAGGCTTATCGTAAAGTCTGTGGTGCGGCCGCCTTCACCAAAATCATCAATGAACCAGATGATTGCCGGCATGGCGAGCATCATGATCGCTGAGAAGATCAGCAGGATCGGGACAAAGACCGACAGCACATCAATCGCAAAATTTTGTGCGGCGGAGCGTTGCTCATCTTCTTCCATCTTGCGATTGAACAGCGGTACAAAGGCTGCCGAAAAAGCGCCCTCCGCGAACAACCGGCGAAAGATATTGGGCAGTTGAAATGCCAGCTGCCAGGCATCCGCTGCCGCTCCGGCACCCAGTACGCGCGCGAGTATGATATCGCGCACAAAACCAAATATGCGGCTGACCATGGTCAGTCCCGCAATGGTTCCGGTGGATTTGAGCAGGTTCATCGAGTCCGCAACCGGCTTAAGTCATTTGCGTTGGTCCTGAGCCTGTCGAAACACGTCTCAAGACGATAAACGGGCTTCGACAAGCTCAGCCCTGATGGCTTGCTTGCAAAAGGAGATCGATCAGGCGTTGCCAACCGGTTGTTCTCCGGTTTCCATCGCAGCCTGCTGCTCACGCTGCTGCATGTAAAGCGCAGTGAAATCGATTGGCTCAAGCATCAGCGGTTGAAATCCGGCATCGCGCACGGCGTCGGAAATAATCGCACGGGCAAACGGAAATAACAGGCGCGGTGCTTCGGCAAACAGGAACGGATGCGCTTGCTCATCTGGCACATTACGCAGCCCGAAAAGGCCGCAATATAATAATTCAACCTGAAATGCGATGCCCTGATCGGCTTTGGCGACAACGTCGATTTTCAGCTCTACTTCATTGACTTCGTCCGCCACTGGCTTTGAGCCGATGTTAAACTGCACGTCGATTTGCGGTTGGGTTTCCCACTGATAGACGTCCGGCGCATTCGGGTTTTCAACCGACAGATCTTTTATATATTGCGAGATCACCCCAATTTGCGGTTGGTTGTCCGCGCCATTGGCCGCCGGATCCGGGGTTGTAACATTACCATTTTCTTCAGCCATTTGGCTCGTCCTTTCGGGATATTCCACAATATTCAGATCTGGAGCATAGCCATGCCCCGTTTGCAGCGCGCCTAGCAGGGGATGGGGGACAGGGCAATGCCCGAAATGTGCTGGCTGTCCGGTCTATAATGCAGCGACATTGGCATAATTTCGTCAGCGGCCATTCACAATCAGACGGATAAACCGTCAGAAGTTATGAACCGATTGTGACTACATTAAGCGCAGCCGCGTGTAAAAGACGCGAAAGCCATTTGAAACTGGCGCAGTTCCTGCCTATGTAGGGGGTAACTGAGATATTGGAGATATCGTGACTATCGAGATTGTTCTTTTAGCGATGGTAGCTGCTTTTTTGGGCCTGCGCCTCTATTCCGTTTTGGGTAAACGCACCGGCCATGAGCAGGAGCATACCCCCCGAAACGTAGAGAATGGCTTGGATAAGCGCGCTCAAGACCGGTCTGTGCGCGATGATCAGCGGGATAGTCCGATTCCAGATATCGTCCCCGCTTCACCTGCTCCGGCGCCACAACCAACGATGATCTATGATGCCGCTGCCGAATCGGGCATGCGTGCGATCATCAATGCGGACCGCAATTTCGATGCCGGACGTTTTGTCGAGGGTGCCAAGGCTGCCTATGGCATGATTTTGGAAGCATTTTGGACCGGCGATCGTGAGCAGTTGAAAGAATTGTGCGACGATGATGTCTATGAGAGCTTTGTCGAGGCCATTGACGCCCGTGAGGCCAATGGCGAGGTCTTGGAAAACCGTCTGGTAAGGATCGAAGAGGCACGGATTGCCGATGCGGACTATGATCGCCGGATGGCGCGGATCACGGTGCGCTTTGATGCCGATATCGCCGCTGTTGTTAAGGACAAGGACGGTAAATTGATCGGCGGATCGCTTACTGATGCTGTCGAGACGCATGACGTCTGGACCTTCATGCGCGATCTTTCCAGTGCCGATCCGAACTGGATTCTCGACGAGACAGATGAAGCGTAAGTCCTGCGTGGGACGAAGCACTATAATCATGAAAATCGGGGGATTATTCGGCGCAATGGCGCTTGTCAGCGCCTGTTCGCTATCGATTATTCCCGAAGGTACGGCCCGCGGCGCACCTGCTGAAGACGATCAATGGACTGCAGGTCCGCCGTCTAGCCCCGAACCAGCGCGTAATCCCGTCCGGCAAGCACCAGTCAGTCAAACGGCCGGAACTTTCGAGGTCGTCACTTCTGATCAGGTCACGCCTGTTTCTGACGATGACACCAGGGCGACCGGTGTGGGCGTTGCGCTGGGCCCTGATATTTCATCGCTTAATCTGCAATCGGGCAAAGCCCGTGCGGCGCTGCAGTCTTTTCGCACCAGCTGTTCGTCCTTGGTACGGCGGACCGACAATAGTGGCCTGACCCAGGGCGAAGAATGGCGGCAATCCTGCGATGCCGCCAGTGGTTGGCCGGATGGTGATGCACGCAGCTTTTTTGAAAGCTATTTTGAAGCAGTACAGGTTGGTGATGGCAAGGCCTTTGCCACCGGTTATTTTGAACCACAGATTCAAGGATCGCGCGTGCGCACCAATGGCAGTCAGGTGCCGATTTACAAGCGCCCGTCCAATTTACTCGATGTCAATCTCGGCGAGTTTTCAGATGACCTGAAAGACAAACGTATCCGAGGCAAGGTGGAGGGCACCAGGCTGGTTCCGTTTGAAGAGCGCGCGCAAATTGACGATGGCGCTTTGCAGGGGAAGGGCCTCGAACTGGCCTGGGCGTCTGACTATATCGAATTTTTCTTCCTGCAGATTCAAGGCTCCGGCCGCGTCGCCATGCCTGATGGGTCGGTTATGCGGATTGGTTATGACGGGCAAAATGGCCGTGACTATACTGGCATTGGCCGTGTGATGCGCGAACGCGGGTTACTCGCTGATGGCAAGACCAATATGCAAGGCATTATCGAATGGTTGCGGGCCAATCCGGAAGAAGGCCGCAAGATCATGCGGGAAAATAAAAGTTACATTTTCTTTCGCGAGCTAACCGGACCTGGCCCTCTGGGTGCGATGGGCCATCCGGTTGTCGGCCGCACCTCGGTCGCCGCCGACCGGAAATTTGTGCCTCTGGGCGCGCCAGTATTCCTCGATATGGAACATAATATCGCCGATGGTATCTGGATTGCGCAGGATACGGGCGGCGCGATCAAGGGCGCCAACCGCTTTGATACATTCTGGGGGGCAGGCGAGGAAGCGGCACAAATTGCGGGCGGTATGTCGTCGCGTGGACAAGCATTGATCTTCCTGCCCAAAGGCAGTGTGGCCAAGCTGCTCCAAAGTCAGCAAGGCAATTAGGCCGGATGTCCGACCGGCCCCTTACCGCCGGCGAAAAGGCGTTGTGGCAGAAGGTCATCGAGACGGTGGAACCGCTGGATCAAGCGCGCGTCAGCCGTGTTAAAGCACTGCCAGTGGCGAAGAAGCTGCCTGAGGTGCGCGGGCCCATTACAGCGTCAACATTCGGCGGTGTACCAACCAAGGCGATCCCGTTGAGAGAGCAGATTGCCATTCCGGAAAAAGCGGGGCTGGACGGTCATTGGGACCGCCGGTTGAACAAGGGCGTCGTACAACCGGACGTCACCATCGACCTGCACGGCTACACGCTGTCATCAGCGCATGGACGGCTGGATAGCGCTCTGGAACTTAGCATTGCAGCAGGTCATCGTGCGATCCTGCTAATCACCGGCAAGGCCCGAAGCGAAGAACAGCGCCGTCGTGAAGGTGGGCGCGGTGCTATACGGGCGGCAATCTCGGATTGGCTGGCGGCCTCTCGTCATGCTTCGCATATAGCGGCCGTCAGACGCGCTCATCCGCGTCATGGCGGTGCCGGTGCTCTCTATATTATTCTGCGGCGAAGGCGATAATTTCTAACCAAGCGCCCGCTCAACCACCAGGGCGTAAATTTTCGACAATTGCTCCAGGTCTTCCACCGCTACGGCTTCATCCAGCTTATGCATGGTTGCGTTGCAGAGGCCAAATTCCACGACCGGCACAATTTTCGACAGGAACCGCGCATCAGACGTACCACCCGTGGTGGAGAGTTCCGGTTCGACCCCGGTCACTTCCGTAATCGCATCGGCAATCAGACCTGATAATTCGCCGGGTGGTGTCAGAAACGGCTCCCCGGAAATAATCGGATTGAGCTCGCCACCATGGCGTTCGACAATTTCACGAACCAACACACTCAGGCT
Source organism: Parasphingorhabdus sp. (assembly GCF_059726685.1). NCBI lineage: Bacteria > Pseudomonadati > Pseudomonadota > Alphaproteobacteria > Sphingomonadales > Sphingorhabdaceae > Parasphingorhabdus > Parasphingorhabdus sp. The sequence continues at coordinate 667,778 of NZ_AP041068.1, forward strand.
GTCGCCGCTATGCTGATCATTGAATCGGATCGACAAGCGCCCTTCGGCTTTGGCAGGGATCACGTTATGTGCGGGATTACCGACATGGATATCGGTAAATTCGATGTTACTGGGCTGAAACCAGTCGGTACCTTCATCCAGCTGGACCGCATCTATTTCGCTCAGGATCTTGCCCAGCTTGGTGATCGGATTGTCAGCAAGATGGGGATAGGCAACATGACCCTGTGTGCCGTTGACAGTAATCCACATATTGACCGAACCGCGCCGACCGATTTTCATCATGTCACCTAGCCGGTTTACCGATGTCGGCTCACCTACAAGGCAAAGATCGGGCGTAATGCCGCGCTCTGCCATCAGGTCCATCAGGGCAACTGTACCAAAACGCGCTGGTCCTTCTTCGTCACCGGTGATGATCAGGCTGATCGTACCCAAGTCGCTCGGCAAATTGTGGAGCGCGCTCACAAAGGAAGCGATGCTACCCTTCATATCCACCGCGCCGCGCCCGTGAAGCAAATCGCCTTTGACTTCGGGAACAAACGGATCGGTGCCCCAGCCTTCACCGGGAGGCACTACGTCCAGATGTCCGGCAAAAGCAAAATGGCGGGATCCTTCCGGTCCCTTACGGATCGCGAAGAGATTTTCGACCGCTCCACCCAGACCTTCATCCTCTGGCCTGTCGCCGGCAATAAAGCGTGACACTTCAAAACCCAGAGGCTCCAGCATCGCTTCCATTTCGTCAAATACCCGTCCCGTTGCCGGTGTGATGCTTGGGCATGCGATCAGCCGTTTGGCCAGTTCAAGGGCGCTCGTGTTGCTCATGCTTTTGGCTCAGCCTTTTGCAGCTTCTGGCGTATCGAAATGTTCAATCACCCAGGGTTCTTCCTCGGCAGCCTCCATCCATTCGATCATCCAGTCATGGCCCAATATGGTGTCCATATAGGATGCGGCAAAGCCGGGAACCTGAACACCGTAGGTTTGGAAACGCGATACGATCGGGGCGTACATGATATCGACAGCGCCAAAAGTGCCAAACAGAAACGGGCCGCCGCGACCAAAGCGCGCCCGGGCCTGTGCCCAAAGCTGCATGATACGGGCGGCGTCCTGAATGACCTCTGGCGTGAATTGAAGCCCTTCATAGCGTTTGCGTGTGTTCATCGGGCATTGTTTGCGCAGGGCCATGAAGCCGCTGTGCATCTCGGCGGCCATCGACCGGGCCATGCCGCGGGCGGTTTCGTCCTTCGGCCAGAAACGGTCACGATGGGTCTTGTCGGCGAGCCAGTCGATAATCGCCAGACTGTCCCAGATCACGCTTTCACCATCCCACAGGATCGGGACTTTGCCGCCTGATGGAGCAAAATTCTCGGTCTCCCGCACATCATCCCAATCCTCTCCATAGAGCGGGACGGTGAGCTCTTCGAAAGAGAGGCCGGATTGTTTGCAGGCGAGCCATCCGCGCATGGACCAGCTGGAATAGGCTTTGTTTCCGATTATCAGTTTCATAGACACATACCTAACCCACTCATCATGCAAGCGAAAGCGGGAATCTTACATCCTGATGTTCGCGATGGCGATGGGCAAAGTTACGCCAACTGATAGTTGAGCCTATATCTGAACGGCTTCCAGTACGGCCATGCGCAGCTCGTCAATGCCCTGCTTTTTCTCTGAAGAGGTAATGATCAGATCTGGATGCGCTGCGGGATGCTTCTTCGCCTCTGCCAAGACCTTTGCCTTGGTCGCTTCCAGCGCGGTTGTTTTCACCTTGTCGGCCTTGGTCATAACGATCCGGTAGCTGACGGCTGCCTTGTCGAGCATATCCAGCACATCTTCATCAGTATTCTTGATCCCGTGACGGCTGTCGATCAGCACAAAAGTCCGTTTGAGCACTTGCCGTCCGCGCAGATAATCGTTGATCAGGTAGCGCCATTTTTGAACCACTTTCGGCGGCGCCTTGGCAAAGCCATAGCCGGGCATATCGCAAATCCGGAAGATGAGCGGATCGCCGATATCGAAGAAGTTCAATTCCTGTGTCCGGCCCGGCGTATTGGATGTCCGCGCAAGCCCGTTGCGGCCGGTCAGCGCGTTGATCAGCGATGACTTGCCGACATTGGACCGGCCCGCAAAGGCAATTTCCGGTACTGACGGGTCCGGCAAAAATTGCAGCTGCGGTGCCGATTTCAGGAAAGAAATCGGCCCGGAAAAAATTTTCGGATGAAGCGGGGTCATGCGCCCGCTTTTTCTTCCGCAGCCTTTTTCGCTTTTTCCTCAGCATCCTTGGCCATCTGCTCCTTCAGCTGTGGATGGCGGGAATAGAGCCATTTCTGCTGCGCGATTGTAAGGACGTTGGATACTGTCCAATAGAGCTGCAAGCCGGCGGCAAAGGGTGCCATGATGAATACAAGGATCCACGGCATCAGGCCGAAAATCTGTTGCTGCATCGGGTCCATTTGCTGGGGGTTCAGCTTGAATTGATAGTGCATCGTAATGCCCATCAGGATTGGCAATATCCCCACAGCCAGGAAACTTGGTGGATCAAACGGGATCAGGCCGAACAGATTGACCGGCGTGAGCGGGTCGGGCGCAGACAAATCCTTGATCCACAGTGCAAAGGGCTCATGACGCATTTCAATGGAAAGCATCAGCACCTTATACAGTGCAAAGAAGATGGGAATCTGCAAGAAGATCGGCAGACAACCGGCCAAAGGATTGACCTTTTCATCCTTGTACAGCTTCATGATTTCCTGCTGCTGCTTCTGCTTGTCGTCCTTATATTTTTCTTGAATTTTCTTCATCTTTGGCTGCACGGCGCGCATCTGTGCCATGGAAGCAAATTGTTTCTGCGCGATCGGGAACATGAGCCCCCGTACAATGAAAGTCATAATGATGATCGCAACCCCGAAATTGCCGACCATCTTGAACAACCAGTTAAGCAGATAGAAAAGCGGTTTTTCAAACCAGTAGAACCAACCCCAATCAACCGCACGATCGAGCAAAGTGATATTATATTGCTCTTTATAGGTGTCGAGTAAGGCGGTTTCCTTGGCACCGGCGAACAGGCGAGTGGTGGTTTTCAGTACTTTGCCCGGTGCAATGATTTGCGCATTTTCGCGGGCGATCTGTGCTTGATAAACGTCGCCGCTTCCTGCGCGAAACTTGGCTTCGACTTTCGCATCGCTGACAGGAATCAGCGCGCCGAGCCAATATTTGTCGGTGAAGCCGACCCAACCCTTGGTAGCATCGGCCGCAATGCCATTGGTGCCCGCTTCATCGACATCATCATAATCGGTATCGAAATTGGCGATTCCGTCGAACACGCCCATTGGGCCTATGTGGATGGTCCAGCTATCGGCCTCTCCGGGTGGCACATTGTCGAGGTCGCGGACTCGGCTGAGTATACCGAAAGGATTGAGTGCGATTGCATTGTCACCGCGATTGGTCGCGCTTTGCTCAGCTGTGATCAGATAATTCTCATCAATTGAAAATGTGATCGCAAAAGTCTGTCCGGTTTCGTTCGACCAGCTCAGCGTTACAGGTGTGTCGGGCGTCAGTTTGTCCTGATCCGCGTTCCAGACCGTTTTGTCATTAGGCAGCGTGACGCCATCACCAGCCCAGCCAAAACGGCTGAAATAGGCGTCCTTGGTACCGGATGGAGAGAATAGACGCACAGGTGGACTATCCTTGGCAAGCTCTGTTGTATGGTCGGTCAGCGTCAGGTCATCAAGCCGTGCGCCCTGCAAGTTGATCGAACCCTTCAAGCGCGGTGTTTCAATTGCAACGCGGGGACTTTCTGCCAGTACAACCGGCAGCTTGCGGATCGTGCCCGCCGCGGCATCTGCGCCTATGGTGGCGGAGCCGGGTGTAGTCGAAACAGCAGGAGCAGACCCATCAGCCTGCGTGGCTCCTTGTGAATCGGCAGTAGCCTGTTCGGATTGCTCAACCGCTTCATTTTTGTTCACCATGTCCGGGAAAAATGTTTCCATCAGGACTGGCCAGCCAAACAGAATGATGCCGGTTAGCAAGACCGCCATGATGATATTACGCTTGTCGTCCACTATTTTTCCTAAACTCTGGTCTTAAAGATCGGTTTTACACCAAGTAAGACTGGTGCCTGTCCTATTCAATCAGCTTGATATAATATTGGGTTCAGGGAACCGGGTCATAACCAGAGCCCCCCCACGGATGACAGCGCAATAGCCGTTTCGCGCCCAACCAGCTACCCTTAAATGCACCGTGTTTTTCGATCGCCTCGATCGCATAGGCTGAACAGGTCGGACTGTACCGGCAGGTCGGTGGCAAAATGCGTGACGGGCCCCATTGCCAGCAGCGTACAAAGAAGATGAAAACGGCTTTTATCATGGCTTTCAGAGCTTTTTGGCGAGATGTTTCAGGGCTTTTTCAAGGTCTGCTTTCATCACGATGAAATCTCGTTCCTCATTTTCCTTACGGCCAATCATGATATGATCCGCTCCGATTATACCATATTGGGGGAGTGTTTCGGACAAAAGCGCCCGAAATCGGCGCTTCATGCGGTTGCGGGCCACCGCGTTGCCAATTTTTTTTGTTACAGTGGTGCCGTAGCGTATAGTTTCTGAAACGGCGGGATGATCTTCTGGGCGCTTATATGCCAGCAGCACGAAACTGGGCGTCACGAATCGCTTGCCGCGATTCGCCGCAAGAAAATCCGGGCGCTTGCGAATCACCTGGATATCGCGAACGGGTCTTTTCTTCTCGGTAAGTTGAGGCTGCGGATCGGTCACCGCATCACCCGATTATCTGCAGGAGCAGGTGCCTTAGGCAGAGAGCTTCTTGCGGCCACGCGAACGGCGGGCAGCCAACACTTTGCGGCCTCCAACAGTTGCCTTGCGGGCACGGAAACCATGGCGCCGTTTGCGGACCAGGCGGCTCGGTTGAAATGTGCGCTTCATCGCGTTTATCCTACGTCTAAAATTTCGATAAAAAAGGCCGCTAAAAGCTGCGGCCACCTTGTTGACGCTGCGGATAAGTGCGCAGCCGCAGAAAGTCAAGCGTCAGCCCGAGGTTCGCTTAAAAAAAGTGGCACAAAAAGATCAGCTTTCTGACTTGGTTTTTACCTTACCAAATATCGGCAGTTCAAAATCATCCGGCAGCTTCTTGTGCCGTTTGCGGCGCATGGCCCAGTCGGTCCATTGACCATATTTCGGAAAACGCTGCTTGAAATCGACGTAGCGTTTCTTCGCCCAGCGTGAATTTTGCAGCACAAGAGCCAGTCCGATCGGGAACATGATAATGAAACCGGGCCCGGGAATAGCGCCGACGATAGGGGACAACAGCATTAGCGCAAAGCCGAGCATCGACAGCGCAAAACGCGATCCCGATGTGTATCTCCACCTTTTTTTTCTCAGTTTCTCGTCCATATCCACTTTCATGCGCTCTATGTGATGCATCGCGGTATGACCCGCAAGCCGCACTGTCGAAGAAATCACGCTCTTGGTCGATTATCATTCTATTTTATGCATATAGCATGAATGAGAGACGGAGCAGAATCCCCGAACCCGTAACTTACACTTATCGATATAGATATGGGTGTCGCCCTCAGTGTAACAGCTGGAAGCGGACCAGGTCGTTGCGGGACAGTTTGAGCTGCTGGGCAAAAGGAACGCTGTTGGTCAGTGCATAAAAGGCACGGGCCTTGTCAGCGGGAATACCCATTTCGGCATAGTAGCGCAGATATTCGGCATGTACCGGATCATTGGGTGGATAGTCATTGGCTTCCCGCCCGTCTTCATCAATCCAGCTATGGACAATAAATTCAGCACCCTTGTCGGCAGTGTGCCGCACACCGGCGAGAAACAGCTCAACCGCACCTGAGCGCACGGAACCACGCGCAGGCACATGTGTACTGATCCCGGCATGGCGAATTTGCCGCGCGAGGTTCAGATTGGCATCTTCATCAATGGACCCGTCACAGTCGATCATTACGATATGTTTGATACCGGGATGTTGTTGGAGCATCTGCTGAAACAGGGCCGGCGAATAGCTGTCTACGGTGCCCGACATTTCTGCCGTATCTTCCGATATCATCCGAAAAGGCCCATAGCTTTCCTGCGCGAGAGCGCTGGACCAGCCGCTCTGATGTTCCGGTTCGACAAGATCATATTCGAACGTCTCAATGGTCTCGGTGACCGTATAGCTGGAGCCGGACGCCCGTGCCTGTTCGGCCGGCAATAGAAACAGCGCGAAAAAGGCAAATAGAGTGACCCAGAGTCCGAGGCCGAAATTCCCGTTCAAACCATGATCGTTGCCATGATCAGGCATGCCCAGATTTTCGCGGGCTGGTTGGTTCATTCCCCGTTGCATTGGCCGCTTTTGTCCAAAGGCGCTTGATAAAGGGTGGAAGCGATTGGTTTGTGGATGATTAACCAGCAGCTGACGCAGAAATAGGTGTGGGTCGGGATTGTTGACGGTTCCGGCCAAGCCTCTGGTCTTGCTCGACTCTTTGGATACGCCTTGCCACAGTTGCGCCAGTAACAGGGCAATAAGGCATTATATGGTAGCACTGGTTTCCACTGTCGCCTATTTGGGCCTGGAAGCACGCGGGGTCGAGGTCCAGTGCCAGGTTGCCCCGGGCGTGCCGGCTTTCAATATCGTTGGACTGCCTGACAAAGCCGTGGCCGAAAGCCGGGAGCGGGTGCGGGCAGCGATAGCGGCTCTGGGTTTGTCACTGCCGCCTAAACGGATCACGATTAATCTGTCACCTGCGGATTTGCCCAAGGAGGGTTCGCATTATGATCTGCCCATTGCTCTGGCTTTGCTTGGTGCGATGGGAATTATCGATGCGGAGACTTTGGCCAGTTATGTGGTGGTGGGGGAATTGTCTCTGGACGGGCGGCTGGCAGCCACGCCCGGTGTTCTGCTCGCAGCTTTACATGCATCAAGCGAGAATTTGGGACTGATATGTACCGCATTGCAGGGGGCGGAGGCGGCCTGGGCTGGCGACGTCGAAATATTGGCACCGAAAGATCTGCTCGCTTTGCTCAATCATTTCAAAGGCCAGTCGGTGCTCACACCGCCCGAAGCTGGAACCGTACCGGAGCCAGATCAAGGACCGGATCTGAAAGACGTAAAGGGTCAGGAAACCGCCAAACGCGCGCTAGAAATTGCGGCCGCGGGCGGACATAATTTGTTGATGAACGGTCCGCCAGGCTCGGGCAAATCCTTACTTGCATCCTGCTTGCCTTGTATCTTGCCACCTTTGTCACCCGCCGAAGCCCTTGAAGTTTCAATGGTGGCCAGTGTGGCCGGTACTTTGGAGGGCGGCCAGATGAGTCGGACCCGACCCTATCGAAATCCCCATCATTCTGCTTCCATGGCGGCTCTGGTTGGTGGCGGCCTGAAAGTGCGTCCCGGCGAGGTCAGCCTCGCTCATTTAGGCGTGTTGTTTCTTGATGAACTGCCGGAATTCCAACGCACCGTGCTGGATTCGCTGCGCCAACCGCTGGAAACCGGAGAGGTGAGCGTAGCGCGGGCGAACGCCCATGTTACTTTTCCAGCACGTGTGCAGATGGTAGCGGCGATGAATCCGTGCCGCTGCGGGCATCTTGGCGATGCGAGCCTTGCCTGTTCACGCGCACCGAAATGTGCAGCTGATTATCAGGCCAAAGTTTCCGGACCCCTGCTCGACCGAATCGATTTGCACATTGAGGTGGAAGCCTTGTCAGCGGCCGACCTTACGATGCCGGCCCCTGCCGAAGGCTCGGCTGCGGTGGCGGCCAGAGTGACCAAGGCGCGGCGCGTGCAGAGTGAGCGCTATACTGCTCTCGATGCCCGGACCAACGCTGAAATTGACGGCGATGCGCTGGAAAAACATGCGACACCGGATGAGGCAGGGCGGCAGTTGCTGGCACAGGCTGCAGAAGTCATGCGGCTATCCGCCCGCAGTTATACCCGGGTCCTTCGCGTGTCCAGAACGATAGCTGATCTGGCGGACGCCAAACAGATCGAGCGGATCCATGTTGCAGAAGCCCTCAGCTATCGTCGGCAAGCACCGGTTGGCTAGACAGTGGTGGCATGCGTGTGACCCGCCGCTTTCCTAAAGGCTGCGCGCCAGATTTGATCAAATGCAAAAAGCGCAAAATGGCCGAAAGGACATCATGCGCTTTGCAAAGTTCACAAGAGAAGCTGTTTTCTTAAGCGGCCTTGTCGTCCGAAGTCAGCTCTAATGGTGGCGATTTTTTCGCCATGTCCACGGTTGTCTTGGCAAGGTTTGGCGATTTGGCGCTCTTATGTTTGAATTTGCCGTCGACATGTCCGCCTTGTTCAATGGTGACATTTTCATAAGACACATCACCGCCAATACGAGCGCTGGAGCTGATTACCAGATCGCCGGCTTCAATCGAGCCTTCGACTGAACCAGACAGGCTGGCATTCTGCGCGACAATTGCGCCTTGAATTTTGCTCGATGGGCCTTGGACCAGAGACAGGCATCTGATGTCGCCAATCACCTCGCCGTCAATATGCAAATCGACCTTGGCTTCAATATTGCCGGTAATTACAATGCCGTCTCCGATGATGGAGAAGCTTGATCCGTTGCTTGCACTGCTTCTAGCCACGGCTGGAGCCTGACTTTTCGGCACGCTTCTTTGGTGCGTTGGTTCGCTGTCTTGCGACGGCTTGGATTTTGAGAACATCTGTATTCGCCTCCAGAAATGGTCGGGGGTTCACCGCTTTGCCGTTCAGCCGCACTTCAAAATGAAGATGTGTACCAGTTGATCGCCCAGTGCTTCCCATAGCCCCCACTTGTAATCCTTGTTTCACTTTTTGACCAGTGGTCACATGAACTTTGGAAAGATGTGCATAGCGCGTCATCAGGCCGTTGCCATGCGTAATTTCCACCGTTTTGCCATAGCCGGATTTCCATCCGGCATAGCTAACCGTGCCTCGTGCCGCAGATAATATCGGCTGGCCATAAGGTCCCTTAAAATCAATGCCATTATGCATCGCGCCGCCACCGGTAAATGGATCGCGGCGATAACCGTAGTTGCTGGACATCATGGTAATATCTGCTGGCATGGCCGAAGGTATGGTCAGCAATGTCCGTTCCAGCTGATCCATTCGCAGCAAGGCGTTGTTTAACCGCTCCAGCGTGGGATGCAGTTCTTTTTCGCCACCGGCAAAAAACGGAATCAGCGGACCACCGACTGCTTCATTGGATGTGGCCGAGAGGGTTGCAGGATTAAGCCCAAATTCGCGAATCGCTGCTTCGGCGCGCGCGGTGCGCTTCATGGCGGCACGCGTTAGTTTGTGGGCAAAAGCAATTTGCCGGGCTTCAAGCCGGGCCAGTTCAGCGGCTTCTGGAAAAGCGGCGCTGATTTTCTTGGTATTTTCGGAGAGTTCTTTTTCCGTCTCGGTCAGGCTTTGGCTTTCTGCAGCCGTTTCTTCGCCAATAAATTGCTGGGTTATCTGCTCCATCGCATCCTGCCGCTGGATCAGATCTTTGGCCACGCCGTCGATCGATTCCTTATATGCGGCAACCCGATTTTCGCTGCTGTTTACGGCGGCTTCTTTTTCCGCCAGCGCCATCCGCTCGCTGGTCACGGTCAGTTGATTGACCGTCATCGCCAAAGTGATCAACAGCCAAAGGCCAATGACTGAGGTTGCGGTTATAGCGACACGTTTTTGGAGCGTCCCTGAAATTGTAAGGAACCGGACCTGTCCGTTCGCTCGCATGAAAAACTCGCGATCGGTAAACAAATGATCCAGCCGGGCCAAAAGCCCTCCCTTGGTTTTGTGATTTTGCATGACCCGAAATTACTCTTACTAATCCCCGATCAGCGGTTAGCAGAGGGTCGTTAACGGGGCGAATCCTCTTCACACGACTCGTGACGAGTCGAAACAGGGATGCGGTGAGCTGCGAAATTAATGTAAAATTAACCGACAGTAATGGATTTTTTCGATTCGTTTGTGCGATTTGTCACTTTCATGGTGACTTATTTTGACGTCAGATTGATTCTGATTTTTGCTTATCGGAAAGCAATAGCCATGCTAGCAGATGCGGATGAGTGACCATCAGCAACTTATGACCGATATGGGTCAGCGCGCACGTGCCGCTTTTGCGGTCCTGTCCGGCGTGGCAAGCGCGCAGAAGGCGCGGGCTTTAACCGCGGCGGCAGCGCAATTACACGCCCATCAATCCGAGATTTTGGCCGCTAATATTCAGGATATGGATAACGGTCGCGCAAACGGTTTGAATGACGCCATGCTCGATCGACTTATGATCAATGAAGAGCGGCTTGACGCCATTGCGTCGGCAGTGGAGGAGGTCGCGGCACTGCCCGATCCTGTCGGAGCAGTTATTGACCGAAATGAGCGGCCCAACGGCCTGATCATGGAGCGGGTGCGGGTACCGCTTGGCGTCATCGGTATCATCTATGAAAGCCGCCCCAATGTGACGGCAGACGCAGCGGCTTTGGGGCTGCGATCGGGCAATGCCGTCATCCTGCGCGGCGGATCAGAGGCGATTGAAAGCAATCGGGCAATTCACAAGGCAATGGTTGCAGGTTTGGTGGAAGCAGGGTTGCCAGAAGATGCCATCCAGCTGGTCCAAACGACTGACCGCGCAGCCGTTGGGGCGATGCTGAAAGCCTCTGGCCTCATTGACATCATCATTCCGCGCGGCGGCAAATCTCTCGTGGCGCGAGTGCAGGAAGAGGCTCGCGTGCCAGTCCTCGCGCACCTCGATGGCATTTGTCACACTTATATCGGCAAGGCGGCCGACCAGGACAAAGCGATTGCCATCGCGGTCAACGCCAAGATGCGTCGCACCGGGGTTTGCGGAGCGATGGAAACATTGCTGATCGATCAGGACTATCCCGCTCCCGGACCATTGTTAAGAGCGCTGCTTGACGAAGGATGCGAAATACGCGGCGACGATGCGATCATGGAACTTGATCCGCGCACTGTATCTGCGGATGCCCAAGACTGGGATACGGAATATCTGGCACCTATTGTGTCTGTACGGATGGTCGGCGGACTGGATGAAGCGCTGGCCCATATCGCAGAACATGGCTCTCATCATACCGACGTGGTTGTGACGGAAGATGAGGCATTGGCCGATCAGTTCATTCAGCGCGCAGATAGCGCAATTGTGATGTGGAATGCCTCGAGCCAATTTGCCGATGGCGGAGAATTCGGACTTGGAGCGGAAATCGGCATTTCCACTGGGCGCCTGCACGCCCGCGGCCCTGTCGCGCTGGAGGGATTGACCACCTATAAATGGGTTGTGCGTGGTACCGGGCAGGTCCGGCCTTGAGGTCCAGTCCGTGAAAACAACCGGCCTTCTCGGCGGCTCCTTTAACCCTGCCCATGGCGCACACCGGTCAATTAGCCTGTTCGCGATGGAGGAACTGGCGCTCGACGAACTATGGTGGTTGGTATCACCCGGTAATCCGCTGAAAGAAGGTTCCAAAGACATGGCACCGCTTGGAGCGCGGTTGGCATCGGCCCGAAAAATGGCGAGACGTAGTGCCATTAAGCCAACGGCTATCGAACAGATGATTGGCACCCGATACACTTATGATACTCTTCGTGCGTTGGTTCACCGCTATCCGAAACGGCAATTTGTTTGGATCATGGGAGCCGACAATCTGGCGCAATTTCACCGCTGGAAAGACTGGCGGAAAATAGCCCGTTTATTGCCGATTGCAGTTATTGCGCGGCCCGGCTATAATGACGATGCTCTTGCGGCACCCGCAATGGCATGGCTCCGGCGCTCCGTCCGGCCCGCGAGCCAGCGTATGAACTGGACTGAATGGAGTACGCCAGCGCTGACATTTTTGCGCTATCGTCCCGACCCCCGCTCGGCCACCGCGATCCGGATGGCCCGGCCCCATTGGCACCGGCAATATGCAAATCACTGCGTTCGCGACGCTGTGACGCGTAAATTGATTTGCCAGACAGATTGATAGGATTTGAATTGACGAAATCGAAAAGCAAAGCACTGAAATCCGCTGATTCCAAAGAAGGAAAAGCCGAATCAGATGCCCTTTATGCTCTCGTGATGAAATCGCTCGACGATGATCAGGCGCAGGATATTGTGACGATCGGACTTGAAGGCAAAAGCAATATTGCCGATCATATGGTGATCGCTGAAGGGCGTTCGACCCGGCAGGTCGCATCAATGGCCCAAAAACTGGTGGAGCGCATCAAGCAAGCTGGCGGAGAGGCACGTATTGAGGGCCTCGCCAATGCCGACTGGGTGTTGATTGATGCGGGTGATGTGATTGTTCACCTCTTCCGTCCCGAAGTGCGCAGTTTCTATAATCTGGAGCGCATGTGGGCAGTGGGTGAAGAAGATGCGCCAGAAGCTGAGGCCGCGGAAGTCTAAAAAGGGCGGTTTTCTAATATGAGGCTCCATATCGTCGCTCGCGGAAAAATCGGCCGCAGCCCTGAACAGGAGCTGGTGGAGCGTTATGTCAAGCGGATCAGCTGGGATGTGAAGTTGAGTGAGCTGCCTGAGCAGGGCGGGAAAACTCCGAAAATGAGCGATCAGACGAAAATCATCGCACTTGATGAAACCGGAGAGAACTGGACCAGCAAGGCCTTTGCAAAGGTTCTGAATAGCTGGCGCGACAATGGGGTGCGCGAGGCGCGCTTCCTTATCGGAGCGGCGGACGGTTTGACTGAAGAAGAGCGCAGCAGCGCCGACCATTTCTTCTCCTTTGGCAAAGCGACCTGGCCGCATCTGATGGCCAGAGCCATGCTGGCCGAGCAGCTGTTTCGGGCGACTGCAATCATCGCCAATCATCCTTATCATCGAGAGGGCTAAGGAGTGCTGCGCTGGCTTTTTCTGCTGCTCGGTCTGGTCGCCATCGGTGCTTTTTTTGCAGGAACTCTGACTGCTCAAACCCCCGGACCGTCACTGGAAGAACAACAGCGATCCCTGGTTTCCGCTCGCGAACAATCGGATAAGGCCCGCCAACGCAGCGATGCTTTGCGCCGTCAGGCGGAGGCTTCGACCAATGAAGCAGACCGGATCGGGATTGAAGCGGCCGCGCTCGCCGCGCGCATACAGGCCGCAGAAGCCGATATCCGTGCGGCACGATCCCGTATTGCGATTGTTGAACGCTTGCAGGAGCGTCAGCGCGCCCGGTTGGCGGAGAAACAAGGGCCGGTGGTACGACTGACCGCCGCACTGCAGATGATGACGCGTAAACCCACCGCACTGGCTTTGGTCGAACCGCGGTCACTCGATGAACTCATCTACATCCGCTCGATCATGTCGACAGTGGTTCCCGAGATCGAACAGCGTACGGCCAATTTGCGCCGCGAAGTGCAGCAGGGCGAAAAGTTGCGAGCGCAGTCTGCCCGGGCAATAGCTTCGCTGAATGAAAGCCAGCAACGCCTGGCACAGCGGCGTAAACAGCTGGCCGGTTTGCAAGCCAATGAACGGATTGAGGCCCGGCAATTTTCGGATGATGCCGGTCTGGAACAGGATCGCGCTCTGGCCTTGGGCGAAGAAGCAAGGGATATACTCGACCTGATGGATCAAATTCGCGAAAGCGGCGCTGTTCGCGAATCGCTGTCCCGGCTGGATGGTCCGCTGTTGCGTCCCAACCAGAATGGCGATGGTCCTGCCTGCAACCGAGCGCGTCCGGCCGACGTTGCAAACGCCTATCGGTTGCCGGTTGTTGGCGATATCGTGACGGGTTTGGGTGAGATATCAGATAGTGGTTATCGTTCCCGCGGTCTGACCATAGCGGTAGATCCAGGGGCTCAGATCGTCGCACCCGCGGCGGGGCGGGTCGCTTTTGCCGGGCGCTATCGCGACTACGGGAATATCCTTATCATCGAACATGACGAGAAATGGACCAGCCTGATCACCAATATGGCGACGACCAGTGCAACCGTGGGTGATGAAGTGGTTCAAGGAGCTCCAATTGGCCGATCAGGCCAAAATGACCCCGAAGTGACCGTGGAACTGCGGCGCAATGGGCGTCCGATCGATATTGCCGCTCTTGTGGGATGAAATGGCCAGTAAAATGACGTTCGTCGATGATTAACGTCATAGTTGGTTAAGGTCCTTGGCATTACCGCATTTTCAGGCCTATATTTAAGGCATATCAAGACTCACAGGATTTTGACTATGAAAAAGCCCTTTCTGCAAGCAACCGCTCTGGTTCTGACCGTCGCGCTGTTGCCCGCAACCACGTCTGCCATTTCTGCTGTCGATGCGAATACCTATCGCGAGATGGAACAGTTTATGAGCGTGTTTGACCGGGTTCGGACGGATTATGTCGATCAGGTGGATGATGCGGACCTGATCAAGGGCGCGATTAACGGCATGCTCGGCAGCCTTGATCCGCACAGCAGTTTTTTGGATGCGCGTGATTTTGAAAACCTGCGGACGCAGACAGACGGTAATTATGGCGGTCTAGGCCTTTCCGTTACGATGGAAGATGGTGCTGTCAAAGTGATCGCACCGTTCAAGGACACACCAGCGGACAAAGCCGGTGTGAAGGCTGGCGACTATATTACCCACATTAACGGAGCGCTGATCTACGGCGGATCGCTTGATGAAGCGGTTGAGGAGATGCGCGGTAAACCGGGTTCTCCTATCGAATTGACAATTGTACGCCCCGGCCGGGACAAACCGTTTGACGTTTCAATGAACCGTGCGGTTATTGACCTGAAACCTGTCACTTGGGAAGTGAAAGACAAGGTTGGTGTGATCAGCATTAACAGCTTCTCAAACGATACCGGTGCGGACGTGAAAGCGGCCATTGTCGGTATCGACAAGGCGCTTGGAAAAAAACCATTGGGCTATGTTCTGGATATGCGCTCCAATCCCGGCGGCCTGCTTGATGAAGCAGTCAACGTATCTGACGTGTTCCTGTCGCGCGGAGAAATTGTGTCGCAGCGCGGTCGCGGCAAATCCGACATTGAACGCTATTTTGCGAAAAGCGGAGATGCGGCCAATGGCCTACCGGTTATCGTGCTGATCGATGCGGGTTCCGCCTCGGCTTCGGAGATTGTTGCCGGCGCCTTGCAGGACCATCATCGCGGTCTGGTCATGGGTGAACGCAGCTTTGGTAAGGGATCGGTGCAGACATTGCTGCCGCTCTCCAATACCTCTGCTCTGCGGCTGACCACGGCGCGTTATTACACACCGTCTGGCAAATCGGTGCAGGAAGGCGGCATTGAACCGGATATCATGGTTCCGCAATTATCGGATCCTGATTACAAAACCCGTCCGCGTTTCCGCGAATCCGATTTGCGCAGGCATCTTATCAACGAAGTGAAGCTGGAAGATGACGTGTTGGAAGAAGACGCCAAGGATGATCCGCGTTTTACGCAAACGGCCGAAGAGCTGGAAAAAGAAGGCATCGAAGATTTTCAGCTGCATTATGCTTTGCAAACCATTGGTCGTTTGGGGCCAGAAGGTCTGAAAGTAGCTATGAACAAAGCTGCGGCAAAAAAGCCTGCGAAACCGGTAACTGCTAAAAACTAGGAAGCCAGATATGGCCCTTTCCCGTGCAGCCTTATGGCTGTCTTTGATCATCCCGTCATCTTTGCTCGGTGGGGCTTTGATCAGCGAATATGGCTTTGGCCTTTATCCTTGCGAAATGTGCATGTGGCAGCGTTGGCCGCATCTCGCGGCGATAATTTTTGCAATGGGTGCACTGCTTTTGCGCAAGCAGACGGCTTCCTTGTTGCTCCTGCTTTTGGCCGCTGTGGGTATTTTGACCAGCGGCTTGATTGGTGGTTTCCACGCCGGAGTTGAATATGGCTGGTGGGAAGGGATCACGTCCTGCGCAACCAACGTCCCAGCTGGCGGTGATATGCTCGATTCGATCATGAACGCGCCGTTGGTGCGCTGTGATGTTGCGCCATGGTCCCTGTTTGGAATTTCTCTGGCCGGATATAATTTCCTCTTGTCTGTTGGCGGCGCGATGCTCATCTTGGTGTTGATGGCAATGGGCCGGAAAGACGGGGCCTGAAAGGACACGCAATGGCTGAGACATTGGGAAAAGCAAAACCGGATATCGCCTCGATGATCCGGGTAAATCAGGCCGGTGAATATGGTGCGGCGCAGATTTACAAGGGCCAGCTTGCTGTGATGGGGGATGACGCGCCGGACAGCAGTGCAATCCACCATATGGCAGAGCAGGAACAGCGGCATCTGGATGCATTTGACCAAATGATTGTTGAACGCAACGTCCGGCCAACCGTGCTGCAACCCTTCTGGAAAGTGGCGGGTTATGCGCTTGGTGCAGGTACTGCGATCATGGGACCGCGCGCCGCTATGGCTTGTACCGCCGCGGTTGAGACGGAAATTGACCTGCATTACCAGGAACAGATGGAGCAGCTGGAATCGGAAAATGATCCGGAATTGCTCAGTAAGATTGCGGAGTTTCGGGAAGAGGAACTGGAGCATAAGCAGACAGCGATTGAGGCGGGCGCTGAAGATACCCCTGGCTATCCCGTACTAAGCGCTGCCATTCGGTTGGGGTGTAAGGTCGCGATCGGGCTTTCAAAACGGTTCTGACTGGATTATCGCCCTTCAGCACGGGTTCATTCAGTCGCTGGCAAAGGATGAATATGATAAAATTAGCTTCATTTTCGGCACCCCTGCTGTTTGCAGGTGTGATGTTGGCACCACCCGCCATGGCGCAGGATGCTGGCGGCGATCGGGTCAATCAACTGGTCATCTATGGTGATGACCCTTGCCCGCAAAGCACCGACGGCGAAATAGTTGTTTGCGCTCGCAAGGATGAATCAGAACGTTACCGGATTCCCGAAACACTTCGCGACAATCCCAATGATGCCAAAAATGAAGCCTGGTCACAGCGTGTACGGGCCTATGAATATGTCGGCAAAGACGGCACGCAAAGCTGTTCGCCTACCGGAGCTGGTGGTTTCACCGGTTGTACGCAGCGGTTGCTGCGTCAGGCCTATGCCGAAAAAGGGCAGGATGACACCGTCAATTGGGGTCGGTTGATCGAAGAGGAACGTCAGAAGCGGCTGGCCCGGATTGATAGCGAAGCCGAAGCGGTCGAGGAGCGGTTGCGCGAGATTGAAGCACAACGTGAAGCACGTGAAGCCGGAGCCGCCGAAGCGCGCGCGCGGCTGGAAGCACAGGACGCCGCGGCTCTGGAAAAGCAGGAAGCCGGTACTCGAGCGGATAACGATCTGGCTGTACCACCCGGTGCCGATGAAACGCCGCCGCCTGTTCCTGTGGATGACGAAGGCCAATAGGCTGTCCGTTAGTTTTTATCGGCTAGGCTTTCTAGGGACTTTTCCAAGTCTTCCATAAACTGAGCTTCAATTGGTTTGTCCAGTTTGTCGTTAAAGTTGAATGCGGTCAGGTTCCAGCCCTCTTTTCCTTGGTAGAATTTAAGTTCCAAGGACATAGCGTATTTTTCTTGAAAGACGATATAGCTATGCTCGACATACCGGCTTGAAGCATGGCGCGAACCGACCAGCTCCCACCCCTCGACCCGTCCATAGCTGGAGAAAAGCGTGTTGAGGGTATTGATCAAATTGGTCTTTTCGGCAGGTCCCGTTGATATCAAGGGCGCTTTTGCCAAAATGTTTTCCACGACATTGGTTGCATCACCGGCCTTGAGGTCTGCCAATACAGTATTGGCTATGGTCTCAGGAGTGGTCTGTGCAAGAGAAGGCGTAGCGATTGCAAGGCTAGCGATCGCCAATGATTTGTGAAAAATACTCATTCTATTTCTTCTCTTCGATCCAGCGATTTACCTGGGCCTCCAGCATATCGAGCGGGACGGCGCCCTGACCGAGGACAACATCATGAAATTCGCGCAGGTCAAATTTCGCGCCTAAAGTTTCAGTCGCTTTGGCGCGCAGCTCACGGATTTTGAGTTCGCCCATTTTATAGGCCAGCGCCTGTCCGGGCCAGCTGATATAGCGGTTCACTTCTGCCTCGATATTGGCGGTGCTCAGCGCAGTGTTGTCGGTCATGAAATCAATCGCCCGCTGCTTGCTCCAACCCTTTGAGTGTATACCGGTATCGACCACTAACCGCGTGGCGCGCCACATTTCATAGGATAGCCGGCCCATATCTTTGGCTGGCGTATCATAAAGGCCCATTTCTATACCCAGGCGCTCGGAATAGAGGCCCCAGCCTTCAACAAATGCAGTGAAAAATGCGCCATGCTTGCGGAAATCGGGCATGTCGAGTTCCTGCTGCAAGGCAATCTGCATATGATGGCCAGGCACCGCTTCATGAACGCTGAGCGCAGGGATTTCCCAGAATGGCCGCTGATCCAGCTTGGACGTGTTGACATAATAAAAGCCCGCTATGCCGACATCTGGCGATCCCGGATTATAGTAAGCCGTTGTGGTGCCTTCTGCCGTTTCTGCCGGTATCTCCTTGATTCCATAGGGTAAACGCGCCAGCTTGCCGATGATCGACGGCATCTTGCCATCAATGAGTTTCGTCACCCGCGCCACTTTTTCCATCAGCTCTTCGGGCGTCTTGGCATAATATTTGGGGTTGGTCCGCAGGTCCTGAATAAAGGCTTCGCGTGTCTCAAAACCGGCCTGTTTGGCAACTTCCACCATTTCGGCCCGGATGCGGGCGACTTCGGACAGGCCGATATTGTGAATCTCGTCCGCCGACTTGTTCGTGGTCGTCATCTGGCGAATGCGAAAATCATAATATTTGTCTCCGCCAGGCTGGGCAGATACGCCGGGCGCCTTCGCGCAATTGGGAGCATATTGGCTATTGTACCAGTTCAAATGCTCGGTCAGCGCAGGATTTATGACGGTGGTAATTGTGTTCGAGGCATCAGTTGCGATCTGGTCGAACGTCGCTTGATCAATTCCATCGGGTTTGGTCCGCTTGAACGGCTCAAAAAAGCGTGATTCTTTGGGATCTTCCTTGATGAGCCCGGAAATGCTGGTCTCATAGCCGACCATCGAGACACATGGCTGGACATAGCCGCCTTGGAGCGCCTGATTGGCAACAGATATCGATTGCCTGTGGACAATCCCGTATTTTTGCAGGCGGCTTACATAAGTTCGATAATCCGCCGCGGTGCGAAATGGCAGGTTGTTCTGCATGCTGGCAAAGCTTTGATGCCAGCCGCTGCGATTGGTGAAATTGATGGTACGTTGGCCATAGGTGCTCGCTTCAACCTGTTCGGCCAGGCTACGCCTGAGGATACCGAAGTTGGTTTTGTCATCTTCGGACAGTCTGTTCTGGTCGATCTGTTCGAGCTGCGCCAGCCAGGCTTTGGCTTTCTCAACCCGCTTGTCTTCAGCTTCCAGGCTTTGGTCGGTGACCCGGCCATCGGAATCTGCAACGCCCAGGGAGGAAGCAAATTCGGGATATTGTCCAAGATTATAGGTCCAGTAATCGTCGATAATCTGATGCAGTTCGGACGATTTGGTTTCTCTGTCCTCTTCGGCACGAACCGGCGCGCTGATCGCAAGCGCTGTGAGAGAAACCAATGTGATGAAATGTGCCCGGCGCATGCTGTTCTCCTGCAAGAAATATCTCTTGCAACTATCGAGGATATTCAGCAGCCCCTGTCAAGCGCCATCATTTCAGATCCACGTCAAATCAGCTTTGTGCGCAACGCCATTGCTGATGTGATGGGAATATCATTGATCCTGAGCGGCGCTATGGGTGATCCGCCCGCAATCCCGACCGTAATGGTGGCAAGGTCAAGCGGATGATCCAGAGGAGACTGGCTTATATCAACTGTCTGGACCTTGCGGATGGGCACTATCGTCAATTTCCGCCGCCACCAGCCGGCACGGACGAACAGCTGGGCTGGTGTCAGGGCATATTGATGATGCCGCCAGTTCAGAAACATCACAGCGATGACCGGAATAGCCAACAATATCAGTGCATAAAAGCCGGGATGGATTATGACACCAAGGCCGACGCTCACGGTCGCCAATATTACTGCCAGAATAAGTGCATCGCGCCACCATAATGCCGGATCGACACGTTGGAAAATAAGGTCGGGCGACACATTGGCGATCTTGGTTTCTGCCAATATCGCGTCGACTTCGTCCATCTGCGCGCAGGGGGCAGCGCTATGGTCGCTTTCGCCGCTTCCATCACTTGCAAGCGATTGAAATTTCAGGTGATACCAGCCAAAACGCTGACGGACCGGACCGGTTCTGAGAATGGTCGCCTGCACCCGGTGGATCGGCATGACCATGTCAGTAAGTGTGAACAGGCCGCGCCGACGCCGGAAACCAGGTTGACCTCGATCCACACGATCCAGACGGAAGCCATATTCACGGATGAACGTACGGATGATGCCGCTGCCCGAGCCAACCGCGATCAGGGAAACAAGCGCGCCAATGGCTCCTGCAACCTGTGCCGAAAAGCTGAGACCATTGACCACATCCTGCTCAGATAATTGTTCCAACCAGTATCTGGGATTGAAAAATTCATCTGGCAAAAGGAAATCAAGATTCTGGGCGATAGCCGCCAAAATCGCAAGCAGCACAAAGGAAAAATTGAAAAGCCCGGCGATAAATATTCTCCGGTTATCCATGGCAAATACCGGCGCTCTCTCTGCCGTTTCCGGGATGTTAGCTTGGATTTGCTCTGCCGTGTTTTTTGCAACGCCCGATTTATAGTCCCGCACCGTATCTCGCAGCGCCTCGGCATCAGCCAGGGCCAGCGCATCGAGTTTGCCATCCTCACTACCCCCGGCGCCTGTCTCCAGCTTGACCGTTGCCAGTCCCAATATCCGGCTGACAAGCTTTTGCTCCAGACTCACATCCTGAATCCGGTCAAAAGGAATGGAGCGATTATTGCGGCTGAGCAGGCCGCTTTTGATCCGGATTTCCTTGGGCCCGACATGATAGGTGAAGCGCGACCAGATCAGCGCGTTTATCCCGATTATAAAGGCCAATAGGGCTAGGGCCGCCAAACCGGCATAGACGATATTCTGATCAAAAACGCTGAAATAGAGCACACCCATAGCGATCAGATTTTGCCCGATAGCAGCGACGGATTTCAATATGATGCTGAGCGGGTGCAGGCGGCGGAAGGACGCGCTATCGTTTGCAACCGACTCTTCGGTTGCTGTGGTCAGGGGCGTGTCATTCATATCATGTCTTGGCGAATATGGCCCTTTATCGTGTCGCGCATAACCTCCGCATCAGGTGTGCTCAGGCCCGGCAAGGCAACAATGCTGTTATGCGTGCCTGCCGTGTGCACGATCAGGGCCGACAGCCCAAATGCCCGCTGGAAAGGGCCTTGAGCCACGTCGATATGCTGGATGCGGTTAAACGGTACGATCGTATCCGTCCGCCACATGAAGCCGCGCAAAACCCGCAGCTGTTCGTCACCCATGTTATAGCCCCAGCGGCGATAGATGCGGCCGGGCAGCAGAATGATCAGAAACAGCATGATGGCCGTCACCGGTCCGATGATCATGCCGCCAATGCCTGGCAGTTCGTTGCGGATCGCAAATTCGACGACGATTGCGGCCACAATCAATATGGCGGCAAGAACAATAATATTCAGGCGGATCAGAGACTTTTGAGGTGGATGCAGCGGTGTCAGCCCCTGGTTATAGGCGCGGGCCTTATCCTGCTCCATTTCTGCAAGCGGGTCAGGGGAGGTAACAGCTTCGGTCATTCGGCAACTATGCCGGAGCTGTGTTATTTAGGCAAGACGGATAGATTTGTGCTCTAGCGCGCCAGCGCTGCCTCCGCTTCTTTCGTCAGCGTCTTTATTATATCCACCACACTTTCCTCGGCCTTGACCATGCCGACCGACTGCCCTGCCATGACGCTGCCATTTTCGACATCGCCGTCGATCACCGCTTTGCGTAGCGCTCCGGCCCAGAAATGTTCGATCTGCAATTGTGCTTCGCCCATTTCTATTTCGCCAGCATCGAGCAACTTGGCGACTTCAATCTGTTTACGGGTGAATTCTTCGGTGCCTTTGTTTTTGAGAGCGCGTACAGGAATGACCGGCAGGCGCGGGTCGACCTGAACGCTGGTCACAGCATCGCGGGCATTGCCGCGCATGAAGGCTTTTTTGAAATCGGGATGGGCGATGGATTCATGTGCACAGACGAAACGGGTACCCAGCTGAACACCGCTAGCGCCCATTTCAAGATAGGCACCAATCATGTCGCCTGTGCCGATGCCGCCAGCCACAAAAACAGGGACCTGATCAGCAATTTGGGGTAGGATTTCCTGTGCCAGAACCGAAGTTGCAACCGGTCCAATATGGCCGCCCGCTTCCATGCCCTCAATCACAATAGCATCGACGCCGGAGCGGATGAACTTCTTTGCGAGCGCCATTGCCGGGGCGAAACAAATGACTTTTGCACCGATTTCCTTGATCGCCTCCAGACTGCCTTTGGGCGGAAGACCTCCGGCCAGCACGACATGGCTGACGTCATGATTGCCGCATATCTCTATTAGCTTCATCAAATCCGGATGCATGGTGATGAGGTTGACGCCAAAGGGCTTGCTGGTCAGCTTTTTTGTTTCTGCAATCTCGGTATCGAGCAATTCCGGGGTCATCGCGCCGCAAGCAATGACGCCAAAGCCGCCAGCATTGGAAATGGCGCTTACAAGATTGCGCTCGGACACCCAGCTCATCGCGCCGCACATGATTGCGGTCTCGCTGCCAAGCAAGTCGGTGCCGCGCTGCATTAACGCGGAGAGTTTGGATTGAGTCATAGGTTAAGCTGCATCCTCTGCATCCAGGCCATAGGCGGTGTGAAGCACCCTGAGTGCCAGTTCGGTATAGTCTTCTTCTATCAGCACGCTGACCTTGATTTCCGACGTTGTAATCGCCTGGATGTTTACACCGCGGTCTGCGAGTGACTTGAACATCGTCGAAGCGACACCGGCATGGCTTTTCATACCAACGCCGACAACCGATATTTTCGCTACGTTCGTGTCGGAAATTAACCGGTTATAGCCGATACCTTCCTTGGCTTGCTCCAGCACCTGCATCGTCCGGTCGAGATCGCTCGTAGGCGCGGTGAAGGTCACGTCGGTTTCGCCTTTTTCGCGGCCGACGTTCTGAATGATCATATCGACGTTGATCGCAGCCTCGGCAAGCGGCTCAAATATATTCGCCACAGCACCCGGCTTGTCCGGCACGCGGGTCAGCGTGATTTTGGATTCATTCTTGTCATGGGCGATGCCCGTTATCAGTTGGCGCTCCATATCCTGTTTCTCCATTTCGCTTTCGCTGACGATCATTGTCCCGGGCAGGTCATCGGCAGTGTAATTGACGCCTTCCTCGGTAAATGAGGAAAGCACCTGAATTTTGACATTTTCTTTCATTGCAAGACCCACTGATCGCGTCTGCAATACTTTTGCGCCGACACTGGCTAATTCCAGCATTTCCTCAAAAGTCACTGTTTTCAACTTGCGTGCCCGGGTCACAATGCGCGGGTCGGTCGTGTAAACGCCGTCGACATCTGTATAGATATCGCAGCGATCCGCTTTGACAGCTGCGGCAATGGCCACGGCACTGGTGTCAGATCCGCCGCGGCCCAATGTAGTGATCCGGCCATCTTTGCTAATACCCTGAAAGCCGGGGATGATAGCTATTTCCCCACTTTTCATGGAGGCGGTCAGGTCATCAGCATCAATGGTTTCGATCCGGGCCTTGCTATGCGACTCGATGGTACGGATCGGCATTTGCCAACCCAGCCAACTGCGCGCTTTCGCGCCCAGAGATTGCAAAGCGATGGCGAGCAGGCCGGATGTGACTTGCTCGCCGCTTGCGACCACCACATCATATTCTGCAGCATCATATAACGAACTGGCTTCGCGGCAGAAATTAACCAGTCTGTCGGTGTCGCCGGCCATAGCCGAGACGACTACCGCGACTGCATGCCCGGCGTCGGATTGTTGTTTCACAATCTGCGCGACCCGGCGGATACGTTCGATCCCCGCCATAGACGTGCCACCAAATTTCATCACTATGCGTGCCATGATGCCTGTTATCTGTCTTTCTATTGAAAAAAGGGTCTGAACGAGACGCGCGGGCTGTGATAAAGAGACGTTATGACAAACGCAAGCATCAGCAACAGCCCGGTTTCAGGCGCAACGAAAAGCACGATAAACGCGCAAGAAGCGGCCCATTTTGGCGCCTTGGCGGCCGACTGGTGGGATCCGAACGGGTCATCGGCCATGCTCCACCGGCTCAATCCGGTGCGGCTGGGCTACATCCGGGATGCAGTCAACTTGCATTTTGGTATCAAAGCTGACGATTTGAGACCGTTGGCAGGCAAGCGCGCGCTGGATGTCGGTTGCGGTGCCGGACTGGTTTGCGAACCTTTGGCGCGCATGGGCGCGGATGTGACTGGGCTCGATGCTGCGCCGGAAAATATCGCGGCGGCAAAGGCGCATGCTGAACCCCAGCGACTGAACATCGATTATCGCAATGTCGGGATAGAAAAGTTCGGAGAAAGTGGTTTCGATCTGGTAACTTCGCTTGAAGTCATCGAGCATGTTGATGATACCGATAGTTTCGTGGCCGGATTGGCCAACGCGCTGGCCGATGATGGCTTGATGATCCTCTCAACCCCCAACCGCACAGCCATGTCGAAGCTGATGTTGGTCGATCTCGCCGAAATGACTGGGCGTATTCCCAAGGGGACACATCATCATGACCAGTTTTTTACGCCCGAAGAGTTAGAAAAACTGCTTGATTCGGCAGGTTTGAAAGTGATGGATACGACTGGCCTGTCCTATAGCCCATCACATGGTTTTTCACTTTCCGACAATCTGGCACTCAATTACCTGATGACCGTGGTGCGTGGATGAATGCCACCATCCGGCCGTTTGTCGCGACCGATAAAGACGCCTGCTTGGCGTTGTTTGATAGCAATGTGCCGCGCTATTTCGATGCAAGCGAGCGGGGTGATTTTTCCAAATTTCTGGATCGGCCGGACGGCGACTATTTCGTCGTTGAGCAGGCTACTGAAATATGCGGCTGCGGCGGCTTTGTGAAAGAAGATCGCGGACAGGCACGATTTACCTGGGGTATGATCGACAATGCCCGTCAAGGGTCAGGTTTGGGCCGATTGCTGGCCGAATATCGCTTGCGAGCGATCAAAGCGTCAGGCCGCTTTCAAGAGGTGGAGCTGTTCACAACCCCTAAGATTGCACCGTTTTTCGCAAAATTCGGTTTCGATATAGTGGATATTGAGAAAGATGGTTTTGCACCTGATATGGACAAGGTGCAGATGATTCTTCGCTTCGCCAGCGATGATTCCAAAGCGTCTTAAAAATCCACTTTCTCGTAATGTGCCGGTGGTGCAATCACTTCCATGCGTTCGGACAATAGAGGACGGAAAGACGGACGCGATTTGAACATCGCATACCAGGCTTTTGTTTGATCATGTCCGGTCCAGTCAATGCCGCCGAGATAATCCGCGACCGATATTTGCGCCGCCGCTGTCAGGTCAGCCAAGCTCATAGTCGCTCCGGCCAGCCAGCTGCGATGATCAATCAGATAGTCAATATAGTCGAGATGGACATTGGCACGCCGCATGGCTTCGCGCAGCAGCTTTGCGTCTGGCGGTTGGCGGTGAACGATGCGCTTGTGCATGCGCTCATAGAGCAACGGCGCGGTGACATCGCCGTAAAATTGCTCGTCAAACCAGGCGACCAGTCGGCGAATTTCGGCACGATTGGTCGCCGTGCCGTTGATCATGGGAGTCTTTTCGACCGTTTCTTCAATATATTCGCAGATCGCTACGCTATCGATGAGGATGATATCCCGCTGATCATGGCGCATAACCGGCGTACGGCCCGCCGGGTTCATATCCAGAAACTGATCCCGCTGCTCCCAGGGTGATTCGCGCACCAGTTCATAGCCGACAGATTTTTCGCCCAAAAGCAGGCGGACTTTGCGCGAAAACGGACATAAAGGAAACTGGAATAACTGCCACATAACATTGCTGTTAATCGGGTTTGTGCTGCGGGGGAAGGGGCTTGATGCGCGAAACTGCGAATAGAGGGTCAGGCGTTACAAAACGACCTGCAAGACAAGCCTATTCCAGTGCATCCATACGCTTTTTCATCTTCTCACTCATGGCTTTGAGTTGCGGAAGCAAAGCTCCAAATTCGGTTGCCATAATGCCCATCATAGCGGTGCCTTTGCGCATTGTGTCTTCCATATCGGCGTTGAAATCAGGATTGTCGCGCGCGGCCAGCTCGCCCAATGTGGCATCGGGATCAATATCGGAAAATGTCTCGCCACCATCCAAGTCTTCGGGGACAGCTTTTTCCATCGCGGCCGCGAATTGACCAATGGGCAAGTCCATCATTGCCGCCATAAAGCCGGACATCATCGACACCATGCCATCCTGAAATTCCGGATCGTTGAGTTTTTCGATCAATTCGGATTCAGCGCCTTCATCCTGCGCCGCAGCCGGAACAGAAAGGCTCAGCGACACGGCCAATAAAGGGAGAGAGAAAAGTGATCGCATAGCTGAGCCTCCTAAACAGTCATCGTTGTTCGCCAACGACACTTGGCGTCTACCAGCCTACATCTGAGTCAAAGCTGAACCTGCGCAGAGTCATCCAGCAAGGATCGTAAATTGCCGTAAAACAGGCACGGAAAACCGAAATCAGGCGACCTGATAAATGGCCAGGCGATTGCCCGAAGGGTCAAGGCATTCAAATCGCCGACCGCCGGGATAGGCGAAAATCTCTTTGACGATCTCGCCATCGGCCGCTTTCACCTTCGCTAGCGCGGCTTCCAGATCATCACTTTCAAAGGTCGGCATGGGTGCGGGCGGTTCTTCTCCCGTCGCGAGCCCAATCTGTACTGGCCCGCCTTCGACAGCGGCATATTCCGGGCCGTAGTCGGTAAAGGCAAAGTCAAAGGCTTTTTCATAAAAGGCCTTACTGGCACCGAGGTCAGTCGCTTTCATTTCCATGTAATTGGGCGTGATTTTGGGCATAGTGTTGGTTCCTGTTAATCGGGAGGCAGATTTGGGCGCACAGGATGCAAGGCCGGTTAGCCCAAGCAGGCCTATCCCCGCCGCCACATCACGCCGATCTGTCATCTATCAAGCATAACAGAAGGTGAGATCAAAACAAGAACAAAGTCAACTGCTATAGGCTTACCAATGAGGGCCAATATCAGGTTTTGTGCACGAATCTGAAACGAGACGGTAAAAGTTGTTGGCTTCTTTTTCGAACTGAATCATCCGGACAGAAACCCGATCGCCCGTTGAACAATATGATAGGTGTTTTGTCAGACCGAAGGCTGTCACGGCTTCGCCATCTGACAAAGTGACCGAAAGCTTTGCCACGCGGCTATATCTATCCACTCTGTGAACGCTATCGATGGATAATATAGTCGCTGTGACCTTTTGATCCGGATCAGCAAAGAACGTGAGCGGATTAAAGGCGTAAAACAGTCCACCAAGCAAGCCAATGCCTGCTGCGAGTTTTAGCGCCTTGCGCCTCCTTCGCTTTATCAGAGAAATGCTACTCCGCCGCCTCAATCGCTTCGCCATCCGACAGTGGATGTTCGATCCGCTCGACCATTTCTTTAGGACAAACCTGCCAGAAGCGTTCCCGCCAGCGGTCCCAGTCGCGCAAGATGGTCTCCGACCAATTGCTGTCTGTGGTCCGGTGATGCGCTTCGATCAGGGATTTGAGATGCTCTTCCCAATAGTCGCTGTCCAGCCGTTGCCAGATGATGCTTTCGGGATTGGCATGCTTTTCAAAATCACGGTCGAGGTCGAGGATGAAAGCCATCCCGCCGGTCATGCCAGCGCCGAAATTATTGCCGACTGCGCCGAGGATTACCGCATTGCCGCCAGTCATATATTCGCAGCCATTGGCCCCGCAGCCTTCGACGACGACATCAGCCCCACTATTGCGCACAGCGAAGCGTTCGCCAGCCTGCCCGGCGGCAAAAAGCTGACCGGATGTTGCACCGTACAGCACGGTGTTGCCGATAATCGTATTGTCCTTTGAATCCAGGGGCGAGCTGACCATCGGGCGAACGACAATCTTGCCGCCGGACAGACCCTTGCCGACATAGTCATTGGCATCACCAAAGACTTCCAGCGTGATACCCTGACACAGGAACGCACCCAGTGATTGTCCGGCACTGCCACGTAGGCGTACATGGACATGGTCCTCGTTCAGCGCAGTCATGCCATATTTGGCAGTCACCTCTGCTGAGAAACGCGTACCGACTGCGCGGTGGGTATTGCGCACCGTGTAGGTTAGCTGCATTTTCTCGCGGCGTTCAAAGACCGGCTGCGCATCGGCAATCATCTGCGCATCGAGACTGTCGGGCACTTCGTTGCGATGAGTGGGCAGGTTGAACGTACGCTCGGTATCCGGAGCGTCCACCTTGGCGAGGATGGGGTTCAGGTCGAGATCATCAAGATGCTCGGCCCCGCGGCTAACTTGCCGCAGCAATTCCGTGCGACCGATAATTTCATCCAGCGACCGGAAGCCCAGCCGTGCCAAAATCTCGCGCACTTCTTCGGCCATATAGGTCATCAGGTTGATGACTTTTTCTGGTGTGCCCGTAAATTTCTCGCGCAGCTTTTCATCCTGCACACAGACTCCGACGGGACAGGTGTTGCTGTGGCATTGCCGCACCATGATACAGCCCATGGCGACCAGGCTCAGCGTGCCGAGGCCAAATTCCTCCGCGCCCAGAATCGCGGCAATGACAATATCGCGTCCGGTTTTCAGACCGCCATCGGTGCGCAATTTCACGCGGTGCCGCAGACCGTTAAGTGTAAGCACCTGATTGGCTTCGGTGAGGCCCATTTCCCAGGGCGTTCCAGCAAATTTGATCGACGTTTGCGGCGATGCACCCGTTCCGCCAGTATTGCCCGAAATCAGGATCACATCGGCATGCGCTTTGGCAACGCCTGCCGCGATCGTGCCGATACCGGCTGCGGAGACGAGCTTCACGCAAACGCGGGCTTTCGGGTTGATCTGCTTGAGATCATAAATCAGCTGCGCGAGATCCTCGATTGAATAGATATCATGATGCGGTGGCGGGCTGATCAGCGTGACACCCGGCGTCGAATGGCGCAGCTTGGCGATAAATTCGGTGACCTTAAAGCCGGGCAACTGGCCGCCTTCACCAGGCTTGGCGCCTTGGGCGACCTTGATCTCGACCTCTTCACAGGCACCGAGATATTCTGCTGTTACGCCAAAACGGCCGGAGGCAACCTGCTTGATCGGACTCGATGCATTGTCGCCATTTTCAAACGGTGTGTAACGGCGTTTCTCTTCCCCGCCCTCACCGGAAACCGATTTCGCGCCAATGCGGTTCATTGCAATCGCGAGCGTTTCATGCGCTTCGGGGCTCAGCGCGCCGAGAGACATACCGGGCGTGTTGAAGCGTTTGCGAATTTCGGTAATCGCCTCAACCTCATCGATCGGAATGGGCTCAGGCGCATAGTTAAATTCCATCAGGTCGCGCAGATAAATGGGTTCCAGTTCTTTCACGCCCTGCGAAAACTGCAGGTAAGAGGAGTAGCTGTCATGGGCGACGGCGCTTTGCAGCAAGTGCATCAGATGCGCGCCATAGGCATGCGGCTCACCGCCATCGCGCTGTTTGTAGAATCCGCCCACGGGCAAGCGCACGACCGCCGCTTCAAACGCGGCTTCATGTTTTTCCTGCGCATTGATGAAGAGCGATGCATAGCCCTCGCCGGATATCTTGGTCGGCATGCCGGGGAACAGGTCGTTACACAAAGCGCGCGACAGGCCAACGGCTTCAAAATTATAGCCGCCGCGATAGCTGGAGATCACCGCAATGCCCATTTTGGACATGATCTTCAGCAGGCCTTCATCGACGGCCTTTTTGTGGCGGGCGATGCACTCGTCAAAAGTCAGCCCGTCAAACAGGCCGCGCGCATGGCGATCGGAAATGGCCGCTTCCGACAGATAGGCATTAACCGTCGTTGCGCCGACGCCGATTAGCACCGCATAACAATGGGTGTCGAGACATTCGGCAGCCCTTACGTTGACCGAGGCATAGGCGCGCAGTCCTTTGCGCACCAGATGCGTGTGGACCGCCGCAGTCGCGATGACCATGGAAATGGCCATATTATCTTCATCAATATTTTCATCTGTCAGGAAAATCTCGGTCTTACCCTGACGCACGGCTTGCTCGGCCTCATCGCGGATCCGGGCCAGCGCGTCACGCATGGTGATCGCGCCGCCTCTGGTCGACATGGTGCAGTCTATAACGGCGACAGCATCGCCGAAGCTGCCCTTCAGTCGCTCCCAGGCGGCGCAGCTGAGGACCGGACTGTCAAGCACCAGCACATTTTCATTCTGGCTGTCCTTCTCCAATATGTTGGCGAGGTTCGAGAAACGCGTGCGCAGGCTCATCACATGCCGTTCGCGCAGGCTGTCAATCGGCGGGTTGGTGACCTGCGAAAAATTCTGGCGGAAAAAATGGCTGACCTGACGCGGCTTCAGGCTGATAACCGCAAGCGGTGTGTCGTCGCCCATGGAGCCGATAGCTTCCTTGGCATCCTCAACCATTGGCGCAAGGATTACTTCCATATCTTCCAGCGTATGACCGGCTGCGGTCTGGCGGCGGATCAGCTCTTCCTTGGAAAAGTTCATACCCGCATCAGCTGGCGCAGGCGGCAGATCGTCCATTGTGCGAAACCCTTTTACCCTTTCGGCATAAGGCTCTTCGGATGCAATCTGGTCCTTGATCTCCTTGTCAGTGAAGACAACGCCTTCATCCAGATCGACCGCGATCATTTGACCGGGGCCAAGGCGGCCTTTGTCCACAATCTGGCTTTCGGGAACGACAACCATGCCGGTTTCCGATCCGATGATCAGCAAATTGTCAGAAGTCTTGCTGTACCGCAGTGGCCGCAGTGCATTGCGGTCCACGCCGGCCACAGCCCAGCGGCCATCGGTCATCGCCAGCGCGGCAGGACCATCCCATGGTTCCATGACACTCGCCATATATTCATACATGGCCTTGTGTGCCGGATCGATATCGGCTTCATTCTGCCAGGCTTCCGGGACCAGCATCAGCTTGGCCGTCGGCGCATCGCGGCCAGAGCGACAGATGGTTTCAAACACCGCGTCGAGGGCAGCGGTATCGGATGCACCCGCCGGGATAACCGGTTTGATATCTTCCGAGTGATCACCAAAGGCGAGACTCGCCATTTTGATCTCGTGGCTTTTCATCCAGTTCTTGTTGCCGCGGATCGTATTGACCTCGCCATTATGGGCCAGCGTCCGAAACGGCTGAGCCAGCCACCATTGCGGGAAAGTGTTGGTCGAATAGCGTTGATGGAAAATCGCGACACGGCTTTCAAACCGTTCGTCTGTCAGGTCGGGATAAAATACCGAAAGAGATTCCGCGAGGAACAGGCCCTTATAGATGATCGAGCGGCAGGACAGGCTGCAGATATAGAAGTCATGAATCTGTGCCGCGACAACTTTTTTCTCGATCCGGCGACGGATGAGGTAGAGATTTTTCTCAAATTCTGCTGCGCTTTGCCGGTCGGGCAGCGGCCCGGCAATCATGATTTGCTCAATTTCAGGCCGGGTATTTTGCGCCTTCACGCCAATGACTGACACATCTACTGGCACCTGTCGCCAGCCGTAAATTTTATACCCCGCTTCGATGATTTCCGCTTCCACAATCGTCCGGCAGGTTTCTTGCGCGCTGAGATCCGTGCGCGGCAAAAATATCATACCGACAGCTAGCCGGTTAGGCATGACCTTATGACCGCTATCGGCAATCGCATCGTCGAAGAAACGTGCGGGTAAATCGACATGCAACCCGGCTCCATCACCCGTCATGCCATCTGCATCAACCGCGCCGCGATGCCACACGGCTTTCAGCGCATCAATAGCCGACGACACCACCCGCCGCGAAGCCTTGCCATCGGTGGCGGCAACCAGACCGACACCACATGCATCGGATTCAAATTCAGGTCGGTACATGCCGGTTTCGGCAAGGCGCTTATGTTCGGGCGTTGGATAGTGGTGTGTCATATCAATTTCATTTCAGTGGGTAAGAGCATCGATTTTGCGTGCTGCTGTCTATTTGCCGTTCGCCATTTTTGCTTTGGCGTTCTTCTGCGCTTTTTCGAGCGCTTCATAATATTTCTCAAACGCGGTGTCGGAATCGACGCTCAGTTTGTTGACGAGCTCCCGGTCTTCCGCTGACCAGTTGTCGGGGTCTTCCCAATCTGTCGCATCATCTGAATTTTCAACCTCGTCCATGACTTCCTCAACCGATGCAAAGGGATCATTGCCAGGTATTTTAACGGGCGGTAGATGGGCAGTAGCCTCTTCGACCTTTTTCATTATCTCTGGCATGGCCTGCATCATTTCCGGGACCATGTTCATCATCGATTGCATCATTTCCGGATCGACAAAGACCATCATATAGTCGCGTGCGAAGGCACTGCCGGTATCGGTCGCGAAAAAGCTGTTCATCTCGTTCAGCTGGCCGACCGTGAATTTGCGCGCATAAATATTGGTCAGTGCTTCGCGAACGGCTGGTTCCATCCCGATCATCAGGTTGACCATCTCGTCCATAATTACCTTGGTCGAAATTTTGGTCCGCTCTGCGTAATGCGGGTCCATTTCGGTCGCCATTTCGGCCAGTGTCTTTTCGCCCATACCTTCAGGCATGTCGCCCCTGGCCACGCCGCCTGCACCAGCCAGGTCACCCATGCGCATGTTGCCCATGCTCATCATCATCTGGTCCATCATCTGGTCCATCGTGCCCTTCATCATCCGCTCGTAGGTACCGAGCGGGAACAGATAATCGACCGTGCTTTTGGCGGCAGAGAGACGCGCCGGATCAATGGACCCAGCTTCGCTTTCGGTTGTTGCTGTTGCATCCGCATCTTGTGCCGTGGCGGGGGTGCTGAATGCCAAAGCCAATGAACTTACGGTAAGCGCAAAGATTTTTTTCATTTTTTACTCCGAATTGGATGGGCGAAAGGGGCGCTTCAGGCGGCCTGTTTTTCCGCCTTTGCTTTTTCGCGCAAGAATTTGTGCATATGCTCGGTCACATCGCGACCGTCACGGATGCCCCATACCACAAGGCTGGCTCCGCGAACAATATCACCAGCGGCGAAAACACCATCGAGATTGGTCATCATGCTCTTGTGATCGACCCGCAACGTGCCCCAGCGGGTAACGCTGAGGTCGGGGCAGTCGAACAGGCTGGGCAGCTCTTCGGCATCAAAACCCAAAGCCTTGATGACCAGATCCGCCTCCAACTTAAACTCGCTATCGGGCTGCACCTCTGGCGCGCGCCGGCCACTGGCATCAGGGGCGCCGAGACGCATCTTCGTTGCTTTGACCGCCGTGACGTGATCCGTGCCCTCGACCGCTTTGGGGGCAGAGAGCCAAACAAAATCCACGCCCTCTTCCTCGGCATTTTTCACTTCATTCTGCGACCCTGGCATATTGGCACGATCACGGCGATAGAGGCATTTTACTGATTTCGCCCCCTGACGTACCGAGGTCCGCACGCAATCCATCGCGGTATCGCCGCCACCGATGACGACCACATTCTTGCCTTCGGCATTGAAACGGCCATTGTCGAAATCGGGTACATCATCGCCAAAGCTTTTGCGGTTTGAGGCGGTCAGAAAATCCAATGCCTCTTCGACACCAGGTGCGCCCACGCCGGGCATTTTGATTTCGCGTGCCTTGTAGACGCCCGTCGCGATCAAGATCGCATCATGTTTAGTGCGCAGCTCATCCAATGTTGCATCTTTGCCAACTTCAAAATTCTCATGAAAGTTGATGCCGCCATCTTTAAGACGCTGAATGCGCCGCATGATGACGTCTTTCTCAAGCTTGAAGCCAGGAATGCCGTAAGTCAGCAAACCACCGGCGCGATCATGGCGATCATAGATGTGAACGTCATAGCCAGCGACGCGCAGATATTCCCCGGCGGTCAGGCCAGCGGGACCGGCGCCGATAATGCCGACGGACTGGCCGCGCGATTTACCCGCAACCAGCGGTTCAACCCAGCCTTCTTCCCAGGCGGTATCAGTGATATATTTTTCTACCGCGCCGATGGTCACTGCGCCATGACCGGAAAATTCAATGACGCAATTGCCTTCACACAGACGGTCCTGCGGACAGATGCGCCCGCAAATCTCCGGCATGGTCGAAGTCAGATTCGACATTTCATAGGCTTCACGGACCCGGCCCTCGGCGGTCAGACGCAGCCAGTCCGGGATATGGTTATGCAACGGGCAATGGGTCGAGCAATAAGGCACGCCGCATTGCGAGCAGCGCGCTGCCTGTTCCGCCGCTTTTTCGGGGGCATAACGGTCGGCAATTTCATGAAAATCCTCGGCGCGCAGCGTTGGTTCGCGCTTTTCCGGATAGTTTTGCCCAGTGTTGACAAATTTCAACATGTCTAATTTTTTCGTGCCTTTTGGCATGCAGATCGCTCGTTTCTTGTATTTTTCGATTAGGGTGACCCTGCCCTCCTGAGCGGGCGTTGGGCTCGCGATAGGCGAAACCATAGGCAGAGTCACGCAAAAACAACAAAATAGGACAGTTATACTAACCTATATAACGCATTTCAGCGATTTTCTGGCTTAGGCCACAGCTATCCGCGCAATAAAAGTATCGAAACGGACCTAAATTCATCGACGACAAAATCGAATGTCGCTTCTATATGTTGATTTCCTTCACTTGTCCCGGGTCCCATCATGACATTTATTCAAATGCTGCTCCTCGCCGTTGTGCAAGGCGTAACCGAATTTTTGCCAATTTCCTCATCCGGTCACCTTATATTGCTTCCGGTTTTCACCGGCTATGCCGATCAGGGGCCGATGATAGACATTGCTGTACATGTTGGGTCTTTGCTTGCGATCATCACTTATTTTTTCAAAGACGTGCTTTCTCTCGGCAAGGGCGGCTTGGCAACCATTGGTATTGGCAAGGCAGATGCCGAGCGCCGGCTGCTGTGGTGGATTATATTCGGCACTATACCTGCTGTCATAGTGGGTTTGTTCCTGAAAACCGGCGGCTATCTGGAGGGGTTCCGCAGCACGACATTGGTGGGCATTAACTTGATTGTCTATGGCGTCCTTCTTGGCGTGGCCGACCGTGTTGGGCGGCAAGTCAAGTCGTTCGAGGACATGACCCTGAAAGACGGATTGATTGTCGGCTTGGCTCAGGCTCTGGCGCTAATTCCCGGCACAAGCCGGTCGGGTGTCACGATGACCGCTGCACGTTTTCTGGGCTATAGTCGTGTGGAGTCAGCCCGTTTTTCTTTCCTGTTGTCTATTCCGGCCGTTGCTGGCGCAGGGATTTTGATCGTGCCTGATCTCATGGATGCCAGTAGCGATCTGCTCAAAGAGGCATTGATCACCGGAGCACTGACCTTCGTGGCCGCGTTTGCCACGATGACATTCCTGATGCAGTTCCTACGCAAGGCGTCGATGATGGTCTTTGTGATCTACCGCGTAGCCATGGGCGCAGCGTTGCTGATCTGGTTTTAGCGCGGATAAGCCTAACTGGCCTTAGCGCGCGCTCCAAAGCGGCCATAAGTCGTATATTTGTCCATCCACCCCCGGGCAACGGTGGCAAGCGGTGTAGGGGTTACGTCAAAGGCTTCCAGTCCAGCCTGCCCATCAGCAACAACATTGTCCCTCTGCAGCATCTTATACTGATCGGACGTAATTGGTGCGCCGGGAAGAAAGCCGGTGCAAGTCGCCATCAGTTTCGCCGCAAAATCCGGAATCTCAAAAAAGCCGCGATCCCTCTTGGTCATGCTGGCGATCCGCCGATTGAGGTCTCCCATTGAGATAATTTCAGGCCCTCCCAGTTCAAAAGTCCGTGCTGCATAGCGCGCTGGTTTTTCCAGTGCCGCAGCCACGGCCTGCGCGACGTCGCCGACAAAAACTGGTTGGAACTTGGTGCCACCGCCAATTATCGGCACGATAGGCATCATCTGGATCATAGCAGCAAAGCGATTGATAAACTGATCTTCGCGTCCATATACAATAGACGGCCGCAGGATGATGGCGCTCGGAAACGCGTCTAGCACCGCTGCTTCGCCATCGCCTTTGCTCTTTCCATAACGCGATGGCGACTCTCTATCAGCGCCAATCGCCGACATCTGGACGAGCGCGGTGCATCCCGCTTCGGCCGCTGCCTCGGCCACGTTGCGCGCGCCGTTAACGTGCACTGCCTCAAAGTCTCCGTCTAAAATGCCAACCAGATTAATGACAGCATCGCAGCCATGGACCGCCCGCGCTACGCTGTCTTTTTTGGTAACATCAGCGCTGGCAAACTGGGTCTGGCCCAAATTTCCAAGCGGTTTGATATGCATGGCATTCTTAACATTGCGTTCGGCCACTCGCACCCGAGCACCGCGCGACAAAAGCTGCTGCGATATATAGCGACCCAAAAACCCGCCACCGCCAAAAATGCAAACCAATTGTCCGTCAAGCGTCATAGTCTAATATCCATTTCTTTCACGCAATGATCTCATTGTCTTCCCGCGCGCTTTTGCATGACGGGCGCGCGTGCGCAATATACGAATCTACTTTAATGCCGTTAGTAACATAGCATATTTCCCAAGCCCGCGCCCCGTCAGACATAAGATATCCATTATCGGCAGATGAATCATTGACAATATCGCCCTCGTGACGCTAATCGCCCGCTCCTACACCGACAACATGTCGGTTGGCCCAGATGGCGGAATTGGTAGACGCGCTAGCTTCAGGTGCTAGTATTCGCAAGGATGTGGAGGTTCGAGTCCTCTTCTGGGCACCATTTACTCATTCATCGATGTATGCAGGTGGTTGCAAAACGCCTGAAAAATTGCCAATAAGCGGCAGTTTATGGCCGCCGCTGTTCGCCCATGCTCGTCTGCACTCGCAGCATAGTAAGGGCCACATTACAACAGTAGATGAAAGTGGCCCCCCATTATGGCGTTGACCGATACAGCGATCCGGAATGCAAGGCCCGGTGAGAAGCCGAAGAAGATGTTTGATGAACGCGGTCTGTTCCTTCTGGTCCAGCCATCGGGGGGGGGGGGGGGGGGGGGGGAAGTTGTGGCGTTTGAAATATCCCTATCTCGGAAAAGAGAAGAAGCTATCGCTTGGCCGTTATCCTGATGTTTCGCTCAAGGTAGCCCGCGAAAGGCGTGAAGCGGCTGCGAAAACATTTTCATCGATTGCTAAAGACTACATCACCAAGATCGAGAAAGAAGGCCGAGCGGCTGTCACGATAAAGAAGACACGCTGGCTGCTTCCCCTTTTGAAGGCGCGGAAGCTGATTGGCCAGCGTGTTTCGCTTGAAGGAATGCGGGCTGGGTTCGATCTTCTATATATTGAGCGGATCAAGTGCCTTGAACGCAAGTAGTTTAGGCTTCAGTAGGCTATAGATTTTCGACCAAATTTAGGCCGAAAACGGACCGTCCGGTTCCAACTTAATTGGTCGCGAAAGCGGACATTCGCTAAATTGGGCATATGTTCAAATCGTTCCCGACATATATTCAAGCAGTAACGTCCCCATGATCTTGGCCAGCGTTTCGTTGGCTCTGTCCGCACCGACTATAGCCTCGGCGCTGGCTCGATATGTGTCGAGCGCTATTTGCATAGCTTCATCTTCTGCTACTTCTTCCTTTGTCTTGTCGCGTAGATAGTCAAAAACAATGCTCATCTCGCTGCCAAACTCACTGCGCATCGCATCAGTTAGCTGTTGGATTTTAGCTTTCTCCGATCCTTTTCCGGTTGTCGTAAAATCGACTTGAGTTTTCCTCATCACTTGCTTCGTGCTGGCAAGAAACAGCGCCTGTTTGTTAGGAAAATAGTGATAGAACGCGCTTTTGGAAATTCCGAGATACTCGGTAATTTTGCGTAAGCTTGCACCGGTATAGCTATATTCCGCAAAATATGCCGCCGCCCGGTTTGCCAAGTCTTCTCTATATGCGTCGTGATCAACGATTTTTGGCATTCATTACCCCATCCGATTTTATTAGTCCAAACGGTCGAAAATGATTGACATGATTTTTAATCATGGTCTAGGGGTTTTTATAGTCCATTTGGTCGATAAAATGAACGCTTTGATTTTCATCTGATAGTCAACCCATCATCAACGCAGGAAAGCAGCATGAACATTGATTGGAACATCCCGGAGTTGCGCAATGGCTGGCGGGGACAGATCGATAAAGTAATTGGGCCCGGCGCAACCACAGCTGAGAAAAACCTCCAGCTTTACGTCCCACTCGTAGCAGTTGCGCTGGTTGTCATCATTGGCTTGCAAGAAAATTACAGTTGGACCTGGGCGCAATATGCGGTTGCGGCCTTCTTTGCGCTAGACCTGGTCGGCGGGATTGCCACCAACCTGACTTCCGCGGCAAAGCGCTGGAATTTTAGACAAGGAAACGGATTTAGGCAGCATATGACTTTTGTTGGACTTCATATCGTCCAATTGACCCTGGCGAGCTATTTCTTTCTGAATTTCGACATTTTGTGGATTGCGATCATTTACGGATTTTTGATGCTATCTTGTGCGTTCATTCTGATGTTCCCGCTTTACCTGCAGCGCCCCGTATCCGGAATGGTTTTTGCCTTGGCTTTGGTGCTTTCTTTATATGTGTTCAAATCGCCGGAGCATCTAGATTGGTTTCTACCTCTCTTCTTTTTCAAACTGCTCATCAGCCATGTGGTCCAAGAAGAGCCATATCGTCCGGAGAACGAACAAATAGCTGTAAACTGAAAATCGCAGAACTAGGATTTGACGGCTTATGTGGAATTGAGCTTGGTATCCGCTTTGTGATGAACTGGCCCATATTGGGCTGTATGCGGAATGTCCGATTCTGTCGGCATTGGACGCAAAAGCGGACGTGATGAAAAGCAAAGCGGCTGGTTGGTTGTCGACCCAGAAACAATCATCTCTGATGCGTTATGATTTGAGTTTACTGAAGCCCGCTTTGCAATGAGTTCACCATCATTTCGTCTGCGACCAGTGTGGGGTTGTCCGGCAAATGTTCTACAACATGTTGTAGCCATGTTTTGATTGCTGGATGCGCTGCAGCGCTCAATGTTTCTGCCAAGCCAAACATATAGCCCCAGACCAATTGCGGGAACACGGCCAGATCAAGCATTGTCGGTTCTTCAAGACCGCCGAGAAACGGGCCATCTCCGAGATGCGCTGCCAGCTCCCCTGCCAGCCGCATTTGCATGTCAGGGATGCTCTCGGTGAGATCCATATGTTTGGCCATTGCCTGGATGAACGGAGCTTGACGCAGAGCATCGGGCCAATGGTGCCGGACCGTTTCTGAAAGCGGTGTATGAGCACTCAGAAGTGCTGCCAATCGCCACCCGCTGTGCTTGAACTGAAGGTTGTCTTCGCCGTCGATCGGATATCGAAAAATGCTCAGCAAGAAGCTGTCGCTGATCCATCGGTCAATCTCTTCAATATTTGCACGATGTTCGGCCGGACATAGAGGTTTTTCGGGAAATAGCTCGTCGAGCCAATGCGCGTGCGCGGAGGACTCCAACCGCCAATCTCCATCGATCTCCAGGACAGGAACCTGCGTTTGGCCGGTAAAGCCGATTGTCCCCTCAGGGTTGGTTGGATCGACCGGGATGTGTGTGAACTCAATATTCTTGTAGTAGAGAAAGCAACCGGTCTTCCGCACAAACGGACTGGTCGCATAGCCATAGAGTTTAATCTCGGTCATTTGCAGTCTCCTTCTCGAACTCAAAAGGGGGTTCATTTTGGTCGTCAAATGTCATTCGCATAGCTGCCGGAATGCCTCGCGCTATGCTGCGGATTGCACATCAATGCAACCATCGCCGCCGGAACTCTAGATCAACCGGTGGGCAGCCTTGATGGTGTAGGCCATCGCGAGCAACCGGATTGTCAGCTGACTGGGTGATACACTTAATCTCCACTGTTGGCCTGGAACAGGCAAATGGCCAAGAGCAGGGTGGCTAAAACACCAAATCCTCCAGCAACTGGTGAAGGGAAAAAGCCCTGAAAGCCGAACATCATCACCAAGCTGTTGGTGACGAATGCTACCGCGCCAACCAACAATGTCGCGCCGCCAACGGCGCGGCCGCCCCCGCGAATCTTAGACATGCCGAACACCACAGCTGCCAGGCCCAGCAGGATATTCGCGGAATTGTAGCAGAAGAACGAAAATGCAAGGATTGAGGTGGCAACATCGCCCAGGTCAGTGTTCAATTCCGCAGCTCGGGTAAAAGGACCGAATTGCGTTAACCCCATACCCACTGCCAACAATTTGAGTATGGCGCTGAACGCAATTGCGGAAAAGCCCAAGGCGTGATCTCTTGCCATGACCAAAGCGGAGGTGGAGAAAGCCGCTAGTAAAACAAATATGACACCTTCTATCCTCCACATAAATTGACGGTCAAATTCGGGAGCGCCAATAAATAGGGCTGTATAGATCGGTTGCGTGATGGCCAGCAGCAGCAGTAGCGCTGCAATAATTTTTACGGTTCGGCTTTGTGTGAGTTCCATCGTTACTTCCTTCCTAAGGTGACGCTTCCAAGCGTATCGCTGGTGGAAAATCTAATGCCAGCAGAACAGTTGTGCCTCTGAATCAAAACTGCTGTGAGCAGTGCTGCTAGGCTTGGGGGACCTCCATTCCCGCCTGCACCGCTGGGCGTTCAGCCATGGCCCCATGCCATCGTTCAACGTTGTGGAATGTCCGTTCAGCCTGTTCACTGATCTGGGCAAACGCCGGCAGCGACCAAGGGTAGATCGCCATGTCAGCAATCGAATATTCGCCAGCAACATATTCGTGGCTTTCCAGTTGCCGATCGAGGATAGCGAACAACCTCAATGCTTCTTCGGAGAACCGACCAATGGCATATGGCAGTTTCTCGTCCGCCACATTGAGGAAGTGATTGAATTGCCCCAGCATCGGACCAAATCCGGCGACCTGCCAATTCAGCCACGCCAGTATTTTTGCCCGATTGGGTTGGATGGTTGGCAGAAAGCGTCCGGACTTTTCGGCCAGATATGTGAGAATGGCACCCGATTCAAAAACGCGCGCGTCATTGTTACGATCAACTATCGCCGGGATTTTGTTGTTTGGACTCAACTCCAGAAATTCAGATTCAAACTGTTCCGCCTGTTGCAAATCCACAGGGTAGACTGTGTATGGCAGCTGCATCTCTTCCAGCGCGATGGATATCTTTCTGCCGTTCGGCGTTGCCCAGGTATAAAGATCAATCATCTCGAGTGGCCCTGGACAAAAGTCGCGCGAAAAATTGGCATTCTCCTTCCCAGCCTAAACGGAGTGGACGGCGCAAGAATTCAGCGCAGCGAGGACCTCTGATGGTTCAAGCCGACGGGTATAATCCGGGTCGACATCAGCCAATATAATATCACTGCTCCCGTCTACCACAAATGTCGCCGGGACAGGCAGAGTCCATCCTGTGTCAGCGTTCATTTCTTGCAGATTTAAACCAGAACCAGAAAATAGATTCTGAAGACCGATTGGCAGTTCAAACGCTACGCCCATCGCCTTGGCAAACCGATTGCCAGTGTCGGTCAACACTGGAAAAGTCAGCGCGTTTTTCTCGGTGGTCGAAAGCGAGTTGTCGGGCTTCTCTGGAGAGATCGCGACCAGTTGGCCACCACGTTCGGTTATCTCACCAAGAATATCCTGATAGGCCTTGAGTTCCAGATTGCAGTAAGGGCACCATCCGCCGCGATAGAAAGTGATAACGAGGGGGCCTTGTTTGTTCAGGCCAGAAAGTGAAACGGATTTTCCGCTCGCGTCGCTGAGTATGGCATCGGGCAGAGAATCTCCAACTTTAAGGGCATTCTTGCCAACCTTGCGTTGATTGACTTCCTCATTCGCCGCTTGAATGACCTCCAAGGCTTCAGGCGGAAACTGGGCGATGGAATTTGTCAGCGTTTCTTGCAGACGCTTTGCCAGTGTACCTTCCAGGAGAGTAGATTGAAGAGACATACTGAAATTCCTCAAAAGGAGATGAATCGGAAATCTTGGGGTAGCGTTTCACCAGTGAGCCGTCAGGAGTTCATGTCGCAACTTGCCGTTGCACAGTTTAGCCACTACGCTTTGCCGAAGGAGACACGATATGCTGGGCGCACAACATCTGGATTGGGAAGAGGTGAAGAGTTTCGCAGTGGTCGCTGATGTCGGTTCTGTTCGGCGGGCTGCACGGGCGCTGGGCGTTCATCATTCGACGGTGAGTCGCCGGATAGACAGTCTGGAATATGCGCTGGGTACAAAGCTCTTTGATCGGCAACCTGAGGGTTTTGTTTTGAACGCTGCTGGCGAGGAATTTGTCACCGCCGTCCGCGATTGCGGAATTCGATTGAACAGAGCTGAACGATCCATATCAGGGCAGGATGGCGATATGAGCGGCGTTGTAACGGTCACAATGGCGGAACCCATTGCGGTTCATACATTTGGCCCCAGATTGTCAGAATTTACGGACAAGCATCCCGACATCGAAGTCCACATGATTGCGACGACCAACATATTGGATGTGTCGAGGCGCGAGGCCGATATTGCGATCCGCATCGACAATAATCCGCCCCAATCACTCGTGGGGAAACGCATTATCACTTATAATCAAACTGTGTATGCAACTCAGGAATATCTGGATTCCCAGGATTTCGAAAATGATCCAGAATCTGCAAGGTGGGTTGCCTGGGATTCCGATGATGACAAATTTCCGGAATGGACCAAGGAAACGGAGTTTAGCAAAGTGCCAATGTGGGGATGCTTTCCCGGCGCAGCAATGCAGTTGTCGGCAGCGAAGGGCAGTTTGGGTCTGGCCATGATCCCCTGTTTTATCGGAGACCGAGAACCGCAATTGGTCCGGGCTACAAAAAGGAAGCCCATCAAGGCACGCGATATCTGGCTCCTGACCCACAGCGATCTACGGCGAACTGCACGAATCAAGGCATTTATGACATTTGCCGAAATGGTACTCCGTGATGCCAGACATGAGTTTCTAGGCACTATATAGATTATCGGTATTCAACAGATGAGAAACTGCTTTATGGTGCACTGATAAGCCACCAAGTTGCACAACTACCAAATGACAACGCAAATAAGCGCCGCCATTACCAACTGAACGATCCAAGTGCTTACACGGTTCGAACCACAAATGGCGGAGATTAAAATGGTCTACCCTTTTACCACTGCGATAGCTGGAGCTTTCCTGATCATCCTGCAGCAGCTGCTAATGATGAACACCGGAACACACCGGGCGAAAGCAAAAATCGGCGTCGGGTTGAATGACGACCGGGAGCTTGAACGGAAAGTCCGGCGTCACGGTAATCTGGCGGAAAACGCGGCGCTGTTTCTGGTCATTCTGGCCCTGGTCGAAGGATTTACCGGTGGCGGTATTGCTGTGACAAGCTTCGCAACCATTTTCGTTCTGGCGCGCATATCTCA
This sequence comes from Parasphingorhabdus sp., assembly GCF_059726685.1. Lineage (NCBI taxonomy): Bacteria > Pseudomonadati > Pseudomonadota > Alphaproteobacteria > Sphingomonadales > Sphingorhabdaceae > Parasphingorhabdus > Parasphingorhabdus sp. The sequence continues at coordinate 711,171 of NZ_AP041068.1, forward strand.
CGCAGTGGGTTTCATGTCGCTTTCCGGTTCTCATGCCGATGGCAGTGAGTTTACGCCATTTGTTTTCTTCCGAATGGTGGGCGCAATGGGTACGGGATTAACCGGGATCGCCCTGGGCCTGTATCTTGCCTACCTGCTTGCGACGCTCTGATCATTATGATGATCGATAATCACAATCGCCAAGACACCCGTTTCACTTCCTGAAAGGTACTCACATTATGAAACTCACAACCAAGTTTGCCGTTCCGTTTGTAGCTGTTGCTTTTGCTTTTTCTGCGGCAGTATCGGCCGCCGAGGATCATCAGACGATGCCTTCAACTTACGTCAACTCCGACGCAAAAGCTTATGCCGCCATGCAGAAGCTTCCCGCAGATCAGCCTCTGCATATGCTCAATATGATCCGGTTCAAAGACAAGGCGAGTTATGAAAAAGGCAGCGAATTCGCCGCCAAGGGCTGGACCGGCGAGCAGGCTTATACCGAATATAGCCGCCATTCCGGTCCCATTGCCACGCGAACAGGCGGCAAGGTTGTATATTTTGGTATGCCACAACTTACCCTGATCGGACCCGAACATGAAAAATGGGATGCAATCTTCATTGTGTCATATCCCAACCTCGCTTCCTTTTTGGCGCTTGTTGGTGACCCGGAATATAAAAAACACGCTTTCCACCGAAGTGCCGCGGTAGCGGATTCACGGCTCGTAAGAATGGCGCCCGCTCCGGCACCAAAATAACCCTCTCAGCAATACAGCCAACAACAGTATCAACCGGAGATATCCAATGACCCTGCCTGAATCCTACAAACAGATGTTCTCGACCGTTTCAGAGGATGGAAAACTGACATTGGCTTTGCACGAGAAATCAATGCCGACCCCGGGAGCAGACGAGATTATTGTGCGGATCGAAGCCACACCAATTAATCCATCCGATCATGCTGTCATGTTTGGTGGCGCGACGATGGCTGATGCCAGTTCCAGTGGCGAAGGTGTGAACAAGGTTCTGACCGCTCCGGTTTCGTCGCTGGCGATGGCCGCCATGAAAGGCCGGGTTGGACAGGATCTTCCCGTTGGCAATGAAGGAGCCGGTACCGTGGTGTCCGCGGGTGAAAGTGAATATGCACAAAGCCTGATCGGAAAAACTGTTGCCGTTATGGGTGGCGCCAGCATGTATGCAGAATATCGCTGTGTTCCGGCAACTCAGGCGATGCCACTATTGCCTGACTGCACCGCGAAAGACGGCGCTTCCAGTTTCGTCAATCCGCTAACTGCATTGAGCTTTGTCGAGACCATGCGATTGGAAGGGCACCGCGCGATCGTACATACTGCGGCCGCTTCCAATCTGGGACAGATGCTCAACAAGATCTGTCAGGCTGACGGTATTGATATCGTCAACATCGTTCGCCGTCAGGAGCAGGTGAATATTTTGAAGGATCTTGGTGCCAGATATGTCCTCAACACCAGCAGTGATACGTTCAATGAAGAATTGATCGACGCAATTGATGAAACTGGAGCAACAATCGCCTTTGATGCGACCGGAGGCGGTTCGCTGGCATCCAATATATTGATTGCTATGGAAGCTGCTGCAGCTCGTACGCCCGCTGCCTTCAGTATCTACGGTTCAACCAAGCACAAACAGGTCTATCTTTATGGAGGCCTCGATACTTCACCAACCGAATTTACACCGCGAAGCTATGGCATGGCCTGGTCTATGGGGGCATGGTTGCTTCCGAACTTCCTTGCAAAAGCTGACTTGGACGTCGGAGAGCGGTTGAGAATGCGAGTTACCGAAGAGCTCAAAACCACTTTTGCGAGTCACTATACGCATGAGATATCGCTATCAGATGCCTTAGACAGCCAGATTGTAGAACGCTACAACGCAAAAACCACCGGATCGAAATTCCTAATTTGCCCGCAATTGGAAATGTGACCACAAACTGATCTGCGCGGGGGTTAGGCCGACCAAACAAACATAAAGAGGAGTGAGCCAAATGCTCAAAAAAATACTTATTGGTTTGGGCGTCTTGGCCACCGCCGTGGTGGTGACGGTTGTCTCTATGCAATCTTCTGAAGAGTGGAGCGTAGGAGAGGTAGTCCGAACCCCGGATAGCCAGTTTGAAAATCTGCCCGACTATGATTTTCAGCCAAACTATGTCGACGTTTCAGGATACAGAATCCACTATGTCGATGAAGGGCCGCGGGATGGCGAAGTCGTGCTGCTTATGCATGGCCAGCCATCGTGGAGCTATCTCTATCGCCATATGATCCCGCTGCTTAGTGAAGCGGGTTACCGCGTTATCGCCCCGGACAATGTAGGTTTTGGCAAGTCTGACAAGCCAGTCAATTGGTCTGATCATAGCTACCAGATGCATGTCGATGTCATGACCAGTTTCGTGGACGCGATAGAGATTGAAGGGGCTACTCTTTTTGCACAGGATTGGGGCGGCCTAATTGGACTTCGGGTTGTTGAACAACGACCTGATCGCTTTTCCCGGATCATGTTATCCAACACGACCTTACCTGCCGCCGGCGGTATTCAGGGCTGGCTCGGCTATCCCTTGTTTCGCATGGGGGTGTGGAACGAGGGAGACGTTCAGCAACTGGACTTTGACGGAGAGGAATTTTCATTCACAACATGGGTTGCTTACGCGAGAACGAGCAATGAATTTGACTTCTCAGTCCTTTTTCAAAATGGAACCACTCGCCAATTGTCAGATGCTGAACTGGCTGGCTATGCCGCGCCATTTCCAACTGAAGAGACCATGGCTGGTGTGAGGATGTTTCCAACGCTGGTGGCAAGCCAGCTTCGTCAAAATCAGGTAATTCTCGATGAATTTTACGCCAATTGGGACAAACCTCTCATGACTGCCTTTGGCACGGATGACGGTCTGATGGCAGGTCTGGACAAGGACTGGCAAGAGCGTGTGCCCGGCGCCAAGGAACAGACTCACACCCTGGTGGAAGGCGGGGCCCATTTCATCCAAGAAGACAAACCGAAAAAGCTCGTCGAGCTCTTGGATCAGTTCATAAAGAGGAACTAGCTTGCGATAAGGTCCGGCGAGGTCAACCTCGATCGTGCGACGGGATATGATCGATTGCCTGCCATATTCGATGACTTACCAGCATTTAAAATAAGTCATGCCGTTTGAGCCAAGTCCTCAATCTCCACAGTGCTTATCGGATTTCGAGATTCCAATCTTCTCGACATGGATTGGAAGTTGGCGAATTTCGATTGGAAGACGAGCCTATTCAAAGAAAGAGCTTGTTGGTCACTATGACAAAGCCGCGGGTGCTTGGAATGCTAGGCTTGGCAGGCTTGGTTTTGATACAGCCTATACGGCAATGCTGCGCAAAGTGCTTCGACAAGAACGCTATGCAATCCCTTTGGACGGATTGCGTATTCTTGATGCCGGTATCGGTACCGGAGCGTTCTCGTCAGCTCTTCTTGACCTCGAGCCCAGCCGCTGTGTTCTCGATGGGGTTGATTTGTCAGAGCAGATGCTCTGTCAGGCAGAACAAAACATCCGGGATCGGAATGTCGATTTATCTTTGAAGCAAGCGGACATCAAGGAACTGCCATATGCGGACGCTGCTTTTGACATTGTGCTGGCTGCCCATGTGATAGAGCATTTGGAGTGCCCCCGTACCGCATTGTTAGAGCTATATCGCGTTCTCAAGCCTGGTGGTCTGTTGATCACCTGTATCACACGACGTTCGACTGCCGGTGCGCTTGTTCAATTTGTGTGGCGTTCACATCGAGTTGCGAGAAGACAGGCGCTGCAATGGATGCGAGAGACTGGATTGCGATCTGTTCGTTCGATTCCATTCGACAAACAATCGATGATGCGAAAATTGAGTTTGGCCTATGTTGGGCGCAAGTCTATTGCTGAATCAACATCCAATTCCGATTTAAGTTAATGTTCACGGTCGCCAAATATTTGAACGATCTTTCGAGCCAAGATTAACAGAACGTCCGCTTTCGGGATAAAGCCGATCATGGAATTGTTCGCCTAAGCGTTACATATCCGTTTCGGTAAGTTTGGTACTGTCGAAGTCTCTCAGTTTTAGGGTATCCACATCGCAATATTCATCTGAAATTCTAACAAGGACCCGCTTCGATCAACTGTTCTCCGATTACTCGTTTTAAAAAGGGGGCAAATTTGAAAGAAGGATCCGATATTTCCTTTTATACTAGTACCTTATTTCTTTCCTTCTAGTCCTCTTCTGGCACCAGCAGGCGATCATATCTGTCAGTTGTGCTCGAAATTTCGGGTGCGCCAGTTCTATCAATAGCTCATTTCGGCATTTGGGTACGATGATTCGTGCAATTGCCAATCTTTTCACTTTGTTTGAGGCTTACAAGAGGAAGAGACAGTTCTTCCAATAAGCAAACTTCAGTGAGCGGCTTGAAGCGTATGTTGAGGCGCGCGGTTAATTTGTGCGATTGGAATATAATGAATCGCCGTGAATAGAATGGCCGATTATGTCAAAATATGTATAAGTAAAATAAGCCCTTATAGGCTTAACGATAAAGTAAAAAAATCGAATTTCATCTTGTTTGCAATGAGCCGTTTACAATGCACGACAGGTTGTAAATTCTGGCTAGTGTATGAAAAACAAAGACTTTTGGGGTTGCGACCTCTTGCGTTTTTCTGTTACTTCTCAAAAACAGCAGATGATCCTGGGGCATTGGATATTTGTGTTGCGCCACGTTGTTTCGGCGCATTTACAATAGAATTTCAATCGTGCCTGTCCGGGAGATCTAGATGACCAAGCAAACCAGGATTCCGCAAGCTCATCTGATCGCTTTAGAGCCGCGCATGATGTTTGACGGGGCTGCGGTGGTAACGGCGGCCACAACTGTATCGACCGTCGATGTGCTGGAAAGCACTCCACTTGCTCCTGGTATTACTTTTAATGACAATAATAACCTTTCTGATGCGGCGGTGCCAAATATCGGCTTGGCTCCGTTGGTGGTTGCTGTTCGGGACTTCGGGACCCCCGATGCAGGGCGAGCCGATTTAGCCACTGTAAATGTTTCTCTGGCGGATGATCCAGGGGCCTTTTCTGCAGGTTTCGTCTCTGCTCCTGATGATAGCGACAACAGAACCGTGGTGATGCTTGACGGCGAAACACCAGTCCAATTAGAGGCCATATCTTTTGCTGAAGCTGATCGCAGCGCGGATCTGCCGGTAGCGCAAGCCTCGCTCATGGCTCCTGTACATGATGATCCTGCAGCCGTGCCGATCTACCCGGTTCATCCGGCTGTTGATGTTTCCAGCACTGTCGTCGCCAAGGAAGCGATTGTTGTGCAGGAAGCTCTGGGCGCTGCTCCTTTCAAGAATGCGGAGATTTCGAACTCTGTAGCCGAAACAGGCGCGGGCGGCGGTCTGTATCCCGACGCACTGCAGCCAGAGCGGGTAGCCTATGACATCCGGGAATCCGGAGTTAGGCCTGCCGATTTCCGGGACTATTTTATCATAGACGACAATGATTCCAGATCAGCCGTGCGTCCTATGTTCTTTGGCTTTGAGTCCTTCGTGGCGGAGAATGATCCGGTTGAACCGGGCGCGGCGACCACTGGGCAGGACTATATCTTCATCGATACCAATGTCGAAAACTACCAGGAACTGGCCGAGACCTGGGCGGGTAAAGGTATCATTGTTTTCATTGACGGTAATAGTGACGGGGTCGACCAGATCATGACCGCGCTCGCGGGTGCTGATAATATTGGCGCGATCCATCTGGTAAGCCATGGTGATGAAGGTGTATTCTGGCTCGGCACGACGCGGATTGATAGCGCGTCGGTATCTGGCGCACTGGCTTCATCCTTGGCGTCCATAGGGGCAAAGCTATCAGCTGATGGCGACATCCTGATCTACGGCTGTGAGGTCGGCGGTGATGCTGCGGGACAACAGCTTATGAATGCATTGGCGGCCGCAACCGGTGCCGATATCGCAGCTTCCATCGACGATACCGGCAGCATATTGCGCGGCGGTGACTGGACGCTGGAAAACCGGTTGGGCAGTGTCGAGGCGGCTTCATTGGTGGCGCGCGATTGGGATGGGTTGCTTGCGCCAACGTCGATTTCAGCGCCAAATGACTCGCTTACCGTTCGCGATGCAAACGGCAATATCGTGGCTTCCGGTAGCGTCGGCTTTACTGAACCTGGCAGCCGTTCCCCTGGGCAGACCGTGGGTGCGACCGGGACCTGGGAGAATGTCGGAACCGTCGGTGGTCAGTCGATTTCCATTCGTGCCACGATTGTTTCCATTACCGCTGGTGACACCATAAGATTTGACCGACCAATCGGCAATGACGATCCCGCTTTTCTACTGCGCAGCGACGGCGGGTCGCTTGCCACGGCCGAAGTCCGCTGGGACATTTTCTTTACCGCCAGCGGTGCACCGGTTGACATTGATATCTCCTACACGGTCGCCGATATTGACGGAGCTGGCGGTTTGCCGCGTACCCGGGAATTTGTAACGGTCAGCACAGACACGTTGTCTTCGTTCCAGAATGCCGGCACCTCCAATATCAATTTTGATACGTCGGTTCCGGGGGAAGTCACGGCGTCTGGAACCCAGAACGAGTCTGGTCAGACTCCTTCAGCGGCGCGGTTTAACTGGCTCGATACCAGTAACTTCACGATCACCTATAATATTGACCCCGCATCAGGTGTTGGGCAAGCCGGTTTCGATCATGACGGCGATCTGGATTTCAACCTTGGATCGGGCGGAACGACAGTATCAATTCCAAGGCTGGATCTGGACCGCAATGACAGCACGGCGAGTGGATCGGCATATGCCGGAACCTATGTTGAAAACGGCAATAGCGTCGGAATTGTTGATCGCGATGTTCGGATTACCAATCCTGATGGTCAGGTTCAAAGCGCCAGCATTACGCTGACCAATGCGCAGGCGGGCGACCGGTTGTTGGTCAATGGCTCCGATGCAGCATCAGGCACGGTGAGGGGCATCAGCTACACACGCACCGATACCGGTGTGGAGTTGACGGGGGCAGACAGTGCGAGGGATTATCGCCTTGCACTGCGCACGATAACATTTGAAAACTCGACGGAGCGGCCATCTGAGGTGGATCGGAACATCAACATCAGCTTCACCAATGCGGCGCTGAGTTCCAATGTTGCGACATCGACCATCAGTGTCGTGGAGATTAATGACCCACCAACGGCAGTCGATGATGCCACTCAGACGACCGATGAGAGCACGGCGATTAACAATATCGATGTGCTCGCGAACGATTTTGATGGCGATGGGGATACGCTGTCCGTTGTTTCTGCAAATGCGCCCAATGGCACGTTGACGATCAATGGTGACGGCACATTAAACTACACGCCGAATAACGGATTTTCTGGCACCGATACGGTCACTTACACGATCAGCGATGGACGTGGCGGCACTTCGACCGCGACGTTTGATGTGACAGTAGCAGCGGTGAATGATCCACCGGTGCCGGTGGGCAGCCTGCCTCCGCAATCCAATGTCGATGCGGCCCAGGGTATTTTTGTGAGCACCTCGCAAGGGTTTAGCGATCCGGACAATGGCTTTGGCGAACTGACTTACACCGCTACCGGTCTGCCGCCCGGCCTATCGATCAACGAAAACACCGGAGCGATTACCGGTACAATAGACAATAGCGCCAGCCAGGGCGGTTCCGGTGGTGTCTATAATATCGAGGTAACGGCCACCGATCCCGATGGTGAGTCAGCGACGCAAAGCTTTGCCTGGACGATTACCAATCCGCCGCCTCAGGCCAATAATGATGGCGGCGCGACCAATGAAGATACGCCGATTACCATCGATGTGTTGGCCAATGATCAAGATCCCGATGGCGATGCGCCGCTCACGGTCATTGCAGCGAGCGCGCCCAATGGCACGGTGGTCATCAATGCTGATGGCACGCTGACCTACACGCCCAATGCCGATTTTAATGGCAATGATGTGATCACCTATACGATCAGCGATGGTGAAGGCGGCACGGATAGCGCGATCTTCAACATGACCGTGGTCGCGGTGAATGACGGGCCGATCGCGGTTGGCACCTTGCCACCACAGACCAATGTGGATGCCGATGCGGGTGTGAGCGTTGCGACGGCCAGCGGATTTACCGATATTGATGGTCCGACCATCAGCTACAGTGCCACCGGATTGCCGCCGGGCCTGTCGATCAATTCCAATACCGGAGAGATTACCGGCACGATTGACAATAGCGCCAGCCAGGGCGGCACCAATGGCGTCTATATGGTCACGATCACAGCGACCGATTTTCAAGGCACGCCCGCAACCCAGACATTTGCATGGACTGTAACTAATCCAGGGCCGACAGCGGTAGATGACACGGCGTCTACCGATGAGGATACGGCGGTTACCGTCAATGTGCTTGCCAATGACAATGATCCCGATGGAGACGATCTGAGCGTTACGGCAGCAAGTGCGGCTAGTGGAACGGTGGTGGTCAATCCGAATGGCACCATCACCTATACGCCCAATGCAGGCTTTAACGGCACCGATACTATCACCTATACAATTAGCGACGGCGAGGGCGGCACGTCCACGGCGACCGTTGAAGTTACGGTTGCACCAGTCAATGATGCCCCAGAACCGGTGGGCGCCTTACCGCCACAGGTCAATGTAGATACCGATAGCGGGATCAGCGTGGAAACCGCAGCTGGTTTTACCGATGGCGATGATGCCAGCCTGACCTATAGTGTGTCCGGTCTTCCGGCAGGGCTGAGTATTGATTCTGCCACTGGAGAGATTACCGGAACCATCGACCGTTCGGCCAGTCAGGGCGGCTCCAATGGTGTGTATATGGTGACCGTGACTGCGACGGATGCCGGCGGCCTGAGCGCTACACAGGAGTTCAGCTGGACCGTTACCAACCCCGCACCGGTTGCGGTCGATGACACTGCCACCACTGATGAAGACACGCCGGTCCTCATTGACGTGCTGCCCAATGACAGCGATCCGGATGGCGATCCGATTACCTTGATCGCGGCCGCGGCCTCCGTCGGACAAGCGACCGTCGTTGGCAATCAGGTCAACTATGTTCCGCCCGCCAATTTCAATGGTACGGCGACCATCACTTACACGATCAGCGACGGCGAAGGTGGCACGGCAACGGCAACGATCGAAGTTATGGTCACGCCCGTCAACGACGCTCCAGTTGGTACGGCGCTGCCGCCGCAGGATACCGAAGACGGGGCTGTCATTTCGGTTCCTGTCGCCGGGAATTTCTCTGATGTGGATGGCGATATGCTGACCTTCTCGGCGGCGGATCTGCCGCCCGGTCTGTCGATTGATCCGGATAGCGGATTGATTTCGGGAACGATCGATAACAGCGCTAGCCAGACCAATAGCGGCGTCTATACGGCAACCATCACAGTGTCTGACGGCAATGGTGGTACCACATCGCAGATGATCACCTTCAATGTCAGCAATCCCGGACCAATCGCGGTCGATGATAGCGCATCGACCGACGAAGATGTGCCGGTCGTGATTTCGCCTCTGGCCAATGACAGCGACCCTGATGGAGATGACCTCACGATCACCGCTGCCAGCGCCCTGAATGGCAGCGTGGTGGTCAATGCCGACGGCACCGTCACCTACACGCCTAACCCGGGCTTTAATGGTACGGATACAATCACTTACGAGATTTCGGATGGTGAGGGTGGAACCTCGACGGCCGAGATCACGGTTGCGGTCGCAGATGTCAACGATACACCGGTTACAAGTGGTAGCATTGGTGATCAGACTAATCTCGATAGTCAGGTGATCAGCTTGCCGGTCGCGGGGGCCTTTAGTGATCCCGATGGCGATACATTATCTTATACCGCAACCGGTCTGCCAGCCGGACTAACTATTGATCCTGCTACAGGGGTCATTTCCGGCACCATTGATCGCAGCGCCAGCCAGGTGAACGGCGGTGTCTATTCCATCACCGTAACCGCGGATGATGGTCGCGGCGGGACTGTGTCGACCACATTTGAATGGACCGTTACCAACCCGGCACCCGTGGCGAGCAATGACAGCGTAACGACGGATGAGGATACAGACGTCAATATTGCCGTTCTGGCCAATGATGTTGATGATGATGGTGACCCGTTGACGATTACCGAGGCTGAGGCTGGCAACGGGACGGTGACGATAAATCCGGATGGCACATTGGCCTATTCGCCCAACGCCAATTTCAATGGTGAAGACACGATCATCTACACGATCAGCGATGGTGAGGGTGGATTCTCTACCGCGACCGTTACTGTCACAGTCACGCCGGTCAATGATGGTCCGACCACAGTGGGTCTGGCCAATCAAAATGGCGAAGATGGCGCATCTGTTTCCATTCCTACGGCGCAGGGCTTTGATGATATTGACGGTGATGACCTGACCTTCACCGCCTCCGGCTTGCCGCCCGCGCTTTCAATCGATCCGGATACCGGGTTGATTACGGGTACGCTCGCTTCCGACAGTTCGGTCAACGGTCCATTTGTTGTAACGGTCACCGCGACCGATCCGTCGGGTGAATCCGTCTCGACAACCTTTGTCTATTCGATCCAGAATATCCCGCCAATAGCGGTCGATGATACAGCGACCACACCTGAAGATACGCCGGTCACGGTTGCAGTTCTGGCCAATGACAGCGATCCCGATGGTGATCCGCTTACGATCACCTCGGCCAGCAGTCAGGATGGCACGGTCGTGGTCAATGCCGATGGCACGCTGACCTTTACTCCGGCAGAAAATTTCAATGGCGAAGCGCTGGTCACTTACACGGTATCCGATGGCCAGGGCGGAGTAGCAACGGCGACACTGACCGTCGATGTGGTGGCTGTGAATGATGCGCCGGAGTCTTTGGCCATTCCAGACGTCACAAATGAAGACAACCAGTCGGTCTCGGTCGATACCAGCAGCTTCTTCAGCGATCTGGATGGTGACACATTGACTTTCGATGTTACAGGCCTGCCAGCTGGCCTCAGCATTGATACGGCGACCGGTATTATTAGCGGCACGATTGATCGTGATGCCAGCCAGCCAAATGGCGGTATTTACTCAGTGACCGTGACTGGCACCGACCCCGATGGCCTGACCACCAGCCAGACCTTTACCTGGACGGTGACCAACCCGGCACCGACCGCAGTCAATGACAGCGCTACCACCGACGAAGACACGCCGGTTGATATTACGGTACTGACCAATGACACGGATCCGGATGGTGATCCGCTGACGGTGACCACGGCCACTGCACTGAATGGCACGGTGACGATCAACCCTGACGGTACGCTGACCTATGAACCGGATGCTAACTTTAACGGAACCGATACGATCACCTATGTGATCAGCGACGGTAATGGCGGCACGTCCACGGCTGCAGTTGCGGTGACCGTCAATGCGGTCAATGATCCGCCAGTGGCTGTCGATGACGTCGCGACCACCAATGAAGACACACCTGTCACCATCGGTGTGCTCGGCAATGATACAGATATTGATGGCGATCCGCTGACGGTTACCGATGCGACATCACCGGATGGTACGGTGGTGATTAATCCGGACGGTACGATCACTTTCACGCCCAATCCGGACTTCAATGGTCCGACGACAATCACTTATACAATCAGCGACGGCAATGGCGGCACCTCTACAGCGACGGTTACTGTCACGGTTGATGCGGTCAATGATCCGCCGGTTGCCAATATGGACAACGCGACAACCGATGAAGACACGCCGGTGGATATCGCGGTGCTGGCCAATGATACGGATGTCGATGGCGATCCACTGAACGTGACGGCAGCCGATGCGCCTAATGGGACCGTGACGATCAATCCAGACGGGACGGTGACCTATGTTCCCGATCCTGATTTCAATGGCACGGATACGATCACCTATACAATCAGCGACGGTCAGGGCGGCTTCTCCACCTCCACGGTTGAAGTTACGGTTAATGCGGTAAACGACGCACCGGTCGCCACACCGATTGCGCCACAAAATGACAATGATGCCGATATTATCGCTGTTGATGTCAGCGGCAATTTCTCTGATGTTGATGGTGATAACCTGACCTTCACCGCCACCGGCTTGCCACTCGGCCTGTCGATTGATGCCGATGGTAATATTACCGGCACGATTGATCCGGACGCGTCCCAGGGTGGTCCGGGCTCCGACGGCATTTACAGTGTGACAGTCACCGCAGATGACGGCAATGGCGGCACCGTGGATCAGATCTTTGTCTGGGAAGTGAATAACCCGGCGCCAACAGCCGTAAATGATGTGGCAACCACCGATGAAGATACACCGGTAACCATTCCGGTTCTCGCAAATGACACTGACCCCGATGGTGATACGCTTAGCGTGACATCGGCGACCGCATCCAATGGTCTTGTGACGATTAATCCGGACGGCACGATAACCTATGCGCCCAATCCTGATTTCAACGGTACCGACACGATCACTTACACGATCAGCGACGGCAATGGCGGCACCTCGACCGCAACAGTCGAAGTCACCGTGGCCGCTGTTAACGATGCGCCAGTAGTCGCTAGCCCGCTGCCCAATGTGACGGGCGTTGATGACGAAACGGTCTCTATTCCCACCGCCGGCAATTTCAGTGATGTCGACGGCGATACGCTGACCTTTAGCGCTGCTGGCCTGCCAGCAGGCCTAAGCATTGATCCCGATACCGGCCTGATCACCGGCACGATTGATAATCAGGCCAGCCAGCTGAATGGTGGTGTTTATACGGTCACCGTCACGGCCGACGACGGCAATGGCGGCATGGTGTCGACGAGCTTCACTTACACCGTGACCAACCCGGGTCCGACCGCGACCAATGACACGGCAGCCACCGACGAAGATACGCCAGTGACTATCGATGTACTGGCTAATGACAATGATCCTGATGGTGATGATCTTACGGTCACCGTGGCGACCGCACCCAATGGCACGGTTGTTATCAATGCCGATGGCACGATCACCTACACACCCAATCAGGATTTCAACGGCACCGACACAATTACTTACACGATCAGCGACGGCAATGGTGGAACCTCCACCGCGACGGTTGAAGTGACGGTTGCTCCCGTCAATGATGCGCCCGAAGTTGATATTCCGATTGCGGATCTCAACAACGAAGATGCCGATGTCATCTCGGTTGATATTAGCGACAAGTTTAGCGATCTGGATGGCGATACGCTGACCTTCACGGCCACCGGCCTGCCAGCTGGCCTGTCGATTGATGCCAATGGGTTGATAACAGGAACAATTGATCCGGACGCTAGCCAGGTAAATGGCGGCGTGTACACCGTCACGATCACGGCCGATGACGGCAATGGCGGCACTGTCGAAGGCAGTTTCACCTGGACGATCACCAACCCGGCTCCGACAGCTGTGAACGACACAGCCACCACCGATGAAGATACGCCGAGCGCGCCGATTGCGGTGCTGGCCAATGACAATGATCCCGATGGCGATAGCCTGACTGTCGTCAGCGCGACCGCGCCCAATGGCACGGTCGTGATCAATCCGGATGGCACATTGATTTATACGCCGGCGACCAATTTCAACGGCACGGATATCATCACCTATCAGATTAGCGACGGCAATGGCGGCACCTCCACCGCAACGGTCGAAGTAACGGTAACGCCAGTGAATGACGCACCGACAGCGGACCCGCCGCTCAACAACCAGACTAATGACGATGCCGATATGGTGTCGGTTGATGTCAGCGGTAGCTTTGAAGATCTTGACGGTGATACACTAACCTTCACTGCGACCGGCTTGCCCGCAGGCCTGTCGATTGACGCCAACGGTCTGATCACGGGCACGATAGATGCGGGTGCCAGCCAGCTGAATGGCGGTGTTTATACAGTGACTGTCACTGCGGATGATGGCAATGGCGGCACGGTAGATTCGACCTTTATCTGGACCGTAAACAACCCGCCGCCTGTTGCGGTTGATGACACGGCAAGCACCACCGAAGACACATCGGTGAACATAGCGGTGCTGACGAATGACAGTGACCCCGATGGGGACACGTTGACCGTTATCTCAGCGAATAGCGATAACGGCACGATTGTGATCGAGGCTGACGGTACATTGACCTATCAACCCGATCCCAATTTCAACGGTACGGACACGATTGTCTACACGATCAGTGACGGCAATGGTGGTACCGCAACAGCTTCGGTGGAAGTTACGGTTACGGCGGTGAATGATGCGCCGGAAACGGTCGGGCTGCCCGACCTGTTTGACTCGAATAACGAGGTCATCTCAGTGCCTCTGGGATCGGCCTTCAGCGATGCTGATGACGCGACGCTGACCTATAACATCACCGGCTTGCCAACCGGCCTGACATTTGATCCGGCTACCGGTCAGGTAACCGGCACTACCGGTGCAACAGCTTCCTCCGATGTGCCTGACGGTGAATATACTGTGACGGTGACCGCAACTGATGCAGCCGGACTGAATGTCAGCACGACCTTTACCTGGACGATTACCAATGAACCACCCCGGGCGGTGAACGACAATTTTGTCGGCACGGAAGACACGCTGATCAATCTCGATGTGCTGGCCAATGATATCGATCCCGATGGTGACCCCGGCACACCGATTGTGATTGTTTCAGCCGATGCAACTAACGGTACTGCCGTCATATTGGCCGACGGAACGATCGACTTTACGCCTGATCCGGATTTTAACGGTACGGCCACGGTCACCTATACGATTGAGGATGCAAATGGCGAATTTGCAACAGCCGTTGCAACCATCGTCATTGACCCGGTCAATGATGCACCGGATGGTACGATCCTGCCCAATCGCGATAGCGAAGATGGTGATGCGGTGAGTGTCGATTTCGGGGCGCTGTTCAGTGACCCTGAAGGTGACACGCTGACCTTCAGCGCGGCCAATCTGCCTGCTGGCCTTTCCATCGACATGATGACAGGGGAGATTACAGGCAACATCGATCCGGACGCCAGTCAGGTGAATGGCGGTGTCTATCAGGTGGAAGTGACCGCCTCCGACGGCGATCTCGAAACGACACAAAGCTTTATCTGGACGATAACCAACCCCGGACCAACGGCCAATACCGACACGGCTTCAACGACCGAAGACACGCCGACCGCGCCGATTGATGTTCTGGCCAATGACAATGATCCGGATGGCGACACGCTGACTGTGACGGCGGCCAGCGCGGACAATGGCGCAGTGGTTATCAATGCAGACGGTACTTTGACTTACACGCCGGACGCTAATTTCAATGGCACCGATACTATCACCTATGTGATCAGTGATGGTCAGGGTGGAAGCTCCACTTCCACCGTGACGGTGACGGTGGGTGCCGAAAATGACGATCCGACGGTGACGCCGCTGCCGGCGCTGGGCAATGCCGATGCAGATGTAATCGCGATTGATGTCAGTGGCAGCTTTGATGATCTCGACGGCGATATGCTCACCTTTACCGAGACCGGCCTGCCGCCCGGTCTGTCCATTGACGCCGCGGGCAACATAACCGGTACGATTGATCCCTCGGCTTCGCAGGGTGGCCCTAATGGCGACGGTATTTATAGCGTCACCATCACGGCCGATGACAGCAATGGCGGCACAGTCTCCAGCACCTTCAGCTGGACGGTCACCAATCCACCGCCAGTGGCCAGTGATGATGGTCCGATCGCGGTGACCGAAGACACGCCGCTGGATATTGACGTACTCTCCAATGATAATGATCCCGATGGCGATACGCTGACCGTGACTCTGGCCACGGCCGGCAATGGAACAGTGACCATCAATCCCGATGGCACACTGAACTATGCGCCCGATGCGGATTATAACGGCCCTGATACGATCACCTATACGATCAGCGACGGCAATGGCGGAACATCCACGGCGACGGTCGAAATCAATGTTGGTGCGGTCAATGACGACCCGGTCGCAAGCCCGATTGCACCCCGGAACGATGTCGATAGTGCAATAATATCCACATCGGTGGCAGCCAACTTCACTGATGTTGACGGTGATGGTCTGACCTTTACCGCCAGCGGTCTACCTGCCGGTTTGTCGATTGACGCCAATGGCCTGATCACCGGCACAATCGATAGCAGCGCGAGCCAGGTAAATGGCGGTGTCTATACCGTCACGATTACCGCCGATGATGGCAATGGCGGTACGGTCGATCAGGACTTCACCTGGACGATCACCAACCCGCCGCCCGTGGCTGTGAATGACAGTGCATCAACGTCTGAAGACTTGCCGGTGAACATTCCGGTTCTTGCCAATGACAATGATCCCGATGGCGATATGCTGACCGTCACCACGGCGAGCGCGGCCAATGGCACCGTGGTCATACTGCCTGATGGTACGATCGACTATACGCCTGATCAGGATTTCAACGGCACCGATACAATCACTTACACAATCAGTGACGGCAATGGCGGCACCTCGACCGCGACGGTGACTGTCACCGTGAGCGCGGTCAATGATCCACCGGTTGCGGTTGATGATGCAACAGTGACCGATGAAGAGGTGCCGGTTACGATTCCGGTGCTCGCCAATGACAGCGATGTGGACGGCGATCCGTTGATCGTTGCCAGCGCAAGCGCGCCCAACGGTACTGTCGTGATCAACGCCGATGGTACGGTAACCTATACGCCGGATCCGGACTTTAACGGCAACGACACAATCACTTATGTGATCAGCGATGGTCAGGGCGGCACGGACACAGCAATTGTCAACGTGACCGTCAATCCGGTCAATGACGCGCCGGTCGCTGTCGATGATGTGGCGACGACGCCGGAAGACACGCCAATCACGCTCAACGTGCTCAGCAATGATAGCGACGTCGATGGCGATCCACTGATTGTGACGGGTGCGACCTCGCCTGATGGTCAGGTGACGATCAATCCCGATGGCACGGTGACCTTCACGCCGGATCCGGATTTCAACGGTACCACGACGGTGACCTATACGATCAGTGACGGCAATGGCGGCACCGCGACAGCCACGGTGACACTGACGGTAGGTCCGGTAAACGATGCGCCGGTTGCAACGCCGGATGTTGCCCAGACCGATGAAGACACGCCAGTGACTGTCTCTGTCCTGGACAATGACAGTGATGCTGATGGCGATCCCTTGACTGTCACAGCGGCGAGCGCGCCGAACGGCACAGTGGTGATTAATGCCGATGGCACGGTGACCTATACACCTGACCCGAACTTCAACGGCACCGATACGATCACCTACACCGTTTCTGACGGAAATGGTGGTTTTGCAACAACAACCGCAACAGTCACCGTCAATCCGGTTAATGATGTTCCGGTTGCTGTTGATGACATAGTTTCGACACCGGAAGATGCGCCTGTCACGATACCGGTGCTGGGCAATGATACGGATGCCGATGGCGATCCATTGACAGTGACTGATGCGACCTCGCCCAATGGCACGGTGACAATCAATCCGGATGGAACGATCACCTTCACGCCTGATCCTGATTTCAATGGTCCGACGACGATCACCTATACAGTCAGCGACGGCAATGGAGGTACCGCGACTGCAACCGTTACCGTTGATGTCACGCCGGTCAACGACCCGCCTGTGGTGACACCCGATATTGCGGCTACGCCAGAAGACACGCCGGTCACCCTGTCGCCGCTCGATAATGCGACGGATGTTGATGGCGATCCGCTAGTTATCTCCAGCGCAACCTCGCCCAATGGCACGGTGACGATCAATCCCGAAGGCACGATCACTTATACGCCCGATCCGAATTTCAACGGCACGGATGTGATCACCTATCAGGTCAGTGACGGCAATGGCGGCTTTACCACCGCGACAATTACCGTCACGGTCAGCCCGGTCAACGATCCGCCGGTTGCGGCCAATGACATTGCCGATACCGATGAAGAGCGGCCCGTCGTCATTCCGGTGCTGGCCAATGATGTTGATCTGGACGGCGATCCGCTGACAATAACCAATGTCAGTGCCGCCAACGGTACCGTAGTGATCAACCCGGATGGTACGATCACTTATACACCAAATCTCGACTTTTTTGGTACGGACACAATTACTTACACGATCAGTGATGGCAATGGCGGCACGTCCACGGCAACCGTCGCGGTCACCGTCCGCAACGTCAATGAAGTGCCGGTCGATGGCGATGAAGAAGTCTTCGGCATTGGCGGTGCGGAAACGATTATCGACGTCCTCGCCAATGGCAGCGATCCGGATGGAGACCCGTTGAGCGTGTTCACCGCCAAGGTTGATGTGGGCACGGTGGTGATCAATCCGGACGGAACAATTTCCCATTTCGCGCCGGCTGAATTTCAGGGCGTCGCGACGATCACCTATATTGTCAGCGATGGTCAGGGCGGCTTTGTGGAATCCACTGCGACCGTTATCGTCACGCAGGCCAATGCCAATGTGAATGAATTGCTCGGCAATCCCGGCATCGGTTATCCCGATAGCGAGCGGCTGAATACAACTCTGGATCCGATCACCGAATTTATCACGGCGCCGCTGATTATCGATGACACGGTGAACAGTTTCCGGTCGCTGAACAACACGCCTGATCTGGGTGGGAACCGGCCGCTCCTCACTGCGGTGAACGGATTGCGTGCGCTGAATGGAATGGGTGAGCTGGATGTCGATGGCAACCCGATCGATGATGTTGTCAATCAGCTCGATAAAATCCGCGACCTGCGCTTTGGTGCTGACCGCCTGTTCGATCCGCGCTTTGGCGATTTCCTTGTCGAAGGCCTGACCGGCTTCTCGGTGCGCCAGCTATCGACCGGCAGCGACCAGGTGATGATTGAATCGGTTGTTCGTGACCGGGTCATCTACATGGAAGTCCGCGATATCGGGGCCGAGAGCGATCCGCGTATCGTCGAATATCAGCTACGCACCCGCGACGGTAGTCCGCTGCCCGGCTGGATACGCATGGATGCCCGCGGCCTCGCGATTATCGAACGGCCAGTGGACGCAGAAACCGTTCGTCTGATCGTACGGGCAATCCGCGCAGATGGTCAGGTCATCGAAATTCCGGTTATCGTTCAAGGGGCGACCGGTGAAATCCAGATTGATGAGGAGCTTACGCTTTCTCGGAACATGAACGGTGCTGCTCCCCTGGGCAGTGCCATGGCAATGGCAGACGCCAGTGTCGCAGATGAAACAGCGCAGCTTCTGGCTGCGTTCAAGGCCTAGATAGGGAAGCAGATCATGCATATGAAACACACTCTGAGTATTTCGGCACTGGCCTTGCTGGCTGGTTGCGCGGTGAATCCCAAACCGCTCACACCATCACAAATTGATACTACGGCGCGGGAAAATATCGTTGCGGTGGATGCCGAACAGGAACCGGTGACCGCACCGATCAACCTTTATGAGGCGATGGCCCGGGCGCTCAAATATAATCTCGACTACAAGGTCGAGCTGATGGAAGAGGCGCTCAAGATGCGGGAGCTGAATGTGTCACGCTATGACATGTTGCCGCAACTGGTTGCCAATGCGGGCTATGCCGGAAGGAATAATTTTTCGGGGGCCAGTTCGCTCTCGCTGATTACCCGGCGGCAGTCTCTGGAGCCGTCTACTTCGGCCGAGAGGGATATATTCACCGCTGACCTGTCGCTCAGCTGGGATGTGCTTGATTTTGGTCTGTCCTATGTCCGCGCTCAACAGAAAGCAGACGAATTTCTGATTTCCCAGGAACGCCGGCGCAAGGTGGCCAACCGGATCATTGAAGATGTCCGCACCTCCTATTGGCGCGCGGTCAGCGCCGAACGGCTGCTGACCAAGCTGAAAGAGCTGGAAGGCAATGTCAGCACCACGCTCGACAATAGTGAAAGACTGGCCGAACGCCGCCTGTCGGCGCCGCTCACCGCGCTGACCTACCAGCGGGAACTGGTCCAGATTCAGGCGGAAATCCGAAAACTGCAGCGCGAACTGGTGGTTGCGAAAGCACAGCTTGCTGCGCTGATGAACCTGCGCCCAGGCACCGATTTCTCGCTGGTCCTGCCGGACCGGACAGAGACTTTGCCCGCCGTCCAATATACGGGCGAGGATATGATGATGACCGCGCTGAAAAACCGCGCTGAGCTGCGTGAGGTCAGCTATCGTCAACGGATCAATGCCAAGGAGCTGGACGCGACACTCTTATCGGCTCTCCCCAGTTTCCGCGGCATATTGGGCGTGAATGTCGATTCCAACGACTTCCTCTTCAACAATAACTGGTTCCAATATGGCGCGCAGGCGAGCTGGAACGTGCTTAACCTGTTCAAGCTCGGCCCCAAGAAAAAGGCGGTTCGGGCGCAGGACGATCTTTTGCGGCAACGCGAGCTAGCGCTGACCATGGCGGTGATGACACAGGTCCACGTATCGCGGGCGCGCTTTGGCCATTTGCAGGAAGAATTGCAGACCGCCGAACATCAGCACCGGGTGCAGGACAAGATCCTCTACCAGATCCGTGCGGGCCACAAAGCCGGTGCGATGAGCCAGCAGACCCTCCTGCGCGAGGAAATGAACACTCTCGTAGCAGAGGTGAAATATGATATAGCTTATGCCGAAGCGCAAAATGCCTATGCCAATCTCTTTGCATCCATGGGCATAGATGATTTCGCGCCGGATCTGACAGGCCGCGAGGATGTCAGCACATTGACCGCATCCCTGACCAACCTGTGGCAGGAACGCGAAGCGGCGATGACACTGGATCAATAGGAAGTTCTGATGAGCGAAGAAACCGGAGACGGGACTCCGGACATAGAGGAAAAATCAAAGGCTCCATGGCTATGGGGTGGCGGCATTGCGCTGGCCGCAATCATAGGTGTGGGCATTGCCAGCAGCGGTGATGGCCCCAATTGGTCAAGCAATGAAGCGGCAATGAGCGCCACGGAAGAACAGCCAACCGAAACGACAGAGGCACAGGCGCAAAAGCCGGAACCCAAGTCTGATCCGGATGTTCGCGGTGTCATCAAGCCGAAGCAGGAGTCAACCGTTGCATCGCGAATGACCGCGCGGATTACGTCCATGCCCTTTGGCAAGGGACAAAGTTTCCGCAAAGGTGCTTTGCTCGCACAATTTGACTGTTCGGCGATCCGGGCAGAGCTGAAAGCCGCACAGGCGGCGGCCAATGCCTATAATGTGACGTACAAAACGAACGTGGAGCTCGACCAGTATGAAGCGATTGGCAAGAATGAAGTCGCCGTGGCCAAGGCCAATCTCGGCAAGGCCAATGCGGAGGCCAATGCGATCAAGGCCAACCTGACAGACTGTGCGGTCTACGCTCCTTTTTCCGGAACGGTTGTTGAAGAAATTGCAGGCCGCGGAGAGATAGCGGCGAGCGGCCAGCCATTGCTGACGATCCAGAGCGGCGGCGATCTTGAGGTCGAGCTGATCGTTCCGAGCAACTGGCTGACCTGGCTGCGTCCCGGCGCGGACTTCACTTTCAAAATCGACGAAACCGGTGCGGATGTGACGGGTCAGATTACCCGGCTGGGCGCTTCGGTCGATCCGGTGAGCAAGACCATCCGCGTTACCGGCAATGTCGACAAAACCGAAAGCCTTGTCTTGCCGGGGATGAGCGGCACGGGCGTGTTTGTGAAGCCGTCGGACAAACCAGCACAGAGCGCGGCGGAAAAAGCATCGTCCAATGCCTCTACCCAATCAGAAGCAGCAAAAGCCGATGGCCGCCAGCCCTCCTGATTCCGATCCTGCACCGATTGCGATATTGCCGGTAGCCTCTGGGGGAGCACCCTTGTCGGGCGATGCCAATATGCTCGCCAGCCTGTTGCAATTTGAGGCCGAGATACGCCGCCAGCCGGGCGTGGCGGAACTGCATTATCATGTCGCCAATGAAATGCGCCGTATCCTGCCTTATGAGCAGATGTTCATCGCGCGCCAGCCGCGCATCGGTGATGATTTTCATATCGTCTGTGCATCCAGTATATCATCGGTCGATCGCAATGCGCCGCTGATTCAGGCGATGGAAAAGCTGATCGCGAAACTGGCCAAAGATAATGGTCTGGACCGGCCGCATGATTTCACCGTCGGCGCGATGAGCGATGATCCGGCGCTGGTCGAATATCCCTATGGGGAATGCCGTTGGCAACCTTTGCTCGACGGCGAGGAAAAGGTCTTTGGCGCACTGTTGGTCATGCGGGAGGCGCCATTTCGCGAAGGCGAAGGCTATCGGCTGACACGGCTGTCGGAAACCGTTTCGCATAGCTGGCGGGCGCTGACCGGAGACAAGCCGGTCAAACGCATCGGCCGTTTTGGCCGCAAGGAGAAAATCGGCATATTGGTCGCGCTGTTGGTGATCGCGCTCTTCCCGGTTCGCATGACCGCATTGGCCCCTGTCGAAGTTGTTGCCGCGCGTCCGTTCATGGTTGCGGCCCCGTTTTCCGGTGTCATTTCCCGCATCCATGTGGCCCCCAATGCTGCCGTTGAGGAAGGCGCGCTGCTCGTGTCCTTTGATGATGTGAAGCTGTCCAACGAACTGAAACTCGCACAGGAAAAACTGGCCGTGGCCAAGGCGCGGGTAGACCGGTCGACCAGCACCGCCTTTGGCGAGGATGACGAAACCCGCGAGATCGCTACCCTGCGTGCGGAATATGAACTGGCCCAGGCCGACTATAATTTCGCCAATGATGTCATGGGCCTTTCGCAGATAAAGGCCCCGCGTGGCGGCATGGCGATTTACAGCGACCGCCGCGACTGGGAAGGACGCGCGGTCAATGTCGGCGATCCGATCTTGCAAGTGGCCGATCCGGGTCAGATCGCGCTGCGCATCGATTTGCCCGCCGCCGAACAGATGGCGCTCGAACGCGGATCGCGCGTGAAAGTCTGGCTTGATGCACAGCCGCTCTGGGCGATTGAAGGCAAGGTCGAACATGCCAGCTATCAGGCGCGGCAGACAGCAGAAGGCATTTTGGCT
The DNA here is from genome assembly GCF_059726685.1 of Parasphingorhabdus sp. Classification (NCBI taxonomy): domain Bacteria; kingdom Pseudomonadati; phylum Pseudomonadota; class Alphaproteobacteria; order Sphingomonadales; family Sphingorhabdaceae; genus Parasphingorhabdus; species Parasphingorhabdus sp. The sequence continues at coordinate 734,099 of NZ_AP041068.1, forward strand.
TTCGCCGTGACCGCCAAGCCGACGTCGGGCAATCCGCGCATCGGCTCGCGCGGGACAGCCAAGCTTTATGGCGAGTGGGTGCCGCTCATCTATTCGCTGCTCAGGCGACCGATTGCGAGCTTTAGACAAACTATCGGCCTATGACTGCTGCTGCGCCTGTCGAACCGGAACGGCCCTTATTGCCGCCACTGCGGCAGGAGCTCCGGATTGAGCCTGGCGCAGCCCTGGTTACCGGTGCGCCCAGCTGGACCCTGTTTGACCCGGTGCGGCATCTGTTCTTCCAACTGGGCCGGATTGAGTATCGCATCCTCTCCCGTTGGGCATCCGGGGATCTGGCGAAGGTCAATGATGATCTTGTCGCAGAAGGACTGGACGAGAATGAAATCAACACCGCCTTTGGCCAAGTGGTCGACTTTTCCCTGTCGAACAGCCTCACCGTAACGCCAATGGGCGACACCGTTGCCAGCTTCACGGAACAGCGGGAAACGGCCAAAAAGGCGTGGTGGAAATGGACGCTGGACAATTATCTCTTCATCCGCATCCCGATCGTCAAGCCGGCGGCTTTTCTGGAACGGACAATCGACAAGGTCGCGCCGCTGTGGTCCTATCCGGTCTTGACCTTCTTTGCTTTGCTGGCGCTGACCGGTCTGTTTCTGGTTTCGCGGCAATGGGACAGCTTCCTCGCATCCTTCCTCTATTTCTTCAGCTGGCAAGGCCTGATCGCATATGGTCTCGGCCTGTTTGTCATCAAGATCCTCCATGAGCTGGGCCACGCCTATACGGCCACGCGCTTTGGCTGCCGTGTGCCGAGCATGGGTGTCAGCTTTCTAGTGATGATGCCTGTCCTTTATACCGATACATCCGGCGCGTGGCGGCTGACCTCGCGCAAGCAGCGGTTGATGATCGATTGTGCCGGCGTCACGGTCGAGTTGATGATTGCGGGTCTTGCAACCATGGCCTGGGTGTTGTTGCCCGACGGCATGCTGCGCAGCGTTGCCTTCATTCTCGCCACGACCAGCTGGGTGATGAGCCTTGCGATCAACCTCAATCCGTTCATGCGCTTTGATGGCTATTATGTGCTGTCCGACTGGCTCGGCGTACCCAATCTGCAACCGCGCGCTTTTGCCCTCGGACGCTGGCGGCTGCGCGAGATGCTGTTCGCGCTCGGTGATGAAGCACCCGAACAGGTGCCGGACCGATTGCGCCGCGGGATGATTGTCTATGCGTGGATGACGTGGATCTACCGCCTGTTTCTTTTTATCGGCATCGCGCTGCTGGTCTACACGCTGTTTTTCAAATTGCTCGGGGTGATCCTGTTCGTTGTTGAAATTGCCGTCTTCATTGCCCGTCCTGTGATGGCTGAATTCAAGGTCTGGGCCGGCATGAAAGACCGGATATTGGCGACATCGCGAACGCGATTGTTGCTGATTGGAAGCGGCATCGTGCTGTTGCTCTGCCTGTTACCACTTGACCGCCATATTAGCGCGCCAGCCGTGTTGACTCCGATAGGGGCTTCTCCGATTGTCGCGGGTGATCCGGGTAGGGTCGAAAAGCTGTTTGTCGAAAATGGCAACAGGGTTGCCGCAGGCGATCCGCTGATTCAACTGTCCGCGCCGGAGCTGGAGCAGTCGATTGCCGCCACGAAGGTCAGAATCGCCAATCTGCAGCTGCAATTTGGTCGTGGAGCAGCCGACGAGATTGATCTGTCTAACCGCATGGTGCTGGAACGCGAACTCAAGCAGGAACAGGATCAGCTCAGCGGTCTTGAACTGCGCAGTGAGCGTCTCATCTTGCGCGCGCCGATTGCCGGGATTGTGACCGACCTGTCGCCGGATATTCACAGCGGGCGCTGGCTCGGCGGGGCGGAAGCCATTGCCTATGTCGTCACATCCGATGATTATGATATTCAGGCCTATGTTAGCGAAGACGATATCTGGCGCATTTCCAAAGACGCGCGTGGCCGCTTTGTTCCGGATGATCCGGTGCAAGCATCCCGGGCGGCCAAGCTGGTCGAAAAATCAACAAACGCGGTTGAAAGGATCGATCAACCGATATTGGCCTCCGTCAATGGCGGTCCTATCGCTTCGGACAAGGACGAGAATATCTTGCGGCCGCGCACGGCGCTTTACCGCGTGCGCCTGATTGCCTCGAAAAAGGCGTATAAAGATGGTGAGGCTTTGCAGCTAACCCCGGGCAGCGTTGAAATTGCTGCGACCGGTCGATCGGTCGCGGGTGGCTTGCTCGATAAATTGACACGGCTGTTCCGAAGCGAGGCCTCCCTGACCAACTGACCGGATAACGCACGGCGCTTCCCATTGCTTAACCGATTCGCTTCTTTAACCAATCTGATTTATGCTTGTCTCAACAAGAATCACGAGGGGGAAGTCCATGGAACAATTAGGCGCGCTTGATGCGATGTTTGCCTATACGGAGACACGCAATACGCCGATGCATATCGGCCAGCTGCTTATCTATGATCCCTCCACCGCTCCCGGCGGAAAGGTCGGGTTCAAGGACATATTGCGCTATATTGAAGGCCGGCTGGATGGCGCGCGGATATTCCGTCAGAAACTGGTACGAGTACCGCTCGATCTGGACCATCCTTACTGGATTGAGGATGACAATTTCGATCTGGAATATCATGTCCGTCACATTGCCTTGCCGCAGCCGGGCGACTGGCGGCAGCTTTGTATTCAGGCAGCACGGATTTATGCGCGGCCTCTGGACATGGATCGCCCGCTTTGGGAATTCACCGTCATCGAAGGTCTCGACAATGTTGAGGGCATTCCCAAAGGCAGCTTCGCCCTGGTGCACAAATTTCACCATGCGGCGGTGGACGGGCAATCCGGGCTGCAAATGACTTTGGCGTTGCATGACCTTGATGCCAAAATGAAGCCGCGCAAATGGGACAAAAAATGGCGGCCAGAAGCAAAGCCAAATGATCTCGGCCTGCTGATGCGGGCACAGGTGAACAATATCGCCAACCCGGTGCGCGGTCTGCAAACGCTAGGCAAGCTGCTGCCAGTTCCCAAACGGATGTTTGATTTCGCGAGAGAGAATAAACAGCAAAAGGATGCCGCAACCGGCATTCCCAAGACCCGCTTTGGTGAACGGCTGACCCCGCACCGGGTGTTTGATGGCAAGATATTCCCGCTCAGTGATATCAAGGCCATTCGTACCGCCTTTCCCGGCGTGACAGTGAATGACGTGATGCTGACCGTGGTTGGTGGAACCATGCGCGCCTATCTCGAAAGCAAGGGCGAGCTGCCGGATAATACATTAAAAGCGGGTGCGCCAATTTCGGTGCGCGATGACAACGGTGAAGCGGCTGGCGGGAACCAGGTGTCGATGATGACAGTCGGTCTCGGTACCCATATTGCCGACGCTGCAAAACGGTTGGAATTCGTGGCGAAGGAAACAAACCGTTCCAAGCATATGGTCGAAGCCGTCGGTGCGCGGACCTTGATGGAATTGAGCGGCGCAATGCCGGCGGGCCTAACGGCCGCGGCTACCAAGCTCGCCGCGCGCATGGGGCTAGGGCAGACCGTTGCGCCTCAGATGAATACGGTTGTTACCAATGTACCGGGACCGCCGGTTTCAATGTATTTTGCCGGGGCCGAGCTGAAACGCAGCTTTGGCATGGGATTGCCGACGGACGGTATGGGGGTTTTCCATATTGTCACCAGCTATCATGGAGAGGTCATGCTGACGATTACAGCGGACCGTGAGATGCTGCCGGACCCTGCAGCCTATGTTGATTTCGCTGATAAGAGCTTCAAGGCTTTGTTGGCGGCGGCGAAGAAAGCGAGTGCGGCTGCACCCAAAAAACCTAAAGCGAAAAAGGCTGCAGCAAAAAAACCCAAAAAGCGTCTGACTTCGCGTGCCGCTACGGCAGGCAAGGGTCGCAGGAAAACCGCCAAATAATCGCTCGATATCTGGGGCGTGAATCTGCACGCCTTTGCTTGACTCACCGGATGGGATTGCGCATCCATCGGCGCGATTAATTCATCCCAATGGACAGCAAGAGGCGAAAATCCCATGAGCACAGTAGAATTTAATGACCGCGTAGCCATTGTCACCGGCGCCGGTGCCGGGCTTGGCAAGCAGCATGCCATGGAATTGGCGCGGCGCGGTGTGAAGGTTGTCGTCAATGATTTTGGCGGCGCGCGTGATGGCACTGGCGGTTCTGCAACCGTGGCGGAGCAGGTGGTTGCAGAGATCGAAGCCGAGGGCGGTGAAGCGATGGCGGCTGGTTGCAGCGTCACCGATATGCCAGCGGTCGAGAAAATGGTTGCCGATGCGATCGCCAAATGGGGCCATGTCGACATTCTCGTCAACAATGCCGGTGTGCTGCGCGACAAGAGCTTTCACAAAATGGGCATGGATGATTTCCAGTTTGTGATGGATGTCCATCTCACCGGAAGCGCCAATTGCACCAAGGCGGTGTGGGACCATATGCGCGAGCGTCAATATGGCCGCATCGTGATGACCACGTCTTCCACGGGTCTTTACGGCAATTTCGGTCAGGTCAACTATGGTGCCGCGAAACTCGCTTTGGTCGGCATGATGAACAGCCTGCATCAGGAAGGCGCAGGCAAGGGCATTCACACCAACTGCATCTCTCCGGTCGCCGCGACTCGCATGACCGAAGACATCATGCCGGAAGAAGCCTTGAAATTGCTGGTTCCCGAAGCGGTGACGCCGGCGGTGGTCTATCTGTGCAGCGATGGCGCGCCATCCAAGACGATATTGACGGCCGGTGCCGGCGGTTTCGCAGCCGCAAAAATCCTCGAAACCGAGGGTATCTGGCTTCCCGAAGCTGATCGTAATGCCGAGGCCATTGCCGCAAATATCGACAAGATTCTCGATGAAACCGGGATGCAGGAATATGCCAATGGCGGCGGCCAGGGCGGTAAATTCTTCCGCCGGATGCAGGAAGTCATGAAGGGTTAAAAGACCCCCCAATCAGGAGAAAGAATATGCCAGTAATTAATGCAAGTGAACTCGACGACTGGAAAGGCAAGGAAGTCGGCGTGTCCGAATGGTTTGAAGCCAGTCAGGACCGGATCAACAAATTTGCCGATTGCACCGAAGATCACCAGTTCATCCATATTGACGAGGAAAAAGCAAAGGCCACGCCTTTTGGCGGTACCATCGCTCACGGCTTGCTGACGCTCTCGCTGTTGCCAGCCATGTCCTATGGCTGCACCTTGGGCCTCGAAGGCACGGTCATGGGCATCAACTATGGCTATGACAAAGTCCGCTTCCTCAACCCCGTCCGCGCCGGATCAAAAGTCCGCGCGCGCCACGTGCTTGTTGATGCAGTGGAAAAACAGCCGGGCCGCTGGTTGATGACCTATGATGTCACGGTGGAAATTGACGGCATCGAAACCCCAGCCTTGATCGCCCGTTCGTTGGCGATGATTGTGGTGGGATAAGCTCAACCATAGCGAATTTGCGAAGGGCTCTGGATTGGTTTCCGGGGCCCTTTTCTGTTTTGTAACTTGGAAAAAGCCAATATTGCGAGGTTTTTGTCAGCCCGCCGACTTGCTGTCTGTAATGTGGGAATCTGGCTCAAACCAGGTAAAATAACCTTACCTCCAAAATGGATATTCTTACAAGTTGCACATATCTGTAAAGGTAGTTAGCTCTCCTTTGACAGCATCAGTGTTCGTAGATGCTATTAGGGGGACAATATGAAAACACTTATCGCAAGTGCGGCCATTGCCGCATCTACCATCGCGCCTGCATACGCACAGGTCGAAGAGCCGCAAGCAATTGATTCGGCACCTCCGGTCGCGATTTATCCTGAGGAAACTATCGCTCTTCCCGTGAAACTGGAGCCGTTGACATTGAAAGACGGGACGCCTGTGAAGTTGGCTGTGGCCAAAGAAGTGAACAGCAGCACACATGACGCAGGCGATACTTTTGGGCTGACCGTATTGGAGGATGTCCGGGTCGGTGACACAGTCGTCATACCTAGCGGCACACCCGCAACAGCAGAAATAACCTGGCGAACCGGCAAAGGTGCCTTTGGAAAATCCGGTAAGTTGGAATTTGCAATGCGCTCGGTCGAACTGGACGGCCAGAGCATACCTGTTACGGGGAGTTTCCGGCAGGAAGGTGAAGGGAATACTGTCGCAACCGGTGTTGGTGTTCTTGCAATAGGTGTTTTTGCCGGTTTCATTACGGGTAAACGCGCAAGACTGCCTGTTGGCCGGGAACTCATGTCTCAGGTTGCCCAGCCCTTGGAGTTTACTCCAGATGGCCGCTTGTCAGAGGCATATGATTCAAAAGCTGCGATGGCGGCTGCCTTCGCAAATACACCACTTGGAATATGTAAAGCGGAAGCCGAGACATTGACCAAACCGAAGAAGCGAGAAAAAGCGCTCAAGAAATGCTATAAAAAACGCATGGAATAGATTGCGGGTGGCGATGATATTGGTTGCCTGAAAGCAAATACTGTCGATCTTATGAAGGGTTCCGGGTTTATTTCCGGGACCCTTTTTCTGATAGCTGTGTCTGTTCCGGAGACCTTAGCGAATACATTATTTGCAAGCTGGCGTCTCACATTCTATCTGTCACCCAGATATTTGGACAGACCGGGCATTCTTTGAAGGAGTAGTACCGATATGATTTTTACCCGTCGTCAGTTTGGAGCAACCATGCTCGGAGCGGCCTTCGTTGGCCTTGCAACGCGTGCCTATGCGAACCTGCCTTTCACAGGAAAGAATGAAGTTGCTGGATATGGTGAGTTGCTTCCTGATCCGGGCCGTCTGCTCGATCTTCCGGAAGGCTTTTCTTACAAAGTGATTTCCCGGCTGGGCAATCTGATGAGTGATGGAATGGTTGTGCCAAATGCCGCAGATGGAATGGGTTGCATCGACATGGGGGATGGCAAGGTTGCCCTGATCCGCAATCACGAATTGGACCACCGGCAATTGCGTGAAGGCCCTTTTCGCAGCAAGGTCGGTGAGGATTTCAAAGCCTATGACCGGTTGAGCAACGAATCAAAAATGCCCATTCCTGGCGGTACGACCACGCTGATCTATGATATGAAAAAGGGTGTGGTTGTTGATGAATATCTTAGCCTGGCGGGTACGGTTCGTAACTGTTCGGGCGGGATAACCCCTTGGGGTAGCTGGCTTACTTGTGAAGAAAGCGCTCTGGAAGAGGGTGAAGGTGTAAACAAGAATCACGGTTATATTTTTGAAGTGCCGGCCGATCATAAAGGTCTTGTCGACCCCGTGCCGCTGAAAGCCATGGGCTGCTTCGTCCATGAAGCCGTCTGTATCGATCCGCGTACGGGCATTGCCTATATGACCGAAGATCGCGGTGACAGCCTCTTCTATCGTTTCATACCCCATGTAAAAGGCAAGCTGGCCGAAGGCGGCATTCTTCAGGCGCTCGCACTCAAAGGCATTTCAGACACGCGTAACTGGGACGGCAAGCAGATTGATCTAGGGGATAGTCACCGTGCAAGCTGGATCACGCTGGACAATCCTGAGAGAAGCGCCGGAGAGTTGCGTGAGCGTGGAGCAAAACTGGGCGCGACCCTGTTTGCGCGGGGAGAAGGGATTTTCTGGGACGAAAAAGAAGAACAACTTTTCTTCACTTCGACCAGCGGTGGCGCAAAGAAATTTGGTCAAATTTTCCGTTACAAACCGAGCAGGGCGGAAGGGCGTAAAGGCAAACAGGGCAAGCTTTCTCTTTTTCTGGAAAGCGAAGATCCCGCAATCTATAATTTGGGCGACAATATTTGCGTCATGCCGTCGGGTCATTTGATGGTGTCGGAAGATCAATATACCGATATCACCAATAATCACCTGCGCGGGGTCACACCGGATGGCAAAACCTACATGTTTGGCAGAACCCGTATCCAAACTGAATTTGCAGGTGCGTGCTTCTCTCCCGATGGATCGACAATGTTTGTGAATCTCTATTCGCCATCCACAACATTCGCCATCACCGGCCCATGGGATCAAGTGATCAGCACCTGATAAGAGCGATCCTGTAGGAAATCATCGGGTGATTCTGGTGGAACGAACGCTTTCCTACAGGCCCTCTCATGGGCTATGTTCAAGCTGGTTCTTTGACACTGGGAAGCTTACATCGCTTTGCGGTTTGGAGGGCGCGATTTTGAAAGGTCACACTCGCTGGAGTTAGATTTGTAGTTAAAATTTTGATTTTATGTGGTTTTTGATGATCGGCATGATGAACAAAAATCAGCCTTGAGTGTAAACACTTGGCGCAGGAGTAACACCGCTTTCAGAGGTCAGTGATGACTCAAGGCGTCCCGGCAATCCGGATACACTGCCCGGTTACCCATTCCGATGCGGGTGCGCACAGGTAAAGCGTTAGCGCACCGATATCCTGCGGTGTGCCCAAACGTCCGGCGGGCAGGCCGAGCGTGTCTTCGAAGCCGATAAAATCCTCGTCCTTCATGCTGAGCGCTTTTTTGACCGTCTCGGTGGGGACAAAGCCGGGCAGGATCGCGTTCACCCGTGTTTTGGGACCAAGTTCGTGGGCGAGCGTTTTTGTCAGCATCAGCACGCCTGCCTTGGCCGCGCTATAATGACCACTTCCGGGAAAGGGGTCCTGGCCGGCCATCGAGCTGGTGTTGACGATCCGGCTGCCTTCGCCAAAATGCTTGCACGCGGCGCGCACGCCGTGAAAGACCGAGGTCAGGTTGACCGCCATGGTCTTGTCCCATTCGGCTTCATCAAGCTCGGTCAACGGCGCGGAAACCAGCGAACCGCCCGCATTATTGACCCAGATGTCGAGCCTGCCAAATTCATCGACCGCACGCTGCGCAAGCGCCTCCATATCTTCGCGGCTGGTGACATCGGTGACCTGCGCAATGGCGCGCCCGCCCGTATTGCTGGCGTTGATCTCGTCAGCGACGGACTGGATTTCGTCCATGCTGCGTGAGGCGCAAACCACGTTGCAACCGGCGTCAGCGAGTGTCTTTGCCATGCCTTCGCCAATGCCGCGACCGGCGCCAGTGATGACGGCGACTTCGCCGGTGAGATCGAATAGGGGATTGGTCATGAAGGTTCCTTTATGGGATTATTCGGCGGCTTCTAGTGCTTCCTGCTTCGCCCGCACGCGGATCGGAATGCTGCTCATCAGCGGAATGCCTGTGCGCTTGTCATAATCGCGGTCGTTGAAAGACAGGCGTCCGGTATTTCCGCCTTCGCCCAAGGGGTCTTCTTTCTCATCCGGATTGGTGCCCCAGCTATGGGGGAGCGACACACAGCCCGGTTTGACCGTCTTGTCCGCCTTGGCCACGCAGCTGATAAAGGCCCGTGCGGATTCCACTTCTACCGGTTGATTTTCGCTTAGGCCCAGTGCGTCCATGTCTTCCGGATTCATAAAAGCTGGATGATGCGGCACGCGTTTGCGTTGCACCGGGTCTTCATGCCAGTTGCTGTTGTGAATTTCGGTCATCCGCCGACCAATCATTCGCATCGGGAAGGCAGTTTCTTCCACTGGCTGGCCGAGACGCCGCGCATAACCCGCCAGTTCTTCCATCATCGCCGCATTGCCGACTGACAGTTTTCCCTCCCAATCGGCAGGCTTGGGCTGCACCATCAGCGCCTGCGCGTCCATGATTTTGCCCTTGTGCGCATCCGGGTCGGAATAGACATCGGCGACCGGCACCGGCGATCCATTGAGTGCGGCACTCCACGCGGTAATCGGATCGGGCGTTTCACCCGGTTCAAAGGTCGTGGCTTTTTCCTCCCGCTCATGGGGATGGGAAACCAGCGCCCAGGACTTGATTGTCAGCGGCTTGTCCATTTCACTGGCAAGCGTGTGGAGAAATTCATATTCCTCACACAGGTCGGACCCTTCCGGAGATTCCATGATCGGCGGGCTCGCCTGCGCATAATTATTCTCAAAACCCCAGCCTGCGCCAAAGCCTCCATACAGCTCCGGTGCAGCGGTATTGCCGTGCACTTCATAATGGAGTTTGGGCGCAATCACATAGTCCGCCAGCTCTGCCGTCTTCGACATGCGCGGGTCCAGGCAGACGAGCAGGTCGAGCGCTTTCATCGCCTCAAATGTCTTGAGCTGATCCGGCCAAGCGAGCATTGGATTACCGCCCAGACAGATCAGCGCTTTGACCTGCTTGTCACCGGGCGTCAGGATTTCATCGGGCAGCGCCGCGGTTGGCATACCGGAAATACTTTGCTCGAGATCGCGGCTATGCAGCTTGCGGCCAAAGCCCCAAGCGTCCATCGGTCCAGGCGAGGCAGCAACGGGCGGGGCGGGTTTCATAAAGACCCCGCTGCGCCGGTTAATATCGCCTTCGCGCAGCCAGTGGCCCATGATCGAGGTCAGCGACAGGTTGAGATATTCGGTGATATTGCCGCCGCCCGCCATATTGGGTCCGGTGCCGACGCTGATGCTGCCCTTATTCCAGCTGCCATACATGCGCGCAGCCTGGACGATCTCGTCTGCCGTCACATCGGCACGCTGAGCGGCCAAAGCCGGGTCGAAAGGTGCGGTGGCTTTTTTGAGGGCTTCGAAACCATCAACATCATTGGCAACGAAATCTTTGTCGTAGAGCCCTTCCTCGATCACCACCTTGGCAATTGCGCCGAGGATGATCGGATCTTCGCCGGGGCGGCATTGTAAATGGAGGTCGGCTTGGCGCGCGCTGTCGGTCTTGCGCGGATCGATGACGATCAGCTGCATCCCGCGCTTCTTGGCATCATGCAGTTTCTTGGCGGGATTCATACCGAGACCGCCGTTCATCGATACAATCGGATTGGTGCCGACCAACATCAGCCCGTCCCAGTCACCGACACGCGGCGCACCGGCCAGCCATGGACCGACCAGTGCGCGGGCAATGCCTTTACCCGGCTGGTCAATCGTAACGCTATCGTAAACCGACGTCGAACCAATGGCATCCATCAGCGCCAATATGAAAGCATGACCGTTGAGATTGTTATAGCCAAAGGTGCCGACATAAGACGCAACGCTGTCCGGACCATGTTCGGCGACAATGGCTTCAATTCTTTCCGCAATCTCTTTCGCAGCGGCGCGCCAGCTTATCGCTTCTTTCTGGCCGTGTTTCATGCCCTTATAGCTGGTCAGCAAACGCGTATCGAAATTGTGATAATTGGCAAGCTGACGCCCCTTGATACAGCTGTAGCCTTCAAACTCGGGATTATCCTTGTCGCCATGGGTCTTGATTGGGACACCGTCTTCAAAATCGACAATCAGGCCGCAATGGGCATGACAGGCCCGACACATCACATGTTTCTGTTCAATTGCCATTGTCGCTCTCCTGACTGATATTTCAGACCATTGCTTTTTTAAATTTAATCGTTCAATTAATCAGCAACGATTCCAAAAATAGGGCATGGCGGTCCTTGCTGCCACTGACCGTATTGATAAGATAATCTCAGGAGCAAAGCGCCATGGCCGACAAGCCCGATGCAGCCGAACTAAAGGAATATACCGAAGCCGCCGATGCGTGGTTCAAGGAGAACACCGTTCGTGATCCCGGCTTCATGTTGCCGCTCACCTTCATGGAGGTGTCAACGGATCAGCAGTTTGATTTCCTGCGCGATTGGCAGCGCAAGGTCTATGAAGCAGGCTATCTCGGCGCGGCTTGGCCAAAAGAATATGGCGGTGGCGGCCTGCACACCGATTTCCAACGCGCGGCGACCCGGGCGATGAAAAAATATGACGCTCCAATCATGCTCAATGCGATTGGCAATGGCTGGGCCGGACCGCTGATCCTCGATCTGGGATCGGAGGAACAGAAGCAAAAATATATCAAAGGTATGCTCAATGCCGAGGATATCTGGTGCCAGGGATTTTCGGAGCCGGAACATGGCAGTGACCTTGGCAATGCGCAGTTGAAAGCGGTCAAAGACGGCGATGAATATGTCCTCAACGGATCGAAAATCTGGACCTCCCTAGGCGACCGGGCGAAATATATGATCCTGCTCGCGCGCACCGATTTTGAAGCAGAGAATAAATATAAGGGGCTCAGCTTCTTCCTTAATCCGATGAAGATTGAAGGGATCAGCACCAGCCGGATCAAGAAACTGACCGGGGAATATGGTTTTGTGCAGACCTTCTTTACCGACGCGCGCATCTCTGCCGACTGTCTGTTTGGCGGGGAGGGCAATGGCTGGTCGATGGCGATGAAGACGCTGGAATATGAACGCGGTGCCAAGGTGAAACCGGTGGGCGGATATTTCGTCAAGGAACTGGATGTCATGCAGATTGTCGAACTGGCGAAAAACTCCATGCGCAACGGCAAGCCCTTGCTCGACGATCCGGTGATGCGCGACAAGATGACGCAATATATGATCGATATCCAGGCGCTCAATCTCAACAATACCCGCCGCCGGATGCCACAGCTCATGCAGGACAAGCCCATGGGACTGCCGCTGATGAACAAGCTGGCGCGCACTGAGTTAATTCGCGAGCTGACCGAGTTCTCGCTGGGCTTTCAGGGGACCAAGGCGGGCTATTATGTCGGCGACGAAAATGCGGTGGATAATGGCTATTGGCACCGCAGCTATCTCAACAGCTTCTCCGCAACAATTGGTGGTGGAACTTCCGAAATTCAGCGCAATATTGTCGCCGAGCATGCCCTTGGTTTGCCAAAGACACGCTAAGCCTAAACAAGACAAATCAGGACGGATAAATGAATAACCTAGGCGATATCGGCACGACCGAAGAGCAAATTGAATTGATGGATGTGGCAACCAACTTCTGCCGCGACAAATCTCCTATAGATAAGGTTCGCTCCTTGATGGAGGATGATCTCGGCTATGATCCGGACGTCTGGAGAGAAATTGGCGAACTAGGTTGGCTGGCCATAGCCATACCCGAAGCACATGATGGTGTTGGCCTTTCCATGGCGGAAGTGGTTCCCATTGCCGAGCAAATGGGGCGCAATCTTCTGAGCACGCCTTTTGGTTCAACGACCATAGCCGCCCAGGCTCTGCTGGCGGGCGGGAGCGAAGCGCAACAAGCCGCCTGGCTGCCCAAAATTGCGGCGGGCACGGCGGCAACGCTGGCCCTTCGGGAAGATCATGGTGACTGGAATCTCGGCAATGTTGCCAGTATCGGTAAAGAGACTGCAGACGGCATTGCCTTGTCTGGCAAGAAGCAATTGGTGCGCTGGGCCGATAGTGCAGAGCTTATCATCACTTCGGTCGAGGTGGACGGGAATGTCCGTTTTGCCATGATCGAACGCAGCGCATTGCCGGACGGCGCATTGCGGCGCGAGGCCATAATCGACGAAACCGCACGCAGTTTTGAACTCACCCTCGATGGCATAACGATATCGGCTGATGCCTTGTTTGATGGCAACCGGACACGTGAAACGATTGAAAAGATTGAACTTGCCGCAGGCTTGATTCATGCGGCCGAGATGACAGGCGGATCGCAAGCGGTGATCGACTACACGCTCGAATATCTCAAGACGCGCAAGCAGTTTGACAAGATTATCGGTAGCTATCAGGCATTGAAACATCCGACGGTCGACAATTATGTCGAATATGAAAAGGCGCGCACGCATCTCTACAGCGCTGCCCATAGTTGGGGCGAACAGGGGCGTGGCGAAGTGGCGGTTCGCATGGCAGCTGCTCAGGCGCATTCGAGCTATAGCCGAGCAGCCGACCGCTCCATCCAGTTTCATGGCGGTTTTGGTTTTACCCATGATTGCGATGCACAACTGCATCGCCGCAAAGCGATTTTTGACGGCGCGCTGATTGGCGACGCTGCTTACCAACGGTCGAAACTGGCCGGCTTGCTATTTGATTAGGATTTAAAGGAGAGATCAACATGTCAGAAGTGCTCACAGATATTCAGGACGGTTTTATCATCGTCACCATCAACCGGCCCGATGCGAAGAACGCCATGACCAAGGCAGCGGCGGAAGGCATCCGTGCTGCGATGGAGCAGCTTGACAATGACAACAGCCTCAACGCCGGGATCATTACCGGCGCAGGCGGCACATTCTGTTCTGGCATGGATCTGAAAGGCTTCCTTCGCGGCGAAACGCCAGCGGTGAAAGGCTATGGTTTCGGTGGCATCACTGAAAAGGGTCCGGAAAAACCGATCATTGCGGCGGTCGAAGGCTATGCGCTGGCAGGTGGTCTGGAACTGGCTCTTGCCTGTGATCTTTGCGTCGCTAACAGCAATGCGAAATTTGGTATTCCAGAGGTCAAGCGCTCGCTCGTCGCAGCAGCGGGTGGCGTGATCAAGCTCCAGCAATTGGTTGGCAAGCGCATTGCGATGGAAATGGCATTGACCGGTGATTTCTTCTCTGCCCAGCGAGCCTATGATGTCGGTTTTGTAAATCGTCTGACCGATGGTCCTGCTCTGGATGCAGCGATTGAATTGGCGGCGACCGTTGCAGCCAATGGCCCGCTGGCATTGAAAGCGACCAAGAAAATCATCAACGAAAGCTATGACTGGACCAGCGAAGAAGCCTGGAAAAAGCAAGCGGAAATTACCGGCCCGGTATTCATGTCCAAAGACGCACAGGAAGGCTCACGTGCCTTTGCCGAGAAACGCAAACCCGATTGGAAAGGTGAATAATCATGTCTGATATCGAGCGGATCAACCCCGATACGTTGCCGGATGCCGGTTCGATGGGCTATTCGCAGGTCACGACGTGTAAGCCGGGGAAGATGATTTTTATCTCTGGCCAGGTGGCCTGGACCCCGGGTGGCGATCCGGCCCCCGATAATCTGGCCGAACAGGCGAAGATGGCGAGTAGCAATCTCGGTAAGGCGCTGGCTTCGGCTGGAGCCGGGCCAGAGAATATCGTATCTGCTCGCGCCTTCATCGTTGACTATACCGAAGAAAAGGGTGCGGAAGCCTTTCCCGAGATAATGGCGTTCCTTGGCGGAAATCAGGTCGCTTTCACTTTGATCGGCTGCGCGGCGCTGGCGTCGCCTGATCTGATGATAGAGATTGAGGCGATCGCGGTTGTCTGACCCTATAGAGACGGGCAGCGGAGATATTGTTGATCTCTGGTCTGCTGACCAAGATCTGCCATCCTGGTTTACCGAAGCCTTGGACGTTCCGCGTGAGGAAGCCTTTATCGAAGTGGGCGGACAAAAGGTCCACTATTTCCGCTGGGGCAAACGTGGCAATCCGCCGCTGCTACTGACACACGGATTTCTTGCCCATGCCCGCTGCTTTGCGTTTATCGCGCCCTTTCTGGCGGAGGATTATGACATTATCGCCTATGATCTTGCCGGCATGGGGGAAAGCGAAATTGGAGCCGTGTTTGAAGGGACACAGCGCGCCGAAGACATGGTCGCACTTGCAGATGCGCTCGATCTTTTTTCCGGTCCGGTGAAACCTAAGATCATTGCGCACAGCTTTGGATCAGGCGTCGCGCTCACGGCGATGGAGTTGGCCGGAGAGCGGTTTGGCGGTCTGATCATCTGCGACCTGATGATCATGCGGCCTGAAAAACTCGCTGCCCATTTCAAGGGCGGAGGAGGGCCTCCGGGTTCCGGCAAGTCGGATCGGCCAACTAATGTCTATCCCGACTATGAAACGGCGCGCGGACGTTTTGTGTTGGCCCCACCGCAGGATGTGCAGACACCGTTTCTGCTGGAATATATGGCTTATCACAGCATGCGCCGGGTTGAAGGCGGTTGGACCTGGAAATTCAATCCAAAAGTATTCCATCGTAGCGAGAATGATCAAGAAAAGTGGCGGCAGGCTCCGCAACGGATAGTCGATCTGTCGCACCGGCTGGCGATTATCTATGGCGAGAATAGCAGATTGTTCGATGCCGACAGCGCGGCCTATTTGCGTGAGTTGGGAGGTGTCCATATTCCGATGATCGCGGTGCCCAAGGCGGAACATCACTTGATGCTCGATCAGCCTCTTGCATTTGTGGCTGCGCTGCGCTCTGTTCTGGCTTTGTGGGATTTTCCATAAACCAGAAAGAGGTCCAGTGGTGAGCAGCAATTCCAAGGCTCGTATCGTTTCGGTGGTTCAAGCCGGATCCGATCCCTTTGATACACCGACGACGCTGCGCAAATTTGCACATCTTTTGTCGGAGGCCAAAACTGCGAACAGTGATCTGGCTGTGTTCCCGGAGGCCTTTATTGGCGGCTATCCCAAAGGTGTTGATTTTGGTGTGCGCGTGGGGTCGCGTGACGATGCTGGGCGGGAGCTGTTCCGCCTCTATTCAGATAATGCCGTGCAATTGGGTTCACCTGAATTTGAAGAAATGCGCGAAGCCGTTGCCGCTAACGACCTGGCGGTGGTCGTCGGGGCCATCGAGCGCAAGGGCGCTACGCTCTATTGCTCGACCCTCAGTTTTGAACGAGACGGATCGCTGCTCGGCGTACATCGTAAACTGGTTCCCACCGCGATGGAGCGGCTGATCTGGGGACAAGGCGACGGCAGCGACTTACCGGTGATGGACAGCAGCGTCGGGCGACTGGTCAGCGCGATCTGCTGGGAAAATTACATGCCGCTCCTGCGAAGCTATTATTACGATGCACAGCCCGATTTTTATTGCGTATCGACCGTCGATGACCGGCCGGTATGGGTACCAACGATGCAGACCATTGCGCTGGAAAGCCGTGCCTTTGTATTGTCGGCCTGCCAATATCTCGAGCGTGGGATGATCGGATTGAACAGCGATCAATTTGATGCGGTTCAAGGCAATGGTCCTGACACTGTCCTGATCAATGGTGGCAGCTGCATCATTACCCCATCGGGAGAAGTGATCGCAGGACCAATATTCGGTCAAGAAACAATCCTGACCGCGGAAATTGATCTCGATGACCGGACGCGTGGCAAGTTCGATATGGATGTCGCCGGCCACTATGCGCGACCTGATATTTTTGAATTGCGGGCACATATGGCACCGCAGAAGAATGTCCGCGAGGACTAAAACGACCCGGAATCGTCTGGATCCTCCAAACGTGCTATTATTGGCACCTTAATTGATCGATTCATTGGGAGGAATTGGTGAGAGAGGAAGCGCAACCGAAAATTGTCAGCCATGAAGAATGGCAGTCAGCAATCGAAAAGCTACGCGAGAAAGAAAAAGAACTAACCCGGGCGCATGATGCTCTAAATGCCATGCGCCGCCGGTTGCCGATGGTGAAGATAGAAAAAAGCTACGAATTCCACGGCGAAGATGGCAATGTCAGCCTGTTGGACCTGTTTGAAGACCGAAAACAGCTTATCGTCTATCATTTCATGTTCGCCCCGGATGCAGATGCTGGTTGTCCAGGCTGTTCATGGGTGACGGACGCCATGTCTCATCCTGCCCATTTGCATGCCCGGGACACATCCATTGTGCTCATATCGCGCGCGCCTTTGGAAAAGCTGCTCGCCTATAAGAAGCGCATGGGTTGGGGTCTGCCGTGGGTTTCATCCTTTGGCAGCGACTTTAATTATGATTTCAATGCGACCAATAATGATGGTGAAAATCATGTCGCCAGTGTTTTCTTGCGCGATGGTGATCAGATTTACCGCACCTATTATACCGACCAGCGGGGTGTCGAGCTTTTAGGTAGCCACTGGACCTGGCTCGATTTGACGCCTTATGGCCGCCAGGAGCCGTGGGAAGATGCACCCAAAGGCTGGCCCAAGGGGGAGATGTACTGGGACAGGCGGCATGACGAATATCGGGACTGATACCTGCGCTGTTTCACCGTACAAGCGATTCTGAAGCTGATTGTCAGATTAACAATCGGCCCGCCCCGCGACATATTGATACAATAAACCCGGAATCCGACAAATCTCTGCGACAACCTTTCATCATAACTGTTTCTGATGCCGCAGTTGGCGCCGCGTAAAAGAGGAGTTTGAGATGAGAAAGATTCTGATGATATTGGCTGCATCAACGATGGTCATATCGCCCCTGGTGACGGCACAGGCCGAGGCCGCGACCCATAAGACGATCAAGAAAACAGTGACGGTTAAAGAAGGAAAGCGAGTCGTTACCAAGAAGACGACGACCAGAGGCAATGGCGCCAAAAAGGTTGTGCGCACCAGCTATGCGCCAGTCAAGCATCGCTGGATCAAGGGTCAGCGCTTTGACCACCGCCATGCGGTAAATTACCGCGTGATCGGCAATCCCCGCGCCTATCATTTGGCAAATGCGCCGCGCGGTTATCGCTGGGTCCGGTCTGGCAATGATGCCGTTCTTGTAGGTATCACCAGCGGAATTGTGGGAGCCGTGATCGGCAATGCAATATTGCGTTGAACGCAGATCAAATAGAGTCAAGCGGAAGCCCTTGGTGCGATGCCCCGGGGGCTTTACGCGTTTTTGATGGTAAGGCCGCCGTCAACGGGAATGATTGCGCCGGTCAGGAAACTCGCGGAGGGCAGAACGCAGGACAAGGTCATATGCGCCACCTCTTCAGGAATGGCATAGCGGCGCAGCGCTACGCGCCGTTTGGCGTAGATGGTTTTATGCTCCTCCGAAATTGCATCGGTAATGCCCGTACGGATCGGTCCGGGGCAGATGCAATTGACGGTGATGCCTTCGCGGCCGAGATCAACGGCCAAGCCTTTCGTCAGACCGATCACACCATGTTTGGCTGCAACATAGGGGCTGTTGCCCGGCGATGCGCCCAAGCCCTCCGTTGATGCGATATTGACTATCCGGGGATGTTCGGCCTCTCTCAAATGGGGCAAGGCGGCGCGGATCATCCGCTGGTGGGCCGCCAGCATCACCGCAAGAGTCGGCTCCCAACTGTCTTCATAACTTTCCTCGGCAACATCCGCAGGAATTGCGAAGCCAGCATTGTTGACGAGAATGTCGATACCGCCAAATGCTTGGGCAATATCGGCGACCACAGCCTTGATAATGTCAGGATTGCTGACATCTAGGGACCAGGCGTCGGCCGAGCCTTCATATCCGGGTGCTGCAATTTCCTGAACAACAGCATCGCATGCACTCTGATCAAGATCCGTCACCGCAACCTGCGCTCCTTCCGAAGCAAACAGATGGGCTGTGGCACGGCCCATGCCGCTCGCGGCGCCGGTAATGATCGCTTTCTTGCCTGCGATGGAGCGGCTGAGCGGCTGGTAAGGAGGCATGCTTCCATCCATTGTTATTGCGCGATATCTTTTCTCAAAAATGTTCTACCAATTCGGCGTTCCGAATATTTTACAGGGGGAGCTTTTATACTCAAGTGACGGTAGGAACGAAAAGTGCTTCTTTGCTTACTGATGTACTTAGTAACAAATTGAAACGATGCGCCACCATGCAGATAGCGCATCATTCGACAATAAGCATTTTGCTCATGCAGTGGCCACAAATCCCAAGTTGGATCTTGGTTGCCATTCCATCGTTCTTTGAGCTTGATCACGTCAGGCGGCCAGAAAGCCTTCCAGCCGTCCGCGAATAATTTCATCCGCTTCACTCATGATGCCGTCGATCAATTCCTTACAGGTTGGAATGTCATTGATCAGGCCGGCGACCATGCCGCAGCTCCAGGCGCCGGCGTCCATGGTGCCTTCCATCATGATCTGCGGATAGACGCCAGCAACCTGCTCGATAATGTCGGTAAACTGCAGGTCGCTGCCTTTTTCCTTTTCGATCTCGAGCAGCCGCTCAACCGCCGCGTTGTTCAGCACACGCTCGGTATTGCGCAGCGGTCGCATGACGAGACGGGTGTCGAGCTCGCTCGCGGCGACAATCGCGTCTTTCACGTTCTGATGCACCGGCGCCTCTTTTGTCGCGATGAAGCGTGTGCCCATGTTCATGCCTTCCGCACCCATGGCGAGCGATGCAACCAATGACCGCGCATCGGCCTGTCCGCCGGAGCTGACGAATGGAATGTCGAGTTCATCTGCTGCGCGTGGCAGCAGGATCATGTTGGGGATATCGTCCTCACCGGGATGGCCGCCACATTCAAAGCCATCGACCGATACGGCATCACAGCCAATGCTCTGCGCTTTCAAGGCGTGACGCACCGCGGTGCATTTGTGAATGACTTTAACGCCAGCTTCTTTCAGGGCCGGGAGATATTGTGCCGGATTGTTGCCTGCAGTTTCCACTGCCTTGATGTCATTGTCGATAATCGCCTTGATATAGCCAGGATAGTCAGGCGTGTTGACGATTGGCAGGAAGGTCAAGTTGACGCCAATAGGCCTGTCGGTCAGCGCTTTGGCTTTCTTGATTTCCTTGTCGAGATCTTCGGGTGTTTTCTGGGTCAATCCGGTAATGATGCCCAGACCGCCCGCTTCGGAAACCGCTGCTGCCAGTTCGGCAAATCCCACATAGTGCATCCCGCCCTGAATGATCGGATGTTCGATGCCGAAAAGCTCTGTGATGCGTGTTTTCATGGGATTTGGTCCTCTTGCGTTGGAGTAGTTGGAGACGGTACGGGCCATCTCGAGAATCGGTTTAATTGGGCAGTTAACTAGCAATCCAGGCGCCAGTTGTCACGCCTTTCCAAATCTGGTCCGGTGACGTTACGGCAAGCTCTGCGCCCAGCAATTTGGACCAGTGGTGCTCATTCCCCAAGGCATCGCGCCAGGCCCATAGGCGGCGGGTATAATGGTGGAGGTCATATTCCTGCGTATAGCCCATCGCGCCGTGTACCTGATGGAACGGTACGGTGACCGCTTCGACGCTGTGGCCGATCTGAACCTTGGCAACGACCGCTTCATGCCATGCCTTTTCCGGATCATCGGCGCTGCGGGCGAGTGCACTGGCCGCCTGTGTCGCGGCCATGGTCGCGGCGGCGCTTTCCGATGCGGCAACAGCAAGCTGATGCTGGATCGCCTGAAATTTCGACAATGGTCGGCCAAATTGTTCGCGGTCCGATACATAGGCGATGGAGAGGTTGAGCGCGGCTTCGATGGCCGACGCCATTTGCACCGCACGGACGGTTAGGATCAAAGCCTCGACCGCGCGGCGCGACAGGTTGGTCGCGGCGCTCGCAACGGGCGTCGCGGTGGAGAAGTCCAGACGCGTATCGCTGTCGGGTGACAAGGCTTGCCCATCAACCGCCGATGCGTCGGCGGTTTTGTAGAGAGCAATTTCGTTCTCGCTGGCATCATAGACGGCCACATGATCGGCTGTGCCGGCGAACGGGACGCTGGCGGCATTACCTTCCACAAGCGCAAAAGTGGCAGCGCCGTCGGGAATGGCGACGCCAGCCCGGTCGAGCAACCAGTTGGCGATCAATGTCTCTGCAAAGGGCACTGGCGAGGCCGCTTCTGCCGACACCCAAATGGCTCCGAAGACTTCATCATAATCGGCACCAAAGCCACCATTATCTTCGCTCACCCAAGCCAGCGGCAACCCGTTTTCGGCAAGTGCGTCCCAAAGGGCTTGCGGATATTGGCCAGCTTCGGCTTCATGCGGCACTTCGCGCCCGCACAGATCGGCGTAAATCTTCGCTGTGGTTTCAGCGACCATGCCTTCTGTATTTATCATTGCCGCTCCCCTTATCTCAGACCGAGTTGTCGTGCGGTTATCCCGCGCATCACTTCCGTTGTACCGCCGCGCAGCGTATTGGGCGGCGAGCGCAGGATGCCGATGTTCAAGATACGCCGCATTTCATCGCTCCACTCTTCTTCCGGCAGATCATTCATCAACGCCCGCACTTGCAGGGTCAGGTCATTTTCCAACCGGTTGCCGAGATCCTTGACCAGGGCGGCCTCGGTTTCCGGTGATACGCCCTGATGGAGCAGATTGGCGATGCCCCAAGACATGCCGCGCAAGGTGCGCAAATTGGCAATCAGCTTGCCGAGACGCGCCTGAGAATCCGATCCCAGCTTGCCCCGTAATTGATGCAGGGCTTTTTCCAGGGTGATATAGCTCGACAAAAACCGTTCCGGCCCAGAGCGTTCCATGGCCAGTTCGCCGGTCACCTGTTTCCAGCCGCCGCCTTCTTCACCGAGCAGGCAATCGTCCGGAACGATCACGTCTTCAAAATAGACTTCGTTAAAATGTGCGTCGCCCGACAAGTCGGTAATTGGTTTGATCGTCACGCCGGGCAGACTGAGATCAATCATGATCTGCGAAAGACCAACATGCCGGTTGCGGCCATCGGCTGGTGAGGTGCGCAAGATGGCAACCATGTAATGTGAGATATGCGCGCCCGATGACCAGATTTTCTGGCCATTGATTTTCCAGCCGCCGTCGACTTTTTCCGCCTTGGTTTTGACATTGGCGAGGTCGGAACCAGCGCCGGGCTCGGAAAGACCGATGGCGAAATAACATTCCCCTGCAGCAATTCGAGGAAGGATATCGAGTTTCTGTTCTTCGGTACCATGTTCCAGCAGCATCGGCGCATGTTGCCGATCGGCAATCCAATGCGCGCCCACTGGAGCGCCCGCGCGCAAGGTTTCCTCGGTCACGATATAGCGCTCCAATGCGGTCTTATCGTGGCCGCCATATTTACTGGACCAAGTCAAGCCAATCCAACCGCGCTTGCCCATTTTTTTGGAAAATTCGGCGTCGGAAGACGCCATCCAGCATTCCGGTTCGGGGCGGAAGTTGCCGGCCTCGCGTTCTTCTTTCAGGAACGCTTGCAGCTCGGCGCGAAGGTCTTCGAGGGCCGGATCTGGCTGGACCACAGGAAAATTGAAACGCTGCATTAAAATGCCTTTGAGTTGATTGGGATCAAGGTGTCACAATGTTAAATTGCGGGTCTACCGGGTCGAGTGCGCCAAACATAGCTGCCATAAGGGCGGTATCCCCGCTGACCGTCATCGCGCCGGATTGGATTAGTTCCAACGGATTGGCCTGCCGCAGCAACAGCCGTGTGAAGTCGGTCCGGTTGATCCCGATCTGGGCAGTAGCCGCCTCAGCCTTGCCGGCACGCGGGAACATAACGCTTTTGCCGAAATCAACATTAATGGCTTCCTTGCGATCCGCAAAAGTAAACTGGATTATACCGCCGTCCCCTTGCATTTTTGCCGGATTGAAACGGGTGGCAATGGCGTCGAACAGGTCGATAGCCGCTATGCTGTTCAGCACTTTGGCATTGGAACTGGTGACGGTACCAGAGCCCTTGTTACCCTCCCGCAATTCCTTGGCGCCGACAAGATAGATATTGCGCCACGTGCCTGCCTCCGCCTGAAAGCCGAGTTGCTCATAGCTGGAGGCTAGCCACTTTTTAGCGGTTTCATTGGCGGGATCAGCAAAGACAATATGATTGAAAACAGTCGCGGCCCATCGATATTCACCGGCATCAAATGCTTTTTCACCTACGGCAAGCGCTTTTTCCGTGCCGCCCATGGCAGCGACATATTTCTTGGAAGCCTCCGCTGGCGGCAGTTGATGATAGGTTGCAGGAACCGCATCCCACCAGCCGAAATAGCGTTGATAGACGGCCTTACTATTGTGATTAAGCGTGCCATAATAATCGCGCACGCCAAAATCGCTTTTGGCAAAATCAGGCTCGCCAATATTTTCTGCCAGTTCATGCATGGTTGCGCCCTGATTGGCCTGACGTATCGTCTGGTCATGGACATAGCGGTACAGGCCCCGCTGGTTTCTCAGGGCTGTTTGCACATTTTCACTGCCCCAGGTTGGCCAGTGATGGGAGGCCAATAATATTTCCGCCTTCGCGCCATATTTTTCATACATGGCATCGATAACCTTGCTCCACTTTAGCGTATCACGCACCAATGCTCCGCGCGGTGTCAGCACATTATGGAAGGTTCGCGTCGCCACTTCGGCGCTATGCAAAGCCTTAAATTGTGGCAGGTAGAAAACAAACTCGGCCGGCGCTTCGGTTTCACTGGCATCCATAAACTCGAATGTAATGCCATCAATGACCAGCTTTTCACCATCTTCGCCAATAGTCTTCGTTGGCGGCACCAGCGCCACATCGCCGCGCGACAGCGCTTGTCCCAGACCACCGCCGACATGACCTGTTTTCCCTGCCGGTAAAGCGGTACCAAATTGAAACTGCACCCGCCTGCTCATCGCTGTGCCGGCGATAACCGCTTCGCCGATAGATTCTCTTACAAATCCGTGCGGCGCGATGATCTGAACATCGTCATAGGCAAGATCAAGCTTGCCTATGACACCATTGACACCGCCATAGTGATCACCGTGACTATGGGTAAACAAGACTGCACTGACGGGTCGTTTGCCGAGCGTTTTATTGGCCAGAGCCAAGCCAGCCTTGGCCGGTGCGGGTGTGGTCAGCGGGTCTACTATGATCCAGCCTTTTTCACCTGCGATCAACGTCATCTGCGCCAAATCATAGCCGCGAATTTGATATATGCCGGGAACAACTTCAAACAGGCCGTGGATGCTGTTGAGCTTTCCTTGTCGCCAAAGCGAAGGATTTACCGTGTCCGGCGCATCACCTTTTACAAAATCAAACTGGCTCGGGTCCCACGCAACCGATCCATCTTCATTGAGAATCGGTTTTTCGATTTTGGCAAGGAAACCTCGATTGGCATTTTCGAAATCATTTTGGTCTGCAATGGGAAGGCGGGCACCAAAGTCCGCATTGGCTTTTTTGGTGGCCTCAGTTGCGACACCCTCAGGCGGCGCGGCATAGGCGGTCGTTGCGATGGCCAATGTTAAAAGCGGAACAACAAATTTTCTCATGATCACTGCCCTCTCTTATTGGCCCTTGAATACCGGCTTGCGCTTCTCCAGGATTGCATCAATCGCTTCCTGATGATCGTCCAGCTGTTGCAGGACCCCCTGGAACAACGCCGCCTGATCGAGATTTTCTTTTAGCGTCACATTTTGGGCGGTGCGGACCAGTTCCTTGGTTTTTCGGATCGCCAGCGGGGGCAGGGCAACCACTTGCTCGGCCAGTTCGTAAGCGCGTTTGAGCAACTCGTCATTGGCCACAACTTCGGACACCAGACCGTAATCAAGCGCCTTGTGCGCATCAATAAACTCACCGGTGAACAGCATCTGATTAGCGCGGGCCTGCCCGATGATGCGTGGCAACAACCATGCGCCGCCATCGCCGGGAATGATCCCGACGCGCAGGAAGCTTTCGGCAAAAATCGCGTCTTCGCCCGCAATGCGAATATCGCACATGGTGGTTAGATCATTGCCAGCGCCGATTGCGTGGCCATTGACGGCCGCAATGACCGGAACCGAAATCTCGGCCATCGCTAGCGGGATTTGTTGAATGCCAGTCTTGTACCAATTTTCGATTTCCAGCGGAGACATATTCTGCTCCTTGGTCATCGCCTTGATTTCATGCAGATTGCCGCCGGAGGAGAAGCTTTTGCCATTGGCGGCCAGAACAACGCAGCTGACACTCGCGTCGGCATCGGCTTTCTTAACCGCATTGACCAGCGCTTCACAAAGGTCGGTCGACAGCGCATTGCGTGTCTCCGGCTTGTTCAGCGTGATGGTGACCACGCGATCCTGTTTGTCATAAAGAACGACGTCGCTCATAATTTCCCCACCTGCATATTGGTTTGAATCACTTCATTGTGGCCTCTATCCATTGCAGGCCCGCCCGGCTTCTGCAAGAGAGGGATCGGACCGAACCGATAAGCAGCCATGATGACACCTCGCCAAAACACTTTGCGCAATGCTCATGAAACCGGCTTCACGCTGGTGGAACTCATGATTGTACTAGTGATTTTGGGCTTGATGGCATCGATTGTGGTTTTGTCTTTTCCTGACAGTAGCAACGATCTGGAACAGGATGCGCAAATATTTGCAGCCCGAACGGCCGCGCTGCGCGACAATGCGATCTTGCAATCCCGCCCGATGGCGGTGCAGGTCACGCCTTCCGGCTACAGCTTTCTCGAACGGCGCAAAGGTGCTTGGTCGGTGATGGAGGACAAACCCTTTCGGTCCACCGACTGGTCGAGCGGGGTGACCGCCTATGTGAGTGAAACGGGACCGTTGCTGATCAGCTTTGAAAGCACGGGATTACCCAGTGATCGCGCTGAGGTGCGGCTCAACTATGAGGATTTTGCGCGCAATATCATCATTGCACCGATGGGAGATGTCCAACTGGCCGGCGGTGAGGAAGCGCCATGACGGTCTTCAGCAACACCACTGGCGAACGCGGCTTCACGCTGATTGAAATGCTGGTTGCGCTGTCGGTCTTCAGCCTGGCGGCGCTCGCGTTGGTCAGACTGCAGGGTTATACGACGCGCAATACAGCCGAACTGGAATTGCGGGTCGTGGCCCAATCTGTTGTCCGCAACCGAGCGGTGGAAATATTGACTGATCCGCGTCCGCCAAGCCTTGGCGAAAGTAGCGGCGAGGAAAAAAATGGCGGGCTCGGCTGGACATGGACGCAAAGCGCCCGCCTCACCGAAGAGGGTAATTTCATCCAGGTTGATATTACCGCACAGGAAAAGATCAGCGGCGCACCAGCCACTCTGACAATATTGCGGCCGGCGAATATTGTGCTCGATGCACCTGAGCCGGTATCACCTGCCGAAAACTAAACTTACCGGAACACAACCGTACGATTACCGTTTAGTAATATCCGGTGTTCACCAGCCCATTTTACGGCTTTGGCCAGAACCTGTGCCTCAATATCACGGCCAATGCGGATCATCTCTTCGACGCTCGCCCGGTGGTCAACACGTTCCACCGCTTGTTCGATAATCGGCCCTTCATCAAGATCGGCGCTCACAAAATGCGCGGTGGCGCCGATAAGCTTGACCCCGCGCTCATGCGCGCGGTGATAGGGTCTAGCGCCTTTGAAACCGGGCAAAAAGCTGTGATGGATGTTGATGCAGCGACCGGCCAATTTGGTGCTAAGATCGTCGGACAATATCTGCATGTACCGCGCAAGAATAAGATAGTCCGCCTGCTGCTTGCTCATGATATCCAATATCGCCTGTTCCTGCTCCGCCCGATTGTGATTGGTTACGGGGAGATGGTGGAAGGCGACATCATGCCATTCGGTTAGATCCCGCAAGCTGTCATGATTGCTGACCACGCCCGCAATATTGACCGGCAGTCCGCCGGTTTTCCAGCGGTGCAGCAGGTCATTGAGGCAATGGCTGCCTTTTGAGACAGCGATGACGATATTGGGTTTTTCGATGCCGCTGACGAGCGTCCAATCCAGCGCATAGCGTGTGCCGACCGCTGAAAATTTCTCGGTGAGAGTATCGAGGCTGACCGGAAACTTGTCGCCTGCGCCCTTGAACTCGACACGCATGAAAAAACGTTCCAGCTCCAGATCGGCATATTGCTGGCTGTCGAGAATGAAGCCGTCATGCTCTGCGAGAAAGCCGGTCACGGCTGCCACCAGACCAACCCGGTCTTCCGCTGTCAGGGTGAGAATATAGTTTTCCGTCATACGCATATCGCCTCTTCGGCTTCCAATTGGCCGAAACTTGGCATTTTGAAAAGCGGGATTTACCCTTGTGCTGATTTCTGCAGGGATTAGAAGCCTCCAAAAGACATCCGAAGGACAGGACGCAATATGAGTGAAGACGAATCTTGGGATATGGATGATTTGCCGGAAGGCGAGGATTCACAGCTCGAATGGTGGGATTTTGATGACCGCGCGGAAATGATCGACGCGGTTGTTGGTGATATCAAATTCATCATCGAAAGCGCGCTCGACGCCCGCGGTGAAGCTTTGCTGGCGCTTCCGGTCAGCGAAGAAGCCATGCCGGTGCTTGAGGCGCTCGCCGAAAAACAGATTAAATGGAAATATGTCACAATCATTCCGACCGATGATTATCTGGTCCCGGTCGATGATCCGCGCAGCCATGTGAAAGCACTGGCGCAGCTGTTTATGACGCGCGGCGCCCGGGTCCTGCCGATCGCTACAGAGAATGAGGACTATCATCTCGCGGGCGGTGCCGCCGATGCGCGGTTGCAGGATACCAAATGGCCACCGGATTTGATCTGGCTCGGCATGGGCGAAGATGGTAGCACCGCTGGTCTGGTCGAAAGCGCCGACCTCGAAGAGGCGCTGGACGGTCCCAAGGAAAAACGGGCCGCCGGGATCATGCCCGACAATGGCGACACACCGCTGGTGACCATTACCAAGGCCGCCATTTGTGAAGCGCGGACGGTTCTGGTGCTGCTGAACGGTGCGGGATCACAAATGTTTCTGGAACAGGCCATTGGCGAAGGCGCTGGCAGCATGGCTTCCATTGGCCGTGTGTTTGCGGATCTCACGGTGCCTGTGGATATATATGTGGAGAATTAGTGAGTTATTGTCTTTGTCTATGACTCGTGGCTGAGACAATCCATTGATTTAACTGCGCGCTTAAACCATGATGGGGAAAACGCGAATCGCGAAGCTCGAACAGGGCAAAGGCGGTCGCCCCCAAATGGAGAGAAGCCACCAATGCACCCTTATCTGCATGCTCAGGAAAATCCCGATAAGCCAGCGGTCATCATGGCCAGCACCGGAGCCGTTGAAACATATGCTGAGCTTGACAAGGCATCGAACCGCCTGGCGCATCTCTTCCGTAAAGAGGGTCTGCAAATCGGCGATACGGTGGCGGTACTGCTCGACAACCATCCCAAATTCTTTGACTTTGCCTGGGCCGCACAGCGCGCAGGCCTTTATTATGTGGCTATTCCAAGCCGCCTGACCGCCGCCGAAGTATCTTATATTTTGGGTGATAGTGGTGCGTCGCTGTTGATCAGCTCCGATACTAAGCAAGGTGTTGTTGACGAACTTCACAAGCTCAACCCCGATGTGAAACAATTTCTTTATGGTGTTGAGGATAGCCGCGCGATCGAACCAGTACTGGCCGCATTGCCGGAAGGGCCGATTGATGATGAGCGCCATGGCACAGACATGCTTTACAGTTCAGGCACAACGGGTCGGCCCAAGGGTGTGCGGATCCCGTTTCCTGAGGATGAAAATATCGCCGCACCCAATGCGCTGGTGATGATGGCGCAAGGCGCTTTCGGGATTCAACCCGGCTGCACCTATCTATCGCCGGCACCGCTTTACCACGCCGCCCCACTACGATGGTGCATGGCCGTCCACAAGATGGGTGGCACAGTGATCGTGATGGAAAAATTCGATCCCGAACAGGCGTTGGCGCTGATTGAAAAACACAAGGTCGATGCCAGTCAATGGGTGCCGACACATTTCAGCCGGATGCTCAAGCTTCCGGATGAAACAAGGGCGAAATATGATGTATCCAGCCTGACATGTGCCGTTCATGCAGCTGCGCCTTGCCCTATTCCGGTGAAGGAGAAGATGATCGAATGGTGGGGGCCCATAATTCGCGAATATTATGCGGGCTCAGAAGGCAATGGATTTACCTTCATCAACTCGGAAGATTGGTTGGAGCATAAAGGCTCGGTAGGCAAAGCGCTTCTGGGCATTGTGCATATTTGCGATGAGAATGATGACGAAGTTCCCGTCGGTGAAGAAGGGCAGATTTATTTCGAAGGTGGTGCCCCGGTAAAATATCATAATGACCCTGAGAAAACCAAGGCCGCACATAACAAACATGGTTGGACCTCGCTGGGAGATGTTGGGAAAGTCGATGAGGATGGTTTTCTGTATCTCACTGATCGCAAAAGCTTCATGATCATTTCCGGCGGTGTGAACATCTATCCGCAGGAGATTGAAAACCTGCTCGTCACCCACCCGAAAGTAATCGATGCCGCCGTGATCGGCGCGCCCGACGAGGATATGGGGGAGAAGGTGGTCGCCGTGGTTCAGCCGATGGATATGGCTGACGCCAATGATGATTTTGCACAAGAGCTGGAAGTCTATTTGCGGCAGTCACTGTCGGGCGTCAAAGTCCCGCGCCAGATAGATTTTCGTGCCGAATTGCCACGAGTGCCGACCGGCAAACTCTACAAGCGCCTGCTTCGCGACGAATATTGGGGCAAGACCGGCAGCCGGATTGTTTAAGCGGAGGATGATATGAGCGTAGCACCACAAGCACCGGCCCCTGTGGCATCAACGGTGATCGACCCTGTCGCCTATGCGGAATGGGACGGTCTGCTCGATACATTTGACTGGCTGCGTGAAAATATGCCGGTTACGCGGGTGGAGAATGGCGATCTGCATGATCCATTCTGGCTGGTCACCGGCTATGATGATGTCATGCGGATCAGCAAGGATAACAAGACGTTCCTTAACAGTCCGCGCGGCGTGGTATTCGGATTTCGAGAAGGCGAAGAAATAGTGAAGGCCGTGACCGGCGGCAGTCCGCATCTGGTCAATTCGCTGGTCGCGCTGGATGCTCCGATTCATCCCAAATATCGCCGTCTGACCCAGGAATGGTTCATGCCGAAAAATCTTAAGCAGCTCGAAGGGGAGATTGGCGCGCTGGCCAAGACCACCGTTGATCGGTTGGTGGAGGCCGGACCGGAAGCGGATTTTGTCCCGCTGGTCGCGTCGCCTTACCCGCTCCACGTGATCATGCAGATATTGGGCGTGCCGGAGGCGGATGAACAGCGCATGCTGTTCCTGACCCAGCAAATGTTCGGCGGGCAGGACGAGGATCTGAACAAGACCGGCATGGCGAATATGACGGCGGAACAGATCACCCAATTGGTTATTGGAGCGGTCGCCGATTTCGAAACCTATTTTGCCAAAATAACCCAAGAAAAACGGGCCAATCCCACCGACGATGTCGCCAGCGTTATTGCCAATGCCAAGGTTGATGGCGAATATCTTAGCGACCGCGATATGGCGGGCTATTATATCATCGTCGCATCGGCAGGGCATGATACCACATCGGCTTCAACATCGGGTGCGATGATGGCACTGGCCCAGGATCCCGAGCAGTTTGCGCGGCTGAAAGCTGATCGTGAGTTGCTGCCGGGCATTGTCGAAGAAGCCATCCGCTGGACTTCACCGGTGCAGCATTTCATGCGTACGGCGGCCGAAGACGTTGAGGTTGGCGGGGTGTCGGTCAAAAAAGGCGACTGGCTGATGATCAACTATGTCGCGGCCAACCATGATGACCGGGTCTTTGAAAATCCCCGCAAATTTAATGCTGCCCGCTCGCCCAATCGCCATTTGGCATTCGGTGCTGGCGCGCATCAATGTCTCGGCCTGCATATGGCGCGGATGGAAATGAAGATATTGTTCAACGAATTGCTCGACCGAATCGAAACGGTCGAACTGGCTGGAGAACCCAAGCGGGCAAAATCGAGTTTTGTCGGTGGACTGAAAACGTTACCACTTAGATACACGCTTTCGGAATGAAGGATATGGGCGAAATGATGGATATGGGCAAAATGACAGGCGCAGTTAGTCTTGTAATAGTTTAGAAGAAACCAAAATAGAAACGAACGGGCAGAAATTCCAAAAGGAGAGCGACATGATTACCCAGTATAAGAACCTTATCAATGGCCAGATGATCAGCACGGACACGATGCTGGATGTGGTCAATCCCGCCAATGAAGAAGTGATTGGTCAGGTGCCGTCATGCGGCGAGGCAGAGCTGAACGAGGCGGTCGCCGCAGCGCGCGCCGCTTTCCCAGCGTGGAGCAAGAAATCGATCGATGAACGCCGCGCTGTGGTGCAGGCGATTTCCGCCACCATCAAGGAAAATAGTGACGAGCTGTTCCGCCTGCTGACCGCAGAGCAGGGCAAGCCGCATGCGCAGGCACAGGGCGAAATTATCGGCGCGTCAATGATGGCCGGCGCGCAGTCCACACTCGACCTCGATGACGAAATCAACGAAGATAGCGAAGAACGCCTCAGTCGCACCCGGCGGGTTCCGGTTGGTGTGGTTGGCGGCATCGTGCCGTGGAATTTCCCGGTCATGATGGCGGTACAGAAGATCGCGCCTGCGCTTTTGTCGGGTTGCACCATCGTCCTGAAACCATCGCCATTCACACCGCTCACCACATTGCGGCTGGCGGAATTGATTAAGGACGTTGCGCCGGCTGGCGTGGTCAACATTCTGACCGGCGAAGATAGCCTTGGTCCGCTCATTACCGGCCATCCCGATATCGACAAGATCACCTTCACTGGCTCCACCGCGACCGGCAAGAAGATCATGGAAGGCGCTTCCAAGGATCTCAAGCGGATCACTTTGGAGCTGGGCGGCAATGATGCGTCCATCGTTCTGCCTGATGCCAATGTCGAGAAAGTCGCAGAGCAGCTATTCTGGTCAAGCTTCACCAATGCCGGCCAAATCTGTGTCGCGGCGAAGCGCATCTATATCCACGAAGATATTTATGACGAGCTAAGCGCGGCAATTGCTGAATATGCCAAACATGTGAAAGTTGGTGACGGCGCGCAGCAGGGTACAGCGGTCGGACCAATTCAGAACAAGAAGCAATATGATCGGGTTCTGGAGCTGGTGCAGGATGCCAAGGATAATGGCTATAAATTCCTCGTCGGCGGGGACCATGATCCCGATGTGCCGGGCTATTATATGCCAATTACGATCCTCGACAATCCGCCGGAAGATGCGAGGATCGTGGCCGAAGAACAATTTGGTCCGGTCATGCCACTGATGAAATTCAGCACAGAGGAAGAAGCCATCCAACGTGCGAATGATAGCGAATATGGCTTGGCTGGCGCGGTCTGGACCGCTGACCCTGACAAGGGTGTCGAAGTGGCCGAGCAGCTGGAAACCGGCACTGTTTGGGTCAACGAATTCCTGCACCTTTCGCCCTTCGCTCCCTTTGGCGGGCACAAGCAATCCGGCTTTGGTGCGGAATATGGCAAGGAAGGCCTTCTGGAATTCACCTATCCACAGGTGATCACGGTCAAGAAAGATAACGTACCTGCTTAAAAACACAGGTTGCGATTGAAAGAGGCCGGTTATCACTATTGTGATGATCGGCTTTTTCATTTGACGCTAGGGCGACGCAGGTTTAATCGTTCAGTTAAATTTTGGATTCTCGAACAGTTTTAAGGAGCAGGAAGATGGCAGAAGCCTATATTGTAGATGCAGTACGGACCGCAGGTGGTCGCCGTGGCGGCCGGTTGGCGGGTGTACACCCGGTTGATCTCGGCGCGGCAACACTCGACGCAATCGCCGACCGCAATGATTTTGATGCAGCGGCTATCGAGGACGTGATCACCGGCTGCGTGATGCAGGGCGGCGAGCAATCTGGCGATGTTGGCCGCAACAGCGTCTTGGCATCGAAGCTGCCTGACAGTATTCCTTCCGTTTCGATTGACCGTCAGTGCGGGTCATCGCAGCAGTCGATCCAGTTCGCTGCACAGGGTATCATGTCCGGAACGCAGGACATGGTGCTGGCGCATGGTATTGAAAGCATGACGCGCGTGCCAATGGGTTCGACCTTTAAGCTGTTCAAGGACGCAGGCCTGGGCACCAACAAGAGTGAACGGCTTGAAGAAGCCTATCCCGGCGTTCAGTTCAGCCAGTTCATGGGTGCGGAAATGCTGGTGAAAAAACATGGCTTTAACCGAGATGATCTCGACGCCTTTGCGTTGGAGAGCCATCAGAAGGCGATTGCTGCGACGGAATCCGGTGCGTTTGAAAATGAAATCGTCGCCGTGAAAGTGGAAACATCCGAAGGCGAAGAAATGCACAAGGTCGACGAAGGCATTCGCTTCGACGCCAGCATGGAAAGCATCGGCGGCGTAAAGGTCTTGCAAGAAGGCGGCGCGATTACCGCGGCCAATGCCAGTCAGATTTGTGACGGTTCCAGTGCCGTTCTGGTCTGTTCCGAGCAGGCCTTGAAAGACCATGGCCTGACGCCGCGTGCAAAGATCGTCAACCTGACTGTGACCGCCGGTGATCCGGTCATCATGCTCGAGGAGCCGCTGTTCGCGACCGACCGCGCCTTGCAGCGAGCTGGGATGAATATTGGCGATATTGATCTTTATGAGGTCAACGAAGCATTCGCGCCCGTGCCGCTCGCATGGCTGAAGCATACCGGTGCAGACCGCAGCAAGATCAACGTCCATGGCGGTGCGATCGCTCTGGGCCACCCGCTTGGCGCATCTGGCACGAAGCTCATGGCGACCTTGCTCAACGCAATGGAAAATCGCGGTTCCAAATATGGTCTGCAGACGATGTGCGAAGGCGGCGGTCAGGCCAATGTCACGATTATCGAACGTTTGAATTAAGTTTAGAACAGAAAGAAAACTCATGGAACTCAACAACACAATGTCGGCCGTCGTTACGGGCGGTGCCTCTGGTCTCGGCGCAGCGACAGCGCGGCGCTTGGCGGAAAAAGGCGTGAAAGTCGCCTTGTTCGACCTGAACGAAGAAAAGGGCGAGGCGCTGGCTGCTGAACTGGGCGGTGTTTTTTGCAAGGTCAATGTGACCGAGGACGACAGCGTTGACGCCGGCTTTGAAAAGGCGCGCGCGGCCATTGGTCAGGAGCGCATCTTGGTCAATTGCGCCGGTATCGGCAACGCGATCAAGACCGCGAAACGCAGCCGTGAAGATGGCTCGATCAGCCATTTCCCGCTGGATGCGTTTAACTTTGTCATTCAGGTCAATCTGGTCGGCACATTCCGCTGCATCGCCAAATCGGCGGCTGGCATGCTGACGCTTGACCCGCTTGACGACAATGGTGAACGCGGCGCGATGGTCAACACCGCTTCTGTGGCCGCCGAAGATGGCCAAATGGGCCAGGCCGCCTATTCCGCTTCCAAAGGCGGTGTGGTTGGTATGACCTTGCCGATCGCGCGGGATCTGATGGCCGAAGGCATTCGTGTGAACACGATCCTGCCGGGTATTTTTGACACGCCGCTGCTCGCTGGCGCACCGGATAAGGTGCGCGATGCATTGTCTGCATCCGTACCTTTCCCGAAACGCCTGGGTCAGCCGGACGAATATGCAAAGCTCGCCATGTGCATGATCGAAACCGGTTATTTCAACGGTGAAGACGTGCGGCTTGATGGCGCGATCCGTATGGCACCACGGTAATCTCAAAGCCCCTCCCGCTCTGGTGGGAGGGGTTTGATAAAGCAGGATCCTCCCCATGACCTACACCCAGATCAAATATGATGTCGCCGATAATATCGCGACGATCACGATCAACCGTCCGGAAAAAATGAACGCCTTCACCAATACGATGTTGAAGGAAATGTGCGACGCGTTTGATCAGATTGATGTCGATGATGATGTGCGGGCGGTGGTTGTTACGGGATCGGGTGATCGCGCCTTTTGCGCAGGTGCTGACCTGACACCGGAAGGCGGCGGCAAGCCATTTGCCAGCAGTGATCCGGTGGAGGATTATTCCGATCCGCGGGTCCGCGATGGCGGCGGCAAGCTGACCTTGCGTATCTATCAATGTTTGAAACCAGTGATTGCTGCGGTCAATGGCGCAGCGGTCGGGGTTGGCGCTACCTTACAATTGCCGATGGATTTTCGCCTGGCCAGCGAGACGGCTCGCTTTGGATTTGTCTTTGCCCGGCGCGGGATTGCGCCCGATGGTGCGGCGAGCTGGTTCCTGCCCCATATTGTCGGACGGCCGCAAGCGATCGAATGGTGCATGACCGGGCGCGTATTCAATGCGCAGGAAGCGCTCGACGGCGGACTGATCCGCTCGATCCACAAGCCCCATGAATTGCTACCGGCAGCCTATGCCTTGGCACGGGAAATTATCGACAATACCGCGCCGGTTTCGATTGCCCTCACCCGGCAGATGCTGTGGCAAATACCTTGCGCGGATCATCCGATGGAAGCGCACAAGATTGACAGCCGGATCATCTATAATCGCGCAAAATCCGGTGACGCGGCAGAAGGCATTACCAGTTTCCTTGAAAAGCGCGATCCGGTCTATCCGGACAAAGTGTCGACAGATATGCCAGACACCTTCCCTTGGTGGGAAGAACCTGTTTATAAGTAGTCACTTAAGTAACGGCCTGTGAGTAAGGGCCTGCCGAGTGAGGGGAATGAAGATGAGCGGCGACAAACAGGCCGACAAAAACGGGGAAATCGACGGCGCCAGTGCGCGCGGCAAGCTGATCGAAACAGCCAGCCAGATCATGCGCGAAGGCGATACCATCGATATTTCCTTTAGCGAACTTTCCGTGCGTTCCGGTCTGAACAGCGCGCTGGTCAAATATTATTTCGGCAACAAGGATGGCTTGCTCGAAGCGATTCTCGAACGTGACATGACCAAGATTGTCGAGGATGTCGGGCTTTTGATCGCGAAAGATATGCCGCCGGAGGACAAGCTGCGCCACCATATTGGCGCGGTGATCGATACCTACTACCAATATCCCTATATCCACCGCCTGACCATGCGCCTGATCCGCGATCTGCCGCCAGAGGGCGCGCGTGATATTGCCGAGAAATATCTCAAGCCCCTGTCCGAGGCCTATAGCATTTTCGTCGGTGACGGCATCAAGACCGGCGTTTTCCGCGATCTGGACCCGCAGCTGTTTTATTCCGCGGTGACGGGCGCAGCAGACCGGTTTTTCACCGGCAAACTGGTGTGGAAATATTGCTATGGCCGCGATGATTTCCATGAGAAGATGCGCGATGCCTATCGCGAGCAGACAGTCGACCTGATCATGGCCGGGATTTTGGCGCGATAGGAGCTATGGCCTCGGTTTAATGGTCGCGGCATTGCTGGAAAGTGATTTGGTCAATCGGCTGTTGCTGAAAAGCTGCTTGCCTTATTGATCAAATTGGCGAAAACTCAGTGGATGTCAGGGGAATTTGAAGCAGCAGGAACAGCTATTGAAGGTGCCTTGATTGCGAAAGCGGTTGAGAGCGAGAGTGGCGATGCGACTGGAGGTAATTCCGGCAAGTGCCTGAATTGCGAAGCGCCGGTTACTGGCAATTATTGCAACAATTGCGGACAGCCGCTGCATATTCACCGTTCGATCGGTGCGTTTTGGCATGATATCTTGCATGGGGTCCTACATTTCGAAGGGAAATTCTGGCGAACCCTGCCGCTCTTGGTCTGGAAACCGGGAGACTTGACTCGGCGTTATATTCACGGTCAGCGTGCTCGGTTTATCTCTCCCATGGCGTTGTTTTTGTTTTCCGTGTTCATGATGTTCGCGGTCTTTTCCTTCCTTGGCGGTCCTTTTTCGGGAGGTAGTGCGGTCGAGACCGACGAAGACGTCAACATGGGCGTTGTGATGCAAACTGCCGATATCGAAAGACAGATTGCAGAGAAGGAGACCCAGCTGGAGGCGGGCGACACCGTAGATCAGACGAAATTGCGTCAGGAAATCCTAGATCTGAAGAAAGGCCGAAATCTCTTGGCGACGATGACCGGCGAAAAAAACGCCCTATCCTGAGGTCAAGTTGGGCGACGGTGATGTTAAGCTGGGCAATTTCACTGAGGAAGATCTCGACCAATTGCAAACCGGGCTGGAAGATATTCAAGAGGGTAACGTGCTGAACGACGATAGCAGCGTGACCACGGGATCAAAGGAACTCGACAAGACGATCATGGACGGGTTCAGGAAAGTGAACGAAAATCCGGACCTGTTACTCTACAAACTTAAGGCCAATGGCTATAAATTTGCATGGTTGTTGATCCCGATCTCGCTGCCATTCGTTTGGCTGACTCTCATCGGTCGTCGTGGTTATCATTTTTATGATCACGCCGTTTTTACGACCTATTCGATCAGCTTCATGTCGTTGCTGTTTATAACTTGTGCAGCGCTGGCGGCACTCGGTGTGTCGCAAGAAATATGGGTTATTTTGCTTATGTTCTATCCGCCATTTCACATGTACCGACAGTTGCGGCATGCCTATAAGCTCTCCAGGATCGAAGCGCTGCTTAGACTTTCTGCCTTGCTTGTCTTCACTGTCATCAGCATGACATTGTTTTTCGCCATTCTGTTTGCAGTTGGGATTCTGGGATAAATTATGACAATAAAAATTGATCGTCGCCAGTTAATGGCTCTGGGCACATTTGGCCTCGGTGCAATGTCTGCACCTGCATATGCTGCTATGGCCAAGGCGCGTGGATTTACTCATGGTGTGGCAAGTGGCGAGCCGTCGCAAAACTCGGTATTGCTGTGGACCCGTTTTGTTGGCGGAGGCGACAGCAAGCTGACCGTTGAAATGGCGCAAAACGTTGATTTCTCTGGTGCGAAAATGGTTGGCGAAGTGACGGCGTCTGCGAGCCGGGATCATATTGCAAAATATGTCGTTTCGGATCTGGTGCCGGGTCAATGGTATTTCTATCGCTTTGTTGCGCCTGATGGGTCTAAATCGATGGCCGGTCGCACCCGGACGTTGCCACAGGGACCGACCCAGAAATTCAACCTAGGCGTATTTGGCTGCTCCAATCTGCCATTCGGCTATTTCAACGCTTATGCCCATGCCGCTCAGCGCAGCGATCTCGATATGGTGATGCATAGCGGTGATTATCTTTATGAGTATCCGGTCGGCACTTATCCCTCCGAAAAGCAAATGCTCGAAGGTCGAGTGATTGATCCGGGGCATGAGATTGTTCAGTTGGCGGATTACCGCCTGCGCTACGCCGCCTATCGCAGCGACCCCGATTTGCAGCGTATCCATCAGCTTTATCCGATGGTCGCCATGTGGGACGATCATGAATTCACCAATGATGCCCATATGAGCGGCGCGCAAAACCACCAGCCCAAGACGGAAGGCGACTGGGAAGTGCGCAAGCGTATCGCTGAACAGGTTTATCGAGAATGGATGCCGGTGCGTGACCGTGATGAGGGCGGACCTCTCTGGAGCGAGTACCAGATTGGCGATCTTGCGACCTTGTTCATGACAGAAAGCCGGATTGGCGGGCGTAGTGAACCGGCAGATTTGGCAGCTGCTTTGCAGGGGCAGGAGAATATCCAGACGGCTCTCGAGACATTTCGCGACACCACCTGGCAAGATTCCGAACGGCAGATGCTGGGCGCCGTGCAAGAGGCGTGGCTCGCCGAAGCAATGCGCAAATCGCGGGCATCCGGCACCAAGTGGCAGGTTTGGGGTCAACAATGCGTGATGGGCGAATTGCGCCTGCCGCAGGAGGCGGTGAACTGGCTTGCTGATGATGCGCCGGCTTTCGCGAAAGCACGGGTGGCGGTTGGCGCACTTGCATCCAAAGTTGGCCTGCCGATTAATCTCGACAGTTGGGATGGTTATCCCAAAGCGCGGGAACGCGCGTTGATGGGTGCGCAGGAGGCTGATGCTGATCTGATCGTATTGTCGGGTGACAGTCACAATGGCTGGGCGTTTAATCTGGAAACCAGCGGCGGTGCTGCCGGTGTTGAATTTGGCGGCCATAGCGTGACCTCACCCGGACTTGAATCCTATCTTTCCGGGGCTGACCCGGTGACAGCAGCACGTGCGGTTCGCGAAACTAATGATCAACTGCAATGGTGTGACACATCCAATCGCGGATATATGACCGTTTCGCTGACGTCGGAAAAAGCGACTTCTACCTGGCATTTCCTTGATACCATCCGGGCCAAATCTACCACGATGAAGGGCAGCGAAAGCCGCTCCGTTATGCGGGGGCAGCGGAGTTTGGCGGTCTAGGTGCGGCTGAACAACAATTTGTCCTGACCCCCTCGACATTCCTATCAAAGTTGCGCAAAGCAGCGGCTGCGTAAAATGAAACACCGGAATTAGAGAAACCATGTCTGAAGAATTCTACCGCATCAAACGTCTGCCGCCTTATGTGTTCGCTGAAGTGAACGCGATGAAGGCGGAAGCGCGCGCCCGCGGTGAGGATATTATCGACCTCGGCATGGGCAATCCTGATGGTGCGCCAGCGCAACATGTAATCGACAAGCTGTGCGATACGGCCAACGATCCGACCGCGCACCGCTATAGCGCATCGAAAGGCATCAAGGGTCTGCGCCTGGCGCAGTCCAACTATTACAAGCGCCGCTTTGATGTGGACCTGGATCCGGAGAGCGAAGTGATCGTGACTCTGGGTTCCAAGGAGGGCCTTGCCAATCTGGCGCAGGCGATCACGGCTCCTGGTGATGTGGTGCTCGCGCCCAACCCCTCTTATCCGATTCACACTTTCGGTTTCATCATTGCTGGGGCAGCGATTCGTTCTATTCCGGCAGCACCCGGTCCGGATTTCTTCACCCGGCTCGAATATGCGATGAGCTACAGCGTGCCGAAACCATCAGTGCTGGTGATGGGCTATCCGTCCAACCCGACCGCCTATGTCGCCGATCTCGACTTCTATCAGAAGGTTGTCGATTTTGCGCGTGAGCATAAGCTGTGGGTGATCAGTGATCTTGCCTATGCTGAAATCTACTATGGCGATGTGCCAACACCATCCATGTTGCAGATTGATGGCGCGAAGGATTGTGTGGTTGAATTTACCAGCATGTCCAAAACCTATTCGATGCCTGGTTGGCGCATGGGTTTTGCGGTTGGCAATCAAAAGCTGATCGGTGCGCTGACAAGGGTCAAATCCTATCTCGACTATGGTGCCTTTACACCGATACAGGTTGCGGCCACCGCAGCGCTCAACGGCCCGCAAGACATTATTGATGAAAACCGTGCGTTATATAAAAAGCGCCGCGACGTGATGGTCGAAAGCTTTGGCCGCGCCGGCTGGGACATTCCGCCACCAGAAGCCAGCATGTTCGCCTGGGCGCCGGTCCCGGAGCAGTTTCGCGAACTCGGCTCGATGGAATTTGCCAAACGGCTGCTCGCCGAAGCGGGTGTTGCCGTGGCACCTGGTACCGGCTTTGGCGACGAAGGTGAGGGCTATGTTCGTCTGGCGCTAGTCGAAAACGAACAGCGCATCCGGCAAGCGGCGCGGAATATGAAGAAGTTTCTCAGCCAGGGGTGATTTGCTTCAGGTTAGAAGCGGGCGCGCTCACGATATGACAGTCAATCGTTCAGCACGTTAATTGCGGCATGGACCCGGTCACGAATATCATCGCGATCGAGCCCTGGCTCAATCTCGTCCTGCACAGCATAAGTTATCACGCCGCTTTTTTGCACGAATGTATCGCGCGGTGAAATGATGCCGCTGTCGAGCGCTACCGGTACCAAAGGCAGTCCCATCAGTTTGTAGATACCGGCAAAGCCCGTTTGCAATTCCGGTCGCTCACCGTGGTGAGCACGGCTTCCTTCTGCAAAAATGACAATCGGGCGACCTTCGGCAACCGCTTTTTTGGCTTGCTTGATAATCTGGCGCATCGCCGCGCCTCCGCCGTTCCGATCTATGCCCAACAGTCCGTGTTTTTTGGCGATCCAGCCCCAGAGCGGGATGACGAGCAGTTCCTTTTTGGCGATCACCACCGGCTTGTCAAAAATACGTAGCAGATCAATCGTTTCAAACATGCTTTCATGTTTAAAAACGTAAAGCAGGGGTTCGTTGCGAATTTCGCCCTTTATCTCGACCCGGATACCGAGAATGATCCGGGCGCATAGATAATGATAACGGCTCCATAGCTGAGCCATATAATGTGTGCCGGGCACCGAGAACAGCGCAACGATAAACGATAAAATGATGATCGGTGTTGATCCGCCATAGAATAACGGGATGAACAGGAGTGATCGGACTTTTGCCAACATATCTAGATACCTGCCAAGGCCGCCGTGCGGCGCATCAGGAATTTATTATACTCTTTGAATAAAGTGCCCAGGGACGGTGCGGTCGCAACTGCATCGGATATGATTGCAATATCCGATGGTACGGCGCGTTCCAGTTCCAGCCGTGCCCGCCGCATATGCCAGTCAGACGTCACCAGCCGGATCGATGTGTCTTTCCGTCCTGCGGCCCAGCGTGCAGTTTCCAAAGCATTTGAACGCGTGTCCACCGCTTGAAAACCCAAATCAATACAACAGTTAAACAGTGTCTCGTCACGATTATAAGCCGCCGCCAGTTCCCCCGGTTTCACATCCCGGTCCACACCGGATATCAACAGATTTTTCGCTTTATTTGCCTCTAGCAGTTGCAAAGCATGCTCAATACGCTGCGGGCCGCCTGTCAGGACCACAATGGAATCCGTCTGCACATCATCCGCCGCAGTACGTGGCAAATCTATTGCAAACCAGGCGAACCCGATCATCCAGAAAAGCAGCAGAAAACAGAAGAAACGTAAGATCATGAAAGGTGACTACAATATTTTCTTGAGCGCGCCCATGACCGTCATTCGCGCAGTCACCATCGCAAGGATCATTCCCAATATCGGAATGGCCCCGATAATCAACCAGCTATACCAGGAGAGGTCTAGCGATTGCACCAATCCCGAACCAAGAGCGGAAAGCTGCATGCCCAGCAGGAGGATGATTGCGGCGCCGCAGATCAAGCCCAGTACCCCTCCCAACAACGCATCGAGCGCGATCCGCCTTTGAAACAGGCGGCTGATCTGCCGATCGGTCCCGCCGAGCAGATGAATGACGCCGATCGTTTCCTTATGTGTATTGAGCGCGGCCCGGGCGGAGATGATCACTGCTGCAGCAGTCGCGATTGCAAGCAATATCACCAGACCAAAAGCAATCCATTGCAGCGACCGGACCAAGGCGATCACTGGCGCTATCAGGGCGCTGCTGGGTTCAATGCGGGCACTGGCGGCTAATGGTCTGATACCGGTGCGCAGAGCTTCAAGCTCTTTCTCACCAATGGGCTGCGCCAATTTCAAGTCGATAAGAGCCGGCAGAGGAATATCTTCCAGCAGGCCACCGGTGTCCTGTCCTCCGTCTGCGGACTGACCCAGCCATGGCGCGATCAGGTCTTCAATTTCCTGGGCGGGCAGGACTCGTACCTCTTCTACCAGTTCCATGCCGCGCAAGCGGGCCGCCGCGTCACTGGTCTGTTGGGCTTTTAGATCGGGATTGGCTTCGATAATTTGAACCGTGGCGCGACTGGAGAGTTGATCCGACACATTTTGTCCGGCTTCGGTAAAGGCAAGACCTATGGCGGTCGCCAGCACCATTAAAAAAATCATGATAGCAATGACCCAGGGCATCGGCCCTGACAGGCGCCCTTCGGGTATCAGTCGGCGGTCATGGCCGGGAATGACAAACAGACTGAGCATCAGACCGCTACCTATGCTCTGTCACGCGGCAAGGGGGGATTGCGCAAAGAACCGGTTGGATCAGATAGTCCACCCTTTTCGAGCTTCATCATTTGCGCACCGGGCACTTTGCTGAGCAAATGAATGTCATGGGTGGCGACGACGATTGTAGTGCCCAGGGTATTAAGCGCCTCGAACAGCTGCAGCAAACGTATCGCCATTTCCGGGTCGACATTTCCGGTCGGTTCATCCGCCACCAATATTTCCGGACGACCAATCACAGCACGGGCAATGGCAACGCGTTGTTGCTCTCCGCCCGATAAGGTCGCCGGTCTGGCCTCGGCGCGGTCGCCAAGACCAACCCAGTCGAGCATCTCGGCCACCGGTGTTGTCAAATCTTTTTCTTTCACGCCCGCGACGCGCAGCGGCAGCGCGATATTGTCAAAAGCCGAGAGATGCGGCACCAACCTGAAATCCTGAAACACCACGCCAATGCGCCTTCTGAAACCAGGCAAGCGTTCTCTCGGCATGGTAACGGCATCTTCGCCGAACAGCCGGATCAGACCGCGACTGGGCCGCTGAGCCAGATAGAGTAGTTTCAGAAGCGAGGTCTTGCCCGCGCCTGATGCGCCCGTCAGGAAATAAAAACTGCCGGGATACAGCGTAAATGTAAGGTCAGATAGCGTTTCAATGCCAGCACCATAGCGCAGGCCAACATTTTCAAATTGAACAATTTCATTCATCTGGATTTTCAAATCGCTTGATCAGGTTGGGACGCTATACAACTGACCGCATCAATAGGACGTTACGTCCTCTGAAATCAACTGCTGCGTGCCCGTCCGCTCGCGGGATGGACGTGAAAACGTTGAAAAAAAGGCACTTGTCTCAAAAGCATGAACCGCAGACTTGCAGTTTCATGGAATGGCGTGTTTAGAAGAATGTCATGATATTGAATTGCCCGGCCTGCAAGACACGTTATCTCGTCCCCGAC
The DNA here is from genome assembly GCF_059726685.1 of Parasphingorhabdus sp. Taxonomy (NCBI): domain Bacteria; kingdom Pseudomonadati; phylum Pseudomonadota; class Alphaproteobacteria; order Sphingomonadales; family Sphingorhabdaceae; genus Parasphingorhabdus; species Parasphingorhabdus sp. The sequence continues at coordinate 777,842 of NZ_AP041068.1, forward strand.
AGTGCAATCGGCCCTACCGGCCGGTCCGTGCGCTGTGCATCATGCCGCCATAACTGGTTTCAGGAGCCAGCTCCGCCAGAACCTGCCAAAACGGTGGAACAAGCAGGGCAACCGACCTCGGGCACACCGTCCCCGCCGCCAACAAATCGGCCGGATCCGGAACCGGATGGTGCGGCAATGGCGGCAGCGCCACCAGCAGCATCCGCATCAGCGGTTACGCCGCCTTTTGTATCCGAAACCAGCAGCTTTGCCCACGAGCCGCCATTTAAGCCGCGCCGGAATCCTGCGAAGCTATGGACCATTGCCGCGATTGCTTTTGCCAGCCTGATCATCTTGATTGGCGGTGCGCTCTATGCGTTCGGTACGCCAAACTGGTTACAGAGCTATCAGATGGCATCGGTTGATGACACGCCGTTGCTGATTGAACTCAGCCAGAAACAGGATCGCCGGACCTTGCCGGATGGCACTGAATATTTTGCGGCGAGCGGGACCATAATCAACCCGACCGATAGCGAGCAATCCGTGCCGCCAATGCTGGTGATCCTGAGGGATGCCAGCGGCAGGATTGTCTATAGCTGGAAGATGAAGGCACCCACAAAAGAGCTGGCCCCCGGCGCGCGAGTCAACTTCAATGAAGCCAAGCTCGACGTACCCCGTGCTGCAAGTCAGTTAGAGGTCGGTTGGGCTGATATAACACGCCAATAGCTGCTATTTCTATCCTGCCATTAGTGGAATTCGGTGAGCCGCACATTTTGGCGACCATCCCGCATGATCATTCCGCGTGTTCGAACCAGAGGTGCTTGTGTCTTATTGAAGCGCGGTGACGAGCCGTATGATGTGATTCCCGAATCAAGACGGACGGTTTCCCCGCTAACAATATGCGCAGAAACACGAACCTGTACCCGCGCACCTGATTGTGCGGCCTGCTCAGCCATGACGGGCGTGCTTGCCGTCCCGGTCAGGATCATCATTAAGAGGCACCGAATAATGCGCATAAATACAGAAAAGCCCACTAAACCGGTAGCTGACAAGGTAAATAAAAGGTTAACGGACAGATTATCCGGTCTCTTCACCTATAAAACGGACGAAGCGAGCCAAACTGTGTGAGATGGGGACATGTTTCGCGGTCGCGTTAACAGCGGGCTGGGTAAGGTCCAGGCAAATCACAATATCTGTTGCGAGCCTATCCACCCTTTGCTAAGGGCACGCGCCTACCAAGGGCTTATGGCCTGGTTCGGATGACAGTGCGGTCGTGGCGGAATTGGTAGACGCGCAGCGTTGAGGTCGCTGTGGGATTAATCTCCCGTGGAAGTTCGAGTCTTCTCGACCGCACCAGTTTCTTTATAAAGCAGTTAGTTATAGTCAGGACCCAGTTCCGGATCGAGATCGCGTGGACGCGTGAAGCGATCCAGAGTTGCGCAATTATCTTCGATATCGGCCCAGCTTTTTATGTTCAGGCTGAGCTCGGCCAATGCTGCTGTTGGATATTTTATTTCCACTGCGCCGCGAGCTTCGGATGAACCATCGTCAGGAACCAGATCAAAAATCAGGTCTTCCAGGCCAGGATTATGCCCGACCATCAGCACATGATCGGCATCCGCATTGGCACCGCGCAAAACGTCCATCAATGTGACCGAGGATGCCAGATAGATTTTGCGGTCCCATTTCGGCTCAAAAGACAAGCCGCTGGCGGGTTCGACATGTTCAAGTGTTTCGATGACCCGCACTGCAGGAGAGGCGAGGATTTGATCGAAGACGAGATTATTCCGCTTGATAAACTTGCCCATGATCGCAGCGGCGCGTTTGCCCTTGTCATTTAGCGGTCGGTCGAAATCTCTGGCTACGGGGTCATCCCAGCTGGATTTGGCGTGCCGCAAAAGTGTCAGTCTTTTCATATACCGCCCGATTTATTCCCCGGAATATCCGTTTGCCCAGCGTCATGCCCGAAAGATATGTCAGGGGAAAGACTGGATTGCACAGTTTTGGATTTAGCCGCTTTTATTTCCGTCAATGCCTGTGTGAGCGGCATGCGTTCAATGGGTGTTCCTTCTGGAAAAGTGGTCAGCAGACGGGACGGGAAAGCGGATGACAGGATTACAAAATGTCCATGATCATCGGCGCGGCGGATGATCCGGCCAAATGCTTGTGCCAAACGCGCGCGGATGATCCGGTCATCATAGGCGCTGCCGCCGCCCGCCAGACGCCGGGCTTTGTGTAATATGTCCGGGCGCGGCCATGGCACGGATTCCATGACGACAAGGCGCAGGCTGCGACCGGGTACGTCCACGCCGTCACGCAAGGCATCGGTACCAAGCAGGCTGGCTTTGGGATCGTCGCGGAAAATGTCCACCAACGTACCGGTATCGATGGGATCAACATGTTGCGCGTAGATCGGCAATCCGCTTTGCGCCATGCGGTCGGCAATGCGTGCGTAAACGGTGCGCAGCCGCCGGATGGCCGTGAACAGGCCCAATGTGCCGCCCCCGGACGCCTCGATCAGCTGCGCGTAAGCACCGGCTAGTCCTGCCATGTCACCGCGCTTCACATCGGTAACGATGATGACCTTGGCCTGTTCGGCGTAGTTGAACGGGCTCGGCACCTCAAATTCCTGGACGGCCTGATCCAGATGTATCGCGCCGCTGCGTGCCCGTGCGGTCTCCCAGTCGCCGCCGCCTTTCAGCGTTGCCGATGTGATCATCAGGCCATGAGCGGGCTTTGTAACCACCTCAGTCACCGGGATGGTCGGATCCAGCCAGTGGCGACAGATGCCAATATCATATTCGCGGCCTTCAAACCGGTCGATCATTAACCAGTCGACAAATTCGGGATCGGCCGGACCGCCAATGCGCGACAATAAGGCGAGCCATCCAGACAGGGTGTCACAGCGCCAGCCAAGGCTTGATAGCGCCCCTTCCATCCGGGCCCTTGCCGGGGCATCCATCCAGTCCGGGCCTTCCTCGATCAGATGTTCGATCCTCTGACCAAGCCGGACCAGAGGTTTGAGCAAAGCATCAATCGCTTCGGCAGCATTGGCGACCGCATCGATCATTGGGCCTTCGACATCGGTAAGCTCGGTTTCCAGACCGTAGCCGGCATCCGCACTCTGGCTTTCATCGCGGGCAAAGACCATGTGACGGACTTCGCCGAGCAGCGCTTCGACCGGCCCGAACGGTTCGCTTTCCGACAAGCGTTGCAGCCAGCCGTCGCTTGGCAAGGCTTCGCCGGCATGGCGGGCGCTTTCAATCGCGCGTCCGCCCTCGTCGTCATAGGAAGCAAGGTCAGCAAGCCGCGCTGCAAGGCCCCGGCGGCGTCCGCGGTTCTTGCTTTCCGGACCGATGACCCAGCGGCGTATCTCGATCGCTTCCTGCCCCGAGAGACGTGCCGCAAACATCGAATCAGCCGCGTCAAACAGATGATGGCCCTCGTCGAAAATCAGCCGCGTCGGCGCATTTTGCTGTTCCCGCCCACGCGCCGCGTTGACCATGACCAGCGCGTGATTGGCGATAACGATATCGGCCTGCTGGCTGGCGCGCGCGGCTTTCTCGATGAAGCATTTGCGGTAGTGGGGGCAACCGGCATAAACGCATTCTCCGCGCCGGTCGGTCAATGCCGTGGAACCGTTGCGCCGGAACAATGTTGTCAGCCAGCCCGGCAAGTCACCGCCGACCATATCGCCGTCCTTGCTATAGGCGGCCCAGCGCGCGACGAGATGGGCGAGGATGGCGGCCCGACCAGCAAAACCGCCTTGCAGAGCATCTTCCAGATTGAGCAGGCAGAGATAATTTTCGCGGCCTTTGCGGACGACGACTTTTTTGCGAAAAACCTCTTCATCCGGATAGATGCGCCGGGTTTCACGGTCGAGTTGGCGTTGCAGAGCCTTGGTAAAGGTCGAAATCCAGACCGCGCCGCCCGCCTCTGCTGACCACAAAGATGCCGGTGCCAGATAGCCGAGGGTTTTGCCGATGCCGGTGCCTGCCTCGGCGAGCAGCATGTTGGGCGCTCCTTTGACGCGGCGGGGATTGAAAATTTTTGCAACAGCGGCAGCATAGCTTTTCTGACCTTCGCGTTCCTCTGATCCCTTGCCGGTCAAGGTGCCGAGTTGAGTCAACGTAGCATCTTCGTCCATCGTTACTGCACGTGGGGCCGGGCGCGGTGTCTCTTCTTCCCATTCTTCGAGTTTCGAAAAAAGCCAGCGCTCTCCGTCGGCGGGCTTGGTCAGACGTTTGGACACTTCTCCTGCCCAAGGCCAGCGCAGTCGATAGAGAGCCTGCGCGCTGCTCCATGCGCCTTCGCGTTCCCCCCAATGGGGCGCTTCCAGTCCCGCCAATAAGTGGCTGGCGGCCTCCCGGTATAGGGACGCGATATCGGCTTCCTGAGCGGGCGGTTCCAGACCAAGGGTCTTGGCCAAACCGGCTGGCGTGGGAACGACAAATTGCGCCGGGTGGATGAAGGCGAACAGTTCCAGCAAATCGAGACCCGACAGATCGGGATAGCCCAATCGCTGACCCATAAGCGGCGCGTTGAGCAGGATATGCGGGGTTTCCGCAACACAGCCAATCGCCTCACCCTTGCCAATTGCGCGGGAGACACCATCGCTGCCGCAAATCCAGATGCCGCTATGACTGGCATGGAGCGCGGGATAGGCCAGCGGAGGATAGGGGGATGTGCCGTCAGTCAAATTTAAGAAAATCCGGGCGCGTTTGGACCGGCCAGGGCGACACCTGCATAGAAGCGATGCATTCCGAACAGGATCGCATAAAGCACCAGCGCGATGACAAAGCCCAACATCTCACGGCGGACCGTGGCTGTTTCGGTCGGCTTCTCCCAGGCACCTTCATTGCGGGAAACAGTAAAGATTGAAATCAAGGCCCATAGCCCCAGCCCGCCGAACAATACGACGGACCGACTGTCACCATTGGCGAGCAAATGCCCGGCGGCCCAGAGGAGCATGCCGGTCAGCATCGGATGGCGGATAAACTGTTTGATCTGCGACTTGCCTTGCGCGGCCCCGAACAGGAAAATTGCAAAGACCATCAGTAACATGTTCAGATGCCGGCCCCATGTCGGGGGATCATAGACGAATTCATATTGGGCGGTTCGCCAGCCATAAACCATCAACGCTATGGCCGCGATGATTAGCAAGGCCACTAACCCCTGATGCGGCCCTTCGCCGATCTTCGCTCTTATGTTGGTTCTAAGACCCGGAGCCACCGATTTGACGAGATGAACGATGCTCCAGAGCAACACGCCCGCGATCAATGCACCCATTTGAAATCTCCTGCTTTTGTGCTGTTCTAACTTGCTATAGACGGTAATGCCACTATTGGCGCAGAACCAAGAAAAATAAACGACCTAATTGATTGAACAGGACTATCTCATCGTGACCGATAATCGTGAAGCCGCACAGCAATCCAAAGCATGGCCTTTTGAAGAGGCCCGCAAATTGCTCAAACGCTATCGCGGCGAGCGCGGCGCGCCTGCGCCGAAAACCGGCCCAGATGGTGAGATAGAGCCGATGTTGTTCGAAACCGGCTATGGTCCATCCGGCCTGCCGCATATTGGCACGTTTAACGAAGTGCTGCGCACGACCATGGTACGGCGCGCTTATGAGACGCTGACCGGCAACCCGACGCGGCTGATTGCTTTTTCCGACGATATGGACGGCTTTCGCAAAGTGCCAACCAATGTGCCTAATCAGGATATGCTGGCCGAGCATCTGCACAAGCCATTGACGCAGGTGCCCAATCCGTTCGACACAGACTATGACAGCTTCGCCGCCCACAATAACGCGATGTTGCGCGAGTTTCTCGACCGTTTTGGCTTTGATTACGAGTTCATGTCGTCCACCGAGCAATATACGTCCGGTGCTTTTGACGAAACGCTGAAACTGGTGTTGGCACGTAATCAGCAGATATTGGATATCATGCTGCCCACGCTTGGCAAGGAGCGTCAGGCGACTTATTCGCCGATATTGCCGATCAGCCCGAAAACAGGTCATGTCCTGCAGGTCCCGGTCGAGATTGTTGACGCGGAAGCCGGTATTGTTCGCTTTGAAGATGATGGGGAATTGATTGAACATAATGCGCTCACCGGCGGTGCCAAGCTGCAGTGGAAAGTCGATTGGGCGATGCGCTGGGTCGCTCTGGGCGTTGACTATGAAATGTATGGTAAGGATCTGACGGACAGCGGTGTGCAGTCCGGCAAGATTGCCAAGGTGCTGGGTGCACGCAAGCCGGATGGCCTGATCTATGAAATGTTCCTCGATGAAAAAGGCGAGAAGATTTCAAAGTCCAAAGGCAATGGTCTGAGCCTCGACGAGTGGTTACGCTATGGCTCGGAAAACAGTCTCGCTTTCTACATCTACCGCGAACCCAAATCAGCCAAGCAGCTGCACATGGGCGTGATCCCCAAAGCCGTGGACGAATATTTTCAGTTCCGCGCCAATTGGCATGAGCAGACTCCTGACAAGCAGCTGGGCAACGCTGTGCATCATGTTCATGGCGGTGACGTCCCATCCGATACGATTCCGGTGACCTTTGGATTGCTGCTTAATCTGGTTGGCGTGATGGGCGATGCGGACCGCGAACAAATCTGGGGCTATTTGCGCCAATATGCACCGGATGCAACGCCGGAGAAATATCCTGATCTGGATGAGCTGATCGGCAATGCGATGGCTTATCACAAGGATTTTATCGCACCGACATTATACCGTCGTAAACCGGAAGGCGTGGAAGTGGCCGCGCTGGAACGACTGGACAGCGAGCTGAGTGCTTTACCCAATGATGCGGCCGCCGAAGATATCCAGACGATTGTTTATACCATCGGTAAAGAAGGCGGTTTCGATAATCTGCGCGACTGGTTCAAGGCTCTTTACGAGACCTTGCTGGGCAGCTCGCAAGGACCGCGCATGGGTAGCTTCATCGCGCTCTATGGTATCGACAACACGCGCAAACTGATCGTGGAGGCCCTGTCATGAATAGCGGTGTCATGAATAGCGGTGTGAGTGGTTACCATCTCGCGCAGATTAATATACTGCGCTTTAACAGGCCGAAAGATGATCCCGCCAATGGTGACTTTATGGATGCTCTCGACCCGGTAAATGCACTGGCCGACAAGGCGCCGGGATTTGTCTGGCGGTTAGTAGGCGAGGGCAACGACGCTGTCGATATTGACCCGGTTCCGGATGACCCGCGGCTGGCCGTGAACATGTCGGTTTGGGAAGATGTCCAATCACTGGGAGACTTTGTTTACAAAAACCCCGAGCATCTGGCGATCATGCGCCGCCGCAAGGAATGGGCAGAGCACATGGAAGTCTATCAAGCATTATGGTGGATTCCGATTGGCCATATTCCTTCGGTGGAAGAAGGTTTGGGGAAAATTGACATGCTTGAACAACAAGGTGTTTCGGCTGACGTCTTCACTTTCCGTCAGCCATTTGATGCGCCTGATGGGACGCCTGCCATACCCGTACTGGATGAATGCGCCTGATGATCGATATTTTCACGACCGGCGGGACGATCGACAAGATCTATTTTGATGCCCTGTCGGAATATCATATCGGCCCGACCCCTTTGCCCGATATATTGGCGGAAAATAATGTCTATGTTCCGCACCGCGTGACACAGTTGATGCGCAAGGACAGCCTCGAACTGACTGACGATGATCGGCAGGCGATCCATGATGCTGTCGCGGTTAGCGATGCCGACAAGATACTCGTGACCCATGGCACCGATACGATGGTGCAAACCGGCAAGGTTCTGGCGGACATAACGGACAAAACCATTGTACTAACCGGTGCAATGCAGCCGGCAACTTTGCGCAATAGCGATGCCGAATTTAATGTCGGCTTTGCTCTAGCCGCGACTCAGACATTGCCGCACGGGGTGTATATCGCGATGAACGGTGAAGTGTTCGATCCGGCGACTGCCAGGAAGGATCGCGATGCGCACCGCTTCATTCGTGCGTAGGTTTTTTGAACCACTGACTCTGAGTAACAGCTTTTGTGGCATAGGGCATAGCTACCAGCATGACCGCAATGGTTGCGATCATCACCAGATAAGCCACGGCGCCATAAAGCGTTAATCCCGGTGCGGTCCACATCAGCAAGACATCATTGCCGCCCGGCACGGTCGCAGCGCCAATACCCATTAGGAACCCCCCGGACAGATTGGCGACGGCCAGCTTCCACGTACCGAATTGAGGATGAAATTTGTTTTTGAGCCAGCTGCTGAAAACCGCACCGGCGAATAAAGCGATGACGGCTATCTCCACGGTCATCCCAACGGAAAGGCCTTGTCCAGCCAGCAAACTGTTGAGTACTGCAGCATAGGACCATTCCGGACGTGTGCCATAGATCAGAGCCGCGGTGATCCCGATGGTGAGCAAGGCCAGCATCGCCATGTTACGCTTAACGATGATCAGCCAGAGACTGAGCAGAGACAGGCCCGCAAAGCCGAGTAGCACGCCCTGTTTAATGATATCATCTTCGATCGCGGTTCGCCCGGTCACCACCACTGGACCAAAGGGGTTGAGCGCGTCGACGCGCAGCAGCAGCATCGCGAGGGCCAAGCCGACAAAGGTCAGCAGATAGCTGAACTTTCCTGCCCCAATATAACCAACTGTGCCAACAAAACAGCCGCGATTGATGAGCGCGCCAACCCCCATGATCGCCGCCCCGAAAAACAGCTGCCAACCGATTTCGATATCGACCGGAATATGGGCCCGTCCGGAATATTGCAGCAGCAAGAACAGCACCAGTCCGGCCCAAGAAGCAACTATAAGCAAGCCGAATAACCAGTCCATTTTACCCTGATTCACCCAGCGCATCGTGGCGGCAACTGTACATGTAGCGACGCGAACGAGAGCAAAGCCCAGAATGAAGGCAAGCGGAATGATCAGGAAGGACGTCATTTAAATGCCACTCTTTTCGGCGAGATCCTCTGCAACCTGATCGAGATAGCGCGCATCTCCCATGGCGACAGAAAGGATCATCGCGCCTTGCAACGCGGAAATGATGTGAGAGGCGTTGAGATTGGCGGACGGTCCGGCTTCCGCCAAAGCTGTTTCTGTCCATGTCATCAGCCGCGTGAAATAGCTGTTCACCGCCTCTTGCACAGCGGGAGGTAGTTGCGGACTAACCGACCCCAGGACTGCGCACAGGCAGCTGCTTTCTCCTTCAGCATAGGCCGCACGATAAGCCTCCACCAGCCGGGCGAGACGAATCTTTGCCGAATCATCTGCCGCATCTGGCGCGCCCAGACTATCCAGCAGATTGTCCGTATATCGCTCGACCACCGCCTTGCCGAGGTCCTCCTTGTGCGGGAAATGATAGTGCACGGATGCGCTTTTCATATCCAGCGCAGCGGCAATGTCGCGAAAGCTAAGTCCCGCAAAACCGCCCTGTCGATAGCCGCGTTCGGCAATATCCAATATCTGATCGCGCTTGCTGATCATGTTTGCTCCAACTGAATTTACTTACCTATCACAAGATAGGGGTTGATCAAGTGAGATTCCAGTGATACCTACCTATCGATAGGTAATTAACAAGAAGGACCCTGACTATGAAAATTTATGATTTTGAAGGTTTTCCCAATCCGGCGCGTGTTCGTATTGCGCTGAAAGAAAAAGGTCTGTTTGATCAGGTCGAGTTTATTTCCATCAACGTGCCCGAAGGCGAGCATCGGAAACCTGAATTTGTTGAAAAGAATCCATCAGCGGCCGTACCGGTGCTGGAACTGGATGACGGAACCACCATTTCTGAATGTAGCGCGATCACGGAATATATTGATAATTTGACGGGTGAGCAGGAATTGACAGGCAAATCGCCGAAGGAGCGCGGTGTGATCGCGATGATGCAGCGCCGCGCAGAAGCGGGGCTGCTTGATGCGGTCGGGACTTATTTTCACCATGCCACGCCGGGATTGGGTAAAGCGATAGAAACCTATCAATGTGCAGAATGGGGCAATCATCAAAAGGAACGGGCCGTGTCTACTATGCGTTATCTTGATACTGTTTTGGCGCAACAACCCTATCTGGCGGGAGACGGATTCTCTGTCGCCGATATTACAGCCTTTGCCGGACTTGGCTTTGCTGATTTCGCGGGCGTTGAAACTCCTGCAGATTGTAAAAATCTTGCGCAGTGGCGCGCAAAGGTGGAAGCTCGCCCGAGCATCGCAGGTTGAATGGAGACTCGCAAATGAGGATCAATGCCGATTTTGATAAGCCCGTGGTTCTTCGCCCGGAGGATATGAAATGGGTTCCTTCTCCGCTACCCGGTGTCGAGCGCAAGATGCTCGACCGGGTGGGCGGAGAGGTTGCGCGTGCAACATCTCTGGTGCGCTATGCCCCTGGCAGCTATTTCGATCCGCATGTTCATAGCGGAGGTGAAGAATTTCTGGTTGTCGAAGGCGTGTTCTCTGACGAGCATGGTGATTTTCCGGCTGGCACCTATGTGCGTAATCCCATCGGGACCAGCCACAAACCGCATAGTCAGGATGGCTGTATCATATTGGTGAAGCTCCACCAGTTTGATGCGGCCGATACCAGGCAATTCTCACTCGACATCAACGCTCTGGAATTTGAAGATGGTGGTGCGCCTGGCGTGGAATTCGCATGGCTGCATCACTTTGAAGGCGAGGATGTAAAGATTGTAAGATGGGCGCCAGGTAGCAGCTATCCAGAGCATGTCCATGAAGGCGGGAGTGAAACTTTTATACTCGAAGGCAGTCTGTCCGACGAACATGGCGACTATCCCACCGGCACTTGGGACCGCACGCCGCCGGGCTGGATGCACACACCCTATAGCAAAGAAGGATGCTTAGCCTGGACAAAGACCGGCCATCTGACACCGGGAAAGCTAGGGAAATTTGCCGCTTAGGCTGCGGCGGGCCGGGTGACCTGCTTCAATACGTCCAGGTAACTGTCCGCAATGGTCATCCGTTTGTCCATGCCTTCCGACAATAGCAATGCGTGCGCCTTTGGCAGATTATAGCATGGTACGCCCATGAAAAGGTGATGCTCGCTATGATAGTTCACCCAGTAAGGCGCAACCGTTGTACGTTCCAACAGGTTCGCATAAGTCGTGCGGGCATGGGTGAAAGGATCTCCGCTACCCGTGGTGGTACAGGCATGTTCGGCAATATTGCGGATGCGCAGGACTAGCTGGAAGGTTGTGGCAAGCGCGATGATCCAGATCAGAAATGGAATGATGCCCAATGTGAGCAGGCTGGCGGCCAGCACAATAAGCTGGATCAGCAGAAAGCGCCCGACCGTCTTTGTGGTACGCACTGCTCCGTCCAAATTTGTTACCGGGGCCGAGACACCGGCGGCACCACCGCGATTGAACGCCGTGCCTGCTGATGTGTCTCGCTTGCCATTACCGTCGGTTAAAGGCGAGCCTTGCAGCATTGCCTTCAAGCCCAACCATGCCGCGACCATCTGACCGCTGCGCTGTTTCAAGAAAGTTTGCCCGGTCAAATCGCGGAAGGCTTTACGCCTCATGCTCGCGGGCGTTGTCGGAAACGGTTTTGACAGAGCAAGATCGGGGTCTTCCGGCTGCTGTGTGTATTTGTGATGGGTCAGGTGATAGGCTCTGTAACTGTGCAGATCGCTTCCTGTCGCCGCACCGGTTAGCCATTGACCGGCGAAATTATTGATCTTGCGATTGGGATGAAGCAGGCCATGCGCGCCTTCGTGCATCAAAATGGAAAGGCCCAATTGCCGCCCGCCGACGATGGCGATAGCAAAGGGAAAGGCGATGAGGCCCGCTAGCCAGTGCCAATCCCACAACAATGCAGTACCCGCCAAAACTGCCGCCGTTGTTAACCAGCCATGCAGGATCAACCAAAGGCCCCGGGACGGTGATATGCGTGTCAAACGTGCCCAATCATCGCGGGTAAAAACATCTGTAGGTCGGGCGGCTTTAACAGCTGGCATGACCGCTATAATAGGCTAATTTCTGCCAAAAATCCAGTTTTTCTGGGAGAGGCGACAAGCCTTGCATTCCGTAACGGAAAATAAGCCCGCCCGCTAAATTTCGATCAGTCCGTTCTCGATAGCGTCTATACGCTGCCGCATCGCAACGCGGGTTTCGCCAGCATCTGTTGCACAGACTAATGTGCCGCCGCCTGCTGCCATAACGCGTTCTATGTCCGGCCACATCGCGTCAGGGGTTTTGGCCTCTCGCCACATGCCGGCAATTTTGGGATCCATATGACGTTCACCGCCGAAGCGTTCGGGGCGGGCTTTGGCGCCATCCCAGATTTCGGTATTGAGCAGGCCGGGGCACAATATGGTGGTCTCAATATTCTTAACCGCCAGCTCGCCCCGTAGCGCCTCGGCAACCGCCATCGTACCATGCTTTGTTGCGGCATAGAGCGGAAAGTCGCCTTCAGGCGCGCGCAGCGCAGCGGTCGAGGCGGTAATTCCGACGTGACGGGGGTCGCCTTTGAGCAGGGGGGCAAAGCATTGCGCCGTCCAGATAGCGCCCAGCACATTTACATCATAGGCCCAGCGCACCTGATCTGGCTTGCCCTCCAGCAAGGTCGCGCCGACGCCCACGCCAGCGTTGATCCATAGCATGGCGAGATCGCCATGATCGGCGGCAAAACGCTCGGCCGCCAAAGCAACAGCATTGCGGTCGCTAATATCGAAAGCCATAGAAAACGCACCACTGCCGATTTCCAGGGCCACTGTTGCGGCCGCTTCTTCGCGGATATCTTGAACGCAGACAGTCATCCCGGCTTCTGCGAGTTTGACGGCCAGCATCTTGCCAATGCCATCGCCCGCGCCGGTCACCATGGCGGTGCGTCCAGCGTAGCTGCCGAGTTTTGTCATGCGTTTACTCCTGCCGCAATTCTTCCGACAGTCTTAGCATAAAATCTGCGCCGCGACTGAACTGATCGAGGCTGATATATTCATTGGGTTGATGGGCCTGCTCAATCGACCCCGGCCCGCAAACCACGGTGGGAAAACCGGCCTGCTGGAACTGCCCGGCCTCCGCGGCATAAGAGACAACACCAGCCGGTGTATTATCCCCGGTCAATTTTCGCACAAAGGCTTCCGCTTTCTCTGAACCGGATTGCCCAAGCGGTGGTGCATTGGACAGCTGTTCAACGCGTACCCCTGTTTCAGGGAAGGCTTCTTTCAATTGTGTGTCGAGAGCGGCGGCTTTTTCCTTGAACGGTGCCAGAACTGCTTCGGGGTCGACGGAAGGCGGGCATCGCAGATCAAATATGAAATGCGCCCGCCGGGCCAATATGTTGGCCGCAGTGCCTCCATCCATCTTGCCAATGGTAAGCGTTGCGTGCGGCGGCGTGAACGGCGAATTCGGGTCGGCCGTCTCCCAAAGCCCTCGTGCCAGTTCGGCCAGGTCATGCATTAGCTCGATAGCCACCATATTGGCGGAGATTCCAAGATGAGTGAGGCTGCTATGAGCCTCATGGCCAAGTATCTCGACTTCATGGACACAAATGCCTTTATGCCCGGTGATCGTCTTCATCATTGTCGGTTCGCCGATGATCGCCAGGGCTGGGGCGGGAAGGGTTGCGGCCATCTCCTCAATCATGGCCGGCGCGCCAAGACAGCCAACCTCCTCATCATAGCTGATCGCGAGATGGACCGGACGCTTGCCGTCTTTCAGCATCGGGGCGGCGGCCAAGGCCAACGCGATGAAGCCTTTCATGTCGCAGGTTCCGCGTCCATGCAGCAGGCCATCACGCTCTGTCACCACAAACGGATCGCTCGACCAGTCTTGTCCATCTACCGGTACGACATCGCTGTGGCCTGACAGGATGACCCCGCCTGCGACATCCGGACCAACGGTGGCATAGAGATTGGCCTTGGACCCATCAGCATTAATCACCCGCGTGGTGCCGATGTCATATTGCGCGAGATATTCCTCAACCCAGCTGATCAGTTGCAGGTTGCTATTTCGCGACGTCGTATCGAAAGAAATCAGCGAATCGAGGATAGATAATGCCGGTTTAATTAACAGATTTGTCATGAAGTCAACATAAACGTAGCATTAACAAAAAGGAATCAGTTTAAAAAAGTCTTTATTATTCAATTGCTTTACGGTATGTTACAAATAGACATTTGGAGGCTGAGGAGATTCCCGTTAGGGCGTGTTCATCTATGGTTAATAAAGTTTTTAAGTTTTTACCGTAAATCGATCTGAGATCGGGGGCTCCAAATCGAATATGAGTATGAATAATTCAGTTGAACAGGATCTGGACCTGCTTGCCAATCTGACAGCAAGACTGCTTGGTACACCCGTTGCCTCTATCACTTTATACGAAGCTGATCATGACGAAGGAGGGTGTGCGGTACAGTCCGTCGCCCATGCTGCTATTTCCTGTGATGAAAGCTGGGCAGCCAGCAATCCTGCCGTCGATGTAAAGCAACTGGGCAGTCCCCGCAGCGCGATGACCCAGCATCTTGGACTTTATGCGTCTGTGCCGATGCGTAACGGTGATGGTTCAACCATTGGTATGGTCGCCTGCGCCGGTGATGAAGCCAGAGAGTTAAGCGACCAGGAACTGGACGTGCTGAAAAATATTACAGCCATAGCCTCTGCGGTCATCCACGCCTGATTTGTTAACTTTTTTGTTTAATTTTGCACGCCGCCAAATTAACGGTTCAGTGGCCTCACGCGTCGATATCGGTGGATTGCAGGGCGGCCTTGCCGCGTGCCGTGATCATTGTATCTAGAAAGCGCGGCCCGGAAGCATGGCCCGTCAGAAATGCCTCATATAAAATCATACCATTGTCGCTTAATGTTTGAACCGCATCGACGAACATCGCAGGATTGCTGCTAGCTTCCTGTGACTCAATCACATCCGGAGTCATGGTAGCAGCCGATGGCCAAGCTTGATTGAGCGATCCAAGAACATAGCGTTCCGTCTCGGACAAATGTGCTTCGGGGGAGTAAGCAGGTGTCATTTTCTATCGCAGACCAGATCAAATTAAGTATGCCCCACTCGCTTTGATTGCGTTAACCTTTATTAAACTAAAAAGTTAAAAAAGTGTTAACAGCCGGTCACCACTCGTTCCACTTTTCGACCCTTTTCAGGCCATTTGAATATAGCCTAAAGCCAGGTTGAAGCTGGCCTTGAGGGGTGCTTATGCCTTAAAGATTTCCGGTGCCCCGATGATAGCAAAGACAGTTGTTCTGCCCTTAACACCAGACGAGTTGAATCACGCGATCTGCCCTATGGGTAATTTGCCCAGAGAAATATAACCATGGTTTTCCGTTGCGTTGGCGTTGACATTTACACTGTATAAACATAGATATCTATATATTAGATGAATATGGAGATTCGGATATGGTTTCGCGCAGACAGGTTCTGGTAACCGGTGGTGCATCGCTTGTGCTGCTCGGTGGTGGTTTTGGTGCTTATGTCGGCACACGCTCAATTGCCAAGGCGCAGGAGCCCTGGACACAGGCAACAACGGGTTTTGGAGATCCGCGGCTTGATGCACTGGCTTATGCTATTCTGGCACCCAATCCCCACAATCGTCAGCCCTGGCAGGTAAGGCTGGTGGGCGATGACAGTTTCACGCTCTACTGCGATCTCGACAAACGTCTGCCCCATACCGACCCACCCAATCGTCAGATCACCATCGGCTTCGGTACATTTCTGGAATTGTTTCGGCAGGCGGCGACCGAAAAAGGCTATCGAGCAGAAATCATGTCTTTCCCTGAAGGCGAACCTGAGCCGGTTCTCGACGGCCGTCCCATAGCATCGGTAAAAATGATCAAGGATCCATCGGTTCCGCGCGATCCGCTATTCGGCACAATACTGAACCGCCGTAGTACCAAGGAAGCCTTTTCGCCGCGCAGTGTTGACGACGCGACATTCGCCAAGTTGCAGGATATGGCCTTTGCGGGGCAATCGGAACCGCTGATATCCCTCGAAGCGACCAGCGATGCGGAGCGGGTCGCCAGATTGCGGGAGCTTAACTGGCAGGCCTGGTCGGTGGAATATGATGTGGCACGTACCCAAAAAGAGAGCGTTGATCTGATGCGGATTGGCGCGGCCGAAGTAAATGCCAACCCGGACGGAATCGATATGAGTGGACCGATGATGGAGGCGTTGCGGCTGGGCGGCGTTGTCTCACGTGAAGAGCTCGCGACAAAAGGGTCGACCGCTTATGAATCCGGAATTTCCATGTACAAGGAGATACTGGACAATACGAGCAGCTTCGGCTGGTTGATCTCGCCGGACAACAGCCGGAGGGCACAATTGCAGTCCGGTGCAGCCTGGGTGCGGATCAATCAGGCCGCGACTGCTCTGGGTCTGGCGATGCATCCGGTCAGCCAGATATTACAGGAATTTCCGGAAATGGCTGATCTGTATGGTCGATATCACGACTATCTTGGGGTGACCCTGCCAGCCAGAGTTCAGGGCTTTTTCCGCTTCGGCTATGCCGCTTCGCCTGAACCGTCACCCAGATGGCCGGTGGAATCGTTCATCCTGAACGTCTAAAGGGAATTATGACCGAAGATGTACAAACCAAGCCAGCGGGATTGAAAGGCGACCCGATTGAATTTGCGGTGATGACCGAGATCGGCATCATCAATCAGCTCGCCGATAATCTGTTTCAGGCGCATTTGCCCAAAGGCATAACTGTGGCGCAATTTTCGGTGCTCAATCACCTGCTTCGTCTTGATGTGCAGCAAACCATCAGCGAGCTCGCCAGCGCGATGCAGGTAGCCCAGCCAACCATGTCATCAACTGTCCGTAAGCTTGAGGACAAGGGGTTGGTAGAACTCATCCATGAACCCAATGACCGCCGGATCAGGCGGGTGGCTGTAACAGCCACTGGCGCGCAGCTCAGAAATGACGCGGTTGCGGCTCTCGCACCCATGGCGGAGATTTTGCGGGCGAATATTCCGGAAACGGATTGGGAGGCGCTATTGCCGCATCTGCATCGTATCAGAGTGTTTCTGGATCAGTTGCGAAATTGATCTTTATCTTCCCAACCAAATGCAAAATGATTGGAGCAGTTTCTTAGACATTCAGTTTGGAAAGCTCTTTCACCATAAAATCAATAAACGCGCGAACATGGGGGGCGATTAGCTTACGGGAGGGGAAAGTAATAGAAACAGGGACGGACCGCGCATAGTAGGACGGCAGGATCCGTTTGAGAGATAACGGTTCGGTCGATCGGTCAAGCAATATATCGGGTAGAACAGCGATCATCTCGTCCGACCTTGCCAGTGCCATCAGCAGCCAAGGGTTCATGGCGATCAATCTCGGTTGTAGATCGATCGTATGATTTTCGCCGGTCTTGTCAGTAAGGATCAGCGATGGCGCGCTACGCATGCCGTGATGGAGAAGCGCTAGCGGTTTGTCGGCAAGGGTCTCGATGTCCTCAATCGGTCCGAGAATGCGAAGCGTGCTTTCTGAAGCATAGAGGCTCGCCGTCACCAAGCCGATATTCTTTGAAATCAGGCTTTCGTCCTGCGACGGGCCCACACGCAGGCCGACATCAAAACCTTCGGTAATGAAGTCGACCGCTCTGTCCGAAAGATCTATGCTGAGATTAACCTCCGGATAGGCTTTGAGGAACGATCCGATGGCCGGTGCCAGCAAAGCCTGGCCCAGAATTGTTGGGGCAGTGACCTTCAGATCTCCGGCTATGCGTTGGGAACTGCGCGCCAATATCGTTTCCACGCTCTCTGCTTCCTCAACCATCCGCCGGGCATGGTCCAGAATCGCAAGAACAGCCTCGGTTGTATTCACGGCCCTGCTGCTTCGCGTGAACAGTTTGACACCAGCCCGCTCCTCCATCTTCTGCAAGCGCCGACTGAAGGACGCAGCCGGCATATGCAATGATGCGGCCGCCGCTCTGAAGTTAAGATGCCGCTCAAGCGCGATCAGCACTTGGGCATCAATGATTTCTGAAATAATCATACCGGTTTCAACAATGCTGCGATCTAAATCTGTTCATGGATTTTCCGCTGTCTGAGGGTCAATATTTCATGTGGATATAGGGCCTTGGCGCCCAATAACCAATGCCGATGAAATCATGAAATGGAGAATATTCATAATGACCCTTCCAACTTCCGAACTCACACCTGACAATTGTGCCTTTCTCATGATTGACCATCAAGTCGGGCTATTCCAGTTCTTAACCTCGATCGAGCCGCTACGTCTGAAGAATAACATTCTTGGCCATGCGAAGACGGCAAAGGCATTTGATATCCCGGTCATTATGGGGACAAGCTGGCCGCTTGGACCCAATGGCCCGACGATGCCCGAACTGGTCGAAATATTTCCAGATGTTGAAATCATTGATCGACCCTTTGTAAATTTCTGGAGCGACGAAACCTCTCGGAAAGCGGTTGAGGCAACCGGGCGCAAGAAACTCGTTATTTCCGGTCTTGCCACTGAAGTCTGCGCGGCTTTCCCCGCGATCTCGGCGCTCCGTGAAGGCTATGAAGTTTATGTTGTCATTGATGCCTGCGCCGATTTCAACAAAGAGATTACCGAGATCACGACGCAGCGCCTTGCTGCGGCCGGGGCTATAGTGACAACCTGGGTGGCGGTACTGGCTGAACTATGCGCCAATACACAAGTCAATGGTGCCCATATTGGTACGTTGCTCGCCCATCATATGCCGCAATATTATGCCGCTATGAACAATTTCCTCGCGACAGCAGAGCATGCCGATGAAGTTGCCAAAGTGGTTGGATTGACCGGCATTCCTCCGATACAATAGTGACCGCTAGATACTAAAAGCCGTTCGGCAGCCATTGCGATGCTGCCGAACGGCCAAATTTGGTTGAGCCTCGGAGTGGAGCGAGACCTTAGCTCTGCGTCGCAATCCAGTCGTCGATTTTCTTCTCGAGCACTGTCATCGGCAATGAGCCAGTATTCAGCACCTGATCATGAAATTCGCGCGGGTCGAATTTCTCGCCGAGACTGTCCTCGGCCTTTTTCTTCAGCCGCTGGATGGTCAGCGCACCGATCTTGTAAGCCAAAGCCTGTGACGGGATTGCGATATAGCGTTCCACTTCGGCGGTGGCATCGGTTTCACCCATGCTGCTATTGTCTAGCATATATTGGATAGCCTGTTCGCGGGTCCATTTCTTGCTGTGCAGACCAGTATCAACGACCAGCCGCATGGCGCGGAGCATCTCGTCGTCCAGATGACCGAAACGCTGATAGGGATCATCGAACATGCCCATCGGGAAGCCGAGTTTTTCGGAATAAAGTGCCCAACCTTCGACGAAGGCAGTGTTGCCGCCAAAGCGCATGAAATTGGGCAGGTCTTCATTTTCCTGCGCCAGTGAAATCTGGAAATGGTGACCGGGTGCGCCTTCATGCAGGTACAGGGTCGTCATGCCGGATGTGTTGCGTGATGGCAGGTCATAGGCGTTGAAATAGAATACGCCGGGACGTGAACCGTCGGGAGTACCGCTCTGATAGGAACCGCCGGCCTGGAATTTTTCAATCGACTCGTCATAGGGACGAATTTCCAGTGGTGATTTTGGCAGTACCTTGAACTGGGTCGAGATAACCTTGTCGACTTCCTTGCCAAGGTCATAATATCCCTGTGTCAGCGCTTCGCGGGATTCCGGATGGAATTTGGGATCGGTGCGCAGATGGGTGAAGAACTCTGACAATGTGCCCTCAAAGCCCACTTCGTCCTTGATCGCTTCCATCTCCGTCTTGATCCGGGCGACTTCGCTGACGCCGAGATTATGGATATAATCGGCCTCAAGAGGCAGGGTGGTCGTGCCCTCGATCAGATGCTTGTACATCACATCGCCGCCCTTCATGTAGGACAGGCCGACACCTTCGCGGGCGACCGGCAGATATTCGTTTTTCAGGAAATCATGCAGAGTCTGATAAGATGCGAAGATTTTTTTTGTCATCGCTTCATATTCTGCGGTTAGGCGGGTTTTGTCGGCATCGCTGAAATCTTCGGGAAAGGCCTTGGTCGGCGCCATGAATGGGCTACCATCGAGGCCCAGCCCGATTTGGGTTGCGAGCTGCTCGACTACATTGCCCACGGTCAGCTTGGTTTCAACCACCCCGCTGTCCATACCCTGACGGAACCGGCCAACCGAACGGTCAATGAGCGTAATAAACTCTGCATGGCGCTTCAGGTTGTCTTCGTAGTTTTTGACAGTCTTGAATGGCGCCGCGCCCTTGCCGGATGCGAAGGTCGGGTAGAAGGTGTGAAAGCCGCTAAAATGATTAAGCGGACGGACGACGGTCAAGTCCATAATTTCCTTCGACATGCCTTTAATAGCCTGTTTCTTGTCCCGCATGAACACGTCATAGGCAATCTTGTCGGTGACACTCAGCTTGCTGCGGTCAATGGCCATGAGTGCTGCCAGTTCGCTTTCTTCAGCTGCCAGTTCGGCAGCAAAATATTCGTCACTGATATAGTCGCCGAGGCGGTCGGCATAGCGTTCATCGCCGCGGAATAGGGCACCGATCGGATTGCGCCGCAAACTGTCTTCATCACTCTTGGCGAACAGGGCCTTTAGCGTTTCGCTCTCGCTCATCGCCGGTTTGGCGGCTTCCTCTTGGACCGCGGCGGCGCTGGTTGCGGACAGGCTGTTTGCATGGGCTGCCGAAGCGGCGGCGATCAGGCTGGCACTGGCCAGCAGCGCGAGAGTTTTATGGATCATGATATTTCCCTAGTTTGTGCTGTTGTGCACGGCTAACACAGCTTGGTTTCACCTGCAACGATTGCTGATGTCGTTCGTCGAAGGGAGTCGGTCGTTGGTCAGCGAAAATCGGCTCGCTATCGCCGTGATATTTGGTGATATATCCGTTTAGTGTTTCCAGCGACCCTTCCACCGATTGAGACGAAACCATTTGGTGATGATATATTTGGTGCCCTTGATCACGGGCGCGCCGGCATGCAGCGTGTTGAGATTGGGCCTGCCATCCAGTCCCATATTGTTCCAGACAAGCAGCATCCCCTTACGCGGCTCGACCTGATATTCGAGCTGGGGAAAAGCGGTCGCGCCGCCTTCTTCGGGCTCATTCAGATAGGCCATGGCGGTCCAGCTGCGCTGACCCCCGTTATTTGCCTCCACCTTGGTCCAGTAATCCTCGGTCTCATGGAAGAAGTCGTGATGATCCTTGAATTCCTGACCAACCTCGTAACGCTGTCCCTGCAAGATTTCGCTATGCGAATTCTCCAAGCCCATCAGGTCGCAGATGGATTGCTCAATGCGCTGAATATCCTCGTCATGGGCGCTGACATTGCAGCTGTAGCTGGTCCGGTATCCATCGCGCTCGGTGCCGGTATAGAGGCTGGAGGGAACGGCCTGGGCATCGATCATTTTGATCAGCAGATCACAATCCTTGTCGGTGAGAAAATTCTGACATACAAATAGTTGCGCGTGGGGACTTTCCAACCACTGTACATGCGGATGGGCGTTCAACCGGTCTGTTACCGAACGCGTAATTTCAGCGAGGCGCTTGGGACTGTTGTTCCGGTTTGCTTTGGTCCTGGTAGCGGAAACTTTGGAGACGGACGCGTTCATGTGTCTCAGTCAATCACTCTGCCGCGAACCATCACCCAGTCAATCTTTTCCAGCACCGTAACTTCCTCAAGTGGGTTGCCGTCAAAGGCGATCAGGTCAGCGGAATATCCCGGTGCGATCCGACCAATTTGTTCCTCCATACCCAGTACTTCGGCAGCCAACGTGGTCGCGCTTATGACGGCCTCGCGCGGTGTGAGGCCGTGGCGAACCATCAAGGCAAATTCCTCAGCATTGCGGCCATGATCAAAGACTCCGGCATCCGTGCCAAAGGCCACAGGCACGCCCATGTCTTTCGCCATAGTCACGGCTTTGCCGACGCTGCCCAAAGTTTCGCGAATCTTGTTCTCGACAACCGGCGTATAAATTCCTTTGCCAAGCCCTTCGCTCACTCCCTGAAAGGCCATCAGGGTCGGGACCAGCGCGGAACCGCTGGCTTTCATGGCCTTGAGCGCAGCCTCGTCTGCAAAAGTGCCATGGTCGATCGTATCAATACCGGCACGGGCCGCGGCCTCAATACCGCGCGCTCCGTGCGCATGGGCCATAACTTTCAGTCCAAGTGAATGGGCGGTATCGGCAATGGAAATCATCTCCGCATCGGTAAAATGCGCTTCCAGGCCGCGGCCCTGCTGAGACAGCACACCTCCGGTGGCCGTAATCTTGATAATATCGGAACCGGCGCGGGAGGCCTTGCGGACTTTCTCCGCGCACTCCACCGGTCCCGTGCAGCTATAGCCGCTGGCCAGGGCATCGTTAATATCTTCCTTGAAGCCCGTGGTGTCGCCATGGCCGCCGACAATGGCCAGTGCCGGTCCTGCGGCAATGATGCGTGGCCCCGGTATTACACCCTCGGCTGTCCCCTTGCGCAGGGAGAAAGCGGAATATTGCGATGAGCCTGCCTCGCGAACGGTTGTGAAGCCGGCCTTGGCAGTCAAAAGGGCATTTTTGGCACCAACAACGACGCCCCATTCAGTAGGTTCAGTGGCCTGTTTCCAAAAATCGCCGCCGGGATCACCGGTAAGATGGACATGCAGGTCAATCAGGCCCGGCATGACGGTCTTGTCCGACATATCGATGATCGTGACAATATCCGTCGCTGCATAAGGTATGGTGGATCCTGCGTCGACTTTGGTAATTTTGCCTTCGCGCACGGTGATGATGGCCGGACCGGTTGCGCCTTTTGCCGGATCAGCGATAAGGTTGCCGACCTGGATGAACGTGACATGATCCTCTGTCGGCACGTTTTCATCAGCAGGCGCATTAACGGCAAAAGCGGGGGCTGCGAGGCCCAATGCCAGCATTGCAAGCAGGTACCGGATCATATCTCAATTTTCCTCAACTATCTTTTCGCTTGTGTGCGCCGGACAGCAGACTGTTTCAAGAGGGAAAATGGAACAAGGCCCGCAATCATTGCTGATCACGGGCCTCGCCTAAGGAATATGATTTTTATGACTTAGTAGAAGAAGTCGTAAATTACATCGACGACACGGCCATCATAGGTATCGACCAAGAGGACGTCGTCATAATAACGGATCCAGCGATAGCCACCATATGCCGGTGGCAAACGGTAACGCCACGGGTCGTTTATCCAGTAGCGCGATCCGAAGAAGGATGAGCCCAGATAGATGCCGATGTTCCAGCGGCGGTAGCTATGCCCGCGATAGGGTGCATAATAACGGCCTACGCGATAATAGTTGCGGTTATATTTGCGGTAGTTCCGCCAGTTATAACGGCGGTCATTGCGCCAGCCGCGATTCCATTTGCGATAGTCCCGCCGCGCATCGCGATAGCCTTTGCGATAACCCCGACGGTTGTCGCGGTAGCCATAGCGACGGTTATCCCGATAGCGGCGGTCAACACGGCCATCGCGGTTGCGATCCCAGCGCCGATCGACGCGGCCATTATTGTTGCGGTCGAAGCGGCGATCTATGCGTCCGTCGCGGTTACGATCCCAGCGGCGGTCCACCCGGCCGTCCCGATTACGATCACCCCGGGCAGCGGCCCGGCGATTCTCCCGATAACGTCGGTCGATCCGGCCATCGCGGTTGCGATCAACCCGCCGATCGACGCGGCCATTATTATTGCGGTCGAACCGGCGATCAATGCGTCCGTCCCGGTTCCGGTCAAAGCGGCGGTCTACCCGGCCGTCTCTATTGCGATCACCACGTCTGATAGCGCGCCGATCCGCACGGCTACGATCACGCTGCGCAACATCCCGGCGGGCTTGTCGGTTCGCGCGGCCGACATCCGCGCGGCTGCGAGAAACATTGCGGTTAACGTTGCGATTTTGTTGGCGTGTCGCTCTGCGCTGTTGCCGCATCTCGGCGCGATCACCTTCGGTCAGTACATTGGCGCGTCCACGATTGTTGCGGTTTTCGGCGCGCGCAGCCCGTCGGGCATCGCGATTACCGCGATTGGCTCTGCGCGCTTCACGATTGCCGCGATTGGCCCTTCTGGCCTCGCGATTACCGCGCCGTTCCCCGCGATTGGCGCGGCGTTCTCCGCGCCCATCGCGCTGAAAGGCGGTACTACCTGTGAGATTATTGTCAAAGACGATCGGAGCAACGCTGCGCGTGTTCTGATTCAAATTAGTGGCGAGATCGGCGGCAGAGGCCGTTGCAGGCGTCAACATGGTGGCTGCCATCAGGCCGGTTATAAAAAATAGTCGCATAGGCTTACTCCTCACTACGCGACTCCGTTTGCCGCATCTGTGGAACAAGTCATAGCTTGTTAACCCTGTCAGATAGCTGAACTTTGCTGTAATATTCAGGAAAGAATCGACTTATATGAACAAAAATTACCCAGTTGTGACGGTAAACTAGGCGTTTTCATCCTTATCAAGCCACTCTTCGAGCCATTTAATGGTATATTCGCCGGATTGAAAACCTTCATCATAAACCAGCTTTTGATGCAGCGGGATGGTGGTTTCGACGCCTTCGACAACAAATTCGTCCAGTGCGCGGGCGAGTCGCATCATGCAGCCGTCCCGGGTCCGGCCATAAACAATCAGCTTCGCGATCATGCTGTCATAATAAGGCGGGATCGAATATCCGGCGTAAAGTCCACTATCGACGCGGACATGCATGCCGCCGGGGGCATGATAGCTGGTCACCTTGCCGGGAGAAGGTGCAAAAGTTTTCGGATTTTCGGCATTGATCCGGCATTCAATCGCATGACCGGTAAATTCCAGTTCTTCCTGTTTGACCGAAAGATCACGGCCATCGGCAATGCGGATCTGTTCGCGGACCAGATCAAAGCCGGTAATCATTTCGGTGACAGGATGCTCAACCTGCAAACGCGTGTTCATCTCGATAAAGTAGAACTCACCATTCTCGTACAGAAACTCGATTGTGCCCGCGCCGCGATAGCCCATGCCCTTCATGGCATCTACGCAGACCTTGCCCATTTCTTCGCGCTGCTCTTCACTGATTACTGGTGAAGGAGCCTCCTCGAGCACTTTCTGGTGACGACGCTGCAGGGAACAATCGCGCTCACCCAGATGAATGGCGTTGCCGCGGCCGTCGCCAAAGACCTGAAATTCAATATGTCGCGGATCGCCGAGATATTTTTCAATATAGACCGTCGCGTCACCAAAGGCCGCTTTGGCTTCGGTGCCGGCTTGCTGCATCTGGGTTTCCAGCTCGGTCTCGTCGTTCACAACTTTCATGCCGCGTCCGCCGCCGCCAGAGGCTGCCTTGATGATAACCGGATAACCGACCTCAGCCGCCACCTCTTTGGCTACCTCAATGTCGCTAACTGCGCCATCGGAACCCGGAACCAGTGGAATGCCGAGATCGCCAGCGGTCTTCTTGGCAGCGACCTTGTCGCCCATGACCTTGATATGTTCCGGCTTGGGGCCGATCCATTTAATGTCATGCGCTTCGACTACTTCGGCGAAATGCGCGTTTTCCGACAGAAAGCCATAGCCTGGGTGAATCGCATCTGCGCCGCTGATTTCGGCTGCGGAGATAATCGCGGGAATGCTCAGATAGCTGTCGGTTGCCGAAGGCGGTCCAATGCAAATGGCTTCATGTGCCAGCCGCACGTGCATCGCATCTTCATCGGCGGTGCTGTGCACTGCGACGGTGTCGATGCCCAGTTCTCTGGCAGCGCGCAAGATGCGGAGCGCGATTTCGCCGCGATTGGCGATCAGGATTTTGTTGATGGTCATGCGCCGCTTCTCATCTAAGCAATCACAACGAGCGGCTGGTCAAATTCGACCGGCTGGCCGTTTTCAACCAGTATCGCTTTAACTGTGCCTGCGCTTTCCGCAGCAATCGGGTTCATCACTTTCATCGCTTCCACGATCAGCAAAGTGTCACCCTCGGCGACTTTGTCGCCGACGCTGACAAAATTCGCGGCGTCCGGGTCGGGTGCCAGATAGGCGGTGCCGACCATTGGTGACTTCTGTGCACCAGCATGATCGTCTGCCGGAGCTGACGCTGTCGCCACTTCGATTGTGGGAGCTGCGGCAGGGGCTGGCATGGGAGCCGGTGCAGCTGCCGCATGGACAGGGGCGGACGCTCCGCCACCACCACGAGAAACACGGATCTTCCGGTCGCCATCTTCGACTTCAATCTCGCTGAGGCCAGCGCCATCCAATATCCCGGCAAGCTCCCGGACCACTTCGAGGTCCACATTCATGCTGCCATCACTGTCTTTTTTTGCGGCCATTTCTGGTTCCCATTTTGAAGTTAAAACTAGTTCTAGAATTTTTGCGCGGCGTCGAGCGCCAACTGATAACCCAAAGCACCAAAGCCGCAAATAGTTCCTTTTGCAACCGGTGCAATCAAACTCTTATGTCGAAATTCTTCGCGTGCGGCGGGATTGGACAGATGCACCTCTATCACCGGCACGTCTATCGCCTTCACCGCGTCATGCAGAGCGATGGATGTATGGGTCAACGCGCCAGCGTTCAAGATTACGGCCTGTGCCTCATCAGCAGCGGCCTCGTGCAGCCAGTCGACCAGATGGCCTTCATGATTGCTCTGACGGATATCAACTTCAAGGCTTAGCTCGTGCGCCTGATCCTCCAGCCGCCCGGCAATATCATCCAGCGTATCGGAACCATAAATTTCCGGCTCCCGCATGCCCAGCAGATTAAGGTTGGGGCCGTTCAGCACAAAGACGGTCTTTTTGGTGCTTTTTCCCTCTGACAATATAATGTCCCCCATATGGCGCTTTTGGTTGCGGCACTGCTTAGCTGTTTATATGGCCTCTTTATAGGGCTCGATTCCGAAAAGCGAGATCAAACAAATGGAAACATTAGTAATGTCGGAAATTTCAATTCAGCTGAATGGCGATAGCAGGCGCATAGAAGGCGGCATGTCTGTTGCCGATTTGGTGCGGTCGCTGGATCTGGAGCCAGAGAAAGTGGCAGTGGAGCGCAACCGCCAAATCGTGACACGTTCGACTTTGGGCGATGTTACGGTTGAAGACGGCGATCAGCTTGAGATTGTCCATTTTGTTGGTGGCGGTTAAGAGCTTCCGGTGGAAAAGATCGTAGAGAATCTTTTGGCGATATTTTTCATCTACATCGGCACCATCTTGGGCCTGGTTGGGTGGACTTTCGAAAATTGCACAATGGGAAGCACCGACAAGATCTCGTTCGGTATTTTTGCGAATGGAATTTCTTGTTTCTTGGGCATGTACCTACTATTTTTATCGGAGCCGAAAAAGCTCGTATTTTTTTATCTTGTTCCCCCTAGTTTGTTGGCTTTTGTCAATATTATTATTGTCGGCGAGTTTGGAGCCAATCTCCTTATTCGCAATCAGTCAATATGCGACACTATTATAGGTCAGGATTCAGGCTATGTTGCGAACGGTACAGTTTTGATAGTCAGCAGCCTACTTATCAACTTACTATTCTTGACCAGCGTCATAATTCTATACGGCAAAGAGAGAAAATTGAGAGTTTATGAGCAAAGAAAGTAATCGAGACGGCTGGAGCGTAGCAGGTCAAAATTTCAAATCGCGCCTGATTGTCGGAACCGGCAAATATAAGGATTTTGAAGAAAATGCCGCGGCGGTAGAGGCGGCTGGCGCAGAGATTGTTACCGTGGCCGTGCGGCGCGTGAATGTAATGGATCGCAATCAGCCGATGCTGACCGATTTTATCGATCCCAAGAAAACCACCTATCTGCCCAACACCGCTGGCTGCTTTAATGCCGATGACGCGATCCGCACTTTACGGCTGGCGCGTGAGGCAGGCGGCTGGGATCTGGTGAAGCTGGAAGTGTTAGGCGAAGCGAAGACGCTATACCCCAATATGCGCGAGACGCTGGAAGCGACCGAAGTGCTCGCCAAGGAAGGCTTCAAGCCGATGGTCTATTGTGTCGATGATCCGATTGCCGCGAAACAGCTGGAAGATGCGGGCGCGGTTGCGATCATGCCGCTGGGCGCGCCGATCGGCTCCGGCCTGGGCATCCAGAACCGCGTCACCATCCGTTTGATTGTTGAGGGCGCCAGCGTTCCCGTTCTGGTTGATGCCGGCGTCGGTACCGCTAGCGATGCAGCAGTCGCAATGGAACTGGGCTGTGACGGCGTGCTGATGAATACAGCCATCGCGGAGGCGAAGGAACCTGTGCGGATGGCCCGCGCGATGAAGCTTGCCGTCGAAGCAGGGCGGGAAGCTTATCTGTCTGGTCGGATGGGGCGGCGGATGTACGCTGACCCTTCGAGTCCGCTTTCCGGGTTGATCTAGTCGAATCGGAGCTGATTTAGCCTCATAATACAGCATGATTCGGTGTAATCTGTAACTAATTGAATAGTAACAAAAGTTACATAGCTTTACTTTGATCGACGTTCCGATGTCGTTGGTCGAAGCCTTTTGCCGTTCACCGATCAAAATGGTGGTTTATCGAACATCGGATGCTCGTCGGTACCGCTTCCCGTATCTAAGAATACGAGGCGGGAGCAAAGCATAAGTCAAAGCTCTTCCCCGAGCTCGTCGAAACAACCCGCTTTCGCCTCATCAACCCCCACCCTGTGTCGGGCAGGGATAACAGGAGCAGGCCGGTCCCCTTTTTCCGGTTTGCCAGCTAATTTTTTTGAGGAGTAAACACATGAAAAATTCCATCTTGAGCAAAAGCCTTTTTGCCGCCGCCGCGATTGCGGTAACCGCCACGGGTTTTTCCGCCAGTGCAAGTGCCCAGGGTCGCATCACAAAGTCTGTTGAAGTCAGCTATGCCGATCTGGATCTCACCAGCGCAGAAGGTCAGTCAACTTTGGATGGCCGGATCAAAGGTGCCGTGCGCCAGGTTTGCGGTAGCTATGATCGCAAAAGCCTAAGCGAAATGGCAGACCATGGTGACTGCATTGAAGAAGCAAATCTGTCCGCCAAGCGCGCCAAGGTATCTCTGATCGCCAGGGCTGAAGCAGGAACACTTGGCACCAGTACCGTGGTTATCGGCGGTAACTAAAAAACACTCCAAGAGCCGCGAATCCCAATTAAGCGGCCCCAATTTTGGCCAAACCAACTATGGACCCCGGTGCCCTTACACCGGGGTTTATTTTTGGGTTCTGCACATTGTGAGGGCGATGCCAGTCAATATGGCGATTGCGCATCAGAAACTAGCTTATCGTCCTGCCAGCTTCTTAGCTTCTGCCAAATGGGTGCGACCTATGCGGATTTCGGTCCCGCATTTCAGGCATGCGATCCAGATGCCGCCGCCATCGTGGCGCAGGCCGGCAATCCAGTCCCGGCGGACCAGATGGGATCGATGTAGGCGAATGAAATGTTCAGGATTGAGCCGCTCCTCTAGCCCGGTGATTGTTTGATGGAGCAAATAGCTGGTCCCGCCTTGCTCGTTTCCTTTTTCACCCGCTGTTTCTCTGGAAACATGCAGCCGCATATAGTCACGCTCTGCCTCTATCCGGTTGATTTCCGAGGCTGTGATACGGCGCAGCTCTGATTTATAGGGTACCCAGAACTCTTCCGCCCAGGGAGAATCCTCGGTCGTCATTGATGTTTGCTCAATCTTTCGCTCTAGCACCCGGGCTATGGCAATTGACAGCCGTTCGGTTTCAACGGGTTTGAGCACATAATCGATCGCCGCCACGCCAAAGGCTTCCACTGCAAATTTATCAAAGGCGGTCACAAAAATAATTGCCGGCTTTTTTTGAAGGCCGGACAGGTTCTGCGCAACCTCCAGCCCGGTCATGCCAGGCATCGCGATGTCAAGCAGCAACAGGTCCGGTTCCAGCTGTTCGGTCAACCGGATTGCAGCTTCGCCATCACTGGCGGTACCGACCAAGTTGATATGCTCTTGCCGCGCGCACAAGAGTTGCAAACGTTCAATCGCTAGCGGTTCGTCATCGACGATCAGTGTATTAAGCTGTGATGGTGCCAGAGTGTCATCGTCTGCCATAATCAGATATCCGCTAAGAGAGGCATGGTTAGTTCTGCAACAAAGCCGCCGGTTTCAGGAGAACGGGTTTTCAACTTGGCTTGAGAACCAAATCTGGTCTCCAGCCGGTCACGAACATTGGCAAGCCCGATGCCGCTATTCTGATCACTGGATCTGGCTTGTGCGCCTGGCCGTGCTTCGCCATCATCAGCTACAGTGAGTTTCAGGAAATCACCTTCCTCCACCGCGCTGATAGTGATTGTCACCGGGCGCTTGGAATGCGCGACCCCGTGTTTGATCGCGTTTTCGACAAGCGGTTGCAGGATCAACCCCGGCACCAGCACATCCATCAGCGCATCGGGAATGTGAGTTTCTGTTTTCAGCCGTTTGGGAAAACGCACTGCCTCAATATCAAGGTAAAGATTTTGCAGATGCACTTCTTCGGACAGCGCGACATCTTCCAGCGGATCTCCAGACAGGCTGGTGCGATAGAATTTCGACAGGTTGAGGATCATCTTTTCCGCTTCCTCAGGCTGGCTGCGCATGACCAGAGTGCTCAGACTGTTGAGTGTATTGAAAAGGAAATGCGGGTTCACCTGATAGCGCAAACTGCGTAGCTCCGCATCCTGCGCCGCCTGGGCGAAGCGTGCGGCCTTGCGTTCGACGGTGCGTACTGCGCTCGCATAGCTGAGTGTCAGGTATAGCGAGGCCCAGCTGATGATGAAGAAAAACCGCGAAACACTGTCTTCGACTATGGCCTGCAGGGCATAGTTTTCTTTCTCCATATATTCGCGCATCTTTTCCAAATGCGCTTCGTCAAACAGGCTTTGGGGATCGTAAACGTTAAACATGTAATAGTTGAAGGCGCCAATCGCGATGGCGCAGGGAATCGCACCTGCAAAAGCGGTAATAATCCGGGTAGACAGGGCCTTGTCTTCAAATAGCAGCAGCAGCCGGTATAGCAGATAGGTGATGGCGATCCCCAACACTGTCACAACCACGCGGCGCAGCGCCAGTTCGTCCTGCGCCGGCCAGTCGCTCACCGCAGCTCGAATGGTAATAATAATCACGTAAAATAGCCAAAAGCCGAGGATCGACAGGATGGCGACCTGTTGCCCGACCGATGTTTTGTGATGTCCGATGTCGAATTTTCTCATTGAGCGCCCATTTTTCTTATTGCCATACAGCTTAGGACGAAATGGTATCAATTGTCTCTATCGCAATTGTACCCGGTCGAAACATAGTTGCGGTTGGTCGAAACCTTTGTTCGTGACCCGCCAAATTACGCCGATATTTTAACATCATAAGCGGCTTTGCATCATGATCTTTGAATGAATCTGACTGCGTTTAACCAAATACTAACCATGTTTTGGTCCAATGGCTCTCGTGGATGAAGGACCGCGTGTTGCACAGTAGGAGTTACCATGGCCAAAGATATGCAAGTGATACCCGGCGCGATGACGCTAGCGGAAATGAAAGAATTTGCGGGCTTTGGTTCGGCCACCCAGCGTTATATCCGGCGCTCTCTTGATATTGGCCTCGATCGTGCGGACGCCGTGCAGACCTGGTCTCGTGACGCGGTTGAGGAAGCCGGTATCAAAGTACAGATGAAACTCTACCAGCGGCTTGCCGATATCCGCAAAGCCATTCCGCAGGATTGTGCGATTGACGGCATTGAAAAATTCATGCCTGCGCTGATCGCGCTTTCCGCCTATGATCTGGGGCAAGGACGGATAAACAGCTTTCCCGCTTACCGTTTTCTTTATGAACGCCTGCTTGGCCCCGATGCGCGGCCTTGGCTCCCCGGCAGCTTTTGTGCCGCGGCGTCCCTCCCGCATTTGCACCCGAAGACACGAAAGGGCTTGCTGCAGTCGATTAGCGAAGCGGCGGCGACTGCCCCCGGCTGGTCAACTCGCGAGCCTAGCTTTTTCCCCGAATGGGTCGAGAAAGTGGATATCAACAAGGCGGCGCACTAAGCGGTTTCCATCCTCCCCTCCTTGGGCGCGATATCAATTGAGAATCAGTGACGCAGGTCATCTGATCACATGATCCTCGCGCCAAATAACCCTTGCTCTGGTTGGGCTACTCCATAACAGTGGCACAGCGGCCCGTCACAAACCTCGCTGAGGAGAGCAAAAGGATATGCATCGTTTTTTGACATTCATGGCGGCTTGCCTGTTTTTGGGCTTGCCCGGACCGGCATTGGCCAGTGATGCGATTTTTCCCGCAGGTGGCACCGTAGGCCTTGCACCACCGGGCGCCATGACAAGAGCAGATAGCTTTGCCGGTTTTCAGGATAGCGCAGAAAGTGCATCGATACTGATCGTAGAATTTCCAGCGGAAGCCTATGCTGAACTGGCATCTATGTTCGGTTCCGAGAAACTCGCTGCGGTGGTGACGATCGACGCACCTGTAGAATCGTTGAAACTTGCGGGTGACATTGATGCGTTGCTGGCAGCAGGTTCGCAGACACAGCAGGGCATTGAATATCGTAAATGGGTGATGATTGCAGGTGGTGCTGAAACCACGGCCATGGTGACCGTGCAGATACCATCGACCAGCAAGGCTTATCCTGACGCGCAAGTCTTGGAGGCTCTGCAATCCTTAAGTTTCCAGCCGCGCGGGTCGCTGGAAGACGAAATAGCAGGATTGCCATTCACGCTGGTGGAGCGGGCTGATTTCCGGGCCATACGCACTTTGGCCGGCAGCGGTTTGATTATGACCGATGGTCCCAAAGACGTGGTGGCCGACGCATCTCAACCGCTGGTGATCGTTGCCTCCAGTCTGGGCTCCAATCCGGTGATTGGCACGCTGGACGAGGATCAGCGCATGCAATTGGCCCTTAACGCCATGCAAGGCCTGAATTTCAAGGATTTCCAAGCCGACGCCACTGATATTGAAGAGGATGGCGATGTGGTTATCACGGGAACCGGTACGAACCCGGACGGCCAGAAAATGATGCTCCGCCAGATCATGCGTTTCGCAAACAGCGGCCATGTCCGCACAGTTTGCATTTTTACGGCTGAGCAAGATGTGTCGGGACGCTGTGACGAGGTCGGGCAGGCGGTAGTCTTAAAGGGTGATAGCGAAAGCGCAGCGCCGGAAGAATAGCGGCAGCGTCGCTGACGCAGCCAGGCTGATAACAATTTTAAGGCCGGTGAGCAGGGCGTCAGGCGGCCTGGATGCTGTCGGGTAGTGCCGCCTCGAACTCGCTTTCCGCAAGATCGATCAGATGCCGGTCATCCTCGTTCCATGGATGAAAGCCGGGCAGGAAAAATTTGATCCAAGGCACGATGATCTTTCGCGCCACGCCGGGTTTTGCGAGCAAAAAGCCGAAAAGCTTCATCTTGGTGCGAAAGCCTGTAAATCCGTCTTGTGCCAGCAGGTCGAGCGTGTCGGTATAGCGGTTGGTCCAGAAATTTCGGGTGATGACGAGCATCAGCAGCGATTTGACTTTCCACCGCTGCCAGCGGGACCAGTCACGGGTCGCATAGAGCCAGGTATCATAGGCAACGCCCTTATGCTCAATCTCTTCGAGTGCATGCCAGCGCCACAGATCAGCCGTTTCCTTGTCGGCATTGGCGAAATGCTGCGGATTGGCGATAAATTGCTGCGCCATGATCGCGGTAAAATGTTCGAGGATCATCGTCGCGCCAAGATTGGCAATGGCAGGACGGTCTTTGGCCATTTCGAGCGACTCGATGACGCGTTTTTCGATTTTGCTGGTATCATAACCGGCTTCTTCCACGCGGCGGTTAAGCGCTACATGCTCACGGGTATGGATGATTTCCTGTTTGACGAAGGCGCGAATTTCTTTTTGCAGTTTTTCCGGGGTGACATCGCGAAACGCCTTCACGCTTTCAATAAAAAACGCCTCACCACGTGGAAAAGTAAGGGAAAGCGCGTTATAAAAAGCCGTCGCAACGGGATCGTCATTCAGCCACCAGCGACCCGGTTGATGCGCGGCATCGCGGCCAAAGCGGCGATCGCGCGGCGTGATCTGATGATCTTTCGGCGTAGGCGTATCAATCGTTTCCGGCCCGGCTTGCAAGTTGCTATGCATATTCATAAGGGGTTCGCTTTTTCACAAAATGACGCTAGTCTGTATTTTGGATATTAGGGTTACTTACATAGATGTCAATAGCTAAACGACGCCTCTCGCCGGAAGAAAGCCGCAGCATGGCGCTGGCGGCTGCCCGCGATTTGTTAATCGAAGCAGGGCCGCAAGCGGTCACGCTCAAAGCCGTCGCTTCACGGATCGGGCGGACACATGCCAATCTGCTGCACCATTTCGGGTCTGCATCGGGGCTGCAAAAATCGCTCGCGCAATATCTCACCGACCAGGTTTGCGGTTCTATTGCCGAGGCGGTGCTGAAATCGCGTACCGGGGAGGGTTCGGTACGCGATATTGTAGATCTGACCTTTGATGCTTTTGACAAGCAGGGGGCCGGCGCCTTGTCTTCATGGATGTTGCTGACCGGCAATGAAGATGCACTCGACCCGATTGTCGATGCGATTCATGCGCTGGTCGACGAAGTTGGTGAAGGCGGTCATGAAGATCGCGAGATGCATGAGGATACGCTAACGCTGGTGCTGATGGCTCTGGGTGACGCTCTGATCGGGGAGCGGCTGGCAGACTCGCTTGGCCTGACACGCCATAGCGCGCGTGATCTGGCGGAACGGCATCTGGAAAGCGCGCTGGACCGCTGGAAATGCGAGCATGAGAATTAGGCCGCCAATATTTTGACGGCCATTTCCTCTGAAATGGACCAAATTACCGACTATTTTACGCAGCTTTACATATAATATTTCCACAGCGCTCATCGAAGACGCCCAGTTTGTAACAGCGGGGGAAATGCTATGGAATATCGTCCCGAAATCTCGGGATCACAGCGGACATTGCACCCTGATGATCCGGCCGTGCATCTTGTGGGGGACAGCGCAGCGATTGAAGAGGTGCGCAGCCTGATCCGCTATGCGGCGGCGACCACAATACCTGTGATGATAACCGGGCCTTCTGGTTGCGGTAAGGAAGTGGTGGCAAAATCATTGCATCGCTGCTCCGAGCGGGCAGGCGAGAAATTTGTCGGGGTGAATTGTGGGGCAATACCCAGGGATTTGCTTGAATCTGAACTGTTCGGGCATGAGAAAGGCAGTTTTACCGGCGCTATAGCGCAGCGCATCGGACAGTTTGAAGATGCCAGCAAGGGGACGTTATTTCTCGATGAAATAGGCGATATGCCTTTTGATATGCAGGTCAAATTGCTTCGCGTGCTGGAAGAAAAACAGATCGAGCGGGTCGGCAGCACAGGGGCCATCCCGATTGATACGCGGATCATTTCGGCCACCCACCAGAATCTGGATCAAGCCATTACCGAAAAGCGCTTCCGCGAGGATCTTTTCTACCGGCTTTCGGTCTTTCCCATCGACATCCCCGCGCTAAAGGAACGCCGGGATGATATTGCGCCGCTGATCCACCACTTCATTCACCAGATTGGCGGCGAAGACATATATTTTACCGCCGAAGCGATGGACATACTGGAAAATTATGCCTGGCCCGGCAATGCCCGTGAACTGCGCAATATTATCGAACGGGCGGTCCTTTTATTTCCTGGCATGATGATATCGGCAAGCCAGGTATCCACACTGTTTCGCCGCCGGGCGTCCAATGCGCCCACCTATCAGGCAGATTCCCTGCCATCCCGTTTTCCCGGTGTGCCGGAAGCGCGTCCATTCATGGATGAGTCGAATGGCCGCGGGACGCTGGGCGGCGGCTTTGATCTTAAAAAACATCTCATGCAGGAGGAGCGCAAATATCTGCTTTCCGCGCTGAGAATGGCGGAGGGCGTGGTCGCGGAAGCGGCGCATCTGGTCAGTCTACGCCGAACAACCTTTGTCGAGAAAATGCGGCGCCACAAAATTGAACGCAGGATGGCGCTGGGCGACCCGCGTTCGGGACTTGTCGCTGGATCAATCCGTGGCGAATAGCTGATCATCATCGGCAAAGGCCTTGAATTCAAGGGCATTGCCGCTGGGGTCGCGGAAAAACATCGTTGCCTGTTCCCCGGTCTCACCACGGAAGCGGACGGTCGGTGGGATCACGAATTCTGTTTCGTGCTGTTTCAATCGCTCTGCCAGTGCTTCCCATTGGGGCATCGTCAGAACCACACCAAAATGAGGCACAGGTACATTTTCGCGGTCTACTGGCTTGGTAACTGCACTTGGCTTGGCGTCGGTATCAAGATGGGTGACTATCTGATGACCGTAGAGGTTGAAATCAATCCAGTGATCGTTGCTTCTACCTTCTTCGCAGCTCAGCAAATCGCCATAGAAATGACGGGCGGCTGCCAGATCATTGACTGGGAAGGCGAGGTGAAAGGGGCGGTGTTCAATGTTCAAAATTCTGCTCCTTTTTCTTGGGCGCGGCGAGCGCGAAGCAATGATCAATATCCAGCTCGGTCTGGTTTTTCTGCCGAACGCTCATTTCCTCGCGAGTCTGTGTGAGAATCACATCGCTCTCATTACCACTTTTGCCCTCCCCCCGCATCGTTTCACGCGCCCGGTTGTCGAGAACAAAAGCCAAAGTCTTCAAATCTTGCGCCATTTTGGACAGTTTTTCCCGCCGATAGACCTCTTCATAGGCAAGCTGCATGATCGCTGCGCATTGATTCAGGGTTGGCTTGGGTTTGGCGGGAATCTCTGTATCGAGCAGCGGCAGACATTTTCCCATTTCTTCGGCAACCACTTCCTGCGGCTCGCCGACATTTTTGACCTTCGCCTGCTGATCGGCAACCGCCGCCAAAATGGCGTCGCGCACCTGCTCCCGGGATTGACCGGTTTCGACCATGACTCTTTCACCGACCTGCCCGGCATAGACCCGGCCCCGTTCGGTGAGCAGAGGATAGGAAAGCGCGCTTTCAATTCCGCGTTCCTGTTCCGATGCGACAATGGCAAAGGCGGCAACGCAAGACAAATCACGCTTGTGGATCTCGGCCAGCGCAGTAGCTTTGGCCCCTTTATCGGCAGGCACGGGCTGGGCCAGCGCCAGTAATATCAGCATTATTTTTTCCATGACGCTCCTATAGCGGTGCTTGCGCATTTGCAGCAAACGGCAATTGCGGGATAATCTTTTCCTGCAGCTTTGCCGAAACGATTTTCACAAGCGATTCTGTATAGAAGTGCATAGCCCCGTTCATATAAATTCCTTTCAAAATGAACGTATGGCCAGATCAGCAATTAATGTTTGAACCTGACCGTCTAAAACGGCACAAGCCGCCGGTGCATATTGTCGTCGATCTCCTCCGCAAATATCCGTTCTGGCTGTCACTGATCGCAGGCGCTCTATCGGCAACCGGATTTGCGCCGCTGGGTTTCTGGCCGGTCAGCCTGCTTGCGCTGGCCCTCTGGATCGCGATTATTGATCGAGCAGAAAGCCGAAAAGCCGCGTTCTGGGCCGGCTGGCTATTCGGCCTGGGACATTTTGTTGTCGGACTGAACTGGATCGCCAAAGCCTTCACCTTTCAGGCGGCGATGCCCGAATGGCTGGGCTATATTGCGGTGGTTTTGCTCTCGCTCTATCTGGCCGTCTACCCCGCACTGACGGCGCTCGGCGCATGGTGGTTGGGCAGGGGACGACCGGTCGTTTTTGTTCTCGCCCTCGCTGGCTTGTGGATCATAACCGAATGGCTTCGCAGCTGGGTTTTCAGCGGCTTTATCTGGAATCCTCTGGGCGTTATTGTCGTCGAACTACCCTATGCAGCTAGCGCCCGATCTATTGGCACCTACGGATTGTCCGGTATCGTTATTTGCCTTGCTGGGCTTGTTGGTCCCTTCGTTAGCGGTTTACTCACCCTGCAAGCGCGCATCGCCATGCGCAGGGCATTTGATCTTATCATCCTTGCCATTGCGATAGTTTTGCTCGGTATAATCGGCAGCGCCAATGATATTATCGCCGCTGACAACGACCAATCTGTATCCGGCAACCAGCCCAATATTACCGTCGTCCAGCCCAATATCGGACAGCAGGACAAATGGCAGGCCGGATATGAAGAGCAAAACCTCGCCAAACTGGCCGGGTTGACTAGACGCAAAGATGACGAGCCACGCATATTGTTCTGGCCGGAAGCAGCGATCCCCGATTATCTCGAAACCGGTTATCCGCAGCGTTACTATTATGGCCGTTCACCGGAGATCGTTCGGGCGCAACTCGCCAGTCTGATGAAACCGGGCGACGTATTGGTGCTCGGCGCGCTGAAACTGGAATTTGATGATGCTGGCGCGCCGGATGAAAGGCGGGCCATTGGTGCGCGCAATAGCGTATTTGCCATGGATGCGGACCGCGAGTTGCTGGGCCGCTATGACAAGAGCCATCTTGTGCCCTATGGCGAATATCTCCCGATGCGGCCGCTTCTTTCGGCTATTGGATTGTCGCGTCTGGCGCCTGGAGATTTTGATTTCTGGCCGGGTCCGGGGCCACGCTCGCTTGACCTGGGGGCATTCGGCAAAGCCGGCCTTCAGGTCTGCTACGAGATCATCTTTTCCGGTCAAGTCGTGCATCGGGAGGATCGCCCTGACTTCATCTTCAACCCCTCCAACGACGCCTGGTTCGGCGCGTGGGGGCCACCGCAACATCTCGCCCAGGCACGGCTGCGTGCGATCGAAGAGGGGCTTCCGGTCATCCGCTCTACGCCGACCGGTATATCGGCGGTTATTACAAGCAAGGGCAAAGTTGTTGAGAGCATTCCCATGGGACAGGCTGGCCGGATTGATACCAAATTACCCCGGCCGGAAAGCCCCACAGTTTTCGCGCAATATGGCAATATTCTGTCGCTGGGTTTCGCGCTGATTTTACTCATCTGCGCCATTGCCATACGGCTTCGTGCGCGCTAAGGAACGCATATAAACCTTTCTTTATATCCGAACCCGCGCCCCCAGGCGGCAAATGCTAGGAAAAATCATGCGTTCTGAATTTATCTTCACCTCCGAATCTGTATCCGAAGGCCATCCCGACAAGGTGTCGGACCAGATTTCCGATGCGATCGTCGATCTTTTTCTGTCCAAGGATCCGGAAGCGCGGGTCGCTTGTGAAACCCTGACGACGACCGACCGGGTCATTCTGGCCGGTGAAGTGCGCGGTAATGGGATGATCGATACCGATGGCAATTGGGCACCCGGTGCACAGGAAGAAATCCAGACGGTTGTTCGCGAGACGGTCAAGAAAATTGGCTATGAACAAGAAGGCTTTCACTGGCAGAACTTGACCTTTGAAAACCATCTTCACCCGCAGTCCGCCCATATCGCACAAGGTGTGGATGAGAGCGGCAACAAGGATGAAGGCGCGGGCGACCAAGGCATCATGTTTGGCTATGCCAGCGATGAAACGCCTGACCTGATGCCGGCAACCCTGCAATATTCGCATCAGATACTGAAACAGATGGCGGAGGATCGCCATAGCGGCAAAGCGCCTTTTCTCGAGCCGGACAGTAAGAGCCAGGTGACCCTGCGCTATGTCAATGAAGTGCCGGTTGAAGCGACCGCCCTGGTTGTCTCGACGCAGCATGCGCCCGGCTATTACAAGGATAGCGACAATCCGGCGCTTTACGAAGAACTGCGCGAATATGTCATGGGTGTGTTCCATTCGGTGCTGCCGGACGGCTTTATCACCGACAATACGGTCATTCACGTGAACCCGACGGGGCGTTTTGAAATTGGCGGCCCGGATGGTGACGCAGGCCTGACAGGGCGCAAGATCATTGTCGACACTTATGGCGGTGCAAGCCCCCATGGCGGCGGCGCTTTCTCGGGCAAGGATCCCACGAAAGTGGACCGCTCGGCCGCCTATATCACCCGTTACCTGGCGAAGAATATTGTCGCCGCCGGCCTGGCCAAGCGCTGCGCGATCCAGCTTTCCTACGCCATTGGCGTGGCGGAACCATTGTCTATTAACGTAGACCTGCATGGCACCGGCACGGTCAGCGAAGAGAAGCTGGAAGAAATCCTGCCGAAGCTGGTGCGCCTAACACCAAAAGGCATTCGCACCCATCTCGGCCTCAACAAGCCGATATACAGCCCGACCGCTGCTTACGGGCATTTTGGACGCAAGGCTGATGGTGATCTTTTCACATGGGAAAAGACCGATCTGGTGGATGCGCTGAAAGCGGCAACCAGCTGATTTTTGAGCAAGCGTTCATTGCCAATGGGTAGTGATATTCTTATGCTCTGAAGGATCGGAACGGGAGGCCTACCAAATGCGCAAAATATTGTTTCTGCCGAGCTTTTTCCTTATTCTAGGGTATGCGGAAGCTTCTGCGCAGCCGACAGATATTTCGTCAGAACCAGACCAAACCTGGGTTCATCAGCATACCGGAACTGGTTTTCCGGCCAGACTGGGCGGATTTGATCGCTCCAGAATTCGAGACCTGACAGAGGACCAGCTGGACATTGTTGTTTCTTACAAGGATGCCGATCAGAAGGACGTTTTGACACTCTATCTATATCGTCCCGCGATCAACGATGTTCCATTGTGGTTTGAAACCGCAAGACAAAGTCTGATGGTCGGTGGATTTGCCCAATTCGCTCCAGAATTGGTGACCGAAACTGTCTTCACTCCACCCGGACAGTTGTCGACGGCGGGTATGGTTGTTTCCTATAGCCTGACGGGTTCGGAGTCTAAGAGCACCGCGATTGCCATGGCACCTCTAAATCGTTGGCTCCTCAAGGTTCGTTACACGTCGGCCAAATATGATGCCCAATCATTGGCAGATGAGATCCCGAAGATTGTATCAGCGGTCGAAACCGGTGACATTATTGAACAGGCGCCGGAAGCTTTGGCTGTTAAACCCTGCGCCAAAAAATTGAAGCTGAAGTCAAAGGTAAAGCGTTTTCGCCCGAGTCTGGTTGACGCCTTAATTGGAGGTGCGATCACAAGCACGGCTGAAGAAGAAAAGAGCGACCCAGATAAGCCCGCCGAAACTGTAACCTACTGCCGCGATCCCGGCGAGTACGGGCGGTGGACGGTCTTTCGCGCCAATGAGAGCAAAAACAGCTATATCTTGCCACTGGGAGATTCAGGTAGAGCCTTGTCCGTTTACCGGAACACCTTGTCGGGGGCGATATCTGGCGACAATCGAAGACGCTACACGCCCGTTCACATGAAATTGGGGCAGCAAGACATATTTACTGATATCAACGTTCTTCCGGTTCCCGAAACCCTAGTGGCAGTGATCAATCAAGGAGCCATAATATCCAGTTCTACGACCTGGCCGGACGAGGGTTCGACCATTACGATTGATAGCGGATTGGCAACCGACGAATAGAAAAATTCGAATGTTGTCCCGTTTAACTGCTGCTGATATGCGCCGACTTTAGCATGGCGCTGAGATGGATATGGAGTCCGGTCAGGATGGACGGCGCGCAATCAGATCGCGGAAAAAAAGAATGATCGACAAGCAAGGACGTAGCGACCCCACCACTATCCGCCAGCTTTATGGCCGCAGGCAGGGCCATGCTCTGCGCGAGGGTCAGGTGGAACTCGTCGAAAAGCTGCTACCGCAAATAAGTGTGCCGACAGAGGGCCCGGTGTCCTCTGCGACACTATTTGGCGATGACCGGCCGCTGCACTTTGAGATTGGTTTTGGTGCGGGTGAGCATATGGCCGCGCGCGCGGACATGCTGCCGGATCACGGCTTCATCGGCTGCGAACCTTATCTGAACGGAGTGGTTGGCGCATTACAGCATGTTCGTGAAGGAATATTACCCAATATTCGGCTGCATATGGGCAATGCGCTCGACGTTCTGGAACGTATACCGGACGGTGCATTGAGCTTTGTCTATTTATTGCACCCCGACCCATGGCCCAAGGCGCGTCACGCCAAGCGGCGGTTTATGAACCACGGCCCGGTCGACATGATTGCGGCCAAGCTGAAGCCCGGCGGAGAGTTTCGTTTCGGCACCGATCATCCGGTCTATCTCGAATGGGCGATGATGATCATGAACCAGCGCAGCGAGTTTAACTGGCTTAGCGAAGGGCCCAAAAGCTGGCTGATCCGTCCGGGTGGATGGCCCGAAACGCGTTATGAGGCCAAGGCGCGGCGGCAAGGGCATGAGGTCTGGTATTTCCGCTATCAACGGAAATGAGATTGTAGAGCAGTTTCACGTTAACAGCGTTTTACTGCAATCTATATTTGAATCACCTTGTAAACAGCGAGTTAACCGCGATTTTGTTGGTCGCTGTAGGTATTTTGTTAACCCTCCCAATCTATAAATTGCTTAACCAAAAAGACTGGTCGCACAGCTATTGGATTTTGTAGGAGGCCACACATAGAAATGGGCGGCATTTCATCAAATACTGACGTGGCAGATGCCGCACCCGCAATCGCGGGTAGCGCCACCCCGGCTGACCTGAATATCCAGTCCCGCAACCGGCACTTTGCCAATGCGGCGATGGAGCGTCGGCACTGGGTTGGCGGCGACCCCTATGCGACAGCATTTTTTAACGCCTTGTCGATCACTTTTCCAAAAGGCGAGACCTTCTTCATGAAGGTTCTCAAGCAATATCGGGACGAAGTACCGGAAAAACTCGCCCGGGAAATTCGTGGTTTCGTCCAGCAAGAGGCAGTCCACAGCCGCGAGCATCTGTTTTTTAACAAGCATATCGAAGAATCAGATTTTGACATCTCGCGGTTGGAGCAGACGCTTACCG
This sequence comes from Parasphingorhabdus sp., assembly GCF_059726685.1. NCBI lineage: Bacteria > Pseudomonadati > Pseudomonadota > Alphaproteobacteria > Sphingomonadales > Sphingorhabdaceae > Parasphingorhabdus > Parasphingorhabdus sp. The sequence goes on from NZ_AP041068.1 coordinate 820,404, forward strand.
ATGTCATCGACAATATCGCGAGCAAGTCGCTTATCATGCAACTGGTCGCCACAACTTGCCTCGAACATCTGACTGCAATCATGGCTGCCGAATTTATTGCCAATCCAAAGCATTTTCAGGATGCCGACGAAGAGCAACGCAAAATGTGGCTTTGGCATGCTTCTGAAGAGGTTGAGCATAAGGGTGTGGCTTACGACACCTGGCTGTATGCGACGAGAGACTGGAGCCGGGCACGGCGTTGGGCAACCAAGTCGCTATTCATGGTTCGCATTTCCATGGGCTTCGCCAAAAACCGCACCAAAGGTGTCATGGACCTCCTGCGGCAGGACGGTATTTCCGGTCCGCGCGCGTGGTTTGGCTTCTTGCGCTATGCGCTGGTCAGTCCCGCTCCGTTCCGCCGGACCCTGCTGCCATGGTTCCAGTTTTTCCTTCCCGGCTTCCACCCTTGGAACAAGGATGACCGCGACCTGATCCAGCTGGCCGAAAGCGAATATGAAGCCGCAATCATGGACCAACCGGACCAGGACGATACTATTGCCACCTTGGGCAAGCGTAAGGCCGAGAAGCGTCTAAACAGGGTTGCATAACAGCCTTACGCGGCGAGCGGTCGCACGACATCGCTTTCCATGTCGCCTTCCAGGGACAACTGAAATTCAACGGCTGTAACGGAACTGTTACGCCCCTTGCTAAACCGGGGTGCCGTCCGGCCTGTGCGGCGAAAGCCCAGCTTCGTGAGGACATTTCCTGACGCCGGATTATCGACGAAGTGGCTTGCCACAATTTCGCGATGGCCAAGAGCCTTCGCCGTGCTGAGTGCAGCGCGTCCGGCTTCTGTGGCATAACCCAGACCCCAATGGTCGCGGCCAATCCAGTAGCCGAGCTCAACGCTACCATCGGCCATAAGGTCGATACCGCAAGTGCCGACCAGGCAGGGTGAACCCGCCGTCCGCCGATAGATCAGCCAGCGCGGGCTTTTGGGGTTTTGTGGCAGCGACAGAAAATGATCTGCATCATCGCGGCTATAGGGCCATGGTGCACTGGCCAGATTACGGACAATTGCTTCGTCATTAATCGCTTGATACAGCGCATCCGCGTCTTCGGGCCAACCCGGTCTTAACAATAATCTTGGCGTTCTAGCAAACATCGGGACTCTCCGTTTTTTGGCTAACCTTGGCCAAAGTCAAAAAATTTAACCGCCCCTGTGTTGGTTTGACCGCCTCCTACAATGGAGCGATGACAACGCAGTGACATTTTCGACAGGGAGAGACAAAAAAAGGGAGAGGGGGTGACCCTCTCCCTGAAATCTGGTGGTTCTTTTTGAACCATCCGGGTCATCCCTCAAAGGACAACCCGTTATCGATTGTCCGGTTATTCGGCGGCTTCCGCCATGGCATCGACTGACACATATTTGCGGCCGAGTTTGCCCTTGTGGAATTCCACTTTGCCATCAATGAGCGCAAATAGGGTGTGGTCTTTGCCCATACCGACATTGCGACCCGGATGGGTCTTGGTTCCGCGTTGGCGGATAATAATATTGCCAGCTACAACAGCTTCGCTGCCATATTTTTTGACGCCTAAACGGCGGCCTTCTGAATCACGGCCGTTACGCGACGAACCGCCTGCTTTCTTATGTGCCATGGTTTAGTCCTTCTTCTTCGCAGCCGGTTTTTTGGCAGCTGGCTTTTTCGCTGGAGCTTTTTTGGCTGCAGCCGGTTTTGCTTCTGTTTTAGCAGCGGCCTTTTTCGGCGCTGGCTTAGCAGCAGCTTTCTTTGCAGGTGCAGCCTTCTTGGCCGGTGCTGCTTTTTTAGCGGGTGCCGCTTTCTTCTCAGCAGCGGGTTTGTCTTCCGCCGGTTTTGCCGCTGCTTTTTTAGGAGCCGCTTTCTTGGCAGAACCGATAGCACTGATCTTCAGCACGGTATGCTGCTGACGATGGCCGTTTTTACGGCGATAGTTATGCCGGCGGCGTTTCTTGAAGATAATGACCTTCTCGCCTTTTTCCTGCGCAACAATTTCAGCAGCCACGGTCAGGCCTTTGACGTCTTTCATTTCACCGCCGTCACCGGCCAGCAAAACGTCATCAAGGGTTACCGAATCACCTGCTTCACCAGCAAGTTTTTCGACTGCGATTATATCTCCTGCGGCAACACGATATTGTTTACCGCCGGTGCGCACTATAGCGAACATGGCATTTTTCCGTTTCAATCTTGTGGTTCCAGCGCATGGGCAAGGAGACGCGAGTCTCTCGGCTCACGCTGGAAAGAGTGCGCAGCTACTAGATGGGCATGGCTGTGTCAACCAGTATTGGCCGATTTTTAGGCAAGTTTCTGCTTTCAACTGGTCTGGCCTTCACGGCGGAGCAACCGCACCCTTTCATCCCCGTGCAAAGGCCATTGCAGCAGCAATCACCGCAGCCTAAAGGTGCCTCTATGAAATTATCGGTGTTTTTGGTTCCGGCCCTTGGCCTGTCTTTGTCCGCCTGTGCTATGCAAGGAAGTGATTTTCCTTCCCTTGCGAAGCGACCCTATGAGGATGGCCCGGCAATAACGGATACAGCGGCACCAACACCAGAGGTGATGGCTACATTGCCTACGGCGCTTGGAAATGCTGTCGATGCGGCGGTTCGTCAGAGCAACACCGCCCATCAGGCTTTTCTGGCTGATCTGCCGAAAGTGAAGCAAAGCGTATCGGCAGCGCGCGGGGCTGCACCATCCAGCGAATCATGGGTGGTAGCGCAGGTGCAGCTTTCCTCATTGGAAATGGATCGCAGTCCTTCGGTATCTGCGCTGGCGGATATTGATGCACTTTATATGGAGCGACTTGATCAGGAATTTTCCGGTGAAGAAAAAGGGGCTGCTGCCATCATCGGGCAGTTTCGCGAAAAAATTGAGGCGCAGGTTTCCTCCCAGCAACAGGAAATCGAAGAGCTGAAATCGAGCATGCGTTAAAGGGCTTATTTTTGAGCGGCTTCCACTGCCGCTTTATGGGCTTTTGCATTTTCGACATAATGCGCCACACCCATACGCATGCCTGCAATGGCCGGTTCGGGCAGATCGCGCATATATTTGGCCGGTGACCCGGCCCACAGCTGGCCCGTCGGAATTCGTTTATTGGGCGTCAGTGTAGCGCCTGCGGCAAGCATCCCGTCGCCTTCAATCACGCAGCCATCCATTACCGTCGTGCTGAGGCCTACAAAAGCTCGATCTTCCAGCGTCGCTCCGTGGAGCATGACCATATGACCGACCAGCACGTCATCCCCGATAATTGTCGGATGGCCATTCGGTGTGGCCGGTGTGGCACTGTCGCAGTGGATGGTAGTGCCATCCTGAATATTGCTGCGCGCGCCGATTTTAATGTAATTGACGTCCGCGCGGATCACACAATTATACCAGATGCTCGATTCCGGGCCGATTTCCACATCGCCAATGATTTTGCAGCCTGGCGCAATAAATGCCGTTTCATGAATTTTCGGCGTTTTGCCATTGAAGGGCAGGATGAGTGGATCGGTCATGCGTCTGGTTTCCAGTCTTTGGCTTCGATACGATAAACAATGGTCGGATTCAGGTCTTCACCATAATTGGGGTCATGAAAATCCAAATCCGGTCGATGGGTCATGCCGAGACGTTTCATCAGACCCCAGGATGGTTCGTTTCCCGGGACGGTAAGGGCCACTACAAAGGGAGCTTTATGTCTGGTAAACGCCGCATCCATCGTCGCGGATGCGGCCTCTTTCGCATAGCCTTGACCCCAGACATCTTCCCGCAGACGCCAACCGATTTCGAAGGCGCCGGTAAGCTTGGGTTGCGGGGCATTTACGCGTTTCAACCCACAAAATCCAAGCAAAGCATTGTCTGATTTTCGTTCTACAATCCAGAATGTGTGTCCGAAATCGCGGTCGTAGCCCCTGATCCTTTCAACTGCTTCCAAGAATTTTTCACGGGTCTGGACGCCACCGAGCCAGCGCGTGACTTTGGGCGTGTTGAGATAGGTCATGAAAGGATCAATATCTTCATCGCGCCAACCACGCAGGCGCAGCCGTTCGGTTTCCAATATAACGTCACTCATGGAGCAGCCGGGCTGCATCGGCAGCGAAATAGGTGAGGATACCAGAACAGCCGGCGCGTTTGAACGCGATCAGCTTTTCCATCATCAAGGCATCGCGATCGCCAATGCCGGCGGCGGCCCCAGCGGCGACCAGTGCATATTCACCGGATACCTGATAGGCGAAGACCGGTACGTTAAATTCGCTTTTGGCGCGATAGATGATGTCGAGATAGGCGAGACCGGGTTTGACCATCACACTGTCCGCGCCTTCGGCAATGTCGAGAGCGATTTCACGCATCGCCTCATCACTATTGGCGGGATCCATCTGATAGCTTTTCTTGTCGCCTTTCAGAGTGCCGCTCGAGCCCACAGCATCCCGGAACGGTCCGTAAAAGGCACTGGCATATTTGGCGGCATAAGCCATGATCTGTACATTGTGATAGTGCGCCAGTTCCAGCGTATCGCGAATGGCACCAACCCTGCCGTCCATCATATCGGACGGTGCGATAATATCCGCACCGGCATTGGCCTGGTTCAGTGCCTGCTTGGTCAGCATGTCGAGTGTGCGGTCATTCTCAACATAGCCATTGGAGTCAATCAGCCCATCCTGCCCGTGGGTAGTATAGGGGTCGAGCGCGACATCTGTAAGTACGCCGATATCATCCCCCAGAGCATCTTTGATGGCTTTGGTGGCGCGGCACATGAGATTATCGATGTTGAGCGCCTCCGTGCCGTCGTCACTCCGTTTGTCTGCCGGCGTATTCGGGAATAGAGCAACACAAGCTATTCCAAGATCGCGGGCCTCTTTGGCGCGCTCCACAATCAAGTCCACAGACCAGCGCGACACGCCGGGGAGCGAGGTAATCGGTTCTTCGATATTTTCCCCATCCGAAATGAAGAGCGGCCAGATCAGATCAGCCGGGGTCAGATGGTTTTCGCGAACCATTGCGCGGCTCCATGCAGAAGCGCGGGTGCGGCGCAGACGGGTTCGGGGGAAGGAAGGATTTTGGCTCATGTTGATCTAATATAGAGAGGCGGCTCCGTAGGGCAATTGAAATAGCATTGTGTACAGCTTGCAGACACCGCCCCCATCTTTTACGCTGTTGCGAAGATTTGCGGGATGCAGCCTGTCAAAACATCATTTCCACTATTCATCCAGTCTCCATTCAAGAAGGAAGATTTTATGCCTGTGAGATCCCGTTTGGTTGTTCCACTATTATTGGCTGCCACTTTCGCTTTGTCAGCCTGTGGCAGTGCGGATGATGAAAATAGCCTTGCTGGTGCTTTCAACAAAAGCTTTGATGAAAGCTGGAATACAGAATTTGTCGCTGGATGCGTGACAGAATCCAAAAAGGCTGGTGCACCGGAATCTCAGGCAACACCTATATGTAATTGTCTGGCGGAAGAACTGGGCAAGACCCTTGACGGGATCAGCGAAAAAATGAATCCGCCCGAGGCAAAGCTGGAAGCGGCAACCGATATTTGCCTTGGTAATTTCTGAAGCTTTAGCTGATCGATGCTTTGCTCAGCCGACTGATTTCCCGCTGTTTTTTCGGGCCGGTTGATGCGCTTTTCAACGTGCCAAGAGCGGCACCTGGCTCGACTTGTTGCAAACGCTTCAGCTCGCTCTTGAACTTCCTGAGTTCCTTGCCGCCCAGTTCGGCGCGCTGGACGAATTTAACCGAATTGGGGTTGATCGTCCTGCCATTACGATAGAGCTCATAGTGCAGATGGGGGCCAGTCGACAGACCGGTGGAACCGATATAGCCGATAATCTGGCCCTTTCGGACTTTGCGACCATTGCTAACGGCGATCCGGCTCATATGGGCATAGCCGGAAGCAAGACCGCCGCTATGTTTGATTTTGACAAACTTGCCGTAGCCACCTTTCCGGCCAGCAAAAGTCACTCTGCCATCGGTTACGGCATAAATCGGAGCACCATAGCCTCCGCCAAAATCAATGCCGCTATGCATACGTTTATAACGCAGGATCGGATGTCGGCGCATGCCATAACCAGAAGTTCTTCGGCCGTTTGTTGGGCGAACCAGCTGGCCACTGGATTGTCCGACGCCGGATGCTTCAAACCAGTTGGAGCGTCCGCCGCTGGTCCATTTCAGCATCTGTGCCTTGGCCTTGCCGTCGCGTTCTATGCCTGCATAAAGCAAATCACCAACCTCTATCTCTCCCGTTTCCGCACGGCGATATCCGAGGATGATGTCAAATTCATCGGTTGAACGTATGTCCCGCGATACCGACATTTTCTTGCCGATTACCTGAAGATATTTTTGCACCGCATCAGCCGGTGCGCCAGCCGCTCTTGCCGAGCGATAAAGGCTGGACCCTACGGTTCCCTTGATCCTGAGCGGAGTGTCATCGACCATGATCGGCTTGCGATTGAGTTCCAGTTGATCGCCATTGCGCAAGACTTCCAGATTGAGATCGAAGCGCGCCCGGAAAGCCAACTGGTCCAGCGGACGCGGTTGGTTCTTTGCTGGACGGCGGCCGAGTACTACATCGATTTTCGTGCCGGGCTTGATCTCATCGAGACTCACTGCACCAGCAACCAGCTCATTGACTTCGCCAGCTTCGGCATTGGCCACACCGGCGCGCTGTAAAACGCGGCGGAGGCTGTCACCGCGGCCCAAAGTTGCGACCAGTTCAATGGAGGGGCGCTCGGGGCTTTGTGCGAGCGGCCGAACCGCATCGGTGGCGGCCATACGGATGCCGGTATCTGATCCGTAAGCCAGCGGAGCGATGGTTTGCGAGCGGGCTTGATCGGCTCTAAAACCGGTCAGAGCAGCATTTTGATGGCCCTTGATCGGCCCAAAATCGGGCAGACAGGAAATCGCGATGCCGCAGAGCAATACCAAAGTTGCCAGACCGCGAAGCCACGTGAGGCTGCCAATATCTCTGCCAAGGTCCGGCACCCAATCGGTCTGGGCAAATCGGTCTTGCCACCGGTCCAGAACATCGTTGAAATTTTCCGGCAGGGCAAAGGGCAAGGTAAAGGAAGGCGCAGCGGGCTCTGCTGCGATAGCCGCAGCCCCATTTCCTTGATCGGCAAGCATGTCGATACTCTTGAACAAATGCACCCCTTGGCGATGCTGTTTTTTTTAAACCCAAAAAACAGATATGCATCGCAATGATATTTCTGTCTCTGTGAAGGAATAGAGTTAATGTCAAATTAAGATCGGGCTTCCATGACATGCTATGCGGTAAAACGTGTAAATTCGCGGGTATCCGGTCGAAATGCCAAGAATCTTGCCGATTTTACAAGGATTCTGCTTGCCAGTTTGATGCAGATGCGGTGAGGTAAGGCAAATGTCCGACTTCTCCCAGTCTCCTGTTATTGCCGTTCTCGGCCCCACCAATACCGGTAAAACCCATTTGGCGGTCGAGCGGATGTGCGCGCATTCCAGCGGTATGATCGGATTTCCGCTGCGATTGCTCGCGCGCGAAGTCTATGACCGGGTGGTGGCGCTGAAAGGGGCCAATCGGGTTGCTTTAGTGACCGGGGAAGAGAAAATTGTTCCGCCGGATGCGCGCTGGTTCCTATGTACCGCGGAAGCAATGCCGATTGATCGGGATTTCAGCTTTGTCGCCATAGATGAGGCGCAGCTTGGCATAAACCCGGAACGGGGGCATATTTTCACCGACCGGATGCTGAACATACGCGGCCGGGATGAAACGATGATCCTGGGATCTGACAGCCTTCGTCCCCTAGTGGAAAAGTTGATACCGGATGTTGAGATTATCTCCCGTCCGCGCTTTTCCACACTAAGCTATGCCGGGCCAAGAAAACTGTCGCGATTACCGCGGCGTTCGGCGATTGTCGCGTTTTCCGTCGAGGATGTTTATGCGATTGCAGAAATGCTGCGCCGACAACATGGTGGCGCTGCCATAGTGATGGGATCACTGTCGCCGCAAACCCGCAATGCGCAGGTTAAAATGTATCAGGATGGCGAAGTCGATTATCTGGTCGCCACCGATGCCATTGGAATGGGTTTAAACCTGGATGTTTCTCACGTGGCTTTTGCGGCTCTCAAGAAATTTGATGGTCGCCGACGTCGCCGCCTGACGCTCGCGGAAATCGGACAGATTGCGGGCCGCGCCGGCCGTCACCAAAAAGACGGAAGTTTTGGCGTGCTTTCAGGACTGGCCTCTTCCGATGAGCTGGAGCCTGAGGAAATCCAGCGGCTGGAGGATCATGATTTTCCGCGATTGGAATGGCTGTATTGGCGCAATGCTGATCCAGATGTAACCAGCGTCACCAGTCTCATTCAATCTCTGGAAGACAAGCCAAAGGATCGGTTGTTGCAAGCCGCACCGGAAGCGATCGATTTGGCGGTGCTGAAACGGCTTGTAAAAGATCCCGCCGTTAGCCGCCTGGCGACAGGCCGCGCCGAAGTGCGCCTGCTCTGGGAAGCTGCCTGCATTCCCGATTTCCGCAAAGTCGGTGCGGATCATCAGGCGCGATTTGTCGCTTCGCTCTGGCCCTATCTTGTGCAGGGCAATGGCCGCATCCCCCATGCGCGGATGGCACAGGAAATTGCCCGGCTGGAAAATGTTCAGGGCGATATTTCGACTCTTGCCGCGCGCATATCTGCCGCCCGCAGCTGGAGCTATATTGCGCAAAAATCGCGTTGGGTGGAGCAGGCAGAAGTGATGGTGGAGCGCACCCGCTTGCTGGAACGGCGGCTCAGCGATGCCATGCATAGTCAGTTGACCCAGAGATTTGTCGACAAACGCACGCGTGTTCTTATGCGCGGCCTTTTGAAAGGCGCCTTGCCGCAAGACGTTGCATTGGAAACAGACGGTGCTGTATTGGTGGACGGACTTGAAATTGGAACGCTGAAAGGCTTTCAATTTATCGTGCCTTCGGATAGCCGGAGGGAAGACCGCAAGATGCTGCTTGCCGCAGCGGAAAGATATTTGGGACCGATTATGACCGATAAAGCTGACGCGCTGGCAAAAGCACCTGATAGCGAACTGGCTCTGGCTGCGGATGAAGCCGGTCAGCCGGTGGTCTATTGGCAAGAGGCGAAGCTGGCGGTGCTCGCCAAGGGAAAAGACTTGCTGCATCCCGAAATCAAATTTGATCGCGCGCTGAAAGACATTTCACCCGAAAACAGCAAAAAGGCGGAAGAACGGATCAAGCAATGGGTCGAAACGATGAAGGCGAAGCACCTGGAAGGGCTCGTCAAAATTGATGGGCTGGCCAATGATGCGACCACACCGGCTTCGGTTCGTGCGCTGTTTGCCCAGATCGTCGAAGCGGGCGGCATTATCATGCGCCGACAGATTGATCAGGCAGTTCGAGCGCTAGATAACGATATGCGCGGGGTCGCCCGGCGCGGCGGGCTGGTTTTCGGTGCACTGGATATTTTTCACCACGCGCTGATGAAGCCTGGTGCCGTGCTCTGGCGCAACGCGCTTTTCGCGGCGCTGGACGAGCAACCGATGATTGCGCTTCCCGGCGACAATGCGGTCCACCTGAAGGACTGGAAATTTGCTGCTCCTGATCATGCCAGCCGATTGGGCTTTCGCAAGATTGGCAACGAATATGTCCGGGTCGATATGGCGGAACGCCTGGTCAAACAGGCGCATGAGGCGCGGCAGCAGGGGCCTATTTTTGCGGTGGACCCTGCACTGGCGACGTCTCTGGGACTATCGAGCGAAGTGCATGAAGCGCTGCTTGAAATGGCCGGTTTTGCAAAAACGGATGACCATCCGCCAGCCGCCGAACCAGACAAAGCTGAAGCGGCTGAACCTGATGCAAAAGAGGCGGAGAAACCTGAAGCGATCGCCCCAAGTGAAACGGCAGAATCTGCCGAAGTTGAATCGGCCGATGAGATATCTCAACCCGAGACACCGAAGATATATTGGTGCTGGAAAGGCATGGGCAAAGCCCGACCAAATAATCACCGCAAGCATCAAGGAAAGAAAACCGCACATCGCAAGAAATCAGGCAAATCGGGTTCCCAGTCCCGGAAGGCGGAGCCGGTATTGGCTTCTGCCGGCGGTGCCTTTGCCGAACTGGCTGCTCTTAAGGAAGCGATGAAAAAATAGGATGCAGATTTGAGCGGTAAAAAAATTCGTGAACCGGGCCATGATCCATCGGCCCTCAGGATCGATAAGCTGCTCTGGTTTCTTCGTTTTGCACGCAACCGCACGATGGCTAAAAAACTGGCCAACAAGGGCCATGTCCGCCTCAACGGGCGCCGGGTGGATAGGGCACATATGATGGTCCGGCAGGGAGATATTTTAACGATTCCGCAAGGGCGCGAGGTGCATGTGATCCGTATATCCGCGCTTCCCCTGCGGCGAGGCAGCGCTCCCGATGCGCAAAGCTGTTTTGAAAGATTGCGCACTGGCGAATGAATTAGGACCGAAAACCAACTGTTGACGTTCCTAAATTTGCGCAATAGCAGAGACTTGATGGCCGAAAAATCCCGGTCTGTATGATGGAGTAGACGACCCGATGACTTATGTTGTTACCGACGCATGTATCAAATGCAAGTATATGGACTGCGTTGAAGTCTGCCCTGTGGATTGTTTCTATGAGGGCGAGAATATGCTCGTCATCAACCCTAGCGAATGTATTGACTGCGGCGTTTGTGAACCAGAATGTCCTGCCGAGGCTATTTTGCCTGATACAGAGGATGGCCTGGAAAAATGGCTGGAAGTGAACACAAAATATTCGGAAAGCTGGCCCAACATCACAGTCGCCCGGGACGCGCCGGCTGATGCAGACGATTTTAAAGGCGTTGAAGGCAAGTTTGAGGCCCATTTCTCAGAAAAGCCTGGCGAAGGCGATTAAGAGAGTTTTTAACTAACCTCAGGCGCCGGGCGGAGTCTTTTTTGATTCCCTCAAGCGCCGGGCGCGGGCATCCACCCGCTTGGCTTTCCTCGCATAAGCTCGGGCGCGCGGTCGCGCTTGCCGACGCTTCGCGTCGGTCTGGTGACAGATTTAACTGGTTAAACCTAAAGAGCATCGTCCGAGCGTAGCGAGGCAAGGGCGCCAAGATCAAATGGCGTCCGCCGCGCCTTATGGCGCGATAGCCAAGCGGGCGGATGCCCACGCCCGGCGCCTGAGGTCAAATAAAAGTTGTGCGTTGCAACGAGAAATTGCTTTTTTGTGACGAATCTGTTAACACTAGTGTCGGTTAGCGGCTGGGCACGGGGGGTGTTTGGTCGTTATATATATGAACAAAAGGGTTTTTTCGTCGGGGTTTTTGAGAAATTTGACCGGAATCATCCTTCTTTTCCATAGAGAAAGAAAGGCTTTTTATGGCTGCGAATACGCTGTCCTTTGATGTGGGCGATTATGTTGTTTATCCAAAACACGGTGTTGGGCGTGTAATTGAACTGCAAAATGAAGAAATTGCAGGCATGCAACTGGAACTATACGTTCTTCGCTTTGAAAAAGAACGCATGACATTGCGTGTACCAATGAACAAGGCAGAAGGCGTTGGCATGCGCAAACTGTCCTCTGACAAGACGCTGAAAGAGGCGCTTGAGACCCTGAAAGACAAGCCGAAGGTTAAACGCTCCATGTGGTCGCGCCGCGCCCAGGAATATGAAGCGAAAATCAATTCCGGTGATCTTGTCTCTATTGCCGAAGTGACCCGCGATCTCTTCCGCGCTGACGATCAGCCAGAGCAAAGCTATTCCGAACGCCAGATTTTTGAAGCGGCGTCCAGCCGTCTGGCCCGCGAACTGGCTGCGATGGAAGAAACCGATGAGCCAACGGCGCTCACGAAAATTCTGGAAATCCTGAATATTGCAGCACCGCAATATTATGAGGTCAAGGAAGACTGATCTCAAAAGAGCAGGTTTTGAAACCAATCACCAAAGGGCCGTCTCAGAAATGGGGCGGCCTTTTTCGTGGGCTTGTAAATGGCGCGTTCTCTGCGGCATCCACTAGAGTTTATGGCTCTATCAACAGCACCTGAGAGATCATTGACATTCGTGCCTGAGGGATCTGTGCTCATGAGAGCATCCGCAGATGTAGCTATTCCCCTGTTCTTCCGGCAGATGATTATGTCCGAATGGCCTCTTGAAAGGCCGTGTACACGGGTACGTCAGTACGCCAGACTAGTAGGCTGCGACTGCAATGGTCAACGTATCTGAGTACACGCCAGCACGCTTGTTTGAAGCCCCACTGATCTGAAACTCCATAGGTAGACTGTCAAAGGCACTTTTGGGTCGTGCTGCAGAATAAGTTTGAGCAGATGATAACTGCAGTATTTTCCCACCCACCAAAAGATCGTAGTTCACAGTCCACTCCGTTGAACCCAGTCTCAGGCGACCTTGATTTTTTGAGTCAAAGGTAACCTGATACCCTCTAGTACTCCTGACATGCAGGTTTAAAGGTATTGCAACGCGCCCATCTTTAAGGGGGCCGAGGTCTATGTTTGCTTGACCATCATTGCGTCTGAACGCGCCTGAAAGGGACATGAGTGCCGATGGTAAAACGTCCAATCCAAGAACCAATCGCTGCCCTCCCAAAAGCGTACCATCAGACCCTTCTGCTTCTAGATTGACATTCTGGAAGTAAAGACCATCTCCTGATATTCTTGGATCGGGGACAGTTAACAAGAAGCTGACTAGTTTTTGTCCCCTGGGCTCAACAATGATCGGTCTTCTTTGGACACGCCTTACAGAGCGGCCGGAAATTGGTGTCAAATTTACATTGGTGGATGTCTCAGTCAGTGAGTATGCAAGCGTTCTTGCATTTCCATTGCTCAGGCCGAATGTTTCACCATCGAGAACGAATTGAGGACGAAAGCTACAATCTTGCGTCCCTTCATTGCGGAAGATGACCTCAAATCTGGCAACAGGCTCGTTACTACTAAATGGATCATGACCACGAATAATCCATTCCGGGCTGGAACTTGCGGTATCAACGCTAAGAACACAGCCCATTGCGGTGGGACTTTGCGCCCGTGCGATACCGCTGAAGCAAGCCATTACCATACTGGCGGCAAGTAGTAGTGATCTAGTCTTCATTTTGCACCTGTTCGTTGGGTAAGAGTGAAATCACGCCTAAGTTCGTCAAGCCTGTTGTATCCGACGGTACGACAAACTCAAAGCCTCGCGGTATGTTTCGTAAAGTGACCCGATATCGCACGCCGGGTCTCAAGTTCATCATCGAGAAGCGTCCAACCGAGTTCGTAAAGAAGTCTATTGGCTCTTCATCCTTACCGTCAAGAGCCTCTACCTTACCGGAAGTGTAGGAAGCAGCTTTCCCATCAAGCCCAATTAGCGTGCCCCTTGCGCTTGCAAAGGCATCCATTCCCACTCTGATCTTGTAACCGCTTTTGTAAGGCGGCCTGATACGCACCGTGCCGGGCCCGACATCATATCCAATTGGCGGATCCTCAATATCATATTGAACCGTTTGATTGACGTAGGATGTCAGGAAGCTGTTAACTGCCCCTCCCAGAGGGCCACTTTTTGCCAAATACCTGTTCTCAGCAATTGACTGCCCGGCAACAACATCGCGTTTGCCCAGATTCTTGTGGGGGTATAGTACGGCAAAGCTGTCATTAATTCGCCGCCCGATGCCAAACGCGCCATCTGCGAATGCTAACGACGTTCCAATGCGAACCGTAGTTGCCTGTTCATCGGTTATCGAATTGAAGCCTTCACCGAAAGAAGTGTGGCTGATTCCCGCATCAAATCTGTTGGCAGAATAACTAGCAAAGCCTTGCGCATTCATACTGCCTGATTGACGATTGATAATGCCACCATAGCCGACACTGCCTAGTCGATTGCTTCCTGACCGAGTATACGACAATGTTGAAGAATTGGTGGTACTATCGTGGCGGGCTTCTGCTCGGGTTCGATAGTTGGGTTGGAAAACCAGCGAGATATTGAATCCAAACTCGCTGCTGCGACGAGAAACATTCCCAAATGAATTGCCGAATCTCGAATAGTCCAAACCGCCCCGAATGCTCCATTTCCGGGATAGCCTATATGAAGCAGAAGCGCCTAGCCGATAGCGATCGGAAGCATTCCCCCGCGCTTTCAGGTAATTGGCATTGACGAGCAAAGTCAGTTTCTGGCTAAACGCGCGGGCATATGATGCGCCTAAATTGAATGAGTTGACGTTATCAGGATCACGCTGGCCTAAAACAGAAAATCTACGAGAGGTGTAGTCTGCACGTATAGTAAAAGAGTCGACCAATCCAGACCGGTCGATAGACTGTTGATATGTAGCACCAGCAATAAATCCAGCGCCGGCATCTCTCTCTCGACTGACGCCACCATCCAGTTGTAACTGACCGCCATTTCCCAACACGAATTGGGTCTGGCCGGTGAGCAACTGTGTCCGTTTGCTGGCTTGGACGCCCAACCCAATAGAGGGGCGATTCAGAAAAGCCTTTCGAAAGAATCCTGTGAACGCGACTTCATCGCTATAGTTAGGGGTACCACCAAACTGGTTGCTAAGCGCGCCGATGTAAGCCGCATATTCATAATCTCCCGGATCCAGATCAATCGGATCCAGATAGGCTTGATAGTTTACGCTTTCAGTGCGTCCAGCATCGTCCCGTATCTCAATTTGTACATCATTACTGCCAGATAACAGCGGCAATGAACTTAAGTCATAAGAGCCTGCCTCGAGGCGCAATTCCCTGAAAGCTGAACCATTGCGTAAAATAGTAACGGTCGAGTCACGTTGGATAACAATCCGTCTATTCCCCTGCAGAACTGACGAACGAAATTCGTTAAACCGGCGGCGCTGACGCGTGACGCCGATACCGCCCAATTGTACAAAGCCCTGTTGGCCCCGAACTTCGGGGCTTAAGTCACCCAATTCCCAGCGGCGGAATTGCTCCGGTTGATCGTAAACCAGCCGGGCAAAATTGCGCTGAAAATTATATCCACCGGTATCGTCCGTATCACCAAATCCCTGTTCGTCCACAAATTCCAGTTCTGTTTCGGCAACAATGTTGCCAAATCTGGTCACGCCATTGAGAAACAGGGAGGGACGTCGCACATCTTGTCCCCAGACATGAGTTTGCGCGACATTTATATTGAGAAACGCAGAAAATTTCGCAGGTTCTACATCCACAGTTTCATCGTCATTGGTAGGCGGTGCAAAGAGGGATTCGATCGCCCGATTGTTGGGGTCGATTTTCAGAACAACGACGGAAAGAGACGAAGGATCGTACTCGAGTGTTATGCCGATATCGCCCAAATCTTCCGGCGTAAAATCCAATTTGCCAGCCAGCTGATCTCCAATCACTTGACGGGCCTCTTCACTGAGTAGAGGATTCACCAATTTCAAAAAACCGGCCGTTTCAACCCTGAAAGTATCATCTTTTGTGAGAACAATAGGGACTTCTCCGAGCGGTTTGTCTCGGAACGTCAACGGGACCGTAAGCTCGATATCTCGGTCAAACGGATTGATATCAACAGGAGGACCACTTGTGTCGGCATTTGCCGTTACATCCTCAATGCCTTGCTGGGGTGTCGGTTGAGCATCAGCATCCCCCGGCTTCGGCGCGGGATCCGGGGCCGGTTGTCCCTCTTCTTGTGGCAACGGAATTGTTATTTGGTCGGCGGCAAGCGCGGTCATTTGCAGAAAATCTTGGCTACCGACAAAAGTTGAATCGTGACGTCCTTCTTCCCAACGTCGAAAATGCAAAGGCTGATCGTAGCTGGATGGCCCGGATATTGGAGAAACCGCTTCTATAGTGGAAGGAAGGTAGAAACCCGTCCAAAAATTGTTTGGAAGACTATGTGCAATGCCTGCTGACTCATGATCAGTTTCTACTTCTGTAGTGAAGTATTCAGCTTCCTTTTGAACTACACTTACTGCCCGCTCATGATCCGGGTAGGCGGAGATCATTCGTCCCATAATTGGAAGTGATGCATGGGCAAGTGCCTGTTGTCCGCCGAAGATGGTCGACGCAGACAATAGAATTAGAATTTTTTTCCGGGTCACTGTGAAAATTTGACTTTTATGGGGCCCGACCCAAAGGCTTTGCCGGTCGGCAGCTTGAACGAGCGATCTCCATTCAGAGCAGCCAAATACCCGACACCGACATACCGGTTGAGATCTTCCAGACTGAGCTGCACGACAAGCCGCTCTCCTTGCAAGTCTTTACCTTCTATAGTCCAAACGACTCCCGCCATCATTGCGTGGCGATTACCGGTATTTTTGACCCGTACTTCAACACCCGGAACGCTGGCCTGTTCGGTCCCGTCTTCCGCTTTAGGCAATTCCACCATTGTCGGAATGGCAGAAACAACGGAAACTTCTGGCGCCGCCTTGGGTGGAGCAACAGTTATCAAAACTTTCATATGATAGACGACTTGCACTTGTGCACCAGTCGCACTGGATTCTCTCGGGCCCAATTCCACAGGTATCTGATTGACCGACAGGTAATATCCTCGGGATGTTTCAATCGGCGGTCCAACCCATTGAACACGCACAACTTGTCGCTTGTCCGCTCCCAAAATCCCCTGCCCTGGAAAAACAAGAAAGTCTTTAGGATCCGCGGGCGTTTCGACGACATTGCCTTCGTCATCAAAATCTATTCTTGTGATCAAGGTTTCAAACGGCAGGTCAGCTGAATTCAGGTTTTGCACCTCAATACGGGCTACGGCACCTGAGCCGCTATTTTTCATTTCTACAACCATGGGCGATACGCGCATCGCTTGAGCGATATTGGCAGGAATCACCATGAGCGCCGCCATCAAAATCAAGCACGATAGAAAAAAAGCAGGCTTCTTACGCAACATATGAAAACCCCTGATCAATTGGTTGTGTACTTATATATAAATCAAAATCTTAAAAATTTGGGAGGAAGGCAAAACCTTCCCCCCCTTGTTTTTTGCAGTGTTTAGAGACCTGCAGCCAATGTGACAGTCAGCTTATCGCTGTAATCACCAGCAACAAGTGCTCTTTGAGGCCGCGGAATCGTAACATTCATAGTGAATGCTGAACGCCAGGCGCCATTGGTTTGATCATCTTCTGCTTCATTCGTTCCAACGATCAAAGCGCGTTGGAAGCCTGGCGCAGCTGTGGTGGTGTTGGAACCACGATATGTCGCCGCAACGAAATATGGCAAATTGGCTGTAAATTCGTTAGAATCATAACCGCCTGGATTGTCATTGCGGAGTCCATCAAGACCATTTTCCTTCGTGATGGTCACCGTGTTGGCCGTATTGCAGCCAGCGGTGCTGGTGTTGATGAAAACGGTCGCTGGAGCGCGCATATCAAATGCACGGCCGACGTTATTCTCATCCGCTGTACGAACGCCGATTGTGCCAAAGTCGATATCCCGCGCGGCGTCGTCATTGCCTGCATAGAAGGAGCAATCCTGATTCACCGTGCCAGACAGAGTAAACTCTGTAGCAACTGTTGGTGTTGCGTCTTCTTCATCACCAAGCGAAATGCCAAGTACATCATAGGTTGCTGGTGCGCGGAAAAAGCCGCCTCCAGCTTCTTGGCTAATGTTGATCACGTCAGCAGAAGCAACGCCAGGCACAGCAACCATTGCTGCTGCTGCCATCAGTCCGGTCAATTTTACTTTATTCATAACAAACTCCTAGTTTTGCCGCTGCCCTCTCATTCCCCGAGCAAGCTTCCACGGCGGTTTTGCGTATTTACGACCCACGCCTGTTGATCCGTTGCCCCTTATATTGGAGCAATGGAAATCTCGATTGTCTCGCCATATTTTCCGGCAAGAAGGCCAGCGTCAGCAGATGGCGGGTTCAGTGAGACGCTGACCGCCATGCCGTCAGTGGCAATGCCACCTTCGCTGGTAAAACTTTGACCGCCCATAAGCTGGGCGCTTTGAAATCTGCGGGAGACTAGCCCCCGTTGCGGTCTGCGGACCGCCATGTCGACACCAAGTGTGTAAGAAAGGGTGCCGGCATATGGGCCCTGGCCCTTTGGCATTGATTCATGGGCCAAGCCGCCATTTGCTGACCGTATCGTCATTTCAAAGGGTAAATTGCAGCTGAGATGGGCCCGCGTTTTGGCACGCAGATTTTTCCGCGTAATATCGCCGAAATCCATGTCGCGGATTTCACCGATAGCGCAATGCTCGATGATCCTGCCGCTCACATTGATTGCAAGCTCTTCAACATCTTCTATTGTTTCGGCTGAAGCAGCGGTCGTGCCAAGCCCCATTGCTGACACCGCCATCAAAAGCGCGCCACATTGTGGCGTTCCAAAGTATCTTTTCAACACGATTGCCCCCAAAAGTGTAACACGACGCGACCCGTGTTTACGAATTTTTTATAACTTCGGTTGTAACGGAAGTCTAGAAATGAACGAAAAATTAACCAAAGTTGAATAAGTCACTGGTTTATAAAGAGATATATTCGAATTTTTGGTTTGATGTCTCGGTTTTTCTTTGAGCTCGGTGGCCGAATCGATCCTCGAATGACGGCTTTCTATTAGTAAACGGTGCATTAACCTTCGCCGTTGACGATACTTTCAATGCCTTCTGCCAAATTGCTGCCATCAGAAATGAATTGAAGGCAGAGACATGGCGAAGAAATTAGTAAGTACTTTGGCGGCGGTGATTACGGCCACGACAGCAACCAGTGCTATTGCAACCGACTCTATGAGTTTCCATTTGAAAGCAGTTGTTCCGGTGACTTGCGGCGTTCAGTATAGTTCAGCTGGTGCAGCTTTTGCCGAGAATGTGGTTCGTTTGGGTGAACTCCGCGAATATTGTAATGCTCCTGGCGGATATAATCTGCAGGTGAGCTACAGCCCGAACAGTTTGCGCGGCGTGAGACTGAATTTCGGTAACGAAAGCGTCACACTGGATGGATCCGGTTTCGCAACCATTCCGGGAGCCATGGGTCCCAAGATCCAGACCCGGGCCCTGTCAGCGCAAATTGGCGAAAACGGCTTTGACGCGCGCGAGTTTCAGGTAGCTGCGATAGCGAATTGATCTTCGATTATACGATGATCAGGCATTATATAATGCCATTTAGCTGGTGCGGACGGCGGGACTCGAACCCGCACACCCATTTCGGATAGCAGATTTTAAGTCTGCTGCGTCTACCATTTCGCCACGTCCGCACCGGTAGCTCCAACTTTGATTGGAGCATGCGACAAGCATCATTGCGCGCAGCAGGTCAAGCCCTGAGATGGGCTAATTTCAAGTTTTTCGATTGGTTGGCAGATATTTGACAGTTTCGGCCGATGCGCGGCCTTCCGATCATCCCTTATTGAGACGCTCGCGAATTTCTTTGCCAGGTTTAAAATAGGGCACGCGCTTGGCCGGGACCTGTACTGATTCGCCAGTACGGGGATTGCGCCCGATGCGTGGTTTGCGCTGGCGGGTTGAGAAGGCACCAAAGCCTCGTAATTCAACACGGCCGCCTTCGGCTAGCTTTTGACTTATCTGATTGAAAAACAAGTCAACAATCTTCTCAATCTCGTCCGGTTTCAGCTCGGGATTTTCTTCGGCCAGTTTTTCAAGCAATTCAGAACGTATCATGCGCATGCCTTTCCGCTTGTGGGGCAACCACGGAATTTGAGCTATTCGCGTCATGCATCTGCATTTGCTCTGCATCGCGATTATGGGATGATACTGACAGAAAATTTACATGTTTTCAATGGGCTTTGGATTTTACATTGTAATACGTCTTGAACTGGGACGGGTTGGCCGCATTGCTTTTTGGCATGGAAATTGGATCTGCCGACAAAAAAGCCCGCCTCCTTTCGGAGAACGGGCTTTTTCCAAATAGCTTTCGGGCAATGCCCGACTGGCTTAGTCGTCCTTTTTCTTGAGCGCTTCGCCAAGAATGTCGCCAAGGCTGGCACCGGAGTCGGTAGAACCAAACTGTTCGACTGCCTGTTTCTCTTCGGCCAGCTGATGGGCTTTGATTGAGAAATTCGGCTTCTTGGAACGATCGAAACCGGTAACCATCGCGTCGACCTTCTGGCCAACCTGGAAACGGTCAGGACGCTGCTCATCACGGTCACGACCAAGGTCGGTCCGTTTGATGAAGCCGGTGACGCCATCGTCGCCAACCTGTACTTCAAGACCACCATCGCGAACTTCAAGCACGGTAACGGTGGTGACCGAACCTTTCTTGAGACCGCCCGTGTCGGTTCCGCCAACCGCAGGTGCACCTTTTTCAAGCTGCTTCATGCCGAGTGAAATACGTTCTTTCTCAACATCAATGTCGAGAACGATGGCTTTCACTTCTTCACCTTTATGATGCAGGTTCAAAGCGTCTTCGCCGGAAATGCCCCATGCGATGTCTGACATGTGAACCATGCCGTCAACGTCGCCTTCAAGGCCAATGAACAGACCGAATTCGGTGGCGTTCTTGACTTCGCCTTGAACCGTGCTGCCAACGGGATGTGTATCGGCAAAGTCGGTCCACGGGTTGGATTGAGCCTGTTTCAGACCCAGCGAAATGCGGCGTTTCTCTGTATCGACTTCCAGAACGATCACATCCACTTCCTGAGAGGTGGAGACGATTTTGCCAGGATGTACGTTTTTCTTGGTCCAGCTCATTTCGGAAACGTGGACAAGACCTTCAATGCCGGCTTCCAGCTCAACAAAGGCGCCATATTCGGTGATGTTGGTAACCGAACCGGTCAGTTTCGTGCCAACGGCATATTTCTCGGAAGCAGCATCCCAAGGATCGCTTTCAAGCTGTTTCATGCCGAGCGAGATACGCTGCGTGTCTTTGTTGATCTTGATGATCTGGACTTTCAGCGTATCGCCGATGTTGATCATCTCGTTCGGGTGATTGACCCGCTTGTAGCTGAGATCGGTGACGTGGAGCAGGCCGTCAATGCCGCCCAGGTCAACAAAGGCACCATAATCGGTGATGTTTTTCACAACGCCTTCGGTAACCTGACCTTCAGCCAGAGACTCAATAAGTCCGCTGCGCTGTTCTGCGCGCGTCTCTTCGAGGATCGCGCGGCGTGATACAACGATGTTGCCACGCTTGCGGTCCATCTTCAGGATCTGGAAAGGCTGTGAAATGTCCATCAGCGGCGTTACGTCGCGCACGGGGCGGACATCAACCTGACTGCCGGGCAGGAAGGCTACGGCGCCGTCAAGATCAACCGTGAAGCCGCCTTTGACGCGTCCGAAGATAATACCGTCAACGCGGTTGCCTTCGTCATATTCTTTTTCAAGCTTGTCCCAGCTGGCTTCGCGGCGTGCGCGATCGCGGGACAGCATGGCTTCACCGTTCACATTTTCGATGCGATCGACATATACTTCGACTTCATCGCCAACATTCAGGTCAGCTTTTTGACCGGGAGCGGCGAATTCGCGCAGCGCCACACGGCCTTCTGATTTCAAGCCCACATCGATGACAGCCATGTCATTTTCGATGCCGACAACGGTGCCTTTGACCACGCGGCCTTCAAAGCCTTGATCTTCACCGCCAATTGATTCGTTTAAAAGTGCCGCGAAATCGTCGCGACTGGGAAATGCCGTAGAGGCCATATAAGAGTTCCTTAACAGATATTTTTTCGGGCCAAGCGGTTGGTTCCGCTGGTCTTGGACCAAAACATGACTGGCACCGCATGTGACAGCCATATCCCTCAGAAAACGGCCATAAACTGGCAACACGAAGAGTGAGGCGCAAATAGCAAAAGCTGCGCCATAGCCGGAGCGGTGCTTTACCGTTCCGTCTGACACATTATCTTTTTGCTATGCCGGATCTTTGTCGCGCCGGCGGCTTATCTTCGCGTCCACCAAGGCAATTGCCTGTTGAACGGCGTCGCCTATAGTCAAATCGGTCGTATCAAGCAAGTCCGCATCTTCCGCGGGCTTGAGCGGCGCGGTGACACGGCTGCGGTCCCGTTCGTCGCGTTTCAAGATATCGGCGAGGATATCATCAAAGTTCACCTTCTCGCCGCGGCGCTTCATTTCTTCGAAACGGCGGACGGCCCGAGCTTCCGATGAAGCCGTGACGAACAGCTTCACATCGGCATCCGGCGCGATCACGGTACCGATATCGCGGCCATCCAGAACGGCGCCCGCCGGTTGATAGGCAAAATCTTTCTGCCGCTTGTCCAGCGCACGGCGGACCTCGGGGTGGACCGAGACACGGCTGGCGAGACCACCGACGGCTTCGCTGCGCAGGCCCGGTTCATTGAGCAATGCGCCATCAAACATGCAGGCCTTAAGCGCATGATCCGGATTATCGGCATTTCCGCGCTGTTCCCGCAGGGTCCAACCGACCGCGCGATAGAGCAGGCCGGTGTCGAGAAAGGGCAGGGCAAAATGCTTCGCCAGCTCTTTGGAGATCGTGCCTTTTCCTGAGGCCGTAGGGCCATCGACCGCGATGATCATGGCCGCTGCTCCGTTCGCCCTTGATAGGCTTTCCACAGGCCGCCCAAGGCAATACCGATCCAGACAATTTCGAGCAGTAAGGATGCGAGATTGAAATGCACCATCAGTGACAGGGTGAGCAGAAGCGCGCCGATCAGGTTGGTGCCGTTATAGATGAATGCGTTCACGTTGCGGGCATAGACGTTGTAAGCATAAGCCGAGACAATCAATATGCTGCCCAATATACCGATCACGTTGGCGGAAAAATCACCGAGCATCAGGATGCCAATGCCTCCATGAGATCGGCAAAGCCGGGAAAGCTCGTTTCGGCCGGTGTGATATCATCTATTGTCAGACCCGCATCGGTGACCAGACCGGCCACTGCGAAACTCATCGCGATCCGGTGGTCAAGAGCTGTCTCGATTGCAGACTTGTTGGTGCCGCCAGGCAATGGTTCACCGCCGCTTCCGGTAATGGTCAGGCCATCTTCTTTTTCCGTTGGTTCGACACCAATGACGCGCAGGCCTTCTGCCATCTGGCTGAGGCGATCGGATTCCTTGATGCGCAGTTCATGCAGGCCGCTGGTCGTCGTTGTTCCTTCGGCCAGCGCAGCGGCGATAAACAGGACCGGAAATTCATCAATCATGCTGGGCGCGACCTCTGCCGGCACGTCAATGCCGGTCAGCTTGCTGTGTTTCACATGAATATCCGCAACCGGCTCGCCGCCAACGGTACGTTTTTTCTTGAAGCTGATATCGCCGCCCATCTGCTGCAATATGGTGAACAGGCCAGCACGGGTTGGGTTGATGCCGACATTTTCGACCACAATATCTGATCCGGGAACCAGCAAAGCGGCCACGACCGGAAAAGCGGCAGAGGATGGATCTCCGGGCACTTTGATCTTTTGCGGTGACAATTCGGCTTCACCGGTCAACGAGATGATCCGGCTGCCCTCCTTGTCTGTTTCTACCGTCAGATCGGCGCCAAATCCTTTCAGCATGGTCTCGCTATGATCACGGGTGGGGACCGGTTCGATTACGCGCGTAACACCCGGCATATTTAATCCGGCGAGCAGGATCGCCGATTTGACCTGTGCTGACGCCACCGGCAGGCGGTATTCGATCGGCACCGCCGGGCACAGCCCCCTTACGGCAAGCGGCAGACACGCTTTGCCGTCAGATGACATCCGCGCGGTAAATTCTGCGCCCATGTCGGACAGCGGCTCAATCACCCGGCCCATTGGCCGCCTGGAAAGGCTGGCATCACCGGTGAAGGTCACGCTGATATCATGAGAGGCAACCAGACCCATCAGCAGGCGCACGGAGGTTCCGCTATTGCCGAGGTCGATGGCGGTATCTGGCTGCATCAGACCACCAACACCGACACCGTGCACTGTCCAGATGTCGCCCTTTTTCTCGATGGTGGCGCCCATGGCCCGCAATGCGGCGGCGGTCGCCAGAACATCTTCCCCCTCCAGCAGACCGGTAATCTGGCTCTTGCCGACCGCAAGGGCGGAGAGAATCAGCGAGCGGTGGGAAATGGATTTATCGCCAGGCACCGTTGTGCGGCCCGTCAAAGCGCCACCGGGAGCGAATGAAGCAGGCTTGGCTTCCACTATGGTCTGATTTGTCGGTTTGCTGGTCATTTACGGGCTTTTTATGCGGTCATATGCGGTTGAACTGCACATGATTCGTTTCAGGATGTGAAACGGCTTTTGACAGCGCGGCTCAGCTATGGCAAGGCGCGGCCAAATTGATTGATCGATTCCGTAATTCTTGCGAGCGGTCATAATATATTACTGACAAATAAGGATTTGGAACCAGCCATGGTGAAGCCAGAATGGGGCACGAAGAGAACTTGCCCGAAATGCGGAACACGTTTTTACGATTTGGGTAAAGAAGACCCGGTCAATTGCATCGAATGTGGTGAAACGTGGACGCCGGAACCCGGCCTGAAATCCAAACAGCCCATGCCGTTTGAAGAAGCGCCGAAGAAAGACGCCAAAAAAGAAGACGAAGTGGCCGATGATGATCTGGACATCAACATCGACGATGATGAGCCTTCACCGGATAATGAAGTCGATTTGGGCGGCGATGATGACCTGGGTGTCACCAAAGGCAAGGGTGACGACGACGACAACGCTGAAACCTGATCGGGAAAATTGATTTTGATGCGTGCAGGCACCATTTGGGGCTTGCAATAAGCGGCGCGCTTGGATTAAACGCGCCGCATAAGGGGCCTTAGCTCAGCTGGGAGAGCGCTTCGCTGGCAGCGAAGAGGTCAGCGGTTCGATCCCGCTAGGCTCCACCAACCTTCGCTCGCTGCGCGAGCTTCGGTTGGCAGGCCAACCTTTACAACATCTCTATGTTATATATTGCCGCTGGTCACCGAAGGTTGCCCGCCGTAGCCTTGGCGAAGGAGGGCTTTTACCTGTGCACTATGTCTATTTCCTTCAAAGCAATCGTTTTCCTGACCAGTTTTATACCGGCTTGACCAAGGATGTTGAGGCGCGCCTTGCTGAACATAATGCTGGTAAATCGAAGCATACCGCGAAATATCGGCCTTGGCGGATTATCTCGTACCACTATTTCCATGACGCCGACACTGCACTGGCTTTTGAAAAATATCTGAAATCAGGTTCCGGCCGGGCATTTGCAAAGAAGAGGTTTTTGAAATCCTGACCCCAACCCCCTATGACGCGATCATCCTTGGTGCCGGCGGCGCTGGATTGATGTGCGCGGCTGTTGCTGGCCAACGGGGTCGCAAGGTGCTGCTGATTGATCATGCAGATCAGCCGGGTAAGAAGATCCTGATTTCCGGCGGTGGGCGTTGCAATTTTACCAATATTCATACCGCACCTGACCGTTATCTTTCGACCAACAGGCATTTCGCCAAGTCGGCCCTTAGCCGTTATACTGCGCAAGATTTCATCGCCTTGGTAAACGGCTATAACATCGCGTGGCATGAGAAAACTCTGGGACAATTATTTTGTGACGGTTCAGCAAAGCAGATCGTAGCGATGCTGATGGACGAATGTCCTGATGACAGGGTGACTTTGTCACTGGGACAATCAGTATCGGACATCCGCCACAGCGATGGCACCTATCAGGTCGACTATGGCAGTGAAGCGGCGACCGCGCCTGCGCTGGTCATTGCAACCGGCGGGCCTTCGATCCCGAAAATGGGGGCGACCAGCTTCGCTTATGACATTGCGCGACAGTTCGGCCTGAAAGTCGTTGAACCCCGCCCCGCGCTCGTTCCGCTCACCCTTGGCGGCGAAGAAACCCTGTTCCGTTCGCTATCCGGTGTCTCGGCGCCCATTGTTGCAAGTTGCGGCAAAACCGCTTTTCGCGAAGCCGCGTTGTTCACGCACAAAGGACTATCCGGTCCAGCGATATTGCAAATTTCATCCTATTGGCGGCACGGCGATCCGGTTGGCGTTGACTTTCTGCCTGACCTAAAGCCTGACTGGTTGACGAAATTGAAGCGGGAAGCGCCCCGTCTTGCTCTAAGCAGAGCCGTAAACGCACATTTGCCGGCCCGCCTCTCCGAAACCCTTTTGGAGCGGATCGCACTGTCAGGCGACCTGGGCAATCTTGCTGATCGCAAATTGGAAGAAGCGTCTCGGCGATTGTCGAACTGGCGCTTCATGCCCAATGGCACCGAGGGCTATGCCAAGGCGGAAGTCACCGCCGGGGGCATCAGCACGGCAGATCTATCCTCGAAAAATATGGAAGCTAGGCAAATGCCGGGACTCTATGCTATTGGCGAGGCCGTAGATGTCACCGGCTGGCTTGGTGGCTATAATTTTCAATGGGCTTGGGCCAGTGGCCATGCTGCCGGTGAGGCAATATGATCCTGCAGCACAAAGCCTCTAAACAAACGATATATTATCACCGACCGCAGGCGATTGGCATTTCCGCGCGGCTTTCAATCTTTGCCACGGACATTTGAACATGCCTTTTTCCTCAGTATCTCCGCTTCTCGCTGAAGCGCTTGCAAACCGCGAATATGCCAAACCTACAGCAGTACAGGCCGCTGTGCTGGAACCGGAAACCGAAGGCCGCGACCTTATTGTGTCTGCCCAGACCGGTTCGGGGAAAACGGTTGCCTTTGGTCTGGCCATGGCACCGCAGCTTCTGGACGATAATGGCCGGTTCCCCTTTCTGGTGGAGCCGCTGGCTCTCGTGATCGCACCGACGCGCGAGCTGGCCTTGCAGGTCAGCCGGGAACTCAAATGGCTCTATGAGCCAGCCGGTGTGCAGATTGCGACCTGTGTTGGCGGGATGGATGCTTCCAAGGAACGACGGACATTGCGCCGCGGTGCCCACGTGATTGTCGGAACGCCAGGCCGTCTGCGCGACCATCTCGAACGCGGTGCGCTTGACCTCAGCAAGTTGCGCGCGGCTGTGCTCGACGAGGCGGATGAAATGCTCGACATGGGCTTTCGCGAAGATCTGGAAGAAATTCTCGACGCGACCAGCGAAGACCGCCGGACTTTGCTATTTTCTGCAACCATGCCGAAACCGATTGTCGCGCTGGCAAAAAGGTACCAACAGGATGCGCTGCGCATCTCTACAGTCGGCGAAGATCGCGGCCATGGTGATATTGCCTATCAGGCGATTACCGTTGCGCCGGCCGATACCGAAAATGCGGTGGTGAACCTGCTGCGTTTTTACGAGGCGGAATCAGCCATGCTGTTTTGCGCCACCCGGGAAAGTGTCCGCCGCCTGCACGCCAGCCTGGTAGATCGCGGATTTAGCGCCGTGGCGCTTTCCGGCGAGCATACACAAAGCGAGCGCAATCAGGCGATGCAAGCCCTGCGGGACAAACGTGCGCGGGTATGTGTGGCAACCGATGTTGCTGCACGCGGCCTTGACTTGCCGACGCTTAGCCTGGTGATCCATGTGGAGATTCCCCGTGACGCAGAGACGTTGCAGCACCGCTCCGGACGGACGGGCCGGGCAGGCAAGAAGGGAACAGCGGTATTGGTGGTGCCCTATCAGCGGCGCAAGCGGATTGAATCGATGCTGCGCGGTGCCAAGATCAATGCAGAATGGAAAGACGCGCCGACGCGCGCGGAAATTCGCAAGAATGATGCTGAACGGTTGATGGAGAAACTGCTCCAGCCCGTTGAAGTGGACGAGGATGATCAGGAACTGGCGAAGCGCCTGATGGCAGAAAAAACGCCTGAAGAAATCGCGGCCATGCTGGTCCAGTCCCATCGTGCAAAAATGCCGGCGCCAGAACAGATGCTCGACCGTGGTGCGCAGTCCAAGCCCGCGCCCGGTGGTCCGCGTCCCGGATTTGAGGATACGGTCTGGTTCAAGATGGATGTCGGTCACAATCAACGTGCCGATGCCCGCTGGATATTGCCGGTATTGTGCCGTCGTGGCCACATTACCAAGAACGAAATCGGCGCGATCCGGATCAATGGTGATGATACGCTTTTCGAGATACCGCGCCGCGTCGTGGACAAGTTTACCAAGGCGATTGCAGAGAAACGCTCCAACGGTGATGACACGGATGATATCACGATCACGCAATTTGAAGGGACCCCGCGCGAAGCGGCCAAGCGC
Source organism: Parasphingorhabdus sp. (assembly GCF_059726685.1). Classification (NCBI taxonomy): domain Bacteria; kingdom Pseudomonadati; phylum Pseudomonadota; class Alphaproteobacteria; order Sphingomonadales; family Sphingorhabdaceae; genus Parasphingorhabdus; species Parasphingorhabdus sp. The sequence goes on from NZ_AP041068.1 coordinate 848,311, forward strand.
AATCGCAAGGGCGGGCGCCGTGACAATGCCGGTGGCGGCCGCGACTACAGCAACGCCAAGAAAAAGTTCGGTGGTAAGAAATTCGGTGCGAAGAAATTCGGTGATCGTAAATCAGGTGGCGGGAAATCAGAAAGCCGCGATTTTGGTGGCAAAAAGAAATATGGCGGCAAATCTGATGACGGCGGCAAACCCTATGTGAAGCGTAAATCTTCGGACAGCCGCGATGCCAAGGGTGAAGGTGATGGCTTTAAGAAAAAGTCCGATTTCAAAGGCGACCGCAAATCCGGGCCCAAAGGGGATTTTGGCGGCAAGAAGAAAAAACCTCATCGCGGTAAGCGGCCTTTTGAAGGCAAAAAAGATGGTGGGGCCAGAAACGGCTAAACCGTCTTATGGCCAACGCAATCCCAATATATGTTGATGCAGATGCCTGTCCGGTAAAGGACGAGATATACAAGGTCGCTTATCGCCATGAGGTACCGGTGATCGTTGTCAGCAACAGCCATTTCCGCGTACCGCAGCATCCGCTGGTCAGCCGCGTGGTGGTGAGCGATGCTTTTGATGCGGCTGATGATTATATTGCCGAGCGGGCATCTGAGGGGACGGTCGTCATCACCGCTGATATCTTGCTGGCTGATCGCTGTATCAAGGCAGGATCGGAAGTACTTGCGCCCAATGGCAAGCCATTTACCGCAGACTCCATCGGTGCGGCGGTTGCGACGCGGGCGATCATGGCCGACCTTCGTTCCGGTATGGGGACAGAGAATATTGGCGGTCCGCCACCTTTCACGAAAGCTGACCGGTCGAAATTTTTGTCATCTCTGGATCAGATATTGGTCCGTTTGAAACGTCCTGCCTAATCTGCCGTGATCAGTCTACGGTGACCTGAAAAGTCAGAGCGTAGCCTTCTGCCGGTCCCAGGCTTGCGGCTGTCGCAGTAAGGACCGATCCGCTGATCGATGCGCCAAAGGGATCATTCTCGTCTGCGCCCGTATTGTCATCATCTTCTGCGGTTGAAGCCGAGCCACAATTGGCCCCGCTTTGCATGGACGCCGCGGTATAGGTGAGATTTGCCGGGATGGTATCGGTGGCGCTGATCGACGTGGCGGTGGCGCTGCCGGCGTTGGAAATCAATATGCAATATTGGATGGTTGCACCGGGAATGGACTTCGGGTCGGTGGTACCGTTGACGGGATCGCTGATAACGCTGCTGATCTTGGTGACGCTTAGTGTCGTTTGCGGCGCACAAAAATTAATATCATGAATGGCGATCGCCTGACCATCGGGAACGGCTGGTGCCGTGGTATGATTGCCATAGATGATCGTGATTGTATCTACCGGAGCAAGGAAGGTAACAACAACATTGCCGTCTCCCGACGTGCCGCCAGAGCCGGCATCGCCGATCGCGACATTGCCAACAACATAGTTGGCGACTCCGTTGGTGAGCGTCGGCAAGACGGTGGTTCCATTCAGGCTGCCGACGACCGTCAGTTTATCGGCAAAGTCATTGGCGGCAAAATCGATATCGAACACGGTGAATTGCAACCCCGGAACCGCGGTGGGCAGAGTCAGGACTGTCGTTGCCGTCTGCGACTGGTTGGCGAAATCCAGAAACTGGTGCAGCGAAAGCTGCGTTCCAGCAAAGCCGCCATTATTGGCATTGGCCAGGCTGGGGCTTTGTCCCCCGAAACCGGCATCATTCACAAAAACGCCGGGTGAGCTGACTGCCCAGTTGATCGTTCCGATTCCTGTCAGGCTGTAACTGTTGTTCAATGAACCTGCTGCCCAGGCATTGCTGTCCCAGTCAAAAACTATCTGGTTTGCAATCGGACATATGCTGGCTAGATTGGGCGGCGTACCTGCAGTTCTGGTACCCGAAACCGTGATAGTGGCTTCATCATAGTCATCTTCCCCGGTGCTGCCGTTATTGGGAGTGGAATCCGAATCCAGGATGGATGATGCGGTCACCTCGGCCGCGTTGATTACGCTGGCTCCCGATGTTGCCGTGACGTTCGCCACGATGTTCAACGTGCGGGTTTGGCCAATTGGAACAGAGCCAACCGACCAAATGCCCGTGCCACTATCATAGCTGCCAAATCCTGATGCGCTCACAAAAGTGACACCAAGCGGCAATGTATCCTGCACGACGACCCCGGTCGCATTGTCGGTCGACCCTGCGGCATTGGTGACGGAGACAGTATAGGTGATGTTGGTCGCATTGGCGGGCGTCGCGTTGCTCACCGTCTTGTTCACCGACAAGTCTGCAAAACTGGCCGGTTGCTCGGTCAGATAGAGCTCGGCATGCTGGAACGTGCCGTCGTCCTGCGCCGGGAAAAGATCACAAATTTCCAGTCGCCAGGTACCAAGGCTATTTTCCCCGTTAAACGCAGACAGCAGATTATTGGGAATGAAATCATTGTCAAAAGGCGGCGGCGCGGTGGTGGAATGGGCAATCGTATTGCCATCTGTATTGACGGTTTGGGTGCCGCTGTCGTTCAGCAGAACGTTGAAATTATTACCGTTGATATTGTTGGTATCGCCGTTGACAAGCTGCACGCGCGTACCCGCTGGCGATTGGAGGGTGAGGCGGATATCACCGCGCCACGTATGGGTCGCAAAAACGCCGATATCTACATCCGAAACGGTAAAGCTCGTGCCTACGGAGAAATTTCTGACCAGCGGTGCTGCGCAGGTGGTTGTGCCGTTAATCGTGCCGTTAGTCGGGTTTACGAAAGTGTTGACCGTCTGGGCCCGGGCGGCTCCGGCAAGGAGCATGAACACGGCAAGGCAAAGCAACAGGCGCAATAGATTTATTGCCCATGCGCTGCGGTCCAACCTTTCTGGCCCAAGGTCTGTTCCCAGATACATAGTGTGGGTCTATGCGAACATGCTGAATATTTGGTAAAAATATCCCGCGGTTAAGCCCTGCTAACGAGATTTTACATTTGGTCAAATAAGTCTTAAGCCACTGAATAGAAAGCATATTCAATATTTTGACTTCAATTCCAGTCACCACGTCCCGCCATCCACAGGCTGATGGCAGCAACGGCCGCGGTATCGGCTCGTAATATGCGAGGGCCAAGGGATACGGGGACGGATTGGGGCAGGGCGCGGATAAACTCATTCTCGGCATCGGAAAATCCGCCTTCCGGGCCGATCAGGATGGCAGCGGGGCCGTCATGCGCGACAAGTGCCTTGCGGAAGCTGCCTTCTCCGCTTTCATATATGCGTTCGTCGGCGAAAAACAGATGCCGGTCTGCCGGCCAATCCTGAAGCAACGCATCCAGTTTGATCAATCCGTCCAGCACCGGCAGTGCAGTGCGTTCGCATTGTTCGGCAGCTTCGACCATGTGCGCTTTTATCTTATCCGGCTTAATCTGCACATTCTGCGTTCGCTCGGTCTGCACGGGGATCATTTTGGCGACGCCCAATTCCGTGGCCTTTTCGGCAATCCAGTTATAGCGGTCCTTTTTGATCGGGGCGGCCAGCAACCAGAGATCCGGCACATTTTCCCGTTCTCTTGTTTTGCCATCGATCAGCAATATTAGATCACGTTTGCCGAGCATGGTGACATGCGCCAGATATTCACCGGTGCGATTGTCGAAAAGCTCTACGGGCTGACCTTCTTTTATGCGCATGACTTTCAGCAGATAATGCGCGTGGCCGCCGTCGAGTCTGATTTCCGCGCCCTCGCTGAGCTCCGTATCAACGTAGAGGCGCGGCGCGCTGCGCGGTGGATAGGCGGGTGTGGCGGGCATATCGTTTTCTATACATATAACAAGAGCTTCGTCATGCTGAATTTATTTCAGCATCTGGATATCACTTGGGTTTTAAGCGAGATCCTGAATCAAGTTCAGGATGACGAGTTTCAACCGATGTTCTAAGGCCGAGATATGTCAACCCAACCGGAAACCGTTCCCGATACAGAATATCGTGGCTTTATGGGCTTGCTGCCTGCTGCCGCACGCCCCTTTGCGTTGCTGGCCCGCCTCGACCGCCCGATTGGCTGGTGGCTGCTCTTTTGGCCCTGCGCCTGGGGCGTGGCCCTGGCAGGTGGTGCGGTGCAGCGTTGGGACTTGCTGCTCTGGTTGCTCTTGGGCTCTATTGCGATGCGCGGCGCAGGCTGTGTCTATAACGATATTGTCGACCGTGACCTCGACAAGCAGGTGGAACGTACCCGCTCACGACCATTGGCGAGCGGCGCGGTATCGTTGAAAGCGGCGTGGATATGGCTGGGGATTTTGTGCCTGATCGGATTGGCAACCTGGCTTCAGTTGAACGTGACGGCCAAGCTTGTGGCGCTGGGAAGCCTCGCCCTGGTGGCAGGCTATCCCTTTATGAAGCGGATTACGTGGTGGCCACAGGCCTGGCTCGGCATGGTTTTCTCATGGGGGGCGCTGGTTGGCTGGTTGGCGATAGAGCCCGGTTTTTCATGGGCGATGCTTTTGCTCTATGCCGGATCGATATTCTGGGTGATCGGTTTTGATACCGTCTATGCCCTGCAAGACCGGGAGGATGATGCGCTGGTCGGTATCCGCTCCAGCGCGCTGCGTCTGGGTGACAATGTGCGTTTTGGGGTGCTGGTTTTCTATTGCCTGGCACTGGCCAGTTGGGTGGGTGCATTCTGGATCATACGGCCACAGGTTCTGGGTCTGGTCGCCCTGATTCCGCTGGCGCTGCATCTATTGTGGCAGATCGGCACGCTGAACAGCAGTGATGGCGACGATGCGCTCGCCAAGTTCCGGTCCAATCGCTTTGCCGGTTTCCTGATGTTTCTCGCCTGTCTGGTACTCGGGCAGGCCGGATAGAGTCTTTCTCTTTCCGGTTTGGTTACATTGCCTCTTGCAACCTATGTAGATTCTGGCATCTTTAACCGTATAGTTAAAACCACAAATCATCCCGGAGAGCCTGAATGAAACGACGCCGTCTTGGCAAGAGTGCCCTGCATGTTTCCGATATATGCATGGGCACGATGACTTTTGGCACGGGCGCCGATGAAGCCATGTCGCACAAGATCATGGACCAGTCGCTGGATGCCGGGATCAATTTTTTCGACACGGCTGAAATCTATCCGGTGCCGCCCAAGCTTGAATATTCTGGCCGCACCGAAGATATTGTCGGCCGCTGGCTGAAAGATAAAGACCGCGATTCGATTATATTGGCGACCAAGGTGGCGGGGCCCAGCGGCGGCTGGTTCCAGGCTGCGGTGCGTCAGGGCAATACCGCGCTCGATCGCCACAATATCGTCAAGGCGCTGGATGACAGCCTGAAACGCCTCGGCACTGATTATATCGATCTGTACCAGACCCACTGGCCTGATCATGGCACAGCCTATGACGAGACGATGGAAGTGCTCGATGATCAAATCCGCGCGGGCAAAATCCGCGCTATTGGCTGTTCGAATGAAACCAGCTGGGGCTTGATGAAATCGCTGGAGGCTTCCGAACGCCTCGGCGTTACGCGATATTGCACGATCCAGAATAATTTCAGCATGAACAACCGCCGGTTCGAAGATGAACTGGCGCAGGTGTGCAAGAAAGAGGGCGTGAGCCTGATCCCTTATTCACCGCTTGCCGGCGGGGTGCTGTCCGGCAAATATAATGATGGCGCGAAACCGGAAGGTGCTCGTTTTTCCGCCTATCTCGCAATGGAAGGCAAGCGCCAGTTTAAAATGGCGCAGCGTTTCGTGAACGAGAAAAGCATCGAGTCGACCAAGCGGTTTATGGCGATAGCCGAGGAAGCCGGCATTGCGCCCGTCACGCTCGCCACCGCCTGGTCCAAGCAGCATGATTTTGTCGCATCCACGATCGTCGGCGCTACACATACAGACCAGCTGCCCGATATATTTGCCGCCAGCGAACTGGTGCTCAGCGACGATGTCATGAAGGCGGTCGACAAGGTGACGAAAGATATTCTCTATCCGATGGGCTGATCGGCCAAAATCCACGAAATGAAAGATCATTATATGAACCGTTTTCTTGAACATACCGGTGCGAAATACCCGATTGTGCAGGCGCCCATGGGCTGGATCGCGCGGTCACAGCTAGCCTCTGCTGTCTGTAATGCTGGCGGCCTTGGTATTATCGAAACCTCATCGGGTGAGACCGAAAACTGCATGGCGGAAATCGCCAAGATGAGCGACCTGACCGATGCGCCCTTTGGTGTGAACCTGCCGATCATGTTTCTCAAAGATCCGGCCATCCTCGATCATATTTGCGGTTCGGGCGTGAAATTTGTGACGACGTCTGCGGGCAGTCCGGCGAAATTTATCGGTCCGCTCAAAGAAGCCGGGATTACGGTTTATCATGCTGTACCGACCGTCGATGCCGCGATGAAATGCGTCGAGGCCGGTATTGATGGCCTGGTGGTGGAAGGCGCGGAAGGCGGCGGTTTCAAGAATCCCGAAGAGGTGTCCACTCTGGTCTTGCTTCAGGCTATACGCCGACAATCTGACATACCGATGATCGCCGCGGGCGGTATTGCCGATGGCAAGGGCATGGCGGCGGCCTTTGCTCTGGGCGCGGAAGCCATTCAGATGGGTACACGTTTTGTATCCAGTGCCGAAAGCCCGGTACATCACAATTATAAACAGGCGATACTGGATGCCAAGGAAACCGGCACTTATGTGCTGAACAAGAAAGCCACACCCTGCATCCGCGCTTTGAAGACAGAGCGCACCGCAAAAATCTACGAAGATGGCCTGATGCCGCCCGATACGTTCAAGGGCATATTGGACGTCTATTTTGGCGGCGATATGGAGGCCGCTGTTGGCCTGGCCGGACAATCATCCGGTTTGATTGACGAAGTAAAAACTGCCAAACAGATTATCGACGAAACCGTGGAAGAGTTTTTCACTATTACCGAGCGCATGAGCGCCCTGAACGCATCCAAAAGTTTTTAACCCAACCCTAAATAAACAAGGAATTTCCCAATGAGCATCGACAACGCAAAGCAACTCTTCACCACGGTAACCGATGATGGCAAGCTGGTGCTGTCCGTAGAGCCCTATGATGTGCCGGAGCCGGCAGACCATGAAGTGCTTGTGCAAATGGAAGCCGTGCCGATCAACCCATCCGATCTGGGATTGCTGACCGCTCCTGCGGACATGAACACAGTACGCAGCGAAGAAGTAGACGGTCATCCGGCACTGGTTGCCGATATCGATCCTTCCATGATGCGCATTTTTGCTGGCCGTAAAGGCAAGAAGCTTGCGGCGGGCAATGAAGGGGCTGGCAAAGTGGTCGCGGCCGGTGCATCGGATGCCGCGCAGGCACTGCTCGGCAAGACCGTCACGATTGTCGGCGGCGAAATGTACCGCACCCACCGCGTGATGCCAGCGATGATGTGTGTGCCGCTTCCAGAAGGTGCACCCGCAAAAGAAGGCGCCAGCCTGTTCGTCAATCCGATGACGGCGCAGGGTTTCGTCAACACCATGCGCGCGGAAGGCCATGAGGCGCTGGTTCATACCGCCGCCGCTTCCAATCTCGGCCAGATGCTTGCGAAACTCTGCCTGAAGGAAAATATCCCGTTGGTCGCGATCGTCCGTTCGGATGCGCAGAAGAAGATCCTTACCGATATTGGCCTGCCAGAGGGTCATGTGCTCGACAGCAGCAAGGATGATTTCATGCCGAAGCTGGTTGATGCGCTTGCCGAAACCGGTGCAACCCTTGGCTTTGATGCCATTGGCGGCGGCAAGATGGCCAATTACATCCTGACCGCGATGGAACAGGCTGCGGCCAAACGCGGCGCAGAGTTCAGCGTCTATGGTTCAACCGTCAACAAACAGGTTTATATCTATGGCCGTCTCGACACGGGCGACACGATCCTGGGCGCGGGCTATGGCCTCTATTGGGGCGTCGGCGGCTGGCTGCTCACTCCGCATCTCGAAGAAGTTGGCATGGAGCGCATGATGGAAATGCGGATGTTCACCGTCGCCGAGCGCAATGGCATTTTCCACAGCGACTATTCGAGCGAGATCAGCCTGATGGACATGATCGATCCGGATATTGCCAAAGCGTATGAGAAGAAAGCTACCGGTGAGAAGGTTCTGGTGAACCCATCGCTTTGATAGCGGTCAATCGTTTCTGATCTGTAATTCGTCATCCTGAACTTGTTTCAGGATCTCCTTTATCAAGCGCCTTGTCGTGGGAGATCCCGGATCAAGTCCGGGATGACGGTGATGTTAGCCGTTTAGCCTTCCAAACGCGCCCGCAGTTCTTCGTTCTCTGATGTCAGCCGGGCGATTTCGTCCTGCAAAGGCTTGGCGGCGAGGTCGACCATATCCTTGGTGAAACGCGGGATGATATGCTGCGGGCAGTTCCAGTCGTAGGATTCCAGTGTCAGAGTCATCAGTCGCTCAACCTGACCGGGATAGTCGGCATTGATGATCCGTGCCGCCAGTTCAGGATTATCCTCCACGCCATGCACGGTCATCCGGGCGAGCAACTTCAACCGTTTGCGCCGGGGATAGTCGACCATGAACAAGGCAACGCGATCATCGGCGCGGACATTGCCGAGGCTGATATATTGCCGGTTGCCGCGATAGTCGGCAAAGCCCAGCGTCTTGTCGTCCAGCACTTTCAGGAACCCGGGTGGTCCGCCGCGATGCTGGACATAGGGCCAGCCATTTTCCGAAACGCTCGCCATATAGAAACTGTCGCGCGCGGCAATGAAGGCCGCGGCGCGCTCGTCGAAATGATCAAAGCGGCGGTCACCGGAAAAATCCTCCCATTGTTCACGGGCACCATTTTCCGTCTGGGCAGCACGGACGCTGTCAGTTGTCAGCATGTCGAGAAATTTATAGCTCATGTTCAGTCTCCGCCGCCCGGTTCGGGCTCTTGCCGTCACAGGTTACAGCAAAAGGCGGGCGGCGGACATGGTCTATGCGTCAGCCATAATTGACAATCTCATATTCGATCCCGTTCCAGTCGAAGAAATAGAACCGCCGGCCCGGGTCATAGTCGTCATGGCCAAATGGCTCGAGTCCAGCAGCCTTCACCTTTTCCTCGACTGCATCCAGATCATCAACGGTCATCGCGACATGGTTCATCGGTTCGCCCTTGCGGAACTGGGGATTGGCGGCCTTCACATTCTCATTCGTGTAGAGCGCGAGATATTGATCATCAGTCCCCACGTGGATCGTGTGGCCACCCGACATTGATGGCCCCTCCCACCGGATATGCCACCCAAAAAGGTCGCGCATCAGGTCGGCGGACCGCTGCGGGTCGCTCACGGTCAGGTTCACATGTTCCAATATTGCTTTTGTCATTTTTCATATCCTTTTCCTTGGTTGCTGTTTGAAATTCGCCATGGCGGGAAGCGACGATTGTCGCCGCCAAAATAGAGGCACAGTGCGTTGCCTGCGGGATCGCGCAGACGCGCCTCGCGCCAGCCCCAGCTTTGATCTGTAGGCTGTGTATCAAAGGCGATTCCCCTGGCCTCCAGAGCCGCCACATCGGTATCGAGACTGTCGGTCTCGAAATAGACCATCCCGCTGGGCTCGTGGACCTGATCCACCTTGTGGATGGAGAAAGTCTCTCCGCTATCCGTTTCAAAGCGCGCATAGTGGGGCGGGGCATCGACAATCTGGACAAGGCCCAGCGTCTGATAAAATTGGACGGACGCATCGTAATCGAGACATCCGACGGTTATCTGGTTCAGTTTCATATTTCCGTGCTTCCTTGAAAACAGCATTTTTTCAGGACTTTTCATCCTCACTTGCGATTCGTACAACCTCAAGTTAAGTTGAGGTCAAGAGATTATTTTGACGACTGTTTTGAAAGAGAAATTCATGCCGGAAACAAAAGCCCTGACCATCGGTGCCCTCGCCGCGCGAACCGGTCTGTCGGTCTCGGCCATCCGTTTCTACGAGGAAAAGGGGCTGGTCGAACCCTTCCGCTCCGGCGGCGGTCAGCGGCGGTTTCTACGCTCGGACATAAGGCGCCTGTCCTTCGTCCTGATCGCGCAGCAACTGGGACTGAGTATCGGAGAGATTGAACGCCAGCTGGCCAGCCTCCCGCATGGCCGCACACCAACCCAAGCCGACTGGACCCGGATCAGCAAAGCGATGCGCAAGGTAATCAATGCGCGGATTGCGGAGCTGGAGCGGACGCGGGACCGGCTCGACGGGTGCATTGGTTGCGGTTGCCTAAGTCTGAAGAAATGCCAGCTCTATAACCCCGAAGATCGGGTGGGGTTGAAAGGGCCGGGGCCGCGGTTGGTTTTGGAGGATTAGTGGATGATATTGGTTTCTCGTGTCCGCTCTACCCCGAAAACGGACATTAGCGGCTGCCGATTCTTGTGGCGATGGTTTTTTGCAAGGTCTCCAGACGCGCGAATTCGGAGAGACGACCTAACACCTGCCGATGGCGCTATATCGGCCAGTAAGCGCTAAGCCAGTTGTCTAGAGCATCGGCTAGTTTGAGCCATTGCTCATTGTCCCACATAACCATGGCAGTGAATTGATAGAAGAATAAAATACCGCACCCGATGAAGGTGGCTGGAGATATTCTCCCCAATTGCTTCCAGTCATAGATGAAAAGCGGGATCAACATCGCATCAAGATATAGATATTGCGCATAGATAAAGGTCGCATCGTCCGCCAATCCCGGCAGGAAGGTTATCCGGCTGGCCGCTGCTTCGATAAGGAAAAACGTAAGCAGCAGCATATAGCGCATATGCTTCTCTGGAGAGCGCCTCCGTTCCCGGTAACCAAGCCAATAAAATAATGGTATTAAAACGAACGTCCACAACTGCAGGAAAAAGATGCTGTCCAGGCGTGCCTCAACCGGCTGTGGCAAGTCTTCCAGAAAGTTGGCAATAGAAAGCGTAACGCCGGAAGCCATTATCAACAGGAACAATATGAGAGATGCTGTCCCGAGATATTTGTGCCACCGGCTCGGCCCACCCCTGGCAAGCATGGCCTGCGTTATAAACAGCCCAAGCCAGCCAAACATAATGACAGCATGAACGAAAATAGCGGGAGGGAAATCAAAATTTCCACCCAAAAGCGGAAAGAGAAAAGATGGACCGAATCCCGCCACCGCTATTGCCAGAAACAACAGGCCCATGATTGCGAAGAACAGGTAGGACCGTCTTGAACGCAATGAATTACCCCTCCCATTAACCGATGCGCTGATGGCATTATCCACAGTCGACACCAACTTATCATCTTGCACGATGCATTGTCCAATACGGTGCTTGCGCGGCAGTCGTCACGAAACTGTTTGAGGGCTTGGTACAGGATTGAAGGTGGGGCTAATGCCTTTAGTTGCGGAGCTGGAGCGGACGCGGGACCGGCTCGACGGGTGCATTGGTTGCGGTTGCCTAAGCCTGAAGAAATGCCAGCTCTATAATCCGGAAGATCGGGTGGGGTAAAAAGGGCCGGGGCCGCGGTTGGTTTTGGAGGATTAGAGGATGTTCGTGGTCTTTCTAGTGCCCGCTTCATCCCGACAGCGGGCATTAGTTGATCGCATTGATTGACCTTTTCTGTTGGAGATTGCCCTTCCCGCGAACTGGAAAGATATTATATAGTCGGCACTATGAGCCAGATTACGTCGCTATATGTGTACAAGGTCGTCGGGCAGGCAAGCGACGGAGTCGTGACGCGGGACTTGGTTGAAGGATTGGGGCTGGCGGCCGATGGTCCGATCGATCCCGCTCAGATGGTGTCTTCCACGGACTATTATGAATTCTTCGCCGCATTGGCTGAACGGGATCCGGGCGGTCTTCGATTGCCCCTGCGGATTGGCGCCGCCATGCGTAGTGACGAGTTCGGGGCGTTCGGATTGGCATGGAAATCAGCGCCGAACCTTCATGGTTCATACCTTAGATCAGAGCGCTATGGCCGTGTATTGGGCAACGCTGAGTCCTACTCGCTTGAACAGAGCGCAGAAGGAGTGTTTTACAATCTTGAGAAAGCTGGCGACGGGAGTCTTGGTATGCTGCTCTCTAATGAGGCGAGTCTTTCAGCGGTTGTAGCCATCAGCCAGGAAGTCAGCACAGCCCCCTTCATCCCGCAAACGGTTTTCTTTAAACACAGCCCAAGAGGTGATCCTTCGGTCTATGACGCCCATTTTGGATGTCCGGTCCATTTTGAATCGGGTCGCGACGCTCTGCTGGTTAGCGAAGAGAGTCTGGGCGCTCCCAACAAACTGGGTGACGAGACCATCGCGAAGTTTTTTGACCACCATCTGGAGCAAGAACTAGCAAGGCTCGGAGATGTGAACAGCTTGGAGAAACGCGTTCGGCTCGCCGTGGCACAGTTGCTCAGTGAAGGCGTGCCGACGCTTTCACTCATAGCGTCAAAGCTGGGTATGAGCGCTCGAACGCTGCAGAGACGGCTTTCAGATCGAGGGCAGTCCTTTCAGAAGCTCGTCGATCTGGCCAGGCAGGAACTCGCCCAGCAGCTGCTTCGCGATACGGAGTACAGCCTTGCTGAGATTGCATTTTTGACCGGCTTCTCCGAGCAAAGCGGATTCACGCGGGCCTTCAAGCGGTGGGCCGGGCAAACGCCGCGCTCATATCGTTTAAGAGTGGCTGCCAACTGACATTTTGGCGCGAACTGTCAAAAGACTGGCATCATTGGGCAAGAGTCAAAATCGCTCCCCCCTTATTCATCGACTTGCAAAAATCAAACAAGGAGCAAGTCCATGCACGTCCAACGCCAAAAGAAAAACATCACCCTTGTTTTGGGCGGTACGGGAAAAACAGGTCGACGCGTGGCTGAACGCTTGCAACAGAAAGGTCATGCTGTCCGGATCGGATCCCGTTCAGCCCGTCCACCGTTCGATTGGGACAATGAAACGAGCTGGGAGGCTTGCCTCAAAGATGTGACCGCCGCCTATATTACCTATGTGCCGGATTTGGCCATGCCCGGTGCGACCGATGCAATAGAGGCTTTCGTCAGCCAGGCCAAACAGGCGGGCATCAAGCGGCTTGTGCTCTTGTCGGGTCGCGGGGAACCGGAAGCCCAAGCCTGTGAGCACATAGTCGAGGAATCAGGTCTTGAGTGGACGGTTATCAGGGCAGCATGGTTTAATCAGAACTTCTCCGAAGGCGCCTTTATTGACATGGTGCTGGACGGTAGGATCACCTTGCCTGGACGCGACACGCCTGAACCCTATATCGACGCTGATGATATCGCCGATGTCGCCGTTGCGGCGCTGACTGAAGCGGGTCATGGCGGGCAAATCTATGAGGTCACCGGACCAAGGCTGATGACCATGGCGGATGTGGCTACTGATCTGTCCCGGGCGACGGGACGCCAGATCGACTATATCGATATTCCGCATGAAGCTTTTATCGCAGAGATCACCAATTCCGGCGCACCGAAAGATGTGGTCTGGATACTGGATTATCTCTTCTCGACAATCCTCGACGGGCGAAATGCGCATCTGACCAACGGAGTGGAACGTGCGCTTGGCCGGACGCCCAAGGATTTCGCCGATTATGCACGCGAGATTGCCGCATCCGGAACCTGGAAAACTGCGGCTTGAGCAGATTGAATTCTGCCCAATCTTTCTCTGACGGACCGCGAAATTTCTCAAGCAAGTAATCCTGATAACTCAACCCGAAGGTATCAATTCCATGACCTACGAATGGCCCCTATATTTCTGTCTTTTCCTGGCTCTTTGGAGTGCAGTGGTCGGCGGTGTATTTTCTGCCTTTTCGGAATTCATCATGTCGGGGCTGCTTCGCACGGAGCCGGCTGGCGGAATGGAAGCGATGCAGCAGATCAATCGCACCGTCATCAAAACCCAGTTTGTTGCCGGGATAATGACCATTCCGGTCTTTTCAATCGCTTTCGGTGTCTATTCAATATTCGTGTTTTCGGGCCCCGCCTTGGTGGTGATGATTTTGGCACCGACGGTATTTGTCCCTTCGGTCTTGTTGATGACGATGTTTGGTAATGTGCCGATGAACAACAAACTCGACAGCTTGGATTACAAGACAGCTGACTCGCTTGCCTATTGGCAAGAATATGGTCGGGTTTGGACCAGACTCAATCATTTGCGCTCGCTCGGCAGCATATTGACTGCCGGTCTCTACATCATTGCAGCGGTAACCCTGATCGCTAGTGACCAAGTCTGAAAACGCATTCCAAAATATATATGAAAATGAAAGGAACAACGCCAATGACGAGAATTCTGATGACCATTTTGGCGACAGTCCTGACCATGGCCTTGTGGACAGGAACTGTCTTTATCGGCACCAGCGAAGGATGGTGGAAGACACCGATTACGGATTCAGCCGCCTCCGAAGATTTTGTTGGACCCGTTCGCGATAAAGTCGCTGCCGAACATCACGGCAATCTCGGGTTCGCTTTGATCGAAAAAGGAAAGGTGGCCGACCATTTTTCCGTCTCATCTGGCGAACCAGTCGATGAAAATTCGATTTACCAGGTCGCTTCGCTGGGCAAGTGGCTCACCGCCTGGGGCGTGATGGTGCTGGTGGAGGATGGTCTGGTTGAGCTCAATGCACCTGTTTCGAAATATCTGACACGCTGGAAATTGCCCGACAGCGATTTTGATCATTCGGGTGTCACGATTGGCCGATTACTAAGTCATACCGGGGGTCTTGGTGACAGGCTCGGCTATGACGGGTTCGATACGCCTAAGGATGTGCAGACGCTTGAGGAATCTCTCACCCGTGCCGAAGACGCCTCACCAGGCAAGAGCGGCATCGTCAAAGTCGGTGGTGAACCGGGGGCGGAGTGGAAATATTCCGGCGGCGGTTACACTATGCTGCAACTCGTCATCGAGGAAGTCTCAGGCCTGTCATTCGCAGATCATATGAAACAGCGCATATTCGAACCGCTGAGCATGGCGCGAACAACATTCGACCATGACGAGGCGATCGCATGGGGACTCGCGGAAAATTTCACCACGACCGGCAAGACCGAGCCATTTCGTTGGTATACCGCCCTAGGCGCGACTTCGCTGTTCACATCCCCGGCCGACATGGCAAGATTTGTGGCAATTCAATCACCCAGCGGTTCCCAATCGGTGTTGTCTCAAGAAACGCTGACCGCAATGGCATCATCTCACGCCACATCGATGGGAGCTGATGTCTGGGGATTGGGTGTGATGCTATACGCGCCTAACAATCAGGACGGTTTCATCGTCGGTCATGACGGAAATAATGAACCGGCGATCAATACGGCTGTTCGTTTTGATCCGGCTACTGGCGATGGCATTGTGGTGCTGGAGACGGGCAGTTCACTGCTTGCAACCGAAATTGCCAGTGAATGGGTGTTTTGGAAGACGGGCAACGTTGATAACCTTGCATTTGCGATGGTGCTGGAAAGCATGTTCCTTTGGATTCTGGTCGGTTGCGCGATCATTTTTCTTGTCGGACTGGTCATCGGTTGGCGGCAGTGGCGAAGCAGTCGTATCCGAACCGGATTGTCGAACAAAGCCAGTGGAGAATCATCCTTTTAGAGCTAACGTCCGCTTTTGTGCCCAAGGCGGACGCCGCGCCACCCTCACTCCGCCGCCAGTAACTCTTCCGCCGCATCGAGATCCACCGATACCAGCTGCGATATTCCGCGTTCAATCATCGTGACACCGAACAGCCGGTGCATGCGGCTCATTGTCACCGCATTATGGGTCACGATCAGATAACGCGTGTTGGTTTCCGCGACCATCTTGTCGAGCAGGTCGCAAAAGCGTTCGATATTCGCATCATCCAGCGGCGCGTCGACCTCGTCGAGCACGCAGATGGGCGCGGGGTTTGTCAGGAACAGGCCAAAGATCAGGGCCACAGCGGTCAGTGCCTGCTCGCCGCCTGATAGCAGTGTCAGCGATGTCAGCTTCTTGCCCGGTGGCTGTGCCATGATTTCCAGACCGGCTTCGAGCGGATCATCACTATCCACCAGTTCCAGATGCGCCTTGCCGCCGTCAAACAGGGTCGTGAACAGCCGCTGGAAATGCTGGTCCACTTCTTCAAATGCTGCGAGCAGCCGTTGCCGCCCTTCGCGATTGAGGCTGCCGATGGAGCCGCGCAGCTGGTTAATCGCCTCGTTCAGCTCTTCGCTTTCCTTGGTCGATTTTTCCCATTCGGTTTCCAGCTCTTCCAGCTCATCGGCGGCGACCAGATTGACCGGGCCGATCCGCTCCCGGCTGAGCGTCAGTCTTTCCAGTTCTGCCGATTCCAGTTCAGCACCGCCGACCGTCGCTTCATCAAATTCGCATTTTTCGGATAGCATCTGCGGCGGACATTCAAATTTCTCTCCGGAAATCCGGCCCATTTCCACGCGGCGGAGGTCCTGATTTTCGGCCCGTGCCTTCGCTCCTGCGCGTTCCTCGCGCGCCTGGCTGAGCGCCTCGCTGGTGGCGTTTAACCGGTCTTCATGATCGCGCTGCGCCAGTTCAGCCGTTTGCTGCGCTGCGTCTTTTTCAGCGACGACGGCGTTCAGGGCATCCTGCTGTTCCTGCAGCTTGGTCACCTCGACTTCGATAACGCGCGGGCGGTCTGCCAGCTTTTCGACTTCCGCCTCAATTGCATGCGCGCGTTTGGCCATTTCGGCCATCCGGGTGGCGGCCTCGCTGGAGCGATCCTGCCAGGATTTGATCTGAGCAGCGGCGACGGCCTTTTGTTCCTTCACCTGCGCGAGCTTTTGATCCAGTCCGGACAAGGCGGCCTGCGAAGACATGACCTGCTGCCGCGCCGCATCGCGCTGATCCTGAAGGGCCGCTCGGGCTCTTTCCTGTGCGGCACCATCCGGCTGACTGGTGCGTTCCTGCCGGGCTGTTTCCAGCTCCGTCTTCGCGGTCGCCGCCTCTTCTTTCAGGGCCGCTTCCCGCTCCGAAAGACTGGCCGTGCGCTTTTGCAGCCAACCGAGCGCTTCTTCCGCCTGATCGGCTTCGCGCAGCGCCTGGCGCAGCAAATCCTCTGCCTCGCGCCGGGCGACCCGCGCTTCGGCAAGCTGCTCTTCGGCGGTGGCAATGGCCGCCTGCCTGCTGTGCAATGCCGTTTCGCCTGCTGCGACTTTCGCTTCGGCCGGTTCGAGCAAGCCTGCCAGTTCGGCCAGGCGATTGGCGCGCACCAGCCGTTCGGCGCTGGCATTGCCATCATCACGGGCGACAAAACCGTCCCAGCGTCGCAAGGCTCCCGATCTGGTAACCAGTCTCTGACCGACGGCGAGCGACTGGTTGGCGTCGCTGTCGGCAACGAAAATTTGTGAAAGGCGGCTGTGCAGTTCTTTGGGAGCTTGGACGTGATCAAGCAATGTCTCGGTTCCGCCGGGGGCTTTTGCCGGTGCAGAAGCATTTCCGCCACCCCAGAACCGGTCGCCGTCTTCACCTATGGAAGC
Organism: Parasphingorhabdus sp.; assembly: GCF_059726685.1. Classification (NCBI taxonomy): domain Bacteria; kingdom Pseudomonadati; phylum Pseudomonadota; class Alphaproteobacteria; order Sphingomonadales; family Sphingorhabdaceae; genus Parasphingorhabdus; species Parasphingorhabdus sp. The sequence continues at coordinate 865,622 of NZ_AP041068.1, forward strand.
CAGCAGATCGTCTCCCAGAGCCGCGGCCAATGCGCGCTCATAGCCCGGCGCTGCCTTCACCTGATCAATGGCCTTGTGGTCGCTCTCGCCCTTGGACAGTTCCCGTTCCAAAGCACTATGTTCGGATGAGAGGCCGGCCAGTTCGGCTTTCATCGTTGCAAGCGCCGATTCCGCCTCATCGCGCGCCTCACTGGCGGTCAGCCGCTGGGCCTCGTGCTGTGCAATTTGCGACCCGCTGCCGTCCGCTTTTTTCTGGGCCGCTTCTCGCGCCGCCACAGCGTCGGCAAAAGCCTTTTCCAGTTCGGCCTCGTCCCCCATTTCGGCACGCTCTTCCGCCAGCCGGTCGAGCTCCACGGCCAACCGGTTATGACGGGTCTCAGCGGCTTCCAGGGCGGCATTGGCAACCTTGATCTCGGCCTGTATCCGGGCTTCCTCGGCCACTGCCTTGGCGAGTTCAACTTCGCTGTCACTTGCAGCACGCTCGGCTCTTTCGGCCTGTTTTTCAAGCTCGGGGCGTTCTGCCTCCAATGTGACGAGTTCGGCGGACAGCTGTTTTTCGTCTTGCTCGAGCCGCGACAAGGCCTCCATCGCATCGCGGGTCAATTGATCCTCGCGCGCGTTGTCATCCTTGATCCGCTGAGCCTGTGCCTGCAGGTCGAGCAGCCGTGATTTCAGATTGTCCCGCTCGTTGGTCAGCGAGAGCAGGCGGTGGCTGGATTCACTGGCTTCCTCGCGCGCCTTGGTAAGATCGGCGCGCAGCAAACCCAGTGTCCTGGCGCTTTCATTTTGCGCCTGTACCGCCGATTGCTGTGCGTTCTGCGCCGTATTGACCTTGGCTTCCGCCGCTTCCGCTTCTGCTTTGGCGGCATCGGCTGCTGCTGCTGCTTCTTTCCAGCGCGCGAAAATCAGACGCGCTTCCACAGTGGTAATCTGACCGCTCAGTTTCTTGTAGCGCTCTGCCTGTTTGGCCTGTCGGCGCAGGGCGGATGCCCGTTGTTCCATATCGCCCAATATGTCATCGAGGCGCCCCAGATTTTTTTCGGCGGCCCGCAATTTCTGCTCGGCATCCTTACGCCGGACATGCAGCCCGGAAATGCCGGCCGCCTCTTCCAGCATTTCGCGCCGGTCGGTGGGTTTTGAGGAGATCACATTGCTGATCTTGCCCTGACTGACCAGGGCAGGACTATGCGCGCCGGTTGCGGCATCTGCAAAAATCAGCGCGACATCCTTGGCCCGGACGTCAACGCCGTTCGCCCGATAGGCAGAGCCGGCACCGCGTTCAATACGGCGGACAATTTCCAGCTCGCTATCATTGTCGCCGACATGGAGCGATGACACGTCATTCGTTTCACGTTCGGCATGCAAAGCAACTTCGGCAAATTGGCGCTGTGGCCGCTGATCCGTACCGGCAAAGATAACATCTTCCATGCCGCCGCCGCGCATCGACTTGGGCGAGTTTTCGCCCATGACCCAGCGGATCGCTTCCAGAAGGTTTGATTTACCACAGCCGTTGGGGCCGACCACACCGGTCAGCCCTTTTTCAACGCGCAGCTCGGTGGGATCGACAAAGCTTTTAAAGCCCGAAAGTTTGAGCTTCTTTATTTGCACGCAGGTTGCCCTGTCTGACTGTTATCATTCACTCGCATTAAACTCGCTTCCCCCAAGCGATAACAGGCGCTTACCGGGCGCCTGCTTCTTTCAATCTTGTTTCCACCATATTCCAGCTCGTGCCATCGATCTTCTGACCGTTGATCAGGAAGGTCGGTGTACCCTGGATGTCAAAATCCTGTACCGCTGTCTGTGTGTCCGCCATAAGTTTTTCAGCGGTCGCCGTTTCGCTGAGGCAGGCTTTGGCCTGATCCGCAGAAACCCCGCGCTGTTGGAAATAGCTGATCAGATCGAGCTGTTCGGCCAAGCTGACAAAACGCACATTCGGTTCCTGAGACAATACACTTTGATACGTCGCGTCACCCATGGCCTGAGCCTTTTCAAACATTGGACCCTGGTTGCTTAGCGCCTGTTTGGTCAATGCGAAAAACGGACCTTCACCGCCGCAACGGGACAGGATCGCGGCGGTCAGATCCAGCGGATCGCGAACGAAATTGCGGATTTCGAAGCTTACCCGTCCTGATTCAACATATTCATCGCGGATCGTATTAAAGGCTTCTTCGCCAAAAGTGGCGCAATGCGAACAGGTGATCGACATATATTCGACCAGTTTAATGGGCGCATCAGGATTGCCCATCACATAACCGCCAGCTTCAGTCTGTGCGACGGTTTCCGACCATTTTTGGCCATCCGGTGCAGCGACGGCCGCAATGGCTTCGCCAGATGTTGCTCCGCCCTCGGCGGTTTCCGCAGCGCCGCCGCATCCGGTAAGCGCAAGTGCGAGAGCAATAGGAGCCAGATAGAGTGATTTAGACATGTTAGATATTCCTGTTATTTCTATAAGATGTTTCATTCATTCAGGGAGGGCGAGCAGGGCAGGCCGCAAGCGTGCCCAACTGTGAACCTTGTCGATAGGTTGATCGTTCAACGTAAAGCTGGGCGTTCCGGTCAGCTTCAATGTTCCAGTGGCATATTTGGTCATGCCCAAAATTTTATCCTGTGCCTGTTTGTCGGCAAGGCAGCTATTGACCTGATCCTTTGAATAACCGCGTTTCTGCATCAGGCCGTAAAAGTCGGCTGCTTTGGCAATTTTCTTGAGCCGTTCGGGAACAGTGCCTTCGTTCAATGATTTCATCACAGCGGGCGAGGAAGATTGAAAGGTCTGCATCCAGCTTGCCTGAGACGTCAGTATCGCCCGGTGATTGCCAAAAAATTTCGTACGCCCTCCGCAGCGCGCAAGCATCGCCGCTGTCAGATCAATCGGGTTGAGAACCAGATTGCGGACTTCAAAGCTGATATGGCCTTTCCGGATGAAACCTGATTTTAGCGGATCATGAGACTGCGCTTCGAAATTCGCACAGTGGTTGCAGGTATAGCTCATATATTCGGCCAGTTGATGCAAAGCGAGGGGATTGCCCATTACATGCCCGCCTTTTTCGGACATCGTGACCCGCTGGGTCCAATCCGTCTGTGTTGTCTGTGACTGGGCGGCTACGGGCGCCGAGGCCAGAACCGCTGTTCCGAGGGTTGCCAAAGCAAGATACGCGCTTGCGAATTTCATTACTCGTCCTTTTTTCCTTCTGGCCTTTTCTCTGCCGGCCCGTCTTCATTCGGTTGGCGCTTCACGCCGCCGCCGATTTTTCCCACGATGGCAATAGGCTGTGGTTCCTCTATTTGCGGAGCGCCTTCCGACTTGGCAATAGCTGTGGCCAATGATTCCAGCACCCTGTTCAATTCCGGGTCACCAATATCGCGCAGGCTGTCGCCCAATTCTATCGGTGCGGGCTTTAGTGATGGCGGGGGTGCCACACGCCTTTCTCTTTGTTTTTCAATATCTTTAGGTGGATTTACCGGTCCCTGCCTGAATCGCACCTGACTAATCGCGCCATAGCCGAAAAAGCGGTTCACCCGCTCGATAATCTCGGGTGTAATATGTTGCATCAAGGTCGAATGGGCACCGGAAACCAGCAAATGAAGCGTGCCGCTTTCTTTTTCACCGCGGGGAAAGCGGATTGATTCGGGCAGGGAGACGTCCGCATAACGCTCTCCGACTATCTCCGGCCAGCGGCTCACGACTGAACTTTGGATGAAACCATAGCGGCGAAAGGCAGCGCGGCCGATTTCCGGCATCAGATCAGAAATGCTGCGCGCTTCACCGCCGCGCGGGCGCTGATACTTGCTGAATTTCCTAGCGCCGGCCGTGCGCTTGGCGCCCTTGCGCTTCGGCTTCTCGCTGTTCGGATTATTTTCCTTCGCCATCACAAGCCATCATGGCATAGGCACCCTATGGGCGTCGACAAAATAACCGGTAAAGCGCAGAATATCACCGCCAAAATCAGTGCACATTATGTGGATAACGCCCGCAATCTGCCCTGGCGGGTGCCGCCTGAGCTGTCGGCGGCGGGTCGCTTGCCGGATCCTTATCATGTCTGGTTGTCTGAAGTGATGTTGCAGCAGACCACCGTCGCAGCCGTTATCGCCTATTTTCAGAAGTTTACCAAGCGCTGGCCGACGGTCGCAGATTTGGCGAAGGCGGACGAGGCAGACGTGCTCGCCGCATGGGCCGGGCTTGGCTATTATGCGCGGGCGCGGAACCTGCACAAATGTGCCTGCTATGTGTGTGATAATTTGAGCGGCATATTTCCTTCTGAGGAAAAGGAATTGCTCAAGCTACCCGGAATCGGTGCCTATACAGCGGCGGCGATCGCCGCGATTGCCTTTGGTCAGCGGGCAGTGGTTGTCGATGCCAATATCGAACGACTCGTCGCACGGCTTTTTGCAATCGACACGCCGCTGCCAAAGGGCAAGGCGGATATTAGAATCGCCATGGATGCCCTGACGCCGGATGCCCGGACACCACGTGATAGCGCCGGAGATTTTGCACAAGCCTGTATGGATATCGGCGCGAGCATCTGCTCGGCCAAGGCGCCAAAATGCGAAACCTGTCCGGTGCAGGCTGATTGCGCAGCCTATGCGAAGGGTGATCAGGAACGTTATCCCGTCAAGCCACCCAAAAAGGCCAAACCTACACGTAGAGGACGATTTTTCTGGATTGAACAGGATGATAAACTGTTGCTCGTCACCCGCCCGGCGAAGGGAATGCTGGGTTCCATGCGCGCTCTACCCGATGATGACTGGGCGGCGGGAAAAGACGGCCATGGCCAGCCGCCATTGGACGGCAATTGGCAGCTTCACGAGAATGTTGTTCAGCACAGCTTCACCCATTTTTCGCTTGAGGTTGATTTGGCGGTTTATCAAACCGAGAAAATCGTTATTAACAAGGGTGATAATAGAAAAGCCGAACTTGGCCCCCAACTCGATGATGCGATCTGGTGGCCGGTACATGAGATAGAGGATGCAGGCCTGCCAACCTTATTTGCCAAAGCGGTGGACTGGGCTGTGAAACGGAAACTGAAGGAATGAATATGACGATCAACAAGACGGCCGACAAAACCATAGTTGCAGCCTTTAACCGCCGATCAGTTCTGGGGGCCATTGGCGCCGGTGCCTTTCTGGCTGGTACACCTGGTGCAGCTATTGCACGTTCGCTGGCCCGGCCCGCCGCGCCTTTCCCCGGCCTGACCAAGATTATCAACGACTATGTCGCGGAAAAGAAAGTGGCCGGGATGCTTGCCGCCATCGGCATGGGTCAGTCTGACCCGATGATGATTTCCGCCGGGACCCACAAATTGGGCGGTGAAAAGCCGGTTGATATGAACACCTTGTGGCGGCTCTATTCGCAGACCAAGCCCGTAACCGGCATGGCGATCATGATGCTTATCGAGGATGGTCAGCTCAAACTTGACCAGCCGGTCGCCGATATTCTGCCGGAATTTGCAGATATGCGGGTTCTGCAGAATCCCGAGGGATCGCTTGACGAGACCGTCCCGGCGCGAACGCAGATCACCATTCGCCATTTGCTGACCCATACTGCTGGTCTGGGGTATAACATCATCAGCAAAGGTCCAATCCGGAAAGCCTATTTCGCCGAGGGCATAACGCCCGGTGTGGTCAGCCGGATGCCGCTTCCCGGAACGGAGCCCGGACCACCAACGCCGGATATCGCGACCTTTTCGAAAAATCTCGCTTCCTTGCCGCTGGTCTATGAGCCCGGCACAAAATGGAGCTATTCGGTTAGTATCGACCTGCTTGGCTATGTCGTTCAGGTGGCTTCGGGCATGCCACTGGAAAAATTTTTGCAGAAACGCATGTTCGATCCACTGGGCATGAAGGATACGTTCTTTCAGCTTCCCGCTGACCGGGTGGCTGACTTTACCGACAATTATGCGCCCCTTGGCGGCACCCTGATCCCGATCGATCCGGCCGCAAACAGCATTTATCTCGACAAGCCGGCTTTTGCCTTTGGCGGCGCCGGACTGGTCGGATCAGCGGCGGATTATGACAAGTTTCTCGCCATGCTGCTCGGCTTCGGCACGTACAAAGGCACCGCAATCATGCAGCCCGAGACGGCCAAGCTTGGCATGTCCAACCTGCTGCCGGAAGGCGCCGACATGAAAGGCACATGGGTTGCCAATCATGGCTTTGGCGCAGGCGGGCGCGCTGGTCTGGGGACGACGGCAAGTCCGGCAGGAACATTTGGCTGGGGCGGCGCTGCCGGCACATCGGCCTTTGTCGATACCGGTAATGGGTTCCGTGCAGGCGGGTATACGCAGTACATGCCTTCCAACACCTATCCGTTCCAGTCGGAATTTCCGAAATATGTCTATGCCGACCTGATGCAGCAGATGTCCGCAGGCGCAGGAAAAACCAGCCCGTGAGCAATAGCGTCAGTCCGATCATGACGACCGACCTAAGCGCCATCATCCCGACCTTTGCTGGCGGAACCATGGACCGTGCGGATCAGGTCCGGGTGAATCCTGAACGGCTGAAAGAAGCCATGATGCGCCCCAATGCGCGCTTGCTGAAGCTCGACGGTTTGAGCCCCGTTTTTGACGCCATGGGCGATCTCGCCTGGGGACCGCTTTACGAAGCCTCGCCGGACAATGACCTGCTGCTCCTTGGCATGGACGGAGACACACCCTGTTTTGCGGAGCTTAATGGCGCCGGGAGCGCCATGCCCACCGCTGACCCGCGATTGTGGCAGTCACTGGGCGTCCTGCCGCCGGAGCAGGCGGCCATTTATGCAACGGCGCGCAGCCTGGTGGACTGGCACGCCCGTCACCGGTTTTGCGCCAATTGCGGACGGCCGACGGAATCCCGCAAAGGCGGCTGGGCCCGCCAATGCGACAAGGAAAAGGACGGCTGCGGCGCCGAACATTTTCCGCGCACCGATCCTGTGGCGATCATGCTGGCGGAATGTGAAGGCAAAATCCTGCTCGGCCGGCAGCCCCGCTTTCCGCCCAAGCGTTTTTCCGCGCTGGCCGGCTTTATCGAACCGGGCGAGAGTATCGAAGGCGGCGTCGCTCGGGAATTATGGGAAGAAGCGGGCATCAAGGTCCGCAATGTCCGCTACATAGCCAGCCAGCCCTGGCCCTTTCCGTCATCACTGATGATGGCCTGTACCAGTGTGACTGACGATCCGACATTGACACTGGACGAGGAAGAAATTGAGGAAGCCGCATGGTTCTCGCTCGATGAAGTGAAAGCCGCGATGAACGGTGATCCCGATGCTCCGTTTATTGCGCCGCCACCGTTTGCGATAGCCTATAATCTACTTAAAAACTGGGTGGATGAACAGGAACGGTGAGGGCTTCGACGCAAAGGCCGACATCCGCATTGGGATACACTTTGAGGCAACACGGGACATATTGATCATTCCCGCATTGGGCAGCAAGGAGAGTCACTATGGGTGCAAAACGCGAAAATTGAGAGAAATCATATTGAACCATCCTGAACGCACCATCAATGAGTGTTGTTCAAAATCGGTTGGCCTGTAAGAAATTTTGGAACTACGAGACGTTTATGATCAAACCAACCCAGAGAGCAAAAAGAACTATCCAACTTCCAAAATAAGCGAATATGCGCCAGCGTAAATTGTTAGAACCGGTGTGGATCAGGGCGTGTAGAACACGCATGGCAACATAGGTCCATGCGAGGCCGACCAGCACAGGATGGATCGCATCGCTGACTATAATCGCAAGGCACACAGTGTAGAAAAGAACTGGCGTTTCAAACATATTTGAAAAATGACGCGACAGGGTGAGTGTTCGTGGTGCTTCCTTTTGGTAGTCTGAATATGTGAGAAAATGTGATGGTTTGATGTCACCTCTGGCAACCGCGCTTGAGCGCGCCCGGAATAAGGAGATAAAAACCAGTCCTGTCAGCAGAAACATGGCAAACATGGGATATATGATTTGTGCGTCTGTCATAGTTGGTGCGCTTTCTTGGATGAATTATCGTTTCTTGAAGACTATTCTGAGCAACTGTCACTCGATCAGTCCAGCGTTTTTCGGAATCCTAATGTCGAAAGGTCATGAAAATTCATTACCAGCATGGCTACAAAAACTCTAATGTTTGCTTACAGGACAAAGCAGACATTTTCGGCCACGTCCTGTCGCCCCCCTTTCCTACATCTAACCAAATAGGTTATCTTGTCTGTTTCTCTAACGCAAAGGAACATGATTATGACCGAGCAACCTTCTCGCGATGACTTCACCGATATCCCTGCCACCGATGATCTGGCGCAGCCCCGGGCGCGCCATGATGGCTGGTCGCCGGAGCGGCAGGTGGTGTTTCTCGAGGCGCTGGCGCGGACCGGTAATGTCCGGGCAGCAGCGCGCTATGCGGGACTGTCTCGGGAAAGCGCTTACAAGCTCAGGCGGCGGCCTGATGCACGGGCCTTTGCCCGGGCGTGGGATGCCGCGATCATCCATGCGCGCGATATCTTTCAGGATGAGCTGATGGACAAGGGGCTCAATGGCTGGCGCGAGGCGGTGTGGCATCAGGGTGAGGAAGTAGGAACACGCGAACGCTGGAGCGCGCCCTTGTTTCTGGCGGCATTATCCCGGCTCGACAGGATGGCGGACGGGATTGATCTGGCCGGCAAGCCGGCGCGGGTGGCTGCCGAGAGGTTTGATGATTTGTTAGAGGGCATCGGCAAAGGCGATGATTGTGCAGAACTGGTGGACGAGATTGACGGGACTGGCCGGACGGCAGAGCCGCCGCAATCCTCCCTTTCCAACGCGCAGATCATGAACGCTCTGCGCCTGCAGCAGGGGCGCGAGCGGATCATGGCAATGGCGCCGGAGGATATTGATGTGTCCGACCTGGATATTGCAGATTGTGAGGAGTGGGATGATCTCGACTGGGAGCGGGCGGATCGCAGCGGGTTTCTGGAGCGTAGCGGTTTTTATGATGAGGAGGAGAGCGAAGCAGAAGGTGCCGGGGAGGAAGAGGCTGTGAGAATTGTGTGAACTTTGGAGAGGATTCTTTTTTGGACCTCAAGCGTCGGACGGGCACATCCGTGCCCTTGGCTATCGCGCCAATAAGGCGCGGCGGCCAGTCGGCCTTGCCTCGCTGCGCTCGGACGATGATCTTAAGCGTTGCGGAGAAGGTCGCGCTGATCCGACGCATTGCGTCGGCAAGCGCGACTGCGCGCCCGAGCTTATGCGAGGAAAGCCAAGCGGGCGGATGCCCGCGCCCGGCGTTTGAGGTTAAATAAAGACTCCCACCTCCGCCAGGCAAATCCCTGCAACATTGCCAGCACCTCCTCGGCTGGCTAAAGCGCTGAGAATAATAATAAGGTCCCAATATAATGAAATGGCTTATCACTTTCGGGGTTGTGGCGGTTGCTATCGCTGGTTTCGCCTACTGGTTTTTCTCGCAGCCCGGCCCGCGTCAGCTGGATATGGTCAACAATATCATTCCCGGTGACAAGGATGCGAAGCTGTTGGTGCGTGGTCAGATCTATGATGAAGAGCTGGGCCTTGGCCTCAATATCTGGGCACCGACCAAGGCGTCCGACAAGCCCTTGCCGGTTGTTGTGTTTATCTATGGCGGTGGCTGGCGTGCCGGATCGAAGGATGAATATGCCTTTGCCGGACGTGCATTGGCCCATCGCGGCTATATGACAGTGCTGGCGGACTACCGGCTCTATCCTGACACCAAGTTCCCCGGATTTCTGGAGGATAGTGCCAAAGCGGTCGCATGGGTACATGACAATATTGCCGAGCATGGCGGCGATCCGGAACGGATATTTCTGTCGGGTCAGTCGGCGGGCGCGTATAATGTCGCGATGCTGGCACTTGACCGGCAATGGCTGGGCCGGCTCGGCAAGACGCCGGACCTGATCAGGGGGGTTGCGGCGCTGGCCGGGCCTTATGATTTTTATCCTTTCAAGACCGAGACGACCAAGAACAGCTTTGGTTCTTACCATGTCCCGGAAATGACGCAGCCGGTAAATTTCGTTCGAGCTGATGCCCCGCCGCTTTGGCTGTCGACTGGCGTGGATGATACCCAGGTCAAGCCGCGGAACAGCCAAACCCTGCGGGATAAAATTCTCGAGGCGGGGGGCGATGCGGAATATGTTGAATATCCCGATATGGATCATCTGGAAATCATGATGGCGATCTCCAAGCCTTTTCGCAACAAAGGCCCAGTGCTTGAGGACATGATTGCCTTTTTCGAAAGCCGTCGATGACGACCGAAAATATAAGTGATGGCATCAGTGATGCCGGGACGCCTTCGTCTGCCGATGCTCTCGTTCTGGCCGGGAGCCGTCCGGGCGGCGATCCGATGGCGGACAGCCGGGGAATATCGGTAAAAGCGCTGATCCCTGTCGCGGGCAAGGCGATGCTGGCCCATGTCACGGAAACTCTGTTGGGCCACAAGGCGATTGGCAATGTGCATATGCTGGCGCAGGATTTTGCGCCTTTCCGGGCCGATGCCGACACCAGCGGACTGGAAAGCAACCCGCGCGTGCTGGCGCAGACCAGTAGCGCGACCATTGCGACATCACTGGATAAGGTTCTGGACGAAGAGGATACGCGCTTTCCGGTGCTGATTACCACGGCTGACAATGTGCTGCTGAGCGTGCCGATGATTGACGATTTTTTGAGTGCAGCGGAAGATACGGATATTGCGATTGCGGTTGTCGAAAAGCAGGTGTTGCTGCACCGCTACCCGGCATCCCGGCGGACCTGGCTAAAATTGCGAGGTGGTCATTATAGCGGGGCGAATCTTTTCTATTTCGGTTCCCCGAAAGCGCGGCAGATATTGCGCTATTGGGCCGAGGTCGAACAGGACCGCAAAAAGGGATGGAAGATTTTGACGATATTCGGGCCTTGGCTTTTGTTTCTGGCGGTGACCCGGCTGCTGACTGTTGATCAGCTGGCGGCGCGGGTCGGCAAGAAGCTGGGATTGGCCATTAGAATCGTGCCGATGGCGCAGGCAGAGGCCTGCATTGACGTTGACAAGGACAGTGACCTTGAAATGGTCGAGCAGATAATTGCTGCGCGGAATGAGGCTGCCAGCGCTTAACCTTTGGCCAGATTGCGCCGGGCGGCGACGCCAAAAAGAACGAGCCGGATAACCGCGGCGACCAGCATCGCACCGGCAGCGCCTGTTGCGCCGAAAAAATGCAGACCTACGAGCAGCATGGTGATGAACAAGACAGCAATGGTTGCTTGTAATATCAGGGCCGTGCGCGCGCCGCTGCCGGACAATAATGTCGGTTCATAAATGGCGCCAGCCAGATCGACAGACGCCGCAGCGGCGAGGAGGATCAACAAGGGATAGGCCGGTAAAAACTCCGGCCCGGACATGTAAAACAGGGCGGGTTGGCCGATGACCACGACGATCAGGATGACGGTTCCGCCGGTCATGAACAGCATCCGGCTGGCCTTGCGGAACAGGACCTTCATGGCCTCTGCGCCCTGCTGCGCGCGCATCAGGTTGACCTCGGCAAATATTGCACGGGACAGCAGCACCGATATCTTGGTCATCGCGACGCTCAGCTGGCTGGCGAGCCGGTACAGGCCCGCAGCCGTCGGCCCGACAAAATAGCCGACGATCAGCAGCGATATATTCTGGGATAGTCCGGCCAGGGTCGAACCGAGATTGGATATCAGCAGAAACTCGCCAATGCCTCTATTCTCCCGCGCCGCCCGCTTTACGCGAAACAGATTGCGAGGGGACATGATGTCGCGGCTGTTCCATGCAGCGAACAGCCAGTAGCCAATGGCATGGATGACTTCCGACAAGGCCCAGACGGCAAGAAAGTTGACCAGCCTGGGGTCGGTGAACCAGACAATCAAAGTGCCGATCAGGCGGACCGTCGGAATGATTGCTTCGGCATAAGCGGCGAGATCAAAGCGGTTTTCCACCCGCAATATGCCCGTCGGGGTTGATTTGATGGAGAGCAGCATGACCAGGGCAAAGATCAAAGCATTTTGTGCCAGTTCCTGATCCCAACCAAAAAAGGGTGCCAGCCAGCCCACCGCAAAATAGGCCAGGATGCACCCGGCCACTGCTCCGGCAATGTCGAGCAATGTGCACAGCCCGACCAGTCGCCCGAATTGCTGCCGGTTTTCCGCACCCTTGATGTTGCGTGCACCAAAGCGGATGACGACTTGCCAGGTCTGAAAAGTGACGATCAGGGCGATGGCCTGCGCAGTTCCGGTGATCAGCGCAAACTGGCCAAAGCCCGCGACGCCCAACGTGCGGGTCAATATCGCGAGGTAGAACAGGCTCAGGATGCCGCCAAAGCCTTTGCCGCCAAGCAGCCAGCCGGTATTCTTGATGATCCGGCGGATACCGGTTTTCTCACCATTGGGCTGTGCAGGTTCGATCACCGCTTCCTCAGCCATGGTCAGACAGGCATCCGAACGCATATCTGCAACCGGCTGTTACAGGATTGAGCTTTGATGGCCATCGTTCTAAGTGTCTCCCCACACCATCCCTATCCCGATAAAGGCCAATTGCCAACATGATCGACAAAGTAATAATCCTGAGCGCAGGTCAAGGCTCGCGGCTGTTGCCGCTGACCGCTGAGCGCCCCAAATGCCTGATCGACTTTTCGGGCAAGAGCCTGATCGCATGGCAGATCGAAATGCTGGCGGCCGGCGGGGTGAAAGAATTTCATGTCGTGACTGGCTTCATGACCGACATGGTCGAGGCGGAACTTGAGGCGCTGAAGCAGGCGGGCAGGGACATCACGATCCACTTCAATCCGTTTTTCAAGGTCGCCGACAATCTCGGCAGCTGCTGGATTGTGCGCGATGTGATGGATGGGGATTTCATGATCCTGAACGGAGATACACTGATCTCGCCGGAGATTATCGAGACCGCTCAGCAAACCGAGAATTGGCCGATTACGGTGACGGTTGATATCAAAGATCATTATGACAGCGATGATATGAAAGTATCTCTGAGCGGCGATCGGCTGACAGCGATAGGCAAGACGTTGACGGCTGAACAAAGCGATGCGGAGTCCATCGGCTTTCTGGCTTTTCGCGGAGAAGGCGGAGCGATGTTCCGGGAAAAGGTACGCGACGTCATGCGCACACCGGCGGGCGTGGAAAACTGGTACCTCAAGATCATCGATACGCTGGCACCCACCGAGAAAGTCGGCACTGTGTCTATCCAGGGCCATGACTGGGCGGAGGTCGATTTTCTGAATGACGTGGAAACGGCAACCGCTCTCACTGATCAATGGCTGGCCAAATTCGGCTAGTCGGGAAAGCCTGATCTGATCCAGGTCGCCATGGCCGAGATTTGGTCATCCGACAGTTTGACGGCATCACCAAGGGCTGGCGGGCCGGGCCATGACTTGTCTTCGAAATCCTGACCCATCCACTCGCGTTCTCCCTCATAGCGGGGAATCAGGTGGAAATGGACATGTGGATCAACCATCATCAGCATCAGCCAGTTGAGTTTCTGATGCGATATAAGCTCTTTCAAAGCCGACGACACATCAGCGGTTACTGTTTTCAGTTCGGCGAAATGATCGTCCGACAGATCGCCAAAATCCGTTGCGTCCGATTTGGCTGCGACAACCAGTGAGCCTAAAGTTACCTGCGCCGGGCGGAGCAAAACGACCCAGTGATCATAGTCCTTTACCAGCGTCGCGGGATATCCGAATTTTTCGATGGTATCGTTGATCATCCGTCTATCCTTGCTCTTGCTCCAGCCATGAAACAATCTGTCCGCCACGTATTTTTACGAGCCAGGCCTGCATTATCTGAACCATATGCACCGCGAGGGAGATTAATGTCCACCAGGCAACGGCGATGAGGCCGATGTCGGGACGGCCAAAAATCAAGGAAACAAATAGTAACACCATATTGGGATTGCGTCTGGCGGTGATCAGGCGGAACCATGAATCCATCGGGCGCCAGACGTGGATATGCTGGCCGAAAGCGCGGATGAAAATGCCTTCAATAACCCGCTGCAGGACATAGCCGCCCAGAATGACGATCAACGCGAGGCGGAGTTGATCTTCGGGCAAAGCAAGCCCCACCGCACCAAGACCAAATGCCCATGCGACCCACCAGAAGGGTGGGTGAACCAGATCAAGCCCGTGATCAAAAATATTCCCCCAAAAAGAGGATGTGATGGTGCAACGCGCCAGCTTGCCATCCACTGTGTCGAGCACCATGAAAACAAAACCCGCGGCCATGCCGGACCAGAAATGGCCGTAATAGAACAGGAACGTCGCAGCGACACAGCCTATCGCCCCAATGCCCGTGACCATATTGGGGGTCATTCCAAGCCGGGCCGCCAGACGCGTGAGAACCAATGCCAGTTCCGGCCAGAGATATTTGGTGAGAATGTCGGTAACGCCTTTATACGCACCGAAATAGCTTTGCCGCTCGATATCCTTCACCGTTTCTGCATTAAGTTCCCGGACAAACGGTGTTTCCAGTTTGCGTAGCGAGGCATTGTGAATTTGCGGTTTGTCACGATATTCCATGACTGTCATTCCGGCTGGCACTGTCAAAGCCGCAAGGGCTTGTGCATCTTCCTCGCTGGTGAGATGCGCGAGCACCGGAATGCCGTCAAAAGTAACTATGGTTCCCGGATTGTCATGAACGTGCTGAATCCACTGTGGATCAAAAGCAAATGTCATGTTTATCCATAGACTACCGCTGATATTACCCTGCAATTTTTCGACCAGGCGGCGTCCCCGTTCCGCGTTGGTCATTCCCCATATCAGCGTGTCATTTTCGCCATGCAGCAAAAGAGTCACACCGTTTTTGGTCTGCATATGATTTGTTCCTGTCGTAATTTGGGTGATTTGGGCGTTATCTTCGTAAATACCAGTGATTTGTATGCGTTAGCAGAAAAATGGGGCATTTTAGAATCGAAAAAGAGGCAAATCGTGCAAATCGCAAGAGTGCGAGCGTTTATCAAAATTACCAGCATCATATGTTTTGTTGGTTTTGCACGGCCTAGGGGTGATTTAGCGGCATATTTCAGGCATTGAGTTTGCCGAGAAACTGGCTATGAAAGGCGGAGCATAACCGACTACCAACGCGACATCTATTATTTCGCCAACACAAGAGAATATTGATGGCAACCTTTACGCTTCCGAAAAACAGTAAAATCCGTAAGACCGGCGAAGTGCATGAGGCGCTGAGTGGCGGAAAGGCGCGCGCGTTCAAAGTCTATCGCTATGATCCGGATAGCGGCGAAAACCCGCGCTATGACACGTTCAAGATCGATACGGATGACTGCGGGCCAATGGTTCTCGATGCGCTGATCAAGATGAAAAGCGAACAGGATTCTACCCTGACCTTCCGCCGGTCATGCCGCGAAGGCATTTGCGGGTCCTGTGCAATGAATATCGATGGTAAAAACGGCCTTGCCTGCACCACCGCGATTGAGGATTGCGGCAAGGAAGTCAAAATAACACCGCTGCCACATATGGAAGTGATCAAGGATCTGGTCCCTGATTTTACCCATTTCTATGCGCAATATGCATCCATCCAGCCGTGGCTGAAAACGGTAACGCCGACGCCTTCCGGCAAAGAACGGCTGCAGTCGCCCGAAGATCGTGCGAAACTCGACGGCCTTTATGAGTGCATCCTGTGCGCTTGCTGCCAGACCAGCTGCCCAAGCTATTGGTGGAATAGCGACAAGTTCCTTGGCCCTGCCATTTTGTTGCAGGCCTATCGCTGGCTTGCCGATAGCCGGGATGAAATGACCGGTGAGCGGCTTGACGAGCTGGAAGATCCCTTCCGTCTCTATCGCTGCCACACGATCATGAACTGTGCCAATGCCTGCCCCAAAGGTCTCTCCCCCGCAAAGGCCATTGCCGAGATCAAGAAGATGACGGCCGCGCGCGAAGTTTAAGAAGCATTCTTACAGGCCGTATTGCAATCATCACCGCGGCTCTGAACAGTCTGCAGAACATGAATATGGTGGGCATGAGGAGTGGCAGATACTCCATCCTTACATTTTGGCGGGAGCGGTTTTCCCGAACGCCATTTGCGCGATATATTGGAAGCGCGCGTCCATGCGGTTCCGCCGGGCGGAGAGATGGTCTGGACCACCTATTACTTCCGTGATCGGGAACTGGCAAAGGCTCTTGTAAAGGCTGCAGAGCGTGGTGTGCAGGTCCACATCTTTATGGAAGCCCAGCCGCGATATGCTGGCGCGAATGACGATGTTATTGCCATTCTGAAAAGCAATATGCATTTGCCAGGTTTGACATTGAACCTCTGGGACTCGGCCGTGCCGAAAAAGCTGGCGGCGCATCTGCACAGCAAGATTTACTGGTTCTCCCACCCTGTACCAACGGCATTTGTCGGCTCTTTCAACCCGTCAACCGATATACCGGAGGATGAAGCGATTGTCGCAGCCATTGGTGATCAGGACCGGGGCTATAATCTTTTGTTCGAGACCCAGGATGATGCGATTTGCGCAGGACTGAAAGCTTATTCGCTCGACGGGTTTTCTCCGCTGCAGCGTTTTCATAGCATGCAGAATAAGGCCATTCATGGTGATGCGCTGTCGCTCTGGTTCTTTCCGCGTATCAATAGCCGGATCGTGCATAATCGTCTGAAACAGGTGGGCTCAAACGCATGGATTTCGCTGGCCATGTCCCATTTCAAAGACGTGGAAATCCTCCGCCGACTGGAAGATGTAGTGCGCCGGGGCGGTGAAGTGCGGATGATCGTGCATCATACCGAGCGACGGGTGCCAGAAGCTATTGTCGCACAGGCACGTAAGGCGGGGATCAACATCCGCCGCTACCGCCACAAGGACGCGCTCCCGATGCATAGCAAATATCTGCTGATAGAAACCGCCAACAGGAAGGAAAGCTGGCTGGGGAGTTTGAACTACAACTGGCGCTCTCGCTATATCAACCACGAGATTTTGCTCCGATCGACAGAGCCGGATATTCAGGACGCGCTAGCCCGTAATTTCGACACTATCTTTAGTGAATGCACTAATCCGGAATAGGGCATGGTGACAGACGTTAAGCACAAGATATTAAAGGTCGATATTCCAGAGCGGCCAGATTACAGTGGCGGGATATGACCGAAGCAGACAGGAATTTTTTCACGAGTGATCCCGTTCCGGATCATCCCGGTTGGTATCAATGGAAATTGAAAGACCCGGAATGTTATAACAGCTTTCTGGGTCCCATGATTGTTCGCCGTGGTGGCGATGGTATCGCAGACAATATTGCGCGGGTCCGCATGTTCCCGGAACGACAGCACCGCAATCTGGGTGATGCCGTGCATGGTGGTACCATGATGGGTTTTATCGACTGCGCCCTGTTCGCCGCGATGCGGGTGCTGGAAATCGGACCCTCGGGATTTGCGGTGACGCTGGAACTGCAAACCCATTTTATCGGCGCAGCGCGGATCGGCGAGCCGCTGGAGGCGCAGGTTGAGGTGGCACGGGAAACTGGCCGTTTCCTGTTTCTGCGCGGGCTGGTGGTGCAGGGCGACGGCAGTGAGAATATGGCCTCCTATACGGCTATCGTAAAAAAAGCACCGCAATGACAGGCTTTTACGCGCGTTATCAGGCGTTGATCGCAAATGGAGAGTTGAGACCCGACGCGGATCAGGACGCCTGCGCACAGCGCCTGTCCCAATTGCAGGAAGAGCTTGAGGCAGTTCCGCCACGTGGCAGCGTGCTGTGGCGGATGTTCTCGAAAAAGCCGAACGCGCCGCGAGGCATCTATATGTGGGGCGGTGTCGGGCGCGGTAAATCGATGCTGATGGACCTGTTTTACGATAGCCTGCAAATTAATCGCAAGAAACGCGCGCATTTTCATGAGTTCATGCTTCTCGTGCACGATATGATGCGGGCATGGCGGGAAGCCGATCCCGGTGATCCGATCCCCAATGTGGTGCGCGATCTGGCACAGGATGCCCGCTTCCTTGCCTTTGATGAAATGGTGGTGAACAACAGCGCCGATGCAATGATCATGTCCCGGCTGTTTACCGGTCTGGTCGAAGCGGGCGTGACCCTGATCGCGACCTCCAATCGACCACCGGTGGATCTTTACAAAGATGGCCTGAACCGTGAACACTTCTTGCCGTTCATTGATCTGCTCGAGAACCGGCTTGATGTCATCTCGCTCAACGGGCCGACCGACTATCGCCGCGAGCGGTTGGGCGGTGTCGACCTGTGGCATGTGCCCAATGGCGATGCGGCGACCAAGGCGCTGAGCGAGGCTTTTTTCCGGCTGACGGACTATCCACCGGAAGACCGCGCCCATGTCCCTTCCGAGGAACTGCCGGTGCAGGGCGGCCGGTCGATGCATGTGCCCAAAGCATTGAAAGGCGTCGGTGTTTTCTCGTTCAAACGGCTTTGCTCAGAGGCACGGGGAGCGCCGGATTATCTTGCCATTGCGCGACATTTTCACAGTGTCATCATCGTCGGCATTCCCGTGCTGTCCAAAGAGAACCGCAACGAAGCGGCGCGCTTTGTGACCCTGATCGATGCGCTCTACGAATATCGGGTCAAGCTGCTGGCCAGCGCAGATGCCAAGCCAGATGCGCTCTATCCCGAAGGCGACGGGTCATTCGAATTTGTGCGCACCGCCTCGCGGTTGGTCGAGATGCAGTCGGATGATTATCTCGCTCTCGGCCATGGCACCGGCGAGGCACTCTGATCTAAAGCAGACTCAAACTGTCGAGATCGAGCGCCATTTGTGCTGGGCGTTCGGCCATTGCCGCGAACATTCGGTCGCCCCGATCCGTTTGCTCAACATGCAGCGACGCATTGATGGCCATGATGAAGCCGGCAAAGGCATGACGGCGATATTCCTGCCAAAACTGATCAAAACCAAAGGGCAATCTCCGTTTCTCTTCACGCCGATAGAGATAGTCTTTGACCAATTTTTCCTCATGCTGGCGACGCATCGCTGGATCCGCAAAGCTGGTCCCGATCATATAGGCAACATCATTGGCAGGGTTACCGAATGTGCAAGTCTGCCAGTCCACCAAGGCAGCCAATTGTCCATCTTCATAAAAGAGAATATTATCCAGCCGCATATCGCCGTGCGTAATGGTCTGTTCGAGAGGTTCGTGTCCGACATAGGACCCGATCCGATCCACCAGTTGTTGGCCAATATCAAGTATCTCAGGCGAGAGCAGATCGGCGAATCGCTCTTTGAAAACGGGATAGCCATTGGTCAGGGTCTGCTCGGTAAACGCCACATTCTTTGCGGCATGATGCAGCCATGCAAATGTCTCAAAACCACCATCTGGCTTGAAACTGTGGAGGCCAGCAGCTTCTTCCAGAGTCGTTTCAACCTGAACAAGTGTTGCTCCTGCCAATTGATCGCCTTGCTCTGCCGGGGCCATGTCTTCCAGCATCAGGACAAATTCCTGTTCATTGTCGGCAATGGCAGCGTGGTAGCATTTCGGACATTTGACACCAGAGCCGCCAGCAACATCGCGGTACCATCCGACTTCCATATCATAGAGGTGAAAAATGGCTGCCGCACTGCGACTGATCTCGTCGGCGCTTGGACATTTGGCGATGAACGTAGACGGCCGCGTTAACTCATCATAGCCTTCTGTCCACTCGCAACGAAAGCGGAAGCTGTCACACACTTGCCCAGTCCCAACCGGTTTATGGGTAAGAGATGTCAGAGCGCCCGATGGCGCCCCAAAAACCTTCTCGACAAAGGCTTTTTCAAATTCTTCCGGACGGAGCGGGAATTCCGCGCTCATGGTGCGGGGTGCAGCAGATCGGTTAATCCGCTCGTCTTGTGGGGCCCAACAAAAAGCTGTTCGACAATGCCGATTCCGTCATGGCTGTTACCGCCGCTGGTCAGCACCGTATCACTGAGCGCCTGGATATGGATATAGAGCATGTCATGATCCGGCACATTGGCCAGATCGATCACATCATAGGCGGTTTCCAGCGGGCCATGGTCCATGCCGTGTCCCCATTCGGGGTGCATATAGCCGAGGCCGGACATATAGAAGGTCCTCGTCGCGTCTCCGGTGCGCGGGGTGATGGTCAGCGTGCCGTCCGCAGTTTCCAGGTCGAGCTGTTTCACCCGCCGGGTGCCGCTATGATAGCTGAGATCAAGGCTGGCCGGCTCAAATTCCTGTCGCGCACCTTCTATGGCATCCACCACACCGCGGCGGTTCCACGGCAAGCCTTCGCCATCATCATTGCTGTGAAAGAAACAGGCATGATCGTCGAAATTGAGCGGTGTCCAGAGCCACCAGAATTGCGGCAGGGCACCGGCTGGTGGCGGCTGCGATTCCGGTGAACCGACGGGCCGGATACCCCAGCTGCGATCCCGCGTGCCGCGATGGGTTTGGGGTGAGAGCGCGATCTTTTCGTCGCCGATCTGCAATGTCCCGGACCAGCCGCCATTCTGGGTCAGGCGGGTATAGTCCATGACCATGCGGGGCCCTTCGCGGCGGATGAAGCGCGGCTCCTCAATTGGCATGTGGCGCGCGGTGAAGCGGATATCGGCGGTGATCGGGCTGTCATTGTCAGTAACGATCAGACGCAATTCTTGCAGCGGCTCGACTATCTCTATCGTAAAAGGTCCAACGCTCAAATCCAGCCGCTCGCTGCCCATGCGTTTCGAGGCGCGCAGATTATGCTGCTGGCCGTCTATCGACACGCAGAAGGCCGCATCCATGATATCGAGCTGCGGATAGACGCCCAGGGCAGCGGCGAAGAAGATGCTGCCATCAGCGCTATAGCCATTAAAGAAATAGCGGTCGTAGAAATTCCGGTTATCCCCGGATACCGCTATTGGCTCCGGCGTCTGGTGCAGCGGATAGTCGTCACCTTTGCTGAGCATGCTCTCTCTCCCTCGCAGTCGGTTGGTTTGGCCCCACCGCCAATTTTTGATTGCTGCCACAATGCGCACCAAATTGACAGAGATCAAGGCGCCGTTTGCCAGATGGTGAAACAGCAAAGCTGGCCAGAATTAACAGGGCCGTATCGCGCAAGAGGAAAAGTCCATGTCCATGTTTTTAAAAACCATGATATTCCACATTTTTATCGGCTCGACTTTAATGGGTACTGCTGTAACGGCACTGCTTGTCATGGATCATGCAAGCAAGATGAGTATTTTGGTGGCTGCCTTGACGGCATTTGCGGTGGCCGGGCCTGTAAGTTGGCTGATTGCAAGGCGATTGCACTGAATTTTGTTCAGAAATACCTGCACGGTTAACGCAATATAGCGCGCTGTATTGCTACTGCGAACCAATTGCAAAGAAAGCCCGCATATTGGTGCTTTCTGCGGTTGAAATTGCCTGTGGATAAGCCTAATCCGACTCCATATCCTTTTTACGACTCTGATTTCAGGAGAATTTTTCCCATGGCCCGTAACAAAATCGCGCTGATCGGCGCTGGCATGATTGGTGGCACGCTTGCCCATCTCGCTGCTTCCAAGGAAATGGGCGATGTCGTCCTGTTTGATATTGCCGAGGGCATGCCCGCCGGTAAGGCGCTCGACCTCAGCCAGGCCGGACCGGTTGACGGGTTCGATTCCAACCTGAAAGGCACCAACGATTATGCCGATATTGCGGGCGCCGATGTTATCATCGTGACCGCTGGCGTACCGCGCAAGCCCGGCATGAGCCGCGATGACCTGCTCGGCATCAACCTGAAAGTCATGAAAGCTGTCGGCGACGGCATCAAGGCCCATGCGCCGGATGCTTTTGTCATCTGCATCACCAACCCGCTCGACGCGATGGTCTGGGCATTGCGTGAATTTTCCGGACTGCCACATAACAAGGTTGTCGGCATGGCAGGCGTTCTCGACAGCGCGCGCTTCCGTCACTTCCTCGCTGAGGAATTTGAAGTATCGGTCGAAGACGTCACCGCCTTTGTTCTGGGCGGTCATGGCGATACGATGGTTCCGGTACCCGCATATTCCACGGTTGCCGGTATCCCGATCCCTGATCTCATCAAAATGGGCTGGACCACACAGGACAATATTGATGCGATCGTCAAGCGGACCCGCGGCGGTGGCGGTGAGATTGTCGGCCTGCTCGGCAATGGCTCGGCTTATTATGCGCCAGCAACCAGCGCGATCATGATGGCGGAAAGCTATCTCAAGGATAAACGCCGCGTGCTCCCTGCCGCTGCGCATCTCACCGGCCAATATGGCGTCGATGATCTTTATGTCGGCGTGCCGGTCATCATTGGCAAAGACGGTGTCGAGAAAGTCATCGAGATTGAACTGAGCGATGAAGCGCAGGGCAATTTCAATGTGTCGGTCGATGCGGTGAAGGAATTGCTGGAAGCTTGTAAGGGGCTGGATAGCTCGCTGGCATAACGGTGAATTTGGACTTTTTACTTATCGGACTATCCGGACTTATGCTCGCAGGCTGCGGGATAGTGATGATGTTGTGGATAATGTACGTTATCACCCGTCTTGCCCATCAGTTTTCGGGAAATGAAATACCAAAGGCTGGGGCGGCGGCGGTGATCATGGTTTTTGTCATTCCACCGCTTACTTTTGTTGTCTTTTTCCTGTCTCTGGAAATCGTTAAAGGCGGCCCTGGTCCGGCAATATTGGGGTTGGTTCCAGCCGCTATATTGTGGGCACCATTAGCGGTCATAAGCGCGGGTATTTTTCGAAATGGACTTAAAGGTTTACCAGGTAGCATATCCTAGATTGAGGAAATAGAATGAGCATTTTAATCGACAAAAACACCAAAGTTATTACCCAGGGCATGACCGGAAATACCGGAACATTCCACACCGAACAGGCGCTGGCTTATGGCACGCAAATGGTGGCGGGTGTTACACCCGGCAAGGGCGGGACAACCCATATCGGCCTGCCCAACTATGACACGGTGGCCGAAGCCAAGGACGCAACCGGCGCGACTGCCTCCGTGGTTTATGTGCCGCCGCCATTTGCCGCGGACTCGATCCTCGAAGCGATTGATGCCGAGATTGAATTGATCGTTGCGATTACCGAAGGTGTTCCGGTGCTCGACATGGTGCGGGTGAAGCGGGCGCTGCAGGGCTCCAAGTCGCGTCTGATCGGTCCCAACTGCCCCGGTGTTCTGACACCCGACGAATGCAAGATCGGCATCATGCCCGGCAGCATCTTCAAGAAAGGCTCCGTCGGCGTTGTCTCTCGTTCCGGTACGCTGACCTATGAAGCGGTGCATCAGACGACTGCGGTTGGCCTCGGCCAGACCACAGCGGTAGGTATTGGCGGTGACCCGGTCAACGGCACTAACTTTATCGACGTGCTTGAGCTGTTCCTTGCCGATGATGACACCAAGTCGATCATCATGATCGGTGAAATTGGCGGCAGCGCGGAAGAAGAGGCAGCGCAATTTATCGCGGACGAAGCCAAGAAGGGCCGCAGCAAACCGATGGTCGGCTTTATCGCAGGTCTCACGGCGCCTCCGGGCCGCCGCATGGGGCATGCCGGCGCGATTGTCTCCGGCGGCCAGGGCGGCGCGGAAGACAAGATCGCGGCGATGGAAGCGGCTGGCATTCGCGTGTCACCAAGCCCGTCAGAGCTTGGCACGACATTGGATGCGATGCTGAAAGAAACGGTCTGAAGATAGTCTAGTGCCCCTGCGCAGGCAGGGGCCGCCCTCCCCAAGGAACTTATCATGGGATTAGAAGGTCAGGAATTTAACGGTTCACCGGAAACGGAAGAAGGCCCGAGCTGGCAAAAGAAACATTGGCCGATTGATGACGCTGATGAGCTGAACAGCGCGCTCGATCCCACGCAAATGGGGATCGAGATCAAGGCGGCTGCTGCGAAATCCGGCAAGTCGATGTCCGATGCCGAAGTGGCGCTGGCGGCGGAGAAATCGATCCGCGCGATGATGCTGATCCGCACCTATCGCGTGCGTGGGCATCTCGGCGCCAATCTGGATCCGCTTGGCCTGTCCAAGCTGGAGGAACCCGCTGACCTGACCCCTGAATTTCATGGCTTTAAGGCGGATGAGCTGGACAAGCCCGTCTATCTCGGCGGCGTATTGGGTTTTGAAACCGCGTCGATCAAGGAAATCGAAGCCGTGCTCCGCGCCAATTATTGCGGCTCGGTTGGCCTCGAATATATGCATATTGCCGACACGGTGGAGCGGCGCTTCCTGCAGGACCGGATGGAGGGCAAGGACGCCGCAATCCAGTTTACTCCGGAAGGCAAGAAAGCGATCCTCAACAAAGTGATCGAGGGCGAAGAATATGAAAATTTCCTCGGCAAAAAATATGTCGGGACCAAGCGTTTCGGCCTTGATGGCGGCGAAGCGATGCTGCCGGCGCTGGAAAATGTCATCAAATATGGCGGCCAATCGGGCGTGCGCGATATTGTCTATGGTATGGCCCATCGCGGGCGTCTGAACATCTTGGCCAATGTGATGGCCAAACCTTACAAGGTCATCTTTCACGAATTCCACGGCGGCTCGGCCAACCCGGATGAAGTGGGCGGCTCTGGCGATGTGAAATATCATCTCGGCACCTCCACCGACCGCGAATTTGACGGCATTAATGTGCACATGTCGCTGGTCCCCAATCCCTCGCATCTCGAAGCGGTGGACCCGGTGGTACTGGGCAAAGTCCGGGCGCAGCAAGTGGCGCGCGATGACCTCACCAAGCATGAGCAGGTGCTGCCTGTATTGATCCACGGCGATGCGGCCTTTGCGGGGCAGGGGATTGTCTGGGAATGTCTCGGCTTCTCCGGCATTCGCGGCTATAATACCGGCGGCTGCATCCATTTCGTGATCAACAACCAGATTGGTTTCACCACCAGCCCGCAATTTGCGCGCAGCTCGCCTTATCCCTCGGACGTAGCGAAAGGCGTGCAGGCACCGATTTTCCATGTGAACGGCGATGATCCTGAAGCGGTGACCTTTGCCTGCAAGATCGCGATTGAGTTCCGCCAGCGCTTTGGCCGCGACATTGTCATCGACATGTGGTGCTATCGCCGCTTTGGTCATAATGAAGGTGATGAGCCAAGCTTCACCCAGCCGATAATGTATGCAGCGATCAAAAAGCATCCCAAGGTCAGCAAGCTTTATGAGCAGCGGTTGATCGAGGAAGGTGTCATTGACGCGGATTGGGGAACCAATACCCGCAAAGCTTTTGCTGACCATCTCGAAGGCGAATTCAAGGCGGCAGATGATTATGAGCCAGACAAGGCCGACTGGTTTGGAGGCCGCTGGCAGGGCCTGCATGTTCCCGCGGATCCGGAAACGGCAAGGCGCAATGTTGAAACAGCCATTGATGCCAAATTGTTCGAGAGCCTGGGACGGACGCTGACCGCCGTTCCCGAAGGGCACAATATCCACAAAACGCTCGGCCGTGTTCTCGACGCCAAGGCGAAGATGTTCAAGTCCGGCGAGAATTTCGATTGGGCGACCGGTGAAGCGCTGGCGTACGGATCGCTGGTTGCCGAAGGTTATAACGTCCGCCTGTCCGGTCAGGATAGCGGGCGCGGTACCTTCTCTCAGCGCCATGCGGTCTGGGTGGATCAGGACAATGAAGAAAAATATGTGCCATTGAGCACCGTGCCGCATGGCCGGTTTGAAGTGCTCGACAGCCCGCTTTCGGAATATGGCGTGCTGGGCTTTGAATATGGCTATGCCGGGGCTGATCCGAAAACACTGGTACTCTGGGAAGCGCAATTTGGTGATTTTGCCAATGGCGCACAGATCATGATCGATCAGTTCATCGCTTCCGGTGAAGCCAAATGGCTGCGCGCCAATGGTCTCGTGATGCTCTTGCCACATGGCTATGAAGGGCAGGGGCCAGAGCATAGCAGCGCGCGGCTGGAACGCTTCCTGCAACTATGTGCACAGGACAATATCCAGGTTGCGAATATCACCACACCAGCCAATTATTTCCACGTATTGCGCCGCCAGATGCTTCGTAGTTTCCGCAAACCACTTGTCATCATGACGCCCAAGTCGCTGCTGCGCCACAAGATGGCAGTGTCGAGCGCCGAGGAGTTTCAGGGCGATCATCATTTCATGCGGATCAAGTCGGACACCAATCCGCCAGCGGACAAGGATATCAAGCGGTTGGTGCTGTGTTCCGGCAAGGTCGCTTATGACCTGATCGAAGCACGCGATGCAGCCAAAGACAAGAATACCTCGATTGTCCGGATCGAGCAGCTTTATCCCTTCCCGGCCGAACCACTGGTCGTACGTCTGAAGCGGATGAAAAATCTCGAGACTCTGGTCTGGGCACAGGAAGAGCCGAAAAATAACGGCAGCTGGGACTTTGTCCGGCCCTATCTGGAGGATTGTCTGGAACAGGCGAAAGTCGGGCCGACTGACCCCGTCTATGTCGGGCGCGTGGCATGTGCTTCGCCAGCAACGGGGCTGGCCTCTCGGCATAAAGAGCAGCAGGAAAAGCTGGTTGCCGAAGCCTTGGGCCATCCGGTAAAAAAGTGATGATGAGCGGAAAATTCCGCCGATGAAAGTGAGCATAAGACTATGGCAACAGATGTAAAAGTCCCCGTATTGGGCGAATCGATTACCGAGGCGACTGTGGGCGAATGGCTGAAACAGCCGGGTGATGCGGTCGATGCAGACGAGCCCATTGCCAGTCTGGAAACCGACAAGGTTGCGCTGGAAGTGCCAGCTCCCGAAGCGGGTACCTTGAGTGAACATCTCGTTGCCGTCGGCGATACTGTCGAGGTGGGCGCGATTATCGCGAAGATTGAAGCAGGCAGCGGAGCCGCAGCATCCTCGGCCAAAGCTGCTCCGGCGCCGGCGGCAGCCAAGGCAGAACCAGCAGCGGATGCATCCTCTATTACCCTGTCCCCGGCAGTCCGCCGCCTAGTGCTTGAGTATGGAGTAGACCCCAGCAAGATCAAAGGCACCGGCAAAGATGGCCGCTTGACCAAAGATGATGTCGAGCAATATGTGAAGACCGGTGCCGAGGCGCCGTTGGTTGAGAAGGGTACGGCAAAAGGTGCCGAGGTTCCGACCACCGCGCCAGCAGCTGGCGGCACCCGTAATGAAGAGCGCGTGCGAATGACCCGCCTGCGCCAGACTGTCGCCAAGCGCCTGAAGGAAGCGCAGGATACCGCGGCGCTACTGACAACATTTAACGACGTCGACATGACCGCCGTGATGGAAACGCGCAGCAAATATAAAGAGCTGTTTGCCAAGAAACATGGCGTAAAGCTGGGCTTCATGGGTTTCTTTGCCAAGGCCGCCTGTCTCGCATTGAAAGACGTGCCGTCGGTGAATGCGCAGATTGATGGCGATGAAATTGTCTATCACGATTATGTCGATATCTCGGTCGCGGTGAGCGCGCCCAATGGTCTGGTAGTGCCTGTGATCCGCAATGCCGAAGCGATGAGCTTTGCTGATGTCGAGAATACCATTGGCGATTTCGGCAAGCGCGCCAAGGATGGCACGCTGACCATGGCAGATATGAAAGGCGGCACGTTTACGATTTCTAATGGCGGTGTATTCGGCTCGCTGATGTCGACCCCGATTATCAACCCACCGCAATCGGCTGTGCTTGGTTTGCACCGGATCGAACAGCGTCCGGTGGTGATGCCAGACGGATCCATTGAAGCGCGTCCGATGATGTATCTGGCGCTGAGCTATGATCATCGTCTGATCGATGGCCGTGAAGCGGTGACATTCCTGGTGCGGATCAAGGAAGCGATTGAAGATCCGACCCGGCTTTTGATTGATTTGTAATCTAGGTAACAACCCTAACTCGTCATGCTGAACTTGTTTCAGCATCTACTAAGGTCCCGAAACAAGTTCGGGACGACGAACCAAGAGGCAGAATATGGCTAACAGTGAATATGACTATGACGTTCTGGTAATCGGCTCTGGCCCCGGCGGTTATGTCGCGGCTATTCGCGCCGCGCAGCTCGGCCTGAAAACCGCTTGTGTGGAGAGCCGGGAGACACTGGGCGGCACCTGCCTCAATGTTGGCTGCATCCCGTCCAAGGCGATGCTGCACGCGTCGGAGCTTTATCATGAAGCCCATAGCGGTGCCCTTGAGAAATTCGGCATCAAGCTGACCGGTGCGAAGCTTGACCTCAAGCAGATGCATGCGGAGAAATCCAAGGCGGTCGACGAACTTACTGGTGGCATCGAGTTTCTGTTCAAGAAGAACAAGGTCGAATGGCTGAAAGGTCGCGGCGCGTTTGAAAGCGCAAACAGCGTAAAGGTCGGTAACAAGACGGTCACCGCGAAAAATGTCATCATCGCGACGGGCTCTTCGGTTACCCCGCTACCCGGTGTGGACATTGACAATAGCAAACATATTGTCGTCGACAGCACTGGTGCGCTCGAACTGCCGAAAGTGCCCAAACATATGGTCGTCATTGGCGGCGGCGTAATTGGTCTGGAACTGGGTAGCGTTTGGCTGCGTCTGGGTGCGAAAGTGACCGTCGTGGAATATCTCGACAAGATCCTGCCCGGCATGGATGGCGATATTCGCAAAGATGCCGCCCGCATCTTCAAGAAACAGGGCTTTGACATCAAGACCGGAACCAAAGTGACCGGGTGCACCGTTAAAGGCAAAAAAGCGACTCTGACAGTGGAACCAGCGAAGGGTGGCGATGCAGAAACCATCGAAGCGGATGCGGTACTGGTGGCGATTGGTCGTCGGCCCAATACCGATGGCCTCGCGCTCGATAAGGCAGGGCTGGAAACCAACAAACATGGTCAGATTGAAGTCGGCCATGATTTCCAGACTGCGGTTAAAGGCGTATACGCCATTGGCGATGTCACCCCCGGCCCTATGCTTGCCCACAAAGCCGAAGATGAAGGCATCGCTGCCGCTGAATTCATAGCGGGTCAGCAGGGTATCGTGAATCACGACCTGATTCCCGGCGTGGTCTACACCTATCCGGAAATTGCCAGCATCGGTAAGACTGAAGAAGAGGTCAAGGAAAGCGGTGTCGCCTACAAGGTCGGCAAATTCCCCTTTGCAGGCAACAGCCGCGCGAAGACCAATCGCGATACTGACGGCTATGTAAAAGTGATTGCCGACGCGGAAACGGATCGTGTGCTGGGTGCGCATATCATCTCTTCGCTCGCGGGAACTCTTGTCGCACAAGTCACGCAGGCGATGGAATTTGGTACAACTAGTGAAGATATTGCCTACACCTGTCATGCCCATCCGACGCACAGCGAAGCGGTCAAGGAAGCAGCGATGGCGGTACAGGGCAAACCCATCCACATGTGATTTGACGGTACCATTATTATCGGCGCATAATCTGTAGCGGAGAGAGAAAAATATGACGATCCCTTCCCTTACAGATCAGCCCGGCGCCATAGCTGTGGCAGCCGATATCGCGGCAGGAAAATTAACGGCAGTCGAAGCGGTAGAGGCTGCGATCAAGCGTATTGAAAAGCTGGACGGCCCAATAAACGCAGTTGTCGTGCGCGATTTTAAGCGCGCCCGACAAGCCGCACGCGATGCCGATACGCGGCTTGCAAAAGGCGACGAAAGCCCCTTGCTGGGCGTGCCGATGACGGTGAAGGAAAGCTTTAACATTGCCGGACTGCCGACCAGCTGGGGCATTGAGGCGGCTGCCGATAATATTACCGACACAGATGCCATGGTGGTCCAGCGCCTCAAAGCCGCAGGCGCGGTCATCCTGGGGAAAACCAACGTACCACCCATGCTGGCCGACATGTTTTCCGAAAATGCGATCTATGGACGGACCAGCAACCCTCACGATTTGGGACGATCGCCCGGCGGGTCATCCGGAGGCGGTGCCGCTGCTGTGGCCAGCGGGATGGTGGCACTGGAATATGGTTCGGACATTGGCGGTTCGATCCGCGTCCCGGCCCATTATTGCGGCATCTGGGGGCACAAGCCAACCTATGGTGTGGTGAGTGGTGACGGCCATTTCATGCCCGGTTTCGAAGAGGGCGCCTTCCGGCCGCTTTCGGTCGTCGGACCGTTAGCCCGCAACGCCGACGACCTGGAGTTGCTGTTCGATTTGACCTTGGATCGACCTCTGCCCAAACAGTCAAAATCCTTAGGCAATATGCGCACATTGCTGCTGACGGACCATCCTTGTGTAACCATGGGAGAAGGCATGCGACAGTGCATGGAAGCTGTGGTTGACCGGTTGGAGGATAGCGGAGCAGAGGTAGCGCGTTCCACGACATTGTTACCAGATCTGGAACAGCAGCATCGCGATTATCTGCATATGCTCAACATCATCATGATGGCGGGAGCGCCGCGACCTGACGGCACAGTGGTGACGGCGGCCGATTGGTTTGCTTTGCTGGATGCGCAGGCTCGCAACCAGCGGAGTTGGCGCGACTTGTTTGAAGAATATGACCTCGTGATCGCTCCGCCATCCAGCATGCCGGCATTTCCGCACGACACCCGGCCGATGAAAGATCGGACGCTGTCGATTGACGGTGTAGATCATCCCGCTGCCGAACAGCTGGCCTGGTCCGGCCTGGTAACATTTCCGGGTCTGCCAGCGACAGTCCTGCCGATCGGGCAAGTTGATGGGCTGCCGGTCGGGATGCAGGTCATTGCTGATCGCTATCAGGATCATAAAGCCATAGCCGGCGCGCGTGAGATCGGCGCGCTGCTGGCCAGCGAATAGCTGATGCACGGAAGATTTTATCACTGGCATGTCTGGCTTGGCTGGTTGATCGGTGTACCGATCATATTGTGGACTGCTTCTGGCCTGTTGATGGTGTCGCAGCCGATTGAAACCGTGCGCGGCAATCATTTGCGCAGCGAGCAGCCTGCGCTTGATCCGATCATACCGGTGGCACCCGTTTTGGAAGGCCGAAAGGCCAAGGACCTGACCCTGCAGCAAAATGTGCAGGGCCCGTTTTGGGTCATAAGCTATGCCGATGGCGGTAAAAGGCGGGCCGATGCCGTGACCGGAAAATTGCTGCCACCGATTGCTGCTGCCGACGCTAGCACATTGGCGATAGCGGCGCGTTCGGATGACAATGCGATCACGTCGGTTCAGCGCTTCTCGGCGGATGAGTCGCCTTCCGATTTGCGCCGGAATCGCCCATCGTGGCAGGTTGTTTTCGAGGACGATGCCCGTTTCTATATCGATGCCGATACCGGCGAACTGCTCGCTGTCCGTACCAAATTCTGGCGCGTGTTCGATTTCATGTGGGGCCTGCATATCATGGATTTGCAAACCCGTGAGGATACCAGTCATCCGATCCTGATTGGGTCGGCAATCATCGCCCTTTTCGGCTCAATCTTGGGTTTTATCATGCTGTTCACCCGAACGTCGCGCGGAAAACGGAACGACGCTTGAACAGCGCGGTCCTTTATAACGCGCTGGGCTGGCTTGACCTGTTCGGCATTGCGGTCTTCGCGATATCGGGCGCTCTGGTTGCCGCGCGCAACGGACAGACCTTGATCACCTTTGCGTTTTTTGCACTGGTTACCGGGGTCGGCGGTGGTACCGTGCGTGACCTTCTTATCGGGGCCCCGGTTTTCTGGGTCCAGGACAGCCGGGTGCCGATCCTGTGTTTGGCAATCGCGCTGGTCGTCTGGATAACACCGGTGCGGATTTGGCGTCCGGCAGCGGTAGACTGGTTTGATGCGATTGGCCTCGCAGCCTATTCCGTCTTCGGTGCAGCCAAGGCGCTACAACTTGGCATTGACCCGGTGCCTGCAGCCATCATGGGGATTATCACCGCAAGCGTGGGCGGCGTCATTCGCGATCTGATTGCCGGCGAACCGTCGATCATCATCCGGCCAGAGCTTTATGTCACCGCCGGCGCTCTATCGGCCTTTGCGTTCGTCGGGCTGGCGCAGACCGGGATGCCCGGAATTGCCGCCGCCCTCATCGCCTTTGTCGCCGGCTTCGCCTTGCGGGCGTTAGCGATTGTTAAAGGGCTGTCTTTGCCGACTTATCGCGGTGCCGAGGACAGCGAGTAGCTTCTAAGCAGATCGAAAAGGGAAGGTGTGCTGCTATGCAGCCTCGGGCTGGTTCCGCCGCATTCCAGGCATAGTGCCTGTACGTCTTCGCGCGCCATCAAACCGCGAGCGGTCTGTAATGCTTGGGCAAAACTTGCCTTTTGCCGCCGCGCGACCCAACCGACCATACCGGTTACCGGCGTGGCTTTGGCCTCCCCAAAAGGCGTTCCGCCAAGCGGCAGCCATTTGAACGCTGGTGTCTCCTCAAGATATTTCGCATGATAGTCGCCTTCTTCAAGCCCAGCGCGTTTCGCTGCTTCGGCCAGTGCTTCTTTCATGCCGCCAAAACTGTCGACCAGCCCCAGTTGCCGGGCGGTGCCGCCGTCCCAGACGCGGCCCTGACCAATAGTATCAACTTCTGCGTTGGTCTTGCCGCGCGCCTTTCCGACGAGGCTGAGGAAATCCTCATAGCTATGCTCAACTCCCGATTGCAGGACCGTGTTGAGATCTTCGCTGAAACCGCCGACAAAATCCGGTTCACCGGACAGAGGAGTTGTCTGCACGCCATCGGCGGTCACGCCCCATTTGCCCAAGGCTTTTTCAAAACTGGGCAAGACGGCAAAGACACCAATGGACCCGGTGATCGTGTCCGGTTCGGCCATGATATGATCGCCTGCCGCGGCAATCCAATAGCCACCGCTGGCCGCGACATCGCCCATGGAGATAACAATGGGAATCTCGGCTTTCTTAATGTCGTCAAGTGCTAACCGGATTTCTTCGCTGGCAAAGGCGGATCCTCCAGGCGAGTTTACCCGCACCACCAATGCCTTTATCTGTTTCTCTTCGAGTGCCTTGTAAATCTGTTCGGCAATCCGCCCGCTGGCGGCAATGCCGGGGCCAGCGTTGCCGCTGATAATTTCTCCGGCAACGGTGATGACGCCAATTGCGTCACCGCTGCTGCCTTCCGGATTGGCGGCGACGAAATCGTCATAGTCAATGCTTTTGAAACTGTCCGGAGACGGCTTTGTGTCTTCCCCAACTTTTTCAGCAACGTAGCGGCCAAAGGCAACCCGGTCGCCGATTTTGTCGACCAGCTTTTGCTCGACTGCGATCTTTGTATAGTCGCCTCCGGCGGTCTTGATAAGCGTTGCCGGATCATTGGCATAGGGCTCAATCACGGCTTGTGGGCGCGCCTTTTTTACTTCCGCCAACCAACTGTCCCACAGGACGGAATAAAGCGCTGCGGATGCCTCTTTCGCTTCAGGGGACTGATTGTCGCGCATATAGGGTTCGACCGCGCTCTTATAGGTGCCGACACGGTAGATATTGGCGGTGATGCCCAGCTGATCGATCAGATTTTTGTAGTAAAGCCTGTTACCACCGGGGCCGGCAAAGACAATACCGCCCATCGGGTCCATCCAGATTTCATCAGCATGGGCCGCCAGTTGATAACTGTCATCGCTGTAGAAATTGGCGTAGGCATAAATTGGTTTTTCGGCCAATTTGACCTGCTCAAGTGCCTCGCTTACGGCGTTGAGGCTGGTTTGTCCGGCGCCCATGAAAGTGCTGAGGTCAAGAACCACGGCTTTCACCCGGTCATCTTCGGCCGCGGCATCAATCGCGCGAACCACATCCCGCAACCGATATTCGCGCACGGTATTCTCATTATTCGTGAACATGGCTGTAAAATCCTGCTGTGCAGGTTGTTCGACAATGACGCCATTGAAATCGAGGAGTAGTGCGCCGTCATTAATTGCTGCCACATTGGGCCGGACCGAAAGAGCCGCATAAAGGGCAGCGAAGAACAGCAACATTGCGATCAGGACCAAAGCGTCTTTGATCGCTACCAGAAATTTCCAAGCTGCACGGGCAAACTGCATTGTCGTCATTCTCCACAAGAAAGGCGGCTGATCATCGCTGACCGCCGCCTTTTATATGGTTATGCCTGCCGGAAATTACCAGCGGATAAGATGCGGTACGATAAATCTTCCGATCAGAGCACTGACCAGTACCGGCAGGGTGAACCATAATCCGATATAGTAAATGTCGTTAAACGGGCAGAAAATATTATAAGCAGCCGCTCCCAGAGCGCCGGATGCGATGCCGACCAGCCAGCCAGCGCGTTCCGGAGAGGTCGGCGCGCCTTGGCGTAACCAGGTGGTCAGACCGCCGCCAATGACCAATGCTGACATCATGCTGACTGTCAGGCAGCGCAGACCTTCAGTGGGTCGCAAAGCTTCTACTGGCGGCATGTTGATCGCGCTCATGATAGCCGCTGTCAGCGGGAATAGAGCTGCCGTAACCAGCGCCCAAATCCAACCGCGATTGAGATTGCCAACACCGGGTCGAGCCATATTGGCCGCTGCAAAAGCCGTTGCAATACCAAGCATCAAGAGCACGCCGCTGCGCAGGAAGAACATCTGATGAGCCATGCCCATCGCCAGATCACCGCGTACGCCTAAAAAGAAGGCGACACTGGAAGAGACGGCCAACATCAGGATCGCTGTCACTGCCATACCGCCTGAGGGTTTCAGGGTACGGACCGGTGCAAGATCATCGACCAGGTCATCGATCAGGCTATTTGCTACTTCACTCATTTCATTCACTCTCGATAAGGGCGCTCATTTTCTTGAGCCCCCGATGGATGTTTACTTTCACCAGTGATTCCGACTGGCCGGTTTTTGCCGCGGCTTCGGCAATGCTTAGTCCCTCAATTTTTACCATGGCGATAACATCGGCCTGTTTATCAGGGATCATTCCCAATAAACGTTCCAAGCTCACCTTGGCGGTTACGTCCTCATCCTGTGGATCGGCAACCAGTTCTTCATTCAGTTCGCCATGCTCGTGGCGATAGATTTTGCGCAGGCCGTCAATCCAGCGATAACGTCCGATGGCGGCGAGCCAAGGCAAGAACGCTTTGGTAGGATCATAGCTGGCCCGCTTTTTGTGCAGCGAGATTAGCGTTTCCTGCACCAGATCATCGACTTCCGCCGGATTGATCTTGCGCGCATAATAGCGCCGTAGCCATTTTTCGCACTCGGTCAGCAGACTGGCATAGCATTGCTTGTCGCCGCCCTGCGCCTTGACCATTAAATGGCGCAATGTTTCTTCATTGGCGATCACGGCTACTCTCCCCGGCTTCCCAGCTTAGCCCAGTTTCCCGCCGACCAGCTTGTCGAGGGAGAATAGGCCGCCGCCACGCGTAATCAGGACCAGCGCCAAGGCTACCCAGATAATATGCACGGACCACCAGGCTTCAGGATAGACGAAAAACTGGATGACCAAGGTCATGACTAGCAGCCCGGCCGCGCCAAAGCGGGTTGCAAGGCCCAATACGAGTAGAATCGGGAAGAAATGCTCGGCATAGGTAGCGATCAAACCGGTGATCTCGGGAAAAGGCATGCCATATTCATCACGGAACAGATCGACGGTGAGTTCTTTCATCGTCAGAAAGCTGCCATCTTCGACCTTTGTGCGGGCAGAGCGCCAGAATATGCCAGCCAGTGCCACGCGGGCAAAGAGGAGCGCGATCGCTTCTGGAAAAGCGCCGCTTACTAGACCAATTGCTTTTTTAATCAGGTTCATCATTTCGGTTACCCCGTTAAATCATTCATTATATTCTTATTATCACGCCGCTTTGGATCAGCTTTATGATCCTCTCCATTGCAGTGTCTTCACCATCCAGTTCGATGGCTGCTGCCAAAAGGTTACCCATTGTTGAAATATTTGCAATTTTTTCCGCAATATCGTGTTCTAACTGGGTGAGCGGGTGAAATAGGACTTCAGCTTCTGGGCGCGCGACCATCAGTGCATCAGGCGTGCCATCTCCTAATTCTGCCAGCTCCGGCGAAAGTGCTCCGGTCAGGTTGACCAACCGCATTGCGGGATGCGCGCCGATCTCAAGGCCGAGAAGGCTTTCTTCATCCAGTGTCGCAATGTCATTAAGCGCAAGCGGCGCAGCCTCGGCGCTATGGTAGCTTTTGATCCACGCCCATTCTATCCGGGCCAGATCCACTTCGGTTTCGCTGAACCCCTGTTTTGCGAGAAAATCCCCAAAATCTGCGGCGATACTGTTCATGTCACAGGTCAGGATGTGGTCCTGCTCGATATAGTCTCGAGAAATGGCGTGAAAAGGCTCATGTCCCATATGTTCGTGCAATTTGGGATAGGCGTTTTCAAGCGCGACGAGCCGTGCATGGGAAACAGTATTGGCATGAGCCTTCAGGCCCAGAAGCGCTCGATCTGCACTCTCGCTGAACAGGTCATCTGGAAAATGGGCCGGGCCTTTTTGCAGGCAAGCGATGAAGCGAGACTGGCCGTCAGCTAGCGAGGGCATGCTGTTCATCTTGCAAAACATGGCTGTTCAGCACCGTTTCAACTTTTGAAACTTCTGCCATTAACACGCTATATTCGGGAATATCCGTGTCCCATTCAATCAATGTGGGTTTGGGGCCAGCGCGTTTGATGAAGCGTTCATACAGCCGCCAGGTGATATCGCTCACAATCGAGCCATGATCGTCGATCAGCAATGGACCATCGTCATGCTCTTCGCGTGCATGGCCAGCAAGATGCATTTCCCCGACAATATCCGGATCAATGGCATCTATATAGGCCTCCATATCCAGCCCGACATTAGTAGCGGTGACTTCGACATTATTGACATCAAATAGCAGGCCGCAGCCAGACTTTTTGCAAAGGGCCGAGATGAAGTCAGTCTCGCTCATCGCGTCATCACGGTAGCTGAGATAGCGCGACGGGTTTTCGACCAATATGGGCCGTTTTAGCCGGTCCTGCACCTTGCTAATCTCTGCGGCGAAATGATTGAGTGCTTCTTCTGTATAGGGAATGGGGAGCAGATCGGGATAGCGATCATGGGCGTTACCGCTCCAGCTCAGATGATCGGAAACCATGGCTGGTTGGTAGCGATTACAAAGATCGGCAATTTTATCGAGATCATATTGGTTCAGACCATCAGCTGAGCCAAGCGAAAGTCCGACACTGTGAAAGCTCAAAGGATAGTCTTCGGCGATGGCGGTCAGCCAACGGTGTAGCGGGCCGCCATCACCGAAGTAATTCTGCGGATGTACCTCGACCCATCCGGGTTTTTTTGATCCGACTTCTTCGGACAATACATCATTATAATGTACTGACTTCAAACCTATGCCACCTGATGGAGGGAGGGAGTGAGGCACAGGCGTCTTCATAACGGACAGACCAAAATTTGAGGTTTGAGTAAAGGTAGCATCCACAAAACTTAGCGTAGAATCACGTTTTGCGCCAGAGGCTTGAACGTGATTGAAGGTGGTTTAACCTCTCTGCGGTACTGGCTTCTTGTTGCCTTTTTTCGCGGTCAGCGAACCACCGGCTTTAACACAAGCGCCCTTGGCGGTGTATTTCCAGGCATTGCCCTGATAGTCGGCGGTTGAAGTACCGGCACAGCTTGTGCCTGGTCCTGCGGCACAATCATTCTTGCCCTTCAGCGCGATGCCGAAACATTTCTCTTTGGCACCAGCCGCAACGGCAGTGGTTGGCGAAATAGCAATAGTCGCAGCAGCAGCGAGGGCAGCAGCAGCGGCAGTGGCTTTGATCATGGAGTTGGACATTTGGTTTTCCTCTCTTGGAGATTGGGTAATAGGGGCGAACCTGTCGTGCAGGCTCATCATGTGTTTCGGTGGAAGGACCCGGCTGGTTACATCTCTTTTTCCAAAGCCCGGAAAAACTGGTGCGGGATTTTCCGAAAATGGCTTTTTTCTAAAGGATACAGCTTGCAAAAAGATTCCGAATTTTTTTGCGGGAAAGCCTTGACGATCGCTCAGAATAGCCCATATGGGCGTCGTTAGCACTCGACTCAAGGGAGTGCTAATCCTCCATTTGAATATATCTTGATGGCCCGGGCTAAAGGAGCGGGGCCGCAGGAAAGTAAATTTGGACAAGAAAGGCAAACTTATGAAATTTCGTCCACTACATGATCGTGTGCTGGTTAGCCGCGTAGACGCGGACACGAAAACCGCTGGCGGCATCATCATTCCTGACAGCGCTCAGGAAAAACCATCCGAAGGTAAAGTTGTTGCTGTTGGCAATGGTTTGAAAGACGACAATGGCAAGTCAACACCGCTCGACGTCAAAAAAGGCGACAAGATCCTGTTCGGCAAATGGTCCGGCACGGAAGTCACCGTTGAAGGCAAAGACCTGATCATCATGAAAGAAAGCGATATTCTCGGTATCATCGAGTAGTCGCATTCCATTTCACTAAACATTCATTCTCATAAGCAGAGGAAAATAACATGGCTGCTAAAGACGTAAAATTTGGTCGCGACGCACGCGAACGCATTCTGACCGGTGTCAACACGCTGGCTGATGCTGTAAAAGTAACCCTCGGTCCTAAAGGCCGCAACGTCGTTCTCGACAAAAGCTTCGGCGCACCGCGCATCACCAAAGATGGTGTATCGGTTGCCAAGGAAATCGAACTGAAAGACAAGTTCGAAAATATGGGCGCCCAGATGCTTCGTGAAGTTGCATCGAAAACCAACGATGTTGCTGGCGACGGCACCACCACCGCGACCGTTTTGGCGCAGGCGATTGTCAAGGAAGGCATGAAGTCCGTTTCTGCTGGCATGAACCCTATGGATCTGAAGCGCGGCATCGACCAGGCTGTTGATAAGGTTGTGGCTGATCTGCAAAAGCGTTCCAAGAATGTCAAAGGCAGCTCGGAAATCTCCCAGGTTGGCGTTATCTCTGCCAATGGTGACGAAGAAGTTGGCCAGAAAATCGCAGAAGCGATGGAAAAAGTCGGCAAAGAAGGCGTTATCACGGTTGAAGAAGCCAAGGGCCTCGACTTTGAACTCGACGTTGTGGAAGGCATGCAGTTTGACCGCGGTTACCTGTCTCCTTACTTTATCACCAACCCGGACAAGATGATTGCGGACCTCGAAAATCCCTACATCCTGATCCACGAGAAAAAGCTGACCAACCTGCAGCCTATGCTCCCGATCCTGGAAGCTGTTGTACAAGCCGGACGTCCGCTTTTGATCATTGCCGAAGATATTGAAGGCGAAGCGCTGGCTACTCTCGTGGTCAACAAACTGCGCGGCGGTCTGAAAATCGCAGCAGTGAAAGCTCCTGGCTTCGGTGATCGCCGTAAAGCGATGCTAGAAGATATCGCGATCCTCACCAAAGGTGAGATGATCTCCGAAGATCTCGGCATCAAGCTGGAAAGCGTTACGCTGAACATGCTCGGTCAGGCGAAAAACGTCACGATCGACAAAGACAACACGACCATTGTTGATGGTTCCGGCAAGTCGAAAGACATCAAGGCCCGTGTTGAAGCGATCCGTGCGCAGATCGAAAACACTACATCCGACTATGACAAAGAAAAACTGCAAGAGCGTCTGGCGAAACTCGCTGGCGGTGTTGCCGTGATCAAAGTCGGCGGTGCAACCGAAGTCGAAGTGAAAGAGAAGAAAGACCGTGTTGACGATGCATTGCATGCAACCCGCGCTGCGGTTGAAGAAGGAATCGTCCCTGGCGGCGGAACCGCACTTCTTTATGCAACCTCTGCTCTCAAAGGTCTCGAAGGCCATAATGACGACCAGACCCGCGGCATCGACATTGTTCGTAAATCGCTGCAGGCTCCGGTTCGTCAGATCGCTGAAAATGCTGGTTTTGACGGCGCGGTTGTCGCTGGCAAATTGCTCGACCAGAAAGACAAGAACTTCGGCTTCAACGCGTTTAGCGACAAGTACGAAGATCTCGTCAAATCCGGTGTGATCGACCCAACCAAAGTTGTGCGCGCTGCGCTGCAGGACGCTAGCTCGGTTGCCGGTCTCTTGATCACCACCGAAGCAGCTGTTTCCGACGCACCGGACGACAATGCTGGCGGCGGCGCTCCTGCAATGCCTGACATGGGCGGCATGGGCGGCGGCATGGGCGGCATGGGCTTCTAAACCCAACCACCCGGCTAACGCTGAAAAACATTAGGGGCTGGAAGGAAACTTCCGGCCCCTTTTTTATTTATGGATTCTATCAACCCATTCGCGATGTTTGCAAAATCGCTAGACTGTGCCATGTCGTTTCCAACGTAACTTCTTGCACGGGGATTAAGCGGCATGACCAAGTTTCTAAAGTTAATATTGGCTTCCACCACAATGGCAGGGATCGCCGTAGCGGTTCCCGCGGTTCATGCTCAAAATGCTGCACCGGCAGTTGCTGATGCGATGGAGACAGAGACGGATCGTCTCAACATCTGGTTCGACAAAAAATTTGAAGAGCAGTTGGCCTTCAGTCCGATCCGCCAGACTCTGTTGGGCCGCAGGACTGCTTACGACCAGATTGATGATTATTCGATTGCAGCCGCGGACCGCCAACTTGCATGGATGCGAGAGGCGACGGCCGAGCTGAAGCGTGACTTTGACTATGAGAAGTTAACGCCGGATGCACAGATATCCTGGGACATGTGGTTGTTCCGACTGGATCAGGCGGAAGCCGGTGTGGCGTTTCGTCAAAATGGCTATGTCCTCCATCAGTTTAACGGTCAGCAATCATTCTTCCCGACCTTTCTGATCAATCAGCACCGCGTGGCAAGCGAGACTGATATGGTCGCCTTTATCGAACGGCTCAAAGGTAGTGCGCGGGCGCTGGATCAGCTGCTTACGCGCGCGCAGGCCAATGCGGAATCCGGAACGCGGCCGCCACGCTTCGCCTATGAAGGGGTGATCGAGCAGTCCGAGAAAATCACCACTGGCGCGCCTTTTGATGATGGCGAAGCGTCGGCCCTTTGGGAGGCGACCGAGGGTAAATTGGCCTCGCTTGTGGAAGCTGGCACGATTACGCAAGGCCGCTCGAACGAATTGAAAGAGCAAGCACGGACAGCGCTCACCGATTCGCTGAAGCCAGCCTATGAGCGGATCATCACCTGGTTCAAGCAGGATTTGCCCAATACGAAGGCAGAACCCTTTGGTGTGTCCGATCTTCCCAATGGTGAAGCCTTTTATAATTACCGCCTAGCCAATCAGACGACGACCAGCCTGACTGCGGAGGAAATTCACACCATCGGCCTATCCGAAGTCGCGCGCATCCGCAGCGAGATGGAAGCGATCAAGGACAAGGTGGAATTTAAAGGCGACCTGCAAGCCTTCTTCACCTTCCTGCGTGAAGATGATCAGTTCTATTTCTCTGAAGATGACAAGGGCGCACAGGACTATATCGATACCGCCGAAAAGCATCTGGCATTTATCAAAACCCGCTTGCCGGATTTTTTCGGTACCCTGCCAAAGGCCGATCTGGTGGTGAAACGGGTCGAGCCCTTTCGGGAGCAGGATGGTGCGGCCCAGCATTACCGACCGGGGACACCGGACGGTACCCGCCCCGGCACCTATTATGCGCATTTGTCTGACATGCGCGCCATGCCGATCCACAGTCTGGAAGTGATTGCCTATCATGAAGGCAACCCGGGCCATCATATGCAAAGCTCGATTGCGCAGGAGCTGACAGGCATTCCGAAATTCCGCGCACAGGGCGGTTATATCCCGGCCTTTGGCGAAGGATGGGCGCTCTATTCCGAGCTGTTGTCCAAAGAAATGGGGGCCTATGAAAATCCCTATTCCGACTTTGGCCGGCTAACGACAGAAATATGGCGCGCGATCCGGCTCGTTGTGGATACCGGACTACACACAAAAGGCTGGAGCGAAGAGAAGGCTGTGGCGTATTTCCTCGCCAACTCGCCTATTCCAGAGACAGCGGTGCGCAGCGAAGTACGGCGCTATCTGGTCATGCCGGGACAGGCGACCAGCTATAAAATCGGCATGCTAAAAATCCAGGAACTGCGCGCCAAGGCGGAAAAAGAGCTGGGTGATGACTTCGATATAAGGGGTTTTCATGACACTGTATTGGGCGGCGGTTCGGTGCCGCTAAACATATTGGAAAAGCAGGTCAATCAATGGATCGCGAAGGAAAAAGCGTCCTAGGGAAAGCACCCTAGGGAAAGCGCTGGGCCGCTTCACAATTGCGGGATAGCCCGTTGCGATTTTTTCATTAGCCGCAACTTACGATCGTGCGGTAAAGCTATCCCGGATGTAAGGAGGAAGAACAGACAATGGTGTGCAGCACATTTGAGCTGTTCAAAATCGGTGTCGGACCTTCGAGTTCCCATACCATGGGGCCGATGCTTGCGGCAGCTACCTTTGTTGCGCGGATTGCGGATCAGGGGATTCTGGGTCAGGTCACACGGACAGAGACCAAGCTTTTTGGCTCGCTTGCGCTTACTGGCAAGGGGCACGCGACTGATCGTGCCATTCTGCTGGGCTTATCGGGCCAGGTCCCGGAAAACATACAACCAGATGCCGCCGATGCTCTGGTTGCACAGATCAGGAGCGAGAAACGGATCCAGCTGAAGGGCACGCAGGCTATCGGCTTTGACGAAGATGCGGACGTTATATTTGATCAACGCAAGCGGCTGGACTTCCACTCCAACGCCATGCGGTTCACGGCCTTCAAAGGCGAGGAAGAGCTCGCCAGCCGCGTCTATTATTCCGTTGGCGGCGGCGCGATTCTGGATGAGGATCAGATCAGTGCCAATGATCCGGAAAGCGGACTATGGGACGTGCCGCACCCCTTTTGCTCCGGTGCTGATCTGCTGAAAATTGCCGAGGAAAAAGGCCTGTGCATCGCCGATATCATGCGCAACAATGAACGTGCCGCCAAAACCGATGAAGAAATCGGCGTAGGCATCCGCCAGATTGCCGATGCGATGTCGGCTTGCATTGATAGAGGTATAAAGTCAGAGGGAATCTTGCCGGGCGGACTGAACGTGAAACGACGGGCGCCCCTGATCCATGCGCGCTTGATGGAGCGGCAGGAGCGTGCGCTATCCGATCCGCTGACGGTGCTCGATTGGGTAAACCTGTGGGCGCTGGCCGTGAATGAGGAAAATGCAGCGGGCGGCAAAGTCGTGACCGCCCCGACCAATGGTGCAGCGGGAATTGTGCCCTCGGTTTTGCGGTTTTACGAACGCTTTTCGCCCCAGGCCGATGTCGAGGGCGTTGAAAAATTCATCCTGACTGCTGCGGCCATCGGATCATTGTTCAAGGAAAACGCCTCCATCTCTGGCGCCGAAGTCGGCTGTCAGGGCGAAGTTGGTGTCGCCTGTTCCATGGCGGCGGCGGGTTTGACCGCGGCCTGGGGTGGCACGCCGCTGCAAGTCGAAAATGCTGCAGAGATTGGCATGGAACATAATCTCGGCCTGACTTGTGATCCAGTGGCCGGACTGGTGCAGGTGCCGTGTATCGAACGCAACGCGGTGGGTTCGGTCAAAGCGATCGAAGCCGCGCGGCTGGCAATCATGGGCGATGGCACCCATCGCGTCAGCCTGGATGAAGTCATTGAAACCATGCGCAAAACCGGTCTGGACATGAGCGAACGGTACAAGGAAACATCGCAAGGCGGCCTAGCGGTCAATCTGGTCGAATGCTAGGGCTATAATAACGGCCGGAGGATTGCATGGACAGATCGAAGATTTTCAGCAAGCGTTGGCTATGGGGCTTGGCCGTCGGAATCGGTGTTCTTGCCAGCGCCCTATGGCTTCTTCGCGCTGAAATAGGCTCCCGGCTTTTTGCCAATGCCGTGGAAAGCGCCGTTAGCCAAGACGTTATAGGTGATTTGCCCCAAGGCATGCATCTGGCCCTCTGCGGAACCGGCTCGCCCTTGCCGGACCCCAGTCGCGCTGGACCCTGTTCAGCGGTGATGATCGACGGCAAGATGTTCATTGTCGACATAGGCGGCGGAGCGGTGCGCCGACTGGGTGAAATGGGACTGAGCCCGGGCCGGGTCGAAGCGTTGCTGCTTACCCATTTTCACAGCGACCATATTGACGGCATGGGTGAGCTGTTGTTGCAGCGCTGGGCTGGCGGCGGCCATGACGCGCCATTGCCGGTCATTGCGCCCGAGGGTGTGGCCGCGATTGTTGACGGGATAAATGCCGCCTATGCTGCCGACGCCGGCTACCGCGTGGCGCATCATGGCGAAGATATCATGCCGCCATCGGGTATCGGTGGGATTGCGCGGCCCTTCGCCTTGCCCGCGGACGATGACGAGCAG
Source organism: Parasphingorhabdus sp. (assembly GCF_059726685.1). NCBI lineage: Bacteria > Pseudomonadati > Pseudomonadota > Alphaproteobacteria > Sphingomonadales > Sphingorhabdaceae > Parasphingorhabdus > Parasphingorhabdus sp. Next base: position 909,536 of record NZ_AP041068.1, read on the forward strand.
ATTGTCTATGATCAGGACGGCCTGAAAATCACGGCCTTTGCGGTCAATCACGAACCGGTTGTGCCAGCGGTCGGCTATCGGTTCGACTATAAAGGCCGGTCTATCGTGTTTAGCGGTGACACCACGCGAAGCGCCGCGGTCGAAAAGGCCTGCAACGGTTGCGACATATTGGTGCATGAAGTGCTGAACGCCGAGATGGTTGCGATTACCGAAGCGGCAATGAAAAAAGCGAAAAGACCACGGCTTGAGAAGATCATGACGGATATTCCCGACTATCACGCCACACCCGCCGAGGTGGCGGAATCGGCCAAGGCTGCCAATGCGAAAATGCTGGTCTTCTCCCACATCGTTCCGGCGGTGCCGATCAGCCTTTTGGAACCCTATTTTCTGAAAGACGTGACTGCAGACTTTCGCGGGAAAATAGTCATGGGCAAGGATGGTATGCTGTTCATTCTCCCTGCCAATAAGGATAATATCGAGCGGCGGGATTTGCTCTAAACTGCACCCTGAAAAGGGGAGGCAGGCAATGACGACAAACCGTTTCTGGCAATTGAACAAGCGCCCTGAGGGTGACGATGTCGCCAGCGCGCTGTCGTTGGAGAGCGAGGTGATGCCGGAACTGGCCGAGGGGCAAGTGCTGGTTAAAGCTGCCTATCTTTCCATGGATGCTGGCACCCGCATGTGGATGACGGAGCGGGAGGACAGCTATCAGCCGCCGCTTGAGCTCGGAACGAAGATGGTCGGTCTGGTGCTGGGCCATGTTGCTGCATCGCGCCATGATGGATTTTCTGAAGGTGATCTCGTGCGCGGTTTTGGACAATGGGCCGAACATGCTGTGGTCGAGCCGGAGCTTGCCGGGCTGGTGAAGGTCGATGCCAATATTGCCGATATCAAACAGCATTTTGGTGTGCTCGGGTTCAATGGCTGGACGGCCCTTTGGGGGTTGCAGGAAACCGCCGGGGTGCAGGCCGGGCATAATGTTCTGGTCTCGGCTGCTGCAGGGGCGACCGGTGTGCTGGCTTGTCAGATTGCGAAAATAATGGGTGCCAATGTCTATGGCCTGGCTGGCGGACCGGACAAATGTCGCTGGCTGGAGGAAGAACTCGGGATCACTAAGGCGATCGATTACAAGAAGGATGACATCGCGGTAGAGCTGGCGAAAGTCGAGGGCGGGATCAATGCCTATTTCGACAATGTTGGCGGGCCGATATTGGACGAGGTGCTGCCCAATATGGCACTTTACGGCCGCGTCGCACTATGTGGCTTGCTGGCCCAGTATAAAGGGGACGGACGCGGGCAGGGGCCGGAGCATTTCGACCAGATCCTGATGAAGCGGCTGCGCGTCGAGGGCTTTTTCTCGCCCGATTTCATGGATCAAGGAGAGCGACTGACGGCGCAGCTCAAGTACTGGCTGGAACAGGGATTAATTGACACGCCATTTGATGTGACAGACGGAATAGAGAATGTCCTGACCGCCTATGACAAGCTTTTCACTGGCGGCAATATCGGTAAGGTGCTCGTTCGTATTTGAGCTTTACTCTGTTTTCTGTTCCGGAAAATACCATACCCGGCGGATCAGCTGATCTGCAATTTGGTAGACCGCGGTGGCGCTTTGTGCCTGACGCTTCCCCTCGCTGTTCATCCAAGATGCCGTTTCGATCACGCTGACATAATCTCCGTTCACCGACCAGCCGCCGAGGCTGCTGCTAATGCGGGTCGGGCTTTTGAAATAGGATTCCATCTCGCTGACCATCAGATCCTTTCCATCGGTCGTGACTTTGGACTGGTCCCCGCTGATCGTGATCCATTGAATGCCGGGATGCATCAGTGCAGCCATGGCGTTTGCGTCTCTGGCATTGAAGGCAGCTGTATATTTTTCGACCAGCTGCTGATGGTCGGATGGCTCAGCAGGTTTCTCAGCCGCGATCGAAACCGGCAGCAGCAGGAGCATCATCATCAACAGCTTTGGCATCCCATTCTCCCTCAAAACGGTAGCTTGATACTCCGCGCAGCCGGCAGTTCTGTCAAGTTTTGTGCAGCCGCTGTCCCCACAGTGCGAGTACCATGATCAGGCTGGCGAAGACCAAAGATATGGTGACAATCGCATTCCAGCCGCCCCACGCGTAGGCAGCCGTGCCGAGCCAGCTAGACAGACCGCCGCCGGTGAACATGATGACGATATAGATGGTCATCAGCCGCGTGCGGATTTCCGGATTGCGGTTGAACAGGATCGTGCGGTTGGCAACATCCATCGATGCCCCGCCAAAGTTGCTGAACAGGATCGGCAGGATCAATATCCATAGGCTATTACCTGCAAATATAAGCAAAATCGCGCCGATCAACTGGGCGATGGCAAATAGCATGCGGGCCTTTTCGGCACCGATCCGGTCTGCCAGTCGGCCGGACCAGGGGGCGATAAAGACATTCATCCCGGCCAGTAGCGCGAGATAGCCCACAACATCGACCCCATAACCCATTTGCGGGCTGGTGATATGCAATCCAATGCCCAGCCATAAGGCCAGAAAAAACCCGAACGACAAGGCCTGAAGCAATCCCGCAAGCAGCACATCCGGCATGGTTTTGACAATCGGCCAGAGCGAAGCGATCAGCGCGCCATAGCTTTCCTGAGGCTCGTTATCATCGCGCAGCTTTTCATCTTTTTCCATGATCATAGGCAAGATGATGAGCAGCGCCAAAGTCAGCGCAGTGCCCACCCAATAGGCCGATCGCCAGCCGAAATAATGCCCCAGCACACCCGCACCGGCGCGGCTGCCGAGCAGGCCAACCGTTATGCCTGCCGTCAAGATGCCGGTAACATGCCCGATACGATCCGGCCGCACCCGCTTCGTGACATAGGCGGGCAGCAAATAGGGCGTGATGGTCGCAAAACCGAGCAGCGAAGACGCGGCGACGAAGAGGCGAAAATCCTGTGCTGTGGCCATGGCGAGCAGCGCCAGAAACTGGCCCGCAACAAACGTGGTGACCAGCTTGCGATTATTGATCCGGTCGCCGAGCGGCAAGAGCAGCAGTATCCCGAGCGCCAGTGCGATCTGATTAAAAGCGGGCACTAGCCCGAGAATGGGCCCACTGACGCCAAAATCGTCGCCGACTGGGGCGATGAGCGGATGGATATAATAACCGTTTGCGACCGCCACGGCACAAGCCATGGAAAAGAGAAACAATTTCGTTTCACTAATCCTGCGCGGTGCGGTTTTGCTGGAGATTGGCGCGGCGTCGGTCAGTTTATCGGCTTTCTATCATGGGCCACTAAGAGCTTGCGATGCCCATGACGAAAGCGGAGCCCCAAGTCCTCTATTTGTTTAGCTAGCGTCGATCACCTTTTGCAACTCTTTCAGCACATCGCCGTAGTTCCGATCGTTGAGCAACTGCACGAGCTTGGGATCGGCGACGCTGGGATTGCCGCTGTCGAATGGCGGATGGGGATCATATTCCAGCCCCAGCTGCACAGCCTCTGCAAATTGCTGTCCGGCAATTTCGGCGATCACGGTCAGGGCAAAGTCGATACCCGAGGTGACTCCACCGGCGGTAATGACATTGCCATCTTTGACGACGCGAGCGGCGTCATAGGTTGCGCCGAATTTTTCGAGCAAGGACGTATAGGCCCAATGGCTTGTCGCACGCTTGCCTTGAAGCAACCCTGCCGCACCCAGTGCCAGCGAACCGGTGCAAACCGAGGTGACATATTGCGCCTCTGCTGCCTGATCGCGCAGAAATTGAAGTGTCTCTTTATCCTGTATCACATCGCGCGTGCCAAAGCCGCCCGGGACGCAGAGCAGGTCGGCCTGCGGGCAATCGGTCAGGTTCGTGCTGGGCAACATCGCAAAGCCGCTGTCGGTTTGGATAGGCTGCACGGCCTTGGCCGCCGTATGGACAATGGCTCCTGGCATGCGCGCCAGAAACTGGGCAGGTCCAGTAAAATCAAGCTGGGTTATACCGTCGAACAACAGAAAGACGATGTGGAAAGGTTTTTGCGTGTCGGTCATGAGCATGTCTCCTTCGTTTCAAGAAATGCCCAGGCGCCCGACTGAAAATTGCATCTTTGACAATGCACCCGCTCCCCGGTGGTGAACCACCCTATCGCGCCAGTTGCGAGTTGCTCCTTGATATCATCGCTGTACCACTAAAGGCAATCCAGAATTATTCGGTGCGCAATGCCTCGATCGGCGATAGACGCGATGCGCGCACGGCCGGGTAACCGCCGAATAGCAAACCGATAAACGCAGAGAATATGATCGCTCCAACGCCGACGCCAACACCGATAGGTACCGGGAAATCGGCATAGACAGTCAGCGCCGTGCCGCCTGCTATAGCGAGTATCAGCCCCATCGCGCCGCCAATCACGCAAAGCACCGCCGCCTCGACCAGAAACTGGTTGCGGATATCGCTGCGTTTGGCGCCCAGAGCCATGCGCAACCCAATCTCACGAGTCCGTTCGGTGACGCTGACCAACATGATATTCATGATACCAATCCCCCCGACCAGCAGTGAGATAGACGCAATGGCGACGAGCACGATCTGGAAAATTCCGGTCACTTGTGCGGATTCTTTCATAAACTCTTCGGTCGTGCGAATGGTGAACGGGTTGATATCCTTGCCCCTCACCCGATAGCGTTCGCGCAGCAATTTTGTCATCTCGCGCTTCGCATCCGGCAGCGATATTCCATCCTGAAAACCGACAAACAGCAGCTGCAAGTCATCGGGTCCCGCGGGGGAGTCCCCGGAAAATCGTTGGCGCATTGTACTGATCGGCATTAGCGCGATATCATCATTATCATTGCCAAAGCTCGATCCTTTGGATTCGGTAATGCCAATGACAGTAAACGGCGCGCGGTTGATGCGAATAGTCTCGCCAACCGGATCAAAATCGCCGAATAATTTTCTCGCGACCGTGGGGCCGAGCACTACGACGCGCGCGGCGGAACGGACATCGGCTTCGCTGATAAAGCGGCCGTTTTCGGCGACAAGATTGGAGACTTTACCATAGCCCGGGGTCGTGCCAACCGCATTGGTTGAAGCATTGCGTCCGGCGACAATGAGTTGAATGTTTGAGCGCAGTTGTGGGGCGATGTCATCAATTCCGCTAATCTGCTTTTGGATCGCGCGCGCGTCACGCATCGTCAGCCGTCCGCGATCAAAGGAGCGCCGTCCGCCTTCACCTGTATCTGGCTGCGGAAATATCAGCGCCATGTTGGAGCCCAGCGCGTTGATTGATTGCATCACCGACACCTGCGCGCCGGAACCAACCGCCACCGCCAATGTTACAGCGAACACGCCAATCATGACGCCCAGGGTCGTAAGTATCGAGCGCATCAAATTGGTGCGCAGCGCCGTCATCGCTATGGCGACATTGACCAGCCATCCGGATGCCTGTTGTCTGAAATTGCCGATCATGAACTGACCTTCTGGCGATTGTTCACTGCGACATCCTCGATAACCTTGCCGTCACGAAATTCGATCCGGCGTTTGGCATGATCGGCAATTTCCGCTTCATGGGTAACGACGATGATGGTGATGCCCTGTTCGTTCAGGCTTTCAAAAATCTGCATGATGTCTTCGGACGTCTTGCTATCGAGTGCGCCTGTTGGTTCGTCGGCCAGCAGAATCACTGGATCGGTGACCAGTGCACGGGCAATCGCTACACGCTGTTGCTGACCACCTGATAATTTGGCCGGACTGTGATCCAGCCTGTCGCCAAGTCCCATTTCTTCCAGTTTCGCCTTCGCTTTGTCTCGCCGCGCCTCCGTACCAAGACCGGCATAGATGAGCGGTACTGCCACATTGTCGAGCGCGGTTGTGCGTGCAAGCAGATTAAACTGTTGAAATACAAAGCCAATTTTCTGGTTGCGCAATTCGGCCAGTGCATCACTGTCGCGATCACTCGTCGCAATGCCATCAATGCGGACAATACCTGATGTTGGGATATCCAGACAACCGATCATGTTCATGAAGGTTGATTTGCCGGAGCCACTTGCCCCCATAATGGCAACATATTCACCTCGTTCGATGGAGAGAGAAACCCCGTCAACTGCCCGCACCGTTTCGCCGCCGAGCTCATATTTTTTGACCAGATCCTGGGTTTCAACAAGGGCCATTATCTAAGTGTTCCCGCGCGCAAATTCGTCCTCTTCCTCGTCCTCTTCATTTTCGAGATTCTTGGAGCGGACAAGGACTTTCTCTTCTTCCGTCACCCCTTTGATGATCTCAACAAAATCTTCTCCGGCAAGGCCAATGGTTACGGTGCGCGGGACCGGCTTGTAAGGGTCATCGCTGGCCACCCAAATATTGGCGGTACGGTTCTTGGCCTTATCTTTGGAAGCCGGGTTCTGATCTTTTTTGTCTTCATCGGGCCGGTCATCTTTGCGTGGGCGAAAGCGGATAGCGGGTGCTGGAACACGTAGCACATTGGTCTTGGTGCCGGTTACAATTTCGACATTGGCGGTCATCCCGGTCAGCAACTTCCCCTCCTTATTATCGACATCAAGGATGACGAGATAGCTAACCACATTCTGCTCTTCGGTCGCGGATTTGCGGATCTGCCCCACTTTGGCGACAAATGTGTCGTCGGGATAGCTGTCCACGGTAAAGCGCACGAGCTGGTCCACCCGAACCTGCCCGATATCCGCTTCGTCGACTGAGGCTTCGACCTGCATACGGCTGGTGTCGGCGGCGATTTCAAACAGATTGGGAGTCTGGAAACTGGCAGCCACCGTAGTGCCGGGCTCGACCAGCTTGTTGATCACCACGCCGCTGGTTGGCGCAAGGATCCGTGTGCGGTTCAGATCGAGCTGGGCGGAGGATAGTTCAGCCTCGCTTTGCGCAATTTGTGCGCGCCCGCTTTGCGCTTGTGCCTTTGCCGTACTCAGTGACGCCCGGGCGTTGGCCAGCGCATTGCGAGCCTGATCAATACCCGCTTTGGAGACAAAGCCTTTATCGGCCAATTGCTGCTGTCGTTCAAATTCGCGGCTTTGTACTTCATAGTCGGTTTGCGCTCGAATAATCGAGGCTTCGGCCTGTGCCAGCGTCGCACGAGCCGAGGCCACCTGTGCCCGTGCCTGGGTAACGCGCGCTTCAATGCGGGTAGGGTCAATTCTGGCGAGCACCTGACCCGCTGTGACTGGTGAGTTGAAATCAACATAGACGTCGGTGACTTGCCCTGAAATTTCCGATCCTACATTGATGGTGTTGAGTGCCCGCAACTTCCCGCTGGCAGATACGATGCGCGCAACATCACCCCGGGATACCGGTTCGGTGACATACTCATATGTCTGCGCGGAAGGGACAATGATCTTGTACAGGATTGCCAGGACGACAATAGCGATAAGGCCTGAGGCGTAAGGATGGAGACGCATCCATGCAATTGCTTGTTTGATAATCGCTTCACCTCTGTATTAGATAACTAAGTCACTATGGCAGGTTGTATTTGGGTAGGCAATATGCCGCTCAATCAAAGATTAGCCAGCAAATGGTGCAACATTATGGCGCTCACCGATCATGAAGGCATCTGCGGTCAGTTTTAACGGCGCCAGATCAACGTCGGACTGACCATTTTGCATCAATTCTACAAACCTTGCGTAGATCGCCGAATATTCCTCATCGGCATGCTGTTCCAGCACGGTTTCACCATCAATTTTCAACAAGCTGCCACCCTGCTCCAGGCAGAGCAAATGGGTCTTGGTTTTGACTTTGATCGTCCAGATTTCATCACCGGTTGTCCGAAAGTCGAATTCGGCGCTGGCATTTTTGGCAAAGGCGCCTGAGAAACTGACATTCGCGGCGATAGGGGCTTGATGATTCTCTGCGACAAAAAGGCTGGCCTGATCGACATGAAAGTCCACCGGGATAATTTTGGTGGCGATGGACAGGGCATTGATGCCTGGATCAAAAACACCAAAGCCGCCTGCTTGCCACAACCATGTCTGCCCGGGATGCCATTTTCGGACATTTTCCCGCCAGTTTATCGCAAAAGACAATATCTCCTGGTCGGCCAAAAAAGCTGCTGCTTTGTCGACTGCCGCATTATATTGCGCATGCCATGTCGCAAACAGTGTCAGGCCTGTTGAAGCGGCATGATCGCAGAGAGTTTCCACTTCCCTTAGCGTTGCGCCAGGCGGCTTTTCGAGAAGAACATGCCAGCCTTTGCTTAGTGCCTCGCGAGCAATCTTTGCCCTGCCCTTGGGCGGCGTGCACAGCGCAATAGCATTTACCTTAATATCACTTTCGGCCAACTCGTTCAGGGAGCCAAAGACCGGGATGCCATCGGGAGCATCTGTGCGACTGCTTACAACCGCGACCAGTTCGACGCCTTCCCTCTTGGCAATCGCTGGGATATGCTGGTCTTTTGCGATTTTGCCATAGCCCATGATTGCGATGCGCATCTTGCTCATAATGTCATTCACCCTGCGCCTCTACCGGACATTCGGCTTGCATAAATCATATCAATATGATCATGTGAATGACCGTCTGAAACAGCTTTTGTCAAGCTTTGCAGGCGGCATAGCAACTGTGATGGGAAAATAGGTGACCGATAAAAAGGCCCGCAGAAGCACCGCTGTTTATGGCAAGCGTGATAGAGATGGCTTCATCCATCGCAGCTGGATGAAAAGCCAGGGGCTTCCCGATGACAGTTTTGATGGCCGTCCGATCATTGGCCTGTGCAACACCTGGTCAGAACTGACACCTTGTAATGCCCATCTGCGTATCTTGGCAGAACATGTGAAACGCGGCGTCTGGCAGGCTGGCGGGGTTCCGGTGGAGTTTCCGGTTTCCTCTTTGGGCGAGACCCAGATGCGGCCAACCGCCATGCTGTTCCGCAACTTGCTGGCCATGGATGTTGAGGAAGCACTGCGCGGTTATGCGATGGACGGCGTGGTTCTTCTGGGCGGATGTGACAAGACAACGCCCGGTCAGCTCATGGGCGCAGCGTCGGTGGATTTGCCTGCTATTGTCGTGTCTTCCGGTCCGATGCTGAGCGGCAAGTTTCGGGGTGAAACCATTGGCTCCGGTACAGACGTCTGGCGCCTTAGCGAAGCGGCACGCGCCGGCGAGATTAGCGAAGAAACATTCTTCAGTGCGGAAGCCGCCATGTCGCGCAGCGCCGGTGTCTGCAACACGATGGGGACGGCATCGACCATTGGCAGCCTAAGCGAGGCTCTGGGTGTGGCGCTGCCTGGCAATGCCTCCATTCCCGCCGTCGATGCGCGTCGCCGGACGATGGCACACGAAGCTGGACGGCGAATTATCGCACTGGTCGAGGAAGATAAGCCGCTATCCACTTTTTTAAGCCGAGCGGCTTTTGAAAATGCGATATTGGTCCATGCCGCCGTTGGTGGCTCGACCAACGCGGTCGTCCACCTGCTCGCGTTGGCCGGTCGCTGCGGTATTGATTTGCAGCTGGAGGATTTTGACGAGTTGTCTCGGGATATCCCGCTGCTCGCCAATCTATTGCCGTCCGGTCAATATCTAATGGAAGATTTCGATTATGCTGGCGGGATGCCAGCGATCATGAACCGCATTGAAGGTCATTTGCGCAGTCATGCGCCAACGGTCGGCGGTACCAGCATTGGAGAAATTGCGGCTTCGGGCGAATGTTTTAACGATGAAGTTATTCGCCCGCTGGACAATCCGGTGCAAAGCTCATCCGGCACATGGGTATTGCGGGGCAACTTGTGTCCCGGGGGAGCGATCATCAAACCGAATGCCGCTACGCCCGAATTGCTGACGCATGAGGGGCCGGCCGTAGTTTTTGAATCGATTGAGGATTTTAAGGCACGGGTGGATGATCCCGATCTGGAAATCACAGAAGACTCAGTGATGGTGCTGAAGCAATGTGGTCCAAAAGGTTATCCCGGGATGCCGGAAGTCGGAAACATGCCGCTGCCCAAAAAGCTGCTCCAAGCCGGGGTGCGTGACATGGTACGGTTGTCGGATGCCCGGATGAGCGGAACCGCTTATGGTACGGTTGTCCTCCATATATCACCCGAATCCCATCTCGGCGGCCCATTGGCCCTGGTGCAAAATGGTGACCGGATCAAACTCGACGGGCCGGCGCGGTCCCTGTCTCTTTTGGTGGACGATGCCGAACTGGAAAGGCGTCAAGCGGATCTGCCAGCACCGCCGACGCCGCCCAATAGTGAACGGGGCTATGTCCACTTGCACGTGAGCCATGTCGAGCAAGCGGACAAAGGCTGCGATCTCGATTTCCTGGTAGGCAAGAGCGGTTCGACGGTTACCCGCGAATCTCACTAAGGCCATGACGAAACCGACCTTTATCGCAATTGACTGGGGTACCAGCAACGCACGGTTCGCGCTTGTTGATGAAAACGGCGCGATGCTGGAAGAGAAACAGGGACAGGGCATAGCAAAGATTGATGGCGCGGCTGCCATTGAGTTTACATGTTTTGAAGCGATTGCCGATTGGATCACATTGCATCCGGCGCTGCCGGTTTTGATGGCTGGAATGGTCGGGTCGAATATTGGCTGGCGTGAAGCCGCTTATGTTGAGACGCCCACTTCGACCCGGAAAATCATATCGGCCGCTAACCTGTTCGAAGCACGAGGCACAAGATGTGCAATCCTTCCAGGTGTGAAGACAGAGCGGCAAGCCGATGGCCTGCCAGATCTGATGCGCGGCGAAGAAACGCAAATAATAGGCACCGCAAAAGATGGCCTGATATGCTTGCCGGGCACCCATTCGAAATGGGTGCGCCTGACGGACGGAGAGATTGCGGCTTTTCATACTGCGCAAACCGGTGAGCTGCTGGAATTGCTCGGCAAACACAGTATTTTACTGAATCCACGTCGAGCGCCCACGGCGCAGATTGGGCCGTCATTCAAGGACGGCGTGGAAACCGCATGCAGAAACACGCTGGGACTGGAATCTTTGCTCTTCACCGTACGTAGCCGGCAAGTGACAGGCGACCTGCCGGCGGAAGACGCCGACTCCTATCTGACCGGGTTGGTTATAGGGAGCGAAATTCGTTCTGCTCTAATCTCGCATGATGGTAGTGAAACAGTGCAGCTTATCGGATCACCCGGCTTGACGGCGCTTTACGCTGCAGCATTTGATGTTGCGGGAAAACGATCAACGCAGGTGGACGGACAAACCGCCAGCCTTGCTGGCCTAGCCAGAGCTTATCAGGATATATTTGGATGACCATCAATGATCCAATGAAAGCGCTAGATATCAAAAACCGGCTTGGGGAATGTGTGATATGGGATGCTCGCGAAAATGCGGTGCTATGGACCGATATTGAATCATCCTTGTTCTGGAAATGGCGTTCCCCGGATGCTGAACCGCAAAGCTTCTCCTTGCCTGAGAGACTAGGCAGTTTTGCCCTCACGGACACAATGGGGACTTATTTGGGTGCGTTTGAAAGCGGGTTTGCGATGTTCACGCCATCCGAAGGAAAGTTTCGGCTGACCGCTGCCGTGTCGGCCGGCCAAAAGCACTTGCGAATGAATGACGGGCGCGTGGATCGTCACGGCCGCTTCTGGGCTGCGACCATGGCAGAGCGGGACCCGGTCGGCGATGAACCCTGGGGGACCCTGTGGTGCTATGATGATGGTGAGACGACGCCAAGTCTGTCGGGTTTCAAAATACCGAACAGCCTGTGCTGGAGCCAGAATGGCCAGGTCATGTACCTCGCCGATTCCCCGCAAAACACCATTTGGCGCTATGCCTTCAATCAGGAGAAGGGACCGATTGGCGATCCCGAGATATTTGCAAAGACCGAGAAAGGCGTTCATCCTGATGGCAGCCTGATCGACAGCGAAGACCATTTGTGGAATGCGCAATGGGGCGCAGGTGAAGTGGTCAGATACCGGCCTGATGGAAGCATCGAGCGGCGAATAGAACTGCCAGTCAGTCAGCCCAGTTGTGTGGCCTTTGGCGGTCCGGATCTCGATATATTATTCATCACAACAGCGCGTGTTGATCTCAGCGAAGAACAGCTTGCGGATCAACCGCTTGCTGGTTCGTTATTCGCCTATGAGACTGACATAAAAGGCCTTCCGGAGATGATTTGCCAATCCGTTTGAAAATTCCTGCTATCGTCAAAGGTGTAGATGACACTTGCAACGGATAGCCAGGACCCGCAAAGATAGCGTCTTAGGAGGAAGGAACCAGAACTGTGGCCCGAACGCCAAAAGGGAATCTGACCGATCATGTGGCGACATCGCTGGGCCAGTCTATCGTGTCCGGCGAATATGTCCCAGGTTCGGTTTTCCAGATCAATGACCTGTGCGAAACTTTTGACGCCAGCCGCACGGTCATGCGGGAAGCGGTAAAGGCGCTGACTGCCAAAGGTCTGGTAACCTCCCGCGCCAGTGTCGGCAGCATTGTCCAGAAAGAAGAGAGCTGGAACCTGTCTGATCCGGATGTGCTGGACTGGTTTCTGCACGTAAAGGGCAATACCGTACCGCTGATTCGGGAGTTTATGGAATTTCGCCTAGCGATTGAGCCCATGGCGGCCATGCTGGCGGCGGAACGTGGTGACAAGGTCGCTATCGATAAAATATATACAGCGCTCGACCGCATGAAAGCCGCCAAAAACGGCGAAGATGATGCGCTTGCTGCGGATATAGAATTTCACGTTGCCATTTTGCATGCGAGCGGTAATCGCTTTTATATCAACATGAGGCACACCGTTGATGTGGCCCTGAACATCTCGATCCGCGTTACCAACCGTTCAAAAGGCGTGCCCCGGGCCAGCGTGTCGGATCATGCCAAAATAGCAGATGCAATTCAGGCCGGTGATGGCGAGACCGCGAAACTTGCAATGCAAAATCTCATCATGGAGGCGCAGCAGCTATTGCAGGGCAAGGTTCCCGCCTTGGAAAGCATTTAGTCAGCGCAGCATATCAGCAAAAGCTTTTGCGCTGGCTCCGACTTTGCCAGCGCTATCCCCAGCGCGGTATATCGATCCGCCAATGCCAAATCCTGTTGCGCCCGCATCTCGATAGGCTTGCAAGTTGTCAGTGGTGACACCGCCAACGACAAGCATTTTGGCCTTGGACGGAAGCACGGCCCGCATCGCTTTGACCCCGGCAGGAGGTACAAGTTCTCCGGGGAACAATTTCACCGCATGAGCCCCGGCATCCAGTGCATCAAAGGCCTCGCTGGGTGTCAGGCAGCCCGGCGTGGAAATCATGCCACCAGCGACGGTCGCCTCGATAACATCTGGCCTCATATTGGGTGAGACGATCAACTGACTCCCAGCATCTTTGCAGCGCTGAACATCCACGGTGTTGAGAACGGTGCCGGCGCCGACTATGGCACGATTGGCAAAACAACGCGCCATTGTCTCAATTGATGCAAACGGGTCAGGCGAATTGAGCGGTACTTCCAATATCGTGATGCCCGCAGCGACAATAGCCTCGCCGATGGCTTCAATCTCGTCCGGTCGGACACCGCGCAGGATAGCGACCACCGGCATGGCGGAAAGCCTGCTTTCAAAGACGTCGGTTAAATCTGTCATCTCGCTGCCTCGCAGAGCAAATGGATAATTTAGGCTGCCTCAGCCGCGCGCTGCGCTTTGCCCTCGCTGCTGAAGATAAAGACCGCGCGGTTACCGAAAAGCAACCGGTTTACTGCCAAAGCAAATATCACTGATGTCACCAGCACCACGACCATGACATCAATATAATGCAGCCATGGAATACCGATATACTGGTAAACTGTCTCGCCTTCATAAATCAGACCGGGTTTGTACAGGACAAAATTATGGAAGGCGTATAGCGCGAAGCCCCACAAGAGTCCCGCGATAGCTGCACGCGCATCGACATGCCGGAACAGCAGGCCAACAATGAAGGTCGAAAGGATTGGCATGGAAAGCAGGCCGTTCAGCTCTTGCAGCAAATTGATGATGCTTTCGGCACTGGCAAATAGCGGCACCAGCGCAATGGCAACCAGTGATGCACCAATGCCGACGATCTGGTTGATCCGTCCGGCATTGGCTTTCGGATTGATAAACTGACGGTGAAAATCAATTGTGTACAACGTGGTAGTGGCGTTGAGCACGGCGGAAAAGGTCGTTAGCACAGCCGCCGCGATCATCGCCGCGAATAGTCCGCTGGTCCAGCTGGGCAGTACCTGAGCTACCAGCATGCCATAAGCGCGGTCGCCGACATCTCCGAACAGTTTGAATGCGACGACACCGGGCACGACGACGATCGCGGGTATGATTAGAAAGCGGATCAAGGCCGCTGCCATCACGCCCTTTTGAGCCTCCTTGACGGTGGGCGCGGCTAATGCCTTTTGGGTGATATTCTGATTGGTGCTCCAATAGAAAATCTGGATGAAAATCATCCCGGTGAAAAGCGTATGAAAGGGAATGGGCGAGTCATTCGACCCGATCATCGTAATTCGCTCTCGCGGCACGTCGGTGACAATGTCGAAATTGACGGCCTGAAGCGCGAGGAAGACCACGACGAGCGCCAGCCCCAAAATACCCACGCCGCTATAGGTGTCGAGCACCGCTACGGCGCGCAGGCCGCCTAATATGGCATAAGCGGCCCCGACAGCCGCGAAAACGGCGGCGATCACTGTGAGAGGAATATTAACGCCAAATAGCGACTGCATGAATAATGCGCCGCTATAAATCACTGCGGGCAGATAGATCACGACATTTCCGATCAGGAACAATGCGGAAATTGTCGTGCGGATGTTACGCTTGTTATAACGCTTTTCGAGCAGTTCGGTAACGGTCGTACAGTTATTGCGATAATAGATGGGGACAAAGACAAAGGCCAAAATCGTCAAGCCGACAATGGCGGAAAGCTCCCACCATGCGAGCAGCAACATTTGATTGCCATTCATTCCGACAAGCTGGTCGGTTGACAGGTTTGTCAATGTGATCGCACCAGCAACGAAGAACCAGCTCAGGCCGCCACCGGCAAGAAAAACATCCTTGGCGGAGCCGTCCCGCCCGGCACCCTTGCCGCGCACTTTCAGATAGGTGAACAGGCCCAGCAAGACCATGATTCCCAAAAATACGCCGATCTGGACTGCCGACACTCCCCCACTATTCATCGTCAAACTCTCCCGGTTCATACTATTAATAGTATTTTTTGGCGACGCATGCCAGAACGGTTTTCCTTTTTGCAAAAAAGAAAATTCGATTACGAACAGACCATGGCCGGAGAAATGCAAATCGACAATCGCGAAGACGTGGTCCGTTTTGACGCGGGCGACATGTCTTTCATTCTCTCCTGTACAACGGGCGAACCGCCTTTTGTCATATATTGGGGACCTCGGCTTGCCTCTGACATGCCAGATAAGGAGGTCGCTCTTCTGCACATGCGGCAAAGCGCACACGGGATAGAAGATAGTATTTTACAGCCCTCTTTGGCGATGGAACCTGGTATCGGATATACCGGGTCAAGCGGTTTTTCCGCCCATCGCGAGGGTAGTGATTGGGGTAGCCGGTTTGTCGTTTCGCAAGTCGACCAGACATCGACCGGCTGCCGGGTGGGTTGCTTGGACGAGCGGACTGCTATCACACTGGACTATGATATCGCCTTTAGCAGCGACACCGGACTGCTAACCTTTTCGTCGGTGATCACCAATCGCGGAGATCAGTCGCTCAACCTGATAGACATGGCAACCATCTGTTTGCCGATACCTCAGCATATGACGGATATAATCGGCTTTACCGGTCGCTGGGCTCGCGAATTTCAGATGGAGCGGATCAACCGTTTTGCCGGTTCTTATGTGCGAGAGAACCGTCGGGGCAGAACTTCTCATGACTGTTTTCCTGCACTTATCCTGTGCGACGATAAGACAAGCGAACAAGCCGGTGAAGCCTATGGTTTGCATCTGGCTTGGAGCGGCAATAGCCGGATGCGCGTTGACAGCAATGGTGACGGGCGTGTTTTTGCCTCCATGGGCGCATTGTTGTTCCCGGGAGAAATCGTTCTGGAACCGGGTAGAAGTTTCAAAAGTCCGGACGTGATCGGCGCCTTTTCATCTTCCGGCCTCTCCGCATTAAGTCGCCAGTTTCATGATCATGTGCGCCATACCCTGCTGCGCCCCTCGACGCGGTCACGCGCGCGGCCGGTCCATTATAACAGTTGGGAAGCGGTCTATTTCGATCATGATCTGGAGCGGCTAAAGGCTTTGGCATCGCGCGCTGCCGATATTGGTGTCGAGCGTTTTGTCCTCGATGACGGCTGGTTTGGCGCTCGGCGCAATGATCGGGCCGGACTGGGTGACTGGTATGTTTCCGATGCAGTCTACCCCGATGGACTGAAACCGCTGATTGACCATGTCACAGATCTTGGCATGGAAATGGGCATCTGGTTCGAACCGGAAATGGTCAATCCCGACAGCGATCTGTTTCGCGCTCACCCTGACTGGATACTGACGCTCGATGGTGTCGATCAGGTGTCGTTTCGCAATCAATATGTGCTGGATATATCGCGGCCGGAAGTATCTGATCATCTGTTCGAACGGGTCAGCGCGATATTGTCCGATCATGACATCGGTTATGTGAAGTGGGATATGAACCGCGATCTGAACCATCCGGGTAATGACCAGGGTTTTGCCAGAGCGCATACGCATGTGCTGGCACTTTGGGCCCTGATTGATCGCCTGCGTGATGCTCATCCGGACGTTGAGTTTGAAAGCTGTTCCTCTGGCGGTGCACGGGCGGATTTCGGGATGTTGGCCCGTACCGATCGCATCTGGACGTCTGACAGTAATGATGCGCTTGATCGCCAGATCATCCAGCGCGGCGCGTCCCATTTTTTGCCGCTCAGCGTAATGGGTGCCCATGTTGGCCCCCGCCACTGCCATATTACGGGGCGGACCTTGTCGATGGCGATGCGTGCGGGCACTGCATTAATGGGACATATGGGGCTGGAGCTGAATTTGCTGGAAGAATCAGCCGACGAGTTGGATGAGCTCAAAACCGCTATTGCCCTTTACAAAACCCACCGCGCGCTGTTGCACGCCGGTGATTTTTACAGGATCGACAGCGCGGAATATCTTAACATCATCGGTGTGGTTGCACAGGACAAGTCCGAGGCGCTTTATTCTGTCACCTATCTGACAGGACATGCCCCTGCATTGCCTAGCCGGTTGCATCTGGTCGGACTTGATCTGAAAGCCTCTTATCGGATGCGCCAGGTTTGGCCCCAAAACTGGGTCAGCGAAAAATCGCCGTCCATTGTTGAGGCCATGGATTTGGCAGGCGAAGGAACGGTGGTTTCGGGAGAGGCTTTGATGAAAGCAGGAATGCAGCTTCCGGTTGCACCGCCAGAGACGACGCTGCTGTTTTACCTGTGCACCGATTAAGTCTGCGGGTTAGCTTGTCGCCGCAGCAACAAAGGCCGCCAGATAGCGGCCTTTGTCGTTCAAATATGATTGCTGTCGACTATAAGTCCACTTCGATACCGGCATAGAAGAAACGCCCGGTATTGGTGAAAATACCACCACCTTGGCTGGTGCCGTCCAGATCCAGCGGCGGGAGACGGTCAAAGACATTGTCGATGCCGGCGTAAAAACGGAAGCGCTCATCCACGTCCATGCCCAATCGGATATCGTGATAGAACACGTCCGGATAGAATACTTGCGGAAAAGCGTCCGGATCCCGTGGCGGTTCTCCATTGAAGGAATTTTGGGTCTCATATTCGGTAGCGATGGTCTGTTTGCCAATATAGCGCAAATCATACGAGACATCGAAATCACCGAAATCAAGCGCGACGCGGAATGTGCTTGTCCATTCCGGATCGCCCAGTTCGCTCTTTAACCGATCAGCAAAATCTGGCTGGGTGATGTCGGTGAACTGGGTCCGGTCAATGAGATAGCTTGTCAACCACCGCGTGCTGAGCTGCACGCCGTCAAATATCTCTCCAGTGTAAGAAATGTCAAAATCGATACCCGACGTTTCGAGTCTGGCGAAGTTAAATGGCCCGGCGCGGAAGGAATCCCCTATAACAGGTAGACTGATGACATCGGCACCGATCCTGCGATCCGATTGTCCGGTAAATGTACCATCGGGCCGCCGTGAAATCGCATCACAGAACGGATTGTCGATACCGCCTGGATTATCATAGCATTGATTGACAATTGTCTGCCCGAGCAACGTAAAAATCACATCTTTCACGGTGATGTCATAATAGTCGACAGCAACGGTCAGGCCTGGCGCAAAGCTCGGTTGATAGACGGCTCCGATGGTGAGGCTTTCCCCGCGCTCTTCTGTCACATTGGGGTTGCCGGCATTCAGGCCCCGAACCCCGGAATTAGGTATGTTTGTAAATGGCGTGACGCCGTCGGGGTTAAATGCGGGCACATTCGGATCCGCCAGGCAATTGGCTCTACGATTGGGGTTGTTTTCAATATTCTGTGCGCTGCACGGGTCCTGAAAATTGTTGGCAAAAGTTTGTGACCCTGCATCAAACTGATCTGACAGGGTTGGCGCACGAACAGACTCGGCATAACCGACCCGCAGCCGAAGATCACTAATCGGCGCATAGGTACCGGAGAGGTTGTAGGCAAATACTGTACCGACCGCTCCTTTATAGTCGGAAACCCGGCCAGCGGCCTGGAGCGTGAGTTCTTCGGCGAATGGCACATCGGCAAGAATAGGAAAGTTTATCTCGCCATAGGCTTCCCAGACCTCTGCGGCTGGCGGATCGAACTCTGCGATGGCGTTCAGGAAGGTCGCTCCGCTTTCTGTTACATCATCAAATTTTGAAAATGCCGTATCACGGCGATATTCGCCGCCAATGACAAAACTGACCGGTCCGCCGGGCAGCTCAAACAAATCGGACGTGTCGCCTGCTACAAAGGCTGTTGCGCTATATTGTTCAGCCTTTTCATCGCGTGAAGACGTAAACAGAAAATAATCTTTCGATGCCTGCGAAACATTACCCACGCCGAACAGATTGGCTGGTGCACAGGCCGGATCGTCATTAGTGGGGTCAGCATCGGCATTGATGGCACAGACAATATCGCCACTTGCATTGCGCACTGCATCTCTCGCATTGAAAAATTCGTTTATGAGAATATTGCCTCTGGTTTCATAGAAGGTGTCCAGGCGCCCATAGTTAAACGCGACCTCATACTTCCAGTCATCGTTAAAAGTGCCATCGACACCAACGACGATGCGATAGGTTTCGCGTCTGTGGTCCTCTCCGCGTCCGCCGAAATCAGTATCGAATCGAAAAGCGTTAAAGCTCGTTACTCCATCGGGTAAACTGGATACCAGAAGATCACGGCTTTCAGTGTCAAGGAAAGGGTTGTCGATGCTGAACGGATTGTTGAAAAAGGTTGCTTGCCCCTCCTGAACAGCGTCAATGCGGACATATTTTGCTTCGATAAAGGGACGAAATGCTTCCGATATTTCGTAACTTCCCAGGAAATTGACCGCATAGCGCTCCAGGCCGGCCTGCAATAATCCTGTGTTGTTCAAGGTAGAGCCGAGACCACCGACGGCATTGTTCGAACCAACTGGTCGCAGGTCCTGAACAAGTGGGTTGGCAATAAGGCGGCCATTTTCATTAAATACAAAAGTTCTGCCCAGTTCGTTATTTCCGCCTCCGGCGGCGAACAGGCCAGTACAGTTGACTGTCCTGCGCCTGTCTATTTCAGCAAAATTGGGAGCCGTAGGGTCGACCGCTTCTGGGCAACTGGATGTGTAAAGTCCGCCATCCGAGATATTGTTATTGCGGATACCCCGGATGAAGGCACGGTCTGGAACGCCGTTGCCGGTGCTCGGCTCGCCAATTCGATCTTCGACAATCTGGAATTGATTACGACCAGAAAACGCCCCGGTTAAATTGTCTCGTTGTCGGTTGAAGAGCGGGTCTGAATTGGCATATTCCAGTGCTATGGCAACATTGCCGCGATCATCTCCGAAATTCTCACCAATTGTCAGACTCGCAAATTGTGATGCTCGGTCTCCCTCGCTGGAAATGCCGGACTGTCCACGAAAACGGATGCCTTCAAAGTCACGTTTCAAAACAAAGTTGACGACACCAGCAACAGCATCAGCACCATAAATGGCCGAATTGCCGCCAGTCACAATGTCCACGCGCTCCACCAGATCCGTTGGGATCGTATTTACGTCGACCCTAAAATCGCCAGGCGACGCAGTGACATGACGGCGCCCGTTGACCAGTACCAGAGTTCTGAGTGTTCCAAGGCCGCGAAGGTCGAGCAAGTTGAGCCCGGCTGTACCAATGAATCGTGTGGAATTGCCTTGGCTGAATGTTGAACGCAGTGCTGGCAGTTCATTGAGGGCATCGCCCAGAGAGACATTGCCAGTAGCCACCAAATCTTCAATTTCGACGCTGGTGATCGGTACCGGAGAAGAAACGTTCGGGTTCTGAATCCGGGTGCCAGTCACCACAATTACGGAGTCATTGGCATCCGATTCACTTTGTTCGGCCTGGGCTTCGTCGTCATTTGCACTTTGAGCTTCAGCAGTCGTTGCCGAAATTGCCATCGCCATAATCGCTGCTGAAGCAAAAAAATGACGCACGGTTTTCATTTTATAATTGGATTGCATGTTGGGGGCTCCCTGCTTAGTTGCAAGGGTAACTATATAATATTAGGCGATTTCCATCAATAAAATAAAAAATATTACAAATATACAAGTTTACAGTATTGTATAATCTCATCATTCATTTACATTAATGTAAATTATAATGCGTAATATGATAATTCTGTTATATATCTGGGTAAAAAGAGAAATATCCTCCATTTTCGGGAATTTTGTGGTCGAATATTTTTACATTTCCAGTCGAGAACCACAGACTCCGTCCGTTAGCGGAAAGCCGGTCTTTTCTGGTGCATATTGACGCAGGAGCCATTGCGGATGTTTGCAATCCGTAAAATAATGACAGCCATCGAGCCGGGCATACGGCGTCAAATTACAAGCCGTTAATGCAGGTCGTGAGGCAGGAGTAAATGGTCAGAAAATGCCGAAAGATTACAGTATTATTGGTTCGGACTGACATCACCACACTTCGAAGAGTGGGCGAGGGTAGTGCTCTATTTTCGGCCCAAGCCTATTTTTGTAGCCAAACCACTGCGAACTTTTGAATAGTTGGAAGATACCATCGGATAGTCCGGCGGAAGTCCCCACTTGGCCCGATATTCTTCAGGTGTCATATTATAGCTGGTCATCAGGTGCCGTTTGAGCATTTTGAATTTTTTGCCATCTTCCAAACAAATAATATGATCCGGCTGGATGGAATCCTCAATTGGCACGGCCGGCTCTTGTTTCGTCTTGGTTGGCGCTGATTTGCCAGCAAGCTCTGACATTGCCCCATGCACACTATTGATCAGCAATGGTAGGTCAGAGACCGCAACGCTGTTGTTATTAACATGCGCCACGACAATTTGTGACGTTAAAGCGATGAGTGTTTCGTCCATCCTACTGTTAGTTTCTGTCATTTCCGCCCCACTTTCCCCCATTTTTATAATTTATATCCATTTCGGATATAAAAATCTGATGTCCTTTACAGCAGCATAAATCAAGTGCTTATTCACTATTGAATTGGGTAAGGAACGGGCAATGGGTTATTGTCCGTTTTCAGGACAATATTTCTTGACCCTATTGCAGAATAGTATGCGCTAAATTCTTATGTAATATAGTCTGCTGTTGTTTTCCCGGCGACATCTTCTGCGGAGACACCTGGAGCCAGTTCGATGAGCTTGAAAGAGCTGTCATGATCAGCGCGGTGGAACACGGCAAGATCGGTAATGATCATATCAACAACATTGGCGCCGGTTAACGGCAGTGTGCATTCCGGGATGAACTTGGGACTGCCATCCTTGGCGCAATGATCCATTACCACGATGATTTTCTTCACACCTGCGACAAGATCCATCGCACCGCCCATGCCCTTGATCATTTTTCCCGGGATCATCCAGTTGGCGATATCGCCATTTTGGGCAACTTCCATGGCACCCAATACGGTCAGGTCAATATGCCCTCCACGGATCATCGCAAAGCTGTCGGCGCTTCCGAAATAGCTGGAGGAGGGAAGCTCGCTAATGGTCTGTTTGCCAGCGTTGATCAAGTCGGCATCAACTTCATCCTCATAAGGAAACGGACCAATACCAAGCATCCCGTTCTCGGATTGCAGTGTGACCTCGACATCATCAGGAATATGATTGGCTACCAGCGTGGGGATGCCGATACCCAAATTGACATAATAGCCGTCTTGCAGCTCTTGCGCCGCTCGCGCGGCCATTTGATTGCGGTCCCAGCTCATGATGCTGTCTCCCGTTCGCGGATCATGCGAAACTCGATTTTCTTGTCATATGGCGAGCCGTCTATCAAGCGTTTGACATAGATGCTCGGCAAATGGATAGCATCAGGATCGAGCTCACCAACCTCGACAATTTCCTCGACCTCTGCGACGCAAATCTTTCCGGCAGTCGCCATTGGCGCGTTGAAATTGCGGGCGGTTTTGCGAAAGATCAGATTGCCTGCCTTGTCCGCTTTCCACCCCTTTATCAGGCACAAGTCGGCGTAAATGCCGCGCTCGAGGATATAGTCTTCGCCATCGAAGCTTTTCACTTCCTTGCCCTCAGCGACCTGCGTGCCGACGCCGGTTTTCGTATAGAATCCCGGTATTCCCGCCCCGCCAGCGCGGCAACGTTCGGCCAAGGTTCCTTGCGGGCAGAATTCCACCTCCAACTCGCCTGATAGAAATTGCCGCTCAAATTCCTTATTCTCCCCGACATAGGAAGAGATCATTTTTTTTACCTGTTTGGAGCGCAGAAGCTTGCCGAGGCCTTCATTGTCAATCCCGGCATTATTCGATGCAATGGTGAGATTCTTCACCCCGTCTTCTTGAAGCGCATCAATCAGGCGCTCGGGAATTCCACATAGCCCAAACCCGCCAACGCACAAGTGCATGCCATCAAACAACAACCCGTCGAGTGCTGCGGCTGCATCGGAATAGATTTTCTTCATAGAAGCGCCTTTGTCCTGTTCTTTCGGCCTAGTAGCCCAAGTTTCGATCTATCGTCCAGATTAGAATATATTTGCGTTCGCAGATCGGTTATGGGCGCGATTGTGATCCGAATAGTCGCCTGTATCTCGTTGCTCTTTTTCCTTGTCCCAGTGACCTATGTTCACGGGCCGGTGCCGGACAAGAATGACAGTCAATTCATTGAGTTGGAGCCAATCAGCTTTGACTCGGAAGACGCGACGCGAACCAAGTCGGGCAGACTTGAGTTTTTGCGTGGTTGGAAGCTATCGAGTGACAATGCAGATTTCGGCGGTGTCTCATCAATGCTGGCACTAGCTGACAATCGCTTTTTCATGTTGAGTGACGCGGGAATCCTGATCGGCTTCACGCTTGATGAGCAGAAGGGGCAGGTCAAGCGGCCGTTTATCGCGCCACTGCCTGATGGGCCGCCCGCGGAAAATGAATTTGCCAAAAAAAATTGGGACGCTGAGTCACTGGTTTATGATCCGGAGACGGGTCAGTATTGGGTCGGCTATGAACGCTATCATGGCGTGTGGCGCTATGGCCCGTCCTTTGCGCGAAAAGAGGCGGAGCATCAGGTCAAGGCGATGCAAAAATGGCCCAAGAACGGAGGCGCAGAAGCTATGCTGCGCTTGCCGGGTAAGGATGACGATCCGGATCGCTTTCTGGTTTTTTCGGAATCCGCCGATTATAGCAAAGGCGGTTATCAGGCGCTGATTTTTGACGGCGACCCGGCTGAAGCGGATCTAAAACCCAAGCTGTTTGGATATCGGCCTCCAAGAGGATATGAGATTACGGATGCGGCGTTGTTGCCTGATGGCCGCGCGCTATTGCTGCATCGTCGTTTCACACCACTGGAGGGCGTGTCAGCGATTCTGTCAATTGGCGATTTATCTGAGATCGCTGCTGGCGAAGTGTGGACATCGCAGCGGATTGCATCGCTCAAACCGCCAATGAAGGTGGACAACATGGAGGCGTTGGCGGTCACCGTAGAAGATGATGAAACAATTATATGGATCGCATCGGATGATAATTTCAATGCTTTTCAGGAAACCCTGTTGATGAAGTTTCGGTTGCTGCCGGGTAAGCGCAAAAGGACAAGGGGCAAGGCCAATACGCCTGCATCCGGAGCTCAAAACGAAAAAGCCGAGGCAAGCCCCGGCTTTTCATCAATTACCAATTAAATACGGTAGAACAGTATTTTAAGCAGCAGCTTGCTTCTTGGCGATCTCTTTTTTGAGGCGGCGTACGCGCAGGCTCAACTTATCGTCGGATGTTTTCAGTAGCCAGTTATCCAAACCGCCAACATGTTCCACCGAGCGGAGACCGTGCGTTGATACACGCAGTTTCACGCCTTTGCCGAGCGCATCGGACAACAGGGTCACATTTTGCAGGTTCGGCAAAAAGGTTTTCTTGGTACGGTTTTTGGCGTGCGATACGTTATTGCCTACCAGCCGAGTCTTACCTGTCAGTTCGCAAATCCGCGACATCTTACTTGTCCAATTTCTTGTTAATGAGTGATTCCCGTAGGAAAGACAGCGCACCTAACCGCAAAAGCTCCGTCCGTCAAGCATCAGCCAACTAGATTATTTACCTTTATCACAACCAATCAAGCTGTTCCTGCGGAAGAGACAGAACGGTATTTTAGGGATCAGCGCGATTGTCTGAAGGCTTGCTTCGCCGGATTATATGGCTTTGGGTCGCGAACCGCGCTAACATCCTACGCTATGGCGATAGATAAAGCCCGTACATATATGCGCCAAGCGCTCTCACTGGCCCACGAAGCCGCTGCGGCCGGTGAGGTCCCGGTTGGCGCAGTTGTCGTTCATAATGGCCAGATTATAGCCGAAGCGCATAATCAGCCACGTGCAACCGGCGATCCTACGGCCCATGCAGAAATAGTCGCTTTACGTGCTGCCACTGCGAAGCTGGGAACAGAAAAGTTGATGCAGTGCGACCTTTGGGTGACTCTGGAACCGTGCACCATGTGCGCGGGGGCCATTTCTCACGCGCGGATCAAACGGCTTTATTACGGGGCCACTGATCCAAAGGGTGGAGCGGTAGACAGCGGCGTGAATTTCTTCGCCGCTGCCACCTGTCATCACGCTCCGGAAGTCTATGCCGGTTTCGACGAGGTCGAATCGGCCAACTTGCTCAGGGATTTCTTCAAAAACCGCCGTTATTGATGGGCCATGTGGTTAATGCACGAACCGCGCTACGACATCGCGGTAGCTGCGGCTCACCTTGACCTGAGCGCCTGATCCCAGGATCAGGAAGCATTCGCCGTTGGTGTGCGGTTTGACCTCGCGAACCTGGCCCAGATTGACAATGGTAGACCGGTGCACCCGCTGAAAATTCCGCGGATCGAGACGCTTTTCCAGATCTTTCATCGTTTCGCGCAGGATCAGGGAATTGTCCGCAGTATAAATGCACATATAGTCGCCAGCAGCGTCAATCCGTTCAATTGTATCGACATCAACCCGGAAAATCTGACCACGATCTTTCACATTGATGAGTTTTTCATAGCGACTGGCGGCTGCTGGTTCTTCGGCATTTTCCAGATCGGCCATAGCGTTAGGTGCGACTTCGCTGAGCACGTTTTTGAGCTTCTCAATCTCTTCCGCACCGCGTTTCTCGGTGAGGCGGTTGCGAACGCGTTCCAGGGCATCGGCAAGCCTGTCGGGTTCTACAGGCTTCACCAGATAATCGACAGCCTCCGCCTCAAAGGCACGGACCGCATGGTCAGCAAAGGCGGTTACAAAAATGAACAGAGGTGGTTCGATCTCCATGATACCCTGAACGACCGAAAAGCCATCGAAACCAGGCATCTGGATGTCGAGAAACACCAGATCGGGCTTCAGTGTCTTGATCTTGCGAATAGCTTCGCGTCCGTTGCTGCAGGTATCGATAATTTCGATATCTTCAAATTTTTCGAGACGAATCTGAAGGCCCTGAATGGCCAGTTTTTCGTCATCGACTAATATCGTTTTTATCGTCATGGGTTTATATCCTTTTGGTGCGATGAAGCCACGGCGGGGGCGGTGACGAGACCCCCATGGCTTGTATCGGATGCATGCTCCCCAAATATGGCTTCGTTCCTGATTTGACCGCTCGTTATGTTATCCCGTGCGGCCTCTTTTTCAATCTGTTCCCTGGTCTCAAATGGCAGTGTGATGATCACAGAGAATCCGCCTCCTGCTGAAGATTTAATCTCGAACTGGTGTGCTTCTCCATAAGCTTGGTTTAATCGCTCCTGAATATTTCCTAAACCCACCCCGGTGGAATCTGTATTTTTATCGATCGGGCCATTTTTTCCTGGTCCGGTGTCCGACACGATTATCCGCACTTTGTCATTCTCAAGTCGGGCAGATACAGCAATGTCCGCGCCTTCTTCCATTGGTGTTACAGCATATTTGATCGCATTTTCGACCAATGGTTGTAGCAATAGGGAGGGCAGCAAGGCATCCCGAACCGCCGGATCAATATCGAAGTTGGGGCGCAATCGTTCCTCAAAGCGCATCTTTTCAATATCGAGATAGAGATGCAGCGTCTCGACTTCTTGTGCCAATGTTACGCGGCTATGGACCTCATTCACCAGAGTATGGCGCAGGAACGACGACAGACGGGACAGCATCGCATTGGCAGGCTCGGTCTGCTTCAGCAGGACCAAAGTCGAGATACTGTTTAATGTGTTGAACAGGAAATGGGGATTCAGCTGATATCGCAGCATTGTCAGTTGAGCGCGGGTGGCCTGCGCTTCCAATCGCAAAAGCTGGTCATTCTGCTCTTCGACCCGCAAAAAGAAATTGATCGCAAAATAGAGCGCCGACCATGCACCGAGCAGGGTAAAGTCAACAAAGACATAGCCGACAAACAGGCTCGCAAAACCACTTTCGATCGTTGGATTCTGGATAAGAAACACCCAAGCATCGACAAAAGCGAACAAAGCTGCCGCCACCGACAGGACAATGATAGTTGTGACCCACGTAATGATCGGCTTTTGGTGAATCAGATTCTTGTAGATGACCGACAGAAGCAGTGAAATCGAATAGCCGGTAATCGTCGAAATGATGATCGGCAACAAGAAGCTGAGCGGCTGTCCATTCGCGATACCGGAAATCCCGCGCAGCGCCAGTGCACCGGCCCATCCTGCGGATTGCAAGTTCCAGAACGCTCGGTTTTTATTGCCAAAAAAGGGCTGGGGGCGGATTTCCATGACGGCCATATTATCTATCTATAGCGTGCCATTGCCGTTTGGGAAAGAATCGCATAACATCTGGTCATTAAGCGCACAGACCAAATAGGTAGAAAACAGGCGCAAGAGGAGAGCGATATGGGCGGCCCCAATGAAGTCAGAGCAAAATTCCCTTCGATGGAAGAGGGGACCAAGGAAGACTGGGACATTATTGGTGGTCATTACATGCCCTTTGCCAGCAAGGTTGCGGACCGGGTGCTCGATCATTTGCGCCTGCTGGATGGCGATTATGGTGGTTTTCCTGTTGATCGGCTGGAACACAGCCTGCAAACGGCGACCCGTGCGCATCGCGATGGGCGGCCCGATGATTATGTGGTGATGGCATTGCTGCATGATATTGGGGATACACTCGGCACTTTCAATCACCCCGATGTTGCAGCGGCGATCCTGAAACCATTTGTCAGCGAAAAACTGCACTGGATCACTGAGAAACACGGGATTTTCCAGGGCTATTATTTTTTCCACCATCTAGGCCAGGACCGGGACATGCGCGAGGCATTTCGCGGGCATGAGCATTTTGAAGATTGCGCTGAATTTTGTGAAAAATATGATCAGTCGGCTTTTGATGCCAATTACGAAAGCGCGCCGCTGGAGTTTTTCGAGCCGATTGTGAAGCGCGTTATGGCGCGGCCCATTAACAGCATTTATGTGAACGAATAGGCATTAGATACGTTGCTTTGCGAAAGCTCGTGCCTCTGCATTTCAGTTGATCTGACGATCTGAGGTTTGATGGGTTCTTCTGCTCGGCCTGACATGGCGGCCTTTTCGCAAAAGCGGAGATATTCAGGCCTGTTCCATTAGGCTAGCCGTCAGCTCGTTGGCTATATCGGAACGGAAAGACCGGTTTTCGTTTTGCTCATCACAACATTGGTATGAAAGCGCCGCACATTCTGGTTCTTGAAAAAAAGCCGGTGTGTGAGCTCTTCAAATGCCTTCATGTCCGGCGCTAGGCAGATGAGAATGAAGTCCGCATCGCCGGTCACATAATAGCATTGCTGAACATGCGGTTCTTTTTCGATCTTGCGCCGGAACGCATCGAGTTGATCCAGGCTTTCACGCTCCAATTCGACCATGACTATGAAGGTCATTTTCTGGCCCATGGCTTCCGGGTCCAATATCGCGACTTCTCTGTCGATTGTTCCGTTCGACCTTAGGCGCTTCAAGCGCCTTTGCACGGATGCCGAAGACAATCCGGTGCTGTCGACAAGAGCGTAGATTGATGTGGCAGCATCATTCTGTAAGTGATCAAGGATGATGCGATCTGATTCGTCTATTTTCTGTTTCATGATCAATTTATATCGCATATTCTCTCAGATAGAATCAAATCATTTAAAATAATTCGATTAGTGAGATTACAGCATCATTTGAAATCTTTAGAAATTGTCGTCGGGCCGATAAGCGCTCGAGCGAAAAAAGGATTAAAAATGATAGACCATCTGGAAGTTCAAACACGTGATGTTGATTTGCTATGCGACTTCTACAAAACGGTATTGGAACCTGTCGGCTATGCATTGAAGATTGATGATGCAGCCAAGGGCTTTGGCAACGAGGAGCGAATGGATTTTTTCATCGTTCAAGGCGAGCCATCTTCCGAGGTGCATTATGCGTTTCAATCATGTGATCGCAAAACAGTGGATCGGGTCTATTCTCTGGCCGGCAAAAAAGGTTTCACTCTTGACCGCGAACCCAGTTTGGCGCCTCACATACACCCAAATTACTATGCAGCTTATCTAAGAGATCCCGATGGCCGACTGGTAGAATTTGTCAGTCACAGTGAGGAATAGCAGCAGTGATGAAAATCTTCCTTAATGATCTGGGTCAACCTGTCGGGGAATGTCTGGGCGGCTGGCAAGGGGCGGCCTTGCCGGTTCGCCGCTGTCTGACGGGCAAATTTTGTGGTGTTGAACCGCTTTGCGTCGATACGCATAGCGAAAGCCTTTTTGCAGCGCTGTCGGAAGACACAAGTGGCCGGACATGGACATATATGCGCTATGGACCCTTCAGCAGCCTTGGCGCGTTTGTAGAATGGATGGAAGATTACTGCTTTTCGGCAGACCCGTTCTTCTATGCATTTGTCGAAAAAAACACGGGGCGGGCTTTGGGCATGGCAACATATTGCAGCATATCTCCGTCACATGGTTCCATCGAGGTTGGGCATGTGAACTTCGCGCCATCCATGCAGCGCACGGCAATGGCAACCGAAGCAATGTATCTTATGGCGCGTCATGCATTCCGGGTCCTTCACTATCGGCGATATGAATGGAGGTTGGATAATTTGAATGCAGCTTCGCACGAAGCTGCCAAGAGACTTGGCTTTGTCTATGAGGGTGTTTTTCGCAATGCCTCAAATTACAAGGGGCGGAACCGCGATACTGCCTGGTACTCGATTACCCATAGTGAATGGGATGATTTGGAAATCGCTTTTGAAAGTTGGCTAGATCATCTTGATCCGGTTTCTGGCAAACAACAGAAATCTCTTGGAGAGTTTATAAAAACTGCGGTGCGATAAGATAAGGGAACCGAATTGGAGTCGTTTGTCTATTTTCTGAACGGCTACACGACATTGCGCCGAAAACCCGAAACCCTGCGTTCAGGCCGCAGACGGCTCGCCTATTTCCTTGAGATGGCGCACCACCATATCGCCGCGATCTGATGCGCCTTTGCTATTGTCGCTAGCGTGGTTCTGTAACTCTGTTTCATCAATCCAGCAGAGATCTTCCAGACTGAGAATCCGGTCATCATGGGCGCGGATGGTGATTTGGCTGATCGGCTGACGGTCTTTGGCGTCGGCCAGTACCGGATTGGATCGCACACCAGTTTCCCATTTTTCGCCCCATTGGCGAATCGCTACAATGACAGACAATAGATCGGTGCCTTTGTCGGTCAGCCGATATTCAACCTTGCGCTTGTCATGATCGCAGGGCCGCCGGGACATGATGCCGGCATCAACCAGCCGGGTCAGACGGTTTGCCAATATATTCCGGGCAATACCAATCTCGCTGAGAAAATCCTCAAAATGGCGCACGCCGTTAAATGAGGCGCGCAATATCATGAAGCACCAACGCTCGCCAATTACCTCCAGAGAAATGGGTAGCGAACAGCCTGTTCCGAGTTCCGAGAGATTTTCCGTCAATTTATCCATAAGCCAACCCTAGACCAGTTTCTGATAATCCCAAAAAAAAAATATAAGTTTTTAGTTGCAACTTAAAACCTAATAAACTAGGTACTGATTCGCAACCTAAATTGCAAGCTGATTTTCCCTCACTTTTTCTCCCCGGGTGTATCGGCGCAGATCAAGGGTTGAATTGATTTGAAAGGAAATAAAAATGCTTCTCTCCCAAAGCCCATTGCGCAACATTTTCATGCTGTTCGTCGCCATGCTCGTGACCACAGTGATCTTTACCGCCAGCGCCGCAGATGCGCGCAGCAAGCCGGTAGCCTATACCGCAGAGCTGCAACAGCCGGTTGAGGCGTCGCGCCACATCATCAAAGGTACGGTGATGCACTGTGCAGGCACCGAATGCAAAGGAGCCAAAAGCGGATCATCAGTAAAGACTGTCTGTGCCCGCTTGTCCCGCAAGGTCGGCCCCTTGGCCTCTTTCACCTATAAAGGGGAAGCTGTTGATACCGAAGCCCTGGCCCAGTGCAACGGTGACAAAAAAGGTTCGAAGCAACGGATCGCGAACCGCAAGTAAAACAGTACGTAATCACGTCTTCACGACCGGTCACTCAATCCCGTTATGGCCATGCAAATGGCTGGCCGGTCCAACTAAAGCGTTGAAGCGAATGCCTTTCACCCTCGAAGGCTTTGCTTCAACGCTATTTTTTTGTTGCTCCTGCGCGCAAAGACAGACAGTTTACGATGGTGTTGAGGCAATATGAACTTGTAGAGCGGGTGCGCAGCTATGACCCGGAGGCGGATGAGGATCTGATCAACCGCGCCTATGTGTTCTCCGTGCAAAAGCATGGCAGCCAAAAACGCGCAAGCGGCGACCCGTATTTCAGTCATCCGATCGAGGTGGCCGGTCTGATGACCGACCTTAAGCTCGATCAGCAGACCATTGTTACCGCTCTGCTGCACGATACGGTTGAAGACACGCTAACCACGACCGAAGAAATTCAAAAACTTTTCGGGGTCGATATTGCCCGTTTGGTGGACGGCGTAACCAAACTTTCCAAGATAGAAGCGCAAACCGACAATGAACGCGCCGCTGAAAATCTGCGTAAATTCCTGCTCGCGATGTCCGACGATATCCGGGTGCTTCTGGTCAAATTGGCCGACCGCTTGCACAACATGCGCACCCTGCATTTCATCAAAAGTGAAGAAAAGCGCCGACGCATTGCCCATGAAACGATGGATATTTATGCGCCGCTGGCCGAGCGGATTGGCATGTACGAATATATGCGCGAAATGCAGTTGCTTGCCTTCAGTCATCTGGAGCCGGAAGCGTATGAAACGATCACTGGGCGCCTCGATACGATCAAGAAAGGTGATGAGGGGCAGGTCCACAAAATTGCCAGATCGCTGGAAAAGACGCTGGCAGCTGGCGGATTGGCAGCCGAGATTAGCGGCCGGGAGAAACACCCCTATTCCATCTGGCGCAAGATGCAGGAGCGCCATGTCAGCTTTGAACAGCTGACCGACATCATGGCCTTTCGCGTGATTACCGACAATAGCGCGGAATGTTATCGCGCGTTGGGTATCATGCACCAGAAATGGAAAATGGTTCCGGGGCGGTTCAAGGATTATATCTCGACACCGAAGCGCAATGGTTACCAGTCGCTGCACACCACAATCATGCACGGCAACAACATGCGCGTGGAGATACAGATCCGCTCGGAACGGATGCACCGCGACAATGAATATGGGCTCGCGGCGCACTGGGCCTATAAACAGGGTGATGGGCCGGACGGCCAGGCGGGCTGGATTCGTGATCTTATCGAAATTCTTGACCATGCCGGTGATGCCGAAGAGCTGCTCGAAAATACCAAGCTCGCCATGTACCAGGACCGGATATTTGCCTTCACGCCCAAGGGCGCGTTGCTGCAAATGCCGCGCGGATCAACCACCGTTGATTTTGCTTATGCGGTGCATACCGACTTAGGCAATCAGGCAGTGGGCGCCAAGGTCAATGGCCGTCACGTTCCGTTGCGGACGCAGTTGACGAACGGCGATGTCGTCGAAATCCTGAAATCGGATGGTCAGGAACCGCAACCTGGCTGGTTGTCTTTTGTCATTACCGGTAAGGCGCGTGCCGCCATTCGCCGGTTCGTCCGCCACAAGGAACGAGACGAGATTGTCGAGATTGGGACCAAACTCTATGACGAGATTGTCCAGCGCCTGCCCGGGAAAATTGGCAAGAAAGCAATGAAAGCCGCGCTAAAGCGGCTTGATCTCGATAGCGATGACGACTTGATGATCGCGATTGGCACACGGGAACTCAGCGACCGTGAAGTCATGGAAGCGTTGATGCCCGGCAGTGTCAATGACAATGACGATGATCGCGAATGGCCGGAGCAGGACCGCGCGATCTCGATTAAAGGGCTTACGCCCGGTGTTGCCTTTGATTTGGCCGAATGCTGTCATCCTGTCCCCGGTGACCGGATTGTCGGCCTGCGCCGCAGCGGCGCCAATGTGGAGGTGCATACGATTGACTGCCTGAAGCTGGCGGATGGCGTCGATGCGGACTGGGTGGATCTCAGCTGGGGTATGGAAACCGATGGTGCGGCGGCGCGGTTGATGGTGGTGCTACACAACAAGCCAGGTACTTTGGCGGAGATGGCAGGCATTTTTGGTTTCCACAATGCCAATATCCTGAGACTGAGAATGACCAATCGTGACGCGCCGTTTCACACGTTCGAAGTCGATCTGGAAGTTCACAACGTCCATCATCTGATGCGGATATTATCCGCTCTCAGGGCCTCGGAAGCAGTGGCGCAGGCAGAACGGCTCTAGTGCAGTCGGCGCTACCCCGCCCTGACTTTTCTGCGCGACCATTGCAGATGACTTGCGAGCATGCGTTAAACGCGAAGCCGGATGAGGTTTACGCTGCCTGGACTGTCGGGCTAGACACCTGGTTTGCTCAGGCCGGCACGCTGTTTTTGGTGCCGGAGCCAGGGCGACCCTATTTCTTCTACAACCGAGACGAATGGGGCAGG
The DNA here is from genome assembly GCF_059726685.1 of Parasphingorhabdus sp. Lineage (NCBI taxonomy): Bacteria > Pseudomonadati > Pseudomonadota > Alphaproteobacteria > Sphingomonadales > Sphingorhabdaceae > Parasphingorhabdus > Parasphingorhabdus sp. The sequence continues at coordinate 942,921 of NZ_AP041068.1, forward strand.
CATCCCCATTATGGCCGGTTCCTTGAACTGATAGAAAACCAGCTTATCGAGATGACATGGATGACGGGTAACGGGACAGCTGAGGGAACAGAAGGAGCCGAGACTATCCTTCGCATCGAACTCGTTCCCGAAAGAGCAGCCACGAAAATCCGCTTGACCCATTCCGGTTTTGTCAATGAAAAGTCCCTTGCCGGGCACCAGGAGAACTGGCCTCTGGCCTTAAAAATATTGGACGAAGCACTCGTCGGTGGCGTCAAAGCCAACTAGTGGCAGCTTACTGGCCGGGTATGCCGGGAGGTGGGCCGCCGGGGATGCCTTGTTGCTGCATTTGTTGCTGCAGTGCCTGCATCTGTTCGGCCGAAATAAAGTCGAGCAGGGACACATCGAAAATCAAGACCGAGTTGGCAGGAAGCTCAGGGCCGGGGGATTGTTCACCATAGCCGAGCTCTGACGGGATCCAGATGCGGTACTCGCCGCCTTTTTGCATGAGTTGAAGAGCTTCGGAGAAACCGGGAACCACGCCGCCAACGGGCATCGGAGTTTGCTCATTGGCATCAAAGACGCTGCCGTCGCGCAGCCGGCCTTCATATTTGACCAGCGCCGTGTCGGTCGCGGTTGGTGACGGACCTTCACCAGGCTTCAGCACTTTATACTGGAGGCCCGTATCGGTGGTTACAACGCCGTCCTCTTCACCATTATTGGCGAGAAACTGTTCATTGGTAGCGCCGGTTTCCACCGCATTTTGCGTGCCGGCGTAAGCCAGTATCGCAGCCACCACCAGAACCACTGCCAGTCCGATCCACAATTTGGTCAGCGAACCTTTTTTGATCGGCCGGATGGGAACAGTGGTTACGGACATATCTGACTACCTGTTGTTTGAAAGTCTGTATCGAAAGGAAACGGCTTTAGATCGTGCCGTCACGTTCCATCCGCTTGCGCTCCATTTTGCGGGCGCGTCGAACAGCGGCTGCTTTTTCGCGTGCACGCTTTTCAGAAGGCTTCTCGTAATGCCGGCGCAGTTTCATTTCGCGATAGACGCCCTCACGCTGCAATTTCTTTTTGAGCGCCCGAAGGGCCTGATCAACATTATTGTCGCGAACCATGATTTGCATAAGACTGAGTAACTCCGTTCAATATCGTCTTTGGACCGGGTATATTCATAACCGGCCGAAAATTTATTTAAGCCATAAAAAAGGGTTTGCAGATGATTCGTTCAGCTGCAGTTGGAGCGCGCCTAACAGGCTAATCCTCCGATTTCAAGCATTTCCGACTTTATATTGTGGCATTTTTGCCCCGGTTAGCCCTTGATTATCCGCTGAATTTCGGTCCTGAAAGCCTTTTGATTATCAACTGGGCCTGTGTCATATCCGTTTCAAAGCGCAATTTAAGCGAATCAGGAGACGAAAAATGGCCACCGCAATCAATGTCCAGTCAGGCTGCAGCGAAGAGGAATGGAAAGCACGCCAGCGGCTGGCCGCCTGTTACCGGATATTTGCACATCTCGGCTGGGATGAGCTGATTTTCAACCATGTCACGCTGAAAGTGCCGGGCGAAGATGATGCATTTTTGATCAATCCTTACGGCCTGCATTTCAGTGAGGTGACGGCCTCGACGCTGGTCAAGATCGATATTGACGGCAATACGCTGGACGGATCGACTTATCCGGTCAACAAAGCCGGTTTCACGCAGCACAGCCTGTTTCACCGCGAGCTGCCGGATGTTCACGCGATTATCCATACCCACACGACCGCGACGATGGCGGTGGCGTCGCTGGAGGGCGGATTGCAACCTTTGAATTTTTATGCTGCGGCTATTGTTCCACGCCTGGCTTACCACAAGTTTGAAGGTGTTACTGTGCATGCCGAGGAAGGTCCGCGTTTCCTGGCGAGCCTGGGCAAGAAGCGCATGATGTTGCTGGAAAATCATGGCCCTGTGGTGATGGGCAAGACGCTTGAAGAAGCCTTCCTCAACCACTGGGTGTTGCAGCGCGCCTGCGAGATTCAGATGCAAACGCTGGCAATGGGCAAGCCGGTGGTGATCGGTGAAGAGGTGATCAAGAAGCATCTTGCCAATTTGTCACAGGCATCGATTGATCCCGCCATTCAGGGCGTGCCCGAATTTGATGCGATGGTGCGGTTGATCGACCGCGAAGACAAAAGCTGGCGGGAATAGAAAAAGACCGTTAGTCGGGAATTAGTAAGAGCGGGTTTCCCTATGGCTAATATCAAATGACCAAATTTACCGTCAATAACCGGCCCGTCGAATATCGGATGGACGAGCAAACTCCCTTATTGTGGGCTTTGCGCGATGCATCTAACCTGACCGGCACCAAATATGGTTGCGGCACCGGCGATTGTGGCGCGTGCATGGTGGAGATTGATGGGGAAGCCATTCGCAGCTGCCTTGTCACCATCGGCGAGTTGGAAGGGCGGTTCATCACCACCATCGAGGCATTGTCGCGCGACCGCAGTCATCCGGTGCAACAGGCATGGGCTGCGGAAAACGTGCCCCAATGCGGGTTTTGCCAGTCCGGCATGATCATGTCCGCGGCGGTCTTGCTCAAGAAAAACGACAACCCGTCCAATGATGATATTGACGAGGCTATTACCAATATCTGTCGCTGCGGGACCTATCCGCGCATCCGCGAAGCGATCCAGCGTGCCGCCCGTGTGGCACGGGGGGAAGATGTGCTAAGCGCTGCACCGCCGCCCGGCATTGATCCGTCGGATGCGGCAAAGGCTGTTCCCGCACTAACCCCCAAGAAATAGGAAGGCTGGCCATGGGCGCCTGGGCCTATCTCATCGCGGCGATAGCTCTCGAAATACTCGCGACAACATTTCTGAAGCTTTCAGACGGTTTTGCCAAATGGCATTGGGGTATCCTGTCGATCCTGCTTTATTCGGCCTGTTTCTGGGTACTGGCCCCGGCGCTCAAGACGCTGCCTGTGGGTGTGGTCTATGCGATATGGTCGGGTGCCGGCATTGTCGCCATCACTCTGATCGGTGTATTTTTCTTCGATGAGCGACTTGCTTTTCTGCAATTTCTTTTCATTGCGATGATATTGATCGGTGCAGTCGGATTGCAGCTGACAACACAGGCCTGAATAGGCCCTGGTTATCACGGTTCATGCTGGGCCCATCGAAGGGGTTGGGGTGGGGGTTTCGACAGGCCCAACATGATCGTCTTTGCGTCGTTTTCGGAAACTGAATATCGTAACTAGGCAGCTAAAATAGGTGCAGCCATCATCATAACATGGATATTCTGTACGGACCGGAAACAGGATTCGTCAAACAGATTTTCTGTACTTGAACGGGAACCTGAGTCACCAGTCAGGTTCCCGTCCGGGAGGTTCGCCAGATCAGAATCGACCAGTGATCGAGAAACGCGCGTTCAGAGGCGCGCCCACGGTCGCCTGATGCGTGCTATGTGAGCTCGGGAAATAGACGGTATCTGTCAGATTCTCGATATTGACCTGCAGCCGCAGATTGTCGGTGACATCGAAATGTGCCGCCGCATCAATGCGGGTATAGGCCGGCAGAACGGCAGTATTGCCGTTGTTGATAAAGCTCTCGTCCTGATGGGTCAGTCCAAGTCCGAAGCCAATGCGATCCGATATCTGGATGGAGTTCCAGATTGAGAACATATTTTCGGGAAGTTCACGTAGACGTAAGCCCGTGGTTGATCCGGTAGCATCGACTTGCTCACCATCAAGAAAACTATAGCCGGCCGAAACAAACCAATTATCGGTTACCTGACCCCGAAGCTGCAGTTCGAAGCCGCGAATTTTCGAGTCGATAATATCCAGTGTCGATGGATCATTGTCGTTTGGCTGCGGAGAGCTTTGCTCAATCTCGAAAACAGCAGCAGTGAAGCTCAGGCCCTGTTCGAAGTCCCATTTGATCCCTGCTTCAAGATTGGTGAAGGTATTAGGATCAAGAGCATTGTTGTCGCCATTGATATTGGCAAACTGTTCTCCGCTGCGCGGCAGGAAACTCTCGCTATAGCTGGCGTAGAAAGAGACATTTTCCCGAGGCTTGATGATCAGGCCGGCACGCGGTGAAAATTCCTCATCCTTGCGGGTTCGGATATCGGCATTGGGAACATTGTTTACGGTGATGTCGAAGCTGTCAAAACGGCCGCCAAGGACAACGTTCAACCAGTCGGTTACCTTGATCTCGTCCTGAATATAAAGCGAGAAAACATCGATATCCACGCGTGTGTCATCGTTGAGATCGGCAGTGAAGTCATTGGTTGTGGCGATACCAGCAGCGTTCACGCCAACGCCTCCACGCAAGTTCAGCGGGCGCTCGATCGCGAAGACTTCGTTGTCGTCCATTGTTGTGTTCCAGAACGCATTGAAGCGGTTCTGATCGGATGACGTATTGATATATTCACCGCCAAAGATCAGTGTATGACTGAGGCTGCCGGTTTCAAACTCCCCGACCAAATTACCGGACAGGATCAGATTCTGACGCTCGGTTGTGTCGATATAACCATCGAGGGTAACGACATTGGGCGTGTTTGCCTGATCATAGCCAGAGGCATAGAAGTTTGAATAAACTTTGTCATAGTCGCCATAAAATGCGCTGACATTGGCTTTGAAATTGTCGGAGAATGCATGTTGCAAGTTGGCACGCAGCAGATGTGCCTCCAATTCGGTAAAGTTAAGCTCGGGATCTCCGAAAACAACGTTTCTGAGGGCAGAAACGGGACGGCCGTCAGTGCCAGTTGGAATGCCGCGGTCGATGAAGCGTTCGTGGTCGGCATATTCATAGGACAGATCAAGTGTCGTGTCCGGGCTGACTTGGAACCGCACGGTGGGATTGAAGCCAATGCGATCGCCATCGTAAAAATCGCGATGATTGTTCAGGCTCTCATAGGCCGCATTGACGCGAACGCCGATATTTTCACCTGCTGCTATGTTAATATCGCCCTGGACGCTGAATTCGCCGAAAGTGTCGATAGCAATCTGACCGCCGCCAAAGGTTTCACCGATCGTGCCCTTCTTGGTAACACGGTTCAATATGCCACCGGTGCCGCCACGACCAAAGAGAAGCGCGTTCGGGCCGCGCAGGATTTCCACCTGCTCCAGATTGTACAGGCCGCGATAATATTGCACATCATCGCGAACGCCATCGATATAGAAATCTGCGGTCGAGCGGACCCCGCGGAACACAACGGCGTCACGATGGCCTTCGCCCTGCGTATTGTTCACACCGGGTGTGTAGTCTACTATCTGACCAATGCTGGTGAAGCCGCGCTGTTTGATCTCGTCAGCGGTTACAATAGAAAGGCTTTGCGGAACGTCAATGATCGGTGTCGGTGTCTTAACCGCATTTATCTGGTTTGAGTAAAGCACGTCACCGACAACTACGATATCATCTCCGGCATTGTCTGATTCCGCGTCCGCGGCATGGGCAACGGCAGGGACCATCATGGTTGTGGCCAAAAAGACGGATACGGTTTTGTTCTTTAGCATTCTGAGTTTTCCTGGATCATTACGTTTTGAGACTCATTCTCAATATCGTCGAGCGTGGTAGTGATAATGATTATCACAAGCAATGGAAAATCTGAAAAATGAAGATTTTTCTTGCAGATGGAAAATGATGATGTTTTTTGGCAACAATGGATATTTATGGAGAATGCAATGAAAGCGACAATCTGGCACAACCCCAAATGCGGAACGTCCCGCAAAACCCTTGCCCTGTTGGAAGAGGCCCCGGGCGTTGACGTTACGGTTGTTGAATATCTGAAAAACCCGCCAAGCCGTGCCAAGCTGGAACAGCTCTACAGCGATGCTGGCATCACGCCGCGAGAGGGCTTAAGGACCCGGGGTTCGCCCGCCGAAGAGATGGGGCTGACAGATGACAAGGCCACGGCTGACGAGATACTGGATGCCATGGCGACTGAGCCGATTCTTATCGAGCGACCGCTGGTAGAGACCGACAAGGGTGTCCGGCTGTGCCGACCGCAGGAACGGGTGCAGGAGATTATCTGAAGGCTTCGACTGTTCGGCGATACTGTCATGTTATCAAATCCGGATCACATTTATGGCCGTTATCGCAATCTACAGCATGAAAGGCGGTGTCGGTAAAAGCTGTGCTGCCGTTAGTCTTGCGTGGAACAGCGCCGTGAACTCGTCCCGCAAGACCCTGGTCTGGGATCTTGATCCGCAAGCAGCGGCTTCGTTCATTCTAAATGGGGACCGGCACAAAAAGGATCGTGCACAGGCGATGATCGCCGGAGATATCAAGCCATCCAAGCTAATCAAGCCGACCAGGATAGAAAATATCGACCTGCTGGCTGCGGATGTGTCGCTTCGCGGTCTCGACCGGTTCTTTTTCGATTTGAACAAGAAAAAGTATATGGGCAAAATCTTGCGAGAGCTGAAGAAAGACTATGACCGGATCATCCTGGATTGCCCGCCGGGCCTCACCGAAACCAGCGAGCAGATATTGCGCAACGCCGATTTGGTAATCGTGCCAGTCATTCCGTCACCTTTGTCGGAACGCGCGCTGAAGGATGTTCAGACGTTCCTTGATTCCCGGCGGCGTAAACATGCGCCCTTGCTGCCCGTGTTCAACATGGTTGACCGGCGCCGAACGATTCACAAGGAAACGTTGGCCAAAAAGCCCAAATGGCCAGTTATTCCGATGTCCAGCAATGTTGAACGGATGACAAGGCTGAAAAAGCCATTGGGAGAATTTGCTCCGCGCAGTCCCGCTGCGCTGGCTTATGCCAAAATCTGGCGCGGTATTGAAAAAAAGCTGACCAAGTTATGACGGACCGATATCAGGTCCATCGTTGTACTAGGCGGCGCGGCCGCCCAAATGCGCACTGTCCGCGTTAAAGTCAGTGAACAGATCCATCGCATCATGCGGCGCCATGGGCCGACCGAAATAATAGCCCTGAATTTTACTGCAACCGAGCTTCTGGATCATCTTGACCTCTTCTTCGGTTTCCGCGCCTTCGGCTGTCGTCGCCATGCCAAGGCTGTCAGCCATTGCCACCACCGCGCGGATAATTGCCAGGCTTTCAGGTACGTTCTTCGCAGCCCCCTGAACAAAACTGCGATCAACCTTGATGGTTGAGAAACGGGTTTTGCGCAAATAACCAAGCGAAGAATAGCCGGTACCAAAATCGTCCAGCGAAAGATTGATACCCAAACCGATAATCTGGTCGAGGACTTGTGTAGCGCCGGTGCCTTCGCGCATGAAGATGCTTTCGGTGACTTCTATTTCCAGCCTCTGGGCTGGCAGATCGCTGTCACTTAGTGCCGAAACCACCATATCTAGGAAATTGGGATCCGTCAGCTGATCAGCCGATACGTTCACGGCCACCTTGACGGCGGCAGGCCATTTCATTGCTTCTTTACAGGCAGTGCGCATCACCCACTCGCCGATCGGCACAATGAGCCGCGCATCTTCGGCCAACGGAACAAATTTGGCTGGTGACACGACGCCAAATTCCGGATTGGTCCAGCGCAACAATGCTTCAAAGCCGAGCACGCCTCCGGTATCTGCGCTCACTACCGGCTGATAGTTGAGAGAGAATTCGTTATTGTCCAACGCCTTGCGCAAGGCAATTTCCATCACCCGGCGTTCTTCGGCATGGACGTGCAGTTTCGGCTCATATTGATTATGTGCGCCGCCGCCCTGGTCCTTGGACCGATAGAGTGCGAGGTCGGCACTGCGCATCAGCATTTCGACAGTACGGCCATCGCGCGGTCCTATCGCGGTCCCGACACTGGCGCCAATATAGAGCGTGTGTTGATCGACTTCATAAGGGCGCGACAATGTATCAATGATCTTTTTGCCCAGCGTATCCATATATTGGGAATCACTGGCGTCCTTGATAACAATCGCGAATTCGTCGCCACCCAGGCGTCCGCATAACTCATTGTCGGTCATGATCGAGCGCAGTCGCTCCGACACGCGGGCAAGCAAGCGGTCACCAACCGGATGACCCAATGTATCGTTGACCGCCTTGAACCGGTCGAGATCGATCATCATGAAGCCGCAACGGCCGTTCCACTTGTCGGAATCCTGTTGGGCCTTGCCAAGCGCTTCGGTCAGTTGCAACCGGTTGGGCAGGCCGGTGAGTGTATCAAAGCGCGCCATGTGAGATATTTTGTCAGCGGACTCGCGTTGCTCCGTTACGTCAGATCCAACGCCGCGGAAGCCGTGAAAAATCCCATTTTCATCGAGCTTAGGCGAGGCAGAGATTTCCCACCAGCGGGTCACATCGTTGATCAGCACCGGAACCAGCATATTGCTGAAACTGTCGCGGCGTTTCAGCTTTTCGGCCAGTTCGTGCAGGGCGGGCGAAAATTTTCCTGAATCCCAGGCTTGGCCGGCAACCAGTTGCAGGAAAGGGCGCCCTTCAATATCTTCCGGCGTTCGCCCCACGGCATGGGCAAAGCGGGGAGATACGTGAGTCAGGCGGCGCGAAGTGTCGGTCTGCCATAGCCAGTCGGCTCCGGTATCTTCAAATTCGCGCAGAAGCAGGCTGACCACCTCCTTTTTCTCGTTCAGATTCGCTTCGGCGATTTTCCGGTTTATGAATGATCTTCCATTCATCAGGCACGACGCAATCAAAAGCATGGCAATAGCGGCCGATGCCGTTGCCATTTGATACCCGTTTATCAAATACCAGCCGACAGCCGATGACAGGCCGCAAAGCCCGATAAAGACAATGCTGGCCAATGGAACGGCGGACATCAGCATGGCCGATCCGACCATCAGACATAGAACAAGAGCCCATATCCCGACCATAGTGCTCAGGTCGCTTGAGGGACCAAACAGGATCATGGCTGTGGACCACAACAGGCCGCCAGCTGCTGATACCAAAAGCGTGTTCATGTTTTCACGCCGGGAAATGCTCTTGCGTTCCCAGACGGCATCCCTACGCGCCTTTATGTAGGTGTAAATGTACAAACCGAACAGGGCGAGGGTCCATGCGCCCAACAGCCATCCGTTGACCTGGCCGATACTGAATTGAACAGCCAAGATGCCGCACGTAATCGACCCGATCATCTTCAGGAAACCATTCTGATGCATGCCTTCATACTGGAGTACGCGAATGCGTCCCCAATCTATGCCTTCAGGGTCAGCAATCCCTAGCAATACGCTCAGTGGGATTTCCTGCGGCAGGCCGGATGATGATGCTAGCTTCTTTTCCACGCTTTCCCCTTAAGAGGAAAACCTTATCGAATGGTAAGCATCCGCCTTTTTTTTCGGTTTATGGTTAACCGATTTTAACGCTTTAACCCGTTGGTTTCAGGCTGCGATGTCATAAGGCTGAATATCACCCGAGAGATAAAGGTTGCGCGCCTTTGCCCGGCTGAGTTTACCAGAACTGGTGCGCGGCAAAGTGCGCGGCGGAACCAGTTCGATAACACAGTTCATACCCGTGATCGCACGGACCTTTTCACGTATTTCGTCGCGCAGGCGCAGCCGTTCGATCTCATCAGACGTTCTGCACTGGACGAGAACTGCCGGCGTTTCATCACCGCCCGGCGTCGTGATCGCAAAGGCGGCAATGTCGCCTGCCTTGAATCCGGGCAATTGTTCTACTGCCCATTCAATATCCTGCGGCCAGTGGTTCTTACCATTGATGATGATCATGTCCTTGGCACGGCCAACAATATAGAGATAGCCATCCGACAAATAGCCCATATCGCCGGTATCAAGCCAGCCATCTACCAGACAGGCATCGGTCGCTTCCTGATCTCGATAATAGCAGTCCATGACTGACGGGCTTTGCATCCAGACCTTGCCGACAGCCTTTTCCGGGAGCAGGCTGCCATCTTCCTCACGGATTTGCAGAAGTGTATCGCGCACCGGTTTGCCGCAATTGACGATCGCACGATAGCGTTTGGGGCGGCTGCCATCGGCCTGTTTCTCGCCGGCCAATTCAGTTTCTTCAACCAACTCTACTTCCATGCCTTCGCCTGGCGGCATGATCGTTACAGCCAAAGTTGCCTCGGCAAGACCATAGCTTGGCAAAAAGGCCTTGGCATCAAATTTTGCCGGTGCAAAGGCGTCGGTAAAGCGTTGCATAACATCGGGCCGGATCATATCGGCACCATTGCCTGCCAAACGCCAGCGCGACAGGTCAAATCGCTCGGCTACGTTTGACTGGCTACCGATACGGCGCGCGCAGATTTCGTATCCGAATGTCGGGGAGAAACTGCATGATGTGCCTTTGTTGCGGGAAATCAGGTCCAGCCATGACAGCGGCCTGCGCGCAAAATCCGATGTTTTTAGATAATCGGTGGATACCTGATTGCAGACCATCGAAATGAAACAGCCAACCAGACCCATATCATGGTAAAAAGGTAGCCAGGATACACAGCGGTCATCTTCGCCCACGTTCATGCCATAAGAATGGGATCCGACATTGTGGAGCAGTGCTTTGTGTGACACGGCAACGCCATGCGGGAAACGGGTCGATCCACTCGAATATTGCAAATAGGCAATATCGCTACTTTGGGCTTGTGGCAGTTCACAGTCCGGTACATTGTTCTCGGCAAACTTGTCCCAGCCAAAGACAGGGATTTCCCGAGATTGGCCAGCAGCAGCAGCCAGTTCTTCAATTTCATCGGGATAAAGCAATATCGCCGGATCGCAGCTATCCAGCTGCACACCTATTTGATCAATATAACTGTCCTTGCCACCAAAAGAGGTCGGCAGCGGCAGCGGCACAGGCCAGGCGCCAGCATAGATCGCACCAAAGAATAACGCACAAAATTGCGGTTCGGTGTCGGCGATGAGAGCGATCCGGTCGCCAGGCTTTACGCCAAATCCGATCAGGCGGCGCGCGGCGGCAATGGCGTCATCCCGCAATTCCGTGAAGGGATAGACGCGTACCAGCGAAGCGCGTGCATCGTGAAAATTAAAACCTCTTTGCCCCTGCGCTGCATAGTCAAGCGCTTCGCCTACCGTTTCGAAATCGGCGAAACGGCGTGGAAGATCATCAGCGGTTGGGGTTGGTGTCAGCTCAGTCATACAAAATCCATTTTCCAGAAGGTCCAGCCTTCTTACAAATCGTCATTTTCTTTGGGTATTCAGCCAAATTTTGAAAATTATTCAGCTGTTCGAACCCTTAACAAGCCTTAGTGATTGCAACTGGCGTTTAAATTTCGGCTCTACTGTGGCACAAAAAGGGCAGTGGTTCCGAATGAGAGACGAAGCGTTGAAAAATAGCGGTAAAGCGTTGGATGAAAATAGCTTGCAAGAGCTGGCCCTGCGCTATGTCAGCCGATACGCAACCACGCGCCACAAGCTAAAATCCTATCTTTTCCGTAAATTACGCGAACGGGACTGGTCCGGTGACCGGTCAGGATCACTTGAGGAAATGGTCGAAACAATGGTCGAGCGCTTTTCAGAGCTTGGTTACATTGATGACGCGTTGTTTGCGAAGAACCGGGCGGCTGCGTTGACCAATAGGGGCTATGGGAAAAGACGGGTTACGCAAGCCCTCTATCAGGCGGGTATAGAAGAAGGAGACGACAGGCAGGCACTTGATCTCAGCGATGCCAGGCAATGGGACGCCGCCAGGACTTATGCGCGCAAGAAGTCCATTGGTCCTTTTGCACAAGAACCGGCCGATCAAGACAGATGCCGAAAACAATTACAGGCGTTTTTAAGAGCCGGTCATAGTTTTGATATTGCCTCTCGGTTTGTCTTTGCGAAGCCTGGCGAAGAAATTGACGCAGAGGTTTAGACGGACTCTTTGTTGTTCTAAAACACCTTATGACAAGAAGAATCGCCAGTTTACAATATATATGCTATGCTGTTCGCATCCGATTCTTTTGGTTAAATTACCTCCATTTCGGATGATGTGTTCGGAGATTTGTTGTGGCAAGTTTATATGCGGAACCTGCGAGAAGCGAAGAGGGTACGGCTAGCGATCATTCGATCAGCGACCGACCAAATGCTCAAGGAACCGATAGGTCTGCAAATGACGGGATATTGGGAAAAGAAGACGAACAGTCCGCGAAGGTTTTAAAAACGACGGGCTATGTCAAATGGTTCGACTCTCATCGCGGTTTCGGATTTATCATTCCTGACAAGGAAGCAAACGGCAATGATGTGCTGGAGCGTGGTCAGGACATTCTGGTTCACTGGACAGTATTGGAACCGCTGAACCGCAGGGATTTGCCCGAAATGGCGCTGGTTACATGTGAATATGTTGACGCTGCCAAAGGTTTGCAGGCGACAAAAATTCTCGATATTGATGAGTCCAATTGTGAACAGATGGTTCACCAGCCCACCCCTGAAGTAAAACGCAAGGCCATCCATGTCGTGGAAGATGAATCGGCTTTTGTCGAAGCGGAAGTCAAATGGTTCAACCGTGCCAAGGGCTACGGTTTTCTGATCGTTAATGGCTTTGAAGGCGACATTTTTATCCACATGGAAACGCTGCGCAATGCAGGCATCGGTGAAATTATGCCGGGCCAGCATGTTCTGGCACGCATAGATACCGGTGATCGCGGATATATGGCGGTACAGGTCAGTGTCTCGCCGGTTTCCCAGTAACGGGTTTTCTAACATGAACGGATTTTTCAGGCAGGCGATACTGCCCGCCGTGCTGTTGTCGTGCACTGGCATGGTCGGAGGATGTTCCGCTCAGGCGGGGCAAGCCGAGAGCAAGCAAAAGCAACTAGAGCCACAGCAAAATGATAAACTTTCCGAAGCCGGCCTACGTTTGATCCCGCTGACTATCTCGACTGATGGCGAGCGCCATGATTTTACGGTCGAGCTTGCTGGTACCGCGGCGGAACAGGCGCGCGGTCTGATGTTCCGCACGGAACTGGGGCCAGACAAGGGGATGCTCTTCCCCTTCGACCGGGTGCGCATGGCCAGTTTCTGGATGAAAAACACGGTGATCCCCCTCGACATTATTTTTGTCCGCAGTGATGGAACGATCGAATCCATTGCCGCCAACACAATTCCCTATTCCCTTGATCCGGTAGAATCTGGTGAACCGGTTGCAGCCGTGCTGGAATTGGCCGGCGGACGGGCAGCGGAATTGAAAATCGGTCCCGGTGATAAGGTAGAATGGCAGCAATAAACGCACGTTCAGGCCGAAAGCTGTGCTTTCCACGCATTTTTTAATTGCGAACCCCCACCTCGTGGCGCTAAGCGGACGGGCATGGGAATATTAGGCAAAATCTTTACCTGGTGGGACGGTGCAACCATTGGCACTGCATTGTTCAGCGCGCGCAAAGGCAAAGCCGTTGGCGAGGATATTTTCGGTAACAAATATTATCAGTCCAGGAATATCGCCAAAGACGGCGATCAACGCTGGGTTATCTATTCCGGAGCCAATGACGCTAGCCGGGTACCGCCGGAATGGCATGGCTGGTTGCATAAAAGTTATGATGAAGTCCCTGAAAGCCATTTGCCGCAGCCGCGTATCTGGGAAAAAGAGCCGACCGGTAACCTGACAGGTACAGCCAATGCCTATCGCCCGGCCGGTGCACTGGAATCCGGCGGCGTGAGAGCCGCAGCCACCGGGGACTATGAACCATGGAATCCGGCCGAAGCCGAATGATTTCTGTCTGCGGTATCTCTGCATCTAATAGAAATCGGCTGTTACCTCTATTTGCTGGTGCATTGCTGTTGTCAGGCTGCGGTCTGTTCGGTGATGACATCGGCGATGAGAATACGGGTCAACCTGCAGAAAAGGCGGAATTGGAAGCGACCGATGATGACGAGTTGGTCCAGCCTGTTAGCGAGCAAATTGGCACGCCGATGGCGGAGCGGGTCGCAACCCTGGGGTTCCTGAACAAACGCAATGGTTTAACTCGTGATTTGGAGCTGAAGCCAGGGCAGTCGATTCGTATTGGCCGCGCGATGGTTCGTCTACGTGCTTGCGAACGCACCGCGCCGTGGGAATTGACCCCGGAACAGGGCGCTTTTGTGCAGCTGTTCGTTAATGACCGGCCGGCCACGCGTCAGGGCGATGACCAGTGGCAAAAGGTTTTTTCCGGTTGGTTGTTTCGCGAATCACCGTCACTGAATGTGGTGGAGCATCCCATCTACGATGTCTGGGTCAAAAGCTGTGCGATGAACTTTCCCGGCGAAGAAAACCCGCCAGAGGATTCGGCGAACCCGACCGCGCCGCGGTCATCCTCATCCAATCTTGCCAACAGCTCATCGAGCGCCGCAAATGACGGCGCCGAAACCGAAGCCGATGTTGTCGCGCCCGTGCCAACAACGCCGTCAGTGCCTGTGCCTGAGCCAGTGGAACCTGTTCCTGAGAGTGTGCCACAGCCCGTACCCGAGTCAGCTGACCCCATTGGCGATTTAATTGCCGAAAATGCTGGTGAGCAATAGTCCTGCGCCGCGCGCAGCTGCTCAAGATAGTCCGCCTGACTAATCTCAATTGCGCCGAGTGAGGCCAGATGATCGGTCATGAACTGGCAATCGAGCAGTGTGAACCGTCCGACAATCAACCGTGCCACCAGCCAGGCGAGAGCCACTTTGGATGCATCGCGGGAGCGGGAGAACATACTCTCGCCGCAAAAAGCGCCGCCGATGACCAAACCATATAGGCCGCCGACCAGCGAGCGATCACCATTCTCACCAACCAGCCAGCATTCTACGCTGTGGGCCTGACCGCGTCGATGCAGCGTGCAAAAGGCTTCTTCAATATCTGCGTTTATCCATGTTTCAAGTCGGTCATTTGCTGACTCGGCACAGATCGAAATCACATCTGCAAATGCCTCGTCACTGGTGATCTGAAAACGGTCAGACCGGATCGTTTTGCGTAGCGAACGCGACATGTGAAAACCATCAAGCGGCAGAACCGCACGCGTTTTTGGCTCTACCCAAAATGTCTCTGGATCATCGCGTGCATCGGCCATCGGGAAAATGCCGGACGCATAAGCCTTCAGTAACAAGTCTATGTCGATCGCCATTAATGCTCCTGAGGGGTCATCTTGTTCAGCAAGATTTTTGCTTCGTCGGCAATACGGCCCGCGACTGATAGATATTCATCGGCAAAGCCGGCGCCGCTGCGCCAGGCAATACCGATGCTGCGTGATGCTTTCCACCCGTCGACCTGAAGCAGTGCTATATCATCTCCATGTGTGATTTCAGACTGGACATAGAGTGCGGGCAATATGCCGAGGCCCAGGCCCGATGCAACCATCTGGCGGACACTGTCGAGGCTGGTGCCTTCATAATCCTGCAAAAGATGCATGCCGTGCGCATGGCATTGTTCGGTAACGTCGCGGTGCATATGGTGTCTTCGATCGATGCTGAGCACGGGCGCATTATATAGGTCCGCTTTATCGACTTTTTTCTGTCCAGCGAGCGGATGATCCGGCGGCGCGACCAGCAACAGCGGCTCGCGAAACAGCGGCTCGATGGTCAGGTTCTCGCCTTCAATTGGTAACGGGCCAAGCAACATGTCTATTGCACCTTTGACCAGTTCCATTGCCTGTAGGTCTGGGATCCCCTCACGCATGTAAAAGCGCAGATCAGGCTGCGCGCGGTGTAGGGCAGCGATGACGGGCGGCATTAAATAGGGGCCGAGAGTAGGCGATACGCCGAACCGCAACGTTCCGGCCAGGCTCTCGCTCGCACGCTCCGCCAAATCACGAATATCCTTCACCTCTACAAGTACCCGTCTGGCACGTTCGGCAATTTCACGGCCAATCGGCGATAGCTCTGCGCCATGGGTACGGCGTTCTACCAGCGTGACACCAAGGCGTGATTCCAGAGCGCGCAACTGATGGCTTAATGTCGGTTGTGAAGCACCAGCCGCTTGTGCGGCGCGGCCGAAATGTCGATGATCGGCGACAGCAACGAGATATTGGAACTGGCGTAAAGTTGGCATTTGGGGGAACCTTTTTCTATGATAGATGTTATCTATTGATTATCCAATTTTCATTCGATTGGAAATATCACCAACCTTTTGCAATATCAAGGTCAACCGAAGCAAAGATGATAAAAACAAGGGAAGACATGAGACAATATTTAAACAGTCTGATCCGAAAGCATCGCAAGCTCGATAAACAGATTTCAAAAGCGAAGTGGGATGGGAATCAACTTCGGGCCATGAAAAAGCTGCGACTGTCCTTAAAGGATCGCATATCGCAACTACGACAAGGTGTAATGCACCCCTCTGCTTAGGCAGCTAAACTATTTACCCCCCCCCCGACCTGGGGCAGTAGCTTTCCCTCTTTCCGCTACTGCCCCGATTTTTTTGGGGCTTTTCTATAATTTCACGAAAGCATGTTTATGACTGGAAAAATGCGGACGGCATTAGCGGATTTTCTCGCGCGCGAGACCAGTGCCGGTATTGTTCTGTTTGTCGCGGCTCTGCTGGCTATGATTGCCGTGAATAGTGCGCTTAATCCGTACTATCTGGCATTTCTCAATATTCCGGTTGTGGCGCAATTCGGTGCGCTGGAAATAGCCAAGCCGCTATCTCTGTGGATCAACGACGGGCTAATGGCGATATTCTTTTTCCTTGTCGGTTTAGAGGTGAAGCGTGAGATACTCGAAGGAGAGCTGTCCAGCTTCAACAAGGCGGCTTTGCCGGCCATTGCTGCGGTTGGCGGCATGGCAATCCCGGCATTGGTATTTCTCTATTTTAACTGGAGCGTACCGGAGAATATCAACGGTTGGGCGATTCCAGCAGCGACGGACATTGCATTTGCTCTGGGCGTACTGGCCCTGCTTGGCAAACATGCGCCATTGTCGCTCAAGATATTGTTACTCGCCGTTGCGATTATCGACGATATCGGTGCGATCATCATCATCGCGCTATTTTACACCGCCGATGTATCAAGCTTTTCGCTGATGCTGTCTGCGGTGGGAATTGCTGTCCTGATCCTGATGAACCGTTTGGGTGTGGTGCGCGTTGCGCCCTATATTCTGGTCGGTACATTCCTTTGGATATGCGTGCTTAAATCAGGTGTCCACGCGACGCTGGCCGGCGTTATCGCTGCGCTGTCCATTCCGCTCAATGCCAAAGACGGCACGTCACCGCTGAAACATCTGGAGCATATATTGCACCCTTGGACCGCGTTCATGGTGCTGCCGATTTTTGCTTTCGCCAATGCCGGAGTTTCTCTTGCTGGCTTGCAAATCAGTGATCTTTTTGCCCCTCTGGCACTTGGCATTGCTGCCGGTCTTGTCATCGGCAAACAGGTTGGTGTTTTCGGTTTCATGTTCATTGCGACCAAACTCGGCCTCGTCCGGCGTCCGATGGGGGTTTCGTGGATGCAGCTCTACGGTCTCGCCTGCCTCACCGGCATTGGGTTCACGATGAGCCTGTTTATCGGCAATCTTGCCTTTGTCGATCCGGCGCAGATTGAAACGGTTAAGCTTGGCGTGATCAGCGGGTCTCTGGTGTCCGGACTTCTGGGATATTTGATCTTGCGCTTTGCCCGCCCCGCCGGACCTGAGGGCCAATGAATCACCGGATTTCATCTCCAGCGGGAAATAGATTGCCGAGCGAGCCGCGATATACGATACCGCAGGCTATGACACGGCACCTCTACTTGGCTGGCGGCTTTACCGCACTGGCACTGGGCAGCATCGGAGTCGTACTGCCGCTTTTGCCGACAGTGCCTTTCGTTATTCTTGCTGCCTTTTGTTTTGCGCGCAGCAGCCCGCGGTTGGAAGCATGGTTGCTCGACCATCATGTATTTGGCCCGCATATCCGTAATTGGCGGGACAGGCGGGCCATTACCAAGCGCGGCAAGCGGGCTGCGATCGTGGCGTTTGCAGTGAGCATCGTGATTGCGCTTATATTCCTGAAAATGCCCTGGAATCTTATTCCCGTCGCGGCCGCACTGATATGCGGTACATGGATATGGACGCGCAATGAGCCAGATGCTGCTCCGGAAATCGCCCCCGATCCGGTGGCCGAAAAAGAGTCTCAGCATAAAGAATAGTTTTTCCTGTGCCGGATGATGATAAAAGACCGGCAAATAGGCGACAGTCCTCGCACGCGACGTGGATCGCCCGGAGGAGAGCATTATGTCACGGCAAAAATTACTCGAAATGACCCGTTCGCTGGTGAAACATGGTGAAGCGGATACCATGGAACTGGTCGATGATGTGGTTGCAGTACCCGCTTCCGACTACACGGATGAAGATCGGTTTGAGCAGGAAAAAGAACGTATTTTCAAACGCCTGCCGTTGATGGTCGCGCCGTCTTGCGAATTGCCGGAACCGGGCTCCTACAAGGCAATGGAAATTGCCGGCATACCGGTTCTCGTCACCCGTCAGAAAGATGGCACGGCCCAGGCCTTTCTCAACAGCTGCACCCATCGCGGCAATCCGGTGGCACAGGGCAGCGGCAAGGCATCGCGCTTTACCTGCGGCTATCATGGCTGGACGTTCAAAAATAATGGTGACCTGCTGGCAGTGGCCTCGCCCAAAGACTTTGGTACTGTCGACAAAGCGGCTTTCTGTTTGAAGAAATTCCCCACACTGGAGCGCGCTGGCCTGATCTGGGCGACGCTCGATTTGGAAAGCACTCTCGATATTGCCTCCTATCTATGCGGCTATGATGAGCTGCTGGAGCATTTCGGTTTCAAGACCTGGCACCTGTTTGAACAGCGCACGATCCCCGGCCCCAACTGGAAAACCGCCTATGATGGCTATCTCGACTTCTATCACCTGCCTGTGCTCCACAAGGACACATTCGGGGCTGATTTCTTCAACCGGGCCAATTATTTCGCCTGGGGTCCGCACCAGCGTCTCTCCTCGCCGTCAAAATTCATCCAGAAGACGGGCAGTGATGAACAGCTCGACCTTACCCAGATGGATGAAAAAGACTGGCCGATCGATGCTTTGCTTCAGGGTGTATGGACGATCTTCCCGCATATCTCGATTGCGAGTTTTTATGGCGGTGGCGGCCGCGGGGCTATGATATCGCAACTCTTCCCAGGCAAAACTGTCGGCGAAAGCTTTACGACCCAGTTTTATGTGATGGAGCATGAACCGACGGATGACGAAGTCAGGCAGGGCGCGCACGATCAATTTGCTTTTCTTGAAACCGTGGTGGCTGAGGAAGACTATAAGACCGGCAAAAGGCAGCATGAATCGCTACAATCCGGAATGCTCGACAAGGTCTGGTTCGGTCGCAATGAAGGCGGCGGACAGGCTTTCCATCAATGGGTGGACAGACTGATCAAGGCTGACGATGGCGAGCTGGATACCATTTTCGTACCGCAGCTGGAGGCTGCTGAATAGCTAAGCGTTGCGGAAATCCCGGCTTGGCGGCAGGGCTTCTTCCCACTTGGGACGCTCGTTGCGCAGCTTCTCGAGCATTTTTTCCCAATAAGCCTCGGTTTGGCCCTTAAACTGGATGTTGAAATCCTCCGCTGTACGAAATTCGAGTATTTCGACGCCTTTTTCACCAATTGTGTAGGTGTAAGGCGTTTCCGCAGGCAGGAAGAAACCATCGCCCGGGCCCATTTCTTCGGTACCCATCCGGATGTCTCCAGCGATGATGTAGTAAAGGCAATCGCTGTCATGGCTGTGAAGCGGCAGTGGATAGCCGGGCTTGAACCAGAAATGATGGAGAGAGAAACCAAAGCCGCTGAACAGGCAGGTGCCTTTATAGCCATCGGCGACGCCGGCTTCGCCCATCTTGGTCAGTCCATCAAGGATGACCGGCGCATCATCAACATATGACATGTGCCCGGCATCGCCAAAGTCCTGCGCATCTTCTTTTCGGAAGATACGCAGGACTTTTAGCGGCTCGGGTTTTACGCCTGCCTGGTTGCCTGTTTTCGTGGGGGAGGCATCTGCCATATCATTCTCCGGACCAGTTTGGAGACAGAATATAGCATCACAGGCGTGCCGTGGGAACGGGTTAGACCGGGATTGATGCGCGGGGCGGGTAGCTGGAAATATAACGGTCAAGCACAGCCGGGTTCAGCATGTCGCGAAACGCACAGCCGAGGCCGAGGTTGCTACGGTGAATAACTTCTGCTTCCAATGGAGCGAGGCCGGGCAAAGCCAACCAGCATCTGGTGCCAGGATGTGCCTGTAACAAGGCATCGCAGGCAAAGCCGGCCAGTGATATATTCGCGACTTCCGTGTCAAAACTGCTCGAACCGGAAAAGCGCATTTTTGCAGGGATCGCGACCTTGTGACGCGGCGCGCAACGGTCTTCCGTCGCTGCGAATGTATAGGGCGTCATAGCGGGCTGATTTTTTACATTTTGAGTTTGTACATGAGTCATAGGAAACTCCTTCGTAGTTACGATGGCGTATCGATACTTGGGTGTGAATCGACAGATTGCTTTTCCCATGGCCGGGTAAACCACCTCTTCTTTCGCTCGGTAAACAGGATTCGAAAAAAATTAACTATGTTTGCGATTCCGAAGGCTGCAGGGCTGCCGTTTGCAAAGGCCGCAGAATGACGCTTGCTCTTGGCGGCACATATCGCTAATGCGCGGCCATTGGTTGATTCAGACTGGGATTGGCCGGCCTGTGTAGGGGTGTAGCTCAGATGGTAGAGCGTCGGTCTCCAAAACCGAAGGCCCACGGTTCGATCCCGTGCGCCCCTGCCACTTTTTTCCAAATTATGGCAGTCCCGCAATATGACGCAGTTTATCTCCGCTATCTCATTGATTGTACCGGATTATGATCAAGCCATTGCCTTTTATGTTGGCCTATTGGGCTTTGATCTGATTGAGGATACTGAGCTGTCCGAGGATAAGCGCTGGGTTCTGGTGGCGCCTCCGGGTAGCACGGAAACGCGGCTATTATTGGCTAAAGCCAGCAATGAAGCGCAAGAAGAAGTCATTGGCGAGCAAGCCGGCAACCGGGTATTCCTGTTTTTGGAAACCTATGATTTTGACACGGATTTCGCTCTGATGGAACGTGCCGGCGTCGATATTATCGAGGAACCGCGAGTCGAAAGCTATGGCAAGGTGGTCGTCTTTCGCGATCCGTTTGGCAACAAATGGGACCTGATCGAGCGGCACTAAAGGCTATCGCTCAATGTCGAGAGCGCCCGCAATCAAGCCCCAAATCTGATGCGTTAATATGGCTGGATCGGGCCGCGGTTTCATTCCCATTGCATGTATGATGCCGCTGCGCATGGCGCCGGTGATAGCCGCCCCGGCGATAGCAGGATCGATATGCTGGCCGATATCCCCGCGCTTGATGCCGGAACCGATGTTCCGGGTCGCCATTTCGATCATCTCTTCATGGCGCGCTGTCTCGACAGCTGCGACCTGGTTGGTATGGGCCATTTTGCCAAGGATGACCGGGGCCATCGGATCATTGTAGAGAAACTCTACTGCCGCCATCAGCCGGTCTTTTTCCCGCACGCCCCAGTTTATATCGGGATCGATATACCGGTTCACGACGGCATTATAGCGATCATAGAAAGCATCGATAATCGCTCCCAGCATGCCTGATTTTGAACCGAAATAGTGATAGGCAAGGCCTACAGAGACTCCGGCCTTCTCGGCCACCTGACTCATTTCCAGATCGCCTTCGCCTTCCCGCAAGATCGTTTCGGCAGCCGCCAATATCTTTGCAGCGCGCATCACCTTGCGATCAGGTTTTTCCATTGCTCTTGCCTGTTCTGACATCTGCTCGCGATCCTTCATCGACCTGCTTGTTCAATCAACAGCATTTGGCTTAAATCATATTTGAATTGAATTCAATTCAATATTTTATTATCTGCTAAAGTGAAATTGATTCGCTGAGGAGGCCATGATGAATGTCGCGAGCACGATTGAAACGAACAATGCCGACCTGACACCCTATCTGAATGGGCGCAACTTCGAGGACGCGTGGGAACAGTTTCAGGAAGAAGGCTATGTCATCTTTGAAAACGTGCTGACGCCTGAAGAACTGGAAACACAGCGCCTTGCGCTCAAACCATGGATTGACGCCGATATTCGTGGCCGTAATAATTTTGAAGGATCACAATCCAACCGTATCTATGCGATGCTCGACAAGGACCTTGTTTTTGCCGACCTGATTTCCCATCCCTTGCAACTGGCTTTTGCCGAACGAGAACTGGGGGCGAGTGTGTTGCTCTATGCCAGCCTGGCGATCAATCTGCATCCGGGCGAAACCCCGCAACCCTGGCATTTCGACGACAGCCATTGCGGCTTGGCCCGTCCGCGCGAACCTTTATCCATGTCGACATTCTGGTCGATCACGGACACGACTGAGGATAATGGCGCCACCGAAATTATTCCGGGCAGCCACAAATGGGGCGAGGAACAACCAGATGGCGCCAACAGCGCCAATGATTTTGTGACCGGGCGAATTGATAAAGATGGCAAAAGCACGGGCAATCATGGGCAAGCTATCAAAGCAATCATGCCGGCCGGGTCGTTGATGATTGCCAAGGGCACGCTGTGGCATCGTGGTGGTGGCAACGATTCGGATGCGCCCCGCCTGATCGTCACGCCGCAATTTTGCAAAGGCTGGTGCCGTCCGCTGGAACAGCAGACGCTGGCTGTGTCGCCCGAGAAAGTGGCCAGAATGCCCAAGCGCGTGCAGGAACTGCTCGGCTATAATATCCATCTGCCCTTCATGGGTTATGTTGATGGCATGCACCCGGCGAAGCTGTTACAGTCCGGCCGACATGCCAAGTGACCATGAACTGATTCAGAATCTCTATGCCGCTTATTGCTTTGCCGTTGATCGCGGATCAGCCGAAGATATAGCCGCTCATTTTTGGGATGATTGCTATCTCAATTTTGGTGGAAATATCCATGAAGGGGTGGAGGAAGCACGTATCGGATTTGCCAAATGGATCGCCAAGATGCGCGAGCCGGTCGAGGGTTTGCGTCATTGTCTCTACACACCGCTCATCAAAGTGAATGGCGACCGTGCCGAAGCGGAAGCTTATTATGATGCCGATGGCCATGCTGGCCGCAAAGGCAAGCCCATTCAGTTGCGCGGTCTTTATCGAAGCACTCTGGAAAAGCGCGCGAGCACCAGCGGCAAATCCGAATGGCGGTTCCTGAAACATGAAGTGCAAATATGGAATTCCATCCGCGACCATGCTGCACCCGCCGAGCAGGAGGCGCAGGTTTGAACGCGCTCGAAAGTGACGCACCGCTCATTGTCTATGTCGACATCAAGAGCCCTTATGCCTTTGCTGCCATCCGGCCAACTCTCGCGCTGGAAGAATCTCTGGGCATGCGTTTCGACTGGCGCCCGTTGACGCTCGATATTCCAAGCTATCTTGGTTCCGCGCGCAAGAAAAAGGGCAAAGTCATCAAAAGCACACGCAGCGCCAGCCAGTGGAGCTGGGTCAAATATGCCTATCGCGATGCACGCCGCTATGTCGAGCGGCAGGGATTTATGCTGAAGGGCACCGAGAAGATCTGGGATTCATCCATTCCCAATATCGGGATTTTGTGGGTCATGCAGACGTCACGGGATCGGCTCGGCGATTATTTCGAAGCCGTCTATCCACCCTTTTGGCGGCGAGAACTGGATATTGAAGATATGGCGGTGGTCGAAGCTTGTCTGGAAAAGGCTGGAATCGATTCCACCGGATTCTCAGAATTTGCGAAAGGCAAAGGCCGCATTCAACATGACCAACTTCAACCACAGCTACACCCCAGCGGTATTTATGGTGTGCCGACTTATGTGATTGACGGCACCATCCTGTTCGGCCGTGAACACCTGCCTTATGTACGCTGGCACTTGCAGGGACGGGAAGGGCCTGCGCCCGACATCGCCTATGAGATTGATGACCTTGAGGTGCAGCCATGTTGACGGTCTATATCGATTTCAAATCGGCCGCATCCTATCTGGCGCTTGAGCCGACATTGGAACTGGCACGCGAAACCGGCATCACCATTGATTGGCGCCCATTCTCGGTGCGCCCTTTTGTTGTTCCGGCGGAGCAGGATGAGGAAACGGTCGGTGAGCGTCATCGGCGCGTTCGCGCGGCGGCTCAGCGGGATGTTCATGTGCACTATGCGGCGGTGCAAGGGCGGGATATGCATTTTGCCGATAGGCCGAGCGGCTCTGAAGCTGCGTTGGCGGCATTGGCGGTTATGGAAGGTGATCCGGTGCCCTTCATTCGTGCTGCCTTTGCAGCCTATTGGACCGAGCAGGCGGATTTGGCTGATGAAACAGTGGTTGAAACGCTGCTGCAATCCGTCGGTATGGACCATGCGGATTGGGAATTGGCGTCCGTGAAACTGGACTCCATTCGTTCCAGTGCGGAAGAATCAGGAATTTTTGAAGCGCCCTCCTATCTGATTGCCGACCAGCTTTTTCTGGGCCGTGAACATCTGCCCTGGATACGGTCGCTTATCCCGGCCGGGCAGAGGGTGTAATTTCCCACTCTTTCCTTGCGGAATCGGGAATCACGAGCTAAAGGGCTGGTGCTTTCCGAAATCATGCATATATCCGAACCCAGTCGATAGACTGACACCCGGAGTTTATGCCGGGTTTGGGGAAATAGAAATTTAGGAATCGAACCATGGCGAAAGTCAATCCCGGCGAATTTATGCGGCAAGTCCGCGCCGAAAACAGCAAGGTGGTCTGGCCGACATGGCCCGACACGGTCCGCACCGCGATCATGGTGTTGATCATGACCACGATTTTGGCGCTGTTTTTCCTCGCCATTGATTCGGTTTTTAACGGTGTTGTTGGCTGGTTGCTTGGGCTCGCCAAGGGCGGCTAAGCGGTCCGAAACGCAATTTAGAACAGGTTATTTATAGATGGCACGCTGGTATATCATTCACGCTTATTCGGGCTTTGAGCATAAGGTCAAGGAAGCCATTGAGGCGGATGCCAAGCGTTTGGGTCTGACCCAGCTGGTTGAGGAAATCGAAGTTCCGACTGAAACGGTAACCGAAGTGCGCCGCGGCAAGAAAGTCCAGTCGGAGCGGAAATTCTTCCCCGGCTATGTGCTCGCGAAATTACAGATGACCGATGATGTTTATCACCTGGTCAAGGATCAGCCAAAAGTCACCGGCTTCCTGGGCACGACTAAGCCGCAGGCGATTAGCGAAGCGGAAGCCGCGCGCATCCTCAACACCAAAGAGGAAGCCGCCAACGCGCCGAAACAGCGGATCACCGTCAACTACGAAATTGGCGACCAGATCAAAGTTCTGGACGGTCCCTTCGCCAGCTTCAACGGTATTGTCGAAGAACTGGATTTCGAGAAAAACCGCGTCAAGGTATCGGTATCGATCTTTGGCCGCGCGACCCCTGTCGAACTTGATTTTGAACAGGTAGAAGTCGCGAAATAAGAGATTTGGTGGTTTGCGCCACCGGATAAACCCCAGCGGCTTTGAGCCACTGGATCACCAATGCGGGAGGCTGGTCTTCGGACCTGCTGTTTGACCGCTTAATTTGATCCTCCTTCGCTCCTGACGGAGCTTCGGCGGAGATAGAATGAAAGGACAGCCAAATGGCTAAAAAAATTGATGGCTACATCAATTTGCAAGTACCTGCCGGTATTGCAAATCCATCCCCGCCAATCGGCCCAGCACTGGGTCAGCGCGGCGTTAACATCATGGAATTCTGTAAGGCGTTTAACGCGGCTACGGACAAGATGGAAAAAGGCGCTCCGATCCCGACCAAGATTACGGTCTATGCGGATCGCAGCTTCACCTTTGAAACCAAGACACCACCTGCCAGCTACATGATCAAGAAATTGACCAAGCTGAAAAAAGGTTCTCAGGAGCCTGGCAAGGAAGTGGCTGGTACGATCAAAACGTCGCAGCTGAAAGAAATTGCAGAAGCGAAAATGGCCGATCTCAATGCCAATGACATTGACCAAGCCATGAAGATCATTGCCGGTAGCGCCCGTTCGATGGGCATCGAAGTGGTGGAGGGATAAGATATGGCCAAACTCACCAAACGTGCAAAAGCTGCAAACGAAGCTGTTGATCGCGAAAAGCTCTATGGCATTGATGAAGCGATCAAGGCCATCAAGGCTTTGGCATCGAAATCAAAATTTGACGAAACGCTCGACATTGCGATCAACCTTGGTGTTGATCCGCGTCATGCTGACCAGATGGTCCGCGGCGTGATTTCTCTTCCTGCCGGTACCGGTAAAGACAGCCGGGTTGCTGTGTTCGCCAAGGACGCCAAAGCAGATGAAGCGAAAGAGGCAGGCGCAGATGTTGTCGGCGCAGAAGACTTGATGGAAGCGATGCAGGGCGGCGATCTCAACTTCGACCGTGTCATTGCAACCCCTGACATGATGGGCGTTGTTGGCCGTCTCGGTAAGGTTCTGGGTCCTAAAGGCCTGATGCCGAACCCGAAACTTGGCACTGTGACCCCGAATGTCGCGCAAGCGGTCAAGGACGCCAAGGGCGGCCAGATTGAATATCGCGTTGAAAAAGCGGGTATCATCCACAATGGCATCGGTAAGACGAGCTTCAAGGAAGCAGATCTGCGTAAGAATTTCGATGCTCTGGTGAATGCGGTTGTCAAAGCCAAGCCAACCGGCGCGAAAGGCAAATATGTCAAGAAAATCGGTCTGAGCTCGACCATGGGCCCCGGCCTGAAAATCGATCTCAGCGAGATTGAAGGCGCGTAATTTAGCGTTTCTCTTGATGATTAAAAAAAGGCCGGGATCGCTCCCGGCCCTTTTTATTTCTGCTCTCTATTTAGAAGGCAGTATTTTTAGAATTTGGCGCGAACACCAAGACCGACACCGAAAGATTCTGTGTCATCCCGTAAATTGGCGTTGAAGCCCTCACCGCCGCCAGCCACAAAGCTGCGCGTAAAGTCGCGGCGATAGACTTTGGTATAGCGGCCTTCCGCAAAGATATCGAAGCGTTTGCTGGCTTTCACGGTTGCGCCAATGGCGCTGAAGGTCACCAGGCCAGTCGGGTTTCCGTCCACTTCAAAAGTCGGCGCGGTCGCGACGCCATTGTTGGGGAAATAGTTAATGTCCGCATCAACCACGCCGATGCCAATACCGCTGCCGAAATAGGGAATGACCTTCTGATTGGGCGACCAGACGATGTCATTATAGAGCGCCGCCGTTGCCGTGAAACGGTTGATGCTGCCACCAAATGTCTGATTGCCGCCGTTAAACGCGCCGCCGTCCACATCGGCTTCTGCATAGCTCGCTTCCACTTCGACGCGGGGTTTCAGAAACGGGATCAGGCCGTTTTTAAACTGATAACCGATCGCGCCTCTCAAGGCGAAGCCTGTGTCATATTCCACATTCACATTGGCGGGTGCGCCCGCGACTCCGGGAACGCCGGCATCGGGGTTTTGGGTGCCGACAAAGTCACTGTCGTTCAAAAATTCTGCGGCTGCGGATGCAGACAGATAAAATCCTTCTTTTCTGTCGTCTTCAGACTGGGCGAGGGCCTGCCCCGAAAAAAGCAGACCGCTTGCCAAGCCGGCAAGAGCGACAGAATGGCGAAGATTTTTGTTATAATTCATGTAAACTATCTTTCTCGGTGCAATCACGCGCACCATTAGAGTTGGGGGACAGGAAGCTTTTCGCGGCGAACCGGTGTCCGGTTACACACGCGTCAAAATTAATGGAGTGAACATGCAAGACACGATATATCGAGGTTCCTGCCTATGCGGCGCTGTAACGATTGCCGTCGAAGGAGACCTGCCCGGACCGAACGTTTGTCACTGCTCGCAATGCCGCAAGCAATCCGGTCACTATTGGGCCTCCACTGACGTGCCGCGCGACAGGTTGACTGTCAAAGGCGAGGAGAATCTTCGTTGGTATCAATCTTCCGAAAAAGTTCGGCGGGGTTTCTGTGAAACCTGTGGTTCCTTCCTTTTCTGGGACCCGGTGGGGCGTGAAACAATCGCCGTTTCTATGGGCACGTTTGACGGACCGACACAGACGAAGCTTTCGGGTCATATTTTTGTAGCGGACAAAGGCGATTACTATGACATTGCCGACGGTTTGCCGCAGGAAGATCATTGAGGCGACAAAGCGGGGCGTTTGTAAATTCTTCCAGCACTAACCATAACAAATGAATTATATTGCACTGCAACATTGAACATCTGGCCAGAAGCTCTATGAGGCTGGCTATGTATGATTTGGCGATAATTGGTGGCGGCATAAACGGTGTTGGCATTGCGCGCGATGCAGTGGGCCGGGGATTGAAAGTCCTGCTGGTTGAGCGCGACGATCTGGCGGCGCACACATCGTCGACGAGCACCAAGCTGGTCCATGGCGGCTTGCGCTATCTGGAACATTATGAATTCAGCCTGGTGCGCAAAGCGTTGCAGGAGCGCGAAGTGCTGCTGCGCAATGCGCCGCATATCATATGGCCCATGCGTTTTGTCTTGCCAGTGGATGAAGGCATGCGCCCGGCGTGGTTCCTGCGCCTTGGCCTTTTTCTGTATGACCATCTCGGAACCCGGTCGCTATTGCCAGGAACCAAGAGCCTTAACTTGCTCAAGGATTTTCGCGGGAAACCGCTGCAGAAACGCTTGAAGAAAGGTTTCGCCTATTCCGATTGCTGGGTCGAAGATGCGAGGCTGGTTTCGCTGACGGCTCGCGATGCCAAGGAGCGCGGGGCTGATATCCGCATCCAGACGGAATGTGTTGGAATAGAACGCAGCGCGGATCATTGGAGCTTGCAGCTCAACGGGCAAGATGGCGAAGCGACAGAGCAGGCCAAAGTGTTGATCAATGCCGCCGGGCCCTGGGTTGATCCGGTAACGGCGCTTTATGACCAGAGCAGCAACGCTGCAAAACTGCGCCTCGTCAAAGGCAGCCACATCGTCATTGCGCGCAAATTTGAAGGCGATCACAGCTATATCTTCCAGAATAAGGATGGCCGGATCATCTTCGCCATTCCCTATGAAGGCGACCACACCCTGATCGGGACGACCGACCAGCCATGGAGCTATGACGAAGGTCCGGCGAAGATCAGCGACAATGAAATCGACTATCTCTGCTCTGCGGCAAGCGAATATTTTGCCGAACCAGTGACCCGCGACGATGTACAATGGACTTATTCCGGGGTGCGGCCGTTGTTTGATGACCACAGCCAGTCCGCCTCGACCGTGACCCGCGATTATGTGTTTGACTATAATGACGACGGCGGCGCGCCTGTGCTGTCAGTCTTTGGCGGCAAGATAACGACATATCGGGTCCTTGCGCGGCAGGCGATGAAGACGCTGAAGGCGGCCTTGCATGTCGAAACCGATGACTGGACCAAAACCGCACCGCTGCCGGGCGGTGATTTTCCCGCAGATGGTTTTGACGCCTTGGTCGCGGAATTTAGTCAGCGCTGGGCGTTTCTTGACAAAGATGTGATGGTCCGTCTGGTGCGGGCTTATGGCACCGATGTCGCGATCCTGCTGGGCGATGCCGAAGATGAAGCTGCCCTCGGACGCCATTTCGGCGCCGGTCTCTATGAGATTGAGCTCCGCTGGCTGATGGCCCATGAATTTGCAACTACTGCTGAAGACGTGCTGTGGCGCCGGTCCAAACTTGGTTTGCATATGAACGAAGCCGAGAAAGTATCGGTAACCGAATGGTTTGCCGCACGGGCCTTGAAAACAAAAACGGCCAGCACCGTTTCCTGATTGACGCGCCGTCATCACGATGGCAATAGGCGCGCTTGGAAACAGGCGGGTGTAGCTCAATGGTAGAGCAGAAGCCTTCCAAGCTTACGACGAGGGTTCGATTCCCTTCACCCGCTCCAAGTTATTGAAAATAAATCATTTTATTTAATCTTGTGGCTGTTGAGGTTAGCGAGATGACAGAAGTGCATTATAATCTCGCAAAAAAGCCCCGTGAATCAGTCCACCGATATCCGCTTTATCCCGAAAGCGGACACTGGATGAGCGCAAATGCCGCCCGATATAAGGGAGGGTCAAGGGGTTTATATCGGGCGACTTTGCACGCAACCGGGACGCATTCCCGCGTGCAAACTGGGGAAGTCAATTTGTTCGAAGCGAAGATATTGGGCGTTCGATGCGATGTTCCGCGATCGCAAGCAGCCAAAGCAAGACCGGACGAGATGAGTCGCAAGAGCTTCTTTTTTTGTGAACTGTATAAAGAATTTCACTGATAAGGTCTGCGCGCATCTGATTGGAAGATTCTGCTGAGAGATAGCCGTCAAGCCATATTTCGAACTCGACCAGCAACCTCCGATAGGCCGACTGGCTACCGGCATGTGCTTCGGTCATCAGGCTGTTCCAATTGGGCGGGCTATAATGCGCGACTGACGCCTGATTGTAACCGCTTACAAACTCGACGGCGAACCATTTCCTTGCCGGCTTGGTTCTTTGCAGATGGTCCCGCTGCTTGCGGATGAATTCAGATGAATGGGTTAGCGTCTCAGTTGAAGTTGTCATCATAATGTTCATCGTTACATTCCCAATATTTTTTGTGTGCGCAAGTGACATGCAATCGGGTTCGAAACACCGTCGTTTGTCTCTTGTCGGTCCGTCTTTTGTTGCGGGATCTAGAGCCTCGGCCAGCGGGTATCCGTGCGCAATTCCAGTCTCCGCTCGCACCATCCAAGCTAGGTATTTGCTGTGCCCAGTCTTACTTGGTCGTGGCGCGGAGCATCCATGCCGATTTTTCGTGCAGTGTAATTCTTGGCGTAACGACATCTGCTGTCGCATCATCGCCGATTTCCTCTGCAACGCGGAGCACTTGCCTTGCAGATTTGGCTACCTCCTGATGTCCTTCAGCCAAATTGGTCACCATCGCTTGCCAATCTGGTTGACCTGCTTCCTCTTTGAC
This sequence comes from Parasphingorhabdus sp., assembly GCF_059726685.1. Taxonomy (NCBI): domain Bacteria; kingdom Pseudomonadati; phylum Pseudomonadota; class Alphaproteobacteria; order Sphingomonadales; family Sphingorhabdaceae; genus Parasphingorhabdus; species Parasphingorhabdus sp. The sequence continues at coordinate 973,598 of NZ_AP041068.1, forward strand.
CGAAGAAAGCAGAGCCATTTCTGAATAAGATGAAGGTGCATATTTACCAAGTGCCCGAATGCGTTCAGCGAGTTCATCGACGGCATTCCACATTTCGACATATTGCTCCATGAACAAGGCATGCAGTTGTTGAAAGTGCGGCCCTTCAACATTCCAATGATAACCATGTGTCTTTAGGTACAGGGCATATGTATCGGCGAGCAGCTTCTGGAGCGCATCTGCTGAAAGGGCGCGGTCTCGTGTGGAAATTCCAATGTCTATGTCCATTTGAGTATTTCATTCTCTGTTTTGAGTGAAGAAAGTCGTTGGAAGCACCAGAGTGGCAACGACGGATTACGGCAAAAAATCATTTGGGCTGAAGAATTGATAATAGCGAGATAGAGAAAGCCGCCTTTTTTGTGGCGGCTTTCTCATTCTTGAAAGCCGAATTAGCAGGACCAGGAACGATTGATATCAATCCCGAACGCCAATGGGGCCATTCGGGGATATCCTTATGGGTAGGCCGCCCGCATCGCTGCGACAGTGGCCTCGGTGTTCTTGACGTCGCTCGCTATCATCCGGAAATTCGTAAGAGCAGCTTCATATCCGTTATAATGCGGTGTTATCGCACCGGCGGTTGCATTTGTGACCACCATGACTTCAAAACCCTGCTCAACCAACTCGCGCATGTGCGATTCCGTGCACAGATTGGCTGACATCCCAGCAAGCACGATTTTGGAGATACCGGCCTTACGAAGCTGCAGAACCAGATCGTTGGTTTCCGGGCCGTAGATCTTGTGCGGGCTGGTGACAACAGTCTTGCCGTTGTTGATGTAAGGCTTGTAGCGCTCCAACCAGTCAGAACCTGAACCATCGAAGCCTGTCAGGTCCAATTGCCCTGCGCGATCGAACATCCCGAGAGAATGCATCAGCACCTCAAGTGCGCCTTCATGCTTCCATTTGTGGTCGTGCGGAAAATAATAGTGAGGAGAAATAAACATCGGCATACCAGTGTCGCTTGCCGTTTTCATGAGCGTTTCGAGATTTTCAACGACCCCGTTTTCCGTCACGTTTTTCCCAACGACACCCCATGTGACGCCATCTTCGGACAGAAAGTCGACCTGGGGATCGGTGATGACCAGTGCGGTCTTGCCTGGCTCAATTTCAAACCCTGGCAATGGAAGTCCGTCATTGACTGGCGCCTTATGTGCAGTAACAGCTGAAGAGGCCTCCTGCGCGACAGCATTTACACCAATAGGTGCAAATAAAGAGCCAGTCATTAGCAAGCTTACTGTCATGAATTTAGATAGTTTTTTCATATTTACTCCCAAATATTATTTATTTACACCAATAATTAGTTTTTTATTATAAAGTTGACAAAGATTAGAGCAATCGTTTGTATGTTGATTGCGGTGCAGCAACTACGTTTTTTGCTGCGCTGCTAACAGGTTGAATTTGTCATTTCAGAAATGACATTAGTCATGGATTGGGGGCCGGGTGGATACTCTTAGTGATATGAGCGTTTTTGTAGAAGTGGCTCGGGCGGGCAGCTTCAAAGGGGCAGCTGAAAAGACGGGACTTACTGCGTCAGGAGTAAGCAGAAAAATCGGCCGGTTTGAAGATCGCCTTGGAGCGCGGTTGTTTCACCGCACAACCCGGGCAGTTTCGCTGAGCGAGGCCGGAGAAGTGCTTTATGAACGGGGTGAGAAAATCATCGAATCGCTTCGTGACGCGGAAGATGTCGTTCGCGATCTCAGCGGACGCCCAAGGGGCCAAATGCGCATTGCATCTTCCGCCACTTTCACGGCCAATGTGCTTATTCCATTCTTGAGTTCGTTCGCCAAGGAATTCGACGAAATTACCGCAACATTCCTGCAGGCCGATGGCGGGATCGACATCATCGGTGAGCGTGTGGACCTTGCCCTATTGTTCAAGCAGCCGACCGAGACGACCGTGATCTCCAGCAAGGTTTTCGATGACCCGTGGATCGTTTGCGCATCACCGGAATATATAGAGCGCAATGGAATGCCGGCCGTGCCGCACGATTTGACTGATCATAAGTGCCTGACCATTCACGCCTCTCGCCAGACCGATGATGAGTGGGACTTCATTGAGAGTGGCAAGCCCATCACCGTAAGAGTTGAAAGCGTGTACTCCGGCATTGGTCTTGCCATGCGCAAAGCTGCATTGGAGGGTTTGGGCGTGGCGCGGCTGGCTCACTATTTGGTGTGCCAAGATGTGCTGGATGGGAAGCTCGTGCCTTTGCTCAGCCAATACTGGCCGAAGTGCGACCGTGCGATCTACGCGGCCTACCCAAATCGGGAATACTTACCTACCAAGTCTCGGGTCTTTCTCGACCGTCTGCAGGAATATATGCTAAAAACCATGATCAAGGTTGATAATTAGCTACGACGTATCTGCGTTATCGATAGCATTGGCATCATGGATCTCTTTGGACACGGGCGATATGCCTTCATTCATGCAGATGTGCCTTCGTTGGTTTAAGTTGGCATCGCTCTGGATGAGATTTGGTGGACCATTGGACGTCTGGAATTGTGCTGGTAGCGCATGTCATTTACTCTATCCATGATGTCCGTTTTTGCGCCCATAGCGGGTATAACAGATATGTCAGATATCTCACTAAACGAATGTCTTCTCCAAAGGACTATAATAACCAATGCCTTTCATCCGCTCCAGTTTACAAATCCGCAAAACCTAACAAAAAGTACCCATGTCTGCCTGCGCTAGACATGCCTGTCATCAGCAGTTAGCCTGAAACAAAAAATAGGAGGCTGCCCCATGTATGACGTTGCGCTAACCGAATCTTATTTTCCAGCGCAGGGTGGGCCGGAGCCGTCTCCGATGACCGTTGGCGATATGCTCCGCCAGTCGGCGGCGCAGGCGCCCGATCAGCCGGCGCTGAAAGAGCTGACTTATGAGGGCGCGATTGACCGCTGCTGGACCTATGCTGAACTTTTGAGCGATGCGGAGCGATTGGGCCGGGCGCTTGCCAGTCGCCATGCGGAGGGTGCAAGGGTCGCGGTTTATGCCAATAATGTGCCCGAATGGGTGCTTCTGGAGCTGGCCTGCGGCCTCGCTGGCGTGACGCTGGTGACGGTCAATCCGGCCTATCAGAAGCGTGAGCTGAAATATGTGCTCGAACAGTCGCGTTCCGAGGCAATCTACTATGTCGCAGACTTTCGCGGGAACCCGATGCAGGAGATTGCCGACGCGGTCTGCGATGAAATTCCGGCGATCAAGCACCGCATATTGCTGACCGATCATGATGCTCTCTATGCGGGGGAAGATAGCGGCACGCTGCGTAATCCGAAACCGCAGGATGCGGTTCAGCTGCAATATACATCCGGCACGACCGGTTTCCCGAAAGGCGCAGTGCTTCATCATAACGGCCTCGTCCGCAATGGGGTTGATACGATGGCCCGGGGCGGGATGGAACAAGGCGATATCTTCATTCATACCATGCCGCTTTTCCATACAACCGGCTGCGCTATACTGGTGCTGGGCGGCTTTGGCCGGTGCGGTACTATGTTGCTTGCCCCGATGTTTGACCCGGTGATGATTGCGAATGTTATCGAAAGCGAACGCGCCAAGTTCATTCTCGGTGTGCCAACCATGCTGGTCGCTCTGATCGATGAAGTGCGCCGATCCGGTCAGGATGTTTCCTCGACGCGGCGGATCATGTCTGGCGGCGCGATGGTCGCCCCGCAACTGTGCCGCGATGCCAAGGATGTGTTCGGTGCGCCGATCCAGATTGTCTACGGCCAGACGGAAACCTCACCCGTGCTGACGCAGGCCTGGTATGAGGATTCGGACGAGGACCTGACCCAGACCATCGGCCAGCCTGCGGCGCATACGGAAATTTCCATCCGTGATCCACAAACCAACACTGTCCTGCCGGTCGGAGAGCAGGGCGAGATTTGTGCGCGCGCCTATAGCGTGATGCTGGGCTATAATGACAATCCCGAGGCCACGGCTGCTGCGATCGATAGCGAAGGCTGGCTGCATACCGGCGATCTCGGGCGCATGGATGCGCGCGGCTATGTCAGAATTACCGGCCGGGTGAAGGAGATGATCATTCGCGGCGGCGAGAATCTGTTCCCGGCGGAAATTGAAAATGCGATGCTGGAGCATGACGGGATTGACGAAGTCGCTGTTGTCGGCATTCCAGATGACAAATGGGGTGAACAGGTTGCCTGTTTCTTCCGCAGCGGTTCCGGCCAGACATTGCACGCGGACGATCTGAAAGCCTTCATCCGTGATCGCCTGTCACCCCAAAAGACGCCAGCCTATTGGATCAGTGTATCGGAATGGCCGCTCACCGGCTCGGGCAAGATTCAGAAATTCAAACTGGCCGAGGCGTTTGAGGCGGGAGAGTTTGATCTGCTCAGCTAATGTGGCCGTTCGCTTCGGATGACAAAACGGTCGGCTGGCCGTAACTACGCAAGACACCCGGGTGGACTCGCATTGCGAGCTAACTAAGATGTCAGCCCTCATTCTAACCTCAAAGGAAATTCAGATGGCTGTTAATGTAATCTACAAAACCAACGCCACGGCTACTGGCGGACGAGATGGATCGGCAAAGTCTGATGACGGGTCCGTCGATGTGAAGTTGGTCGTGCCGAAAGAAATGGGCGGACCTGGCGGTGTTGGCGCGAATCCGGAAAAGCTTTTCGCCGCCGGTTATTCGGCATGCTTTCTTGGTGCAATGAAAGCCGTCTCAGGAAAGGAATCTGTTCAAGTCCCGGACGATGCCACGGTAACAGCAACAATCGGCTTTGGCCCGCGTGAGGAAGGCGGTTACGGGATCACAGCCGATCTGCAGATCGCACTGCCGGGTGTGGATCACGCCGATGCCGAACGTTTGGTTCACGCGGCGCATGAGGTTTGCCCCTACTCAAACGCTACGCGCGGCAATGTCGATGTCGGTCTCACTGTCGTTTGACGCGGTGCCCGGATAATCGCCGGGTATAGCTGATCTGTGTATCATTCCGCCTGACGAGCGGAATACCAGACTGCGCAGCCGGCAAAAAATGTTGCAATGGCTCCGCTTGCTCCGGCCAGTGGCACGGCGCCCAGTCCCATACGCACGGCAGCAATATTCAGCACAATCGCGACCAGTCCGGTAATCAAACTGACCAGACCGAGCGCGCGGCCAATGGTGTCCACTCCCCTAAACAGCGCCAGACCGAAAAATATCGCAGCCAGTCCTAGAACAACCTTGGCCAGATAATAGAACAGAAATGATCCCGCGAGGACGGTACCCATGAGGGGTGCAAATTCTTCCCCCGCCTGGCTTGCCGGCAAAAACATGGACAGCCCAATGCCCGACTGGATCATGTTCATTAATCCGGCAACCACCAGCGCCGACCAGCCCAACTGCAGGCTTGGGGAACGGATCAGGCCGACAACAGAAGCAATCGCAATGGCGGTAAACAGCAGAATTTCGACGGTCCAGATCGTCGATCGCAACGGCCAGCCTTCGACAATCCCCACGCCGCTAAGGGTCGCGGTATAAACCAGCTGTGAAATAACAGTGAGTATCAGCAGGGCTGATATAAATATTGCGATAGGACGCATCGTCTGTGGCATGATTCCTCCTTGGTCTCCCGAGTATCAGCTGTATTCGATCCAATCCGTCAATTGGTTACACAGTAGAAAAAGATGGGGCCGACCTTATGAAGAATAATATGCGAATATGACGATTCTGGCCATGGATAAGATCAGTAAGCCAATCCAAAGCCCCGTGGAGGCAATGAAATTTTTGCTTTGTACGAACGTCCGCTTTGGGCGCAAAAGCGGACATTAGGATTCATCCGGTTCAAGCTAAAACGGCAAGTTGCCGCAATTGCTTTTGGGTTCTTCTCCGGCAAAAACCGATTGCACAAACGGTAATGAGTCATTGGTTGATCCGGGAACAACACCGCGATGATCCAGATCGGGATATAATTTCGACACGATGTTAGAACCTGCCTTGCACGCCCCTTTGACCAATGCGGCCTGCATCCGTGGCGGGGTATCCCTGTCCTGTCCGCCTGTACCTATAAACGTAGGAACCGGCAGTTTCAGGGTTGGGTAACCCATCTTGGAAAAGGCGGCAACCAGAGGTTCGGTCGGAGGCCTTTTGAACACCCGATTATAAGTCAGCTTTTCTTCGATGACGCGTGCTTTGACATCCTTGTGGCAAGTGTTCTGCACGGACCTGGCAATCGGCAAGACATCCTCTGAAACATAGTCAGTCAGCTTGAACTCCGGATTGATCCGCTGAACCAAGGAAAGGGCGAGCATATTATATCCGAGCATCGGATCGACCCTGTCCGGTGGACGGGACTCTTGAAGGGCAACCAAAGCTTTGGGCGAGAAATAAGGCACCCCTGTTGCGACGACTCCCACAATATTCACATCCGGCGCATATTCAGAGGCATGGGCAGCTGTAGCTACAGCTGCGCCAGCGCCTTGCGATTGGCCAAAGAGCACGACCTTTTTTGATACTGGAAAATCACCTGATTGTACCGCCCTGATAATATCTAGATTGCTATAAGCTTCCGGACGCGTGGCGAGATAAGGATGCGTTCCCGGTGTTCCTAAACCCTGATAATCGGATGCAACAACTGCATATCCATTTTTAAGCCAGAACTGGAGATGCGTTCGGTCTTGATCCTGACGTCCGTTCCATGATGGCGCACAAATATCTGCGATCCCAACGGTCCCGTGAGTCCAAGCCATAAGCGGCCAACCACTGGCCGGTGCCGTGCCCTCTGGCAAAAACAATACACCGGAGACCGGTAGCAGGCGGTTGCCATTCAATCCGTCAGTCGATGAATAGAGCAATCGGACATTTTTTGCCGCTCCGGGGTTAGACTGGCTCTGATTTAGTGGTTCTTTTTTTATCAAAACACCTGGAGTCTTTAGCTCACGATCATATTCATAGAAATCTGATAAGAAGCTGTCGCCCAAAGTCATGTGGGATGAGAATGTCGGCTTGCTTGAAGTATCACTCGGAGCGGGAGTTGACGCACATGCACCAAGCAAAATGGCCGAAGCTAAGGCGATGTTGATTGACGAAGATTTCATATAGTCGCGCTTCCTTATTCCAAACAATGGAAGCTAGTCAGCCAATCCAGTTTGGGCAAGCTAATGTCCGCTTTCGGGATATTGCGGATGCCGCGATACCACCCCAATCCCCATTCCGGTTCTTCCGCAAACTTTCAGCAAAATGAACGGTTTGCCTGTCCTGATACAATTTGCGACAATTTTGTCCTGTTCTGACAAATTTACGGGACATATCACCCTTAGAAACATGTTCATGGCGACCATCAAGGACCGCCTCCCTGAATGAGTAGATAAGGATGAATAACATGAAAAAGACAATTTTGATTTCGAGCGCGGCGGCCCTTTTGATCATGGGCGGTGTCGCCATTGCGGCTCCCGGTGGCGGCGGCGGAAAAGGCATGATGCGGGCCGATGCCAATAATGACAACCAGATTACCCGCGCGGAGATGACGGCTTCTCTGGAAGAACGCTGGACAAAAATGGACGTCAATCAGGACGGCCAGATTTCCCGGGCTGATCGTGATGCTCGCAAGGCCCAGCGCTTTGCTGAAATGGACACAAATGGCGACGGCGGTGTTTCCCAGGCAGAGATGGAAGCGCATCGCGCCAACCGGAAGGCCGAACGGTTTGCCCGCGCCGATGTAGATGGCGACGGTAAATTGAGCCAGGAAGAAATGCAGAATATGCGCGGCAAGCGTGGCGGCAAAGGCTGGGGCAAACGTGGCGGCAAAGGCAAGCGCGGCGGCATGATGAAGCGCGCCGACACCAATGGCGATCAGATGATCAGTAAAGCCGAGTTTCAGGCAGCAGCGATGGCACGCTTTGACAAAGCAGATGCCAATGGTGACGGCATAGTGACCGCTGAAGAACGGCAAGCGGCCAGTGAAGCGCGCCGCGGCGCAAGGAATAAAAGAGGCGGTTAATCCCTGAACCACTCTTTTATGTGAACGGGTCACCGGCATACCCTCCCGTAACAGCGCCGGTGATCCGTTCCTTTTTTATAAACCTGTGTTAGGTGAGCCAGATGTCGGGACAAACGCATATCCTATTGGTCGATGATGAGGCCACGTTGCGTGAACCGTTGGCCGAATATCTGGTAAAACAGGGTTTTCGTGTTCAGCAGGCCGGTGATGCCAGTCAAGCGCGTTCGGTAATGAACGCATTTAACTTTGACATTGTCTTGCTTGATATCATGATGCCGGGAGAAGATGGTCTCAGCTTCTGCCGCCATGTTCGCGAAACGACGGGAACACCGGTTATTTTCATTAGTGCGAAAGGCGAAGAACTGGAACGGATTATCGGCCTGGAACTCGGCGCCGACGATTATGTGACGAAACCCTTTAGTCCGAGAGAGTTGGTAGCGCGGATCAAAGTTGTGTTGCGGCGAACCAACGGGGGCAATGGGGTGAAGTCCGGCAGCGGGGCGATTTACCAGTTTTCCGGTTGGACGCTCAAAACCGATCAGCGCAGCCTGGTCGACAGCGAAGGCGTTGCGGTGCCGCTGTCCAGCGGTGAATATCAGATGCTTCTCGCCTTGCTTTCGCGCGCAGGCCAAGTGCTCAACCGTGATCAGCTGCTCGATATTACGCAGGGCCGCGAAGCACATGCTTTTGACCGGGCCGTTGACAATCAGATAAGCCGATTGCGCCGCAAAATAGAGGCGGATCCTAAAAACCCGGAAATTGTCAAAACCGTCTGGGGCGGCGGCTATGTTCTGGCCGGGGACGTTCGGACATTATGAAGCGATTTCTGCCCAACAGCTTGATCGGCCAGCTTTTGGCGCTTGTGGCGTTCACCTTGCTGATCGCGCAGGGGATTAACGTCGCTTTATTATATCAGGGTGCGCAAAACCAGAAAATGGTGGAGGCGTCTGCTTCAGCCGTGGCGCGGATCGCCTGGGAAGCGGAAAGAATTAATGAACGCGGCTTTCGCGAGCGGCGATATCGCCGCGATGGCAGCCTGCGCATCCGGCGAAACCGTCCCAGCACTACCTCGCAAAGCGCGATTGAAGACGGGCAAACCCGATTGCCAAGTGTCGAAGAACGTGCCGCCCGTGCGTTCGACAATCTGGGAATTACTTCATTGTCTGTTCAGGCCGCGCGCGTTGATAAACTCCCTGCCAATATGAGAAACAGCGTGATCGGATTGGGCCGCGAACGTCAAAGATTGCGCGCGATCGCCTATCGCAAAATGCCCCACAAGATTGATGGTTTTATAATCATGTCTGCACAGATTGGCGAAGGAAGATGGCTCAATATTGCGGCTGTTATTCGGGATCGTAACCCTCGCCTTGCCCGGACACTGATCTTTCAGACCGCAGTAATATATCTGATATTGCTGATCCCGCTGATCTGGTTGGGACGATATATATCACGACCGCTGAAAGCGCTGACCAAAGGCGCGGAAAATTTCCGGCCGGGGGCAAGCGATCCGATAGCGGAAAGCGGACCGCCCGATACCAAGCAACTTATCGCCGCGTTTAATGGAATGAATGACCGTGTCGGCGCGATGCTCAATGAGAAAAATGTCATGCTGGGCGCGATCGGCCATGATTTGCGCACCCCCCTGGCGGCGCTGCGCGTACGGGTAGAAAGCGTGGAGGACGAAGACGAACGCGACCGGATGATTGCCGGGATTGATGATATGGACCGGACGCTGGATGACATATTGTCACTGGCACGGCTCGGGCGGTCAAAAGAAGCGGCAGAGCCAACCGATATCAGTGCGCTGATCGAGACAGTTGCGGATGAGTTTACCGACATGGGCGCGGCGGTTTCCTTCACGCGCAGTGGCCGGACAATCGCCAATATCCGGGCGACCCTGATCCGCCGGGCACTAAGGAACCTGATCAGCAATGCCGTGAAATATGGCAAAGAAGCCGCCGTCTCTGTGGACAAAGACGGGGACAGGCTGGTGATTCATGTGGATGATAATGGCCCGGGCATCGCGGAAGATCAGATTGAGGCCATGTTCGAACCCTTTGCCCGTGCCGAGATTTCCCGTAACCGGGCGACCGGCGGTTCGGGTCTTGGCCTGACACTCGCCCGCGCAATCATGCGTGATCATGGCGGTGATGTACTCTTGCAAAACCGGGCCGAAGGCGGCCTTCGGGCATCACTCATCCTCAGTCTGGATTAGCGACCTTCTGCCACCCAAGGGTGATCGATATCCTGCGGTTGCGGGGATCATATATATCATGCGGTGTATAAGGTTCGCGGTCCGCGACGCCCTCAATTTTGAAAAACGCATCAGGGCCTATGCCATTTTGTTGCAAGGTTTGGCGTGTCGCCTCGGCCCGCGCGGTGGACAGCATCCAGTTGTTCATTGTGCGCCCGGATGAAAAGGGCAGGGCATCGGTATGCCCCCGCACCATGAGCGGGTTGGGTGCCGGTTTGATTGCGGCCGCGACCTCGGCCAGCAATTTGCGCGCAGGCGCTCGCAGTGTGTCGGTGGCGAGTGCAAACATCGAAAAGTCGGCCTCGTCGATCAGCTCGATCCGCAGGCCTTCCCGTGTTTCGGTAAAGCGAATGTTGTTGTCGAACCTTTTCAACTCTTCGCTACGTTCAAGCCGCTCCGTGATCCGCTGCCTGACCGCGGCAAATTCCTCACGGTCTTTCTGGTTGTGCACTGCGTTGGCAGCGGTGCTGTCTTTCGGAATGGCGAGCGATCGTTCCCCGACCTGGGCGGCGCGGCTGCGGTAGTCGTCCTCGGAAAGGATGGAATCGCCGCCGAAGAAGCTGTCTGCCCCTGCATTATTCTCTCGCATTTCAACCAGCGTTGGCGTGAAATATTCGGCCAGCGCCTTGCGTTCCTGTTCATCGGTGGAACTGAGCAGCCATAGCAACAGGAAAAATGCCATCATCGCGGTGACAAAATCGGCATAGGCGACTTTCCAGGCACCGCCGTGATGGGCGGCCGGGCCGGCGACAATCTTTTTGACGATTATCGACCTTGGTTCCGTTTCATTTTTGCCGCGCGCCATATCTCAGGATCCGCGCATGCCATCAAACACATCGGCAAAGGCCGGCTGGTTGACCTGTATCAGGCCGGACCGCGCGGCTTCGATAACCAGCGGCTGCGGGTGGCCATAGAGCGAGGCAACGACAATCTGTTTGACGATATGATAGATCGCGCCATCCGCCTCGATGACTTGCCGGGCGCGCGTGGCCATGGGGCCGACAAGACCGTATGCGAGCAGCACGCCTAAAAAGGTGCCGACCAGCGCAGAGCCGATCATCGCGCCCAGTATCTCTGGCGGTTGGTCGATGGCGCCCATGGTTTTGACAACACCGAGGACCGCCGCGACGATGCCAAGTGCGGGCAGAGCGTCAGCCAGATTCTGCAGATCATTGGCGGGGGCAATCGCCTCGTCATGACGCGTCTTCAAGCTGTTATCCATGACTTCCTCGACCGCATAGGGATCAAGCGTGCCCGACGAAACCACCACCAGCCGCAGCGTATCACAGATCAGCGCCATCAGCTTATCGTCGGGCAGCAGATTGGGATATTCGGCGAAGATCAGCGATGCATGCGGATCCTCGATATGCGGCTCCAGTGCCAGCGGCCCGTCGGCCCGCATTATCTTCATCAATTTGGAAACCAGAAAGATGCAGTCGAGGAAATCTGCCTTGCCATAGCGCGGGCCTTTAAAGACTTTTGCCACGCCACCAGCCAGGGCTTTCAGACCCGCGATATTATGGCCGATGACCAGCCCGCCAATGGCCGCCCCGCCGATAATGCCCATTTCAATCGGCAGCGCGCGCAGAACCGCGCCCATGTCACCGCCCGAAAGAGTGAAAACGCCAAACACCATGACCATGAGAATGACGATACCGATGGCTGCGAACATAAATGCTTCCTGTCATAGATTATGGCCGGAATTCTGCGCCCTTGCAGCCGCCCGCTTCTGTTCGTAAAACGGATGGAGAAAATCGATTTTTAGCGGATTTGGTCAAATAGCGACGATTGCTCGATCCGCGCATAGGCCGCCTGTGCTGCCTCCAGGCTGATCAGCAGTTTCTGGACCTCGGAGATAGCCAGTGTGATGTCGGTTTCCTCCAGAGACGCGCGATATTCGCTGACATCAATCCTGCGATCTTCCAGCCGCGCTGCGCCCTGCAACAGTCGGTCATTTTCTATGCCGTGGTTACCCAGGATGTTCGCCGCAATATCGCTTTGCAGGCGCAGGGGATCGAGCAGGGCGCTGCGTTGATCGGCATTACCGATACGGATGGTATTTGCGATATTGGCGATCAGCGGATCGAGCGCATTGAAGCCGTCCCGTGACGGTGCGGCAATCGCAACCATGTCGTCGTCAATCGGGATCTCCAGCGGCGGGCCAACAACAAATAACGGCCGTCCGAATCCATCCTCCTGATCCAGCATGTCCGCAATTGTCCGGCCAATGCCTTCGACTTCTTCCGCAATGGTTTCCCGGTCCACTGGCGAAATCGTCTCGTTACTTGCCTGCACCAGCAGTTCGGTGGCCCTGGCCAGTTGGCTGTTAATCTCACTCATCGCGCCGTCGGCCTGTGCCGCGATGGACAGGCCGCGATCAATATTGCGCAGCCACGCATCCATATTGGCCTGCACCTTGGCGATGCTGGAGATTTCCGACCAGGATGCAGGGTCATCCGATGCCCTGTCGATGCGGCGCGTCGTCGCAATTTGCTGCTGGCGCTCCGCGATATTCTGCGCCAGCTCTTGCTGCAGGACTATATCACTGGATGGGCGGGTGCGGTTGACGGATTGCATGGGAAATAGCTCCAGATTTTCAGAATATCGCGAGGATGCTCTGCATGGTTTCGCGGGCAACCTGAATGACACGGGCAGACGCGTTATAGGCTTCCTGAAAGCGCAGCAGGTCGGCCGCTTCTCGGTCGAGATCAACCGAGGAGAGGCGGTCGCGCGCGTCGCGGGCGGCCTGATGCTGTGTCGCTGCCGCCGCATTTTCGCTTTGTGCAGCGGCCGTGGTTATCGCCTGTGCGCCGATGATATTGGTCCAGACCTGCTCAACCCCGGCGGGACCTCTAAGGGTCGGTAAATTCGCGATATTGCCATTGGCCGGGCCACCCGGTGCGGCAAGGGCGAGATCGGACGGATCCTGGGTCAACATAGTGAGCGCAGCGGCACCACCAGCTGCGCTAAGAAACGGCGGCCCAGCCCCGCCGCCATCGGTTTCACCTGCTGCCTGCCAGCCATTCAGGTCGGCAGCAAACTGCACGGCGAGGTCATCGAGTTCGGTGCGCCTTTCTATGGTCGTCGCGGCGCTGGATATCATTGCGGCCAGCGACCCGCGCGACGGAGCGGTCAGGTTCACAGCATTGGCGACAAGCCCGATACTGTCATCCGCCCCGGCCAGGACTGAAAGAGAGTTGACCTCACCGATGTCGACCAGCGACTGGCCGTCATAAGTAATATTGGCGATACCCTTGTCCCCAAAGCTGGTCGTCACATCCATCCGCTCGCTTAACACCGCCAGCGCCGTGTCCCGCTGGTCGAGGAGTGCGGCCTGTTTAGGGGTGCCATCAGCGGCGACACGCAGGGCGAGATTGGTTGTCGCCAGATTGTCCAGAGCGGCGTTAAAGGCGGCGACCTCCTGTTCGGCCGAACTGATCAATTGATCGGAAACATTGGCGAGATCATTGGCGGTGCGGTTGATGGCCGAGACGGCGGCATCGATGTCGTTGATAAACTGGTTGCGCAGGATGTTGCTGAACGGGGAGCCGGCCAGCTCCTCACCCATGGCAAACAGTTTGGCCAATCTGGCGCCAACGCCATGTTCGGTATCGGCCAGCGCGGTTTCGGTATTTTCCATCCAGCGCGCCCGTGTTTCTGCGCCATAGAGGGATGCGCCGGTCAACCGGACATTGGCTTCCAGAAACGGGTCTGATGACCGCGCCACGCCGTCAATATCCACCCCGGCAAAATTGATCTGGTGGATGAAATAGGGGTTGATCGCGCTGGTCGTGCTGAGCTCGCTGAGCCGCAGGTCCCGGCGCACATAATTGGGGTTTTCAGCATTACCTATGTTCGATGAAACGGTCGACAGGGCTTGCTGGTAGGCCCTTATGCCCGACAGGCCGATGGAGAAAATATCCGTCATAATTTGCCTTTCCATTGCGCAACCAAAAGATCGGCGATGCCCAAGCCGTTGTTTTGAACCATCTCGTCGGCGAGACGGTCATCCATCATGTCGCGAAATTCTGTGCTGCCGCCATTGCCCATGACGTCGTCACCCGGACTGGACTTTCGCATTGCTCCGATCATGTCGCGCAGGAAGATCGCCTCGAAAGCCTGTGCGGCCTGTTGAAGCTGTTGGCTATCGGCCGCAGCGGGCGGCTCGCTATTTTGCGAGAGGGAAAGGGCCGGTATCATTGAATCAATAACTCCGCTTTCATCGCCCCGGCCTGTTTCAGTGCCTCCAATATCGCGACGAGATCGCCCGGGGTGGCACCGACCGCGTTGATTGTTTCGACAATCTCGGCCAGCGATGCGCCGCGATCAAAGGCGAACATCGGCGCATCTTTTTCTTCCACGCTGATTGCGCTACTGGGTTCTACTGCGGTCTCGCCGCGGCTAAACGGGGCCGGCTGCACGACCAGCGGGTCTTCCTGAATTTTCACGGTGAGCTTGCCGTGGCTGACCGCTGCTGGTGTGATGCGGACCATGTCGTTAATCACCACCGTACCGGTGCGCGCGTTGACGATGACCCGGGCTGCGGCCTTGGCGGGCGTGACCGCGATATTTTCGATCAGGCCCATTTGCACGATACGGCTGGCAGCGCCTCGATCGGTGCGAATCTGGATGGAGACGGCATCAATCGCCTCGGCCATTCCGGATCCCACTTTGCCGTTAATGGCATCGGCCACGCGCAGGGCGGTGGTCAGATCCGGCTCTGCCAGATTGAACGTCAGATACGGTGTGTCGGCAAAGCCGGTTCCGACGCTGCGCTCTACGGTTGCGCCGCCGGGTATGCGGCCAGCGCTGGGAATATTGACCAGCGTGCGTGAGCCATCGGCGGCCTCGATGCCCAGACCGCCAACCGCCAGATTGCCCTGTGCCATCGCGTAAATCTGACCATCGGCTCCGCGCAGGGGCATCATCACCAATGTTCCGCCGCGCAAGGATTTGGCCTTGCCCAGCGCGGACACGGTGATGTCCAGTCTCTGGCCCGGTTTGGCAAAGGGCGGCAGCTCTGCAGTAACGATCACGGCGGCGGCGTTTTTGAGCGACGGATTGACGCCCGGCGGCAGTGTCAGGCCAAAACGGGAAACCGTGCCTTTCACCCCCTGCGTGGCATATTCCAGATTATCATCGCCCGTTCCTGCCAAACCAACCACCAGGCCATAGCCAGTCAGCTGGTTGGTGCGCAGGCCCTGAAAGCTGCCAATATCCTTGATCCGTGTGGCGCTGGCCGGAGCCGTCCACAGCAGGGCAGCACCCAAAGCGATGCCGGTGAGCAGTTTGGAGAAATAGGAAAACAGGGTGAGTTTCATCGCCATCATCCAGTCAGAAAGGTGATATGGTCGAGAAGAATTTCTGCAACCATCCCTGCTTGCTGGCGCGGGCAATTTCCCCTGATCCGGCATAGCTGATCTGCGCATCCGCCACCCGTGATGACAGCACCCGGTTATCCGTGCTGATATCGGCTGTACGCACGATGCCGGTCATCTGGATATATTCCTCACCGCGGTTCAGGTTGATCACTTTTTCGCCCTTCACTCTCATCGTGCCATTGGGATAGACCTGCGCAATCGTGACACTGATTTCACCGAGCAGGCTGTTGGTCTGCGCTGCCCGTCCTGAACCAGAGAACGACTGATCGCCGCCAATATTTATGTCGCTGGGGTCAAAAAGGGCTAGTGGCCCGGTGGCCGGCGGTGTCAGGCCGAAATCGCTACTCTTGCTGGTGGACGCGCTGTTGGTCTTGCGCGCAATGGTCCGCTCGACCAGCTCTATCGTCAGGACATCACCAACCATTGCCGCGCGTGTCCCGCTGGTCAGGGCAGCATAGCCATTGGCGGCCTGAAATATCGCGCCATTGCTTTGTGTCTTTGCCATGTTGATCGGCGGCATGGTCGGTTCAAATCCAGACTGCGGGCCGCCGTTGATGCCGCCAAAACAGGCCGACAAGGCGCAGGTCGCCAGAATGATGGAAACGGTTCTCATCGCGGAACCGGTCACAGCTGCTGGTTCACAAATTGCAGCATTTCGTCGGTGGCAGAGATCATCTTGCTATTGACCTCATAAGCGCGCTGAGTCTCGATCATGTCGACCAGTTCCTCGACAATATTGACATTGGACTGTTCCAGCGCACCGGCTCGCAAGGTGCCGCGCCCTTCCTCGCCAGCCCCGCCAACTTGGGGATCACCGCTGGCTTCGCTTTCGATGAGCAGATTGTCACCCAGCGGTGTGAGGCCAGCCGGGTTGACGAAAGATGCGGTTTCTATCTGTCCCAATATCGTGATTTCTGTCTCGCCCGCCAAGGCTGCGGAAATGGTGCCGTCACTGCCAACCGTGATGCCGGTTGTACCTTCGGGAATCTGGATTTCGGGGATGAGCGGCAGGCCGCCTGCGGTTACAATCGCGCCTTCCGAGGTGCGGCTGAAATTGCCGGCTCTGGTATAGCCAATCTGTCCATCGGGCATTTCTACCTGAAAATAACCGGGACCTTCAATGGCGATATCCAGCGCGTTGCCGGTTGTTTGCAATGCGCCCTGAGTTTCAATGCGTGCCGTCCCTTGCAGCGCGACGCCGGTGCCCAGGGATAATCCGACAGCATATTGGTTCTGCGCATCTGCTGGTGCCCCTGGGGTGATGTTGTGCTGATAGGCCAGCGTTTCAAAACTGGCACGCTGCCGCTTGAAGCCATTGGTGTTCACATTGGCAAGGTTGTTCGCGATCACGCGCATCTTGGTGTTTTGCGCATCCAGTCCGGTACGGGCGACTTGCAGGGCTCCGTTACTCATGGGCTATTCCTTTCTAATTGTTCGGCAATTGCATCAGGCTGGCGCCGCTGCTGTCGATATCCTTGGCGGTGGACAGCAATTTGACCTGAGTTTCCCAGGCGCGGCTGGCTTCGATCATGTCGACAAGCGCGGCCGTCATGTTGACGTTCGATCCTTCGAGCGATCCGGAGGTCAACCTCGCGTCGGCATCGGCCGGCAAAGCGCCGCCATCCCGGACGCGGAACAGATTATCCTGGCCTTTGACAATATCGCTGCCGGTGAAGGACACCAACGCCAGCCGGTCAATCTGCTGCATCTCGCCATCGACATCGCCTTGTGGCCGGATCCAGACACCACCGTCTTTGGCAATGTTGATCCGGTCGGCGGGTGGGATGATCAGCGGACCGCCTTCACCCAATACGGGATCACCAGCGCCGGTTGTGACCAGGCCAGTTTCACTCAGTTGCAGATCACCGCGCCGTGTATAGGCAGATTCGCCATCAGGCCCCTGAACCGACAGCATGGCGTCGCCGTCCAGCGCAATATCCAAGGCGCGGCCAGTTACCGTTACTGATCCGGAGGTCATGTCAGCGGCCAGCACGCGTTCATGGGCCATGGCCCGGCTGTCCAGCTCGGCGCTGCTGAGGTGCTTTGCCTTGGCGCTCACAATCTCGGCACGAAAACCGGTTGTGCTGGCATTGGCCATGTTGTTCGCAATCGCCGTCTGCCGGGCCATTATACCCTGCATCGCGGACAGGCTGCTATGGATCATCTTATCCATTTTTCAGGCCTCCTTCGGGCTTTGTCAGACCTGCAGGTTGATGATCGTCTGGGTCAGCGTATTGGCGGTTTCGATTGCCTGGGCATTGGCCTGAAAATTCCGCTGGGCACCGATCAGGGAGACCAGCTCTTCGGTCAGATCAACATTGGCGCGCTCCAGCATACCGGACCGCAACTCACCCATCGGGCCAGCTCCAGCGGCATTGATTTGCGGATCACCGCTCTCTCCTGTCGCCTGCCAGTGCGCATCGCCAATCGGGCGCAGTCCTTCGACATTGGTGAAGGAGGACATGGCGATTGACCCCAGATTTTCGGTATTGCCATTGGCATAGGTCGCGGTGACCAGTCCGGCCGTGTCGATGGAAATATTGGCGAGTACGGCCGCGGGATCCGCTGGATCAAATTCGGGCAGGACAAAGCCTGTCATGTCGCCAATCGCTGTCGAGGTCACCACACCGTTCACATCCACCGGCAGCAGCTGCACAATACTGCCTAGCGTATCGACGACTTCGCGGTCGGAATTAATGCCGAACGCGCCGTTACGGGTAAAGCTGAGTTCCTCCGCCGGAGGCTGTCCGCGCACTGCGAAAAAGCCTTCGCCCGCAATCGCAAGATCAAGTGTCTTGCCGGTGGATTCCAGCGTGCCTTGCGCAAATTGCTGGGTGATACCGTTCAGCCGGACGCCCTGGCCAGCGACAGTCTTGGTCGACTGGGTCGGTGCAGCGGCGAACAGGTCGCCAAATATCGCGCGGCTGCGTTTGAAGCCAACGGAGCCGGCATTGGCGACATTGTTCGAGATGGTCGAAAGGTCGGTTTGCGCACCTTTTAGGCCCGACAGGGAAGTGTAGAAAGACATGAAATTTCTCCGTAGAAAGGAATGATATTTTAGCTGAGACGGACAGCGTCGGAGAGCCAAAAGTCTCCACGCGGGGTTACAAGACGGGCATTGCCGCCATCGGTTGGCGACTGCACCGCATCGACGGTGGTCCAGGATGACAGTCCGGATATCGCACCGCCATTGACCCGTATCTTGAGCGCGCCGAGATCAAGCGGATGGCCATCGCCGTCCAGCGCGTCCCATTCAAAGGCGATTGTTCCGGCCTCCTGTTCGCCCAGCTCGATCGCCTGGACAATCTGGCCGCTATTGTTGAGAAAATCGATCGACAGATCAGATGCAGGCGCGTTGAGCATGAACTCCCCGGCATATTGACCGGTCTCATTCGGCACCGCCATGTTGCCGGGCAGCAGGACATTGCGCCCGAGCCAGCTTGATGCATCGCCGATCCGGTTCGCATCATTGAGCTGCCGCAGCGATGCGTTCATTTCCTCAATTCCCGCAACGGTTGAAAATTGCGCCATCTGGCCCACCATTGCGTTGCTATCCAGCGGTTCGAACGGGTCCTGCATTTTGAGCTGCGCTGTCATCAGGCGCAGAAACGCGGCCTGATCGAGATTGTCGCCGGACAGGCCGGCTGCGGTGGTGCCGGCGGTAGCCGGTGATAGACTGTTGATAATAGTCATTATTTCCCCATCCTTACGGTTTCCAATATGAGTGATTTGGCGGTCTGAAGGACCTGCACGTTATTTTGATACTGCCGGGCGGTTTCGATCATCTCGACCATCTCGGTTGCTTCATCGACGCCCGCTTCCCAGACATAGCCATCGGCATCGGCCATCGGATGGGCGGGATCATGACGCTTTTTTGGCTGGGTATCGGATTGCACGATGCGCTCGACATCGACCGTGGCCATGTCCGGGCTATCCACATGGGTACGAAAGACGGGCTTGAGAGCACGAAATGCCTCCGCTTCGCTGCTTGCCACCGACCGGGCATTGGCCATGTTCGAGGCGGTGGTGTTCAGCCGCGTGAGCTGCGCCGCCATGGCGCGCCCGGCAACGTCAAATATGTTCATCGCTTCTGCCATCACTCCCCCTTCATCGCACGGCGCAAGGTGCCGATGCGTCCGTCAAGAAAAGACAATGTCGTGCGATACTGGACCGCATTTTCGGCGAAGAGCGTCTGTTCGGTAGAAAGCTCCACAGTGTTGCCATCCATGGAAGGCTGGAGCGGGATGCGATAGCCGATATGCTGATCCGCGCTGTCGCTCCACGTCTCGCCGTCGATAATGGAAGCCATGGCTTTGCCGAAGTCGAGATCGCGCGCCTTGTAGTTGGGCGTGGCGGCGTTGGCGATATTCGAAGCCAGCATGTTCAGCCGCTGCGCACGCAGGGTCAATGCATCTCCATAGATACCGAAAATCCTGTCCATAGCCGGAACCAATGCTCCTTTCTCGCAAGGGTAAACATGCCTCCGCGTCATCCGTTTTGATGGGCAGAGAGCCAATTTCCTTTTCTTCTCCCTCTACTCCGCAAAGGGTGTGCCAAAGTCCAAATGTCCCGCAATTCCGACATTTTCCTGAAACGAACACAGCAAAGCGTCAAAAAACTGCGCCAATTTTTTGGCGTTGCGCGACAATTATTTGTCACAACTGGCTCGCCAGTGATGGGAGGCCTAGTTGCAAGCAATAGTTGAACTGTGCGATCCGTTGGTGCTCGCGATCGTCTGGCTGGGCGCGATTGCCGTTGTTGGCCTTCAGGAGGGCAGCGGCGGTTTGATCCGCAGTTTTACCGCATGGCATGTCCTGCTGCGCGCCGACCCGGTTCGCGATGCCCAAATGGCGCGCCAATCCCTGCATCAGGTCGAGGCGGTGATGGATGGCAAGGGCTTGCAATGTGTTGACCAGGTCGATGCCAAAAGCGCTTTCGTTGCACGCGCCGCGGCTTGTCTTGCCAGACATGAGGATGTACGCGAATTCTCCCGGTGGGCAGGAGCCGACCTGAATGACCGGGAGGCACGGCATAACAGCGTGATCCGTTTCTGGATGGCAGTGGCCGATGTCGCTCCGGCCATCGGGATGGTCGGGACGATCATCGGGCTGGTGCGGATGTTTCAGGATTTGAACGATCCGGCCAATCTGGGATCGGCCATGGCGCTGGCGCTGCTCACCACTTTCTATGGTCTCGTCTTGTCCAACCTGATTGCAGCACCGATAGCGCAACGTTTCCTGCGCCTGTCCACGGAAGAGCTGAAGTGGCAGAGGATATTGACGGACAGGCTGATTGCTCTGGTCCAAAAAAGCCAGACCCGTGGTCGCCATGCGCTTGGTCAGAGGCCGATATGCGCCTGATACCGGCCAATCGCTGGTCGCTGGCCTTTGCTGATCTTACCTTGTTGATGCTGGGGTTTGTGGTCCTGTCTTTTGTTCGGCCAGCGCCGCCGGCGGATCGGGTGGATGCTGACGTGATTTTGCCAGCGATAGAGTTTGCGTGGCCGGCTTCTGTGCTCTTTGAACCCCGCGAGGCCATGCTTACTAGCATCGGCAGGGAAAAAGCCAGCGAGGTTGCGGGGGCAGCAGGTACCGGCGCACGCCAAATCAACGTATCGATGACGGGACGTTCCGACGCTTCTGCCCGGCTCGATCAATGGGAATTATCGGCCGCGCGGATGGCAGCTTTCGCACGCGGGTTAAAGGCATCGGGCGTCGATGAATCAGCCATAGTGATCGGTGGGCAAAGCCAAGTGATAGATGATGAGCCACAGCATCTAATAGCTACGATCAGGACATCATCCTCCGTTATTGCTCCGGCCAATGGCACGGCCCTTGCTTCTCAAATTACGAATGGTTTGGAGGAGTGAATATGCAGATATTGTTTAAGATAGGTGGAGTTGTGGCGGTATCATGCTGGTTGCTTAGTTCTCCGGCACAGGCGCAAACCCACGAAAGCCTTCCCGGACTGGACAAGCAACTGGCGGTGTTCCTAGGCAATGAGCAAGGTGCAGTGGGCGGCGCGCGCGGCGTGATTGATCGGCGGTTGAAAATGAGGAAATGCCCCGAAGCATTGCAGATGGAAAAACGGAGCGAAGGCCTCGCAATCATAAAATGCACATCGCTGAACTGGCGTATTTCTGTGCCACTGATCCAGCAAAGTCATGGTGGTCATCGCGTGCGCCAATCACAGATGATGGTCAAGCGCGGTCAACCCGTTTTGCTGGTCGCGCGAAAAAGCGGCTTTCTGGTCTCTCGGCAGATGCAGGCGGATCGTGGCGGCCGTCTTGGCGAGATCATTCCGGTTCGTGCGACCCGAAAATCCCGCCCGATACTGGCCGAGATAGTCGGTCAGGGGCGCGTTGCCCTGCCGGTTTTCTGATTTTTCCTAAACCCGCTGTCCGGGAACCCGTTTTAACAGGCGGGCATGCTTAAGGAGACGTCATGATAGACAAGATGAGTGCGTTTTACGGCCGAGCAATCGGTCCGGGACAAAGCGATCCGGTCCGGCCAGCGGACAGGTCGGGCGCCATGCAAAGCGCCGGCACCGACAAGGTTAGAAGCTCTACAGAGAGCGGCGGCTTGGCCAGCGCCATAGATCATATGGTACAGCAGGGCATGCCCGTTGACAGTGCGCGCATTCAGGTCATTCGTCAGGCCATAGCCGATGGTCAATACCCGGTTGATCCGATGAAAATCGCGGAAAATATGATCGACTTCGACCGATCCGGCGGCGACTTTTCATGACGGGGGACTTGCTGAGCAATCTTGAGCAAGGCTTTGAAGCATTGGTGGAAGCACTCGATGGACAGGACCCGGACCAGATTATCGCGGCGGCAGCAGCCATAAGGCCTTTGGTGGCGGCGGTCGATCAAACCGGTGCCTGGCGTCAGAGCGACGCCCTCAAAAACCGTGTGCTGTCCCTGTCCAAACTGATCGAGGCGGCCCGGTTCCGAGTCAATAAATTGACGAATTTGAACCAGCAGCGCGCCATTAATTTGTCACATGCATTGGGTGCGGGTATCGCACCCACCTACGACAGACCTCTATAAGCTGTTGAATATAATGTAAAATTATAGGAAATTCCAAACTACTTTGAACGACTGGCACGGGCTTTGCTCATCTGATCCCAAATAATTTTGGGACCTGTCATGACGCAAAGCCACATTTTCCGACATCTTGGTGCACGGCCCGAATGCTAGCCTTTCTCTCGTCTCATCAGGCGCGTCTGGGTGATACAGCGCGGGCAGGCATATTGCCCATCGCGACCCTTTTGCTGGTCATCTTCATGGTGCTTCCGGTTCCGGTGACGGTGCTGGACATCGGCTTCATTGCGAATATCACGATTGCGTTGGCGGTTCTTATGGTCGCGCTGAACGCCGCCAAGCCTCTCGACTTTTCCAGCTTTCCCACCGTGCTGCTGTTTGCGACCCTGTTGCGGTTGGCGCTTAACGTGGCGTCTACCCGTGTGGTGCTGGTCGAGGGTCATGCCGGGCCGCATGCGGCGGGACAGGTGATCGAGGCGTTCGGCAACTTCCTGATCGGCGGTGATTATGTGGTAGGGATATTTGTCTTTGCGATCCTGATGATCATCAATCTGGTGGTGATTACCAAGGGTGCCGGGCGCGTATCCGAGGTCACGGCGCGGTTCACGCTTGATGCAATGCCGGGCAAGCAGATGGCGATTGACGCGGATCTCAATGCCGGCCTGCTCTCGCCCGAGGAAGCCAAGGAGCGGCGTCAGGAAGTGGCAACGGAATCCGACTTTTACGGGTCGATGGACGGCGCGTCCAAATTTGTGAAGGGCGATGCTGTTGCCGGCGTACTGATCCTGATCATCAACATATTGGGCGGCATGATCCTGGGCATAGTCAGTCACGATATGGCCGTGGGTGATGCAGCCCAAACCTATGTTTTGCTCGCTGTTGGTGATGCTTTGGTCGCGCAGGTACCGGCTTTGCTATTGTCCATTGCGGCGGCGGCGATCGTGACCCGTGTGGCCTCACCGATGGACCTGTCGGGGCAGATTGGCAGCCAGTTTGGTAACCCCAGGGCGTGGATACCGGTCGCTGCGATCCTCGCCATTATCGGACTGCTGCCGGGCATGCCGCATTTCATCATCCTGCCCATTGCCGCGATGGCCGGGTTTCTTGCATGGCGGATGCTGCGACGCGATCAGGCCGCAGCTGCTCCGCCAACAGTGCAGACACCGGAACAGACCAACCATATTGCGTGGAGCGACGTTACTGATGGCGCGGTACTGAATATTGAAATCGGCTATGCGCTGGTGCCACTGGTCGATGATCGCAAGGGCGCGCCGCTAATGCAGCGGCTGACCGGCATCCGGCGGCAATTGTCGCGCGAACTGGGCTTCGTGGTGCCGCTGGTCCGGGTGAAGGACAATATGGCGCTCGCCCCCAATGCCTATCGTATTCAGATCAGCGGCGTGACGCTGGGCGAGGATGAGGCGTGGCCAGAGGATCTGCTGGCGCTCGACAGCGGCGACATTGATGGCATGGTAGAAGGCAAGGCGTGCAAGGATCCGACCTTCGGGCTCGACGCGCTGTGGATTTCACCGGACAAGCGCAGTGAAGCGGTCGTGGCGGGCTATACGGTGGTCGATGCGTCCACCGTCATCGCGACCCATTTCAACCATCTTGTCGGGCTGGGCGCTGCCGAACTGTTCGGCATGGATGAGGCGCAGGGCTTGCTCGACAATCTCAAGGAACGCGCGCCGCAGCTGGTCGAGGGGCTGACCCCGAAACCGCTGAGCCTCTACCAAGTGACCGCGATCTGCCGCGCACTGCTCGGCGAGGGCGTGCCGCTGAAGGACTTTCGCCGGCTTGCAGAAGCAATGGTGCAGGCTGCGGCGGATGATGCTGCCAATGATATGGAGCGCGAGAGGCCGTCGCTTGACGCTATTGTCGATGGCGTGCGGCGACGGATCGGACCGCTGATCATCCAGGCGCTGGTGCCGGTCAACATGCCGCTGCCGGTGATCACGCTGGGCGGAGATCTGGAGACATTGCTTGCCGAGGCGATTGAGGCAGGCGCTGGTGCCTCCCATCCGGTGGAGCCGGGACTGGCGCAGAAAATCATCGCGGCGGTCGAGGAAGCTGCCCGCCCGATCATGGCGGAGGCGCGGCGCTTTGCGATTGTGACCTCGCCTGTGGCTCGGCGGACATTGCTTCGCCTGCTGCGGCCCCATCTGCCGGAAACGCCGGTGCTGTCATTCGAGGAACTGCCCGATGACAAGGCGGTCGAGGTGGTCGCGGTTGTCGGCGGGCGCCCGGCCACGCTGCCGGATAGCGAACCGACCGAAACAGCAAAGGACCCCGCATGACCTATCATGACCCCGATCTGGCCGAGCTCAGCGCCAAACTCACTTATGGCGCCAGTCCGGCGACGACCGATCAGGAACAGCTGATCGCCAGCCATCTGCCGCTGGTGCGCAAGCTGGCGTGGCATGTCCATGACCGGATGTCGACGATGATCGAGGTGGAGGATTTGCTGCAAATCGGCATGGTCGCGCTGGTCGAGGCGGCGCAGAGCTATGAGGATCGCGGGCTGGGCTTTACCAACTATGCCAAGCTGCGCGTACGCGGCGCGATGATTGACCAGCTGCGCAAGGCCAGCCATGTCAGCCGCTCCGCCATGGCGTTTCAAAAGAAACTGCGCACTGTGCAGGCGGAGCTGGCGCAGCAGCTGGGCATGGCGCCCAATGAAGCGGCGCTGGCAAAGGCGATGGGCATGGAGCCGGGCAGCTTTCGCGCTGCGATGGACCATGCCGAGTCGGTCGACCTGCAATCGATGGACGAGGTTTATTCCGACCAGAATATCTGGTTTGCCGACACGGAGGAAACCGCCGATGCGCGGGTGGAGCGGCACCAGCGCAAGGCACAGCTCGCCGCGGCGATTGACACCCTGCCGGAACGCGACGCGATGATATTGCAGCTTTATTTTATCGAGGAAATGAACCTGGAGGAGATCGGCCAGACGCTCGACATCGGCGCGGCGCGCGTGTGCCAGATCAAGAAGGCGGCGCTTGCCAAGCTGCACGACATGCTTTCTCCCAACTAGCGCCCCGCCTAGGGTCCCGTCATCCCCGTTCCGGGCCTTCGCCCCCGGGACATTGGGCAAGAAACTCTGCCTTTGCCTGTTCAAACTTTTCCGGGGGCAACCATTTGAACCTGTCGGGCAGCATCACCCGGCCGCCGGCGACAAAGCGCTGGACCGCCTCGACCACTTCGTCGGTCATGCCCTGACCCGTGCGCAGGTTGATGTTGCGGCTGCCCAGCCGTCTAAGATTGTCGCCGATTTTCTTGAGCTTTTCCTCCAGAGTGTCCTCAGGCTCTGTCGGGTCCGGCGGGGGCAGGCTGACCCATTTGGGATAGATTGTCCGGCCCGCCACCGTCGTGGGTTCATCCACGTCCGGATATTGCGGCCCGGGATGCGCTCCATCATGAACTTCCCTATCGACCCCATCACCGGCGCCATCATCGATTCCGGCACCAGCAGGCGCAAAGCGGCCCTGCGCGTCGCGGGCGGCGCCGTTGGTGTCATGCTGATAGAGCAGGCGCAGCAGGTCATTGGCATATTTGATCCGCTGACCCACGACCTTGCCATGATACCAGACATCCTCCTCCACGCCCTCCACGGCGCGCTGCCACGTGACCTCGCCTATGGTCGTCTCTGACCGGCGCAGCGCGAGGTCCCAGCGTTCGGCAAAGGCCGTGCTGCGCTTGCGATGGCGATAGGCGCTGTTCCAGCTGATTCCCGCCATGCGGCTGGCGTCCCGCACGCAGCGCGTCTTGGCCAGCGATTCAATAAAGATATTCTGCCGCTCCGCCGTCCAGCCATCATGGCGTACGCGATAGGGTTTTTCGCGCGGCGTTTCCGGAGGCTCCGCCGCTTCGCTGGGGACGGGCAGGTTGGCGGGAGAAGGCGTGTCATAAGACGGATTATTTGCCATGGGGTAGCGGCCCTTTTGTTCCTGATTTGTTCTTTTGATTCGAGCCGGTGTATCAAAAGCTGGGGGTTGTAGGAAAGCCTTGTAGGAGAATTCCTAGTCAACAGGTCGAGAGTTGATCTTGCCCACCCATCCTTTACGGTTGCTTCCGCAGCATCATAAGGGCGTCAAAATGAACACAAGAAATGAAAGAATATTTGCTTTCATTATCGTAATTATCGTAGCCGCCGGACTTGCAAATTTTTTGATATTTGACATTGTCGTGTTTGGGCTTTCCGCCAAGACAGTGATGGCACTGCTGAATGTGCTGGGATCGGTTTCGTTTGTTTACTTAGTAGCGAAACAGAAACGATCGGATAGCTAGCTTATGTATTATTTCTGGTTGATCGCGCCGTTGGCAATTGTCATCTATTGTGTAGCCCGGGCGATATTGGATATCCGCTCTAAGCAATATGCTTGGGCCGTTTTTGGGCTAACCTGCGCAGGGCTGATCCTGATGATGCCGATGGAAATGACGATTGACTTGCCAGTGCCTTAACTATTGGACCGGCAGATATGATGTCCAAATGAGTTTCTCACTCGCATCAAATCGGTTTCAGCAACTCCGGTCCATTGTTACGGACATTGCCCACGGCATTGGAAATAGCCGCTGTGTTGAGCGCTCCAGCATAGGGTGTGAGCAGATCGCGCGCGGCATCCCATTCGCCGGTCAGCCACAGGTCAAGCTGGTCCGGTTCCAATATTGCGGGCAGCCGGTGATGCAGCGCGGCAAAATCGGGCGTGGCCGCCGTGGTGACAATTGTATAGCTTTCGAGGTTCAGCGCATCATTACGCGTCCACAGCCCGGCAAGCAGCATGGGCCGCCCGTCGCCCCGTTCCACCTTATGCGCCTGTTTATCCTTGCCAGTGGAACCAAGCCCGCGCTGCCACTCATAAAAGCCGGAAACCAGAACGGCACAGCGGCGGGATTTTAGCAGCGGTCGAAAGCTGGGTTTTTCCTCCAGCGTCTCGGATCGCGCGTTGATCATGCTGCCCGCCTTTTTCGCATCCTTGGCCCAGTGCGGCACCAGTCCCCAGTGGAGCGGAGACAATCTGACTTCCTCTGCATTTTTGCGAAAGGCCAGCACCTGATGGGTTGGCGCGATATTATAATTGGGCGCAAGGTTGGACGGCTGGTCCGGAATGATATTCAGTATTTCGCGATATTCCGCCCAAGTGAGTTCCTCACTCGCATATTTGCGCCCACACATATTGCCCCCGTTCCCCAACGTGAGGGACGGTTATGGCAATCTTTACAGTGCTGTGCACCTGTTAGTTTTTATGGGGTGGTGGGGATTCAGGCCGGTGTATCAAAGACTGGGGGTTGTAGGAAAGGGGGTTGGATTACCTTTTTCGGTCATGGCCAAACAAAAGCGATTGCGTCGCCAAGGCGGGCAGGGCAAACAGATCAGCAAGGGGAGAAAGCCATTGACCGTCAGCGACTATCTGGATCAAGTCTGTGTAAAGTATGACAACGGACAGGCTACCGAATATAGCTACGGCGGCGTGCTCACGAACTATTCTATTGAAAAGCGCAAACGCCATGAAAAGGTCTTTTCCGATCTGATCTACACCAATAGCGTGGATTTTCCGTTCAGAAGTGACGGAGGTCGCGTATGAACCTTTTGGAAGCCCTAGCGCGAGCTAAAACCGAGGAAGATGTAAAAGACGCCTACATAGAGGCGCTCGGCCTGAAATCCTATTTCAAGGGTTTGGTCGACATCCAAACAGAAGAAATTTGGTTCGAGGCCAAGGAGGCGTCCACTCCTCCGCTTCTCATGTTCGCGCAGTTGCTTGTATATGTTCGTGCCGCAAAAAAGCGCGGAGAGCCAATTCCCGGTTTTCTGTGCGTGATTGATAGAGAAAAGGCGGCGCTGATCCCGACCGAACATGCCCTGCCGATTCTTGAAGACAAGAGTATTGAGTGGCCCAAATCGGGCTCAAAGGCCGACATGGCGCTGGCCACGAAGATCGCCCCGGCTATTGAAACGCATTATGTAGTTTACGAGATCGACAGCCACGAACACGAATTCATCGACGCCGTCACATCCGCTATTGCCGAAGGGCGTATCATCCGCACTCCGATCACGCCCGATAATTTGCGGCAGGTGTTCGACAAATGGGTCGCTATGGTTGGCGTGGAACTGGGGGTGACTAACGAAGGCGATTTCGCCGTGTTGTTCTTTGCCGACATCATGCACAATGGCAAGGAAGCCGCGATGGCCAATCTGCCCGCGCGATTGCTAATGACCGCAGAAGGGCCAACCTTCCTGCTGCATGGTGAGACCTATGAGCCCGCCAGTGACCGCGGCTATTATAATTTTTGGAAAATCTACCATCGTCCGCCCGAACAAAAGCACCGACACTATCTGCTTGAACGGCGCGACAGCCTGCTGCCGATTGATGATCAAAAGTTCAAGGGGGCATATTACACACCGCTGCATATCGTCGACAAAGCGTATGATCAGCTCACCGCCACGCTGGGGGAGAACTGGCAGAAGAAATATATCGTGTGGGATATGTGCGCGGGCGTCGGCAATCTGGAGGCGAAGCATAGCAATCTGCGCAATGTCTATATGAGTACGCTCGATTTCGAAGATGTTACCATCATGCGCTCCAACCCCGCCTTCGCCGGGGCCGAGATTTTTCAATATGATTATCTCAACGATGATGTGACCGATTTTGGCGAGATTGATTACAGCCTGTCAAACAAGCTGCCCGACGGTTTGCGGCAGGCAATTGAAGACGCGAAGGAAGGCAAAAAGGGTGCAAAGCCGATATTGGTGCTGATTAACCCGCCTTATGCGGAGGCGACTGGAGGTGGTATGGCCGTGCCGATGGCGGTCAGCCAAAACAAACTTGGCGTAGCAAATACCCTGTATGCTCAGACTGGAATGGCTGGCTACGGGAAAGCAACCAACGAACTATTCATGCAATTCATTGCGCGCGTTGATCAGGAATTGCCGCGTGCAAAGCTGGCTATTTTCAGCAAGGTTAAATACATTTGCACTCCCACCCTAAGCGATTTTCGGCAAGTATGGAGAGCTGAATATTTGGGCGGCTTTGCAGTCCACAGTAAGTCATTTGAGGGCCTTAAAGGGGACTTTCCAATAAGCTTCTTTATTTGGGACACTGCAAAGGATGTACCGATTGAGAATGTCACTTCAAACATGCTCGACAAAGCAGGCAACCTCATTGGCGAGAAAACTTTCCTCAATTATGATTGCCTACCGCTGCTCACAGAATGGGTGCCGAGACCACCTTCCAATTCGGAACCTACCATCCCACTGAAAAGCGCGCTGGTTCCTGCGACAGCGACCAAAGATTTGCGGGGCGATCGTTGGTCAGACGATGCAATTGCATGGTTGAACTGTGCCGGAAATGATCTGCAAAATGCAACCGCGAAAACAATGCTTTTTTCATCTGGGTACGGAAGTGGGCGCGGCTTTTTCGTGAACTCAGGCAATCTCTGGCAAGCCGCCATAGTCTTTTCCGTCCGCCGCCTCATCAAGCCGACATGGCTCAACGACCGTGACCAATTCCTGCAACCCTCAGAGGAATTGACCGAAGAGTTCAAATCCGATTGCCTAATCTGGATGCTATTTCATGGCAGCAACCTTACCGCCGGAGCAGACGGTTTGGAATGGAGTGACCGCGAATGGTCTTTGATCAATCATTTCATCCCCTTCACCGAGACGGAAATCGGGGCCAACGCGCGTTTCGAGAGCGATTTCATGGTGCGCTACATGGCGGACATGAGTTTCTCGCCCGAAGCGCAGGCTGTGCTTGATGAAGGGCGTAAATTATGGAGGCGCTTCCACTCCATCAGCTTCCCGCGCAAAATCAGGGACGAGCTTAAACTCAACCGCGCCGATGCGGGCTGGTATCAAATCCGCAAGGCGCTGGAGCAATATGGTGATATCGAACTGACCGATTTCGATGCGTTCAAAGCCTCATACAAAGCTCTTGGCGATAAGCTTCGCCCGAAAATATTTGAATTGGGCTTTCTACCGATCTAAATTTTGGATTGTAGCCTATTCTTTATGTAGTTGTACCCTCTAACTTGACGAAGAGGCCCAGCTGGGCGTTGTCTTTGTGCCGATAGGCCGAACGGTCAATTATGAACCCAAAATCTATACCGCGATTTGTGGAGCGGCGGGTTTAGTTCTTCCCTTCCTTTAAGGGGGGCTTACCGACTCCCCAGCCGCTGCCGGGGCAGAAATGGCAGAAAGATCGTAAAGGACTGGCATTGAGATATGACCAAATTGGACACTATCAGCGGATCATAAAAATCCTGTGTGAGAAAGACCGGGTCATGAAAGAGATTGTGCTGTCGCTCGATATCTCATCGCCCTCACCATTGCACCCCGGCACCCCCTGCGCTAAAGCGCTCTCGAACATCGATTCATTCGCCGGAATGCCTGCTCCCCTCCGCCTTCCCCTGAATAAATTTCAGGGTTCGGCGGACAGGCCAAACCGGCAAAAAATTAAAATAAGGGACGAATTATGACGACCACCGGACAAGACTCACTCGGCACGCGCGCGACGCTTAATGTTAATGGCACCAGCTATGCCTATTATTCGCTCGCGAAGGCGGCGGCGAAGCTCGGGGATATCGAACGGCTGCCCTATACGCTGAAAGTCTTGCTTGAAAATATGCTGCGCTTTGAAGATGGCGGCCACACGGTGGCGGCTGGCGATGCGCAGGCGGTGGTTGACTGGCAGAAAGAGGCCAAGTCTACGGCTGAGATCCAGTACCGCCCGGCCCGCGTTTTGATGCAGGATTTTACCGGCGTTCCGGCGGTTGTTGACCTCGCGGCGATGCGCGACGGGATTAAGTCGCTGGGCGGCGATGCGCAGAAGATCAACCCGCAGGTGCCGGTGCATCTGGTGATTGACCACTCGGTCATGGTCGACGAATTTGGCACGCCGCAAGCGTTTGAGAATAACGTGGCGCTGGAATATCAGCGCAATATGGAGCGCTATGAATTTCTGAAATGGGGATCGAAGGCGTTCGATAATTTCTCCGTTGTGCCTCCCGGAACCGGTATTTGCCATCAGGTGAATCTGGAAAATATTGCGAAGGCCGTGTGGTCGTCCCAGGATCAGAATGGCGATATGGTCGCCTATCCCGATACCTGTGTCGGCACGGACAGCCATACGACGATGATCAACGGTCTGGGCGTGCTCGGCTGGGGCGTGGGCGGGATTGAGGCGGAGGCCGCGATGCTTGGCCAGCCGGTATCGATGCTGATCCCCGAAGTGGTCGGGTTCAAGCTGACCGGCGAGTTGGCCGAGGGCATTACCGCGACCGATCTGGTGCTGACCTGTGTGCAGATGCTGCGCGAAGTGGGCGTGGTCGGGCGCTTTGTTGAATTTTATGGGCCGGGTGTGGCGGCGCTGTCGCTCGCGGATCGTGCGACCATTGCCAATATGGCGCCGGAATATGGCGCGACCTGCGGTTACTTCCCGATTGATGACAAGACGCTGGATTATCTGCGCCTGACCGGTCGCAGCGAAGCGGATATTGCGCTGACCGAAGCCTATGCCAAGGAGCAGGGTTTCTGGCGCCATGATGACGAGGTGGAGGCGATCTATACCAAGACGCTGGAGCTCGACATGACCAGCGTGGTGCCATCGCTGTCCGGTCCGAAATTGCCGCAACAGCGTGTGTCCATGGCCGATCTCGACGAGGGCTTTAACAAGGATATTGTCGACGTTTTCAATTCATCCGATCCTGACAAGCGGGTCGCGGTGGATGGCGCGGATCATGATCTGGGCCATGGTGATGTCACCATTGCGGCGATTACGTCCTGCACCAACACGTCCAACCCCAGCGTGCTGATTGCCGCCGGTCTGGTCGCGCGCAAGGCGCGGGAGCGGGGCTTGCAGCGCAAACCATGGGTGAAGAGTTCGCTGGCGCCCGGGTCACAGGTGGTGACGGATTATCTCGACAAGGCGGGGCTTTCCGAGGATCTCAACTATCTTGGCTTTAATCTGGTCGGCTATGGCTGCACGACCTGTATCGGGAATAGCGGGCCTTTGCCGGCGCCGATTTCCAAGGCGATTAATGACAATGATCTGGTCGCGGCTTCGGTGCTTTCGGGCAACCGGAACTTTGAAGGCCGTGTGTCTCAGGACGTGCGGGCCAACTATCTCGCGTCGCCGCCGCTGGTTGTGGCTTATGCGCTGAAAGGCACGGTGCGTGAGGATATGTACGAGACGCCGATCGGGCAGGGCAGCGATGGTGCGGATGTGTATCTGCGCGATATCTGGCCGACCAATGACGAGGTTAACGCCGCGATGGGCGGGGCCGTGTCGCGCGAGATGTTCGAGAGCCGCTATGCCGATGTCTATAAAGGTGACGCGGCGTGGCAGGATATCGATGTGACTGGCGGCGACACCTATCAGTGGCGTGCGGGGTCTACCTATGTGGCCAATCCGCCCTACTTTGATGGCATGACCATGACGCCGGAGCCTGTTGGCGACATTATCGACGCCAAGACACTGGCATTATTGGGCGATTCGATCACGACCGACCATATTTCTCCGGCCGGTGCGATCAAGGAAGACTCGCCAGCCGGTGAGTATCTGCGCGACCATCAGGTGGCGAAGCAGGACTTCAACAGCTACGGCTCCCGCCGCGGAAATCACGATGTTATGATGCGCGGAACCTTCGCCAACATCCGCATCAAGAACGAAATGGCCGACGGCAAGGAAGGTGGCTACACCAAATATAATGGTGAGATCATGCCCATCTACGACGCCGCCATGCGCCACAAAGCGGACGGCAATGATCTGGTGGTTATTGGCGGGGAACAATATGGTACCGGCTCGTCGCGCGACTGGGCCGCGAAAGGCACGAACCTGCTGGGCGTGCGCGCTGTGATCGTGGAAAGCTATGAGCGTATTCACCGCAGCAACCTGGTAGGAATGGGCGTATTGCCGCTGCAATTTGAGGAAGGTGTTGATCGCAACAGCCTGAACCTTGATGGCAGTGAGAGCTTCACCATCAAGGGTGTCGCGACGCTGGATCCGCGCCAGACGGTTGAGGTTGAAATGACCCGCGCTGATGGCTCGACGGAAACATTCGAAACGCTCTGTCGGATCGATACCGCCAACGAGATGGAATATTTCCTCAACGGCGGCATCCTGCATTACGTGCTGCGCAATCTGGCAGGCTAGAAATATGGTAGATGAGCGCAACAATGGTTTGAAAACCATTGTTGCGGTCATACTGCTGCTTGCATTCATCGGCATTTCGACGAATTCGGTGAACGGACAAGCCAATGTCCATGCACATTCCGACGTTAACACTGAGAGGCAGATTGTAATCGACCGAGCGGAACGTTTCCTGTCTCTGGTGATAAGCGGCGACAATGAATCCCTTGCAGATGAAGGCCTTGTATCGGGAGAGCTTGCAGAACCAGCGTTTCAGGCGCGAGAGCTGCGCTCGGAAATCGACAAGATTATCATGATCTCTACCTCAAAGGCTGTTGCCAGGCGGACGGTGCCTTCTGGCGTTTCCAATGACTATTTCTATCTGCAGAAACCAAAGGATCAATGGCAAGTATATGCAATCCGATCTTTGGCGCTTCCTGGCTTCATTTGGGAAATGAAACGTGAGATGGCGGGGCGGTCTGATCTTACACCCGATTTGGAAGCAACCTATCAGAATATTTTACTTACAACTCTTTCCGATTCCGAATTGCGATCTTGGTTTTACGATCACAAAGCAGAGCTTGAGGAAATGCGTCTGCTGAAACCGGTATATGATCGCTCTATGAAAGAATTGGACGTGAATGCTGTTTTCAAGTCAGATCAGCCGCGCGTAAATGAACTGGTTGAAAAGCTACATCTCAACTACGCGGAACAAAAAGACGATATGTTTGTGGTTAGTATCGGCGGCATATTGGATAATAGCGTTGGCTTTTTGCACGCTGCGCCTGAACACGTTCCGGAAATCTCCACGTTCCACTATATTTGGATCGAACCGTTGGGTGATGGGTGGTATCTATATAAAACAACCTGACCGGGCGTTGTAGTTCCTGCTTTCGCTGGAATGACGATGGTGTTAGCTTCCGTGCATAGGAGAAACCCATGCCCCGACTGCGCGAAATATCTCGGTCTGAAGTGACGGATGATTATGTTCTGAAACTTTATCAGGCCCTGTTCGGGGATCGCGATCCGGTTGCAGAGCCAGGCACGGCCACGGGCACGCCCGGCAATTGGTGGACTGTTTTTGCGCAAGTTCCCGACGCTTTCAAACACACGACCGAGGGCTTTGGATTTTATCGGTCACCTAATCGCAAGCTGGACCCCAAGCTCCGAGAACTTGGCCAGATCCGTGCGGGCTATGCTGTGGGGTCGCAATTTGTCTATTCGCAGCACAGCAAGGCCATGCGCTTTGAAGGCTTTTCCGAAGAACAGGTTAAAGCCATTCCCAACTGGTCCACGGCAGATTGTTTCAATGAAGTCGAACGCGCTGTACTGGCTTATACAGATTGCCTGGTGTTGGAGCGAGGCCGTGTGCCAGACGGTGTTTTTGACGCGCTGAAAAAACATCTCGGTGAAGTCGAAATCATAGAGCTGACCTACATCACCTGCACCTACATGATGCACGCGGTGATGAGTCGGGCGCTGCGGCTTGAATTTGATGATGTCGATGAGCGAGTTGTCGAAGTACCCGCACCGGAAGGCGCTACGGCAGATGTCATGGGCATGGTCGACAAACGGAAGGGTACGAGCAAATGAGCTATCACCATCTTGCTTTAGCGGCGAAAGACATGGCCGCCATTCATGAATTTTATGAAGGGATTATGGGCTTTGAACTGGTGAAGGTCGAGGTCGCACCCGTCATGGGTGGCGGTTGGGGCAAGCATTTTTTCTACCGTATGGACGGCAATGACAGCAGGTTTATCGCTTTCTGGGAACTGAACGATACACCGGGTCAGGATGACTACGCTTACGATCTCAACGAAGCGGCAAAAACGCCGCAAGGTACCAATCACTACAGCTTTTCGGTAGACACACCTGAAGAGCTGGAGAGTTGGCGCAAGAAATGGAATGCAGCTGGCCTCGACGTGCTGGAGATTGACCATAATTGGTGTCATTCCGTTTATACCCGCGACCCCAATGGCAATATGGTTGAATTCTGCCTGACAACAGGAAGCTTTACAGAAGCGGATCGCGAACGGGCTCTGGCTGCGCTGGACGAGCGGGAAATGAAGGCATCTCCACCACCGGCCAAAATGCAACAATGGCTGGCGAAAGATGCCTGACGGCCGCCTTAGAACAGCTTGAACAAAGCAAAGCCCGCCGCGACACCGAGTAGCAGGATCACAAAACCACGCCATATCGGTTCCGATACACTGCCGAAAAATTTCGCACCCAAATGATTGCCGCCGATCATCAACGGACAGGCCAGCGCGCTGAGTATCAGAACCTCTCCATCGATCATTCCGCGCCAGAACGCGATCACAGTTGCCATGGTGGCAGCAGCAAAGAATATTGTGATCATTGATCCCCTTGCGACAATGGGAGGCACCCCTTTTCGAACGAAATGGAGAATGACGGGAGGCCCCGGCATCGCGGCAAAGCCATTGAGCAAGCCCGACATGCTACCGACCAACAGAATATGCAGCGGTGCTTCGTTGAGCTGTGGCGGACGTTTCATCATGAATGCAAGGAAACTGCCAATCGCAATGGTTGTGATAACCAGCCTGGCGATATCTGTACTGACAATATCGAGCATCCAAAGGCCGGCGGGGGTGAACAGACAGGACAGGGCTGCGATTTTTGCCACCATCGGAATATTGATGACTTTTACGGCCGGCCGGATGCCGAAAGGTCCGATAACCAATTGCATCAATATCGCCATGACCACCGCGGTAACAGGCGGTGCGACCAGACTGACCAAGGGCACAGCGAGTATCGCATAACCGAAGCCAGTCAAACCGCGGAAAAAGGCCGCTCCAAAGACGATGAAGCAGACTATTGAAAAGGACAAAAGGGATAGGCCGATATGGGCGTTCAGCCAGATATTGGCCCAATCATTGGCAGCGTTGATCATGCAGGCTCTTTGCCGATTTCACGGGATAGAGCAATAGGTCATTCCCATAGCTATGGCAGTGGCAGGCACTTCAGCCGGCGATATGGAGTTTCGTCTTTTTCGGTGCCTCTTCATTATGCGCTTTCAGGCCCGTCAGGATCGTGTCTATGACCTGGCGCAGACGGTCTTCATCGGCAAGGTGCATCATGTTCATCATCAAGTTGGGATTGCAGAAAGGCTGCACCATCGTGTTGACGAGCGAAACAATCTTGTCGAGTTCAAGGCCCTCAAAATAGCCTTCTTCCATCGCTTCAGCGAGAATGATTGCCATATAGTGGTCTGTCAGATCGACATAGCCCCGGATCACTTCAAAATGCTGGTCGCCCAGTTCCATATAGGACCGGAACAGATCGGGGTCTTCCTCAAAACGGGTTCGCTTGATGGTCAGACGTCGTGCAAAAAACTCGTAAAGTTTTTGCTTTGCAGGCATGTCAGCCTCGATCAGATCTTCTATAATCGTAATCAGTTCTGCAAACCAGCGACCTGCCATGGCCTCGGCCAGTTCGTCTTTGTTTTCAAAGAAACGATAGACGTTGGACTGGGACATTCCGGCTTCAGCAGCCAGATCTGTGATAGTGAAGTTGATCGCGCCGCGTTCGCGGATAATCACTTCCGCTGTTTGGATCAATTTTTCTCGGCCGGCTTCAATATCGGTTTCGGGACGGGGCATCGGAAATCTCCTGCTTGGCTCCACGTATCTGTAGTATATAGATGAGACGGTTTTATGATAAAAGATATTTTTTTTTATTTTTCAATTACCCGCGACGTAATGGCCTGATGTCGTTTCTATATTGTCGTCGCTGCTGCCGACGGACTATAGAAAACCATGACTGAAAATTCGCAAGCGGAGGCAAACTCGCCCGCATCTGAACCGGAAAAAGAGCCCGGCCCTTTTCAACCGGTAACCGGAAGCATCCTGCTGTTCCGTCGCTGGTGGAAAGTTGTCGTATGTTCCGGCGTGGATCAGCCGGCCGTTATCGCCAAGGTCAAAGAAGATAGCTATTTCAACCCGCGCTACGCATTTATGACCTGTATGTCGGCCGGTATCGCGATATTGGGCTTGCTGCTGTCATCTCCAGCGGTTGTTATTGGAGCCATGCTGCTGTCCCCGCTTATGGGACCGATTATGGGCGCGGGGTTCGCGCTTGCCATTGGCGACTATGCCTGGCTGAAGGGAAGCGCAAAGGCACTGATTCTTGGGACTTTGGTGGCGGTCCTGTTTGCTGCCCTGGTGGTCGCGCTGTCGCCGTTGCAGACGGTGACTACCGAAATCGCGTCTCGCACGCGGCCTAATTTGTTTGACCTTGCGGTCGCGCTATTTTCTGCACTGGCTGGCGCCTATGCGATGATTCGTGGGCGCATGGGCACGATTGTGGGTGTGGCGATCGCAACTGCATTAATGCCGCCTTTGGCCGTGGTGGGTTTTGGCCTGGCGACGCTCAACATGTCGGTATTCGGTGGTTCGCTATTGCTGTTTTTCACCAACTTGATGACGATAGCCCTTACCGCTGCCGGTATGGCGCGGCTCTATGGTTTTCGCTCCAGCTTGTCTGAGCGGCAGTCGCAGTTTCAGATCGGTGCTATGGTGATCATATTTGTGGGACTGGCTATCCCGCTTGGCTATTCGCTGCAGCAGATTGCATGGGAAGCGAATGTTTCGCGTCAGGCCAATGGCTATATCAAGGATCAGTTTGGCAGTCGTGCAAGGGTTTCACAGATTGACATTGACTGGGATGCCGAGCCGATTCTGGTGAGTGCATCTGTTTTTACGCCAAAAATTGTCGGTGATGCGGAGCAGCAAAGCGCCCGTGTGTTAAGCCGCACCTTCAATCGTCCGATTGATGTAGCGATCGAGCAATATCGGGTGGAAACCGGAAGCGATGCCATGACGGCCGAACTCACCGCCGCACGTGCCCAACAACAGGCACAGGAGGCCGAAATCCGGGTCGTCAAATTGCGTGAAAATCTGGCGTTGGTCGCTGGAGTATCGGTCGATGACGTGACAATTGACACGACAAAGCGCCGCGCCATCGTATCAGCGAAACCGCTGCAAGGGGCCACACTTGATACTTATTACGCATTGGAAAAGCGGATCGCAGATCAGGCCAAGGACTGGGCAATCGAGATCAAGCCTCCGGCGGTGACGCTACCATCTCTGCAGGTGACAGACGGCGCAATTACCGAAAAATCAACTGCGCAGCTTCCCTTGATTGGTTGGGCCGCTGCGCGTGTCCAGTTGCCAATGGGGGCCTATGGATCATCCAATGATATCGAGGTTGCGCGAAAAACACTCTTTGATGCCCATGCAACGACCATCAGTGCCGCCGGACCAGGCGATGGGGCTGGAACCGTGCGTCTTCGCTGGTTGTCGCCTCAAGAGACGGCACAAGCCTCAGAGTAACTTTTAGCCTGCTGTGTGACGGTGCGGTGCGTGACTATCCTGGCTGTACAATGGCTGGAGATGTGCTGGCGTCGGTGACGCTGAAATAAGGGATTGCAATTGCGTAACCACCGAGCCCCAGCATGACAAGCAAAGTCAGGATTGTACCGACCGTCCGGCCTTTGCCTAGCTTGCCGCCATCCATACCAAGGCCGTGAGCAACGCGCCCAAGCATATATAATCCGCCGACAATCCAGAGCCAGGTAGGAGAACCGCTAGCCAGCTCTATGATAGCGATCAGGATCAATACAATGGGCAGGCTTTCACCATAGTTGGCGTGCGCACGCATGCGGCGGATGACCTTTTCATTGCCGCCGTCACCAACGCTGACTTTTTCTGACGTACGGACCTGTCCGACCCGAATCATCAACCAGATGTTGACCAGCGCGGCCGCGCCGGCAATCGTGAGAGTTATTGGCAAAATCATGGTTTCCCCCAAGAGCTTTGTGAATTTATCCGCTGCCTATAGAAGCACAATGCTTGCAACGCACAGGAAAATCGTTATAGCCGCCCCTTCGCGTGCAATTGGCTATCGCATGAGTCGGGTGATTCTCTTTGTTTTGCAGAGGTTCGCTTGCTCAAAACGGGCATTTGGCTTATTGTACACATATAAGAAATTTGAAATTTAACGAACAGGCTTAGCAATGGCTGTCCCTAAACGAAAAACTACGCCGTCCAAGCGCGGAATGCGCCGTTCCCATGATGCTTTGAAGGTCGAAGCCTATCAGGAATGTTCCAATTGCGGCGAATTGAAGCGCCCTCACCATATGTGTGGGGCTTGCGGTCATTATAATGGCCGTGAAGTAATGGCTGTCGATCTATAGTCTTTTGAACTGTAGTCGACTAACGTCACGCCATCACACAGCTAATCAAGGGGAATAACCGGTGGGGATGAGGCCGCGAATCGCAATTGACGCGATGGGCGGCGATATCGGCGCGCGTGTTATGGTCGCCGGCGCCGCTCTGGCCCGGCATCGGCATGAAGGTTTTCAATTCCTGTTTGTCGGTGATGAAGCACAAATCAAAGAAGCGCTGAAAAGCCACCCCAATCTTAGTGCCGCTTCCGAAATATTGCACGCCGAAGATATTGTTTCCGGTGATGCAAAACCCAGCCAGGCGTTGCGCGGCTCCAAGAAAACATCAATGGGCATGGCCGTTGGTGCCGTGAAGTCTGGTGAAGTAAGTGCGGCGGTCAGCGCCGGCAATACTGGCGCGCTAATGGCGATCTCGAAACTGGCGCTGCGAACTATGTCCGGCATTGATCGACCCGCTTTAGCGGCTTTGCTGCCGACTATGAAGGACAGCGATGTTGTGATGCTGGATCTCGGCGCCAATGCCGAATGCGATAGCCGCAATCTGGTGCAATTCTCCGTAATGGGCGCCGCCTATAGCCGGATCATGCACGGTTTTGAAAAACCTACTGTGAAGCTACTCAATATCGGTACCGAAGATGGCAAGGGTACCGGAACCTTGCAAAATGCTGCAGATGCACTGAAGAATGCTGATGGCCTGGCCATGAATTTTCAAGGCTTTACGGAAGCCGACAAGATATCGACCGGCGATGTCGATGTGATTGTTACGGACGGATTCTCTGGCAATATCGCCCTGAAGGCTCTGGAAGGGACTGCACGTTTTGTGACGGATCTTTTAAAGCGCAGCTTTTTAAGTTCCCTACGATCCAAAATCGGATTTCTGATCTCCCGACCAGCGACAGAATTGCTGAGAGAGCATCTCGACCCCAATAATCACAACGGTGCGGTTTTTCTGGGTCTGAACGGTGTGGTCGTAAAAAGCCATGGCAGTGCCGATGAAAAAGGCGTAGCCAATGCTGTGGAAGTCGCTGCCCGGCTCGTAGAGGATAGTATCTTGGAACGCATAAGCGAAGACTTGGAAAAAATCAGCACATCAGCCCCGTTGGAGGCAACAGCGAAATGAGTGTTGCGACCGCCCGCCGCGCGGTCATCAAAGGGACCGGTTCCGCCTTGCCGCGGACCAGAGTGTCGAACGCTGAGCTTGCAAAGAAAGTGGATACGACCGACGAATGGATCGTTGAGCGGACAGGTATAAAATTTCGCCATATTGCAGAGGATGATGAAACGACATCCAGTCTGGCGACGGAAGCTGCAAAAAATGCCCTCGACGCGTCCGGACTATCGGCACAGGATATTGATCTTATCGTATTGGCAACAGCGACGCCGGATCAAACCTTTCCTGCAACGGCTACTATTGTGCAGCATGAACTGGGGTGCAACGGATGCGTCGCTTTTGATGTCGCGGCGGTCTGTTCCGGCTTTCTATATGCCCTGTCAGTAGCGGAAAGCATGATTCGTGCCGGCAGTGCGCAAAATGCTATCGTAATCGGCGCAGAGACGTTCAGCCGCATTCTGGATTGGGAAGACCGGGCAACATGTGTGCTTTTCGGTGATGGCGCCGGGGCGATTATCTTGTCTGGCGAAGAAACCGAAAAAGGTGTTCTGGCCACTCGGTTGCATGCGGATGGCGAACATAACCAGCTGCTTTATGTTGATGGTGGCGCCGGTACGACGGGCACGGTTGGCAAACTGCGGATGAAAGGGCGTGAAGTCTTCCGCCACGCGGTCGTCAACCTGTCATCCGTCTTGAATGAAGCCTTGGATGAAGCGGGTGAAAAAATTGAGAATATCGATTGGGTTGTACCGCATCAGGCCAATGCCCGGATATTGGACGCAACAGCGAAGAAGCTGAGTCTGGCTCCTGAAAAAGTGATCAAGACCGTTGACCAGCATGCCAATACATCGGCGGCCTCTGTGCCTCTGGCGCTTGACAAGGCGGTTCGGGATGGCCGGATTAAAATCGGTGACCTGTTGGTCCTCGAAGCAATGGGCGGCGGTTTTACCTGGGGGGCAAGCGTCATCCGCTTTTGAAGCCGTCCAATTGGATCTATCTGAGGGCACCTGCTTTGCTGCATAACCGCATAGGCGATACTGAACATCACTGACATGTTCGTCGCCAATTTTACTTCTTCGTCGAAAGTGCGTTGAGCTTCCGAATACTGTAGTTCTAGCTAACTCGATGGGGCGCTTGAATATAGATAATACCAGTGTTTCGTCACAACTGCTGTTTCAGGTCTTTCGTGGCTGCCAGGAGCTGGGCGCTAGAAAGCCGGTGCTTCTGTCCGCTCTTGATTTGACTGATGCTCAGTTACGCGATCCGCGGGCGAGATTTTCTGCGCGGGCAATTACGACCCTTTCTGAGGCAGCCGCGCGGGAGCTTGGGCGGGATGATATATTCGCGGATATTGGTGGAGCCATGACGCCTACCGGTTTTTCGGATGTTTGCTACACAGCCCTGTTTGAAGAAACCGTAGGGGATGTATTGCAAGCTGCTGCGACAGCGATGTTAGCCGGCACCGACAAGCCGCTTCTGAGATGGGAGCAATCGAATTCGGTTTGCCGGTTGGTAGCCGATTCGAATTCCTGTGTGACCAATGAATTGATTTTCATTATTTTTTCGACCCTTTCGTACATCGGTCAAATCGTGACCGATGACGATGTTCAACCGGTCAAATCAGCCAGTTTCACGTATAGAACATCCTTTGACCGTAGCGCTTCAATGACACTGGTGAAGGAAGATGGCCCCCCGGTTCCGTGTCTCTTTAATCAGCCGGACACATATCTGGAACTCCATAAGCAAGTTCTCGACCTTCCCAATCCGTTTGCGAATCGCAGTCTGGTGAATATGGGCCAACAGCAGTTGAACCGGTTTCAGATCAACGGAGCGAAATCCGTCACTTTGGCCAGCCTTAGCTATAATTACCTGTTTTATCTGCTTGATAAATCAGGGCTAAGCCTTGATGCTGCTGCCGAAACTTTTGGTATAGCAGAACGGACCCTGCGGCGGAAACTGGTGGCGGAGGGAGCATCTTT
This sequence comes from Parasphingorhabdus sp., assembly GCF_059726685.1. Classification (NCBI taxonomy): domain Bacteria; kingdom Pseudomonadati; phylum Pseudomonadota; class Alphaproteobacteria; order Sphingomonadales; family Sphingorhabdaceae; genus Parasphingorhabdus; species Parasphingorhabdus sp. The sequence goes on from NZ_AP041068.1 coordinate 1,016,669, forward strand.
TCGCCAGATATTGGAGCAGGTTCGTCGAGACACCTGCCAGCTATATTTTCTGGAGGGCACGCGGTCCCTGTCAGACATTGCTACAAAATTGGGTTATAGTGAATTGAGTGCCTTTACCCGTGCATACACGGCTTGGCATGGCCGCTCGCCGAGCCGTGATATGGCCGCTCAAATCGCGGTCAATTCTTCACAAAAAACAAAGTATGCTAGAAAAATGGTGGGCGTAGAGAGAGTTGAACTCCCGACCCCTTCGATGTCAACGAAGTGCTCTACCACTGAGCTATACGCCCACGCTGCAGGCCGTCTAGCCAGCCACTTGGCGGGGTGCAAGACTTAATTGAGTTCGCCGATACTATCGGGTTCAAATAGCCGTTGCACTTCCAGAACGAGATCCTTCAGGTGGAAAGGCTTAGACAGAATCTTGGCCTTTGGAACGGACTCCCCCGCACGCAGGGTAACGCCGGAAAAACCGGTAATAAACATCACCTGCGTGTCAGGCGATACCTTGGCGCAGTGTTGAGCAAGCTCGATCCCGTCCATTTCCGGCATAACGATATCGGTCAACAGAAGATCAAATTTTTCCGATTCAAGATGGGGAAGTGCCGCGGTCCCGCGGTCCACTGCAACTACCTCGTAGTTTGATTTCTGCAGCGCACGCGTAAGGTGATCACGCATTGCCTGTTCATCTTCCGCAAGGAGAATTTTAATCATGTGCCGGGCTATTCCTTGTGTATATCGTCCAAATATAAGGCGGCTTATATGCCGGGATTCGATTATAGGCGCAAATCCCTTAACATTTTGGTTCTGTTGACCCTATTTTTGGGATATTCGATATGGAACGAATGGAATCCTATGACAGATGGCATCACTGAAAGTTTGACAGACCCGCGCCTCCATGAGTTCCATGAAGAGCCTTTTTCATCATATAATGTTGATGATATACAATTTCCGCTGCTGATCAGCGTTCCACATGCCGGACGTGTCTACCCAAAGGAAATATTGGATAACCTGGCGGTTCCCGCCTCCCATTTGCTGCGTCTGGAAGACCGCTACGCGGATCGCCTTGCCAGCGCGGCGATAACTCGGGGATTTGCAGCCATTATCGCTCACAAACCACGAGCATGGGTCGATTTGAACCGAGGACGGTTGGAAATTGATGCGGATATTGTCGACGGCCTATCACGCTCTCAATTGCCTATGCCGAGTCGAAAGGTGCGCGGCGGACTAGGCGTCGTCCCGAGTCGCTTGCATGGGATTGGTCACTTGTGGCGGCGAAAATGGCAGTGGGATGACATTAATGGCCGGATGGACAGCTACCACGAGCCGTATCATCGCAGCATTACCGAGATATTGGACCGTATGCGTTTAAAATTTGGTGGAGCCATCTTGCTGGATTTACACAGTATGCCGCCGTTAGATGAAGAACAGGGCCGTGTTGATGTGGTCATTGGCGACCTTTTCGGTCGCAGTGCGGGCTCTCGCTACTCAGAGCTGTCCATGTCTTTCTTGCAACAATCTGGTATTAACGCTCGGCTTAACCACCCATATTCAGGCGGATATATCCTGGATCGACACAGTGAGGTCGAAAGGGATGTGCATGCTCTTCAACTGGAAGTTGATCGTCAATGTTACCTGGATGAAGCTCTGCGGGAACCCGGTTCACAATTGCCGATGCTGAGCGAACATGTTGCGAATCTGGCTGCAAAGCTGGCTGACCAGATAGGGAGCCAGTTTTTGCTCGCTGCTGAGTAGGTGGTAGGTTTTTCGAAAAAAAACCACCTCGCCGTTATGGCGAGGTGGCCAAGGTTCAGGGAGGTGGCATTCAAAGAATGCCTGTGCTGATCCAATCGGGGGATGTGGATCTGCACTACTGTTAATGTGGTCTCTTGTGTAACGAGTTGCAAGACCCAATCGCGAAATTATTGATCCGATTCTGATCTATTGACAGACAGGGTTATCAAAAATGCCTGTTGGTACCCCGCCAGGCAGCATCCGGCAGAAAAACCAAATTGGTCCAAAAATCATGCGTTGGAAGGGAGTTCAAGTGAAAAGCGGCCGGACCGATATCCGCAATGATTAGGTCTCGGTGGCCCAGTGAAGCAATATTTCTGCGTTGATATATGCTTCACTGGGCCATGATGTCTGATGTTATTTGATTGATAATTTATACAGTGGGAGCCTCTGTCACCTGAGGTACTTTGCCCGCTTCTACTTGTTTTGCGAATACTTCCCGCATGATTTGCAACGAAAATAGATGTGCATATATCAGAGGTAGCATACCATTTTGGTTGATTTTTCTTAACTCATCGCCGCGCAATTCGCGCAATTTTTCTTCGTTCACCATCTGGAAACCACGATAAACAAAAGGTTTTTCCACGCCTGTTTGTTGAATCGAAACTTCGCCGTCCATCAGCAAGTCCATTTTTTTGAGTTCGTCTACAAACTGACCCGTGCGTTGACCGGCCTGTTCAAACTGCTCGCAAAATTGCAAAATATTCTTGGTTTTTTCGGTCGGCTGGTCTTTCTCAAATAGTGGGTCGCCCTCTTTATAATCACCGATCGCGCCAGTTGTAGGATCGAAACAGAGCGAGAGTTCATCAGCATCTGGTTGCAGTTTTGCAAGCATGAATGGGTAGCGTCTTACATAAGCGGGGACATAAGCCGGCTGATTAAACCTGCCGTCTTCGCCCATGAAGGTGTTCACACCTTCGTTGAGACCCATAAGAATTAGTGGAACGCTGTTCTCGCCAACCGAAAAAACAATCGGATAGTTGCGCGCAGCATTTGTAAATTCATCAACCGTCAAGGGAATCGCATGCTGTTCCTGCATGAATGACGCATCGTCCAGACCTTTGACTTTCCAGTTGGCATGTTCTTTGGAATTTAGCGGGACAAGGTCCTTGTAAAACATGGGAAGAGCTTGAGCTTGAGGCGCACTGGCCATAGGGAATTCTCCGAAATAAAAATTTTCAATAATAATCTGCTGCGTCGGCTTTAAGAGGCTGATGTGCCGGACGCAAGAGGAACTAGCTTGCCCGGATTCATTATGTTTTTGGGATCAATCGCGCTTTTGATCGCTCGCAGCACCAATATACGGGCATCGCTGGACAATCGCTCAAGCTCATCGCGTTTGGTCTGGCCAATACCATGCTCAGCAGAAATTGAACCGCCCTCAGCCACAACAAGGTCATGTACCATCCGTGATATCGTTTGAGAGGACTGTTCCATCCATTGTGACCCATCCTGCCCTGCTTTGATTTGGGTTGGCGCTTTGACATGAAAATGCACGTTACCGTCGCCCATATGGCCAAAGGCAGCCACTTTTGTACCGGTATAAGCTTCTTCAATCTGCGTACCCGCGGTGGTTATGAAGTCCGCCATCCGCGCGACGGGAACGCTGATATCATGTTGTAAAGCCGGACCGCTGGCGCGTTCTGCTTCTGAAATCGAATCACGAATCTTCCAAAAGGCCTCGGCTTGGCTTTCGTTTGAGGCAATGGCTGCATCCTGGATCAGGCCTTGCTCCAAGGCTTCAGCCAGAAGTTTCTCCACCAGTTCGCGCGGATCGTCCGCCAGTTTCTGATCGCGGACAAATTCTATGAGCACATTCCATGATGCACTATCATTTAGTGGTGGGCGGGTATCCGGTATATGTTCAAGGACTGCGTCCAGGCAGGTTTTCGGGACGATTTCAAATCCTTCCAGCGACTGGCCTTCTCGAGCGTTGAGAAATTTGAACAATGCATAGGCGGCTTGGGGAGAGGCAACACCAGCCCATGCGACACAGCGATCGATCAGGGCTGGCACGGTCTTGAGGGTTGCAGCTGTTACAATGCCAAGCGTTCCTTCTCCGCCAATCAGGAGCTGTTTCAGATCATAGCCACGATTGTCCTTTTTCAGGGGCGACAAGCCGTCATAAATACTGCCATCGGGGAGCACCGCTTCCAAACCAGCCACTAGCGAACGCATCGCGCCATGACGCAAAACCTGAGTACCCCCGGCATTGGTTGAAACCAGGCCACCGATGGTCGCCGACCCTTTGCCACCGAGTGTCAACGGGAAGCGTTGACCATGATCGTTCAAGGCTTCGTGTAAATTTTCCAGTATCACACCGGCGTCACAGACTGTCAGTTGACCACCAGCATCAATATCACGGATCTTGTTCATCCGGCGCAGTGAAAGCAATATGGACTGTCCTGTCTTATCCGGGGTTGCACCGCCAACCATTCCACTATTGCCCCCCTGCGGAACAAGGGCAATCGCGTGAGCATTGGCGATTTTGGCAATTGCGGAAACTTCTTCGGTTGAGGCCGGGGAGATCAATGCCAACGCCTTGCCGGTATAGCGTCCTCGCCAATCGGTTAGCCAAGGCTCCATATCATCGGAAGCGCTCGTAAAACCCTTCGACCCGACAATTTCGGCCATACTATTTAACCAATCGGGTATTTCCGACATGATGCGCTCCAACATGATGAGAAGGGATTTTTCGGCTATAGATGCTTTGCACTCAAACACCAATATGGCAGTAGAAAAGACAGTTCATCAATTGTTCAATCGCCGTTGTTATAGCCATGGTGATGATAACTAGGGGTTTCGGGTGAGTCTTTCACTTTTTGCATCACTGCTGCTGGCGACGCCGACCGCTTCAGAGCTGCCGATTACCGATACTCCGGGGACAGCCGAGGGCGTTTTTATTGGCCCAGCTGAATACAAACTGGCGCAGGTCCGTATCGAAAAGCGGGTGATCATCCGGGTACCGCGACGACGTGCACGTAGGTCTAACCCAGTGGCAGATTTTTCGCGAAGATCTGCCCCCGTGACCTATAAGGAGCAGAAAATCGGGAAATGTCTGCCGATGGACAATATTCTTGGAGTTCAGCGGTTTGGTGAGCGTTATCTGGATCTAGTTACAAAGGACCGTCAGCAGATACGGGCCCGGCTAAAGAAAAAATGCCAGGCACGCAGTTTTTACTCGGGTTTCTACATGGAAAAATCCGGTGACGGGAAAATCTGTGTTGACCGTGACATTTTGCATTCGCGAACCGGCACGAAATGCGAGATTGATAAGTTTCGATTGCTAGTACGCGAATGATCGCCATTGCTGAGCATCGTCTGACCAATTGAAAACGCTAGACAGCTTGACAAAAGCAGCGTTTCGCACCATCCCCCCGAACAGCTTTGACAGGCTTGTTGATCGTGCGTCTATGCACTGTAATTTTCCGGAAACACTATGAAATTTGCCGACCTCGGCCTCTCTGATGAATTGTTAAAAGCTGTAGCTGATGCAGGCTATGATGAGCCGACGCCCATTCAGGCACAAGCCATTCCACCCGTCCTGATGATGAAGGACATTATCGGGATTGCACAGACCGGTACCGGTAAAACAGCAAGTTTCGTGCTTCCGATGATCGATATCTTGGCCCATGGTCGTTCCCGGGCGCGAATGCCGAGGTCGCTGATCCTCGAGCCAACCCGAGAATTGGCGGCGCAGGTTGCAGAGAATTTTGAGAAATATGGCAAGAACCACAATCTCAGCATGGCGCTGCTCATCGGCGGAGTCTCGATGGGCGATCAGGTCAAGGCTTTGGAAAAAGGTGTCGACGTCCTGATCGCCACTCCTGGTCGATTGATGGATTTGTTTGAACGCGGACGGATTTTGATGTCCGGTTGTGAATTGCTGGTTATTGATGAAGCGGACCGCATGCTCGACATGGGTTTCATTCCGGATATCGAACAAATTTGTTCGAAATTGCCATCCACGCGGCAGACAATGCTCTTTTCTGCCACGATGCCGCCACCGATCAAGAAATTGTCCGATCAGTTTCTCAATAATCCCAAGTCTGTTGAAGTGTCACGGCCTGCAACAGCCAACACGTCGATTGATCAATCGATTATCAACGTCGCGCCAAAGGCAAAGCGCAAGCTGCTCTATGGTATATTGGACAATGAAGGTGTCGATACTGCGATAATCTTTTGTAATCGCAAAACCGAAGTTCGCGATCTTTGTCAGCAGATGCGCAAAGATGGATTTGATGCCGGTCAGATACACGGCGACATGGATCAAAGTTCACGCCTTGCCGAACTGGAACGCTTCAAGTCCGGCGAAATCAACATATTATGTGCATCCGATGTTGCCGCGCGCGGCTTGGATATAAAGGGTGTCAGCCATGTAGTGAACTACGACATCCCTTGGCATCCTGATGATTATGTTCATCGGATCGGCCGAACTGGACGAGCTGGAGCCACTGGCATCGCAATCACATTTGTTACCAAGCGCGACGATGAGCATGTCGATAGCATAGAGAAGTTGACTGGTATTAAAATACCCGTGCGAGACAGTAAGTCGGTCAAGCCGGAAAAAAGGCAGAGCAGCAAGACATCATCGCCGGATAAACCAAAAGGCGACAAGCCCAAAAAACAGCATGCGGATGATAAGGCCGGAGAAGCCAAAAAGCGTCCGTCCAAATCTTCCGAAAAGTCAGCGAAACCGTCAAAAGAGCAGCCAAAGCCTGAGGCGATCGATGAGGAAGAAGATGGCTGGAACGGACCGGTTCCAGGGTTTCTGGACGCTAAGCTGAATCGTTAAACCAGCCTAACCGGCTTTTGAAAAATTCGGCTGGTTATATATCCGCTATTGCAGCGCCAGGCTGTCCAATATTTGTGTGGCAAGTGGATCAAGAGTTTCGGCACTATCAACCGGATAGCTGACGGCAGCTTGGATCATGGTACCATCAGGTTTGCGCAGGATACGCTGAGCCGTTTTGCTGCCTTCCTCGATAATGCCGGATGCGCGATATTCATTTTCATTGACATAGTCACCGGTCACGCTTTCACCGGCGTCTTCCAGCACCTTAACGGCGGCGGCCAAATCGGCATCTTCGCGATTTTCTATCCAGCCGGCGGTCACCGTCGCATTGGATGCGCTGTCCACAAACACTTGCCCATTGTCGTCACTGGCTTCTTCATCAACGGTCCAGTTTTTCGGAACCATGATGGAAAAACCGCGCAGCGCATTGGAATAGCTTGTCATTTCAGCACTATCTACAACAGGAGCGGCGCCATCTGCGTTGGCAGCGGCCTCTTCATCGCGAATGGCTTTGCTAGCCGCATCAGCCTGCTGCGCCAGTTCCTCACTGGATGGCACGTCACCGACGGCCTCCTGTTTTCCGCAAGAGGACAGAAGCAAGGCCGCTGATATGGCCGCACTGATCGGAGCTAAGATTCGGTCGTTTGTCATGTTCGCTAGACTTAGGGAGTGCAGCGTTAAACATCAACTGGGAAGATCAAGTGGTTGGATCAAACAGTCAGATCAGGCCGCGTTGTCGATTCCCAGATCCGCCAGTTTGCGGTAGAGAGTAGAGCGGCCAATGCCGAGACGGCGCGCGACCTCGGTCATGCGTCCACGATAGTGACCGATAGCCAGACGAATGACATCGGCTTCGATTTCTTCCAGCGGGCGTAAATTGCCGTCTTCAGAATATAATGTAACCCCAATGCCTTCCGGGCTGCTCGGCATCGGCGGATGTGTATCACCGGAATCGGCAACAAAAGATGCAATCTGCGGAAACTCGTCGCAGGTGAGCGCATCACGATCGCACATTACGGCGGCCCGAAACAAAACACTTTGCAATTGGCGAACATTACCCGGCCATTGATAGCTGCGCAGCAAATTCAATGCTTCATCGGTAATGCCGAGGCTGCGAAGCCCGGGCTGCAGCGCCAGCCGAGTCAGGAAATGCCGTGCAAGAGCCGGGATATCCCCGGTCCGGTCCCGCAAAGGCGGGATGGTAAGCTGTACCACATTCAGTCGGTAATAGAGGTCCTCGCGGAAGCGCTCTTTCTTAACTTCCTGGTCCAGTGAACGATTGGTGGCGGCGATGACGCGAACATCAATCTGGAAACTGTTCGGGCTACCCAAGGGCTGAATCTCGGAAGATTTGAGAAAGCGTAGAAGGCGAACCTGCGTTTCCGGAGGCAGCCGATCAACCTCATCAAGGAAAATCGTGCCGCCTTCTGCCTGTTGTAGAAGGCCGATTTTGCGGTCAAAGGCCCCGGTAAAGGCGCCTTTTTCATGACCGAAGAGAATCGAATCGAGCAGATTGCCGATGATTGCACCGCAATTGACTTTCAAAAATGGCTGCTTGGAGCGCGGGCTTGCGGCGTGAATGGCGTCGGCAATGACTTCCTTGCCTACGCCGCCTTCGCCTTCGATCAGCACAGGTACCCGGGCACGGGCCGCTTTTGCCGCTATCGCAAGGGCCGCGCGGAAGGCCGGTGCCGCTCCGACAATTTCTTCAAATTCCAGCGGCGCCGTGATTTTTTCACTAAGCGGTTGCAACTCACCGGCTTCCTTTGAGGTTTCCACAGCGGTGGTCAAAGCCTGCAACATCTGTTCCGGAGCAACCGGCTTGATCAGATAGTCGGTCGCGCCGGCTCGAACGGCATCAACGGCTTCTGTCACCGAGCCAACGGCGGTCAGCATCAGTATAGGTAGTGCAGGGCGGCGCGATTTCAGTTCGGTAATCAGCTCGGTAGCCTCTGATCCCGGTGCCCAATGGTCCAGGATAATGGCGTCCAGCATCATGCCATCTTGTGTTCCCAGTGTAGCAATTGCGGTTTCGGCGTCGCGCGCAAAGATCGTGCGATAACCCGCGCGCGATGCAAGAGCCGAAATTAGCCGGCATTGCGCCGGTTCATCATCAATTAGCATCAGCAATTTCGTGCCGTTTTGAGCCATTTTTACCCTATATGTGCCAGAATGGATCACTTCTGTAGCAACGAGGGGTAAAGACCGGATTAAGACCTGCTGATATTTTCTATCACTCTTATTAGGGTAAATCGGCTTACGGGGCCTTGAGCCATGCGATATATATGGTTAGAGCAGCGACAATCTTTATTCGAATATTTGGAGGAATCATGGCTTCTGATAACAATATGAAATCGGCAGAAGAGACATATGGCCGCTTTCTGTCATGGCTGAAGATCGGATCGATCATCACGGCCCTGGTGACGATATTGGTCATCATCCTCATTGTCAGCTGATTGGAATAATCCTTGAAAATTGCGGTATTAAAAGAACTCGCCGACGGTGAGCAGCGGGTTAGTGCTTCCCCGGAAACGGTAAAGAAGTTTACGGGACTGGGCGCCACCATGGCGGTGGAAAAAGGAGCTGGTCTGTCTGCATCTATTGCAGATGCGGACTATGAAACCGCCGGTGCCAGTATCGGTACGCGCGCGGCAGTGCTGAAAGATGCCGACATTGTTCTGGGTGTGCAGGGGCCGGAGCCCAAATCGCTTAAAGGAATGAAAAAGGGCGCATGGCTGGTTGCCAGCCTAAATCCCTTTGGAGAGCGGGCGCGGGTTGATGAATATGCGGGGCTTGGCATTGATGCACTCGCGATGGAATTCATGCCGCGGATTACCCGCGCGCAATCGATGGATATCCTGTCCTCGCAATCAAACCTGTCTGGCTACAAGGCGGTGATCGAAGCGGCGTCCCACTATGGCCGCGCCTTTCCGATGATGATGACTGCTGCGGGTACGGTTTCTGCTGCAAAATGTTTTGTTATGGGCGTCGGCGTTGCCGGCTTGCAAGCGATTGCGACAGCACGGCGTCTCGGCGCACAGGTATCGGCAACCGATGTGCGGGCCGCGACCAAGGAACAGATCCAGTCACTCGGCGCAAAGCCAATCTTCGTCGAAGATGTTGCAGGCATCGAAGGCGAGGGCACTGGCGGTTACGCGACCGAAATGAGCGAGGAATATCAGAAAGCGCAAGCGGAACTGGTATCCAAGCATATTGCCAAGCAGGATATCGTGATTACTACCGCGCTTATCCCCGGACGTCCGGCCCCGCGGCTAATAAGTGATGCCCAGATCGCGACGATGCGTACAGGCAGCGTGATCGTCGATCTGGCCGCCGAGCAAGGCGGCAATGTCGAAGGCGCTGTTGCGGGCAAAGTTGTAGAGAAGCATGGCGTCAAGATTTACGGCGCGAACAACATGCCATCGACTATGGCGGCGGATAGCTCCGCATTATTTGCCCGTAACCTCTATAATTTCCTCAGTGCCTATTGGGATGAAGAGGCCAAACGGCCTGTGCTGCCCGATGATGATGAAGTGACGGTGGGCATCCGACTGACCAAAGACGGAAAAGTTGTGAACGAGCGGTTACTGGGGTGAAGTCTTTGGTGCTATCAGCAATATTGTTGTCCGGATGTGTTGTGGAGCAGGATATTGCTTCAAATGCAGCCAGTCAAAGTGATCTGAGTCAGTATAACTCTGTTTTTTTTGCAATTGAGGACGAAGTTTATTCGATCGAATGTGAAGGAACGTCGTTTGAACTGGCTAATCGTAAAACCTATGAAAAATATGAATCAAGAATCGAACGAATTTCGGACGAATTGGCAAATAGATATGGCGAGGACGAAGTATTAAATCATTCGATAGCTGGCCTGGCGAGGGTAAAGGAATGCCAGAAACCATCGGCTACAGCAACTAAGGTAGATGGAATTCTTACCTCGTTGGAAAAACGACTGAAAGTGAACAGATAATGGACTTTATATCAATTCTCTCAATCTTCGTATTGGCCTGTTTCGTTGGCTATTATGTCGTCTGGTCGGTGACGCCGGCGCTGCATACGCCGCTGATGGCGGTGACCAATGCGATTAGCTCGGTGATCATTGTCGGCGCCCTTATTGCGGCCGCTGCGGGCTCGCAGGCTGATGGCGGTCAGACAGCGAAATGGCTTGGCCTTGTCGGCGTTGTTCTGGCCAGCGTGAACATATTTGGCGGCTTTGCCGTGACCGAGCGGATGCTCGCAATGTACAAGAAAAAGGAGCGCAAATAATGCGCCTTGATCAATCTGCTGCCGTCATCCCAGCTAAAGCTGGGATCTCCTCAAATATAGCGCCAAGCATCAGGCAGATCCCAGCTTTCGCTGGGATGACGAAAGTCTTGATGGCCGCGCTTATGTTTTGTTTTGCCACGCCAGCAATGGCGGCATCCGGCGAAGCGGTTAATCCATGGGTTGCAGTGGCCTACCTTATCTCCGGCGTTTTGTTCATTCTGGCTCTGCGCGGGCTCTCATCGCCCGAATCCAGTCGGCGCGGCAATCGTTTCGGCATGATTGGTATGCTGATCGCTGTGGTCACGACTTTGGTCACGCATGATATAGCCAGCTTGCCGGAAATCGGCGTTGCCATTGCCATTGGTGGCGCGATCGGTTTCGTGATCGCCCGGCGCATCCCGATGACCGATATGCCGCAGCTGGTTGCAGCTTTTCACAGCCTTGTCGGTATGGCGGCGGTGCTGGTCGGTATTGCCGCTTATCTCAACCCGGGCGCCTTTGACATATTGGACGCGGCCGGTGAGATACTGGTCGTCAGCCGGGTCGAACTCGGTCTGGGTGTGGCTATTGGTGCGATTACCTTCTCCGGCTCGGTCATCGCATTCCTGAAATTGAATGGTAATATGTCCGGTGCACCGATCATGCTGCCGGGGCGCCATGTAATCAATCTCGGTGTGCTAGCGGGTATCATTGGCCTGACCGCCTATTTCGCGATCCTGCCTACTGCCGAAACAGCGATGGTCTTCTGGATCATTGTCGCGCTTGCCTTTGTGATCGGCTTCCTGCTGATCATTCCGATTGGCGGCGCGGACATGCCGGTCGTCGTGTCGATGCTTAACAGCTATTCCGGTTGGGCAGCCGCTGCGATGGGCTTCACGCTCGGCAACACCGCGATGATCATTACCGGCGCGCTGGTCGGCTCGTCCGGTGCGATCCTGTCCTACATCATGTGCAAGGCCATGAATCGCAGCTTCATCAGCGTGATCGCTGGCGGCTTTGGTGCCGACAGTGGACCATCAGAAGGGGCCGAGAAGATCGACCGTCCGTGGAAACGCGGCAGCGCCGAAGACGCGGCTTACATGATGAAGCAGGCGGAAAATGTCATCATCGTGCCCGGTTACGGCATGGCGGTGGCGCAGGCGCAGCATGCTTTGCGTGAAATGGGCGATATGCTCAAGGAAGAGGGCGTCAGCGTCAAATATGCCATTCACCCGGTCGCAGGCCGGATGCCCGGGCATATGAACGTGCTGCTTGCCGAAGCCAATGTGCCTTATGACGAAGTGTTTGAGCTGGAAGATATTAACAGCGAATTTGCGCAGGCCGATGTCGCCTTTGTCATCGGTGCCAATGATGTGGTGAACCCGGCGGCCAAGACCGACAAGGGCTCGCCCATTTACGGCATGCCGGTTTTCGATGTTGATAAGGCCAAGACGATCTTCTTCATCAAGCGCTCCATGGGCGGTGTCGGCTATGCTGGCGTGGACAATGAGGTATTTTACATGGATCAGACCATGATGCTGTTGTCCGATGCCAAGAAAATGTGCGAAGATATCGTCAAATCGCTTTAGCAGGATATGATTCCGGCAAAGCGGACAACTTTGTCAGGGACGATATTGATGCGTAAAATTGGTCTGATTGGCGGTATGTCCTGGGTTTCGACCGAGAGCTATTATCGCCGAATCAACAGCGAAGTGCAGCGCAAGCTGGGCGGCTTTGCCAGTGCGCACCTATTGATTGAGAGCGTGAATTTTAATGACTATGCGCGCCTTCAGTCGGATGATGACTGGGATGCGGCCGCCGGTTTGATGACTCGTTCTGCCAAACGGCTTGAGCAATCCGGTGCGACAGCCATCTTGATCTGTTCCAACGCCATGCACAAGATATACGAACAGGTTGCGCCAGAAGTGGGCGTGCCGATCCTGCATATCGCCGATTGCGTCGGTGACCAGATGGTTGCAGATGGGGTGAAGACGGCCACTCTGCTCGGCACCCGCAACGTGATGACCGAAGGTTTCTACCGCAAACGATTGGTCGGAAAGGGTATTACCCTGACCCCGCCAGACGAGGACCGGGTCGAGGAGATTGAGCGGATCATTTACGAGGAGCTGATGTTCAGCAAGGTGAAGCGCGATTCCGAGCGGACATTGAAAACCTTCATCACCAATATCGCCAAACAGGAAGTAGAAGCGATTGTGATCGGCTGTACTGAACTGGACCTGATCATCGATACCAAGGCGAATATCCTGCCGATATATGACAGCACCGAAATCCATGCGGATGCCGCAGTCGACTGGATTTTAGCGGAGCAATAGCGGTCCGAGATTGAAAGAAACACTCATGTCATTAACGAAGCTCCTCGTCCCGACTTATATGCAATTGCTAAAATCGCTCTCGGGCTGGTTGACGAAAGCGCAGGCACAAATGCCGGAGGCTGATGCGGAGGCTTTGCTGTCCGCGCGTCTGGCACCTGACATGTTTCCGCTTTCGACTCAGGTTCGCTTTGTCTGCGTGCAGGCGCTGGAAGGAATATACCGGCTTCAGGGCAAGGCCTTTCCGGACTCTCTCGATGACCTTGTCAATGAGGGCCGGAATGGCGGAGAACAGCCCGGCTCACTTTCGGATGCGCTGGCCCGGATTGATGAAACGCTTGCCTTGCTGGACGGCCTCCCTTCTGACGCGCTGGATGGAGACCCCGGCAGACCCATCGCTCATGAATTGCCCAACGGCATGATCTTCGACTTGACTGCAGAGCAATATGCTCGCGACTGGGCGCTGGTTCAGTTTTATTTCCACCTGATGACCGCATATGCCATATTGCGCAGCGAGAAAGTTGAACTCGGCAAGGCGGACTACATACCGCATATGTTTGCTTATCTGCGTCCCGGGACGATGCCTGAAGGTTGATCGTTCGGCAGCTCGAGAAAAGAAAACAGCTTAGAACGGACGAGCTCTATTACTAACAGTCTTGTCAATGCTATTGGCAAGGGAACAAAATTGCGTCATTATCCCCCTTAAATGGGAGAGAAAATGATGATCCGGACGTTACTAGCCGCCACAGCTTTGTGCTGCACTATGCCAGCGCTGGCCAAAACCATTACAGTTGAGGCGGGCGCCGATGCGCAGGAACGGCTTCAGGAAGCGCTTATTCTCGCAGAGCCAGGCGATGTAGTTGAGCTGGGCGCGGGGACGTTTGAACTGACCGATGGTCTATCGCTCGATGTCGACAAAGTCACCGTTCGCGGTGCCGGAATGAACAAGAGCATTCTCAATTTCGCGGGGCAGCTTGGAGCGGGCGAGGGCCTGCTGGTCACTTCCGATGATGTCGTTTTGCGCGATTTCGCGGTTGAGGACAGCAAGGGTGATGGCATCAAATCCAAAGGGGCGGACCGGATCGTCTATCACGCGGTTCGCGTGGAATGGACCGGCGGTCCGAAAGCCAGCAACGGTGCTTATGGAATCTATCCGGTGGAGGCGAGCGATATCCTTGTGCAGGACAGTGTCGTGCGGGGTGCTTCTGATGCCGGCATCTATGTCGGCCAGTCGAAAAATATCATTGTTCGTCGCAACACCGCTATTGAAAATGTCGCGGGGATTGAGATTGAGAATAGCTTTGATGCCGAAGTCACCGAAAATCTGGTGACCGAAAATACCGGCGGTATATTGGTGTTTGACTTGCCGAATTTACCTCAAATGGGCGGGCACAATGTGCTGGTCGCGCGCAATGCAATCATCAATAACAACACCGACAATTTCGCACCCGAAGGTAATATCGTTGCCAGTGTTCCGGCCGGTACCGGCGTGATGGTAATGGCCAATCGAAATGTGCAAGTTGTTGAAAATGCCATGATTAACAATGGCACCAGCAACGTGATGGTGGTGGCCTATACGCAGAAATTCAATGATCCCAATTATGATCCAACCCCGCGAGACGTCTATATCGCGGACAATGTCTACGGCCGGGCGGGATTTGCGCCTGATTTTGAAGGTGGTCAACAACTGGCGGCGGCATTTGGCGGTGCATTGCCAGCGGTTTTTTATGATGGGCTCGGGAAGGGGCTAATTGTCAATGATGCGGTGCCGGTGCTCAATCTTGGCCTGACTGAGGTAGGGCAATCGCCCATGGAAGCCAAGCCATCGCTTCATAAGCAAAAAGGTCCGGGCGAAGCCGCGGCACTGTCGCCTATTATATTGCCAGCTTCGATGGAGGCCGCACTCAAATAATGCGCACTTTTCTCGCCGCCACTGCTCTTTGTGTTGCCGGTTTCGCGGTCAGCGCCGCGCCGACTGCACCTGTCGCGCTGGTTGACGATGCTGTGATCACAGCAAACGGTATGCCAAAAAAGCTGTCGGATTTTGGCTTTTTCAAGGACCAGGCGGGATGGCAGCCGAACAAGGGCGTTGAGCTTTATCAGCTCAACAGCCCCCTATTCACCGACTATGCCGAGAAATACCGCTATATCTATATCCCTGCCGGGAAAAAGGCGGTGGCTGGCGGTGATGGTGTAGTCCAATTTCCGGTTGGCTCCGCGCTGATCAAAAGCTTTGGCTATGAAATAGACGGGAAAGACCGGTTGCTCGAAACCCGCTTGCTCTTGCACCGTGCTGATGGCTGGATTGCTTTGCCCTATGTCTGGAATGCAGAGCAGACTGAGGCTACGCTGAAAGTCGCGGGCAAACGGATACCGGTAAGCTTCACGGACCCTTCCGGGAATAAGCGCGACATCAGCTATGCCGTGCCCAACAAGAACCAGTGCAAGGAATGCCATTCCCTGTCAGGAGCGGTCGTTCCGATCGGGCCGAAAATGCGCAACCTGCCGCATGATACGTTGGACATGTTGCTCAGTAATGCGATGCTCGAAAAAACCGCTGGTGATCATCCGCCCGTACCGGATTATGCCGATGACGGCATGCCATTGGAAAGTCGGGCGCGGGCCTATCTCGATATTAACTGTGCGCATTGCCACAACCGCGAGGGATCGGCGAGCAATTCGGGCTTGTTCCTGACCTATGAAGAGGAAGCACTGGTTCATATCGGTGTCGGAAAACGCCCGGTCGCGGCCGGGCGTGGTAGCGGTGGATTTGAATTTGCAATCGCCCCAGGGCAGCCTGACCAGAGCATATTGATGCACCGGCTGAAAAGCCTGGAGCCTGGCGTTGCTATGCCGGAAGTGGGACGGTCATTGGTTCACGATGAAGGCGCGGCCTTGCTTGGCGAGTGGATCGCGGCGATGGAAGAATGACGTTCGGTTTGGTTCTTTAATAACCTCAAGCGCCGGGCGCGGGCATCCGCCCGCTTGGCTACGCGCCACAAGGCGCGGCGGCCAGTCGGCCTTGCCTCGCTGCGCTCGGACGATGCTCTGAAAGTGGCACCAGCCCAACGCATAGCGTCAGCAAGCGCAACCGCGCGCCCGAGCTTATGCGAGGAAAGCCAAGGGCACGGATGTGCCCGCCCGGCGCCTGAGGTCAAAAAAGAATCCCTATTTCTCCCGGGTCCAGTTCTGTCCCTGGCAGAAAAAGGCAATACAGCCCTTCACTTTCAGCTTTGACGGGGACCGCAGGCTCACTTCGGAGCGATAGCTTTTCCCGGTTTTGGGATCATAAATCCGCCCACGCCAGACTTTGCCGTCCAGTTTGAAACCAGATAGCACCGCTATACCCAGCAATTTGCGGCTCCGTAGTTTCTTATTCGGATTGTTGATATCTTTCTGGTCCACGCCATTGGGTGGTGTGACGAGATATTTGTGTAACCGTCCACAGACTGTGTTACCGCATTTACCGATTTTGACGATTGCATCGCCGTCTTGCGTTACCCAATTGCCATTTATCGAGCCAGAGGCCAGTGCTGGTGATGTCATCAACAGTCCACCAATCAACATAGCGGCCTTTGCAATCTGAGACTGTTTCATGTGGTCCTGCCCTATATATTTCTAAGATATCTATTCTTTCGGCGATAGTGGCTCTTTGGTTACAACTGCCTGAACACGCCGGAATAACTGCCCTTTTTCTGCCCATAAAACAAACAGAAACGAAGCGCAGCCGCAAAAGAAAAATCCGATCACCAATGGCAGGGTAGAACCGTCAAATTGCAGACCGATGATTCCGCCAATCGCTGCGGATATCAACGTTCGGGTGAAGTTTTGGAATGAGGAGGCAACACCCGCGCTTTTGCCGAAAGGCTGCATCGCGATGGAACTGAAGTTCGCGCCGGTAAAGCCCACCATCCCCATGGATGCAGCCAGCAGGACAACGAACAGCGGCAGGTTGAGCCATCCCGACAGCGTGACAGCCAAATGGATGATCGCCACGAAGATGAAGAATAGAAGCGCCGATTGCGAAACACGGCGCGCTCCAAATCGCATCACGATCCGGCTATTGATAAAATTACCGAAAGCCATGGCAATGGCGTTGACCGCAAAGATGAAAACGAAAATGTCGGCGGCATCAAATGTATCGGAAAATATCTGCTGTGCCGATGCGATAAAGGCAAAAAGCGGGGCCATCATAAGGCCGCTGGCCAGAACATGACCTACAGCGTTCCGGTGTAGGATAACGCTCTTCCAGGCGCTGGTGACCGACGCCATGTTGATCAGCGTTTTGTCCTCCGGCTTGAGCGTTTCGGGCAAGCGGATCAGCACCCATATCAGCGCCAATGCGCCAAAGGCGGACAAGACGATAAAAATCACCTGCCATGGTGCAAATACCAGTACGAGCTGACCGAGCATTGGCGCCATCACCGGAACCGCCATGAAAACCATCATGATTGTCGACATGGTTCGGGCCATTGCATCGCCCTCGTAACGGTCGCGGATGATGCTGTTGGCGAGGACACCCATGGCCGATGCGGCAAGACCCTGAATGAATCGCGCGAGCAGCATCAGATCGTAATTATCACTAACAGCGCAGAGTAGTCCAAACAGGATGTACACGCCGGTGGTCACCAGTACGATCGGTTTGCGGCCATATCGATCAGCAAGCGAGCCATAGAGGATCGAGCCGATCGCCATGCCGTAAATATAGGATGTGACGATCCATTGCCGGTCATTTTCGCCTGCCAGGCCAAAATCATCGGATATCAGACCCAGTGCTGGCAACATGATGTCAATCGCCAACGCATTGAGCGACATCAGGCTAGCCATCATGATGATCAGCTCAATACGGCCTATAGGAAAAGGAAGCGCTTTCTTATTCACTGGCGGCCTATGGCAACTAATATTCATCGTGGCTATAGGTGAAAATGCTATAGAGATTGGCCGGAATACGAACAGGGAGTTTTTGAGGATCGTGAAATACATGAAGATTTGGCTTTGCGGCATTATGATGGCGCTGCCTTTCATGATCAACTCCGCCTTTGCGCAATTGCCAACACCGCCGATTCCCGGGTGCCAATATGCCTATGGCGATATCTATGGCAGCGTCGAGGGCAGGGACACACGCAAAGCGATGAAAAGCTATGACGGCAAGCAAATAACGTCACCAGAGCAGCTCGCGGCCTATTCCAAAGCGGCAGGCGAGGACACCATCCTGATTCAAGGCGGCAACTTTTCGGGTTGGGATTTCACCGCCGTTGAATTGTCCAATATCTGTTTTGTGGAAAGTGACCTCAGCCGCACGGACTGGACCGGGGTGAAGGCACCCGGGGTCGGTTTCATCAAGTCAAATTTGGACGCCGCCGGAATGGTCGGCGCAAATATGCAGGATATCCTGATCCGCAGCAGCATTTTTTCCCGGGTCGATGCCAAGGCAGTTGATTGGAGCAGCGGCAAATTGGACGGCAGCTGGGACGGGGATGTCGAGGGACTCAACCTGGACGGTGCCAACCTGACCGGGTTCAAATTTGATTGCGGGATTACAGTCATCGATGGTTGCCCGATAGGGCGCAACGGCATTAGTGCGCAGGTCACAAATCTCGCCTTTTCCGATTGGAGCAGCTTTGGTTTCTACGATGCCAATCTGACTGGCGTGGTGTTGAACCAGACAATCATCAGTCCCCGTCAATTGACCCAATTTGAGGATGCCCGTCTCATGGGGCCGGTTTTTATATCCGGCGGTGATGAGAAAGTCATGGTGCTGCCCGAAACCTGGGCGGTGCTGATGGCATCAGCGCTGACAGCACAGGAAAATGATGCGCCATCGTTCGATTGCGGCAGATCGAAGACTGATGTCGAGAAAGAGATTTGCGGTGAATATAACAGCACGATGCGCTTCTATGACCGGCAAGTCGCGGCGCTTTACAAAGAGGTGCTCAAACGGGATCGCAGCGTGAAGGCCAGTCAGAAAGCGTGGTTGAAACAACGGGATGCTTGCGGACTAGAGCAATATCCAACCGATTGTCTGCGCCGCTCTTATGATCAGCGTGTCGGTCATCTGATCGGGCTTCTGGGAGAACCGGATTGGCTTAAGCCCGATGAAGAAGCCTTGTTTCTGGAAGATGTTCTTCCGCTCACTGACGACATCAAGCAGTCGCCAAGCTATGGGCAACTGACTCCCATATTGGCCGGCGAGGCACGTGCGAGCCTGTTGGTTAAACGCAGCATGGATGGTAGTCTGGAAGCCTATGGTGATGCCATTGGTGCCAATGCTCATATTTGCGGGCTCAGGGTAAAGGGTTTGCGCTTTGACGGGGCGACGGGCTGGTACAGCATCGCGCAGGAAAAAGACGGGGTGACCCGTAATTTTCCGGTAATGCGCTATCATGACGGGCGCATAGAAATCTACAAAAACGGACAGCTGCGCGGTGATGAGGATAGCCTAATAATGAACTATGTCAGCTGTGGCGCGCGGGCGAGTTTCCCGCCCATGATGCGTATGGCAGTGCCCGCGGCGCTGATGGAGCGATACCGCGAGGCTGCTGGAACCGAAAGATGACGGAACAGCTCGGCATTCGCAAAATCATCCATATCGATATGGATGCGTTTTTTGCGAGCGTTGAACAGCGCGATCATCCCGAATTGCGCGGCAAGCCGGTTGCGGTTGGCGGATCGGCAGCACGCGGCGTAGTTGCGGCGGCAAGCTATGAAGCGCGGCAATTTGGTGTGCGCTCGGCCATGCCTTCGGTGACCGCGAAACGGCGCTGCCCGGACCTGATTTTCGTCAAGCATCGTTTTGATGTCTACCGCGAAGTGTCGCAGCAGATCCGCGCGATCTTCCGCAGCCATAGCGATCTGGTTGAGCCGCTGTCGCTCGATGAGGCCTATATCGACGTGACACAAGACAAGATGGGCATCGGCAATGCCACTCGTATAGCCGAGATGATCCGCGCGGAGATCAAGAAGCAGACACAGCTGACGGCCAGCGCTGGAGTGAGCTATAACAAGTTCATCGCCAAAATCGCATCCGACCAGAATAAGCCCAACGGGATTTGTGTCATCAAGCCGCATCAGGGCGCGGATTTTGTTGCGCAATTGCCGGTGCGGCGATTTTTTGGAGTGGGCCCCAAAACCGCCGAACGTATGGCCAAGCTCGATATCCATACGGGCGCTGATTTGCGCGCCCAGTCGGAGGACTTTTTGCGCCAGCATTTCGGGAAATCGGCCGGCTATCTGTTCCGCGCGTCTCGCGGCGTAGACCACCGCGAGGTTAAACCCAACCGCATCCGTAAATCGGTTGGCGGCGAACGCACCTATGGCAGCGATCTGGTCAGCGACACGGATCTGGAAGAAGCGATGGAGAAGATTATCGACATTGTCTGGAACAGCATCGAAAAATCCGGATCGCGCGGCCGGACGGTGACGCTGAAAGCCAAATATGCCGATTTCAGGCAGATCACCCGGTCCAAGTCTCTCGAACGCAATGTCGAAGGCAAAGCCGAGTTTGCCGATATTGGCCGCGAATTGCTGGCCAGCATCATGCCGGTGGAAAATGGCGTGCGGCTATTGGGCCTAACGCTCGCGAATCTGGAAGGGGTCGAAGAGGCGGACAAGATATCCGCCTCTCTCAACGAGGATTCAGAGCAATCAGCGTTTAATTTCTGATCAGAATTTGAACCCGGCTTCAATGCCCCAGATACGCGGTTCGTTGACGAAACCGGTCAGGTTGTTGAAGTCGATACCGCCGACTGCAGACTCATCATTGGTAATGTTGCGGACAAAGCCGGCGACGTCAAAGCTGTCGGTTTTGTAACCGAGACGCAGGCCGCCTTCGAGCTGGCCACCATCCTGGAACTCAACAGATTCATAGAGGAAGAAGTTGATTTTCGAACGGTAGGACCAATCGGTAAAGGCATAGACTTCACCAGCGCCGACCGGGATGCTGTAGGCTGCAGTCCAGTTGGCGATCCAGCGGGGTGCCTGTGGCAGGCTATTGCCATCGATACTGACAATAGCCGCAGAGAATGGAGCGGCCGGCGTCACGATGGGATCGAGCAAGGTACAAAGCGAGACGTCCGGGAACGTGTCCACCCGCGTCGCTCCGCAAGCGGCGGTGGTCAGGCCGTCATCCTGGATCTCGGTATTGTTGTAGCTGAGACTGGCGGTGAGCAGCAGCTCCGGTATGGGTTTGAATTCGGTGTCGAGTTCAAAGCCGTAACCGCGGACATTGTCCGCGTTGATCAGCCGGTTGGCATTGACGCCCCCGCCAACAGCGGTCAGCTGGGCATCATTGAGGTCATAGTAGAAACCGTTGAGGTTGATCCGGCCGCGACCGTCAAAGACGGTGGCCTTGATTCCGGCTTCATAGGACTGGATGGTTTCGGAATCGCCGATCGTCACGCCGTCTTCCAGCGGTGTTGCGGTGGCCGGCGGGAAGAGGATGCGGCCCTGAATGCTTGGCGCGCGATAGCCGCGGGCAATGCGGGCGTACAGGTTGATATCATCCGTGGCGGCATAGGTGGCGCTGATGTCCCAGGTGACATTGTCATCGCTGACCGAACGGGTGACGGTGCCCAGCGGGTTCTGCAGGAAGGCAGGGAATTGGCTATCAAGCGAACGAACCACGCTATAGTCGCGCTCGTCATCATTGTAGCGCAGGCCGCCGGAGATGCTGAGCTGGTCGGTGAGCTCGACGGTAACGGCACCGAAGATACCGAAGGCTTCGCTCGACTGACGCTGGCGCACGAAGATATTCGGGCCGCCAACCGGGTTGAACGGATCGCCCAGGGTCGAGAAATTGGTGCTGTCGATGCGCAGGTCCTCGTCAAAATAGAAGAAGCCGACCTGATAGTCGAACGGGCCATCGCCATTGCTTTCGAGGCGCACTTCCTGCGTGAATTGTGTGAGGAAAGGCACTGCATCCCGGGTTTCAGCCGTGAATGGGATGTCGCCAGGACCGAACAGGTTGGGCGGCAGGAAGTTGGCACCGAAGCCGCCGTCCACGTCACCGACCGACGTCGCATCACCGCCCCACAGACTGGTTACCGAGATTAACGATACCGGGCCAAGATCGTGGGTATAGCGCGCGGCGATGTTATAGGTTTCGATCTGCTGGTCATTCTGGCCGTCGACCGAGACGGAATCGCGATCGAAATTTGCATTGAGGCCGGACTGCCCGCGCGTGAAAATATTGGCGCGGAAGACCCGAGCAGTTCCTTCGAGATCACGATACTGACCGGTGATGAGAAGCTCCTGTTCATCAGTCGGCGTAAATTTCAGCTGGCCGCGCAGGGCAATCTCCTCGTAGCCCTCGAGTGCATCTTCTTCGGGCGCCGAAGGATTGTCATTGTCGATCCAGTCGTCCTGACGCTGGTAGAGAACCGAGAGGCGGGCCGACAGCGTGTCATCGACGATCGGCAGGGTGACCGCACCTTCAGCGGTCAGCGCGTTAAAGCGGCCATAGCTGAGGCGTGCATGGCCGGTAACCTCATTGCCCGGCTTGACGGAATCGAACTTAACGATGCCAGCGGGCGTATTGCGGCCGAACAGCGTACCCTGTGGGCCGCGTAAAACTTCCACGCGGTCGAGGTCAAAGACAGGAAAGCCCTTGAGGATTGGATTTTCAAGGACGACATCATCATAGACGACACTGACCGGCTGCGAAGCGTTGAAGTCAAAGTCGGTATTGCCAAGGCCGCGAATATAGAAGCGTGGGAATGTCCGGCCGAAGGAGGACTCAACCACCAAGCTGGGCACGCGAGCCGAAAGGGCGCGGACGTCCTGACCGCCGGAACCAATTGCCGCCAACCGTTCATCGCTCAGCGTAGAGATGGATAGTGGCACATCCTGCAGGTTTTCTTCGCGCCGCTGTGCGGTCACGACGATGGTGCCGAGCTGATCATCATCAGCAGCACCGGCTTCATCCTGAGCAAGAACGGGTTGTGATAGACCGCCTGCGAGCAGAGCTCCAGCAAGGGCGAAACGTGAAATGGCAGATACGGATATGCGGCGCATGACGATTATCTCCGGCAATGGCGTTGGTAATGGACTCGGAGAGCTTCCCTGTTCCCCGCGCCGCAACCCCTGACCATCAAGGCCGCTATGGTCAAGTTTGCCGGGATGTTAAGGGCCGCGATTGTGCGGAATCCGGCGCAACTGTTGCAATTGCGTTACAAAACCATGCCTAAAGCAGGTCTTTGGGTGATTTTAGAAACTCATCTCGTCATAGATATGCGACAAATCGCCATTCCACTCGCCATGATAGCGATCGAGCAGCTGAGCAGCCGGTGATTTGCCCTTGGCGACTACATCCCGCAGCGGGTCGAGGAAACCGCTTTCATTGTCACCGCTGGTATTCAGGCGGCCCCGTGCGGTAAGGCCGGCGGAAGCAATATCGAGAATTTCCCCGGCCAGATCGAGCAGCTTGCCGCCACCCGGCAGCGGCGCGCTCAATCCCTGTTTTGGAACCGCGTTGCGCAAGGCTTCACGTTCTTCCATGCTCCAGCCCTTGACCCGGTCCCAGGCCGCATCAAGCGCAGTCTGATCATAGAGCAGACCGACCCAGAAAGCGGGCAGGGCACAGATACGGTTCCATGGTCCGCCATCGGCGCCGCGCATTTCGAGGAAGCTTTTCAGGCGCACTTCGGGGAAGGCCGTGGACAGATGGTCATTCCAATCAGCCATGGTCGGTTTCTCACCGGGCAGGACGGACAATTCGCCCTTCAGGAAATCGCGGAAACTGAGACCCGCCGCATTGATATATCTGCCGTCGCGAAAGACGAAATACATCGGCACGTCGAGCATATATTCCGCATAACGTTCATAGCCAAAGCCCTCTTCAAATACGAAGGGCAGCATGCCGGTGCGGTGCGGATCGGTGTCCGACCAGATATGGCTGCGGAAGCTTTCAAAACCATTGGGCTTGTTTTCGGTGAACGGCGAATTGGCGAACAGCGCGGTGGCGAGGGGTTGCAGGGCCAGACCGACACGGAATTTCTGCGCCATGTCGGCTTCGCTGGAATAATCGAGATTAACCTGGATCGTGCAGGTGCGCAGCATCATGTCGAGGCCGAGATTGCCGACGGTCGGCATGTGGTTCAGCATGATGCCGTAACGCCCCTTGGGCATGATCGGCAGCTCGGCGCGGGTCTTGTCCGGCCACATGCCCATGCCAAGGAAACCCTTGCCGGTTTTTTCGCCAATGGCTTTGACTTGCTGCAAATGGCGCCCGGTTTCGTTGCAGGTCTCGTGCAGATTCTCGAGCGGCGCACCGGATAGCTCTAACTGTCCGGCTGGCTCCAGGCTGACCGTGCCGTCGTCTCCGGCCATGGCGATGACTTTGCCGTTTTCTTCCACCGGCTTCCAGCCAAATTCCTGCAGCGCGAGCAGCAGGTCCTTGATCCCGCCAGGCTCGTCATAGCTGGGGGCGTGATGATCGGTGGTACAATAGACAAATTTCTCATGCTCAGTGCCAATGCGCCATTGGTCTTTCGGCTTCTCCCCACCTTGCATCGGTTCGATAAGCTGGCTGACATTCTCGATCACAGGATCGTTGCTATTTGAAACTTGTCTCGTGCTCATCATTTGCGTTTAAGCAAGTGTCCGAAATATCGCTAGAAATATTTTGTTCGGGCTGAAGAAGAAATTGCGTGGTGGGGTTAAAAGGGATGTGCTCCGCACTTGATGCGGAGCTTAGAGTAGGTCGTAAGGACATCCATCCTAGGCTCCGCATCAAGTGCGGAGCACAAACTTCGAATTTCAGCCGTCTAAACCAACCACTTCACCGCGGCAAAGCCGCCAACAAAGAGTATTCCGCCGAGCGTTGTCGCCAGCGCAAAATTCTTGTCGATCCATTCTTTCATCGGTGCGCCAAACTGGGCAAGCAGAACAGCAACAAGGAAGAAGCGAGCGGATCGCGCAATAATGGCTGCGAAGATAAGGATATAGAGCGGCATGGCAGTGCTGCCCGCCGCAATGGTGATCACCTTGAACGGTAATGGCGTAAACCCGGCGAGCAGGACGACAATCCAGCCCTGTTCATTGAAATTCTGCGCAAACACGTCGAACTTGTCGGTCACGCCGTAAAATTCAAGGATTGCGATACCGACAGTTTCGAACAGGAAAAAGCCGATCGCATAGCCAAGCAAAGCGCCCAACACCGACGAAACGGTACAGATGAAAGCATACCAATAGGCGCGTTTCGGCTTGGCCAAACACATCGGCGCAAGCATGACATCGGGCGGAATGGGGAAGAAGCTCGACTCCGCAAAGCTGATCCCCGCAAGCCACTTGGTCGCTTGTGGATGACCGGCCTTGTCGAGCATCCATTCGTAAAGGCGTTTGAGCATTATTTATTGACCCTCAGGCGCCGGGCGGGCACATCCGTGCCCTTGGCTACGCGCCATAAGGCGCGGCGGACGCTATTTGATTTTGGCGCCCTTGCCTCGCTGCGCTCGGACGATGCTCTCAAGGTTCGCGCCAGACATATAACCTCTGGGTTGCCACCAATCCGACACGAAGCGGAGGCAAGCGCGACTGCGCGCCCGAGCTTATGCGAGGAAAGCCAAGCGGGCGGATGCCCGCACCCGGCGCTTGATGGAATCAAAAACCTAATGCCCCGCTGCCCCCGACACTTCCTCTTGCAGTTCTTTCGGCGTTTCCCGGCCGTGGTCGGTGCCAGCCGTGCGGTTGCCCTTGGCGAGGGCAAAGACCACGCCGGACAAGGCAAGCAGAGCTACAATATTCGGCAGCGTCATAACGGCGTTCGAAATATCGCCCAAGCGCCAGACCAGTTGCAGGGGTGCGAAGGAACCGAAGAAGATCACCACGCACCACAAGACGCGCCAGATAAAGTGCAGTTTTTTCTCGCCGCTGAGGCTCGCACCGGGCAGCAGGTCGTAAAGATAGGTGATCGCGCGCTCGCCATAATAGCTCCAGGTGAGCAGGGTGGTGAACACGAACAGGATCAGCGCGACCGAGACAATCAACGTGCCAATCGGAATGCTGAACACTTCAAACGGGAAGGCTGCACCATAAGCCCCCGATGTCATGGCAAAGCCATTGAGGTCGGATTGCCAGGCATGTTCCACCGCCGTTTTGACGCCATTGGCATCGGTCACGGTAAAGTCGCCAGCGACCGTCAGCATGACCAGTGCGGTCATGGTGCAAATCACGATGGTGTCGATAAACGTGCCCATCATCGCAAAACGGCCCTGTGCCGCTGGATCATTGGTCTGTGCAACAGCATGGGCAATCGGTGTGGAACCCTGACCCGCCTCGTTGGAGAACAGCCCGCGCGCAACACCGGCGCGAATGGCAATCATGATCATCGCGCCAAGGAAACCACCGGCCGCGGCGTCATAGCCAAATGCGCCTGCAAAGATGCGGGAGAAGGTTTCCGGCAGATAAGGCAGGTTGATCATCAGGGCGATAAAAGCCATCACAAGATAAGCCGCAGCCATCCATGGAACGATTGTTTCAGCGACTTTACCGATGGATTTGATGCCGCCGATAATGACTGCAAACACCGCGATGGCAGCAACCGCACCGCCAATCCATTCTTCGACCCCGAACAGCTCGTTGGCGCTGTCGCCCAAACTGTTGGCCTGAATACCATTGCCGGTAACCAGCGCTGAAAACAGGGCGCCGATACAAAAAAGCACTGCCAGCCAGGTCCATTTCGGGCCAAGACCAAGGGTAATATAGGTCATGGGTCCGCCGCGATAAGTGCCATCTTCGGCTTGTTCGCGGAAGCGGATGGCCAACGACCCTTCGGCAAAGGCGAGCGCCATGCCGAACAGAGCAGTGATCCACATCCAGAAAATCGCACCCGGCCCGCCGAGTGTAATGGCCGTCGCAACGCCTGCGAGATTGCCGGTACCCACTTGCCCGGAAAGGGCCGTCGACAAGGCTGCGAAGGGAGAAATCTCACCCGCGCCTTTACTGTCGGATTTCTTGAAAAGGCCAGCGAGGGCCGGGAACAAGCGGCGCAGCGGATAGCCGCGCAGACCGATCATGAAATAGATACCGGCGCCCAGCAGGATGATTACCATCGGCGGAATTGGCTGACCAGCAATTGCTATAACCGCTTCGCCATTCCAGGTCCCGCCCCAGATAAAGTCCGATACATTGGTGACCGGCTGAATAGCCGCTTCAAACCCCGAAACTGGCGCTGTACTCACTCAAATTCTCCCCGTATCGCGCATTTTGGCGCTGAAAACTCCACCCTGTTCGGGCTGTAATTTAATTACAATCGCAACAGGATTAGCAGTCCCGCCGTTTTTGGCAAATGCTTTTGCCAATCGCGCGTGAAAGCCTATGATAAAGTTAGAAAATCAAAACCAATATGATGATTCTTTGACAGATGGAGCAGCCAAATGAGTGACCAGACAAGCAGCCTATGGGTGAAAAAGGCGGATCTTCCGCAAAGTGAGTGGCACGCCGGACTTTCGCCGGAGCTTGGCGAAGGTCAGGTTTTGCTGGAGATCGAGAAATATGCGCTGACGGCCAATAACATTACCTATGCTGCGGTCGGTGACGGCTTTGGCTATTGGAATTTCTTCCCGACAGGTGATGCAGACTGGGGCATTGTACCGGTCTGGGGCTTTGCCAAGGTGGTGGCTTCACAAAATGCCGATATTGCGATTGGCGAGCGGGTTTACGGCTATCTGCCAATGGCCAGCCACTTGGTTGTATCCCCGGACAATGTTACCGAGGCAGGATTTGTTGATCATGCCGAACATCGTCAAGGGCTGGCGATCATCTACAATCAATATCACCGTCTCGGCATGGATGTAGGGCAGATGGAAGAAGAACGCGCCCTCTATCAACCTTTGTTCACGACCAGCTTCCTGATCGAGGACATGATGCGCAAAGCCGACTGGCATGGCGCGGATGCGGTGCTGCTCACCAGTGCATCTTCCAAAACGGCGCTGGGTCTGGCGGTGGTTGCCAAGAATCTCAGCCCCGATATCAAGCGCATCGGTCTGACTTCGGCCGGCAACAAGGCGTTTGTTGAAGGAACCGGGCTTTATGATGAGGTGCTGACCTATGATGATCTGTCCAGCACCGATGCATCGCAGAATATCGTATCGGTTGACTTTGCCGGCAACAGCGCGTTGCTTACCGCGATCCACGCGCATTGGGATGCCAATCTGAAGTTCAGCTCCATGGTGGGGGCCACTCATTTTGAGGAACGCAAAGGTACAGGTGATCTGAAGGGCCCTGCGCCGGTGCTGTTTTTCGCGCCAACAGTGGCTGAAACGCTGATGAAAGAAGTTGGCCCTGCAACGTTTCGCGCGATGGTGGATGAACAATTTGCCGCTTTTGTTTCGAGTGTGGCGAACCATCTCTCGGTTGAACATCTCTCGGGGCAGGATGCCTTGCAAAGCGCCTATCTCGAAATGCTGGCCAACAAGGTTGCGCCCAGTCGCGGTTTGATCTGCGCGCTGGGTTGAGAATGAATAAGCGTTGATTATCAACACAGAAGGGCAGATAACAGCCTGAACGGGGTCGCGCCTAGGGGACGACATGACTGAAACACCGGTTTCCGGACCAAATCTGGCCCGCCACGCGCTATTTGACGGCGTGTCGGAGGCGGCGCTCGATGCACTGGAATCGGTGTCCACGCTGAAGCCCGTATCAGGTGGCGAAAATCTCGTCGTGCAGGGCGATGACGCCGACGCGCTCTATTTTGTCGAATCCGGCCGGTTCCGCGTGGTGGTCAACAAGGTCCATATTGTCGCACATATCGAAGCCGGAGAAGCGGTCGGCGAACTGGCCTTTTTCGCGGGCGGCAAGCGCACCGCCGATGTGATTGCGATGCGCGATTCAGTTGTGCTGGAAGTGTCCCGCCAAGCGTTTGACAATATCGCCCTTGATCATCCGGAACTGACCCAGGCGATGCTGAAACTGGTATCGGAGCGCCTTGCCGTCGCCACGGCGCGCACGGCATCGGTATCAACCGGAACGCCGCGTGTAATTGCCTTGCTACCTGCCGGAACCAGCCAATTGCCCGACGGCTTACTATCGCGGTTAGCGGCCGCCTTTGAAGCGGTGTTGAAAGACGATACCCCAATAATCGCAGTGGATCAGGGGACAAATGAAGCCTCCGACGGTGCGGCCTATCAGGCTTGGCTGGCGGAGCAGGAAGCCAAGGGTGCATATGTTCTGATTGACGGTAGCGGGTCGGAGGAATGGGGCGGTCAGGTCTGCCGCAATGCCGATGCTCTGGTCATGGTCGGCTGTCCGGGGCGGGCCGAACCCGAGCCCAATGCTATGGAACAGACGGCAATGCGCTGGATTGCTCCGCCGCAGCGGTCCCTGTTGCTGGTGCGGGAGAAGGCCGACAAAACGATCACCAAAAGCGCGGCCTGGATCGATCCGCGCGAACCGAAACTGCATCATCATGTCGCTCTTGATAGCGATGCCGATTTCGCCAAGATTGCCCGCTTCTTGACGGGCCGTGCGGTCGGCCTTGTCCTTGCCGGCGGTGGGGCGCTGGGCTGCGCGCATCTGGGTGTCGTGCAGGCGCTGAGACAGGCCGATATTCCGATCGACTTTATCGGCGGAGCCAGTGCTGGCGCGGCGATGGGCGGTGCTATTGCCCGCGGGATGACGGTCGAAGAGACTCTCGACCAGATGGAAGCGATGTTCATCAAGGCCAAGGCGATGCGGCGGCTGACGCTGCCGCTCTATTCGCTGCTCGACCCAACCGTGTTCGATGCCGAGCTGCGTCAACGATACGGGACCAAGGATATTGCGGATCAACCGATAAATTTCTTTGGCGTTTCTACCAACCTGTCGACCAATGGCCTGCACGTCCATCGGCGCGGGCCGCTGTGGGAATGTGTCCGTGCTTCGGGATCGTTGCCGACCATATTGCCGCCCTTTATCGATAGCGATGGCAATATTCTTGTCGACGGCGGGGTGCTCGACAATGTGCCGGTCAAGGTCATGCATGGCCTGAAAACCGGTCCCAATATCGTGGTGTCGCTGGGCGATCCTGACGAGATCTGGCGCACCGATGTAGAATATGAAGATATCCGCGGGCGCTGGACATTGATGAAGGACGTGCTGCTACGCAAAAAGCGGGAGGCGGAGTTCCCGTCGATAGTCGAGATCATGTCCCGGTCGATGGTGGTGGCAAGCCGGATGGCATCGAAAGAAATGCTCGGCGATCAGGACCTGCTGGTGAATCCGCCGATCATTCCCGACATGCAAATTCTTGACTGGCATCTGGGGCGCGAGCTCGCCGAAATGGCGGAGGAATATATTAGCACTCAGGTCATCGAGAGTGCCGGGTTGAAGGCTTTATAATTCCTTGTCACGTGCAGCGCGCTTCGGCGGGCGGTCGAATAGACGCATCACGTACCTGCAAAAAAGGGGGAGGATTTTGGGCGGCGTCTATATTAAACAGCGATTCCCCCGATATCAGGATGACTTATGACTCCCACCACCAGTCCCCCACAAACTCTTGAATTTCAATGTGAATGCGGTGCCATTCAAGGTGTTGTGCGCGAATCCTTTCCGCCAAACGGTCGCCGTCTGGTTTGCCATTGCAATGATTGTCAGGCCTTTGCCCATTATCTGGGCAGGGAAAAACAGATATTGGACGACCATGCCGGGACGCATGTCTATCAGATGGACTCATCGAAATTCACCATCAGCAAAGGACAGGACAAGCTTGCCTGTGTGACCGTTACCGGCGGGCCGCTGCTGCGCTGGTATTGCGCGAGCTGTAAAACACCGATTGCCAATACGCTCAGCTCCACGCGCTTTCCGTTTCTCTCGTTGATCCTGTCGGCCTTTGACCAAGGAAAAACCGATGCAGTGGTGGGATCGGCTGTCGAGCATGTCTCGATACCATCCGGCGCAGGCGATCCCGGCAAGGTCAAGACCGCCAGCATGCCCAGTATGTTGTGGCAGCTGCTGGTCCGGGTCCTCAAGGCGCGGTTCAACTCGGAGCTCAAGAAATCACCGCTATTTGATGATGCCACCGGTAAACCCTTGGCTGAGCCGATCAAGCTGGAGCGCTCAGAACGGCTGGCGATTGATGAAAAGGCCGATATTTACCGCGAGGTATTGGCGGAGGCGCAGTAGGCGATCATGCCGGTTCACAGAGCCTAAGGACAGGAGCAAACCGTTTGCAGTACTCTCATCCGTTCAGATTGATCTAACCCAGCTTTCGTGTCCGCTAGGGGCGCAAAAGCGGACATTCGTAACAAGAAATCTGCGATTTGATCTTTTTGATTTTCCAGCTACGATTCGACGATGAATAAAGTTGGTCTGGCAACAATAATCGTGACTACCGTGGTGCTAGGTATTTTCTTTTGGGCAAATCGTTCAACCTTAAATTCAACCGAAAAAGCACTGTTTGATCGGATCGATGAGGTAATAGATCAGGAACCGCAGGCTTCCGAAATTGCACCGTCATTTTCATTGCCCGAAAAATGTGGGAAAGAAGGATGTTTTTTCGACGAAGTGCAAGTCAACAACTTGAGCAATTCTGGCGGAAAATTACACCCGACACCAAAAGGGCTGGTGTTCGAACTTGAGGGCTTAGGCCCTCAATGCGTAAGAACAGCTCAAATTCAAAAACAATTTGGTCTCGGGCAAGTGGGAGATTCCTGCTCTCATGGACCGTGCTGGTACCTAACAATTCAAAAAGACTGGGGTCATCTATCTTTTGCACTGGAGAATCCGACTGCGAGATGCGCTTCGACATTTGTCATTAACAGTCTCCCGCACATGAGAAGAACTAAAAAGCCATAACCCAAGTCTACTTCTAACGTCCGCTTTCGGGATAAAGCAGCCGCCGCTCCCCTAACTTCCAAATTCCTTTTGCAACCAAATAGGTACAAAATACTTGACATCGTCACGCTGTTTTGGTACATATCAGGAACATCGAGAAATTGTGATTCGGGCCGAGCGGCTCTGAACCACCGGTTTGGCCCCACCACAGGGCTGGCCCGGGGGTTTTCAGCGTGCCGGCCCTTTTTGATGCCCGCGGTCCCACGCGATCCGGGCGTGAGGATAGATATGGCTGAAACACATGAAGACCCCCGGCCCGGCGCCATCGCTCCGGAGTCCGGTACTGACCCGCGCGCCGACCACAAAGCGGCCAAGCAACGCGCCTTTCTGGAACATCTGGCGATCACGTCCAGCATCAAGAAATCGGCCGCGGTTGCAGGTATCGCCAATGGCACATTATATTTCTGGCGAGAGCGCGATCCCGATTTCGCCGCCGCCTGGCTAAAGGCGCTGGCAGAGGGTTATGCGTTGCTCGAAATGGAAATGCTGGAACGCGCTCGCAAAGGGGTGGAGCGCAAGATTTACTATCATGGCAAGCATGTCGGCACGGTGCGCGACTATGATCACAAAACCGCCTTGCAACTGCTGCGCCTGCACAAGGAAACCGTGGCTCTGGTGCGCGCGGCGCAGGCCGAGCAGGCGGTGGAGGAGGAGCCGGAAGATAGGCTGGAGGACAAGCTGAAAAAGATCAACGTGCGTTTGCGCGCCTTTCGGGCAGAGCAGCGACGAAGAAAGGCAGTGGAACAAGATCCTGATCACCGCGAAAGGAACGGTGCAGTGCATGGAAGGTGACGTAAGAACGGCGGCTGAGATTGGCGCGCTGAAAGACACTGAGCGTGCGTTTGTTCTGGGCGAGATGGATCGCAAAACCCGTTTGCAATTTGAAGCCAGCTGGCATCACTGGGCGCGGGACGAACAATTGGCACCCGCCGGTAACTGGACCACATGGCTGATCATGGCCGGTCGCGGCTTTGGCAAGACCCGCGCCGGGGCGGAATGGGTCCGCGAAATTGCCCAGGCCGATAGCAGCGCGCGCTTTGCGCTGGTTGGCGCGAATTTTGCCGAGACGCGGATGGTAATGGTGGAGGGTGAAAGCGGGCTCTTGTCGATTGCTCCGACAAAGAACCGCCCGCTGTGGGAGCCGTCGTTAAAGCGTCTGCGCTGGCCGAATGGCGCCGAGGCTTATCTCTACTCGGCAGCGGAACCGGAAGGTTTGCGCGGCCCCCAGCATAGCCATTCATGGTGCGACGAGATTGCCAAGTGGACCAACAATTCCGGACAGGCGCTGGCGACCTGGGACAATCTGAAAATGGGTTTGCGGCTGGGCCGCGCGCCCAAAATCGCGGCGACGACAACGCCAAGGCCGGTACCGCTGGTACGGGCGCTGGTCAAGGATAGTGGGGTCAAAGATAGCGGCACTGTGATCACGCGGGGCGGTACCGAAGACAATGTTGCAAACCTGCCTGCGGCTTTCATAGAGGTGATGAAGGCCGACTATGACGGAACGCGGTTGGGGCGGCAGGAACTGAACGGCGAGCTGATCGAGGAGCTGGAAGGTGCATTGTGGACACGGGCGATGCTGGAGGAGTGCCGGGTTGTCTGCGACGAAGCCAGCCAAGCGGTTCGCGTAGTCGTCGGTGTTGACCCGCCCGCCTCACAAACCGGAGATGCCTGCGGGATCATTGTGACTGCTTTGTGTGCGGACAATAAAGCCGTGGTTTTCGCGGACAACAGCGTCGAGAAGTCCAGCCCCGAAACATGGGCAAGAGCGGTTGCGGATGCGGCCCGGATCTGGGGTGCCGACCGTGTGATTGCGGAGGCCAATCAGGGTGGTGCGATGGTGAAGTCGGTGCTGCAGGCGGCAGATATTTCGCTGCCGGTCCGGTTGGTACATGCCTCCCGCGGCAAGGTAGCCCGAGCCGAGCCGGTGGCGGCGCTTTATGAAGCAGGGCGGGTGCTCCATGCGGGCACGTTCCCGCGTCTGGAGGATGAGCTGTGCGGGCTGCTGATCGGTGGCGGTTACGAAGGGCCGGGGCGATCACCGGATCGGGCGGATGCGCTCGTCTATGCGCTGACGGAATTGATGTTGGGACGGAAGCGAGAGCCAAGGGTGCGGGTTTAGGAGGGAGTTTTTTTGATTCCCTCAAGCGCCGGGCGCGGGCATCCGCCCGCTTGGCTTTCCTCGCATAAGCTCGGGCGAGCGGTCGCGCTTGCCAACGCGATGCGTCGGATCAGCGCGACCTCGACGGTATGGTTCTAGAGAACAACCTAGAGAACAACCTAGAGAACATCGTCCGAGCGCAGCGAGGCAAGGCCGACCGGCCGCCGCGCCTTATGGCGCGATAGCCAAGGCGACGGATGTCGCCGCCCGGCGCTTGAGGGAATATAAAAAAGGAACCACAAAACATGAAATTTTGGGAAAATCTGTCGCTCACCTTCAAGGGACATGGGCAGCAAACAAAACCACCTTTGGGGCGTAGCTATATCGGCACCTATGGAGGAGCCGCTTTTTCCGGAGAAGCGCCCTTTTCTTATGAGGGTCGTGTGCGCGAAGCCTATATCGACAATGCCATCGCGCAACGCGCGGTGCGGATTGTTGCTGAAGGCGTCGGTGATGCGCCGCTTGCACCGATGGAGGATGAGATTGCAAAGCTCATAAACGCAAGTAGTGCGGGGCAATCGCTCCTTGAAACCATCGCTGCCCATCTTTTACTGCATGGCAATGCTTATGTGCAGGTGATGTGCGCGCCTGATGCCAAAGGTGTTGAGCGCCCGGCTGAATTGTTTGCCCTGCGGCCCGACCGGATCACGATTGAACCGGATGAAAAGGGCTGGCCAGTCGCCTATGTCTATCGTGCAGGCGAGCATCAGACCCGCTTTGCCGCGCAAGATGAAATGGGACGGCCTGCGATCATTCACATCAAGGCTTTTCACCCGACCGATGACCATTATGGTCTGGGCTGCCTTGGCGCTGCGGCGAAAGCGGTGGCGGTACATAATGCGGCGGCTGAGTGGAACAGAGCTTTGCTCGATAATGCGGCGAGGCCATCAGGCGCGCTGGTCTTTGATCCCGGACCGGATGGATCGGCCCTGTCGCCGGACCAGTTTGACAGGCTCAAGGCCGAGGTGGAGGCGAGCTTTGCCGGGGCCGGTAATGCTGGCCGACCGATGCTGCTCGAAGGCGGCCTGAAATGGCAGAGCATGAGCATGACCCCGGCCGACATGGATTTTGTGGCTTTGAAAGCAGCCGCGGCGAGAGAAATTGCACTGGCGTTCGGAGTGCCGCCGATGCTCCTGGGGCTGCCCGGAGACAATAGCTACGCCAACTACCGCGAAGCCAATCGGGCATTGTGGCGACTGACAATCCTGCCGCTGGCCGGGAAGATCTTGGACGGGCTGGCAGGGGGTCTGGAAGCATGGTGGCCGGAGGCGAAGCTGGCGATCGACCGTGATCAGATACCCGCGCTGTCGGAGGATCGAGAACGACTGTGGCAACAGGTAAGCGAGGCAGATTTTCTATCGCCCGAGGAGAAACGCAGCCGTCTTGGAATAGATTAGAGGCAGGAAGTTTATTTATTTAACCTCAGGCGCCGGGCGGGCACATCCGCCCGCTTGGCTATCGCGCCATAAGGCGCGGCGGACGCCATCCATTTTTGGCGCCCTTGCCTCGCTACGCTCGGATGATGCTCTTGAACGTTGCATAGAAAGTCGCGCTGATCCGACGCATCGCGTCGGCAAGCGCGACCGCGCGCCCGAGCTTATGCGAGGAAAGCCAAGCGGGCGGATGCCCGCGCCCGGCGCTTGAGGAATCAAAAAAGGAGTCATCAAAAAATGCAAAACGAAGAAATGCTCGCTCGCCTGGTGGCGCAGGCAGAAGGCGATGGCGCTGACCTTGTGACGCTCCGCGCGATCGTGGAGGAAGCGACCGATAGCGGTGCCGAGCGCGTGCTCGACCGGTTGGGTCTCGCCGATCACAAGGCGCCTGACGATCTTGACGAGCTGCGCGAACTGCTCCGTGCTTGGCGCGATGCCAAGGCGAGTGCATGGAAAGCGGCGATAACCTGGGTTATCCGGGGTGCGCTGGCGCTGCTTCTGATCGGGATTGCCATGCGCTTCGGGTTCGGGAATCTTGTCACGTGAGCGCCATCCGCTTTGCTGGTTACGCCGCCATCTTCAATCGTATCGACCGAGGCGGCGATATCATTCGGCCGGGTGCTTTTGGCACGCTCGCCGAGGGGCTGTCGCTGCCCCTGCTTTGGCAGCACCGGCCGGAAAACCGCATCGGTAGTATAAGTTACGCCCGTGAAGACCAACGCGGACTGCGGGTCATAGGCACCCTGTCCACCGCCAGTCGCGCCGGGCGGGAAGCGGCGATGCTGCTGGCGGGAAATACCGTAAAGGGCTTGAGTTTTGGCTATCGTGTCAAGCAGGCGACTGGCCATGGGCCGCGCATCATCGGTGATCTTGATGTCGCGGAAATATCGCTGGTCACCGCCCCGATGCAGCCGCTGGCACAGGTCCATTCATGGGAGAGCAAAGCTAGCGGGCCGGTAGCGGTTTGACTCCGTCGGAAGCAGGCACGCCATTGGCCATATTGGCGTCCATCGCGGCGATTACCGCATCGCTGCATCCGAATGTCTTCAACTCGGCGGCAATACGCGGATCGCTCTGGGTCGGTGAAACGACCTGCGGGAAATAAAATTCAACCGGTTTTTCCTGCTGGCACATATTGCGCCGCGCCAGGCTGTTGAACGTTTTCAATTCGGCCAGCACGCCATCATGATCCTCGCGCCCGGCGAGGATATAGATTTTCAGGATGCGGACCGGATAATAGACGAGATCCTGGTGACGGCTATGGCGCTCGGTCTTTTTCAGGAACAGGTTGATCGCATCCAGCGCTCGGTCTTCGTCCTTCGCGATGATCGCGTCATAGGCAATCAGTTCGGCATGCTCGACATTGGATATCAGGTCGATCGGCTGACTGTCCGCCAACGCGACCGCCGCCTTAAAATTGGCCAGCGCGTCATCGCGGCGGTCCAGTTCGAGGAGATATTCGCTTTTGTTTGTGTAGAGATAACCCCGGCGCGCGGCACCACCGCGCATTAGACTGCGCGCCTCAACCGCAATCAGGCCGTCATATGCGGTCAGGGCAGCATCATGATCGCCAAATTGTTTGAGCAGCGCAATGAGCGAGCGATAGGAGCCTTGCGCGATCTCGTCCTGCATTGGCCAGCGGCCCCCGCCATGTTGCTTTGCTGACTTTATCGCCAGCGTCAGCGCGCGGTTTTTTAAAGTTTCTGCATCGGGGGCGTTCCTCTTTTGCGCGGAAATTGCCGCCTTGCTGGCTTGCTGCAAACGGATCAGATCCTGATAGGCTTGCAGGACGGGCCAACAGGTTTTTGCGACAAACTGGAGAGACGGCTTATCCCTGTCACCGCAGGTTGACAGGTCGCCGCGTTTCTCTGGCGCTATGGTCATTTTGAGGATCGGGTTAGCCGGTCGCGGCGGTGAAACAATCGGGATCGGTTTTTTCTCTGCGGCGACCGGCGTAGCGGTCCCAGGGGCAGAAGTTGAAGATTGTGCCGCGAGCGGGAAGGCCATGAACAGGGCGGCCAAAGCGCCCAAGCCAGAAATCATATGCATGTACAGCGGGATAATAGGTCCCCTGCTGCTTGTCGATCAAAGAATTACTCCAACGATTTACGCCGTCCGACATCGGGCGATTTCTCATTACCCAAAAGAAAGGAACATCATGGAAATTTCCAATACCCCTCTCGAAACGAAAGCTGACCCGTTAGAAGAGTCGTTTGACGTGGTCCTGCAGGCAGAAGAAACCGAACGACACGGTCAGGCGATTGCCGATCTGCGTACTGACGTTGATAGCTTGCAAAGCCAGATGACCGATATCTCGAAAGCCTCTGCGCGACCTGTTTTGGCCGGGAATGAGCAAGGCACGAAAGGTATGATGTTTTCTATCGCCGCACGCGATTTTACGGCAAAATATCTTCGCCGCGGCGACCATGCGGGGGTTGAGCTTAAAAGCTTTTCCGGCGCATCCGGTCCCGAAGGCGGCTTTGCGGTGCCGCAGGAAATCGATGCCTTGATCGGACGGACGCTCAAGGACATCTCCCCGATCCGTTCGATTGCGACCGTCGTTCAAACCGGCAGCGCGGGGTATCGCAAGCTCGTCACTGACGGTGGCACGCCATCTGGCTGGGTCAGCGAAACAGCCGGAAGGCCGGAAACCGACACGCCCAATTTCAATGAGATCGCCCCGCCAACTGGAGAGCTATATGCCAATCCCGCGGCGTCCCAGGCGATGCTGGATGACGCGGCTTTTGATGTGGAGGCCTGGCTGGCGGATGAAATTGCCCGCGAATTTGCGCAGGCCGAAGGTGCGGCTTTTGTTGGCGGCTCTGGCGTCAATCAACCGCGCGGTTTTTTGAATGATCCGGTGACGGATGAACCGGATGATGTGCGGGCTTTCGGAACGCTGCAATATATTCCCTCCGGCGCGGCGGGCGACTTTGCCGCTGCGAATGGTGAGGACGCGCTTGTTGATCTGGTTCATGCGCTGAAACCCGCCTATCGGCAGGGCGCAAGCTTTGTGATGAACAGCGCGACGCTGGCCCAAATCCGCAAGTTCAAGACCGCCGATGGCGCGTTTCTGTGGCAGGCCTCTCTGGCGTCTGGTCAGCCTGACACACTTCTTGGTTATCCGGTGGTGGAGGCAGAAGACATGCCGGATGTCACGGCAGATAGCCTGTCAATCGCCTTTGGCAACTTCCGCGCAGGTTACCTGATTGCAGAGCGCAGCGCTACCAGCATCCTGCGTGATCCGTTCACCAACAAGCCGTTTGTCCATTTTTACGCTACCAAACGCGTCGGTGGGCAGGTGATGAACAGCGAAGCAATCAAGTTGATGCAGTTTAGCGTGAGCTAGCTTCTTCCCATCGTCGTGCCTCCGCGCGACGACGCGCGCCCGTGCCGATCAGTCTTCCCTGCACGGGCGCACCCTTAATCCTGTTAGAAAGGACACTACCCAAGTGAGTTATCCTCCTGATGACGTGCCTCCTGTGCCAATGGAATTAATCGAAGAGGTCAAAGGTTTTCTGCGCCTCAATCATGACGAAGATGATGCGGCGATCGCCCAGCTGCTGCGCAGCGCCGCGCGCCTATGTGAAAATTTCATCGGCCAGGTGCTGATAGCACGGTCGGTGCGTGACCGGATGCCGGTGCGTGCAGAATGGCAGAAACTGAAAAAACATCCTGTGCAGGCGATCACGCTGGTCGAAGCTGTCGCACCTGACGGCATGCTTACGTCTGTGCCATCAATGAACTATGCCCTTGATATTGACAGTGACGGTATCGGTTGGATCAAACTGCATCCGGTTACCAGCATTACGCGCATTGCAGTCACCTATGAAGCAGGTCTGGCGGCAGACTGGACGAGTGTGCCCACAACATTGCGGCAAGGCGTCGTGCGGCTTGCTGGTCACCTCTATTCACACCGTGATGGTGTGGACGTCGGCGGTCCGCCAAGTGCGGTGACAGCTCTTTGGCAGCCCCATCGCCGGATGAGGGTAGCATGAGCGGGCCTGAAACCGGCTGGTTGGAGTTCAGTGGCTTGCTGCGCGAGCAAATCCATATCGAACGTCAATCGTCTGAGCGCGACAGCGCCGGATCAGCGATCGAACAAAACGATCCCGTTGGCGCTTTTCGCGCTGCGGCAGAACCGCTGGGCACAGGAGACGAAGCGCACGCGGGCAGCCGTTCGGCCATGCCGCGCTGGCGCTTCATCTTGCGCCAGACCAATGCCGTTCGACCCGGTGACATATTGATCTGGGCTGGCCGTGAGATGGTCGTTCGCTCGGTATCCTCCGATCACCGGTTCATTCCAAGAACCTTCCTGCAAGCCGAGGAGAAACGGGTGTGAAAAAGCTAAAACAAAAGGCCGGGAATATGGCTGATGCGGCAATCCAAAAGGCGAGGGAAGATATCGGAACAGCGCTTGCCGAAGAATTGTCAGACGACTTGACGATAGAAGAAACGAGTGATGGTGTCGCCATTTCCGGCCCCGACCTGGGTGTGGAAATTTTGGGCAATAGCAGTCTGCGCGATGTCGCCTTTCTGATGCGCGGTGTCCGGTGACGGGTGCTGTCGAAGCCGTGCAGCACAGCCTGGTCACGGCGCTGAATGCGCATCAACCCCTGATGGACGAAATCGAGGGCGTTTATGATGGCCCGCCGCCGCGTGCGCGCTTCCCCTATGTTGCGCTGACAACAGGCGCTTCGCTGGACTGGAGCTTCAAAGGCGGTGCGGGCCGTGAGCTTAGCCTAGCGCTGACCGTTCATGATGATGGACAAAGCGCGGCGCGGCTTCACCGGACAATGGCGCTGGTAGAAGAGACTCTGGAGGCGGGTCTGGAAGATCCGGATGGCTGGCAGATTGTGACCTTCGATTTCCGCCGCACGCGAATCCTTCGCAATGCGATAAGCCCGTGGAGCGGTCTGATCGAGTATCGCGCACGGGTTTTGAGAGCGTGAGGGAGAGGAGTCTTTGTTGATTCCCTCAGGCGCCGAGCGGGCACATCCGTGCCCTTGGCTATCGCGCCATAAGGCGCGGCGGACGCCATTTGATTTTGGCGCCCTTGCCTCCGCTTCGCGTCGGTCCGGTGCCAATCTTGAGAGCATCGTCCGAGCGCAGCGAGGCAAGCGCGACCGCGCGCCCGAGCTTATGCGAGGAAAGCCAAGCGGGCGGATGCCCGCGCCCGGCGCGTGAGGGAATCAACAAAGACTCTCCTCCCGCGAGACAATTTCAAACAAACAGAAAAGGAACCAAATCATGGCAGCAGAAAAAGGCAGCGCTTTCCTCCTGAGAATTGGCGATGGCGAAGTCCCGGTGGGCTATTCCACCATCGCCGGTCTGCGGACAACGCAATTGTCAGTCAATGGTGAACCGGTGGCGATTACCAGCAAGGATAGCGGCGGCTGGCGCGAGCTTTTATCCGGCGCAGGTGTGCGGTCCGTATCAGTATCAGGCGCCGGTGTGTTTACTGGCTCGGATGCAGAAATGCGGATCAAAAATCATGCGTTGGGGGGCGTCATCGACGCCTATGAACTCAGCTTCGAAGGCGGTGACAGCATGCGCGGGAACTTCCTCGTCACGCGGCTGGACTATAGCGGCGATTATAATGGCGAGCGCAGTTACACGCTGAGCTTGGAAAGCTCAGGCGAAGTAACTCATGTCTGATCGCGCCAACGCGCTGCGCGGCGAAGCGGAATTGATGGTCGATGGCCAGCGGCTGGTTCTGCGTCCTAGCTTCACCGCGCTCGTTGCGGCGGAAGAGGAACTCGGCTCGCTCTTTGATCTGGTCGAACGGGCTGCAAATGGACGGTTGATGCTGTCGGAAATTGCCGGGTTGTTCTGGCACGTGATCAAGAACCAACCGAAAGATCTGACCCGTGAACGTTTCAGTGAAGCGATGATGGCGAAGGGGCTGACAGGTGTCACGCCTCCACTGAAGATATTGCTCAAACAGATATTGCAGGGGCGATGATTGTTGCATGACGGATGATTTCCGCACCTCGGCATCCCGCTTGGCCGGCATCATTCCCGCTAAGTTCAGCTGGACGCCGGATCAGTTCTGGGACGCAACCCCGGCCGAATTGACTGCGATCCTGAGTGCCTCTTTCGCTGCTTCGGCCGACAATCAGTCCCCCGAACCGCTCACCAAAACTCAACTCGATACACTGAAAGAAACTCTCGATCATGGATGAAGAAATCGAACGTCTGATCATAGCTGTACGCGCCGACACTGCCGGATTTGCTAAAGATGTGACCGACATGAAGGCACAGCTGGACGGTCCGTTGGCCAGCGGCATGGAACGTGCCGGGTCCGCCCTTGAAACGAGCCTCAGCCGGGCGATCCGCAGCGGATCATTGGGTTTTGAAGACCTGAAAGGCGTCGCGCTGTCCGTTTTGGCGGATATTGCCAATGCCGCCGTGAATAGCGGCATTGGAAACTTGCTCAGTGGCGGTTCCAGTATGGGTTCCGGCGGGGGTTTGCTGGGTATCGGGACGTCGATCCTCGGCGCTGCCCTTGGTGCACCGGGAAGGGCAAGCGGTGGACCCGTGACCGGCGGCCGTGCTTACGTGGTCGGGGAACAGGGTCCGGAGCTTTTTGTGCCGACCGCCGCTGGCCGGATAGAGCGAAGTGGCGGGCTGGCTGCTACGCCGAATGTTCAGCTCACCATCAATATTTCAGACAACGGGCAGGGTAGTGCGCCTGACCAGATGCGCCGCTCCAGCCGTCAGGTCGCGCGCTCTGTGCGTAATGCATTGGCCTATCGGGAGGGATGAACCATGGGATTTTGGCTAGCGAAAGAGCGCACCGCGCAACAGACCAATTTCATCCAGCGTTTTGATCCGCGCTTCTGGACGGTCAATTTTCCGCGCCCGATGATGGCATCGGTCGTGACGACCGCGCCGGACGCACTTCGGGTCGATGCGGTTTTCTATAATTCGGATGATCTCGCGGGACTGATCTGGGAGAGCGAAGACACGCTCGACCATCCGTTGCTGGCTTATGAAACAAGCCATGATTATGCGCGGCTCAGCCTGCGCTTTCATTGGCATTCGTCCGGGATCATGCCGCTGGATCAGATCAATGGGCCGACGCTGACAATCGAGGGCCGTGATGCGCTGGGCAATCCAA
The DNA here is from genome assembly GCF_059726685.1 of Parasphingorhabdus sp. Lineage (NCBI taxonomy): Bacteria > Pseudomonadati > Pseudomonadota > Alphaproteobacteria > Sphingomonadales > Sphingorhabdaceae > Parasphingorhabdus > Parasphingorhabdus sp. Next base: position 1,059,351 of record NZ_AP041068.1, read on the forward strand.
AGGCCTGGTACGTGCGGTTGTGGAACTATGCCACCGGCACGCCGACTGACGCCGATATCAGTCTGGAATTTTCCAGTCTTAATGGCGGATTTCTGCTGCCCGGGGAAGCGGATCCCGTATATCCGAAGGATATTGATCGATTGTTCATATCGATCATTCCGCCAGACTATGATGGCACGGGCACCTTATATCCCACACCGCAAATTGGTTGGGTCGAGATGAGTGCGATCACGGCCGATGGCGGCGGCGCAGTCCTCGAAATCGGTGATGTCATGGTGCCGGAAAACGGGCTTTCAATGGCGACCGGCTATGATGACAGTTTCAACCAGACACCCGAACGCCTGCTGCGATCTATCCGCGCGCTCGGTTATCGCGGAGCCATCAATCATTATGTCGGGATGAGTCACTATTTCCGGCTCGAAGCCAATGGACCGGGGCTTTATGTCAGCCTGTCTGTGCCGCAACCGGGGGAAGAATTTTCCGCGATCAATCAACCCTGTGCAGTCTGGCATCGTGATTTTGTGACGCGCGCAGAGGCAATGGATTTCACCGTCATATTTTCGCTGTCTTACGAACTGTTCGACGCCCATTGCTGGAACAATTGGAAACAGCGCGCCGAAAATGGTGATCCGGCGCTGACCGGCTGGGTGCCGCCTTCCACTTTGTTATCGCCCGCTGAGCCAGCGGCCATGGGGTATCTGCAAGCGGTCGCTAGGGCGTTCACCGCGATCGCACGGGACGCGGGGGCGGCAATAAAGTTTCAGGTCGGCGAGCCATGGTGGTGGGTGATGCCGGATGACGGTCGGATATGCCTTTATGATGCAGCGGCGCAAGCGGCATTTGGCGATACGCTGGTCAGCATCCCGGATATTCGGGGTCCCAAAACACCGTCACAAACCGCGATGCTGGACGAGGCCGGGTCGATCCTGGCGCAGTCTACGGCGGACCTGATCGCCGCAGTCAAGGATGAGGCTTTGGGCTCACCGGTAGAGACGCTCTTGCTCGCCTATCTGCCGACAATATTGGATGAGGATGCACCCGAGGCAAAGCGTGCCAACCTGCCTGTTGGCTGGGCCAGTCCTGCTTTCGATATATTGCAGTTGGAAGATTATGACTGGGTGATCGCGGGCGACCAGTCCGCGACGCGGAGCGGTATTGATTTGGCGACAGATCGGCTCGGCTATCCGATGGAGCAACAGCATTATTTCTCTGGCTTTGTGCTGACTGCTGAGAAAAGTTTCATCTGGGCCAACATTACCCGCGCGGTCGAGGCAGCCCGGACACGCGGCACGCCAGAGATTTTCATCTGGGCACTGCCACAGGTGGCGCGCGACGGTTTTACCTATTTTCATGAACAGGAGGATGACGTGAACGCCTTTGATGATGTTCAGTTTCCGTTTTCGATCGGACGCGGTGCAACGGTTTCACCACGCTTTTCAACCGATGTTGTGACCACCCTCTCCGGCCACGAAAAGCGCAATAGCGACTGGGCCGACGCGCGGTTGGAATTTGATGTCGGGCCGGGTGTGCGCTCCGAAGAGGAATTACGCGACTTGATCGCCTTTTTCCGTGCACGTCGCGGTGCGGCGAAAGCGTTTCGTTTTACCGATCCCTATGATCATAGCAGCAACGCCATGATTGATCCGCCGACGATTCTGGATCAGGTTATTGGTATTGGTGATGGCGAACAGACGCGTTTTCATCTGATCAAAAGCTATGGAATGGATGGCAGCGAGGCGCAGCAACGCTTGATTACCCGACCGCAGCCGTCATCTTTGCTCGTCGCTGTTGATGGCATGCTTGCCAGTAACTGGTCGCTCGGGACGCTAGGCGAAATAATTTTCGATGACCCGCCGGCGATAGCGAGCGAGGTCACTGCGGGTTTTTTGTTCGACGTACCGGTTCGTTTTGCCGAGGACAGGCTGGACGTCAGCGCCGGCACATTTCAGGCCGGCGAGATACCGGAAATTCGCCTTATCGAAGTGCGGGAAGGATCATGAGTTTGACATGGCTGGACCTGCCGCTGACAACCAGCTGCTATGCGTGGCGGCTGGAGCGGGCAGATGGCGTCACGATCGGATTTGTGTCGCATGACCGTGATCTGGTGATCGACAATTTGCGATACCGTGCTGCTCCTGGAATGGTGCCTTCGACTATCGCGCTGTCCGACAGTCTTGAGATGGACAGCGTTGATATCGAAGGCGCGATGACCAGCACCGCGATTGCCGAAGCGGACCTGATCGCGGGGCGCTGGGACGGCGCGCAGCTGCATATATATCTGGTCAACTGGGAAAGTCCGGAAGACGAACCGCTCCATCTTATTAGCGGTGAATTCGGCGAAATTACACGATCCGGTGATAAATTTAGGGTAGAGATGCTTGGCGGCACTTCTTTTCTCGATGAATCAATCGCGCCGCTGACATCACCGACCTGCCGCGCCCGGTTGGGTGACCGTGCCTGCAAGGTCAGCCTCGCTGTGCATCAGGCCGAAATGACGCTCACGCAACTATTGGAGCCGCAGCTCGAATTCTCTGACCTGCAAGGGCAGGCGGCGGACTATATCCATGGCGAATTGCGCTGGCTGAGCGGTGAAAATTGCGGGCTGCGGTTCGCAATTGTCAGCGGAGAGGGCAACGCGATCCGGCTGGCCGATCAACCAATTCGGCCTATGGCCGTCGGCGATAGAGCGCTGTTTACGGCCGGCTGCGACAAGAATTTTGCCACCTGCCGGGACCGCTTTCAAAACAGCATCAATTTTCGCGGAGAGCCTTATTTGCCCGGCAATGACCTGCTTACCCGCTACCCCGGAGCATGATCATGACATCAGATAAATCGGGAACAGATCGTCCGGCGATGATTGCCGAGATGGCGTTGGCGCTATGCGGCACAAACTTCAGACTTCATGGCCGGAGTGCTGAACACGGTCTTGATTGTATCGGGATGGCTGCGCAGTGTCTCAGTGCTGCGGATATGGATTGTGATGTTCCCACCGGCTATTCCATCCGGAGCGGGTCTGCCGAGCAAATTTCGGAGGTGATGACGCGCGCGGGATTTACAGCCATGCAGCCACGCGAGCCGCTGAGGGAGGGGGATATCGCGCTGGCCCGGCCCAGTCCGGTGCAATGGCATCTGATGGTGAGAACCGGCGGCGGTTTCGTCCACGCGCATGCCGGTATCGGTCAGGTGGTTTTCACACCGGGCGAAGCCCCATGGCCGATCAAAACAGTTTTTAGAATTTTGGAGGATTGAATGGCAACCTTGGTTTTGACAGCCGTCGGTACTGCTGTCGGCGGTCCGGTAGGGGGAGCTCTTGGTGCGTTTCTGGGCCAGCAAGTTGATCAGATTATCCTGTTCAAACCCAAGGGACGGGAAGGTCCCCGGTTGCAGGAACTGGCCGTGCAAACCTCCAGCTATGGCACGCAGATCCCGCGTATATACGGCAAGATGCGGGTGGCCGGGACGGTGATCTGGGCCACTGATCTGAAGGAAGCAAGCGAATCAAATGGCGGCGGCAAGGGGCGCCCTAGCAGCACCACTTACAGTTATTCGGCTTGCTTGGCTGTGGCGCTGTCCAGCCGAGAAATCAAGGATATTGGCCGTATCTGGGCGGATGGTAAAATTTTCCGCGGCAGTGCGGGTGATTTTAAAACCGAAACCGGATTCCGTTTTGTCCAGGGTCGTGAAGATCAAGTTGTTGATGGTTTGATTGCCAGCGCTGAAGCTGCTGGCGGAACGCCAGCCTATCGCGGCATGGCGCTGGCGGTTTTTGAAGATATGGATCTCACGGAATATGGCAACCGCATTCCCTCTCTGACCTTTGAGGTCATCGCGGATGATGGGACCGTCAGTCTTGGTACCATTATCAATGATGTTTCGGGTGACAGAGTTGATGCGTCTATAGATGAAAGCCTTCATGGTTTCGCAGCCGCCGGTCAGGATCGCCGAGAGGTACTGGCAGCGATCAGCGAGAGTTTTTCGCTATCATTTCCAGCTGTTTCAGACACTTTGTCTGCAAAGAGACGACAGTATGAACCGGGCGCAGAGATATTGTCGATGCGCGACCAGATTGTATCAACCCACAATAAAGAGCCGATTGCGCGGCCTGAACTACAGACACTGGCCGAAACGAAGATAGCTCGCCAGCATGCCCTGCGTTATTACGAACCCGAGCGGGACTATCAATCCGGCATGCAAAATGCGTTTCGACCAGGGAACAGCCGGGTGATCCGCGATCAGGATTTTCCTGCAGCTATGGGATCGTCGCAAGCTAAAAATATCGCCCGGGCAAAATTATGGTCGCTCTATCAGGAGCGGAGCAGCGCGCAGTTGCAAGTTTTGCGCACTGCGCTTTCCCTGAAACCCGGTACGCTTGTGAGTTGGGATGATAGCGGTGATATCTGGCTGGTGCGGAATTGGGAGTTGAACAGAGGCAGTATTGGCCTTGTGCTGTCAAAAGCCGGTGATGCATTGCCAGATGCCGAAGGAACAACTGATAGTGGCCGCCCGGTGAGGGAATTGGACGCATTGGCGGGGGCGACGAGATTGGCCCTGGTTGATCTGCCATTTGCTATTGATGCACCAATGCAGGTTTCTGACGTTTCCAGATTATATGCCGCAGCTGCTGGTGATCTGGGCTGGCGCAATGCAGAGCTGTTTGCGCTTGGTGCCGATGGCGTCTCCAATGAATTTATCGATCAGATATCGGCTCCCGCGAGGATCGGCACCGCACTGGAACCGCTGGGAGCCAGTGGCCCACACATAGTTGACAGAAAAAATAGCCTGCAGGTTCAGATGCACAACAGCAATATGCATCTGAACGATGCTGACCATGCGCAGCTGCTGGCTGGCAAAAACATCGCTGCCATCGGCAATGAAATAGTGCAATTTGGTTCCGCCGCACCGATCGGGAATGACCGGTATATATTATCCTATCTGCTGAGAGGTTTGGGCGGGACCGAACTGGAAATGGACAAGCATTTGGCGGATGAAGATTTTGTTCTGCTGGATGGCATCGATCTTACGGAAATTGATGCGCACAATTACGCGCCATTTCAACCTGTCACCATATCGGCCTTGGGCAGGGGAGATGATCTGCCGGTGTCCCGTTCCTTGGATGAAGTGGGCCGTGCGCTGAAACCTTGGTCGCCGGTTCATCCGCGCTTTGTTTTTAAAGAAAATGGCGACCTTGAGCTCGCCTGGACGCGCCGTTCTCGCGCTGGACCAATATGGCCTGATCATGTCGAAATTCCGCTGGCCGAAGAAACGGAAAGATATCGTGTGTCGATAGCGAGCGTAAGCATCGCTGAACCAATGATGCCTTTCTTGATGCTCCCTGCACCCAACGTGCAAGACTATCGGGATGCAGGAGCTTCAAGTCTGTCAATCGCTGTCCGGCAGATCGGCCAGCATAATATTTCGGATCCCCTGCTTTTCACGGTCGAAATATAAGGGTGATCAATCAGTATCTGTGGGTACACACTCAAAGGAAAGAGAATGACAATATTGGAAACACCGAGGTTCGCATTGCCTTTATTGGCCGTCGGTCAAGCACATAAAGAGCTATTTCATAATGATGCGCTGCTATTACTTGATTTTCTGGCTCACCCGGTTGTGCAGGCGGTAGTTGATGATCCAACGCCTCTGTCGCCCGTAGAAGGTGACTGCTGGCTTGTCGGCTCTGCTGCGCTCGCTGAGTGGAGTGGAAGGGAAGACCATATTGCCGGTTGGTCCGCCGGCGGATGGCGCTTCGTTAAACCGCAGGAATCTATGAAAATTATTGTAGAAAGCGATCATAGTTCGGCTGTTTATGTTGATGGAGTGTGGCAATTTCTGCAACACATCAATGCACCGATTGGTGGAGCCAATATTGATTTGGAGGCGCGGACAGCGATTGATTCGATTCTTGCCTTGCTAAGAACTGCGCAAATTTTACCTCAAATCAACTAGTTTGATTATGATTTGGGTAGCAATTCGGCTTGATTGCAGCACCTTAGAGGTGATTTTTTAAGCTAAATCACGAAAATGGCGACATTTTCGCAACAGTTCTACTATTTGTCCGCTTGCACTGTTTCTGGTGAGAGGTTACAAAGCGCCGTGAATTCAGAACCTAAATGAGAAGGGGAATATAAATGCGGAAGCTTGCCATAGGATTGGCGCTTGCCTCCACGGCGCTCGCTTCACCTGCCCTGGCCCGTGATGGCCAATGGTATGTGGGCGTAGAAGGCGGCGCAATGCTAGTCGAAGACATCACATCGGATGTCGGCGGTGTTAGCAATACGTCAGAAGTCGACCACGACACCGGCTATGATTTCGATGGTATCGTCGGTTATGATTTTGGCGGATTTCGTTTGGAATCAGAAGTAGCCTATAAATCTGCATCGGCTGACCGGCTGCAAATTGGTGCGCCAGGTATTCCACAGACCGCCAGCGGTGCTGGCCTGCCATTTTCCGGTACAACTGACATCAACGGTGAAGTTAATGCCCTAAGCTTCATGCTGAACGGCCTGCTTGACTTTGGCGATGATGACGGCATTCAAGGCTTTGTCGGCGGCGGTGTTGGTGTAGCTCGTACCGAGATTACCAATGTTTTTGCTGGTCCTTATCTTGATGATTCGGACACTGGTTTTGCTTGGCAGGCGATTGCGGGTATCCGTGCACCGCTGAGCGATAGCTGGGACGTTGGTCTGAAATATCGTTTCTTCAACGCTGACAAGATCGATCTTGTTGACCAGGTTGGTAACGATGTAAGCACCCGTTTGCGGACACACTCCGTGCTGGGTAGCTTGATCTACAACTTTGGCGGAGAACCAGAGGCACCACCTCCACCACCACCACCACCACCACCTCCACCTCCACCACCACCACCGCCGCCTCCACCGGCTGCTGTGTGTGCACCTGGACCTTACATTGTATTCTTTGACTGGGATCAGTCAGACATTACACCGGAAGCTGCTACAGTTCTGGACAATGCGGTTACGGCATATGGTGATTGTGGAAATGCTCAGGTTATGTTGGCCGGTAACGCCGATAAATCTGGTTCCGCGAGCTACAATGTTGGTTTGTCCCAGCGTCGTAACGACTCTGTTCGGGCTTATCTGGAATCACGTGGCATTAGCGGCGGCGTGATCTCCAGCGAAGCCTTCGGTGAAACGCGTCCTCGCGTCGAAACCGCAGACGGCGTTCGTGAGCCACAGAACCGGAACGTGACCATTCAATATGGTCCTGGTTCAGGTAACTAAGAGCATCTAATCTTGATTTAGCGAAAAGGGCTGGTCTTCGGACCGGCCCTTTTTTGTTGGGCAGCGGCCTGAACAGAGGTAAACTGATTGAAACCATTGTTTAAGCTTACGCATCAAAATAGCATGTTCCTTTCCGACGACGGTGCGTCCAAGATGCAGCCGACTGGAGGAGGTAATGACGCGTTTTTCGATGGTAAACCGGAAAGGCGGAAGTGATCACAATCCCCATTATCAACGCCATCACCTGATACCCCTGCAAGCTGCCACCATATCCGATCTTCGTGGTCCGCTGAACGAGATGGCCAGTGGCGGTTTTGATTTTGATGATTTCGAGAGAAATGGGGTTTTGTTACCCGCTGATGAAAAACTAGCGCTTCAAACGGGACGTCCCTTACACAGAGGCCCTCATCCGCATTACAACGAACTTGTTATTGAGCGGCTATTTCTCATAAAACAGCTTGGCAACCGCATTGAAAACACCAGCAAGCGCAGGGTTTTCTTCCATCTTAGAATGAGCCTTTTGCAGGCGGCATTGCGAAGGGCGCTGGTGGGTTCCGCACTGCCTGTACTTCGTCTTAATAAAAAAGATCCAGGCCTATCTTCTGCTGCATTTGCGGATTTGGATAGCTGTGTTGATCTTCTCTTCGTCGCGACCCAATGGCCACCTCGGCAGAAATAGCTCTGTCAGCAACTGCGGTTAAGCCATCAGGCTTTCGAAAAGTTTAAGTCCGTCCGACCCACCGTGCCTAGTATCAATGGCGCGCTCGGGATGCGGCATCATGCCGAGCACGTTACCTTTGTCATTTAGAACACCCGCAATATTTCGCGCCGATCCGTTTACATTGGTGGCATAGCGAAAGGCTACCCGGTCATCATCTTCCAATCGGTCCAAAGTCTCATCATCCGCAAAATAGTTGCCGTCATGATGGGCGACCGGAATAGTGATGGATTCGCTGTCTATATATGCAGATGTGAATGCCGAGCGAGACTGTCCCACGGTTAATGGCACATCCTTGCAAATAAACTCGATATTCTGGTTGCGCATCAAAACGCCCGGCAACAAGCCGATTTCGGTTAATATTTGAAAGCCATTGCATACGCCCAGAATTTTGATGCCCTTATCCGCGGCGTCGATCACGGAGTCGATAATATGGGACCGCGCCGCCATCGCTCCTGAACGCAGGTAATCGCCGTAAGAAAAACCACCTGGTATCGCGATTACATCCAGATTGTTTGGCAAACTGTTGTCACCGTGCCAAACCATATGCGGCTTTGTACCGGTCACCGTTTCCAGCGCGACGGCCATGTCGCGATCACAATTGGAACCGGGGAAGACGAGGACGGCAGAGTTCATGTTCAGACTTCTTCTGCTGTTTGGCCGGACAGTTTCTGAATTTCAAAATTCTCGATCACTGTATTGGCGAGCAGTTTTTCGCACATTTTTTCAAGGTCGCTGTCTGTCATGCGGTCATCAACATCAAGTTCGATGAGCTTGCCAGCGCGCACGTCATTTACACCCTTGAAGTCCAGATTTTCCAGGGCGTGATGTATGGCTTTCCCCTGGGGGTCGAGGACACCGTTTTTCAGTGTCACAAAAATTCTTATCTTCATGAATCTCGCTTCTTGGTTGGCCGACATGCTGCGCTATTTCCTATAGCGCTGTCGTCAAAAGGAGCAAGAGATGGTTGTCATCCCATATGTCGGATCATGGCAGTAGATTGATTGAAATCAGAAAAACTTCGCAAATTTGAAATTCACCCGGTGGCGGTTCATCTGGTACAGGTCATAATTGCTGTCGACGCGGGAATAATTATAGTCGATCGAGGGTGAGAAGCCGAGTACCTTGATCTGCCGACTACCGACATAGGCTCGGGCAAAAGTTCGCCAGTCCCGACGTTTTTCGGTTGAGTAAAAAGTGTTGGCTTCGTCAAAGGTCGAACGGCTGATGCTGGCCGAAATGCCTGCGTTCAGGCCGAATGGCATTTCGCCACCAACACCCAGATTCATTCCGTAATTGAGACTAGAAAACTGATCGGAATCGAGTAGATCGCGCCGTGCAAATATGCTGGCTGATGCGATTAATGACTTACCGATCAAGTGTTCGTAAGTTGCATTGGCGCCCAGTTGCCAACCACTAAAACTGTCACTCAGTTTCGAATCAACCCGCCGGCCGTCCAGCTCGATACCGGCTCTTTGCCCTCGGCTGAGCGCTGTTTGAAAGCCCAATCGTGCTCCATACTCACGGGTTGCCAGACGGCCACCGAACCAGCGTTGTTGACCCACAGCCTGCACGGAAACACTCGCATAGCGCGCAATCCGGAATTCCGGACCAGCTGCAATCTGCCCGACAATGTCGTCCGCCGCTTTACCCTTATAGTTAATGATTTTGCTATCAGCGTCGAACAGGAACGCGAGCTTGTCACTGGCTTTTAAACGAATACCGCCGGAAAATCCCGCAATCTGACCAACGCCTGATCGTTGTCTGGCATTTTCATCAAGCTGCAACTCGCCTTGGGCATCACCCAGTACAGGGAAAATGGCACCAAAATTGACATCAATCGTTTCCGCGTTTGTCGCACCATTGATGTTGGTGTCGGGCGCGAAGCCGAAATCAAAGCTGAAACGCCAAACCCGCTGATCCCTTAAAATACTGCGCGTATTGCGAATCGTCCGGGCGATCTCATCCGGTAGGTTCTCGTCATTTTGCGCGAGACGAAAATGATAGTCGGCGCTGGCTTCTTTGCCGCTCATCAAATAGGTGCGCGCCAGTTCCAGCCGCACGCGCGTTTGACCTGGATCCTCATCAAGGATCGAGCGAAAGGTTTTGATAGCCTTTTTTAGATCACCTGTTTCGACAGCGATGTAGCCTGCCAAAAATTGCTGCTGTATCCGAAGGTCAGGAACCTGTCCGAGAACCTCGACAAGTGGCAGTGCCCGATCATATTGTTTAGCCTGAATGAAGGCTTCGGCTTTGGCAAGCAATTGCGCTGGTGTAACTTGAAAGCGGCAGATGCCAGCCTCGTCGCATTTCGGCGTCGCCGCTGTAATCGCGGTTTCTGCCGCTGCTTCATCTGCTGCGATTTCTGCTGCTGCAGGAGTGATATGCAAGGATGCTGCAAGCCCTCCTGTAATCAGGAGGGCTGTTTTGGCAGTGACCGGCATTTTCATGACTGGCCCCTAGTTTCCTCTGCCGACAAAGGTCCCCAATATGTCAATCCGTTCATCCGGCGTGCCGCCAACGATACGATAACCGCCGCCAACTTCTTCGCCATTCGGGCCGTAGAAAGCTCCATCAACGCTGGAGCCGGCAATGTTCACGTCCAAGCGGGCGCCGCCGGGATTGACGAACCAGGCTTCGTTGAACTGACCGAGGAAGCCGCCCGCCGCAACCAGATCGATCTGACCCGCAGCATTGGCGCGGAATTGTGCGTTTTCTTGTACGCTAAAGCTCCCGCTGGTGCCGTCAAACAGTGGCGCGCTGACGGTGCCGTCCAAGGAGAGGGCAAAGGTATTTGCGCTGAAATCAACGGTCGTGTTTGCACGGCCGGCGATCCATTGAAAATAAGTGTCGGTGTTACCCAATGTATCGGGCTGGTCATTGAAGACCATCGAGGCCAACATTGTACCTTCGAAAGAACCCGAACCGCTCGTTGGGACCTGATTGTTTGCGCTAAGCTCGCCATAGGCCAGCGCGCCCCGTTCGAAGGTGTTTGTCTGGGTCAAGATCGTGCTGGTGCTGCCATCGGGATTGTCAATATCCGACTGCACGACACCGGCGGTGTTGCGCAGGTAACCAGCAAAGGTAACATATTGTGTTTCTGTGCCGGGGGTCTGATAGAAAAAGGTCGTTACATCATAACTACCGGCTTCTGCTGTGTTTATGAGGTCAAAAATAAACTCGCCACCAGGTCTGCGAGAGACGTTGCTGGCAGATCCTGACTCGAGATAGTTAATTCCCTGCAGTCCAAAAGCAGTCGACTCAAGATCGGGTGTACCAAATTGGGGTTCAAGCGCTCCGCCGAAGTCGGTGCGGTGAAGTGGATCCTGAAAACGGCTTGTAGCACTTGTACCAGCCAGACCATTGGAAAAGCTTACGTTAAAAATTGCATCGCGTGGACTATAATCAATGGTCAGGTTTGAATTTCTGACGGTTTTGGCGTCACCTTGGTAAAGCTGGGCACTCTGACCGGCACCGGGCGTACCGGCGTCTTGTACGGAATATTGATAGCTGTGTGTGCTGCCTACAGCAGTGTAGGATTTTGGCTCTGTCGGATTGACAAATGTATGGGTTTCTCCGCTGCCGTTGGTTCCACCGGTACCTGTGCCTCCTCCTGGTGCGGCACTGCCCGCAGACTGGGGGCCGGCTCCGCCACATGCGGCAAGCATTGTTGTACTGGCTAACAAGATCAAAAGGCGCATCGGAAAAATTCCTCACATGAGTTCCACATGAGGGCGGTGCTATCAGTCCAATGGTTAAATTCGCGTAAACCATCATGGCTATTTGTGGGTGATTTGCCCGCCCCCTAAGGGCTCAAATGCATTGAATCACCTAAAAACAAGCCGAAAGACTATGGTTACTTTCCGCGCTTTTTCCGTTCACTATCCAGGTCGAGTACTTCACTTAGGCCGCCTTCTGGGAACAATCCCATGCGCCGGGCAACTTCCTGATATGCCTCGGCTTCTCCTCCTAAATCACGGCGAAAACGATCCTTGTCGAGCTTTTCATTCGTCTCTATGTCCCACAGACGACAGCCATCGGGACTGATTTCGTCAGCCAGGATGATCCGGGAAAAATCACCATCAAAAAGTCGACCAAACTCGAGTTTGAAATCGACCAATTTTATTCCGATTCCGGCAAACATCCCTGCCATGAAATCGTTAATCCGGATCGCCATTGCAGAAATGTCCTGCATTTCCTCCTGCGTTGCCCAGCCAAAACAGGCAATATGCTCTTCGGCAACTAGCGGATCTCCCAAAGCATCATCCTTATAACAATATTCCAGCAACGTGTGCGGCAATGGTGTGCCTTCCTCGATGCCCAGACGCTTGCTCAAGGAACCGGCGGCTACATTGCGCACGATAACCTCGATGGGCACGATTTCGACCTGTTTCACCAACTGCTCTCGCATATTCAGGCGGCGGATGAAATGACTTGGAATTCCGATATGGCTGAGCAGCGTAAAAATATGCTCGCTGACCCGATTATTGATCACCCCCTTGCCGTTGATTGTACCCTTCTTTTCGGCGTTAAAGGCAGTCGCATCATCCTTGAAATATTGAATGATCGTGCCAGGTTCCGGTCCTTCATAAAGGATTTTGGCCTTGCCTTCATATATTTGGCGACGACGGGACATATCGGGTTCCTACTCACAGGAAGAAGTATCAAAAACCAAGCCCCGATTGTGCGAATCAATGAGACTCGAAGCAATCGGGGCGTTGATTTCTTTCTATAAGCCAAAGGCTATGGCGGTGCAATCAATCCTCTGCCGGCACAGTTGACTCGATTTTCCGGCCCCAAAATGTACGGTCCGCGCCTTTAAAGCGCCGCCGCAAATATATTGCCAGAGCCAAGAGCAATATCCACGGCAGCAGGATGGCAACAAAAGAGATTACTGCGCCCACCGAATATCCCAGGGTTGAGGCGATATCGCCAAAAGCTTCGCGGATTGGCCGGGTGAAACCTCCGGAACCCGGAGCGCCGGACCGATAGTTTACCAGCACGGTGCTGTAAGACACCCGCCCCCGCATTTCTTTCAGCCAGCTGCGTGCCTGATCGATTTCTTCATTAACCTCGGTTACGGCGCGTTCTGCTTCCACAAGTTCGGCCACCGTGCCCTTGCGGGACCGCAGTAACTCTGTCAGGCGCTCAGCCAGCAAAACCCGGCTGCGTAAACGCGCTTCGGTATCCACAATTTTCTTGGAAAGGTCTTCGCCTGTGATCGAGGCTGCGACCTGGCTGCCGCCGCTTTCGTCAACCGCCTCGGCCAGCTGTTCACCAAAGGTGCGGGCTTTGGGTGCGGCCACTTCGAGATGCAGGCGGCCCGTCGCATAGTCACCTTCGCCGCCGCTGTTGGACATATTGAGTACACGGCAGCCGTTGTCGGGCATCTCGTTGCACAAGGCGATATGCGCTTGTTGCGCTTTGGGAATTTCGGATGAAGGCAAGCGAAAGCCGTAGTCATAGCTATAGGCAATTTGGGGTTGGCTTACCGGGATTTCTGTAGTGTTGGTTTCGCCCTCTGCCACGCGATTTGACGGTGACGCCAAAGCAGACGGTTCCGCTTCAGCCTCTGCGACATCCGCTTCTGCCATGTCAAAAGATGTCATGTTTTCAGGCCCCTCGGCGCAGGCGGCAAGGCTGAAAATCGTGATGGTGGCGATTAAAGTATTGCGCATTCGCATGTATCTTCTCCAATGTGAGGGGCGCAGGCTTCATTTGATACAATGAACATAATCAAGGGAAAAGTACTTATTTTTAACGCTGAAACTCTGGAAGGAGCGGGTTGTGACCAAATATGCTACCATAGATGAAGTGATGGAAACGCTTTATGATTGCATATCCGGACCGCCGGGTGGGCAAGATTGGGAGCGCGATCGAGAAATCTATCATCCCAAAGCGCTGATCAATCGTACACGTATTGTTGATGGCAAGCCGGTTATTTTTTCCTTTTCCTATGATGAGTTTGTCGAGGCCACCATTCCGCTGCTGGAAGGACGGTCTTTTTACGAGATTGAAATTGGCCGCAAGACGGATCTGTTTGGCCAGATTGCTCATGTCTATTCGACCTATGAAGCCCGGGAGACCCCTGACCATCCTGAAATCCAGTTTCGCGGCGTGAATATGGTACATTTATGGAATGATGGAGCCCGCTGGTGGATCATGGCGATGATCTGGGACAATGAACGGGAAGGGGTAAACTTGCCGAAAGAATGGCTCGTCAAATAATCCCTCTCCACAAGCGGAATCGACCCTGCTATCGCATCCAGCATGAGTGATGTAACCGATGCGCCTGGCGCTGAGCCCGAAGATGAATTTGATGCCATAGTGGACGCACCGTTTGATGCGGCGCTGTCCGAGCGTTATCTGATTTACGCCATGTCGACAATCACCGCGCGGTCGCTGCCCGATCTGCGTGACGGCCTGAAACCTGTGCACCGGCGGCTTCTGTGGGCGATGCGGTTGCTCAAACTGGACCCGGCACAAGGCTACAAAAAATGCGCTCGCGTCGTCGGCGATGTGATCGGTAAATATCACCCTCATGGCGATCAGTCTGTCTATGACGCGATGGTCCGTCTCGCGCAGAGTTTTGCGATGCGCTATCCGCTCGTCGACGGGCAGGGAAATTTCGGCAATATCGACGGAGATAATGCGGCTGCCTATCGATATACCGAAGCGCGTCTGACCCGCACGGCGATTGAACTGATGCATGGTCTTGACGAAGGTACCGTTGATTTTAAGCCAACCTATAATGGCGAAGATGAAGAGCCTGAGATCATGCCTGGTCTGTTTCCCAATCTGCTCGCCAATGGCGCGAGCGGCATTGCGGTCGGCATGGCGACTAGCATTCCTTCGCACAATGTGGCGGAGATTATCGATGCGGCGACCTTGCTAATCGAAAAACCCAAGTCCGAGCATGCCGAGATTATGGAAATCATCAAAGGGCCTGATCTTCCCACTGGCGGCACGCTGGTCGATCCGAAGTCGGTTATTGATGCTGCTTATGAAAGCGGCCGCGGCGCGATGCGTGTGCGGGCGAAGTGGGAGAAGGAAGACGCAGAAGGTCGGGGTGCCTGGCAGATAGTCGTCACCGAAATTCCCTATCAGGTGCAAAAGGGTAAGCTGATCGAACAGATCGCCCAGATTATTGCCGACAAGAAGCTTCCTATTCTCGCCGACATTCGCGACGAGTCAGACGAAGACGTCCGCATCGTGCTGGAGCCGAAAAGTCGCGCCGTCGATCCTGATGATCTGATGAATGCCTTGTTCCGGATGAGCGATCTGGAGAACCGCTTTTCGCTCAACATGAATGTGCTCGACAAGGACCGCACCCCGAAGGTCATGGGTATCACTGAAGTCCTGCAACATTGGATTGTCCATCAGATCGAGGTGCTGGTGCGCCGTTCGCAGCATCGCATAGACAAAATCGATTCCCGGCTGGAGCTGCTCGAAGGCTATATTATCGCCTATCTCAATCTCGATCGCGTGATTGAGATTATCCGTAATAATGATGAGCCGAAACCACTTCTGATGGAAGAGTTCAAGCTGAACGACCGACAGGCGGAGGCGATCCTCAACATGCGGTTGCGGTCTTTGCGCAAGCTGGAGGAAATGGAGCTGCGGACCGAGCGGGACAAGCTGCTCGAAGAACGCGAGGGGCTGGCAAAGTTGATCGAAAGTCCGGCACGGCAGAAGACACGTCTCAAAAAAGATCTGGCTGCCATGCGCAAACTCTATGCAGAGGATACCGAGCTGGGCGCACGCCGAACGATGCTGGAAGAAGCGGCGCCCGCGCGTGAAATTTCGCTCGAAGCTTTTATCGAGAAAGAACCGGTTACTGTGATCATGTCCAAGCGCGGCTGGATCAAGGCGATGAAGGGTCATGCCGATCTGTCCAAGCCAGAGTCCTTCAAGTTCAAGGAAGGTGATGGTCCGAGATACGCCTTTCATGCACAAACGACGGACAAGCTGTTGATGTGCTGCGATAACGGACGATTCTACACAATAGGTGCGGACAAGCTGCCCGGCGCGCGGGGTTTTGGTGAACCAGTGGCGTCGATGGTCGACATGGAGCCCGGAACCGAGCCAATTGCCATGATGGTGGCTGATCCCAAGAGCAAGCTTCTGATCGCGTCGACATGGGGACGCGGCTTTGTCACCAACATCTCTGATGTGGTTGCCGAGACCAAAAAGGGCCGTCAGGTCGTCAACCTGAAAGGCGATGCAAAATTACTGGTTGTGCGGCCGGTTACCGCGGATGCGGACCATGTTGCGGCCATTGGTGAAAACCGCAAACTGGTGGTCTTCGCACTGTCCGAAATGCCGGAAATGGCGAAGGGGCAGGGCGTCATGTTGCAACGCTATAAAGATGGCGGTTTGTCAGACGCGACGGTGTTCAAACTGGAAGAAGGCCTGAGCTGGGCCATGGGCGGTGACTCCGGGCGCACGCGGACCGAGCATGATCTGACCATGTGGCGGGTTGCCCGCGGGGCGGCGGGAAGACTGCCTCCGACAGGTTTCCCCAAGAGCGGGAAATTTGATTGAGTCCGAAGCCTGAAGAACCCGCTTTGGGCGAAAGAGCGGACATAAAACTGCTTCTGGATTGGCTTGCAGCAGATCTGATTTATTCAGCGTGACCTTTCATTGCGCTAGCCGTTCGGGCCGTATTTCCAATCAAATCAAGATCAGGTGATCCCTTGGGGACGAGCCAACTACCTCCAACGCAAAGCACGTTTTTCAAGGCCAGCCAATCCACCGCATTCTTTGCGTTAATCCCACCAGTGGGACAAAACAGGCACTGGCCAAACGGTCCGCTTAGCGCTTTTAATGATGGAATCCCGCCGGATGCTTCTGCCGGAAAGAATTTGAAATGACGGAAGCCCATGTCCATACCGCGCATGATGTCACTAGCGCTCGCTATTCCGGGAAGAAATGGAATTTTTGCTGAGAGGACCGCTTTGCCCAAATCTTCGGTTAATCCCGGGGATACAATAAATTCCGCGCCGGCCAAAAGTGCTGCATCGAGATTGTCGGGATTGGTGATCGTACCAGCCCCCACGATTGCACCATCTACCTTTCGCATTTCTCGAACAACGTCGAGCGCGGCTTCGGTTCTCAAAACCACTTCAAGAACTCTCAATCCATTGGCCACGAGCGTTTGTGCTATGGGTCGCGCGTCCGCGATATCATCAATGGCCAACACCGGAATGACCGGTGCGGTCCGCATAAGCTTCTCAATCGGCTGCATATCACCACTCATCTCTGGCCCCATATGATCATTTAAGCGGCTTTCCTGCTTGCGGAAGCCGATGTGGCAGGCTTCCCATCGTCCGCGATGAAGAACTTGCCCAATCGGTCGACCACAGTTGTCCCCTCGGGAAAGGGGTTCGTTGCTTTTTCGGCACGGCCCAAGAAGTCCATATCGCAAGCCAAGGCGCAGTTATAATCCGTCATTGCGTCACCTACAAAAAGGCATTGATCGACAGTCAATCCGTTCGCGCGCATAATATCGCGCGCAATCACGTCCTTTTTTTCCGGTGAGCCTCGGGTGGTTTTGAAAAATGGACTCAGGCCTTTGCGCTCTATAATGATCTGCAACTCATCATGCGGTGTTCCTGAAACAATATGGGCCTGAATATTGCGCCGTACCAACATCGCAAGAATATCGGCGACGTCAGGCAGCAAGGCACTCGCTACTACCTCATCCAGCACAATCGAAGACAATTTGTCGCACCATTGCAGAACCTCATCTTCTGACAATGTTATGCCGAGCAAATCGCGATGAAAGCGCGGAATTTTGTCATATCGGGTTTCGCCGGGAACGGCGCGTTGATAATCCTCCACCGCCTGTCGGACATCTGGTCCGAACTCATCATATAGCGCTCCGAATGCGGTTATTTTGGCATCAACGGAATCGGCGATCACTCCGTCAAAATCAAAGAGGATACAGTCATATTGCGACAGGGAAGTCGGGGTCATGGGCACTCCAGTTCACTATTGTTGAGGGATTGACGGCGTCCAGCCCGTCTTCAGCATAGACCGCGTAGAGGGCCTGGGCGATGCGATAATCCTCGATATAGTCGATATCGACGCCAG
Organism: Parasphingorhabdus sp.; assembly: GCF_059726685.1. NCBI lineage: Bacteria > Pseudomonadati > Pseudomonadota > Alphaproteobacteria > Sphingomonadales > Sphingorhabdaceae > Parasphingorhabdus > Parasphingorhabdus sp. The sequence goes on from NZ_AP041068.1 coordinate 1,077,402, forward strand.
CCAGCTTGGACAGCGGCTGAAGTACCGGATTATCGCCAACGAAATATTCGCGCGCCAATATTTGCTGGCGCGGTGCCATGTAGATGCTGTTGGTCACTTTGAACCAATCGGGCAATTCCTGTGAAATTGTATGATTGCGACTGGCTTCATAATTGAGCGCGCCTTCGCGCGACCAGAAATATTCCTTCATCAAATTAACGCCGAGCAAGGAGTCATTCTCACCTTGGATGACCTGATCAAGATAGGCGCAAAAAGCATCCGAATATTCCTGCGGTGCCATTAACGGACAAACCACGGTGGACCAAGCGATATGGGTGTGGGGTATATCCCGCACGATTCCGGTTATGACGTCGCGAAATGGCGCAATATGGTCAACTGCCAAATGGCGCGCACGGTGATGGCGAGAGACGCCGAAACGGTCGCCCAATTCCAAAAACGCTTCGTCTTCGCTCGATAGATAAATCCGCCGTGGGTCGATTATTTTGGTCAGTTGCGCCAACTTCCATTCGATCAGCGTTTCCTGATCTCCAAAGGGAAGCAAGCATTTCTCCGCAATGCGTGAACTTCCACGTCGAACCGGTACGATTACTCCCAGATCATACATGAGCGGTGTCCTTTTTGATTGCTCTCATGCAGCTTTCTCCAATGGCTGGTCGAGATAGCGGGTTATGGCATGGCTCCAGCGATCTGGATCAACCGGCTGGATCATGCGAGAAACAATTTCATCGGCATCAAGGGTAGGATCGGTGGGGTCAAACACGCTATTGGCAAGATGGAAGGCAAACCAGCGGCGTGCCAAAGCAGGGTCTGCCCGCCTAGCCGTACCGCCAGCGATATCGGCAAGAAATGTGGGCAAATCTCTGTAGGCATGAAGCCAGTCGCCCGTCGCAAAATCGGACAGTCGCAAAATGGGTGTTCCAAGTGCTGCGCATGCAGACCAGCTTTTGGAATTACCAACAATCATACCGTCACAATATTGGCTCAAAGCCAATGTGGTATGACCGGCCTCCTCGTTGCTGCCGAGCATTACGACCTGACCATGTCTGGCCGATATGGCAGCATCAACCGCACGGTTGTCGCCATATAGTTCATTTAAAGGATGGTTGGTTACGGCGAGGATAGCATCATCGCCCAATGCCGATGCGAGTTCCAAGATCATCTCAGCATTGTTTGAATAGTGATGGTGTTGCCCGAAGAAATTCTCTTCGTGCTCATATTCCAGTGGCAAGCCGATAATGATTTTGTCGTTTGGCAAACCCGTTTTTGTCAGAAACTCTGCACGGGTCGAAAGCGCCATATCTGCAAGCATTTGTCCCCACAAAGGTTCAGCCAGCCGGTCAAGCTCGTCGGCCTGTTCAGATGAAAAAGAGGGCATCAGGCCATGATCGAACAGCGATGGGGACAAGGATATCCAGTTGCTTCCCGTCCGGAAAGGCGGTGCAGCGCCTTCCATAATATAGCGCACAATGCCTGGAAATCGCTTGGGCGTGGCAATATCGGCGCTGCGACACAAAACAAGATCTGGATTAATGCCATCAACCAACGCAAAAAGATCATCTTCTCCACTGGCGTCGGTGCGTAACAGGGGATGGTCCGGGCCATCCAGAACATACCAGCGGACATGATCTAGATCCCCAATCAAATTGATTTGTTCTTCACCGATGCCGGTATTCTGCCATAGCGGTGACACCAGCACATGAACCTCATGATCCCTGGCAATGGCTCTGATCAAGTGGACAACAATATTTTCGAACCACCATGGAGTTACGACGGGCAGGTAAAATAATATGACTTTCCTGTCTTGCGTCACCACATGTTCCAACATCGCTTTCCCTTCTCTTAAGCTTCTGCCGAAGCAATCAGCCCCAATGATCCGCCTTTTTGTTCAGAAGGCACGCACATCGCTTGCAAAAGCACAGCAAACTATATGCCAACCGCTTCGCAATCCTGCTTAAGTGACTGTATTTTCAGGATATCGAGATATTCGAATGTCCGCTGGTTTTGTGCAAACTTCCGAAAGCGGCAAAAATTGGTGCAACCCGGCAAGATTTTGCCGGACCCAGATTATTCCAGAGGATTGCCAGACAACTGACGCCGCTTTCGGGATAAAGCGCTTACCATAATCACACATTGCGTCGTTCGGTGGAACCGCATTACAACCGAGCCCGCCCAATCGAGCGTCAATCCACCTTCGGCTTGCGCGCTCGCAATGCGACCAGCAGTCCGGCCATGGCAAGCAGGGCGCCGGCGGCTGGTAGAACGGTCCAGACATAACCTTCGAACAGCGTTGACAGGATCATCGCGACGACCGGTACCAGCACGCTGGAATAGGCAGCTTTTCCGGCTCCTATTTCGCGCAGCAGTGCAAAATAGAGCGGAAAGGTTATCACCGAACCGACAATGGCGAGATAGACGATACCGCCGAGATAGGCGGCGCGCATTTCGATCACGGGCGGGCCGACAGTGATCCATGACAGCAATATATTGATCGCCGCGCCCCAGAACATCGCCCATGCCAAAAGCGTCAGGATCGGATAGCTTTTCAGCCGCGGTAACGCCTGCATCACGTTGGCGACCGACGCAGATAAAATACCCCCGACAGTCAACGCCACACCTAATATCACGTCGGCCAGCGTCGCCGGCGAGCTTTTATATTCGTGCCAGAAAAGTAGCGCGATGCCGACCGCTGCGATGGCGGATCCGGCCAGAAAAGCAACGTTTATCCGCTGGCCCAGAAAGATCCGGCCCAATATCGCATTGGGTACCATCAACAGAGCGAACAGGACCGCAACCAGGCCGGAGGTAATGTAAAGCTCGGCATTATAGACGAAGTTGAAGTTGAACGAGAATTGGGCAATGCCGATCAAGATAGCCCAGAACTGCCCCTTCATACCCAAACGGAATGGCAGGCGTTTGAAGCCAACCAACACGAACATTGCTGCGGCCGCGATCATGAACCGGTAGCTGACCGACCAGCTTGGCGGGACGTCCGAAATCTGGTCCTTGATCACCAGCCAGGTCGAACCCCAGATCAGGGAAACCAGCAGAAACGGGAGCAATATGCGCGGCGTGAGTAAACTGGTTTCGCCGCTGTCCGGCGGTGTCATAAGGCCCGGATCGCATCGGCCAACGGGCGGATGTCATCCGCGCTCTGGTTCCAGCTGGTGACTAGCCGGGCCTGCCCTTCGCCCCAGTCATAGAAGTCAAATCCGGCGGCGCGCAGGCTTTCCGCTTCGCTGGCGGATAATCTGATGAATATCTCATTTGCTTCGACGGGATGAATTAACCGGTCTCTGGCCGCGTTGGCAATAATCTGCGCCCCGGTATTGGCTGCGCGCGCATTGTCCAGCCACAGGTCATCATTCAGCATCGCCAGTATCTGGGCGGCGAGATACCGTCCCTTGGACTGTAGATGCCCACCACGCTTGCGGCGGTAATGGGTTTCGCGGGCCAGTTCCGTGTCGAAAAAGACGAGCGCCTCTGCGCCCATGCCGCCATTTTTGACAAAGCCGAAGCTAAGCGCATCAACACCGGCTTTCCATGTTATATCGGCCGGGTGACAGCCAAGGGTTGCAATCGCATTGGCAAAGCGCGCGCCATCCATATGCAAACCAAGTTTCCGCTGTTTGCAAACTTCCGCAACAGCTGAAACTTCGTCCGGCCTGTAAACCAGACCATATTCCGAGGCATTGGTCAGCGATACCGCGGCGGGCTGCACCTGGTGCACATCGTCCCGGATTGCGGTGCAGTGCTGATCTATGGTTTGCGCGGCAACTTTGGCACCTTCGCCATCCACCAACATCAGTTTCGCCCCGCCAGTATAGAAACCGGGCGCCCCCGCTTCATCCTGTTCGATATGCGCTTCGCGGTGGCAGATCACTCCCTGATGCGGTTGGCATAGCGCCGCCAAAGCCAGCGAGTTGGCGGCTGTTCCTGTTGCCACCCACAAAATCTCGACGTTGGTTTCAAACAAGTTGGAAAAGGCGCCGTTCAACTGCGCGCTCAAAGCATCGCCATCATAGGCGGTATCCTGATGGTTGGCTTTCGCCAAAGCTTCCATCACCTTGGGGTGAACGGAAGCAGCATTATCGGAGAAAAATCGCATGTGACGGCCATGCTGCCAACCGGCTTCCGCGTCAAGATTGCGATTGCTACAATATTGCAGGTACTGTCATTGACATAGGCCCGCCTACTTCAAAAGCAGGTCAACCAAGTTTGGCAGATGCGTCGATTGGTGCCGTCATGTCATTGTCCGCGACGCCCCTCAAATCCGCTGGTTTATCAATTCCTACCCGAATATGTTCAAACAGTTGAGCGATCTTTGTCATGGCTTTGTCGGTCAGCAATATGTACGGCTCATCACCTATATGCTGTTCGTGATATAAAAACCCATCCGCGGACAGAAGATCGATGTAACGAAGCACCAGTTTTTCCGATATTTTTGCCTTTTCCGAAATTTCGGATAGTCGCAACTTCGCTCCAGATCGCTTGGCTTCGTAGAGCTCAAGCAAAACATCCCAGATGTTGCCTGTACAATATTCATCAGGAAAAACGCCTATCCTGGCTCTTCTGAGGTCGATAGCAAACTGGCCAAGATCAATCTTTCCGATCGCCTGCTCCCATTGCTGGTTTTCCAGCCGCTCCAGTCTTTGCCGGATGTCTTCCAGTAACAAGATTTGATCGCGCGTTTGATCCATCACGTATCTCCGATGATGCAGGGGGGACTTTAACTTTTACCAAGTCACGTCAGCGAAAGGCCAAATAGAGACAAGGCCAAGTGATGCTGTCACGCAAACAGGGGACAAGTTGAAAAATTTTGTAAATTGGCCTAGGCTTGATGCCGAAAAGCCACAACGCAAGTAGCAGGGGCCATGGCTACGGAGAACCATAACTTACATATCGGTGAACTTTTTCAGAGGATCGCTTCGCTATCCTCTCTCGCAGATATACTGGAGCTTGTTCGAATAGCCGTTGTAAATCTTGGTGCCAACCGGACCAGCTACCATTTTACCCCAAAATTAAAATCGCAAACAGATCATATGGTCCAATTGGCAACCTATGGCTTTTCGAGAGAATGGCTTGGGCTATATGAAGAACCAGGTTTTCGAAAACATGACCCGATTCCGGACATAGTTATGCAGCATGGCGGGCCGATGTTGTGGCACGATGCCCTCGCCTTGCGGCGATTGAATGAAAATGAGGAAAGGTTCGCCCGTCTACTGAAGGCACATGATCTGGATCAGGGGATAGGTATTCCCTTATATGGCCCAAAAGGGCGTCATGCTTATTCGGCGTTCACATTTGATCCCGTTCAACTTACGTATGATGAAGGTACTATAGCCACGGTAGCTGCGATCGCCAGCGCTGCGCATGTCAGAATATGCAATATTCTGGACAAACAATATGAACCTCAGGTGCACCTGTCACAAAGAGAAACGCAAGTCATCCGGCTGATCGCGCATGGTCATTCGAACAAAGCGATAGCAGCGGACCTGGATATCGGAGGATCGACCGCTGATACATATGTCCGCCGAGTATTTGCAAAACTGGATGCCAGCGACAGAATCAGTGCTTCTATCCGCGCTCTGGAACTTGGTATATTGCGGTTGTAGCAGCAAGGATATCAGGCTTTTTTTCGCTTTTGGTCCGCTGGTATCGGCGCATCAGTTGCTGGCAAATAGATTGTTTCCACATTGGGAACAAACTGATCGGTAAGACGCAGATCGGTGCATTCTTCCAAGGCTTCGGCTTTTCCGTATAAAAAGCCCTGCACCTGATCACAGCCTTCCAGTCGCAATTCCTCGACCTGATCTTCGCGCTCCACACCTTCGGCCGTGGTTGTCATGCCGAGATTCTGCGCAAGGTTGATAACGGACCGGATAATTGCCCTGCAATCTTCGCGCGTATCGATTTCACTGACAAAACAGCGATCAATCTTGATCTTGTCGAACGGGAAACTGCGCAGATAATTCAGCGAGCTATATCCCGTCCCGAAATCATCCAATGATATCCGGATGCCAAGATCACGAAGCGTATGCAAGGTACGGATATTGGCATCGCTATCTTGCATCAATATGCTCTCGGTTATCTCCAGTTCCAGCCGACGGGGGTCGACTCCGGAATGCGCGAGGGCATTGACAATCGTTGATACCAGGTTGGCGCTGCGCATTTGGGTGGGAGAGAGGTTTATTGCGATCGTCAGGTGGTCATCCCAGGCCGCAGCATCATCTAGCGCTTTGCGAATGACCCATTCTCCCAACTGCACGATCATGCCGGTTTCTTCGGCCACGGTGATGAATTCATCCGGCATGACAACGCCGCGCTCCGGATGTTCCCATCGCAGCAGCGCTTCATAGCCGGTCCTCTTTTGCGTCTTTAACTCCACCAGCGGCTGGTAGTGCAAGCGCATTTCATCTCGGCCCAGTGATGCCCGCAAATCGAGCTCCAGCCTACGTCGTGCCTGAGCGGCAACATCCATACCCTCTTCAAAACAAGCAACCCGGTTTCTGCCGGCCCCTTTTGCCGAGTAAAGTGCAAGATCGGCATATTTCAAAAGCTGGTTTGCATCGTCCATATCAGAATGCCATTCGGCCACGCCGACGCTGACTCCCGATATTACATTATGGTCATCAACCATGAACGGGCACCCAATTTGCTCGACAATCTGATCCGCGACACCCCGTGCATCCTTGGCTCTTTCACCTGTCAACAGAAGAGCAAACTCGTCGCCGCCAATTCGGGCAAGCAGATCTCCTGGTCTCGACAGTTTTTCGAGCCGCCGTGAAATCATTTGCAGCAACCTGTCGCCAATCGGATGCCCCAAGGTATCATTGATCGTTTTGAAATGGTCCAAATCAAAGAAGATCAAAGCCACGTCATCGCCAGACTTGGCTCGATGGATCGTGCGATTGAGCGTTTCGGTAAACAAACGCCGGTTGGGTAAATCGGTCAGGCCGTCGAAATGCGCCATGTAACTGACTTTGGCTTCTGCATTTTTTTGGGCTGTAATGTCTTCAATAACACCTCTCATCGCGATGTTTTCAGAATCAGGACCGCCTTCGTTAGCCCGTGCACTGACGGTCCACCATTGCAGTTCACCTTCCACTTCAACCGGGACGGTCAAGTCCCGGAAGGACCTACCATTGGCGATATGATCAGCAAGCAGCTCGCGATGTTCTTCATCGTCCAGCAGGGAAACAAGCTTCATCCCGTTCATTACCTGTTTGGGCCGATGAAAGGCCTCAGCGAAGCGGTCGCAGACGTCAACAAGCTGACCCTCTTCATCCAGAGAGAATAACCAGTTGGAAGCCTGCTCTTCAAAGTCGTTTAGCAGCAACTTTACTGTTTCAGCCGACTGCCGGATTTCCTGACCGGCCAAAAGCTGTTTGGCAAAATTATCGAATATATTGCCGCAATTCACATATAATACCGCTGCAAACATGGTCAGCAAAGCGATGGCAAGATAACTCTCTATCCCACCGAGATAAAGCAGTCCTGCCGTCAGTCCAACATAGATGATCAGAGTCCATGCACGTGAGGCTTCCGGAATATGTCGATATGACACAACCGCAGTGCTCATTTTGCCAGCGCCGATAATTGCCAGAAGCATCAGTTGCGCAGGTGTTGCCACAGGTAAAAGGCAGGCAACACCTGCTCCCCACATATGGGCATAGCCAGCCGCGTTAAATATGATGTGCTTCTTCAGTTTCAGCATTTCACCGCGAGACAAATCCTGGACTTTGGCTCGCTCAGCCAGTTGCAGACGTCTGACAGAAAGATAGGCAAACATACCATACCAAAGAAGATGCATGGCCATGGGTGCCTGATCAAAGAACAGGAACGACAAAATCGCAGCGTTGACGACATTGGCAAACACTGTCACGCGAATGGACTTGCCATGTTCGGCAAGCTGCTCGCGCAATATCAAATCCTGACCGGAATGCCCCAGGTCGCCCGTCTTGTTTTTCGTCGTCATTAAATCCCCACGTCACGCGGGGTAGCGGAAAATCGTAAATATTTTACTATTTTCCCTATTTTACATAGATTTACAGATTTTCAGCTGAGCGACTAACGCTTCTTCGCTATCTTGAGTTTATCGGCTTTTGCGCGTTTTTTGATTGATTCTTCACTGCGGGTGAGTGCCTTCGAGATTGCTTTCAGGGTCATCCCCTTTTTGGCAAAAGCATGGAGCTTTTGAATTTCTTCGCTGGTCCACGGTTGCTTGTGACGTTCAAAACGCTCTTTCATCATAGCTCCATCCCCATGGCTCGCAGCACATCGGGTGCCTTTTTCTTGACTGGGAAAAATCCTCTTGTAGCGAGCGGCCATATCCCGGCATCATATTCGCGCATTATCCACCGGACATTATTACCATTGACTTCCTTACCGATCGCATCTTTGAGGGCACCGACCGGCAACCATGGCGCCAGGAGGCGCTCCAGCTTTGCTTCTGCCAAAATGTCACGCAGTTTTTCGCCCTGGTTCCAAAATACTGTATCACAGCCAAAATGATCCGCAGCGCGAGCCAATGCATCGGCAACGGCACCGTTTGAAAAGGCGCGTACCTTGTCCGAAACCCCTTTCGGGCTCTTTCCATCCGGGCCGCTCACACCAATTATCAGGGCCGGCTTCTGAGGCAGTACAAGGCTCTCGGGGTGACAATCCTCTTCATGGACCAATAGCGCAAAGGCGGCGGCAGCTGGGGGCACGGGCGGTATTTTAAGCGGCCGTAACTTATAACTCTTGTCTTCCTCAAGCGGGACCGCTTCTGCCGCAAGACCTATGGGTGTGAAGCGACCATCAGTGAACTGCGCAATATTATCCTTGGTCGCGAGATATGTCTTGCCTTTGGTATGCAATCCGCCAACCCAGCGCCATGATAGTGTATTGGATGCGGCATCGCCGTCCAGCAGATGCTGCAGGAAGAAATCTGCGCCCAGTTCCCAAGGCAGTTTCATTGTGAAAATCCAGATGCTGGCAAACCACATTCGGGCATGGTTGTGCAGATAACCGGTTTCGACCAGTTCCTTGGCCCAATGATCGAACGCATCAATACCGGTCCGCCCCTCGATCGCCTGTTCGTACGTTTTGCGCAGACCGCCCAGCGCCTTCAGCTGCTTGAATTGGGCGTCCCTGTTCGTCACATAGTCAGTCCAGACTTCAGACCTCTGTTCGAGCCACCCCTTGAAATATCCGCGCCACAGCACCTCGGCGATAAATTTATCCGCATCTCGGGCACCATGAGCCTCGATTGCAGCTGCAATCAATTCCTGTTCGGTAAACAGCTTGTGCCGGACATAGGGTGACAGCCTGGAAACATTATCGCGCCATCCATCCTGTTCGGTATCTGCATCCGGACCATAATCAAAATTGCGCTTGTGTGCGTAATTATGGCCCATGTTGGCGGCAAAGTCGGTTAGCCGTGACAGTGCGGCGGCTCTGGTGGGTTGGGGATGTGTCATGGCGGCCCTATCGCAGCAACGAAGAGGATTGCCAACTACGCAGTTGGGACAGGTGGACCATGCCAAGGCTGGTCATAGCCAAAAGATGGTCAGGCCTGCCAGCAATCCGCCATATGATCATCAACCATCCCGATTGCCTGCATATAGGCGTAAATGATTGTGCTGCCGACGAAACTCATTCCACGCTTTTTAAGGTCTTTGGAGATGGCATCGCTAATCGGGGACGTCGCGAGCATTTCTGACATATCCTTGGGCCGGTTGACGATGGGGGTGCTACCCACATGAGCCCAAAGCCAATTGTCAAAGCTGCCAAATTCCTTTTGCATATCCAGAAAGACCAAAGCATTTTTGCGGGTGGAGAATATTTTCAGCTTGTTACGGATGATCCCTTCATCCTCTCGCAAAGCCTCCAGTTCGTCGTCCGTCATGGTCGCCACACGGGCGATATCAAAGCCGTGAAAGGCGCGGCGATAACCTTCCCGTTTCCGGAGCACCGTTTCCCAGCTTAGCCCCGCTTGTGCGCCCTCCAGAATCAGGTTCTCGAACAGTTTTTGGTCATCATGCTCTGGAACGCCCCATTCCTCGTCATGATAAATGCCGTAAAATTCTTTGCCTGCCTGTCCGCCAAAACAGCGGCGCTTTCCATCCGTACCCATCACTGTCATCAGGCCAGCTTATGACCGTATTCGGGCTTTTGAAAGCCCCAATGGCATTTCTATTCAGCAGGTTGAATTTCCGGTTCCGGTTTGTCCGCCGACGGCCACCAGCCGACTTTCACCTTGGCCCAGTTTATGGCGCGCGGGATCGGGGCGTTGCGGTCCATCCATTCGGCATATTCCTTATAGGCCGGATCGCCGAGCAGGTGTTTTTCTTCTGTCTTCGCCCGCCAGTAATATACGCCGCTAACCGCGGCGATGATGGCGGTGTTGCGCACCATATCGGTGAAGCTGCCCGACGTCACCAGAAACGGCATGGTCGCCAGCCACCAGTACAGGTTTTTTGCCACATAGGCGGGATGTTTCGTGAATCGATAAGGGCCATGGGTCAATATGCCCCGATGCGTAAGGTTCGAAAAGCGCAGACCAAAGGCAACAGTCGCCCAGGCATAGATTGCAGTCAATATGACCAGAACCGCTCCCCAGATTGCCAAAACGACTTGATGTCCTTGCAGCCAGTAAGCCCAATCCGCCGTGTTCACATGATAGTTTAGCGGGCCATCCATCAATATGAACGGCGGATAGCAAATCAACGCTGCCACCCAACCGGCAAGATAGGGGTTGGCCGTCCGGATATGAGCATCCAGCGGCTTCATGGTCAGCAAATAGCCGACGGTCGCAAACTGCACATCGACGACAAACATCGCGATGATGAGCCAGTGAGCGATAGCGACAGGGTCATGGATAACCTGCGATATGTCGAGGCGAACAATATCGCCAAAACCGCCCGGCACGATGGAGATCATAAAGGCCAGGAAGAAGCCTTTGACCGCCCACGCCCGTAGATGATGATATATCTGCTCACGGTCATATTCTCCCCGTGCTCCCATAAGGAACTGCCCGAAATGCCAGGCACCATCACGCGGCTCGATAAACCTGCGGTCCATCCACATGACATAAGGAATGGACAGGCCGAGTAAAAAGGGAGCTGCCGTCTCCATCATTTCCATCGAAAACTGATACTGCCCAGTCCAATACCAGCGTCCCACGCAATAGATAAAAGCTATAATGGCCCATGTCGCCCACAGACCGGCCAGCTTGGCGACGCTAATATCAAATGTCTGTTTGAGCGGTTTTGGGTTTTTCCAATCAATGCCGGTTGACGCGCGCAGATGTACTTTGTCGTAGAGCAACGACCAGATTACCATGGGCACGGCACAGGCGAGGCAGGCAACAAGCGCGGAATATGGGCCATCCATGCCATATTGTCGCGCTATCATAATCCACGAGAATAATCCGATCAGTCCGGCCACGCCCACACCGCTGGATACCGCAGATGGCGGGCGCGGATCAGGCCTATCTGATTTTCGAGCGAACATGGCTCAGTGCTTTAACCGGAAATGGTAAGTAACGAGTGAACGTCGGCTTTTGACGCCCGATTATTCTAGGAATTGCTATTGTAATCCGCTATATTTTCACAAAATCAGCCATAGGCAACTTACTGGATCCACATAGAAAATGATCATGGGAACAAAAATGAGAAATCTTACACTTGCAACCGGATTATCTATCGTTCTTATCGCCTGCAGCAACGGCGATGATGCAAAGGCTAATCAAGGTGGTTCAGAAGAGGCTCAAGCTTCAACTGACATCTCTCCGGTGGACCGCAAGCCTTTTGAAAAAACCGAGATCGCCAGTTTTGACGAGCCTTGGGCAATGACCTTCCTGCCCGATGGCCGGATGCTGATCACGGAGAAGAAGGGCAAGCTGTTGCTCGTAGACCAGAAAGGCACAAAAACCGAAATCGCCAACGTACCCGAGGTTGATTATGGCGGTCAGGGCGGTTTTGGGGATGTCATTCTCGCACCTGATTTTGAAACCAGCGGACGGGTTTATCTCAGCTGGGTTGAAGCCGGGGACGATGACACGCGCGGCGCGGTTATCGCGCACGCCCAACTTGATCTTCAGGGCACTCAACCGGATTTGAAAGAATTGAAAACAATCTGGACCCAAAACCCGAAAACCACGGGGCGAGGCCATTATTCTCACCGCATGGTGTTTTCGCCCGATCGTAAATATCTGTTCATCGGGTCCGGTGAGCGGCAGAAATTTGATCCGTCGCAGGATATGACCGGCAATCTGGGCAAGATCATCCGGCTTTATCCTGATGGCAGCGTGCCAGAGGACAATCCATTTGTTGGTCAAGAAGATGTGCTGCCCGAAATCTGGTCCCTGGGTCACCGCAACATTCTCGGCATGGCTTTTGATAGTGAGGGCAGGCTGTGGAACCAGGAAATGGGGCCGAAAGATGGTGATGAGCTGAATCTGGTCCAGCCAAAAGCCAATTATGGTTATCCGATTGTTTCGGAGGGCGATCATTATGATGGCAAGAAAATCCCAAACCATGATACGCGTCCCGAATTCGCTGCACCAAAAGTGGCCTGGGTCCCGACCATCGCGCCATCTGGAATGATATTCTATTCAGATGACCTTTTCCCTGCATGGAAAGGCAGTGCGTTTATCGGCGGTCTGGCAAGCGAAGCGATTATTCGCGTATCCTTTGATGGCGAAACGGCGCAGGAAGCGGAACGCTATGCCATGGACACACGTATCCGTGAAGTTGAACAAGGGCCAGAAGGCGCTCTATGGGTACTGGAAGATGGCGAAGACGGACGGTTGTTAAAGCTCACGCCGCCCCAATAGCATCGTTTCAAGAAGCAGTGGTCGTTGTACCCGACAAATCGCTCAGGAACTGACGCACCCGTTTGGCATTGGCGCCAAGGTCATGAATGCCAACCCGTGATACCGAACGCATGTCGATAATGCTGGCTTGGCCGTTTTCTGCTGCGCGAGCGCGGATGACCACGTCATCTTTGAAACGGAACAGGGAAATCGTGGCTGTCGCTTCCAAATGACCGGATGCAGGGTCGACATTGGCGACATCCCATCCACGATCTTCCGCCAAACGCTTAGCTTTTTCAATAACTTCAGCGACTGGTTGGTCGATGCGAACAGAGCGAATATCCGGATAAGCACCCTGATGCAGGGTCGCCCAGCGTTGCCGTGGGTTCATCCCGCGCATTGCACTGTCATCGGCACCGGGGATATTGTCCCAATTGTCGGCGCGTAGGGTTAAGGCGGAGAATTGTGGCGGGTCCGCCAGATCGGTGGTGATGTCATGGATCGCCGGAAGAGACGCCAATGTCATCGCATAGCTGGCCAAATAGCCGATAAACCCCAGTGAAACCAAAGTTCCAATGCCGAGCAAAGGCCAGCGCGTCTTACGATCTTTCCGGCGATCAAGAATAATCCCGACGATGGCAACAAGCAGAGCAATCAAAGCCAACAGACCGGTCCATGGCAAAATTCCCAGCCCGGCTTGCCAACCCCATAGTCCAATGCCCGATCCGAACGCCGAACCAAAAAACATGATTACGGCAGCTACCGCCAATATGAACACAATCCAGCCTTTCGGATCGCTACGCAATTTTGCCAGCTTCCCGGTCGCGGCTCCACTGGTATCGACGGCCGGTTGATCGGTCTGTGGTTGCTGATCCTGTTGACTATTCACGGGCATAACTCCTTTGATTACGGTCTTTTAGACGCGGTAAAGCGATAGTGCAATCAACACTGCACAACCAGTTTGGTTTAGACCAATCTCTTGCTCGACAGCGGTGTTCAATAGCGTTAGAGGCGCATTTCTCTACGTTTCTTCCGAAAATTGGACCGGTGATTTGACGACTATAATGCCTCTCGCTGAAATTGATCCCGCGCTGGTTGAGGATCTGCTCGATGCCGCTTTCGGCCAAAAACGCACGCAGCGAACGGCCTATAAAGTTCGGGAAGGCATGGACATGCTCGATGGGCTTAGCGTCGCTGCGGTTGATATGGCGGAGAACGAACTGCTCGGCTCGCTGCAATGCTGGCCTGTTGGACTAACCGACCCGCAAGGTAAAAAGCATCCGATGATTATGGTCGGGCCAGTAGCGGTTTATCCTGATTGCCAGCAACAGGGCGTGGGGCAGGCTTTGATGAAAGGCATGCTGAAAGAATTGCAGGACAATGAGAGCCTGCCGCTCGTGATGATCGGTGACCCCGCCTATTATGACCGCTTCTTCGGTTTCTCGCCAGAGCGGACCGGCGGCTGGACATTACCTGGTCCATGGGAGCCGGAACGCTTGCTGGTGCGTGCGCCCAAAGATGCCGTTTTGCCCGAGAAGGGCAAGCTAGGTCCCTGGACAAGCTGAAAATTCATAGGCGTAACGTTTCTAAACGCCTTTGATTATTAGCGATACTTTACACGTCCGCTTATTCCCAATAGGCACGGCGCATGCCCTATACACCGCCGCCCGAACTCGCATCTCTATCGCTTAGTGACATTGCAGAGATGGTCGAAGCTCAGAAATTGCCGCCGGTCGACCAATGGGAGCCGAAGGAAACCGGCGACAGCGAAATGCGTATTGCAATGGATGGCACCTGGTTTCATCAAGGGTCACCGATTAATCGCCCGGCCATGGTCCGCGCCTTTTCCACCCTCTTGCGACAGGAAAAAGATAACAGCTACGCTTTGGTCACACCCTACCAGAAACTCCATATTCAAATAGATGACGCGCCGTTCGTTGCAGTAGAAGTCGAAAGTGAAGGGGAAGGCGTCGACCGCAAACTCGCGTTCCGTTTGAATACCGATCATCTGGTAATGGCTGATGACTTGCACAAGCTCAGCTTTCCGAAAATTGCAGCAGCAGATAATGGTGCGGCTGCAGACGAGCAGGCGAGACCCTATTTGCATGTCCGCGGCGGGCTCGAGGCCGTATTGGCACGGCCGGTTTACTACGAGCTGGCTGAATGTGCGCTAGCCGACGATCTCGACCCTTTCGGCCTGTGGAGCAATGGCACCTTTTTTCCGATCGATAAACCAGAATGACCGGCATCAGTGACCTCAGAACAAAGCTTTCGCAGGCCTTGCGCAGTGGTCATGCCAATGATCTAGATCATGCATTGTCCGATGAACGCGATTTTATAAAAGACTTGAATAGCCTGCGAAGCGCTGCTGTGCTGATTGCGATTACCGATCGCCCCGATCCGGGCGTCATATTGGTTCAGCGTCCTGATCATATGCGCAACCATCCTGGGCAGGTCGCCTTCCCAGGTGGTAAGATTGATCCAGAGGACAAAGATGCAGTCCACGCAGCCCTTCGGGAAGCAGAAGAGGAAGTACAGCTTGATCCCGCCAAGGTTGATATTATCGGGCCGACCGACCGCTATCATTCGGGCAGCGGTTATAATATCCAACCCATTATCGGGTTGATCCCACCGGATCTGCCGCTCGTTCCCTGTCCGGAAGAAGTGGACGATTGGTTTGAGGCGCCGCTCGACTTTGTACTCGATCCGCGAAACCAGGATACCCATGTCGGAGAATGGCGCGGGGACCGCCGCCAATATTACCAAATTAACTGGCGAAACCGTCGCATATGGGGAATTACCGCTGGAATATTGGTCAACTTGTCAAAGCGGTTGGATTGGCTGTCATGAAGTTACCGGAAGCCTCTTGGCATCAACGTCAGTCGCTCAAAGACCTGATTGCGGTGTTGGATGGTCATCGAGGTGCCACGCGCTATGTTGGCGGTGCGGTGCGGGACACGTTGCTGTCGATCCCGGCAAAGGACATTGATCTTGCAACGACGTTAAAACCCGATGTTGTAACCGCCCGGCTGAAAGACGCGGACATCACCGTTGTTCCTACAGGTATCGAACATGGTACCGTCACCGCTGTCACCGAAGACGGCCCGGTTGAAATCACCACTTTGCGCCGCGACGTATCGACCGACGGACGTAGAGCGACAGTGGCGTTTAGTGATGACTGGAAAGAGGACGCCGCGCGCCGGGATTTTACTATAAATGCCTTGTTTGCGGATCCGGAAACACTGGAAGTTTATGACTATTTCGGCGGGCTCGTCGATCTCGAAAAGCGCCATATCCGCTTCATCGGCTCGGCTGAGCAAAGGATCGCTGAAGACCATCTTCGTATCATGCGTTATTTCCGCTTTCTGGCACGGTTCGGCCAGCATGATGTCGACAAGGAGACGTTTGACGCGTGCCGTGCAGCCGCGCGGGAATTGTCGAAACTATCGCGCGAGCGCGTTGCAGACGAGTTGATGAAATTGCTCAGTGCGGTCGACCCCGTCTATGCTGTACAGGAAATGATCGAGGCGGATGTTTTTGCCAATATTGTTGACGAAATCGATCCCGGAGCAGGGCCCTTGCTGGCCGTACTCATTCTGCGCGAGGAAGCTTATGATATCCCGCCGGACCCAGTGCGGCGTTTAGTCGCCTTGCTTCCCAAAGATGCCGACAAGACAGCGGAAATTGTCACCAGCCTTCGATTTTCAAAGAAATTGCGCCGCGCTGTGGCCGATCGGTTGAGAACCTTGAAACCGGCAGTTTCAAATATCCCGGCTATCGCTTATCATCATGGTGCGGATGCGGCGCGAGACATAGCGCTTTTATTCGCGGCAGATGATGATCTCGATACCAGCCTCGCGAAGCTTAAAAAATGGTCAAAACCGGTCTTCCCGATTACCGGTGGTGATTTGATCGCTATGGGTCTCAAACCCGGGCCGATTGTGACCGAGAGCCTGAAGGCCGTTGAGGCCGCATGGATTGAAGAACAATTTCCCGATGAAAACCGGGTGCGCACACTTGCCAGAGATATTGTCAAAGGCCGCTAGCCCCAACGCCGATTGCAAAAGGATAGAAATATGAAAATCAACAAAGACATGGTTAGTTTTATCACGGGTGGAGCGGCCGGCATTGGCCTTGCCATTGCGCATGCGTTTGCTGCCCGGGGCGTCAAGATCATGTTAGCGGATATTGATGAGGAGAAGCTCAACCAGGCGGCTGCTGAGCTCAGCGCGAACGGCGCTGATGTTGATACGGTCCTGTGCGATGTCGCGGATGAGGCGCAGGTTCGTGCCGCTGCTCAGGCGACAGTTGATCGGTTTGGCAAAGTCCATATCGTGGTCAACAACGCCGGCGTTGCCTTGGGTGGTGCTCCCGGCGAAATCGATATGAAAGACTGGCGCTGGATTGTGGACATCAACCTGATCGGTGTTGCGCATGGTGTGGAAATTTTCACACCACTGATCCAAAGTCATGGCGAGGGCGGTTATTTCATCAACACGGCATCCATGGCGGGTCATGGCGCGGCCCCCGGAATGGCACCCTATAACGCCACCAAATTTGCCGTTGTCGGCTATTCGGAAGCATTGAAGCAGGAACTGGCCCCAAGCAATATCGGCGTCAGTATCCTGTGTCCGGCTTGGGTAAAAACCAATATCCACCGCAGCGCCTTTGACAAGCCCACTGGTGGAGGTGACGAGAGTGATCCGCAATTCCAGGCCATGGCCGCAGTGATTGATGGCGGGCTGAATCCCGCCGATGTCGCGGAATGGACCGCGCAATGTGTCGAAGCTGATCGCCTGTATATATTCACACACCCTGAATTTGCTGGAGCGATTGACCAGCGTTATGCCATGGTCAAGGCCGACTATGACGCTTGCTCAGAATTTCCGGCGTTTCAAAAGAAAGCGTAGATATGAGACCGTGAACGCGGTTTCAGAAGGAAGGTCAGATCATGGACGTTATCCCGATTATCGCCGCAGCTACAGCTGCAAGTCAGCCGAACGTGGCCGATGTGGCAACGCTCGCTGCTATCGAGGCGACCTGTCACGACTATGTTGACGGCCAACTACAAGGAGATCCCGAGCGCGTGGCACGCTCACTGCACCCCGATCTCGCCAAGCGCGCTGTGATTGGGAAGCAGCCCTATGAAAGTTTTGGGTTGAGGCGGATGACCAAAGAGGAACTGGTTTCTCTGACCAAGCGCGGCGCGCTTAAAACACCCATCGAAAAATGGAACCGCACCTGCAAAATTCTCGATGTGACGGGCAATGCCGCTTCGGTTCGTCTCGAAACACCTTGGTTTGTGGACTATTTTCATATGGGTAATTTCGATGGGAAATGGCTGATAGTGAATGCTTTGTGGTATATGAAAAAATAGCTGAAGTGGCACAGTCTTGTAGTCGTTTGATCGCGGACCATGAAGGCCGTAGATCCAAACAGCAGTTGAACCCCATCTTCTAAATGCCGGCAAATGCGGGAAAGACGGGGTTCTGGTTGGTAGCTCGGTCCGAATTCCAAGCGTGAGCGTCGATACTAAGTGTTACCAGGTGGGTTCTGCCGTTGTCTGGTCTGCCAGTTTTCGTCGATCCAGCTCGGCGCCGACGATGGTGGGAGCAGCGGCTGTCTGAGGATGATATCTGAAGCCCTTTCGGCCACCATGATGGTCGGGGCATTGATATTTCCGTTGGTGACGGTCGGGAAAACGGATGCATCAACAACGCGCAGGCTGTCCAAGCCTATCACCCTGCATTCGGTATCTACAACTGCCAAGGGATCATCCGGCGATCCCATTTTGCAGGTTCCGCACGGGTGATAAGCACTCTCCACATTGTCTTTCACCCATGCATCTATTTGCTCGTCCGTATCTATGTCTGTGCCGGGCTGTAGCTCATCTCCGCGATAGGCATCCATGGCCGGTTGCGAGATGATTTCTCGGGTGAGGCGGATGCACTGGCGCCAGACCGACACGTCATCGGGATGCTGCATATAATTATAGAGGATGCTCGGCGCTTCTGATGGGTCAGCGGACTTTATCCGCACGCGGCCTCTGCTCTTCGGCTTGTTGGGGCCGACATGAACCTGGAATCCATGTCCTTTCAAGGACGGCGTGCCATCATATCGCATGGCGGCTGGCAGGAAATGATATTGGATGTCCGGTGATTTTCGCCCGGCGTAGGATCGGATGAACGCACAGGATTCAAAATGATTGGTTGCGCCGAGACCGGATTTGAACAGAACCCACTGGATGCCGATCATCAACTTGCTGAACCAACCCAGCTTATTGTTGAGGCTGACCGGCTCTTTGCAATGAAACTGGAAATAGACCTCCAAATGGTCCTGCAGATTTTCGCCTACGCCGGGCAGGTCGTGCACCTGCTTCACTCCGGCATCTTGAAGCACCGATTTGGCGCCGATACCAGAACGCTGGAGCAATGCTGGTGAAGCGATAGAGCCTGCGGCGAGTATGACCTCTTTCGCGGCAAAGACGGTCGTTGCGACGCCGCTGCGTTCCAGCGCCACACCGGCGGCGCGCTTGCCTTCCATGATCAGGCGATCGACGAGCGCGCCTGTCCAGACCGTCAGATTGGTGCGTTTTTTCACTGGGTCCAGATAAGCGCGCGCGGTAGATTCGCGGATACCGCCCCGTACCGTCATATGCATCGCGCCAAAACCCTCTTGCCGATAGCCATTATAGTCTTCGGTCTTCGGGTATCCGGCTTGGACACCGGCATCGATAAAAGTCTGATATAGCGGATTGCCGGACATGTTGTTGCCGCCGCCAACGCCAAGTGGTCCACTGCCGCCGCGATAATCGTCAGCGCCGCCTTGCCAGGTTTCCGAACGCTGGAAATAGGGCAGGCAATCGGTATAGCTCCACCCCCTGGCACCCGATTGTTCCCATTCGTCAAAATCGCAGCTGTGTCCACGGACATATACCATGCCGTTGATAGACGATGTCCCGCCCAACCCCTTGCCGCGCGGACAGCTTATCTGCCGGCCATCCAGTGCCGGTTCCGGGTCGCTATGATAGCCCCAGTTATAGGTTTGGGATGCCATAGGATAGGACAGGGCGGTTGGCATCTGGACCAGGATATTCTTGTCGCTTCCGCCAGCCTCTAGCAGCAGCACCCTGTTTCTGCCGTCGGCGGTCAAACGGTTAGCCAGAACGCATCCTGCCGAACCGGCGCCGATGATGATATAGTCCCAGTCAGCTTGTTCATTGTTGGACATGAATCGGTTGCCCCGTTTGCGATAATTTTTGCAGCGCTTCTCTGCGCCGGTAGATCAGAAAGTAGATACAGCCGTAAAGGGCAATCACCACCATGCCGATCCATTCGATTTTCAGCGGCGTAAACTGGTAGAGCATGATCAGCCCGAAAAGCAGCCCCCAATGACCCGCAATATAGAGCGGCATGCCCAGTCGTTTAACGGTCAGGTTGAGGTTTTCCGAATAAAGCCGGGTCAGGGAATCCAGCGAATTCAGTACGAAGATAATACCGACAACGACCATCGCAACTTGAAGATATTCTGCCAGGACAATCTCTTCGGTATGATAGTGAAACAGGACCGAAAACCAGATGGCAATGGGAATGGACGGCAAGATCAAAAGTGCCAATAATAGCTGCAGTGGCCTGATTCCACCGAGGAACCGCGCAACAAATTGCCCAATCATGATACTCCAGGCAAACCACCAGAAAAGATAGAACGCATGATAGTCGGTGACCGGACTTAAAAATTTGTCGATATTGCTGAAATAGCCACCAAGATTTTGGCCGCTCGCAAGAAGATCGCCAGCGCCCATTCCATTCGCCACCATGAGGCCGAGGATCAACAGCGCGAATAGCGCGAAAGACCCATAGCTCAGCCATTTGACATAGCGGATATCGGTGCTGGACAATACTGCGCCGAGCACCACTGCCGCAACCAAAGAGTAGCGCGCAACCGGCGAAATATCAGCGATATAATCAGGCAGGTAACTCAGGAAAAGAAACCCCGTAAAGGCGCAGGTTGCGACGATGACAATATTGTTGGCCAGCGCCACCCACCATAGCTCGAACAGTTTGAGACGTGGCTCGATTACGCAGAAATAGAAGGTTGTGAGAAAGTAAAATCCCCAGACCAGAAACGCCCAGAATCCAAACTCGATCGCCAGCGGATTGGTAAAACCGTAGGGTGTTTCGGTTGCATAAACTGGAAACTCGGTAAGCGGAAACATGATCAATCCGACGTCCAAACCTGACGTGAACAGGATCGCGGTAAAGGCCAGCAGATTGCTCGGTTCCGTGCCGTAAAGTTTGATATTCCGGTAACGCAGCGCCAGAAAAACCGATGTTGCAAGCGTAATCAGGATAGCAGTGGTCAAGATGATATGGGCGATGGGCAACAATGCTTCCTGACAAGGGCGTAAGCCCGAAGGCTTAAAGCGCGATTCCCACAAAGTCGAACATAGAATATATATTGGCGGTCTTTTTGCAGGATCAGAAAAACTGCCGCAAGCCATCACTAGCTTTTTTGCAACTTGCCCGCCAAACCATTGTAGCGCATCGTTATTTTCAGATGGGGTCAGTTGGGTGACGAATGATCTATGGATTTTGACTTTAACACAGCGCTGCTAATTCACTTTGGCGCGCTTTTTTACATCATTGCTTTTCTCATCCGGGACGAACTGAAGCTTCGTCTTATGGTGCTAGCGGGCTCGGCATTTTATCTGCTCTATTATTATTTATTCCCGGAAATTCCGTTGTGGGATGCCATCGTCACAACTTGCATATTGGTTGCCGCAAATTTGATCATTCTTTTTCGCATATTGATGGAACGCACCGTTTTTGCGCTTAAATCGGAAGAGAAAGAGTTGTTCGAGGCCTTTGACGGATTCAGCCCCGGCCAATTTCGTCAGTTGCTCAAAATCGCGCATTGGGAGACAGCTGGGACACCTGCCATACTGGCCGCTGCAAACGAGCCCTTGTCGGAGCTATATTTTATATTTGACGGGACCGTGGTGATCAAAAAGGGTGACAATGAATTTCAACTCGCCCCGGGTAATTTTATCGGAGAAATAGCCTTTGTGCTAGGCCGTCTACCAACGGCTGACGTTACTGCAGAACCGGGGGCACGTCTGATAAAATGGGATGCATCTCAAATCATGCGTTTGATGGAAAAATCACCCGCTTTTCAAAACGCTATCATGGCGCTACTCAGCCGTGATTTGGCTGAAAAACTCGCCAAGAGTGTTAAAGTGGAAGGTCAGATGGACGACATACCCACAATTTAACAAAGTACATGTTGGAGCATCGTCTCAAAAAAATCAGCGCAACAGCCGCCGCTATCTTACATCTGTTCCAGCGGCCCATTGCGGGAGGCCAGTCTGTAAATTCCCCGGACTCCGGCTTCGTTGACCCTCAATAGCCCTGCCTTGACAGCACATGCGACCATATGGGTCCGGTTTCTTGCGCGCAGTTTCAGCCTGACATTTTCCACATGTCGTTCAACTGTCCGGGGTGATATGTTGATTTCCAGTGCGACTTCCTTGGCGGACAGCCCCAGCGTGATATATTCCAGTATTTCCGTTTCCCGGCGAGTAAGTACCGGGTCATTGATCAATGCGAGTGGTTCCAGCATTATAAACTACCTTGTTCAACAAGCTCGCGCATTTGTACGCGGCTGGTTGGGGATAAAATGGGGGCTGCACTTATGCGCAGCCCCAGGTGGCAGGAGAAAACAGCCAGGCCATTTGTTCCTGCATTGAGGTCGTCAGGGTCGTGCAAAATCAAATTCAATTTTGCGGCTGTATGGCCGCGGTCAATATCGCAGTTCTTTTCTCAAGATCGCGCAATGTTTCTGTCTTGGTCGTCGCTCGAATAGATATCGCTGGGAGAACATTATTAATTCCTTCTATCTGTTTGTGAGTTGAATATTCATTCAACAAGCGTGCCTCCAATGTTACCTTTGCGTGTTAGGCAGCATGTTCATAAGCATGTCATTTCCGTTGTTTTTTGTTGCGGCGGCCTTAAATTGCGGCGTTGATCTTATTGGTCCTAGGTTTTCTAGCATTCGCCCGATGTGTCGATGATCACCACTGGCCATGAGCTTGCCGCTAGAATGACGAATTCCAACTCGGGGGCGAGTAATCGGAGTAGCCATGCCAAATCTGGAAATCGAAGTGCTTGGCGGCTTGTCCGTGCGCCGCGGAGGTCAGCCGGTAAAATTACCAGCATCGCGCAAGGCCCGCGCAATGCTAGCGTTTCTTTTGCTTACCGGAAAGCCGCAGCATCGCGAAAGGCTGTGCGATCTGTTCTGGGAGGGGCCGGATGATCCGAGAGGTGCTCTCAGATCCGCCATCTGGAAACTGCGCCGATTGCTGAATGAACCCGAAGCAGAACGGATTGTAGCCGACCGGGAAAAGGTTCATTTTGAACCGGTGGCAGCGACAATCGACTATAAGAATTTGATTGAACGCGCGCAGCGCGATGAGGAGCTGGCCGGGCAGGATTTTGCGGATGTGCGTGCAGCGCTAGACCAACCCCTGCTTGCTGGTCTCGATCTGCCGGACCACTCCCACTATCAAGCGTGGTTGACTGCGATGCGGGAAGAGGCGGAAGCATTGCGTACACGGTTACTGCCCGATCTTGGTGCAAGAGCTGGAACGCCGCTCGACAGGCCGAGCCAGTTGCATCTCGCACGGCAAAAAATCGGCTTTGCGGGCGCCAAAGACGGTACCCGTATTGCATGGGCCCGGATCGGATCAGGGCCGCCACTGCTGAAAGCGGCCAACTGGCTCAATCATCTTGAACTGGACTGGGACAGCGAGGTCTGGTCACCATTATTTCAGGAGCTGGCGCGTGACTACAGTCTGGTCCGCTATGACGAACGAGGCAATGGCATGTCCGATTGGGATGCAGCAGATCTTGGGTTTGACGCCTTTGTTACAGATCTGGAAACAGTGGTTGCCCAAAGCGGTGTGGAGCGTTTTCCTTTACTCGGCATATCGCAGGGCGCGGCCGTCGCTATTGAATATGCTGCAAAAAACCCCGATCGGGTCAGTCATCTGATCCTTTGGGGCGGTTATGCGGCGGGCTGGCGCGCCGATGGCGACACCGAATCGGTTGCCGAGAGAGAAGCTTTGATCACCCTGGTTGCCAAGGGTTGGAGCCGTGACGATTCCAGCTATCGCAATCTGTTTTCCCGGGCGCTGATTCCCGGTGCTACGGACTCCGAAAGGGCGGCGTTTGACGAATTCCAGAGGAAAACCGTTTCGGCTGCCAATGCCGCCCGTTTTCTGGAAACCTTTGCGGATATCGACGTGCGGCACCGACTGGAGGCAATACAGTGCCCCACACTGGTCATGCATGCGCGCGGTGATCAGCGCGTTCCGGTCGCCAAGGGCGCGGAGCTTGCCAGTGGGATCAGCGGGGCGGAGTTCGTTACACTGCCGACCGACAACCATCTCTTGCTCGGCCGCGAGCATAGTTCTGAGCTTTTTGTTGCCCATGTGCGACAGTTTTTGTCAGACAAGGTAGACGACAGGTTCAAAACTGTCCGATAGGGCCGGTTATACGAAACCGGCCATGCCTGCCTTGTAGTCAGGATATTGCGGCTGCCAATCCAACAGCCGCTTCGCCTTACCATTGGCGACCCGGCGGTTTTCTTCATAGAAACCCAAAGCTGATTTCGAAAGACCGGCATCTTCCAGAGAGAGCAAAGGCGGCGGCTCCATACCAATGAGCCTTGCGGCATGGGCGATAACCTCATGCTGCGGTGCGGGCAGGTCGTCGGCAATATTGTAAACCCCGGCAGGGCCATCAAAAGATGCAACCACAGCGGCCACGATATCATCGACATGGATACGGCTGAACACCTGTCCGGGAACATCGACCCTTTTTGCTTTACCTTGCTCGACCCTGGTGATCGGATTGCGGCCCGGCCCGTATATGCCAGGCAGGCGCAGTACGCGGACATCGTCGCGCATGCCCTGCCAGCGCTGGTCAGCGCCGCTGCGGGACTTGCGCCGTCCAGAGCCAATCGGCGCGCTTTCATCGACCCAGGCGCCTTCCGCATCGCCGTAGACTCCGGTAGACGAGAGGTAGCCTGTCCATTCCAGCGATGCGGCTTTTATCGCTTCTCCGTAACCATCCAGCACCGGTTCAATGCCGTCGCGGGTAGGCGGAACAGAAGAGATTATGTGGGTTGCGGTTTCAATTGCCGCCAAGACTGATGTTTCGTCACCAAACGCCATTGCTTCATCCGATGCCTCTCGCCGGGTGCCGGTTACTTGCCATCCCTCGCCGCGCAATCGTTCGGTGAGCCGCTTTGCCGTGTAACCCAGTCCAAAGATGAGCATATGAGGCATGGCTTGAGTTTCCCTATAGAATAGATCGGATGGGCCCGATGATAGAAGCATAAACGCAATTGCACGACGTGCAAATGGCTCTTATGGCGGGAGTCATGCTAGATATCCAAAAGACCGATGCAGCGATGCCTGCGACCGAGCCTGCCATTATTCGCCGCGAAGATTATCGTCCGCCGGCGTGGTTCGTCCCGGCCATTGCGCTCGATTTTCAGCTGGGCCTGGATCACACGGTTGTCCGATCGACACTGGATGTACGGCGCTCCAAATCGGCTAAATATCAGGAAGCTTTGATCTTGGATGGCGATGGTCTCATTCCGACGTCGGTCAAGGTGGACGGCGCTACGTGGACGGATTGGCAGTTGATTGACGGCAATTTGCAACTGCCGCTCACCGGCACGGCACATGAAGTAGAAATTACCGTTGAAATTGATCCCTCTACCAACACGCAGTTGATGGGGCTTTATGCTTCTCAAGGGATGCTCTGCACCCAATGTGAGGCCGAAGGTTTTCGCCGGATCACATTCTTCCCCGACAGGCCCGATATATTGAGCCGTTATTCGGTACGGATGGAGGGTGATAAAAATACTTTCCCGATCTTGCTTTGCAATGGTGACAAGGTTGGGGAAGGCGATGGCGATAATGGTCGTCATTGGGCGCAGTGGAATGATCCCTGGCCCAAGCCGAGCTATCTCTTCGCGCTGGTCGCGGGCGATCTGGTTGCAAACAGTGATAGCTTTACCACGCGGTCGGGCAAACCGGTCGAGCTGAACATCTGGGTCCGTGATGGCGATTTGCCGCGCACCGGCCATGCCATGCAGGCGCTCAAAGACTCGATGCGTTGGGACGAGGACGTGTACGGGCGCGAATATGATTTGGGGCTGTTCAACATCGTTGCGGTGAGTGATTTCAACATGGGTGCGATGGAGAATAAGGGGCTTAATATCTTCAATTCGCGCTATATATTAGCGGACCCGGAAGTCGCCACCGACGGTGATTATGATGGAATTGAGGGTGTGGTGGCCCATGAATATTTCCACAACTGGTCGGGTAACCGGGTCACCTGCCGTGACTGGTTTCAGCTCAGTTTGAAAGAGGGTTTCACGGTCTATCGGGACCAGAGTTTTTCGGCGGATATGGGGTCGACCGCGCTTAAGCGGATCGAAGATGTGCGGATTTTGCGTGCGGCTCAGTTCCCCGAAGACGCCGGACCGCTGGCGCATCCGATCCGCCCGGAAAGCTATCAGGAGATTTCCAACTTCTATACGGCGACTGTCTATAACAAGGGTGCAGAAGTTATCAGGATGATGGCGACCTTGCTGGGCGGAGAGCGCTTTCGCAAAGGCACGGACTTGTATTTTGATCGTCATGATGGTGAAGCCGCGACATGTGAGGATTTTGTTGTGGCGATGGAAGAGGGCGGCGATATCGACCTTACCCAATTCCGCGGCTGGTACCGGACGCCCGGAACGCCCTGCGTGTCAGCGAGGCTAAGCCATGATCCGCAAACAGGCACTGCGACACTGGACCTGCAACAGATTTTGGGCGCGAGCGGCGCTGCTCCGCAGCCATCGGAAATGGTCATCCCGCTCAAAATCGCGTTGCTTGATCCTGAAACCGGCAAGCATGACGGCGAACAGCTTATCACGCTTGATCAGGCGGAGCAGAGCTTCATTTTCGAAGGGCAAAAAGAGCATCCGATCCTTTCGATCAACCGCAGCTTCTCCGCGCCGATCATTTTGGAAAGTAGCCGTACGGCAGAAGAACTGGCCTTTCTATCCTCACATGATGACGATCCGTTTGCCCGGTTTGAGGCGATGCAACAGCTTATGACCAGCTATCTGGTTGCCCGGGTAACCGGGACGCCGGCGGATCGCGATATCATTCTGCAGGCCGTAGGCGCGGTGCTGGCGGATGAGAATATTGACAAGGCATTTTTGGCGGAATTGATTCAGCTGCCAAGCGAAGCGTTTCTCGGGGATCAGATGGTTCAAGTCGATCCGCAGGCTATTCATGATGCGCGCGAAAAGTTGCGCGGCAAAATCGGCGTACAATTTGAACGCAAGTTCCGCCGTCTCTACAATCAATGCGTGCCGGGCGAGTTTTCGCTGGAGGCAGAAGCCCGGGCAGACCGGAAACTGCGCAACGTCACCCTTGATTACATCGCAGCATCGCAGGTTGAGGATGCAGCGGAACTGGCATTCGACCAATATCGGGATGCCAATAACATGACGGCAATGCAGGGCGCGGTTGGTGTCCTGTCGCATATGGATGCAGATGAACGGACCTGGGTGTTTGAGGATTTCTTCAAGCGGTTCAAGGACAATGCGCTGGTGCTCGACAAATGGTTCACCATGCAGGCGCTGTCACAGCGCAGCGATACAGTGAAGCGGGTCGAGCGCCTTGCCAAGCATCCCGAATTTACCCTGTCCAATCCCAATCGGGTACGGGCACTTTATGCCGGATTTACCAGTAATGCGGTGCGGTTTCATGATCCGTCCGGTAAGGGCTATCAGATGCTTGCCGACATGGTGATCGCGCTGGACGGGCAAAATCCGCAAACAGCCGCACGCTTCATTCCGCCGCTGGGTCGTTGGCGTCGTTTCGAGCGCGGTCGATCCGACCTGATGCGGCAAGCGCTGGAAAAAATCGCGGCGACACCCGACCTTTCAAAAGATGTGTCGGAGCAAGTGAGCAAGAGCCTTGCCTAAGCAAGGTTCATCGGCAGTGGATGTTACGATGTCACCGCTTTTGAAGGACGCAGCTCACGGTTTTCTTGGTCGTGCGGGTGGTTTGTCTAAGGGTATCTACGCGGGGTTGAATGTCGGATTAGGCAGCGATGATGACCGGGAGGCTATTCTCGAAAATCGCCAGCGGGCCAAGGCAGCTGTGCTGTTAGACAGTCGGCTGGTGACGTTGCATCAGGTCCATAGCGCCGACGTGGTCACAGTCACCGAGCCTTTCGCCCTTGATGCGCGCCCGCATGCTGATGCGATGGTAACAGGCAGCCCTGGTTTGCTCCTCGGTATATTGACCGCAGATTGTGTGCCCGTGCTGTTTCATGATCCGGCGGCGCAGGTCGTAGGTGCGGCGCATGCGGGATGGAAAGGCGCCATAGGCGGCGTCACGGACAATACCATCACGGCGATGGAAAAGCTCGGAGCCTCGCGAGACAATATTGCATGCGCTATCGGACCTTGTATTGCCCAGCATAGCTATGAAGTCGATGCGGGTTTTCAAAAACGCTTCGTCGAGGATGATTCTGAAAATTCTCAATATTTCAGCGCCGGTCAGCCCGGTCACTTCCAGTTCGATATTGAATCCTATGTGGCGGATCGCCTGACCAAGGCCGGAATTGTTAAAATCGATAAACTCGGTCTGGACACCTATGCCCATGAGGATCGTTACTTCAGTTATCGGCGCAGTTGCCATCGCGGCGAAGCTGGCTATGGTCGGCAGATATCGTTGATCGGCTTGAAGGCCTAGTTTTACCCTTGTGCAGACAGGGGCACGAGGGGAAGAGGAAATGAATGCCCAGCGCGTTGGATTGTTTGCTGGCTTGACGGTATTCGTCGTGATGCTCCTATCTCCAGCGCCAGCGGCAATGAGCCCGGCGGCCTGGCATGTCGCTGCTCTCACAATTCTTATGGCGACCTGGTGGATGACCCAAGCGGTACCTCTTACCGCAACCGCCTTGCTGCCCTTTCTTACCCTGCCGGTGATGGACGTTATGGATGTGCGGGAAACCGCCAGTCAATATTATTCACCGATATTATTCCTTATCCTCGGCGGTGCTTTTCTTGCACTGGCGATTGAGCGGGTCGGTCTGCACCGGCGTCTCGCGCTGGCAATTGTCAGCCTGTCGGGAAAGAGTGCTTGGGGCATATTAATCGCTTTCATGCTCGCCACAGCGCTGCTCAGTATGCTCATTTCCAACACCTCATCCACCCTGATCATGATACCCATTGCCGTTGCCGTCCTCGTTGCTGGCGGGGTGAAGGATGGCGAGACAGAGGGATTTGCCGGTGCCTTGATCATGGGGGTAGCTTTTGCGGCTTCAATCGGAGGCCTTGGCACATTGGTGGGCAGCCCAACCAATGCGATTGCTGCTGGTCTGATTAACAAGACATTGGGCATGGACATTGATTTTTTGAGCTGGCTGTTCTTTGGTCTGCCTATCGTGATCCTTGGCCTGCCAGTCTGTGCAGCCATCCTGATTACGGTCCAGAAAGTGGGCAAAGACAGCTTTGATGGCGCCGGTGCACGGGCCGCGATCGGATCGGCCGGCCCTTGGAGCCTTCCGGAAAAACGGGTCGTGCCGGTGGTTGCCCTCGTCGTGCTGGGGTGGTTGTTCCTGCCCCAGATCAAGGCGGTGCTTCCGGCTGGCGCCGTGCATGATGGCAGCATCGCGATATTGGGCGGTCTGCTGTTGTTCATTCTGCCCGATGGTACCGGGCGGAAATTACTTAACTGGGACGAAGCAGATCGTGCGCCATGGGGGGTGATTATGATGTTTGGCGGCGGCCTTGCGCTGGCCGCTGGAATCATTGAATCCGGATTGGCAGACTGGCTAGGGCTGGCGCTGGAGCCGCTTAAAAACGTCCCGGTCATTATCATTGCCATAGCACTTGTTGCTCTGGTCATTCTGGTCACCGAATTTGCATCCAACGTCGCCACGGCCAGTGGGATCATGCCGGTGGTGGCCAGCCTGATCCTCGCCACCGGTGTCGACCCGGTCTTGCTTGCCATGCCTGCGGCGATGGCGGCCAGCTGGGGCTTCATGCTGCCTTCCGGTACGGGGCCGAACGCGATTGCATGGTCAACCAATCATATTGAATTGCCAAAAATGCTGAAGTCAGGACTGATGCTGGACATAGCCGGGATACCGATAATCATCGGGTGCATTTGGATGGTTTCATTTGTAATCAGTTGAGTTTTGCGGCATGGGCCTTTCCAGATGATTTCCGCTGGAGAGAGAGAAAATGTCCGATCAAAACGATGATGCTGTTCCGGTAACACCGCGCCGTATGCCCAAAGCGCCGATAGAGAAAATTGGCGGACGCAAGCTCAAGCCGTCGACGCTTATGATGGGCCATGGCTATGATCCGGTCCTCTCAGAAGGTTCGCTCAAGCCACCTATTTTCCTGACCTCTACCTTTGCTTTTGAAGATGCTGCCGCGGGCAAGCGTCATTTCGAAGGTATTACCGGGAAGCGCCCTGGCGGCGCGGATGGTCTCGTTTATTCGCGCTTCAACGGTCCAAACCAGGAAATTCTTGAAGACCGGCTTAGCATTTGGGACGAAGCTGAAGATGCGCTGGTCTTTTCCAGTGGCATGTCGGCTATCGCGACGGTGCTTCTTGCCAATGTCAATCAGGGTGATGTGGTGGTGCATAGTGGACCGCTTTATGCGGCCACCGAGACGCTGATTAACAAGATACTGGGCCGTTTTGGCGTAACTTTCCTTGATTTCCCGGCCGGTGCGAGTCCTTCCGAGGTCGCAGCTCTACTAGAGCAGGCCAAGGCGCAAGCAGCACAGAATGGCGGTAAAGTAGCGATTGTCTATCTCGAAAGTCCGGCCAATCCCACCAATGCGTTGGTGGATATTGAGGGTGTGGCCAACGCCCGCAAACAGGTTTTTGGTGATGAGGGCGCACCGCCCATTGCCATTGACAATACTTTCCTTGGCCCCTTGTGGCAGCAGCCGCTGAAACATGGTGCGGATATCGTGATATACAGCCTGACCAAATATGTCGGTGGACATAGTGATCTGGTTGCCGGAGGCGTTCTTGGCTCGAAAGGCCATATGGACCCGATCCGCGCGATCCGGAATACTATTGGGACAATATGCGATCCCAATACGGCGTGGATGCTGATGCGCAGCCTTGAAACATTGGAATTGCGTATGACTCGTGCTGGCGAAAATGCCGAGAAAGTTTGCGCTTTTCTTCGGGACCATCCCAAAGTGGACGGGCTTGGCTATCTCCGGTTTATTTCCGATGCCTCGCAGCAGGATATTTATGATCGCCATTGCAGTGGTGCGGGGTCCACCTTCTCGGTGTTCATCAAGGGCGGCGAAGCCGAAGCTTTTGCGTTTCTAGATGCCCTCAAGATTGCGAAATTGGCCGTGAGTCTTGGCGGAACCGAGACATTGGCAAGCTTGCCAGCGGCAATGACTCATTTGTCGGTGCCGGATGATCGCCGGGCCGCGCTTGGCATAACAGACAATCTGGTTCGAATTTCAATTGGTGTAGAAGACCCTGATGACCTGATCGCCGACTTTGAGCAAGCGTTGGGTGTGGTTTAGGCCCAATCCAGGATTGTCCAACCGCGTTTCTTAGCAAGATGGCGTAATGGTGCACTCGGTGTCGTCGCAATCGCTTCATCAGCAAAGTCGAGCATCGGTGCATCGCTTACATGATCGGAATAGGCCCTGATGTGGATGCTTTCGCGTTCAAGTCCTTGCTTGTCGAGAAAGGTCTTGATCCGGTCAAGCTTCGCGACGTCATAGCAATTTTCTCCGATAATTTCAGGCAATACCTGGCCCTGTTCATTGATCTTCAGCCGGGTTGCTATTACTTCGTCAAAGCCCAGTCGTTTGGCGATGGCATTGACGTAAAGCTCATAAGAAGCCGTGGCGAGCACCAGCTTTCTGCCTTCCGCCCGATCAGCTTCAACTTGGGCAATAGCCTTGGAATAGCTATTCACCTGCATCACTTTATCAGCATAGCGCTCAATATGCGGTTCCAGCTTCGCTATATTCGGTTTACCGCCTAATAACAGGCGCTGATTATAGGTTTTCAGCCCCTTGCGACTGACCAGTTTTAAGCCATAACCAATAAATCCAAAGGGCAGTAGTGGCAGAAAGACCAGCCGCCAAGGTGCGCGCGCAAAAACCATGTGAAACAGGAACGGGGTATAGGTGCCTCGCACCGTAATCGTCCGATCCATATCGTAAATAGACAGCTTGGTCATCACGCCTCTTTTCCCAATAGCGACGCCATATTAGCAGCGCCGAAAAAATGCACCCATTAAATGACTTGTTATAATGGCTTGAGGTTTCAATGATTTTCGGTCACCAATAGCGGCGATGACAGTGCCTGGCGATTTTGTCGAAGAAATTACCGAGGACGGAGTAACTGTACTTCGTTTTTCCGGTGATTTGTCGATCGCCGCTATCGGAGACTTGCCCGAACGATTGCGAGAATATGAAGGAGAGGCAAAACAACTGAACCTTTCCGACATTGGCTATTTTGATACCGTTGGTGCTTGGCTCATCCATCGCACAGCTCGCGATATCGAAGCGGAAATTGTTGGTATGGACAATGAAGCGGAGCGGCTTATCGCTGCCATAGGCGGAGTAGCTGAGCCTGCTGAAGTGCGTCCTGATCCACCCAACCCAATCATTCGCGTGCTGGATGAAGTGGGTGAAGCAACAATGATCGCTTTGACGACCTTGGCGGGTTTGATCGGCTTTTTTGGTTCGGTGATGGTCTCAGCTGCTTCGTTGATGCGACATCCCGGCCGGATAAGATGGAATGCGGTGATCCAGCGCTTCGACGTAGTGGGCGTGCGGGCTCTTGGTATTATTGGACTTATGAGCTTTCTCATCGGTTTGGTGATCGCGCAGCAAGGCGCGGTGCAGCTTCGGCAATTTGGTGCAGAGGTGTTCACGGTCAATCTGGTCGGAAGGCTGACTTTGCGGGAATTGGGCGTCTTGATGACGGCAATCATGGTTGCTGGTCGTTCTGGTTCGGCCTTTGCCGCACAAATTGGGACCATGAAGCTGACCGAGGAAATTGACGCGATGCGTACGATTGGCGTGTCGCCTGTAGAAGCCTTGGTCTTGCCGCGTTTTCTCGCCGCTGTCTTCATGTTACCGCTGCTGGGATTCTACGCGTCGATTGTTGCGATTATCGGCGGCGGGTTGCTGAGCTGGGTAGAGCTGGATATTCCTCCCGCCACGTTTTTTGCGAGAATCAGAGAAGTGGTGCCGCTGACGGACGTCTATGTCGGTCTCGTCAAGGCACCGGTATTTGGCGCGATCATTGCGATTTGTGGATGCTATCAAGGCATGCAGGTTAAAGGGAATGCCGAAGAAGTCGGCAAACGGACAACAGCCGCTGTGGTGCAAGCGATATTCCTGGTGATCGTGCTGGATGCTTTTTTTGCGGTATTCTTTACCTGGATCGGGTGGGACTGATGGTTGACGAAGATCCTATCGTTGTCGATCGCGACTTTTCCGGCCCGATAATCTGCGTCAAGGGGCTGCGCAACAGCTTCGGGGAACAAGTAGTTCACGAAGGCCTCGATCTGGATGTCCACAAGGGCGAAATTATCGGCGTGGTCGGCGGTTCCGGTACCGGAAAATCCGTACTGATGCGTTCGATCATCGGCCTGCAGCAACCCGATGAGGGCTCGATCGAAGTTTTCGGTGAGTCGCTTTTGGGTCGATCGGACGCGGAAACCATTGACGTTCGCAAACGCTGGGGCGTGTTGTTTCAGGGCGGTGCGCTTTTTTCCACGCTGACGGTGGCAGAAAATGTAATGGTTCCGATCCGCGAGTTCTTTCCCGAGATGGACCGCGATTTCCGCCGCGAGGTTGCGAAATATAAGGTGTGCCTGTCAGGACTACCGCCGGAAGCCGCACCCAAATATCCCGCCGAGCTGTCTGGCGGTATGAAAAAGCGGGCTGGCATTGCAAGAGCGCTCGCGCTCGACCCGGAACTGTTGTTTCTCGATGAACCGACGGCGGGGCTTGATCCGATCGGGGCTGCCGCTTTTGACAATTTGACGCGCGAATTGCAGCAGACTTTGGGGCTTACCGTGTTCCTGATCACCCATGATCTCGATACGCTTCATGCGATTTGTGATCGGGTGGCCGTGCTGGCTGATCAACGGGTGATCGCCGTGGGCACGATACCGGAACTGCTTGCGATGGACCACCCTTGGATACAGGAATATTTCAACGGTCCACGCGGGCGGATGGCATCAACACAGAATGCGGCTGGAAGTTGAAAATGCGGTCTAATTACAGAGATTTGTTGCAGGTGCCGAAACGGCTGGCCATAAAGGTGAAATAATGGAGACACGGTCCAATCATATTCTTGTGGGTGTTATCACCCTGACCTTGCTCGCTTTAGTGGCTGCCTTTCTGGTCTGGATTGTCCGCTTTGGTGACGGTGCGACGAAGGAATATGATATATTTTTCGCCCAATCCGTGGGTGGTTTGGCAAAGGGAACCGGCGTGACTTTTGCGGGTGTTCCTTCTGGACAGGTGCTCGACGTGGAGCTTTGGGAAAAGGATCCCGATTTTGTACGCGTTCGCATTGCAGTGAGCGAAGAAACTCCGATTTTGCAGGGAACAACTGCGACTATCCAGAGTATCAGCTTTACCGCTCCGCCGAATATTCAACTGGATGGCGCGGTAAAGGATGCGCCGCCGATTAAAGAATTGGGTCCGGAAGGCGTACCTGTTATTCCTACCAAACCCGGTGCTTTGGGCGAATTGCTCAACAGCGCCCCGCTAGTCGTCGAACGACTGGCAACGCTTACCGATCGGCTGACATTGCTGTTATCGGACAAGAACCAGGAATCGATCGAAGGCATTTTGAACAATACCGAGCAGCTGACCGGCAGTCTGGCGAAGCAAGCACCTAATCTTGAAGCATTGATGGCAGAATCGGCCATCGCGATCCGCAATGCCGGGGAAACTGCGGAAAAACTCTCTGCGGTTGCGGACAATACGAACCAATTGTTGACTAACAATGGTGAACCACTGGCGAAAAACCTCACCAAAACACTGGCCGCAGCAGAAAAGAGCATGGCAGCGTTGGGTGAGGTGCTTGAAGATGCGCGCCCCGGTGTTCGGCAGCTGGGAACCAAAACAATACCGGAAGTCGATCAACTGGTTAAGGACATGCAGGCGCTGACCAAATCTCTCACTTCTGTGACTGAACGGTTGGATCAGGGCGGAGCGGGATCGTTGCTGTCCGCGCCAACGCTGCCAGACTATGAACCAGGTAAATAAAAGAACGCCAATGGGAAAGCAGGGATCTATGACCATATTGCAAAAGACAAAATCCTTGGGCTTGTTGGCAGGTCTCGGTGTTTTGAGCGCTTGTGTCAGTTTTGGTGGTGCCGAACCGCCACCATTTCTCTTGTCTCTGACATCGGATATGCAAGTGGATCCCGGAGCGGTTCGCGCTGGGCCACAAGCCGGTGCTTTAGTGGTTC
This sequence comes from Parasphingorhabdus sp., assembly GCF_059726685.1. Taxonomy (NCBI): domain Bacteria; kingdom Pseudomonadati; phylum Pseudomonadota; class Alphaproteobacteria; order Sphingomonadales; family Sphingorhabdaceae; genus Parasphingorhabdus; species Parasphingorhabdus sp. The sequence goes on from NZ_AP041068.1 coordinate 1,112,778, forward strand.
AGTTGCCATCTACGCCGCAAAAACTTAATAACGTGCGTGTGCCAGTCCAAACCAGCGCGACGGGTATCGCATATCTAAAAGAAGCCACGTGGATTGATAAGCCCGCGCGGCTTTTTCAGGGGCTACTTACAGAAACCATTGCAGCGAAAAATAATCGGCTGGTGCTGACAGCGGTTCAGGCGCAGGGCAAAGCAGACACATATCTGTCCGGTGAGCTGGTGAATTTCGGGCTGGACGGTCCCAGCCTGACCGTCATGGTGACGTATGATGCAGTAAAAATGCGTGAAGGCGAACCGGTTGAGAAGCGGCGCTTCGAGGCCAGTGAGACCGTATTTGCCGCAGAGGCCGGTCCGGTGGGTGAGGCCTTGAACAGCGCTGCGAACAAAGTGGTATTGGAAGTCGCCGACTGGGTCGGTTGATCACAAGATCGATGAGCAGTACTCAACTTTCGCCGTAAACAAAGCCTTCTGGTTCGGGCCAGTCCATCGATGTTGCAGCCATCACCCGAAACAACCGGCCCATTTCATCAACATGAGTTAGTCTGCGATGCGCGGCGCGTATATCTTCCGCTTTGCCCGGACTGTTCTCAGCCAGTTTTCCCGCCCGTTGATCAATGCCAAGTGCCTTGAGCCATTGACCTTGTTCCACTGGTCCATGAACCGACAAAAGACGCGTTTTCGCTATATTGGCTAGGTTGTGAAAATCGACATGCGCTGTGAGGTCTGAGGTTCCCGGGCTGTCAAACGGGCTGATGGGGAGGTGATTTTTTACCGCTTGCAGAGTGCTGCCAGTACCCGGTTGATCATAGCCATAGTCGATGATTAATATAGCGCCGCCCTGCTGAGCAATGCGATGCGAAAGCTCACCTAAAATCTGCACGCTGGCAGGGGAGCTCTCCAATATAGTTCCAGTCGGCAGGCCAGCGGAGGATCTCGACATCTGCTTCTCAATGACTTGAGTGCCGGGGACAGCTATGAACTTATTGCGCTCCCGGTCGACCATTTGACGGAGCCATCCGTCGGCGGTCGATACAAATTGCTCCACTGGCAGAGCGTCGAAAAATTCATTGGCAACAATGATTAATGGACCGTCGTCTGGCAGACTGTCGATGCTTTTGTGCCATGCGGCACCGCTATGAAGCGCAGCCTGTTTTTCCTTCAGCACCGGACTGGTTTCGACAAAGTGAATCTGCGGTTTGCACTCAAATTTCAACATCGTGCGCAGCGCATCGGCGGCTAATGTGCCTCTGCCTGGACCCAGTTCGACGTAGTGAATATGACCTGGACGGCCCTTGCGCATCCACAAATCCGACAACCATATTCCGATAAGCTCACCGAACATCTGGCTGATTTCCGGGGCGGTAACAAAATCGCCGTCCTCGCCAATCGGGTCTTTTGCTGCATAGTAAGCCGCATTGGCGATGCCCATATATTCGCTAAGGCTGATCGGTCCGTCGCGGTCGATTTTTTCAGCGAGAATATGCGCGGCCGACGGACTGTCAGGCAATGCTCTTATCTCCGGTCGTCGGTTCTACGCGGACGCGGCGACCTTTGGAGGTAAATACCAGATAGATGCCGAGCAACAGCATGGGCACGGTGAGCGTTTGCCCCATGGTCAGGCCCCAGCTTAAATTCTCGAGGCCTTTATCTGGCTGACGGAAGAACTCTACGGTGAATCGGCTGAGACCGTAAACTAAAAGGCCGGTGCCGACTAGCTTGCCCGGATGATAGCGCGCATCTGTTTTCCAGAAGAGCAAAGATGTTATGATGAAATAGAGTATCCCTTCTAGACCGGCTTCATAAAGCTGGCTGGGATGGCGCGCGACTTCACCGCCCATCGGGAAGATGATTGCCCAGGGCACGTCGGTGGCGCGGCCCCAAAGTTCGCCGTTGACGAAATTGGCGAGGCGGCCAAAGAGTAATCCGAACGGAATGACACAGGCGATATAGTCGCAGATGCGCAGGAAACTGAGTTTTTCCTTCCGGGATATGTACCAGATTGCGAGAACAACGCCCAAGACACCGCCATGCAGCGACATGCCGCCGTTCCAAACCTGCAAGATCTCGATCGGGTTTTGTAGGATTTCGGGTTTATAGAAAAACACATAACCAAGTCGTCCGCCGAGAATGATTCCCAGCGTCGCATAAAAGATCATGTCATCGGCGTGACGGCGCGCCAGTGGAGCGCCCGGTTCTTTGATTAGTTTCGTAAGATACCAATAACCGATCAATATACCGGCGAGATAAGCCAGCGAATACCATTTCAATTGGAAAAAACCGAGGTCAAGCGCGTTGGGAGACAGTCCCAATTCTTCAAATCGCGTAAATTGCGCTGCACTTGCAAGAATAATATCAATCAACTCTTTTCCCCGTCCGGTTTCATCGTCATATAGCAAGGGCATATAACGGGAAATTCTCCGATACCAAGAGAGAAACCCAAACTGACTTTGCGGGAGAAAATTGAAATGCCATCGCCATTAGACGCTATGATCGACGAAACCCTGGGCGTCATGACACAGCCGGGACAGCTTTTGGAGCTTTCCTCGGTCAATAAATACGGCGTCGATATGCCGGTGTTCAAAAATGCACCGAGCAATGTTTCGGACTTTTTTGCCTTTTTCTGCATGCAGAATGCAGACAAGGAATTCCTCGTCGATGGTGATATCCGGCTGACTTTTAAGGAAACTTATGCCGCGGCACGCGTGTTGGCTGGCGGATTGGTCGCCGGACATGGGGTCAAGAAAGGCGACCGGATCGGTATTGCCGCGCGCAACTCCGCCAACTGGATCATCCTTGATATGGCGATCACCATGGCGGGCGGTGTCTCGACCAAATTGAACGGTTGGTGGCAAGGCGATGAGCTGGCTGATGGTATCGAAGATGTCAGCTGTTCAATTGTTTTTGCCGATGCCCAACGTGCAGCGCGCCTGAGCGAATCGGGACGCGACCATGGCGCAGAGGTGGTTTTGTTCGAACATGATCTTCCGCCGCTCGAAGGATTAAAGGCCTGTCTGGCAAAGGGCGGCGATGCGGAAACCCCGTTGCCGCAAATGGGACCAGAGGATAATGCGACGATATTATTCACCTCCGGTTCGACCGGACGCTCGAAAGGCGCCTATGCCGAACACCGCTCGGTGGTGCAGGGGGCGATGAGTTTTGTTGGCGCCTTTGCCGTGATGGCGCATTTGATGGAAAAAGCCGGCACATTGCCGGATATCCAGCCGACCGCTTTGGTGGCTGTACCGCTGTTTCACGTTACCGCGTCGGTACCACTGGTTCTGGTGAGCTACGCGATTGGCCGCAAGCTAGTGATGCAGAAAAAATGGGACGCCGAAGAGGCAATGCGCTTGATCGAAAAGGAAAAAGTGACCTATTTTGTTGGCGTTCCGCTGATGAGCATGGAGATTTACGCGCATCCCAAGGTCAATGATTATGATCTCAGCACCTGTGTTTCCATGGCTGCTGGCGGCGCGCCGCGCCCGGTCGAGCATGTCAAACGGATCAAGGAAGGCATGGGCAAGGGCTTTCCACTGATTGGCTACGGTCTCACCGAAACCAATGGTGTCGGCTGTTCCAACCAGAATGAAAATTATCTCGCCAAGCCAGACAGCACCGGTCGCGCCACGCCGCCGATTGTTGATGTCGGGATATTGGATGATGATGGCAACAAGGTAGCGCAAGGCGAGCGCGGTGAAGTGTGCATCCGCTCGTCAGCCAATTTCACCGGCTATTGGAACAACGAACAAGCGACCAAAGACGCTTTTACCGATGATGGTTATTTCCGCACCGGCGATATCGGCTATCTCGACGAAGACGGCTATCTATTCATTGTCGACCGCAAGAAAGAAATTATCATTCGCGGCGGCGAGAATATCAGCTGTCAGGAAGTCGAAGCGGCGATTTACAGCCACACGTCCGTGGCGGAAGCCTGCATATTTGGCGTTGAAGATGAACGGTTCGGAGAAGTTCCGGGATTGGTTTATCACGTCAAAGATGGTGAGTCATTGTCGCAAGACGAGCTTCTGGAATTCCTGAAAGACAAGCTCGCGCCGTTCAAGATGCCGGTGCATATCTGGCAATATGAAGAACCGCTGCCGAAACTGGGTACAGCGAAAATCGCAAAAATCGTGCTGGCCAAGAAGCATCGGGAAATGCTGGCTGCTACGGGATGAACGCGCGCGCCAATATACCCAGGCCGGCAAGTGATCCGGGGAAACGGATTGTCCGGCAGCGGGATATTGTCGACCGTCGTAAGTTGGCTGAGGCGATAGAAGCACTTATCGCTGAACATGGTATAGCCAAAGCACGTCCACAAATATTGCCCATGTTGCAAGAGGCGTTGGCAAATGGCCGGGCAGAGATCAGCCGGCGACTAATGGAGAAACCTTCTGCAGGACATGAAGCGGCAGCTGCGCAATCTTTTCTGATCGACCAGCTGGTACGGATTATCCACGATATAGCCGTTGGCCATCAATATCCCGTAAATAATCCTTCATCGGGCGAACGCATCGCAGTGATGGCGGTCGGCGGTTACGGACGCGGAGAGATGGCCCCGCATAGTGATGTCGATATCGCCTTTTTAACCCCGTTTAAGCAGACCAGCTGGACCGAGCAAGCGGTGGAAGCAATGCTTTACTGGCTTTGGGACTTGGGCCTTAAAGTCGGTCAGAGCAGCCGTTCGATCGACGAAATGGTGCGGATGGCGAATGAAGATCTCAGCATTCGTACCGCATTGCTGGAAGGCCGCTATATCTGGGGTGATACCGACGTCTATGAGGAAGCCAAGGCTCGCTTTTACGCCGATGTGGTCTCTGGCACGGATCGTACTTTCGTCTCTGAGAAATTGGCAGAACGCGACGCCCGGCATGTCCGCATGGGTGATAGCAGGTATGTCGTCGAACCCAATGTCAAGGAAGGCAAAGGGGGGATGCGCGATCTGCAGACGCTTTATTGGATAGGTAAATATATCCACAGAGTTACCTCTGCGGAAGAGCTGGTCGATGTTGGTCTGCTGACAGCAGATGAGTTCAGGCGTTTTCGCAAGGCTGCCAATTTCCTCTGGGCAGTACGTTGTCACATGCATGATATGACGGGGCGTGCAGAGGATCGTTTAACTTTCGACCTACAGCCCGGTATTGCTGAGCGGATGCGTTTTGCTGACCGGCCGGGCAAGTCGGCCGTAGAACGTTTCATGCAATATTATTTCCTGAACGCAAAAGTCGTTGGTAACCTTACTGGCGTCTTTCTCGCTCATCTCGATGAGACCCATAATGCCGGGGTAAGGCGCTTCATCCCTAATATTACTCGGAGGCCAAAAAAGCTGAAGGGCTTTACACTGGATCGTGGCCGACTGGCTTTGCCAGAGGAAAATTTCTTTGAAGAAGACCCGGTCCGGTTGATCGAAATTTTCCACCTCGCGGATAAGCATGAACTGGAAATCCATCCGCTGGCGATGCGCGCTGCGCGGCGAGACGCAAAGCTGATCACCAACAAGATCCGAAAGGACCGTCGGGCAAATAAGCTGTTCCTTGACGTGCTTTGTTCGCCACGCGATCCCGAACTGGTTCTGCGCTGGATGAATGAAGCCTCGATTTTCGGGCGCTTCATTCCCGATTTCGGCAGGGTTGTCGCACAGATGCAATTTGACATGTATCATCACTATACGGTCGATGAACATAGCATTCGCGCTATCGGGCTGCTCTCCAGGATTGCCAGCGGTGATCTGGTTGAAGACCACCCTAACTCTACCGAGACAATCAGGAAGCTCAAAAATCGGAGGGTGCTGTTCGTCGCGACCCTGTTGCATGATATTGCAAAAGGCCGAGGCGGCGATCACAGCATATTGGGCGCTGAAGTCGCGATGAAGCTATGTCCGCGGCTGGGACTGGAACCCTATGAAACCGAACTGGTGGCATGGTTGGTGCGGCATCATTTGCTGATGTCAGCCATGGCGTTCAAACGCGACCTGTCTGATTTTAAAACCATTCAGGATTTTGTCAGTCAGGTAAAAAGCATTGAGCGACTTCGTCTGCTAACGGTCTTGACGGTTGTTGATATTCGCGCCGTGGGACCGGGCGTTTGGAACAGTTGGAAAAGGCAGCTCCTAACGGATCTTTTTCAGGCGGCCGAGGAAATGTTGCTTCTCGGTCACAAGCAGCGTGGCCGAAAAGAACGGATCGCAGAGAAAAAGGCGGTCTTGTCCGAGGCGCTGGACATTCCCAAAACACAGTTTTCCAAACTGGCAAGACGCCTGACCGATCCTTATTGGATCGCCGAGCCGGATGATATCATCGCACATAATGCCCGGCTGATGCTGCGTGCGGGTGATGATAGTCTGGCAATTTCCGCAGATGCTTATCCAGAGCGGGGTGCTACACTGGTGACGATTTATGCAGCCGATCATCCCGGCCTGTTCTATCGCATTGCGGGCGGCATTCATGTTGCTGGCGGTAACATTATCGATGCGCGGATTCACACCACGCGGGATGGAATGGCGCTGGACAATTTTCTGGTACAGGACCAGCACAGTCAGCCGTTTGCAGAAGACACGCAGCTTACGCGCTTGAAACGGGCGGTTGAGGACGCATTGGCCAACCGGTCGAAACTGACCACAAAACTGGAGGCCAGACCGCTGGCTCATAGCCGTGCCGGGGCGTTTAATATCGTTCCCAATGCGACTGTCGACAACGATGCATCCAATCGCTTTACGGTAGTGGAAGTAACGGCACAGGACCGGCCTGCTTTGCTGAACGAACTCGCTTATGTCCTCTTCGAATCCAAAGTCACGGTGCACAGCGCCCATATCGCCACCTATGGCGAGCGCGCAGTTGATACTTTTTATATTACTGATTTGCTCGGCGGAAAAATTGAAGCCAAAACTCGGTTGAACAATCTGAAAAAGAGACTGGTTAAGGCGGCAGAGCAGAAAGAAGCAGAGAAATCGGCTGCCTAGCTGGGTTTATTTTCCCCAAGGCCCGCTTTGAGCGCTGCTAGCGCGCCAAAAGGACCGGCCTCCTCTTCGCTTTTGAGGCCCTTCTTCTCTGCTATGCTATCCGCATCCGGCCCTCGTGGATATGGGTCAAGCGCTAGATAAAGCGTTTGCGCAACGGCCTCTCCAAGGTCGATTTGAGCAGCCTCATATTCTATTGTGTCGCAGTCTTCGGACTCCAGTTCGATTTCCTTTTCGCCGGGCGGTGTGTCGGTTTTTTCTACGAAGATTATGTTAAACGGCTCGTCAACGCGGACAGGAAATGGCTGACCGCTGATCGCGCACGATTGATGCAGATCGGAATGGATTGTACCGGCAAAAGTGATTTCCTCTTCATTCGCCTCCAGACGATAGTCCGCTGTGATTGCTTCTATGGAAGGCAAGTCAAAGCGTTTGGCTAGTGCTCGACGCTGATTTTCGTCGGCGACAATTTGCCCTTTTATTGCCATGTCCCCGATGTCCGACAGCTTTATGATATCGGACAGTTCGGGGGGAGGCAGCGGCTGTGATCTAGTCATGGTCTGGCCTCTGCGATATCTCCGGCAATTACTTGGCTGATCGTAGCGGCGGAAAGCCGGTTATAAAAATGCGCGAAATTCTTGGTGGTGAATTGCAGTGCTGCCCGATCCGGTATTTCGCCGCGATATAGGTTGCGTGTCAACGCTTCGTCGAGGCTGGCATTTTCCGTCAGAGCATCCCTATAAGCCCCTAAACGCCCGCCTAGCGCGCCCACCATCTCACCCACCCGTTTGCCGACTATTAAGTCGCCAATGCCGATCTGTCGCAACTGACCTTCCATATCCGTAACAAATAATTCCGTAAGCCAGGCTATTTCCTGCTTGGCTTCTTCGGTTTGGTCCAGGCGGATCAACACGGCGCACAAAATCGCAGCAATCATATCAAAGCGGCCGTCGAGCGTGTCAGGAACGCCGCCTTTTTCATACCAGTCAATACGCCGGCCCTCGGCAATAATGCTACCATATAGTGGCTGCATGACCCTGTTGGCGTTTTTTCGCCCGAGTAATGCGTTCAAGAATGACATGATTTTAAACCCCGAATTTCGTTTAAGATATACCCGGCTGGTGACCGCTTATGTTAAGACTACATACAGGGGATATTGATATTTGTACGGCGAGATGCAATGGGCCTTATGATTAGCAGGAAATAAACTGTTATAATCATCAAAGCCAACCCAAATGGCCTAGTAATCTTTGGGGCGGACGTTTTGGAGAATCGAGTTGATGCGTAGCCAATTGAAAATACACGCTGTAATGACCGGTCTGGTTGCAGGCGGGTTGTTGCTTTCCGGCTGTTCACAGGTCCGCGGTCATCAGGGTTATATTGTTGATCGGGTTATTACAGATGCAATTCAGCCTGGGATAGACAACCGGCAGTCTGTTGAGGCATCACTGGGACGTCCGACTTTTACCGGACAATTTGATGAAAATACCTGGTATTATGTCTCCCGTGAAACCAAACAACTCGCCTTTAACTCGCCGACGCCTCGGGACCAGATGGTTATGCGCGTAACTTTTGACCAAGCTGGGAACGTGACTGCAGTGGATCGCACAGGTCTGGAGCTGGTGGCGAGTATCAGTCCGGACGGCGACACGACGCCCACTCTGGGCCGCGAACGCTCTTTCTTCCAAGAGCTGTTTGGCAATATAGGAGCAGTTGGCGCACCGGGTGCGCAAGGCCGTAGTAACGACCCGACCCGACCTTAAAGATTATCCCAGCTGACATGCCAGCAGTGGTGTCGCTATTTAGCGATTCCACTTGCAGCCAGTACTGCCAGCGTCACCAGTTCCGATGCCGTCGATGCCATGGTGGCAATCTGAACCGGTTTATCAAGGCCTACCAGCATTGGTCCGATCACAGCATCCCCGCCCAGTTCGCGCAGCAATTTGGCCGACAGATTGGCCGACTGCAATCCAGGCATGACCAGCACATTGGCAGGACCGGATAGACGGTTAAACGGATAGTTCGCCATCAATTTGGGGTTCAGTGCGACATCGGGAGCCATCTCTCCCTCATATTCGAAACTGACCCGGCGGCTGTCCAATTCAGCAACCGCCTCCCGGATATTCTCCAGCCAGCGACCGGCCGGATTGCCGAAAGTCGAATAACTCAGGAAAGCAACACGTGGTTCATGACCCATTTTCCGGGCCACCGCTGCGGTTTGTTCTGCAATATCGGCCAGTTCCACAGCAGAAGGCCGCTCGTTCACCGTGGTGTCGGCCATGAAAACCGTGTGACTTTGTCCAACCATCACATGAATGCCCTGGGGTGTGCGGTCTTTTTCAATATCGATGACCTTGGCAATATCCTTGAAGGTCTGTGAATAAGGTCGGGTTACGCCAGTAATCATCGCTTCACCCTGATCCATGGCAAGCAGCGCAGAGCCGAAAATATTGCGATCCTGGTTGACCATGCGTTTAATATCACGTTCCATATGGCCTTTGCGGTGCAGGCGTTCATAGAGCATGTTGACCATGTCCGGGACTAGCGGGCTGTTGCGTGAGTTGTGAATTTCAAACCGGTCGGGATCACTAACGCCCAGTTCACTGAGCTTTTCGCGCACGCGATCATCACGGCCAACCAGTACCGGTGTTCCATAGCCGCCATCTTGAAACTGAATGGCTGCGCGCAACACAACATCTTCTTCAGCTTCTGCAAAAATAACCCGTTTAGGGGCTATGCGGCAGGCTTCATAAGCTTGCGTTAGCACAGACGTGGTTGGGTTTAGTCGTGCTTTTAGGCTCTGACGATACGCGTCCATATCGTCGATAGGTTTTTGCGCAACACCGCTGTCCATTGCGGCCTTGGCAACCGCAGCGGAAACCACGTCCATCAAGCGCGGATCAAACGGCGCCGGGATGATATAATCTACGCCGAAAGTGGGTGCTTGCCCGCCATAAGCTGCGGCCACCTCTTCGGGAACCTGTTCGCGTGCCAGTTCGGCTATGGCCGTAGCCGCTGCTACCTTCATCTCGTCGTTGATCCGGGTAGCGCGAACATCAAGAGCGCCGCGGAAAATGAATGGAAAGCCGAGGACGTTGTTGACCTGGTTGGGATAATCCGACCGTCCGGTGGCGACAATAGCGTCGGGCCGGGCCGCCTTGGCATCGGGCGGGGTGATTTCGGGATCAGGATTGGCCATCGCAAAGATAATCGGCTTGTCGGCCATATCTTGGACCATTTCGGGCTTCAACGCGCCTGCAGCGGAGAGGCCAAGGAATACATCTGCGCCCTTCAGCGCTTCGGTCAGGTCGCGGGCATCCGTATCAATCGCATGGGCAGATTTCCATTGATCGACATTGTCGCGGCCCCGATAGATGACACCGCTGCGATCACACATGGTGAGATTGTCATGTGGAACGCCCATCGCCTTGATTAGCGCTGCGCAGGCAATGGCTGCGGCGCCAGCGCCATTGACGACGACTTTGATGTCCTCGACCTTGCGATCAGTCAGCAGGCAGGCATTGATGATCCCGGCTGCCGCAATAATCGCGGTGCCGTGCTGGTCATCATGGAATACCGGAATATTCATCCGGTCGCGCAAGGTTTGCTCGATAATGAAACAGGCCGGTGCGCCAATATCTTCCAGATTAATGCCACCAAAGCTGGGCTCCATCAGCTCAACTGCGTTGATAAAGGCCTCGGTATCTTCGGTATCAAGCTCAAGATCGATGGAATCGACATCGGCAAAGCGTTTGAACAAGACTGCTTTGCCCTCCATTACGGGTTTGGACGCCAGCGCGCCTAGATTGCCAAGGCCCAAAATGGCGGTGCCGTTTGAGATCACTGCAACCAAATTGCCTTTGGCGGTGTAGTCATAAGCGGTCGATGGATCTTCGGCGATAGCGCGGACCGGTACTGCGACACCGGGCGAATAAGCGAGACTCAAGTCCCTCTGGGTAGCCATTGGTTTGGATGCCACAATCTCGATTTTGCCGGGACGTCCGTGAGAGTGGAATAATAATGCTTCGCGTTCAGAAAATTCTACGTTGCTCTCGTTTTTATCGGCCAAATTATCTCTCCGTGATTCAGATTTTGGCATCCCCTGCCAACGTGCTACGCGTCCCGAAACGTGCCTACTCTGAATGATGGGCATTGGGCAAGGCCTGCTACAATGCTGATTTGGAATAATAGAATCCAATTATGGAATTGGACCTCTTTTATGTCCCGCCATAGTTCGCTATCGCTTCTGTCATGTCCACGAAAGTTCAGCAAAAAAAAGCGAAAAAGAAAGCTGATGCGCAGCCAAAGCTGACGCCGATGATGGAGCAATATTTTGCGCTGAAAGAAAAGGCACAGGATTGTTTGCTGTTCTACCGGATGGGCGATTTTTTCGAACTGTTCTTTGACGATGCCAAGCTGGCCTCAGCGGCATTGGATATTGCACTGACTTCGCGCGGGAAAAATGCTGGGGAGCAAATTCCGATGTGCGGTGTACCGGTCCATGCGGCGGAAAGCTACCTAGCGAAACTGATCCGTGCCGGTTTCAAAGTGGCGATTGCCGAGCAGACTGAAACCCCCGCGGAGGCAAAAGCACGGGGCGGGTATAAGGCTTTGGTGGCGCGTGACATTATCCGCTTTGTTACGGCTGGTACGTTGACTGAAGATACGTTGCTTGATGCGCGATCGGATAACATGTTGGTGGCCGTTGCCGAAGTGCAGGGTCAAATTGGGATCGCCGCGAGCGATATTTCGACCGGCGATTTCGAACTGATGCAGATTTCCGGTGATGAGCTGACCGCCGAACTGTCACGGATAGCGCCGTCGGAGGTTATTTGCAGCCCTTCGTTGGCGGCGCGGCTGGAAGCGGCTACCGAGTGGCCCAAAGAGGATTTCGACAGCCAGAAGGCAGGGCGTAAGCTCAAGGCGCTTTTCGGGGTTTCAACACTGGATGGCTTCGGCGATTTTGCGCGGAGCGAACTGGCCGCGGCTGGTGGGTTGATCGCTTATATCGAACATGCGACTCAAGGGGATACGCCGTTTTTGAAACCCCCGGTGCAGCGCCATGCGGGCGAATATCTACTGATCGATGGGGCCACGCGGGCGAGTCTTGAAATCGAAAGAACGATGGCGGGCGAGCGGAAAGGCAGCTTGCTCGACAATATCGACCGTACGGTGACGCCGGGCGGCGCGCGCCTGCTTGGCCGCGATCTTGCTGCGCCCCTTTTTGAAGAAGCGAAGATCAACCTGCGGCTCGGCGTGGTACAATGGTTTCACGATGCGCCCGCCATCAGGGATGCTGTGCGCGATGCGCTGAAAGCGATGCCGGATATCAGCCGTGCGCTTGGCCGGATATCGGCGGGACGCGGCAGCCCGCGCGACCTTGGACAGATTCGCGATGGCCTCAGCGGCGGGCGGCTTTTACGCGAACAGCTGGCACTGGATATGGCGCTGCCGGACTTGATGAACGCTCTGCTGCCCGCACTCGATGGCCATGGAGCAATGGTCGATTTGCTGGAACGAGCTTTGGTTGAAACGCCGCCGACGGATATGACCAATGGCGGCTATATTGCCACTGGCTATGACCCTGCGCTCGACGAATTGCGCAGCGCCGGGTCTGATGGGCGCAAGGCAATTGCGACCCTTGAAGGGCGCTACCGCGAAGCGACCGGGATAAACACGCTGAAGATCAAGCATAATGCGGTTCTGGGCTATTTTGTAGAAGTGCCAGCGCGCCATGGCGACAGTTTGATGGCCGAAGATTCCGGCTTTGCGCATCGCCAGACACTTGCGGGTGTGGTGCGGTTCAATTCGACGGAACTTCACGAGGAAGCCGTGCGGGTAACACAGGCGGGAGCCCATGCACTGGCCGCTGAAGCCGCACATTTTGAGGAACTGGTCGACAGGGTTTTGCAGCGCAAGGATGCCATCGCGATCAGCGCCGATGCTCTAGCGCGGATTGATGTCGCATCCGCTCTCGCCGAGCGCGCGGTTGAAGGGCAGTGGTGCCGTCCTGAATTTGCAGATGGCAATGTGCTCAATATCAAAGCCGGACGCCATCCGGTGGTCGAGGCGGCGCTCAGTGCCTCTGGTGATCCGTTTGTCGCGAATGACTGTGCTTTATCCAATGATGAACGGCTTTGGCTGGTCTCCGGCCCTAATATGGGCGGTAAATCGACCTTTCTGCGCCAGAATGCACTGATCGTTATCCTGGCGCAGGCGGGCGGTTTCGTGCCGGCTGTCTCAGCTCGGCTCAGTCTGGTGGACCGTCTGTTCAGCCGGGTTGGAGCGTCCGATAATCTGGCGCAGGGGCGCTCGACCTTCATGGTGGAAATGGTCGAAACCGCGACGATTCTTAGTCAGGCGACGGAAAAGAGCTTTGTCATTCTTGATGAGGTGGGACGGGGCACGTCAACCTATGACGGCCTAGCGCTGGCATGGGCTGTGGTCGAAGCCGTGCATGAAACCAATCAATGCCGCTGTCTGTTCGCAACCCATTATCACGAACTCACAAGGCTCGCCGATCGGCTTGATGCCATGTCTTTGCATCATGTCCGTGCACGCGAGTGGAAGGGGGATCTCGTATTGCTCCATGAGCTCGCTAAAGGCCCGGCGGATCGTAGCTATGGTCTGGCCGTCGCTAAGCTGGCGGGTATTCCCAAACCCGTTCTGAAACGGGCCAAGTCGGTTCTGGATAAACTCGAAGCTGGCAAGGCCGAAACAGGTGGTCTTGCCGCTGGGTTGGGCGATTTGCCATTATTTGCTGCAAGCCTTGCCGAAGAGGAGGAGCAAACCGATATGTTGAGAGAAGCATTGAAGGATTTGGATATTGATGCGTTGAGCCCGCGTGACGCGCTCGATCAGCTTTATGCTCTCAAATCCGTACTGGAACAGGAAGAATAATGAACCGTTGGATCATCATCGTCATGTCTGTGCTGCTGTTGGGCGGGGCTGCCTATGTCTATAGCTCCCGCAGTGCCAACGCAGAACCACTAGAAGTGGGAGCCGCCGCTCCTGATTTTGAAACCACTGGCGCACTGGCAGGCAAACCATTCGAAATCAGCTTGTCGGAAAAATTGGAAAATGGACCAGTTGTACTCTATTTTTTCCCCAAAGCTTTTACTGAGGGCTGCACGATTGAGGCCAATATGTTTGCAGAAGCGACCGCCGATTTTGAGGCAGCGGGTGCCACAGTCATCGGTATGTCCGGCGATGACATTGACACGTTGACAAAATTCTCGGTTGAGGAATGCCGCGATAAATTTGCCGTAGCGAGGGCTGATGAAGCCGTGATGGATGGCTATCAAGTCCGCATGGAACCTACATTGGCGCTCACCAACCGGACGAGCTATGTTATTGACCAAGATAGCAAAATTGCGTTGGTTCATAGTGCGCAGGATCCAAAAGGGCACGTGAAAATGACGCTAGCTAAAGTGAAACAACTCGCGCGCGCAAAAGTCGCTGCGCCGCCTGAAACTTGATAAACATGTTGCATTTGCCGTGAAGCTGGATTGAAAGACCGCATGACCGACCACCAAACCAATCACGCACCGGATCCTGCCATGCTGGCAAAGGCCGAGACACTCACCGAAGCTCTGCCTTATTTGCAGCGCTACGCGGGAAAGACTTTCGTCGTCAAATATGGCGGCCATGCGATGGGTGATCCTGCATTGGCGCGCAATTTTGCAGAGGATGTCGTGTTGCTGAAAGCCGTCGGCATAAATCCTGTCGTTGTCCACGGAGGCGGCCCGCAAATTGGCGCAATGCTGGAGCGGGTTGGGGTTGAAAGCGAATTTGTTGATGGACTGCGGGTGACGACCAAGGAAACCGCCGAGATTGCGGAGATGGTCCTGTCTGGTGCGATCAACAAGGAGCTGGTGAGCTGGATAGAAAAGGCGGGCGGCAGTGCCATTGGTATATCTGGCAAAGACGGCGGCTTTGTCAAAGCCGCCAAGCTGCGCCGCACCGCCCGCGATCCGGACAGCAATATTGAACGGATCATTGATCTCGGTTTTGTTGGTGAACCGAAGCGAGTGGATCGCAGCGTGGTTGACACTATCTCGACCGCTGGCATGATCCCGGTCATCGCTCCAATAGGCGTGGGAGAAGATGGTCATACCTATAATATCAATGCCGATACAATGGCAGGTGCCGTCGCGGCTGCACTTAGGGCCTCTCGATTGTTTTTGCTGACCGATGTGGCAGGCGTGCTGGACAAGAAAGGCGAATTGCTAACTGATCTAAACCCTACCGACATCAAGCGTCTGCAGAGCGATGGCACGATATCGGGAGGGATGATTCCCAAGCTGGAAACTTGCGTCAATGCGGTGATGAGGGGAGTGGATGCAGCGGTGGTGCTGAATGGCCGCGTGCCCCACGCGATGTTGCTTGAAATCTTTACCAGTCAGGGGGCTGGCACATTAATCCGGGATGATTTTGAAGCGGTTGATTAATTTCCGAACTGTATTATATTATTGATACACTAATTTGTTGGCATAGATTGCTTGGCATTAGCCATCACAATCGTTTAATGGCCATCACAAGATAAAAAGGTTTCGGTCATGTTTTACGCCCTATTTCAGATTATCAGCATTTTGCTGACCGTCGCGATTACTGTCATCATAGTGCAAGCGATTATGAGTTGGTTGCTTGCGTTTAACGTGATCAATTTGCAAAATGACATCGCTCGGGCGCTCTGGACCACGTTGGACGCGCTAACCGCACCGATTTACCGGCCTATCCGGCGGATCATGCCGGATTTCGGATCGATTGATTTGACTCCTATGGTGGTGATTATCGGTATCATAATTCTGCAGGATGCTATTCTACCTCCGCTCCGCGCGGCACTCATACCCGTTTTATGACCAAGAACGGGGCGGCGATAATCAACGGCAAAGCCTATGCCGCAAGTCTTCGCGAACGTATCAAGGCCGAAGTCCCGAAATTTCAGGAACAGACAGGGCGGGCGCCCGGGCTTGCTGTGGTGCTGGTCGGCGACGACGCCGCGAGTCAAGTCTATGTCGCTTCCAAGCACAAAGCGACCATCGCCGCTGGCATGGAAAGCTTCGAACACCGCCTTTTAGCGGACACAAAACAGGAAGACCTGATCGCTCTGGTTGAAAAACTGAACGCAGATCAGGCTGTGGACGGGATATTAGTCCAATTGCCCCTGCCGGATCACCTGGATGAAAAAGCAGTCGTCATGGCGATTGACCCTGACAAGGACGTTGATGGCCTGCATGTTATCAATGCCGGCAGGCTGGCTAATGGAGAAGAGGCGTTGACGCCCTGTACCCCGCTCGGCAGTCTGATGCTGCTCAAAGATCAGCTCGGCGATTTGTCGGGTCTGAATGCAGTGGTTGTTGGCCGGTCGATATTGGTCGGCAAGCCGATGGCGCAGCTGTTACTTCGCGAAAACTGCACCGTCACCATGGCGCATAGCCGGACGCGCGATTTGCCGGACGTGGTGCGCCGCGCCGATATTGTCGTGGCCGCGGTTGGCCGCGCGGAGATGGTAAAGGGCGATTGGCTCAAAGATGGCGCAGTGGTGATTGATGTCGGCATTAACCGGCTTGCACCCGAGGCCGGCAAGGAAAAAGGCCGTCTGGTAGGTGATGTTGCCACAGCAGAAGCGATGGATCATGTCCGTGCAATTACGCCGGTTCCGGGCGGGGTAGGCCCGATGACCATTGCTGTGCTATTGCGCAATACATTGGTCGCTGCATCAATGCGTGCGGGCCTGGTTAAGCCTGAAGGATTTTAGTTTATGAAGCGATTGTTGGCAGCGTTCGGAATGGCATTGTTGTTGGCGAGCTGTGCCAGTAATGGTCGACCCAATGATCGTGAGCGGTTTTTGCGGGCCGCAGGCAAACCGGTCGCTAATCCCAGCGATATTGTGAAAGCCGAATTGGCCTTTGCCCGGCTGGCCCGGGAAGAGGGACAATGGACAGCCTTTCGCGAAACCGCAGCCGCTGATGCAATCATGTTCACGCCGGAGCTTGTGAACGCGCAAGTCTGGCTAAAGGGCAAGGCGGATCCGTCGCAGGCAACAGAATGGCAGGCGCATAAAATATTCATGTCCTGTGACGGCAGCATGGGTGTAGCAACCGGTGCTTGGCAGGGCGCAAGCGGTGGCACTGGCTATTTTACGACTATCTGGCAAAAACAGGATGCCGAAAGCCGGCGTCAGCGCGGCAAGGACGTGGAATGGAAATGGATTTTCGACCACGGCGTCCCGTTGGATACGCCTTTGGCCGAACCGGATTTCGTGACGACCAGAGTGGCCAGCTGCGCCAAAGGCATGCCCACTGCCTCTGCCGCTGCACCTAGCGGTGAGAAAATAAAAAGCGGATTTTCTGCGGACCGTACCATGTTCTGGAGCGCTGAAAGCTCAGCCGACAAATCGCGGTCTATATTGGTGCGTGTGTGGGATGGTAGCGCATGGGAAGATGTTATTTTTGACGATGTGGCGGCGCCGATCAAATGACCGAGCTATTTGTTTCTGCCCTGATCACATTTTTCGTGGCGATTGATCCGCCAGGCTGTGCCGCAATTTATGCCAGCATGACAACCGACGCGAGTCCTCGCCAGCGACGTGCAATGGCATTTCGCGCGATATTTGTTGCGACGATAATATTGCTGATCTTTGGCTTTTTTGGCGAGGCCCTGCTTCATGCGATGGGTGTCAGCCTTGACAGTTTCCGGATAGCCGGCGGGATCATGCTGTTCATTATTGCGATTGAAATGGTGTTTGAAAAACGCACGGAACGCCGTGAAGGCCGGGCGCAGGAAATTATCGATACGCCAGAGATTGAGGATGTGTCGATTTTTCCGATGGCTATGCCGATGATCGCTGGCCCGGGCTCGATCGCGGCGCTGATGCTGTTCATTGGCCGCAGCGATGGTTGGAACGAGCAGCTGATTGTGCTTGCGGCCATGGGTGCCATCCTGTTGGTCATGCTGGTATCAATGCTGGCAGCCGGCCCGTTGATGAAAATATTGGGTCAGAAAGTCGAAACCGTTATTACTCGCGTGCTCGGTGTGATCTTGGCGGCGCTGGCGATTCAATTTGTGGTTGATGGCATAAAGGCCAGCTTTCTATAATTTTCGCGCTTCCTCTATCAGCATGACGGGTACGCCTTGTTTGATCGCGTAAGCTACGCCTGCAGCTTCGCTGATCAATTCCTGTGCCGCTTCATCATAGACCAGCGGTGTCCGCGTCATCGGACAAACCAATATTTCCAGCAGTTTGGTGTCAAATATCTCGGCCGGGACATTAGACATTATTGAAGCGTCACACGGCCTTCGTCACCATCTTGCCGTCCGAAGAACTCGAGCAACTGGATGATGAGTTCTGCGCGATTCGAAAGACCATCAATTTCCAGTAAAGCCTGTTTGGATGCCGCATCGAACGGGGCAATCTGGGCGATACCGTTGACGAACGCGGTGTCATCGAGCCGTCCGATACTGTCCCAATCCACCTGATATCCCTGCAGTTCGGCAAATTTGCGCGATTCTATTTCGAGCGCAGCCCGTTCAGCGCTGGCCAGCACCTCATCCTGCTCCGCATTTTCTTCAATCTCAGCTCGCACCTGACGAAAAGCCGTGGATGCGTCCAGCTCTTCTATAACCCGAAACCGGGAAACGCCTTCCAGTACAATATTGAACCGTCCGTCATCCATCGCTTCAATGTCGATAATCTTACCAACACAGCCAACATCGAACAGCTGCGGTACATCGCCATCTGTCTTTGGCTGGATCATCCCGATTTGCCGATCACGCGCCATCGCATCGTTGATCAGGGCGCGGTAACGTTCCTCAAAAATATGCAGCGGCAAGTGCATGCCAGGGAACAGCAGCGCGCCAGCCAAAGGAAAGATCGAGATGCGTTTGGTTTCGGTCATATCTACCCGAACAATATCGCAGACAGCTTGCGACGGGTGGCTGATACCCATTCGTCTTCCAGACCGACCACTTCAAACAATGACAGCAGTTTTGCCCGTGCGGCACCATCATTCCAGTCCTTGTCAGCCTCGATAATTGAAAGCAGATGATCCGCCGCGCCATCATGATCACCCGAAGCAATCATGGCGCTGGCCAGATCAAAGCGGGCCTGATGATCCTTTGGATTTGCAGCAACAGCAGCTTGCAGGGCATCTGCTTCACCATCATCCGGCTTGTCTTTCGCCAGCGCCAGAGCAGAGCTGGCCCGCTCAATAGCCGGATCGCTGGTCATGGCATCCGGAATACCTGCCAAGGCGGCTTCTGCTTCGGGCAAGTGGTCGGCAAGAACCAAGGCTCGAATCAATCCACCAACGGCCTCTGCGTTGTCGGGGGCCATATCCGCGATCTGTGCAAATATTCCCGCAGCTCGCTCACCATCACCCTGCCCGAGTACTTCTTCTCCCATAGCAAGTAGCGGAACAATATCTTGTTTCGGCTCTTCACCGTTGCCCGCGCCGACGGGGAGCTGTTCCAGCAACTGGTCGAGAATCTGCCCTAATTGGCTTTCGGTGCGCGCTGAAGTCAGATCAGCGACCGGTTTCCCCTGAAATATCGCATAGACGGTGGGAATCGACTGGACCTGAAATTGCGATGCGATGAACTTGTTCTCATCAACATTCACTTTGGCGAGCATGACACCTTTGTCGGCATAACTGGCCGCGACTTTCTCAAGCACCGGCGTCAAGGCTTTGCACGGCCCGCACCATTCGGCCCAGAAATCAAGAATCACCAGCTTATTCATGCTGGGCGCGACTACGGCCTGTTGAAATTCTTCAACCGCCTTCTGTTCGTCCACTGTTAATCCTGCTGTCGCCAATTTTCGTTCCCTTATAATTTTGGCCGGTTCCCCGTTTCAGATCCGCTGCTTTAGGACCATTTTTCAAGGGAATCGCGTAGTGATTTCTAATATAATCGCAACTTATGTGGGGTCGAACCCACCAAAGCCAAGCATATTTTTACTTTTCATAGCCATGGATTGCAAAATGGGGCTTGCCGGGCTGTATAACCCATGCTAACCGCGCGCCTCAACTGCTGATGACGATAGCATATCACCCAATGTCACAGCAGCGCCGAGCGGGCGTAGCTCAGGGGTAGAGCACAACCTTGCCAAGGTTGGGGTCGAGAGTTCGAATCTCTTCGCCCGCTCCATTTTTAGCCAAATATTGTCGATGACGTTGATCTGTTGCTGTTTAAGGTGGGTTTGCTCATGCCGGCACATGTTTTTCGACTGGAACCGGGATACCGATCAAGGCCTCACGCTTGTCATCATAGCATCTTTGGAATTTTAGGCAGGAACGCCCTGGAGAGGCTGTTCAGCGCCGAGAATTCTCCTCTACGGCACCGGCATCTTCCTTGGCTTAACGGGTTCCTAACGGATTGCAGTCTATATTCCACTCGGGGGAATTTATATGATGGGCCGGGCAGCGGCCGATTGATTTTTCAAAACCAGAACAGGTTGAAAGACGAGGGCATCTGTTGGTGATGGGCCATAATGTATCAAATATTATGCTGACCGTTGACACGGAGCTTTCTGCTGCCCTGCACCAGCAAGGATTGAGCGCTGCCGCCAATTTTGACAGCTCGATACTTGGGCGCTGTAATGCGGGCGATTTCGGGATTGTCCATCAAATGAACCGACTGGATGATTATGGCCATAAAGCTGTGTTCTTCATCGACCCCATGCCTGCGCTGGTTTACGGAGAACAGATCGTCGCGGATATGGTTGGCCCGGTTGTCGAGCATGGGCATGAAGTGCAGCTGCATATGCACACGGAATGGCTGGAATGGGCAAAGGATTCGCCGGTGGAAGATCGCTGGGGACGTAACCTAGCGGATTTCGACTTTGAGGATCAGGTACGATTATTGAAATTTGCAACGGGTGTTCTAACAAAAGCTGGCGCGCCGACGCCCACTGCTTTTCGGGCCGGAAATTTCGGGGCAAATGACGACAGTCTGCGAGCTTTGCGTACAGCCGGACTGATCTGGGATTCAAGTTTTACGCCTTGCTCCTCCCTACGGCATTGCAAGATCAACGTGCCGAAAAACCAGATTGCACCTGTTTTGAAAAGCGGCGTGGTGGAATTGCCGGTGGCCGGAATATGGGACGGGCCAAATGCGATCAGGCCGGCGCAGATCTGCGCTCTCTCGACGGCGGAAATGAAGGCGGCGATGGTTCATGCCTACATGGAACATCATCCCGTTTTTGTGACTGTAACGCATAGTTTTGAATTGCTGTCCCGCGACCGGTCACGCCCCAACGGTTCAGTGGCGAAGAGGTTCGATCAAATCGCCGCCTTTATCGCCGCACATAACGGTTTGCAAACATCCGGTTTCAACCAGTTGTCGGCCAGCAGGCTGCTTGACCATGAGCAAAGTTTTACCCGGCTTGGCCCAAAGCGATTGCGTGCCGCGATGCGAATGGCAGAGCAGCTATGGGCAACCTGGCGATATGAGCGCAGCGTGATGCCGGTTTGATGGAGGTGGTAGTCGCACGCAAATAAAAAACGGCGACGCTTTGCAGCGCCGCCGTCATTTGGATTCACTAGGTCCGACTATTGAAGTCAGAGATTAGAATTCGTAGCGAACGCCGACTTTGATAGCCCAGCGTGATGGCAGAACATCTACTTCGTTGTCGCTGCCTTCTCTAAACCCGGTGATGATATATTGTCCGGTGGTGTCATCAATATCGCCATCAACCAAGTCAAGACGACCATCTGAAGTTCGATTACGACGGGCATTTCCGTTAGAGTCCAAGAAGTTCAGGAAGTTATCAAACACCCCAAAGACCTCAATCTTGTCTTCAATGCCGAACAAGGAACCCGGGCCCGGAATTTCCTGAGACAGGCGAAGATCCAGATCGTAATACCAATCGTTGTTGCAGGTATTGCGCGAGATTGTTCGGCCCGCAAATCCCCGAATACAGCTTTCACCCGCAGCAAAGTCCAGCAATTGCTGCACTGCTCCACCTGCACTCAAGTCGGAAGCCGGTGAGAGGTTTGGATCATCCAGCCCGGTTGGAATGTAAAGCAATCCAGCATCACGGCTTGATGAAATTTCATCGAAGCCAGGGTTGCCATCAAACGTTACGCTGTAGGGTAACCCGGATTGAGCAGAAAAGAAAAATCCGAAGGTCGTTGCATTGTCGCCAAAGAACGTTTCTTCAAAGTTCGCCGCGAAGGTAATGTTGTGCCGTACTTCGAAATTTGAAGTCGATACAGCAGGATTCTGACGATCAAATGCAGCCGTTCGCGTGAAATTTGAAGTCGCCGTTGAACTGGAAGTATCGCGACGGTTATTTGAGTCTGTCCAAGCATAGCCCAGTGATACAAATACGTTACCGCCGTCTGTGAAAATTCCTCGGTCGAAGTTCTTCGACAAAATTGCTGAGACGGTATGGCTGTTAAATGCATCTGCATTGGTCAGCTGAATTTCGTCTTCGCGGCGGGTATTGAAGCAGGCGTCACTTACGTTGGTAAAACCACCGTTCGTTCCGGTACCCTGAAAGACTGCATCACAACCCGCATTCAGTGGATCAATGGACGAGTAAAGTGGGCGTCCGTCGATCGTGAAGCCGTTCAATCCCTTGTTTGGGTCTATCGCGTAGGTCAGGTCTACAAAGTTGAAGGGATTGCGGTTGCGGCTGAAGATATAGTCGACGTTCAGTCCCCAGTTGCTGAAGAAGCCTCCATCATTGGTGCCGAAGCGCGTCGCTACGCCCAGATTGGCCCGCAATACAGTCGGGATTTTCAGATTCGGATCTGTGGATTGAACAGCTGCAGCGCCTGCTTGGGCAGAGTTTACAGCCGCATCAACCGCACACTGTGGTATACCAGTAAAGTTTCCGCCACCCGGTGTGACGTCGACCTGTCCACCGGCTGTCAGAGCAGCACATTCCGCGTCTGACAGTCGACCGATTGCAGAAGCAAATCCATCGTTTGAGAAGGCATTTGAGAACCAAACAGTTGGATCACCACCAGAAAAGACGCCAACGCCGCCTTTAATCTGGGTATTGCTGAAAAAACCGTCATTGAACATATTATAAGTAAAGCCCAGTCGCGGCAAAATCACGGGGTCCAGGTTTCCGAATGATACTGCATTGGTAAATCCATAACGCTGCTGGAACAGTGGATTTGCTCTCGGAGCATCTCCGCTATACCAATCCACACGGATACCACCCAGCAAATTCAGCTGATCTGTTGCCTGCCACTCATCCTGTGCATAGATTGAAAAAATTGTGCGTTCAAATGATGCTGATGCATCGTTGATGTCACCGGTGGTAGATGATGAAATAAGAAAACCGTCTGTAGCACCGTTAATCAGATCATCCGTACCAAAGAAGGTGTTGAACGAAGATCCGGTATTGAGGAGGCCTTCGCGCAAGGCATCTACATTGGCGAAGTTGAACATCCCAGTAGCATTGATTGCAAACAGGTTGAAAACATCTGCGCGATTGCCTTCAATGCCCAACGTAAACGTATGATCTCCAGTTTCCAACTGACCTTTTACCTTAAACTGATCAATCGTTTGTTGCAGGTCATTTGCTGAACGAAACTGGCCGGGGCCAGCTTCAAAGAAACCTATTTCACATCCGTCAGTATCGGGAACACATCCGGTCGGATTGGTGACGCCAACGCGGATAATTGGAATCGGGTTGCCATTTTGTGCTTCGCCACCGTTAATGGGATCCTGGATATCAGTAATCTCGGAGCGCGATAGACGGATTTCGGTGGAAAAATTATCCGTCCATTGCGAGAAGAGACGGCCAGAGAAATAGTCTGACTTGGTGCCTTCTACGCGGAAGCTCTGCAAACCAGTTGCAACTGTGCTTCCCAATGAATCTTCAAACTGTTTGGCTTCGTTGAGATGCTGATAAGACAGTTCGAGCCGGTGGTCGTCGTTGATAAACCAGTCAATGCGGCCAAAATAGCGCTCGTTGCGCTCAGGATTTGTGCGGACCAGCGGGCCTACTTCGATGCCATAAGTGTTTTCGATAATGCCGGCGATTTCATTGAATGTTGCAAGGTCAATAAAGTCTTGGACATTGGGATAGCCTGCACCAATCGGACCATCTGTGACCGGAACGCCCGAGAATTCGGCTTGCTCATATCCGGCATGGAAGAACAAAGTGTCTTCGATAATTGGACCGGATAGTGTGGCACCCCAACGCTTGTTGTTAAAAGGAGATGGCGGGGCGGAGATACCGCCAGCAGTATCGCCGGTCAGTCCGTCGTCCTGATATTCAAAAAACGCCGTGCCATGAAAATCATTAGAGCCTGATTTGGTTACAACGTTGATGGCACAACCGGTAAACTGGCCATATTCCACATCAAATGGAGCAAGCTCCACAGATGTTTCTTTGATGGAATCGAAAGGTAAGGGAAGCGAGTTGCGTGACGCGAAGGGCGTACCATTCAAGCCGAACGTGTCGGCCTGCACCACCCCATCGACTGTAAACGTATTTGCGCGGTCATTTGCGCCCAAGCAGGTAACGCGGTCCACTGTGCCGCCTTGTTCGCGGCTCAAACTGACGCGCGGATCAATTCGGATTACGTCACGAATATCGCGGTTAATTGTTGGGACGCTTTCCAATACGTCCTGGTTGAACGCTTGGCTTGGGCCGATCGCGAGTTGTGTAACGTTGGCGCGTTGTGCGGATACAATAATGATGTTTTCATCCGCGCTGCTGGTCAAAGTGAAGGTCAGTGAAGTTTCACCCGACAAATTGATAAATGCGTTTTCTACGGTCTGACCTTCAAAGCCCGCAGCTGTAGTAGTTACAGAGTAGGGACCACCCGTTTGCAGGCTGCTGGCACCGAAAGAGCCGTCTGAGCTGGTTGTTAATGTCCGTTTCGCGCCTGTGCGGGTGTCGGTAATAACAACCGTCGCACCGCTTATCGGGGACCCGGTTTCATCAAGAACCGTTCCATCAAAGCCGGATGTTGTTTGCTGCGCGGCGGCTGGTGTGGCTAGCAGGCCTGCTGTGGAAAGGCTGACAACGCTGGCTGCCAAAAGATATTTCATTTTCATGTTCGATTTCCCCGTACTGGTCTTCACAGTGATAAACATCTGTCGAAGACGCCGAAGGCAATCTTCTCGGATGTCGCTGGAAGCTCCCTAGAGGCCTAAAATGACAGTTTTGTCACAACCGCAACCAATAAATTTTGCATTGCAGCAATTTATTTTTATCCACAATTTATCAAGGGGTTGGAATCTTGCCGCGCAGAGCAGGCAGGATTAGCTGCGCTTTGATTTATCTTATTGAATTATATCAGTTATTGATTTTACAATTGCCGAAAAATCACTGGTAACAGCCGTTTTCGACTGTTGCGAATTTATCACGATGTCTGCATGGGTCTGTGAAGGTTCGACAAATTTATCATGCATCGGATCGACTTGGTTGGCGAATGCCTCGCGCACCGAGTCGGCGGTTCGGCCACGTTCCCGGACATCCCGCTCAAGCCGCCGTTTAAATCGAACGGCGCTGTCGCAGCGCACGAATACCGACAGATCGAATATTTCCCGCAAAGGTGCGTGGTGCAATATCAATATGCCGTCGACCAATATGATCGGGCGCGGTTCGGTCAGCTGTGTTTCCAATTTAGGCATGTGGGTTGGAAAATCGTAAAGCGGGCGTTGGATAGATGCTCCCTGTTTGAGCAGGCTCAATTGCGCGCACATCTTGTCAAAATCCACGGCATCGGGATGATCGAAATTCGGACCGCCTTTCCCTTCCGGTGCATCGCCATAACCGAAGAAATAGTCGTCTTGCGGCAGGATCACACATTGCTCTGGTCCCAATGCTTCATAGATATGTGCGGCGAGAGTTGATTTGCCCGAACAACTGCCCCCGCTAATCCCGACAACCTTCGGGGTCATGCCAATCCAATTTCGCGCAGGCGTTCCATCAGATAGTCATGCGCCGTAATTGGCTCCGGATAGAGATCAGAGTGCTCATCATCCACGCATTGCGGCAAGGTTTCTATCAGATAGTCCGGTCGGAAATGCAGGAAGAAGGGCATGGAATAGCGTGAATGCCCACGCCTTTCCGGTGCAGGATTGACGACCCGGTGCGTCGTCGAGGGCAACCGGTTGTTAGTAAGCCTTTGCAGCATATCACCAATATTAACCGCAAGCTCGCCCGGCTTTGGGGTTACCGGACGCCAGTTGCCTTGTTTGTCGAGTAGCTCAAGCCCTGCTTCCTCTGCACCGATGAGCAAGGTAATTGTATTGATATCCTCATGCGCAGCGGCCCGTACCGCCGGGGAGTCTGCTGGTACAGGCGGATAATGAATCAGACGCAAGATACTGTTACCGTCGCGCACGGTGTCGTCGAAAAAATCAGGATCCAAATTGAGAAAGCGCGCAATCCCCTCCAATATCCGTTGCCCTGCCCGGTCAAAGGCGGCGAAGAGATCCAGATAGCAATCGCGAAAGCCATCCACTTCGTCAGGCCAGATATTTGCACTCATGAACGGTTCAAATTCGTGACCTTCCGGCAGTTGCCGGCCAATATGCCAGAACTCCTTAAGATCATGGATGTCCGAATCCTTTGCGGCCTCGGTTCCGAAAGGTGTGTAGCCGCGTGCGCCACCACCGCCTTCTACATAATATTTCCGCTTCACATCATCTGGTTGCGCAAAAAAAGCGCGGGACATTTGTTCGGCCTTTGCAATCAAGTCATCCGGGATGCCGTGATCAGCAATAACTGCAAAACCCCAATCGGAAAAGGAACTGCCGATGCGCGCGGCAAAGGCATCCTTGTCCTGATCAGCCAAGGTTAGTGAAATAGATGATAAAGTGTCGTGGGTTTCGGACATGGCTCTATGATGCTCTGCTAATCGGGTTTGTCAATCTATCGGGTCAGCCGAGGCTTAACAACAGACCGGCCAAAGCCGCGCTCATCAGGTTGGCCAGCGACCCGGCCGCCAGTGCTCTCAGGCCAAGGCGTGCGATTACAGGGCGTTGATTGGGGGCCAATCCACCAGTGACCGCCAGCTGGATGGCGATCGACAGGAAGTTGGCAAAGCCGCATAGGGCGAATGTCACGATTGCTACTGTCGTCGGGGATAGGGTATCAGCCATGCCGCCGAGATCGCTGAATGCAACAAACTCGTTCAGGACAACCTTGGTCCCGAAAAGTCCGCCGGCTGCAAAAGCCTCTTCCCATGGCACGCCGAGTAGAAACATGATTGGACCGAATACGTAGCCAATGATTTGCTGGAAGCTCAGTCCCGGCTGGCCAAACCAGCCGCCAATGCCCCCCAATATGCCATTGGCCAAAGCGACCAGAGCGACAAAAGCCAAAACCATGGCACCCACTGCAACGGCAATTTTTACACCGGTTTGTGCACCCATGGACGCGGCCATGATAATATTCGCGGGTTTTTCTTCTTCATAGTCAACGGCGACGACCAGTTCTTCTGGTGCTTCGGCATCGGGATTATCCGGCATGATGATTTTCGCCATCATAATACCGCCTGGTGCTGACATGAAAGCGGCGGCGAGCAGATAGTCAATGCGGATGCCCATGGACGCATAGGCAGCCAATATCGTTCCCGCCACACCGGCCATCCCGACGCTCATGACGGTAAAAAGCTGAGATTCCGTGAGCTTCGCCAGATACGGCCTGATAACAAGCGGGGATTCGGACTGGCCAACGAAGATATTCGCTGCGGCGCAGAGAGATTCGACTTTCGATATGCCGGTAACTTTCTGGATCCCGCCGCCGACCCATTTGATGATAAACTGCATCACGCCAAGATAATAGAGAATGGATATCAATGCAGAGAAGAAGATGATCACCGGCAGCGCGGCTATGGCAAAGCTGTTGCCGCCCATTTCTGGTGTCGCGAGCGGGCCAAATATGAAATTTGTGCCATCCGCTGCATAGCTGAGCAGGTTGGATACACCCGTAGACATCGCCTCGATAACGTTTTTACCGGCAGGTACATAAAGCACGAGGACAGCGATGCCGGCCTGCAATGCGAATGCCGCGGCGACAACACGAAGGCGGATATTGCGCCGTCCGGTTGAAAGAGCGACGGCGAGCGAGATGATCACAGCCATGCCAGCCATGCTTGTCAAAATAGCGGTCATTTAGCGATCCATTCCCATCAGTCTTACCACGTTACTTCCCCCTGCGACCCGGTGTACGCCGATGTCAATTGATCCAATATGTCACCAATATCGTCACTCAAGATAAGCTGCTCGCGGCGAGCGGATGACATGAAGCCATGCCCTGCGACATTATCCAGAAATGCAGTGAGCGAATCCCAATAGCCGTTGACGTTCAATAGCCCAATGGGTTTGCCGTGATAGCCAAGTGCTTTCCACGTCCATGCTTCAAATAGCTCGTCCAGTGTGCCGATGCCGCCCGGTATCGCCACAAATCCATCGGTGAGTTCAGTCATTTTCGCTTTGCGTTCATGCATGGATGTAACGACATGAAGCTCGGTAAGGCCGGTATGTGCAACCTCATGGTCTTTCAGCATTTCGGGTATGACACCATAGACCTTGCCCCCGCCCGCCAGGACAGAATCGGCGATAATCCCCATCAGGCCCAGGCGTCCGCCGCCAAAGACCAGGTCGATTCCACGCTCGGCCATCACTTGACCCAATTTTTTTGCTGTCTGGGCGAAAGCAGGGTCACCCCCGGCACTTGCACCGCAATAAACCGCCAATCTTTGCACAAATTCCCCTTTTGGATCGACCAATATCCCCGCAAATGCTTCTGACTATACCATCACACAAGCACTTCCGATTCCTCCCTAGAGGAAATTGGCCGAGAGTCACGATTCCTTTTTCTGGTCGACTTTTGGTGCTTTTTTTTCGATCCGGACCGCGCTAGGCAATAAAGATGACAGCGATTTCAGAAACAAAGCACATCCCTCGGGGTCTTTTCGTCATTTGCGTTTTATACGGCGGCATGGCGAGTTTGGCGGGGATTTTGGGTAACAAGCTGGTGGCGCTTGGACCATTGGCGGTGGAAGCCGGTATATTCGCTTTTATTCTGCTGGTTGTGTTGGCTGGAGCAGTAGCCGAGGTTTACGGCCGGGCCACGGGCAATCGAATAGTGGTTTTCGGATTCGTGCCCATCATCGTGTCGATGATATTGATCCAGCTGGTTTTGGCCTTGCCCCCCGCATCATTCTGGGAAGAAGAAAAGCGCGTTGCCTTTGACATTATACTCAACCAGTCGACCAGGCTGATGTTCGCGGGGATCATTGCCTATGGGACATCCCAGCTGCTCAATGTTTTCATTATCACAAGGCTGAGAGGGGAAAGCGGGAAGCTGTTATGGCTCCGCAGCATGATTGCAGGAGTGGTGAGTCAGGCCGTTGATACGGTGATTTTCATCTCGGTCGCCTTTTACGGCGTTGCGCCATTGATGAAAATCATGCCGGGTCAGCTGTTGGCAAAAGTCATATTATCCGCCGTCTTCGTGCCGCCGCTGGTCTATGGTATCGTGCGGATGGCCAGGCGACTTGACGCGGAGTGAAGGTTTTTCCGCTCTCCTTATTCAAATGGCTAGCATTCGGCTGCATGGCCTTCATTGCCGCTTGCTCAGCACCGGCCGAACAACCCGCTCCATCCCCTGACACTAATATTGTCACCATAGTCGGAGCGATTCATGGTCAGCACCGCCGCAGCGAAGATTATTCACTGGCGGTCTTGCGGGCAGCGATTGTCAAATTTGAGCCCGATGTCATCATGGTTGAATTGCCGTTCGAGCGCTTTGCCAAGGCATCTGCAAATTACGAAAAATTTGGCGAAGTCCGCGAGAGCCGGGCGGACGACTTCCCCGAACTGACCGATGTTGTTTTTCCGCTGCGGCAAGAGCTCGGTTTTGAAATGGTCCCGGTTGCGGCTTGGACGCAGGAAATTGCCGATGACCGGCGTGCCGCGTTGGCGCTGCTGGAAAAGGATCCGGCCCGAGCGCAAGAGTGGGCAGCATATCAAGCCGCTATCGCATCTTATGGTCAGGCGGTCAGAGGGCGTTCCGATGATCCTCTTTTCATTCACAGCGAGGCCTATGATAGCGCCGTAAAAGAGCGGCAGCAGGTCTATGAGAAGCTGTTCGGTAAGGATCTTGGGCCAGGCGGTTGGCAGGATATCAACGCGGCCCATTATCAGACAGTCTCTGCTGCGCTGGATCAGATCAAGGGGCAGGGCAAACGGATATTGATACTCTACGGTGCCTGGCACAAATATTGGTTTCTGGAGCAACTGGAGACACGCAACGATATCCGGTTAGTGGATGCGGCGAACCTGTTTAAAGACTAGCGGCGAATCTCTTCACGGTTTTCTATCGCCAGTATCTCGGGTGTATCAATATCGAGCAAGCTGCCTTCCGGAGCGGATACAAGATGGGCTGTCTGCAACAGTTTTCTGGCACCTTGATCTCCCCCAAGGTTCTGAAGTGCCGAAAACTGGCTGGACGGGAAGATTGCAGGAGGCATGATCTTGTCATCGTCGCCCGATCCAACGATTGCCTTGCGGTCACGATTCTCAAAGGCCTGAGACAGATTCCGGATATGCTGACGTTTGATATAAGGCATGTCGGCCAGGCAGATATACAGGGCTCCGACACGGCGCTCCGCCGCAAGCTGTGCTGCGCATCGAACTGACGTGGCTTGGCCCTCGGCGGCTTGATCATTGACGATTATTTCATAGCCCATTTGGCGCCACCCGGTCGCGCAGGGATGATCCAGATCAGATGTGATGATAATGCGGTGATCAAACGCCAAACGGGTAAGGGTGTCAGCCGCATGAAAGCCTAGCATCCTGTCATGCAGGAGCGCAGTCAGCTTGTCTTCATCACCAAACCGGCGGGACTGCCCTGCCGCAAGCAGGGCGAGCATAATTCCGTCACTAGCTGTTTCGTTCAATTGGCAGACACATTTTCGATATAAGCAATAATGGCCTCACGCCTTCCAGCGTCGGTAATTGCACCGGCCATCATCGTGGTCCCCGGAACCTTGGCGGCCGGATTGGCGATATAGGCATCCAGTTCCTCTTCGGTCCAGGTGATCCCTGAAGAGGCCAAGGCGTCAGAATAATTGAAGCCTTCAACGCTGGCCGCCGCCTGGCCGACAATGCCATAAAGATTGGGGCCAACCCGATTGGCACCGTCTTTTTCGACGACATGACAGGCGATGCATGTGTTGAATGCTGCCTTGCCGGCTGCGATCAAGCTATCATTTGCTTCTGCTGCAGGTGGGGTTGTATCGCTATCTGGAGCTTCAGCACCTGGCTCACGAACGACAATCTGCTCTGTCGGTCCGGGCGCAGGGTCCGAACCGCAGGCGGCCAGTGTAACTACCAATATGGGCGCAGCTGCGCGGAACAATACTGTCATCAATTTATCCTTTAAGGGTCAGCGCGAATGGCCTTAGGCGAAATCCACTTTGCTAAGCGGCAGTTCACGCACGCGTTTACCTGTGGCAGCGAAGATTGCGTTGGTAACGGCGGGTGCCAGTGGCGGTAATCCCGGTTCACCTGCTCCGCCCAAGCGTTTGTGATCACCATTGATGATCCCAACTTCCACTTCCGGCATCTCGTTGATGCGCAGGATCGGATAGTCATGGAAATTGCTCTGTTGAACAGCGCCATCCTTGACCGAGATTTCGCCGTAGAGCGTGGCGGTGAGGCCGTAAGCAATACTGCTTTCCATCTGTGCCGCAAAGCCATCAGGATTGACCGCAAAGCCAGGGTCTGCCGCGACGTAGATTTTCTTCACCTTCGGTTTCGCGCCGGTCATGTCAACTTCTGCCACTTCCGCGACAATGGTGCCGAATGATGGCACGAAAGCAATGCCCCGGCCATGGCCTTCGGGCAGTGGTTTGCCCCAACCAGCCATTTCAGCGGCCTTGTCCAGAACCGCCAGATGACGCTTCGATCCCGCAAGTAATTCGCGGCGATATGCATAGCCATCCTTGCCTGCCGCATGGGCCAGTTCGTCAACGAAGCTTTCGATGAAATAGCCATGCTGGCTATGATCCACAGACCGCCAAGGACCGAAACGCAAATGGGTCGGAACATCGATTTTGCGGATCTTGTGATTGGCAATATTATAATAAGGTACGGTGGGTGCTTCTTGCGGGTCGAACAGGTGCGTATGGATATTGCTCCAACTGACCGCCTTGCCGTCCTTGTCCAGACCGGCCTGGAACCGGCTGGTGGCCGACGGTCGATAATGATCGTGCATCGTGTCTTCTTCACGCGACCAGATCATTTTTACCGGATAGGGAACTGCCTTGGCGATGCGGGTTGCCATGATAATCGCATCATTTTCCGACCGCCGTCCGAACCCGCCGCCAAGATAGGCATTGTGGTAGGTCACGGCATCTGTATCAATGCCCAGTGTATCGGCTGCCGCCTTGCGGGCCATGAGCGGGGCCTGGTGGCCAGACCAGACATCACATTTCCCGTCCCGCACCCAGGCGGTGCAGTTCATTGGTTCCATCGTGGCATGGGCGAGGAAGGGGACCTTATACTCGGCTTCAACCTTGGTGGCTGCCCCCGCAAAAGCCTCCGTGACGTCGCCTTGCTCGGTCTCGACATCGCCGCCGTCGTCGCCGGCTTCGTCCAGCACCGTTGCGTAGCGCGCAAACAGGGCATCCTGATTGAGCGTGTCGCCTTCAGTCTTGGAATATTTGGCGTCGATCGTGCCAAGCGCTTGCTGCGCTTGCCAATATCCATCGGCAACCACAGCGACAAAATCACCCATGTTCAGGATTTGCAGGACACCGGGCATGGATTTGGCGGTATCGACATTCATGGATTCGATGGTCGCACCAACCACGGGCGCGGCTTTCACCGCGGCATATTTCATGCCGGGCAGGTCCGCATCAATGCCAAATAGCGCCGTGCCATTGGATTTTTCGGGAATATCATGGCGGGCCATGGCCTTGCCCATCAGCTTATAGTCTTTGGGCGACTTCAGCTTAGGTTTGTTTGGAAGACCTTGGTCCGCAGCGGCGGCGGCAAAGTCTGCAAACGGAGCTGATTTACTGCTCTTGTCGTGCAGGATCATACTGTTTTCTGCGCGCAATTCACTGGCAGGAACATTCCATTCTTCTGCCGCAGCGGCGATCAGCATTTCTTTCGCAGCCGCTCCGGCCACCCGCATGGCGCGCTGTCCGGTTCCGCGAACCGAGAAACTGCCACCGGTAATCTGCAAGTTCATGGCCGTGGCCAGTTGCAAGAAGGTTCCACCAACCGTCGGTTCCAATATGGCCGGCACTTCCAGATTGGGGGCAAGGAACTCACGGCCAATATCATGCGAAACATATTTTGCGTCTGCCGGCGCTTCCAGGATCCGCACTTTGCTCCAGTCCGCATCCAGTTCGTCGGCAAGCATTTGCGCCAGCGAGGTGAAAACACCCTGACCCATTTCGACATGGGGAATGATGGCCGTGACAATATTGTCGGCATCAACCTTCACCCAGGCATTGATCAATTGCTCGCCTTTGCCCTTGGCAACCATTGGGCTTAGCCGCTCAACGGGGTTGTCCGGGCGAACCGCGACGCCGATGACTAGCGCACCGCCAGCAACCACACCGGCACCAATGAAGGCGCGGCGGGTCCATTTGCCTTTTTTGGGGGCTGTTTCAGAAGTTTTTGTATCCGCCATAATCAAGCCTCCTGCGTTTCTGAGGACGTGCCAGCAGCAGTCTTGATTGCTTTGCGTATCCGGACATAGGTTCCGCATCGACAGATATTACCTGCCATCGCGGCATCAATTTGTTCGTCGGTGGGATTAGGGTTGTTTTTGAGCAAGGCAGTGGCCGACATGATCTGACCCGACTGGCAATAGCCGCACTGGGCCACCTGTTGATCGACCCATGCCTGCTGAACCTTGCTGAATGTTCCGTCTTCTTCGGCCAGACCTTCGATGGTGGTGATTGCTTTGCCATCAGCCTCTGAAACGGGGGTTGAGCAAGAACGGACAGGCTTGCCATCCAGGTGGACGGTGCAGGCTCCGCAAAGCGCAACGCCGCAGCCAAATTTGGTTCCGGTCATTTTCAGATTTTCGCGTACTACCCAAAGGATAGGTGTTGCCGGATCGACATCGACATCCTTTGCTTCGCCGTTAACATTCAGTGTAATCATCAAAGCCTCGTCCCAAAATAAATATCATTATGCAACCTATACCGCACAGCTTCGTGTTTGGCAAAGAGGTACAATAGGACAGGGTCCGTTTACGCAAATATATCTGTCAGCGAGTCGGTCAACGGCCCTTCTTTAACCGTACGAAGTTCAACATAGACGGCCGCGACGCCGGCGGCTTGAACCGCTGCGACTGCGGTTTCTGCAACCATGGTCAGAATAACCGATGCGGTAGAGTTAAAAAAGCCGATCCCCTCGGACATGCCGGACAAGGTTCCTGAGGCTATCATGAAAATTATGGCGAGCAAGAACATCATGCCTTTTGATCCCGAAGCGAGCTCCGCGCTACGTTTTAGAGATTCCGTTATACTGAGATTTTCAACGACCATTGCCGGCACAGCCACCATCCACATCAACATCAAAATCACGCCGGGCACAATGAACAAAACCAGCCCCAATATTATTCCCAGCAGCGACAAAATCGCCAGTCCGATAAGCGACAAAAATCTTTTCATCGCTTCTGCAAAACACAGACCGATATCAACATCCTGCCCTCGCATATCGCGGATGGTTGCAACAATCAGCATGGCCTGAAGCAATACTGCCAGAATGAAATAGGTGATGAAAACACTGATGCCAGACACCATGAGTGCCAGCCAGTAATCCTCCACGTCGGCAAAAAACGCATCGACAATCGGGCCGGCCAGTTGATCCGGATTCAAAGCCAGAAACTGCATCAATCCATAAGGCAGTCCTGCAACGATCAATGACAGGCCTAGAAACACAGCGGGATGCCGTGCGATGACCGCGAAGGTGGCGCTCATGACGCGGCCGATGTCAAAACTTTTCATGTAATAGCCCCGATAATATGCGTCGGTTTATTCCTGCTCCGACCGGAGCTGTCAATTGCCCAGTACCAGATGAAATGCGTCGCCGTGGATCATCTTCGCCCTTGCTCCTGCTGTCAGATTCTGCAACATCGGGAAAGTGGCACGAAACGCAGTAGTACAGGGTGATAACGAGAACGCTTCTTTCGATGCCGCGTGGAAAGACGTGCGCGGTGATGAAGAGATTCAATTTAACAATATCACGCCTGAACCACCGGAGCCGCCTCCCGAATGGTGGACCGATTTTCTGGAATGGTTGAGCGATGCTCTGGCCCCGGCTGCAGAGGGTCTGGTGGCGGCATGGCCAACCTTGCGGATCATATTAATCGTGCTGCTCGCGGCCGGTGTCCTGACTTTACTCTGGGTAATATTGTCGCCTTATTGGCAGGACTGGCGTAACCGCAAGCCCAAAGCGGAAGAAGAATGGAGGCCGGATCAAACAGAGGCGAGGCGTTTGCTCGAAGAAGCGGATGTCCTGGCAGACAAGGGGCAATTTGACGAGGCGGCCCATCTGCTGCTGTTTCGCAGCATTGAGGACATTGAGAAGCGTCGTCCCGATCTGCTTCGACCGTCCAACACATCCCGCGAGATTGAGCGATTTGACAGCCTGCCAGAAACGGCGCGGGCGATGTTCTCGATTATTGCAGGCCATGTTGAGCGCGGGATTTTTGCCGCGACCCCGATTGGAGAAGAAGGCTGGACTGCTTCTCGCAATGCCTATGGCGAATTTGCGCTAGCTGACAGCTGGCGCAAAACGAAAGCGGTTGTGAAATGAGCGAGCCCTCATGAGTGTGTCATTATGAGTGTTCAGGCCAATCCGTTCAAGCGCACGACCATCATGATCATGTTCGCTATCGGCTTCGCTGCTTTTGTTGCGCTGCTTTATGGCCTGGGTGCGGGCGACAACCTGTCTTCGGGCAGAAACGGTCAGGCGCATGGCGCATCAAATAGTCTGGTTGGCTACAAGGCTCTGGCGAACCTACTGGAAAAGACCGGCCGCGAGGTAAAGCTGTCCCGTTCTGCTGCCGCCATTGACGAACCCGGGCTGCTCATATTGACGCCCAATGCCTATGCCGAGGCGGAAAAGATCGCCGAAATCGTCCAAGAGCGCGCTTATGCCGGGCCGACAATGATCATTCTTCCCAAATGGCAAGTGGCAACGACAAATCTGGTCGGCATGGAGTCAAAAAAAGGCTGGGCTACGCGTTTGGGTACGGTGCCCGGTGAATCCGGCGTTCGCATGCTAAGCGACATTGTTGATGTCGAGCTTCAGACAATTCGCCCCGAAGAAGATCAAAAAGCCAATAAGGGCAAAAGCAAAGCCGTGATTGCGAGCGAACGGCAATCGACGCAATCCGATTTCAACCCGTCCGAAATCGCCAATAGTGCTGTTGGCGACCCAATTCCTTTGCCTGAAATTCATAACACCATGATCGGCGACTATCTCAGAAACATTGTCGAAGATCCGGAAAATGGCGAGTCTTTGATCGGCTATGTCGATGATGGCGGCATTTATGACAATCTGGAAGGTCTTGATCCTTCAGTCTTGACCGCGGACGACGAGATAGATTCAGCCTATTATCCGGTCGTCATAGTGGCGGATGCGGATTTGATGAACAACACCGGCATGGGTAATGAAAAGATTGCGCGTCATGCCTATGATCTTGTCACCGCGCTTCAAGCGCAGACAGATGGCCCGATCATATTTGACCTGACCCTCAACGGCCTTGGGTCATCCGACAATCTGTTGACGCTGGCGTTCAAGCCACCGTTTTTGTCAGCGACAATCTGTCTGATCATCGCAGCCCTGGCCGCTGCCTGGATGGCGTTCAACCGCTTTGGCCCACCGGTGCGGGAGCGTCGCAGTATCGATTTTGGCAAGACCGCACTGGTCAATAACAGTGCTGGCTTCATTCACCGGATGCGCCGCGAGCATATGGTTGCCGACCCTTATGGAGAAATGATCCGTGACGAGGCCATTCGCGCCTTGGGTCTGTCTTCAAGCGCAGATCGCGAGGAACAGAATCGTAAACTCGACATGCTGGGCGAAGTTGATGGCTACAGGTTCACGGCCTTGCTGAACAATCTCAATCAATCTCAAAACTCTCGCGAAACCGCCGATCACGCTGCGGCGCTCTATAATTGGAAAAAGGAACTCATCGGATGAACATCGGGGAATTGAAGACGCTGGCGGACAATATCCGCGCGGAAGTGGCCAAGGCGATTATCGGTCAGGAAGAGATTGTCGATCATCTGTTGATCGCGCTTTTCTCCTCCGGCCACGTTCTCCTTGAAGGACCTCCAGGAACAGCCAAAACGTTCCTTGCACAATGTTTTTCAGCGACTCTCAGTCTGGATTTCGGCCGTATCCAGTTTACCCCCGACCTGATGCCCGGCGACATTGTCGGCTCCAACCTGTTCAATTTCCAGACGAGCACATTCACCCTCACGCGTGGACCGATTTTCTGTGACTTGCTGCTGGCCGATGAAATCAACCGGACACCGCCAAAAACCCAGGCGGCGATGCTGGAGGCAATGCAGGAGCGTGCCGTTACAATTGACGGAGAGACCCATGATCTGTCCTCGCAATTCATGGTGGTAGCCACACAAAATCCGATTGAGCAGCAAGGCGTCTATCCGCTGCCTGAAGCACAGCTCGACCGGTTTCTGTTTAAGCTGCTGATCGAATATCCCGATGCCGAAGAGGAAAAGAAAATCGTCTCCCAATATGGCGAGCGTATTGGCGCACCGGGGCCCAAGGATTTTGGGATCAGCGCCCAGGTGGATGAGAAAACCCTGATCGCGGCTGCAGAAGTCGTGAAATCGGTCAAACTGGTTGAAGACGTCACCGACTATATCGTCCGGCTGGTTCGTGCGACCCGTGAAACCGCTGATCTGGAAAACGGCGCCAGTCCAAGGGCTGCGATTATGCTTGCGACCGCGGCGCGAGCAAGGGCGGCGATTTCGGGCCGCGACTATGTCGTGCCGGATGATGTGAAAGCGCTTGCTCCATCTGTCTTGCGGCATCGCACTCTGTTGTCTCCCGCTGCGGAAATTGAAGGCCGCCTTGTCGACACAATTATCGAAGCCTTGGTAGAACGCACGGAAGCGCCGCGTTGATCTACCCCACCGCCCGGGCTGTTTTCCTGATCGCTATTGGCGCGCCGGTTGCGGCGTTGCTTGCTGCGCTGATGCCGAACCTCTGGGCGATTGGCATAGCTTGGGCGGCTATGTTGGTCTTGCTGCTTGTCGTCGATGGCCTGATGG
Source organism: Parasphingorhabdus sp. (assembly GCF_059726685.1). NCBI lineage: Bacteria > Pseudomonadati > Pseudomonadota > Alphaproteobacteria > Sphingomonadales > Sphingorhabdaceae > Parasphingorhabdus > Parasphingorhabdus sp. The sequence continues at coordinate 1,150,991 of NZ_AP041068.1, forward strand.
CTGCAAAGGCTGGCAATGTCCGGCTTGCCGTTCCCAATAGCACCGAAATAGGCGCACCGCTGGAGCTCGATCTGCAAGCTGAGTTTGCCGGTTTGATGACCCCTCGGCAAGTGAGTGGCAATCTGGGTGTGGATGACCGGCTTTCTGATACCGGCCGTATGGAATTTACGCTTGATCGTTCTGAACCGGGCGAGTTGACCTATCGCGGCGCGACAACGACCATACCGAACCGCAGAGGAACAGGGGATATCGGAAAGCTCTGGTTGCGCTGGAAAGGTCCTCTGGGTCTGGCATGGCGTCAGACCTCCAAGCAAAGTGATCAGTCCATCGCGGTCATGCCTAATATTTCAGCCGTACGCAGTCCAACCGTACAGATGTTCCTGCGGGATTCCGTTTTTGGTCTGTTGGCCCGCAAATTTCGCGGCGAGGGTAGCGAGTTTGAGGCCCTGACCGAATATCAGCCGGGTATGGATCGGCGGAGTATCGACTGGAAGGGATCGGCGCGGCACAGTAAATTGCTGGCCAAGGAATATGATACGGAGCGCAACAACCAGATTGTCTTTGCGCTGGATTGCGGATCGGCCATGTGTGAACCGATTGACGGCCTGCCGCGTATCGACCGCGCGGTGTCGGCGGCTTTGCTGACAGCATATATCACCTTGAAATCCGGTGATAAAACAAGCCTGTTCAGCTTTGCAGCAAAGCCGGAATTGTCGACGCCTTTTCTGTCTGGCAGCCGTAATTTTTACCGGATGCAGCAGGATGCCGCGACGATTGACTACCGGCATCAGGAAAGCAATTACACCTTGGCCTTGTCAGCACTTTCCAGCCGTTTGCAGCGGCGCTCGCTGATTATAATTTTTACAGATTTTACCGACCCGACCAGCGCGGATTTGATGCTGGAGGCTGCAGGACGGTTGATTGACAAACATCTGGTGCTGTTCGTGGTGCTGGAAGACAAGGAATTGTTGGAATTAATTGAGAAGAAACCGGAAAATGCCGAGGATGTAGCGCGCAGCGTGACCGCCCAGAGTCTGCTCGACCAGAAAAAGCTGGTTGTGACCCGGCTTCAGCATATGGGTATTGATGTGGTAGAAGGTGCGCATGATAATATCGGAACGCGCCTGATTAACAGCTACCTGAAAATCAAGCGGCGGGGTGCGATTTGATGGCAAGCGTGGCGACCGATCCCGACGTACAGCAGGCGATAGAATCCGCTGCCCTCAAAAGCGACCGCTTTCGTCTTGAACGGGAAGCCGACTGGATACGGCTGGAAGAAATTGTCACCAAGATGGAAAAGGGCAAGACCCGGCGGTTGAGTGATGAGGATGTGCTTGCGCTCCCGACGCTTTACCGGACATTGTTGTCGAGCCTTTCTATCGCTCGCGAAAGCTCTCTTGATGCCGGACTGATCGACTATCTCGAAGGCCTCGCGCTGCGGTCCTATTTCATGGTCTATGGCACCCAGACCAGTTTCGGCCGCTGGCTAAAGGGCTTTTTCGGCGGCGGTTGGAGCCAGGCTATCCGGGAGATCAAGCTGGACATCTGGATCGCGTTATTCGTGATGATCGCCGGGACCCTGATCGGCTATGCACTCGTCGCCGGCGATAGCGACTGGTATTATGCTCTCGTCCCCGGGAACTTTGCTGAAGTCCGGGTGCCGGGTGCCAGTGAAGAAGCTTTACGCGGAACGCTATTCGGTGCCGAGAAACAGGATGGCCTGGGCGTTTTCGCGGCCTATTTGTTCAGTAACAACGCGCAGGTCGCTATCCTCGCGTTCGCGCTGGGTTTTGCTTTTGGAATACCGAGCATCTTGCTGCTGATTCACAATATGGCCCTTTTGGGCGCGATGTTGTGGGTGTTCGCCCAGCGGGGTTTGACGCTGGAATTTGTCGGTTGGCTATCCATTCATGGCACGACCGAATTGTTCGCGATCCTGCTGGCCGGAGCGGCCGGTATTCATGTCGGGCGCTCGATTGCTTTTCCCGGTGCAAAATCCCATCTGACGGCTGCGAGCGATGCGGGCAAGCGGGCAGCTCTGGTAATGGCCGGTGTGGTGATCATGTTGATTTGCGCAGGTTTGCTGGAAGGTTTCGCGCGTCAGCTGATCAACAGTACCGCCCTGCGTTATGCGGTTGGCGGCGCAATGCTGACATTCTGGCTGGTCTATTTCTTTGTCTTTGGTCGTAACCGGACGGAGAGCAGGCTATGAACACGACAACAACCGATCCCTGGATCAGGCGATCAACCAATCCCAAGCTGGACCGGGTGATGGTTTCTCCGGAGGGCGTTCCACTTAATGTAACCGTTGCCACTGCCGGTGCACGCGCCGGCGCATTGACGCTCGATATCCTTATCATCTTAGGCCTTATCCTCGGTGTGACACTGCTGGGATTGCTTGTTTTGTGGGGCTTCGAGGCAGCTTTTGGTGCAGGTGTAAGTCTGGAAACAAGCGGCCCGTTAAACGTGGTCTTTGTCCTTTGGATCATCGCCGTGTTTCTGTTCCGTAACGCCTATTTCCTCTATTTCGAATTGGGTGAACGTGCGGCTACATGGGGTAAGCGCGCCGTCGGCATTCGGGTTGCAGCGCGCGATGGTGGGCGATTGACCGCAGAGGCGGTGATTGCGCGTAACATCATCCGGGATATCGAACTGTTTCTGCCGCTTGTGTTTATAACATCTGGCGAGGCCGAGGGCACGATGAGTGACTTTACGGCGTGGGCGGGCTTTCTCTGGGTTTTGATGTTTCTGCTCTTTCCCTTGTTCAACAAGGATCGTCTGCGCTGTGGTGATCTGATTGCGGGAACCTGGGTAATCCAGAATGTGAAGCGGAATCTGGGCGGCGTTGTGGCGCCTTCGGCCGATGCGAATGGCGCGGCCGCCGGGCAGGCGGCGGCACGTTACGAATTTTCGGACGCTGATCTGTCTGTCTATGGAGAGTTCGAGCTGCAGACGCTGGAAAGTGTACTCAGAACCGGAACCGACGAAGCACTGGAAACAGTGACGAAATCAATCTGCGCCAAAATTGGTTGGGAGCCTGGCACCGGTGATGAACGCATATTTCTGGAGGCATATTACACAGCGCTGAGAGCAAAACTGGAAAGCGGGATGCGTTTCGGAAAACGCCGGAAGGATAAATATTCCGCTGATATTTAATGAGTCGATTAAGCCGGTTCGGCGATTCTTGAAAGTGAATGTCCATGAGAGTCGCGCTTGCCGTAGCGTCACCTGCTACGGTCTTTAGATCAGCTTGTTTTCTGCGGTTTTTGGCGTATGTTGCGGCCAAATTCATCATTGGAGAGTCGGTCATGAACCTGGAGTTCACTGCAGAAGAAAAAGCTTTTCGCGACGAAGTGCGCAGCTTTATCGAGAATAATTACCCTCAGAATATCGAACGTGCGGCGGTTCAGGACGATATGAGCCCTGAAGATATGACCGCATGGCACAAAATTCTCGGCGAAAAAGGTTGGTCCGTTCCGGCTTGGCCTGAGCAATATGGTGGTACCGGCTGGACCCCGACACAGCGCTATATCTGGTCAGAGGAAAATGCACGTGTGAATGCGGTTATGCCGCTGCCCTTCGGCGTCGCCATGGTTGGCCCGGTTATCTACACATTTGGCAATGAAGAACAGAAAGCCAAGCATCTGCCGGGCATTAAAAGCGGCAATACCTGGTGGTGTCAGGGCTATTCCGAGCCCGGCGCCGGTTCAGACCTTGCGTCACTGAAAACAACCGCGGTGCGCGATGGCGATGATTACATCATCAATGGTCAGAAGACATGGACAACATTGGCGCAGCATGCCGATTGGGGTTTCTTCCTGTGCCGCACCGATCCCGATGCGCCCAAGCCGCAACAAGGTATCAGCTTCATTCTGGTGGACATGAAAACGCCCGGTATCGAAGTCCGCCCGATCAAGCTGATCGATGGCGGTTATGAGGTCAACGAAGTGTGGCTTACCGACGTGCGCGTGCCAGCGGAAAACCTGATTGGCGAAGAGAATAAAGGCTGGACCTACGCGAAATTCCTGCTGGCGCATGAGCGTTCTGGTATTGCCGGTGTGGCCCGTTCCAAGCGCGGTGTCGAGCAGCTGAAAGAAATTGCTCAGCATGAGATGCTTGATGGTGAGCCACTGCTTCAGGACATGGGTTTCGCCACCAAGATCAGCCAGCTGGAAATTGATCTCGCAGCTTTGGAAATTACCGAGCTACGGACGCTGGCCGGTGAACAGGCGGGTAAAGGTCCCGGCCCGGAAAGTTCCTTGTTGAAAGTGAAGGGTACGGAAATTCAGCAGCGCCTGACCGAACTGACGCTGGAAGCGGTTGGCCATTATGGCACGCCTGATTTCCGTAGCTTCCCTGCGGATGGGTCCAACGACTTCCCGATCGGTCCGGACTATGCGCACAGCGCCGCACCGACCTATTTCAACATGCGCAAGACATCGATCTACGGGGGGTCGAACGAGATTCAGCGTAACATCATCACCAAAATGGTCCTCGGACTTTAGATCCAACCCGCAAATATAATAAGAAAGCGAAACTATGGATTTCAATTTTTCTGACGAACAGAATATGGTTCGTGACGGTATTTCACGACTGGTTCGGGAACAATATGACTGGGATACACGCCGCGCCGTGATCGCCAGTGAATCTGGCTGGCGGCCGGAATTCTGGGCACAGCTTGCCGAACTGGGCATGCTGGCAGCGCCCTTCTCTGAAGAAGATGGCGGCTTTGGCGGCGGTGCGGTCGAAACCATGCTGATCATGGAAGAATTTGGCAAAGGCCTGGTGGTCGAGCCATTCATTCCCAGCGTGGTCTGTGCCGGCGGCTTCCTGAAACATGCCGGAACCGCGGCACAGAAAGAAGAATATCTCAGCGCGATCATTGGCGGCGAAAAGGTCTTCGCCTTTGCCTATGCCGAGCCGCAGGGCCGCTATGATCTGGCCAACCTGACGACCACAGCCAAGAAAGATGGCGACGGTTACTCGCTCAACGGCCACAAAGCGGTCGTGATCGGCGCGCCTTGGGCGAGCCATTTGGTGGTTACTGCGCGCACCTCCGGCGGACAGACGGATGCAGGTGGTGTGTCGGTATTCATCGTTGCCAAGGACGCTGACGGCGTCAGTCTGCGCGATTATGCAACCGTTGACGGTCGCCGCGCTTCGGAAGTCTATTTTGAGAATGTTTCGGTTCCGGGTGATGCCCTGATCGGGGAGCTCGACAATGGCCTGCCTCTGATTGAAACGGTTGTCGATGAAGCGACAGCGGCGGTTTGCGCCGAAGCCACCGGTGCGATGCAGGTAACCCATGCGATGACGCTGGAATATGCGAAACAGCGCAAGCAGTTCGGCGTGCCGATCAGCAGCTTTCAGGTGCTTCAGCACCGCATGGTCGATATGTTCATGGAATATGAGCAGTCGATTTCCATGTCCTATCTGGCAACAATCAAGCTGGATGAAGACGAAGCGGCACGCAAGCATGCGGTCTCGTCAGCCAAGGTCCGTATCGGGCAATCCGCCCGCTTTGTCGGCCAGTCGGCCGTGCAGACCCATGGCGGTATGGGCGTGACCGATGAAACGGCTGTCGGCAGCTATTTCAAGCGGTTGTCGATCATCGAAAGCGAATTTGGCAGCGTCGATCATCACATGCGCCGGCACGTCAAACTGACCGCTGCACAGTAAGGCAAACGCCATAACCCTATCACAAAAGGGGGTGCTGCCGCTCTGGCTGCGCCCCCTTTTTCGCGTTATCCCTCTTCTTCCCTAGGGAGGGGATAAGGATGGTTCAGCAATCTGCCGCGATGCCGGGCAAAACAACGGGCAATATATACCGCTACTATATCCTGTTTGTGATGATGCTGACCTATATGTTCAACATCACCGATCGCATGGTCATGTCGATCCTGATCGAGGATATCAAAGCGGACTTTGTCCTGACCGACACACAAATCGGTCTTCTGGCCGGAACGGCCTTTACTCTTTTCTATGTATTATTGGGGATACCGGCTGGCCGTCTGGCGGACCGGACCAATCGCAAAAAAATGATCTCGGTTGCGGTAAGTCTGTGGAGCCTGATGACTGCGCTATGCGGTGTTGCGACGGGTTTCTGGACCCTGTTCCTGGCCCGCCTGGGCGTTGGTGTCGGAGAGGCCGGTGGCAATCCCCCAGCCATTTCCATTCTGACCAATTATTTCCAATCGCATGAATTGTCACGCGCAATGGGCGTGTTCTCGGTCGGTGCCGTGCTCGGTCCCGTGGTTGGTTTTGTCGCAGGCGGGCTGCTCGCAGAGGCCTATGGCTGGCGCTGGACGTTCATCATTCTCGGATTGCCGGGCGTCCTGCTCGGTGTGCTGATCTATCTGACGGTCAGAGAGCCGGACCGCAGCCAGTTCTCCGAAGCCGGCGAGGAAACGACCAAAGCGACGACGCAGGAACCCTTCGCCACAACCATGGCTTCACTCTGGCGCAACCGGATCTTCATGCGCGTGGCTCTGGCTAACGCCCTGGCGGTCACGGCTTCTTATGCTTTTGCCATCTGGCTGGCACCCATCCTGATCCGCAATTTCGAGATTCCGGTGTCGCAGGTGGGTATCTATCTGGGTATTGTCTGGATTGCGGGCGGCGTTCCCGGGATGATCATAGGCGGCTATGTGACGGACAAGCTGGCCCTCAGAAATCCGAAATGGCGGGCGTGGTATTGTGCTATTGTCGTGCTGGTCGCGCTGCCACTGCTGTGCCTTTGCCTGCTGACCGATAACTTGATCCTGGCACTCATCCTCTATGCCGTTGGCTATGGCGTACATTCATCCACGCAAGGACCGGCTATAGCGATGATGCAGTCATCCGTATCACCGACCGAGCGGGGTACAGCCTCCTCGATAGCCAGTCTGTCCGCGACTTTTCTCGGCTATTTCATCGGCCCCGCCGTGGCCGGAGCGATCAGCGACAATTTGGCACCGGACCATGGCACGCTTTCGCTGAACTATGCGGTTATCGGGATTACGATATTGAGCCTGACCCTGGCGATACTGGCTTATCTCTATGCCGCCAGAGCCGTTCCAGATACGCCGCCCAAACCCGCTTGATCACCTTTCTACTATGATCCACCATCCGGCGAACGGGCGAGGCTTGTCGCCATGTTCCGGATAGCTGAGATGTCCGTCGATGCGATAGCCGCCATAATCATAGCGCAATTCGGGGATGGGGCTGTCCGGCTCAAATAACACGCGGTAGGCACGGCTGCGATGTTCCGTCTCGCCTGATGTGTCTTTAAACTCCAGCAGACCGCGATACTCCCTGCCATCAGACATTTGGATCACGGCAGCGCTGGCGCAACGCTCCGGCGGGAAATCCATTGCCTTGTTTAGCGGTGTATCATCGACAACCAAGACCATCCAATGAGCTGTTTCGTTTTTCTCCGCTTGGGTTCCGGTCATCGTCAGGATGCGGAATATATCGCCAGATCGCGACAAACCCATCTGCTCTTTTTCCGTAAGCGGTTTGCGATCCCCGCAATCGGTTGAGGCGCTATATTGATCATAGCGATAGCCTTCACGCTCCTCTGCTTGCGCCGGTCCCGCGATGGCTAGCCCCAAAAGGATCGATCCAGCGATCATGGTCTTGCCGCGAACCATTATAACAACAGTCCGCCGTCTGCGATCAGCGTTTGTCCGACAACATAGCTGGCGAGTGGAGAGGCCAGAAACAATGATAGTCCTGCCATATCCTCAGGATCACCAATACGGCCAACGGGAATATTCCGGATTGTTGCCTCCCGGCGTTTGGGATTTTCCGTTGTCACCGCCGTCATCTTGGTGGCGATCAGGCCTGGTGCAATGCCGTTTACCCGAATGCCATCAGGGGCCCATGCCTTGCCCAGTGTCCGGGTCAATCCCATCGCCCCGGTTTTCGAGGCATTATAGGCAGGATTGCCAACGGTCGCGTGAAAGGCGGCGGTCGAGCTGATGATGATCAGCGATCCCTGTGCCTTTTTGAGCAGGTCATGAAATTGTCCGGCAAAGGTCATCAGGCTGTTGAGATTGACCTGGATCACCTTGGCAAAATTGTCCGGTTCAAATTCCTGCCTCTTGTAAAGTACCATGCCTTGCGAACAGATGAGCACATCCAGACGATCGAAAGTCTGCCGATAGGCGGCAATGGCGACGTCGTCGGCCGCATCGACCTGCGCATAATGCAGGCCTTCCAGATCAGAGCCTTCGTCCTTGGAATAGTCATCGGTCCCGGCACGGGTGCCGGTGACATGAACCTCCGCACCGCATTCCCGGAAAGCCTGTGCCGTGGCATTGCCGATTCCGCTGGAGCCGCCAATGACGGACACTATTTTATCTTTATAATCCAGAGATGCATTGATCATGTCTATCCTCTTCCTTTTGCCCCTATGCAAAGCGATATTGGCCGAGCCAATGGCGATGGTCTAGAGCCTATTGTGATAACGCATCATCCAGAGGATAATTATGGACATTCCCTTCTCACTCGCAGGTCGGACCGCGCTGATCGCCGGGGCATCATCCGGACTGGGCGCCCATTTCGCAGAATTATTTGGTGCGGCAGGTGCCAATGTTGTGCTGGGCGCGCGCCGTACGGATCGCACGGCCGAAGTAGCAGAGAAAATTGTGGCAGCCGGCGGCAATGCATTGGCGGTGCCTCTCGATGTCACGGATGAGACATCCGTCATCGCCGCCTATGATGCAGCAGAAGCAGAATATGGCACGGTGGATTCGATTGTCGCCAATGCCGGGTTCAGTGAACCGGGACGAACCACCGAACTGCCGCTGGCTGACGTGCAGCGGCTGGTGAACACAAATTTCATGGGTGTTTATGCGGCCGCCCGGGAAGGGGCCAAACGTCTGATCGCCAACGGCAGCCGTGAGAAGGAAAACGGACGTGTCACCATTGTCGGTTCGATAACCTCCCGACTGACCGCCAATGGCGACAGCGCCTATGCCGCGACAAAAGCCGGCGTAACCCATTTGGGGCGAAATATGGCGCGCGAATGGGTGCGGCAGGGGGTCAATGTGAACACCATCCATCCCGGCTATATCGCCACCGAAATACAAGGCGATTGGTATCAGACTGACGGAGGCAAGGCGCAGATCGCGGGTTTCCACCGCCGCCGTTTGCAGGACATGGCGTCGCTTGATGCGATGATGCTCTATTTTTCATCAGACGCGTCGAGATCGGTGACGGGCTCGGATATGGTCGTGGATGACGGCCAATCTCTTTGAGGCAGTCGCTATAGTGCTATATGCCCATGCGTCCGGCTGAACTTGCTGTGATAGGTTTCGATTATCTCCGTCAGCGTGGATAACGCCAGCGTTGCCGGATCACGCGTGGACGGGATGATACCAATGGGCGCTTTCATGCGTTTGATGTCCTCGTCGCCGACGCCGATGTCGCTCAGCAATGCCTTGCGCGTATCGTGGGTTTTGAAACTGCCCATCGCGCCGATGTAGAAGGCTGGTGATTCCAGCGCCTGTTTCATCAGCTCCGCTTCCCAGTCATGGTCGTGAAAATAGAAGACACAGGCGGTCCATGGGTCGGCCTGATAATGGTCAGTCGCCGCCGGGGTTTTTAGCAGACTGACGGTACCGCCCTGTTCGGTAACACGTGCCACTATGTCGGTATCAGGCGACAATATTTCGCAGTCGAGTCCATAGGATGCCGTGAGACTGGCGAGATTCTCCACCACTGCGCCATGGCCGAGGATCACGATTTTCGCGGGAGGGACATGATTGACATGGACCCATGATCCTGCGCTGATAACGGCTTGACCCTGTTCGGCTGGCGTACAGCTTAGCGCCCCTGTTTCGCGGTCCATGCTGATGGTGAAGGGCTGTCGTTCCTCGACTGCATTATGTAGTTCTGTTGCGGCCTGCGCATCTGGCAAGGGCGTAAAAAGCAAATCGATACCGCCACCACAGGGAAGGCGAATGTCGAGATAGGGCGAACCCGCGCCAAAGCGGACCTCGCGTGGTGCACCTGCGCTGATGCAATCGATGGCTTCCGCGATCACCGCCGTTTCGATGCAACCGCCGGAAAAGGACCCCGCGGCACTTCCATCCGCTGCGACTGCCATATGCGCGCCGGGATTGCGGGTGGAGGCGCCTGTGACCGCCGTCAGCGTCACAAGGGTGCAGTCCAGACCGGTCTCGGTCTTGTCTTTCAGAAACTGGAATATCGGAAATATATTGTTCAAGCGCGCTGCAATCTATTGTTTTATAGATGCTAGCCCAGTTTGGCGGATCCCTGCAATCTTTCCTTTGCTACCGACCTCCGGTCACGAACAGGCATTGGCCGGTGACCCAGCTGGCGGCAGGCGAGGCCATATAGATGACGGCGGCGGCAATATCATCTTCGGTGCCATAGCGCTGCAACGGGATGCCAATATGCTTGAGCAATTTCTCGCGGTCCTCTTCGGATTTTACCCCCATGGATTCGTCAAAATTCTCGGTTGGGATCGGGCCGGGCGCTACCGCATTGACGCGGATTTTCGGGGCGAGTTCGAGCGACAGGGTGCTGGTCAGGCTGTTCACCGCCGCCTTGGATGCGCCATAAGGTCCGTTCTTAATCTGTCCGCCAAAGGACGCGCGGGACGAGGTATTGATGATCACGCCGCCGTCATCCTGCATATGTTTGGCGGCGACGACAGCACCCATCCAGACGCTTTTGAGGTTGAGGTCAATCTGTGCATCCCAGTTGGCTTCTGGTGTTTTGGTGAGATAGCGGGGCGTACCATCGGGCAATCCGCCGGCATTGCTGACCCAGATTGTCAGTTTGCCCAGCTCTTCGACGGTCCGTTCGGCCAGATGTTCGAGCGCCGCCATGTCGGTGACATCGGTGGCGACGGTTATCGCCCTGCGACCCAGCGCGCGGATCTCTTCCGCCACGGCTTCCAGATCGCCTGCCGTTCGGGCGGCCAGCGCCACATCCGCGCCGGCTTCCGCCAGACCCAGCGCGATGGCGCGGCCAATACCCTTGCCAGCGCCGGTGACAACCGCAACGTCACCTTCCAGTTTGAAATTGTCCAAAATGCTCATGTGCAAAGCTCTCCCTTGCCGCCGTGATGATCGGCGGCAAGGGGGAAGTCCACTAGCAGAAGGATGGGTGGCTATGCGGCGGCATGTCCCGGTTGCACGGGCGCGGGTAGGCCGGTTTCCTCCAGACAGTTGGTGCGCAGCGTTTCGATATCCGGTCCGAAGTTAAACGGGCTGTCGGTTTCGATGATCCGGTTTGCCATATCGGCACGCAACCTTTCCGTAGCGCCTGTGTCAACTTTTCCGTCATCCGCGACGACCACGCCATATTCGCGCGCGCCATCAACCGTGACCAGTCCTTGGCGGATTTCCAGGGCTACCAGCTCGGGATCGCGCTCCAGCGGGCTCCCCCATCCGCCGCCGCCCCAGGTGATGAAGTGCAACTGATCACCCTCTTCCACGGTGACTTCCTCAACTTTGTTCCCGATGATGGTGCTGCTGCCATCCTCTTTCTCCAGAATTTTCCGCGCACGCTTGCCCGGCTCACCGCCATTCACGCCCCATGGCGGAACGAACCAGCGGTCATCATGGATAGAGATCGTGCCGGATGCGAGGAAGCGATAGGTGAGGTAGATACCGTTACCGCCACGATGCAGCCCCGCTCCGCCGCTATCCGGTGCTGTCTCGTAGCGCTCAATCCGCAGCGGGAAATAGCGCTCCAGAAACTCGTTCGGCACATTGGTAAAGCCGGGCCATAGCGAATGCCCATCCGGTCCATCACCCAGCGGCCGTCCCGGAATGCCGCCAAAACCAATCTGAAAGAGCTGAAACCAGTCACCTTTCTTGTCATTGCCGGAATAGAATAGATGCGGTGAAGACGAGAAGCCAGCGGCATTGAGGAATTCCGGCGTCTTCTGCCCCAATAAACCGCCCAATATGTCAAAAATCCGGCCAAGCGCATGGGTGCGACCCGATAATGCAGCGGGGAATTTCGGCTTAAGGAGTGACCCCTCAGGAATCCGTACATCAATCAGATCATAGAAACCGTCATTGAACAGGATTTGCGGGTCGAAAACCATGATCATGTAGATGCCGAAGAACATCTTGAACATATTTTCGTTAAGGAAAAAGTTGATCGAAGCCCCGCTTTGCGGGTCTGTCCCTTCAAAATCCAGGATGACCTTGTCGCCTTCCCGCCGCATCGTGCATTTGATCTTGTAAGGACCGGCACCAATGCCATCGTCACAAATATAGTCTTCAAAACTGACCGGCTCTTCACCAATTGCCTGGCCAATAAGGGTTTTCATCGCCCTGTGATTGCGCGCCAGCAACTCTTGCGTTGCAGAAACGTAGACATCGTCACCAAATCGTTCTGCCATTTCGATGACGCGCCGGGCGGCTACGCGGCAGGATGCGATAATCGCGTTGAGATCCGCCTGACACCAATCCGGCTTGCGCGTCTGGTGCATGACAAGCTTCATCAGATCCTCGTTATACTCGCCCTTTTTCCAGATTTTCACCGGCGGAATACGCACGCCTTCTTCAAAGATGGACTTGGCGTCAATCGGCATGGAGCCGACAACCTTGCCGCCAATGTCAGATTGGTGTCCAAACATTGCGGTATAGGCAATCAACCGACCATCCTTGAATATCGGCAGCAAAATCAGCCAGTCGTTATTGTGGCTAACCGCACCCTCGCAGCTATAGGGATCGGACAGGAATATCATGTCACCGTCTTCCAGCGTGCCGTCAAATTGCCGCAGGAAGCCATCGATAAAGCTGCCGAACTGGCCAACGATCATCTTGCCGGTGTGGTCTGCGATCAGCGGGAAAGCATCGCCCTGTTCCCTGATGCCGGGAGACATGGCCGTGCGAACCAGTGTCGCGTCCATTTCAATGCGCGCATTACGCAGGGCGTTTTCGATAATGTCGAGTGTAACCGGATCTATGTCGATTTTCTCAAACGGCGTGTCATTGGTTTCAATGATTGTTGCAGGCATTTTATTGTCCCTCCGCCAGATTGATAAGGATATTGCCGACTGCATCCACTTCACCGACACAGCCTGTTTCGATGAGAGTCGTCGAGTCCATCTCCACAACGATCGCCGGCCCAGTTATGACATCACCCTGTTTGAGTTTGGCACGATCGTAAATCGCCCCGTCCTGTTCTGCGCCATCCATCCACAATTTATGATCGCGGATTTTGGCATCCGATGGGTCGCCATTACCCTTTGGTAACTCGGCGGCTGGTAAATTGAGTGATTGCCCCAGAGCCACGGCGCGCAGGTTCACAATCTCATGCGGTGTATCCATGTTAAAGGTGAAGAGGCGGTGATGCTCTTCGTCAAAGCGGGCCAAAATGCCGTTAATCCCATCGTGATCCAGCACTTCCGGTGTGATAGTCAATGGCACCTCAAAAGCCTGTCCGGCATAGCGCACATCAACTTCAAACTCGCTGGTAATGTCTGCCTCCGCAACGCCATCAGATAGTAATTCCGCGCGGGTTTGATCGGCCATTTCCTTCAGGATCGCGATCAGCTCGGATGCTTTCGTCGTGGTTGCAAGGCGAGAGAAAGAGCGCGCCGTTTCTGTACGCATCCGCGTGGTTGCGTCGCCGAGCGCACAGAGTACACCGGGAGATACCGGCGATACCGCTGGCCAGCTGCCCATCAGCTTGGCAACCGCGTTAACGTGCAGTGGTCCTGCTCCGCCGAAACCCATGAGGGCGAAGTGGCGAGGATCATAGCCTTGTTGGACCGAGATCATTCGAAGTGCGCCGAACATATTTTCGTTTACAATATCGATTATGCCGCGCGCAGCTGACATTAGGTCAATGCCCAGTGCATCGGCGATTTTTTGAACCGATTTCTTGGCACCTTCGCGGTCGAGTTGGAAAGAGCCGCCGAGCAAGTTTTCCGGCAAATACCCAAGAACAACATTGGCGTCTGTAACCGTCGGTTCTTCGCCGCCTTTGCCATAGGCGACCGGCCCCGGCACCGCACCTGCCGATTGCGGACCGACGCGCAAAGCTCCGGTTAGTTCCGGCACATAGGCAATCGAACCGCCGCCAGCGCCGACTGTTTTCACGTCCAGCGAAGAAGCGCGTACCGACAAATGGCCGACTTCAGTCGTTCGCACCCGCCTCGGTTCCAGATTTTCGATGAGCGCCACATCGGTGGAGGTGCCGCCAACGTCGAGCGTCAGGATATTTTTCAGACCTGCATTTTTTGCCACCCAGACAGCACCAGTAACGCCGCCAGCGGGACCGGACATCAGAATGTTGACCGGATGCTCTTCCGCCTTCTGTGAAGACATTAGGCCGCCGTCCGAGCGTAACAGCGAGAAGCGTCCTGCCATTCCGGCGTCAGCGAGCTTGGATCGCAGATTTGAGACATAGTGGCCCACGACGGGCCGCACCGCTGCATTGGCAACCGTGGTCAAGGTCCGCTCATATTCCTGCATCTCAGGAAGCACCTCATGGCTTAGCGAATAGGGGACATCCGGCATTTCAGCCGCGACCATCTCGCCAATCCGGCTTTCGTGCGCGCCATTGGTATAGGCGTTCATTAGCGACACCGTGACGGCTTCCACACCCTGATTTTTCAGATGTGTGATGGCTTCGGAAACGCTGCTTTCATCCAGCCGGCGGACTTCGTTACCATCGGCATCCATGCGCTCTTTCACGGTCACAGTGTCTTCCAGCGCCGCTAGCGGCTGCGGCTTTGGCCAGATAATCCAGGCAGCAAGACCACCGGGCACAAAGCTCCGCGCAATCTGCATGATATCGCGATAGCCCTCGGTGGTTATAAGGCCGACTTTTGCGCCTTTCCCTTCCAGAACGGCATTGGTGGCGACAGTTGTCCCGTGGAGAAAATATTCGATCTCGCTGGCTTGCACGTCGGCATCGGTACAAATGGCGTTCACGCCGTTCAAGATACCTTCGGAGCTATCGTGGGGAGTGGACGGTGTTTTGGTGCGCCAGAATTGTCCGGTTTCATCATTGAACAGCAATAGATCGGTAAAGGTTCCCCCGACATCAACGCCTAGTCGATACCCCATATATCATTCTCTCTCTTGTAATTTATGCATTCAGGCTTCGGCTCTTGCGACAAGCGATGGCAACGGCCGTTTCATTATTGTTTCAAACCACTGGTTGGTGGCGATGGCTTTCGTTAAATCGACGCCATGCCCGATCGCGGAACGGTCGAGCAGGTTGATCAAGTCCTCGGTCGCTATGTTGCCGGTGGCGTTAGGAGCGAACGGGCAGCCACCGAGACCGCCAAGACTGGCATCGAGCGTAGAAACACCCGACCGGACCGCTGCCCAGGCATTTGCGATTCCAGTATTGCGCGTGTCATGAAAGTGCGCGCGCATCGTGATATGGTCGGATAAAATTTCGCTGAGACGCCCGAACAAATCCTCGACCTGTCCGGGCACACCGACCCCGATTGTGTCGGCTAGCGCAATTTCGAGCGGTTCTTCCTCGGCCATTTCACTTGCGATATTCAGCACGGTCTCAGGCGGGACATGGCCTTCAAAGGGGCAACCAAAGGCGGCCGAGATCGTAACCTGCGCCTTTAAGCCTTCCCCCTTGGCAAAGCGGATCATCTCGCGATTCTCCCTTATGCCCTGTTCAATGGTCTGGCCCTGGTTCTTCTCACCGAAAGTATCGCTTGCGACGATCACACAGCCGGCTTCATCAATTCCGCGCTTACCGCCTTCTTTCGTCGCAAGTCCGCGCAAGACGCCGCGCTTGTTGAGGCACAGGCCGATATAGGACATGTCGTCACGATCAGGAAGGCCAGCGATAACGGTCTCGGCGTCTGCCATTTGCGGGACACGCTTGGGATGGACGAAGCTCGCGACCTCCATCCGGCGGATACCGGCGTCGATCATGTGATTGATCAGCCCCAGCTTGTCCGCGGTCGATATGATATCCGGCTCGTTCTGCAGTCCGTCACGCGGACCGACTTCGACGATATCGACAGATATGGGGTTTTCATGAGCCATAGAAATTGTATACAATCCATATTGTGCTTTGTATAGCAAAAGCATCATGCAGGAGGTTTTTTAATGGCGCAAGGGGCACTGGCCGGGCTACGATTGATTGAAATGGGGCAGCTTATTGCTGGACCATTTTGCGGTCAGCTAATGGGTGATCATGGCGCGGAAGTAATCAAGATCGAACCCCCAAAGGTCGGTGATGCAATGCGCAGCTGGGGGCAGGGGATACCGCTTTGGTTCTCGGTTGTCGGGCGAAATAAAAAGTCGATCACGCTTAACCTGCGCGAAAAAGAAGGTCAGGAGATTGTAAAAAAACTGGTCGGGAAAAGTGACTTTCTGCTGGAAAATTTCCGCCCAGGCACGATGGAAAAATGGGGCCTGGGCTATGATCAGTTAAGCGCGATCAACGAAACGCTGATCATGATCCGCGTCTCCGGCTATGGGCAGACAGGTCCTTATGCCTCGCGCGCAGGCTATGGTTCTATCGGAGAGGCAATGGGTGGTATGCGCTATATTGCCGGCGAACCCGACCGTCCGCCAAGTCGCGCCGGTTTGTCGATCGGTGATTCTCTGGCGGCAACCTATGCCTGTCTTGGCGCAATGATGGCGCTGCACCATCGGCATGTGACTGGCAAAGGCCAAGTCGTTGATTCGGCAATTTACGAAGCAGTTTTGGCCAATATGGAATCGACCGTCGCGGAATATACAGTTGCGGGTCATATTCGTGAAAGAACCGGTTCTATTCTGCCGAAAATAGCGCCATCCAACGTGTATGAGACCAAAGACGGAAGCGTCCTGATCGGCGGCAATCAGGATAGCGTCTGGAAACGCATGTCGGCGATGATGGAGCAACCGGAACTGGGCGATGACCCTCGTTATGCCACCCATGTTGCGAGAGGTGAAAACCAGACTGAACTGGACGACCTGATCAACGTCTGGACACGGACTTTGACCAGTCAGGAAGTGTTGGACCTGTGCGAAGTCAATGGCGTTCCGGCGGGTAATATCTTCCGTGCGCCGGAAATGCTGGCGGACCCGCATTTTAAAGCGCGGGATGCATTGGTAAAAATGGATCATCCCCAGCATGAAAATTTCGTTATGCAGAATGTCGCGCCGAAATTGTCCGATACCCCTGGCGGCGTCGAAACGATCGGCCCTGATCTGGGGGCCCATAACGAAGCGATTTATGGAGAATTGCTGGGTATGGACAGCGCCAAGATCAGCGACCTTCGGGAACGTGGTATCATTTGAAGCATCAAGATTTCGGTGTTGCGGTAACACTAAATGAATGAAACGCTCTGCGAATGTGACTCGTCATAACCGATTTTGCCCAGTCTGCATCCTTGGCGGCAAAAGCAGCGATAAGCTCGTCATGATCAACAGCTGACTGATGAAGCTGTGTTTTTGAATATTGTTGGGCGGTCCGCCGAACCACCGGCTGTTCGACCAACGCCGGCATCAGCTTGCTCAGGCGCGGTGATTGCGCGCATTCCAATATCAGATCATGAAAGCGCCGATTCGCTTCAAGAAAGGCCGTTACGTCAGGTGGTGACTTTTTAATTGCCCGTTTGAGTTCATCGTTGATGCCGCGCAACGCGTTTAATGCATCGCCGTCAATCCGCCGTGCCGCACGAGCTGCTGCATGCGCCTCCAGCATTGCCCGAAGGGTGAACATCTCGTCGACCTCGCCTTCGGACCAATCCGCTACCGAAAGGCGTTTGGATGCGCTGCGGATAACCAGCATCTCGTTTTCTAGCCTGCGGACGGCATCTCTTACTGGCGTTCGCGAGACGCCCGAGATTTCAGACAGCTTTTCCTCCGTCAATTGCATACCAGGCACTGCCTCTCCCTGCAGGATGAAGGAGCGTATTTTTTGATAAGCAGTTTCAGATGCGCGGCTCATATCTAACACATTACCTCAAATTTGTTTGCGGACAAGATGGCCAAACAAGATTGATAGTGGAAACCAATTTCTCCTTGACGGGTATGAATTGTATACAATAGAGGTTGCTGGGAGGGAATTGTCAATCGCTATGCCTGAAACATATCGTATAAAAGTCATCGTTCCGATCCCAATGGATGAAGCCGGTGTTGCTGCCCGCGCGGAACAATTGCCTGCTGATTTCGTTCGCGACGGATTTGTACCTGAATTTGTGGCGGTACCTTGGGGTGCAGCTTTGGGTGACAGCTATCATGATACCATGTTGATGGACTGGACTGTGTTTCAGGCTGGCATCAAAGCCGAAGAAGAAGGTTATGCCGGTGTCCTGATTGATACCGTTAGTGATAGTGGCATGAGAGCCTTGCGATCTCGTCTTTCCATACCCGTCGTCGGTCCCGGGGAGGCGGCTTTTGCGGCTGCAATGATGTTGGGCAAGAAATTTACCGTGCTGACTATGTGGCCGGAGTGGTTCCCGCTCTACGAGAAGACGTTGAACGAATATGGCTGGTGGGATCGTGTGGCTTCACTGCGATCCATAGATACGCGGCCCGACGTGACCGAATTGCTTGCTGGCAAAGAAGAGGTGATCTTCGACAAACTGAAGGCCGAAGCGACGGCAGCAATGGAAGAGGATGGTGCGGATGTGATCGTACTCGGTTCAACAACCATGCACCAGTCGGCAAAATATCTTGATGACAACATGCCGATCCCGGTGCTGAACCCCGGACAGGTCGCCTACAAGTTTTTGGAAACGTTGATCGAACTTGGGCTCACCCACAGCAAAAAAGCGTTTCCTGCGCCCGAAGTGCCCAAAGACGATGATATCAGAAAAGGATGGTATTAATGGCTGACTGGACCCCCGGCATGGCAGGACAAGTGCCGCTGCCCTATCCCTTTTACGTCGATATCGTGACCAAGCGCTATTTTGACGGTGTCGATAACAAGAATATGACACAGGTACTTAGCTGTTTTGCACCAGACGCGATTTTGCATGAAGCGACATCCAATACGATTCATGAAGGTCGCGATGCCATTAGAGCTATGTTTGAAAAGCTGTTCACGGATTTTGAGTCCATTTGGCATGGCAACTTTGTTCATACCGCTGACCCCGATACCAATACGATCTGTTCGCAATTCACGGTATTGATCACGCCCAATGGTGGTGAACAATTGCGTTATGAGAACTGCAACCGCTTCTATTGCAAGGACCGGCTGTTCCAGCATGTTTTCGTTTATATGAGCGGCGACAATCTGCTCAAAGAGGGAGACGCCTGATGCAGTATGAACCTGGCCCTTCTCGTGCAGAACTAATCGAATTTGCGACGAAAACCTATTTTGGCAATGTCGATGCGAAAGATATGGATGCTACGCTGGCGTGCTTCCACGATGAGGCTCTATTCTGCGTCCAGACCAGCTTTACGCGTCATGCAGGCAAGGCGGAAATCAAACGTATGTTTGAGGATTTTTTTGGTGCCTATGAAACCATTATTCACCGTGATTTTACCTGCACTGTTGACGAAGCCAATGGCCGGATCGCCGCCAGTTTTGTGGCCGAGCTGACGGACGCGGACGGTAATGTCACGTTGTTAAACAACACAAATTTCTGGCGCATGCGCGACGGAAAATTTCAGGAAGTCTATGTCTATATGAGCGGGGAGAATGTCCTCGTTTAACGTCAAAATGACGGGCCAAAAGGCCTGCATCTCATTCCATTCAGGGAAGGAAAGTAAAATGCGTCGCTTCAAAACAGCTCTTTCACTATCGGCGGGTGTCGCTGCTCTCGTAAGTTTCAATCCGGCCATTGCTCAATCGACCGGCGATCAGGAAGCTGGTGAAGCAGATAGCGGCAATGTTATTATCGTCACTGCGCGGCGACAGGACGAATTGCTTGCCGAAGTACCCGCATCGATTACCGTTTTTACGGCCGAAACGCTTGAACGCACTGGTATAGAACAGGCGGACGAGTTTGTGCAGCTGACCGCCGGTGTCACTATCGTTAGCGGTACGGCCGAAGCCGGCGATACACAGATCAACATTCGCGGCATAAACGGCGCGCGGGATGCGGAAAGCTCTGTTGCTTTGGTGGTGGATGGCATCCTTAAAACCAACACCGCCCAATTGAATCAGGATCAGGGTACATTACGCCAGATTGAAATTTTGAAGGGCCCGCAAGGCGCGCTTTATGGCCGGAATGCTGCGGCTGGCGCAATTGTTATTCAAACACTGAAACCAGGCGATGAACTGGAAGGCGGCGTAAGGTTAAGTGCAGCCGAAGATAATACATACAAGGCATCAGCTTATATATCTGCTCCTGTAGGCGATACCGCCGGTTTTGTTTTATCGGGTTCATACAACACGACAGATGGCTTCTACAGAAACAGCTTTTTGAACAATCGAAAGGTGGTTGATGACCAGGAGACATGGTCGATTGATGGACGGTTTGTGGCTGAGCTGGGCCCCGACACCGAAGTTGACGTAAAGGCTCGCTATGCGGATCTGTCCGGCGCGTCCATTAACTTTAACGCGGCCTTCCATTTGCCGAATTTCGCAGCGACCAATCCGGCGTTTTTTGAAGATGTGAACGATCACCCGTTTAACTATTATTCGAACATTCGTCCAACCAATGAACAGCAAACATTTGAAGCATCGGTTAAGCTGACCCATGAATTTGACTTTGCGACATTGACCGCATGGGCGCTTTATGCCGATGTCGATCAGGCTCTGACGGCCGATGGTACGTCTGCTGATTTTGCGCGTTATACTTTCCCGGGAGCCACGCAAGCTTCGGTGGATGCCTCTAATAACTGTTTCAGTTCTACAGCGGCATTGACCGGTTTTCCTGTCAACCAGCCGGGTTTCGTTGGTAATGTTCCGGTGCCGTTTATCTTTGACCCGGTCAATGGATCGACCTTCGGCCCCTATAGCCCAACGACTTGTGATGGCACGCAGTTCCAGATTCGTGAACAAACCGATATCAGTGCAGAAGTTCGGTTGGCGTCCAATGATGATGGCCCGCTCGGCTGGCAGATTGGTGGCTATTTTTTGAATATTGATCGTGATGTTGGGGTTAGCCTCGGTGCCGATCTGGGTCAGGGCGTAATCCGCGAACTGTTCAATGGACCGGACAGTAGCAATCCGACGTCTCAACTATTTGCCGATAACTTCAATACCAATGTTTATGCGGTCTTCGGTTCGCTGGACTATGAAGTATCGGATAATTTCGATGTCGGGCTGGCGCTGCGCTATGACATCGAAGACCGCGAGGTATCAAGTCAGGTGCCGTTGGCAACGGATCCAATTACCGGAACGCCGATCAATCCTGGTCAGGCCTTTGGCCCCATTCCCGATCAGTCAGAGACCTTCAAGCAACTGCAGCCCAAATTGTCGCTGCGCTATGGTCTGTCGGATGACATTAATTTTTATGCCAACTGGGGCATCGGTTTCAAATCCGGTGGTTTCAACAATCAAGGCTCTGCCGCGATTGTGGATCAGAATTTCAACCAGTTTATTGGCACCAATGTCTTGATCAACGACATTTTCCGCAAGGAAAAATCCAGTGCTTTCGAGGCTGGTTTCAAAGGTTCTCTTGCCAATGGTCGGATCACCTTCGATCTCGCCGGCTATTATACTGATGTCGATGACATGCAGTTTTTCGAGTTTTTCGTCGGCGGTTTCGGTCTTTTGCGGGTGGTTTCCAATATCGATGAAGTTGAACTTTACGGTTTGGAATTCAACGCAAATGCCGAAATCGTGGAAGGCTGGGACATTTTTGGCGCGGTCAACGTGACCGAGAGCGAAATCAAGGCCAATGCTTCGCGGCCCAACACGGTCGGGAATAAATCACCTTACACGGCTGATTACACGATCAATATCGGTACGCAGGTTGTTGCGCCAATTGCCAATGATTTTGATCTGGTGATGCGGGCAGACTATCGGATTACCGGACCCACCTGGTTCCACTCTGTTCAGGATGATACCAGTCCGACCTTGTTCAGCGGTTTGCTGCCGTTACCGGCAGATGCAAATTCGCCAAACAAACTGGTTTTACCAGCCTTTGTTGGTGATGCGGACTATTCGATTACCGAGCGGGAAGCCTTTGGTGTACTCGACCTGCGCTTTGGTCTGGAAGGGGATAACTGGAATGTCACCGCTTTTGCTGACAATCTGCTTAACCGCAAATATCTCAACGAGGTTATTCCGGCGATTGAATTTGGCGGATCATTTATCTCACCGGGTCAGCTCCGGCGCTTTGGTGTCGAGGTCGGGTATAAGTTCTAATCTCTGGCAATTACTGATTATCGGGCACCCGCCATTCGGATCGCAAGAGCCGGATCGGTTGGATCGCTCCAGTCCTGTCGCGCCGCCCATTCGGCAAGTGGCGTCGGCCGAGTTTTAAAATATTTGGCCATTTCCGCTGTATCTGCGATGAGCGGTGATATCGGCTGTTCATTATAGAAGCTGTAGAAGCTTGCCATACCGCTATAGATCGATTGGGGTTCGACAGTCGCCGATCCGGTGACCAACAAACTCATCGCGGATGCGAACTCATCTGGTGTCATGCTTTTGAATGTGATGGGTTTCCCGGCAGCCTCGCTGAGGATCGAAGCAACCTCATCCCCAACCAGAGCTTGCGGTCCGCCAACAGCATAACGTCCACTCGGCATATCATCATTTTGTAGTGCCTCGACCATGAAGGCAGCGACATCATCAAGGCAGATCCATGATATTTTCAGATCCGGTTTGGCAGGATAGGCAAATATCGAACTGTTGACGATGGAGGGTTTGTTCCAGCTGCGGATCATATTGTCCATGAAGACCTTGGTTTCGAAAATGGCATAGCTGACACCGCTATCGATAATTGCCTTTTCAATGGCCCGGCGACCGTCATGCGCAGGGTTGCCGTTATCTTCATCGGCCACATAACAGCTGGTGTTGAACACGATTTTCCGGACGCTGCTGGCTTTGGCTGCGGCTGCAATATTACGACCGAGCTCGGTTGCCTTTTCAAGATCAAATACAAAGGGCAGGTGCATGGCAATGGCATCCATGCCCTGCGCCGCCGCGACCATGGATTGCTCGTCATATAGATCGGCTTCTACGGTCTCGACATTGGCAAAGGGCGTATTGGCCAGTGCAGCTGTATTGCGCAGCGCTGCCACCGGATGCAGGCCTGCCGCAAGCAAACGTTCTAGCAAAGGATGGCCTTGGTCGCCGGTTGCGCCGATGGTCAATATTCTGATGGTTCTATCCTCTTCTCAAATTTCGTTGATTTTCTTTAGCTATTGATGCGCCGCGCGGCAGACCGGCCAGCGATATATCCGAAGGTCAAGGCAGGGCCGAGTGTTCCGCCTGCACCCGCATAGACCCCGCCGGTTGGACAGCTGATAACATTGCCTGCCGCGAACAGGCCTGGAATCGGCTCTCCTTGATGGTCAAGCACCTGCGCTGAACCATCGGTTTTCGCGCCGCCATTGGTGCCGAGTGTTCCCATGTGGATTTCCACCGCATAAAATGGGCCATTGGTGATTGGTCCTAATGTCGCCGATGCGCCTTCTCGTGAACGGTCACCGTAGAAGCGGTCATATGCGCTCTCGCCGCGGCCGAAATCTGGATCATGCCCCTTGATTGCATAAGCGTTGAAATGGGCGACCGTTTCTTCCAGCCGCTCGCCATCAATATCTATTGCATCGCCAAGACTTCCCAGATCATCTGCACTGGTTATCCAGTCTGGCACTGCATCCCCAGGCATGACCGAAGCCAGCGGGTAGCGGGACATATATTGCGAATCGAAAATCAGATAAGCGGGCAAATTTGGATATGAATAGGTCGCCGGATCAAATTGGTGAAAAGCCCCAGCCAGTGCAGAATAATTATTGGCTTCGTTGCAAAAGCGCTTCCCGGCACTGTTGACCAATATAGTGTGCGGAAGCGTTCTTTCGATCAGTACCGGCATGGAGCGCTGCTCGCCGCCCTCCCATTTTACTTCGGGGATTGAAAGGGTCGGTACCCACCAGGCACTGGTCATATTGCCAAGGCTTGCCCCGGCGGCCATGGCCATTTTCAGACCATCGCCCTGGTTGCCCGGCGGCGAGGCGGGTGCATCCAGCGGGCCGCGCAAAAAGGCCTGTTTCAGCTCTTCATTCCATTCAAAACCGCCGGTTGCCAGTATTACACCTTGTGATGCGTTGATGGTCAAATCGGCGTCGTCGCGGCGGACCTTGGCCCCGGCTACGCGGCCATTTTCGACAATCAAGCGGTGGCCATCAACATCCAGCAAGGGTTCAATCCCGCGATCAAGGCAGGCCTTTAACAGACGCCCGATCAAAGCCTGTCCCCAGCCGCGTAGATCTTCGCTTTCGCGCCGGGCCATTTCGGCTGGATCAACTTGTCCGGTACCGCCACCCAAAGGCGTTTCCCGCAGCATCATGCGCGGAGCGGGACCATGTTCAAAGACCTTGTCGGCCCAATCGCCGAGTGCGGAGAAGTCGAACAGATCATTATCGAGCGCGCGGCCGCCATCCGGTTTGGCCCCTGGCCGGTCGAGATAATAATCAGGATAGCCTTCCAGCAGGCTGAGTCTCGCCGCATCCAGATTTTCGAGAAAGCCTAATGCTTGTGGACCTTCCTCGACAAAGGCGGACAATACAGTGTCATCGATATCGCCCTGATCGAGAGAGCGGAAATAGGCGAGGGCGTCTTCGCGGCTATCTTCGATACCATGCACCTGCATTTGCCGGTTACCCGGTATCCAGACAATGCCACCCGATATTGCAGCGGTGCCGCCCAGTTTCGGCTGCTTTTCGATGACTGTGACGCTTGAACCGGCCTCATGCGCTGCCAGAGCAGCGCTCAGTCCAGCTGCACCGGCTCCGATGATCAGGACATCTGTGTTCATGGCGATAACTCTCCCTTGTTGATGAACAGGATAAGGGAGATTGTTCGGGCGGGACCACTGTTACTTTTGGGCCGGCAAATACTGGCCTGAGATTACGCTAGTCCACGGCACCGACTTCCCGCAGAGTTTTTATTTGTTCCGGACTCAAGCCGAGTTCCTCCAGAATCGCATCGCTATGCTGACCGATGGTCGAAAGATTGGCGGATGCAGATGGCCGCGCCCCGTCCATTTCAATCGGCAGCGATGGCAGCTTGGTTTGCTGGCCATTGGCTAGTGTGACGGGTTCGAGACCACCACTGGTATTGAGATGCGGATCGTCGAACATGTCCTCAGGGCGTGCGATTGGGGCGAAGGGCAAGCCGGTGCCTTCAAGCTTCGCGATCAACTCATCTCGGCCAAAGCCAGCGATCAATTCCCGAATTTGCGGCATGATCCGGTCGCGTGCGGCAACCCGGTTGTTATTCTCACGGATGCTTTCATCTGCCCACAGATCGTCAAGCGCAAACAGCTTGCAGAATTTCTCCCATAGGGCATCGGTGACCACACCAATGAAAATCGGTTCGTCCTTGGTCTGGAAAACATCATAAATAGCCCAGGCGGAGATGCGAGCAGGCATGGGGTCGGCGGCTTTACCGGTCACGGCCATTTGCGCCATATGCTGGCCGATCAGATATATGGTGGTTTCAAAGAGCGAGCTTTGGACCTTTTGCCCTTTGCCGGTGCGGTGCCTTTCCTCAACCGCTGCCAATATTGCAATCACGCCGAACATGCCGCCTGTAACATCGATCACGCTGGAACCAGCACGCAATGGCTGTCCGGGCGGACCAGTCATATAGGCAAGTCCCCCCATCATCTGGGCCACTTCATCGAGGGCCGTTCGGTTTTCATAGGGTCCGGGAAGGAATCCTTTTTCCGAGGCGTAGATCAACCGTTTGTTGGACTGGGCGAGCTCTTCATAGCCAAGTCCCAAACGATCCATTGCACCGGGACGGTAGTTTTCAACCAATATATCTGCGCCTTCAACAAGCTGGCGCGCTATACCAAGCCCTTCACGATCTTTCAGGTTAAGTGAGATACTCTGTTTATGGCGGTTATACATAGGGAAGTAGCCAGAACCGGAGCCTACCAGATTGCGAGTTCTATCGCCGCCAATCGGCTCGACGCGGATCACTTCCGCGCCCAACGAGGCCAGAATGGCGCCCACTGCAGGTCCCATGACCATATGGGTGAACTCGATAACTTTCAGGCCCGCTAGAGGTGTTGGCGCGCTCATGCTGCAGCCCTTTCAAATCCCAGAGGAAGGCCCGCATCCGGAGTAAAGCCATAAAGTGGCTCTTCGGGCAGGGACGCTGCAATAATTTCTCTTACTTTCAGCAGCTTATCCAGATTAATGCCGGTATCAATACCCATGGCCTCCAGCATGAAAACCAGGTCTTCCGTAACGATGTTGCCCGAGGCGCCCGGTGCGAAGGGGCAGCCGCCCAAGCCTCCTAGCGAAGCATCAAAGGTGGTAATACCTTCCTCTAATCCTGCCATGACATTCGCCAAGCCAAGTCCGCGAGTATTGTGGAGATGCAGCGTATTGAGCTTGTCGCTGCCAATCACACCCTTGATCTGGCGTACCATCCGTGTGACCTGCGCCGGATTGGCATAGCCGGTTGTGTCCGACAGGCCGACCTCGGCCACGCCCGCCTCCATCGCGGCTTCTGCGAGGCGCGCTACCTTGTCTTCGCTGACTGGCCCCTCGATGGTGCAACCAAAGGCAGTAGAGAGACCTACTTCAAAATGGGGACGCTGTCCTTCGGGCTGCGCAGCGACCAGATCGGCAATCGCTTTGATTTCGGCGAGCATTGCTGGATGATCTTTGCGCACGTTCTTGATGCTATGGGTTTCGGACATGGAAAAGGGGATCGACATTTTGTCGACGCCTGCTGCTATGGCTCTCTCCGCGCCTTTCAGATTGGGTATGAGCGTGACAACATCCAGATTGGGCAGGGTCTTCGCATAGGTCACAATTTCTGCGGTATCCGCCATTTGCGGTAGAAGGGATGGTGGTACGAAGCTTCCTACTTCAATCTCACTGACACCCGCCTCGGCCTCCGCTTTGATCCAGGCCTTTTTGGCTTCGGTCGGCATCACGGCATCAATGCTTTGCAGGCCATCGCGTGGTCCCACTTCGCTGATGGTTACAGACTTTGTCATTGTTTGGCTCCTAGGTAAATCCATGGTCGCGTTGCGCGGTCGGCCGTTTGCCATGCGGCAATGTCTTCGGCCATTTTCAAACTGAGGTCGATAGCATCCAATCCCTCCAGCAACATCGCTTTGGCTTCCTGATCAATCGGGAAAGACCAGTTCTGGTCTTCGCCAATGGTGATTTTCTGTGTGGCCAAGTTGATGGTAACAGGACAGTTCGCTTCTTCGATGATGGCTATCGCATCAGCATCCAAAACGGCTGGCAAGATACCGTTACGAACGCAGTTACCGGCAAAAATCGGTGCGAAGCTCGGGGCAATTACGGCCCGGAAACCATATTCGGCCAATGCCCAAACAGCATGCTCGCGGCTTGACCCGCAACCGAAATTCGCGCCGCCCAGGATGATCTGGCTATCGGCATAATCAGGATCATTGAGTACAAAACTTGGATCAGGATCGCGGCCACCGATCGCGGTATAGCGCCATCCGGCGAATAGCCCGTCAGCAAGTCCGGTCTTGCCGGTGCTTTTCATCTCGCGTGAGGGGATGATCTGGTCGGTGTCGACATTATCGCGGATCAACGGCATGGGCCGGGAGGTTAGGATGGAAAATGGTTCAGCCATCACAGCAGCTCCCGGACATCAGCAATGGCACCTGCCAGCGCACTGGCGACAACCGTTTCGGGACTGGCAATATGGGTTTTGACGCCAGGTCCCTGACGGCTTTCAAAATTACGGTTGGTGGTAGAGATAACCCGTGCACCTGATCGAAAACTCTCACCTCCTGCATAGAAGCACATCGAACAGCCACTTTCCCGCCATTCAAACCCGGCTTCGCGAAAAATTGCATCAATCCCTTCTGATTCAGCTTCGCGTTTGACGCGGGAGGAGCCGGGGACACAAATGGCTTGGACATGGTCAGCAATTCTCTTGCCCTTCAGTAGGGCGCTGGCTCGGCGCAGGTCGGACAAACGGCTATTAGTACAGCTGCCGATGAAAGCGGCATCTATTGGCGTGCCTTTAAGGCTCTGTCCTTTTTGTAACGCCATATATTCGAGCGGGCGCTCGTCCGCATTTTCGGGTACGGTACCGCCAATACCAACACTATGTTCCGGACTGGTACCCCAACTGACCGTTGGTGTAATCGCGCTGGCATCTATTTTAATTTCTGCATCAAAAGTAGCGTCCACATCGCTGATCAGCTTTTTCCAGCTTTCAACGGCTTGGTCCCATTCAGCTCCTTTTGGCACATAGCGACGACCCGTCAGATATTTGAAAGTCTTCCGATCAGGAGCGATGAACCCAGACATGGCGGAAAATTCCGTCGCCATGTTGCAGAGGGTCATCCGCCCTTCCATGTCGAGCGCGCGAACCGCGTCTCCGGCAAACTCCACTGCGTGTCCTTTGCCACCGGCCGCGCCATGGCTAGCGATCAATGTCATGATCATGTCCTTGGGCGTGACGCTTTTTGATAACGACCCGGAAAAACAGACCCGCATGGATTTTGGCTTGTTCAACCGCAATGTTCCCGTCGCCATCGCATGTTCCGCTTCCGACGATCCGATACCCCAGGCTAACGCGCCAAATGCGCCCTGTGTGCAGGTATGACTGTCGGGTGCCACCAAGGTACATCCCGGTAGCACGATACCCAGTTCCGGCGATATCACATGGACAATCCCCTGATCGGGATCGTTGACATCAAACAGGGTTATGCCAGCGGCTTTGGCAGCAGCTCTAGTTTCGGTGATGAAAGCCTGCCCGCCAGGCATAAGGGTTTGGTCTGTCCGGCCCCGCCGGGTGTCCACAATATGGTCTGTGACGGCAAAGACGCGTGCCGGATCGACCACGGTGCGTCCGGCCTCAGCCAATGAATTGAGCGCTGACGCACCGGTGCGCTCGTGCAGAAAGACACGGTCGATCGCCACAAGTGCGGCATTGCCGGGCAAGGCGGCGACCACATGGCTATCCCACAACTTGTCAAAGAGCGTCGATGGTTCAGGCAGAAACGGCCCCCATTTCTACATCAATAGAACGCCAGTCCTTTGTCACGAAAGTCTCCTGTATTGCCGTCCGCGTTTCCAACAGACCGTTGCGAATCCAATGCCACGTCCGGCAACGATTTTGGCCATCGTCGGAAATCTGGATCTGTTCATAAAGATAAAGTGATGGATCACCTTGCCGCTGCCAATATAACATCACGGTGCGGTTATATTCGTCCAGCGGTACTTCGGCGGCCCAACCCTTGATCAGCTCATTGTCCCACCAGACGCGTTTGTCGCGATATTCGGCCGGAAACTCGCGTATCTCGGTCTTCCCATCAGCCCATGTATAGTGGTTGGTCTGATGATAAGGCACATCGCCTTGGTCCGGGAATCGGCACAGCAGGCGGGATGCATGCTCATCAATTTTCTCATTCTGCGCGTTGAAATAGGTGTAGGTGCCGTCCCAAACGCCTTCATGGCGGGCCAAAAGCGGCATGTCTTCTCTGATTCCCATTAATCTTCCTTTTGTCTTGATTGGAGAGCGATATGATATTGCCTAGCGCTATGTCCGTTCATCAGCGCGAGATGATCGGTGGCCAGATTCTCTGGCTCGAGATGCTTTTCGTCGAAAGCAAGGGCGTGATCTGCATCGACCATGTACCAAGGCGCAAACATATGACGGGCGCGAACAATCTGCCAAGCCATATTGAGATAATTACCAAAACGGTCGGGCGACAAATCCGGATAGAGTCGATCCGGTTCACCATTGGGCAGGGAAGGATATAGGATTGTTTTAGTGTCGAGCGCATCAGCAATCGCATTTATAACGCCCTGCCACGCAGCCCAGCTGACAGGGACTGCGGCAGCCCAATTGTCCGATAGGCCATGGCCTGGTAGATCAATGGCGATCTGACCCGCGGGTTGATTGCCGGTCGCGGCATAGGAGGGGGCATGAAGAGCAAGTCTGTCCGCGCCCCGATCGCCTCGCCAGTGGATTAGGCCGTGAAAATCATCTATTCGAATTTCCACAAAACCTTCATCACCGGCATCAGGGAAGTTGTCGATTGTCACCGTATCTGTAGCCAGCAAATGGGACAGGCTGACCGCCTGATGTTCCTCTGGCGTCGTCACTTTTTGTGCTGCCCAACTGGCGGGCATATCACCCAACCGGTCGATATGCTCTTGCAGCGGATCGCCATCATAAGCGCTGATCAGGCAGGGTGGGACGTCTGCGTCAATGGCTGGAATATCACGAGGCGCGCGCAGCACCGCGCCATAGCCCGCCTGATAGGCATTGCCGGCGTCGAGCATCTCACGAACAATCGCATCAACGCGTTTCGGGTCATCATTGGCAACTGAAAGTCGGTGGGTATCATCGGTCGCAAACCATGGGAAAAACCAGCTTTGTTCGAGGATACGGCTCCACAGCCATGTTAGATGTTCGCCATAATCGGATGGATGGAATTCAGGCAGATAGCGATCACTGAACAGCGCCATTTCTTCGGGCGTCCAAATCGCATAGCCCCCAACGGCCAATGTGGTGATTCGAGTCGGATGGCGTTTGACCGCAGTGACCAAGATGATTCCGCCGGAATGAAAACCATAGGCAGCGCATCTTTCGATACCCAGTGCATCAAGAAATTCGATAGTCGCGTCCGCATATTCGGTGATTTCAGGATGGCCTGGCAGTGGATCAGACTGCCCAAAACCCGGCGTATCTGGCGCGATGCACGTGAAATGCTCTGACCATTTTTCCATCAATGCTTCATATTCTTTGGAGCTGCGCGGGCTTTGATGCACCATCAGCAACGGCGGACCTTTGCCCGCCTTGCGGTAATGGACGCGGCGTCTGTTGCTGCCGGTTGAAACATCGATAAAGTGTCGTGTGATCATAAGAACCTTTATTTGTCCGGACAAATTTGTCTCGACAAGTCTTTTTTGCAGATTATTGTCTTTTTATCGAATCCGGAGAGAAAAACCCAATGACATTAATTGGCACGAAAATGGTCCAGGATGGCCGTACTGCGCGCGAGATTTTTGAAGAAGTGATCGGCAATCCCGCTCGAAAGAAATTTGGCTTTGGTGAAAAACTTGCCATCGTCAATGTCGATGTGCAGCAGGCCTATACACGAACAGACATGTTCAAGACTGCCTACGAAACTGATCCGAAGCAGATCGACTATGTTAATCAGATTTCGGCTCTCGCACGGGCCAAAGACATGCCGGTCATCTGGAGCCGGGTGGCTTACAAGGGTGACGCCGGGGATGCCGGAGTCTGGGGCACACGAACAGATACCGAAGATTCGCTGCAGAATATCAAATATGACAGCGAGCGCCATTTGCTGGATCCGCTCTGTGATGTGAATGCCGACGATCTGCAATATACCAAACGTATGCCGAGCGCGTTTTTCGAAACGCCGCTGGCGAGCTATCTGACATGGCACAAAGTCGATACGGTGGTGGTCACCGGCGGCTCTACATCCGGTTGCGTGCGTGCCACGGCGGTAGACGCCCTAAGTCATGGATATCGTACAATCGTGCCGATCGAAACCTGTGCCGATAAACATGAAAGCTATCATTTTGCCAACCTTACTGACTTGCAGTTGAAATATGCAGATGTCGAACCGGTACAGGCCGTGATTGACTGGCTGGAGGCGCGCTAGTGTCTGAAGTACAAAAACCCGATCCGGGATTATATGACTATCTGCCCTATCGCGGTCGTTCGAAAATCGAATGGCCGGAGGACAAAACCTGCGCAGTCTGGGTCGCGCCCAATCTCGAATTTTATGAACTGGACCCGGCGGTCAATCCTCATCGTAAAAGCTGGGCAAAACCGCATCCCGATGTGGTGGGTTATAGCCATCGCGATCATGCAAACCGAGTGTCGCACTGGCGGATGGCGGAGATGATGACGAAACATGGCTTTCCGGGATCGGTGAGCTTGTCGGTAGCGCTGTGCGACCATATTCCCGAAGTGGTGGAGGATGCCAGCCAGCGAGGCTGGGAGTTTTTCAGCCACGGGATTTACAACACGCGCTACTCCTATGGAATGGACGAGGCGCAGGAACGCGCGATTATCGAGGATTCGATCGCGACTGTGGAGCGTGCGACGGGCCAAAGGATCAGAGGCTGGCTGGCTCCGGCATTGACCCACACGCCGCGCACGCTCGATCTGTTGGCGGAATATGGCATGGATTATACCTGCGACCTGTATCATGATGACCAGCCGACGGATGTGAAGGTAAAGTCCGGCCAGTTGACCGCAATTCCCTATAGCCTTGAGGTCAACGATCATTATGGCTTCTTCATCTACAATATGTCGCCGCGGGAATATGCCGATACGCTGATCCGGCAATATGACCGGTTGGCGGAAGAAGGCGCGCAATCGGGAACTGTGATGTGCATACCGTTGCACAGTTATCTGATTGGGCAACCCCACCGCATTGGACCATTTGAGGCCGTGCTCGAGCATATCGCCGCTGATGGCCGGGCATGGATTACCAAGGCTGGTGATATTGTTGATGTCTTCCGGAGACAGATGGGAGGCGCATCATGAGCCTCGATCCAAGCTATCTCGAATATCCGAAGCGTGGTCGCGGTATGGACCACGACTATTATCCCTATGGCAGCTTGTTTGATCGCAAACCGGTGCAATGGCCCGATGACAAAAAACTCCTTATCTGGCCGGTAATCAGCCTCGAATATTTTCCGATGGTGCCGAAGGATAACCCTTTTCGTGCGCCAGGCCATATGCAAACCGCTTACCCAGATTATCGCCACTACACGGCGCGTGAATATGGCACCCGGATCGGGATTTACCGGTTGCTTGGCGCGTTTGAAAAGGTGGGAATAAAAGTCTCAGTAGCGACTAACGGCGTAGTAGCCGAACGCTATCCGCAGTTGATCGAGGATATCATCTCCGGAGGTCATGAGATCATCGCGCATAGCACGGACATGAATGGTACAATTGCGAGCGGTATGGATGAAGCGGATGAGAAAGCGCTGATCGACGGGGCGCTGTCAACGCTGGAAAAAGCAACCGGAAAGCGGCCGCGCGGATGGCTGTCGATAGCGCGTTCGCAGAGCTTCAATACCGCAAAGCTCCTCGTAGAAGCAGGCGTTGAATATATGTGTGACTGGGCCAATGACGAATTGCCTTATAAGTTTCAGACAGACGCAGGGCCGATTACCAATATCCCGCTCAATCATGAACTTTCGGACCGCCAGATTATCAATGTCCAGCAGCACTCGGTCGACAGCTATGCTCAGCAGATGCGCGATGCTGCAGACTGGTTGCTGGCCGAAACCGACCAACATGGCAGTCGGATGCTCCCGATGCATTTGACGCCCTATATCATGGGTTTACCCTATCGGATCGGCAGCTTTGAAGGGCTAATCGCGGATTTGGCCAAGCGCGAGGATGTCAGGTTTGCAAGAGGCGATGTGATACTCGACAGCTGGAAGGCACAGCAATGAAGATACGCAATCCGCGCACGGGCGAAGCGGACTACAAGATCGCTCCTTTAAGCCGTAACGCGGTTGTGGATGAAGCCAAGCGACTGCGCAGTGCTCAGGTTGCCTGGGCCTCAAAAACACCGGAAGAGCGCGGTGCAGTCTTACTACAATGGGCCGATGCGATAGAAGCTGATCTCGGTGCCATCATCCCGGCGCTTACAGCCGATACGGGACGCGGCGGGATTTCAAAAATTGAGGCAGCAGGAGTGCCGGGGCAAATACGACGCTGGGCGACCATAGCGCCGCAGCTCATTTCCCAAGGTCAATCGACTGATCAGCCGACTTCGGTACCGACGATCACTACCTCGACACATTTGGTTCCCTATCAACTCGTCGGTGTGATCAGCCCGTGGAATTTCCCCATGACACTCGCTTTGATCGACGCGATACCGGCGCTGATGGCGGGATCAGCAGTGCTGATAAAACCGTCGGAGGTAACGCCACGATTCATCAATTCCTTGATGGAAACAGTACGCGAAATCCCTGAACTTGCAGCGATTCTTTCGATCGTCGAAGGTGATGGCGCGACGGGTTCAGCTATGGTCGATCACGTGGATTATATTTGCTTCACTGGATCGGTTACCACCGGGCGTAAGGTCGGAGAAGCGGCAGCAAAAGCCTTTATTCCGGCTAGTCTGGAACTGGGCGGGAAGGACCCGATGATCGTGCTGGCGGGCGCAGACCCGGAGACCGCGGCGGCGACGGCGCTGAGGGCCAGTATCGTCAATACCGGGCAGGCCTGCCAGTCGATCGAGCGGGTCTATGTGGCGCGGGACATTGCCGAGCCGTTCCTCGCCAGTTTGACGGCGCTGGCAGAGGCGGTGGAGCTGAACTATCCCGATATCAACCACGGCCATATCGGCCCGTTTATCTTTGAAAAACAAGCAGAAACTGCCCAAAATCAGATTGACGATGCGGTCAGCAGGGGCGCGAAACTGCTTACTGGCGGTACAGTCGAAAATCTCGGCGGCGGGCTCTATCTCAGGCCCACGATACTCACCGATGTCCCGCCAGACTCAGACATTATCCGCGAGGAAAATTTCGGACCCGTCATCCCGGTCGTGGTCTATGATCAGATTGAAGAGGCGATTGCACAGGCGAATGATAGTATCTTCGGATTGTCCGCTGCGGTTGTTGGCGGATCGGTTACAGAGGCGGAACAGATTGCCACCCGTCTGGAGGCGGGAGCGGTGTCGATCAATGACGGCTCGCTGACATCGATGGTCTGGGAAGCGGAAAAGTCGAGCTTTGGCTATTCCGGTCTCGGAGCATCGCGAATGGGTGCCAGCGGACTGATGCGCTTTTTCCGCAAGCAGGTGCTGATCCGGCAATCGGGCGACGCGGCGCGAATAGAGGCTTTTGCAGAGGAGAATTTCTGATGGGCGTGGAATTGCAGCATCCAATGAAACCGGAACTGACGGCGGGAGAGGCCGCGCGCGGACGCTTTGTATCGGGCATCCGGGCGTTCATCCTCAATGATCTCGCCGGCGATATGCGCACCGCCTATGACAAGCGTGCTGCTCCGGCCTTTGCCCGGGAGACGGGCCGCGCTCCCGAAACCAGCAACGAAGCGCATCAGGCGCTGCGCGGTGATCCGGCTTTCAACATCTATTCGGCGATGCGGGTGCAGGCGCAGAAAATGGTCTGGCAGGCGTCGGGCGCTGTCGTTGCGCGTGATCTCGAGCGGATGGAAGCGGAAGCGGCCAAAGTCGCGGACCAGCCCGGTTCTGTAAAACTCGACCCCGATCTCGATATCCCGCGCAATGTCGATGCGATTGAAGTGCACCTGATGCCCGGCAGCTATACGCGCGGCGGAGAGTCGCTCGAAGCCGGCGCGGTCTATGATCAGGGCTTGGCGGTATTTTCCATGGGGCTGATGGGGGCCAATCTCGACGATATCGGCCTGTCCATGGCCGCTTATGTAAAAGGCAAGTTCCCGGACTTTCAGCCTCAGAGCATTCTCGATACGGGCTGCACCATCGGCCACAATACCCTGCCATGGAAACAGACTTATCCCGAAGCCAAGGTAGAAGCGATTGACGCGGCGGCTGGCGGCCTGCGCTATGCATCGGCGCGCGCTAAGATGCAGGGGCAGGAGGTCAGTTTCGCGCAAATGTCCGCCGATGCGCTGGACTATCCCGACGCCAGTTTCGACCTCGTCTTTTCCTCCATGTTCCTGCATGAGCTGTCAAAAAAAGCGCGCGCGGCGGCATTTAAAGAAGCCTATCGGGTGCTGAAACCCGGCGGTTTGCTACTCCATATGGAATTACCGCCCAATGACCAGATGAATGCCTTTGACGGCTTTTATCTGGACTGGGACAGCTGGTATAATTCCGAACCCTTTTACAAAGGCTATCGCGACGAAAGCCCGCCGGAATTGTGCAAGGCCGGGGGCTTTGGCACAGAGGATTATTTCCAGTTCGTCGTGCCCAGCATCGGTATCTATGGCGAGGAAGCCGTGGCGCAAGCAATTGCGGACGAAAATGCCAATGCCGTCGACAGCGAAACTACCGGACGACTGGCCGAGGGCATCATGTGGTTCGGTTTCGGAGCATGGAAACGGTGAGCGGCGAAGCGATGAGCTCTGAAACCGATAGCCCCGGTCCGGTTTTCAAACCGGATGACACGCCGAAAGATATTTACGGGCCAGATGGCAAGCCACAGTTTTTCGATGATCCCGGCATGGACCGCTTTGTCGCTGTCGTGATGAATATGGCACAGGAAATGTGGGTGCAGGAAGAAAGACTGATGGCGCTCGAAGGCCTGCAAGCCTCTGACGCGGAGCGTGAAGCAAAGCTGAAAATATTTATCGACCGTATTTTTGCGCCGCTGCGCGAACAAGGGAGTGACGACATATGAAAGCATGGCAAATCGGATCCAGGATCGGCATTGGCGGACTGCAGCTGACTGACCATCCCGAACCGGAACCAGGCCCTGATGAAATAGTGGTCAAGGTTTCGGCGGCGGGTCTCAACTATCGCGATCTGATGGTGTTGCGCGGCGACTATGGCACGGATTTGCCCGAAGATCGCGTGCCTCTGTCTGACGGCGTTGGCGTGATTGAAGCCGTAGGTGCTGATGTCACCGGACTGGACGTGGGTACACGCGTGATGGCACCGCATTTTGCCACTTGGCTCGATGGTGCCTATAGCTTTGCCGTCTTTGCCAGAGACCTTGGTGTTACCGCCAATGGCTGGCTGGCCGAGAAAATCATAATTCCTGCCAATGCTGCCGTCGTCGTGCCTGAAAATGTGAGCGACAATAGCGCTGCTACTTTTTCGGTTGTTGGCAGTACGGTCTGGCACGCGATGATGGCTTTTGGTGAGGCCAAACCGGGCGATCTTGTATTGGCTCAGGGAACCGGGGGTGTGTCCATATTCGCGCTACAACTGGCCAAGGCCATGGGTATGGATTTCGCGATCACCTCGTCCAGTGATGAAAAACTTGCGCGCGCCAGGGAAATGGGCGCGGATTACGGCATCAACTATCGCGATCAGCCAGATTGGGGCGCTGCCTTGCTGGAAGCCACAGGCGGCCGGGGTGCCGATGTGGTTGTTGATACATTGGGTTTCCCGGCAATGGGCGAGACTGTTGCGGCATGCGCCGTCAATGCGCGCATCGGGTCTCTAGGCGCGCTTTCCGGAACACCGCAAGATCAATCCAGCGCCAGTCAGGGCGCTTTGATTGGCAAGAATATCGCAATCAAGGGCATCGCGTCCGGCAATCGAGAGATGCTGCAACGGGCGCTGGATGTGGTGGCGCAAAATGGGATCGAGCTGTTGGTCGAAAGTGTTTTCGACTTTGACGATGCAGCTGCGGCTTACACGCATCTTGAAAGCGGCAGTCATATGGGCAAGGTGATGATTACCGTTTGAGCTCCACCAGCTCATACCAGGTCATCATATAGCCACCAACGCCGCCTTGCACGAAAATGCCGTCGTCATCATCGGTGATCCACACGTCGTAAGCGGGATGCTCGCCCGCCATGCCGCCGGTACCTGGCACGATGCTGGCATCATCCACAAATTGCAGATGTTTGCACTGGAAGGTGCCGGCAGGCACGGTGACTTCTTCTGTACCGATATAGACAGCGCCGATCTTGACCTGTGCAATTTGCGGCGGCGTTGCACCGCGATGATCGGGTGAGGGCAGATAGCAATTGAGCAGGCGCTTGGTTTCCTTGTCCCAGTCCTTGGTCGACAGCATATAGCCGTCGGAAACAATGGGGTGCGTACCGAAACCGTCGAGCGGCAATTCCGCAGCAACCCTTTGCGACAGCCGCCCGATCGAGGGGCCATAGGATTCCATTTCGACATGGGTGCCGTCAAACCGCATCCAGCCTGAACCCATAAATTCATCACCGACCGTCAGCCGGACGTGGCAGTCCATCGGTTGCTTATGCTCGTCCATCGCGTAGATGATATCGCGCATCACCGTGGGTTCGGGTTCGTAAATTTCGCAATGCGCCCGCATGGTCACTTTGCCATCGCTATGATGGGTAAACATGAAGGTTTCGAACCCGCGGTTTTGCCCCTCCATTTCCGGTTTGCGTGACGTATATTCCAGACGGCCTTCGATAATGCGGTGTTTCATCCCATTCTCCTTGTCTTTCTTCATGCCAGTGCATTTTTCTCTTGCCAAGAGGAATTTGTCCGGACAAATTGCGGATAGCTATTTACGCGGTCTGGGAGAACGTTGGTAATGGAATTTCTCACAACAAATGAACTGAGCATATTGCGCTGGATTCACATATTGGCGATGGTTTACTGGCTGGGCGGCGAATGGGGTGTTTTCCAGACCAGCTATAATGTTACGAACCGCAACCTGTCGCTGGAAGAGCGGCGGCGGCATATGGAAACGGCCTATCGGATCGACATATTGGCGCGCACCGGCATTGTCCTGTTGCTTCCGCTAGGGCTGCATATGGGCAAGCTATACGGTTTTGTGCCCTTTCTGGATGGCGCTGGCATCTGGTGGATGTGGCTATTTTTCGCGATCTGGCTGGCCATGACCTGGACTGCTTTCATCAAGCGCGAGACCGATATCGGTGTCAAGGTGACCAAGACTGAAGAGATGCTCCGCTATCCGCTTATCGCGGTCTTGTTCATTGTCGCCTTCATGGCTTTTCAAGGCTCCGGCCCGGTTATCTCGGGTGAGGGCAATCACTGGTATCCGGCCAAAATCGGCCTTTATGCCTTTGCGCTATGTATTGGCCTGTTCCTGCGAGTTGTCATGCGTCGCTGGACGGTGCGGTTTCGCAAACTCGCCGAAGGACCCGATGCAGCGGAAGAGGCCGCGCTCGAACGGGAAATCGGGCAAGCGAGAATTGCCGCTTATATCTATTGGATCACAATTGCCGGCGTCTGTTTCCTGGGAGCGGTCAAACCGTTCTGACGACCCAGTTCCTCAGAAAAAGCCTGTCCAACATCGCTGTTGGGCAGGCTTTTTTCATTCTCGTGATAAGAGATGCTGTTAGATTTCCTTCAGCTCCTTGCTGACCTCTTCCACAGGCGGTTCGGCGTGCTGCAATTCCTCGACCATCTGATGCGGCCCGCGCATCACCCGGTAGATATATTCACGGATCATCGCACCGCGCTCATAGGCCGCCTCTTTGTCGGGCGTGTAGCTTTCGATGTCATCGCGGCTGATCGTCCCCTTGGCGTCGAGCAGGCGTTCGACCGTATCCATACGTTCACGCAGTACAGACACTTCGCCGACAACTGCCATCAGGATGGACAGCATCCGTTCGTCCTCGGGATCGTCAAAATATTCCGGGCGCTTGCCTTTGGCTTTTTTATTGGCCGCGGCCATCCAGTCGAAAACTTGTTCGGTCATTCTGCGGCCTCCTGCATCTGGTCGGCATTTTTCCAGGCACCATAAGCATGCCAGAAGGCGGCCCGGCCATGGTCCTCGTCCTCGCCAGTTGGTGCTTCGGGGAAAATCTCCCGATCAACAACGGCGCGGACCCCGGTTTCGAACAGCTCATCGCGATCAAAGCCGGCTTTGACCATTTCGTCTTTCATATCCAGCGCATGCATGGAGGACCAGAAAGGTTCATTATTGTTGAACGCATCCCAGTCGCGCAAAAACTGCTCAAACAACGGCATGGCATCGGAATATTCTGGCTGTTCGAGATGCAGCATCAAACCATTGTCGGCGAGGACACGGTAGCCCTCGGCGATGATCTTGGGCAAAGCCTTGCCGCTGGTTTCATGCAAGAACATCGTGGTTTGGACCCAGTCAAACATGCCGTCATCCCAGCGGGAGAGATCTTCGGCATTGGCCTGAATAAACTTGATATTGGTCGCGCCGAGCGATTGCGCGCGGGCATGGGCATAGCGCAAAATTGGGGCCGCCGTGTCGATCGCGATAAATTCACAATCTGGAAAAGCCAGCGCCAGCGGGACGATATTGTGGCCAACGGTGGTGCCGATATCGAGCACCCGGCGGGGTTCCCAGCCAGGGCGCTCTTTCTTGATCCAATCGACCAGCGCCTGTCCACCGCCGTCGGTCAGAGCGCCCAGACCGCCCCCGGTCGTCGCAAAAATCCCGCAGTCATAATTGGCTCCAGCCGATACATCTCCGGGCAATTCTTCGCCATGATAGCTGCCCGGCATGCAATGAATGTCCACGGCCGACTGATAGCGCGGTACTGCGATTTCCGGGTTCAGTTCCAGCGTGCTTTTAACACCCTGGGCTCCCTCATTATATTGCCGGGCCTTGGCGTTCAGCTCATCAATCTGGCGTAGCACAATGGCACGACCATTTTGCTGGCGCATCTCCATCGAGTTGCGTTTTAGCGCGGACCAGAATTTGTGGAACGGGTCCTTGTTCATTGCATGGCGAATCTCGAAACGATCCTGCGGTTCCCGGCCATGTTCTTTCAAAAAAGCCGGCAGGACGCGCTTGTCATAAGCCAGCTTGTTGCCGGGGCTTAACGTGCTCGCCATGAACTTGTTGAAATTGGCGAGGAAATCAAACCGCGCGATTTCGTCGTGGGACGGCTGCGGAGATACGCCATGCCGGGCCACTGCGTTATAGGGTGGTGCGACGTCCAGTTTCTGGTCGTTCGGGACTGTTTTGCTCATATCAAGCCCTCCTTTATCATGCGCTCTATTGTTTCTTCCTGAGTGCGCAGGAAATAATCGCGGTCCGGGGTCTTCACTTCATTGACCTCGATCAAACCATCGGCTTTTTGTACGGACAAATTACCATAAGTGGCGGCAAAAAGCTCCAGGCGCTGGCGCGCCAGGAAATTTGTCATTGCCGGCTTGCGGCGGGCGGCCCTTAGTGCACCCAAATCGATATCCGCAAAGGCAGTGAAAGTCTCACCGCTGTTCGACTCGGCCATTACCCGGCCCTTGTAATCCACCACCATGCTGTTGCCGTCGGCGGAGGCCAGCGGCAGGGTCGTATTTTCTATGCCTGCCGTATTGGCCGAGACGACATAGGCCATATTTTCCTGCGCCCGCGCCCGCTTGCCAATATCTTTGGGCGTGTCGAGCGGGGAGCCGATTTCCGAAGAACTGTGTACGAAAACTTCCGCCCCACGCAGCGCATGGGCGCGGGCTATTTCGGGATAGAGTATCTCTTCCGAGGCGATTGCGGCGAGGTTGCCGATCTCGGTTCTCGCCACCGGGAACACACCATCGAGGCCATAGATATCAAGATATTTGGTCCAGACATCATGCGGCGTCGGCGCGAACATGGAATTGAGTCTGCGATAACGCAGCACCACGTCTCCCGACGGTGCGACGACGAAACTGCTCTGGAAATAGATGCCGGGAAAATTGGCATCCACTTCATAGGCATTGCCGGCGATGAACATTTTCAAACGCTGCGCCATTGCACCCAGCGCCTCATATTCCGGGCCATCCACTTCCAGCGCAGCTTTGTCG
The DNA here is from genome assembly GCF_059726685.1 of Parasphingorhabdus sp. Classification (NCBI taxonomy): domain Bacteria; kingdom Pseudomonadati; phylum Pseudomonadota; class Alphaproteobacteria; order Sphingomonadales; family Sphingorhabdaceae; genus Parasphingorhabdus; species Parasphingorhabdus sp. The sequence continues at coordinate 1,192,410 of NZ_AP041068.1, forward strand.
GCAAAATCGGGGATGGAAATGCGCCCCGGATAGCTGGTCAGCAGATATTCGGGCAGCACCGCCAGCTTGACCGGACTGCCGCCATATTGCTGAATGAAAATCGTCGCCGAGCGAATCTTGGTCTCTATCTCGCCGATCATCGCCAGCATTTGCGCGCGAGCAGACGCCTTGTCCGGCGTCCTTTCAATCGAACGGGCAGCCAGTTGCATCGCGACGGCGGCGTAATTTTTCGTTTCGGTCATAATGCTATCTTTATCATATTTTCCGGTCGAGGCTAAAACAGGTGTTGTGACGGTGGCGCAAAGTGCCGCGGCCATCATCTGTCTGCGGTCAAAGTCCATCTCGTTCTATAGGCCGAGCGAACCCGGATTCATAAGCCCCTTTGGATCAACGGTTTTTTTTCAAATCTTGCAGCACGCCATCGGCGGCCGGGTCAAGGCTGTCGCGGTAGCGATAGGTTCTCCCGATCTGCAAATGCGCCGCGCCCTGATCATGGAACAGGTCGACAAGCGCCTGTTTCAGTTTCTGGGTCAGCTCCCACGCTTCGCTGTTGCTTTCCAATGTCGGCAGCTTTGCGAAATGTGAAGATTCTATAGTTGCCTGATGGACCGGGTTCGACGCATCCGGCCAGTAGAGGCAAGGCTCGATAATCGCGCCGGAACCGCTCACTGCTGATACCAGAATGCCGGTGAAGATGCCGTGCCGGTCCATCTCTTCGCTATGATCTTCGAACAACCTCAGGATCGCATCGTAACAGGCAACCGCCCGGCTATGCGGCAGCAAACCGTGAACCGGTGCCCAGCGTTCGCCTTGCGGGCCGAGCATGCTGTTGAGCGGCCCGAACGGATTGGCGCGAATGATCTTGGGAATGGTGTTCTCGGTCTCGGTCGCACCATTATCCAAAGCCATTTTTCGTGCCCGTTCCAGGTCATCATCCGCCGCCGCCTGAATACGCGCCTCGGTCAGTACATGGAGCGAGAATTTCGCCTCGTCCATAAAGTCGCGGCCCGCGGCAACAACCTTTGCCCCTTCTTTGATCGCGCCCCAGACACTGCCCTGTTTCTTCATCATCTGACCTAATGCCTTGGCGTCGCTGCCAAGGCTGTCGCGTTGCATGCGAATGGCGTTCAGACTGGGGTCAAAGCCGAAACATTCGGTCGAAACACCGGAACGTTCGATGGCGCCCATCGCCGAGAGAATGTCCTCGTGCTTTTCGAAGGTGAAGCTGGCATAGCCATGAGCCTCAGCTTCAGGGATCAAGCGCAGCGTAATCGTTGCTTTCATACCAAGTGCGCCGGTGTCGGCCAGGAAAAGCCCGGTCAGGTCGGGACCATAAGGCCGAGTGAAATCCGCACCGGTTTTCAGGATCGTGCCATCCGCGAGCACAACTTCCATGGCGATACAGCTTTGTGCCGCGGTGCCATAGCGACCGGAACCCCAGAACAGGCAGTTCTGGCTCATCCCGCCACCAATCGATGCCTTCAGCCCGGAAAGGGTTCCCCAGAACGGCGTGCGTAAACCTTTCGGTGCAAGCGTTTCATATAATTTCGCCCAGGTGCAGCCCGCCTCGACCGTGACCGTCATATCGGTCTCGTTAATCTCCAGTATCCGGTCCATCGCAGCGAGGTCGAATAATACAGCGCCAGCCTTCTGTGTTGTATAACCGCCGGTATAGCTCATCCCGCCGCCGCGTGGGACGACCGGGATATTCTGAGCCGTGGTGGCAGCAATTGCTGCCGACAGTTCATTCTTGTCTTTGGGCCGGACCACCGCCAGCAGATCCGCACCGCGTTGATAGACATCATGGGCATAGAAGTTGAGCGTTTCTGAATCGGTCAGGACTTCGGCGCCTGTATCGGCAATAAATTCTATGGCTGTGGGATTGGCTTTCGTGGCCATCAGCTTGGCTCCGTGGCTAGTTTTTCTGTGGGGGAAGGATCAGTTTCAGGGAAGTTCTCCGGATAGCGGCCGAGGAACAGCAGTAGGCCGCCGCCAATTACGAAGGCAAAAATCGCAACGCTCAAGATCGGATCATAGCTACCCATATTGTCGCGTACGCTGGCGTAGATGATCGGTGACAGGGCCGAGAAAAAACCGAAGGGCATATAAAGCATGCCATAGATTTTACCATAATTGGCCATGCCGAAATAGCGCCCGGTGAGATAGGCGATCAGATCGCTTTCTGCGCCTGCCGCGAAGCCCAGGAGGAAGCCGGCAATAGCGGCCATCGTAAAGGTAATGCTGTCGCCGAGCAGGACGTAGCAGGAGATGGCTGGCAAGCAGAGCAACGGAAAGGCAACAAAGCCCTGCCAGAACCGATCGAGCAGGGCGCCGGTAATGATCCGGCCCGACAATATGCCGATGCCCAAAACCCCCATCACGGATGCTGCCGTTTGGGCGTCCAGACCGCGGTCACCAAGCATTGTCGGCAGATTGATGAACGCGCCGCCAAAGGCCGTGGCTATCACCGCAATAGACAACCAGATCAGCCAGAAACGATAGTCTTTCAATGCTACACGCAATGTGACGCCGGTCAGGTTGCCACTATCGCTCAAAATTGCCTTGGGTCGTTCTTCCGGTCGCGGTTCGCGGAACAGGAAATAGCCGAGCGGTAAAGCGACAAACAGGGGCAGGGCCGCGACAATGGCAAACATCGCCCGCCAGCCATAGTTTTCGATGCCCCAAACCGCGAGCTTGGGAACGGTGATAGCGGCAAGACTGGTGCCCAGCAGCAATATACCCAGCGCAAGTCCACGATTTTTGTAGAACCACAGATTGATTGCGCGGCTCCAGCTGACCGGCGTCGAACCAATGCCGATCAAGCCGACAAGTACCCACAAGGCATAATAGATATAGAGGGTCGATGTGACCTGTGCCGTCGGGGTCAATGAAATAGCTGCGAAAGACAGGCCAAAGGCTAGCAGCGAGTAAAGAGCAACTTTGCGAACGCCATATTTATCCGCTAGCGATCCGAAAAACGGCGCAAGTAAAGACGCGATAATGCCGAAAATCGTTATCGGAAAGAGTATCTGGGTCCTGGTCCAGCCAAATTCTTCAATTAGCGGTTCGACCGTGAAGCCGATGACGTTGAAGGGTATTGGCGATGCCCCACAGGCGACACCGAGGACGCCGGCAAGCAAGACCTTCCAGCCCATGGCAAATTCGCTACTGCTTGTTTCGTTGTCAGTCATGCACCCTCGGCGATTCTAAAATTTGTCCGGACATATTTTGTATAGCGTGATTTGTCCTTTACGCCAGAAAAAGCCGCAAAAAGAAAGCGGGCCATTGCTGACCCGCCTCCTTCCTTGTGTCTTGATCGTCCTAGTTGACACGGCCACCAAATTTATAGGTGGCTCTTATCGTCCAACGTCCTGGCTGGTTGAAATAGGTGTCCTGGTTGCCGAAAGAGGCCACCAGATACCGGTTGTTGAAGCAGTTGGAACATTCGACAGCGAGGTTCAGCTGATCTCCAAAGGGCTTGAAGTCGATGCCAGCGTTTACGAGAACATAGCCATCTGCCGGGCCAACGCCGCGGGTTGATACTTCCTGATCCGATACCATACGAATGCTGCCGCGCGGGCTGATCATCGCATCACCGATTTCGATATCATAGGATCCGCCCAGCGTTACTTGAGCATCCGGACTGCGTTTAGGTTCGATCAGTTCGCAATTCACATCAAAAACCGACACGGTTCCATTCGGCGGAACACAAGCGGCTATATCGGCCTCACTGGCTTCATATCGGGCATCCATGATACCCAGCGCCGCGTAGAGATTCAGATTCCGAACCGGACTAATAAACGCTTCCACCTCAAGGCCGGTATTGAGCAACTTACCCGCGTTACCGATGGCAAATACGCCTTGGGCAATGGCCGTGTTGACCTGCAGGTCTTTGGCCTCGAGATAGAAGGCGGTCGCAGCTATGGAGAAGTCACGACCGAAATTCAGCCTTGTGCCAGCTTCATAAGACCAGACTTTCTCCGATCCAAAGGGTTGCAGTCCGGACGCCGTATTGACACGAGCGTTCCAGCCGCCGGAGCGGAAACCACGGGTGGCAGAAGCGTAGAACATCAAATCATCATCGGGCTCAAACTGCAGAGCAAAGCGCGGTGTCCAAACTTTCTCGCGCTGGTCGATGGGAATGCCGAGCGCAATCATGTTTGCCGTAGTCAGGTCTGTAATATCACCGATCGGGCGATTATCCGAAATGCGAAAGTCCTTTTTCTCATCCGTGTAACGCACACCGGCTGTGGCGGTAATCTGGTCGGAGAGCGCGAAATCGCCTTGGATATAGCCAGCGATATTTTCCGTATCATTGCTGATTATCCGATCGCGTGATGGTGTCGGCCCGGCAAAATAGGCGGCAAAGTCACTGCGGTTCTCTTCTTTCAAATAGAACAAGCCAGCTGTCAGGTTGAGGAAATCGTCAAACAGCGAACCGTTATATTTGAGTTCAGCCGAATATTGTTTGAAATCGCCAATATTGTCGATGATGAAAATATCGTCCAGCGCCGGATTGGCAGGTGATGGAAACTGCATGAACGCATCAAATTGCGGTAATGGGAAATTTACCAGAAAGTCATTTTCAACCTTGCGATAGCCCATGATCAACGAAATGGATCCATTGTCCATTTGATATGTAAGATTGGATGACGTGTTATAGGATTTGGTCAGGCTGCCATAATCCGCCTTGGACACGGCGCCCGGGAAAACGGCATCCAGCCCCAGGGGGAGGATGGAGGTTGATACCAGATCAACATCACCATAGTTGCCAGATGTTCTGATTGGCCCGGTGGCAGCGTCGGTATCCAGATTGACATCCCGGCCGGTAATGTTCGTTCCGCTATCGCGAATATAGTCGCCAACGACATACCAGTTGAGATCGTCCGTCAGGTCGATGTCAATGGCGATGCGGCCGCCATAAGCGTTGCGGTCATTGATATTGCGGTCGAGGGCCGTGTTTTCCAGCCAGCCATTATCATCAACATAGAATCCGCTGACAAGAAACCGGACACGTTCTGATAGCGGTAAATCAACAGAACCGCGCAACGTCACTTCATCGAACCGGCCATAGCTGGCCTCGGCAAAGCCGCCAAATTCTTCACCGGGCTTGCGCAGCACAACATTGATAGCGCCGCCGGTGGTGTTCTTGCCAAACAGGGTTCCCTGAGGGCCACGAAGAACTTCTGTTCGCTCAATATCGAACAGGGCGATATTATTGCCGTTCTGGCGCGCATAGAAAATCTCGTCGACATAGGTGCCTACGGCGGGGTCGAACGTCGGGAAGGATTCATCCTGACCTTGTCCGCGCAGGAAGTAGACATTGGCACTTCCCAGCGAAGTGTTGTTGCTGCCGACAAGGTTGGGAAGGGTATCGACGAGATCGATGGTTTTCTTCACCGCCAAAGTATCGAGCTGCTTTGGGGTAAAAGCGGAAATCGCGATCGGAACATCCTGGATGCTTTGCTCACGACGCTGGGCGGTCACGATGATGACGTTATCGCTGGTTTCAGCTGCATCTGATTGATCGCCGTCATTTGCATGGGCGGGCGCGCCGGCCAAAGCTGTTAGCGTCAATCCAAAAATGGCAGTATTTCGATAGATTGCTTTGCGCGTTGTCATTTTCGTCTCCCTGGTTCCGGACATGAACAGAATGCTTGATGTGCATTCAAGTTGTCCAGACAAATTTTAGGAGTCTTGGCTAGTCTTCTTGATAGGGTTAGCGCTAACAACCAATAGTGCGTTATCTACAACCAAATGAACTATCGGAGGTCTATGGCTTTTCCGCCACAGTCATCCCGCGCAACTGATTGATGCCGACAATAGATCGGCAGGCGGCGACCAGTTCGTTTTTCAGGCTCTGGGCTGCCGGCTGCAGCAAGGAATTACGGCGAATCGCAAAATAGGCGGTACGGGCGACCGGAAACTCTGTCCCCTCAATGATATGATATTGGGCGCGTTCCTCTTCCGTTGCGAACAATTCCTTGGCGAGCAGCATGACCGCGTCGCTTTGCAACAGGGTTGATTTGGCGAGGATGACCGAATCCATATCGACATATTTGGCTGGTGGGGATAGGCTGGCAGCAAGAAACACGTTGCAGATACGCTGCCATTGCATCTGGAGCTGCATGGATACCAGCCATGTCTGTGAAGACAGATCCTCCAGCGTAATGTCGGTTTTTGATGCGAGCGGATGATCGCGCCGCATCATGATGACATCTCGATCCTCAAACATCTCCGTCGTGTCGATGGCGTTGTCGATTTCGAGATCGGAGGGCGGGGCGCTGGCGACAAATTCAACCTCCCCGCGCAGCAGCTTCTCGTAGAGCGTTTTGGTGTCGCCTGAGGTGATGCTCAGCGTCACGCCTGGCTGTTTCTCACTGAAACGATTGATCACCATCGGGGCAATGCGGGTGAGGAATGACCAGCCGAGGCCGATGCGTACATAGCCACGATCCGCACCGCGCATGGCACTGATTTCTGCAGCTGCGAGCCGGCTTTCGGCGGTAATGACTTTGGCGCGGCGGGCCAGCGCATGGCCGAACTGTGTGGGTTCAGCGCCAAACGCGCCCCGTTCGAACAGCCGCACACTGAGTGTCTCTTCCAGCTTCGCTACGCTTTTGGAAACGGCCTGCTGGCTGACATCATTATTGCTGGCGGCGCGGGAAAAACTGCCTGTGTCATAGACGGACAGAAAATGCTGCAATTTCTGCGGATCCATCGATGGCTTGATGAAGCGTTGGCGCAAGTCGGGTTCGGTCATCAATATTCCTCTCCAGATATGATACAATCAATGGCTGTGCAAAAGCCAATGATGGTTGTTAGCAGGCGAGTATCACGTCGCCTAACGAATGCAAAATCTTAAGCAACAGGGGCGGATGACCGTGACAGCGCAGACCAAGGCGATACTGACCGATCTCATGCCAGGTATGATGAAGCATGAAGGCGTTTGGACAGGTATTTACCGTCATGTCGACACGGAAAATCAACTGGTCGATCGGCACAAGGCGCGCGTCGAATGCATTTTTCCGCATGACGGCCCCTACGCCTATATCCAGAAAAACCTGTTCCGGTGGGATGATGGCCGCGAATATCGATCGACCCTCAACGGTGTGTTGCGCGATGGCAAGTTGTGGTGGGACAATGATAGTTTCGATGGTTGCGGATGGGAAACTGACTTTGGACTCGTCCTGCTCAACCTGAACCGCAAGGATGATCCTGGTGCGAATTTCTATGAGATTATCTGCCTCGGCGACGATGGCAACTACCGGGCGCGGACGTGGCACTGGTTCAAGGACGGACAATTGTTCAAGCGAACCCTGTGCGACGAACACCGGGTCATGGACTAACCAATCTGTTGGGATTTCCGGATGGGCATTGCAATTTGTCCGGACATATATGATCATGAGATGATCAGGTAACAGACAGGGGCCGGTGCGATGATAGAACTTTTCAACTTTTCCTTTTATCAGCTGCTGGTCTTTGTCCACATCCTGCTGTTTGTCCTGTGGCTCGGTGCTGATGTCGGCGTCTTCATGCTCGGCCAGCATTTTCGCAAGCGGGAGAAATATGATCTGCCGCAGCGTTTGATTCTGCTGCAACTGCTCGTCAATCTTGACATGACGCCGCGCACCGCCTGGGCCTTGATGGTGCCACTTACGATAACGATGGTCGATGCCGGGGGCTGGTGGGACGTGCCGGTCTGGGGTGTGGCACTCTCCTGGGTCGTCGGGGCTGTCTGGCTGTGGCTGGTCTGGGATGCGCATATCCATGACCAGACCGAGCGCGCTGCACGGGATCGGAAAATCGAGTTTGTACTGAAAATCGGCCTAACCGCTTTTTACCTTGGCCTGGGCACTCTTTCGTTGGTGCAAGGCGAGCCGCTTATGCCGGTATGGCTCGCGACCAAGGCGCTCATGTTCGGCCTGATTTTCGCTGCAGCCATCATGATCGATGTTGCATTCAAGCCAGTTGGCCCACAGCTTGGCAAACTGATTGCGGAAGGATCATCGGATGAAACCGAAATTCCGTTGCGTAAGACAATGGACACCACTCGCATCTGGGTCTGGATCGTCTATCTGTTGCTGCTCGCCACGGCGTTTCTCGGCAATATCAAGCCATTTTAGGGCAAAAAAAGAGGCCGACCATATTGGCCGACCCCCAGGGAGAAACTCTGACGCGAAGCGTTATTTCTTGTCCGCTTCGGCTGCCCGCTCCGCATCAATCATTTTCTTGAACACGGTCCAGGTCGTTTCATTCTTGCGCGGATCATCGCCAGGAGGCGGTGCGGTATATTCTGGATAGTTAAGGGCAATCTCATCCTTGATCACATCCGGCAGTTCATCATAGCTTTTCAGCTTCGCGCCCATTGCGTTAAAGACCATCTGTCCTTGCCGTCCGCGCATTTTCATCCATGGCATCCAGTCTGAAATCCGGACCCAGCTGATCGACGGATAGGCGGTTGGGTTTTTGGTATCGAGAATTTCGTCTGCGAGCATCGTGAAGTCGAAAATCTCCATTGCGTGATATTTATTGCCAACATAATCCTGATAATTGCCCGCCAAAACATTGTGGTAGAAGAGCGGTACTTCGATCGGCATGAACATCCAGTTGCCCTGCTGCCGGATATTGGGAAGCGTGTAAGGCGTGCCATCGGCGCGATATGGGTAGTTGGGACGGCTGTTAACCGGATCATTGGCGATTTGCATGACCTTGACGGTCTCTCCCGTCCAGGGATTATCCCATGTGCGCAGTACCTCGTTGGTCTTGGGATCAAGATAGAACATGACTTCGCGGCTGACCTGCCGGTAACCGACACCACGTTTGGGGTCTTCAATCCGCACACATTGCCGGATATTCATGCCTTCGCCATTATAAAGATGCCGATCAGGTTCACCCTGTACGCGGGAATAGACTTTTCCCGACCAGTGATAAACAGCCGGTACGCCATCAGCGGTCCCGCATTGTGTTCGCTTCATGATCTCCAAGGCATCTTCCGGTTTTTCCGGGTCAAGCATCCGCGCTGCAGAAGGGCTGGCCAAAGCAAAAGATGCCATCATCGTCGCCAGAGCTGTTTGCCTAAAAAATCGATTCATTTCACGCTTCTCCCTAAAAATCATGTCGAGTGATCATGCAATTAATTTCACTTTCTGGTTGACTTTATATTTGTCCGGACAAATTGTGAAGAGGTAATATTGATCGAACATGATAATGGACCCTATGACCGGTTTTACCAACTTCCTTTTTGTGCCTGCCAATCGACCCGAACGCTTTGAAAAAGCAGCGAATAGCGGTGCAGATCTGATTTGTATCGACCTTGAGGATTCGGTCCCTGCAGATCAAAAAGACAGCGCCCGCGAATCTGTCTTGGATGGCCTGAAAACGCTCGACCGGTCAAAAACCGCGGTGCGAATCAATGGTATAAAGACTGCGTCGGGTCTGGCCGATCTGCTTGCGCTATCGGCCGCTGATCATCTTCCCTCCCTGCTTTTCCTGCCGATGGTGGAAAGTGCTGCCGAGGTTGAAATTGCCCATTGTATCTTGGGCGACCGGGTTGATGGTCTGGTGCCGCTGATCGAAACGGTCAAAGGCTTGCGTGCTGGCGACGAGATTGCCGCCAGCGCTGGCGTTACTGGCATGATGTTTGGTGGCGGAGATTTTTCTGCGGAGCTTGGAACGAAACTGGAATGGGAGCCGCTTCTGGCAGCACGCGGTGCGTTTATCCTCTGCTGCGCTTCGGCGGCGATCGCCGCGATTGATGTTCCCTATATCGATATGGGAAATGAGGCCGGGCTGGAAGAAGAATCCGCCAGGGCAAAAGCAATGGGCTTTCATGCAAAGGCTGCAATCCATCCAAAACAGATTGCTGCCATTGCCAAGGCGATGAAACCGACGGAGGCTGAAGTGGCCGAAGCGATAGACGCAATAAATGCATTTGATGCAGCAGGCGGCAAAGCGATTAGCCATAATGGGCGTATGCTGGAGGCTCCGGTTATGCAACGATACAGGCATATCGCGGCAGCAGCCGGATAAAACAGAAGAACAGAATGTTTAATCAACAAGGACAAATATATGCGTGATGGAGTTATAGAAGTCAGCCCGGGCCGTTTCCGCGAAACATTCGGACGCTATTTTGAAGATTTTGAAGTCGGTCATATTTACGAGCATCGTCCCGGCCGGACAATCACCGATACCGACAATGTGCACTTCACCTTGCTGACGATGAACACGCATCCTGCGCATTTCGACTATGAATTTGCCAAGAAAACGGAATTTGAAAAGCCGCTGGTCTGCTCTCCGCTTACCGTTGCGTTGATGGTCGGGATGAGCGTTTCGGATACCAGCCAGAAAGCGGTGGCCAATCTTGGTTGGGACAAGATCCGCCTGACCCATCCGCTATTTCCTGGCGATACACTTTATGCAGAGAGCGAAGTGCTGGAAAAGCGCGAATCTTCGTCTCGTCCTGAACAGGGCATTGTGACGATCAAGACGATTGGCAAAAACCAAGACGATAAAGTCGTGTGCACATTTGAACGCACCATGCTGATCTGGAAGCGCGGCTTTGGCGGCGCAGACGACTAGAAAAAAGGGGGAGGGGACCCCAGTTTTAAGACACTCAGGAGCGACAATAATGGCAACGGCAATTGATAATGCACAGCATATGATTGATCCGGAAGAAGAACAGGCTTTCATGGATGCAATCCAGAAATGGATCGACCGGTCTGTAAAGCCCGTGGTCATGGAACATGACCATGAGGATAAATGGCCGGAGCAATTGGTTGGCGAAATGGCCGATATGGGCCTGTTCGGCGCAACCATCGGCGAGGAATATGGCGGCCTCGGCCTCCCGGCAACCAGCTATGCGAAGATCGTTGCCGAAATCGCTTCGCACTGGATGGCGATTACCGGAATTTTCAATTCTCACCTGATCATGGCCTGTGCGGTTGAGCGTTTTGGTACGGCAGAGCAGAAAGCCAAATGGCTGCCCAAATTTGCGAGCGGCGAAATTCGCGGCGGGCTGGCCTTGACCGAGCCCAATGCTGGCACGGACTTGCAGGCGATCCGCACCACGGCGATCCGCGACGGCGATGAATATGTCATCAACGGGACCAAGACCTGGATATCCAACGGGATTAACGGAAGCTGCTTCGCGCTGCTCGTTAAAACCAACCCCAAGGCTGACCCGCGTTATAAGGGTATGAGCCTGATGATCGCACCGAAGGGTGAGGGCTTTACGGTTGGCAAGAAATTCAAAAAACTGGGTTATAACAGCATCGATAGCGCGGAACTGGTATTTGATAATTATCGGATCCCGGCAGAAAATCTGATTGGCGGTGTTGAAGGGCAAGGATTTTTTCAGGCCACCGGCGGTCTGGAACTGGGCCGCATCAACGTCGCGGCGCGGGGCGTTGGCCTGGCTGAGGGTTCGCTCCGGCTGGCGACCGAATATGCGCAGCTGCGCGAAACCATGGGCAAGCCAATATCTGAACATCAGGCGATCCAGTTGAAACTGGGTGAAATGGTGACCCGTGCAAGAGCAGCACGCCTGCTGACCCTCGATGCGGCGGAAGCTTATGACCGAGGGGAGCGTTGTGATCTTGAAGCGGGCATGGCGAAATATTTCGCCTCCGAAGCTGCGGTGCGTAATTCGGAAGAATCCATGCGCGTCCATGGCGGCTATGCCTATTCCAAGGAATATGAAATTGAGCGCTATTATCGCGATTCTTTGCTTATGTGTATTGGTGAGGGGACTAACGAGATGCAGCGGATGATTATTTCCAAACAATGGGTCAAGAGGAACCCTGCGTGAGCGTTAAGCAGCCGCTAAAGGGCTTTCGTGTCCTGTCCGCTGAGCAATATGGGGCGGGCCCATATGGCACGATGTTCCTCGCGCAGATGGGTGCGGATGTTATCAAAATCGAACCGCCTAAAGGCGGTGACACAGCGCGCCATGTCGGGCCGCATTGGCTGCGCGAACAGGAAAGTCTCTATTTTCAGAGCTTCAACCTGAACAAGCGCTCGCTGACCCTCGATCTGCGCACCGAAGAAGGACAGCAGGTGCTTCATACACTCGCCAAAGACGCGCATGTCGTGGCGAATAATCTGCGCGGAGATGTACCGGACAAGGTCGGTCTCAACTATGATGCGTTGAAAGCGGTCAATCCGGCGATCGTTTGCGCTCATATCTCGGCTTATGGACGAGGTAATGAGCGGTCGAAATGGCCAGGCTATGATTATCTGATGCAGGCCGAGGCCGGTTTTTGTGCGCTGACCGGTGATCCTGACGGGCCGCCGGTGCGCTTTGGCCTGTCGATGGTTGATTTCATGACCGGCACAATGGCAGCCGTTGGTTTGCTTGCGGCCTTGCTGGATGCGCAGCGTTCCGGCGAAGGCTGTGATGTCGATGTCGACCTCTTGTCCGCCGCTGTTCACCAGACCAGCTATCCGGCGCTCTGGTATATGAATGAAGATGATGTCACAGGACGTGCGCCTTTTGGCGCGCACCCGTCCGCGACGCCGAGCCAGATGTTCAAGGCCGCCGATGGCTGGATGTTTGTCATGGCGCAGCTGCCAAAATTTTGGGCCATATTATGCGAACGTATTGGTCACGAGGAACTAACTACAGATCCGCGCTTTGATACGCCGGCCAATCGTCTGACCAATCGGGAAGCCCTGTCGGACGTTTTGAGCGAGATATTCGCGCCGCAACCGGTCGCGTACTGGCTCGACCTGCTTCAGGGTCTGATGCCGGTTGCGCCGGTCTATGACCTCGATCAGGCACTGGATAGCCCATGGCTCAAGACCATTGGCATGCGGGACACAGTCAGCCATCCCGACCGTGCGGACATGAATGTCTTGTCCAGCCCGATCAAGCTGAATGGCGAGCGATTGCCAAACCGGGCAGGGCCCCTGCTTGGGGCGGATAGTGATGCCGTGCTGGCCGAGGCGGGCTATGATGCTGATGCGATTGCTGATCTGCGCGCAAAGGGGATAGTCTGATACGCTTATGGCCAAACTAACCGGCATCAAGGTCGTTGACCTCTCGCTTTTTCTGCCGGGCCCGATGCTCAGTATGATGATGGCTGACCATGGCGCAGAGGTGATCAAGGTCGAACCCCCGACCGGTGATCCTGCACGGGAAATGGAACCGATGGAGGCGGGCCAGTCGGTCTGGTTCCGCAATCTCAATCGCGGCAAGCAGGCGATGGCGCTTGATCTGAAATCCGACAAAGGGCGGGCGCAGCTTTGGGAGTTGCTGGCCGATGCCGACGTGATGATCGAAGGCTTTCGGCCCGGCGTGATGAAAAGGCTGGGTTTTGACTATGACACTGTGTCAGAGCGTTTCCCGCGCATCATCTATTGCTCGATCTCCGCCTTTGGACAGGAAGGTGAAATGGCGCATCATCCGGCGCATGATTTGGCCGTGCAGGCCTTGTCAGGGTTTCTGTCGGTCAATGATGGTGCTGATGGCACACCCGTCGTGCCCGGCGTACCGTCGGCGGATATGGCCGCGGGCCTCAACGGATTATCGGCGGTATTGATGGCGTTGATCGGGCGCGATAGTTCAGGCGAGGGCGACTATATCGACATCGCGATGTTTGACTCGATGCTGCCCTGGAGCGCCCATATTGCGGGGTCTGCCATTGCTGGCGGCGAGTCGCCAAAATCCCAATCGCAACGGTCATTGGGCGGCGCGGCATTTTACAATGTCTATAAGACCGCAGATGAGCGGCATGTCGTCTTGGGCGCGCGTGAAGTCAAATTTGCGCGCAATCTTTTGACCGCGCTGGACCGGCTGGACCTGCTGCCACTTGCCGAAGCGGAGCCGGGTGACGGGCAAGCGCCACTGGTTGCGTTCTTGCGGGAAACTTTCGCGACCAAAACGCGCGATCAGTGGGTTGAGTGGTTTGCTGACAAGGACGTCGCATTCTCCCCTGTTTTGGATTTCCGCGAAGCACTGGATCAGGATTTTTTGCGCGAACGCGGCCTGCTGATCGAGGCGCATGGCAGCCATCAAATGGGGCCGTCTTTCCGCTTTGCATCGGAAACTGATTGGCAGGCGAAAGATGCACCGACCCTGGATGAACCGCAATGATGCGGGCTTTAGTCCACCTCGATATGCATCGAATAGGCAAAGCGTTCGCCGGGATGATAGCTCGCCGAAATTTCGAACATCCGGTCGCTTTCATCAAAATAGCAGCGCAGGATGCGCAGCACCGGATCACCCTTTTCCAGGCCAAGCTCCGAGAGAATGTCTTTGGTGCCCTTGATAGCCTGAATATCCTGCGTCACACGGGCGACACTGACTTCGCCGAGTGTTTCAATCTGCCCAAACAAGGTGGTAGCATTGACGTCAATTTGCGCTACCGCATCGGCCAGCTCGGGGTGAACCCAGGCCTCTGTCACCGCAATCGGCCGCTTGCGTCCCGGCTTCATCCGCTTGCCGCGAAAGGCAAACCAGTCGCCTTCGGCCTTAGCGCCAATTTGCTCGACAACATCTTTGGGAATGGCGCCCGCTTTTTTCTTTTCAAAAGCAATGGTGGTATCGCGCGCATATTGCAAAATCTCACCAACATTGCTGAGCGGCTGATGCAGCGCACCGGCGCGGGCCGTCGCCGGTTGAACAACCGTGCCGGAACCCCGCTTGCGCGTAATCAGGCCCTCGGCGGTGAGTTTCCGCAAAGCTTCTCGGACCGTAAAGCGGCTGACATCATATTTTTTGCACAGGACAGATTCGGTCGGAAAATCACCGGGATCAGGATAGTCACCGCGCAATACCGCTTCACGCAATTCGTCGGCCAGTTCCAGATAGCGCGGTTTTTTCTTGGACGAGCTTTTGGATTTAGCGGGTGCTTTCGCGGCCAATTTTTCTCTCCCGGACATGGGGTCGTCTTAGGACGGGTGCCGCTATGACGCAAGAGAGCCTGACCGAGAAATTGGCGACTCATTTGATGCGCCCTGTTGATGAGGCGACCCGGCAACGGGCGCGGCTGCATTTGCTCGACTGGTTGGGCTGTGTGGCCGGTGCGCGGCAGAGTGACATTCTGAAACTGAACCAGAATATCGACGATGAAGTGTCAACTTTTGTGGCAATGCTCGGCAATGTCCTGGAGATGGACGATATTCACCGTTCTTCGATCCTACATCCCGGCCCGGTCATCTGGTCTACTTTGATGGTAGGGCAAGACTATCTAATGGAGGAAGTGCTGAATGCCGCCGTTCGGGGCTACGAGGCGGTGATTGCAGTCGGTGCAACTTTTGATGATAAACACTATGCTTATTATCATAATACATCGACCGCAGGGCAGTTTGGCGCTGCTGCGGCAGTAGCTGATTTATATGGTGGCGATAAAAAAACTCTGGTTTCTGCTATGGGCTTGGCTGGTTCGACGACCGGTGGCTTATGGCAGATGCGAAATGAAACATCTGATACGAAGCAATGGCATATTGAGCGATCTATGGCTGCGGGGGGCAGTGCCGGTTTTTATGCAGCCCATGGCTTAACTGGTCCTCGCTTCATCCTCGAAGGCCCACAGGGCCTATACGCCGCCACCTGCAAAAAACCCAAACCGATGACCTTCCCAGATCAATGGCGGATTCATGAAGTCAGCTTCAAGCCATGGGGTGCCTGCCGTCATGCCCATCCGGCTATTGATGCAGCGTTGGAACTCAAGGCCAAGCAGGGGTCGCTTGACGGAGATATCCATGTCGAAACCTATGCCGATGCTATCAGCTTTTGTGACCGCCCCGATCCGCAAAGCGTCATCGATGCGAAATTTTCGCTTCAGCATGCTGTGGCTGTGGTAGCCGAACGCGGTGTGCCGCAACTGGTGGATTTTGAACCCGATGCCATCGCAGCTCTGACCGATGCTCGGTCCCGTGTCACGGTTTCGGAAGCCAGCGATATAACCGCCCGCTATCCCGAACATTATGGTGCACGGGTTACATGTGGCGGAGAAAGTGTGGAGCTGACCGACACGCTAGGTGACCCCGAACGACCATTGCCGAAAGAGGGCATTATCGACAAAGCGCGGGCGCTCATTGCCTGGGGCGGGCTAGACGAGAAAGAGGCGGATCGGGCGATTGATCTGGCGCTAAACGGCGATGATCCAACCGCGATCCATGAGATGCTATCAGAGTGGCTGTCATGAGCGCGACCCAGCAAATTCTTGATTTCGCTACTGCCGAACACACCCTGCCTGAAAGACCGAGAGCGGCTGCACTCCGGTTGCTGGGCGACACACTGGCTGGCGGCGCAGCTGGCGCATCGTCAGGGGAAGCGCAAGTCCTGCTGGCCGCTGTCCGCGCTTGGGGCGCCGGGGATGAAGCGCGGTTGCTTGGACTCACAGATCGACTGCCGGCCCCATCGGCCGCGTGGTTTAACGGCTTTGCGATCCACTGTCTGGAATGGGACGCCGTGCATGAACCCGCGGTTGTGCATGCCATGTCGGTCGTGACGGCGGCCTTGCTCGCTAGCGCGGATCGGGTCGGTGGATGCGAAGCTGAGCATTTTTTAACCGCTTTGGCAGTCGGTGTGGATATCGCCAGCGGTATCGGTGTGGCGGCGACTGGCGCCATGCAGTTTTTCCGTCCGGCGACCGCTGGCATTATCGGTGCGGCCCTGGCCGTGGCACGACTGCAGGGCGTGCCAGCCGACAAATTTGCCGATGTCATGGGGTTGGCCTACTCCCAAGCCGCAGGCACCATGCAGGCCCATGTCGAGGCGTCTATTGCACTGCCCTTACAGATCGCCAACGCTTCCCGCGCGGCAGTCACCGCGGTTGATCTGGCGATGGCCGGTATGGATGGTCCGCATGATCCGCTTGAGGGACCATTTGGCTATTTCAAGCTTTTCGAACCGGGTGATCTGACGCGCTATACCGATAGCATTGGTAGCGGCTGGCTGATTGAGGAAGTCAGCATAAAACCCTTTCCATCCGGTCGGGCCAGTCATGGGATACTGGGCGCTATTGATGATATGATCCGTGACGGATCGCTCGATCCGACGATGGTAGAGTCGGTTGATGTGGCTGCACCGCCATTGATCCACCGATTGGTCGGGCGTGCTTACAAATCTGACATTACGCCCAGCTATGCGCGGCTTTGCCTGCCGTTTCTGGTGCCGCTCATGCTGCGTGACCAGATCATCGATCCGGGTTGTTTCCATGAGCAGGAATTTGCCAATCCCGATCTTGTTAAGCTTGGCAAGCAAGTGACCGTGCGTATCGACGATAACCCTGATCATAATGCCCTGGCACCGCAAAAGCTCAGCATTGTGCTCTCAGATGGCAGCACCATCGAACGCACGATCACAGATAATCTCGGCAGCCCGACGGCGCCTATGTCGGCAGCTCAAACACAATCCAAACGCGATCTCGCCCATTCGCTCGCGAGTAAAAATTGCGACCCCAGAATATTTGATGACCCTCTAGCTTATGCCACGGAGCCCCGATGACTTTTCCGACCTATTTCGAAGCCTTTGATGCCAAACAGATGCTCGCCGACTATCCCGTCGGTGATGCTTTCACTGCGCGCTATACTGGCATGTCTCGTGACGAGCTTTTTGCGATTCAAAACAAACAGTTTTTGAAGCTGATGCAACGCGGGTGGGAGATTCCCTTTTATCAGCGCCTGTGGGGCAATAAGGGTATAGAAGCCGGCGACATAAAGGGCCTGGAAGATATCACCAAGCTGCCGGTTTATGACAAGAGCGATCTGATGGCCTCGGTCAACGACTATCCGCCTTACGGGGATTTTGACGGGCGCGGAGACACGCCAGTGGTGTTCCACACGACATCGGGAACAACCGGCCGTCCGCAACCGCTGATGTTTGGGCCAAAGGGGCGGGAGATCACTAATTTGCTGGTCGGCCGGATGTATCGTTGGATGGGTCTGGGGCGCGATGATGTGGTGCAGTCCGTCTATGGGCACGGCATGATCAATGGCGGGCATTATATTCGCGAGGCGGTGACGCATTTTACCAACGCCCTGTTCCTTAGCGCCGGGACTGGCATTGAAACCCGGTCGATCAATCAGGTCAATCTGATGGCGGATTTCAATGTCAGCTGCATGGTCGGCTTTGTCGATTATATCCGCAAGCTAGCTGATGTCGCTGCCGCAGAGGAACTGTTTGACCGGATCAATCTGAATATGATTATCGGTCATCTGGGGACCGAAGATCGCGCCTCGACCGAAGCGGCCTGGCAGGGGGCCAAGGCCTATGACTGGTATGGTGTCGGCGATACCGGCAGCATTGCGGGCGAAGGCCCCGAACGTGACGGCATGTATGTATGGGAAGATGCACAATATCTGGAATTGCTTGATGTCGATAGCGGTGCGCCCGTGGCGGCTGGTGAGACTGGAGACATGGTCGTGACCTGCCTGTTCAAGGACGATATCGCGCCCTGTATCCGGTTCAACACCCATGATATTACCGAGGAACGCACCGACAGCAACGCCACCGGTATGGTGTTCAAGCGGATTACCGGTTTCAAGGGGCGCAGCGACAATATGGTCAAACTGCGCGGTATCAACATATTCCCGCATGCCATTGGTGCCATCATCGAAGGACGCAATGACCTGACCGGTGAATATGTCTGCCGCGTCACGCGCGATGATACAGGGCGAGACGAGATGCATGTCACGCTGGAAAGCAAAGGCAGTAGCAGCCAAACGGAACTTGCGGAACTGTTGCGCAAGGGCATTGGTATTGAAGTCGGTGTGGCATTGGTTGATGCCGGAGGGACTGCAAAGGATACGCAAATTGATACGCGCCAGAAGCCTATTCGCCTGATTGATGAGCGAGCTTTGTGATCGACTGGGATGCCTTGGAAACGGCCAACAGGCCGCTAAACGCCTTTACCGATCTTGATCGGAACGCGACGGGTAGTGCCGGACCTCTGGCCGGGGTCACCATCGGTGTGAAGGGCAATATCGCGGTTAGAGGCATGCCCTGGACCGCCGGCTGCGAACTCTATCGTGATCGCGTTGCCAGCGAAGATGCTGCGGTGGTTGCAGCGCTTCGGGCAGCTGGCGGGACCATGATAGGAATGCTGAACATGGAGGAGGCCGCGCTGGGCGCGAAGACCGACAATCCATGGTTCGGCAAGACATATAATCCGCACAAGGACGGTTATACGCCCGGCGGTTCATCTGGCGGCAGCGGAGCCGCGGTTGCGGCTGGTCTATGCGATGTCGCTTTGGGCACGGACACAATGGGGTCCGTGCGGATACCGGCTGCTTATTGCGGGGTGTACGGATTTAAACCCGCACAATCGGCGATTAGTCAGGATGGTATGGAGCTGGCGGAACAATCGCTGGACTGCATCGGACCGCTGGCGCGAAATTTAGACCTGCTCGAAAAGGCCGCACGGGTCATTAGCGATTTCGGTGAGGACCAGGCCACGACCGGATCGCTGGCGACATTGGTTGAAACGGGTGTTGATTGCGAACTTGAGGTTATCGAAAATTTCAGAGATATCATGCGCTGGGCAGGGGAAACCATTGCTGTGGCTCAGCTGAAACATCCTTTGTCGCGCATTCGGTTTGCCGGGTTTATCAAAACAACGAAAGCCATGGCCACGCATTTTGCCGACGAAGATCAAAGCAAGCTTTCTGATGGTTTGAAAAAACTGCTCGCCTATGGGCCAAAACGCAGCGCCGCCGATTGGGATGAGGATCAGGCAATTCTCGAACAGACCTCTGAAACGATGCAGATTCTGGTTTCAAAACACGATTTTTGCATCTTGCCGACCGCCCCGCAAGGTGCCTTTCCGCATAGCGAAGATGCACCGGCCAATCAGGCTGATTATACCTGTCTTGCCAATATTGCAGACCTTCCCGCGATTACCATTCCGTCCGGTTCTAACGACAATGGCATGCCTTTGGGGCTCCAGATTTTAGCGCCAAAAGGATGCGAGGCGGATCTATTTGCTCTGGCGCGAAAGCTGGACGAGAAGTTACGCGGTTACCGTCGCCCCGAAACCTATTTGGAAATCACATAAGAGGAGAGAAGCCATGCGCATCATTGTATTGTTCAATCTGAAAGAAGGCGTTGATATTGCTGAATATGAAGAATGGGCGAAGACGCGTGACATTCCGACCGCCAGCGCGCTGAGTTCAGTCACTTCCTTCACCGTCCACAAGGCCACCGGCCTGTTCGGTTCGGATGATCCGTCGCCTTACGAATATTTCGAGATTATCGACATTACCGGCATGGATGAATTTGTCGCCGATGTGTCTGATCCCGAATTTCAGGCCATGGCCGCACCGTTTCAGGATTATGCCGATGGTCCACAATTCATACTGACAGAAGACCTCTGATGTCTGGCCGGTTTGCAGGAAAAACCATTGTCGTCACCGGTTCCGGCAAGGAAAAAGGGCTGGGGCAGGGCATATTGCAGCGCTTCGCCGATGAAGGCGCCAATTGTGTGGTTTCGGACCTCACAATCGGTGATCAGGAAGAAGGCGTGGCCGAAGAGTTGCGCGGGCGTGGTGCCAAAGTGGCGACCATCGCCTGTGATGTCAGTGACGCGGCGCAATGCCAGGCTCTGGTCAATCAAAGCGTGGAAGCCTTTGGTGCAGTCGATATTTTCGTCAACAATGCCGGTATCGGGTTTATGATGAAACCACTTCTGGAAGTCGATACAGCGAAGGAATGGAATCAAGTGCTTGCGGTCAATCTGTCAGGTGCCTTTTACTGCACGCAGGCTGCTGCCAAAGCGATGGTGGCCGCTGGTAATGGCGGACGGATTATCAATATCGCTTCGCAGGCCGCAAAAACCGGTTTCCCGCATTTACCCGCCTATGTCAGCTCCAAACATGGCATGGTAGGCCTTACTCGAGCGAGCGCTGTTGAACTCGGCGCACATGGCATAACGGTGAACGCAGTTTGCCCCAATCATGTAACGACCGGTCTGGGTGCCCAACAGAATGAATATTTTTCGAAACTACTCGGCTTTGACAGCGTAGAGGCCTATCTCGCCAATATGAGCAAGAGCAACCCGATGGGGCGGCCCGGCCTGCCATCAGACACGGCCGCTGCCTGTGCGTGGCTGGCGAGTGAGGATGCCTTTTATGTGACGGGAGAGGCGCTCAACGTCTCTGGCGGAGAGGAAATGCACTGATGCACTATGCCGGGGCCTGTCATTGCGGTGCACTCACGCTGGATTTTCGCAGCGAAAAATCGCCGGCGGAACTTGGCGCAAGAACTTGCCAATGTTCGTTTTGCCAAGCGCATGGTGCTTCATGGACATCCGATCCTGAAGGCAATGTCGATATCACATTGGACGGCCCGGTTTCCCGATACCGCTTCGGAACGAAAACCGCTGACTTTCTGGTCTGCGCCAACTGTGGTGTTGTCCCGGTAGTCGTCAGTGAAATTGAAGGACAGTTGCGCGGCGTGATCCGGGTCAACTGCCTAGAAGAAAGCGCGATCTTCCTTGCGCAGGCTGCCCCGATGGACCTCGATGGAGAAATATTGGATTCACGCCTGGACCGACGGGCGAAGGGCTGGACACCGGCCACGATCAAGGACAAAAACTGATATGCAGGAAGAACGAATGGATTGGCCAGACGGCGCGAAGATGGCGCTGAGCATTGTCGTCAATGTCGAGGAAGGCAGCGAGATGACCGTTGCCCGCGGCGACCGCGGGATGGAGCCGGTAGACGAACTCGGCATCCATATAAAATCGCCAATCCGCAATTATGGCAATGAAAGCAATTATCTTTACGGCATCAAGGCAGGCGCGCCGCGTATCGTGAAGCTGCTCAAGGAATATGAGATCATGGCGAGTTGGACCGTGGCTGCCATGAGCCTTGAAAACCATCCCGAAATCGGCGCGGCGATAGCGGACATGGGTCATGAGCCGGTGAGCCATGGCTATCGCTGGGTGCATCAGTTCAAGATGGACGAGGAAAAAGAGCGCGAGTTTATTCGCAAGGCTGTCACGTCGATTGAAAAGACCACCGGTACGCGCCCCTATGGCTGGCTGTCGCGCTATTTCCATACCGATAATACCCGGCGTCTGCTGATCGAGGAGGGCTTTGCCTATCATATGGACGACTATTCCGGTGACATTCCGTTCTGGGACAAGGAAACCGTGCCGGAAAAACCGATTGCGATTGTACCCTATCAGCTTGATAGCAATGATATGAAAATGTGGACCGACCCGGCGATGACGCCACAGCAATGGCTGGAATATGCCAAGCGTAATTTTGACCAGATTTACCGTGAAGGTGAAGAAGGGAACCCCAAAATGATGTCACTTGGCCTTCATCTGCGGATTATCGGCCGTCCCGGGCGCATCTGGGCATTTGAGGAATTTCTGAAACATGTGCGGTCGAAGAAAGATGTCTGGGTAACCACCCGCCATCAGATTGCCCAGCATCTGGCGAAAGTTGATCCTCTATGACCCTGCGGCTCGAGAAAGAGAGCAAGCTCGCGCACCTGCTCATTGACCGGCCGGACAAGCGCAATGCTTTCAATCAGGCCATGTGGGAGCTACTCCCCGAATTGCTGGCTGACGCTATGGCGGATGATGCGATCCGTGTTTTAATGCTGCATGCCAGCAGCAAGGACAGCGCCTTTTGTGCAGGCGCAGATATTGGCGAATTTGCGACCGGTTCCACTGATCCGGAATGGCGCGCACGCAATCAGGCAGCGATAGGCCGGGTCCAGCATGAGCTGGCGCAGGCACCAAAGCCAACCATTGCGATTGTTGATGGCGATTGCGTGGGTGGCGGCTGCGGTATCGCGCTGGCCTGTGACATGCGGGTGGCCGGACCGAAAGCCCGTTTCGGGATTACGCCTTCGAAACTGGGGCTGGTATATCCGCTGCACGACACCAAATTGCTGGTTGACCTAGTTGGGCCTTCGCAAGCCAAGCGGATATTGTTTACCGGCCAATTGCTGTCGGCGCAGCAAGCGCTGGATATCGGTTTGATCACCCTGTTGGCTGATGATCCCTATGCCGAGGCGGACGCGCTGGCGGCCACGATGGCATCGGTCTCTTTGCACAGCCAGAAGATGAGCAAGTCGATCATAAAGCGCATATTGGACGGGCAAGCCGATGATGATGCGGAGACATCTGCTTTGTTCGACGCTGCCTTTGAAAGCGATGATTTCAAGGAAGGTGTCAGTGCGTTCATGGAAAAGAGAAAGCCGGAATTTTGATATGACACATGCCTTGCAACATGGTTCGATATTGGGCGGTGTCGCGACGGTTCCTGATCTGGAAGCGGCGCTGAAAGACTATCGTGATGTATTGGGCATGGAGGTTGTTGAAACAGGGCCGCTGAGCGATGATCTGGCGCAGGGGTGGAATTGTCCAGGCAGCGCTGGGGCTCCGATGGCGGTGCTGCAACCGACCAGCGGAGCCGATTGTTTCATTCGTTTGGTTGAACAGCCCGATCATCCGGATTTCAAGCCGACCACCACTTATGGATGGGCAGCTTATGAACTGACAGTCGAGGATGTATTTGGCTGGCCTGACCGACTGAAAGGCAGCGGCTTTGATATTATCGGGCCGCCGAAAGAGCTGGAGGGGTTACCCTTTTTCGTGCCGATGCAAGTTCTCGGAACCGGCCGCGAAATGGTCTATCTCAACGAAGTGCGCGAAGATACGCCTTCGACCGATTTGCCCAAGGCCCGGTCGCTGACCGACCATATTTTCATAGTGATATTGGCGACGCCGGATCGTTCGGGAACCGTGGATTGGTATCGCGACCAGCTGCATTTGACGGTGGGCGATACCTATACGCTGGAATATAGTATGATCAACGACGCGTTCGGGAAGCCTGCGGGCACGGTATCTGATCTCACCATGGTCCAGAATGACCGATTGCCGATTGTCGAGGTGGATGATTATCCGGAAGAGGCGACGTCGCGGCCGAGACACGGCGGCATGTTGCCGCCGGGCAATGCGCTGGTGACACTGGCTGTCGACAATCTGGATAAGATCACAATTGACTGGATCGCACAGCCACAGGTGCGGGCAGGGCCGCTATATCGGGAACGCCGGACCGCGACGGCACTTGGTCCGGCTGGGGAATTGCTGGAATTGATCGAGATCGGTTAATTGCTGACCGATGGTTTAGCGGCGATGCTGTCCCGCCTGCCATTGATCAGGCGAATAGAGCGTGCTCGCAGAATCAAACGGCTTGTCCTCAAGCTCCGTTGCAAGGCTGTCATTCCACCGGTTGAGAAAGCCGAACATGCTAATCACGGCCATAATCTCGGTTTTCTGGCGTTCGTCATAATAGGTGTCAAGCGCGGCGAAATGCGCGTCGGTTGCCGCATTGGGCACCTGTCCGGCGGCAAAGGCTAGGTCCAGCGCCGCCCGTTCGGCTGCGCTGAACAGGTCACTGGATTGATAGTCCCAGACCGCTTTTACCTTCTCCTCATCCACGCCGACATCCCGGGCGCCCAATGTCGTGTGCGCCTTGCAATATTGGCATCCGGCCGCCGCGCTGACGACTGCTCCGATCAGGCGCTTCAGGCCGTTGTCTATGGCGCTGTCGCCATAGATCACGCTTACCAGTCCGCGAAATGCGCCTAGCAGTTCCGGCCAATGCGCCATCGTCATCACCGAATTGGGAACATAGCCCATCAGGTTTTCAGAATATTTGAGAGCGGCCTGCGTCTCATCAGGCAATTCATCCATGGTTAGCGGCGTGATGCGGGTCATTTTCGGATCTCCTCAGGGATTATGAAGGCCTACCATATCTTGCCGCCGATCCAGTCGCCGGCGGCGGCAGTAAATTCCGTTATCCGGATATCGGCCCAGATATCTGCGTGAAAATAAGGATCGGCTTCCAGCTGCGCACGGGCATCTTCTGCTGTCTCGGCCTTGACGATCAACAACGATCCTACGGTATCGCCCTGCGCGTTTTTAAGAGGTCCTGCGACAAACAGATTATCAATGGTCTTTTCGATATGGGCAAAATGCGCGCCGCGTGTGTCGAGGCGCTTTTGTTCGGTGCCTGGTTTGTCGGTGCAATAGATGGCAAAGGCCTTCATGGTCTCGTCCTGTCCAGAAATTTCAATATTTCCGTTGCCGTTTTTTCCGCGGCCTCGTCAAGGACAGCGCGCTTGATATCCAGCCGTTCAACCAAAGTGGCGCTGGGCATGATATCAGCCGCACGACGGGTCGCGTCCAGCAAGCCTGACTGTGTGGCCATTATCAACGTCTGGTGCGTGACCGCCGGCAGTCTTGCATCGACATCATAGCTGAATGCGGCATGGAAAGCCTTGTTCATCAACCGCCCCGGGCGCAATTGCTCGGTAAAGATTTCAAAGCTGCGCTCCAGCGACTGGCTTTCAATGCGTTTGGTGATCCCGCGTTCCCACGGTTCTTCAAGGCAAGAGAGATCGGGGGTGATTTCAAAAGTTTTGGCGCTCGCGGCTCTGAATTTGGTACTCGTTTCGGCATCAAAAGCGGGCACGTCGATCAGCGCTAGGCGCCCTATTTTCTCCGGTGCGGTCAAGGCCATCTCGGCTGCTACAAGATTCCCGGTGTGAAAGCCTATCAGATCAACCGCGCCACCGCTTGATTGTTCATCGACCACTGCCATCATCGCTGCAGCATATTCCTCTATGGCCGGTTCTTCCTTGAAAGTATCAGAGCCACCATGGCCGGGATAATCCGGCGCGAACACACGGCGACCTTGGGCCAGATGCGGCATGATCGTAGTAAAGGCGAGCCCGCTGAATGGAGCGGGATGCAGGCAATAGAGGTCGGGTTTTGACGCCGGCCCTTCCGGCGCCAGCAACCGCCAGTGCACCTGACCGAAGGGGCCGTCACTGTAGCCCTTGCGGATCATTCGCTGGCAGCGCCCAGACGGACCATCTGCTCACGGTATAGCCGCCGCGTCAGTGGCATCATCAAAAACGGCACGAGACCGAAGATCAGGGGAACAGTAGCCACTGCATAGCGCAGATTGTCTTCACCAAACACGCTGCTCGACAGTTCGCCAACCGCAATCGGGCCCAGCGAACCGAACCAGCTGATCGCCAGATAATAGAGCGCGACTACCTGTCCCCGGATTTGCGCAGGCGTGATGACGAGCAAGGAGGTCACGCCGATGGCAGACACAATCCCAATACCGACCGTATTGATGCACAATATCGCAAAGGCCAGTTCTGCGCTGGGCATGAACAAAGGAATGGCGGCGGTCGGCACCATGATGAAAAACCCGATATAAAGGATACGCAAGGAGGCATCCTGCACTCCCTTCTTTGTCCACCAGTCGGAAATCGTGCCCATGATCATCATGTTGGCCGGGCCGATGATCAAGAGTGCGACGCCGTTGACAAACGCATATTTCTGCGCCGACCATCCCCAGGTCCGTTCAAAAGTCGGTGCGAGAAAGCCCTGACTATAGGCGATGGTCGTCATGGTGCAGATGATCAGCACGAAGCCGATATAGAGCGTCTTGTTGCGCCAGATATATTTGAGTGCATCGAAAAAGCCGCTGCCGCTGATCACCTCTTCCGATGCCGCTACTGGACGCCGTGCCGGTTCTTTCATGAACAGGAAGAAGAGCGCAAAGATCATGCCGGGAAGGCCCACAATAATCAGCGTGAAACGCCATGGTGACAGCTCACCAAAAAAGGGTAGAGACTGGCTGCCGCTCGCCGCGGTCCAGGCGATGATCGCACCGCTCAGCAGGGAAGCCAGGCCTGCACCAATGGGAAGAGCCGAGGAATAAAAGGCGATAGGTTTGCCCCGTTTCTCGGTCGGGAAACTGTCGCCAATCATTGAAAATGTCGCGGGGCTTAGCGTTGCCTCACCAACGCCGACGCCCATGCGTGCGGCGAACAGTTGGAAGAAGTTTTTGGCCATGCCGGTGGCAACGGTCGCTGCAGACCATAAAGCAACCCCCACCGACACAATCCAGATGCGCTTGCCGCGATCAATCAGCCAGCCCATGAAGATGCCGACAAAGCCATAGACGAGAGTGAAGGCGCTGAGCAGCCAACCGATCTGGCGGTCGGACAGATCGAACTCCGCCTTGATCGGTTCGATCAACAGACCGAGGATGTAGCGATCCACAAAGCTGAAAATATACGCGATGGTTAACATGACAACCAGAAACCAGCCTGCTGCGGCGCTGGGATAGGGTTTGGATGGAGCAGCGACCGCTTCGGTTTGACTGGCCATTATTGCGCGTCCGGGATGAGATAGATGACCACCAGATTATCATCAAAATCGACAATGCCGATTTCGCGCCCGATCCGTCCGTCATGGGTTTCAAGCCGTCCTTCTTCATAGACCTGCAGGCCCAGTTTTCGCGCGCCTTCCATCACCGCGTCGGGATCGGCGACATCCAGAACGATGGCTCCGCGCCGAGGATGGGGGACAGGTTCCAGAGGAACGTTCTTGACCTCGGACAGAGCCATGACCCGCGGCTGGCCGGGCAGCGACAGGATCGAAAAGCCGATTTCTGCTTCCTTTGGTATTTCAAATACCGGAAAGGAATAGCTGTCGGGATTATGGCCTTTGCGAAAGGTCTCTTCGAACCCCAGCACATCGCGGTAAAAAGTCAGCGCCCGGTCGATATCGGCCACGACAAAATTGCCGCGCTGAAATCGCGTCTGTTGTTTCTCACCCACTAATATTCTCCCTCAATTCCACGTCTCTGGCTCACCGCGAACCGAGCAGCATTGCACCCCGACATTCTGGCCATAATAGAGGTTTGCCAGCGCCCGGGGCATATGTTGAAAACCCTGTTCGACATCCTGCACGGGCTTCAGCTTGCCGTCATGAATCCATCCCGCCAGATCATCCATCACCGCATCCCAGCGGTCCAGATGATTATAGACAAAAAAGCCCTGCATTCGCGTTTCGGTGGCGCGCAGTCGGGTATAGTTGGACAGCTTGAACGGCTCGTTTCGCGTATATTCACTTATCGATCCGCACAGCACGACCCGGCTGTGAAGCCTCAAGCGTTCGAGACATGCCTCCAGTGTTTCGCCGCCGACATTGTCAAAATACAGGTCGATGCCATCAGGCCGCAGCTCGTCCAGTCTCGCTTCGATATTCTCGGATTTATAGTCAATCGCGTGGGAGCAGCCATGTTCGAGAATGAAGGCGCATTTTTCGGGGCCACCCGCCATACCGATAACATCACAGCCAACTACATTTGCGGCCATTTGACTGACCATCGATCCAACACCGCCAGCGGCTCCGGATAACACCATGCGGTCACCTTCTCTGGGATCGCCGCAGGCAAAGAGCCCGGCATGAGCCGAGAGGCCCGTCATACCCAATACGCCGGAACCGAGAGCCGCGGGCAAGCCGTTGACCGGCATCCGGAAGAATTTTTCCTGCGGCGTCATTTTGGAGACCTTGTAAGTCTGCCAGCCCATCTGGCCCTGTACCATTTCGCCCTCACGCCAGTCGGGGTGGCGGGACTTGACGACTTGCGCGACGCCGCGGCCATGGATGACATCACCGGGCTCCAGCACCCGCTCGCCGGCAGCGCCCGTGCCTTGCATATAGAAGCGCATGACAGGAGCGAGGCCGAGATAGTGGGTCTTGAGCAGTACTTCGCCTTCGCCGGGTTCCGGTATGTCCGTGACCGCCCATTCAAAATCTGACGGGACAACATTACCAACGGGCCGAGCCGCAACGCGCCATTGATAATTGGCGTCGTCGTCAATCTGCTTGCCCGCAGACAGGCCATCAAAGTCGGAAAGAGAGGAACCGGCGCCGGTCACTCAGTCATGAACCTTCACGACCTGGTTCACTTCAAAGAAATAGCCATCCAGATCCCAGAAGGAGCAGCCGATCATATCCTTTTGCTTGCCATCAGCACCGGTCACGCTCCATTCGCGTGGTTCGCTATGGATGGTGGAACCGAGCGAACGGGCCCGTTCTACCGCGCCTTTTGCATCTTCCGATGCGACGACGAAAACCGGTGCGCCAAACTGGATTTCGGTGGGCAGCTCTTCCGGTGCATCCTGCTTGGGATCGAGCCATTCGAGCAGGCCGATCATGCCGATCATGTCATGTTCGCATTTCAGGATGATCAGGCGGGTTTTGTCACCCTTTTTACCGGCGGCGAGCTGCGTCCCGGACAGGGTGAAGGGCGTGTCCATCCACTTGGTCATGCCAAAGACGGTTTCATACCAGTTCGACGCGGCATCCCCGTCACGAACCATCAACGTCGTGCGTTTGATAATATCAGTCATGCGATTTTCGGGCTTTCTATGACGAGGACCTGGCAATCGGCGATATCAGCGCGCAGCTTCTTGGCTTCCTGATATTCCGGACTGTTCCAGAATTTATGAACGGCGGCTTTGTCGGGCCATTCTGAAATCACCATCGACGCGCCGTCGCCAAAATCGCCTTCCAGAAGCTCTGCTCCCGGGCCGCGCAAGATATAGCGTCCGCCGAACTTCTCAACCAGAGCACCGGCAGCAGCGCCATAGCCCTTGATGAATTTGTCGCGATCTGAAATTTTCGCAGTAACGATCATATAGGCCGGCATGGGCGAGTCCCCTTCAAAAGTTGTCCGGACAAATTACGCAAGAGACAGCTGATTGCAACCGCTATTTTACACTATTTCGGCCACCTTGCCTTGTCGCGCAAATAGCGCCCGGAATCCCGTGTGTCCTTGGGTTGATATTCGGCAAAAAGATTGGGACCATAGCGGGATCGATACTGCTCGAACACCGGCAGGAACAGCTCGCTATGAACAATCGGCTGGCGGTTACGCGCCCTGAAATTGGCGATCGGGATGCGCGCAGAAACCAGTGTTTCAAAAGCGGTCTCGGCGATATTCATGACATCACCATCGGGCGCGTAAATGGCCGACCCACCACCGCCAGCATCAGCAAAATAATAGGGGTTTTCCGGCGATGCGGCATTGTTCGCTACCGCTGTATAGACGCCATTATAGAGGCTGGTCGCCTGCATATCGATGGGGTTAAAACCGCCCGTCGCGGTGCGCAGGATAATCTCCGCGCCTTTCATCGCAAAGGCCCGGAAGAGTTCCGGTTCGCGCTGTACCGAGCTAGTCGCAATATTACCGATTGGCGTACGTGTGACAGGGAGAACCGCGTCGGCTCCGTACATTTCGACATAGCGGTCCAGCACATCATAAATGGTGGTGGTAAACAGTTCGAAATCGCCCCCGAAAAAGCCCTTTATGTTGCGGGCCTTCCAGTGCTTGTCGACAATCTCACCTTTGCCATTCATGATTGTGGTGATGGACAGCAGGCTTTCCGGCCAGTCCGGATCGCGCACATAGGAGCCGAAAACGAGCCAGCAACCATATTCGCGGGCCTTGCTGGCGAGCATCTCCGTCTCTTCACCAGGTATCTCGATGGCCGCCTTTCGCGCGTCCTGGATATTCCACTTATGATAATAGCCGGTAATCGGAAATTCGTGAAAGAAGATCAGATCTTTCGGACCGGAAAAACCATTTGCAGCGTCGATCAGGTCCATCATATGCTGCACATTGGCGCGGCGGGTCTGCTTCAGGTTACTGAGCTCGACCGGTACGACCCGCGCCTGGGCGACACCTAGCGAAATGATATCCCTGGCCAATGGCACCGTTTCATAACGGCCATCTGGCGTGATGCTGATCTTGTCCGGTCCGCCTTTCTTGGCGGCATGGGCGAAATCAGTCCAGCTTAATGCAGCTCCAGCCGCCAGACCCGCGCCCGCTGAAAAGAGGCTGCGCCGTGAAACACCGTCCTTTTGGTCCATGATAAAATTCCTCTCATTTCTCGCTCATATTGGGGGGATCATTGTCCAGGAACGGACGGATGACCGTGACATATTTTTCCGGAGCGAGATCGAAGCCGCCCAGCGTGATACCATTGATATGTATTAGCGTGGCTTGCGGGAACAAGGGCAAGGCTGCCTCTGTCTCTTGTTTGAGGCTACCGTCATTGGTGATCAGCAGGACAGGCTGCTCGACGTTCGGGAAACGCTCTTCGGCAGGATAGGTAAAGACGCCGTGATAGGCTTCCCAACAATGCGGATAACATTGCATCATGTCACCAAAATGCTCCTGCGCGCGCTCCAGGGACAGACCAGCTGTGGTCGCTGCTTTGGCAAAATCCCATTTTTTGGCGAGATGAGAGCCGTCTGACGCAACTTGTTCAGGCTTGGCGTTGGCTTGATAGGCCTTTTTGCGCTCAGCGCCGGTGAAGAAGGGTAGGCCGGGTAGGACCAGCCTGCGGACGAGGCCAGGATGCTGGATGGCAAGCTCTGTCGCGATCAGGGTGCCTGTGTGATAACCGAGTAGATCAACCGGCTGTCCCTTTTTGCCGCCATATCCCATCGCCTTGAGGACGGTCGCTGCAGATTCGGCATAGCCATTAATGGATTGCAACTCCTTTGGCCGATCCGAATCGCCATAGCCGGGTGTATCAATGGCGATGACTGTCCGATCGCTTGCCATGCGCCGCATGAACTTGAGGAAATAATCACTGGAATAAGGTGTGGGGTGGAATAGTACTAGCGGGGGTTTTGGGGATTCTGTCTCGGGGCGTGCGATGCGCACATGGACCTGGCCCAACGGTCCAGCGATAAAGTCGCGTTCTATTCTGATGGCAGGCGTTTCAACCGGAAAGGATATGCCGGATTTTGCCGAATCTACATTGGCGGCGGAGAAAAGCGCGATAAACGACACATAGGTCAAAAAAATACAGTTCCGATAAATCCGCATCCAACGTCCCTCGATCCCAATTTCGCATTGCGTATCAGAATATTTAGGAAATGTCCGGACAAATTATCGGATAGGATTAATCTGATCTGCTATGCTTTCTTTCCGCGTTGCACGTAAGCGTTGTATTTTTGTGACAGTCTTTGCGTTCAAATAGCAGTGATCAATAATTTGTCTGGACAAATTATCTTGATAGTGAAAGTTTAATCCTGAGGAAGAGAGTAAGCTGGCAACCGCTGGTATCAGGGAGGAAAAATGAAAAATATCTTTAAAGCTGCGCTTCTGGCAGCAACTGCCGCTGTTCCGGTTTCGGCATATGCGCAAAATTTGCCCGCAGATGATGTGTCGGTTGAGGATGATTCGAATGTCATCATTGTCACGGCACGAAAAGTGTCGGAAAACTTACAGGAAGTACCGTCAACCATCGCCGTCGTGACGTCTGACTCCATTGATAATCTGGCGCTGGACAGCGTTGCCGACATTTCCCGTGTGACCGCGGGACTGACATTTGATGATAGCTTTGGACGCGACTCCAATCGGCCGGTTATTCGCGGCCAGGCCAATATTCTGGGCGATTCCGGTGTCGCCGTATTCATTGACGGTATCTATTTTAGCGGCTCGATTGGTGACTATAATGTCGACAATATTGAACGGATAGAGGTCGTCAAAGGACCGCAAAGCGCACTCTATGGTCGTAACACCTATTCTGGTGCGATAAATATCATCTCCAAGGGACCAGCTGATCAGCTGGAAGGTAATATCACCCTCGATGTTTCAGAGAATGACCGGTACGAAATCACCGGCGGTATTAGAGGGCCAATAACTGACTCGATCAGCGCCGCAGTGTCCGCTCGTTTTTATGATTTTGGCGGAGAGTTTACCAATTTGTTTGATGGCGAGAAAGTTGGCGATCAGTCATCTTACTCTTTCTCCGGTGCATTCCAGTTCGACAATGACGGGCCCTTTACCGCTTCGCTTCGGACTTACTACAACCGCACCGATGACGGTCAGCCTGCGATTTTCGCTCAGGATACCAGTGCCAATAACTGTTTCACCGACAATGGTGCGCTATATGGCGGTGGTGGCCGTTATTTCTGCGGCACCATCAGACCGCAAGCGATAAACACAGATTATACACGACAATTTGCCGACCCGGATGATGTTGGACTGGAAGCCAAGACGTTCAACGCCGCCTTCCGCATGGATTATGAATTTAGCGATCAGGTCACTTTAACCTCATTGACCGGGTATAATTATCGCCGGGAAATTTTGAACACCGACGGTGACTATTCGCCGACCAGTTTCGAAACCGCTATATTCGCGCGTTTTCCAGGAGGTGCTCCAATTGGTTTCGGCCCGGCCGGTCCGATTTTTCCATTTAATTTTGTCGGTTCGTCGGTTGACTTTTCATTCTCTAACAACACGCTAACTGAAGACTGGTCGCAAGAATTGCGCCTGGCTTATGATGGCGATCGCTTTGATTTCCTGATTGGCGGTTATTATTTCGACCAGGATAGTGACAGCCAAGATATTCGGGTAGTGCCTGCAGATGCTGCAGCCCTTGCTGCTGCAAGTTATAACGCTGCTCTGGCGAATGAGCAGGCGATTTGTGTAGCCAATCCCAATTGCGATTCGTTGGTGGATGCGGATCAACTTTTGTTCCCCGGGCCATCCACACCTAACTCCCGCGATCTCAACAGCCAGAATATTCGCAACTGGGCAATTTTCGGATCCGCCAGTTTTGATATCACGGATCGACTGACCTTGGGTGTTGAAGGCCGTTACGCGTCAGAGCGCGTGCGGCAGTCGACCATTGATCGTGATGAAGGAGATCCCTTTCCGGCGCCCGTTATGGTTCGCGAGACTTTCAAGAAATTTTCTCCACGGATCACGCTGGACTATAAGATTACCCCGGACAATCTGATCTATGCAGATTTCGGACAGGGTCAAAAGCCCGGAGGCTTTAATGGTGTGACCGCAATTAATGCAGGCGTGCCTTCTTATGAGGAAGAAGAGGTCGATGCTTTTGAAATCGGTACTAAAAATACGTTCGCCGACGGAAAACTTATCTTCAACGCGGCGGCTTTTTACAATGACATAACCGGTTACCAGTTGACCCAGAATGTCCAGTCGGCGGCCAATGCGGTCTCCGCGATCGTAAATGCTGGTGATGCCCGGGTACTGGGTCTGGAAGTTGAGCTGCTCGCGCGGCCTAATCCAAACTGGACGTTCACCGCAAACTATGCGCTGGCGGACAGCAAATTTACTTCCGGGTTTGACGAAAACCAAGGCGTCCTCAATGACGTGGCAGATGACGGTTTGAATAATTGCTCAACCGGCTTTCAGTTCCCCGAGCTTGGTGGTTGTACGGATGCCAAAGCGGTGTTCGGTTCCATTGACGGAAAGCGGATACCGCGGGCACCTGTGCATCAGTTTTTCGTGGATGCCGATTACCGCACACCGATTGGCAGTGGCGATTGGGAATTTTTTGCGGGCGCTAATATAACCGTTGTTTCCAGCAGTTTTGCACAAGTCCACAATCTAGCCAAAACCGGCGGCTCCGCCGTAGCCGATGCACGATTGGGATTTGAGAATGATAATTTCAAAATCCAGGCCTATGTGAAGAACTTTACGGATGAAGATGCTGTGGCGCAAATTATCCGGTACGCGGATTCCAGTGACAATTTCCGGCGGAGTTTCATCGCTGGCCTACGTCCTGGTCGTCGCTTCGGGCTAATCCTCTCGGCGAAATACTAGTCGGCTTTCTCCCCTTAAAAACCCGCTGCCCATGTTCTGGCGGCGGGTTTTTTCTGATTTGCGATGCAAACTAGGCACAAATATCGCGCCAAAGCGGAAAACTTTGGCGGTTTTCAAAATTTGTCTGGACAAATTAGTCGATCGGTGGAATCTGGATTATAACAAAATTGTCCGGACAAATAAATCAAGGGGAGATGTGGGGATGCGATTAATATTGAAGGCTGCGCTGTTATCGGCGACGATTCTAAGCAGTTCGCCCGTTTACGCACAAGATGCGGCTGAAGAAGGTGTTGATGACAATTCCGATGTCATCATAGTTACCGCTCGTAAGAAAGAAGAGACACTGTTGGACGCGCCTTTGGCGGTTACCGTCATTGGCGAAACGGAGCTTGAAGGCGCTGGTTTCCAGGATATTACAGAGGTTACCAAGGCGGCACCGGGTGCTTTTGTTGAACCCTTTGGCGATAATACTAATGGCACGGCGCGCATTAACTCAACGCCACGGTTTCGCGGCATTACGTTGATCAGCGGCAACCGCTTGCAGCAGACAGCAACGGTATTTCTGGATGGCGTATTCCTCAGCGGCGGCGCGCAGACCATTGGTATTAATGAATTGCAACGGGTGGAAATTATCAAAGGTCCGCAATCGGCTTTGTTTGGCCGCAACACTTTTGCTGGTGCGATCAACTATGTGACCAAGGATCCCAGCGACGAGTTCCAGGTTGATCTGAGCGTCACGGCGGCCACCCGGGATGAATATAATTTCGCGGCAGGGGTAGAAGGACCGATTACAGACGGTCTGTCTTTTCGCTTGAGCGGTAATTATGATACGAAAGACGGCCATTTTGACAATGTTGCTGTCCCTGGGCAGCGGCTTGGCGATGAATCGCAATGGTCGATCGCGGGCACGTTGCTGATCGAACCAAGCGACGGCATCCGCCTCAAATTGAGAGGGTCTTATCAGGAAATTGATGACGGTCCGGCCGCTTCCGTTTTGTACTTTGGTACCAGCCAGCACAATTTCGGGGGCTTTCAGTTCGTAAACGGAATTGCCGATCAAACGGATTCGGTGGTGCCTTCACCGGGCGGTGGTCGCGGCGAATCGGTCTTCCGCGGACGGATCACGGAGCCTCCTGCCGATCGCATCGGGCTGAACACAGCTCCGGAAAACCTTCAGGCATTTCTCGGCTTTTTGAATGATGGGCGTTCCGATCCAAGTGACGCGATATTTGATTTCAAATATAATCCGACGACGGTGGATGATTTCGGTTTGAACCTTGATTCATTGCGTCTGAGCGCAGTTGGATCTGCGGACCTGACTGACAATATCGAGTTCAGTTTTCTGGCGGGATATAACAAGGAAAGATTTGGATTTTACACAGATTTTGATTCCACCCCCGACAATAGTTTCACGAGCTTTACCGCACGTGAAACAGAAGATGTGACGGTCGAAGGGCGCCTGTCCGCGTCTTTGTTTGATGACAGCTTGAATCTCTCTGCCGGAGCGAGCTACGTCAAAATCGATATTGATGAGCTGGGCGGAACGGCGAGTTTTTTTGGTCCGCCGATATTCTTTGGTGACATTTTCCGGTCTGATCCCTTTGTGTCGGGTGCTGAAACTCTGGGCTTTTTTGGTTCGCTGGATTACCAAATTACGGACCAGATATCGATCACGCTCGAGGGCCGTTTCCAGAAAGACGAATTCAGCAATCCCGAGGTAAATGACGGTCTAGCGACGCCGATCTCGCCAGGTGAAATTAACAGCTTCCTGCCACGCGGAACGTTGCGGTATCAGCCGTCAAATTACACGACATTCTATGCAACCTACAGCGAAGGCAACTTGCCAGGCGGCTTCAATCCACAGATCGCTGGACTGGATGCACAGCAACTGGCCGAACTGGCCGCTTTGGCACCCGATGCCAGAGTGCTTTTTGGCGAAGAACAGCTGACCAACTATGAATTCGGATGGAAGCAACAACATCCTAGCGGTATCTTTGCTTTCAACCTCGCCGCCTTTTACATGAAACGGAGCGACGAAATTTTCAGCTCCATTGAGGTGATAACCGACACGGATCCAGGAGCGCCCAATCCGGTTCGAACGGTCAACTTCACGTCGAACGGGGCGAGTACCAATATCTACGGTGTCGAGTTCGATGCGACAGTGAACGTCAGTGAAAACCTGTCCATGCAGGGCTCTTTTGCCTATATTGATGCCAAGATTTCATCCTTTCCTGCCGATGGTGGAACCGGAGATTTTGGCGATATCTTTGGCCCCAATGCAGATATTTCCGGACAACGGGCACCGCGCTTCCCACCTTTGACGCTCTCATTGGGCGCAACCTATGAGGATGATTTCAATGGTTTTGGCGGCTTTTTCGATAGCTGGTATTTGCGCAGCGACCTTTATTTTACGGGCGACTATTTTGACAGCAATGCCAATGTCGCCGAGGTCGAGGAAGCAACGGATGTCAATCTTCGCCTGGGCCTGACGGGCCAGAATGCGGGTATCGAATTTTTCGTCACCAATCTTCTGAACGAAGACGCCCCGACAACGGCCTTCAACTTTGCGGATACAAGCTTTGGTACCCGTGCACTTCCCGGCGGGTTCTTCAACTTTGGCCGCGAAGGCGACCGTGTTGGCCTGCGTGACAAGCGGCAATTTGGCATCAAGTTGAAATATACGTTCAACTAGACTGGCAATGCCCATAGATAAAAAGGCGTCTCTCAGGAGGCGCCTTTTTTTGATATTTGCGGTGCGGATAGAATATAGTGCGCTTCCCTTACCCGGTTAAAATTGCCACGAGTTCGCCGGGTGCCGTGATCATAGCGTCATGGCCAGTGGGCAGCGCATGATAGGTCCAGCTTGGGTCTGTTTGGACCTGCGCGGCATGATAGGGAAAGCTGCTATTGGGCAGGACCGGTGCGGTGCAATGGATGTAACTGCGCTTCAAGTCCAGCGATCCACCATTTTCAAGTTGGATCGGGTCCAACCATGTTTTCAGCGGATGGGGTGTCAGTTTCTGTGCGACCCATTCATAGCCGGGATGATCTTTCGGAATGCCGAGAATATCAGGCGGGAAGGCGGCCATGGCAATACCGTCGGGCGCCAAGCTTTCCAATGTTTTGCGGGTTTGTTCGACGACTGCCGGGCTGCGTTCTGGTCCTTGCGTGATCATTGTTTCGCCAGCATTCGGCATGGCGGCATCGAGATAGATAATCTCGCTGATCCGATCCTTCATTGCGTCAGCAACACCTGTAATCACCATCCCGCCATAGCTGTGACCGACTAGCACTATGTCATTCAAATCATAATAGCCGATCAGCGACGTGATGTCCGTGATATGCGTATCGAGCCCGATATCCGCTGACAACAGATGCGCACGCTCCGCGAGGCCGGTCAGCGTAGGCGTGAACACACGGTGCCCCAGCGCTTCCAACTGCGACCGGACATCGCGCCAACACCACCCGCCATGCCAGGCACCATGGATCAGAACGAAAGTCTGAGCAGTGTTCGTGGACCTTCGATCTTGATGACTGACACGCGATTTGGCCTTGCCTGCTACCGAAGTCGCAAGACCTGTTGCTGTTACCGCGCCAATAAATGCGCGGCGACTGGTCAGGATTTTGGAGCTGTCACTCATGGCTTCCTATTTCTCCGCTAAACAAGGGCTAGCACTCTGCTTGCGGCCCTTTCAGCGGTTTCAAGCGCACCTTCCATGCCGGGCCAGTTTTGTGTCATATGTTCGCCGGCAAAATGAAGCCGCTCGCCCTGATGCTGGACGGTGCTGGCAAGGGCGGCGCCGAGGCCCGTTCCAATATGGTGATAGATACCGCGTGCAAAAGGCTCCTTTTGCCAGCTGAACATGTCGAGATAGGACAATTTCCCTTTTGCCGATGGCCTGATCTTCTCAATGCGTGTGATTATTTCGGCGGCAGCCTGTTGCGGTTCCATCTTGTCGAGAGCTTCTGCAGCGGGGCCGTTGACCCATATCTTGAGCAATGGCGGGTCGCTGTTCAGCGTAAAGACCCGGCCGATTAGCGGGTCATCACTCCAGATATATTCCGGTAGGTCATCATCTTTCCAGAAGGCATTGGACGCGCGCAGGAAAACAAAACTGGCCTTTGTATAGGGCAGTTGCTGGATGGTATCGCGCAGGTCTGTCGATAGGGCGGCGTCGATTTTCATATTTCTGACGGTGCTGAAAGGGGCTGTGCAAATTACCTGACGCGCTCCATATTTGCGTCCGTCGGTCAGGCTGACTTCCACGCCATCACCCTTGTCCTCGATTGCCGACACCGGGGCGTTTAATATGATATCCGAATTTACGGCATTGGTCATGGCATCAGTCATACGCTGAGACCCGCCGCGGATAAATTTGGTCGGTCCGGGATTTGCCTTGCGCGCAGTGCTGAACATGGAAAGCGTCCGCTGCATGTGGAGCATCGACATTTCTTCTAGCGTACGACCGTTCAGATTGGCGTTCATGAAGCGCATCGCTTCACCTGATGCACCTTGCGCCTTTAACCAGCTGGCAAGGGAGATATCCTTCGCGGTGATTGTAGGAGACATCCAGTCGGTGGTCGTTTCGAGCGCCGGCAGTTTGCGCATATAGGAGAAAAAAAGTGCATCCGGGCTCGTCTCCTTCTCATCATCCGCCAGCATATTTTGCGGCAGGTCCGGCCACTGATCCTTTAGGAAATTCTGCCCCCGGACATTATAAAGATAACCGCCTTGACCGCTTTCGGGCAGATAGCGCTCGATGCTCAATCGATCGGCAATGGTGTTGAAGCGCTTATAGGCGGCGCCAATTTGGACACCGCCGGCGTCGGGTGTTCCGGGCAGGTTGTCCAGCGTATATAGCCGTCCGCCAGTCCGATTATTGCCTTCCAGCAACATGACTTTCAATCCGGCCTGTTCCAGCTGCCAGGTTGCGTGCAATCCCGCCAGTCCGGCGCCGATCACAATCACATCTGCGGTAGTTTTGCCCCATGCCATGCGCGGTGCGGCACAGGCGACAAGAGACGCGCTGGCACCACCGATAAAAGCGCGCCTACTGATTGCCCGCCCATTTATCGCATATCTACCGTCTTGTTTCATGTTCATATGTTGACAGAAACCACCGGTACAAGGCAAGGTAAATTTGTCCGGACAAATAAGAAAAGGCGGTCAGGTGAACAGATGTCTAAACTATTTGATAGTGACGGTCTTAGCGATAATGGCGGTTCCCGTGGGAGCGGCGGATGAGCCGCTGGAGGGTGCTGCGATATTGGCGATGGCCCGGGGAGCGGCGGGTGGTGATGATTGGGCCAATGCCCGGACTTTGACCTTGTCCGGTCACGCCGTTTTCTATGGACCCAAAGGCCACGAACCGCGCACCAGAGCCAGCAGTTACCGAATGTGGCGCGTCTTTGATCCCGATCGTACTGTTGCCCATGGCGCGGATGGCAAGGTCCGTATCATCGCTAAAGATACGGACAAGCTGATCTTCGAAGTGGGCTATGATGGAGAAACCACTTGGACGGAACGCGGGATCACGCCCAAGGCAGACGCGGACAAGTTCTGGGCGAGCAATTTTGGTTTCGGGATTATCCGTCAGGCTAACAAGCCCGGCTTTGTCGCCACCCGCTTGCCAGATGACGACGTCGGCGGCCATGCGCTCTACATGGTCGAGCTAACCGATCCAAATGGCGGCAAAACCCTTTTCGGCATTGACCAGCAAAGCTATGCTATCCGCACTATGGGCTTTCGCACGCCAAGGGGTTGGCATTTGCGGGTTTATGATGATTTCGTGCGTCTCGAAGATCCGCGTTGGCTACAGGCGCGTCATGTCACGCTCTATTATGATGGGCGCAAATCCAATGAGGTCTTCTGGACAGAGACCAAGGTGAATGCGGAAATTGATCCGGCGCTGTTTGCACCACCGTCCCAATGATCAGCCGCGGAAATTTTGGCTCGTCACATCCGAAGCTCTCTCGGCACCTTTAATCGTGCAACTGGCCTGCATCCAACGCAGGTTGAGGCCAACCCGACTGGCATTGATATCGGCCCAGCTATAGCTGACGGCGCTGTCCGGCTTTTCGGGCTTGTGGACATAAAGAACCATGCTCGGGCGGTTTGTGCTGGGTTTCGGCCAATATACCGCTCGCATGCGCAGGATTAACGGTTCCGCTCCGCTCTCTCCCCCTCCGATCATGACCCGTCCGCCTTGATCATGCAGGCTCAGTTTTTGGACGAACAACCAGTCCGGGCTGCCATCTGCCTTGGGTTCGATCTTCTTGGCGGCGGCCCAGCATTCGACAGGGCGGGCGCGTTTCAATTGGGTTTCGGTGCCATCGGCAAAACGCAGTTTCAATCCGTCCTTGTTTACACCAATGATTTGATAATCCTGCAGACAGGCTTTCCTGTTTTGCAGCTTGCTATAGGTCCAGCCGGTATCCGAGCGATCAAAATAGCGCGTGCATCCACCCAGTGTCAGGCTGTCGCGTTCCACGCCTACGGCAGCATGCCCTTTCAGCGGGGTTGCAACCGCTTTGCCGAATGCATCTGTGCGTGTGACGATCAGTCCATCGTCTTGCTTTTCGATTTTTAGCGAAATCCACGGTGGTGGAGTCCGGCCCGCATCCTTTTCAAAATAGGCTTGCTCTTCATTTGTATAAACACCAAGCAATTGCTGATCCAGCATTGCGCCATGTTGCGATCCGACGGCGAGCGTCAAGGCAGAGAGGCCGGTGAAAAACATGGTGTTATTCCTTTGTATAATTTGTCCGGACAACTTAGCATTAAATGCGTAAGACGCAACCGCATTAGACCATCGCAGCTGCCCCTCGTTTGGCAGCCAGTTCGAACAGAACGCGATCACCCATTTCCCATGTCACGTTGAGCTGGGTTTTGTGGATCAACCAACCGTCATCCTCTCGTTCCAGTTCATGCACATAATAACCGCCGATGGATTGCATCTGTCGATCGCCATCGATGACGAGATGATGGTGCGCTGCCATATAGCAAGTGCATGTGGCACGATCGCCGTCGACAGTGATGACGAAATTTGTCAGCACATGCTGGGTGGCGTCAAACGGTTCCAGCGTTGCCCGCACACCGGCGACCCAGTCATCAGCTGGCATCGTGCTGGCTGGATCACCGGACCAGCTTGAAAAGTCGAGAGTGATTTCATCTGCGAAGATCGAACGATACAGATCCCATTGGTGTCGATCGATGCCGGTGGCATATTTCAGCACATGGTCGGTAATGGTTGCCCGGTCGATCAGTTTATCATGTGTCATTATCGTCTCCAATCACTCCAGTAACTCTTTGCTTGCCGCTATTGCCTCAAGGGCCCAGCCTTCTGTATCAAAATGCGGCCCAGGGGCAAAATGTGGCACCTCGATGTCCAGATCGACATGATCTCCCAGAAGATCAATCAGACCGCGCAGCGGAAACATACCCTCACCAGGAATCATCCGATTCATCGCTTCCTCAACATAGTCATCGGATTGTCGAAAATGCGGACCATCGCATATCTGGGCATAGCCGATGATCCGGGGATCAACGGCCTTGAGTTGTTCCAACGTTCCACCTGTCCGGAACAAATGAAGGGCGTCGATGGCGATTCTCAGATTGGCTTGGTTCATCGCCTCATGCAGTTTTACTGCTTTTTCAAGACTGTCGCAGCCTTTCGCAAAGCCGGTAAACTCCAGACCAATTTCCAATCCCAAACCGCGCACCGTTTCGCAAAGCGCGCCCAGTTGATCAGCGATGCGGGTGGTATCTGTTTCATGGATATGTGTGATGGCACGTTTGGCGCCCAATTCCGCAGCCAGCTCCAACGCGCCGGTATATTCGATGACATCAATCTCTGGCATGACCGGGAAATATTCGGCGTTGACGATAGAAACACCATGATCGGTGAGCAGGGATTGAAATTCTTCTCGATCACCGGCTGCCACAACCGGAAACATATTCTCACCGGCCTCTGTTTTAGGAGAGCTGGTAAACAGACAGATTTTCTTCAGACCCGCTTTTGCCGCGAACAGGACAAGCCCCGCCGGGCCACCTTGTGTCATTGTAATTTGATGGAGAGCCAAGTCGCGCATTGCTCAAATTTAGCCCAATCCATCATTATTGCACCTATGAATTTGGTGCACGGTCACTCATCGGGCTAGTCAATATGCTAGGCTGTCTCCACGGCCGTCGCGATTAGATAGAGAGAGAAGAATCGACCATAAGAAGGTCGCTAGAGACAGGACAGGACTATGCTGAAAGAAGATATTGTCACTATCGCGGACGTGATCCGGCAACAGGCCAAGGATCAGGGCGACGGGCTAGTGTTCACCTTTGAAGGGGACGAGATGACCTATGTCCAACTGGACGTAGGTAGCAGCCGGGCTGCCAACGGGCTCGCTTCACTGGGCGTCAAGAAGGGCGACCGGATCGCTTATATGGGCAAAAACTCGCATCTCTATTTCGAGATTCTTCTGGGTGCGGCCAAGATCGGTGCGGTGATGACGCCGGTCAACTGGCGGCTGGCTGGCCCGGAAGTCACCTATATTGTCAACAATTGTCAGGCCAAAATCTTGTTCATTGGCCCGGAATTTGTCGATCTTGTGAAGCAGATCAGACCGCAGTTTGAATATGTTGAGACCATCTTCTGCTCTGAAGAGACGACTGAAGAATTTGCCGGCTATCCGGAATGGCGTGACGGGTTTTCGGATGTCGACCCGATGGTGCCTTGCGCGCCAGATGACGATGCGCTGCAGCTTTATACATCGGGAACAACCGGCCACCCCAAGGGAGCGATCATGACCGGCTATTCTATTTTCGGGGCGCGCTCCAAACTGACGGACGATGATCTGGCTGACTGGCAGAAATCGCAACCGGGTGAAACCATGCTGCTTGCCATGCCTTGTTTTCACATCGGCGGCACCGGGTCCGGGCTCGGCAATATGTATAGTGGCGGCCATGCCATTGTGGTGCGGGAATATGATCCGGCGCAGGCGCTCGATTTCATTGAGCAATATGGGATCAGCAAGATCTTCATGGTGCCAGCCGCCATCCAGATATTGCTCAATCATCCCCGCGTGGGAGAAGTTGATTTCTCAAAACTCAAATATATTACCTATGGCGCTTCGCCGATTCCGCTAGAAATGATGAAGCAGAGTATTGATATGTTCGGCTGCGAATTTGTACAAATGTATGGGATGACCGAGACATCGGGAACAATTGTCGCTCTGCCGCCAGAGGATCATGACCCGAATGGCAATGACAAGATGCGTTCGGTCGGCAAGCCGCTTCAGGGCGTAGAAGTGAAGATCATCGATGATGACGGCAACATAGTGGCGCCACGCGAAGTGGGTGAGATTGCCACACGATCTTCGTTCAACATGAAAGGCTATTGGAACATGGCCGAAGCGACTGCAGCGACTATCGACAGTGACGGCTGGCTGCGTACCGGTGATGCAGGCTATTTTGACGAGGACGGCTATCTCTACATCCACGACCGGGTGAAGGACATGATCATCTCCGGTGGGGAGAATATCTATCCAGCCGAGGTTGAAAATGCGATCTATGGTCATCCGGCCATTGCAGACGTAGCGGTCATTGGCGTGCCAGATGAAAAATGGGGCGAGGCTGTGAAAGCCTGTGTCGTATTGAAAGACGGTGCAGAAATGGATGAAGCAGATCTGATTGCACATGCCCGCACAAATATTGCCGGTTTCAAATGCCCCAAGTCCGTGGACTTCATCCCGGAGCTACCTCGCAACCCATCGGGTAAGATCCTGCGCCGTGAGTTGCGCGCACCCTATTGGGATGGCAAAGACCGGGCGGTTAACTAGATACTGACGGCCGAGGAGGATTTGCTTTGACGGATTGCGTATTACGGGAAGACCAT
Organism: Parasphingorhabdus sp.; assembly: GCF_059726685.1. NCBI lineage: Bacteria > Pseudomonadati > Pseudomonadota > Alphaproteobacteria > Sphingomonadales > Sphingorhabdaceae > Parasphingorhabdus > Parasphingorhabdus sp. Next base: position 1,236,734 of record NZ_AP041068.1, read on the forward strand.
GACGGATGGTCGATGCTGACGCTCAACAGGCCTGACAAGCTTAATGCGCTGACTGTAGAGATGTTTCGCGAATTGCGAAGCCACGTTGCGGACCTGCGCAAGGACGATGCGATTGGCTGTGTTGTCGTTCGCGGAGCAGGCAAATGTTTTTCCGCCGGACATGATCTGAGCGATATCGCGGAGGGTGAAGAAGTGCCTTCGCGCGGCTGGCATTCCGAAACCCTTCGTTTGCTAGAAAAGCTTCCCAAACCGGTGATCGCGGCGGTGCATGGTCATTGCTATACTGGTGCACTGGAAGTGGCGTTGGCGGCCGATTTCATTCTGGCCGCTGATAGCGCGCGCTTTGGCGACACCCATGCGAAATGGGCATTGACTCCGGTCTGGGGCATGAGCCAGCGCCTGCCGCGCCGTGTCGGTATCGCAACGGCCAAGCGCCTGATGTTTACGGCGGATATGATAGATGCTGAGGAGGCTGTACGGATCGGTCTGGCGGAATATGCCGTGTCAATCGCGCAATTTGATGACGAGATTGCGCAGCTGGCCGAGAAAATTGTCTCTAACTCCGGCTTCTCTCATGCCGCAAACAAACGGCTTTTAGAGGCAACCGATGGCGATCCGCTCGATGCGGGCTTGCAATGGGAAGTGATGGAATCGGAAGGTCATGGTCCCGATATGCATGACCGGATTTCGGCTTTTACAAAGAAATAGTGGTTGAGGAGGGGGTGAGAGGTCCTAACAAACCTCCACCCCTCTCCAACTCGACTAGGGCAGCAAGCTGCCAAGTCTCCGTTTCCTCTCCCTCAAGGGGAGAGGAGTGTAGCTTAGAATTGAACGCGCTTGGTAAAGCCGCCATCGATAACGAGATGCGCACCGGTGGTGTAGCTTGATGCCGGGCTCGCGAGGAATACCACGCTGCGTGCGACATCATCGGCACCGCCAAAGTCACCAAGAGCAAAGCCTGCTTTGGTCATCTCGTAAAATTCCGGCATGCCTGCCTCGATCTGGGACCAGTTACCGCCCGGGAATTTGATCGGGCCTGGTGACACCATGTTCACGCGAATGCCTTTGGGACCAAGCGCCTGGCTAAGCTGGCTGCCGTAGGTAATGAGCGCGGCTTTCATCGCGTTAAAGGCCTGAGGCGCAACGAATGTTTCAAACGCAGCGGTTGATGACATGAATATCACCGAGCCATCATCCGATTTTTCAAGATGCGGTTCCAGCACTTCGAGAGCCTTTACAGCGCCGATAATATCGGTCTGGAAGGTCACTTCCCAATCGCCGGTAGCGCCGGCACCGGAAGAACTCACATTGTGGATGAAGATATCGCAGCCACCCAGTTCTCCGGCCGCCTTTTCCAGCCATTTGGGATAACCTTCGGCATCGGTCATATCGAAAGCTTCGGCGAAAACCTTGCCGCCATGTACTTCCAGCTCGCTCTTGGCTGCGGCCACCTGTTCGGCATTGCGAGAGAAAAACGCCACGTCTGCGCCTTCTTTGGCGAAATGCTCCAAAGCTGCGCGACCTAGTCCGCGGCTACCGCCGGTGAGAATAACTTTTTTGCCCTTCAGTCCTAAATCCATTTTGCTCTCCTTTTAAAAATTGGGGTTTGGTTTGCTTCTAAGTCTTGCGTCTAGAATTTCGCTATTGCTGGCTGACAACACCATTTGATGCCGCGGCGTAGCAGATCATAGATAATCGGTTGCTGCCAACCGGAACGGTCCACTTCGGGCCACCAATCGAGGACCGGATCCATGTCATAATGACCACGGCAATGCCCCATGGTCAGATAGAGCACGGCGCCTTCACCCATCTTGCGAATGTAGAAGACCGGGTGGCGGCTCTTTTTGATGTCGCTGTGCACAAAGCCGCTTATATCGTCTTCGCCATTATATTCCGTGTCCAGCAACACGTCGATCTCGGCGCGGGTTTCAACCAGATACTGCTCGTCAATGGTCTCAAAACTCGGAATGCCCTTGACCAGTGGATGGTCCGGTTGCGCGTTGTCGACGGTGAACGGGATGATCGGTGGATGCGATAGAAACCGGCTGCCCAATGTATCGACAAATGTCGGCATATCGTCCGGTGCATCGACCCGGCCATCTTCCAGGAACTTCAACACGCTGTTGGTTCCGTGCAGCGCAAAATACTGGCCGCCGCCATTCACGAAATCCTGAATGTTTTTCTGCGCCGCTTCGCTGGGGAGCAGATCGCAAGTGTAACTGATCAGGATATCGGCATTTTTGATTGCCTCGATACTTTCATAATCTTCAAAGACCCTCACACGGATGCGGTCATCCTCGGCGAGCAGCTTCAATATTTCGAGCCGGGCAAAATCGATATCATGATATTTGCCGGCGGCAACCAATACGCATTTGATCGGTTTCTGGTCGAGCCGGCGCTCGGGTGGAGTTTCACTCATATTCTATTCTTTTCCTATTATCGGATTGGTTGCGCCATCCCAATCGAGATGCGCTTGCCGCATGGCAGCAAAACCGTCGAGGCCCGCTTGCGGGATTTGCAAATATTCGATGACCGTGCCGGGGCCGCCGCCATAGTCCGCATAGAAAGCACCGCCCACGCCGCCGGGCAGGCTGACTTCCTGAATGACCTCTCCGCCCTTGCTTTCGGTTATCTGCCGTGCCTCTGCCAGATCATCGACGATGATACACAGATGCTGAACCCCTTGCAGACCCTTTGCGCGCCAGTCCTTGAACATCGAGGGCGCATCATTGTCGGGCCGGATCAATTCAACTTGCACATCGCCCCAATAGCCAATGGCCATGGAAAACTGAATGTCTGACGGCTCACCGCGATATTTGACATTCTCGACCTGCACGCCCTCGGTATGGAAAAAGGGGCCCGCACCCATTTTCTGGGTCCAGTAATCGAGCGCAGCGTCATAATCATCCGGCACATAGCTGATCTGCATGATCGTGCCGAGCTTGGCGAGAGTTGCCGGAGAAGAAGAGGCGTTTTCGGTCATTCTTCGCCGCGCCAGATCTCAGCTGAGGGCCGTTCTTCCATCTTGGCCGCAAAACGTGCCAGATTGTCGGTGCCTTCCGGCAATGTCCATCCCACCGTACCGCCAAATTTGATGAAGCAGAATGCAACAAGGTCGGCCAGTGTCAGCTTGCCGTGGCAGATATGATCTTTGTCACCCAATTGACCATCCAGCCAGATCCAGTGTTTGTCGGACATGGCCGACAATTCGGCTGCGGCTTCGGTGCTGACCACGTTCATCCGCGGTTCGAACATCGGGCGCCCGCCGCCACCGCGAAAGCCTAGTGTCATCGGAACCGCAATTTCCTGATCGATACGCCGTGCCCAGCGCCGGGTTTCTGCGCGCTCTTCGGGGGTGGATCCGATCAACACCGGATCCGGTTTGATCTCTTCCAGATATTCGCAAATTACCGTTGATTCTGTCAGCAGCGTGCCGTCATCCAGTTCGAGTGTGGGCGTGGTCTGCATGACATTCTTTGCCGCATATTCTTCGCTGCGGTTTTCGCCGGTGATGATGTCGAGATGGATTCGTTCCACCTCAATGTCCTTTTCCACCAGGAACATTCGGGCTAGCCGCGGATTGGGACCAAGGCTGGAATAGAGTTTCACGGGTTTGCTCTCCTTTTTTTCGGCAGACTCAAAACCTGCTTCTTGTGTAATAAGATACACAGGTAAGAGGACCGAACGGTCCTCTCAAAAGCACTAGGTTATATTGTCGGTTTCGCCTTGCAGAAAATTCAACTGAACAAGCATGAGGCTGCCAGATTCACTAGTGGAGTTTGCCAGCTCTTGCGGTAGTCTGATCGCAAATAAGTTTAGTTTTCAGGAGAAGATAATGGTCGAGACGTTAACGGGTCACAATCGGTCAAACGGTATTTCCTACACGGAGTTGCTGGAAGGCGACAAAGTGCGTGCTCCCGAAGTATATTTTGAAGAATCTCCGATGGAGCCCGGCCTGACAGAAGTGGAGGTCAGCCGGTACTGGACGAAAGAAGAGCATGACCGCGAGGTGGAAATGCTCTGGAAACGCGTCTGGCAAATGGCTTGCCACAAGGATGATATCAAGGATGTCGGTGACACCCATGTCTACGATATTGCAGGACTGTCGTTCATCGTCGTGCGTGTGTCTGAAGACGAAATCAAAGCCTATCCCAACAGTTGCATGCATCGCGGCCGGGCGATTTGCGACAATCACAAAAAGGGCCAGAAGGCCTTGCGTTGTCCGTTCCATGGCTGGTCATGGGAATTGGATGGCAAGCTGAAAGAAGTCCCCTGCCAATGGGATTTCCCGACGGTCAGCGAAGAAACCCACAGTCTGAAAGAAGTGCGCGTTGGTGAGTGGGGAGGATTTGTCTTTATCAATCCCGATCCCAATTGCGAGCCATTGGAGGACTTTCTGGGCGATCTCGATCGGCATTTCCAGATCCCGTTTGAGCGTCGGTATAAAGCGGCGCATATGATCAAGCGGCTTCCGTGCAACTGGAAAATTGCGCAGGAAGCTTTCATGGAATCCTATCATGTGGTCGGTACGCATCCCGAATTGATGCCGGCCTTTGCCGATGCAAACAGCAAATATGACGTCTGGCATAATGTGTCGCGCGCAATGTCCGCGCACGGTGCGCCAAGCCCGCATACGGATCTTGAAAACCCTGATCCGACGGCTTTCCCCGATCAGAAAGCTTTTCAAAGCTTTATCCATCCGATCAGCAAGCACACATTCAAGCGGCTGGAAGAAAACCGTGTCGAGGTGTCTTTGCCCAATGGCAAAAGCGGTATTTTCGACATGGAAGCCAACTATATCGAAGGCGATTTGAAATCGGCTGATCCTCATATGTGCAATTGGATTGGCGGAAAGATCGCACCGGAAGAGGAAGATATGCCGATGGTGTTCACTGACGTCTCTGCACATATGATGCGGGACGAGGCAGCGCAGGCTCGGCGCGAAGAAATGCGTCCGACCTGGGGTGATGACGTCGACAAGATCAGTGACGCCGATCTCACAGACGCCATTTTCTACAGTGTGTTTCCGAATATGAGCCCTTGGGCGGATTTCAACCCGATCTTTTATCGCTTCCGCCCCGATGGTGATAATCCTGAGCAATCATTGCATGAGGTCATGTTCATGGTGGCCTTGCCCGAAGGCGCCGAGCGTCCTGAGCCGGCAAAATGCACGTTCCTTGATTTGCACGATGATTATACGGAAGCGACCGAGTTTGGCAGCTATTTGAACAAGGTATTCAATCAGGACTATATCAATCACAAGGCCATGCAGAAGGGCGTAAAAAATCAGCCGCACGGCGTTTCTATCTTTGCCCAATATCAGGAAAGCAAGATTCGTCATTTCCATGAAACACTGGAAAAATGGCTGACGAGCAAGGAACCGCCAAAAAGTCCCAAGCTCGAGGCGGCTGAATAGCACCTTGGAGTCTGTACCGAAAGGATTTGCACCGGCGACATTTTCCAGCGGTTTTTTGGATGTTGCCGGTCCATATTTCACCCGCAAAGAGGCAGATTACATCGCCGTTGGTATCCGGATATCGGAAGGGCATTTGAACGGTATCCAGGTTGCACATGGCGGTGTCCTGACAACTTTGGCCGATGTGGCTCTCAGCTACCAATTATTCGTTAGCGAAAAACCGCGGCTGCCCATCGCCACAATCAACCTCAATACAAATTTCCTGAGCGGCGCAAAGCTGGACGATTGGGTCGTGGCCCATGCGCATATCGACCGTAAGGGCAAGCGGACCGCCTATTGCCATGGCGAAATTGTGGCCGGTGAGCGATTGTTAATGACGATGACCGGGGTTTTCGCGCTGCTGCGAAAATAGCAGGCTAGTCGGTCGCCCCGAGATAGCCGAGCTGGCCAGCCTTGAAAATCGTCTGGCCCCGATTGACGCTGTTCAATTTCTGCCCGGCACGATTGACGTGATAGCGGATCGTTGCATGGCTGAGCGACAGGATCATGCTGATCTCTTTGTCGGTTTTGCCGATGGCGGCCCAATGCAGGCATTCCGCCTCGCGTTTGGACAGGATGCAATTGGTTGGCATCCTGTGTTTCTTGCGCATCGCCAGCACATAGCCGGTGACAAAGCGGCTGGTGACGATGGATAGAAAATCCGAGTAAATGCGATAAGGCTCACTCAGATCGGTGACGCTATAATCTATTGGTGTAAAGCTGACCGCAGCGATCTGACCGAATGGCAGGTGAACCGGAATCAGGATAGCGGATTTGGCAGTCGCACCGGTTTCGTAAAAATCCTTAAGATCAATCTCGTCCAGATATTCGTTTTGCCAATGGCCATGAAAGCCATCGGCATTGCACCAGATTGGCTCGCTTTCATAACGGCAGGCGCGGGGCAGGGGTGAACTGAGTGCCAGCCTGGTATCTTCCCACCAGCGCTCGCCTTCGGCGACCCAGCCAAAAATATCCTTGTTGATAAGTTCGCCTTCGGCATCGACCAAATGGGCTTTTGACGAGATGTCCGCACTCACGGCAATGCGAAAGCCATAGGATTGTGCAATTTTGTGGATTGCTTCTGCAGCAGACCGGATTTCTGCCGCGCTGGTGATAGTAACACTGTCCACATTCCGGCGAAATGTAGCCTTTGAAACATCAGGTATTTCTGCGACGAAATTCTCAGCCATAGTAACGCTCGTCCTCCCAGGAGCCCTTATTTGGACTCTCGATTTGCGTCACTTGTCGCGTTGTTTGGTTTTGCAGTCAACCAAACATTACTATTAATATTGATAGGGCTTTTGCCAGCCGTCTTCGCGGATGCTTATTCAATCGTACCGATTAACTCGCCAACCGGATATTCTTCTCCCGTCGTATCGATCAGGATTTTGAGTTTTCCGGTGGCAGGAGATTCGACTTCTTGCGTCGATTTATCATTTTCCAGGGCATAGATTTCCTGCCCTTCGGTCACGTCGGAACCATCAGGTACAAGCCATTCTGCCAGCGTCCCGACTTCCATGCTGAATCCCAATTTTGGTATGCGTATTTCAGTAGCCATTTTTACCCCAATATTTTGCGAATTTCGCGTTCGATATCATCTTCGCTGAACATCCATGCTTTCTCGATGGCGGGAGAGAAAGGCACTGGCGCATAGCCTGATCCGACCCGGCCGACAGGCGCTTTGAGTTCAGAGAATAATTCTTCGTGAATGCGTGAAGAGATTTCCGCGCCGGTGCCGAAATTCTTCACGGCTTCATGGACGACCACGGCAGCCTTGGTCTTGGCGACACTTTTCAGCACCGTTTCTTCGTCAAATGGTGCGATAGTGCGTAAGTCGACGATTTCACAGGAAATTCCTTCGCCTGCGAGCTTTTCGGCCGCCGCGTGAGATGCGCCGACACCGCGGCCATAGGTGATCAGGCTGATGTCGGTTCCTTCGCGCGGAACAGACGCTTTGCCCAATGGGACAACATGGTCGGGTGCAGGAGCGGGCCCCTTGGTGAAATATGTCGGTGTATTCTCGATAAAGATTACCGGATTGGGGTCCATGATCGACGAATAGAGCAAACCATAGGCATCTGCCGGATTGGAGGCCGCAACCACCTTCAGGCCCGGTACGTGAGCTAACCAGGCTTCGAGCATATCGCTATGCTGGCCGCCCAGGCCTGTACCTGCGCCGGTCGTGGTCCGAATGGTTAGCGGCACGCTGGTCTGGCCGCCGGACATGAAGCGCAATTTTGCGGCGTGATTGACAATCTGATCCATCGCCACAGTGATGAAGTTCATCAGCATGATTTCCGCGACCGGTTTGTAACCTACCAATGCCGAACCAACGGCCGCACCGACAATAGCCTGTTCGGAAATAGGTGTTGAGCGAACACGGTCAGTACCGAATTGGGCCGAAAGCCCTGCGGTCACCTTGAACACGCCGCCGCCCTGTTCGTCGGCAATATCTTCGCCCATCAGGATGACTTTCGGGTCATCCGCCATCGCCTTAGCCATCGCCATGTTACAGGCCTGGGCGAACATGATTTCTGCTGGTTTCTCACTCATGCTGCAATCTCCACATCCAGAACATCGATGCGATATTCATCGCCTGGAGGATATGGCGCGTCGAGCGCAAATTGGGCAGCTTCTTCAATCGTTGCCGCATTTTTCGCTTCAATAGCTGCGATGTCTGTCTCACTAATCTGCATATCGAGCAGTTGCTGGCGCAAGATCGGCATCGGATCGTCTTTTAGCGCCTGCTCCATTTCTTCTTCGGGGATATAGTGGCTGGTATCGCCCAGCAGGTGGCCGTGAAAACGGAATGTCATTGCCTCGATCAATGTCGGTCCGTTTCCGGCGCGTGCATATTCGACAGCCTCTTTTGCTGCGGCATACATTTCGCTGGCATCATTGCCGTTGACCCGTACCGACCGCATGCCCAGCCCATCGCCGCGTTGCTTGATCGTTTCGGAACTGGTGGCAAAGGCCATCGGGGTATGTTCGGAATAAAGGTTGTTCTGGCAGAGGAAAATCACTGGCAATTTCCAGACTTGCGCCATGTTCAGGCCTTCGTGGAATGCACCGATATTGGAGGCGCCATCACCAAAGCAGCAGACCGTCACCTTGCCATCTTTTTCCAGCTGGCTGGCCAGACCCAGACCATTGGCAATTGGAATGCCCGATCCGACAATGCCGGTCGTCACCATCACTCCGGTTTCGGGATGAGTAATATGCATTGGGCCGCCCTTGCCCTTGCAGGTTCCTGCCATCTTGCCAGCAAATTCGGCCCAGAGGTCTTTCGAAGGAATGCCCTTGGCGAGCTGGTCGTGCAGACCGCGATAGATGGTAACCAGATAATCTTCCTGATTGACCGCCGCCATCATTGCGGCAGAGACCACTTCCTGTCCGCGGACAGGATAATAGACGATCTGCAATTGTCCGGCGCCGATCATTTTGCGGAATTTGATATCCGACTGCATGATCAGGTCGGCTCGGGTAAAGATGTCAATCAGTACATCTTTGTCTGCCATCTGTGTATCGCTCAAGGCTTCGCTCCTTTAATGATTACCCTCTGCCGGGGAATTTGCTCTCAATTCTTCATAGCGCAGGCAGGGGCGCTCGCCACTATTGTTATAGGGAGTAGGGCCTTTTTCAGATTGCTTCAGGGCCGCCCAGATCGAGAGCTTGCGCCTGTGGAATAGTGGCCCAGAAATCCGGGTCATGCCCATAGAAAATTCGCGCCCCGCCTCTTCGTAACTGCGATAGTTTTTCCAGTGACCCGCGATACTGATCCACATTATAGCAATGATCGGGCAGGTGCATCTCATCGAGGGATCGCCGCATGTTGCAGCAATCGGCAGCAAGCACGGCTTCGCCGGTCGCCGTCTTCACCCGAACCGATTGATGGCCGGGTGTGTGGCCTGCCGTTGGGAAAATAACGACAGTGCCGTCACTAAACAGGTCATGTTCACCGGCAATGCGTTTGACCGGTTGGCCGGTGTCAAAGTCCTGCAGGTCATAAGCAGTGTCTTCACCGGTCATGCCAAAATCCCATTCCGGACCCTGTACGATGATGGTGGCGTCGGGAATCAGCGCGTTGCCGCCGGCGTGATCGATATGGAGATGCGAATTGATGACATAGTCGATCTGTGCCGGATCAATGTCCAGCGCGCGCAATCGATCGGCAACGCTTTCTCCCCGCGGCATATCAACAATCTTGCCGAGTCCTTTTTCCATCCCGACGAACCGGTCGCTGAAGCCGGTATCGAAGAGCACCAGACCGCCGGGATGATCGATCAGGAAGACGCAGGCCGGGACTTTGGCCTTGCCCGGTTCGCCATCCAAAAAGAAACTCATCGGCAGGGTGATATAGCCGCAGGTAAAGGCGTAGAGCAGGACGCCTTCATCATTGCTGGTCCTCATGTTCGTTCTCCTCTCCGCTGAATAATATCAGATTCTTATGCTTCTGGTTTTATCGCCACTGTCTGAGCCGTGCCGGTTACGGAATAGATGGTTTCCATGCCCGGTCGCGCACCGCCGCCAACAACTGTAATGCCGTTCGGCATTCCCATGTCGCTGACCGCGAAACCATGACGCGGCTGATCGAGAGGTTCCCCAGAAGACCATTGCCTGGTTTCAAGATTCAATATGTGATGATCGGCAAGAACCTTTCCGGCGCTTAGCGACTCGCCGCCAAATATATGAAGTCCGTTGCCATCGACAAAGGCGCCATGGCCGCCGCGCCCGATGGGCATGCCTGGCAAACTCTCCCAACGGTCTTCGGTTAAATGATAGACGTCTACCTGCGTCATCTCGGTGCCAAATTCGGCGCTGCGTCCGCCGGTGATATACAGCAGCGGCCCGGAACGGGCGATGGCATGGGAATGGCGCGCCATCGGCATCGGCTGCATGACTGACCATGTGTCGGCCGCGATATCATAGCGCCACATTGTGTCGAGATCTTTTCCGTCATCCTGCCCGCCAACGAGATAGAGCGCACCGTCAAAGTGGGTCATTGCATGTTGGCCGATTGGATGCGGCAGCTTGCTGATTTCGGTCCAGGTGCCAGTCGCAGGATCATGGCGAAAAAGACCGGCCTCCTGATCGGCCTCAAACGGCAAAGCGACATATCCCCCCGAGGCATAAATATGCTGGTCATCGGCAGCCATCGCCACATGGTGCAGCGCCCGCGGCAGTTTGCCGCAGGACGACCAGCCGCCCGAATTCAAGTCTAGCTTTTCGCAACTGTCGAGTACCCGGAACAGTCCGATACCGCCAGCGACATAGAGTTGACCGCCGAGCGTTGTTGCGTGAATTTCGGAACGCGCTTCGTTCATTCCGTCGTTCCAGCCGAGAGAGGTTCGAGCCAGAAAACCGGCGCCGATGACCAGAAGGATCAGCAAGATCGTGGAGACGAGAAATTTCTTCATGGAAGCGATATGCCATAGTATCGGGAAATCGACACCCCCTCGGCTGCTATCAAAGCTGCCAGTTATATCATGGACCATAGGTGATCTATCAGGCTGCAAATATCGCGTAACGGGAGAAGATAATGACCGACAACAGACAGTGGCTGATCAACGGACGTCCCAAAGGCCGCGGGCTGGTGGACGATGATTTCAAGAAAGTCGTGACACCTGTTCCGGAAGTTGCCGAAGGTCATGTGCTGGTCAAGAATGAGATTCTTGGCTTCGACCCCGCCCAAAAAGGCTGGATGGAAAATATCGGTGGCTATGTCGCACCGACCGAAATTGGCGAGGTCATGCGCGGAAGCGGCGTTGGTACCGTGGTCGAATCACGCGATCCGAAATTTGCGGCTGGTGACAAGGTCATGGGCATGCTGCGCTGGCAGGATTATGCCATGGTTCCCGGCAGCGAATTGAACAAGGTTCCTGATGATGAATTGCTGGGCGCGAATCTCGGCGCGTTGGGAACAACCGGTATGACTGCCTATTTCGGCCTGCTCAAACACGGCCGTCCACAACCGGGCGACACGTTGGTGGTCTCAGGTGCGGCGGGTGCAACCGGATCGATGGTTGGACAGATTGGCAAGATTGCCGGATGCCGGACTATCGGTATCGCGGGCGGCAAGGAAAAATGTGACTGGCTGACCGAGGATGTTGGCTATGATCATGCGATTGATTATAAAAATGACGATGTTCGCGCGAAGTTGAAAGAGCTGTGCAACCAGTCGATCAATGTCTTTTATGACAATGTCGGAGGCAGCATATTGAACGACGCGTTATCCCACATTGCCATGCACGCCCGGGTTGTGATTTGCGGTGGTATTTCCCGCTATGAAAAAGGCGATATGCCGGCCGGTCCGGAAAATTATTTCAACCTGATCTTCAAGCGCGGGACGATGTCCGGCTTTATCGTGCTCGATTATATGAGCGAATATCCCGAAGCGCAAAAACGGATGCGTCAGTGGATCAAGGAAGGAAAAATCACCTTCAAAGAAGACATTCAGGAAGGTTTCGACAATATTCCCAATACGCTGAAGCGGCTGTTTGCGGGCCAGAATTTCGGTAAGCAAATGTTGCGGCTCGACTAACGCGCTACTGGGCTGGTTCTTCCTTCGGGCTAACTATTTGCGCAGTGCCAGCCTTTCGCAGTCTGCAATATGACGGTTTGATTACGAGAGGGAAATTATGAGCGATTTGGAACAGTTCCGCGCGGAAACACGGGCTTGGCTGGCAGAAAACTGCCCGGAAGAAATGCGCGATGGTGACATTACAGCAGAGAATCAATGCTGGGGTGGCCGCCAATGGGAGTTCCAGTCCGATGCCCAAAAACGCTGGTTCGAAGCCGCTTTGGCCAAAGGTTATACAGTTCCGACCTGGCCCGAGGAATATGGCGGCGCCGGATTGTCAGCGGACGAAGCAAAGATTCTTACCGAAGAGCGCGACCGGATCAACGCGCGCAAACCACTCAGCAACTTTGGCATATCCATGCTCGGCCCCGCTTTGCTGGCCTTTGGTACACACGAACAGAAACTGATGCACTTGGGGGCAATCGCACGCGGTGAAATCCGCTGGTGTCAGGGCTATTCGGAGCCGGGTGCAGGTTCTGATCTCGCTTCGCTCAAAACCAAATGTGAGGACAAGGGCGATCACTGGCTGATCAATGGCCAGAAAATCTGGACCTCCAATGCCGATATCTCCGACTGGATATTCTGTCTGGTCCGTACCGATTTTGACGCGCCGAAACATAAGGGCATTACTTTCATCCTGATCGATATGGCCAGTGAGGGGATTAGCGTGAAGCCGATCATCCTGATCTCTGGTCATTCGCCCTTTTGCGAGACTTTCTTTGATGATGTGAAAGTTCCGAAAGCCTATGGTGACGATAACCTGTCGGTCGTTGGCGAGGTTAATCGCGGCTGGGATGTCGCGAAAAACCTGCTGGTGCACGAACGCGGCATGCTGGGTACAATGTCGCCGCTACGCGGGGCTACCGGGCCTGAAAATCTTGGTGGCTATGCCGCAGGGGAAATTGGCGTGGATGCAACCGGGCGGCTGGATGATCCATCTCTGCGGCAAAAAATTGCCCAGGCCGAAATTGATGACTGGGCCTATAATCTGACGGTTGAGCGGCTGAATGACGAGGCCAATGCCGGAAACGGGCTGGGCGCAAAATCGTCCATGCTGAAATATGCAGCATCCGAACTGACCAAGAAAGGCAGCCAGCTGCGTATGGACATTGGCGGAACCGATGCTGCGACCATTGGCCCTGACGGCATTGAATATGGCAGCCTGGCCAACACGTGGCTCTACAATCGCGCTTATTCCATCCTTGGCGGCACGACCGAGGTTCAACTCAACATCATTTCCAAGCGGGTCTTGGAATTGCCCAGCGCGTAAGAAGGCGAGATAGCTATGTCCCTAATTCTCACCGAAGAACAGGAAATGCTGCAAGATGCAGCGAATGGTTTTTTGAGCGAAAATGCGCCTGTTGCTGCGTTTCGTGAGGTTAGGGATAGCAAGAATCCGGACGGTTTTTGCCGGGACTTGTGGAAAGAAATGGCCGACATGGGTTGGGCCGGAATCATCGTGGACGAGGAATTTGGCGGCAGCGAATTTGGCTATGTTGGCGCCGGTGTTCTGGCTGAACAAATGGGCCGGAACCTCACCGCTTCGCCGTTTTTTTCCACTTCTGTCTTGGGCGCAACCGCGGTGCAGCGTTACGGCACGGCCAAGCAGAAAGAACAGCATTTGGGCTCGATTTGTGATGGCTCGACCCTGTTCGCACTGGCCGTTGATGAAGGGCCGCGGCACCGCCCGGAGCATGTCGAATTTGCCGCTACGCCGCATGGCAACGGTTATAAACTATCTGGCGCGAAGACTTTCGTCGCGGACGGCCATGTCGCCGACAAACTGATTATCGCGGCCCGCACTTCGGGTGAAGCCAATGATCCATCGGGCATCACATTATTTCTGGTTGATGCAGATGCAGGGGAGATTGATCGCACACACACGCCGATGATCGACAGTCGCAATGCAGCGAATATCAAGGTCGATGGCCTGGAGGTTACCGGCGATGATATATTGGGTGAAGTCGACAAGGGTTATGAAGTCCTGGAAGGTATTCTGTCCGCCGGCCGCGCGGTATTGGGCGCGGAAATGTCGGGATCGTCGCAACAGGCCTTTGCGATTACCACTGATTATCTGAAAGAGCGTGAGCAATTTGGTCAGAAAATCGGTTCGTTCCAGGGGTTGCAGCACCGCGCCGCGCATCTCGCGACCGAGATAGAGATGACCAAATCAGCGGTACTCAAATCCCTGCAATTGCTTGACGATGATTTTGAAAGCGCATCGGCCACCTGTTCCATGGCGAAAGCCAAATCGGGCATGACGGCCCAGTTATCCACCCAGGAAGCAATCCAGATGCATGGCGGCATTGGCGTGACCGACGAATATGATGTTGGCCTTTATTTCAAACGCGTCCATGTCGCCCAGCAGATGTTTGGCGATGCCGGTTTCCATGCAGATCGGCTGGCGAAGCGCTCCGGCTATTGATCCTTTGAAAGACGGCTTAACCTTCGCTCATTGTGATATTGGCGGGACCGAAATGTGCCGTCATCTTTTCAACCTTACCCGCCTCGTCAAATTCGAAAACATCGATCACTTCCACGATCAAGACCTTGCCGTCTCCTTGACCAATCTCCGCACGAAACGGGAAGGCTGCGGCCTTCGTGCTTATCCTGATGCTGTCCGTCAGTTCGACTTTCGCGCCGCCGGAAAAGGCATTTTGATAAAATGTCAGAATCTCGGAGCCAGTTTTCGGTTCTGTTCCGGCAGGATCTTCGACAGCGGCATTGTCCGCATAAATTTCCATCACCGCATGCATGTCCCCGGCATTAATCGCCGCCAGATAGCGGTTGACGATATCAGTCATATGTTCGGGTGTAGGCATGGGGCTTCCTTTCTGAAGAATGACATGAATAATAGAGGCGCACGGGACAAACCGGCGTCTCCCTAATTTGATAGGGATTTGAGGAGAAATGGTATGACAGGGCGTTTGCAAGGAAAAGCGGCGATTATTACTGGCGGTGCATCTGGCATTGGCGCCGCGATGGTGAAGCGCTTTGCAGAAGAGGGCGCGCAAGTGCTTTCCACCGATGTTCAGGTGGAGCTTGGTAAAAAGGTCGCCGATGAAGCCGGTGCGCTTTTCATGGAACAGGATGTTTCGGGCGAAGCGGGTTGGCAGGCGGTGGTGGCCAAGACGCAATCGGAATTTGGCCGCCTAGATGTTCTCGTTAACAATGCCGGGATCGTGGCAGCCAAATCGATTGAAGAAATTGATCTGGAAAGCTGGCACCATTTGCTCGGCATCAATCTGACCGGCGTGATGCTGGGTTGTCAGAACGCGATTAAGGCGATGAAGCAGAATCCCGGCGGGCCAACCGGTTCGATTATCAATATCTCTTCAACTTCGGCATTCGCGGCGCTCCCCGGAGACGTGACCTATACCGCCTCCAAAAGCGCGGTGCGTATGTTGACGCGATCGGTAGCCGTGCATTGCGCGCGGGCAGGCCTGAACATCCGGTGCAACAATATCGTGCCGGGCGGCACGCATACCGGGATTATCGATGCCGCCAAAGAGGTTGTGCCGGACATCTATGATCGGGTTGCCGCCATGTCGCCGATGAACCGCATGGGCGAGGGCGCGGATATGGCTGGTGCGGCAGTCTATTTGGCGAGTGAGGATGCGGCTTTCGTGACCGGCAGCGACCTGTTGGTCGACGGCGGGATGCTCGCCGTCCATCCCGGTTACTGAAGACATAACCTAGCCGTTTTGGCAGTTATTGGGCATCATGCTTTGCCCTAATGTCGTCAGCAATAAAGGAGAGGGCGAATGAACGCGCAGCCAATTGCAGATAATCTGTTCACCGACGACAATATGACCGCTCTGGTCGGCGCGCGAAACAAGCAGACGGGCCACATATCGTTCCCGCTGCCACTGACGCCGAATGACAATATCGAGCCGATAGCTCTGGCTTCGCGGGGTACCGTGTGGACTTATACGGTGCAGCGCTTTCCGCCCAAAACGCCTTATGCCGGCCCGGCTGATCCTGAAAATTTCAAACCTTATGTCGTCGCCTATGTTTCGCTGCCGGGTCAGACGATGGTGGAATCGCGGCTGACGGGAATAGAGCCTGAAGATGTTGAAATCGGAATGGAAGTGGAACTGACCGCAATCCCGCTGGATCCGGATGCTCCGGCCAGCGAGCAAAAGATGATCCACGCTTTCCAGCCTGTTTGAGGAGAAATTGCAATGAGCGACGTATGCATAGTAGGCGCGGGTATCCATCCCTTTGGCCGGACCGAAGGCCGTGATGGCATGGATCAGGGCGTTTATGCCGTTAGACAGGCGCTGGCTGATACTGGCATCGCCTGGGAAGATGTTGAATTTGCATTTGGCGGTTCGGCTGCCTCTGGCGCGGCTGATACGATGGTGTCGAAACTGGGGCTGACCGGCATTCAGTTTATCAATGTTTCCAACGGTTGCGCCACCGGCGGCTCGGCACTGAATGCGGCGGCGAGTGCGATCAAATCGGGTGAATATGAGATCGGTATGGCCGTCGGTTTCGACAAGCACCCCCGAGGCGCGTTTAACGCGGACCCGGGTGCTTACGGCCTGCCTAATTGGTACGGTGAAGCGGGCTATATGCTGACCACACAGTTTTTCGGCGCGAAGATCATGCGTTATCTGCATGAGAATGGTTTGAGCCGGGAAGCATTGGGACGGGTTTCGGAAAAAGCCTTTCGCAATGGCGCGAAGACGGACCATGCGTGGCGGCGTAGCGAGGTGGATCTCGAAACCATCATGAATGCGCCGATGATCAGTGATCCGCTCAACAAATATATGTTCTGTTCACCAGCGGAAGGGGCGGTGGCCCTTATCCTTGCGAGCGAGAAAAAGGCGAAGGAACTGGGCGGACCGATGATCCGTCTGAAAACCTCGGTAATGCGCACACGGCCGCCGGGATCGTTTGAGGTTTTCGCCGCTTCCATCGATAATGAGCGCGGTGGGACTGCGACCGAGATCGCAGCCAAGGCGGCCTTTGAGCAGGCGGGCATGGGACCGGAAGATATTGATGTCGCGCAGCTTCAGGATACCGAATCCGGCGCCGAAATCATGCACATGGCGGAAAATGGGTTCTGTCCCCATGGCGATCAGGAAAAATGGCTGATCGAGGGGCGGACCGAGATAAACGGGGCCTTGCCTGTGAACACCGATGGCGGCTGCCTGGCCTGCGGTGAGCCAATTGGTGCGTCTGGCCTCCGACAAGTTTACGAGAATGTCGTGCAGCTGCGCGGGACTGCCGGGGAACGGCAGGTGCCGGGCGATCCGAAGACCGCCTATACACAGGTCTATGGCGCGCCGGGTGTGTCCGCCGTGACGATATTGCAGCGTTGAGGTTTTGCTGTATTCCTGAAGAGCTTGTGCTCCGCACTTGATGCGGAGCCCAGGTTAGACGGGCGTGACAGCCATCCTAGGCTCCGCATCAAGTGCGGAGCACGTTGCTAGAATATTTAAGGAACAATAATTGAACCACGAAATCAGCGCCGAAGCCCGGGCCATTGCCGACAAGGTCGAAACTTTCGTCCGCGATAAAATTTTCACCTATGAAAAAGACCCGCGCTGCGAGGATCACGGACCGACCGATGAACTGGTTCAGGAAATGCGGGCCTTGGCTAAAGAGGCCGGTGTCCTGACGCCGCATATTCGCGAAGATGGCAGCCATTTGACGCATCTCGAAACAGCTCTGGTATTGCGCAAATCCGGCCTCTCTCCACTCGGCCCGCTGGCGGTCAACACTTTCGCGCCGGATGAAGGCAATATGTACCTGCTCGGCAAATGCGCATCGCCGGAGCAGAAAGAGCATTTCCTCAAACCATTGGTTGAAGGCACTACGCGCTCCGCCTTTTTCATGACAGAACCGGCCAGTGAAAATGGTGCAGGCTCTGATCCTATGATGATGCAGACCACTGCCAAGCCCGACGGTAATCACTGGGTCATTAACGGGCGCAAGACCTTCATTACTGGCGCCAAAGGCGCGACGGTCGGGATTGTGATGGCGAAATCCGATGATGGTGCCTGCATGTTCCTTGTCGATCTGCCCGATCCGGCAATTACCATTGAGCGGGTTCTCGATACGATCGACAGTTCCATGCCTGGCAGCCATTCGGTGGTGAATATCGACAATTTGCGCGTGCCTGCGGACCAGATGCTCGGCGAAAGCGGAGAGGGCTTCAAATATGCGCAGGTCCGGCTGGCACCGGCGCGGCTCACCCATTGCATGCGCTGGCTTGGCTGCTGTGATCGGGCGCAGGAAATTGCCACGGACTATGCCTGCAAGCGGATGGCTTTTGGCAAACCGCTCGTCGATCATGAAGGCGTCGGTTTCATGCTGGCTGAAAACCAGATTGACCTGAAGCAGGCGGAATTAATGATCGATTGGTGCGCGCGGGTGCTCGACACCGGCGATATCGGCACGACCGAAAGCTCGATGGCCAAAGTCGCCGTCTCCGAAGCCTTGTTCCGCATTGCCGACAAATGCGTGCAGGTCATGGGCGGTACGGGCCTCAGCCAGGATACGGTTGTCGAACAGGTCTTCCGCGAAGTGCGTGCGTTCCGTGTTTATGATGGCCCGACCGAAGTCCACAAATGGTCGCTCGCCAAGAAAATCAAGAAATCCCAAAAGATTTGAGCAGAGGAAATTCCATGACCAAGAACCGCAAATTCACGCTCGTCAGTCGTCCCGATGGCGAACCCAAGCCGAGCGATTTCGCACTGGTGGAAGAAGAACTGCCCGAACTGGAGGATGGTTCTTTTCTGGTCCGTAATCAATACATCTCGCTCGATCCTGCGCAGCGAGGGTGGATGAGTGACGCCGAAAGCTACATGCCGCCCATCCCCTTGGGCGATGCCGTGCGCGCCAGCGCCGTGGGCCGCGTCCATGCCTCCAAAAATCCGGACTTTCCGGTTGGACAATGGGTTGTCGGATTGGCTGCGATGGAAGAATATTCGGTGGTTGAGGCGGGTGGTTTTACCGCTCCGGTCGATGCCTCATTGGTGCCATCGCCAACCAACTTCCTTTCGGTGCTCGGCGCTGTCGGCATGACGGCCTATTTCGGGATGATCGACGACGGTAAGCCCAAAGATGGCGATACCTTGCTGGTCACGGGTGCAGCGGGCGCAGTCGGATCGCTGGTCGGGCAGATCGGCAAGATCAAGGGTTGCCGGGTCGTCGGGATCGCTGGCGGTGCCGCCAAATGTGCAAAACTGGTCGATGACTATGGCTTTGACGCGGCAATTGATTATCGCGGCAAGAGCCAGACGGAGCTGGAAGCTGAAATCGCAGCTGCTGCGCCGGATGGGGTCGATATTATCTGGGAAAACGTTGGCGGCATCATCATGGATGCCGGTATTGCGTCGATCAACGAATATGGCCGGATGGTGCTGTGCGGTCTGATCAGCGAATATAACAGCCCCGAGCCCGTGGGCACGCGCAACCTGTGGTATCTGATCTCGCGTCAGGCGACGATCAAGGGTTTTCTCGTCCGCGATTATCCGCCGCGCTTTCCTGAGGGCATTGCGCAAATGGGGCAATGGCTGGCCGAGGGCAAAATCAAGCATGACGAGGATATCGAAAAAGGTATCGAGAACAGCTATGATGCCTTCATGAAGCTGTTCTCCGGCGGTAATCAGGGCAAGCTGATCCTGGATGTTTCGCCTGAGGGATAAGGAGTTTCATTGTGTCAAATGCTGCTGAACAGATCGTGATCGACTTTATCGAAAGCTGGAACCGGATGGACTATGACTCCATCTACGCGGCAATGGCGGATGATATTTTCTACCACAATATCCCGATGGAACCCTGCGACGGGATTGACGCCGTGCGCGCTTTTTTTGAAGGCTCCGGCATGGGGTCCGACGGCGCGGAATGGATAACCCACCATATCGCAACCAACGGGAATGTGGTGCTGACGGAGCGGACCGACAAGTTCCGGATCAATGGCGAATGGATCGCCATCCGCGTGATGGGCACGTTTGAGATTACAGATGGCAAGATCGCCAAATGGCGTGACTATTTCGATCTCGGCCAGTTTCAGGGCGAGATGGCGCGCGTCATGGGCGGGCGCACCGCCTGACCGCTTAGCTCGGCTGATAAAGCGTCCCGTTGTCTACCGGATATTCACCCGCAGTCATAAATCGCGAAGCGTCACTAGCGAGATAGACACATAGCTCCGCCACATCATTGGGATGGCCCAGTCCGCCGAGCGGGATCATCCCGGTTTCCGGTGTCGGATCCCCTTCCGCGCCGACAGCGGCCTGCCGGACCATTGGGGTGTCAATGCCAGCAGGGTGCAGGCTGTTGCAGCGGATGGGGTAGTTCTGCTCCTTGCAATGTAGCGCTACTGATTTGGTCAGCGAGCGCACACCGCCTTTGGCTGCTGCATAGGCCAGAAACGGGGAGTAGCCCTGCAGTGCTGCCATGGAACTCAGGTTGATGATTGAGCTTGGTTGATCATTGCCTTTCATCGCCCGAACAGCCGTCTGACAGCCTAGGAACACACCTTCCAGCATGACCGAATTGGTGAGGCGAAACTGCTCCAGAGTGCAGTCTTCAATAGTGGCAGGGATCACCAGACCGGCATTGTTGACCAATATATGGGGCGTTCCGAAGGCTTTGCCGGTCTCGTCAAATATCTCCGCCCAACGCGCTTGATCCACAACATCTTGATGCAAGGCAAGCGCATCTGGGCCAATACCTTCAGCGACTGCCTCCACATTTTCCATATTGATATCAGTCACCACAACCTTGGCGCCTTCATGAGCAAACGTTTCGCTGATAGCTTTGCCAAGCCCAGAACCGGCACCTGTGACAATCGCGATTTTACCTTCCAAACGACCCATATTAATCTCTCCCAAACCTGTATTTTGGATAGTATAGGCGGTGATGATCCCAATCGTGGCAATACCCATTATCGCTAGTATCCGTAACGGATTCCGGATGGGCATTGCTCATAATGTTGCGCGAATATCACAGTTTGGCATATTTGCTATCAAATTGGCTAGCAGAGCGTCTGCAAACTCCTGCTTAAGATGATCCCATAATTAGCGCGGAAAAACCGCCAGTTATTTTGGATGAGACTCTGGTCCGCGACCGGGGAATTTGGGAGAGAGCGATGACTAAACAATCACAACATCACAAAACTATCTTTTCAGGCAAATCAGTGCGGGGACTGCTGATGGGCTCTGCAGCAAGTCTGGCTTTCGCCGGCGTTGTTGCACCGGCTTATGCGCAGGATGAAGTTGCAGAAGATGACAGCAACGTCATCACGGTCATCGCCCGAAAGCAAACGGAGACATTGCAGGAAGTGCCGGTAACGGTAACAGCCATTGGCGGTGATACGCTGGAGAAATTCCAGGTCGACCAGATTGCCGACGTGGTTAGCCGCGTTCCGGCGCTGAACGTACAAGTAGGCGGATCTGGTTCGGGTGGTCAGATTTCATTGCGCGGTGTGGGTTCGTCCAACATTTCGGCATCTTTTGACTCTGCCGTCGCGTTCGATTTTGATGGTGTTCAGGTTAGCACCATGCGGATTGTTCAGGCCGGTTTCTTTGATGTCGAACAAATTGATGTTCTGAAGGGTCCGCAATCGCTGTTCTTTGGTAAAAGTGCATCAGCCGGCGTATTCGCTATCCGTTCCGCCAATCCGACACCTGATTGGGAAATGGGTGTAAAGGTCTCTCAGGAATTCGAGGAAAATGGTACGACTATAGGTGGCTATATCTCAGGCCCGGTTAGCGACACATTGGGGGTCCGCCTTGCCGCACAATATACCAATGTTGAAGATTATGTTGAACTGACACCACAAACCCCTGCGGCAAACCGCAGTCGCGGATTGAAGGATTTTGTTGGACGGATGACTCTGCAATGGGATCCGGCCGATAATTTCAGCGCAAATTTGAAGTTAAACTATGTCCGTAATGAAAATGACGGCGCGATCGCGCATTCCGACATTGATTGCGGTGCGAATGGCAGGGCGGACGAGGTAGTATTGTTGGGCGCTCCACCAAGCCCTGCATTCCCTGACGGTTTACCTTTCACTGTTGTGGTACCCAGCAATGCAGACTGTAATATCGGTGATAACTTGTATCCAACGGCAGATCCCTCCCCTCTGCTCGTCGGTCGATTCCCTGAAGGCAGTGGCGGAGCAAATGGCAGGTTCGATGGAACACCATTTGGTGAAACGGACATCTTTTTTGGCCGTTTACGCTGGGACCTTGATGTTTCGGACAGTCTTACACTGACATCTGTTTCCGGATATCTGAGCCTCGATGCAGTTGACTTTGACAGTTATAGCTACGTGGGTATTGGACCAGCATCTTCGGTATTCGGCCCGGGTACGTTACCGGCCAATATTGCGGCAATTAATGCTGCCGGCATTCCTTTTGGCGTTGGCAACAGTGACCCGCGTAACCGGACGGAGCAATTCACTCAGGAACTGCGGCTGGCGAGCGATTTCGATGGCATGTTTAACTTCATGGTTGGCGCATTTTATGAAAGCCGAGACATTGATTTTGATACCTCGCAACAGGCTGTCAATCTCTCTCTACTTTCTCCAGACCCGGTCACAGGGAATACCTTTGATTGGTTTAAACAGCAGAATACGAAAACTGAGGCTGTGTCTCTTTTTGGCAGCGTGACGCTTGACCTGACTGATCAATTGGAACTTTCCGGTGGCCTGCGATGGACGGATGAAAGCAAGACCAGCAGAATCAGCTTGCCTTACTTGCATTCCCTTTTGTCCGCCGGCGGTGGTTTCTTGCCTAGCGGTTTCTTCTCCGGACCGATCACCTTTGATGATGACAATTTCTCTCCAGAAGTATCCATCCGGTATCAGGCCACGCCAGATATCAATATTTATGGTGCCTTCAAGACAGGTTTCAAATCCGGGGGTATCGATAACAGCGCTCTGCCATCCTTCACTTTGGGTCTCGCGGCCGCAGCCAATGATTTTAGCAGCCTGATCTTTGAATCAGAGACCGGTCTTGGTGGCGAAGTCGGTGTCAAAGCACAATTTGCTGATCGTTCGGTTACATTGAACACCTCGCTCTTCTACTATGTGTTCGACGACCTGCAGGTTCAGAACTTTGATGCGACGATCATTCAGTTCCAGACTTTCAACGCCAGTCAGTTGACGAGTAAGGGTGTTGATGTCGAATTTGCCTGGCAGACGCCGGTTGATGGCCTGAATTTCTCGGGTGCTCTCGCTTATACAGACGCCAAATTTAGCGATACTTTCATTACGACATCTGGTGAAGATCTGGATGGTCGCCGAGCTGCACGGGCACCGGAATTTGCCGGAAATATTGCGTTTGACTGGACAATTCCGATGAGCGATTCGCTGGAGTTTGGATTGAGCGGTAACGCCCAATATACCGGTTCGTATTTCACCAATGAAGATTCCATCAATGACATCAAACAGGACAGCTATGTCACGCTCGATGGATCAGTCTCGGTTGGTGATCCGGACGGCAAATGGAAATTGTCGCTGGTTGGTGTGAACCTGACCGATGAAATCTGGATCAACACCAGTGGCGGCCGGCCATTCCTGGCACCAGCCAATAATTTTGGCATTCCGGTGGGCGATGACTCGGTCGTCACCCAAAACCGTGGCCGTCAGGTCTTTGTGGAGGCCAGCTTCAAATTCTGATCAACTCTCCCGTTGATCAAAGCGGGCCGGGACAGCGGGGGGCTGTTCCCGGCCCTTTTTTGTGCATCACAAAGGTTGGGCGATAGCCATATTGAGAGTGGTTTCCAGCGGGCGATCATCTAGTTTGAAAGACATATTCAGGAATTGAGGAGCAGATTATGGGACGTCTTGAAGGTAAAAAGGCTGTTGTGCTGGGTGCAGCTGGCCCGGGCAATATGGGGCAGGTGATTGCCAAGCGTTTGCGGGATGAGGGCGCGGATGTTCTCGTCGCCGGGCGCAAGGAAGACGAGCTGAAACGTTTCGCCGAAGAATTGGGCGGCCATTATGCGCTATGTGATCTGACGAACGAAGCTGAAATCAATGCCCTCGCGGAAACGGCTACCAGCAAAATGGGCGGTTTGGATATTGCAGTAAACGCCACTGGTCTGGGTTTTCTGAAACCGTTTCTGGAGAATACCAAGGAAGAATTAGAGATGATGTCGGCGCTACAGCTGGTCGGCCCATTTCAATTTTATCAGGCAATGATCAAGGCAATGAAAGATGGCGGTTCGATTATCCAGATCAGCTCGGCGACCGCAACGATCATGCTCAACGACCATGCGGCCTATATGGGTACCAAGGCAGCGACCGATCACATCATCCGCTGTATTGCACATGAATTTGGTGATCGCGGCATCAGAGCCAACAGCATTTCGCCGGGGCTCACCCGCACACCGATGACGGCTGGCGTCGATCAGGTTCCGGGATTGGTGGAATCGTTCGAAGCGCGCTATCCACTGGGCCGTATTGGCACTAGTGAGGATATAGCCGCTGCCGCCGTTTTCCTCGCCAGTGACGAATGTTTCATGACCGGCGAGAATCTGCAGGTCAATGGCGGACTATGCTTGCGCGGAAATCCGACCCGCAAGGATCAGGAGCTGATGATGGGGGCTGTCGCGGCGGCTAACAACTGAAGGCATAAATCCCTGTTGGCGATGTGATAAATTTCCGCCATGGTGACGCACTATTGCTTCGTCACGGGAAATTTAGTCATTGCTTGATATAGTGAGCCAGTTTCAGGGCTTGATCGGGATTGCCTTCATCCTGACGCTTGCCTGGGCATTGTCGGAGAATCGTGACGACAGGCCAAGCTGGCGCTGGATTGCCGGAGCCATTGCGGTTCAGTTCATTCTTGCCGTCTCAATTGTCCGTATCCCGTTTATCTGGGATATTATAAGCCTTGCCAATCAAGGGGTGCAGGCGATTGAACACGCGACCCTGGCCGGTTCCAGCTATATGTTTGGCTATGTTGGCGGTGCGGAATTGCCTTTTGTGCTCAAGGAAGGCGCGGCCCCGCCTTTGATCATTGCTTTTCAGATATTGCCGCTTGTGATTGTTTTCTCGGCGCTAGCGGCTTTGCTATGGCATTGGCGGGTTTTGCAGATGATTGTCAGAGGTCTGTCCTGGGCCTTGCAAAAAACACTGGGCGTCAGCGGTGTTGTCGGTCTGAGCGGCGGCGCCAATATCTTCCTCGGCGTCGTGGAATCGCCGCTGGTGGTGCGCGCCTATTTTGAAAAGATGAGCCGGGCCGAGTTGTTCGCGATCATGGTGCTGGCCATGTCGACCATTTCCGGTGCGATACTGGTGCTCTATGCGACCACGCTGGAAAAGACGGTGCCGAATGCGGTGGGGCATATGATCTCGGCTTCGCTAATATCTCTGCCAGCAGCCATTCTGCTCGCAAGGCTGATGGTGCCGGGGCTGTCGGATACCAAGGTAAACCGCGAAGAACCGGGCCTGAAATATGAGGGCAGCTTTGACGCGATCATTAAGGGCACGATGGACGGCGTGCAGCTGTTCCTGGCCGTGATTGCGGTGATCATCGTGATCTTCGCCTTTGTTGCGTTGATTGACCAGATATTGTCGGTCCTGCCTTTGATTGGCGGCGAGGCGTTGACGCTCAAACGCATATTCGGGTGGATATTCGCGCCGTTAATGTGGATGATCGGGGTGCCGTGGGAGGAGGCCGCAGCGGCGGGATCGTTGATGGGGACCAAAGCGATACTCAATGAATATGTCGCCTATCTGGAGCTGGCGGCGCTGCCCATCGATACATTTAGCGCGAAGGGGCAATTGATCGTCACCTATGCGCTATGCGGTGTGGCAAATCTCGCCAGTGTCGGCCTGATCATCTCGACCATAGGTACGCTATGCCCGGAGCGCCGCGGCGAAGTCGCGGGACTGGGTATGAAAAGCTGGTTCGCCGGCAATTGTGCGACCGCGATGACCGGCGCGGTAATTGGAATTATCACATGGAGTTGAGGGCTTTTCGCAATGTTTGACGCAAAGATCCGGCCACTGATCGATCCGCCGCTCAATGCGGTTGGTCGAGGCCTGGCGCGGATCGGCTTCACCGCCAACAGCATCACATTGCTGGGTCTCGGCTTCGGTCTGGGCGGGGCCTATGCCGTGTCACAGGAGCATTATGGCTGGGCGCTGGCGCTGGTCGTAGTCAGCCGAATATTGGACGGTCTTGATGGCGCTGTTGCAAGAGCAACGGAGAAGACAGCCTTTGGCGGCTATCTCGATATCGTCTGCGATTTCATCTTTTATGTTTCGATCCCGCTGGCGTTCGGGATCGCAGATCCTGCCAATTTGCTACCTGCATTGGCATTGGTCGCCGCGTTTACAATTACCGGGATCAGTTTCCTAGCCTTTGCGGTCACCGCCGCTGAGCAGGGGGCCGAAACCAGCGCCCATGGTGAGAAGAGCTTTTTCTACAGCACCGGAATTGCGGAAGGCGGCGAGACGATCGCCTTCTTCCTGATCATGTGTCTGTTGCCGATGCATTTTTCCACGCTGGCCTATGTTTTTGCCGGATTGTGTGTGGTGACGGTGCTCCAGCGCACGGTGCTGGCATGGCTTAGCTTTCGCAGCTGAGCCTAGCTCCGCGCCCAGTTGAAATAGCGTTCCAGCCATTTTAGTGCCCATTCCGGCTTGTGTTTCTTGCGCCATTCGCCCGCAGCAAATTTATTGGCCTCCGCCATGGTGGGATAGGTGTGGATTGTACCGAGAATCTTACCGAGGCCAAGGCCATGTTTCATCGCCAGCACATATTCGGTGAGCAGTTCACCGGCATTCTGACCCACTATGGTCACACCTAAAATCCTGTCCTTACCAGGCGGTGTCAGCACTTTGACAAAGCCTTCGGTCGCGCTTTCGGCAATGGCGCGGTCGAGATCATCAAGACCATATTTGGTGACCTCATATTCGATGCCCTCTTTTTCAGCCTCTTGCTCATTGAGGCCAACATGCGCGATTTCGGGATCGAGGAACGTCGTCCACGGAAGAAATTCATAACTTGGCTTGAACTTCTTATACCGCCCGAACAGCGCATTTACCGTGGCGAACCATGCCTGATGAGAGGCATTATGGGTCAGTTGATAGGGACCGGCAACATCGCCCGCGGCGTAAATATGCGGGAAAGTCGCCTGAAGATGGTCATTGGTGACCAGCGTCCGGTCGGTTTCTACGCCAAGCTCTTCAAGACCGAATCCTTCAAGCCGCGCCGCGCGGCCAACAGCGATGAGCAGGTCGTCAAAGGGCAGGGCCTGTTCGCCGCTATCATTCTCGACAATGATCATTTTGGTACCGTTCTGTACCTCTGTGCGTAGAGCCTTGTGATTGCAGAGCAACGTAACACCAGAGTCTTTCAGTGCCTTGGCTGCGATCTCGGAAACATCCTCATCCTCGATACCCATCACCCGATCGGCCATTTCGATCAGTGTGACATTGCTGCCGAGGCGCGCAAAGGACTGCGACAGTTCACAACCAATCGGGCCGCCGCCCAGAACCACCATTTTTTGCGGTACAGTATCGCGTTTGGCCATTTCCTCCCACAACGTATCGCTGGTCAGATATCCGGTCTCATCGAGGCCGGGCAGGGGTGGAACGAACGGTCGTGCACCAGTGGCGAGCACAATCGCCTTGCCGGTCAGCGTCTGGGTGCCGCCGTCATTGCGTTCAATCTCGACCGTCCAGGGATCGGTCAGCCTGGCATAGCCTTGCACCACATCCACGCCAAGGCCTTCAAACCGTTCGACGCTGTCATGCGGTTCAATGGTCTTGATGATGTCTTCGACCCGGGTAATCACATTTTTGAAATTAATGGTCGGCTTGGTGGCGGTCAGGCCATAGCGATCGGCATGCTGCATCTGCTCGGCAATTTTGGCACTCTTGATGAGCGCTTTTGAAGGCACACAGCCATAGTTCAGGCAGTCACCACCCATTTTGCCGGACTCGATGAGTGTGACCTTGGCATTGATCGTCGCAGCGATCAGTGAGGATACGAGCCCGCCGGAACCCGCGCCAATGACGATAAGGTTACGGTCAAATTTCTTCGGCCTGTTCCAGCCTTTGTAGATTTTCCGGTTGTTGATAAAGCCGATAATGCCTTTGGCGATCCAGGGGAATATCGCCAGCAGGACAAAGGAGCCGATGACCGAGAGGGAGAAGACCCCGCCAACAGAGTCGACTTGCGACAGCTGCGTACCCGCGTTCACATAGACGATCGTGCCAGCAAGCATGCCAATCTGGCTGGCGATAAAATATTTCCACACCCGCATTTTGGTGAGACCCATGAGCAGGTTCACGACAAAAAACGGAAAGGCCGGGACCAGCCTGATCGAGATCAGGTAGAAAACGCCGTCGCGCTTGATGCCTTCGTTGATGTTTTTGAGTCGCTGGCCGAATTTATTCTCGACCCAGTCGCCGAGCAGGTAGCGTGAGGTGAGGAAAGCAATGGTCGCACCGATGGTAGACGCAAAGGACACGACGATAGTACCGACGACAACGCCAAATAATGCACCGGCGGCCAGTGTCATCACCGCGGCACCAGGAATCGACAGGGCAGTGACGGCAACATAGATCAGGAAAAACACGCCGATGATGATGAGCGGATTGGCTCTGTACTGCGCATCAATCGCGTCTTGCTGTGACTTCAGGTTTTCTAGCGTGAGCTGCGAACCGAGGTCATAGTGAAAAAATGCAAAAATCGCCGCGACGATAACGGCCAGGACCAGTAATTTCTTCCACATGCGATTTTCCCCTAACCTTTGAACAGGACGCTTTTCATAGTTCCCCTTGGTTCGTTCCAAGGCCTTAACGGGTTACAGGAACGTCGTCGATCTCGTTTTTTGCTATAAAAGCGTTGGAATTTCAGCAAAAAACAGAAAATTATCCACCAATTGCCAAATCGCAACAAGCGAAAAAGCGAATCGGCCTAACAAGGGGATGTCGCATGAAGCGGCATATAACAGGGCCTCTTTACCCCCTTCCTTGTTCGTTCAGGGAAAGATGAGAAGCCTTAGACCCTAAGGAGAATACCGATGAAAATGACTAAAGTATTGGCGGCATCCGCTGCAGCAGCTGCTTTGGCCGTTGGCGGACCTGCCATGGCTCAGCTTAATCAAAATAACGATGTCACCGACACAGACAATGGTGCTGTCGTTGTGAACGATCTGCTTGATGTATATCTGGCAGCAGATGCCAGCACGACAAATACGCTGGACGACATCAACAGCAATAACAACAACAACAACGACCTTGTTATTGCTACGCAAACGCTGACGGCATACAACACCAACTCTCAGATGGATGAACTCATCGATCTTGATGGTGAAGATGGTACACCGGCTCCCGTCGGTTATAACAGCGGCGACAACTATGTTCGCGGCAGTGCCTTCGCAGCTTTTGCAGGTATCCTGAACCAATCATGGAATACCGGCGTAAACAACAACAACCAGGCTGCAACCAACATCGCGGCACAGGGCTCCATCAACTTCGGTGATGGCGCTGGTGAAGCAGCTGGCGGCGGTGCTGGCGGCGGCGATTAATCGCCCAAGCGACAAGGACGGGCCGGTTTCAGCCGATGGAGCCGGCCCC
Organism: Parasphingorhabdus sp.; assembly: GCF_059726685.1. Taxonomy (NCBI): domain Bacteria; kingdom Pseudomonadati; phylum Pseudomonadota; class Alphaproteobacteria; order Sphingomonadales; family Sphingorhabdaceae; genus Parasphingorhabdus; species Parasphingorhabdus sp. The sequence goes on from NZ_AP041068.1 coordinate 1,266,332, forward strand.
TCCATCCTCCACATCCGCATCCCCAATCGGGAGTAAAGACGATGAAAAAGCATTTTTGGCTTCTTATGACAGCCCCTCTGGCCATGACCGCCTCCCACGCGAGCGCTCAGGTAGCAGATCAGAATGCTGCGCCTCAGGCACCCGCGACTACCGAGCAGCAATCTGCATCCCCGCTAATGTCGTTGGAAGAGCTCGACGAGCTCCGTGGCGGCACACAAATAGCGATTAACGAACAGACCTTTAACTCGGACAATACCGGCAACACGATCAATGGCGATTTTACCGCCGGCGATGTCAATCTGTCGGACAATTCACTGTCCAGCTTTAACGGTCTTGGTAATATTGTGATCAACACCGGCGCACAGTCGGCACTCCAGGCAGGCCTGGCGGTGACGATCAACATTACCGATTGAGTAAGGTGTAGGCCATGACCCCCTCTTCCCCCATCCCAAATGGCCTATCCCACGCCTCTCCGCCCTTTAAGAACCGCTTGAAAGCCATCTTGAAGGGCGGACTGCTGGCCCTTGCCGGTACCTCCCTGTTTTGCAGTTCCATAGCCCAGGCCGAAGTCCGCTTGGGGCGGGAATCTATCGGCGGAGACTATTATGTCGGCGTGATGACCTGGTGGGATATCCCGTTCCGTTCGGTCATTCGCCAGAAATATGATTTCAGCTGCGGCTCCGCAGCGGTCGCGACGTTGCTGACCTATCACTATGATCGCCCCACCAGTGAACGCACCCCGTTTAAGGCAATGTGGGACCTAGGCGATAAGGAAGCGATTAAAGAGGTCGGTTTCTCGATGCTCGACATGCGCCGGTATCTGCAATCCATCGGTTATCGTGCCGAAGGCTTCAAGCTGACAATGGATCAGCTAGGCCAGGTAAAACGACCGGTTATCGTGTTGCTCGACCTTGACGGTTTCAAGCATTTCGTTGTGGTCAAGGGGCAAACAAAAGACCAGGTGCTGGTCGGTGATTCCGTGCTGGGTATCAGCAAATATTCGACCGAGGATTTTACCAAATACTGGAACGGCGTCGCGCTGGCGATTGTTGACGGGCCGATAAAAAGCCTGCCCAAATATAATCTTGCCGGTGACTGGAACCGCTGGTCCACTGCACCAACCGACCAGGTTTCGGCAACAGCCACGATCGGCAATCTAACCAACCACCTTCCCCCCCTGTACCAGATATCGCCAGAGCTATTGCTCGATGTGCGGGTTGGTACGATCAGATGAGAGACGAGTCATGACCTATAGACAGAAAGTTTTCGCCACGGTCGCCTGCATCGCGTCTTCTACCGCGATGCTATTGCCCCAAACCGCCAACGCTGAACCCGCAGCGGCGGTTGGTCTGCCCGCACTTGTTCCTGACGAAGATCTGGACAAGTTGCGTGGCGGGTTTGTGGTCAACGGGTTGGGCGTCAATTTCGGAGCTGATATACGCACATACGTCAATGGTGAGTTGCTGTTGCAAACCGTGCTGACCATGAATGACGATGGTGCGCACACCTCCCAGACAGCTGCGGCCGGGCTAAGCCCGGTTGATGTCTCGACACTGGAAAATGGCGTATTGTCAAATGGCAATATACGTATGAAAGTCGGCAACACACCCGTCTATCTGCTCAACAACGGCCAGACCGCGATTGCGCATGAGACCGCCAATGGCGTTCAGAACATGCTGATCAATACCGCCAGCGGCTTCGAAGCTGTCCAGGAAGTGGACGCCACCCTGTCTCTATCCGGATATGAGAGCTTCAATAGCGACCTTATGATGGATCGGATCGGCAACGCACTGAATGATGTTGTGGGGCAAGCCGGAATCGGGGCGCTTGGAAACTAAGGCCAAACCGAGGAGGATTGACCGGTTGCCAATCCAGCCGGTCCAGACTGAAAGCACCATGAACCATAGAGGGGGTTTGTGGTGCTTTTTTTGAAAACCAGCCTTTTGATCGACCAACATTTTCCGCCATCACGAAATTGACAGCCGCAATCCTAAGCCCCTCCACCGTGTTTATCCAACGAAGGAGCCGGGTGGAGTTCCAGCAAGACTTTCCTACATCGCCAAGTCCGGGTAACTTCCACTCGGTTCTTTCTCAACTTTATATAAGCGGCCTATAAAAGGGTGTGTGATCTGTGTGAACTTTGGCACAGATCACTCGGTCAGACAGGCCAAAGGAGCTTGCAAACATTGTAAACTTCGCCGGCAGCTCCGCTGGTACCCTCAAACCCTGGATGGTCTAAAAGCGAAAGGGTATCCGGGCGACGATACTGACATCCGGAGCATCTTCAGTCACACCGAACTGGAAACCCAGATTCAGCGACTGTTTTTGGCTAAGCCGATAGGACATTCCAAAATTGAGTGCCCCCACCTGAATGTCGTTGCTCTCCTGCAGCGTGTCGCCGAGCTGGCTCTTGGTAGAGAAAATATAGTTGTGGCGATAGCCTAGCGAAAAGGAAAAACGCGGGTTGAGCGCAAAACCAAAGCCAACGCTGGCGTTAATCGCGTCACCGGGATCGACCTTGCCGACAAATACATCGCCAACGACCCGGTCGATATTGCGTTCGATATTCCATAAATAACCGGTGCCCCCATAGATTACGACGGGATCAGAAGGCAGAAGGAAGCTGATACTAGGCTGAACGCCCCAAAAGCCCGACCCGGTGGCAAGTCCTGTTGCAACGCCAAATTCGTCAAACGGAATCTCGTAGGGACTGGTGCCTGTATCGGTTTTGACACGCAGGCCAGCGACCCAGATCGGATTCTGTGGTTTGGGCCGGTTGAGTTGATAGCGCAGCGAAATTTCCGCATCGCCTATGCCAGTTTCTTCCAGGCCGACTTCCCGTGTAATCTGCTCTTCACGTTGCTGGACGACCTGAATTCTGTCCTTGCGATAGAGCAGGGGGACGCGGCCCTCAATTTCCAGCCGGTTGGTCAAGCCATAGCGCATGGCAAAGGTTCCAATAACCGTATCGCGGTCCGCGTCGCTGGCTTCGATCGCCCCGATCTGGATGCCGGGAATAAGTTCGATGCCGCGGAAAACCAGTCGATTGGTTGACGAGCGTGTATATTCGATTGAGGGATCTAGCACGAATTGGCCGCGCGGTGTGAGCACGCCTTGGCCTTCCGGCACAGCCTCAACTTTTTGCTCGATATTATTGGCGGCTGGTGGTGCTTCGCCAACGGGGCCTTCCGGCATAGTCAGTTCGTCATCCGGGGTCGTCCCGATCTGTACCGCAGCCGTCTCTACCTGGCTTCGCTGAATGCCAGCGCCGCGCATTTGTGACAGGGCAAAAGGCGTTTCCACCGGCGCTGCTGCACGTACTAGCTGATTGTGCAACTCGAGTTGCTTGATCTTGTCATTTTGTGACTGGATGAGTGCATTCTGGCTCGCGATCAATTGCTTCTGCTCCGCCAACTCCGATTGGATGGCCTGCAAGGCAGCGGTGATATTTGTCGTGTCCTGTGCCATTTGTGCCTTCTTGGGGGCAGGTCGCGACTCCTGGGAAGCAGGCTGCGATTTTTGAGGAACTGGTTGGGGCTTTGCCTCGACAACCGCTAGTTTGACGGTTGGTTTCTCCGGCTCGGCGGCCTGTTGAACCGCGGGCGATTGAACTTCCCGTAGCCGCGCAATGATGCGGGCGGTTTCCGCTTCCGCTTCGGCGGCGGTCAGTCTCGGCTCCTGGCTTATGTGATTCGGCTCGGGGGTCTCGGAGGTCGCGGCCATTGCCGATCCTCCGGCAAAAGTGGCAACGGGAAAGGCGATAATAGCTTTAAAGGGGGTGAAGCGATTGCTGGTCATGATGTTTCTCCGGACATGCTTGCGCACGTCAAATTTTAAGCGGCGGACAACTCGCCGAGGCAAAGGTCAGCTGCGGGATGGATATCGGCTGCCGGTTCTGCGGTCAGGCTTTCCTGATACTCGCCGGCTAGGCGGCACAGCCCCGCATTATCTGTGATGATGACAGAATCCCGGCCATTGATCCTGATCAGACCGCGGCGCGCCAAGTCGGTAAAAGTCCGACTGACCGTATGAACCGTTAGGCCCAGAAAGTCGGCTATGTCGCTTCTCGACATCGGAACAAATATGTTGGGATCATCGTTGGCCTGTTGTTTCAGGCACAGCAGGAAGGCCGCCAGCTTTTCGGTTGCAGTCCGGTGACCCATTATGAACAGGTAACGCTGAGCGGTCGACATTGCGCGAAACAATATCGAAACAGCCTCGTCCAGTTGCGGTTTTGGCGTTGAATCCTGCGTGATATCTCCGACCCGGTAACAGCGCACAACAACATCGGTCACTGCCTCGGCTGCCGTTCCATAGGTGCCGTAATCGGCCCCGAAAACGTCACCGCTAAAGAAAAAACCGGTGAGATGCCGGTGGCCATCCATATGGAATCGGCATGTGCGAACGGTGCCCTGCACCACCTCGTACCAGCGGCTAGCTTTCTGTCCTTCGTCAAAGATTAATTGCCCTGCACGAAACCGTAAAGTGGTCGAGCGCAAGTTTGAATGAAGCCCCTGCATCATCGCGGGGGCGGATAGTAGCGATTGCATCCGTGCTGTCTCCTCTGGACCCTCAGCACGACCCTTTTCGTTTGTTCCGCACCCATATTCTTTAGAATATTGAGCACGGCCTCAGATGCGACCTTCTGTTGTTTTGTGGCGATTATGTACGGCAAAAGCACCGAATTGGTCTATCCAGCGATTCGCGTGTTTTGAATCCCAAGCGAATCTGCGTGCTGGTTTTTACTAGGTAATTTTACCTATGGAATTTCCATAACATGTAAATTACTGTAAATTCAAAGAGTTGGCATGGACGTTTTTGTCCTATCGCGATTCTATGGTATGAGAGTAAAAGATTAACCATCGCAGGACAGCAATGATCCAGCGATTCAAAATTTGCGACGATTTGTTGGGGAGGGAACCACCAACAGTCTAATTGGTCGGTCCTTTGAGACCGTACTATGTTGCGAGCACCGCTCAGCTGCAGCGACCGATATCGCTCGCGGTATGGCGGCCGAGACAAATGGGGGCATTTGTTAGTCGGCGAGCTTCACAGCTTGTTCGATATTATAGAAGGTATTCCTCGTGATGTTACAGCAAAAGAGTTTGACCAACGGTCCAGTGCTCACGCTGAGAGAGCATGAGATATTGGAGTTTATTGCGCAGGGGCTTTCGACCAAGGAAGTGGCGCAACATATCGATATTGCGCCGCGTACCGTGGATCGACATGTGGAGAATGTGCGGCTGAAGTTGAGAGCAAAAAACCGCACGCACATGGTGGCTTGTGCCGTGATGGAAGGTCTTTTGCAGGTCAAGGTGGACAGGGAAGAGCATTCCTCTCCCAGCGCGTTCCCGCAGATGGGTATGCCAGAACATGATTAAGGTCTTTTTGAAAGACATAATCGTCTGATCGCATGACGCTCTTCAAATTTTTCCCAAATTCAGAATTGTTGTTTCCCCCTGCCGTACTGTAGGCAGGTGTCATGCGTTTGGATATTAAAGATATATTGCAACCCGAGCTGACGGATATCAACCGTTTGCCGCCGCGGGCGTCCTATACGCCCTTCACTACCGGTGAAGAGGCACTTCAGCAGAATTCGCCGTCTTCTTTATGCCGTTCACTGGACGGAGAATGGGAATTCCTGTTGGCTGACCGGCCCGGTGGTGCGCCTGCAGGATGGGAAGGTCCGTCCCATGATACCGGCGGCTGGCGCTCCATCGTGGTGCCGGGCAGCTGGACGTGCCAGGGTACCAGCGATCTGCCGCAATATACCAATGTACAGATGCCTTTTTCCTGCAAAGCCGCACCTGAAATACCGGATGAGAACCCGACGGGCCTCTATCGTACGTCCTTTGATTTGCCTGCTGATTGGAAAAACCGGAAAACAATCCTGCATGTCGGGGGTTTTGAAAGTGTCGCCTTGCTCTGGTGCAATGGTAAATTTGTCGGAATGGGTAAGGATTCCCGGTTGCCGAGCGAGTTTGATCTGTCACCTCATCTGGTCGAAGGGGCCAATCTTGTCGCGATCATGGTGATCAAATGGTCCGATGCTACATGGATCGAAGATCAGGACCATTGGTATCATGGCGGGCTTCATCGCTCCGTATATCTCGAATCGCGCGGCGCTACCCATATTGCCGATCTGAGCGTGACCGCTGATTTTGATTCTGAAACGGGCTCCGGCAAGTTGCACCATATAGTCAAAATCGATGGTGCGTCCGCAGGATGGAAAGTGCGCGGCCAGCTATTGGGGCCAGATGACAATCTGATTGCCAAACTAGACGATAGTCCGGTGATCCAGTTTCCCGATGGCAGTGTGTTCGAGCAATATACCGCCGCCTATAGTTTTGTTGATAACCGGGGGGAACTGAACGCGGAAATAGAGGATGTCCAGCCTTGGTCATCGGAAACGCCCGTGCTGTACAAGTTGGTGACCGAACTGGTCGATGATAAAGGCAATGTAACCGAAGCCAACGTTACATCCGTCGGCTTTCGCAGGATCGAGGTCAGGGATCGCCAGCTCCTGATCAATGGCAAACCGATAGTCATCATTGGCGTTAACCGGCATGATCATCATCCTGAGACAGGTAAGACATCGACCGTTGAGGAGATGCGGGAAGAACTGCTGTTGATGCGTCGGCATAACATCAATGCCATCCGCACGGCTCATTATCCCAATGATCACCGCTTGCTTGATCTGTGCGATGAGCTGGGATTCTATGTCATTGATGAAGCCAACGTGGAATGCCACGCCCGCTGGCAGGGGGTATCCAACGACCTGCGATACCAAAAAACGATTGTCGAACGAGTGATGCGAATGGTCTACCGGGACCGCAACCACGCAAGCGTCATTGGTTGGTCTTTGGGCAATGAATCCGGTCTTGGTCCAGCACATGATGCGGCCGCTGCCATGGTCCGGCGGATCGATGACACGCGCTTTCTGCACTACGAAGGCGCGATATTCCATCGGTTCCAGACCCTTATGGGGGATCCAACAGAAAGCTCTCGCAATGCGCCCGATATGCGCGAACGGATGACCACCGATTTGATTTGCCCAATGTATCCTTCCATCGACTTCATTGTTGGTTGGGCACGCTGGGCAGAGGAAACCAAACTAGATGACCGGCCGATGATCCTGTGCGAGTTTTCTCATGCCATGGGTAACTCCAACGGTTCCATTGCGGATTATGTCGATGCCTTTTTTGCCGAACCAGCGCTCGGAGGCGGCTTTGTATGGGAGTGGCGGGATCACGGGTTTGCGATGGCCGATGATGAGGGCCGGTTCTTCTGGGCCTATGGTGGGCATTTTGGCGATGACCCCAATGATGTGAATTTCTGTTGCGACGGTCTGGTTGGCCCGGATTTGACGCCGCATCCCGGACTGCGCGAATATCAATGGGCTGCGCGACCGGTCTGCGGGGAATGGATCGGGCCGGGGGAGGTGCGCTTCACCAATCGTCGGGCTTTTACGGGAACGGATGACCTTGAATTGACATGGACACTCCAGAAAAACGGGGTGGCAGTGGAAAGTGGCACGCTTCGACCCGATATTCCGGCGGGGCAAAGCGCGGTGTTGGCTATTGATCACGGTGCACCAACTGACAACGATGCTGAATGGCATTTGCTGACACAGTGGGCTTTGCGAAGAGCGACGCCCTGGGCGAAAGCAGGTCATATGGTCGGATGGGACCAGTTTGACCTGACCGCGAAACAGCATTCGCCTGCACCTGCGGAACAGGACTTTCGCTTGGCAGGATCACAACCGGTGACAGGCAATATTTCGGTCGGGCCGGTCAAGCTGGGTTTTGATGAAGAAGGTCAGATCGCATCGGTGGATGTGAATGGCCGGCGGATTGTTGATGGCAATATCACCGCCACACTCTGGCGTGCACCGATGGACAATGACGGCGGCAAGATCGGCTGGCGTGAGGAACGCCCCAGCAAACGGATGGAATGGGTGAACCATGGTCTGGACAAGCTCAAGATCAAGGCTTCTCCGGCACAATTTGTCGAACAGGACGGAAGAGCGTTGCTCGATTTCGAACGATCTTTGATGGGCGCTAACGGGGAGCAGGCGGCGCACAGATCACGCTGGACACTGGACGCCAATGGTGCACGGGTTGATGAAGAAATTATCGTACCGGAAGCGTGGATTGATCTGCCCAGGGTTGGCATCCGGTTTACGGTTCCGGCGGGGTTGGACGAACTGGCATGGCTCGGTCTGGGTCCGGACGAGTCCTATCCTGATCGTATAGGTGCCCAAACCGTTGGTCTCTGGACTTCAACGGTGACAGATCAGTATCATCCCTATGTTCTGCCACAGGAGCATGGCGCGCATGAACAGACCCGGTCGTTCACCCTGAAAGACCAAGCAGAACAGGGTTTTGAAATTGGGCTGCCTAATCTCAGTTTTTCGGCCCGACACCACCATGATGCGGATATCAGCAAGGCGACGACGATTGCCGATGTGGTCCGGCGAAACAGTGTAGAAGTGCATATCAGTGCGGCCATGCGCGGGGTTGGCACAGGCGCCTGCGGGCCTGATGCCTTGCCAGCTTATCGTGTTGGCCCGGGTAAATATATCTTTCACTGGTTTATCAGACCGCTTTGACATTTTTTCGATTTCAGGAGCCTTTTTCACATGACAGCAAATATTGACGGTACGACCTCAGCGAAATTCGCGAGTATCAAAGATGAATTTGCCCGTAATTTTGCTGAGCGCGGAGAGGTTGGTGCATCCGTCTGTATCAGTGTGAACGGCGAAACGGTCGTTGACCTTTGGGGCGGCATTGCTGATCCGGCGACCGATACACCCTGGGAACGGGATACGATTTCGATTGTTTTTTCCTGTACCAAGGCTGCGACAGCGTTATGCGCGCACATCCTGGTGGACCGCGGTCTGCTGAAATTGCACGCGCCGGTATCGGAATATTGGCCGGAATTTGCCAAAAACGGTAAAGAGACAACAACCGTGCAGATGATGCTCAATCACGAAAGCGCGGTCCCGGCCTTTCGCGACCCGGTGAAGCCGGGCGGCTTTCTGGACTGGGACTATATGATCAAACGCCTTGAAGATGAGGAGGCGTTCTGGGAGCCTGGCACCCGCAACGGCTATCATATGGTCAATTTCGGCTGGACGGTTGGTGAGCTTGTCCGCCGCGTGTCGGGTAAGTCTCTGGGCCAGTTTTTTCAGGATGAAGTTGCAGAACCGCTTGGAGCAGACTTCTGGATCGGATTGCCTGAAGATGTGTCCCGGCCGATTGCGCCGATCATTGTGGCGACGCCCGATCCGAAGGCTGAGCTTAGCCCTTTCACGAAAAAGCTCCTGACCGATCCCAATTCCATTCAGGCTCTGTCATTTCTCAATAATGGCGGTTGGAACCAGAATGACCCGGTGGCGCACAAGGCCGAAATTGGTGGGGCCGGCGGCCTTGCCAACGCGCGCGGTCAGGTGGCGATGTATGAGCCATTAGCGTTGGGCGGATCGCATAAGGGCGTCACGCTGGTGTCGCCGGAGCGTCTAACATCGATGGCGCAGGTCTCCACGGCAACACAGGTCGATGCCACCCTACTTGCGCCGACCCGCTTTGCGTCGGGTTTCATGAAGTCGATGGACAACCGCGCCTATCCGGGCGGTGATCAGATGTCGGCTGTCCTGGGCAATGCTGCCTTTGGCCATGTTGGTGCCGGTGGTTCGATCGGCTTTGCCGACCCGGACTACGGTCTGGCGTTCAGCTATACGATGAACCAGATGGGCATGGGCTTGCTGCTCAACGATCGGGGCCAAAGCTTGATTGATGAAACCTACAGGCTTTTGCGCACTTAAGCCTAGGCACGTTTGTCTGTCGGGGAACCCAGGCAGATATGCGAGGTAATACTGCTCACCTGCGGCAGCGTTCCCAGCACGTCGGCGTGAAAGGCCTTGTAAGCGGCCAGGTCCGACACCTCGACACGCAACAGATATTCAACGGATCCGGTAATATTGTGGCACTCTCGGACCTCCGAAGCCTTGGCGACCGCTCGCTCGAAAGCCTGCGCATCTTTCTTTAAATGTTCGGACAGCCCGACCATCACAAAAATCGTTATGGCGGCACCACGAACGACAGGATCAATAACCGCGCGATAGCCCTTGATCAGACCGGTGCGTTCCAATTCCTGCACCCGCCGCAAACAGGCGGATGCGGATAGGCCCACTTTTCGAGCCAGGTCAGTATTGCTGATTCGTCCGTCTCGCTCCAGCTGGTGCAATATATTGCGACTAATGGCATCCAAATCCGTCATATGTTGCATATGATGGAATTTTGGTGGTCATAAGGCAAGCACATTGCGGCTTTAATAAGATAATATTGTGCATTCTAATTTTTCTACACGGAGTACAGGATGGCCGCCTTCGATCTTGCCAATTATGATGTGACCGCAGAGCGCGGTTTTCTCTCTTCGTTCAACCCGGACAAGGTCACGCTGCCATCAGAACTGCTCCCGGTGCGGGATGCCGCCATGGGCTTGCCGCGCACTCTTGTTTCCGGTGAGCCGCGCCGGCATATCGAAGCGCTGCCTTCCCTTGATCTGACCGATTTTTGTGCCAACGCGACCCTGGCCGAGCGGCGCGTAGCGATGGTCCATTATTCGTTTTTGGTGCAAGCCTATGTCTGGGGTGAACCAGGTGCACCGAAAAAGCTTCCCCAATGCCTGGCTCTGCCGATCTGGCAATTGGGTGCATCCATAGAGCAACAACCGCTGCTTACCTATTCCAGCTATGTGCTCGACAATTGGGGCCTAATTGATGAGGCAGGCCCGATTGATTTGGCCAACATCTACATGATCCAGCCGTTCCTGGGCGGTCAGGACGAAGCATGGTTTGTCCTGATCCATGTTGCGATTGAAGCAAGGGCGGGGGAGATGCTGGCGTCCATTCCTGCGCTTGTCGAAGCTTGCCGGAGTGGAGATACCGACGCGCTGGAGAACGGACTATCGGCGATGTCCGCGGTGTGGGATGATATGAATGACATTTTCGGCCGTATGCCGGAACGCTGTGACCCCTATGTCTATTTCCACCGCGTGCGGCCTTGGATTCATGGCTGGAAGGATAATCCGGCTCTCGCAGGCGGATTGATTTACGAAGGCGTTGAGGAGACAGGCGGCAAACCGCAGGTGTTTCGTGGTCAAACCGGATCGCAATCGTCCATTGTCCCGTCCATGGATGCGTTTCTAGGCATTGATCATGCGGGTGACCCGTTGCGCGAATATCTTGATCAACTTCATATTTACCGGCCACCCGAGCATCGCCAGTTTATCGATGATATTCGCGCGAACAGCGTTCTGCGATCTTTCGTCCAGTCAGCCGGTTCACCGATATTGAACCAACTTTATAACGATTGCGTGCAAAATCTGACCCGTTTCCGGACGCGGCATCTGGAATATGCGGCAAGCTATATCAACAAACAGTCCAAAGGCGGCGCTGGCAATACGTCAGATGTCGGAACAGGCGGGACGCCTTTCATGAAATATCTGAAAAAGCATCGGGATGAGGCATCTGCCCATATGCTTTAGACGGGCCAGGAAAAGGTAAGGTTGGTTTCACCTGTCGATTGAGCCGAAGGGGAATAACGTCGCTCGATAATTATTCCTGCGCCTTGATCATCAATGGCCATCACGGTGCTGCAACGGGTACCATAGACGGGATTGCAAATAAAAACGCCGGAATATTCTGGTTCCAGTGCCGATTGACCAACAGTATCCACTGGTCTTGCGGGAGGAAAGGTCGTCTGATCGGTGAGCGCATTCAGCAATATTGCCGGATCATCGGATCCCTTTTCCATCCAGTTTGCCAATACCTGGTTGAGGTGCCCGGACTTTGGCCAGGGTCTGTCCAGCGGACCATTGGACAATCCATGGATTCCCGGTGTGAGAAGCGCGCTTGTAGAACCCGGGCGGTTGGAATGTGCCAGCGCTTCTTCCCCATCAACAGTAATCAGATTGAACGGATTAAAATCGGAAAAATCTGTCCTGGAGAGGTCTGAATAGAGGCCATCACCAGACAAATAGTCCTTCAAAAGATCACCGCGCGATGCCAGATCGGCATCCGGTGTTCCATGTCCGCTAAGGTTGGTGACGACGGCGAAGCGGCCTTGCTCGGACACACCAAGCCAGGTGCCACCGGCCTTTGTGTCCCGGCCAGCCAGTAAATGACGGGCGCCGTCCCACCGGGCCAGCGGTTCCGCGGGCCGGGCATGCATTTCATCCCGGTTGCCTATGGCGATGAGTTTCCAGCGCGGATGGGCTTGCCAGGCAAAAGCGACGATACACATTCATTCTCTATTGCCGAATGAAACAGGTTTGGCGATCAGATTCTGGTTGTCGGGAGGGCGGAAGAAATCGGCAAGTTGAACACCATGTCTGGCAAGCATAAGGGCATACGGCTGAAAAGAGGTATCGGCATCAGGGTTTGAAAGGCTAACAGATAGAATAATAGCGTGATCGCGAACTGGCGTTAAAAGGTGTGATTATGAAATATCCTCGACTGCTCGAGCCCCTCGATCTGGGCTTCACCACCATCAGAAACCGCTCGATCATGGGCTCTATGCACACTGGTCTTGAAGAAATGGATGGCGGTTTTGAACGCATGGCCGCCTATTTCGCTGAACGTGCGGCGAATAATATCGGCATGATCATTACTGGCGGGATTGCTCCCAACGAAGAATCATCCAGCGGCGGCGCAATGATGTCCAGCGACGAGGAAGCGGAAAAGCACCGATTGGTGACGGACGCGGTTCACCAGGCCGATCCAGATGTGAAAATCTGCATGCAGATTCTTCACCCCGGGCCGCTGGCTTATAGCAAGAACGCGGTAGCGCCATCAGCGGTGAAATCGCGGATTGCTCCCTTTGTTCCGAACGAGCTCGACAAGGCCGGTATCCAGAAGCAAATTAATGACCACGTGCAATGTGCCGTGATGGCCCAAAAGGCCGGCTATGACGGGGTCGAAATCATAGGGTCTGCCGGTTATCTGATTTCCACCTTTCTGGTGCAGAAAACCAATTTGCGTGAAGATGAATATGGCGGTTCTTATGAGAACAGGATGCGCTTCGCTTTGGAGATTGTGGAGCAGACTCGGGCCGCAGTTGGTGAAAACTTCATCCTCATTTTCCGTATCGCCGCCATGGATATGCTTGAAGGCGGAATGAGCTGGGAAGAGATTATTACCCTCGGCAAAGCGCTTGAAAAAGCGGGCGTGACGATCATCTCAACGCACTTCACCTGGCATGAAAGTGCAGTGCCTACTATTGCAACCATGGTGCCACGTGCGGCCTTTACATCGGTCACAGGCCGTTTGCGCAAAGAGGTCAACGTACCGGTCATTACATCCAACCGGATAAACATGCCGGATGTTGCCGAAGAAGTGCTTGCCCGCGGCGATGCCGATCTGGTGTCTATGGCGCGGCCATTTTTGGCGGATAGCGCGTTCATGCGCAAAGCGGTTGAAGGGCGCGAGGATGAAATCAACACCTGCATCGCCTGTAATCAGGCATGTCTGGACCATACATTCTCCGGTAAATTGACCACTTGCCTGGTCAATCCACGGGCCTGTCATGAGACAATCCTGAACTATGAGCCTGCAACGGAGGCAAAGCGCATCGCCGTTGTCGGTGCTGGCCCTGCGGGCCTGGCTTATGCCACTGTCGCTGCGGAACGCGGCCACAAGGTTTCATTGTTCGAGGCGTCTTCGGAAATTGGCGGCCAGTTTAATCTGGCAAAAACCATCCCCGGCAAAGAGGAATTCTACGAAACCCTGCGCTATTATAACCGGATGATCGAGGTCCATGACATCGATCTCAGGCTAAATACCAGAGCGGATGCAGAAACGCTGAAGTCAGAAGGCTTTGATCAGGTCATTGTCTCGACCGGTATCAAGCCGCGCACCCCCGATATTGAGGGTATTAATCATCCCAAGGTTGTCAGCTATATTGATGTGATAACCGGCAAGAAGCCGGTTGGGCAGAAGGTCGCAATTATCGGCGCTGGCGGGATTGGTTTCGATGTCTGTGAGCTGATCAGCCATGCCGGACCATCCGGAGCTGTGGACCGCGATGTGTTTGCAGCGGAATGGGGCGTTGATTTTGAAAACCATCCCCGCGGCGGTGTTACCGGTGTTGAACCGAAAGTTGCAAAATCGGATCGCGAAATTACCTTGCTGCAACGTAAAGAAAGCCGCGTTGGTGCAGGCCTGGGCAAAACCACCGGCTGGACACACCGCCTTACACTTGCGCGCCGGGGTGTCGGCATGATGAACGGTGTCGAATATGTGAAGATTGATGATGATGGCTTGCACATTCTGCAAAATGACCAGCCGCAGATTATCGAGGCCGACACCATCATTATTTGCGCCGGGCAGGACCCCTTGCGTGATCTTTACAATGATTTAGAGGCGCAAGGCCTGCGGGCTGAATTGATTGGCGGTGCCTATGAGGCGAAGGAACTGGATGCGAAGGCCGCGATCAACCAGGCCAGCTATATGGCAGCAGCTGTTTGAAGCGTTCCCGTTTTCTATAGCTCTGTTTAATCGGTTGCCTCTGCTGTATCCGCACGCATAACCTTGCCATAAATCCAGCCGATACCGATCAAGGCGATACCGAGGCCGAGGAAAGACAAGATACGCAAAATACCCTCAAGCTGAGCGGCGTCGATCAGGAATACCTTGAACGTCACCAAAGTCAGTAAGAGAAGCCCCGCGATCCGCAGCAAGGCATTGGTGGTCTGGATACCGCGCGCTAGCCACGCAATCGCAAGCACCAGCAGACCGGCACTATAGAGATAGGTCTCAGTTGAGGTGAAGGGCGGTGTAGCGATATCTGTACCATGGACGGCTTGGCGGACGGTGACCATCACTGCGGCAATGGCTGCCAGCAGGCTGGCAATTTCCAGAGGCCGGACCAACCGGGGCAAGGCAGCCGCGATTGTTTCTGTCCGCGCGTAAAGCCACAGCCATAAGGTCATAGCGACAAAGTGCAGAGTGCCCAGATTGGCTATCGGCGCCGGGCCCATGGCCTGTTTGACGTTGGTCGGGCTGAGTAGCAAAATATCGAAATAGACGAAGCGGGCGAGGGCCAGACCAGCCAGAGCAAGGCCCAATGATTTGAGCGGTGTCGCAAGCTTCTCGCCCCATGCCCGCCTGAGCAACAACCAGCCGCCTAGTGCCAGCAAATGTGTAAATACCCCGCGCTCGGCAAAACCATAGGCAACGAAATCCTCAATCGGCCCGATGGCCACCGGCTGTTTCAGCAGCAAATAGATAAAGCCGCTGGTGGCGATCAGGCCCATGCCGGCGATGATTTTAGAAAGCACCTTGCCGAAATTGTCGCGGAAGACATAAGCGATCGCGACAATTGCGATGGCCGGAACCAGCAGTTTGATGGCTGTCGAACCAACGCCCGGCAGATAGCGATAGAGATCCGTCTCGCCGACGAGTGATCCGAACAGAGCCTCCAGCAAACCCTCTGCATTGAACAGCATGATGAAACCACCAAGGCCGATCGCCAGAGCCGATTGCACGATAATTGACTTGCGCTGAGTAAATCCGGCCCAGGCAGCAAGACCGCCGGCCACCGCGATCGCGACTAGAGCGGCGAGGTTGTCTGGCGTCCATATCCAGAGGGCGATGGCGATCAGGATCGCGGAAACAGCACTGGCCGCCGGCTGCACAAACGGCTCGCTGGCAGCACGTATGCGCCAGGCCATGAGACCGGTGGTAAGAGCCGTAGCGACACAGATGCCGGCCCAGATATTTTCACTCCAATCAAAATCACCAAGCGCCGCAGTGATTAACAGCATTGCGGTAGGCGCTGAGAGGCCGATGAGCGACCACATCCAGCCACTTTTTTCGCGCAAGGCAAAAATATGGCCAGCGCCGCCGAACAGAACCGTCAGTCCTATCGCCGCGAACAATGTCATCTGATCTGCATATATATTGTAAAAGGCGGTTGCGACCATGGCCAGAGACAGGCCAAGCGCGCCGGCAACAGCCGGCGTCATCGCCTCATCACGCCAGGCGAGAGCGATCGCAAAAATGGCCAGAACGCCAAAGAACAGCCAGCTCATCAGAGAAAATTCGATCAACGGTGCCAGCAGCATCAGCTGCAACAGACCGACGCCGAGCGGTATCGCCTGCATAACAACTTTGGGAATGCCAAAGCTTGTTCCGGTGCGTGAGATGGTAAGTACGCCGCCAATGGCGAGGAGTACAATAAACGCGCCGACAAACGGCACATCACCGCTGAGGTCCATGAACAACAAGGCGGTTGTCCAGATAACACTGCCGCCCGTTGCCAGAAGCGCGAGCCAGGCCCAGCCGCGATGGATTGCGAGGCCGAAAAGGCCTGCGGTGAATACCCCGAGGTAGATGAGCAAAGGCGCGACTGATTCTGGACCAAGGCCAGCAACATAAGGTGCGGCAAAGCCGCCCAGCAGACCCATGATCGCCGTTGGCGGGCCGTGCCGCTGCGACAGCACGAAAGCTAATATGGTGACCGCTACGACGCCTCCGAGAGCAGTATAAAGGCCCAGCAACTGGTATAGTTCACTGGCCATGTAGAGCGTCGCGTAGAGTACAGCGATGCCCGCCCCTGCAATGCTGTGCCCGATGCGCGCATCATCGGTGAATATCTTGCCGAATTTGGGAATCTTGTAGCCAAATTCGCTTAGACCGATCAGCAGTAATCCGAACAAAGCGGCGGTGATACAGCGCGCTGTTGGTCCGAATAGCCCTGCCTCGATTGAAAAGCGGACCAGGAAGAAACCGGCGAAAATCAGCGCTATACCGCCAATCCAGATGGGAAGCTTGCCGCCAATCAGATCCTCAAATCGCTTCGCTGCGCTGGGTCGAAGTTGTTTCGGTTCCCCTTTGGCTGGCGTTGGTGGAGGAGAAGTTGGCTGATAAACGCGCCGGGATACCGGTTCTGGCGCTGGTGTGGCGACGCGCTCGGGCTTGACTGCCTCCTTGGCTGCGCGTTTCACCGGCTCGACTGGCTCTGGTTTTGGTTCCGGCTCGGCAGGTGCGGTGGGTTCTGTGGCAACGGCTTGGCTAGTTTCAACCGCAGTTTGATCCGCCCGGTCTTCGAGTATCGCTATCCGGTTGCGCAGCGAGGCAATGGTGCTGCGGGAATCGAATACCAGTACCATGAGGATAATAATTCCGACAAAGACCAGGAATTCCATTCACTTATCCCCGTTCAGCAGATATTTTTGCCAGAATAGAAGTGATGCCCAGAACTGGTAGTCTGCATTGGCTTTCTTGCGAAAACCATGACCTTCGTTTTTGGCAAGCAGATGCCAAGCGGGTCGGCCATTGGCGCGAACTGCCTCGACAATCTGGTCCGCTTCGCTGGCCGGCACGCGCGGGTCGTTGGCGCCGGTCACCACCATCAACGGGATATCAATTTCACTTGCGCGCCGCAGGGGACTGATTTCTTCCAGTTTGGCACGCTGTTCGGGTATACGTTCGTCGCCATATTCAACCCGGCGCAGGTCGCGGCGATAGGGCTGTGTATTTTCCAGGAAAGTGACGAAGTTGGATATGCCGACAATTTCCAGTCCGGCCTTTAACTTGTCGCCATAGCGGAGCATGGAGGCCAGAGTCATATAGCCGCCATAACTGCCGCCGGTGACCGCGATGCGGCGCTTGTTGATGCGCTTGTCCTTTCGCAAATGGGACAGGAAAGCACCGATATCCTTCACGCTGTCTTCCCGCCGGAACGGACCGTTGTCGAGGGCGACAAACCGTTTGCCGAAACCGGTGGACCCGCGCACATTGGGATAGAAGATTGCGATACCCAGCTCGTTGATCAGATAATTGTTCCGGCCTAGAAACCGCGGCGTGGCCTGTCCTTCCGGCCCGCCATGAATATTGATGATCAGCGGACGTCTGCCCTTATGCTTTTCGGGATCGGGCCTGTACAGAAAGCCGGACATTTTCTCGCCATCGAAACTGGTAATTTCCACCAGTTCCGGCGCGACGTTATTGGCGGCATCCAGTCCGCCGGTTTCGCTTCTTGTCCAGCGTGTGATGGCCAGTGTTTCGGGATTGAGGCTGTAACTGTCACTACCGGCCTGGTTGGCGTTAAGCGTGAAACCAAGCTCTCCCCATGGTGCGAATTTAATCCCGCCAATCACGCCGGCAGGTATATCGGTTACAGTACGAACCGCACCGCTTTGCGTATCATAGATTTTCAGGACGGAACGGCCTGCCTGGTTGACTTCATAGGCAATCCAGCGGCCATCTTTGCTGATATCAAAGTCGGAAATATCCCAGATTTTCTCGTCAATAACCGGTTCAAACATGGCTGTTTCCAGATTGACGGTACCGAGCCGCTGGACATCGCTGCCATCATCCGAGGCCGCCCAAAGGCGACCGTCCGGCGCAAATTGCAGACCGTTATAGGCAACCGGATTGCTGCTGTTGGTCAGCTTGCGCGATGTGCCATTGGCGATATCGATAAGATGAAGCTGGTTATCGGTGACCGATACATAGTTGAAGACCAGCAGATGCTTGTCATCGGGCGAAAAGTCGATCGGAAACCAGCCGCCACCGGAAGACGCGACCAGCATGATGGCACTATCGGGTTTTGCTGGATTCATAAGGTAGATGTCGTTATACAGGCCGGTGCGCTTGTTGGACCCGAATGCCAGCAAATTGCCTTTGCTGGACCAGGGGCCAAGACTGTTGCGGCTTTTTCCGTCGGTCAGCATTTTCGGAACGCCATCTTTCAGTGCAAAAATCTGGTTCACTTCATTGCCGCCAATGTCCTTTTGGAACAACAAGGCGGAGCCGTCAGGCGCATAACTGGCCGAACGCGCAGGCTCGTCGCCAAAGGTCAGTTGCTCACGCGCGCTGAGCGGCCTGGCTATTTTGTGTAGCTGGCTGGTATCGGCAAAACGGGTGCGCACCAGCATCGCTCTGGTCACGGGATCCCAATCGACAAAACGCGCGGTCCGGAACTCCATGTAGGGGCGGGTTTTTTCCACCACGGACATTGGAATGTCAGGTACCTGGTCGGCCACGAGTGCAGCCGGTTTGGGGGCGATGGCATCTGCAGGTTCTTCCGCTGCAAGTGCGGCTGGGGCAAAAATTTGCAATGATACAGCAACCAGCGCGCCGATAGATATAATGCGCATTCAGCGCTTCTCCCTGCTGAGTTTAGTTTATGCTTATGGACTAACAGCATAAAAAGCAATTAGGGGAGGAGAATGATCTGCGACACCAGCCCTTTCATATTGCTCGATGACGCGCGGGATGGCGGTGAAGCTGTGCCAGCCCGGCTGTACAGCGATCCGCTCGAGATACTGCAGGCCCACACGCCGGCAGAGCTGAGCGCGGTGCTGGACCAACTGGGAGAAGCGAAAAAACGCGGGCTTCATGCAGCGGGTTACATGTCCTATGAAGCAGGCCTCGCCATGGAAGGACGGTTGGTTAAATATCTGCCCTACGAGCGGGCTTGCCCGCTGGCATGGTTTGGGTTGTTCAAGGATTACAGCCTGTTGGAGCCAGATTCTGTATTGAGGCAGCTTCCCGACGCGAAAGGCGCATGGTTGGGCAGCCTGAAGCCCGGACTTACTAGGCAGGACTATGACCACGCTTTCCAAAGGGTGCAGGATTATATTCTCGCTGGTGACATCTATCAGGCCAATCTCACTTTTCGGGCTTATGCAGCCTATGCTGGCCACCCCCTCGCTCTTTATGCGGCGATTCGGGACCGGGCGAAGGCAGGCTATGGCGGCGCCATATTTGATGGTAAAAATTGGATGCTATCCTTTTCGCCGGAACTGTTTTTCGCGATGAAAGACGGCCGGATTACGGCAAAACCAATGAAAGGAACAGCGGCGCGCGTGTCTGACACCACCGCCGACGCAGAGGTCCGGGTGGAGCTACAGAGCGATCCCAAACAGCGCGCTGAAAATCTGATGATTGTTGATCTGTTGCGCAATGATCTTTCCCGGGTCGCGGAACCCGGCAGCGTGGAGGTGCCTGAGCTTTTCCATGTGGAAAGCTATCCAACGATCCATCAGATGACCTCGACCGTAACCGCCAAGCTGGCCGATAATTATGGTGCCGTTGACCTGTTGCGCCAAATATATCCCTGCGGTTCGATTACCGGCGCGCCCAAAATCAGGGCCATGGAGATTATCGATGAGCTGGAAAAGGACCAGCGCGGCATTTATTGCGGTTCCATCGGGCGGATTGATGCCCGCGGCGATGCAGCGTTTAATGTCGCCATCCGGACATTCTTTCTGACGGAGGGCCAAGAAAGTCTTTCCATCGGGCTTGGCTCTGGCATAGTGGCAGACTCTGTCGGGGGCGACGAATGGCGGGAATGCCTTGCCAAAGGGAGATTTGCTACAGTGAGTCACGGCGTGAATCAGGGCGTGGACAGCATGATTGCTGTGGACCTGATCGAGACAATGGCGTTTGATCCCGAACTTGGCATCCTTCGTCTCGAAGCACATCTGGAACGGATGAAGGCGAGTGCCGCCGCGCTAGAATTTGAATTTGACCGCCATGCCGCGCGCAACACGATACAGGCCATCACCTTTCATCAGGACAAGCCGGCCAAGGTGCGATTGATGCTGTCTCGGTCGGGAGCGATTGCAATAGAACTGCGGCCGATGCCGGAACCACTTAATGAGCCGGTGGTAGTCAAACTCGCACCCATGCAAGCAAATGCCCAAGATTACCGCCTGCATCACAAGACCAGTGACCGCAGTGTTTATGATGCTCCGGACGTGAAAGGCGATGCGCATCCGATATTTTACAATTCAGACGGCTATCTCACTGAAGGTGCCATCTGGAACATATTTGTGGAGCGCGATGGCAAGCTGGTGACACCGCCTCTTTCACGAGGCCTGTTGCCGGGAATATTGCGCCGAGAATTGCTGGAAAGCGGCGAGGCGATGGAGGCAGATTTGCAGGCTGGGGATTTAGACAGCGGATTCTATGTAGGAAATAGTTTACGAGGTCTGGTGAAGGCCGAACTCGCTTAAATAAATCTACTCGCTTTTGATGGAGATATTCATGACTGATCATCTGGAAACCATGGCCGTGCATGCCGGAACCGAACCGGACCCGGCGACCAACGCTCGGATCACACCGATCTATCAGACCGCCTCTTATGTGTTCGATGATGTCGATCATGCAGCGGACCTGTTCAATCTCGACGCTGTGGGCAATATTTATACCCGCATCATGAACCCGACCAACGGCGCGCTGGAGGGCAAGATTGCGGCGATGGAAGGCGGCGCGGCGGCGCTGGCAGTAGCTTCTGGCCATGCGGCCCAATTGCTGATTTTCCATGTGCTGATGGATCCCGGCGCACATATTGTTGCGGCGAAAAAGCTTTACGGCGGTTCGCTCAACCAGCTTGGGCATAGTGTCAAGAAATTCGGCTGGAATGTGACTTTCGTAGATGCTGACCTCCTGGATGAAGTTAAAGGCGCGATTACCGATGATACGCGCTGTGTCTTCATCGAAAGCCTCGCTAATCCGGGCGGTGTCGTACAGGATATTGCGGGCATTGCCGATATTGCTCATGCGGCAGGCATCCCCTTGATTGTTGATAACACCATGGCTTCGCCAGCGCTTTGCCGTCCTATCGAACATGGCGCAGATATCGTGGTGGAAAGCGGCACCAAATTTCTCGGTGGTCATGGCAACAGCATTGCCGGCCTGATCGTGGACAGCGGTAAGTTTGACTGGACTAAAAGCGAGAAATTCGCCTTTTTGAACCAGCCCAATCCGTCCTACCATGGGAAGATATTTACCGAGGCCTTTGGTCCGGTTGCCTTCATTTTGGCTGCACGTGCGCTTTCGTTGCGCGACCTTGGTCCTGCTCTGGCGCCGATGAACGCTTTTAACATCCTGACTGGTATGGAAACATTGACGCTGAGGATGGAGCGGCATTGCGACAATGCGTTGGCACTCGCGAAATGGCTGCAGAGCCGTGACGAGGTGAGCTGGGTATCCTATGCTGGTTTGCCTGACAGCGAATATCACGCGCTGGCTCGGAAATATCTTGATGGCAAAGGCGGCGCGGTATTCACCTTTGGTTTGAAAGGCGGATATGATGCGGGCACGAAGCTGGTCTCTGCTGTGAAGATGTTCAGCCATCTCGCTAATATCGGCGATACCCGCTCGCTGATTATCCATCCCGCTTCTACCACGCACAGCCAGTTATCGGGTGACGAGCTGGTTGCTGCCGGTGCCGGCCCGGATGTCGTTCGCGTATCGGTGGGGATTGAGCATATCGACGATATCATCGCGGATATGTCTCAGGCGCTTGATTCTTTGTGATGGATGAAAGCGACGGTGACTATGTCTATGACGAAGAGAGCGGCGAGTGGCTCAGCCCGGATGAGGTTGCAGAAAAGGCCAAGGGACCGGAAGTATTGGATGCCGTCGGTAATATTCTGGCTGATGGTGATGCGGTCACGCTGATCAAAGATTTGAAGGTCAAGGGGGCCGGGCAGACGCTAAAGCGCGGCACGTTGATCAAATCCATTTGCCTGACTGGTGATGCGCAGGAAATTGATTGCAAGCATGAGGGGATAAAAGGCCTTGTCCTGCGGGCTGAATTTGTAAAAAAGCGCAGCTGATTCCTAACCGATCATGAAGCGCCTGTTAAAAGACCATGAAAACAGTCGACAGCGATCTCCTGCACTTTTAGGTCAGCGATATTCCCGTTCGAACAACTGATTGTTACAAAATTCCTCCTTGTTTTGTCATGATCCTATTGCGCGATGGCACAGACAGGATTATGCGCTGTTTTTAACGTCTTGAAACAGGACTCTCCCCATGACTCAATCACCACCCA
Source organism: Parasphingorhabdus sp. (assembly GCF_059726685.1). NCBI lineage: Bacteria > Pseudomonadati > Pseudomonadota > Alphaproteobacteria > Sphingomonadales > Sphingorhabdaceae > Parasphingorhabdus > Parasphingorhabdus sp. The sequence continues at coordinate 1,289,188 of NZ_AP041068.1, forward strand.
AACTTTCCCAAGCCCTTGGCAGAATTCAACCCTCCGCGACCATGGCGATGTCTGGCCGGGTGACCGAATTGAAAGCGCAGGGCATTGATATTATTGGCCTTTCTGCTGGTGAACCGGATTTCGATACGCCGGATTTTGTCAAGGAAGCGGCCATCAAGGCGATCCAGGATGGCGACACCAACTATACGACAGTTGATGGTACGATAGCGGTGAAAGAGGCAGTGGCCGCCAAATTCCTGCGCGACAATGACCTGACCTATGCGCCGTCCCAAATTTCGGTGAATAATGGCGGCAAACATACGTTGTTCAATGCTTTGGTGGCGACACTCGACGCAGGTGATGAGGTTATTATTCCGGCGCCCTATTGGGTAAGCTATCCCGACATAGTGAATTTTGCTGGCGGTACGCCGGTGATCATCAAGGCGGGCGCGGACCAGAATTACAAGATTACGCCGGAGCAGTTGACGGCCGCGATCACGCCTAAAACCAAATGGCTGATCCTCAACTCGCCATCCAACCCAACCGGGGCCGCCTATAGCGGTGAGGAACTGAAAGCTCTCGGCGAGGCGTTGCTGCCACACCAGCAGGTGATGGTGATGACCGACGATATGTATGAACATATCTGGTATGCCGATTTTCCGTTCACCACGATCGCTCAGGTTTGCCCTGATCTTTATGATCGTACCCTGACGGTCAGTGGTTGTTCCAAGGCCTATGCGATGACAGGCTGGCGGATCGGTTTTGCCGGCGGGCCGGAATGGCTGATCGGTGCGATGCGCAAACTGCAGTCACAGTCCACGTCCAACCCGAGTTCCATTTCCCAGGCGGCGGCGGTCGCGGCACTTAATGGTCCGCAGGATTTCTTGGCTGACAGGAACGCCGCTTTCCTGAAACGCAGGGATCTGGTCGTATCGATGATGAATGATACACCGGGCCTCCATTGTCCGACGCCGGAAGGGGCTTTTTATGTCTATCCCGACGCAAGCGAATTGATGGGCAAGACGACACCAAAAGGCAAAGTAATCGAGAATGATCAGGACTTGATCGGCTATTTTCTTGATGAGGCGCAAGTGGCGGCAGTCCATGGCGGCGCTTTTGGTCTCTCGCCAGCTTTCCGTATCAGCTATGCGACGTCGGAAGACATATTGCGGGAAGCGTGCACCAGAATACAGCGGGCCTGCGCGGCGTTAACTTAATTCCCTCAAGCGCCGGGCGCGGGCATCCGCCCGCTTGGCTATCACGCCATAAGGCGTGGCGGCCTGTCGGCCTTGCCTCCGCTTCGCGTCGGTCCGGTGCCAGTTACAGAGGTTATGTCCGAGCGCAGCGAGGCAAGCGCGACTGCGCGCCCGAGCTTATGCGAGGAAAGCCAAGGGCACGGATGTGCCCGCCCGGCGCCTGAGGTTAATCAATAAAGTTTCCCTTCACCCGCTGAAACTGAATGTCGTCCTGTGATGGCGTTCACAACGTGGCAAGCAATCCTATATTATCAGTGTAACCAATTCAGGGGTCGCTCCGAACAGAGGGTAACCACAAGGAAAATAAAATGCCGAGTTTTTTGAAATCAGATTTAACTTATAGCCTGTCTGGCGGGTTCCTGTTGGGCGCGCTTGCTTTGTTTTTCATGCAACCCGGCGAGGACCAGCAGGAATTTGGCGAGAGCCTCGCCTCAACAATGAGTGTTGCCATCCAGGTGATGAGCTAAATCCAACAAGAATACGGGGCGCCTGATATGAATAGAGTTTTTCCAAAACTTGCGATTGCCGGTATCAGTGTGGCGGCCTTTGGCGGCCTGTGGGCTACGGTCAGCACAACCGATTCAAGTAGCCGGAACGCTCCCAGCCTGTTTACCAGCGAAGCCCATGCAGCTGAAAAAGCCACCATCATTCCTGCTCCTCGAATCAATGCCTCGGAAAAAGGCAAACGCGCCGTTGCGATATTTGCCGGCGGCTGTTTCTGGGGCGTTGAAGGCGTGTTTGAACATACCAAGGGTGTGATCAGCGCGGCATCTGGCTACCACGGAGGCAGCAAGCGCAGCGCTACTTACAAGCTGGTGAGTGCGGGACTAACCAATCATGCAGAAGCGGTGCGCGTGGTCTATGATCCCAGTGTCGTCAGCTATGGCCAGCTAATGCAGGTTTTCTTTTCGGTGGTAGCCGATCCAACAACTTTGAACGCGCAGGGCCCCGATCGCGGCAAACATTACCGTAGCGCGTTGATCCCAACCAACAATGCACAGGCCAAGGCGGCCCGTGCCTATCTGGCGCAGCTTAGCAAAGGCAAATATTGGAAACGGCCCATCGTGACCAAGATTGAAGCCTATAAGGCGTTCTATCCAGCGGAAACCTATCATCAGGATTTCATGCAAAAAAACCCGCGTCAGGGTTATATTGTACGCTGGGACAAACCGAAGGTCGCCAATCTGAAGCGTCATTTCCCCAAACAATATCGTGCAAAACCCGTAACCTAGACGCGGTTTCCAAAAAGTCGCGCAAAAAGTTACGCCCATTTAACCGGGTGTTAGTTTTGCCGTATTATACATGGCAGGATCCTATCACAGAACGGACAAGTCCATGGTATCGCAAAATTTCGAATTTGCTATCGCGCTGACTTCAATAGTTGTGGGTATGGCTTTTATTTGGGTTGCACATAAACACCCCAATTAATGGCCACTACCGCCTCATTTGGGACAGAGCACCATCAGCATCTGACGGCCTTCCAGCTTTGGATAGGCTTCAACCTTGGCGGTTTCTTTCATGTCTTCCTGCACTCGCTGCAATAATTGCATACCAAGTTGCTGATGTGACATTTCACGACCGCGAAAGCGCAGCGTGACTTTCACCTTGTCACCGTTGTCGATGAACTTGTTAACATTGCGCATCTTCACCTGGTAATCATGATCGTCGATATTGGGACGCATCTTGATTTCCTTGACGTCCTGTACCTTTTGGGTTTTGCGCGCCGCATTGGCCTTTTTCTGGGCCTCATATTTGAATTTTCCAACGTCCAGAAATTTTGCGACCGGCGGAGACGCGTTAGGCGAAACCTCTACGAGGTCCAGTCCAACATCCTTGGCTCGCTCGATCGCTTCGCCAGTGTTCATGACGCCGAGGTTTTCGCCCCTGTCGTCGATGACCCGCACAGTGTCGGAAATGATCAGATTGTTGAAACGTGGACCGCCTTTTACGGGCGGCGTGGGACGGCGTGGTGGTGCAGCTATGTTAAATACTCCTAAAAAATCAAATGAAAGCGGCCAATAGCGGGAAATCGCTAGGGTCGCAAATTGTATATATACTTAATGGCTGGGAACCCCAGGATCAATGGTTGGTGTGATCCTGTGAATCTGAACCCGCAGGTATTTTTTTGACTGGCACGGCATCATGCTTTTCCAGCCATTCACGCATCTGCGCGATTTCTTTGGTCTGGCTTTCGATAATCGTTTCGGCCAGCGCCCTGGTTTCAGGGTCTTTTCCATATTCCAAAACGATTTCCGCCATATCCACAGCACCCTGATGGTGCGGGATCATCCCCTGCATGAAGGCGATATCGGGATCCGGATCGATAACGCCCATGCCCTCGTGCATCCTTGCGTTGGCTTGTTCATAAGCTATTTCGGCTGCACTTTTGTCTGTGGCACCGCCGCGCACAATTTCCATATCCGGCTCGTTTGCAGTGTTTTCCGGGCTACAGCTGGCCAGAAACAGACCAGACGCCACAAGTGCAGTTACGCCAGTTTTCATATCAATCTCCCAAAATATCCGGTGCCAGCGCTTCGTCCTTCAGCATTGCAACGGTCTCATCAAGCGTCAGGAACATTTGTTCCTTTTGCCCCAGTTTTCGCAGGGCCACTTTGCCTTCTTCGGCTTCCCGCATGCCAACGACGAGGATATTTGGCACTTTCGCCAGTGAATGCTCGCGCACCTTGTAGTTGATCTTCTCGTTGCGTAGGTCTGCCTCCACGCGGATGCCCGCAGTTTTCAGTTTATCGGTCACTTCCGCTGCATAGTCATTGGCATCTGTCACAATTGTCGCGACGACTGCTTGCGTGGGCGCGAGCCATAGCGGCATTTTCCCGGAATAATGCTCAATCAATATGCCGATAAATCGCTCATAGGAACCGAAGATCGCACGGTGAAGCATGATTGGGCGATGACGTGCACCATCCTCGGCAATATAGCTTGCATCGAGACGTTCGGGTAACACCCTATCAGACTGGATCGTGCCAACCTGCCACGTGCGGCCAATTGCGTCGGTGAGGTGCCATTCCAGCTTGGGCGCATAAAAGGCGCCTTCCCCCGGCAATTCTTCCCAGCCATATTCTTCTGTTGCCATACCGGCATCAATAACGGCCTGACGTAGCTCTTCTTCGGCCTGGTCCCAGTCTTCATCAGACCCGAAGCGCTGTTCGGGGCGCAGAGCCAGTTTGATCGAATAGCCTTCAAAACCGAGTTCTTTGTAAATTCGGTCGGCCAGCTCGCAGAAGTTTTTGACTTCATCGACAATCTGATCTTCACGGCAGAATATATGGGCATCATCCTGCGTGAATTGCCGGACACGCATCAGGCCGTGCAGCGCACCATGCGGTTCGTTACGGTGGCAACAGCCATTCTCGTAAATTCGCAGCGGCAGGTCACGATAGCTTTTGATGCCCTGCTTGAAGATCAGAACATGCGCGGGACAGTTCATTGGCTTGATTGCCATCATGTCGGCATCAGAGGACACCAGTGGTGCATCATCATCCACGCTTGGAATTTCGTCAGGAACCACGAACATATTCTCGCGATATTTGCCCCAGTGACCGGATTGCTCCCACTGGCGTGCGTCCATGATTTGAGGGGTTTTGACTTCTTTGTAGCCGGCCGCGTCTATCGCACGCCGCATATAGGCTTCCAGCTCGCGCCACATGACAAAGCCCTTCGGATGCCAGAATATGCTCCCCATGGCTTCGGCCTGAATATGGAACAGGTCCATTTCCTGGCCCAGTTTGCGGTGATCGCGCTTGGCGGCTTCTTCGAGCCGTACGAGATGTGCATTAAGCTGTTTCTTGTTGAGCCAGCCGGTGCCGTAAATACGCGATAATTGCGGATTACGCTGGTCGCCGCGCCAATAGGCACCGGAAACGCGCATCAGTTTAAACGCCTTGGGATCAAGCTTGCCGGTGGAGGGCAGATGCGGACCGCGGCACATGTCCATCCAGTCATCACCGGACCAATAGACACTGATCTCATCACCTTCGGGTAGCTCGGCGGCCCACTCGGCCTTGAACTTTTCGCCGTCTTTTTCCCACAATGCGATCAGGTCGTTACGCTCCCACACTTCGCGGCGCAGCGGTTTGTCTGCGTTGATGATCCGCCGCATTTCTTCTTCAATCTTGGGGAGATCGTCATCGGTGAACGGGTCGCCCGCAGGCGCGAAGTCGTAGTAAAAACCATCATCCGTCGATGGACCAAAGGTAATCTGCGTACCTGGATAAAGCTTCTGCACCGCCTCTGCCAGCACGTGTGCAAAGTCGTGGCGCGCCAGTTCCAGTGCGTCTTCCTCATCCCTTGAAGTGATCAGGGCAAGCTCGGTATCCTCTTCCAGCGGCCGCATGATGTCACGAACTTCGCCGTCAATACGCGCGGCCAAAGCCGCCTTGGCGAGGCCCGGGCCGATATCTGCCGCAATTTGCGCTGGTGTTGTGCCCGATGCCACTTCACGCGCGCTGCCGTCGGGAAGGGTGATTTTGATCATCTTGGTCATCGGGTTTTCAATCTTTAAAGTTCACACAGTTCTCACCTAAGAACGCCAGAAAACGGCGATCCATAGATTTTCATTGCCTTAGTCCATGGTCCGGCCAAGTCAACCGCCGTCCGCCTTTCAGACTGTCGGCATTTTTGATATGGTGATTGGACAGGTTTTGTTGAAGAACCCAAGGGGGCGGGGCAGGAAGATAGGAATGCAAATGAAGAACTGGTTTTTTCTGGGACTTGCAACGGCGTTATTACTGTCGGCCTGCACCAGTACAAAATCTGCCGAGCCCGTGATTTTGAATGCCGCCCGGGGGGAACGGATTGATTTGCCCGATGGAGCTCAGTTGCTTGGCGGTCGGCATTTCACAGTCCTGGTTGAGGGACAGGGCCGCGATGTCGTTCTGATTCCCGGCCTTTCGACACCGCGCACTGTCTGGAACGCGACACGTGTGAAGCTCAAAGGCCGTTATCGTCTCCACATCATCCAGATACGGGGTTTTGGCGATCAGCCAATGTCTGATCGGGACGGGCCATTGCTGGAGCCCTTTATCCGTGAGCTGACCGATTATATCGACGATGAAATTGTCGATCGCAATAATCGCCAAAAGGCATTTGTCATTGGTCATTCGCTGGGCGGTCTGGCGACAATGACTTTGGCTGCACGCTATCCTCAGGGTGTCGAAAAGGCGATGATTATCGACAGTTTGCCGTTTTTCGGATTGCTGTTTGGGCCGGATACGACGGTTGAAACGCTTCAGCCGCAGGCTGCCGCAATGCGGGATGCGCTGACAAATAAAGACAGTAGTGAAGTGGATGACCGGACCTTGCAAACCATGTCACGAACAGCAGCGGGACGGGATCAGGTCGCTGCTTGGGCCCGTACTGCTGACACAGGTACAATGGCGCAGTTGACCTATGACCTGATGACGACTGATGTCCGGCCTTTGTTGCCTGCGATTACCATGCCGATCACGATTCTCTATCCGGTCGATGCCAGCATCATGGCCGAACCACGGATTACCGAGATGTATAAAGCAGCCTTTACAGGGGCGAACACCGTCACATTCGAGAAAATCGATGACAGTCGCCATTTCATAATGCTGGATAATCCCGATGCCTTCACCGCAGCGATGGAAAGGTTTTTGCAAGGAAATGATGGTATGAGTGACTAAGCTGCTACAATTTATGGATTAATCCGTTATGAGCAACAATTACTCCGTCTGGCACCGCGACGGCAAAGGTGCACGCAAACGATCGATCCGGATCGAGACTATTGGAAACACGTTCCTGTTTTTCGAAAACCAGTGGCGCAGTGAAGCCTATCATTTCGGCGATCTGGTTTATCGCGGTCTAACGGGCGGTTCGCATGTTTTCGGACTGGATGACGGGATCAAAGCCCGTCCGCATTGGCAGCTTGGTTTTACCGGTGATCCGCCGGCCGAACTGACCGGATTGCTACCCAAATATAAGCGGCCCATGCTAAGCGGTGTGGGCATGCTGATTATCGCATTTTTGTGTCTTGGAATTGTTTATTTCGGTTCTTCCCACGTTTAAGTTGATTGGCCGCGTACCTCTGCGTAGGCACAAGCACAAACGATCAGCGGAAGACTAAATGGAAGAAGATATCCTCTACATGCAGCGCCCTGGCGGTGCCAATCTCGCCTATTGTTATCGCGCAGCCAAGCCGGGTGTCAAAGGCAGCACCCTGGTGTTTCTGCCCGGCTATATGTCGGATATGGAAGGTGGCAAGGCTCTGGCGCTTGATGCATGGGCCAAGGATCAAGGGCGCGCCATGCTGCGCCTTGACTATGCCGGATGCGGGGCCAGCGGCGGGGAGTTTGAGGACCAGAGTCTGATCAACTGGCGCGATGATGTCCTGTTTTTGATCGAAAAAGTGACAGCCGGTTCCATCACCTTGGTGGGTTCATCCATGGGCGGCTGGTTGATGTTGCTTGTCGCGTTGGCCAGACCGATGCGGGTGAAGGCGATGGTCGGTATCGCAGCGGCCCCTGATTTTACCGACTGGGGGTTCACGCAGGAACAGAAAATGACGATCCTGCGCGAAGGCAAGCTGGAAGAGCATAGCGAATATAGCGAAGACCCCTATGTCACGACCAATGTCTTTTGGCAGTCGGGCGAGGCTAATCGCCTTTTGCACAAGGAAATCGCATTTGATGGAGCGGTGCGGTTGCTGCACGGACAGGAGGATGCCGACGTACCCTGGGTCTATACTCTGGAGATCGCAAAGAAAATGCGTTCAGCGGACGTGCAGATGCATCTGGTAAAGGACGGTGATCACCGCCTGTCACGCGATCAGGATATCGAGCTTTTGATTGACGTGGTTTCGCGGCTGGATTGAATATAACTGAAAAAAGCCGTTAGTGGTGAGCTTGTCGAACCACATTTATCGACTATCGCAAAACGCCCTTTGACAGGCTTGGGGGCTGATGGAATTTTATTCATGTTCGTTTCCGCATTCCTTATTCTTACCCAATCGACTTCACCTTTTGGATCACCAGTTCCGCAGACAATCAACCCCTCTGCGCCGATGACGATGACCGAAGTCCGGTTCAATGAATGTGTCGATCTGGCGGTGGACGATCCGGCAAGCGGCGTTGTGGAGGCCAACAAGTGGCGCATAGAAGGCGGAGGGTTTCTGGCGCGTCACTGCCTGGGCTTTGCCTATGCGGAACAGTTTAACTGGGTAGCTGCGACAAGAACCTTTGCCGAAGCTGCCAGAGAGGCGGAGGTTGCCAAATATCCCCGCGTCGCCAATTTTTGGGCACAGGCAGGTAACGCGGCGCTGGCCGGAAACGAAGCGCAAAAGGCGCTGGAATATCTTAACGCCGCGCTGGTGCAGGGCAGTTTGATCGGGTTGGAGAAAGGCGAAGTGCATCTCGATCGAGCCCGGGCGCATGTGGCTTTGAATGACTATGAGGCGGCCAAAAAAGAATTCGTGATGGTGCACAAGCTGGCTCCGCAAGACCCGCTTGGCTGGCTGCTATCTGCAACATTGGCAAGACGGATGGGAGATCTTGTGATCGCCAAGGCCGATATCGCAGTTGCTGCCAAACTGGCGGAGCGTGACCCGGCTATTGCTCTGGAAGCGGGTAATATTGCTTATGCCGGCGGCGATGCTGAACAGGCCAAGATTAACTGGGAAAAGGCGGTTGAGATCGATGCCGAAAGCCGCTCTGCCAAAGCCGCGCAGAAATATCTGGCGCAGCTTGTAGCAACCGTCGCCGAATAGGATTTACATCGCCAGGCTTTTCAATCCTTTTGACGGGCGATACAAGCCTCGCACAGCAACAAAAGAAAGCCTCATTGCCATGACCAACAAATATCTTTTACCACTTTTGTCGGCTCCTCTCATGCTGGCGGCTTGTGGCAGTGGTGGAGATGGCAGTCCAACAGAAGGCGAGTATAAACAGACGGTCAAAATTACCGAGCTGGACTTTCCGGGCATATCGGAGGACGTTAAAGAGCGAACTATCGCGCAAATGGAACAGGCGGCTGGCGGCGGCACTGGTGGTCTTTTTTGTATGAAAGGCGGCGACAATGGTCAGCAATGGAAAGAGGCGGCCAAGCAAATGTCCGGAGCGTTGGGCGGTCAATGCGAAACCATCAAGGACGAGGGGTCGGCGACTTCACTTGATCTGGAAATGTCCTGCAAAGGCACAGCCAAAGGTGATATCAATATTGTCATGACCGGACAGGCTAATCCTGATGGTTATGACAGCACTATGTCATTCGACATAAAAGATCCGGACAGCGGCGAAACTGCCAAACTGGCCATGAATATCGGCGCAGAGCGTCAGGGCGATTGTCCAAGCTAAGCTATCAACTTTCCGTAGGCTCCAGCCAGCCACGATAATGGACCATCAGTCCAACGATCGGCAAAATAATCGGCACATCGAAGTGGAACTTTCCATCGTCTTCCCATTCGCTTGCCGGTGATTGGGGCGCGAGGAAGAGTGGCAGCGGAACAAACCAGAATTTCCAACCAGCCATTTTCATCCGAAGGCCATTGTCTGTGGTCGGCAAAGCAAACAGAAACTGAAAAGGCCCGAAGCGCTCGGTTAGATGATCGCCGGTTTTTTGCAGGCGACTGGAAAAAGCATTCCCCGAAAAGCGGCGTGTCCAGGTTTCACCTGTCTCATCAACCGCAATGTGAACGTTGAGATCATGTACGCCGGCTGACGGAAATCCGAAAATTTTCGCAGCCAGTTTGGCAAAGGGGTTTGTGCCATTCGTAACCTGTGCTTTGCCATGAAAGCCGCCATCGCGAACAACTTTATGCAGTTTTTGCAAGCTGGACGGTAGCTTCGTGAATTCGGAGCCCATGACCCGCTGGTAAAGCGATGGTCCCGGGTCGACGGTCCGGGTCTGATGAGAAATGGCATAGCCGTCAAATAGCGGCTGAAATTCTGCCACCGTGAGAAGTTTGCTGGCATCATATGCGCCGGATTTTAGCTCCCCCTGCAGTATTTTTTCAGTCAGGATCACGGCGGCAAAGGTCGGGATTTGTGGACCATCGCCTTCTCGAGCAATCAAGGTCCAGCTTTTCTGGTAGGGCTGATCATCCTTGTGACCGAACAGGTCTACTTTCATTGCGGATATGTCAGAACCCATAGCACGGGTCATGTTTTGCAATCCAAGCAGAGCCTTTGCCATTGGTTTTAGCGACTCTATCCAGCCCCGGCGCACAGGCCAGCTTGCAAGCCATAATGCCCGGTTCTGAAATCCCAGCTCTGTACCTGCACGAAAATGAACAGCAGGCTGGTTGGCAAACTGTCGGGGCACAATATCCAAGTCGGGAACGTCGGCCAGTCCGACCAAGCGATTATCAATCACCGTTGAGCCATGCAGAGCAAAACTGACATGACCCATGTCTTGCCAACCATAACCGGTTTGCCATTGTCCTCCGCGCCGTATCTTTATCGGTTTTCCAACATAGCTGAGAATGGCTTTGCTGACAGATGGTCCTGCGGCGGCCTTGTTGGACGCGCTGATCGCTATCTCGATTGCCTCGATTTGAAAGGGCTCTGATGCCAAATGGCGGATCACTGCTCCCGACAGGGCGGGTACACTGGATGCGCCGGAAATGACCGGAACTCCGGCGTTGGTAGCGATATTGTTCAGCCTGTCTATGCCGCACACAAAATCCCGGCTATCGGCCAGATCGAGATACGGGACGGCGACTTTAATGCACTGTTCTACAAGCTGATAGCTGCTGCCTTGAAACGGACCCGCAGCGTCGATGACAATATCCGGTTCGTGCTGCGCAAGGATGGTCGCAATATCTCCATTACGGTCTGCCTGCACAGGTTCGGCATTTTGAATTGTCTGACAGAATTGCCTGGCTTTTTCGAGATTGCGTCCGGCCGCCAGAACATGGTGACCACGCGCCGCAAGTAACTGAGACAAACGCCCTCCAAAGCCGCCATAGCCTCCGAAGATCAGGATGGTTTTCACAGCATGCGGTCTTGAAATTCCGGCTGTGGAAGCCAGCATGTGTCGCGTTTCCCGAATATGTGATACCGGTTGCGCGCTACAAGCAAATAGACCGGGTCACGCAAAAATTTCGGCAGGAACCTCAGCGCAGAAACGGCTCTCCATGGCCAGCCAAGTCCCGCATAAATCGTCAACACTGCATCACTGTTGCGCAGCAGCCTGTTATCTTGGACAACAATCAAGGTTTCAGGATTGGCGGGATCAATGTCATATTTCCTGTAGAGCGCACTGCCATAGTCGCCCTGCATCGATGCTAGCATAAAATGTCGCTTATGATCATGGCGCAATATGAACTGCGCATTGGCTGAACACAAAATGCACTCGGCATCAAAAGCCACAATGGCTTTTCCGGCTGTTTGCGGATGTTCGACATTACCCTGCATCGTCCCCTTATATCGCTGGAACACAGGAAGATATCAACGGGCGGTTGTTATGATTTGCCGTTAACCGACATATAATAAAATTCAACGTTCGTTACGCCAGATTGGAAATATGGCGCGCTGGTTCTATAATCTTCGGTCTGTTGCACTCTCGCGAAGCCGTTGGGAGCATCCCACTCTACAAATGTCAATTGATTGGGTGCTTTCAACGATGTCGCATGGGCTTCCATATTGGGATTGTTCATCTTGTAGATGAACCGCCCACCTGCGCTGCTCACTGCATTCTCAATGCCCTTCAGATAACGTTGATAGTCGTCAGGCTTGTCCGGGTTGGTCCATGCAACAACCAGTGTGTAATATTTGGCTGGATCAAAAGTCAGATCAAGGTCATTTTTAACTGCAGCACTGTAGATCCTCAGCTCGTTCCATGCCTCGGGCCGCAGCGCCTTGATCGCGGGCCATTGGGGCTGGCTCGCCAACTGCTTTTCAGAGGCCTGATCGGGATAAGAGAAAAATATCAACCCGGTGGGTTTGTAGTCACTAATCACTCGATTATCGATCTTCAGCTGAACCTCTCGTTTCAGGCCGAATTTCTGGCCCAGCGGCAGGGCCTGACGATAATAGGATTGGCGGGCCGCATCAGAATCCGACTTTGCTTCTGGTATGATGATGGAGAGATACTGGCCTTTAGCAACGGTTAATCGGGAGTTTGCGGCCGTAGATTCCGGTGAAGACGATGATTGCGCCAAAAGGGCGGAAGATGGCATAGCCATTGTGACGGCAAGGGTTGAAGCCAGGTTCAGGGCAGTGCGGTGGATCGTCATGGGTAGAAGCCTTTTTTGATGATTGAAATGCCTTTGAGCTATTTCGCGTTGCGATATCGCACCTTATTAGAGCCGTTTTTGTTGAAATAGTGGATGTATTTTCCTTCTTCGTGGTGCAATAATGCACCGATGGAAAATTGGGATGATTATCGATTTATACTTGCGCTTGATCGGTCAGGCACGATCCGGGCGGCAGCATTGCTGTTAGGCGTTACGCACAGCACGGTGTCGCGGCGGTTGGCGGTGATTAACGAGCGTTATGGCAAGCCTGTTTTTGAACGCAGCGCTGGTGGATACCGGAAAACCGAGCTGGGCGAAGAGTTGGTCGAGGCTGCGCAGCAGATGGAGGGTATCAGCTTTTCCGCTGATCGTCGGCGCAAGGCGAGCGAAACAGAACTATCCGGGCCGATTACCTTGTCCATCCCCGATGTATTGGGACAGTATCTGCTGCTCGATTATCTCGCCGATTTTTGCCAGCAATATCCTGATATAAAATTGTCACTGCTCAGCAGCTACAGTTTTGCGGACCTTGATCGGTCAGAGGCAGATGTCGTGATCAGGGGCGTCGCAAAACCGCCCGATCATCTGGTGGGCCGTCGGCTGTTTCCTTACGCGTTGAGCTATTATTGTCGCCGTGATTATCTTGAGAAAACCGAGCCAGCGGATCGGCGGTGGATTGCGGCCGTGACAACATCGGGGATACCGCGCTGGATTGCCGATAGTCCGTTTCCCGATGCGCCGGTCAGTATGATGAGTGATGACATCACTTTGCGTCACAAGGCTGCTCTTAGCGGCCATGGGATGGTGAGGGGAGCATGTTACATGAATGATCCAGAGCCTGATCTTATGCGCTTGCCGAAATCACCTGCGCCCTTTCCAGTAGCCGATTTCTGGGTGCTCACCCATCCCGATCTCAAGAATACGCCGCGCATAAAGTTGCTGATGCGCTTTCTAGCAGCGGCGCTTCTTGAGAATCAGGATTTGATTGAAGGGCGACATGGTACAACATGAACAGCCGGACCGTGTCGTCTCGCTCTAATCGAGATAGAAGTTAACAGTCGTTACAACGCGCACTTTCTTATATGGTGTGTCTGTCACGCCATAGCCGCCGCTATCACCGTCCCGCGAGTTGATCGAGAAATATCCCTGGGTCGCGGACTTGATCCCGCCGACATCGGTTCCGCTATCCTCGGCAAATTGCTCAGCTGATTTACGGGCGTCCTTTGTCGCCTCGGCAACCATTTCCGGTTTGATTTCATCAAGCTTGGTGAACGTATAGCTCATGCCCGAACCGTCCTCCAGGACAACACCGCGGCGGACCAGGTCAAATTGCCGTGCGACGGCCGCCTGGGCTTTCTCGATATCATTGGTGCGTAGAGATAGTCGTTGACGGATAGTGTATCGGGGGATGCCGTTACTGGTATATTGGTTCACGTTGGCACCCGTCGGTTTCAAGGCGTCTCCCTCAAAACCCAGCTCAGTGAAGAATTTGCCGATTGCCGCAGTATCGCGATCCATATCGGCCTGTGCCTCAGCCAGATTGGTGCTTTGCGCGCTATAAGCGATCGTCCAGGTTGCGAGATCGGCCGTAACTTCGCGTTCAGCAAGTCCACGCACAGTTACGCTGCGGTCCGCCATTTTTGAACGAAGCAACCCGTCCCCAAGTAAGTAACCTCCGGCGATCAGGCCGATGGTAAGTAATCCGGCACTAACCAGCAATACATTGTTCTTTTTATCCAGAAATTTGTTGCCTTCAACATTATCAGTCATTGCTCTTTCCCTTTCGTTCCAAGCGTCTTAAACTGTTTCTAGGATCGCGGTTCGGCTTTGCGGTAGCTGCGATGAACCGTTTCTGAACAGCGATGAATGGAGTTTTCTGGCGATGCCGATTCAATATTTACATACGATGCTACGGGTTACTGACCCGGATGCGACGGTAAAGTTTTTCAATCTCCTCGGGCTCGAACAAGTGCGCCGCTATGATAGTGAGCAAGGCCGTTTTTCGCTAATCTTCCTCGCCGCGCCGGGGCAAAAAGACGTCGCAGAGGTTGAGCTGACTTATAACTGGCCAGCGGAAGATGGCAGCGGCGAAGATTATGACGGCGGCCGCAATTTCGGTCATCTCGCTTACCGTGTCGATAATATCTACGAGCTTTGCCAGACATTGATGGATGCCGGTGTCACGATCAATCGGCCACCACGTGACGGGCACATGGCTTTTGTTCGGACGCCGGACAATATTTCGGTTGAGCTGTTACAAGCGGGTGATAATCTTCCGGTTCAGGAACCATGGGCGAGCATGGAGAATATTGGCGAATGGTAGGGCCTCTCTGCCCGCTAACCAACCACCACGCTTGATCCCGGTCTTGGGTCAAGGTTGGAAAGGTCAAAGCTGACGACCTGGTTGCGGCCATTATTCTTGGCATCATAGAGGCGTTTGTCAGCGGTTGACATCACCGCCCGCAAGGACGTTCGTTTTGGTATCGCGGTTATGCCAACGGAAAATGTGACGGGCTGTTTGATTTCACGAACATTCTCATAGACTGCTCGAATGAGCACCTCGCAAATCCTGGTCATTTCCGCGGCAGGATTACTTTTGCGGCTGCCGCGCTCGTCGGGTTTCATCAGCAGGGCAAATTCCTCACCGCCAATCCGCGCGGCGAAATGACGCGTTTGACCGAGTTCCCTGCCGACTACGCGGAGCACTTCGTCCCCGGTCTCGTGGCCATATTGATCGTTGACCTGCTTGAAAAAGTCGATGTCCAAAATCGCCAGATGGCTATATTTCCGATCGACCATGTTTCGCGTGAACGCTTTTTCCAGGGCGCGGCGGTTGCTGATCGCTGTCAGGCCGTCTGTATCGGCGAGCAGGGTCAGTTCAACCTGTTCCTTCAGCGTATGCTCATGCCTGCGCCGCAGTCTCATGATCCGGTTGGCGACACCAAAAGCCAATATGATAGTTTCCAATACCAAGACGAAATAGAGCCCATAATCAAGCTCGTGGATCCCGATATAGAGGTCCATACCGCGGGCAATGCGGTCGAAACTGAACCCGATAATCGGTGTCCAGGCCGCTATCTGAAACCAGATAGCCTTGCTACCGCGACGCAGGGCATGAACCATCGTATAAAGGACGACGAGCAAATAAGGGACGAAAGAGGCGTGGTAGAAATTGCGAGTCTGGGTTTCATATCCGTCGGTAGTTTGGAAAATATAGGCGGTCACAAAAACTGGTAGAACAGCCGTCGACAGAAGGATTGGACGCAGCCATCCCGCAATTTTCCCGGGTTCCACAAACCGATCAAGGAAAAACCCGCTGGCGGCGATTGCAATTGCCAGGGTCCAATAGTTCAGCAGAAACTTCATCGTCAGGCTTGTTTCGGGGAAAGCCAGGAAGATTAAACCGGAAGAACTGAACGTATAAACCACCGTTCCCAGTATCATGACACTGTGCCACAGCATGAAGCTATGTCTCAGGGCACCATAGAAAAAGACATTGTAGAAAAAAGGCATGATCGCCATGCCGCACAGAAGAGCAAACATGGCCGATAGCGGCAGTTTGAGGTCATCCCATCTTTTCTTCGACGCCAACTGCATCAACGTAATCGAACTGGCCACGCGCGGATTATCTAGTGAAAGGTAAACCGTTTCGATCTGGCTGCGCGTTGCGGGATCCTCAGATCCCGGAATCGGCAGGCCATAATGGCCCTTCGGACGCCAGCTATCGATCACCTGCTGTTCAGAGAAATAAGCGGACTTGATCGTGCCGTCGGTCAAAACGGAATGCACTGCCATGGCGCTTAGACCGTTATTGTCACCTTGCACCTCGACAGCGCCCGCAGGGAGTGAATTTGCCTGGAAGGGGACTTTGACCCATAACCTTGACCCGGCGAAATCATATTTGTTGTCGGAGCAGTCAAATTGGTCGCTTTTTGCGACAACTTCGGAAATCTTGCCATCGAGGCCAGTGCCGAAAGTGCACAGCTCATCGGCGAGGGAAACATTTGCGCTCGCGGGAGCGCACAGGCTTATAAATGCCAGAAATATAACCCAAATGCGCAACTGGCTTCCTCTCCGAAAACACCGGTAATCAGGTTACGGGCCTTAGTGTAAAAGGGTTAGCGGCCAGTTAACTATCGACAAGATTGGGGAAAAAAGGTAATTTGCTACCTATGCTTGAAATCATCCGTATTCCCGTTTTGTCCGACAATTATGTCTGGCTGGTCCATGAACCACAGTCCAAGGAAACCATGGTAGTCGACCCGGCGGTCGCCGGGCCTGTCCTTGCTGAAGCAGATGCGCGCGGCTGGAAAATCACCCAGATATGGAACACCCACTGGCACCCGGATCATACCGGCGGCAATGCCGAGATCAAGGAAGCCACCGGTTGTCATATTACCGGTCCGCAAGCGGAAAAAGACCGCATTCCAACCCTGGATAGGTTGGTGAAAGAGGGTGATCAGGTTCGTTTGGGCAGTGTCGTGGCGGATGTCATAGATGTGCCGGCGCATACGGCAGGCCATATAGCTTTTCATGCTGCCGACGAGAAAGTCGTTTTTGTCGGGGATACGCTGTTTGCGATGGGATGCGGACGATTGTTCGAAGGAACGGCCGCGCAAATGTTTGATAATATGCAGAGACTGTCGAAATTGCCGGGTGATACACAGGTCTATTGTGCGCATGAATATACGCAGGCCAATGGTGAATATGCCCTGGTGGCAGAACCGGATAATCAGGCACTTAAAGAGCGTATGGATTCAGTGTTGGCTGCCCGTGCAAAGGGTGAAGCCACTGTCCCGACGACGATCGCATTGGAAGCGGCCACCAATCCATTCATGCGTGCGGTTTCGGCGGAGCAATTGGCGGATCGGCGCACCGCCAAGGATAATTTCTGAATAGGAAATTTTACGGATTTCAGAATCCCGGCAATGTATGATACACTATTTCATCGATGGGGGACATCGAAGGAGAATAGTTATGCGTAAAATGATCTTCACATTACCTCTGGCGATAATGCTCGCGGCGCCGGCTGCACATAGTGGTACCTCTGAAATCAAGCTCAGCGAAAAAGATCAGACCAAATTTGACAAGATTGTCGCCGGGAGAACGGCCGGCAAGCCGGTAAGCTGTATTAGCCGGATCGACCAGGATAATCTTCGGGTCGTCGGTGATAAGTATCTTGTCTACAGCCGGTCGCGGAACGCCAAGACCTTGTATGTAAACGAACCTCATGGCGGATGCCGCGATGTTGATCGCAACACGCTGGTCACACGCAAGTTTTCCAGCAACTTATGTCGCGGTGAAATCGCTCAGGTCAAAGATTTGGTAACCGGGACATTTGTGGACAGCTGTTCTTTCGGTTCGTTCGTACCTTATACCAAGACTGAAAGCTGATTTCTTAGAGCAACTGACGCACTTATTTTTTGTAAAGCGCGTTTAATCGCTCTTGATAGCGTTCGCGAATGATATGGCGCCGGATCTTCATACTCGGCGTCAGTTCTTCGTTTTCGATTGCAAAAGGTTCATCGGCAAACTCGAAACGGCGGACCTTTTCGGTCACCGTCAGGTTTTTGTTCACCCGGTCAACCGCTTTGCTCACCGCAGATTTGAAGGCTGGATTGGCCTGCAGTTTTAGGAAGTCATAGGCCATGCCTTCCTTGCGGGACCATTCCAGTGCCCATTCCGGATCAGGTACAATGAGCCCGACCATGTAGGGGCGCTTGTCACCAACGATCATCGCCTGTAATATTTCCGGTTGCAGGGTCAGCATACCTTCAAGTTTCTGGGGTGCGACATTTTCACCCTTGTCATTGACGATCAGGTCCTTCTTGCGATCGGTTATCGCAACCCGCCCTGCTTCGTCGATCAATCCAATGTCGCCGGTGTGCAGCCATCCATCGATAATGACGCGGTCCGTTTCTGCCTGATTGCGCCAATAGCCCTTCATGACCAGTTCGCCGCGAACCAATATTTCGCCGTCATCGGCAATCCTGACTTCCGTATCGATCATCGGTGGGCCGACCGTATCCATTTTCAGGCCGGTGCGTGGCCGGTTACAGGAAATAATCGGGCCAGATTCGGTCTGGCCATAGCCTTGCAACAAGGTCAGCCCCAATGACTGGAAAAACACGCCGATATCTGGGTTAAGTGGCGCCCCGCCTGATACCATCGCCTTGATCCGCCCGCCAAAGCGTTTTTGGACCTTTGGACGGAGCGTCTTGTTCAGGAAAATATCCATCGGCTTGTCACGCTTGCGCTTTTTGCCGCTGGCCACTCGTTCGCCCATAGCCAATGCCTTGCCGAGCAGATAATTCGGCATCTTGCCCTGTTTTTCGACCGTTTTTATCAGTCGTTGGCGTAACACCTCGAACAAGCGCGGAACCACGACCATTATGGTTGGCCGGACTTCCTCAATGTTGGAGGCAAGCTTTTCGAGCCCCTCGGAATAATAGATTTCCGCGCCCAGGCCGATTGGGAAAAACTGTCCGGCGCTGTGTTCATAGGCATGGCTTAGGGGAAGGAATGACAGGAATACCTCGTCATCCCATCCAAAATCATTTTCGATGACTTCTGCCGGCCCTTTGACATTGTGCAGGATTGCACCGTGCGGCTGCATCACGCCGCGGGGCTTGCCGCCTGTGCCGCTCGTATAGATGATACAGGCAACATCATCCCGTTTTATGTCGGCGGCATCAGCGCTTATTTCAGCAACATCCTCGTCCGTGCCTTCAATCAGCTTGTTCCACTGATGAATGGAAAAATCACCCGACTGGCCGATGCGCAGGTCTGACATGCCAATTACAATATCGGCATCTGCAGATTTTATAACGGGAGGTATCAGGTTTTGCGCCAGTTTCTGATCGGAGACAATCACCGCTTTCGCACCGCTATTGTCCAATATATGCTGGTGGTCGTTTGGCGTGTTGGTCGTGTAGGTCGGGACGGTAATACATTTTGCCGCCATGATTGCCAGATCGGCAATGCACCATTGCGGGCAATTATCGGCCACCAGCATGATGCGGTCGCCTGGTTTTAAACCGAGTTTCTGGAATGATTTGGCCAGTGCCGCCACTTGTCTCGCCGCTTCCGCCCAACTGATTGCGCGCCATTCCCCATCTATTTTCGCGCTTAAGAACGGCTTGTCACCGCCTTCGCTGGCGCGTTGAAAAAACATGGAAACAAGGTTGGAAAAACCATCAAATTCAAGATAGCGGTTGCTCGCTTTTTTTGCCGACACTCTATTCACCCTCTCGCGCGGCCAATCCCAATAACGGGCAGCCCCCAATCATGGCTGTAGGCTAGCGTGGATAAAAGTTTCGGGCAATGGTTTCCAACATAGAGACGGGAATTGTCTCCCTCAAGGCAACTCGCTAACCGCTTCACCGGTGCTACGCGGATCAACTGCGCCGACCCAGCCCTTGTCGGTTTTCTGCGCGCCAGCAAGCTTTGAAGGCAGGTTGTTGGTGACTACCGTGTGACCGAGGCGAGCCAAGTCATTTCGCAAGGCAATCAGATCACTGTCATTTTCAATCAGCAGTCCCGAGCCGCCGAAATAGATATTGGGCATCGCCATGGCATCTTTCAGCGGCAATCCGTAATCCAACACGCCGATCAAGGTTTTGGTAACATGCATGATGATGCGCTTGCCGCCCGCCGAACCCAAGGCGAGAATAGGTTGTCCTTTGGCATCATAAACAATTGTCGGCGACATGGAGGAAAGGGGGCGTTTGCCTGCCTGCACCCTGTTTGCAACAGGTGCTCCATCTTTTTCCGGTGCGAATGTGAAGTCCGTGAGTTCGTTGTTGAGCACCATTCCGCGGGCCAGCAATTGGCTGCCAAACGGCCCTTCGACTGTGGATGTCATGTTGGCAATATTGCCTTCACCATCGACGGCAGTGAAATGGGTTGTTCCAGCAACTTCCGATGAAATAGCGGCCGTACGAGGCGAAGCGCCAGGTGGATTTCCTGCAGGATAGGTTTCTATCCCCGGAAATTGGGGCCGCGTACGCTGCAATGCGATCATCTGTGAACGTTTTGCCAAATAATTCTTGTCAATCAGGCCAGCGACCGGAACCGACACAAAATCCTGATCCGCCAGATATTTTTCGCGATCCGCATAAGCGAGCCGCATCGCTTCGCCGATGACATGCCATGCGCGCGCCGGTTCTTTTTCATAGAGCGCACCCATGTCAAATCGCTCGATGGAGCCTAATATTTGAAGAACTGTTGTCGCTCCCGAGGATGGCGGGCCCATGCCGCAAATCCGATATTCGCGATAGGTGGAGCAGACTGGTTGTCTTAAAATTGCGCTGTAATTATCAAAATCCTGCTGTGTCAGCACCGACGAGTTTTGCGGAGCATTGCCAACTGCCGCCGAAATCGCGGCCACCGTCTCACCTGAATAAAAAGCCTCGGCTCCGCCGGCCTGAAGTTCGCGGAGCAATTGACCGAGCTCAGGATTTTTAATGATCGTCCCGCGCGGAGCAGGGGCACCATCACGCCAGTACAGCTTTTGCATGTCGGGGAATTTCACCCAGAGTTTTTCGAGCCGCTTCATCCAGTCATATTGCGGTGCGCTTACAGCATAGCCCTCTTCGGCAAGCCTGATTGCGGGCTCAAACAGTTTCCCCCAAGGCAGCTTGCCCCATTTCTTATGCGCCATTTCCATCAGCCGCATGTTACCGGGCACGCCTACGGATTTCCCGCCCGGCGTTGCGTCACGCCATCCCAGCGGCTTGCCATCTTCGCCAAGAAAACGATCCGAGGCAGCAGCGGCAGGAGCCATTTCGCGCCCATCAATTGTTTCCATCCAACCGCTTTTGCCGTCGTGGTGAAGCAGAAAACCACCGCCGCCAATGCCGCTCGATTGCGGCTCGACAACAGTGAGCGCCAGCATCATCGCCATGGCGGCATCGGTTGCAGAGCCGCCTGCTTGCAGCATCTCAAACCCGGCTTTGGTGGCCTCCGGATGGGCTGATGCGGCGGTGCCGGCATTTTGCGCACTGGCTGGAACAGCGAGTGGAGTGATCAGGAAAAAAGCGAGCAAAGTCAGGAGTTTTTTCATGGCGGCAAGTTTTATGGATGGCTTGTCCGTTTGGCAAATCATTTGTCGTCAACTCCTACGGCCTCGGAAACGGATAGAAATCCGTCGCGCTTTAACCGTTTAGCCAGTCCACAGCTCATTGCGCGCGCCATGGTTGGGCCCTCATATATCATCGCGGTGTAAAGCTGGATAAGCGAAGCGCCCGCACGAATACGTTCATAAGCATCCTCTGCATTGGCGATGCCACCTACGCCGATGAGCGGAATCTCACCGCCACTCGCCTTGCGAAAATCCTTAAGGCGTTGCAGTGCAAGATCCTTTAGCGGCGCGCCAGACAGACCACCGGTTTCATCCTGATTGCCCGATTGCAGACTGGGTCGCGTTATCGTTGTATTTGAAACGATAAGCGCATCAATCTTCTGCTTCATGGTGACATCGACAATGTCATCGATATCGGCTGGTTCCAGATCGGGAGCTACTTTGAGGAACACCGGCACTTTGTGATCACCACGCGCTTGCATGACCGCTGCCAGTAATTCTTCCAGTGCGCCCTTGTCCTGCAAAGCGCGCAGGCCGGGCGTATTGGGAGAGGAAATATTGACGGTCAGGTAATCCGCCAGTGGCGCCAAATTTTTAACGCCGATGACATAGTCGGCAATACGATCATCACTGTCCTTGTTCGCGCCAATATTGATGCCGAGGACGCCTTTGCCCATCCGATTACGCATCCGCTTGAGACGGGGTGCGGCTTCTTCCTGACCCTCATTGTTAAATCCCAACCGGTTGATGACCGCCTTATCCTCTGGCAATCGGAATATTCGCGGCTTGGGATTGCCCGGCTGCGCACGGGGCGTGAGCGTGCCAACCTCTGCATAGCCAAAGCCCATGCGGATCAGCGTGTCCGGCACTTCGCCATTTTTGTCAAAGCCGGGCGCCATGCCGATGGGATTGGTAAAATCCAGTCCCGCGACGGTTGTGGCTAAAACCCGGTCGGATTTGGGCGCAGGTCCCAAGGGCAGGGCTTTCAGCCCGGCAATGGTGAGGCCGTGGGCTTTCTCCGCTTCGAGAGCGAAAATAAATGGGCGGGCGAGATCATAGAGCATGGCCGCGGCTATGGCATTGCTGGACAGGAACGGCAATCCTCTGCGCACCAGATTCCGCCGTAAAATTTTGCTGCAAATTTTGGTCGCAGTAGCAACCAAATATGATATGCGCGTCCCAGAAAGTTGAGGACGATATGATTGCTACCCCTGATTTTGATTTCCAGCTTGGTGAAATGGCGGATCAAATTCGCGATACGACACGGCGCTTTGCCGATGAGAAGATCAGCCCGCTGGCCCAGAAAATGGACCGGGACGACTGGTTCCCGCGCGAGCTTTGGGAACAGATGGGAGAGCTTGGCCTGCATGGTGTAACCGTAGAGGAAGAAGATGGCGGGTTGGGTCTGGGATATCTGGAGCACGCCATAGCGGTTGAAGAAGTAAGCCGCGGAAGTGCCGCGCTCGGACTATCCTATGGTGCGCATAGCAATCTGTGCGTCAATCAGATCCGCCGGTGGGCATCGCCAGAGCAGAAAGCGAAATATCTGCCAAAACTGATTTCCGGAGAACATGTCGGATCACTCGCCATGTCGGAAGCCGGTGCGGGATCGGATGTGGTTTCGATGAAACTCAAGGCCGATGCGGTGCAGGGCGGCTATATATTGAATGGCACCAAGTTCTGGATCACAAACTCAACCGATGCGGATACATTGGTGGTTTATGGCAAGACACGGCCTGATGCCGGGTCTGGTGGTATTACCGCTTTCCTGATCGAAAAGGGCATGAAGGGCTTTTCCATCGGCCAGAAAATCGAGAAAGTCGGGATGAAGGGTAGCCCGACAGCTGAACTGGTGTTTGACGATTGTGAAGTGCCGGAAGAAAATGTCATGGGGCCGATTAACGGCGGTGTCGGCGTACTCATGTCCGGCCTTGATTATGAGCGCGCGGTGCTCGCTGCAATTCCATTGGGTCTGATGCAAGCCTGTCTCGATACGGTCATTCCCTACGTCCGCGAGCGCAAGCAATTTGGCAAACCCATTGGCACGTTCCAGCTGATGCAGGGCAAGATTGCCGACATGTATGTCCGGCTGAACAGTGCGCGGTCCTATGTCTACGCCGTGAATAAGGCCTGTGACGCAAATCAGACAACCCGTTTCGATGCCGCGGGGGCTGTCATGTATGCATCAGAAAGCAGCGTTCGGGTGGCCGAGGAATCAGTGCAGGCGCTTGGCGGAGCCGGTTACACAACCGACTGGCCGGTGGAACGCTACTGGCGCGATTCCAAATTGCTCGACATCGGCGCAGGAACCAATGAAATCCGCCGCATGTTGATCGGGCGCGAACTGATTGGAGGCGCCTGATGAGGCTGCTGCTGACCGGCTCATCGGGTTGGTTGGGCAGGTTTCTGACACCGAAGCTTGAAGCCATCGGTCACACAGTGGTCGGCCTGGATGTTGCGCCCGGAGAACACACCGATGTCGTTGGTTCGGTGGCAGATCGATCTCTGATCGACAAGACTTTCAGCGATCATGGCATTGAGGCAGTGATCCATGCGGGTGCGCTGCATAAACCTGATATTGTCCGATACCCGAACAGCGCCTTTGTTGATGTCAATGTGACGGGAACGCTGAACCTCTTGGAAGCGGCGGTGCAGGCTGGTCATGATCGGTTTATTTTTACGTCAACGACATCTCTGATGATTTCCGAGACTGTTCGTGCTGGCCGTGCGGGCGGGGCCGAAAAGGCCTTTTGGCTGGACGAAGAATTCGGCCCGCTCAAACCGCGTAATATTTATGGCGTGACCAAAATATCGGCGGAGCATTTATGCCGCCTCTATCACAAGCTGCACGGTATCAATGTCGCGGTCTTGCGTACCGGGCGATTTTTCCCGGAGGACGATGACACGCTTGAAGTGCCAAGTGGCCCCAATCTGAAAGCCAATGAATTTTTAAATCGGCGATTGACTGTTGAGGATGCCGCTCAGGCGCATATAGCGGCATTGGATGTCATTGCTGATCTGGGGTTCGAGACGTTCATATTGTCAGCGCCGACGCCATTTGCCCGTGAAGATTGCAAGCAACTGATTGAAGATGCGCCGTCCGTTATCGCACGCTATTTTCCCGAAGCCCAAGCCTTGTACAAGAAAAACGGCTGGGTGTTACCGGACCATATTGACCGTATTTATGATCCGGGTAAAGCAGAGCGGCTTCTTGGATTTAGAGGAAAGACTGATTTCGCCAGCATATTGAGGGCTCTGGCAGAAGGCCGCGGGATGCCGTTTCATCATGACCCTGGCTATGTCAGCCCGAAGGAAATTTTATGAGTTACACGCTGATCACCGCAAACCGCAATTATTCGAGCTGGTCTCTGCGCCCGTGGATATTGATGAAGGCGCTTGATATCCCGTTCAAAGACGACATTATCTATTTTGAAAAAGACAATTACGAGCGCTTTCGGACCTTTGCTCCCAATGCGCAGGTTCCCTGTCTGAAGGATGGTGACCGCACGATTTGGGATTCACTCGCCATCATGGAATATCTTGCCGAACGGCATGAGGATGTCTGGCCGGGAGACGAAAAAGCCCGAACTTGGGCCCGTTGTGCGACAGCCGAAATGCATGGCGGTTTCGCACCACTGCGTAATATTTGCCCGATGAATGTCGGTGTACGGGCCAGGTTACATGAAATCGATGCGCCGCTGCAGCGCAATGTCGATCGGATTGGCGAGCTATTTGCCGAAGGTCTGGGCAGCTTTGGCGGACCGTGGCTGGCCGGGGACAGTTTTTCTGCTGTTGATGCTTTTTATGCGCCGGTTGCCTATCGTGTGCGGACTTATGACCTTGATATCGGCGCAAAAGGCCGGGCATGGGTGGATCACATCATATCCCATCCTGCGATGGAGGCTTGGGAGACCGAGGCTCTTGCTGAAACGCAGCGCGAAATCCAGCATGAAGAGGAAATTGCGGCAGTAGCCACGGTGACGGAAGACTTTCGCATAGCCGTTTGATCTGAAACGGATGCAAAGAGTGGCGCTTCGCTTGACGGTGGCAGGCCAATAGGCCATGGCCGCGCCTGATGATGTTGCGTTGCAGCATTTTAATCTGACATTTCAATCGGTGGGGACCGAATCATGGCAATACACAGCGATTTCAAGCGCGACTGGCTATCCAATCCGAAAACCGAGTTTTTGGCCGGTCTGGTGGTAGCACTTGCCCTGATCCCGGAGGCCATTGGCTTTGCGATTATCGCGGGTGTTGATCCTCGTGTCGGACTCTATGCCAGTTTCTCGATCGCCGTGATCATTTCAATGATCGGCGGTCGGCCCGGGATGATTAGCGCTGCGACAGCGGCAGTGGCGGTGTTGGTCGTACCGTTGGTGCGCGATCATGGGGTCGAATATCTGTTCGCTGCAACCATCTTGATGGGTATTTTCCAGGCTATAGCGGCTTTGCTGCGATTAGACTTGTTGATGCGTTTTGTCTCGCGGTCGGTGATTACCGGCTTTGTCAACGCGCTGGCGATTCTGATCTTCATGGCGCAATTGCCGCAACTGACTGGAGAAGCGTTTACATGGCAAACCTATGCGATGGTCGCTGCAGGTCTTGCCATCATTTATGGCTTGCCAAAACTGACCAGTTGGGTCCCGTCACCCTTGGCTGCCATCATCGTTCTTGCAGCGGTCAGCATCTATTTCCGGGTGGATGTCTCAACCGTAGGCGATATGGGTGAGTTGCCCGATAGCCTGCCGTGGATCCATATTCCGCAGATCCCGATAACCTGGGAAACACTGCAAATCATTGCGCCTTATTCGTTGGCGATGGCAGCGGTTGGCCTGCTGGAATCATTACTCACTGCATCAATTGTCGATGACATGACCGAGACACGCAGCGACAAAAAGCGTGAAACCTATGGTCAGGGTATTGCCAATTTCGTGACCGGCTGGATTGGCGGCATGGGCGGCTGTGCTATGATTGGTCAGTCTGTCATCAATATTAAATCTGGCGGTCGGCGGCGGCTTTCGACCTTTGTTGCCGGTGTGATGCTTTTGGTTCTCATCGTGGGTCTTGGCCCGCTGGTCGCGCAAATCCCGATGCCAGCGCTGGTGGCAGTGATGATCTTCGTATCCATCAGTACCTTCCGCTGGAAAAGCTTTACCGAAATTACTCATCATCCTTGGCCATCAAATTTTGTTATGATTGCGACCGTCGTGATGGTTGTTGCGACCCATGACCTGTCCATTGGCGTGTTAACCGGCGTTTTGCTCTCCGGCATATTCTTCGCCTGGAAAGTGCGTCAGCTTGTTACCATTCAGGATTTTGTCGAAGTCACGACGCATCGCTATGTCTTTGGCGGCCAGATATTCTTCGGCTCGGTCGATATGCTTTATGAAGCGATGGAGTTTAACGAAGAAGGCATTGATACGGTGATTATCGATGTTCATGATGCGCATTTCTGGGACATCTCGGCCACGGGGATGCTCGACAAAATTGTCGAGCGCCTGCAGAACGAAGGCAAGACGGTTGAGCTCATCGGCCTGAATGAAGCCAGTGCGACCTTGGTCGAGAAATATAGCGACAATGACAGGCCCTTTGAAAGTCTGGGTGTGGTGGGACACTAGATGCCTGGCTGAGACAGCGTTGCGCGCAGATACAGTGCGCTCAGACATTGTTTTTGTTGTTTGTGCTTTTGACAGCCCCTAGGCTTTGGCATAGCGAAACTGTTCAAACCCCACAGGAGCCTCAGCCATGATCACATTGCACCATCTGGAATATAGCCGTTCAACCCGTATCATCTGGCTGCTGGAAGAGCTCGGGCTGGAATATGAAATGGTGCGGCATCAGAGGCATCCCGAAACCATGCGTGCGCAAGCCGATCTGGCCGCTATCCATCCGTTGGCCAAGGCACCGACGGTGATTATCGATGGTCATCTGATGATGGAATCGGGGGCGGTGATTGAGTATATTCTGGAGCAATATGGCGATGGCAATCTGGCTCCGGCACCGGGTTCCAAAGACCGGGCCGAGTATCTAGAATGGCTGCATTTCGCCGAGGGCACATTAGCCAACCCTGTGATCGTGCAAATGCTCGCACCGCGTTTCGGCGGACTGGGCGAGGGCTATGCACCCTTCGTCGAGGGCGAGGTGGTCAAACTGCTCGACTATGTTGAGCACCATATCGACAATCGTGAATTCCTGGTTGGCGACGGCTTCACCGGTGCTGATATCAATATCATGTATGTTGTTGAGCTGGCCATGGCGGCGGGTATGCTCGCCAATCGCCCGGCAACGATGGATTATGGCAAGCGGATGATGGCACGGGCAGGCTATAAAAAGGCGATTGAACTGGGCGGACCGGTTGTACCTACGCTTGCCGGTTAGTGGCTGCTGCTGATCAGTCGTCGGACCATATTGGCGGGCGATGGCTAACCGCGCTTTTACTGGTTCTGACGCTGTGTGCCTTTGCCGGTAACAGTTTGCTGAATCGCGCGGCACTTGCCGAAAACACCATTGATTGGGCGAGCTTCACTACGATCCGCTTGATATCTGGCGCCATATTGTTGGCGCTGCTATTGGGTTTCCGTCATGGCCACGCGGTTCTGCCGCGGCGCGATACGATTGTTCCGGCGGTTGCACTCTTCCTCTATGCTGTCAGTTTCTCCTTTGCCTATGTGTCCCTGGATGCCGCCATCGGAGCCCTGATCCTGTTTCCGGCCGGGCAATTGAGCCTGCAGATGATCGGCATATTTCGCGGTATCTTTCCGACGGCTATCCAATGGGCCGGCTTGTTGCTGGCCATTGCCGGATTAGCTGTCTTTCTGGCACCAGGAGATACTGCGCCACCACTGGTTGGCGGATTGATCATGGCGCTCGCGGGAATTTCTTGGGGTTTCTATAGCTGGGCCGGCAAGGGCGCGGCGCAGCCTGCTCTTGCGACAGCGCGGAATTTTGTCGGCGCGGCATTGTTGTGCTCGCTCCTGATTCCGTTGCTCGGCAGCAGTGAACAGGTTCAACCAACCGGCATCCTGTTGGCGATAATCTCGGGCACCATCACATCGGGGCTGGGCTATATTACCTGGTATGCCGTCCTGCCGAGATTGTCCGTCAGCACAGCCGCCGCCTCTCAGCTTTCGGTGCCGGCCATTGCTGCGCTGGGCGGAGTGTTGCTGCTGGGTGAAACGCTGAACACGCGGTTTTTCATCGGCAGCGCGATGATCTTTGCCGGGATTGGTTTGACGATGTTGAGGTGCAGGGCCTTCAAGTCATAGTTTTCTTTTCTGTCGAAACTTATTCGATAGTGCGATTTGGGAAGATCGATTTTGCAGTCTCGCGAAAGCTGTATTGGGTTCGTCCATTGGACAGGAATGAAGTGTTCGATCTCGGAATCTTGGCATCATTTCTATCCTTACAATTTCTTCGAACGTTACTACGGCGGGGATGTCCCCATCATATTTCTGAAAGTCTTCGAAAAACTCTGAATTCCGCAATGAATCCATCGCAAGATATTCAGCTTTCTCAGCATTCAGAGCTCTGACATAAAGGTTGGTATAAAATCGCACCAAACCATGCATATCAAAAAGCTCTCCGGGGTAATTTTCCCCATGAACAAAGCATCGATAGTTGGGCATTCCTAGCTTAAAGCATCCCGCACAACCGCTGTCCCAGCTTTGCGTTGTGCTTTCAGCTCGGCCTTCAGCTTGGCCGGATCGCGGGCGAAAACAAAACCAAAGCTCACGCCGCCTTCCTTGCCAATGGTTGCGTGATGCAGCTTATGGGCTTGCACGAGCCGCTTGGCATAGCCGCGTTTCGGGACATATTTAAAGTAACGTTGATGGACCAGGCCATCATGGATCAGGGTGTAGATGACACCATAGGCCGTAACACCCATGCCCATCCACCACAGCACATCCGAATAGAGCGCACCGATAGCAAATAGCGAAATGGCGATGGCCGCGCCTACCAAGCCAAAATAGTCATTTTTCTCCAGCATATTGTCATGCGGTTCATGATGGTCACGATGCCAGCCCCAACCCCAGCCATGCATGATATATTTATGCGCCGCCCAGGCGACAAATTCCATCGCGATGACCGTGCTAATAACGATAAGGCTGATCGCCCAAATGCTCATAAACTATTCTTTTCTGATGACATATGTCTGTGCAGCGCAACTATACCGGATCGACGAAGCTTTGGCAAAGCCCACCACGGGGTTTTCGGCGAAAGATGATGCTCGTGATGATAGCCAAAATGGAAACAGGAGAGCAAAGATGCCAATGGTCCAAATTCACTACTGCGCGCATTATGTTCGTCAGTAAACACGGTTGCATCCGGTTTTTTAAAATGGTGGTGCGGACGATAGGTGCCGAAATAGAATAGCTGGAAGGAAGAGGTAATGGCAGGCAATCCATAGAGCAGAACGATATTTGCGATCGGAATGTCAAAGACAAGCCAGTAGATTGTTACGATGGTGGAAACATATAGCGCCGATGACAGGCCGAAATAGCGTTTCAGGAAGGTCATGTACCAGCGGCCGAAATGATCCGGACTATCAGCGTCAAAGTCAGGATCCTTTGCGGTGCCCGAATATTTATGATGGTCCCAGTGGGCATCGCGCATTTTGCGCCAGCCGAAACCGGCATAGAAGGCCAGCAGGAAAGCGCCAATCCCCTCGTTCAGTCTCTTTTTGCCCGGCGCTAATGATCCATGCATGCCGTCATGCGCGGCTATGAACATGCCGACCGAGAGCCAGCATTGCACTGCAAAAATAAGCGGAATCAGGAACCAGTTGTTATGGTCAATTCGATAGAAAAACATCGCATAGACGTGAACGGCCAGCCAAGTTCCCAATATCGCTGCAATCAGGGACAGGCCAATTACTGCCTGATGCCGACTGGCGGCCGACATTTTTTCATTGTTTGCCAGAGATTTGTCTTTCTTCATGTGATCTGGATAAAGCCGCAGTGCGATAAAGAAAGACGGACTTCGTGCCGTATCTGACATCCTATCTGCTATAATGGCTTTTCGCCGTGTAAATTACTCGCTAACGACGGACATTATGGAACAAGACAGACCCCAAACACTTTACGAAAAAATCTGGAATGCGCATGTCGTGGATCAACGCGATGACGGCACAGCGCTCATTTATATCGACCGCCATCTGGTCCATGAAGTGACGAGCCCGCAGGCTTTTGAGGGGTTGCGGAAGGCGGGACGCACGGTCCGCCGGCCAGACCTTACGCTGGCTGTTCCCGATCATAATCTGCCAACCACGGCGCGGGTTGATGCGAATGGCAACAAGATACCCATTGCCGACCCGCAAAGCGCCGCTCAGCTGGAAGCACTGGAAGCCAATGCGCCGGCCTTTGGCATCAAATATATTGGCGCCAGCGACAGGGAGCAGGGCATTGTTCATGTTATCGGTCCGGAGCAGGGCTTTACGCTGCCTGGTACGACGTTGGTTTGCGGCGATAGCCATACGGCGGCGCATGGCGCGCTTGGAGCGCTAGCATTTGGCATCGGAACCAGCGAAGTCGAGCATGTTCTTGCCACCCAGACGTTGCAGCTATCCCGCTCCAAATCGATGGAAATACGGGTCGAGGGGTTGCTTGGCCCCGGTATCAGTCCGAAAGACCTGATTCTGCATATCATTGGCGTGATTGGCGCGGCCGGTGGAACAGGCCACGTCATCGAGTATCGCGGCGAAGTTTTCGAGCAAATGTCGATCGAAGGCCGGTTGACCGTGTCGAACATGTCGATCGAAGCCGGTGCACGCGCCGGACTGATCGCCCCGGATGAAAAAACCTTTGCTTATTTGAAAGGCCGTCCGATGGCCCCGAGAGGTGCTGATTGGGACACCGCCGTCGCTTATTGGAAAACGCTGCGGTCCGACGAGGGCGCCCGGTTCGACAAAAGCGTGACCATCAACGCGGCCGATGTCGCTCCGACAGTGACCTGGGGAACCAGTCCGGAAGATGTGATTCCGGTGACCGGCCATGTTCCCGCGCCTGAAAGCTTTGCCGATCCGTCGAAGCAGGATGCAGCACGCAAGTCACTGGACTATATGGGGCTGGCTTCCGGTCAGGCGTTAAGTGATGTGGCGGTTGAAAATATATTCATCGGCAGCTGCACCAACAGCCGGATAGAGGATTTGCGCGCCGCGGCCAAAGTGCTGGACGGGCGAAAGAAAGCCGAGGGCGTGAAATGGGCTATTGTTGTTCCCGGATCGGGTCTCGTCAAAGCTCAGGCGGAGGCCGAAGGGCTGGACAAGATTTTCACGGCTTCTGGCTTTGAAT
Organism: Parasphingorhabdus sp.; assembly: GCF_059726685.1. Taxonomy (NCBI): domain Bacteria; kingdom Pseudomonadati; phylum Pseudomonadota; class Alphaproteobacteria; order Sphingomonadales; family Sphingorhabdaceae; genus Parasphingorhabdus; species Parasphingorhabdus sp. Next base: position 1,321,006 of record NZ_AP041068.1, read on the forward strand.
GGCGCGAACCGGGCTGCTCGGCCTGTCTAGGCATGAACCCTGACAAAGTGCCTCCTGGTGAACGCTGCGCCTCCACCTCCAATCGCAATTTCGTTGGGCGCCAGGGGCCGGGTGCCAGAACCCATCTCATGTCCCCTGCGATGGCCGCTGCGGCAGCGGTTACCGGGAAACTTACTGATGTCCGTGAATTAATGGGCGTGAACTGATAGGATAAGGTCTTATATATGGCAGACGACAAGAAAAAGCCTGAAGATGACGGCAATGACGAAAAGAAGGGCAAATGGTCCACCGGCGCCAAAGTGGGTGCCGCTGTCGGTTCGGCGGCGGTCGCCGCAGCTCTGATATATGCGGGCCGGCACAAGATGCGCAAATTGGACGAGTTTAAGGCCGGCAAACCGAAACCGGGCACACGTTATGAGAACGAACCCGTCGATGATACCGATGAAACGGGTGAAGAATGAAGCCCGTTCGCAAAGTTGAAGGTCGCGCCATTCCCTTTGGCCGGAAAAATGTCGACACCGATGTCATCATTTCCGCAAAATGGCTGAAAACTATATCGCGTGACGGATTGGGTGAAGGCGCGTTTGAATCGGTTCGCGCGCAAGAAGGGAATGTTTTTGACGATCCGGAATATGCCGGGGCGCCGATTCTAATTGCTGGCGATAATTTTGGTTGCGGATCGAGCCGCGAACATGCCGCTTGGGCACTTGACGACATGGGCGTGAAGGCAATTATCGCGCCGAGTTTTTCTGATATTTTTTCCAGTAACGCGTTCAAGAACGGCCTGCTGGCAATCCCTTTGCCGCAGGAAGCAATTGATCGTTTGATGGAGGTGGCCAAAACCGATCCCATTACCGTCGACATGGAAAGCATGAGCGTAACCACGCCCTTTCAGGATCGCTTCACATTCGAGATGGATCCTTTCCGGCAGCAATGCCTGATGGATGGGCTTGATGAAATAGACCTGACAATGGCAAAATCCGATGCCATAGAAGCGCATGAAACGTGTGTCGATTCTGCGCAGTCCTGGCACAAGCCGGTGATGGCATAGGGCGCCAAAAATAGATTTGGGAAAGAGGAAAAGAGTATGAAAGCATTAATGTCCACAAAAGTTGGTGGTCCGGAAAGCCTGGAAATGTTGGATGTTGATGATCCGGTTGCCGGCAAGGGTCAGGTGGTCATTGATGTAAAAGCGTGCTCGATCAATTATCCTGACGTTCTGATCATTCAGGATATGTATCAGTTTAAACCACCCCGCCCCTTCGCGCCGGGCGGAGAAGTATCCGGTGTCATTTCCGAAGTTGGTGAGGGCGTGACTGGTCTGAAAGTGGGCGACAGGGTCGCGTCAACCACCGGTCATGGCGGCCTGGTTGAGAAAGTCGCTGTCGATCATAACAGCGTGTTCAAAATTCCGGATACCGTGAGCTTCGAAGATGCATCGGCGCTGATCCTTACATACGGTACATCTATTCATGCACTTGTCGATCGCGGTCACATCAAGGAAGGCGATACGCTTTTGGTATTGGGTGCCTCCGGCGGTGTTGGCATTGCCGCTGTTGAGCTGGGCAAAGCTTTCGGCGCGCGTGTGGTTGCCGCCGTGTCTTCCGAAGAAAAGGCAGCCTTTGCCAAAGAGGCAGGCGCAGATGAAACGGTAATTTACGAGCGGGCACCTTTTGACAAGGACCAGTCGAAAGCAGTGGCAGCGCAGTTCAAGGCAGCGGTCGGCCCCAATGGCGCGGATGTCGTTTACGATGCGGTTGGCGGTGACTATAGTGAGCCAGCGGTTCGGTCCATCGCCTGGGAAGGCCGGTTCCTGGTGGTCGGCTTCCCTGCAGGTATCGCCAAATTACCGCTTAATCTGACTTTGCTCAAATCCTGCGATGTTTGCGGTGTGTTCTGGGGCGCTTATGCGATGCGTGATCCGGCCGGTAACCGGTCTCATATCAATCGCCTGTTCAAGCTTTGGGGACAGGGGATGATTCAACCGCGTGTTTCGGAAGTCTTTGACTTTGCCGATGCTGGAAAAGCGATCAAAAAAATGGCCGATCGCGGCGCGATTGGTAAGCTGGTTGTGAAAGTTTCAGACTGAACGACCCGGGCCTCTTGTCGCTGATGCGACCAGTGCCTATTTTATCTAGAATGATCCAGAGATGGATAATGCCAGTAAGGGAAGATTATGACCGGTTTTGAAGATCGCGAAAAAGCATTTGAGACAAAGTTCGCGCGCGATGAGGAAATGCAATTCAAGATCACAGCCCGGCGCAACCGGTTGCTTGGCGAATGGGCTGCGGAGAAAATGAACCTGACGGCAGAGGAAACAGACGCTTATGCCAAAGCAGTCGTTCAGGCCGATTTTGAAGAAGCGGGTGACGAAGACGTCATTCGTAAACTACTGGGCGATCTGACGTCGGCAGGCGTCGATATTGACGATGCCGGTATCCGCACCGTGCTGACCGACAAGATGGTGGAAGCGCGCCGCCAGTTTATTGAAGAAGCTGAGTAGGACGATCTGCAATGCCTATGGCGAGCGACGATATTAAGGCAATGATCCTTGAAGCCTTTCCAGATGCGATTGTCGAAATTCAGGATCTGGCCGGCGATGGTGACCATTATGCGGCCAAAGTATTGGCGCCAGCATTTGCCGATATGAACCGGGTTAAACAGCATCAGGCCGTCTATGCGGCATTGAAAGGTAAAATGGGCGGAGAGCTGCACGCACTACAGCTGACCACCGGAGTACCAGAATAATCGCGGGTCCCGAACGGAACCTCGCAAAGGAGAATGAAGATGAGCGACGCAGTAAATGCAAAAATCGACACGATGGTCACATCCAATGATGTTGTGCTTTTCATGAAAGGCACACCGTTGTTTCCGCAATGCGGATTTTCCAGCAAAGCGGTTGCGATCCTTGAGCATCTTGGTGTCGGCTTTGAGTCTGTCGATGTGCTTCAAGACATGGAAGTGCGCCAGGGCATCAAGGAATTTTCCGACTGGCCAACCATCCCGCAGCTTTATGTCAAAGGCGAATTTATTGGCGGCAGCGACATCATGATGGAAATGTATGAAGCCGGCGAACTGGGCGAGTTGATGGCCGAGAAAAAGGTCGCGCCTGCAGCCAGCTAGTCGTCATCTGATGGACAATCGCCAACAGGCGATTTTCATCCGTGGAATCAAGAACGGCCCGGATTAGGAGATCCGGGCCGTTTCTATATGGGTATAGTGGGTTGTTTAAATAATTTAATGAGAGGGGACGGCGGAGACCAGTACGCTGTCCCCCTCATTTGCGTTTCATGGGTGTGAAACATAGGAACACCCGTAACCTTGCACCGGGCGTGCCAGTTTTAGCGCTATGTTACTTTGCAAGCACTTAGATGGTAAATGCCGCTTTAACTTATTGGCTGTTGTAAATTTTCCCGACAAATGAGGCATCGGTTCAGTCTTACAATCAGAACAGGGTTCGCCAACCATTCATCGCAAATGTAAAATTTTACATTTACATCTGTGGTTGGAATAACTACAGATGTAGTCAGTAGCGAATCTTGTCTATCTACATTTGGCAATTTCATTTGGGAGAAATTGGATATGGTTGAACGTATCAGTGATGCCGAACATGAGATTATGGAGGTGCTTTGGGAAAAGGCACCGCTAACCGCTACTGAAGTGGCTGACCGTGTTGCCGATGCCAAAGGCTGGTCGCTGCAAACCGTTAAAACCCTGCTGTCTCGTCTTGCTGCCAAGGCCGTTATCGGTACAGAGCGCGATGGCCGCAGGTTCCAATATTCACCACTGGTTGAGCGGGATACTTATCTGGCTGGTGTTTCACGTAAATTTGTTGACCGTCTTTTCGGAGGGAAAGTCACACCGTTGGTTGCCCATTTGGCCGAGGCTGATGAGCTGAGCGATGACGATATAAGGGAAATCGAAGAGCTTTTGAGGGAGTTGAAGGGATGACCAACTGGATGATGGACACGATGGTGTCGATGACATTGCTCATGGCGCTAGTGCTTATAATCCGTAAGCCGGTGAGCCAATTTTTTGGACCACATATCGCTTATCTTCTTTGGGCCTTGCCACTTGCGCGCCTATTCATGCCCACTCTCACCCTGAAAGCGCCAGCACCGGTTGAAACGGGGGAAGCGGCGGTCGTTGGGCCGTTGCTTTCGGAAATCGCAATGGTTGCTCCCGCCGAAACGGCAGCGGTCGGCACTCTGGCCTCCATCGATTGGATGATGATCGCCCTCGTTGTCTGGCTTGGTGGGGCCGGCATGCTGTTTATTAGCAAACTGGCTGCCTATTTTCAGTTTCGTGAGGATATTGTTTCGGACGGTCGGCTTGTCGGACGCCATGGACGGATCAAAATTCTGGAAACCGCTGCAGTCGGCGGTCCGCTGGCATTCGGATTGTTTGAAAAATATATCGCCGTTCCAACCAATTTCTTCCGCGACTATGCGCCGCGCGAACGTGAGCTGGCGCTGGAACATGAAATCGCCCATCATGAATCAGGCGATCTGGCGGCCAATTTCATCGGCCTGGTCATTTTGTCGCTGCACTGGTTCAATCCGGTGGCCTGGCTTGCGTGGATTGCGTTCCGGCAGGACCAGGAAACGGCCTGCGATGCGCGCATCTTGCAAAATGGTGGCCGTAATCTGCGTGCCGTCTATGGCCGGACAATTGCCAAATCCGTGTCCGGACACAAGCTTGGCCTCGCCAGTCCATTGAACCAGAAGAACAAGATCAAAGACCGGCTGAAGATGCTGGGACAGAAAGAAAAGTCGAAGTTTCGTAAACGTGCAGGAGCCTTGTTGGTTGGTGCAGGCACGGTGATTGCCCTGCCGCTCACGGCCACTGTCACCTATGCCGTGGAAACTGAGGTAAGTCCGCATGACGAACTTATCGACAGCGAAAAACTTGCCATCGATGAGGGCTCTAAGAGAACGGGGATCAAGATCAGTACGAACGCCATTGGCGTTGATGCAAATTCCGATCGCGCTGTGGTCACCGAAAAAACTGCGGATGGCTATAAATATATCGTGGAAAACGAAGAGGGCAGGGTCGAATTTCAGTCAAAGCGCAAGTTGACGGACAAGCAAATTGCCAAAAAGCTTCGGAAGATTAGCGCTTCGAAGAAAAAGACAGAAACGTCCTGGGTCCCCAAGGCTCCGATTCCACCCGTGCGACCAGTACCGCCGGTTGCACCAGCGGACTTGGAATTTACGGCGTGGGACAAAGCCAATGGCACGATCAATATTACCATGCTCAATGGTGAAAAGGATTGGGCCAAAGTGCGCGCCAGCGGGAATGAACATGTCCACAAGATCAAATATAATGGCCGCACAGTTGTGCTTCGGACCAACAAGCCTCTGAGCAAGAAAGAGATCAAGGAAATGGTCCGGGAAGCCGAGGAATCGCGCCGTGAAGCAGAAGAAGCTGCGCGTGAGGCGAGAATTGATCGTGAAGAGATGCAACGCGAACTTGCCGAAGCTGCACGTGAACTCAGGGAAGCGGAGCGGGAGTGGAAACGCGAGTGGGAGCAGGAACGCAAAGAGGCATCTCAGATGGAGCGCGAAGCCCAACGGGACGTTGAGCGTTCGTTGCGGGAAGCACAGAGGGAAGTTCGCCAAGCGCAACGCGAAGCAGCAAGAGAATTGCGGGAAGCGGAAAGAGAAGCCCGTGAAGCAGAGCGTGAAGCCGAGCAGGAGGCACGCGAGGCAAAAAGCGTGGCGACAAGGATCTGGGATGTTACCCAGATAGCGTTCAAACCCAATTTCAGGTCAGCTGTAAGCAGTTCAAACCGGTCACACAGTTCTTATAGCGCCAGTGGCTCGAACGCGGACTGCGCTGCCATGAATAAGAAGATCGCCTTTGCAGGACAAGGCGTCATGAATGACCAGGCATGGGCCAGTGTTGTTGGCTGTTCCGACAAGAGCCGGAAAATCACATTGCAGGTGGCATTGAAAAAGCTTGAGAAAAAGCGCGCCAAGGCAGCCGAGTGCAGCAGTAAGGACTCCCGGCAAAAGCTGAAAGCGTTTGATCGAGACATCAAGGATCTGAAGGCTCAGCTTTCCATCACCTGAAACCCCTTAAAACCCATCGTCACAAGATCGGGAGCGGACCCTTTTGCGGTTCGCTCCCGATTTTGTGATGATATTCATGGTTGTTTTATGGCCTGAATATGCCACATCTTGATCATGAATGCAGATTTTGACCCGAGCAAATTTCCGACCGGCCTTGCGGAGCAGCTGGAGCCGCTGGTCGTGCGCGTGCTGGCGGGTAACCCCAGCCCGTATACTTATACCGGCACCCAGACCTATGTAGTAGGCAACAAAAGCGATCGAGCGGTTATTGATCCCGGCCCTGCAATTGACGACCATATTGACGCGATAATGGCAGCTGTCGGCGATGCTCGGATCAGCGCGATCATGTGTACGCATACGCACCGCGACCATAGTCCGGCGGCAAAACCGCTCGCAGCGCGCACCGGTGCACCGATCATAGGCTGTGCACCGCTGGTTCTGGATGATGATGGCCCGCGGGCCGACGAGAGTTTTGACAAGACTTACAATCCCGACCGGGTGCTGGTGGACGGTGAAGCACTATCCGGTGACGGCTGGACCATCGAAGCGGTGGCGACACCGGGTCATACATCCAATCACCTTTGTCTCGCGGTACAGGAATCCGGCGCATTGTTCACCGGCGATCATGTCATGGCCTGGTCGACCAGCGTCATTGTACCGCCCGACGGCGACATGGCGGATTATATGGCCAGCCTGCAAAAGCTCTATGAACGTGATGACAAAGTCTACTACCCGGCTCACGGCAAAAAAGTCGATAAACCCCGGCAACTCGTCCGCGGTATGATGGGGCACCGGAAACAGCGCGAACGGCAGATTCTCAAGATACTGGAAAACGGTCCATCGGCTATTCCTGATATGGTGACGCAAATGTATAAAGGGCTTGATCCGCGCCTGAAGGGCGCGGCTGGTCAATCGGTACGCGCGCATCTGATCGACCTACAGAACCGACAGATTGCGGCCGTGGATGGTGATATCTGGAAAATGTCCCGGTGAAGCGCCGCTACGCCATTCCCTTGGCGATCATGGCTGGTGTATTGGTGATCATCGGCGCCTTGTCCTGGTTGTTGTTGTCCAGGTTTGAAAGCAGCTTCGCGCCCGATCCGGTGTCGATTGCCAGCGCGAGCCTTGACGGTTTGCGCGAACAGAACCGCCTGACGGTTTTTTCGGCCAGCTATAACGCGACAGTGACAACCACAGTGAGCCGCATCGGTCTGTCGGCCCGCAAGACCCTGATCATGCCGGGATCGGTGCGCTATGAGGTTGATCTGGCCAAACTGGATGCTGAAAATGTCCGCTGGGATGAAACGACTAAAACCCTGTCGGTGGAAATGCCGCCGATCGAGATTGCGCGGCCAGAGGTGCGGATTGACCGTATCCAAAGCTACGACGATGGCGGCATATTGATGGCGTTGACCGATGCGGAAAAAACGCTGGATGACGCCAATCGGAAGAAAGGCATCGCAGAACTGGCAAAACAGGCCAAAAATCCGTTGCAGATGCGATTGGCGCGGGACGCCGCAAGGAGGGCGGTGGAGAGCAGTTTTGTCCTGCCGCTGCGCGCTGCCGGACTGGACGCGAAAGTGGACGCTTTTTTTGCATTTGAGCGCGGCGCGGCTAATAGGGATCGTTGGGATGTGTCCCGGTCGATCAGGGATGTGCTGGCCGACAAGGAAAAGCAGGGAGCAGAGTGATGAAATTCCGGAGCAAGGCCGCCATCGCAGGCATGGCCATGATCGTAAGCGCCTGCGGGCAGGAACCCGAAGGAAAGGTGGCTGAACAGCCGGTTTCATCGACTGCCGAGTTTGAACTGCCAATCCCGATGACCAACAATGCGGTGGCGCTCGCCGAGGGGCCTGACGGGCCAACGCTCTACAGCTTCAACGGACTGAAGTCGGGCAAGAGCTGGAAGGATACCAGCAATGCTGCTTTCGCCTGTATCATCAGCATCAAAGACTGTGAGGAAATTGCCTCTGTGCCGGTGAATGAAGGACGCCTGGCCAGCGCCGCGGTCACGGTGGCGGGCAAAATCTACCTTTTCGGCGGCTATACCGTTGCGGAAAATGGCGATGAAGTATCGACGCCGGAAGTCTTCGCCTTTGACCCCAAAAACAGCGATTACAAGCGCCTTGCCGATATGCCGACGCCGGTCGATGACATGGTCGCTTTGCCCTATCGCGACCGTTATATCTATCTGGTGTCCGGATGGCATGATGAGGGCAATGTCAGCCTTGTCCAGCTCTATGACACACAGGCCGATAGCTGGAGCATGGCGACGGAATTCCCTGGTAAACCGGTTTTCGGTCATGCGGGCGGTCTGGCGAATGATAGCATGATTATCACCGATGGCGTGGCTGTTGCTGGACTGGTCGATGGCAAACGCAAATTTGCCGCGGCTCCGTTTGCGTGGCGCGGTGATATTGATCCTGCTGATCCTGAGCAGATTACGTGGCGCGCGGTTGAGGCCCATCCCGGCGGCCCGCAATATCGCATGGCAGCCATGGGCGACAATGATCGTGGCATGATCCTTTTTGCCGGCGGAGGCGACAATCCGTATAATTATGACGGAATCGGCTATGATGGAGAGCCCGCGAAACCAACGGACCGGATATTTGGTTATGATCTAAATACCGATGAGTGGGCAGAGTTGGGCCAGCTGGCCGCGCCCAGCATGGATCATCGCGCTCTCGTAAAGTCGGGAGATGATCACTATATCATGGGTGGAATGGATGCGGATCAGGCCGTGACAGCGCGGATCATGAAATTCCGCATCGATGATTGATCTTCGCCGCTGCATAGTGGCATAGCAGCGGTAAGCTACTTAAAGGAAAAGACAATGGACGCACGTGGCGGAATTGGCGGCAGCTTGGCCGGAGTGGATGTGATCGAGGAGATTCATCGTCTGCGCAAAGAGCGCAATGCGATCATCCTAGCCCATTATTACCAGAAACCGGAAATTCAGGATATTGCCGATTTTGTCGGCGATAGTCTGGAGCTTTCCCGCAAGGCTGCGGAAACCGATGCCGATGTCATCGCCTTTTGCGGGGTGAAATTCATGGCGGAAACGGCGAAAATCCTGTCTCCAGAGAAGATTGTCGTGTTGCCGGACATGGACGCCGGGTGCAGCCTTGAAGACAGCTGTCCGCCAGATAAGTTCAAGGCGTTTCGCGATGAACATCCCGACCATATCGCGCTGACCTATATTAACTGCTCGGCCGAGGTGAAGGCGCTCAGCGACATTATCGTGACCAGTTCTTCCGCCGAACATATCCTTTCGCAAATTCCCAAGGACCAGAAGATCATCTTTGGCCCGGACAAGCATCTTGGTGGCTATATTGCCAAGAAAACGGGCCGCGACATGCTGCTGTGGCCCGGCGTCTGTATTGTCCATGAGGCGTTTAGCGAGACAGAACTTCTCAAGTTGCAAACCCAGCATCCCGATGCGCCGGTGGCGGCCCATCCCGAATGTCCGGCTTATATATTGGATCATGCCGACATGGTCGGTTCGACCAGCGCGATCCTGAAATATGCCAAGGAATTTGAAGGAGATACAATCATCATCGCGACCGAACCGCATATCATTCACCAGATGGAAAAAGCGGTGCCGGAAAAGAATTTCATTGGCGCACCAGGTGCGGACGGCAACTGCAACTGCAATATCTGCCCCTATATGGCGCTCAATACGATGGAGAAACTCTATGTCGCCCTCCGCGATCTGGAGCCACGCATCGAAATGGATGAAGAACTGCGCCTGCAGGCCCGCAAATCAATCGACAAGATGATGGAAATGGCGAGCGCGACTGTGGGGCAGGGTGATTTGGGACCGGCTGATCTCGCGCATGAAGGGTAGCGGTTAACCGCCAATGGCCTGTTCAGGGAGGGACAGCATGGTAGTGCGAAAACCAATCAAGGTCACTTTGGCGTCCTTCGTTGTCGCCAGTCTTTGCGTGCCTTCTGTTACTCTTGCCATGGATGATAAAAATTTCTCGTCCTCTGCGACTTGTGAGGAAGTTTTAAAATCGCCCGATCAGTCGGAAATTCTGCGGGAGGAGCCCGTCATTATTCCGGGCGAATATCGTGATATTGCCAGTTCCACTGAATCTGCGATGAGAATCAAGATGTTAAGCGGTGGCGTTACCTGCTTCGATGTAAGGGACTGGAGTGTTGTCGAACAGTTTTGGATCAGCGGCGATGGACGCTTCTTTGGCTTTCATACATTTGGTTTGGAGGCAGACGGGCACCATGTAGTCGATCGAATAGCGTCAGACATAATATTGGAAACTGGTCTCAGGCCGGTATTCTCGGATGACGCGACAATGTTCGCTGCCGCCCAGAGAACCGGAGCTGGCTGGGGGAATCTGGAAGGGCTTGGCGTTTGGCGCGTAGGGCCAGATGGCACGGAATCTGTATATAAGTTCAACAACGGATTGCTCGACGGACTGGATTGGCGGGTGGACGGCTGGATCGGGAATGACGAGGTGCGCCTATCGACCGTTCATGAGTTCGCATTGGGTGAAGACGGAGACTCTTTTGAAGAGATTCTGACACAATCCAAGCGTTATGACTATCGGTTGATAAAACGCGGAGCAGATTGGGAATTGGAAGATATTGATGAGCCATAGTTTATGACCTTCACCCTGGATCGTTTCGACCTCGACGCCTTCGTCGATTCCACACTCGCTGAGGACCTCGGCCCCACTGGGCGTGATGTCACATCCGAGGCGGTTATCCCCGAAGATGCCATCTTCACCGGCGTGATGGACAGTCGCCACGAGGCGGTAATCGCAGGGCTACCGATTGCCGAAGCGTTTTTCCGATCGCTTGATCCCGATGTCGAGATTGAAATCCTCGCGGCGGAAGGGCAGGCAGTGGAAGCGGGCACCGATATCATGCGGCTGAAGGGCAAGGGCCGCGCCATGCTGACCGCTGAACGCAGTGCGCTCAATACGGTGCAGCATCTCACTGGCATTGCGACCATGACCAATGAATATGTTCGGCGGATTGTCGGGACCGGCTGTACCTTGCTTGATACGCGCAAAACCATTCCCGGCCTGCGGGTGCTGGAAAAATATGCCACTCGTATGGGCGGGGCGGAAAACCACCGCATGGGCCTGTGGGACGCGGCGATGATCAAGGATAATCATGTCGCGGTTGCGGGCAATATCAGCGAGGCGGTTAAACGCGCCGTTGATGCCGGGATCCAGCGGATCATTGTCGAAGTGGATCGGGTCGATCAGATCGAACCGGCGCTGGCGGCGGGCGCGACGCATCTTTTATTGGATAATATGGAACCGGCCACCTTGCGCGGGGCGGTGACCCTGATCGGTGGCCGTGTGGTGACCGAGGCATCGGGCGGTGTGACGCTGGAGACGATTTTCGACAAGGCGGACACGGGTGTGAACTTCATATCTGTCGGTCGTTTGACCCAATCGGCACCGGCGGCGGATATCGGGCTGGACTTTGCACAAGTGTAAGTTAGGTTCGGGGCTTCTTTGGCAAGGGAGACCATCATGCGACCAACATCGATCATTCGGTTTGAACAGCTGTTCCTGACATCTCTGGCGATCGGGCTGATTAACGTCTTTCTGACCTGGGACACGACAATGGCCACTATTCAGGCGGACCCGAATTCTGCCGCTTTGGGGCCTAACTTTGCTTATATCACAACCGCTTTTGGTTTCGGAATCAACATATTGCTCTGGTATCTGGTGGCTCGGAAAGCCGTTGGTTTTGTGAAATGGATATTGCTGGTGCTGATAGTTATCGGGCTTTTGGCATTGCCTTCCTCCTTCGCCATATTACCGCCGCTTAATCTGGCCATCGCTCTGATTCTGACGGTCATGCAGGCGATAGCGGTCTATATGCTGTTCCGGCCGGACTCAAAAAGATGGTTCGCCGGGGAAAAGACCGTCGATCTGGAAAAGACCTTTGAATAGGGCCGCGTGCCGATGCGATCAGGCCTTTGGTTGAGATGAAAAGGCTACGTCCACAATCAATCCTCTGGTTTGAGAGACTGTTTCTCGCATCAGTTCTCAGCGCAACAGTTGATCTGTATGTACACTGGGATGACTATGCACTGGACGCAGAGTTTGATGCTGAAACGCGGCTGATTGTTGTTGTTGTGATAATGCTGGGCACAGTTGTGAGCTATGCTGTCCAGATCAGTTTGTGGTACTTTGTTGCCCATCGCGCGAGCAATATCGCGCGATGGATACTGGTGGTGATAACGGTCCTGTCGCTATTGGGAATCGCGATATATTTTGAAGGTTATTCCAGTACGGAAAAGTTTTTCGTCGTTGCGACCCAGTCCCTGGCTGTTTTGGCTGTTTTGTGCATGTTCATTGGCGGATCACCGGAATGGTTCCGCACGAAAGGCGCGATTATTGGCAATCAGGCCGAAAATTTATCGGACGTGTTCAAATGAAAGCCTTTTTCCCTCTGATTTTTCTTGTTTCACCGGCCTTGGTCCAAGCCCAATCCTACCAATGCCGCGCTCCGTCGCTGACTGATCCAGCGGCACCAGCGCGCAAGCCAGCCGATGAACCGCGGCGGCTTACACCGATATCCGGCTATACGCTGGCGATGAGCTGGTCACCTGAATTTTGCCGTCTGCGCAAGGATGATCGGCGTCACAAATCCCAATGCAGCGGTGATGACGGCAGTTTCGGCTTCATCCTGCATGGCTTGTGGCCAGATGCGCAGGGGGCTAGTTATCCGCAATGGTGCCGGGCGACCAAGGCGTTGCCGCCGGCAATTGTGAAACGCAATTTCTGCATGATACCTGCGCCGCGTCTGGCAGCACGGCAATGGGCAAAACATGGTAGCTGCATGGCACAGCGACCGGAAACTTACTTCCGGATTTCGCGGATCATGTTTGGCGCGGTGGAGTTTCCCAATATGGACCGGCTGTCGCGCAAACCACTGACCGCGGGCGCGCTGCGCAATGCTTTTGCAGCCGCTAACGATGGGCTGGGTTCGGATATGATACGGCTTAAGATCAACCAGCGCGGCTGGTTGGAAGAAGTGCGATTATGTCTGGGCAAAAGCTTTCGGCCCCGGCGCTGCCCACGAAATATGAGCGCAGTTGGTGATGACATGCCAGTCAAGATATGGCGCGGCGCTTAGCAGGTTGGGGGCATATCCGCTTTCCTACAAAGCACGCGTTGTGATAGCTCTATAACAAGCTGTTGTTCAGTATTGCATATGGAATGACAGATCTTTTCCGCGTGCACGGGGCGTGAGAATTATGTGAACTTTGCAGTTAAATTGCCTCGCAAAAATAGCTCAAAGGACATTGTGCACATTGTAAACTTCGCCGCGCAAATTTTGCGTTTAACCCTCCAGAGTGCGCGTGCCCGGATGATGTTTGTCGAGATGTTTGCGCACTATCCGTAAATTTCGGGTGTTGGAGCGCCAGAGAAAGTCGAAAACGTCACCTGCTAACGGAATAGCGCCCAGCGCAGTATCTATCCCGACATTGGTCGCCATGCGCGTCAACTGCCATTTGGACATGCCCAGATTACGGGCTTCCCAGACGATGTAAGCGCCCATCACGGCGGTAACGATATCGCCGACTATCGGGATCAGACCGACGAGCGAATCAAGGCCGATAGGCTTATTTATGCCCGGAACGATAAAAGCCCTTTCAAGCACCTTTTCCATGGCTTCGACGCGGTTACGAACGGCCTGCGGATCACGGCTGACATCGGGCAATTGTTCGGCCAAGCGTTTCAACTGTTCTTCCGAAATCGCCATGCGCCCTCCCGCTATCTTACTGGTGTTCATGTTTAAGATATAGGAATACCAACCAGCGGATTCAATGGATGCCAGCCACGGGGGTTGACCGCAAAGCCGCGCTGGCCGGGCCGACTGATCGACCAGCGAACCGGTACGGCCAGAGGAACGAAGTTGTAATGCTGGACGAGAAGGACTTCGGCTTCGGCGTAGAGCCTGGCCTTGATCTCCAGATTAGTCGCTGCATTGGCCTCGGCAATTTTTGCATCGGCGTCGTTCAAGCAAACCGGCGTTTCGGCACATGTCAGACGGGATAGAAACCAGTGCGCACTGTCATAGGGAGCAATTTCATCGATCAAGCCGACATCAGCATCTTCGCCCAGAGCAACCTTGCGGGCATCTAGGCCGACGCGTCGCAAATCTGACTGAATGCGCAGGAATAATATGTCCGCGCCCGCAGCATCGGGGATGGCGATGGCCAAGGGAAGAACAGGCCCTTCCAGCGCCTCCCATCGCCGTACATGCTCGCGCACGAATGCCTGTCGGTCTTGCATGGACATATCCGCCCATTCCGGCCGTGCGTTGATGCCGGTGGCATTTAATGCATCCGGAATGATCTTTTGACGGCTTTGCCAAGCGGTCACCTTAGGGAAAGATGTCAACAGAGCGGGGCGATCAATGGCCATGGAGAGTACTTCCCGGTTGTCGGGCAACGACCAAAATCCGTTCATCCTCAGAAATTTGAGGCCGAACAGGCCGGCAACGGGATTAAGCCGCATGTCATTGCTGCTGACACCTGCTTCATCCACCAGTGGTAGATGATGAAATTGCCCGTTCAGGACCAGATCCGTGTAGCCTGCAGTATAGCGGGCTAGGGCCTTTGCGGCACTTTCGCTGCGCAGCGTAACTCGCCGTGGGTCGTCAGAGGGCTCGTTTTCCTGCGTTTCCTCATTTCCTTCCTCCCCGTTTTCATCTGACGCGACCTGGTTGAATATCCCCAATGTGTACGCACGATTACTGTCCAGCTCACTCATCGGCCCGGCGCCATGGCCCGAGCGAAACAAACCCATTTCCGGTTGCGCCATAAGCTGAAGAAAGTTCGGGCTGGGAGCGTTGAGCCTAATCTCTATTACGCGGCCGGTCATAGAGATAATCTCGTCTATGACCTGGAGATCTTTGCCCAATCTACTCGGCTGGAGTTCGGTGACACGTTCGCGGAGCAGCGTCGCTATCCGTTCGGAGGTAACCTGACGGCCATCATCCCATTTCGCTTCGTTGAGGCGAAAAATGTAACTGAGGCCGTCATCCGTCACTATCCAGCGGGCAGCGAGAGCCGGCACAACCCGGCCCTGTTCATCAAAAGTGACCAAGCCTCTTGCGATAGCCGCACGCGCGGTTGCAGATGCATAATTCAGTCTGATCCCGACGGGTTTGATGACGGGTTCACCGTCCTCGATAACCGTAACCCGCGCGCGGTCTTCATCTCCCGCGACGCTGCAGGATGCAAGAGCGAGCGATCCCGCGAGGAGAGCGGCAAAGACTTTGAACCAAGAGTACCGATTATGACTCATTTTTTTCTTATACGCAGAGTCCGGCTGGGATGCACATTGGAAATGTTATCCTGCCATCCCTCAATCCGTTCGCTGACAAGAGAGCGGGTCACGTAAAAATAGAGCGGTAATATCGGCATATCATTGATCAATATTTCGTCCGCTCTGCGCATAAGTGCATTTCTCTCGTCCGGATTGGCCGTTCTGATCGCGCGCGCTACAATCGCATCATAAGCCGGGTTATCATATCCCGAATAATTGCCGGAACCGTTGGCGGCTTGATGTACTGTCAGGAAATTTTCGGCAATTGGCAAATCAGCAATCCAGCCAGACCGTGCCAGCGTAAAATCGTGGCTTCTGAGCGCAGCGAAATGAAGTGCCGCTTCGCTGTTGAAGAGGCTGGCTTGCACATTCAGGGGTTTCCACATCGCGGCCAGCGCCACGGATACACGGCGATGTTCGGCGGAACTGTTGAACCGGACTTCAAATTTCAACGGATTGGTAGAATTGTAACCCGCTGCCTCTAGTAGTGTTCGCGCAGTGGCGAGGCGCCTTTCGCGAGGCCACTCGGCCCACACGGGCTTTGCACTGACGCTTCCGGTCAGATCAGCTGGCAACAGATTCCACGCCGGTACATTGCCAATGCCTATCACTTTGTCGGCGATCCATGCTCTTTCCACTGCCATCGACAGGGCAGTTCGAACACGGCTGTCATTAAAGGGTGCCTTGCGGTTGTTAAATGCAAAATAGTAGTTGCCGAGATAGGGTATGCTGCGCGCCAGACCGGGATGGTTTTCGTTCAGCCATTGATGTCGGCTCGCCGGATAATCGGCAGCGATATCGGCACCGCCTGCCAGGATGAGCCGCATAGCGGACAGGCTGTCATCCATCGGTTTCCATATGATGCTTGGCGTGGGTGCCGGCTCGTCATGCCATTCAGGATTGCGTATCATGCGCGCATGATCGTTCAATTTCCAGGTCGCGAGTTGATAGGGACCGCTGGTGACCATGGGGCGCTCGCTGGTCCACTTGTCACCTTTCTGTTCGACCAGGTGCAGTGGCAAGGCCGCTATCGCCGGATGAGCCAACAGAACCGGCAGAGAAGGGGCGGGTGCGCGCAGTGTCACTATAACCGTGGAATCGCCATCCGCTGCAACGGCTGTGATATTTTCAAACAGGGCTTTCGTGGGCGAGGCAGTCTCGGAAGCCTGCAGGCGACCCCATATCCGGGGGAAAAGGGCCGCATTAAAGACAGTGCCATCAGAAAATCGCAGGCCACCGCGGAGCTGGAAGCTCCACCGCAATCCGTCCTCTGAAACAGTCCAGCTTTCCGCCAGTCCCGGTTCTGCATCACCAGCGGCGTTTAGCCGTGTCAGCCCTTCAAACTGATCGGATGCTACGCGCAGCGATGACAGGTCAGAGATTTTCTGTGGATCGAGGCCTTTTATCTCTGAATCGGACAACCGGACAATTTGATCTTGTCCAGGCATGATATCCGCATTGTCCCGGCTGCCGCATCCGGCCAGAAAAAGGATAAACCCCAAAAAAGCGAGTAAGCGCATTCCACTACCAGTAAATGTTTTTACTGGATGGACAAATAGTAACTCTTATGGTCACGCTAGTTTTTTGGAGATTCTCAGATGGCCGGTTTACAATATGATATCAGCGGAATTGGCGGCGACACCGGCGCGGCATTGTTATCGCTTCTGCCGGAAATCGCGGATCGGGCGGCGGAAACCGAAGAAGCCCGCCGCCTTCCGGCTGATCTGGCACAGAAAATGGCTGCTGCTGGTGCGTTTAACCTCTCCAAGCCGTCATCACTGGGCGGATTGCAATTGCCGCCGCTGGAATTCATGCAGTTGATCGAAACGATTGCGGAAGCCGACGCCAGCGCGGGCTGGTGCGCGATGATTGCGGTTACCTCGACTCTCGGCGCAGCTTATCTGGACCAAACACCGGCCAGGGATATTTTTGGGCCGGATGATGTGATTACCGGCGGTGTTTTTGCTCCGATGGGTAAAGCAGAAGATATGGGTGATCATTATCTGCTTTCCGGTCAGTGGCAATGGGGATCGGGTTCGGCCAATTGCAGCTGGCTTGGCGGCGGCGCAATGATCACCAAAGATGGCGATCTGCAGAAATTCGATAATGGCGCGCCTTATCATCGCATGCTGTTCTTTCCGGTGAGCGAAGTGACCTTTATCGACAGCTGGCATGTCGCCGGCATGAAAGGGACTGGCTCCGGTGATTTCAGCGTGGAGAATATCAAGGTACCAAAGGACCGCTCCGTGTCCTTTATAGCGGATCGTCCTCGCGATAGCGGTGCACTCTACAAATTTCCCCTGTTTGGTTTATTGGCATTGGGTGTTTCCTCTGTTGCTCTGGGCAATGCCCGGGCGGCGTTGGAAGAAATACGGTTGCTGGCGACTAACAAGAAAACACCAGGCGGTGGTCGCAGCATGGCACAGCGGGCTACCGTTCAGGCTGATATTGCCCGCGCTGCGGCACAGTTGGGCGGCGCGTTCAGTTTTCTGGAAGATGCCGTCGGAAAATCCTGGAAAGAAGCGCAGGGAAATGGGGATATTTCGGCGGAAGCCCGGGCCAATTTGCGGTTGGCCTGTGCTCATGCGACGGAGACATCAGCCGAGGTCTGCAAAGTCGCCTACACATTGGGCGGCGGCGGTGCAGTCTATTCCACTAGCAGTCTTCAACGCCGCTTCCGCGATGCTCATGTGGCCACCCAGCATATTGCCACGGCGCCCGCCGTGTTCGAGCTCGCCGGGCGTGTTTTGCTGGATCAGCCTGTTGATATGGCGATGTTATGATGCCGGTCTGAGATCAGTTTTCCATTTGGATCGCCTTTGCGACCTTAGACATCGTCCGCAGAAATCATTTCCTCGACATCGATCTCGCCGGTCATCACGGCCACCGTTGTCGCGATGGCTGCATCGCCTGATACATTGGTTGTCGTGCGCATCATGTCCATGATCCGGTCAACACCAGCAACAAAAGCGATGGTTTCAAGCGGAACGCCGACACTACCGAACACGAGCGCCATCATGATCAGGCCGGCACCAGGAATGCCTGCTGCACCGATTGCGCCGAGTGTAGAGGTGATGGCGATGAGCACATAGTCGCCGAAGCTGAGGTCCACGCCGAAAATCTGTGCGCCGAACAAGGTCGCCAACCCCAGATACATGGCGGTGCCGTTCATGTTGATCGTCGCGCCCAGCGAAACGACAAAACTGGCCACTGAGTTGCTGACACCCAGATTGCGTTCCACGCAGCGCAAGGTCACCGGCAGGGTCGCGTTGGACGAGGCCGTCGAATAGCTGACCGCAATTGCGTCAATAATACCGCGGAAGAAATCGATCACCGGCAGCTTGGCAACAAATTTGATCATTGCAGAATACATGACACCAATGATCAGCAAGCAGCCGAGATAGTTGAGGCCGACAAGCTGCGCCAGCGAGATAAGAGCATCGGGACCCAATGTACCGGCGACCCATGCCATCAGGGCAAAGACGCCAAAGGGCGTCAGTTCCATGACGATCATTGTGACCTTTTGCATGACGATGGCGCCACTGTCGAAAATCTTGGCAAGCGGTTTCCCGTCTTCCTTGGCCATTAAAATGCCGATACCGATTAGCAGCGCGAATACGATCAACGGCAAAACCCGCACATCGGCCATGACCTGTACTGGACTGTCGGGAACGATCGAGAGGATCATATCAACAGCGGTGGTTTCATTGGGAGCAGGCGTTTCACCTTTCTGGATGGCTGTGGTGTCGACACCTTTGCCGGGCGCAAAAAACGTGCCCAATGCCAGACCAAGCCATGCCGCAATCTGGCCGGTTATGATGAATAATAACATGGCGCGGCCGCCAACACTGCCCAGTTTTCTGAGGTCGCCAAGCGCGGCGACACCTGCAACAAGCGAGAAGAAGATCAAGGGAACGACCAGCATCTTGATCGCCTTGATGAAAAAATCGCCGATCCATTTAATGGTTTCTGATTCCGGCCCCCAGATCAAACCGGTGATAACACCAAGAACCAGAGCTGCGATAACCCGCTGCCAAAGCGGTATTTTGAACCAGAATGACAGCATGTCACCACCCCTATTGATATTTTGCATCAACCTATCGTCGCAACCCGGCTACGGCAAGCGATTAGCGGCAAGTTGTCACATCGTGAAACTGATCGCCAGACAAGTGGCCAGCCCGACCCCAAAGGTGAGCGGGATGCCGGCCTTGAAGAAGTCTGTGAACCGGTAGTTGCCTGCTGCATAGACCAAAGTGTTGGTTTGATAACCAATTGGCGTTGCGAAGCTGGCGGAGGCAGCGAACATCACTGCGATTACCAGCGGTCTTGGGTCCACGCCCAGATCCTGACCGAGCGCTATCACTATCGGTGTGATGATAATCGCAACGGCATTGTTCGTGACAATTTCTGTCATGAATACTGACAATACATAGATCGCAAAGACCAACGCCCATGGCGGTAGATCGCGCAGCCAAGGCGTAAGCTGATTGACGATTAAATCGACGCTGCCAGCCTGTTGCAGGCCAAGGCCGACCGCCAGCATCCCGAAAATCAGTACCAGGACATTGCCATCAATCGACCCCCAGGCTTCCTCTGCATCAATACAGCGCGCCAGCAGGATCGCGCCCACGGCCAATATGGCAGCTACCGCGAGAGGAATGATGTTAAGCGCGGCGAGGGCAACCACAGCGACCAAAGCGCCAATCGCAATCGGAGCCCGATCCCGGCGAAAAGCACGGATTTTGGTCTGACCCACACCAAAGAGGTTGGGGTTTTCATACATCCGTTGAATATCCTTGCTCGATCCGGTGACGAGCAAACGATCAGCGGCATGGATGCGGGCATTGGTAAGGTCCGATCGCGGCAAATTACGGTAGCGGGTCATGCCCAATATGCGGACGTTCAGCTGCCCAAGAAACGGAATGTCGAACAGGCGGTTGCCGATACTGGGGTGACCTGGGGCAACTGTTGCTTCCACCAGTTCCTCACCCAGTGGCCCAACATCGCCAGACCGTACAATGCCGATTTTAAAGTCTTCTGAGGATCGCAGCGATATCAGTTCAGCGAGATCAAGCCGGACGACGATGCGATCACCAGCGCGCAATTCATGATGGTCGAGATCATGGCGGATATAGCTGCTTAGCCGTTTCACTGCGGAAACATTCACACTGGTCCGGCGAATAATCGGAACTTCCGAGAGCATTTTGCCGATCGCTGTTGATCGATTGCGGACAGTCAATTCGGTGAGAAAATCACTCTCATCGCTGCTCGAAAATTCCCCGCTTGCTTCACCTTTTGGAAGCAGCCAGCTGCTGAACAAAACCATCATGATGGTACCGGCAACGGCGGCAACCAGGCCATAAGGCGTAATTTCAAAAATGCCGAAGCCATCCATTCCGGTGTCACGGGCAACAGCATCAACAATCAGATTGGTAGATGTGCCGATCAGAGTAGTGGTGCCACCCAATATGCAAATGAAGCTCAAAGGGATAAGCAGCTTTTTGGAGGATATGCCGGTGGCGCGGGACAGGCGAATGATAATGGGGATCAGTACCAGCACAACCGGCGTATTATTCATGAAGGCAGAAGCGACAAATGCACCGAGGAACATCTCGACAACCGCCAGTTTGGGATGCTTTTTGGCGCGTTCGATAATGAAACCGGCGATCGCGTCAATCGTGCCCGTTCTCAGCAGCGCGCCGGAGAGAATGAACATGGCGGCAATAGTGATCGGCGCGGTGTTCGAAAAGACCGAGAATAGACCGTCTGAATCGATGATGCCCAGAAAGAGAAAGGTGCAGGCTCCCAGTACGGCCACCACCGCCGCGGGAAAACGTTCCATGATAAAGCCGGCGAACAGAAACCCCAATATGACAAGACCGATTATCGCTTTATGCGCCTGAATATAGTCATCTATGACATGAAGGACGAGGTCGATCATCTACTCTATGCTCATCCGCATTGTGCTCTGTGCAGCATTTTTTGATCTGCGAGCACCAAGGCCATCATGGCTTCTACAACAGGTACGCCGCGTATACCGACACAGGGGTCGTGCCGGCCTTTTGTTGTGATTTCAGTCGCTTCGCCATCGCGGGTGATGGTCTCGACCGGTGTCAGGATAGAGCTGGTTGGCTTGAACGCGACGCGACAGAAAACAGGCTGTCCGGTGGAGATCCCGCCAGCGGTTCCGCCTGCATGGTTGGATGCAAACCGTGGGCCTTTATTTCCAGGGCGCATCGCATCAGCATTATCTTCGCCGCGTAGGCGTGCAGCGGCAAAGCCGTCGCCAATCTCCACACCTTTGGTGGCGTTTATGGTCATCATCGCTGCGGCGATTTCGCTGTCCAGTTTTGCATAGACCGGTGCCCCCCATCCGGCAGGAACGCCGGTTGCCTCACAAGCGATGATTGCGCCAAGGCTGCTGCCATCCTTGCGTGCGCCATCGACCAAGGCTTCCCACCGTTTGGCAGCCTTTGCATCGGGACAGAAAAACGGATTATTGCTAATTTCATTGGCGTCAAAATTCGCCATATCAATTGCATCGCCGCCAATTTCGGCAACCCATGCGCGAACCGATACTTCCGGAATGGCAAGACGGGCGACTGCGCCAGCGGCCACACGCGCCGCTGTTTCGCGCGCGCTTGACCGGCCTCCGCCGCGATAATCACGAAAGCCATATTTGGCATCATATGCATAATCGGCATGGCCGGGGCGATAGGCTTTGGCGACTTCGCTATAATCCTTGGACCGCTGGTCGACATTCTCGATCATCAGCGAAATCGGCGTGCCTGTGGTTTTGCCTTCGAATACGCCGGACAGTATTCTCACCTGATCGGGTTCCTGCCGCTGCGTGGTATATTTGGATTGGCCGGGCCGCCGGGCATCCAGAAACGGCTGGATGTCCGCTTCGCTCAGTTCCAGTCCCGGAGGACAGCCATCAACGACCGCGCCCAGCGCAGGCCCATGACTTTCCCCCCAGGTGGAAAAGCGAAATACGCGGCCGAAACTGTTAAAACTCATATACCCTCATTTATTGGCCCACTTTTTTGTTTTTACAGGCGACCAAAGGCGGGCGCATATTCTGCTCGCCCTGACTGCGGCTTTTGGGCCGTCTCGTCAAGCCAGAGTGCTTGAAAATACGGACCGGCAAAAGGCGAGGTAAATGGCTTTGCATCATCGACAGAAAAGCCGAAGCGTGAATAGTAGCGGGGGTTTCCAAGCAATATGATCAACTGCCAGCCCTGCGATTGCGCCCAACGGATGGCAGCTTGGACAAGCTGTGATCCTATACCTTCATGCTGACGATTGGGCGCGACAGCAACTGGCCCTAGGCCCAATGCCTTGATCGGCTGGTCGTCGGCTGCGGTATCCATGGGACTAAGGGCTATGTGGCCGATTATCGCACCATCCTCCTCGGCTACCAGAGAGAAGTATAGATCACCATCTTCCCGCAGCATTTCGACAAGCCGTGCTTCAGCATCAGTTGCAAAAGCGGCTGCGTTTACAGCAAAGATGGATTTCTCGTCGCCAGGCTGCTCCGCTCTTAAAGGCATCAATCCAGCGCGATATCCGGCGCATCTTCCTGTTTCATTCCGATGGTGTGATAGCCCGCATCGACATGATGCGTCTCGCCAGTCACTCCTGAGGACAGATCGGACAGGAAATAGAGCGCGGAAGATCCGACATCATCAATCGTCACATTGCGGCGCATAGGGGAGTTTAGTTCATTCCATTTCAGGATATAACGGAAATCCCCGATGCCGGATGCGGCAAGGGTCTTGATCGGTCCGGCAGAAATCGCATTCACCCGGATACCATCTGGGCCAACATCATTGGCAAGATATTGCACCGATGTTTCCAGCGCCGCTTTGGCCACGCCCATGACGTTATAGTGCGGGATAACCTTTTCCGCGCCGTAGTAGGATAATGTGAGCATAGAGCCGCCGGGATTCATCATCGCGGCAGCACGCTTGGCAACGGCGGTAAAGCTGTAGACGCTGATATTCATCGTCATCAGAAAATCATCGAGGGTCACGTCAAAATATTTGCCGCGCAGAGCTTCTTTATTGGTGAAGCCGATAGCGTGGACCACAAAGTCAATCGTAGGCCATTTTTCGGCCAGTTCGGCGAAAGTTTTGTCGAGCTGGTCCATATCCGACACATCGCAATCGAGCAGAAAATCGCAGCCCAGTTCTTCGGCCAGCGGTTTGACACGCTTGGCCATGACTTCACCCTGATAGCTTATCGCTAGTTCGGCCCCTGCTTCAGAAAGCTTTTTTGCAATGCCCCAGGCCAGCGACTTGTTGTTCGCCAGCCCCATGATCAGGCCGCGTTTGCCCTTCATCAGTTCATTCATTGCGAGTCCTTTTCAAATGTAAAATTTGCTTCTCAATAGCGCTCATGCCGCTGATATTCCAGAAAATCATCATCCGGCGATTATAAATCCGGTTCTTCATGCTGCGGTCGGTCGGCCAGCGCGGCATTGAGTTCGGAACCGATCACCATTCCCAGACCAATGAGATAAAAGAAAATCAGCGTGATCATAACACCGGCAAGGCTGCCATAGGTGAGCTGGTAGTTGGCTGCATATTTCAGGAAGAGCGGCAAAAAGCCGGTAATAAGCAGCCACCAGCCGCTGATGAACACTGCGCCCGGCCATTTGGGATAGGCACGCGGCCGATATTGGCGGGGCGTGAGAAGTCGGAACAACAGATAGAGCGTGATAAACAGGATCAAAAAGGGCAGGGCGCT
Organism: Parasphingorhabdus sp.; assembly: GCF_059726685.1. Taxonomy (NCBI): domain Bacteria; kingdom Pseudomonadati; phylum Pseudomonadota; class Alphaproteobacteria; order Sphingomonadales; family Sphingorhabdaceae; genus Parasphingorhabdus; species Parasphingorhabdus sp. The sequence goes on from NZ_AP041068.1 coordinate 1,345,154, forward strand.
GGACAGCGAAAACCACGTCGTACTTTCGGCGAGATCAGGGAAATATCCACCAAGAAACTCGCTGATCGCTGCCACAACAAACTGCGCACTGAGCGCAAGCATCGCGAAAAACACCGACAGGATGATGAGACCGATGGAAGTCAAGCGATATTCCCAAAAAGCCCGCTGAGCCGTTACACCATAAGCGCGGTGCAGGATTTCGCGGATGGTTTCGATCAGGCTTGCCGTGGTCCACAGGCCAACTGCGGCGCTGAACCACAATAAAGGCCCGGTTCGCGCGCCCATCGCATCCTGTATAGGATCGTGCAACGCGTCGGCAACCGAAGGCGGAACGGTCCTTAGAAACGCTTCGACAAAATCAATGCCGATGGCGGTCTGGCCGATGCTGCCAGCAATGGCGGCTGCGACGATGAAGAAGGAAAATACGGCCAATAGCGCAAGATAGGCAAAATTCCCGGCGAAAGTGAAGCCGTCGGTATAGACCCCCACCGCCGTCCGCTCGATGACGGAAACAACCCGGCGCAGTAAATGGCCTTCTGCTAGTGCTTTTGCCGCTCGCTCACTTTTACGCCCCGGCCGCGATGGCTCCTCTCGCCGTGCTTCGGGGGAAAGAGGCGAAGGGTCAGACATGACGCCGTTCAGCCAAAATCACACACCCATATCTGCGCGCGGGTTTTCGTCATTTTCCCAGTCTTTCACAAACTCTGCCAGCTTTGAATCATCTTTCGGCAATGTGATCATCAATGTCACCAGATGGTCACCGCGACCACCGGATTTCTTGTGAAAGCCCTTATTCTTTAGACGCAGCGTCTTACCAGAGTCAGAGCCAGCGGGAATGGAAAGGATGACCGGACCATCTACGGTTGGCACCTTGATTTTGGCCCCTTCAACCGCTTCCTTCAGACTGATCGGCAGCTCCAGTTTCACATTGTCGCCATCACGCTCGTAAAAGGGGTGGCTGTTGATATGGATGGTCACAATGGCATCACCATTGCCACCGGGGCCTTGCCGCCCCTTGCCGCCAAGCCGCATTTGCGTACCTTCCTCAACGCCTTTCGGCAGGCTGAGGTCAATGGTCTTGCCGTCTTCCAGAGTTATCCGCTGTTTTTCAAGCGTTGCGGCTGCAATGAACTCGACTTTCAATCGATAGGAAACATTGGCCCCTTTGGGTGGTGGCGCACTGCGTTGGCGAGAGCCGAACGGGCTGGAACTGCGTCCGCCGCCGCCAAACAACCCTTCAAATATGTCACCAAAATCCGCGCCGCCATTGCCGAAATCAAATTGCTGCCCCCCGGCGCCGCGTGAATAGGTGCCGCCGGGCCCGCCGCCGAAGCCAAAACCCGCAGGATTGCCATCAGCATCAATCTCTCCGCGATCAAATTGCGCGCGCTTGTCCTTGTCCAGCAGCAGATCATAGGCCTTGGTGACGTCGGAAAACCTTTCCGTTGCCTTGGGATTGTCCTTGTTGCGGTCAGGATGCAGCTCTTTGGCAAGCTTGCGATAGGCGCTCTTAATCTCCTTCTCGCTTGCGCCCTTGGCCACGCCCAATGCCTGATACGGATCTGCCATTACTTACCCTTTTCAATTCCTTATCTCTATCAAGATTGGAACCATATGCTGCTATTTCAACTTCAGTGTCTTATTGAGGTACTACGGCATCCGCAACTCTATTATGACGCGAGAAACGCAGCAAAAGATAGAGGATTAGCCCCAAAGGCCCCAACATCAATACGAAAAACAATATGGGAACCTGAATCCAGCGGGCAAATCCGTATTTATCCGCGTTGCGGGCAACCCACGTGCCGACGAACAGATCGAAAGCAAGAAAATGGATCCAGCCAATGGTCGCGCCGCCATCACTGGACAAAAGGGCTTGCACACCGGCCAAACTGCTGAAATTTCCTTCACTGCTGCCACCTTCTATCATGCCAGTCATCAGCGGGATGACGATAAGAGCGTAAGTCAGTGCAAGTAAGCTTACCCCGCCATAGAAGACGCCCTTCATCACTATATCTCCGCCAAAATATTGACGCGGCGCAAAGGCGAGGATCAGCCACATGAGCAAGGCCCAATTATTGCTTACGGTAAAGACTAGTTCCCAGTTCATGATATGCATCCCCCTTTGTGCGATGGGGGAGGGGATTAGCATGAAAAACAGCACAGGGCTATTTCATGTGCTGTCGCGGGTTTTAAGGAGCCAGAACCGTATCCTCAGCCTTTGGCAACAGGTCTGGATAGTCGGTAATATAATGTAATCCTCGGCTTTCCTTGCGAGCGAGCGCCGATTTGACGATCAGATCAGCCACCTCAATCAGGTTGCGTAGCTCGATCAAATCCTGGGTCACCCGGAAATGGCCGTAATATTCCTCAACCTCGCCGCGCAGCAGGTCGATGCGGTGCTGGGCGCGCTCCAGACGCTTGGTGGTGCGCACGATGCCGACATAATTCCACATGAAGCGGCGGATTTCCGTCCATGTCTGCTTGATGACAACTTCTTCATCACTGTCCGTAACGCGGCTTTCATCCCACGGACGGATTGCTGGCGGTTCGGGCATGTCATTCCAATGCGCCGCGATATCGCGGGCGGCGGCGTCGCCGAAGACGAAACATTCAAGCAAGCTGTTGGAAGCGAGGCGATTGGCGCCATGGAGCCCGCTTTCACTGGCTTCACCGGCGGCATAAAGGCCGGGCAGATCAGTGCGGCCGTTGAGGTCAATCAATATCCCGCCGCAGGTATAGTGCTGCGCAGGGACGACCGGGATCGGTCCGGTGGTCATATCAATGCCTAACCCGATCAGCTTATCATAGATGTTCGGAAAATGGCCTTTCACAAATTCCGGGGTTTCGTGGCTGATATCCAGATGGACATAGTCGAGGCCAAATTGCTTGATTTCCGCGTCATTGGCGCGCGCAACAATGTCCCGGGGTGCCAGTTCCATTCGCTTGCTGTCGTAAAACTCCATGAAACGCTTGCCGGTTCGCGGGTTGAGCAAATGGCCGCCTTCGCCGCGCACGGCCTCGGTAATCAGGAAATTTTTGACTTCGAGATTGTAGAGGCAGGTCGGGTGGAATTGCATCATTTCCATATTGGAAACCCGGGCACCAGCGCGCCAGGCCATAGCAATACCATCGCCGGTTGCGCCGCGCGGAGCAGTGGAGAACAGATAAGTTCGGCCAGCGCCGCCGCTCGCCATGATTGTGGCACGCGATGTCAGCGTTTCGACGCGGCCGGTTGCATTGTTCAGCGCGTAAACGCCCCAGACATTTTTCGCACCGGTCGATGTCTCGGCATGCCGGTCGGCAATCAGGTCAATCGCCACCATATGCGGCTGCATGGTGATATTGGGATGGGCGGCGGCCGTTTTCTGTAGCGCTTCCTGCACCGCCCAGCCGGTAGCGTCATCGACATGGACAATCCGGCGGTGGCTATGGCCGCCTTCGCGGGTGAGGTGCAAAACTTCCGCTTCCTTGTTGAACGGCACCCCCATTTCTTCCAACCGTTCGATGGCGGCGGGGGCATTTTCAACAACAAACTCAACTGTTTCGCGGCGGTTCAGCCCGGCACCTGCCACCATCGTGTCATCGATATGATTTGCAAATGTGTCGCCGGCATCAAGTACAGCGGCAATGCCGCCCTGTGCCCAGGCGGTTGAGCCACCTGCAAGATCGCCCTTGGCAAGCACAAGAACCTTGTGCGTCCGCGCCAGGGTAATGGCAGCACTCAGTCCGGCCGCGCCAGAGCCGACGATGATAACATCAAAATTGCTCATGCGGCTTTGCGCGTCAAGTTCAGGAACACGTCTTCCAGATCCGCTTCCCGCGTCGTGACATCGACGATCTGATAGCCACGTTTCTGCACAGCCTGCATCACGCCGCCGGCATTGGTACGGTCCTTGTTATAGGTCACGGCAACCGTGCGCGGACCGATAATGTCGGCTTTCAAAAACTGATCATCGGCAAAGGTAACTGCATCGGATTCTTCGGAAATATCCCGGTCCAGGGTCAGTTCAACCAGCTTTTCCCGGGCCATGTCTACCAGCTCCGGAGTTGTCTTGAGCGCAATCAGCTTGCCATGATTGATAATCGCAATCCGGTCACAGAGATTTTCCGCCTCTTCCAGATAATGCGTGGTCAGAACGATGGTCACGCCGGATGCATTGAGCTGCTCGACATATTCCCAAAGCTGCTGACGCAATTCGATATCCACGCCGGCCGTGGGCTCGTCCAGAACCAGTATCGGCGGAGAATGGACCATTGCCTTGGCCACCAGCAGGCGGCGCTTCATGCCGCCGGATAATGTGCGCGAATAGGCATTGGCCTTGTCTTCCAGATGAACGGCGCGCAGCAATTCCATCGTTCGGCGTTCGGATTTCTTGATTCCGTAAAGCCCCGCTACAACCTCCAGCGATTCCGCCGGTGTGAAAAAGGGATCAAACATGATCTCCTGAGGCACAATACCTATGGATGCCTTGGCATTGCGATGGTCTGCATCAATATCAAAGCCCCAGATATTGGCGGTGCCCCCGCTTTTGCTGACCATACCGGACAAGATGTTGATTAGCGTGGATTTTCCCGCGCCGTTCGGGCCCAAAAGCCCGAAAATTTCTCCCCGTTTCACGTCAAAAGTGACGTCATCCAGCGCTTTTTTACCGCCAGCATAGGTTTTGGAGAGATGTTGGATGGATATAGCAGCTTCGGTCATGGCAACCGCATAACCATCTTGCCCCCCACAATCAAAGGCTTTGCATCAAACAGGATACAGAATGTGACAGCGTTTAACGAAAAATTAGGCATGATATTAAACAGATTTTTGTGCTGTTGCCGCTAGTTGGGGCAATGTGGAACAAATGAGGGACCAGAAACGGACGTTTAAGTCCGGACTTGCGCGTGCGGCAATCATGCTGTGCGTCCTGCCTTTTATTGGGCTGGCTGGACCCGTGCAGGCGCAATCGGCCAGCGGTGAAGCCATGGCCACCCTCAATACAGCGATAACGATCACCAAAAACGCGGACCTCGATTTTGGTGATTTTATTCCGGGCACAAGTAATAGTCTTTTCCGGCTTAATCCAAGAAACGGCAATCTCAATCAACGAAGCGGTGATGCAATCGCTATTGGTGGAGGACATCAGGCCGCATCGTTCACTGTAACCGGCACGCCATCGCTGCGGGTTCGTATTACCCGCGGCCAGAATCGAATTTTTCTGGTGCGTGATGGCGGGACGGAAACCATGCGGATCAACCGGTTCCGGTTCAATGGACGGCGGCGGTTTCTGGATGCGAGCGGAGAAGCGACTTATCTTGTCGGCGGCCAGATCAGGGTGGGACCCAATCAGGTCGCGGGAACCTATCGCGGGACGTTTAACGTGACGGTGGATTATCAGTAATTGAAGCAGTTGGCAGCCGGATTGATGGGGATCAGTCGGGATGCATAGAAAATATTTAGAATTTGTGGGTAGTGAGTAAAAAGATGACCAGAGACCAGATTATTTCGCGGCTGATTGGCTGCATGTTGACCCTGCTTGCAGGGATAACAATGGCGCCTGCGGCTCTTGCACAAACGGCTGACGCCGATGCCAGAGCGGTAACAATTGGCCCGCTTTCCGTTGTCAATATTGCCGACCTGGAATTTGGCAGGATCATTCCATCACCTGCCGCCGGTACCGTGTTTATGGATACGCGCAATGGCAACCGCACAAGCAACGGCGGTGTTACACTTGCCGGAGGCCCTTCGGGACGCGGTAATTTCATTATTTATGGCGGGCCGAACCAGATCGTTGAGGTGTCCATTCCCGGCACCATGACGGTGACGCATACCAACGGCTCTGACAATATGAACATTGACCAGATGGCAATTGGCAATGGAAACCGGAATTTCGGTACCTTTGTCCGCGGTTTTTTAGGTACGCTTGGTATATATCAGCTGACTGTTGGCGGGCGTCTCAATGTCGATGCTGATCAGGAAGCGGGCGTCTACACCGGTACATTCACGATGACGGTCGATTATCTCTAGACAGTCGGGTCGAAAGACTGCGGTAATATATTGCGCCAGCGAGTGACTGTTGCTAATCGCGCGACATGAACGACGCACCTGAAATTGTCCGCACGTCCAAAAAACGCAATGCCTGTGACGGCGCATCGGATATCCCCGGTGGCGCGGCGCTGGGCCATCCCCGCGTCTGGCTGGAAATAGATGAAAAAGGCTATGTCGATTGCGGCTATTGCGATCGGCGGTTCATCTTGATCGGCGGACCGGCCGATGTTTCTGCAGAAGCGGCTTCAGGCGAATAATCTGACCTAAGGGGGTGCGCAGCTCCGATTTCGTTTCTATATAGTGGAAATGATGAAAAATTTGGACCCTCGCTCGTTTCTCTATCGCCCGGACGGATTGGACCCTGAAAGGGCCAAGGCCCTTGTCGCGGGCAGCCTTTCCGCCTGCGATGACGGAGAACTTTACCTGCAATATAGCGCGGTGGAGAGTTTCGGTTTTGACGATGGCCGCCTGAAGACCGCTGACTATAGCACCGACAGCGGCTTTGGCCTGCGCGGTGTATCTGGCGAAATGACCGGGTTCTCCCATAGTAACGAGATTAGCGAAGCGGCGATCAAGCGCGCAGCTCAAACCCTGCAATTGCTGGACCCGGCCAAGGGTGCTCCGGCCCCGCCGCCGCGTGGTTCCAACCAGCATCTTTATGGCGAAGCGAATCCGCTGGAAGCCATTCCGTTCGCGAAGAAAGTAGCCTTGTGTCAAGAAATTGACGCTGCGGCGCGCGCCCGTGATCCGCGCGTTGCGCAGGTATCTGTTGGTCTGTCCGGCAGCTGGAGCGTGGTCGAAATTGTTCGTCCCGATGGCTTTGTGGCAACCGATGTGCGGCCGCTGGTGCGGCTAAATGTCTCTATTGTCGCCGAACAAAATGGCCGCCGCGAAACCGGCAGCTTTGGCATGGGTGGGCGTTATCTCTATGACCAGCTGTTTGAGGAAGCGCGCTGGAACCGCGCCGTTGATGAGGCATTGAACCAAGCGCTGATCAATCTTGAAAGCGTTGATGCTCCTGCAGGTGAACAGACGGTTCTGCTTGGCCCGGGCTGGCCCGGCATCATCTTGCATGAAGCTATTGGGCATGGCCTGGAAGGCGATTTCAACCGCAAGGGTACGAGCGCCTTTTCCGGTCGGATCGGTGAGCGGGTGGCTGCACCGGGCGTCACTGTTGTGGACGATGGCTCGATCAATGAGCGGCGCGGATCGCTGAGCATTGATGACGAAGGCACGCCAACGCAGGAAAATGTCCTGATCGAGGATGGCATATTGAAATGTTACATGCAGGACCGGCTAAACGCGCGCCTCATGGGCGTTCCCGCAACCGGCAATGGTCGCCGTGAAAGCTATGCCCATGCGCCGATGCCGCGGATGACCAACACGTTTATGCGGGGCGGCAAGGATGATCCCGACGAGCTTATGGGCCGCGTGAAAAACGGCATCTACGCCAAGAGCTTCGGCGGCGGGCAGGTGGATATCGTCTCCGGCAAATTCGTCTTCTCCTGCACCGAAGCCTACAAGATCGAAAATGGCAAACTGGGCGCGCCGATAAAAGGGGCGACGCTGATCGGTGATGGTCCGACTGCGCTGACCAAGGTGACCGGTATCGGCAATGATATGGCGCTGGACGAAGGCATCGGCGTGTGCGGCAAGGGGGGGCAATCTGTGCCTGCTGGCGTTGGACAGCCAACGTTGCTGGTTGATGGCTTGACGGTTGGGGGAACGGCGGCCTGATGGCCAATAGTTGGTCATCAGAAATCCTTCATTTCTGGTTTGAAGAGCTTGGCCCCGATGACTGGTTCGGCTCCGGCGCTCAGGTTGATGAGCAAATAACCGAACGCTTTGCGGAGCTGTGGGAAGAGCAAAAGACCAGGGTTGCGGCAGATTTTCTGGCAACCCCAGAAGCAGCCCTTGCTGCGATAATATTGTTCGACCAGTTTCCGCGAAACATGTTTCGGGACAGTGCAGAGGCCTTTGCTACCGATCATCTGGCGCTGCAAATCGCCAAAAAGGCGGCTGATGGGGAATTGGATCATCAGTTGACCGAAGACCAAAGGATGTTTGTCTACATGCCTTTCATGCATAGTGAGGAGCTTGAGGATCAGACCCGCTCACTGGGCCTGTTTACGGCTTTGGGGATTGAGAATAATATCAAATTTGCGAAAGCGCATCGTGATGTAATCGTCAAATTTGGTCGCTTCCCCCATCGTAACAAAGTGCTGGGCCGGGAAACGCGTCCCGATGAACAGGTCGCGATTGATGAAGGTTCCAGTTGGTAGGACAGGCTTTGTGCGGATAATATTTCAAGAAACATGGACCGCACTCAAGACCTGGCCTGAGGCGAAACAGTGGATGGTCGCTCTGCGCCTGGCGGTTCCCACGCTGGCGATTATTGCCTTCATCGGATTTTTGGGCGGTTGGGCCTATTGGTATCCGGTAGATCGCTGGCAAGAGGCTGTCAGTGCCGTATTTATTGCGTTTTTGATTTCCGCCATTCCCACCGAATTGGTGTTCCGCGGAGTTCTGTTGTCGGCACTTGCAAAATTCAGTCCGCGCTGGGGGGCTTGGCTGTCCACTTTGATGTTTGCTTTCTTCTACCCGGTTTACGCGACAATCAACCAGACCAAATGGAATGATATGCTCGCGATGCCTTCGTTTTGCTTTGCCATGGTGATTTTTGGTATTACCCTGTCTCACATCCGCATTGTTTCGCGGTCGTTATGGCCAGTGATAGTGATACACGGCGTCGCAGCTTTGGTATGGATGTTGGCGCTAGGACGACAGTTCAACTGAACAGGAAGAGATTATGGCTGAATTTTTTGATGCACTGAATGATGATCACACCGCTTTTATCGCGAAGCAGCCGGTATTCTTTGTAGCTACGGCAGCGCCTGATGCGCGGATCAACCTCTCGCCCAAAGGTTATGATGCCTTTCGTGTTCTCAGACCAAAGCGCGTTGCTTATCTCGACCTTGCCGGATCCGGCAATGAAACCCATGCGCATCTGATTGCTGATGGCCGGGTTACCATCATGTTCAACAATTTTGCCAATCCTGCGCTGATCATGCGGCTTTATGGCACCGGTAAACCCGTGCTGCCACAGGATGATGGTTGGGAAGAGCTTGCTGCTCATTTCGAGATATTGCCAGGGACGCGGCAGATATTCGATATCACCGTGGACAATGTGCAAACCAGCTGCGGCTGGGGCGTGCCGCAGATGGAATTGAAGGCGGAGCGTGAAACTCTGGTCAAATATCATCGCCAGTCTGATCCGGAAAAATGGATGGAGAAGACAGCAGGGCGCGTGCAGAGCATTGACGGCCTGCCAACCCGTGCGACCGACCGCTATCTGAGCGGGAATGGCTAGCTCATGAGCCTGGTTGAACTGTCCCGCCATATGCATGGCTACGAAGCGGAGATCATTCGCGGCCGGTTGGAAGCGGCCGGTATTGGGGCGGTCTGTTTTGACAGCGGCGTAAATATTGTCGAAGGCGCGGGGATTGCACTGCCTGCACGCGTGATGGTGCTGAAAGAGGATCTGGATGAAGCCAAGGCGGTGCTGGCAGAGGATGTTTCGCTGTGAAGCTGTCCCTTGCCTTGGGCGGCGGCGCAGGTTTGGGCTGGACCCATATCGGTGTGCTGCGCGCGATTGAGGATTCACCTTTGGAGATAGCGGCCATATCCGGCACGTCCATCGGTGCGATCACTGGTGCCAGCTTTGCGGCCGGAAAACTGGATTATCTCGAAGAGACCGCGCGCACGGCCAATTTGCGAACATTGATCCGTTTCATGGACCCGCATTTCAAACGCGGCGCGGTCATGGGCGCGCGGATGATCGAGAAAGAGCTGGAAGAACAGCTTGGCAGCCTTACTTTTTCCGACTTGTCTATTCCCGTGGCTGCCGTCGCGGCGGACCTTAGAACTGGCGATACCATCATCATGAACAGCGGTAAGCTGGTCCCGGCCATCCGTGCCTCCATGTCTTTGCCGGGAATTTTCAAGCCGGTGGAATATGACGGCCGTCTGCTTGTCGATGGCGGTGCGGCGCTGCCCGTGCCCGTGTCTCCAGCGCGCGATATGGCGCCTGATGCCCTGTGCCTGTCCGTCAACCTGCAGGATGACTTTATCAACCGCGCGGAAATGGCGGGGATCAGCCGGGATGATGGCAAATATCCCAATAGCATTGCGATTGTGAAGGCCTCTATCGGTCTGTCTCTGCGCAATCTGGGGCGCTATTCGCTGGCGCTCGACCCGCCGGATTTTTCACTATCCCCGCCTGTCGGCCATATCGACATGCAGAATTTCACCAAGGCTGAAGAGTTGATCGAAATCGGCCACCGGGAGACCGCAGCGATCATTCCCGACATATTGGCGAGAACAGAAAAAGGTGCTGCCTAAAATTTAGGCAGCACTGCTGCGCTGCACAATATTTACACTTTCTTCAGAGTTCGAGAATCAGTTTTTTGTTTGAATCCAGTGGTTTGTGATTCTGGCACGCGCTTTGCGATTATGACTTCCGTAACAAAAAAGGGGGCATAATGAAATTTATCGTTGCCATAATAAAGCCATTCAAACTCGATGATGTGCGGGATGCGCTGACGGAAGTCGGCGTCGCGGGCATGACTGTGTCTGAAGTAAAGGGCTTTGGCCGTCAAAAAGGACAGACCGAGGTTTATCGCGGGGCTGAATATACCACCAATATGGTTCCGAAAGTGAAGCTGGAAATTGCTTGCGGCAGCGACGTAGCCGCGCAGGCGATCGAAGCCATCCAGAGCGCAGCGGGCACTGAATCCATCGGTGATGGAAAGATATTCGTCATGGGGCTGGAAAATGCCGTTCGTATTCGCACCGGCGAAACCGGCGATACTGCGATTTAAACAGGCCAGATTTAGACAGGGAAGCGTATATAATGAGAAAAATTCTAACACTATCTGCGGGATTGGTAGCCATGGGGATGGCATCGCCCGCGTTGGCACAGGAAGCAGCCGAAGTGGCTGATCCGAGCGCCAATGTCGCCTATATTTTCAACACGCTGCTCTTTTTGATCGGCGGTTTTCTGGTCATGTGGATGGCCGCAGGCTTTGCGATGCTTGAGGCCGGGCTGGTACGCTCGAAAAATGTCTCCATGCAGTGCTTGAAAAATATCAGTTTGTATTCGCTTGCCGGGATCATGTTCTGGGTCACAGGTTATAACCTGATGTACACGGATGTGACGAGCTGGATCGGAACTTTCGGCCCCTATGGGATGCAGGCCGTGGGTGAAGCGGATGTCGAAACGGGTTACTCCGTCGCATCGGACTGGTTCTTCCAGATGGTATTCTGCGCGACAACAGCCTCGATCGTTTCGGGCACCATTGCAGAACGCGTAAAATTCTGGCCCTTCATGATCTTTGTCCTGATACTTACCGGCTTTATCTATCCGATTACCGGTAGCTGGGAATGGGGTACAGGCTGGCTTGATCAGCGCGGCTTCAGTGACTTTGCCGGATCTACGCTGGTCCACTCTGTCGGCGGCTGGGCGGCATTGGCTGGTGCGCTTATCATCGGTCCCCGTCTCGGACGCTATGTGAATGGTAAGCTCACGGTGATGCCGGGTTCCAATATTCCGCTTGCTACACTGGGTACTTTCATCCTGTGGCTCGGCTGGTTTGGTTTCAACGGTGCGTCACAGCTTGCCATGGGCACTATTGGTGATGTCAGCGATGTGTCCAAGATTTTCGTGAACACCAACATGGCTGCTGCTGGCGGCGTGGTGACCGCGATTATCCTGACGCAGATCCTCTATAAGAAGATTGATGTCACCATGGCGCTGAACGGCGCGCTGGCTGGCCTGGTGTCGATCACGGCGGAGCCACTTACGCCGTCCGTTCCGGCTTCGATCCTTATCGGTAGTGTTGGCGGCCTGATTGTAGTGTTCGCAGTGCCACTGCTCGACAAGCTGAAAATTGACGATGTCGTGGGCGCTATTCCTGTCCACCTCCTGGCCGGTATCTGGGGCACGTTGATCGTTGCCTGGAACACCCAGTCAGAAGTTGACGGTGTTACGCTGAGCGTAGGCGAGCAACTGGGCGTACAGGCTCTGGGCGTGGTGTCGATCGGTGCCTTCACCTTCGTGCTTAGCGCCATCGTCTGGACTATTTTGAAATTCACCATTGGTGTTCGTCCTTCAGAAGAAGACGAGCGACTGGGTATGGATATCGCAGAAGTCGGTGTCGAAGCTTACCCGGAATTCGCCAAAGGTTAAAAAGTTTGGTGCCGACCATCTCCTCCCAAAACTGAGGTCGGCACCTCCACTTGTTCCTCCTGAGAACAACAACTTTATGGCCGGTGATGTGAAAACATCCCGGCCCTTTTTTTGTCCAGATCGGATGAATAGGTCCGATATGTGACCTATTCGACACAGAAAAACACCCCCTGTCAAAAATACTAGTGAAAACGCGAGTTTGGCCTTCACTTAATGTAAAATCGCATTTTAAAGCGGTTGTAGGCCACAGAGCCTCGGTTGTGAATTTGACCATAATGGTCATCGCAGCAGAACATATTGAGAGGGTTTAGCTATGAAATCAGTAAAATTTGCAAGTCTGTCCGCGTTGGCTTTTGCCATGGCATCACAGCCTGCATTGGCTCAAGATGCTGAGGAAGCGGCAGAGGCGGATGACAATATTATCATTGTCACGGCGACAAAACGCGACGCCAATCTTCAAGATATTCCATTTTCCATAAACGCACAGACAGCGGCGGATATTCAAAAGAGCGGGGCTACCACGCTGGAAGATATTTCTCGTAACGTTGCGGGGCTTTCTATCCAAAATCTTGGCCCCGGCCAGAGCCAGGTCGCCATTCGCGGTGTATCGGCGGGGCAGATTGTCCGTGACCAGCCCGGCGTGAAAGAGCAGGTCGGTGTATATCTGGATGAATCGGTCATCTCACTGTCCCTGTTTACGCCGGACCTCGATCTGTTCGACTTAAACCGTGTGGAGACCTTGCGCGGTCCCCAGGGTACACTGTTCGGTTCTGGCTCAATTGGCGGTACCATCCGGTACATCACCAACCAGCCCAATCTGAATGAGTTGGAAGGTGTTGCCGAGGGCGATGTCAATCTCGTCGATGGTGATGATCTGGGTTACAGTTTGAAAGGGGCGGTCAACGTCCCGCTGATCGAGGATAAACTGGCCCTTCGCGCGGTCGGCTACTACACCCAATTTGGCGGCTTCATTGAGGCTTTGGGTGAGGGCGGTGCGTCGGAGGAAGACGTCAATAGCGGTGAACGCTATGGCGGCCGTCTCGCGCTAACGCTGCAACCTGTCGAAGGGCTGACCATAACGCCGCGCGTTGTCTATCAGGAAATCAAATCCGATGGCTTTAACCGCCAGGAAGTCTTCAACGTGTTCGCCAATCCGTTCACAACGACCCGCCCCGCGATTGAGCTCGGTGAGCGCCAGCAATATTTGCTGCTGGATGAGGCTTTTGAAGACCAGACGTTGATCGCGGACCTGACGTTTAATGCTGATCTTGGCACTGTAAACTTTACTGCGGTCACCAGCTACACGGATCGGGAAATTCTGGTTAGTCGCGACGCAAGTGCTTTGACCGGATCGGTGTCTATCGATCTTGGTTTTCTTGAGGCTGATGCATTGCTGCCCTCCAATCTGCGGGATACGACTAACCTGTCACAATATTCTCAGGAAGTCCGGTTTGCGTCCGACAATGAAAGCCGGTTCCAGTGGGTCGTCGGCGGTTTCTATTCTTCGGTTACGCGTGAATATCGCCAGCGCCTTCCAACGCCTGGTTATGATGCCGCAACTGATGCCGCATTGGGCGCAGGAACGGCTGCGGGTGCCGCCAATGGATTCGGCACTGACTCGCCGTTCAACTCCGATCTGGACTATGATATCGAGCAATTTGCCGCCTTTGCGGAAGCCAGTTTCGATCTCACTGACAGTCTGACGATCACGGCTGGCGGTCGCTATTATGATTTTGAAGAAACGCGGATGATCAGCACCGGCGGTCTGTTCGCAAATGGCGATAGCGGAGTGGTTGATGTGACATCATCCAACGGTTTCACGCCGCGTTTGCTGGTCAACTATGACATTACCGATGATATTTCGGTCAATGCTCAGGCGTCTCAGGGTTTTCGATTGGGCGGGGTGAATGATCCACTGAATATTCCGCTATGTTCACCACAAGATGCGGCCATTTTTGGTTCGTTCCAGGATTATGATGATGAATCGCTCTGGAACTATGAGCTCGGCGTGAAAGCGCAAAGCGGCGGTATCACCTTCAACGCTGCGGCCTTCTATACCGACATTAGTGATCTGCAGGTTACACTGGATGCGGGTTCCTGTTCGTCGCGGATCACCTTCAACGTACCGGAAGCCCATACTCTGGGTCTGGAATGGGAGCTGTCAGCAGAAGTGCTGACCGGTCTCGATATCGGATTGTCCGGTTCGATACTGGAAGCCGAGTTTGATTCTACCGTCGTCGATGGTGCGGGTAACGTGTTGGGCGGTGTGGAAGACGGAAACCGTCTGCCATCGGTGCCGAAATTCCAGATATCCGGTGATGCAACTTACAGCTGGCCCATTGGTGCAGGTGAAGCCTTTATCAGCGCGTCAGCCCAGCATGTCGGTAGCCGGTTTACACAGCCCAGTGACCAGGTTGATAATCCGCGCTCCTTTGTCTCCGGACTGCCTTTTGGCGGCGCCACCGGTAATGAAGCAACGGTCATCGATCTGAAATTGCCAGCCTATGAACTGGTCAATCTCAGCGCCGGGGTCAAGCTCGACAATCAGCTGGACGTTACAATCTATGTGAAGAATGTCTTTGATGAAAACGCGCTGTTGTCCTTTGACCGGGAACGTGGCGGGCGTGCCCGAACAGCATTTCGGGTTGGTCAGCCCAGAACATTTGGTTTGACCGTTCGCAAGGGCTTCTGAACCTCCATATACTGAACGAAAAGGCCGGGGGTGGAAGCACCTTCGGCCTTTTTTGATTCCATGATAGTCATGTCCATTGACGGCTGTCCTACATGTTTCGGTTTGTGATATTGTGTGAAGCGGTTTTTGGATCGTGATACGATTCTGCGCGATTGATGAATCTCCAAAAGAGATTTTGCAATTTCACCTGATTCCGGTTTGTCATGAATGCCCATAAGGAGGGTGTTCACTTTGTAAACTTCGCATCTATTTGTTGGAAAACTAGTAATTATTGTGTTCATAAAAGTCGATACTAACCTGAACGACTGCTGACAAGAGGGTTCAGTCTCCACTCAACAGCGATCCCCTAAAAAGGTTTCGCAAGCTCGAAAATAGTTCTCGAGTGGGAGTAAAAGGAACGTGGAGATGAACAGTCTTAAAACAGCATTGGTCGGAACCGCTGCCGCAACTGCGATGGCCGTTTCTGCAACGCCTGCGATGGCGAAAGATTATGACCGGGGCGGTATCAGCGCCGGCGAAGTGATAGCCGGAGCGGTCGTGCTGGGCGGACTGGCCGCGATATTGTCTTCGGGAAAGAAGGATAAGTATAGCAACAGCTATTATGACGATGACTATCGGGATCGGCGCTATCGTGACAAGCGCTATGGCTATGGCGATCGCAAGCGTATTCGTCCACGCCGGGCCGTGAACAAATGTGTCCGAGCTGCTGAGCGTAAGGCGAGCTATTACGGCCGGGCTGATGTGACCCAAATTCGTGATGTGAAGCGGACCCGCTACGGCTATAAAATCAAGGGCCGGCTCGTGGTGAAAGACGGTTATCGCGGCTATCGCCGCAGCTACGATCGCGGCAAGTTTACCTGCTATGTTGAAGGTCGCCGGGTGTCCGGAGTGCGCCTGAAAGACCTTAGACATCGTTACTAAGGTCACAGGATATAAGAATATGGTTCAGCCTGGCGACAGGCTGGACCAACTATTTATGGTATATGACTGGAGTCTGGGGCACAGAATCTGGTAAATCTTTGGGGGTATGAGTTATGCGTTTTCATAAGAAAGTTTCCGCCGCCGTCGCATCGACGGCCTTGGTCTTCACCGGATTTGCGCCTGCGATGGCAGCACCGGTCAATCCTGCACCGGCACCGGTAAATGTTCTGGATCTGGATAGCCTTGGGTGGACAGCTGATAGCGACAAGGCTGAAGGCTGGCGCGGATATCGCGGTTACCGTGGGTATCGCGGCTATGGCTATGGCCGTGGTTATCGGCGGCATCGGAACCGGGTGGATGCTGGCGATGTATTGGCTGGTGTTTTGATCATCGGTGGTATTGCGGCAATTGCCAGTGCAGCCTCAAAAAACAAGCGGGATCGCCGTTATGAGGATCGCGATTATCGCTATGATCGCCGCAATGACGACCGGCGCTATGATGATCGTCGGGATGATCGTCGCTCAGACAGTCGCAGAGATGGTAGCAGGGATCGTGTTACAAGTTCGATGGATACGGCCATCAACGTCTGCTCCAACGCTACCGAGCGTCAGGCGGGAGACGACGCCCGTGTTTCTCAAATTCAATCAGTTGCCCGTGATGGGGAAGGCTGGCGCGTTGAAGGCAATCTGTCCGGCAAAGCGCAAACAAGTTTCTTGTGTGGGACAACAAATGGCCGGGTTGATTTTGTGCAACTTGGTGACGGTGAGCTCGCTTTCGCGAACTAGTCGCTAAACGGCAGTACGGCCAAATTCCTGACGGGTAACAGGATGCGAAGCACTTAGCCCTCCGTCTACGGCAATCGCCTGGCCATTGACATAGGATGACCTGTCGGATGCCAAAAATAAGGCAACTTCCGCCATCTCGATCGGATTGGCCCCGCGGCGCAAGGGATTGAGGTAACCAAGTCGGTCCTCTTTGCCTTTTTCCCGCGCTTTGTCATAGATGAACTGGGTCATACCGGTTTCCGTGATACCGGGGCAAATGGCGTTACAGCGGACATTGGCTGTAGCAAATTGTTGCGCGGCAACTTTGACCAGATTGATAACGCCCGCCTTGGACGCCGAATAAGCCGGGCCGCCTGCACCAGACCGGATACCGGCCACACTGGCGGTACAGATGATCGAACCGCCATGCCCACTGTCGGCAATGACCTTGCCGGCATATTTCGCCGCCAGAAACGGTCCAATCAGATTGACGCGCAGCACCTCTTGCCATTCGGCGACACTGCTGTCGAAAATGCCTTCAAAACCGCCGCCTATGCCAGCATTGGCGAAAAAAACGTGCAGGTCGCCAAATTTCTGCTCGGCCGCATCGACGAGCATTTCAATATCGCCTTCCGATCCAGCGTCGGCCTTGATCGCGATGATATCGCCATTCGAGCCCTTGGCGGTTTCTTCCACCGCATCTGTCACATCGCTGGCAATCACTTTTGCGCCATGCTCGGCAAATAACAGCGCCGAGGCCCTGCCAATACCGCTGCCTGCGCCGGTTACGATGGCTACTTTATCCTGGAGATCCGCCATGTTCGTGCTCCTGTTAGCTTGTTTTCAGGCGCCAGCGCGCTTTGCCGCTTCCCATCCGGCTTGGGCCAGGGGTGTTACGCGGTCAGACATCTCGGCCGCGGCAGCGCTGTTCGCCGTACCATCTACTACACGCTTCTGGATGCCTTGCAAAATTGCAGCAATCCGGAACAGGTTATAAGCGAGATACCAATCCATTGGCGGCAGATCCTCGATACCCGATTTTTCACAGTAACGGGCGATGGCTTCTTCCCGCGACGGGATACCAAGGGCTTCCAGATCAACGCCCTTCAAACCGCTGCGACCCTCAGGCTCCATCTCATAGGCCATCAGCCAGTAAGCAAAATCGGCAATCGGATCGCCTAGCGTGGATAACTCCCAGTCAAGCACAGCTATAACTTTCGGTTCGTCATGAGCAAAGATCATATTGTCGAGACGGTAATCGCCATGGACAATGCCAAAGCTCTTTTGCTCCGGTATCGTCTTTGTCAGCCATTCGATAAGCTGATCCATCTCCGGAATGGTTTCGAGTTCGGACAATCTATACTGCTGCGTCCAGCGTGAAATCTGACGTTCACAGTAATTTCCGGGCTTGCCATGTTTTTCCAAGCCCAGATTGGCAGGATCATAGCTGTGGAGTAAGGCGAGCGTATCGATCATCTCATGATAAATCGCCCGTCGTTCATCTGGCTCCATGCCTGGCAGTGTGCCATCCCAAAGCGTCCGGCCGTCAGCCATGCCCATGATATAGAACATCGTGCCAATGACATCGTCATCTTCGCAAAGGCCATAGGGTTTTGCGACGGGAAAGCCTGCCGGGTGAAGTCCGGCAATAACTCTGAACTCGCGGTCGACGGCGTGAGCCGATGGCAATAACTTGCCAAATGGCTTCTTGCGCAAGACATAGTCGGTGCCGGGAGTTTCAATTTTGTAGGTTGGATTTGACTGGCCGCCCTTGAACTTGGTAATCGTCATGGGGCCAGCAAAGGCTTCAACATTAGCCTCCATCCATTTGGTGAGGCTTGCCTCGTCCAGCTTGTCTTTCTCTGGCACAGCCATCGTACCAGTCATGTCTTCTTGTGGATTCATGGAAGTTCCTTCTTCCTATTCAGTTGAATGTGATAACGGAACGTGCCGCATCACCCTTTTTCATTTTTTCAAAGCCGTCATTAATCTGCTCAAGTGGAATCGTCTCAGCAACAATACTATCCAAATCCAGCAAGCCGCGCAGGTAGAAATCGACCAAGCGCGGAATATCGACCGGAAACCGGTTTTCGCCCATGAGCACGCCCTGCAATTTCTTGCCAGATAGCAAGTCCATGGCGCTGAGGCCTACTTGATGATCCAGGGGCATCATGCCGAGGATTGTTGCGGTGCCGCCTCGTTTTAGCGAGCCAACTGCGAGTTCGCCGGATGCCGGACGCCCGACTGCCTCGATTGCATGATCGACGCCTCCCTTGGTAAGGTCCAAAATTTGTTCTGCAGCGTCATCAGCCATGGCGTCGACAGTATCAGTCGCTCCGAGCTTCATTGCGAGGTCCCGTTTTTCCGGAACAGGGTCGGCAGCAATGATACGCCCTGCACCGGCAATTTTGGCCGCATTAATTGTTGCCAATCCGACACCACCGCAGCCGACTACTGCAACAGTTTCTCCGGGTGTGACAGCGCAAGCATTAAATATGGTTCCTGCTCCGGTCGTAACCGCGCAACCAATAACTGCGGCACGATCAAGCGGCATGTCGGGATCAATCCGCGTACAGGCATGCTCATGTATCAGCATCTGCTCGGCAAAAGCTGATAGATTGAGCATTTGTGCAACTGTTGAACCATCAGGGCGTGTAATACGCGGCGCTTCGCCTTCCGCTCGCCGTGTATCGGCCCCAAGGCAGAGTGACATGCGGCCAGAAACACAGAATTCGCAATGGCCGCAAAAAGCAGACAAGCAGGAAACCACGGCATCGCCGACCGCGACGGTTCTCACTTCACTGCCAATTGCTTCGACAATACCAGCCGCTTCATGACCCGGTATGGCGGGCAGAGGATGCGGGTAGCTGCCATCAATGAAATGAAGATCCGAATGGCACAACCCGCAGGCGGCCGTTCGGATCAGCACTTCGTGCGGTCCCGGCTTGGAGATGGTTACATCTTCGATTTCGAGCGGTTTTCCCGCTTCAACCAGGACTGCTGCTTTCATCTAATTGGTCCTCTCTTATCGCGTGACGGCAAGGTCGCCGGATGATATTTCTTCCTTCATTTTGCTGCCATCAGCGGTTTCGGCATATTTGCCATATTCCATTTTCGCGATCGTTCGGTTGTGAACCTCATCAGGGCCGTCCGCAAGACGCAGGGTGCGTTGATGCGCATAAGCACTGGCCAATCCGAAGTCATTGCTGACACCGCCTCCGCCATGCGCCTGAATGGCATCATCAATGATTTTCAACGCCATCGTTGGGGCTTGAACCTTGATCATTGCGATCTCCGCTTTTGCGTATTTGTTACCGACCTTGTCCATCATATCTGCAGCTTTCAGGCAAAGAAGACGGCTCATATCAATATCGATACGTGCCCGAGCAACGCGTTCATCCCAAACGCTGTGCTCGGAAATACGTTTGCCGAAGGCGATACGCGATTGCAGACGCTTAACCATTTTCTCAAGCGCTTCTTCCGCAACACCGATGGTACGCATGCAGTGATGAATACGGCCAGGTCCAAGGCGGCCCTGAGCGATCTCAAAACCACGTCCTTCACCCAAGATGATATTGGACGCAGGAACACGCACATCTTTCATCTCGACTTCCATATGCCCATGCGGGGCATCGTCATAACCAAAGACAGGCAGATGACGGATGACGTTCACGCCGGGCGCGTCTGTGGGCATCAGAATCTGGGATTGCTGAGTGTAACGACTGCCCTCGAAGGAGGTTTTACCCATTACGATCGCTATTTTGCAGCGCGGATCGCCGAGGCCGGAAGACCACCATTTGCGGCCATTTATTACATATTCATCGCCATCGCGAACGATAGCGGTTTCGATGTTGGTTGCATCGGATGAAGCCACAGCCGGTTCTGTCATCAAAAAGGCTGAACGAATCTCACCATTCATCAACGGACGAAGATACTGCTCTTTCTGTTCCAGCGTGCCATAGCGATGGAAGACTTCCATATTGCCGGTATCCGGTGCGGAGCAGTTGAAAACTTCAGACGAAAAACCGACGCGGCCCATTTCTTCAGCGCAAAGAGCATATTCGAGGTTCGTCAGGCCGGGGCCTTCGAATTCAAAACTATCATCAATATGAGGAAGGTTCGGATTGGAGGGCGGCATGAAAAGATTCCAGATGCCCTTTTCTTTCGCTTTGGCTTTTTCTTCTTCCACGACTTGAAGGACTTTCCAGCGATCTCCGGATTCGTCTTCAGCCTGATAATCAGCAACGCGGGGGCGCACATGATTCTCGATATGCTCACGCACCTGATTGCGCCAATATTCCTGTTTCTCCGTGAGATCAAAATCCATGCTCATGTCCTTTTTTGAAAGATTTTCGATTTAACTATGCAATTAACTTATCAGAGCCGTGACGGCTTTGCCACAGGGAAACGTGTCCGAATTCGGAAAAATTCTACTCCGCCGCGCGGGCAGACATCCGTTCTTCATGATCCTTTTCGCCCAGCGGAAACAATGTGTAGGCCCAAGCCCCGATCAACGCGATCACTGTGGCAAGAACCACATAGAAAAGTGCCAGATTGTCGACTATTTCTGGATCGACCGTGCCACTCGCGGCACCCTGTGGCAGGCCGACCAGAGCGATGATCAATCCAGATAGCAGAATGCCTAGTCCATTGACGACTTTTTGCATGAAAAACATGCCGGAAGAGAACAGTCCCTCGGTCCGTTTTCCGGTGTCATGCTCATATTGGTCCGACACATCGGCGATCATCGACATGGTCAAAATCATCGCCGAGATTCCGGCAGCAGTCGAACTGATGAGGAAAGCGAAGAGCACAGGCACCATCACGGGATCCCCGGGTGCAGGAAACAGGTCGACAAAACGCAACCAATAGGGGAGCGTACCGAGAAGGAGAGTTACGAGGGCGAGCCAGGAGGCGGCATGTGCCTTACCGAGCTTTTTCGAAATCGGGGTGACCATGATGAAGGCCACGATAGCAGCGACAAGCAGCAAGACCGAATAGGCGGTGAAATTGGCCTGGTTAAACTCCCAAACATGGGTGAACAGATAGATAGAGAGCGCGAAAATCAGCCACTGGTTGGTAAAGGCAAAAACGCCTGCGAACATCAAGAGTAGAAAAGGTCGGTAGCGGAAAGCCTGCAGGATCTCTCCGAAGCTCTCGGCGGATTGTGGATATTCGGTGGCTGCCCGATACTGGCCGACAATCCTCTTGTGGGTGCCAATGGCAGATGACAGTGCGGCAATGATCATGATGCACGCCCCGAAAAGCGCATAAATGCTGTATCCTTCCGGATTGAGTTGTCCATCTGCATATGCCGCGGTGGGAGTGAGGAAAAAGGCATAAGCCAGGAACATCACAAAAATGCCGCCGCCCCAGCCAAAAAGAAATCGGTATCGCATGATGGCCGTCCGGTCATGATAATCTCGGCTCAGTTCGGGTAGCAGGGCCAGCGCCGGCACCTCATAGGCCGAAAACGCCATGCGGACGGCCATGGCGATGAAAAACAGATAGGCAAATGTGCCCCATTCACTGAGTTCCGGGGGGTGCCAGAGGGCGATCCAGATGAGGGCAATGGGAATGACCGCGCCGTATAGCCACGGGTGGCGCCGGCCAATCTTGGTCCGGGTGCGATCACTCATCTGTCCAACCGCCGGATCGATAAAGGCGTCGGCAATAAGAGCGAGCGCGATGGCCAGGCTGACGAGATCGGCGCGCAGTCCGACAACCTGATTATAGTAGAACAGCAGGAAGGTAGCGAAGCCATTATCCTTGATGCCATAGGCAACGGATCCGAATCCGTAGGCCAGTTTCGATTTCAATGGCAATGTTTCCGAAGCGGCGTTCATGGACGTTTCCCCTTAAGATGGTGGGCTATACGCTGTATCAGCGGGAAAACTGATTCGGGTTTCGCCTCCCAATTCCGGTCATTTTCACACATCCAGTCCTGCTCCCATTTTGTCTCTTGCATAGGCTGCGCACGAAAAGTTCGTCAATCGATTCCGTGGCGTCGTCTTGTTTACGTTACGGAATCCGATGGCGGGTTTGGCTAGAAAAATTTCTGTCGGGAAATGCGAGGCGATCGTTGAACCTTGGGGCTGTCCTATGTTAGTTTGCTCTTAATCAATCAATTAAAGGAACACAATCATGTCCGATCTTGAAAGCTTCCGCGTAGAGACAGCTGCTTGGCTCGAAGCCAATTGTCCGCCAGAAATGCGCCAGCCCGTTGTCGATGAAAGCGACATTTGCTGGGGTGGGAAAAATCCGACCTTCAAACCCGGTCAGAAGGAATGGATGGACAAAATGGCGGCCAAAGGTTGGACCGTTCCTGATTGGCCGAAAGAATATGGCGGCGGGGCGCTGTCCCGTGCCGAGACCAAAATCTTGCTTCAGGAAATGGGGCGACTGAAAATTCGCTCGCCTTTGTCGAGCTTTGGTATCTGGATGCTTGGCCCCGCTCTGCTGCACTTTGGAACCGAAGAACAGAAACTGCATTTCCTACCACCGATTGCGCGTGGTGAAGTACGCTGGTGCCAGGGGTATTCGGAGCCCGGGTCTGGTTCGGACCTTGCTTCGCTGCAAACTTCTGCCGAAGACAAAGGCGATCACTATCTTATCAACGGGCAGAAGATCTGGACCAGTTACGCTGACAAAGCCGACTGGATTTTCTGTCTGACCCGGACTGACAAATCGACCAAGCACAAGGGCATCAGCTTCATGCTGTTCGACATGACCAGCAAGGGCGTAGAGACGAAGCCTATCGTCCTGATTTCCGGACAATCCGCATTTTGCGAGACATTTTTCACCGATGTAGAAGTGCCGAAAACATACGGTGATGGCGTTTCTTCAGTCGTCGGCGAAGTAAACCGCGGCTGGGATGTTGCCAAATATCTTTTGGGTCATGAGCGCAGCATGATTTCCGGTGACGGCTCATCGGGAGCGACGTCGCTGGGTTCAAAATTTGCCGATCAATATGGTCGCGACGAAATGGGCCGACTGGATGATCCCATTCTTCGCGCGCAGATGGCGGAGATGGACATTGATGTGCTTGCCTTCCGAGCGATGGCAGAACGTTTTGGAGATACGTTCAAAGCCAATCTTTGCCACCCAGCGCAGCCGAATATGATGAAATATGCCGGTACGGAGATTAACAAACGCCGCCACGAATTGATTATGTCTGCTGGCGGCAGTGAAGTGCTGGAATGGGAAAGTGATGCCTCCAATGGTGGGCTCACCGCGCGTGGCTGGCTCAGGACCAAAGCCAACAGCATTGAGGGCGGAACCAGCGAAGTCATGCTGAACGTCGTTTCTAAACAGATATTGCAATTGCCCAACGCTTAACCGCGTCGGCAGTTAAACAACTATATTAGAAGGATAAAAGCGATGCCGCTTTACTTGAATGACGACCAGAAAATGCTGCAGGACAGCGCAGCCGATTTTATGAAGGGCGAAGGCAATGTCGCTCATTTCCGGGAATTTCGTGATAAAAACTGCAAGGATGGTTTCTCCCATGCTTTGTGGAAACAGTTCGCTGAAATGGGCTTTACGGGTATCCTGGTTTCTGAAGACGAAGGCGGATTGGGCCTTGGTCACACTGAAGCCGGTGTTGTTCTCGAAGAGATCGGCCGCAATCTTACGCCGTCGCCTTTTCTCACGACTGCGGTCGCTGGTGTTGAGGCGCTGAATGCAGGCGGTAAGGCACTGCGCGACAAATATTTCCCCGGTATATTGTCGGGTGACAGCGTGCTGGCGCTGGCAATCGATGAAGGCCCGAAACACCGACCGGATCAGATAGCCATGGCCGCAACCCGGGAAGGCAATGGCTTCAAGCTTGATGGCAAGAAGCAATTTGTTGTCCAGGGTGGCTCGGCCGATACGCTTGTCGTGGTCGCGCGGACTAGCGGCAGTGCCGGGGAAGATAAAGGCCTGACCCTGTTCGCCGTCGATACCAATGCTAGCGGTTTGTCGAGAGACAGCGTTCGACTGGTGGACAGCGCAGTGGCAGCGCATGTCGAATTTGACGGCGTGGTCGTCGATGCCGATGCCGTTATCGGCGAAGTTGATGAAGGCGGCGCAGTGCTTCAACGGATGCTCAATGCCGGTCGGGCTGGCTCGGCGGCAGAGACACTTGGTGTTGGTGCTGGCGCGATGGATATCACCGTTGAATATATCAAAGGCCGCAAGCAGTTCGACACGATTATCGGTTCATTTCAGGCGCTACAGCACCGCGCAGCGCATTTATATAGCGAGATGGAAATTGCCCGCGCCACCGTGCTGAAAGCCCAGCAAATGCTCGATGAAGATTCATCGAAAGCCGAGATGATGGTTTCTGTCGCCAAGGCCAAGGCCAGCAAGGCGACATCGCTGTCGGTCAAAGAAGGCGTGCAAATGCACGGTGGTGTCGGGATGACCGATGAATATGATATCGGTCTCTACATGAAGCGTGATCGCGCGCTGGCGGAATTTATGGGCGACGCCAATTATCACACCAATCTCGTTGCGGAAATGCACGGTTACTAAAAGGACTTCATGATGGATTTTAACAAGCTATTCTCGCTTGAGGGTCGGGTTGCACTGGTAACGGGCGGACATCGGGGCATTGGCCGGATGATCTCGGAAGGATTTCTGGCGCAGGGTGCCAAGGTTTACATCTCCGGTCGCAAGGCTGATGCCTGTGATGCGGCTGCGGCTGAGATGGGAGATCAATGCATCTCCGTGCCCGGTGATGTCAGCACCGTCGAGGGTTGTAAGGCCCTTGCTGCAGAGCTTGCAAAGCACGAAGAGAAGCTCGACATTCTCATCAACAATGCCGGTGTGGCCTGGGGTGAGGAATATCTCAGCTTTCCTGAAGCAGGCTGGGATAAGGTCATGGATACCAATGTCAAAGGACTGTTCTTTCTTACCCAGGCGCTGCATCCACAATTGAAGGCGGCAGCCAGTTTTGATCGCCCGGCCAAGGTCGTGAATATCGCTTCGATCGACGGCTTCAAGGTCAATCCATGGGAAACCTACAGCTATCAGGCATCGAAAGCGGCCGTGGTTCATTTGACCCGCAAGATGGCATCCAAACTGGTTTCCGACGACATCATCATGTCCGGCATCGCGCCCGGCGCTTTTGCATCCAACATGAACAAGGCAGCGCGTGATCATGAAGATGCGGTCGAAAAAGGTATTCCGGCGAAACGCATCGGCCGGCCTGAGGATATGGCTGCTGCGGCGATATATCTGTCGAGCAGTGCAGGCGACTATGTCGTGGGTACAACCCTCATCGTTGACGGGGGCGTTGTTAATGCGGCCAATCCCGGCGCAACCATAGAGCCTTAAACCTCTGCCTTGACCTGATGGCTCCATACTGTATTATTAGGACAATACAGTATGGAGAATCCTGATGACCAACAGATATCTTGTCGCGCTTGCAGCCGCTCCGTTGATCTTGACTGCCTGTTCTGGCGGCAGCGAGAGCGAGCAGGGCGACGGCTTTGAAATGTCGATCGAAGCCGATGGTGAGGGAACCGGTGGTTCGGACAAAGTGACAATCGGTGGCAAGGACGGCGACAGCAAATTCTCGATCAAGACCGACGGTTTTTCCATGGATGTCGACTTGCCCCAGATATCTCTCGACAGCGATGATTTCGATCTGAACAATGTTGCGCTTTATCCGGGTTCGAAAGTGACCGGCCTGAATGTCGAAGACAAGGACGGGCAGGGCGGCAAAGTCACTTTGAGTTTCGATGCGCCGACCAATACCGATGATCTGGTATCCTGGTTCGAACAAAAAATGACAGACGAGAATTTCGTTGTGCAAAAGGATGGCAACAAGCTTTCTGGTCAAACCGATGAAGGCGATCCGTTTCTGCTCGAACTGACCGAGAAGGGTACAGAGGAAACCAGTGGCAAACTTGAATTCTCTGAAAATAAATAGCTCGCAGCTGCTGGTTCATCGCGGTACAATTATTTACACAATTTGGTGAACCTGTTCAGCTTCCCGCCAAAATGCTATGCTATCGTCATCGCACATAACATAGCAGGAGCGGGATAATGCGAAACACAGCCAAGAAATTGAAACTGACGGCAGCAGCAGCCATGCTGGCGGCCCCACTATCCATCACCCCGCTATTTTCGGCCCCGGCTCATGCACAATCGACCGGCGTCAAAAGCCTGCTCGGCGATGCTTCGGATGGGGCGCTTGATAAATTGTCTCAGCCCGGCGCCTTTTATGCCGACAAAGCAGTGCGTGTATTATTGCCTGGTCCGTTGAAAAACGCGACCAAGATATTGCGCTTCACCAGCAAGGCAGGCCTGACCAAGGATATTACCAAAAACCTCAATGATGCGGCAGGCAAGGCGGCACTCGAAGCCAAGCCGATATTCCGCTCTGCCATCGATAATCTGACATTGACCGATGGTGTGGGCATTGTCACCGGCGGCGGGACCGGGGGAACCGATTATTTGCGCAAGACTTCGGGCGAAGAACTGGCCGTGAAAATCCGCCCGCTGGTGGAAAAGGCCCTGGGTGAGGTTGGTGCCTACAAGCAGGTCGAAAGCCTGGGCTCACTTTCGGCGCTATCATCTATTGGCGGCATGGATCTGTCGCGTGACGGTTTGACCGATAGTGTAACCGAACAGGCGATGGATGGTATCTTCTCCTATATCGGGGCAGAGGAAACCAAATTCCGCAAAAACCCCTTGAAGAAGGGGAAAAAGTTGCTTGAGGGGATTCTCTAATACCTCTCTCAGTTGCAAAATGTGCAACTAATCAATCTCCGTTTTCAATTGAAACTTAACGGTTAGACGACCATTTCCTGACTATCAGTTAGACAGGAAAAGTGATGTTTGATCGGCGTTTTTAACAAAACAGGAGTTTGTCCCATGAAAACGCTTTTCAATATAGTAGCCGCCCTGACCGTTAGCAGCATCATAATGATGACTACCGTTCAGGTTTAATCGCTACAGTTTTTTCAGTCCCGGTTGCCGCCTCTCCTCCCGATAGGCACCGGGATTGTACCGACGGTCCGGCCCTTTCAGAATATCCCCCTCCCGAAAGGCCGGACCAACGGATTTTTTGCTTCTGGATCGTTATTCAAAACAGAGAAATAGCCAGTACAGAAATATCACAGCGCGCCCTTTGTAGGAAAGCGGCTTCTTTCTTCCCTTGTCCACAATCCGGCAACTGTTTTTCCACAAGAAAGATCGACATCTGTGGATAACTGGACCGGATCCGTTTGGAGCGACTCGCAAACCCGTGTCATATAAAACTTATCGGACGGAGTTTGAATGGAACCGGCGACCAGTCAGCAATGACCCGCTGGAACGATCTAAAGCCTGAAGATAGTCGAAACGAGCATGTTGTTTTTCGCAAGAAAGATAAAATGATCTTTCGATTGATGATTGGAAAAAACCCGCGAAGCGGAGGCGCAAGCCAAAGCGGAGCAGATGGACAACAATCATCGGGTGACTGGACCAATATCGGGTTTGAAACCGAAGCATGATCGCGCAAGCGGAAATGCGGAAAACCGATAACCGTTAACGATATTGGCCCGGAAACCGGACGCCGGAAAAGCGGACATTGAAATCGCAAGAAGACAATGGCCCAGATCAGGCGCAGTGGGAGCCGAAATCCGAACTTGTTCGGAGATCGACTCCCATTTTTTTGCCTGTTATCATGGTGCGGTGAGGCGGATCATTCCGTCGCCCCCATATGATCTTCAATCATCGTCTCAACATCCTCAACCGAGGTGCAGCGTTTGGCGAAATCGTCACACATGGCGACAAACGCATCTTCATCAATCTGTCGCCGCTGCCAGATGGCAACTTCTGGTCGCTCGATCTGCTCGCCGACTGCCATCGCACTTTGATCCAGACTATAGATTTCGGCTGGCACTATTTCTGCCAGCTCAGCATCATAATCCGCGGCAACGTCCCAGCGCGGGCCGGCATAATAGACCGCTGCGTACATGATCCGTGCCTTTGCGCCGCTGACTTTTGATGCGCGCATGGCTTCGTAAAACATCCGGTGCGTGGCTTTCCATTCGCGGGTCCTTATGTCGCAATACCAATCATGCACGACCGATGCCTTGCGATACCGACCGACAAAGGGACTGCCGAGGATCGACCAGGCAAATTTCGGGATCGACGCGCCGTCCACCCGCACCATTGCCGGTACGCTCCATACCAGCTGTGCATCATCGACAAAGGCGAACCGGTTGAGCAGGGTCATGATCCGGCCATCCTCATCCCATTCAAACCGCGGTCGTCCGGTATAATGCGCCATGATTGTCCTTTCCGCCGCGTTTTCAATGCCCTCGCGGCCTGTATCGGGGTCTATCATAACATATTTGTCCTTTTCTTTGCCGACCAGTGACCGTCGTCACAAAGGGGCATGGAATCAGCCGCTACTACAATGAAGCGATGCCGCTAATTCACAGAAAATTGTGGGGGGCGGCGGTGTCGCACCTCCACGGGAGCTTCGGCCTCGTGGTGGTTCTTCCCTCTTGGGAGCGCCCCAGTAAATGGGCATTCCTCTGGAAGTCCGATGGTATTGCGACCCGGCCATCGGGCTTCCTAGGGGAAGTGCCGTAACATCCTGAAATTTTTTTTTATTATGATACTCGGCACCTTAAGCTTTGAGCCATAATGCCGTAGATTTAATGGAAGTCCGGTGGTTGGCGACCCGGCCGCCGGGCTTCTTTCTATTTCCCTCAAGCGCCGGGCGCGGGCATCCACCCGCTTGGCTTTCCTCGCATAAGCTCGGGCACGCGGTCGCGCTTGCCGACGCAATGCGTCGGATCGGCGTGACCTTCTGCGCAACGCCCGAGAGCATTGTCCGAGCGTAGCGAGGCAAGGGCGCTAAAATCAAATGGCGTCCGCCGCGCCTTATGGCGCTCTTCATCGGGTAGAGAATGGTGGAATTTTCGAGCAGTGCCCGCTCTACAGGCTGACCTTACCGGTCGATACGCCGGCCAACACTGCCCCGATCTTGTTATGGACGCCAAATTTCGCGTAGATACGCCGCGTATAGCTGTCGATGGTCGTGGGCTGAACGCCCAATATGGTCGAAATATCGGTGATGCTTTTGCCGAAGGCAAGCCATTGCAGTACCTCTGTTTCCCGTTTTGAAAGTTCAATTCTTTCCATCTTGTCCGCAAAGCAAGCCACAATTTTGATGTGCGAGACGCTGGCGAGAGCCTCCAGCTGGCAAGTAATGCCCGGTTCTAGGGAATGAACGTCCTGTTCAAACCCGAAACACATGCAACCTTCGATTTTATACGGTCCATAAACCGGGATGATATATTCATCGACAATCCCGTTGCTTGCCACCCTCGTCTGAATTTTTTCTGCGAATTTTTTGTTTATGATGCTTTCTCCCGCCATGAGCGAAAGATAGTTGGAGGGCGTCCCTAGTGATATTATCAGATCGTGGATATTCTCGATCTGCTTTTGTAGCCCTATATTTTGCGAAGCGGTTTTATTGGGCCAGGCATTGCTGAATAACAGCCGTGGTATTTTGGTTGTCGGTGAGTGCACGGACGGTGCAATATGATAGGTAAAGGACACAGATCCCAGGGATTGCGAAACTCTCAGGATGCGTTTTACCATACTGAATGGAGAACGGGCAGATTTTGTCGTCGCGATTTTGGGTTCGAATTTCATCGCGGGCCCCGCCCTCTGTAATTGTTCAACATTGCACATTCAATATACTGATTATGATTTTTGCCGCTGTCACGCGAATGCGCGACAGGGTTAATTTTTACAAAGGTATATATGTCCAACCGGCGTAAAATTCGCTTTTGGATCATCGTTGCCCCTAACAGAAACGATATTGTTACGGCTCCGTTCCACGAACCCTTTGCCATAGTCCAATCATTGGTGATACAAAGAAGAGAATCCCAACGAAAGGTAAGTTATGAATACCCCCATGAAATTGCTTCTAGCCACCGCTGCATTGGCTACTGTCACTGCCTGTTCCTCTGAAATGAGTGAAGACGAACAAGCCATTTATGATGCACGGTTGGAAGAAGAAGCCAAAAAACCCACCAACCTTACTGCTATTGTTCAGGGCAATCCCGACCTTTCCACGGCCAGCACCATGGTCGCAATATCGGGCATTGCCGTCGATCTTAAAGATGACGGGCCATTCACGGTATTTATCGCCAATAATGACGCGTTCAACAAGATGGATCCGGATGAACTTAACGGTCTGATGACGGCCGAAGACAAGACCGAACTCGCCAGCATGGCACGATTTGGTCTGGTCGAAGGCGATATGAAGAGTGCCGATATTGCGAAGGCGATCGCCGATGGCGGCGGGACAGCCAGCCTGACCACTTTGCAAGGTGGAGCCATCAAGGCGAGCCTGGATGGTGAAAAACTAGTTCTCGAAGATGGCGCCGGCAACAAGGTCAATGTGGTTGAAGCTGATATTGATTCAAGCAACGGCACCGTTCACATCATCGATACTGTGTTGAGACCAAAATAGTCGATATTCACCAGATTTGAAATTCGCACTTTTTGAACGGGCGCCCCTTTTCCGGACGCCCGTTCAAAGAAACGCTTGTCGGCCAGCCAAAGCTGAACAGCTACGCTGCTGCGTGCCATAGGCAATTTGTCGGAAGCGGGGCTTGCCAACCAGTTCTCCACCATAGATAGCTGGACGATCTGCATCATATTCCGGATAGCTTGCGCAGTCTTTGGGAATTGATGGCGGGATTGCAAAACTGTAGGCTTTCTTCATGGATATCCTCAACGACATTCTCGATACGCTCGATCTGAACGGCGCCCTGTATTTCCGTACTGATTTTTCCGGGCCCTGGTCGGTAACGGTGCCGGTGCTTGAGGGTGCAGCTCGTTTTCACCTTGTTGTTCAGGGGCAGTGCACGGTCACTTTACCCGGTAATCGGGTGATGACACTTAATCCTGGTGACTTGATCCTGATCCCGCGCGGACAGACACATATGTTGTCGGACGGACCGGTAGAAAACGCGCCTCCGCTCGAAACGGTGCTTGAGCAGGTCGAATATGATGGCGAAGGCGTACTTGTTGTCGGCGATGGTGATCAGGTTGCCAATACCCAGTTAATCTGTGGCCATTTCACATTTCGCAAGAATGCCGACCATCCAATGCTTCGGGCATTGCCAGACTATCTGCTGACGACCTCTTCCATGCGGGCGCAAAACCCTTGGCTTGATGAAATTTTGCGTCTGATATCGCGGCAGATGTTTTCCGAACATGTCGGCTCGGATGCTTCAGTGCGGCGGCTGTCCGAGGTCATGTTTATCGAATTGCTAAGGATGGGCATCGAGGAACAAGAACAGATGGAACCTTTGCTCCTGGGTTTTCAGGATCCTCATGTCGGTCAGGCGCTGGAGCTTTTGCACAAGCAGCCTTCGTCCCCCTGGACGGTCCAGAGCCTGGCCCGTGAAGTGGGAATGTCGCGGAGCAGTTTTGCCGACCGCTTTGGCGAGCTTATTGGGCAGGGGCCTATGTCCTATCTCTCCGACTGGAGGCTCCAGAAAGCGCTCTCCCTGCTGGATGAAAGCAATATCACCGTCCAACAGGTTGCCGCTCAAACCGGATATCAATCTCCCGCGGCCTTCACACGCGCCTTTGCTGGAAAATTCGGTGTTGCGCCCACGAAATATCGACAGGAATTGATATAAATATTGCATATCGTCCAGACAGCTTTGCAGAAAGTCGCTATATAACCTAGTTATATTGCTATATCATCCGAAACGCATATTCATTGCTCCCACGGTAAATTTGTCAAAGGAGCAAACATGCAACGTATCAATATCATCGACCCTTCCGCCACTTCTGCTGAAACAGCAGAGGTATTGGCGGGCGTAAAATCCGGCATGGGGATGATCCCCAACATCATCGCGACGATGGCCAATTCAAAGACTTTGCTGAAAGGCTATCTTGATCTCTCCGGCACACTGGCCGGCGGAACATTATCCAATGGCCTGACGGAACAAATTGCACTTGCTGTCGCGGGTGCAAATCAATGTGACTATTGCGCCTCGGCGCATACAGCGCTGGGTTCAATGGCCGGTATCGATGCAGAAGAACTGGCTGACAATCTTCGTGGTGGCTCCAGCGATCCCAAAACTAAACTGGTTCTGGATTTCGCCAATGAAGTGGTGCGCACCAAAGGCCGGGTCAGCGATACCAGCCTGGTGCTCATGCACAGTAACGGATTCTCCGACGAGGAGATACTCGAGATATTCGGTCATGTGATGCTGAATATCTTCACCAACTATTTCAACCATCTGGTTGGAACAGAAATCGACTTCCCAGTCGTGAATTCCCGGGACGCTTTGGCGGCCTGATTCCCTAAAATACTAAACTCAAAGGAAATATTTATGTTTAAACAAATCACTCTTGTATCTGCTGTTGCTCTGGCTGCTCTGGCCACTCCTGCAATGGCTGCCGATGAATATAACGTCTCATCGGGCCTGACCGCAGCCAGCGCTCCGCTTGCTTTGCATGGCGTTGACACTGTTGCCTTCATCAATACCGGCAACCGTATCCAGGGCACTGCAAAATTCACGGCGGTCCACGACGGCGTTGCTTATTATTTCTCTACCCAGGAGAATCTGGATGCTTTCAAGGCCGCTCCTGCGCGGTACATGCCTCAAAATGGTGGCTTTTGTACCTTTGGTGTTTCGGTTGGCAAAAAATTTGATGGCGACCCACGCTGGGCTGATGTTCGCAATGGCAAGCTCTATGTCTTCCTGAGTGAGGCTATTTTCAATGCCTATCAGAAAGACCCTGAAGGCGCGATCGCGAAAGCCGATGCCCAGTGGAAGAGCATCCGGCACACCGCTGCGACGGAACTTTAATACTTGCGGGAGCGGAGTTTGCGCTCCGTTCCCCATTATCCTGACAAAAAGAGGAAATCATGGAAACCGCATATTATTATCTTGCCCTGAGCGGCATTCTCACCGTCCTGTTGTGGACACCCTATATTGTTGGGCGGTTATTTGTCTGGGGTCTACCGACATTTCTGACCAACTATCCGGAAGGCTTTCCCAAGCAGGAACCGGAAACCCCGCTTTGGATGGATCGCGCAAAACGCGCGCATCTCAACATGGTAGAAACCATGCCGGCTTTTGTCGCAGTGGTCGTTGCCGCTGGCCTGCTGGGTGATGGCAGCAATGCGGCTACCGTCGCGCAATGGGCTCAGATATTCTTCTTTGCCCGGATCGTGCACGCCATTGTCTACATCCTCGCCATCCCGGCTTCGCGGACACCGGTATATCTTGTTTCATGGGCAGCAATACTCGTTATCGGCGCGCAAGTCGTCTTGTAACAATCCGTATGTGAAACCACCAGTTGAGGTTC
Source organism: Parasphingorhabdus sp. (assembly GCF_059726685.1). Lineage (NCBI taxonomy): Bacteria > Pseudomonadati > Pseudomonadota > Alphaproteobacteria > Sphingomonadales > Sphingorhabdaceae > Parasphingorhabdus > Parasphingorhabdus sp. Next base: position 1,379,146 of record NZ_AP041068.1, read on the forward strand.
GTAAAGCTGCCCGAAAGCCTTCATTGGGATCAGCCTTGCGAACCTCTTTCGGTATTTTCACTCGCCGTTAAGCCAATTGTTATCCGGCGGAGCGGTGTCGAACACCTTTGCATCTTTGGGAAATACAAACCATTTCTGAGCGCTGCGGGCAAAGATGTGATGGGTCGGTTTCAGCCAGCTGGTGTCATCCAGCGTGCCCGGTTTAAGGCTAAGATGATCGGGATTGGCGCTGGCATGGTGATGAATGCGCGTCCCGCAATTCGCACAGAATGAATTGGTGAAAACCTGCCCGCTCTCCGCCTGTCTGGTAAAGCTATGCAATTCACCCGACGATATCTGAAAGTCCCTGGCATGGAAGCGCATGGCCAGACCAAAAGCGCTTCCCGATTGTGACTGGCAGATGGTGCAATGGCAGGCAAATGTTACAATCGGTTCGCCGGTTATAACATATCGGACATCTCCGCATTGGTATCCGCCGTGATGTGGTTGGCTCATGTCATCTCCCGATTTGCTGAAACCCGTTGTGCCCAGATTTTTGCATATCCCTATATCATGTCTGCAATTGTTGCAGAGAACTAGCCTGTGTTACGCGTTGCACCCTGAGCTTATCCGGTCTGGCATCACCGGAGCAATAGGGGAGTTGCAAGTGTCTAATATCAGCCATGATTTCGGGTATATCAAGCGATGAATAGTCTCAGCGAACTGGGCTCGCTTGTCGGATTGTCAGAGCCTGTTTCGCCACCGGAAAGTCTTTCGCTCAAAAGAGCAGATGGTGGTCATCTCCATGCGCAGCGATGGAGCAAGGCCGGGCCACCGGTACTCCTTTTGCATGGTGGCGGACAATCGAGTCAGACCTGGACGCTTTGCGCCATGCTTCTGAAAGACGATTATCAATGCGTGGCCCTTGATTTGCGCGGACATGGCGACAGCGACTGGGCGGATGATTATTCCATTCAGGCTCATGTCGAGGATATTGGTCGCGCCATGACGCAGCTCGGTTGGTCGGGGGCGCATCTGGTGGGCATGTCGCTTGGCGGTGTGGTCGCGGCGCATTACGCTCTGTCAAATGGAAAACCGGCAACCAGGTCTCTTGCGCTGGTTGATGTTGCACCTGGCGTGTCCTTCTCGGACATTAGCAAGCTGCGCGAATTTATGGGCGCGGATACGGTGACCCAAGGTGTGGATGCGCTGGTAGCCGAGGCACGGCGGCTTGGCGCCCATCAGTCTGATGCAGAGCTGCATTATCGCTATGCGTCGCTGACGCTTAGGACCAAAAGTGGAGCGTGGCGCTGGAAAAGGGACGAGCGGAAGCCCGTCGACTACGCCCATATCCTCAATCATATTGAGCTGCTGCGCGAGAAGGCATCAAGTTTCGATTGCCCATGTCTGATTGCGCGCGGCGGTCGCAGCCGGATTCTCAGCGATAAGGCCGCAACCGAATTTGCGGATCTATGTACAAGGGCATCAGTGGTTACAATCGAACGCGCTGGACATTCGGTGCAGGAGGATAACCCGATCCGTCTGACCCATGAATTGCGAAGGTTCTGGAAAGAGCTGGATGAGTGAGAACAGGGCTGAACCACGGCTCGCGCCCGCAGCGATCCGTGCAGTTACCACCACCCGGTAAGCTCCATCCCCAGCACCACAAAGGCATAGCCCAGCGCCCCGTATATCAGTGCGCGGAACACCGGATAGGGGATGCGCGCCTTTTCGGGATGACCTTCGGGGTAGATAATTTCGATCATTTCGCCAATGACCGGCTTGGGAAAGGGCAAGTAAACAGAGTCGCGCACTTCGACAAATGTGCCGCGCTCGTCGGCGAAACGAAAGACCGGCTGATAGACAGGTGCGCCGTCTTCATAGCGGCGGTCGTGGCGGACAATCTTGGCCGATGTGCGGCGGACGGGGTTGCGCAGAAACGGCAGATCGCTGCGCAACGTGAGCGCCAGTCCTGTTGCCGCCAGGGTCAGGCAAATCGAGAGAATGAAGGTTTCGATCGCGCGGGGCTAGCATTGTTTTTCGGGCTTGTTAAGGTGATCATCATCAAGGCCTCCGCCGGTTCGGGAGAAGGGGCCAACAGGAGGAAAACAACATGACCGCATTTCGTATCGCGACGATATTATTCGCCTTCATTCCGCTATTTTTCGGGGTCGTCGGCATTTTCGCCGGCGCGGCCGGGGCAGTGCCGGAGCCGGAGCTTTACGAGCTGCCCGAGATTACTGCGCTCGACAATCAATATCGCTATCTCTCCGGCGTCTATATCGGCATTGCGGCGATGCTGTTTTACTCCGCTGGTGATGTCGCGGGACGGGCCTTGGTGTTTCGTATGGCGGTGCTGGCCGTTTTTATCGGCGGGTTGGGGCGCGTGGTATCCTATCTCAGCGTGGGCGAGCCTCCGATCTGGCAGCTGGGGGGCATGGCGCTGGAACTGATCGCGCCGGTTTTCATTCTGTGGCAGGCCAAGGTGATCAAGAGCGCTTGAGTGCCCGGCTGTTCCGTCCTTACGGAAACGCTTTAGTTTGAAGGTGGGATTTGACGCCCGATTTGACGCCCGATTTGACGGGGGCGGCCGAAAGGCGCATCCTCATACCTGCCGCTGCAACAGGGAATGGAAGCAGGGCGGCATTTTCCAAGGGGGCTAACCCAAAGGAGAGTGTAATGGCTGTAGCAAGAGTGACCGAAATTATTTCGGCATCAACCAGTTCAATTGAGGATGCGGTGAAAGAAGGCGTGTCCCGCGCGTCGCAGACACTGACCAATGTCCAGTCCGCCTGGGTCAAGGATATCAAGACTGTAGTGACTGATGGCAAGGTGACCGAATGGCGCACGACGCTGGCAGTGACTTTCCTGCTGGAAGAATAACGGGACCTGACGGCGGACGGCGCTAACCGACAATCCCGTTCTGATAAACGGTCGTGCGCCGGCCATTGCGGATGACGCGCTTGGCGGTCAGTTCCTGATTGCGATAGGGTTCGCGGTAGGACACGTGAACCCAGCCGCTTGCCGGCACGCCGCGCTCGTAAAATTCCAGGATCAGCTGGTCATAGTTGAGCCGCCGTTCCATCCACTGGCAGATGCGCAGGTTGTCGATACCGGCAATCTCGAAATCCGCCGCCTCGCCTTTGGCATGCTGTGACGTGCGCGATCCGCGAATGGCACGATTGACGGCCGGCGAGCGATAACCCGAGGAGATCAGCACCGGGCGACCGTAGTTTTCGCGCACCGGCTCGAGTACTTTTTCACACAATAGTTTCAGCGCCGCGATCTCCGAAGGTCCGGGCGTGTTGTCGAGCATTAGTCGCGTCGCCGTCTGCGATTGCGTAAACTCGCTGAGATGGAAATTCGGGCTGAGTTTCATGGCCGCGAGTTTGCGAGCGGAGTGAGGGCGGTGTCAAGAGGACGGCTACCAAGACCCGCCATGCTGAAAGGCATTCAGGACGATGCGGGGTCTTGATTCCGTATCTATTTCGCCAGCATGTCCTTCAGATATTGTCCGGTGAAGCTGCCCTTGACCTTCGCGACTTCTTCCGGTGTGCCCTCGGCGACAATCTTGCCGCCGCGTACACCGCCTTCGGGGCCAAGGTCGAGAATGTGATCGGCGGTCTTGATGACGTCGAGATTGTGCTCGATCACCACGACGCTATTGCCTTGCTCGACCAGCTGGTGGAGCACTTGCAGCAATTTGCGGACATCCTCGAAATGCAGGCCGGTGGTTGGTTCGTCCAAGATGTAAAGCGTTTGTCCGGTCGAGCGTTTGGACAGCTCCTTGGCGAGTTTCACGCGTTGCGCCTCGCCGCCCGACAGTGTCGTCGCCTGTTGGCCGACCTTGATATAGCCGAGGCCGACTTCGTAAAGCATCGCCATCTTGTCGCGGATTGGGGGTACGGCCTTGAAGAAGCTGACCGCATCCTCGACCGTCATGTCGAGTATATCGGCAATGGACTTGCCCTTGAACTTCACCTCCAGCGTCTCGCGATTATAGCGTTTGCCTCCGCATTCCTCGCAGGTGACATAGACATCGGGCAGGAAGTGCATCTCGATCTTGATCAGCCCGTCACCGCGACACACTTCGCAGCGCCCGCCTTTGACGTTGAAGCTAAAGCGCCCCGGTTTATAGCCGCGCGCCTCGGCCTCGGGCAGGCCGGCAAACCAGTCGCGGATGTTGGTGAAAGCGCCGGTATAAGTTGCCGGGTTGGATCGCGGTGTCCGGCCAATGGGGGACTGGTCGATATCGATGACCTTGTCGCAATATTGCAGGCCGGTAATTTTATCATGCTTGCCCGCAATCACCCGCGCGCCGTTAAGCGTACGGGCGGCCGAGGCATAAAGCGTATCGATGGTCAGCGATGATTTGCCGGAGCCCGACAGACCGGTAATGCAGGTAAATGTGCCCAGCGGAATGGATGCGGTGACATTTTGCAGGTTATTTGCCGTCGCACCATGGACGGTGAGTTTCTTGCCATTACCCTTGCGGCGCTTGGCAGCAACCTCGATTTCCCGCGAACCATTTAGGTACGCTGCAGTCAGCGATTTCTTCGATTTCAGAATTTGCTTGAGCGTACCTGCGGCGACGACATCACCGCCATGGACGCCCGCGCCGGGTCCCATGTCGACAACATGGTCCGCTGTACGTATAGCATCTTCGTCATGTTCAACGACAATCACGGTATTGCCAAGATCACGCAGCCGTTTGAGCGTGGTCAGCAAACGGTCATTGTCTCGCTGATGCAGGCCGATGCTCGGTTCGTCCAGGACATAGAGAACACCGCTTAATCCTGAACCTATTTGGCTCGCCAAACGGATGCGCTGGCTCTCGCCGCCGGACAAGGTACCGCTGGTCCGGTCGAGATTGAGATAATCGAGTCCAACATTGTTCAAAAAACCAAGTCGTTCGATAATTTCCTTCAGGATCGGTTCGGCAATCTGCCGCTGGGTCTTGTCGAGCTGATCGGCGAGGCCGTTGAAAAAGTCCAGCGCGTCGCCCACGCTGCGGCGGGTCGGGATGCTGATATCCTCGCCCGCAATCTTGACGGCCAGCGCTTCTGGCTTCAGCCGCGCGCCGTGACAGACTTCGCAAGGAGCCGCCGCCTGGAACTTAGCGAGCTCCTCGCGCATCCAGTTGCTTTCGGTTTGCAGCATCCGGCGAGTCAGATTGCCTACCACACCTTCAAACGGCTTCTTCACCTCATAGCTCTTGCGCCCGTCCTGAAACCGCAGCGTCACCGGCAGGCCCTGCGTACCGTTCAGGATGATATCGCGGTGATGCTCGGACAGATCCTGCCACGGCGTATCGAGCGAAAATTCAAAATGCTTCGCCAGACTGCCCAGCACCTGCATATAATAGGGGCTCGGCGGATTGGACTTGGCCCAGGGCACGACCGCGCCTTTTTTGATCGAGAGCTCAGGATTGGGTACGACCAATTGCGTATCGAAATGCAGCTTCTCTCCCAAGCCGTCACAGGCGGGGCAGGCCCCTTGCGGTGCGTTGAACGAAAAGAGCCGCGGCGCGATCTCCTCGATCGTGAAGCCGCTCACCGGACAGGCAAAGCGTTCGGAAAAGACAATGCGGTTATCGGGCAGGCCGGTTCCCTTCATCTTGGTTCCGGTCTCCGCTTCCTCGCGGCCCGGGACAACGCCGTCGGCCAGATCAACAAAGGCCAGCCCGTCGGCCAGCCTCAGCGCCGTCTCGAAACTGTCCGCCAGCCGGGTTTCCATACCATCGCGAACTACCAGCCGGTCGATGACCACTTCAATGTCATGTTTCAGCTTCTTGTCGAGCTTTGGCGTTTCTTCAATGTCGTAAAATTCGCCGTCAACCCGCACCCGGGTAAAGCCGGCTTTCTGCCATTCGGCAAGCTCCTTGCGATACTCACCCTTGCGTCCACGCACAACCGGCGCGAGCAGATAGAAACGGGTTTTCTCTGGTAGCGCCATGACCCGGTCAACCATCTGGCTGACGGTCTGCGCGGTAATCGGCTCTCCCGTCGCAGGCGAGTAAGGCACACCGGCACGGGCCCATAACAGGCGCATATAGTCGTAAATCTCGGTGACCGTCGCGACGGTCGAACGCGGATTGCGTGAGGTTGTCTTCTGCTCGATCGAGATGGCAGGCGACAGGCCCTCGATATGCTCGACATCCGGCTTTTGCATCATCTCCAGAAACTGGCGCGCATAGGCGGAAAGGGACTCGACATAGCGCCGCTGCCCCTCGGCATAGATGGTATCGAACGCAAGGCTCGACTTACCACTGCCGGAAAGACCGGTAATGACGATCAGCTTGTCGCGGGGAAGATCGATATCAACGCCTTTGAGATTATGCTCCCGGGCGCCTTTGACTTTAATGTGGGTAAGACTCATGCGCGTGCTTTGCCGAAGATGTTGAAGAGAGTCCAGCGGGTCATAAGACCGTACTATGTTCTATATATGTTCTTTTGGCAAGTGGGTTTTCGATGTACATTTATCAGAGAGGAACGGGAGAAAAACCCACTATCACCGTAGTTTACCGTAATTGTATGGAGCACTGCCAGCTTTTATCCGATGCGAAGGCAATCTATGAAGTGGATCAACGCGGGTGGGGATCCATGGTTTAACTCAAAGGAATCTGATTCATGCGTCAATTGTCCCCGGGAATTTTTCTTTCGCTTGTGACAATCGGATGCACGACAATGCCCGCCGGGCAGACTGCATCGGACAATGAAAGCCGCAATATTGTCGCAGCTGAAGATGGGAGGGTGAGGCAGGGATTGGCATTTGCCGAGGCGCATTGTGCCGCCTGTCATAATGTCGCGGATGGACAGACATCTTCAAATCCGCAAGCGCCGCCGTTTATTGCAATAGCCAACACCCGCGGACTGACGGATGGAACGCTGACCAATTGGCTCAGCGACTCCCATAATTATCCAGAGTTGATGGATTTCGAGATTGCAAGCGCGGATATCGACGATCTTGCCGCCTATATTCTGACGCTGCAAAGCGCTGACTATAAACCGCCCATTCAATAAACGGATATTTTTGGTCACCGGTCTTGCCAGCGCGATATCACCGTTGCACTTCTTCAGTATTGCTGTATTAATATGGTAATACAATATCGGGAGTTGGTCGTGAAACATATTCTATCATTTGGTCCTGCACTATGCGCAATGGCGGTAATATCGGGGCCGGCGATAGCAGGAGCGGGTCAGGAAGACCCTGCTTCCCAAGCCCAGCCCGCAATTACGAAACAGGATGACGGCGCAACTGTTCTAAAAAACAAAATCATTGCCAAACTCCCGACCTGGCTCGCAGAATATGACGTTCCAAGCGCGGCCATTGCCTATATCTCCGATGGCCAAGTGGCATGGACCCATGTCGCGGGTGAGGCGGAACCCGGCAAGGCCGCGACGGCGGATACGCTTTACAATATCGCCTCCATGACCAAGCCCTTGGTGGCGGAAACCGTTGTGCGACTAGCGAAGGGTAAGGCCTTTACGCTGGATGGGAGTATGGCCGGCAGCTGGGTTGATCCGGATATCAAATCCGACCCGCGTCACAAGCTTCTGACGCCGCGCATGGCGCTGGTTCACCGCACCGGCTTTCACAACTGGCGTTACCAGACCAAGGATGTTCTGACCTTTAAAGATGATCCGGATACCAAATTCGGATATTCGGGCGAAGGCTTTCAATATATGGCCCGCTTCGCCGAAAAGAAGATGAATATGGCTCTGGAAAACTTGGTGGCCCAACAGATATTTGAACCGGCGGGCATGACCCGGACCAGCTTTACCGAAAAACCCTGGTTTGCCGGCCGGATCGCAATGTCACGCAATGGCAAGGGTGAGCATGCTCATGCCACGGTGCGCAAGGACTGGAATGCAGCGGACGATGTCTGGTCCACCATTGGCGACTATGCGCGTTTTCTGACCTGGATGATGGCCAATCCGGTGAGCGATAAGCCAGCAGAGAACTATTGGACCGCCGAGGAAAATCTCGGCGGACAGATTTGCGGCAAGGGGCGGCTGGCGGCAGAGGTTTGTCCGAAAATCCTTGGCTTTGTTGGTGGCTGGAACGTTTATCATACCGCGGATAATGTGATCGTCATGCATGGCGGCGGGGATGTCGGCGAGAGGACTTTGGGCTTTTTTGATCCGGTGAATAAAACCGGTGCAGTGATCTTCACCAATGGAGCCAAGGGTCAGAAAGTCATCCGCGACACTGTGAAAATTTTATATCCTGACCCCAGTTTTGTGGCGTTTATGGAATTGCAGGCGGGACGATAGGCGTAGGCTTATCCGTTCGCCAGCAATCCCCACAAACCCAGCAGGGTGATGGGCGCAAATAACCAGCCTTGCGGCGCTTTGCGATGGCTCTGGCCGATAGCAGAAACCAGGCCGATACCTGTGAGTGTGAAGCCTGCTGCCAAAATGGTTCCAGCAACGGCATAGGGTTGCTGACCCAAAAAATAGGCGAGGAAAAAGAACAGCGACATCGCGGCGATGGAAACGGTCGTGAAATGCCAGCAGAGATATTGGACATCGCGTACAAGCGGATCAAGTTCAACCGATTGCCGCAACGGACGCGCTATTTCGCGTCCGCCCATAAATAAATGCACGCCAAACCAGATTGCAGAGATTATCGCTGCCAGAGCATAAAGATAGCTGGTCACGTCTATTCTCCTGTCAGTTTTTGCATCAATGCTGATGCCCGGTTTCTTTGGAGCTGCAATGATTTAACCGGCTTTTAGCGGCCTGGGAAGTGTTCGCCGCTCCACACATCAATTGTCCCGCCATCTTTGACAGGCACCACACCGCGGCCGAACCAGACAAAACGGGCGGTTGGCACTGTCAGGGCATTGTCATAATTTTCGGTCGCATAGGCTGCCTCATAGCCCATCAGGCCCAGGCTGGTCGGGAATAGCTGGCTTAGACTGCGGCCACCGAGTTCAGCAACACCATAAACATCATGCATCCCGGCAGGCAGAAAGGCGATGAGCGGAACAGAGAATTCCTCTTGTACCGGGTCTCCGCTGCAATGGGGCGTGACGCCGTCCCTGATATTCTGGCCATGATCGGATGTATAAAAAATCGCGACTCTCGATCGGTCGACGCCATCGAGCAGCGCGTCGAAAAACCCGGCTTTGGAATAGGATATCGCCTTGTCATATTGCGCCTGTGTGCTGCTGCCATCGGGCAGGGCGCCTTTGGGATAATGGTCGCGATATTGGAAATGCACACCGCGCAGCAGGGCATAGGTGAATTGTTTCCCCTCGCTTTTCAGATCGGCGTTGAGCATGCGGGCGATGGCGAGATCGGTTCTCTGACCGTTGTCAACATTGCGATAGCTGCCGATCAGTGCCCGCTCCGGTGCCAGTAACAGGTTTTGCGGTGGACCGGTGACCTGCCCGTCTATCATTGTCGTGAAATAGCCAGCTTTGGCAGCATAGGCCCAGATGGATGCTGTGCGGCGCAGATCTGTGGTGGTATTGACACGGCGGACATTGACACCGGAGCGCAATGCGACATTGGAAGGCGTGCTGCAATGACCCATGGATGCCGCTTCGCCAAAATCAATGTGCCGGATCTCGGTAATTTTCGGAGCGATAATCCGGTTGAAACCGTCATGGGAAACGCTCTCGTCGATCAGCCAGATGATCTTGTCAATCTCTGTATCTTGTCCGGGGATGGCCGACACTTCGGCGCGGGCCGGAGGCGGATCGGCGGTGACGATGGCTGCAGCAAAATTATAGATATTGCGCTCTGCGGCAAGCGGGTAGAGGCCAAGCGGCGGCCATAAAAACGAAGGAGCGATGAGCAGGGCGATCAACGCTGGGGCAGTTTTTCCTCCAGCAAACTGGTTCGCGGTCAGCTGACGCACCGGATCGCGCAGCGCTCTTCTGGCACCGATCATCAGGATGATGGAGATGAGCAATTTGCCCAGCGCCAGTCCCAATGGAGCGGCAAACTCACCGGCCGCCGCGCCGGCCTGCCGCGCTTCTGTCAGCAGCCAGCCGCTTTTTTGCAGATCAAGCGTATCGCCGACAATCTGGCTGTAAATGCCATTGATACCGGCGGATATGCCGACAAAGGTAATGCAGACTAAAAACCATTTGCGCGGCAACAGGATGGTGGCGGCGAACAGCAGCAAGGCCTGCGCTGCGAAGGATAGCAATGCCCAGCTGGCATTGACATAATCATAGGCCGCCGCCCGATACAGGACCGAATGTGTCAGCAAGACCTGGTTGATCAGCGCGTAAGCTCCGCAGAATAGCAGAAAACCGGTCAGAATCCGGACAACAGGCCATTTGGCACTGGAATCGACGCCAGAAAGACTATCGGAAAGGCCATTGTTCACGCGCTGCTTCTCACATCAAAAAGCTGGTAATCAGGAGATTTACTATGGCGCAAAGCCCTTAAGAATAGGTGACCTTGAGTCATTTTGTGATATTTTGGCGGTTTCTGTCAGGGCCCGGCAAACGGTTGTCGAAGCCTGTTCTCTTTTCGTCGAAAGCGGCTGCCCTGTCGAACTGCGTTGACATATTACGGACAAGAGCCACAATGTGATCCTGTTTGGTTACGCATCGGGATCGCCACGGCTTGAACACAGGGGGATGGTGCCACATGATAAAAGTGGTTCGTAATTTGGTATTTCGGGAATTTATGCCCTCCGCATGGGCAAGCTCCTTTTCCCGTCCTGGTATCCCCGGATCCGATACCCGAAGCGCCCAACCCCTATTCTGCGCTTTGTTTGCGACTTTATTGGCATCATCCCCTATTTTTCCATCGCTTGCTATTGCGCAATCCACCCCTTCCGCAGCACCGACGGCTAAAGCACCGCCGCCACCCTGTGCCAGTGCCGATCACCGCGCCTTCGATTTCTGGATCGGGACCTGGGATGTCACGCCTGCCGGCAAGGAGGCACCGACTGCGATCAACAGCATCAGTGCCCAACATGGCGGTTGTGTCATTCGCGAAGAATATCAAACACAGGGCGGCTACACCGGAATGAGCATGAGCTTTTATGATGCGGCTCGCAAAAACTGGCACCAGACTTGGATGGGGGCGGACGGCACGGCCCTGTTCATCGCAGGCGGTCTTAATGACAAGGGCGAAATGGTGCTCAGCAACGCCAACTGGCCGGGTTATGTCAAAGGCTCACCGGTCAACCGGGTCACTTGGACTCCGAACCGCAAGGACGGGACTGTCGAAAGCGTGCGCCAGCATTGGCAAAGTTCGGCCGATGGCGGTCAGAGCTGGACGACGGTTTTTGACGGACTTTACGTCAAGCGGACCGAAAACTGACCAAAGACTAACCGCGCTCTTGCGCAACCAGATCCCGGACAAAGCCGATCAATCCCGTTTGCCGCGATCGTCGCATCCGTTCCGTGGCGAGTATTTGTTTGACCTTTGCGAAACAGGCGTCGAGATCGTCGTTGATCAGGACATAGTCATAGCCGTCCCAATGGCTGATCTCACTGGCTGCACGCTGCATTCGGCTGTCGATAATTTCATTGCTGTCGGTGGCTCTGGCTTCCAACCGCTCACGCAATTCGGCGAGTGAAGGAGGCAGGATGAATATACGGACGACATCTTCTCCACCGCGTTGATACAGTTGCTGTGTACCCTGCCAGTCGATATCAAACAGCACATCTTGCCCGTCTTCGAGATTTTTCTGAACCGGAGCCGCAGGGGTTGCATAGCGGTTGCCAAAAACGGTGGCATATTCCAGGAAGGCATGATCGGCGACCATTTCTTCAAACTCGTCACCACTGACGAAATAATAGTCCTTGCCATGTTCTTCGCCGGGGCGTTGCGGCCGGGTGGTGACAGACACCGACATGGCAATCTGGTCATCTGCTTCGAGCAGCATGCGCGCGAGTGTCGATTTGCCAGCACCAGAGGGCGAAGAGAGAACAAACAGAAGGCCGCGGCGGCTCAGTTCGTCATGCGGAAGGGAAGAAATATCGTCGGCCATAGCGGCTATTGGCCGAGAAGGGGGCATGCCGTCAAGATGCTAGTCGCGATTGCTGGCGGATGTTACAGGACTGGCTGTCGCACTGATCGGATGACAGGTCGGAATTTTATGTTTATCAAGCGGTTGCAAGAGCTTTCGTCCGCTAAAAAAATGGTGATCTAGAATTATGTTTCAGGGCCGCGTCAGCACGATATTCTTCTCGGTCGGCATAACGATCATGATCGGCTGGCTGTTCTATGTCGGCAAGGATATCATCCTGCCGATCGTGACCGCGATCATCTTGCTTCAGATACTCTATTCCGCCAGCGCAGCGGTCGCCCGCATTCCCGGATTGGGCCGGTCACCCATGTGGCTGCGAGCTACGCTCGCTTTGTTCGGGGTCGTCTTGCTTCTATTCGCGATGACCCGGATGTTGGTGGCGTCACTGCAGACTTTGGTGCCATCACTGCCGACTTATCAGAGCAATCTGGAAAACTTGTTCGCGGCCTGGTTCCCCGCGCCGCAAGAGACCGCAGCGGTCAAAACCGACATGGGTGAGATGATGGCATCGCCTGGCCTGATGATTGATCGCGGCAGCGAAGCCGTGGTGAAAGCGGTCAGCGAGTTTGCCACCAGGTTGCTGACTGAGGTTGATATTGCGGCCATAGCGCAATCGGTATTGTCTTCGCTGACCAGTTTTGGCGGATTTGTTTTTATTACAATTCTCTATGCCTCTTTCATGCTCAGCGAAATTACCGGCTTTCCGGCAAAAGTGCAGCGCGCCTTTGGCAATGCAAGTGACTCAAAAGACACTATGAACATGATTGCGCGGATCAACCATGATATTGGCAGCTATCTTGCGACCAAGACGCTGATCAACATCATGCTGGGCGTGATTTGCTGGGTCATCATGGTGGCGCTTGGTATCGAATATGCGGCACTGTGGGCGATCATTATCGGCTTGCTCAACTATATCCCCTATATCGGCTCGATTGTCGGCGTCGCTTTTCCCGCGCTGTTCGCGGTTGCCCAGTTCGGTACGCTGACCATACCTCTGGTCGCTACCGGCTTGATGACGGCCGCACAGGTCATCATCGGCAATGTGGTGGAGCCGCGCATGCTCAGCAAATCGGTCAATCTGAGCCCAATGGTCGTACTCGTAGCGCTTTCGGTCTGGAGCACCCTGTGGGGCATTCCCGGCGCGATATTGGCGGTGCCCTTCACGACTATTTTGATGATCATATTGGCTGGCCGCAAAGGCACCAAACCTATTGCTGCTCTTTTGTCGAGTGACGGTAAGGTCTAGGCTGCTTGGGTCGCTGCCTTATGCTTGGGCGGCGTCAAACAAATGGCTGAGACAAGCGACAGACCCAGCAGTATCGAACCGATCAGGAATGCCAGATCATAGCTGCCATATATATCGAAAATGTAACCCGCGCCCGCCGGTGCCGTTGCCACGAACGGCAACAGCAGCGGCGCAAATACTGAGTTGATTTTCGCAAAGCTCTCCTGACCGAAAAAATTACTGGTGAGGGCAGGGGACAGAGCAAAAAACCCGCCATAGCATAGCCCCAGAAGGAAGGCTGCAAAGCCAAGACCCATAAGGCTCGCCATGGCCCAAAGCATGATGAAGGCTAATAGCATGGCCGCCATCATGGCCGCCATCAACCAGCGCAATTCGAAACGGTCGCCGAGCCACCCCGCCGGCATTCGGCCGAGCCCGCTGCCGATGATGAAGATGCTGACGATGGAAGCCGTCTGGATTTTCGAGATACCGATATCGGACAGGTATAGCGAACCATGGGTGAGCAGGAACGTGCCAATGGACAGATAGGTCACGTTGATGATCATGATGAAATATACCGCACGGGTGTGAAAAACCTCTCTGACAGTCCAGTTTTTCTCGCTGCGATAGGTGCGCGGTTCGGGCGCAGGCTTTTGTGTGTCCGCACGGGCCGCGAGTGGATCAAAATTGTCCGGATGCTGCCCAATATCTGTGGGCCGGTTGACGATAAACTGGGTCAGCAGCAGCGCGCCGACCACAGCTGCCGCGCTCACCAGCCAGCCGGACTGCCAGGTCCCGAAGGTTTCCATGACCCGAATGAGAATCGGCTGGGCAAAAAAGCCGCCCAGCGCATTGCCGGTGAGGATGATGCCAAGAACCGTCGCGCGTTTGGCGTTGAACCAGTTGATGACAACGGTCTGTCCGCACAAGGGGCCGGCCAGCGCATTCGCGGCGCCCATTACGAACCCCCAGATCAGGGTCCAGTGCCAGATTTCAGTCACGAAGAAGACGGTCATCAAAAGGCTGATGAGCATCAATATCAAACCGACTGTCAAAGTGAACCGGACACCCCGTTTCCCGATCATCCAGGCGGTTAACGGATAGCTGAGTCCCAAGACCAGAAAGCTGAGGCTATGGGCAATCGAGGCATCACCGCGGTTCCAGTCCATATCCTCAACCATCGCCGGGAAAATCGCGGCATAGGCAAAATAGACAAAGCCGGAGGCGGCAAACTGGATGAAAAACAATAGCGCGGCATTGTTCCAGCCATAAAATTTGCGAGCGGATTTTGCGTCAGATGACGCGCGCTCTGTTTCGCTGGCTGGTGTCGCTGCCAAAGCCTTGTCTTGCGCCATCTCTTCTCCTGACACGGATGTTAGCAGGACAGACAGCTTATAGGAAAGAGCTTTGTGCAGCGGGCGCCGATAGATCGGTTCCAGAATAGATATTAGATGCGCCTGGCTGCATTGGCCGATGCCGAATTTCGAATGCGGTTACCTTGGCTTGAGTGTCCGCTATGGGCGCAAAAGCGGACATTCAAAATATCAAATCAGTCTGTCAGCTACCGACCCAATTGCGGACAAGATGACACGGCCTGATGTTGGAGGGGGGAATTTGGTGCTGGTCGCTGCTGCGCTTTTCTAGGATTGCAGGTTTGCTTCGCGCCAGTCGGAGGGCGTTTGACCTTCCCATTTCTGGAATGCCCGGAAAAACGATCCTTGGTCTTCGTAACCTAGGAGATAGGCGATTTCGGATAATTCTAGAGACGGTTGGGCTAAATACTCTTTTGCGACTTGATGGCGGGTTTCCGAAAGGATTGTCTGAAAGCTATGACCTTCTTGACGAAGATGACGTTGCAACGACCTTTCGCTAA
The DNA here is from genome assembly GCF_059726685.1 of Parasphingorhabdus sp. Classification (NCBI taxonomy): domain Bacteria; kingdom Pseudomonadati; phylum Pseudomonadota; class Alphaproteobacteria; order Sphingomonadales; family Sphingorhabdaceae; genus Parasphingorhabdus; species Parasphingorhabdus sp. The sequence continues at coordinate 1,394,229 of NZ_AP041068.1, forward strand.
CGGCCATATCTTCTGCGATGCTCGCAAGATTAGGTCTGCCGCTCGATAGTCGGCGATGAAGATACCACCGCACTTGCTCTGTGTAAGAACCGTTGGTCTTCGACTGTTCCGACAACTGCCCGTCAAGGACGGTGTCAAGCATATCAAGTAGTTCACGGTTATACTGCGTGAACGGCAAATCCAGATCACTTAGCGAGAAAACGAGGCGACCGCTCTGAGCATTCCAGCGAATGGGACAATCAAACCATTTCTCAATTTTCTGACTGTGCTTGCGCGGTAACTCAATTCTCTTAGGTGTTACATGCGTCTCTGTGCATGTCCGCGCTGTATTGACGAAGAACAAAAACGAAGAATCTATTACGCCATCGGGAATTGGTGTCTTGGCGCAGGGGAATGATATCGAAATAGAAAACTCATTGATGCCCGTGTTGAGTTCAAACACCTCTGGTGCTGATAGCGCCTTATACCGAGCCATTCTGTTTATTGCATCGCCCAGGTTTTTTGCATGAAAAAGCATTACAAAGTTAGGAGGAAGCGCTCCTGCGACCATTGCTGAACCCAAATCAAAGGCAGCGTCGGGTCCGCCAAGAGTTTCAACCGCCCGCCATAAGGCGAACATCTGATCTGTGGTCATCGTTGCATCATGTGAAGCGATACCAAATGGCAATTTAGCTTCACGCAAAATTTCAGAGCGCTTCAACCCTATTGCTTCGGCAGCATTCCAGAACTCGCCTCCGCATTTCACACGATCTTGCATCATCGGACTTCTCTACATTTCTTGTTTTCGCGTTTCGCATTATACGCACAGATATCCACAAATCACGCCAATTGCATAGCGAAATCCGCCAAAGAGCACCGACGCCGAGTAGCGGCCATTGCGTGATCGCCACCCAATCGGCTTATCGGTTAAAAAACTCTGCGACCGCATCCGTTGATGCTTTGACGGCTTCGGGTTTGTAGTAGAAATCGACATGACTGAACTCGTCAAATGCCAACTCCTCATGCTCATTGGTCAGCTTCTCGACAAAGTGTGTTGAGCAAGAAGCTGTGAAGGCTGAACTGCTATAAATGGTCAAAGACGGTTGCACGATCTTGTCTGCATAGGCTTCCCCGATGGAAATCAAAGACTGCATGCCCTGATCACCAATGTGCATGTTAGTATAATTCGGAACCGCAACTGGTCCTTTCACCCCATCGCGACCGTAATAGTCATAGGACTCTCCGACCATTGGGTTGCCACCCACCTCGATATACTCGTCCCGGCTCATTTCGTCATTGAGAAGGAAGGGTGCTACATAGTCTGGCTGGCCGGTTTCATACATCTTTTGCATTGAGGCATTCGAGGCCTCAATCTGCTGATTGGCCATATCACGGTCGGCCCACTGCATATCATCTGCGGCCATCATGCCCGACACCATCGCAATTTTCTTGATCCTGTGGTCGGTCACTGATGCAGATGCTATGATTGAGCCACCCTGGCAAACGCCAAGACCGTAAATCTCATCTACAAACGGGAGCGTGCCCAAGTATGAAACTGCATCCCAGGTGTTTTCGATTAAGCGGAACATGTAGCGAGACTGTTTGAACTCGCCCGGCAGCGCTGGTGAATCACCCATGCCAAGGTAATCAAAGCCTAGGTATATGAATCCTCGCGCAGCCATTTCGGGTCCGTAGGTTGCCGGAATTTGATCTTTGACTTGGGGGAAAGGGCTCGCACCTACGATCGCTTTGTATTTTTTGCTCTCATCGAAACCTTCAGGAAGGTAGAGATCGCCAGCCAAATTCACGCCAAAGGATTTGAAGGTAACTGAGTTTTTGCCAGAGGTGAGCGTCATAATTGTTCTCCAATTTGATTTTTGTAACTTCGTTGGATTGTTAAGTAGCACCACAAATTCTGCCGTTCCCGCCAAATTGATCGCAAAAGACGCCAATCGGATTGGGGAGTTGTGCTGGGTCAAATCGAGGTACGAGCAAATATCAGCTTCTCGAACCGGAGCGCACAAACCGGACAGTCTCCTTACACCCCCAAAGTCGGACACTCGACGGGATGAAAGCTAATGTCCGCTTTCGGGATAAAGCAGACATGAGAGCCGTTGCCGGAAGTTGAGGTCGTCATTGCGGCAAGGATTGGCTCGTTTCGTACAATCCCCAACAACCAGGCGATATCCGATATCCAGATACTCTTCCTGCAACAAATGACCATATTGTGCTTCCCAGGCACCGGAGGCCAGATCATCCTCCAGCCGTTTCATGGGCTCCGTCACGTCATCCAGTTTCGCAAAGGTCGATATGGCGGACCGAACAGCTTTATCGAGATAGGCTTGCGGTCGCCGCCAATAGGCGCCCAGAAAACCATCTGTGCAGTCGTGGGGGATCGCGACAGCCTCTACCTTCGTCTCGCCCAGAGTCTTTTCAAAGGCGCCAAGCTTCGGCATGATCGGCTGATCGAGAGCAATGATCTCCGGTATATAGTCCGCTAGCCAGAAATAGTCGGATTCTGGATCGAAGGTCAGTATCACCACCCGGTCTTTGGCAACGCGGCGCATCTCGCGCAACCCGGCGTCAAAATCCGTCCAGTGGTGGACGGTCAGGACAGCCATTGCTGCGTCAAACTGTCGGTCCGCAAAAGGGAGATTTTCAGCAACGCCCTGATACGCCTTTGCCGCCTCTGGTGGGCGTTGGCGGATCATTTCGGCGGAAGGCTCCAGCGCGGTGATTTGCCTGTCGGTTGGTTCATAGGACCCGGTTCCGGCTCCGACATTCAAAACCGATTGCGCACTGCCCAACGCATCATGGATGGTCTTGGCAATCCGCGGGTCCGGCTGACGACGCCGGGCATAGCCTTTGCCGATTTGATCATAGAGCGCTGTCATTGGAGCAGTTTAGGCAGGGATTTCATATAAGTTAACATGCTAGCCCTGAAATTCCCTTTTATGTTGTTTGCCATTGTCGCAAATCGTGTCCCAAGCGGCTTTCGAGTCCACCCATATATGATGGGAAACTTCCAGGTTTTTTGCATCTTCCGACAGCAAACCCACGGGAACAAACATATTCATTTCGTCATTGCTTCCGGGCAATGCTGATCCGCAATTCCGGCAGAACCAGCTTTCCCAGTCGGCATCCGGTTTTTTCCAGCTTGCGACCTTTTCCTGTCCGGACGACCATCTGAACCGGTCTTTCGGAACAATGGAAACCGCAACGCCGTTATTTCCCGACCATCTGCGGCAAATTGAGCAGTGGCAGACATAAATGTCTTTGAGGTCTATAGCGATCTCAAAAGATACCGCACCGCAATTGCAATGTCCTTTCAACATGGCTGATATTCTCCTCTGAAGAACCTGATATATGTCGGTCAAATCGGACCTACACAATTGGTATCATGTTTTCAAAGCCCGCCTTGGCAATGTTTCGGATAGTGTTTCCAAACTGCGATTTTGAACAAATCTGGTCGAAGAGTCTATTTCGTACAATGCAGATGATGTGCGTTGCGCTAAAGACATGCTTGGAACGGCAAATGCGACCCACTGTTCCAACGCCCCGCTCGGCTCCTCAAGTCGGCGGGGCTTTTCTTTTACGTGTGCTATGGTGCCATTGTGGCAATGGCAATCATCATCCGTAAGAGCGTTTTGCCTTGCCGCGCAAAATGATTTTTCCGAAAACCCAGCCGCCAAATGCCCCGGCGACAACTTGCGAGATAAAGCCGAGCGTGGAGCGGGCGCCGCTAATGGGTACAGTCTGGAACATGATATACATGAGTCCAAGCGCCGTTCCTATCGCTGCGGCTCCGGCTATTGGATAGGCGATGTTTGACAGTTTCGGCAAAAAGCGTTTCAGAATCGCGGCGATCAGGAACGCGATCAGAAAAGCAGCGAGAATGATCACCAGATATAGTCCCATGTTCGAGATATCGAACATCGTCATGTTGAAACGGTCACCAAAGCTGATCGGGACATCATGGGCATTCATGACAAACTGCGAGTTCAGGATGGATGCCAGCAGATAGGCCGCGATGCCGCCGCCGAGCAGTCCGAGCAAAAACCTGATTGTTGCCGCCATTTCCAGTCCTCCTGTTTCGGGTAAAGTCTAGCCGCTTTTGTAACCCGATCAAGTCCAATGAAGACAGTGGACAAACGCGATATGATATTTGATAGATTGCGAATATCTCTTGGGGGACTTTTCTATGCGCAATGCTCTTTACCTTCTGGCCATGGGTCTGGTGGTCGCATCCTGTTCCAATCAGGGGGCTTCGACATCGGGTGAGAAAACCAGCCAGCTTGCAGGGCGGGTGGATGCCGCGCCGGTCAATTACCGGTTCGAAACCGTTGCCGATGGTCTGGATCATCCATGGTCGCTGGCATTCCTGCCGGACGGCGACATGCTGGTGACCGAGCGGACCGGAAAGCTCCTGCACATTGGCAAAGACGGAAAGAAGCAGACAGCCTATGACTTTAATCTTGGTGAGAAATTCCCCAAGGTCCATTTCGGCGATGGCATGCAGGCCGGTCTGTTTGACGTTGTTTTGCATCCGCAATTTGAAACCAACCGGTTTGTCTATATTTCCTACGCGGCAAAACAGGGTGATGATGAAAACACCTTGCTATTGATGCGGTTTGAACTTGCAGATGATGGTGCTGTGCCAAAGCTTGCCAATGGCAAACAGCTTTTCGCCGCTGCGCCTGCCCGGATACAGGGCAATCATTATGGTGCTCGCATCGCTTTTCAACCCGATGGCACGCTGCTGATGCCGATCGGGGACGCCTTTCATTTCCGTGAAGAGGCGCAAAATCTGGATAATCATTTCGGCAAAATCGTCCGCCTTAATGACGATGGGTCGGTGCCGGAAGATAATCCCTTTGTCGGCAAGCCGGGCGCAAGGGCCGAAATATGGTCCTATGGTCACCGCAATCCGCAAGGCATTATTGTCGGCAGCGATGGCCGTGTCCTTGAGAATGAGCATGGCCCGGCTGGCGGTGATGAAATTAACGAGATTAAACGCGGCGCCAATTACGGCTGGCCCACGGTCACCTATGCGCTTGACTATTCCGGCGGCCGGGTATCGCCGTTTGAAGCGCTGGAGGGGACAGAGCAGCCGCTGGTACATTTCACGCCCTCCATCGCGCCTTCCGGTTTTGCGCAATATGCAGGCGAGGCTTTTCCCGATTGGCAGGGCGACCTGTTCCTCTCTGCATTGGCGCTCAAACATGTTCGTCATGTCGAGATGAATGCGGATGGAACTCTCGGGAAGCAGCAGGAGCTGTTCGGAGAGCTAAATGCACGCTTCCGCGATGTTCGCACCGGGCCGGACGGTCATCTTTATTTGCTCACCGAAGATCAAAGCGGTCTCAACAGCAAAATTTTGCGGGTCGTGCCGAAATAGATCACCATTGTTGTCTGGTCGCTCAAGGAGGAGACAATGGTGAGCCAGACTATGGTAAGCGGTATAGTCTGGCATACACCTGATCCGAATGGCGACTCCGAGAATCAGAACCTTAATAGTCCGTCATATTTGATTTAGTTTCGTATCATACACTGAGCGGCAAGGAGAGCGGTTGAGTTATGATTTTTTTTTGAGTAATTTTAGATACTTGGGACATTACAAGCAGCGAGGTTACAAGGATGCGAAATTTTCGATCAAGAGCCATATTCACCGCTTCAATGGCCTATTGCCTTTCTGGCCCTGCATTGGCGCAAAGCCGTGATCTGCCAGACTGGCAATCGCTGACGTCAGAGGAAGCAATTGCTGGCTGTGATAAATATGCGGCCCATCCTTCCGATCCCATGAAGCCAGACAATGTTCCGGGTGTCGCTTCGGATGCCGATGTCGCCCATGATACCGCCCATGTTTATTGTAGCCGTGCCTTCGCGCTCAATCCGAAAAATCCACGCTTGGCCTTCCAAAACGGCAGGGTAAATCATGCCCGCAACCCTTATTTGACAGGCCAACCGCTCCAAATGTTCAAAATTGCCCGACGAGGTGGTTCCGAGATTGCGGGAACATACATAGCAAAGCTGTTCCCGACGGAAGGGCGCAAACAGATCGCTCAGGCCAATCAGCGCCGCCCGGCTACTCAGCGATCAGGCCTCTCCAGCTGGTTCAATGGATTGGCAATGGAGATCGGTCGACTTGAAGCATCCTATAACCGGATGGCTGGCGGAATCAGCTGTTGCGCTGATACGAAGCAACAGGTGGTGAAGAAATTTCCATCCATTAGGACCAGCATCGAAAAAGCAAATCGCCGTACTGGAAGAGGCAAGCTATTCTGCAGTAGCATGGATCTACTTGAGTTGGAGGTTGGATATCTCAAGTCATGGCTCGGCATACTCTCTCTGGAAAGCAAGGAACCAAAAAATCGAGGTTCAATCAAGGCAGCAGGTGCAGCGTCACTTAAGGCATTAATTGGAGAGGCTGACCAGAATATGGCATCAATCAAGGCCAGAGCTGCGCAGGCCGGATGCGGCGCTAAGCGTTAGCCCCAAGAGATACGCCTTCCGGTAATCTGAAGCAGGAACCCAGAATTCTCTATTTACCTGATGTCAGACTTGCGATGTGGTTTAAGCTAATGTCCGCCTTCGGGACATTGCGGTTATGACGCCGATGTCCACAATAGGCGCGTCAGCGGAAGTTCTTTATACTATCGATCCTCGTCATACCTTTGGCCAATGGCTTATTGCGCTGATGTAGTGCAAAATGAGGAGAGGAGGTCTCCGTGGAAATTGACGAGGTCATTGCATTTCTGGGTCAGCATGCACCGTTTGATGCACTTTCGGCAGATGTAATCAGCGCACTCGCGCGGAGGATCGAGGTCCGCTATTTCCCGCGAGAGGCAATGATTATAGATGCGGGCAAGGAAAATCACGCGCTCGGCATTGTCCGGTCAGGGGCAGTGGAATTGCGGTTGGGCGGCACGGAGCTGAACCACCGGCTGGGGGAGGGCGGCGTCTTCGGCTATCCCTCGTTGCTCCACCACGAACGCACGCGCAATCAGGTGATCGCGCATGAAGACAGCCTGATCTACCAGCTTCCCAAGCCGGATTTTCTGGCATTGCTTGATAGCCATGAAACGCTGAGGGGTTTTTTCGCCAAAGATGAGGCCGAACGCTTGCGCCTGGCCGTTGAAGGCTTGCGGCGATCTGAAACAGGGCATGGCGAAGCCGCGATGATCGCCGTCAAGCTGGGCAGCCTTATGCGCCGGAATGAGGTGGTTACGGCTGGTCCGGACGATAGCATCAGCGATGCGGCGAAGCTGATGGCCCGCGCCGATGTGTCCACCCTGCCGCTGACCGAAAAGGGCAGGTTGGTGGGGATCATCACCGACAAGGATTTGCGCCGCCGGGTGCTGGGACAGGATGTGCCGCTCGACAAGCCTGTGTCTCGGGTGATGACGCCGGATCCGATCACGATGTCGCTTGATGACGATTTGTTGTCCGCGATGCTGGTCATGTCACAGCATAACATCCATCACCTTCCGATCGTAAACGAGAGCGACGAGATTGTCGGCGTTGTCAGCTCCAGCGATTTGCTCAACCGGTTCGGCATGAACGCGCTGCAGGTGGTGGCTGAGATCAAGGCTGCCGGTGATGCCGCGGCGGTGGCGAGAGCGGCACGGCGTGTGGAAGGGGTATTGGCGCATCTGATTGAATCAGGCGTCGATGCCGATCATGTCGCGCGTTTCGTTTCCAATATCGGTGAGGCAACCCATCGCCAATTGCTGAAACTGGGCGAGGAGCAGTTAGGACCACCGCCGGTTCCCTATGCGCTGGTGGTATTCGGTTCGCTGGCGAGACAGGAACAGGCCGGCGGGTCGGATCAGGATAACGGATTTATCCTGGATGACAGTTATGATGCGCAGACCCATGGCGCTTATTTTGAGAGGCTTGCGACCTTCCTGTGTGATGGTCTGAACAGTGCTGGCTATATCTATTGCCCCGGCGATATCATGGCGACCAATGACAAGTGGAGACAGCCCTTAGCGGTCTGGAAAGAGCGTTACCGTGGCTGGATTGACAATCCTGATCCGGAAAATGTGCTTAACACCACCATCTTCTTCGACATGCGACCTGTGGCGGGTGAGGAAATACTAGTGGATAGCTTGCGCGAGCACATTTTTGCGTGGAGCAGCGCCAACAGGATATTCCTGTCGTTCATTGCAAGGGCAGCAGCGCATACCAAGGTTCCACTTGGTTTTTTCCGCAATTTCCTGCTGCAGCATGACGAAAAAGAGGGCGATGTGCTGGATTTGAAGCATCAGGCGATTGCGCCGGTGGTTGACATTGCCCGGGTCTATGCGCTGGCACTAGGATTGAGCGAAGTGAATAGCGAAGAGCGCCTTAAGAAGACAGCCGAGCTTGGTGAAATCAGCGACGAAGCGGTTTCGGATATTGTCGACTCTTTCGAGTTTATCCGCAGCGTCCGGTTTCGCCATCAGTCCGGACAGATAAAACGGGGCGAGGCGCCCACCAACAATCTTTCTCCCGCACTGTTGTCCCGATTTGAGCGAGAGCATCTCAAGGACGCGTTTCGCGTGATCCGCGATCATTTGGATATTGTCAGCCGCAAATATGCTGGCAACATCCAGTGAAACTCGGCTGGCAAAACTGGTTTCAGGAGAAACGCTTTGCGGCGCATTGGGACCGCGCCAAGGAAGCGGCGCAGTCGACCCCGATGGCGGACTATTACAGCGCCCCTGTACAGGCCGATCAGTTGCTGAACGACGCGCCGTTGATCGCGCTCGATTTTGAAAGCGACGGGCTGGAGGAAGATGCCCAGCTACTCGAAGCGGGATGGGTTGCCGTTGAGGGCGGCGCTGTGAAATTGAACAGTGCCCGGCGGCTGCGTATCCGTGCGGAAAGCAGGCTTCAGGGATCAGCCGTGATCATTCATCGGATTACGGACGATGCAGCGGCCGAAGGGCAGTCGGAGCAGGATGTGTTGCTGGCGCTGCTGGCTGATCTTAAAGGAGCAGCGATCCTTGCCCATGCGGCATTTATCGAGCATTCTTTTCTGAATGCCGCCTGCCTGCGCTGTTTCGGCGTGCCTTTTGTCGGTCGCTTCATCTGCACCATGCAGCTGGAGGAGCGGTGGTTTCCGAGAGAACGGACGGCAGATGGCCTGAGATTGGGTAAATTGCGAGCGCAATATGGCCTGCCTTATTACCGGGCGCATGATGGCCTGACAGACGCGTTGGCCTGCGCCGAGCTGTTTCTGGCCCAGTGCGCGCGGCGACGGACGGAAAATCTGTTGTTAGAAGATGTACTTATGCGCGGCTGAAAGGCATATCCGGGTTTATTGGACCCCCATATTAGACCAAAGTCTCTCTATCAAAACTCTCCATCTCCTCTAGCCTTATTGATAATGGCCAGAAACCGGTCATGATATGAAATATGCAAGGGGAGGATATAATGACTGACAATGATCCATCGGTCCTGGAACCGAATGACGGCACTAATGTCGGCGGGCCGGAAACAGAGACTGAAACAAACTCCAATGAAAAGGCCTATTGGTCAGAAAATATCCGGCTGCTCTGGACATTGATGGCGATCTGGTTCGTTGTGTCTTTTGGCGCGGGCATCCTGTTCCGTGATTTCCTCGATCAGTTTTCGCTGGGCGGTTATCCGCTCGGTTTCTGGTTTGCCCAACAGGGCTCCATCTACGTCTTCGTTCTGCTGATCTTCTACTACACGTGGAAGATGAAAAGGATCGAACGCAAATATGATCTTGATGACTGAGGGAGGCTGACATGGATACGCAAACACTCATCTATATTTTCGTCGGTCTTTCCTTCTCGCTCTATATCGGCATCGCGATATGGTCGCGGGCCGGATCGACGAAGGAATTTTACGTGGCTGGCGGCGGGGTCAATCCGGTCGTCAACGGCATGGCAACCGCAGCCGACTGGATGTCGGCGGCAAGTTTCATCTCGATGGCGGGTATCATTGCCTTTTCCGGCTATGACGGCTCGGTCTATCTGATGGGCTGGACCGGCGGCTATGTGTTGCTGGCGCTTCTGCTCGCACCCTATTTGCGCAAATTTGGGCAGTTTACGGTGCCGGACTTTATCGGCACGCGCTACTATTCCAAAGCCGCACGCGTGGTGGCGGTGATCTGTCTGATTTTCATCAGCTTCACCTATATTGCCGGGCAGATGCGCGGGGTCGGCATCGTCTTTTCCCGCTTCCTTGATGTGCCGATCACCATGGGCGTGATCATCGGTATGGCAATTGTTTTCTTCTACGCCGTGCTGGGCGGGATGAAGGGCATTACCTATACGCAGGTCGCGCAATATTGCGTGCTGATCTTCGCTTATATGGTGCCAGCTTTCTTCATCAGCTTCCTGGTTACCGGCAATCCAATCCCGCAGCTGGGGCTGGGGTCCACCGTCAATGACGGGTCGGGCTTATATGTCTTGCAGAAACTGGATCTGGTGCTGCAGGACATGGGCTTTGGCGCCTATACGGACGGGTCGAAATCGATGATCGACGTGTTCTGTATTACGGCGGCGCTGATGGTCGGCACGGCAGGATTACCGCATGTGATCGTGCGCTTCTTCACCGTGCCCAAGGCTTCGGATGCCCGCAAGTCGGCAGGCTGGGCGCTGATCTTCATCGCCTTGCTCTACACCACGGCTCCTGCAGTTGGCGCTTTTGCCCGGATCAACTTTATCGAAACGGTTGACCAGACAGAATATGCCAAGGCGCCCGCCTGGTTCAAAAACTGGGAAAGCAACGACCTGATTGCCTGGACCGATAAAAATAGCGACGGCAAGATGGAATATCGCTCTGGCAATGCCTTTGCCGGAAGCCCCGAGTTCACCGGTGAAACCGGTGCAAGTGGTGAGCGGTTGATTGCCAATACGATCAATCCAGACAGCGAAAATGAAGTCTATGTTGATCGCGACATCATGGTGCTCGCCAATCCGGAAATTGCCAATCTGCCCGGCTGGGTGATTGCTCTGGTGGCGGCTGGTGGTCTGGCGGCTGCGCTGTCCACGGCGGCGGGTCTGCTGCTGGTGATCTCGTCATCAATCAGCCATGACTTGCTGAAGAGTACCTTCCGTCCGCAAATCACGGAAAAAGGTGAGTTACTGGCAGCAAGGATAGCGGCGACAGCGGCGATTGTCGTGGCGGGCTATCTCGGCATCTATCCTCCGGGATGGGTGGCGCAGGTGGTTGCCTTTGCCTTCGGTCTGGCAGCCGCGTCCTTGTTCCCTGCTATCTTCATGGGCATCTTCTCCAAGTCGATGAACAAGGAAGGGGCTATAGCCGGCATGGTGACGGGACTGGTGTTCACCTTCAGCTACATCGCTTACTTCAAGCTGGTCGCGCCCGATGCCAATATCGCGGCCAACTGGCTGTTCGGCATCTCGCCGGAAGGTATTGGTGTGGTCGGGATGATCCTCAACTTCATCATTGCGATAGCCGTGTCGAAAATGACGGATTCACCGCCTGTTGAAGTGCGCAAGCTGATCGACTCGATCCGCGTTCCGCGCGGAGCCGGAGATGCGGCAGCGCATTGATACTCTCTGGTGATATTCTCCCCTCCCGAGAGGAAAAGGGCGGCGCTTGGCGTCGCCCTTTTTATTTGCTTTAAGCGGCGCAGGAGAGAATTATGATCTTGTGGATCGCGCTGGCCGTTTCGGTGCTCTATTCCGTCGGCCTTTTCTGGCTGGCGTTAAAGGGCGATGGCGGACGTCTCTCTCTTGGGCCGCGCGCAAAATCCTGGATCTATGGATTGTCGCTGGCGGTCTATTGCACCAGCTGGACATTTTACGGCGCGGTCGGAACGGCCTTGTCCAGTGGATGGCATTTTTTTCCCATCTATCTCGGTCCGATACTGTTATTCACGCTGGGCTACGGCATTGTCGCCCGGACATTGCAGCTCGGCAAATCGCATCACAGCACATCGATCGCCGACTTTCTCTCCACGCGTTACGGGAAAAGCGGGGCCGTGGCTGCGCTGGTTACGATCATCGCAACCGTGGGTCTTTTGCCCTATGTGGCGTTGCAGCTGAAATCTGTCGGCCAGACCCTGTTTGCGTTGTCACCCGATATTGGCGCAGCGGTAAATCCGGACGATGTTGTGCTCGGTGTCGCAGCCATAATGGCGCTATTCTCCATATTATTCGGCGCGCGCCAGATTGATCTGACGCAGCATAATCGCGGGATGGTTTTGACCATCGCTGTCGAAGCGATCGTGAAGATGCTGGCGCTGTTAGCAGTCGCGCTGTTTGCATTGTTTCTGTTCGCCGGGAAAGATACCGTTCAAACCGGCGCATCGAGCGGTTTTAATCAGATTTTCCACGCCGATCAATTCGACAACCGTTTTGTTGTCCTGACCCTGATCTCCGCCTGCGCTGCGCTGTGCTTGCCGCGACAGTTTCACATGACCATTGTCGAAGCACAGAAGGACAGGCCGGATCGTTTGATGCGCTGCGTATTTCCGGCCTATCTTGTCCTGATCGCTCTGGTGGTTTTCCCGATCACCGTAGCCGGCACATCGCTCCTGTCCGGCGGTCAGACAAGCCCGGATATGCTGATGCTGGCGCTGCCGCTCAGCACCGGTGCTGACTGGCTCGCCATATTTGTGTTTATCGGTGGTTTTTCGGCCGCGACCGGCATGGTGATTGTGACAACTGTCGCGCTATCAGGCATGATTACCAATGACCTGATTGTCCCGCTTTTCTATCGCCGCAAGACCAATCATGCGGCGCTTGGCCAGTCATTATTGTGGATCCGCCGGCTGACCATCATCGGGCTGCTGTTTTTTGCCTATCTCTATTACCGCACGATCAGCAGCGCCTCGACTCTCGCCGGACTGGGCACTGTTTCCTTTGCTGCGGTTTCGCAATTTGCCCCCGGATTGATTGGCGGATTGTTCTGGAAACAGGGTAACCGGACCGGGATGATAGCCGGGCTGATACTGGGTTTTGCCGCGTGGCTGGCTTTGCTGATTGTTCCGACCTATCTGGATGCCAGTCCAATCATTCAGATTGCCGAGGACAGGCTGGTGTCGGCGGTCATTATCAGTCTGGCCCTCAACATTGCCGCTTACATCCTGTTCTCGCTCAACAGCCAGACGAATATCATCGACAAAGCGCAGTCGGCCGCTTTCGTAACGATGGAATATCGGTCCGCAGATGGCAGCCGACCGCCGGAGAAAATGCGCGTTGCGGATTACCGCTTGCTACTCCGTCAGTTTGTCGGCGATGAGCGCAGCCGTACGGCCATGCAGCATCTGGGGCATCAGATGGACCGGACTTACTCTGATTTGGACCCAGCCGATAACAGCCTGATTGAAATGGTCGAGCGGCAGCTTTCCGGCGTACTCGGTGCCTCGTCGGCCCGGGCGATTATCGGTTCGACTATGGAGGGCGATCCGATACCGCTGGAACAGGTGGTGGCGATGTTTGACGAAACCTCTCAGCGCCTGCAATTTAGCGGAGAACTGCTACAAACAGCGATTGAGAATATTGATCAGGGTGTCGCAGTCGTGGACAATGACATGCAGCTGGTTGCCTGGAACAGCCGCTATGTCGACATGTTTTCGCTGCCAAATGATCTGGTTACTATTGGTCGGCCTATATCTGACCTGATCGGGTATAATTTACGCCGCAATGGCGTGGAGCCTGATCAGGTTTCTCTGGCGGTAGCCAAAAGGCTCGACCATATGCGCGCAGGCCGAAAACATGCCCAAGAGCGCGAGCAGGCGGATGGCCGGATATTGCGGATATCGGGCAATCCCACACCGACCGGCGGCTATGTCACGAGCTACACCGATATCACTGCCGACAGACGGTCAGAACAGGCGCTGGAGGCCAAGGTTGAGGAACGCACCAAACAGCTGACCGATGCCAATAGCGCGCTGGAAAAGGCAACCCGGTCCAAAACCCGTTTTCTGGCAGCCGCCAGCCATGATCTTGTGCAGCCGCTGAACGCAGCCAGACTGTTTACCTCCGCGCTCGACGAGGAAATCGGCACGCAGCAGCCCAGGGCCAAAAAACTGGCGCATGATATTGATCGGTCGATCGAGATGGCGGACCGTTTGCTTCGCGCTTTGCTCGACATCTCCCGGCTGGATGGTGGCGGCCTGCAACCGAAAATATCCAGATTTTCTCTGGGCCCGTTATTTGATGACCTGCGTTCGGAATTTAACCGTGCGGCAAAAGAAAAGGGTCTGACGCTGCATGTGGATGACACCGATCTTTGGGTTGAAACGGATCGCAATCTACTGCTCAGCATCCTCCAGAATCTTGTCTCCAACGCCGTGCGCTATACTGCAAATGGCTCTGTATCCCTTGAGGCAAAAGCAGAGCCCGATGCTGTCAGTATTCGTGTGACAGATACGGGAGTGGGGATCGAGGAAGCACAGCACGAAAAGATTTTCGAAGAGTTTCAGCAAGTAGGATCGCATATCAAGCGGGAAGGGGCGGGCCTGGGGCTGTCCATCTCTCAACGTATTGCCGTTTTGCTTGATACCGCCATCGCGGTTGAATCCACACCGGGCCAAGGCAGCAGATTTTCTCTGCGCGTCCGTCAGATTGAGCCGCAATCCGGTGTCAGCAAGCCGGTTAAAAGTGGAAAGTCGAATACTTCGGAACTTGCTGGCAGGACCGTGCTCTATATCGATAATGATCAGGATGCGCTGGATGCGCTATCTGCATTACTGGAGCGCTGGGGTTGTGACATCAAAACGGCTCTGGGACCGGACGAAGCCCTTCAGGCTTTCGACCAGCCGCCTGACTTGGTGATTTTCGACTATCAGCTGGATGGCGGCTGGACCGGCGACCGATTGTTCGAAAAGCTGATCGACAAATGGCAACAGCGTCCGCCGGGCATTTTGGTAACGGCGGAAGATACTGATCGCACCAGTCAGGCAGCAGACACGTTGAATGTGGAACGCCTGATCAAGCCCGCTCCGCCAGCGGCGCTCCGCGCGCTGGTCAGCCAGTTGTTAAGAAAAGCCTAGGTCAGACCGATTTTACTTCGGGCAGCTCCACATCGAGCTGTTTAGCGACGAGCACGGCCTGTGTCCGGTTGACCACGTCCAGCTTTCTGAAAATCGCCGTGATATGGGCCTTCACCGTCGCCTCGCTAATGTCCATCTGATAGGCAATTTGCTTGTTCAGCATCCCTTCACTGACCAGATTCAAAATTCGCCTTTGTGCCGGGGTCAGGCTGGCCAACTTCTCGAACAATATGGCGTCGTCGTCATTGTCGATAACGTCCGCATCAAACCAGACATCGCCATCCCTGATTTGGGCGAGGGCTTCGCGCATGACATCCAGATCAACAGATTTGGGGATGAAACCCGATGCCCCCAGGCTTTGGCAGGCACGGACAACACGGCTTTCTTCGCTGGCCGACACCACGACGACAGGAAGCGCAGGAAAATCGTGGCGGAAATCCAGCAGGGCGGTCAGTCCGTCGCTATCTTCCATATGCAGATCGAGCAGAAGCAGGTCGGCGGGTTCTGCATTCACCGCATCGCGGGCCGCGGCCACGGTTTCCGCTTCCACCAGTTCAGCTTGCGGCCACAATTTCAGCACCGCCTGACAGAGCGCGCCCCTGAAGAGGGGGTGATCATCAGCGATAATGATGCGGGCCATAGCCTATCTGTTCATCCTGCCTTCGATAAGTGTGTCGACGACCGAAGGATCGGCAAGTGTCGAGGTGTCGCCAAGTGTGCCGAAGTCGTTTTCTGCTATCTTGCGCAAGATGCGGCGCATGATTTTGCCAGAGCGTGTCTTGGGAAGACCCGGAGTGAAGTGGAGATGATCGGGGGTCGCAATGGGGCCGATCTCGGTACGCACATGGTTCCTGAGTTCGGCGGTGAAGGCATCATCCGCTTCCTCACCGGCATTCAGCGTAACATAGCAGTAAATGCCCTGACCCTTGATATCGTGGGGATAGCCGACCACGGCTGCCTCGGCGACCTTGGGGTGAGAAACCAGCGCGCTTTCGACTTCGGCTGTGCCCATACGGTGGCCGGAGACATTGATCACATCATCGACCCGGCCGGTAATCCAGTAATATTCGTCTGCGTCGCGGCGGCAGCCGTCACCTGTGAAATATTTACCCTTATAGGTTGCGAAATAGGTTTGAATGAAGCGTTCGTGATCACCATAGACGCTGCGCGCCTGACCCGGCCAGCTGGCGGTAATGCACAAGTTTCCATCTGTGGCGCCATCCAGTACAGCGCCTTCATTGTCGACCAGCTGTGGCTTGATGCCGAAGAAGGGCTTGCCGGCACTACCGGGCTTCATCCCATGGGCACCGGGCAGGGTGGTGATCATCACACCGCCGGTTTCGGTTTGCCACCAGGTATCGATAATCGGTGATTTGGCTTCACCCACCACATCATAATACCAGCGCCACGCTTCCGGATTAATCGGCTCTCCAACTGTGCCCAGCAGGCGAATGGAAGAACGGTCATGGGCTTCAACCGGTCCATCGCCTTCGCGCATCAGCGCGCGGATGGCTGTCGGTGCGGTGTAGAAGATATTGACCTTGTGCTTGGCGACCACTTCCCAGAAACGGCCGTGGTCGGGATAGTTGGGCACGCCTTCAAACATGACCTCGGTCGCGCCATTGATCAGCGGTCCGTAAACGATATAGCTATGTCCCGTGACCCAGCCGATATCCGCAGAACACCAGAAGACCTCGCCCGGTTTATAGTCAAAGACATAGTGGAAGGTAGTGGCCACCCATACGGCATAGCCGCCGGTAGTATGGAGCACGCCTTTGGGTTTTCCGGTCGAGCCGGACGTATAAAGAATGAACAGAGGATCTTCCGCATTCATCGGTTCGCACGGGCAGTCTGATGGTATATCAGCAACCAATTCATGATACCAGTGGTCGCGGCCCTCGGCCATCGCGATATCGCTGCCGGTATGATTTATGACCAGCACCGCATCTACATCCGCACCGTCCTTCTCCAGCGCAGCATCAACATTGCTTTTCAGAGGCACCGGCTTGCCGCCGCGTAGCCCGGCATCAGCGCAAACGACAAACTTGCTCTGACAATCTTCAATTCGCCCGGCCAGCGCATCGGGAGAGAAGCCGCCAAATACCACCGAATGGATTGCACCAATGCGCGCGCAGGCCAGTATGGCTACCGCGCCTTCGACGATCATCGGCATGTAGATGGTTACCCGGTCGCCTTTTTTCACGCCTAGTTTTTTGAGCGCGCCTGCCATGCGAATGACTTCAGCCAGCAGTTCGGCATAGCTCAGCGTCCGGCCAGCCCCGGCAGGATCATCCGGTTCAAAGATCAAGGCTGTTACATCTCCCCGGCCGGCTGCTACATGCCGGTCCACCGCATTGTGGCAGATGTTGAGAACCCCGTCTTCAAACCACTTGATATCGACAGGATCATAAGACCAGTTTGCTATCTTCGCGGGGGACTGCATCCAGTCCAGACGTTCGGACTGCTTGGACCAAAAAGTGTCTGGATCAGAGAGACTCTGGGCGTACAGGTGATCATATTCTGCGGCTGTACAATGGGTCTCGGCATCCTGCCGCGGAGAAGCAATGATTTCAGGCTCATCCTTTGTTGCTTCCAAACTGTCTGACATCATCGTCCTCCCGCTTATATGGTTTTCCACGCGATTATATTCGAAATAGCTATCCGTATTGAATGCGACATTGGTCGTATAGACCATTGGCTAATTTTCTTCTCCCTGATCGCCTGACATCCTCAATCAAAATAACAGAGAGGATGGATCATGGCGCAAGCTGGAAAGAATGTCATCAGGGGGATGTTATTATCTGCGACGATATTGAGCGCTTCTCCTGCATGGGCGCAAAATAGCGATGTGGATGCCAGGCTGGACCGACTGGAGGCTTTGGTTACGGGGCTGATTGAACGAATGGACGCAAAGGAACAGGCCGGCTCTGCCAGCGATGTCGCTGCGGCCGAGCAGGCAAGGCAAGCCATTGACGAGACGAGAGCGCTGGCCGAACGGACGACGGCGGTGGAAAGCAAGATTGCTGAGCAGGCCGCGGTTACGCAGAAAGTCGCCGAGCAATCCGACGATGCCAATGGCTTTAACGTTGGCAAAACAAGGGTAACTTATGGTGGCTATGTGAAGCTGGATGTGATTACGGAGCGGACCAGCGGCGGCCAAGTGCCATCGGGCAGCATCGCAAGAGATTTTCTGATTCCCGGAGCAATCCCGGTTGGCGGCGAAGCTTCTGGCTTTGACACCGATTTCAGCGCACGTCAGACCCGTTTTTTCCTGATAACGGAGACCGACGTCGGGGATGATCACAAGATCGGTTCCCATATCGAGCTGGATTTCATGGTCACGGCTGGCGGAAACGAACGCGTATCCAACAGCTTCGCTCCGCGTGTTCGACAGGCCTATATAACCTTTGATAACTGGCTCTTCGGCCAAACCTGGTCGACTTTTCAGGATGTCAGCGCCTTGCCGGAAGCGATGGACTTTATTGGCCCCACGCCGGGCACCGTTTTCGACCGGCAGCCTATGATACGCTATACAAATGGCGGTCTCCAGATCGCTCTCGAACAGCCCGAAACCACGATTACAACACCGACTGGCGCCCGGATTGTCGCGGGTGATGACAGCCTGCCGGATATCGTGGTGCGCTATAATCACAAAGGCGAGTTTGGCCATCTGACGGCTGCTGCGATCGGCCGTGTGCTGCGTGTTAACGAGGATGATTTTGGTCTGATCAATGACAGCAGCTTTGGATATGGCATCAGCCTGTCCGGTAAGTTAAACGTCGGCGAGCGTGATGATTTCAAATTCATGGCAACAGCCGGAGAGGGGTTGGGCCGCTATATCGGGCTTAACATAGTCAATGACGCGGCCGTGCGCGCAGACGGTTCGCTAACGCCTATCGCAACCCATTCCGGTTTTGCTGCCTATCGCCATTTCTGGAACGACAAGTGGCGCTCCACTCTCTCCGGTTCCTACTTCAAAGCAGACAACCCGGTCTTGCTGACGACAGGTCTTGTCACCGATGAAAGCTGGAACGTTTTTGGCAATCTGGTCTACTCTCCCGTAGCACCGCTCGATATCGGCATCGAATATATGTACGCCAAACGGCGGATCGAAGATGGCGCTTCGGGCAATTTGCAGAAAGTTCAGATGTCGGCAAAATACAAGTTCTGAGATTTACTGCTTCGCTACAAATCAAGTTAGCGTGGCTCAGCCAAAAAATGCACATATGGCTTCTGTGGACTCTTTTGAGGTCGCACCGGCAGAGTAGGCAATTCAACTAAGAGGCCAGCTGTTTACACGAATATGGATTGAATCAGACTTGCATTTTACTGGCGATGCTGCTGCATAGGCTTGCAAGCTTGAGGGGGCATATGACGATCATATCACGCAACCATGCGTTGGCCGCTGGCGGCCTCGTTCTTCTTACTCTGGTGATATTATTCGCTATGGACCGCCCACCGATTTGCGAGTGTGGCAATGTGAAATTGTGGCATGGGGCAGTGCAGTCGGCGGAAAACAGTCAACATCTTTCGGACTGGTACACGTTCAGCCATATCATTCATGGTTTTCTGTTCTATGGTCTTGGTTATTGGCTGTTCCGCAAGCGACCCGAGGCGGCAAGGCTCGGTCTGGCCTTGTGCCTCGCGATATTCATTGAAGGTTTCTGGGAAATCCTTGAAAACTCACCGATTATCATCAATCGCTATCGTGAGGCGACTTTTGCTTTTGGCTATGCGGGAGACAGTATTGTCAACTCGATGGCGGATATCGGCTGGATGACATTGGGTTTCATCGCGGCCCGCCGGATGCCGGTAGTGGCCACCGTTACCGTCGCCGTGATTTTTGAACTGCTTGCGCTCTATGCGATTCGGGACAATCTGACACTGAACGTGCTGATGCTGACCTTTCCGGTTGAAGCAATCAAGGTCTGGCAGGGCGCGGCTTAGGCTTCTGGTTTTGCAGTCTCCGTGGGAGCAGGTGTGCCTTCGATATCGATAACCTGTTCTGATGCCGGAAGCTCTTCTTCTGTTTCCCTGGACCGGTCATAAAGCGCTTTGGCGACCATAGCACCGCCGACGAGCAACGCACCGGGCAGGGAGCGGGTCGCGATACGCGCTGCCAGTACGCCTACACCAAAGCCGAGCAAGCCGCTCCCCTGGCCACGCTTTCGAGCTTCATTGCCAATAAGAACAGAGACGATTTCACGCACCGCCATGGGATGCTCCTGAGCTGTTACCAATCATGTTTTCAACCTTAACATGGGCATCATAGGTTTTCCCGTCAACAAGCCCAAGGTCCAGAGCCGCCGCGCGGAGGGTCATTCCGGTATCATGGGCATGTTTCGCTATTTTGGAGGCGTCGTCATAGCCGATGACCGGGGCCAGCGCTGTGACTAGCATCAGCGAGTTTTCAACAAGCTCGGCGATGCGTTTCTCATTGGCGTCCAGTCCATCGACGCAGCGTGTGGCAAAGCTCGACATGCCGATGGATACGATTTCAATCGATCGCAGGACGTTTGCGCCTATCATAGGTTTGAAAACGTTTAGTTCCAGATGTCCCTGCATAGCGCCGACCGTCACTGCCTGATGATTACCGATAATCTGCGCGGCCACCATGGTCAGCATTTCGCACTGTGTCGGATTGACTTTGCCGGGCATGATGGAGCTGCCCGGTTCATTGGCGGGCAGACTGAGTTCGCCAAGGCCGGACCGCGGGCCGGAACCGAGCAGGCGAATATCATTGGCGATTTTGGTGAGTGAAACGGCGAGAACATTCAGCGCACCCGATAACTCGACCATCGTATCATGCGCTGCCAGTTCGGCAAATTTGTTATGAGCTGAGGTGAATTTCAGGCCGGTAATCTTGGCAATTTCTCGCGCCATATGGTCGCCAAAATTTTCTGGTGCATTCAGACCAGTACCTACCGCGGTACCGCCCTGTGCGAGTTGATAGAGGCGCGGCAGGACCGCTTCTATTCGGTCGCGGGCAGCCAGTAACTGCGCGGCATAGCCGGAAAATTCCTGCCCCAGCGTCAGCGGTGTCGCGTCCTGCAAATGGGTCCGCCCGATTTTGACAATGGTTTTCCAATCCTGCGCTTTTTGGGCTAGCGCGTCATGCAATTGTTCCAGCGCCGGAAACAGTTCGACCTCCAGTGCGCGCGCCGCCGCGACATGCATGGCGGTCGGGAAGCTGTCGTTCGACGACTGGCCGCGATTTACATGGTCGTTGGGATGGACAGGGTCCTTACCGCCGCGGGTGCCGGTCAGGCTTTCGTTGGCGATGCCCGCGATGACCTCGTTGACGTTCATATTCGTCTGGGTACCCGATCCGGTTTGCCAGATGGTGAGCGGAAATTGCGTATCAAAAGCGCCGGAACGCACTTCTTCGGCGGCTTTTGCAATGGCACCGGCAATTTCCGGGTCGAGTCCGTGAATGCCATTTACCCGCGCTGCGGCCTCTTTGACGGTTGCCAAAGCATGAATCAGGCGGATTGGCATACGCTCATGGCGAGGGAATGGGAAATTCTCGATACTGCGCTGCGTCTGCGCGCCCCAATAGGCGTCCTCAGGGACTTCTATCGGGCCAATGCTATCGGTTTCTGTGCGTGTGGCTTTCGAAGGGGCACCTGACATCAGGCGATCACTTCTTTTTGCCGAAATCCACCGTTACAACGTTGGAACCATCTTCGACTGTCTCGACCGTTTCCTGATCCCCGTCATTTTGTGCCGGTTCATGGCTGTCGAGATCACCTTCGACCTCATCTACCTGAAATTGCAGGGCAAAATCTACAGCTGGATCAACAAAGGAGGTAATCGCGGCGAACGGTATATGCAGCATGGAGCTAATCTGGTTAAAGCTCAGTCCCACCTCGAACCGGTCTTCGCTGACTGACAGGTCCCAATAGCGATTTTGCAGCACTATGGTCATTTCATCCGGGAATTTTGCGATCAGATGATCAGGGATATCAACGCCTGGTGCGCGGGTCTTGAACGTGATGTAAAAATGATGTTCTCCGGGGAGGCCATTGGTCTCTACTTCACCGAGCACCCGGCCAACCACAGCCCGCAGGGCTTCCTGCACAATTTCGTCATATGGAATCAGACTATCGGGGGCGCTGTCGTTCATAGCTACTTGGTGGCGCGAACACGGGGCAGGGTCAAGGGGATTTGCACAATTTTCATCAACTGTGATATTTCTGATTTTGCAGCGAAATTCTTGCCTGATCAAATCCAGCCTTTATAGGCATCAACCATGAGAACAGCGACTATAGAGCGAAACACCAAGGAAACCGAGATTTTCGTCGAGTTGAATCTGGATGGAACCGGGGAATATGACGTGTCGACCGGCATCGGTTTTCTCGACCATATGATCGAGCAATTTTCGCGTCATTCGCTGATCGATCTGACGCTGAGGGTCAAAGGTGATCTGCATGTCGATCAGCACCACACGACCGAAGACAGTGCCATTGCGGTGGGACAAGCCATTGGTCAGGCGCTGGGCGACAAGGCCGGAATCGTGCGCTACGGCAGCACCTATTCTCCGATGGACGAGACGTTGAGCCGTGTCGCACTGGATATTTCCGGTCGTCCATGGCTGGTCTGGAAAGCCAGATTTACGCAGGAGCGGCTGGGCGAAATGGATACGGAGCTGTTCAAGCACTGGTTCCACAGCGTGGCCGATGCTGCCGGCATAACACTCCATATCGAGCTGCTTTACGGTGAGAATAATCATCATATTGCCGAGAGTATTTTCAAGGGCTTTGCCCGCGCGATGCGCCAGGCGGTTGAGCGCGACCCGCGCAAAGGGGACGCTATTCCTTCGACAAAAGGCCAGCTTGGTGGCTGAAACCATAGCGCTTATCGATTTCGGCGCCGGTAACTTACACAGTGTGCACAACGCGTTGATGGCGACCGGCGCGTCCGGAGTTGTCGTGACCGCTGATCCGGATGTTGTCGCTGCGGCGGATCGCATTGTCCTACCCGGAGTGGGCGCGTTTGGCGCTTGCCGCGACGCCTTGGCAAGTATTGACGGTATGATTGCGGCGATGGAGCAGCAGGTCCGGCAAGAGGGCGCGCCATTTCTCGGTATCTGTGTCGGCATGCAATTGCTCGCCGACAAGGGTATAGAATTTGGCGAACATCAGGGGCTCGGCTGGATCGGCGGTACTGTGCACGCGATTGAAGCGCCTTCTGCGGACATCAAAATTCCGCATATGGGCTGGAATGATGTGACCCCGACAGCGGGTCATGATTTATTGGAAGCCGGAGAGGCTTACTATCTTCACGGCTACCATTTTGACGCGGCCGACGCGGCCGACATTTTCGCAACGACGTTTCATGGCAGAACGCTGGTTTCAGCCATAGGCCGCGACAATATTGTCGGCGTGCAATTTCATCCGGAGAAAAGCCAGGCCTATGGGCTGGCCTTCCTGAAACGCTTTTTGGAGTGGAAACCATGATTGTTTTTCCTGCCATTGATTTGAAATCCGGCGAAGTTGTGCGCCTGGCCGAAGGCGATATGGATCGCGCTACCGTCTATGGTGACAATCCTGCAGAACAAGCCGGTCTGTTCGCGGAGGCAGGCGCCGAGCATATTCATGTTGTCGACCTCGACGGGGCCTTTGCCGGATCCCCACGCAATGCAGAAGCGGTTGAAGCGATTGTCGGCAGCTTCCCCGGCTATGTACAACTGGGCGGTGGGATCAGGAACAGAGAAACCGTTGAGCGTTGGTTCGAACTGGGTGTGGCGCGGTTGGTCATTGGCACGGCGGCGCTGAAAGACCCGGAATTTGTGCGTGATATGGCGAAGGAATATGAAGGCGGCATCGTGGTTGCTGTGGATGCACGGGACGGCATGGTGGCCACGGAAGGCTGGGCCGATGTATCGGAAGTCAGCGTAAGAGATATGGCGCGGCGCTTTGAAGACGCCGGTGTCGCGTCTCTTTTGTTCACGGATGTGGGCCGCGATGGTATGCTGACCGGATGTAATATCGAAGCGACTGTCGATTTGGCTCGCTCAGTCGATATTCCCGTGATCGCAAGTGGCGGGGTAAAGGGTCTCGATGATGTTCACATGCTCAGCCAGTTTACACAGGATGGCATTGAGGGCGTGATTACCGGCCGGGCGCTCTACGACGGGCGGCTGGATCTTGCGACGGCCATTGCTATGGCGAACCGATAAACATGACCGTCCGTATCCGCGTCATACCTTGCCTCGATGTAGCCGATGGCCGCGTGGTCAAAGGCGTCAATTTCGTTGACCTCAAAGACGCTGGCGATCCGGTGGAGCAGGCGCGGGCCTATGACGCCGCGGGTGCGGATGAGCTTTGCTTTCTTGATATCGGCGCAAGCCATGAAAAGCGCGATACAATTATCGATGTGGTGCGGCGGACCGCCGAAGTCTGTTTCATGCCTGTCACAGTGGGGGGCGGTGTAAGAACGGCGGATGATGCCCGGGCGTTGCTCATGGCCGGGGCCGACAAGGTTGCGGTAAACAGCGCGGCCGTTTCGCGGCCCGAAGTGGTCAGTGACATCGCGGGCCGTTTCGGAAGCCAGTGCATGGTGGCCTCAATAGACGCCCGGCAGGTTGACGAAGGACGCTGGGAAATCTTCACCCATGGCGGACGCACGCCGACCGGCATAGACGCCCTGGAACACGCCGTGCGCATGGCGGAGCTGGGGGCAGGGGAGTTGCTCGTCACCTCCATGGATCGTGATGGTACACGTGATGGCTATGATCTGTCTCTAACCAGGGCCATTGCCGATGCCGTGTCGATTCCGGTGGTGGCTAGCGGCGGGGTCGGAAATCTGGATCATATGGTCGAAGGCGTGATCAAGGGCGGGGCCAATGCAGTGCTCGCTGCCTCGATTTTCCATTTTGGACAGCACAGTATATCCGAAGCGCATGATGCGCTGCGTGCTGCAGGGCTGTCGGCTCGCTATAATAGTTAAGAGATAGTCTGAAGTTGGTTCAAACTGAGACAATCTAAAAAAAGGCTTTGTTAACCATCTATTTTTACAAAATATTAATCTCGTTTTCGCATTAACGGTTTTTAAACCATTTGCCTGCTGATCGCGGTCGATGGTCTGTTTGAAACGGAGAAGCCCGCTCGGATAACGAGGATTGGGCAGGTGAGGGATGAGATGACAATTATTCGTACAGCATTGATTGGCACAATATCAGCGTTGGCTATAACAGCCGTTCCGGCGCACGCCATTTATCCGATCCAGTCTGGCGACGCGCAATCGCAGGGTGGAAAACGCGGTGGCTCTAGCGGAGGCAAAGGCGGATCATCAGGTTTTGGTGGCAGCTCTGGCAGTTTCAGCTCGACCAGCACGGGCGGATCGACTTCGACATCGTCTGGTGGTTCTTCAACCAGCGGCGGTTCAACGTCGACCTCAACCGGCGGAACCACTTCTGGTTCGACCGGAGGTTCGACATCGACTTCGAGCGGCAATTTCTCCAGCACATCGACAGGCGGATCGACCTCCACCTCTTCGGGTGCGATATCGACTTCGTCAGGCGGCGTTTCGACATCTACGGGGGGAGTATCAACTTCAACCGGTGGTGTTTCAACCTCCACCGGCGGCGTGTCTACTTCAACCGGTGGCTCATCCAGCTTTGGCGGATCGAGCAGTTCTTCAAGTTCCAGCAGTTCTTCGTCCAGCAGCTCGTCCAGCAGCAGTTCTTCGAGCTTTGGCGGATCAACGGGCGGGCATCCTGGCGGTTCAACCGGTGGAACACCTGTTCCGGAACCGGGCGTCATGATCCTTTTCGGGCTGGGTGCGGGCGGTCTCGCTGCCGGGCGTTTGATGCGGCGGCGCAAGAACAAGCAACCGGACTGACCGTTTCGAGCTCTATAGACTTTCAGGAAGGAGGCCGTGCGGCCTCCTTTTTGATTCTGATGTAGCGCCAGCATATGTCCCATTATGAGACAATTGTGGCGATGGTTAATGTCGGTTTAACTTACAATTTTGGCATAGGCGAAAATCTGTTAACCACTAAGACAGTTGGCTACCGCAGATCCCGGGCTTTTGGCAGGAGATTTGCTTAACTTGTCTATCAACTGTTTTTGATTTTCCGCCATACCCCGGGGGCAAGTATGAAATTGATGAAACTAACCATATCGGCTGGCGCGGCGGCAATGATCTTGGCCGCCAGCCCCGCTGCAGCGTTAGGGTATATCGATGGCGAAGGCGAGCATGGGGCATCGACGAGTTTGACCAGCTCTGCTGATACTTTATCAACCAGTTCTTCTTCCAACGGTTCTTCATCAGCTGGCATAAAGATTCCGGAACCATCCAATATACTCATGCTGGCATTGGGCATTGCGGGTCTTGTTGCGGGGCGTTACGCGGCGCGGAAAAGGCGCGACAGGTTTTAACAGTTCGTCACCATTGGCGCGCAGATCCTGGATCTCGCTGCGCCATGAAAGGGCCGTCATCGGGGGATTAGACGGCCCTTTCCTTTTGGATAATCGGCGTCGGCATGCTGCAAAGGCTTGACGCCTGTCCCCTTGCTCGCGCAAACGAGCGCTCATGACTGATATTTTGCAAAAGCTGGAAACCACCATTCGCCAGCGCCGCGATGCTGATCCGGCAAGTAGCTATGTTGCCAGCCTGCACGCAAAAGGCCGTGCCAAAATGGCTGAAAAGCTGGGCGAGGAAGCGGTCGAAGCGGTTATCGCCGCGGTGCAGGACGACAAGGCGGAGATGACAGGAGAAGCGGCGGATGTGCTGTTTCATCTGATGGTGTTGCTCGCCGATATGGACTTGTCCATTGATGATGTGCTGGCCGAACTGGCGCGCCGCGAAGGTCTGTCTGGCATAGCTGAAAAAGCCTCAAGAAAGGATTGATCCATGGCGATTGATGCAACCGAGCCTTATGATGATGACAATATTTTCGCCAAAATCCTGCGCGGGGAGATACCCAACAAGACGGTTTACGAGGATGACCATGTTCTCGCCTTTCACGATATCAATCCACAGGCGCCGCATCACATTTTGGTAATTCCAAAGGGCAAATATGTCAGTTGGGATGATTTTTCAGCAAAGGCCAGTGAGGCGGAAATCGCAGGCTTTGTCCGCGGCGTCGGTCATGTCGCCCGGGAAGCCGGGATGGTCGAGCCAGGCTATCGGTTGCTCGCCAATATTGGACATGACGGGCATCAGGAAGTGCCACATCTCCATGTGCATATATTCGCCGGAAAACCACTTGGCCCGATGTTGATGAGACGCTAGACACAAGAGAAACCAAGCCGCTTGAACAGCGCACAGAGTATTTAGGGGAGTTTCGGATATGGCAGGATCAGCAGCACCGGGTGGAGAAGGCTGGTCGTCGAGATGGGCCTTTGTGCTCGCGGCGGTCGGTGCAGCAGTCGGCCTCGGCAACATCTGGCGGTTTCCTACGCTTGCGGGGGAAAATGGCGGCGGTGCCTTTGTGCTCGTCTACATCGGATGCATTGTTTTGATCGGCCTGCCGATGGTGCTCTCCGAGATATTAATCGGTCGCCATGGCCGTAGCGATGCATTTCATAGTGTGGTCAAAGTCGCGGAAGATTCGAATGTCAGCAAAAACTGGGGCGTGTTCGGTGGTATTGGAATACTCAGCGCTTTTCTAATCCTGACTTTTTACAGCGTCGTAGCGGGCTGGGTGCTCTACTATGTCGGGGTGATGGGCGGCGATTTTCTCGGCGCGCTCTTTTCCGGCGACCCGTTTGCCGGCGCGCTCGCATCTGAAAATCCGGAGTCCATACCGGGCAGAATGACCGACCTTTTCGGCAATATCCCGCTGCTGCTGGGTATGCACACTCTGTTCATGATATTGACGATCTGGATCGTTGCACGCGGCGTCACGGATGGAATTGAAAAAGCGGCGACTTATCTGATGCCGACATTTTTCATTCTGTTGGTGCTGATTACGCTTTATGGTGCCTTTACCGGTGAATTTGCCAAAGCCTTGGCCTTTCTGTTCACTCCGGATTTCAGCAAACTGACACCCTCCGTTATTAACGATGCGCTCGGACAAGCCCTGTTCTCGATGAGTGTCGCGTCTGCTGCGCTGATTACTTATGGCGGCTATGTATCCAAGGAAACCAGGCTGGCCCCCACCGCTGGTATGATTGCCTTTGCAGATACCGGCGTTGCCCTGCTCGCGGGTTTGATGATCTTCCCGATTGTCTTTGCAGTGGGCTTGGATGCTGCCGCTGGGCCGACGCTGGTTTTCCAATCACTACCAATTGCTTTCCACACTATGCCAGCCGGTTCTTTGGTCGGGTTGTTATTCTTTGTCCTGATCTTTTTTGCTGCCCTGACCAGCTCGATTTCCCTGCTGGAGGGCGTGGTCGCCTGGGCGATGCGCAGATTTGAGTGGAGCCGCGCCACCACAGCTTGGCTATTTGGCGGATTTGTATTCCTTATCGGTGTGGCCTGCGCACTGTCTCTCAATGTCTGGAGCGATGTCCGGTTGCTTGGTTTCTGGCCGATGTTCGAAGAGAAGAATATTTTCGACACGATTGACGACTTTGTTTCCAAAATACTGCTGCCGACGACGGCCTTTCTGACGGCCGTATTCATCGGCTGGCGTGCGGACAAGAAGCTGGTTGAGGCGGAAACAGGACTGGAAGGTTCCCTGTTCGGAATCTATCGTTTCCTGGTGGCGTGGTTGGCTCCGATCGGCGTGCTGCTGATTTTTGTCTTCGCGGTGTTTCCGAACCTAGTCGGTCAAGGATAGGCAGTGGCTGGAGTAAAACAATCAAAATGCCCGGTATGCCGCAAGCCGAAGTCGGCGGATTTCGCGCCGTTCTGCAGTGCAGGCTGCAAAGATCGCGATTTGCTCCAATGGCTGGGCGAGGGGTATAAAGTCCCCGGACCGCCGGTTTCACCCGATCAACTGGCCGATCCTTTTGCGGGAGAATCAGGCCGTGACGGGGAGTCCTGAACCGGTGCACTAAAACCGCCATTTTTGGGGTGGACAAGCCATGCAAGCCCCGACTATAGCGACGCTTCCAATTCGGCGGGAACAACATCCCGCCCGTTGCCCGAATAGCTCAGTTGGTAGAGCAAGCGACTGAAAATCGCTGTGTCGGTGGTTCGAATCCGCCTTCGGGCACCACTTTTTTCCTAAGTTTTCAGTATCTCCGGATTTTGCGTTTGTGCGCATAAATAGTGCCGATATTTCCGCAGGTTAGCGATAGGCTCCGCTTTATACCGTCGGCGAGAGACCATTTGTCAGCACCGAACACCACCGCAAATACCCATTTATCTCGATGGGCCAAAACGCTGGCACCAGATGCACTTTTGGATTTAGGTAGATTTGGGCCCTAGTTGAAGCCCAGCGGAACATTGCCAATGCGCAAGATCTTGCGACCTGTCAAATCGACGGGCTGAGTGCCATTGACTATTGCCGAGACAATATCGGGTGCCAGATAGCTTATGCGAGCTAGCTGTTGAATGTGTCTTTGGCTGTATTTCGAAATCATGGCGGATGGTTCTTCACGAACCAGAAGATCTTGAGCTGCGAATGCATGCGCAACCAAGCGCAGCAGAACCGGATCGGGTTCCCGTTTTGATTTACCGATGCCTGGTGGGATCGCCAGTTTCAAATCGGATCCCTTGGACACCAGCTTTGCATCGATGGATATCGATGTTGGATTATCCTGATCTGCTGGCAAAAAGACCAACTCTACTGTTTCGGCTTTTATTTGCACCCGGGCTTGTAGCTCCATCAGTATTTCACGCTGTTTTTTGATTGATAGATTGGGCAGGGCACTCACGATTTCACGTCGGTTATCAAGATGGTCGGACAGCTTTTGGGCAGTTTCATTTCCTATTGCGCCTGCGCATTCCAAGTTCTGGGCGACCGCATCAACAACCAGCCGCTCAATCTCTCCTGCTGGCATCCGCCATTTGGTTGATCGGTCTCCCGGCGAGGATCGAGTGACATAGTAACGGTACCGTTTTGATCCTTTGGTGGCATGGGCTGGTGTCATCGGCTTTCCATCAGGATCAATAATCATACCGGTCAACAAACTGGGATTGCGGCTTTTCTTGCCCAGTGCATGATCTTTGCGGTTAGCGCGAAAGATCGATTGGACCTGATCAAACAGCTCTTGCGTGATTATGGACTGGTGGACTCCCTCATAGATTTCTTCTTTGTGTCTCATCTTGCCAACGTAGACAGGATTCTGAAGGAGATGTGTCAGCGTACCCGTCTTGAAGAATATGCCACCGACTGTTTTTCCGGTTTTCCATTTCGTTTTCTGGTCTTGATACCTTGAGCGGCCAGTTCATCGACCAGCTGGGGCACGGACTTGATCTGAGCATATCGCTCAAACATATGACGTACCGTATCGGCCTCGGATTTGTTGATCACCAGCTGGCGATCCACAACATTATATCCAAACGGCACGCCGCCTCCCATCCACAGACCCTTTTTCTTAGAGGCAGCAACTTTGTCCCTGATCCGCTCTCCAGTTACTTCACGTTCGAACTGGGCAAAGGACAGAAGCACATTGAGAGTCAGTCGTCCCATGCTGGTCGTTGTATTGAATGACTGGGTGACGCTCACAAAGCTGGCTTCATTCTCATCCAAAATCTCAACGATCTTGGCAAAATCAGCGAGGCTTCTGGTCAAACGATCAACCTTGTAAACAACAATGATGTCTACTTTGCCTGCCGTTACATCATCCAGAAGTTGCTTGAGGGCAGGGCGTTCCATATTGCCGCCCGACCATCCGCCATCGTCATAGAATTCAGGAACAGCTTCCCAACCTTCACTGGCCTGACTCAAGATATAGGCTGCACATGCCTCTCGCTGAGCATCCAGACTGTTAAAATCCTGCTCCAGACCGTCCTCGGTTGATTTTCGAGTGTAGATAGCACAGCGCTTTTTGGATTTGGTCTTAGCCATTGATCGGCACCCGTGGTTTGTATTCGCTGCGCTTTTTCAAGCCAAAGAAGCGGGGTCCCGACCAATGGGCTCCGGTTATCTCCCGGGCGATATGGCTAAGGCTGGCGTAGAGGCGTCCCTCAAACTCAAAGCCATCATCGCAAACGAGTACATGATAGCTTTTACCGTTCCATTATCTGACCAGTCTT
Organism: Parasphingorhabdus sp.; assembly: GCF_059726685.1. Classification (NCBI taxonomy): domain Bacteria; kingdom Pseudomonadati; phylum Pseudomonadota; class Alphaproteobacteria; order Sphingomonadales; family Sphingorhabdaceae; genus Parasphingorhabdus; species Parasphingorhabdus sp. Next base: position 1,425,289 of record NZ_AP041068.1, read on the forward strand.
GTTCCGGTCTTGAGCGATATCGCATGCATGTGCCCGGCCTTGCCGGTTCGCTCGACGCGCTTGCGGAGGTGCTCGATCTCACGTTTGGTAGCACCAGTCAGGCTACCATGTACACGTTCCTGCAAGCGGTTAGCGATCCCTCGTCGGAGCAGGTCCGGTCCGATATCAGGTGCAGGCGTTCTGAACATATCGCGCAGGCCGACCGCAGCTGGGCAGGGGGCATGGCCATGAGTTCAGCCAATTGATCCTCTAGCACGGTCATACCGCGCCTTTGGCGTCTAGATTGCTCGGGTTTTGTGTGATGCGATAGGCGGTGGCGTCATCACCCCGCTGTTCACGTGCGAGCACAAAGTCTTTCTTGCGCAGGCTGGTTAGAAATGCGCGAACACTATGTTGCTGCCAATTTGTTGCCTTACATATCTCCGCAATGGTTGCACCTTTCGCTCGCGATAGCAGCGTGATGACTTTTGCTGACTTGGTTTGAGGCTTTGATTCGGTGGACATGTTTTGTCTCCAGCTTGACGCTGGACTATCCAGCGCTTCCACTGACCTGAACCGCGGATCGCTTGTTGGAGCGGGCGGCGTTTGCGGTTGTTCCCGCGACACAATCAGCAATGCTCGAAACAGCGCTGAAGTCCAGTCGTTTATCTTCATATTTGCAAAAGCTGCATATGGACTTCCATGCCAAGTCGAGCATGGGTTGGGACATGGCAGATACAGACGATGAAATTGATCCGATCAAGGTGCGAACTGCATTGTTTGCGCTGATCACTGCACGGTTAAAAGATGCCCATGAAATCGCCGTAAAAGGCCAGGCCACCAAAATCAGTAATCAAGGAATTGGCACTTTGATCGTTGATCTGCGTTCGATGCTCGATGAAATTATTGTTCACATTGATGCGATCGATTTGTTGCGTGATCCCTAACGGCAGTTTGCCGACCTTCGGCTTTCCACACAGTTGCAGCCACTTTGCCTCAGGTCTGGAATTGGGCCGGAAGGTAACAGTCGGGTTCCGACTGCTATGGGCGCAAAAGCGGACGTTAGATAAAAAATCAAATCCCGCCGAATTTCAGGTTCAATTCCACCCCTACAACACGCGGTTCACCTGTGCGACCTAATCTACGGCCACTGTTTTCCGGTGCATTGCGTTGGGTGAGATAGTCTTCATTCAGCAGATTGCGGGCAAAGGCAAAAATCGACCAGTTTTCCGCTTCATATCCGGCTTTCATATTGACGACTGTTGACGCTTTTACCTCTGTGGCACGGTCGTTACAGGGATCTGCTGTACACACATCACGCTGACCAATGACTGCTCCCATATCGTCAAGAACGGGTTCCAACGTAGACAGTAAAGGATCGTTTGTGCTGACGGAGTAGAATTCACTGCGCAAATTTATGTCACCAGATACACTAAAGCCTGTTGGATGCTTCCAACTGAAACCTGCGCTGGCTGTCACCGGACTGGCATTGTTGAACCGGTTGCCGCTCAAATCCTCGGTGGCCGTCACAAAATCTTTAAACTTTGTTTCAACAAAGCCCAATGCAGCAAAGGCAGTGAGGCGATCATCCGGCCGTGCTTCAATTGATAGCTCAGCACCATATACTTCTGATTGACCGGCGTTGACAGATTCTGTGTCCAGCGAAATGCCGTTGGCGCGACCAAAGGCTGTGATCTGTGTGACGATCTGGTCTTTCCAGTCAGTATAGAAGGCATTGGCCTCGATACTGAACATACGATCTGGCGTTTGTGCCCTTAAGCTTAGTGCGTAATTCCAGGTGAATTCCGGATCAAATTCAGTAATTTGCCCACTGACAGTTGAGACACTGGTTCCACCGGCCCGATAAGCGCGTGTGACGGTCGCGCCCAGAATGACGTTATCACTCAAGTCATATCGCAAGCCAAATTTTGGTAGAAAGGCGCTAAAGTTCGTATTGCTCTCAATCAGTTCATCGACTGGCAGAAGGCCAGGTGGCAAAGCTATATTGGCGGTGGTCGAGCTAAGAGCAGAGAAATCGCGCGATTCATCGTCATAACGCGCACCGCCGATTACCGTCAATTTTTCGGAAAGATCAAATTCTATCTCCCCGAACACGGCTATATTTTCTTCGCCAGTAGAAAATACCCGGTCCTGTGAAATGAGGCCCGCCGGAAGAAATGGGCTGACAAACGACGTCGGTACAACAAAACTATCACTACTGGTGTTATCAAATGTACCATAATATCCGCCAATCAAGCCGCGGAACGAGCCGCCGTTATCATAGCTTACCCGCACTTCCTGAACAAAGCTGTCATCATTCTGGATACGATTCAAGTTGCCAGCGTCCAGCGGAGAATTGTCGAGATCCTCTATTCTCACATAGTCATGATCATAATAAGTGCTGATGGAAGTGATCGTGACAGCATCTGACGGAGACCAATCCAGTTGCAATGTATTGATCAGATGTTCCGATCCCTCTTCCGCTGCCAAATTGGAATTGTTGATGCGTTGATCGGGAAAGGTCGCCAGATCGACAAGGTCTTCACCGCCTTTGCTGTCGGTATAGCTGAGCGTATATTTTGCCGAGAAAGAGTCAGATGGTTGGAACAACAACTTGGCGCGACCGGTAAATGCCTTGCGAGCATCATAATCTTCGTTGCGCGTGGGGTTGAAAACCCATCCATCGCTTTCCCGTTGATCGGCGGACAACCGGATAGCAAAACTATCGCCAAGCGGAATATTGACAGCTCCCGCTAATTGGTAGCTGTTTAACTCCCCATATTGACCGCGTGCTTTTGCGCCAAATTCGCCCAATACGGGATCAGCGGAGTTGATTATGATAGCACCACCAATAGCATTTCGTCCCTGCGTCGTGCCTTGCGGTCCGCGTAATATTTCAATCTGGCCAATATCCCATGCAGAATAGGGGCCAAAGAAAGTCGATTGGTTATTCGGCAATGATGCGCCATCGACAATGGTGTTCACAAGCAAGCCGCCGCCCGCACCAAGCCGTTGATCAATACCGCGAATGGTAAACCCTTTGTCGCCGAAGCTCTGTGTGACATTGGGCGTCCGCAGTACCGCATCGTAAAGATCATCAATACTCCGGTCTTCAAGTTCTTCTCCGGTCAAAACTTCCACGCTGGTATTGGTTTCGAGCAGCGTCCGCCCAAATTTTTCACCGGTAACGATAATGATATTGTCATCCCGCTCGTCGGCTATTTCAGATTGAGCAGCATCAGCCGTTTCAACCGAATTTTCCGCAGCGTGAGCAACAGAGGGCAAGCTCATCGCAAAAGCCAGAGTGATCAAAGAAGTTTGACGGACAGTAGATTTTTTCACAGAAATTCCCTCAATTTCAATATTTATTGATGCGAATGACTCGCAATATTAATTATAAGAGAGAGGCTCTAATAATAATGATTCTCATTTACAAGTTTGAATTTGAATGTTATTCGGGTGACCATCAAACGAAGGGGACGAGTCGTGTGGATAGTCGGCGGCATTGCCGTGCAGTCACTCAGCATATTGAGTTTGAGGCAGGCCAATGGAGCGAGCGGTCAGTTAATTTGGCTGGTCACTGGGCTGGTGCTGTTCGCGATTTCAATCTGGTTGATTTCAAATGGCCTGGGTTTTGAACTGGGCCTGACCTGGGCGCTCACCACAATTTCGGTCGCGGCCTATGCCTTAATCCTTTATCCGTTTCTCATCACACAGCAGGTGGGGCATGAGCGGATACCATCGCGCCTCAAGAAAATGCCCAAACCACCGTCTGGGTCAAAAGCGCGGTTGGCCCTGCGGCTCTTTTCGGCAGGACCGCTTTATCTTATCACCGCGCTGGCCGTGAGCCTGATCATCGCGACAAAGCCTTGGGCTATTGAAATTACGCGCTTGTTCACCGGTGGCCTGCTTACCCCACTATTCTGGTCCGTTGGCGCGCTTCATGCGACCGTCGATCCTAACTTGTGGCGGGTTGCCTATATGCCTGTGCTGATAACCGCTGTTTCTGCTCTTGGATATTTTCTACTATGACCGATGCTACAAACTCCGCACCAGATGAAACAGAAGGCAGCAACAGCCCTTTTGTTCGCCGGATGATTGATTCCCATTCGGTTCTGGGATTGGCCTTTGCCGCATTGATTTACATAGTGAGCCTGTCTGGTGCGCTAACATTATTTGTCGATGAGATTTCACTTTGGGAATCGCCCGATGTTCCCGCTTCCTTTCAAACAACCCCTGTTGCCGTATCGACCGCGGTGAAGAATGCCGAAGCACAACTAAAGCCTGGCAACGAAATTCTGAACATAATCGCCTATGCGCCCAACGAGTTTAAGCCGTATCTCACGGTGCGCTTGAACGAACGCCAAGACCAAAAGTCTGATCTGATCAGCACGGACTGGGTCGCCAACCCTGAATCCGGTGAACTGAAGAGTGAGGTAGAAGCGCCCTTTGCCCATGTCATTGAAGACCTACATACCATGCTGCATCTGCCGCGACCATGGGGCCGCTATCTGGTTGGCTTGTTGGGTGTCGTTATGTTTACGCTAATCCTTTCCGGAATTTTCGCTCATCCCACAATCTTCAAGGATGCATTTAAAATGCGCTTGAAACGTAATGCGAGAATTGCATGGACCGACGTCCATAACCGCCTGAGCGTATGGGGATTGCCATTCCATCTGATCATCACCTTCACTGGCGCGTTTCTGGGCGTCGCGGGCATCACCATTGCGGCATTGGCCATGGTGGCATTTGAAGGCGATCAGGAAGCGGCCATTCAGGTCATTCAAGGTCCGCAGGCGATACAAGATGCACCACCTATGGCCGCCTCTCCCGACTATGAAAAAATGCTAGCCAACTCTGAAGGTGAAGGGCGAACATTTTCGCTTCTGGTGGCCGGTAATCCTAAAAGTAGCGGCGAAACGACAACAATAGCCTTTTACGAGGACGGAATATTGTCCGCACGAACGTCTGAAATATATCGCAATGATGGCGCGTTTCTTGAAAAGCTGGGCGGCAGCGGAAGCTCCGCTGGTGCGCGGGCCTTCGGCATGGTGCAACCGCTTCATTATGGAACCTTTGGCGGATATCCGATCAAGATTTTCTATTTCATGCTGTCGCTGGCACTGACCTATATCACCAGTACCGGCATGATGATCTGGTTCAAGCGCAAGATGCAGCAGGGCCAAGCAAAACCCAAACATGAGGCGGCCTGGCGCGGTATGACGACTGGATTGTCGCTGGGCTTGGCAGGTACTGCATTGTTGGTAGCAGCCAATATCGCGGTCCCGTTGGAGCTTGCCTTCTTCACGATATGGGCGGCGGCACTGGCGGCGATCTATCTTGCGAAGCAGCCGCTAAAAATGATGCGCAATCAGTATCTGCTCATCGCGTCGCTGCTGGGCCTGACCGCGCTATTCCATTTTCCCGCAGCACTGGCTTCTGAGGCAGCTGCTCAAGGCATTCTGATAGCGATAGATGTGTCCCTGCTGCTGGGCGCGCTTGCCTTTGCATTTGCCGCTCTGCGGGGAAGCAAAAAGGAAGTCGATCAAACCATGGAAGTAGTCCCGGCAGAATAGCATCTGCTAATGTCCGCTTTCGGGATTTAGCGGAATCCATCCAAACGTCTGAATTTGGAGCGCTAAGCGGACGCTAGAGAACGATTGATAATTTGTCTTATGTTGAGGGGGCAGGGGCTAGTGTCCGTAATATCCTGAAAGCGGATGGTCTGGTTACTTCTGATTCATCCCGTCAGCGGACATCAGATAGCTAATCTAACTCAAATAACAATCTAGCGATTGTGGAGCGGGAAAACCGTTTGCAAAAAATTTACTGGAAGCGGCGTTCAATATGCATCGGATTTTGCGTTGGCCATTTAATCGTCTCCGTCATTGGCCAGTGTTACACCAAAGCGGTTCAGAACATTGTGTGAGATTTTCTCGATGAAGGGATTACTAGCGGCAAGCCCGTGCACCCATTCGGTGGTGCCAGCATTGAACACCTCGCCTTTTCCGCATTTGAAACTCGCCATAACGGCGTGGCCGCGCATCAGTTTGCCACGATTATCCGGTGTGTCCTCGCCGAAAGTAACGCGGGTCAGGATTTCCCGGTCTTCGAGTGGAATAACCTTGGGGAAAGGGCTGCGATCCGATTCTGCCAGCGTAGCCGGGGTCATCGCAATGATTTCCAGATTTTCGGGTACGCCTAAACCGCCACTCGGTTTGGGCAGGCCATCTTCGCCAAACTGGATCGGGCAGCCGTCATTTTCATAACCGATCAAAGGCACATCCCCGCCGATACAATCGCCATAGTAGAGATCGGTATCTGCAAGCGCCCAGTGTTCGTCATTGTATATGGTGTAGGCCGCACTACCGCGAGCAGCACACATGGCAATACGATGATAGCCACCATAGAGAAAGGACAAGCCAAGAAATCGTGCTTCCGGTGCGTCGAATTCTGGATGCGACCAGAGATGCGTGGCATCCTTGCGCGTGGCTGGGTTGGCCCAGAGCGGATCATTGTCTTCGCCCGCCGATTTATGAGCGATCATCGTCTGGCCATCATCTTCCCAGCGGACTTTCCAGTAACAAGTGTTGCCGGAAAAGCTGATGAAGTTGCCACCTTGCTGAATGAAATGCTCAACGGCAAAGCGCTGGTTCACCGACCAATATTCGCTGTGACCGACCACCATTGCGGTTTCATAACCGTCGAGCGTGTCTGGATGGTCTTCAAAATCATGATCACTCAGAAAGTCGATTTCATAACCCTGCTCTTCCGCCCAACGCGTGAAGACATGCTCCCATTTTTTCAGGAAACAGGCGGAGCCGTCATAGGGTGTCGGCTGATGTTCTTCCATCCAATCCAAGCTGCCCGGAATTGGCATCTGTCCGACATCGCGCGGTTCATAGTTGATCAGTCGCGGCGGATCGCCTGGAGGTGCCAACATGGTCTGCGGATAGGGGCGCATGCGGGAAAGCCGTCCAATTGCTCCGGCACGCGACTCATCTGGCGTCACCTTCCCCGCCATCAGCCCTGCAACATCGGCATAGGAATTCCGCCCGCCCCAATAATTATAGGCAGCATAGGTGTTGGTTGAGAGGATCAGAACGGCTTTTGACTTGGTGTCTACATCATCGTTGCGGATACAGATGAAATGTTGGCTTTTGGCACCATCTGGTCCAGTTAGGGTGAGGTCATAATATCCGGTCCGCCAGTCGGATTCGACTTCAAAGGAAAAGGCAGCAGGCCACCCGCAGCCGTTGGTGTCTGCATCGTCCGGCGTTTCATGAAGCTCTATTTCGATATTTTCGAATTTGGCGACCTGCTCCACCACGGCGCCGATCCGGCTTACGGTTAACGTGCAGGGTGAAGCAGGTGCGCTCGCGAACAAAGTCACGGTGTCTCCCGCACCAGCGCTGACCTTGTCCGGATAGAACCAGGGATTGTCAGTCATGCCATTTTCTCCTGGTTCGGGGATGTGATTATCGTGTTCGGTTGGAGACGCAGCAATGTCAGCCCCAGCCAAACCGCCCAGAGCGGTGACAGGATGACAACCAGCGCAAGGGCTGCATCAGATGCGTCGACTGCCCCAACCTGCCACAGACTGAATTGCGCCACCCAAGTAATGGCAAGAGATATGGCGCCAATACCCAGGCCTTTGAGTCCTGCAATGATCAGCAAACGTCCCAGTCCACCAAGCCAGATTGCGGCCAGCACCGCTTCCAGTAGCCAGTAACCGCGCCAATTGCCCCCTATGATGGCTTCCCATGCGGCGATCGCCTGCGCTTGTTCTGATATCGGCGAAGCTGCGTAACTCGCGTAAAGCCCATCAAATGCTCCGGCCATATTTACCGCGCCAAATGAACCGAGCAAACAGTAGATCAGCCCACAGAAGAAACTGATGTCAGTCAAGCTTTCATTAATCTCGCGTAATATCTTCCATGCGTAAATTATGACCGGCAAGAAAATCAGATAGTAACCCAATATATCCGTCCACATGGCGGCATAGAACATGCTGGCTTTGTCTTGTGCCAGGTTAAGCATCTGCTGTCCGTCATGAAACATTGCAACATCACCATCGGAAGCCATCATGAACAGCGCCTGCGTCAAATAGGCAAAAGGAAGCGAAATGATTGCCGAAACTGCAGCGAGTTTTCGTCCGGAAATTGATGGATTTAGGTAGGCCATTGTCGATCATCCATTGGTTTGATTGATTTGATATTTCAGGCGGCCAGTTTCAGGCTTCGCCGATCCGTAAATTTCTTGACGGCACGCTCGACGCTCCAGAGCGCACTTTCCATATAGCCGCCGGACATATAGTCGCCGCAGAAGGACACGCACGGCCTCTGATCAACGGAATCGAGGAAAGCGAGAGTTCGTTGGTTATGTCCTGTCGATGATTGCGGGATAGCATTCTGATGACGCGTCACGGCATATCCTTCGATATGATTATCGACGTGCGGTAGATATTTGGCGACATCGCGGCGCGCAATCTGTGCCAGCTCATCGTCGCTTTTGTCCATCAGCGGCTGCGATTGCGGACTGATGATCCAGGCCTGCAGGGTTGCCTTTCCCGACGGTGTGTTGCCTGGACTTTTCTGGTGCGTATCGACGCAGAAGGCCACATTGTTGCGACTGTCCCGGTCTTCAAATGGCAGGAAATAAGTCCAGACGTCCTTTTCCAGTTCACAGTCGAGAAACAGCGAAACAAGAATGGCGGGGGGCATTTCAATGCTGGACAGATAATCCTTTTCCTGTTCCCATTCGGGAGGAACCAGCGCAGCGGCTCGGGGAGCATGAGCGGCCACAACGACATGATCGGCTGCAACGATCTCACCGGTTTCGAGTTCAAAACCGGTCACCTGGCCATTGTCAGTAACTAGTGTCTTGGCCGGGCTGTTATAGTGAATGTTTGCTCGCTTCGCCAATTCCGCATGGAGCGTAGCGGTGCCTCCTTCCAACGAAACATAATCCGTGAGCAGGATAATTTTCACCAGCCGGTAGATTTGCAGCAAATTCACATCATGATCGGCTGGTTCACTGAGGCCACCAATGAGCGTCAACATACGGACAATATGATCTTGAACAAATGTCGCTGAGGCCGAATCGATCGCCAGTTCATTGTCATAGGGTGCTTGTTCGGCTTCGGCAGCAAAGGTGTGCGACCGATTTTTCAAAAGCAGCTTTGCGAGGTAAAGCGCCACTTTTAAGTTGCCCGAAATTCCGCCCGGGCTCATCCACGGTAGGCGCGGGCTGAGCAGATAGGATTGCTCCGGCCCATCGCCCGTGAACATGCGGCTGGCGCCTTTGATTTTCTTAAGCTTAGGCGTCAGACCTACTTCATCAACGATCCTGAGCGCGTTGCTGTAGTTGGAGTGGAAATATTGCGACCCCACATCGGCCCAGTCATCCGTTCCGGGACGATTGAGCAATTGCCCTCGGCCACCAGCCTTGTCAGATGCCTCGTAGATCTCGACATCATGGCCACGTTTGGTGAATTCATGTCCTGCGGCAAGACCGGCTATGCCAGCACCAATGATAGCAATTTTCATGGTTTCCACTCCGATTTAAGATTTATCCGAAAGAAAAGCCTGCTGAGGCTCCCGGTTTGATGTAGCGCGGCGCATCGCGCTGCATCATCTGGCAGACACCCATGATGGCTTGCTCGATGGCTCCGGCGTCTGTGATGTCGATCAGATTGTCATCATCATCAAAATTCACATTGGCACCAGTAACCACCATGAAGCCTTCGGCATCTTCCTCGGCATCTTCCGGCACGGAAAACTGGTGGATTGATCCGCCCGGTTCATAGAGATAGCTGCCCGCAACTTGCTTATCGTCCGGATATTCGACATAGTTCCACGTTCCCTTTGTAGTGAAGAAATGGACGGTGCCGGTGTGGAAATGACGCGGCAGCAGCGTACCGGGTGGAAATTTTGCATAGAGCACCCAGGTGCCGTTTTCCGGGTCGAGAAACAGCGGCTGGATGAAATAGCCGTCGGTGGGGTGCTGGACAGGATCCTGCTGATTGATGTTGACGGAGAGTAATCTGTCCTGGTGATTGATGGTCTCGGGTATAGCCATTTCGTACTCCTGTGATTGGTCTGAAGCTTATTTACGCTGGCCTTTTTGAAGGTCACAGGTTAGCAGGGGACAATTAGAGATCATTTTCGGACAGGCGCATTGGACAATCGGCCAGACATTTTTGATCGACCGGTCCTGTCCAATCAGATTGCCAAACTGATACTCGATATTCTTCAGGGTCAGGGAGTCGAAAAGTCTGATGTTTTTGAACATCTCGATTTCGGTGATGAAAAAGTTACCGATGGCGAAGCACTGCTAGCCTTTCATGAAATGTTCGCCCTGATCGATGTCGCACTGCGATTGTCGCCAACACCGTGGCTAGGTTTAAAGGTAGGGGATGCGGAAACTGTCGGCACATGGGGTGCGCTAGGCTATGCGATTATGAGCAGCGCGACGGAAAAAGAGGCGGCCCAAATAGGCCCAAAATATTATCAGGCTGCACCTAGCCTGATGCATTCCGAATCCAGAATTGAAGACGGCAGGCAGAGAATTCAGATGGACCCCATCTACCCGGCTGATCGACTGATACCTTTTTGTGTCGAGGAGAATATTGTCGGTATCTGGAGGGTGTCTTCCGAATATCTGTCTGAACCTCTGCGCCCTCTGGAAATTCATCTTTCCTATCCCAAGCCGGTTTATGCGCGTAAATATGACGAATATTTCGATTGCCCTGTTCACTATGAACAACCAAGCAACATTCTTTGGACCAGAGCGCCAACCGACCAACCGCTCCGCACGTCTGATCCTGCCAGCGCCAAAATCTGCCTCCAGCTAGCCGAACAAATGGTCCAGAGGTATCGTGGCGAAGATGATTTCATCCTGATGATCAGAAGAGAGTTGCTGCGCAATCCCGGCGAGATGCCGGACATGGAAGAAATTGCATCTATGCTCGCGATGAGTTCCAGAACCCTCCGCCGCAAGCTTGACGAGCTGGGTACATCGTTCAGGCGTGTTCAGGATGACGTGAGGCAAAACCTGGCTCTCGATTATCTACAAAACACAGGTATGAATATCGACCAGATTGCCGTTCGGCTGGGATATAGCGAAACGACAAACTTCCGCCGCGCATTCAAGCAATGGACCGGAAAAGCACCGAGTTTGTTCCGCGTCTGAATGTCCGCTTTCCGGGACTAAGAATTTGTATACCTACGTCTTGGATTGGGGCGCTTATCCGACCAACAACTTTTGCTTTCCTAATGTCCGCTTTTGCGGCCAAAGCAGACTGTGAAGGAGAGGTTCCTCGAACAGGGAAACAATTTTCCCTGTTCGAGTCGATAATTACCCTGATTGAGCCCACAAATTTCCCAGATACAGTATACACAATTCCCTGATATCAATCAGAAGAATTGACCGGAAAGCCTCATAGTCAGCGAGCTTCACCGAAAACCTTGTGCGGTTATGCTTAAAAAATTTCGAAATTCCCCGTTATTGACAGTTCATGATACGCAATTTCGATCGAGACCCGTTCTCGATAGACTGCTTCGCGCACCACTTTTTTCCTAAGCTTTCAAAGTCTCGCACTCGGCGAACGGTATGCCGGTTTTATCCCTATTTTCCGGTTGGTTAGCCGGTAGTGGATCACAGATACTGTCTCCAGAGACCCTTTGGCGTCTCAGGTACGAGGGCAAATTGGCCAAGTGTCTCGATGGCCCAAATACTGGAGTCCAGATGCACTTGTGGATTTTGGGAGTATTTTGACAGCTTTTTTTCCGGGGATGGTCACGAGAAGTCTTGGGAGCGTTCAGAATTAGGGTATATTCGTTACGAAGATAACAAGGCAGGAATTTCCGAACTTGCTTTTCGGAAAACCGTTTTTGGAACGGCGCATCTGTGGCGCGAACGGCGCTTTACCAGCCTATTAACTTGTTTTTCGGACGAGCTTCAGGCTGCAATCGCTGAAGCAGGCCTAAGGATGCCGAAGAAATTTTACCGCATGAAAGAGGTCTGACCATGGGCGTGATTCAAGGCCTCGACACCATTCCAAGGGAAATTCATACAGGTAGGCTGGAGGATTTTTTAGCGATTTCCTGCCTGGTTAAGAGGGCGCGGGCGAATATAATTTTAAACCCTACGCGTTGCACTGACGGGCTCATTGGAACTCAATGTCCCATAGCTACTGATGCGAGGCTTTGGCTTTGCCGTCGACCTTGACGCCGAGCAGCACTGCGACACCGACTGCGAAAAGCAAGTTGATCGATGCTATGCCTGCGCGCTGATCGTTAAACCAAAGGGTGAAGGTCTCGACCAGCAGAGGTCCCATCCACACGGTGATGGTTCCGGCGATCGCATACAGGCCAAAGAATTCACCGCTTCGACCGGGCGGTGCGAGAGTGACGAGCATCGTGCGGCTTGAGGAAATGCTCGCGGTCACAGATATTGCGACCAGGCTGACCAGTGCGAGCATTATAAGGTCCGAAAGGGTTTCAAAGACAATACTGTCCCAAACTTTGGAGTTCTCTATTGCCCCAAAAAGCAGACTTTCCTGAGTGATCGAGAGCTGAATCCCGAAGGTCAGAACCATCAGGAATATCTCCATCAACAATGCGCGTTTCACGCCGAATGTATTGTCGAGCCATCCCCCGATCAGCCCGCCAGCGAATGCGAAGATGCTGGCGTAAATCGCGTAGATGATAAGTTCCAAAACGTCCCAACCGAGAAACAGGGAATAATAGACTGCGATCAACGCAAGCAGCGCGGCCATGCCATCAGCATAGAGCATGTGCGCAATCAGAAATTTCAGTAACTCCCGGTAACGCTTGGCCTCCTTGAAAGTTTGGATCAGCCCGCCTGTTCCTTCACGCATCGCGGCAATCCAGCTCGCGCCGGGTGTGCCGGGATCTCGAGCATTCCAGAAAAAGTACGCTGAGAACAATGTTATCCAAGCCGCGCATAAGGGTCCGACAAGGCGCGCATGCTCGTACCGATCCATATTCAACCCAAACTGCGGTTCGGCAAACGGCCAGCCGATCATTGCAGGCAAGATAAAGAGCATTGTAATGAAACCGAAGATGATCGCTCCGGCGAGATTGCCAAGCCCAAGACCAAGACCTGATATTGAGGAGAGGCTCTCGGGCGGACCGGCAGAGGGAAGCATCGCATTATGCGTGACTTCCGAATAAGTGTAGCTGACATAGGCGATAACCAGCAGGGTCATTATCACCCAGGCCGGCAGTCCCCCTCCACCCGGCAATGCAAACCACAAAAGTGCTGAGCAAGTTGCAATCAGCGCGAAAAAGACGCCAAGAAGAGGCTTCAATCGCCCACCGCGATCAAGTGCCGCTCCAAGTATCGGCGCGGTTAGCGCAGCGATGATGCCCGCCCACTTGATGACGGCAGCAATGCTTGCCTGGCCTTGAGCATTGGCGGTGGATTGGGCTGTGTCCGCATCAAGATGATCGAGATCACCGCTCGCAATCAAGTCAGCACCGATAACATGGCGCGCGAAATATGGCGCAAAGATATAAATGACGACCATCAGATAGTAGGGATTGCGGGCCCACTCAAAAACGGCCCAAGCAAAACCAGTGCGACCAAGGGCGCCGCTGCCGTCATTCTTTGGGTTTGCAAATGCCATGAAATTACGCCGCTTTCAGGGCGAAGAACATCACTGACATCGCCGTCATTACAACGATCCCACATAGACTGAGTAGTCTCACCCTTGCCGAAGGGCGATGTTCATCATCCATCTCGCAGCGCGTCACCACGAGATGGTTGAGCAAGGCGGTCGTCGGCGTCAAAAGGAAGTAGATGGACGTGACGAGGTCGATAAAAGTGGTAAAGCTCTCCAACAGGAAAGCGAGAACCGCAAAGCTCATGATCGCTGTCATGATCAGAAAGAAGGCATAGCTGGCGCGGCTTGGCGTACCGCCGACATTGCCACGATACTCTTGGTAAAGGGCTCCGTACCCGCGCGCTATCCCGTCAAATGCTCCGGCCATCGTCGTTGCCATAACGAGGAATGCCGCGATCCCAGCAAAGAATGCAGGCACCGGACCTAAAGTTTCTGAGTAAAGACCGACAATCTGCGAAGCAAGTTCGGCCGCGCCGCTCTCCGGCGTGATCTGAGCCGAGTGCATGACGCCCGCGCCCATGATGCAGAAGCAGACAGCCAACAGGCTGGTTAGCCCATAAGCAGCGAGGAAGCCCCCTCGTGTCGCTCCAATCGAGAGTCGCTCACCCGGCGCGGCATCTTCCTGTGACTTAAGCGTCCACAAAGAGATATCCACCGATTGACCTATCGCGGTTGGCATAAAGCCTGCCAAGGCAATAACGAACAGCAAGGCGGTTATGTCGAATGACCATTCGACATTTACGGCACTCCTCCAATCCACCTGTGGAAGCGCAATGGCAGCAGCGGATAAGGTCGCCAGAGTGAGGAATGCAACTAAAAGCGTGCTCAGCCGTTCGAGCCAGCGGTACCCGCCGACCAGCAAGAGCACGATGGTTCCCGCCAAAACTCCAACCACGAGTGCAACGAGCGATATGTCTGTGCCTGTGATCGCTCCAAGGATTGCCGCGGTTGTCGCGCTGACAGCAGCCCCACCAATCGGTGCGATCAGCAGGGCGACCGCAGCATATACTATGAGTAGCCAAGGCGCGAGTTCGCGATATCCCCCGATCAAAGTCTTTCCTGTTGAGTGGGCGTAGTCCACTCCAAATCGGAACGCAGGATATTTAAGCAAATTGATCAGGATGATCACACCCACAAGCGCTAGTCCGTACATTGCGCCGGCGCGAGTGGATTGCACGAGGTGAGAGACGCCAATTGCAGAGCCTGCAAAGATGAGTCCCGGCCCCGCCGCCCGTTGTAATTCCCGAATATCCATTTTGCCCCCAGTTTGTTTGTTAAATCAGAATGTTATTTTGTTACCAGCACTTCGATATTGCCTAGATAAGAGGAGCCATGGCGCACTCGGTCATCCGGCTGCAGGAAATGGCCTGATGCCAGTTCGTTTTGGATAAATGTCGCTTTGCCAATATCATCGACGCTGGAACCGGAAAGGGGCCCACCTGCCGCAAGGTAAGTGACGATCATTTCGATGTAGTCGGCGCGTGTTGGGCCAGTGAAAATAACCCCTTCAGCCGTCCCTGACATCAGCGACATATCGGCACTGATCGTTTTGCCTTCCGCGAGAAACTCTCTGCCATCACGGTACACAAACCGCCGTTCGCTCATGTCGTTCAACGACTTCTCGACCAGTTGCCGAAAATTGAGCGTCATCTCGCCTCCGCGCGCATCCTGTCGTGGTTCGCCGTTTAGAGTGGTCGTCATCCGCAGGTCTGAGACAAATGCATTCAAGTTGTTGGGGATCACCAGAAATGGACCAGTGGGGAAGAAGCCTGGACCACTTTTGGCATCGCTAAATCCTGAGCCTGAATCCAGATTATCTGGATCGGCCAACTCGACAATAGCATTGCGATTGGTGAAGTCTCCGCAAAGGAACACGCCTTTGCCTGCTGCGTCGAAATCCTCAAGCGAAGCGATGTCACGGTCAAACCGCACGCACAATTCAACTTCATAATCGAGCAGGATTCCTTCAGGCCGCCGGACTGTGGTTCGCGCAGGTGTCGCCAAACCGAACTTTGGAAAGCCAAAAACCGATTCACTGTTGGATTCTTCTGCATGTTCGGGAAAGTTCGTTCCGCTGCCAATGTGACGGTTTCCAGAGCTGCCCGATGGAAGAAGACGATCGAACGTGACTTTGCTTGAAGGAAACTCCGCCACTTCTTCAAGGGTTGAGGGGAGGTCGCTCACGGATGCCAAGGCTGCAAAGGGGTTGGCCCCTCCATCGCCGCCAAACTCCGTCAGATCGACGCCTGTTACAGCGTCACCTTGAAAACCGGTAACCAAAAGCGTGCGCACTGCACCATCTTCGTCCACAAACTGCGCGAGTGTTTTCGCCTCTTCAAGCGGGGCTAAGCCCTCGACAAGTGGCTCATCCTCAAAGCTCGCCGGGTTGAATTTCGGATCAGGGGATGTCGCCCACGCGATCGCCAAAATGACCATAGCAAGACCAAGAACAACCCACCCATATTTCGCAACTCGCATCTTCATCTCCTACTTCCCACTATCGTCACGTTATTGAAACCGAACGCGCTCGATAGCTTGATCTCCTTCTCGTCCCCTGATCACCATGATCGCAATTATTACGACAAGGCTTGCAAAGACCACCACCATTCCAGCGACTAAAACATGGTCCATATTCTGAGCCGCAAATGAGTAACCGAGAACGGCCGGGAAAATCGCAGCGCCGGTTAAATTGGCAGCCGTCGAATATGGCAAGGCGCCCCGAGCGGGATCGGCTTCTTCTATGAACGCCGTCGTTGCCGGTACGATAAATTGCCAGCTTAATCCAAACAGGATCACCAGCAGCCAGCCAGACAAATCTTCAACACCGATCCACAACATACCGGAGACCGCGAAGATCAGGACCAAAGAGGATAGGATGATGCGTGATCCAAATTTTGAACTCTTGCTGAAAACGCCAGCCAGCACGGTTCCAACCATCTGTCCCGCCAAACAAACTGCCAGCATTTGGGCGGCCTTGCCGGGTGCAATGCCGCTGAACTCGAGCCATACTCCGAGATAGGCCCAGATGCATATTGACCCTCCCAGAAAAAGCCCGGCGGCAACCAGCGCGAGATAGCCCGTTCGGCTTGGCGCAACAGCCTGTGTTGCTGTTCCGTCAGAGCTATACGTCTGTCCCAACGTGTTTGAAACAAAAGGCAGAAGAATTGAGACCGCGACCAATGCCACGATGACGAACACGACTTGGATGTCGAACGCGCTCTCATAGGCTCCGACGCCAGAAAACCATTGCAAGACTGCATATTGGCTAGCCGCCTGGACAAACAGGTAAATCGCGGTGAACCGGTTGACGTTGACTGCCGCGGCAACTGCCAAAGCAGCCAGGCTGGCGAGTAGCCCACCACCCAGTCCGGCCAAAGGCCGGGCCATCATGATCGGAATTGTTTCGGGCAGGAGGTTGCCGATCGCGAAAATTACGAGTCCGATAACACCAACCCATTTGACCGAAAGCGCTGAGGCGATCCTGACACCAGCTGCGCTACCCAAGGCAATGGCGGCGATTTCAAATGCTGCCAACAACCCCAATTGCTCTTCCGATATCAAGCCGTTGCGTACATAGATGCTGTAAAGGAGTGGCTGAACGCCAAGAATTAACAGACCAATGGAACCAAGACCTACGCAAGCCCCAAGCGTTCTGTTCATCAAGGCTGGGTGATTCTGGTGTATAGCGCTATTCAATGGTTGCACCCAACCATGTCTTCATGATGATGCGATGGGCGATGAGAACTGTGAAACCAGCCCAATGCCATTGGTGGTTGTCGGTTAGTACGAGCTTTAGCAGCACTAAGAACGCCCAACCCATATTTCGCAACTCGCATCTTCATCTCCAATTTTCCCCTGTCGCTACATCATTGAAACGGAACGCGCCCGATACCCGGTGCATTGACGCTCGAAATGTAGAGAAACCCATCACCCGGCGCGATGGCGCCGGTGGTGGCGGGATAGCTGCCCTTGGCGTCCTGCCACGTGCGGGTGACATTCCCGTCTTCCGTGAATTGCAGGACCAGGCTATACGATGCTGCTTCTGGCCTTGCCCATTCAGGTATGCGGGACACCACCTTACGGAGCATGGGGCTGCCCGACAGATCATCCAAAATCGATACACGTGGTCCAGCGAGCCCAAGGAAATAGGTCTGCGTGCCATCGGCCTCGACGGGCCCTTTTCTGATATTGTCCGGGAAACCGGGCAGGTTGGTCAACACGGGCACAAGCCTACCCTTGTCCTTGCCCGACAAAGCTATCCGATGGACACTGTATGTACCTGTCTCGGCCACCAAAAGAGCCTGTCCATCGCTCGTCATTGCAATGCCATTGGCAAAGCTCAGCCCCTTCGCAAGAACGGCGGTCTGTTTTGTGGTTGGATCAAAGCTCAGCACTCGTCCTGTCCGGCTCTGCTCAAAAATGTCAACTTCGCTCGCAGTTAAGGGCGAACCAACTGCCTCAGCGCCCCAACGTGTGGACGCATCGGTGAAGTAAATCATTCCGCCCGAAGCCTCGATCACATCATCAGCAAACAATATTGGTTCGCCATCCACGCTGTCCGTGAGTAGGCGGACCTGCCCTTGGCGCGACACCGCCAGCAATCCGCGATGGGCGTCGGCGACGAGCAACGCGCCGTCCGCGCTGAATGCAAGACCAAGTGGGAACCCAACGGTTTCTGCAAATGCGCTGGCTTGCTTGGTCTTGGGATCAATCCGCCAGATCGTGCCCTGCTGAGAGGATGCGTAGAGCGCCAGCTCTCCATCCTCTTCGCGCGCAATGATGTCCTCTGGCCCGATAGCCCCATCAAGCGAGATTCGCTCAAGATCAGCCAAACGAGTGTTCGGCGCAAAATCGCCGATGTATCCAGCGTCAGTCGGCGCTTTCCACGCTACCGGATCAATTGGCGTCGGCCAAAGCAGGGCATAGGCAATAAGAATGCCACTGAATACCAACACAGCCTTGATTGCGTTCTTCATGGCGTCGCCCCTGTACTGTCTTTTGCATTGTCTGATGCGAGTGCGTTAAGCGCTTCGATCCAATGCTCTTTGGTAACACTGCGGCTGATTGGTGCTTTGGTGAGCATGTCGTCCATGTGGGCTGCAAATTTTGGATGCGTTACGCTGCCAAACATGCTCCACCAAGCCCGGCCACCCGGTGTTCCTACGGTTCGTAAAAACAATGGGTCGAGAGCCTCAAATTGGGCGCGTGCTGCATCGAAGTTGTCTTTGATCAGAAAGCTCGCCTGCGCACCCTCAACGGCGATGAAAAGCAGGAGGCGGAAACGCACCAATTCGGTTTCGGTCAATTGTACAGGATCACGAAGGCCGCGATCATAGAGATCAACCAGTTCCTTATCGGCCACAACCAATCGGCGAACTCCGTCAAACCGCTCCTGCATCATTTGCAGAGTTGCCAGCTCGCTTGCTTTGCTGGCTTGCCGCGATTGGATACCTACGAATATGAGCGAACCGACAATGGCAAAAGCAGCCACGGTCTGCCCGATGAAGTAAATCGCTTCAAGGGTCATTCTTGTTTCCCTTAGCTCCCTTTATCCAATTTCTATGGAAAGCCAGATCAACATGGCGATGCGATGGAGGATCAGAAACCCGAAGCCGGCTTGATGCCAGCGCAGCTTGTCGGTCTGCGTAAGCGCGAGCATCACCAAAAGCGGCATGCCTGCAAAAATGAACACGTTGATCGTGAGTTCCAGGATGTGGGCGTCGTCGATGGTATAAAGGAGATTGAATATGCTGACAAAGGGCGCGATGGCCATAACGCCAAGGATCAATTTTTGGTTGGCTAGGTAATAGTCTTCGACCGAGTTCCACCGATCCTTATGTTCGGGATAGAGCAGGCGGCTCACAAAGATATAAGGTAATATCGCAGCCAGCAGCGCTGAAATAGATGCGATATCAAATTGGTTTTCTTGGCGTCCGAGATAAAAAAGCCCATAAGAAACAATGGCCGATGATGCGATATAGAAGCTGATCGCCCAAGGAATAAACCCGATGGGCAGATCATGCCGCGCCCGCACCGCATCGGCCATGTTGTTTGCAACATTGGCCAGGGCGAGGCCGTATAGAACGGCAACGAAGCTCATCATGAATTCGATATCATTCATGCGCGGGCGTCCTTGTCAGCGCCGGCTTCATGAGGCGGCGCGTTTTCCAGCCATGGCGCAAAGTTTTCCGGCAAGGTTTGTTCGAGCAAATGCTCTTCCACATAGGCCACAAATTCGGGAGCGAAGTTGCTCTTGCGCCCCTCCCAGAACCGCTTGCCACCCGGAGATGCGAAGTAGGAAACGTTTGAGTTTTGCCATGCGCGCCAAAGGTCGTCCGACAAATCGCCCTGTCGCCATTTGAAATAGGCGCTTTGCATATAGGACATGCCCGCCATCAATCCTGAAAGGAGCACCATATTCTCGCCATCGGAAAGCGAGTTTGGGTCTTTCAAGCCTTTCGTCGCGACCTCGGCTACTTCCAGATTGGAACCGAAAGTCAGATACATATTGGCAAAGTTATCATGCACCGCCTGCGTCGCATCCGCGCGCCGGGCCGCTTCATGTTGGCGCGCCTGCCCGTTGCTTTGCCGAACCTGTATTCCGACGAAGATCAGTGAAAGCATGATGCCAAGCGCCGCCGCGATCTGGCTGGCAAAATAGAAATCTTCGAGGCTCATGCTGTACTCTCCGGATTTTCCTTGTTCGCATCCCTGACATCGCGATCCCAATAGCGCGAATCTTCGGGCAATTTCCGATTCAGCAAATGGTCTTCAACATATTGGGTGAAGTCAGGGGTGAAATTGTATTTTCTGAGCTCCCAGAACTCCTTGCCGCCCTTTGAATCAAGGTAAGACAACAGGGACTTTTCCCAGCCATGCCATAAATCATCGGGCAGATCGCCGTCGCGCCATTTGAAAAATGCGCTCTGCAGATATGACGTCAGCGCCATCAGATCCGTCACGACATGAATGGATTGAGGGCCTGACAGATCGCCGAGTCCATGAAGTCCCTTAAAACCCGCCTCCGCCTTGAACGGCGTATCGGCTGCGGACATATACCACGCCGAAAGATTGTCATGCACAGCCTGAACCGCGTCGGCTTTGGCTTGCCGAGTGCTCTGGCGAACCTGCAGGCCAACAAATATGAGCGAAGCCATAATGCCAACGGCCGCCGCGATTTGGCTGATGAAGTAAAAGTCTTCGAGGGTCATGCGCTTGCCTCCTCGACAGCGCTAGCTTCATCCGGCTTCAGGAACGCAATCGCCGAGTACAAGGCCTTCAAATCGCTGGACTGCTCGCGCATGTAAGTGTCGAGCGCCGTGACCACATCCTGGCCATAGATGATCTGGCCCTCTTGCTCCCAGAATTGCCGTCCACCCACCGTGCTCAACAACACTGCGGGCCAAGCGAGAAATTTCTGGTGCGAGACCGAAGCGACCAATTTATCCTGCGCAAGATACACAGCTGTTTCTGCGATCATGATGTTCTTGTGCAGATATCGGAGAAACTCGGTCTTTTGACGAGACGACGCGTTATTGTAATCCAAAAGACAGGTTTGTAGGCTTTCCAGCGCGCTGGGGTTATCGACCAACACGCTAAATTTGTCCGCGTTATAGAGCAGTAGCTCCTTTTGCGAGCTGGCCTTGGCAAGCCTATGGTCCTTGCGCAGTTGCACCCATATCGCACCCAGAGACCCAAGGATCGCAATCACTGCGACGGTTTGACCAATGTAATAGATTTCCTCGAGGGTCATGCCGCGCCTTCCACCGAAGCCGAAGCCAGCAAAACACCGCTGGCACGCCGTTCTTCTAAAAGGTCAGCAAATTCAAGCTCGACGTATTCTACGAAGACCTGCGTGAAAGTGCTCTTTCGCAACTCGAAGTAGTCCAAGCACCCGCGATAGTGAAATGTTGTCGACATCATTCCATTCATGGAGGCCCATGTCCGGTCATCGATCCTGCCTTCATATCGGTAGATGTAAGCCTGCTCGAACACGCGCAGGAAGGATATGCAGACCAAGGCGAGGCGGAGAAAGTCGACCTGATTAAGCCGTGTGAGGCCTACCTCGTCGCATTTCATGAGGGTTTCAACCAGCTCGCGGTCGCTCGCCAAATTTGCCATGCTCTGGCGGTATTCGGCCATGACTTCGGACATACTGGCGAGACGCGTTTCCCGGTTCTGCGCGCGCATTTGCAGGCCGACGAAAACAAGAGAGGCCATAATGCCCACAGCGGCAACAATCTGGCTGATGAAGTAGAAGTCTTCGAGGATCATGGTCTGAGCCATCCCAAGCCTAGCTCACTTGCCGATCTTGGCCTTCCCAGAAGGGTGCTCTCAATTCGCGTTTCAGGACTTTTCCTGCTCCCGAAAGCGGGAATGGATCATCGCGCAGCGTCATGCTGCGCGGTCGTTTGTAGTTGGCGATACTCCCGTCGAGATGGATTAGAATATCCGCCAATGTCGGCTCTTTGCCTTCGGCCGGGATAATGATCGCATGGACTTCCTCTCCCCATTTTTCCGATGGGATGCCGATTACCGCGACCCCTGCCACATCGGGATGTGTGGAGATGCAGCTTTCCACTTCGGCAGAGAATACATTTTCCCCGCCCGACACAATCATGTCCTTGATTCGGTCCACAATGAAGATGAAGCCCTCATCATTGCGATGAGCGCCGTCGCCAGTCTTGACCCAGCCATCACTCAAGGTGGCATCAGTCGCCTCGGGCATACCCCAATAGCCAGTCATCGAACCCGGCGATCGTGCAACAATTTCTCCGACCTCACCATTTGGCACATCGTTCCCGTCTTCATCACAAATGCGGACTTCCAATCCGGCGAACGCTTTGCCCGCTGATGATAACAGGCCTGCTGCTGCGCCTTCTTCGCTATGGTGATCGGGCAGCAGCAGGGTGATAGCGGGCCCCATTTCGGTTTGGCCATAACCTTGCGTCAACGACACATGAGGCAGTTTCTCAATGATCTGCCGCAAGAGCCCTTCGGGCATGGGCGATGCACCATAAAGAGCGGCCCGAACCGTTTTAAAGCAGCCGGGATCGAATTCGGGATGATTGAGGATCATGTCCCACATGGTCGGGACCAGAACGGCGTGCGTGACCTGATCCTCGGCCAGAGCTTTCATCACTGCCAGCGGTTCAAACGCGGGGACAAAGACATGGGCTGCTCCAGCTGCTGTCGCACCCCCTAACATCGAACCATCGGCCAAGTGAAACATTGGGGCCGCGTGCAACAGCACGTCACCGGGTCGATAGTGGAAATGCATCCCGCACGTTACATTGTTGAACCACAGCGCCTCGTGCGAGAGCATCACTCCTTTGGGAAAGCCGGTCGTACCTCCGGTGTAAAACAGCCCGGCGAGGTCTTTGTTCGACCGCTGCGCATCAGCACCGGGCGTGTTCGCCGCAATCAGATCTTCATAGACAATCGTCCCTTCTGGCGCGCCATCATCATCGAGATAGATGATCGTCTCAAGGCTCTCGACTTCGCTCTTCAAGCCGTCGATCATTGGCATAAAGGTTTTGTCGATAAATAGAATTTTTGAGCCCGAGTCGCTAAGCGAATAGGCGTTTTCTGCAATCGACCAGCGGACATTCAAGGGAACGACCGCGCCGCCGGCCCACCAGACTGCATAATAATATTCAAGGTAACGATGCGAATTGAGCGCGAGAATGGCCACTCGTTCACCATCTGTGATACCCATATCGCGCAGGCCCGAGGCCAATCGCGCAACGCGATCTTCAAAGTCCGACCAGCTTGTGGTCCCGCTTGCGGTCTTTGTAGCGAAGGCTTTGGGGATGGACCGCGCATTGGATTTCAGAAATTCAGTCAGGCCATACATTTTGTGATCTCCTTAACCGTTGGTGGTTTGGTTCCAGGTGGTCCGTCGAGCAGGGGGGCATAGTTGCAAATTCTGGTAACTCGTTGATCGTTCAAATTGCACGCAAGAAGTCTGCCACTTGAAGCTCGCGCAGCATCGCTTCTCCACGAAGCAGCCAGACCTCTTTCCAATCAAGGCCGAACTGCGCACATTCTTCTTCTAACAGCTCATAATCGGTTTGAAACAGCGCAGCCAAGTTGATGAGCTGTGAGAACATGGTGCCGAGCCTGTGATCGATAAGAAAATCATCATGGCTGTAATTTTCAACGCCATTGGCGGCCAAAGCGGAAAGATAGCCCTCGATCAGCTGTTCTTGCGAGGCATGGCGTTCATCCGTAGCGAGCCCAAGGTTCAAGAGCCGCGAGACGTCAAAAGTTCCGGGACCGGCTATGGGATACTGGAAATCAATCAGCGCAAATTTTCCTTCTCCCTGATCATTGGGAAAGAACATCTGTTTCCCATGAAAGTCTGAATGGGCGAGCGTGAAGGGGCGCGTTTGCCAAAAGCGGACAATCTCTTCTAGCCGGTCCTGATAGAGTTGTGCAACTTCGATACTGATTTCGCATTGAGAGCCGACACATCCCTGAACCGCCTCAATGGCGGCAACACCAGATGCGGCTAAATTTTGCCAGCGTTCCATATCATCAAGCTGCACAATGGCAGTTTCTTGCTTCACCACTTCATCGTTCCACCAACGTGCATGGATCTTCGTGACTTCCCGCAGTGCCATGCTCACTTGCTCAACTGAAATGCCATAGGCTGGAGAGTAAGACGGAGAGAGGTGTTCCAGGAGAATGATCATCTCCTGCGCATCTGGATCGAACTGGGCATGGAAGCAGCGCGGCATAGGCAGAGCACCGTCGGCAAATCTCTGATAAAAGCTCACCTCTTTCTCATAGAGCGCGAAGGTCTGACACATTTCCCGGGTCGTCTCATCTCTGGCTGCAAGTTTTGCAATCATGCGATCCGGCAAGGTGCAGTGAGAGCTGTCATAATCGAGCCAGATTTCCACCACATCAGCCGTCTGTCCCGGCTCAGCGAACGGCTTTGTTTGGGCTCCAAGAATCTGATGTCCGGCGAGATGCGGTGCGAGCACCTGATTGAGCCATTGTGCCGTGACGTCTTGCGCGCATGCCGGAATTGTTACTTCTTGATAACTTGCTGTGCGGTTGATCTGCATGAATCTCCACCTCCAGAAAAAGCTGATTGCATATCAATGGCAAAGCTTTTGGACCGAGCCGGGTTTCAAAGTCCTGTGGCAATTCTGGGGAACTTCTTAGGTTTTTCTTAGGGCTGTTTTGCGCTAGGGAAATAAGTGTATAGAGATATAAATGGGGCGGTTCGGATCCTTTCAGTTCACTCTTTAGATTGGGGCTTATGAAACAGGTCCGTATTGGTAATGCACAGGTCAATTTTGACAGCCTCGTTATCGAAGGCGACGCCGGCCGCTATTCGGTTGAGCCCAAAGTCCTCGAAGTGCTCGAAGCTCTTATCAACAATCAGGGAGAAGTTGTTTCCCGCGAGCACTTGATCGACAATGTCTGGGGTATAGGTTTTGGCGGCGATGAGCGATTGTCGCGCGCAATCTCACTTTTGCGCAAGGCGCTGGGTGACCGGCGCGGCGACCATCGGCATATCGAAACGATATCCAAGCGTGGTTATCGCCTGATTGCGTCAATTGATGACGTAAATAATAACCTTGGTCCTGGCCATCTGCCTACACATGAGGCGCCCCCGCTCTCAATTGCGGTATTGCCTTTCGTCAATTTGAACGCTGACCCTGACCAAGAGCATCTCGCAGATGGAATGACCGAAGAGCTTTTGAACGCGCTTGCAAAATTGCCCGGATTGCAAGTCACCGGGAGAACATCCTCGTTTGCTTTCAAAGGTGAGAACAGAGATATCCGCGAGGTCGCCAAGGCGCTCAACGTGGCGCACGTCATAGAAGGATCATTGCGCTGTGACCAAGACAAACTTCGAATCACCGCTCAACTGGTAAAGGCGGAAGACGGGTTCCAGCTTTGGTCGGAGTCATATGACGAAAATTTGGAAGATATTTTTGATCTACAGGAACGTATTGCGCATTCCATCCTGACCGAGTTATCGCGCTTTATTGAGATCGATGTTCCATCATCGGTTGTCCAGAATTTGACGCACAATCCCAAAGCCTATGCAGCCTTTGTCCAAGGGCGCGAATTGTATCACAAGCGCAATGGTCAACAAACCTTGCCGACGGCGATCAGCCATCTTGAGAACGCGGTCGAGCTTGATCCAGAATTTGCCGATGCTTGGGCCGCGTTGGCCATGGCGCATTTTGTTCTTCCCGAATACTCAAAGACATCACAATGGGAGCAGCACATGGCTGCCAGCCGGAGGGCGCTTGATAAGGTCGAGCAACTGGACAGTTCGAACTCTCTAGCGAAGCTAACAAAAGCCTATATCTTTGAGCACGATCTGCGGTTTGATGAAGCTGCGATGATAAGTGAGCAAGCGCTTGAAGAGCATCCTGGTGATTCCGAAACCGAAGTGCAC
Source organism: Parasphingorhabdus sp. (assembly GCF_059726685.1). Classification (NCBI taxonomy): domain Bacteria; kingdom Pseudomonadati; phylum Pseudomonadota; class Alphaproteobacteria; order Sphingomonadales; family Sphingorhabdaceae; genus Parasphingorhabdus; species Parasphingorhabdus sp. The sequence goes on from NZ_AP041068.1 coordinate 1,451,346, forward strand.
TTTGCTTTCACTCTAATGGCGATCGGACTTCATAAGCAGGCCGAGAAACTCATTCGCAACACGATGCCTCAAAACCCACTTTCACCGATTTACCCCGTACTGCTGGGTGGAATTATGCGTGCCCTGGGCGACATTGAAAGGGCAATTGGCTACTACCAGAAAGCGTTCAACCTTGGCCACGGTGCGTCCGGAATAGCCGTGGCCACATTGAAGATGCAGACAGACAAGTCCGAGCAGAGCGTAGATTTCATAAAGAAGTATTTTGGCGGGCTTGATGCTATGGATCAGGCTACCTTTGCCTCACCGATCACCCGCCATCTTGTGTTTGGCGCCTATTTTAGGAAGAAGCGCGGATATCGTTGGATCGTGAAAAAAATGCTGGAGAGCAGATTGAAAGATCCCGTACGGCAGGCGACCGCAACTTCTGTTGCAGGTTTTCTGCTTGTCGATGATCCAAAGCTTTGGATGAAAAATGTCCTCGAGAAACCCAACCCCTACGTTGCCTACACATTGTCGCGAATTTGGGATCCTATAGAAGAATGTGCCAATGTCCGGCAGCATCAAGACTTCCCAGAATTCGCGGCGCAGATCGGGTTGGTGAAAGCCTGGCAAACGTACGGCTGGCCTCCACTGGTACAACCAAATCCGGGAACAGATGGGTCAAACTTGCAGTTCCGTGTGATCGGTTGATTGCGACCACAGCGTGCTGCTGGGGAACGAACAATTAAGGACGTCCGCTTCCATCTCCAATTTCAGACGTTAGGCTCCGAAAAACCGACGTCTGCTTTCGGACACTGTTTCAGCTAACTCGAATGACTGAGATTGGGGCGCAAAGCGGTCATTGGAGGTGGTTGATAATTACTCTTATGTTGAAGGGCAGTGCGTTGAAGTCCGCTTTACCCCGAAAGCCGAGCTGAAGTCCCTTCCATCAAAATACCGGAAAACACTCTTTTCTCATTTGCGATTTCCGGGTTTTCAATACGTTCTATCAGCATGTTGACAGCGGCTTCAGTCATGCGCCCAACTGGTTGGCGCACAGTGCTGAGGTCAAAACTTAGCCAATTTGCAGGGCCAACACCGTCAAATCCAACGACAGAAACATCATCCGGCACTTTCAGGTCATGCTCGAAACGCAGGGAATCAATCACGCCGATCGCACTCATATCATTCACGCACATGATGGCATCGGGAATATTTCCATGTTTATCGAGTATTTTGTCAATTGCGGCAGCCCCGCATTCATAAGAAAAATCGCCATCGATTTTGACGATATCGGTCATTCCCAGCTCTCTAAGACGCGCTTCACTTGCTTGCTCTCGCTCTTGTCCGACGACAGAATCTGGCGGACCGCAAATAATAGCTGCGCTGTTATGCCCGGATTCAACCAGACCAGTTGCAAGCGTTTCGGCACCCTCTGCTTGATCGCAGCATACCGCGCTTGCGCTGTGATCGTTGGAATGCCGGTTGTAGAAAACCAGAGGCTTTTTCCGACGTGAAAATTCGGCGATTTGCTTTTCGGAAAGTTTGGCGGCGGCTATCACCCCGTCGACTTGATATTGCCAGATCTGTTGCAGCGCATCTTCTGCATCGCTCTCTGTTTCCAGCGCGAACAACAATACGCGAATACCGCGTTTTGAAAACCGCTGACCAAGTTGGGCAAGGACTTCAGGATAATATAGATTGGTCAGATTGGGAATAATCACGGCGACAGAATTTGAACGTTTGGTGATCAGACTTCTTGCAATCGCGTTGGGTTCGTATCCCAACTCCTCTGCGGCTATCCTGACCTTTTCTCTCGTTTTTGCAGAAACTGACGCTCCAGGCTTGTAGCAACGAGAGACAGCAGATTGAGACACTCCAGCCTTCTTTGCAACATCATAGGATGTGACGGGCTTACCTCTACGTTTCTCAATATCTGCCATGTCTTTGGTTACCCCTCGCCGCTGTACCGGCACATCGTAGCTGTGACAGCCTTTCTATCAACAAAGCTACTGCCGATTGCAAGGCACCAGTGATATACCGATTAAGTGGTTCCAAAAAAAATGCATGCGCATGCACCAGTACATTCGATATTCAACCGGAACGTCTCCAGTGTATCAGATAGGCAGAAATTTATGCCTAATATATGTTATTGATAATAAACAATAATATTTCAAATCTGGCAAATCAGCAACAGTATCTCAGCATTTTGCATTCGAAGTCATTATTTTATTGCCATATTGCACGGTTGTGGATATCAAAATTTCAAACAGCGTTTGCATAAATTTAGGGAGGGAGTCGTATGGCTATATCAATTACAAAGAAATTAATGCTCGGTGCGTCAGGAAGTGCGTTGGCTATCGGAGGCTTTGCTCCGGCATATGCACAAGACGAGGCGGGTGCCGAAGATAGCAATGTAATCATTGTTACAGCGAACAAGAAAGAAGAGAGCATCCAGGATGTCAGCCTTTCTATTCAGGCTTTTGATGCCGCAGCGCTCGACAAAGCAGGTATTACCGATGCGTCTCGGTTGGAACTTTTGGTATCAGGCGTTAACTACGCGTTTTCGGGCAATGACGCGAAATTCAATGTTCGTGGCGCGAACTCGAACAATACTTTTGCAGACAACGGCTCAATCGTCGGCGCTTATGTGGACGGCGTTTACAAAGCACGGGCGTCGCAGCAAACACGGGCATTTTTTGACGTAGAGCGGGTTGAGTTCCTGAAAGGTCCGCAAGGAACTTTATATGGCCGTAATACATTTGCCGGTGCGCTAAACCTTCACACCACAAAGCCGGACCTCACAGACTTCTCAGCAGGGATAGAGGTCGGCTATGAGCGGTTCGATAGCGTCAAAGCCGAAGGATTTATCAATGTTCCGCTCGGCGATACATTTGCTGTTCGTTATGCCGGTTATATCCAGAAAAGCGATGGCTTCATTAACAATCTTGCCGGTCCAGATATTGGTCAACAGGATGATAAAGGTTTCCGGATCAGCGCGCTTTGGGAGCCCACCGACAATTTCAATCTGATCGCTAGGCTGCAACATACGGCTGAAGATGGGCGCGAAGCTGGCCTTTTTGGCTATACCTTCCTGTGCCGGAATGTGACTCCATCAGGCCATACTGATGCCTTTGGATCAGAGCGCGATTGTATCAATCCCAACCGCGGTTCTGCAGGCTTGGGGCCAGCAGCAAATAGTGGTGCTCCTGGTTCTGGCCCTCATACCATCGCGCAAGACTATGTGCCTGATGTGAATTTGGAAGAAACGGTTGTGTCGCTAGAGGCCAATCTTGACCTCGGTGCTGTCTCGATCAAGTCGATCAGCTCCTACACGGATTTCCAGAACCTGTTTGGGTTTGATTTTGATTTCGGGCCAAACCCACATGCCATTGGCGGCTTTGATGAAACACTGGAATCCTATAGCCAAGAATTCCAGTTCAACACCAATTTCGATGGGCCGTTTAACCTGACGGCAGGCGCTTATTATTCCAAAGAGGACACTTTTTATAGCTTCTCGATCTACAACCAGACGGTTCGCGATCCCGCTTTCCCGCGCGTAGTGGCTCCTGTTTTGGATAATGCGGGCAATCCGGTTCTGGACGGAATGGGCAATCCGTTGTCACTGCCTGTTTTGGCGGCAACGCCAACTGTTGGCTTAGACCGCAGCCTCAATGGATTTTTTGCAGACAGTGCTTTTTTGGATATCGAAACATTCGGTATCTATGGACAAGCAGAGTTTGAACTCACCGATCAATTGCGTATCATCGGTGGTATTCGGTACAGTTCAGAGAAGAAAGAACTGACCGGCGGCGGTAGTAATTTTACCGCTAACGGCCCTGTAACCGTCGTTCCAGGAGCTGCTGGTTCGTCTCCCGTCATCATTCCTGATAGCCGCGATGTATTTCTCATCAACGAAAACGCCGCTGGTGCCAATACGGCCAGCCGGACCTTCAACAATGTCGATTATAAAGTCGGCATTGAATTTGATGTAGCTGATGACGTTCTGCTTTATGCCAACACGGCAACAGGTTTTCTGTCTGGTGTTGTAAACAACAATGGTTCAACGACTGATCAGCAAGATTCGCAAGTATATGAAATCGGCCTGAAGAGCATTTTGTTTGACGGCGATCTGACGTTCAACCTCGCAGGACATTATACCGAATATTCCAATCTTCTGTCGCAGTTCCAGGTCATTGATCCCAATACCGGAATCGGTGTTACATTTAGTGAAAACGGCGGTTCGATCGAAGCCTATGGTGTGGAATTGGAAGCGGTTTATCGACCAACGCAAGAGTTGACCCTGGCGATGAATGCCGCTTGGCAGGATGTGCAGTTTGGAACATTTGGTCAAACAAGTCCTTATCAATTGAACAATGGCACCACGACTACCTTTGTGGATCTGTCAGGAGAAACACCAACATTCTCACCCGATCTGACAGTGTCCCTAACCGGCTCTTATGAATTTGATCTGGGCGAAGATTTTGGTTTCCTTACACCATATGTCCAGTTCTATTATAGTGACGGATTTGGAACATCGAATTTGTTCGCCATTGATCCAGCCGCGTTCCAGAGCAGTTATACCAAAACCGACATACGTTTGGTTTGGGACTCGCCTGATCGGAACTATTCTATCGAAGCCTTTATCGAGAATATTGAAGATGAAGCAGTTCTGTCGCGGAGTAACAATAATGGCGGGGACGACTTGCTACAGTCTTCCTACCTCTATCCGCAAAATTATGGACTGCGTCTGAAGGCGCGGTTCTGATAATCGCACCCCGGTTCTCGACCGGGGGACTCAGTTAAACAGGGGGTGGAAGGATCAAAGGCAAGCGATCCTTCCAATTTGGGAGAGGTGGTTCACCTCTCCCTTTTTTTGCCAATTGAACACATTCTGGGGTTTGGCCCGGTATAACTCCGTGCACCAACTATCGGATTTATAGTCCCTGCATCAGGCGATTGCGCTCCAACAGGTCGAGACCTTGCACGAAGAAATAGTGTAATAGATCAATATATACCCAGTTCTCGGAGAGTCTGTCGCCGTCGCGGCGATAGATATCAACGACGCGCATTTCGCTTCCGCCAAGACCGGCCGGCATGCCGAGAAAGCCGCCTGACAGGCGGTTGTTCAGATTGGGCCAGCCGAAGAATCCAGCATAATTCCCTTCGGCAAATCTTGCCACATGGCCGTTATAGACCTTGTCAGTCAGGCCTTCCCGAAAAGGATATTGATGCTGCTGCTGATATCGCTCAATCGTGTAGGTTGAGCCAATACCGGTTGGCCCATACCACGCCATATCTTCATGCCAGCTTTGGGCAAGATATTCCGGCGGACATCTATCATCACCTGACTTGTTGAGCTGATCAAGGTCCTCAATCATCTGGTTGAGTATCTGCATGGTGCGACTGGCCTCTGCAGGGACCACCGGTTCATTCTGGATGCCATCATTTGTTTTTGGACCAGGCTTGATAATGTCTGAACCCATTTGCGGCGGCAGCGGATACTGATCCGCCTGCTGCATAACGCTCAATATATCGCAGAAAAATGCTGTCTCTTTGATCTTGCCATCCACTACGCAGTGAAATTCGGCATATGGCAGCATGGTCAGTTTGTGTTTCGGCCGAATGCCTAGCCATGGTTCATCAAACAATCCCATAAAATGTCCGCTGCTACAGACCCAGGTGGAGCTTCCGTCGTCAACGTCATTCTGTCCGGCAAAAAATATAGTCTCCCGGCGTTGCAAGGAATGAAAAGCGCTGTGCAGCGGGGTCCAGAACGCATCTACCGCATGTTTTGCATCATCTTTGTCGGAAAACGGATGCATTCCGCGCCACTGATATTCTGGCACGATATGGTCAGACAAAACATCGTGGAGGCCAGCCGATCCTGCCCGGTCAAATGCGTCCTGATATTCTCTTACAATCTGTTTTGCCTTTTGTAATTTCATGCTCAACGCACTCTCCCATTAGCAACGATATAGCTTATCTCATTGAAAAATGACTTCGAATGCAATCATTTTTCAACTTTTAACCTAAGGCCAATCTCCGACTATCACAAACAACCTATTTCTTTGCAAAAATCTTTTCAATTTAAATTGACTTCGGATGCAAAAAAGCCAATAAATCCTAGTCTCAATAAGGGTAAAGCATGACAATCCGTTCTCAAAATGAATCAGGCTCAGAGAAGCGCTCACCGGTTCAGCTGGTTCGATATGATGAGCTGATTCCATGCTACAATGCTTTCATTGACACCCGCACACCTGGATCGGATCAGAAAGAGAATTTCACCATAATTGGCCCTGGCGTCTCGGAGAACCCTGACCAGCATGTCCATATCGCCGAACCACATGGCTTTAACATCGGCGCAGCGCGCCAACCGCCTGGCTGCGTCAACTCACAGCACAGCCATGAAACCGAAGAAGTGTTTTTCGTGCACAAAGGGACCTGGTCCTTCGACCTTGGCGAGCATGGTGACGATGCCCGGATCACTCTGAAGCCCGGTGATTTGATATCCATTCCGACCCATGTCTTTCGCGGCTTTGAAAATATCGGCGATGACATGGGGTTTCTGTGGGCCGTGCTTGGCAGAGATGATCCCGGTCATGTGCTCTGGGCTCCAGAAGTGTTCAAGATGGCCGAAAAATATGGGCTTGTTCTTCTCGAAGATGGCAGTCTGATTGATACCAATGAAGGTGATGTCGTTCCCGCCGACAAGAAGCCGATGCCGGTTACCACTGGTGAGCAAGTTGCTGAGCTGAAAACATTCGACAAAGCGCAATTGCGGGCCTGTTGTACATTCTCAAAACAATCAGCCAGCCGAAATCGCAAGTTGATCGCCGAAGACGGTGAATTGGATTGGCCACATGGTTTTGAGGTCACTCAAACCCGCCTTGGTGGACAAGAATCGGTTGATCGCTATGAGTTTGCGGGTTCCGAGGTTTTGTTTGTTCATGACGGTGAACTGACGATAGAAACGGCTGGTGACGAGATAATTGTTCGGGCAGGGGACACTGCTACAATCGCACCAGGATCGATACGGTCTTTTAACAACAAATCATCATCCGACGTCGTTTTTTTGATTGTTCGCGGCAAACTATAAGCTGAAAGAAGGCTATGACTGCTCTGGAAGGGAAAACCGCACTCGTCACCGGCGCGAGCAAAGGAATCGGCCGGGCTATTGCACTGGCACTTTGTCAGGCCGGAGCCCATGTGATTGCGGTGGCTCGTTCGTCAGAAGATCTGAACAGTCTTGGCGTACGACTAGGAGAGCGAGGGGCAATTTGGGCGGGAGATGCAACCAGCGATGTATTTCTTGAAAAAATTGCTACGCTGAAATCGCTTGATATCCTGATCAATAACATTGGCACCAACCGGCCGCAGCCTTTTGTTGAGGTAAGCGATGAAAATCTGGATGTAATGCTTGATATGAATGTCCGCGCAACCTTCCGGATTGCAAGGGAGGCGGCAAAGAAAATGGGGCAGGGTGGCTCTATCGTAAATATGACATCGCAAATGGGGCATGTCGGATCACCGGGCCGGACAGTCTATTGCATGACCAAACATGCGATAGAGGGGTTAACCAAGGCAATGGCGGTCGAACTGGCACCAAAGGGTATTCGCGTGAATTCCGTTGCACCAACATTCATCGAAACGCCAATGACTAAGCCAATGCTCGATGATCCAAAATTTGCAGATTTCGTTAAAAGCATGATCCCGCTTGGGAAAATTGGTCAACCGGAAGATGTTGCTGCAGCCGTGCTTTATCTTTGCAGCGATGGTGCTTCGATGGTGACCGGGCATAGCTTGCTCGTCGACGGAGGATGGACCGCACAATGAGCAAATTTCCAATCACCCATGTCGCCACTACGGACATTTCCGAGATGCTTGACCCCGTTCCCGGGCGGCGGATGGATCTTCCCGGTTTTGACGACGAATTTGTCGACTTTCCCGATTATATTATCCGCATAACCGAACGGATATGGCATGAACGCAAGGTTGATTTGTGCCTGAAATATTATACTGAAAACTGTCTGATCCATACATTGTCGGGGGATATTGTGGGCGCACAAACTGTGGTCGATAATACCCATGCAACACTGGAGGCATTTCCGGACCGGAGGCTGGATGCAGACAATGTGATCTGGTCGGAAGACGGAGAAGCAGGGCTTTATTCCTCGCATCTCATTACCAGCAAGATGACTAACTTGGGGCCTTCTGAATTTGGTCCCGCGACTGGTAAAAAGGTCCGTGTGATGACCATTGCCGACTGCGCTTGCCGCGACAATCAGATTTATGAAGAATGGCTGGTGCGCGATTATTCAGCAGCGGTCATGCAACTGGGGTTTGATGTTGGTGAGACTGCACGTAAATTGGCGCAGCAAGACATCGCCGCCAACAATTCGCTGATCGACTTTCACAAAGCAGAGCATGAAGCTATTCAGCGCGCCGATACCGATCAATTGCCGGATAATTCAGCTTCGCAGGAAGCGCAAGATTTCGTAGCGCGATACTTCAGAGATATTTGGAATAGTCGCAATCAACAAGCCTATCCGGAGCTGTATGATTATCGCGTTGGTGCCCGATATCCGGGACTAAGGGACTTTTATGGCCCGAACGAAGTGTCGCTCTATCATCAGAAAATTCTGAATGCCTTTCCTGATGCCAAAATCCGCGTCGACCATATTGCAGACATTCCCTATCTGGAAGAGGCGCGTGATATAGCAGTACGCTGGACATTGGCCGGAACGCATAGTGGCGACGGGATTTATGGAGCGCCGACAAATGCCCCCGTCCTGATCTTGGCAGTCAGTCATTTTCGCGTGATAAATGGGCGTGTCCGAGAAGAAACTACCATCTGGGATGACGTTGCGGTCCATCGGCAAATCGAGACCGTCCGGCTATCCACATGACGGCACCGGCGCGGATCATTGATGCGCACCACCACCTCTGGGACCTTTCCCATTGCCACTATCCCTGGTTGATGGAACGCGGCGTGAAACGCTTTTTCGGTGATCCCGAACCAATTCAGAAAAATTATCTGACCTCTGATTTTACCGCTGATCACGGCGATCTACCCATAGTTAAATCGGTACACATCCAGGTTGGTGTGCAAGAAAAAGACGCGATCAAGGAAACGCTCTGGCTACAAAGCGTCGCAGATAAGCGAGGCTTTCCGCACGCAATTGTCGCATTTGTCGATTTGACTCACCCTGATCTCGATGCACAACTGGATGCGCATGGCAGAGCCGCAAGTCTGCGCGGGGTTCGCCAGATTGTCGGGCGCAGCGCTGAAGAAGACGCAAAGACCGGCACTTCGGCTTTGCTATCGGATCGGGCCTTTGCCACTGGCTTAAGGCTGCTGGCCAAACGCAAATTATCGTTTGACCTACAGCTTACTCCGCCGCTCATGAATGTGGCCGCCAAGCTATTTTGTTCGATCCCCGAAACACCGCTGGCTCTTTGTCACTGCGGCAGCCCAAGTGATTTTTCGGTGGAAGGTATCGAGCAATGGCAAAACGGTCTTGAAGCCTTTGCCAATCACGAGAATATGATATGCAAAATATCGGGATTTGGCATGTTCGACCATGATTGGACTGTCGACACGATCCGGGGTCATGTGCTGCGCGTTATAGATGTTTTCGGGCCAAATCGTATAGCCTTTGGCAGCAATTTTCCGGTTGATAAATTATATGCGAGCTACAGCGACGTTATGGGGGCATACTTGAAAGTTACCGAAGACTTTTCAGATAGCGAACGTCAGTCCATGTTCCACGACAACGCCGCACATTTTTATAGGATATGATGATGACGCCAGACGAAAATTTCATCCAATCACTCACTCGCTATGACACGCCAACGATATGCAATGCGATTGAGGTAGCGCAGGGCAAACGCGGTTTTGACGACTATACGCGGGGAACTTTTCAGACAGCGATGAACGGTGCGAAAGCGATGGTTGGCTATGCGAGAACGGCCAAGATTGCCGGGAAAAATCCATCGACAGAATCGCCGGAAATTATCAAGGCACGCCGACTGGATTATTTCCGATACATGGCGGACGGTCCCAGGCCCGCTCTCTGCATTATAGAAGATGTTGATGGCCCCAATTGCGTGTCAGCCTGGTGGGGAGAGGTTCATACGGTCGTGCACAAGGGTCTCAAATTGTCGGGTGCCGTTACTAACGGTGTGATGCGTGATCTCGACGATCATCAGGAGGGTTTTCCTGTTATCGCTGGTTCTGTCGGCCCCAGTCATGCCTTTGTCCGCGTTGAGGAATTGGAATGTCCTGTGGAGATTTTCGGAATGAAAGTTAGGCCGGGCGACTTGGTTCATGCCGATCAGCATGGCGCGCTTGTCATCCCGCCAGAAATTATGCCGGAATTGCAGGCCGCCATCGACAAGCTGCTAGCGACGGAACAGATCATCATTGCGCCGGCAAAACAGGACGGGTTTGATATCGAAACGCTGGAAACGGCCTGGCACGAATTTGAGCAATCCCGAACCTAGTTCCAAAGCCGCCCGGTAGCGATCTCCGCGCCATCCGCCATGCTTGCTAGCTTCGCATAAACTATATCCTCATCCACCGCACCAAATCCGGCGAAGGTTGAAAAACCACAGTCGGTGCCAGCGATTACACGTTCCCGGCCCACGATATTGGCGAACCGTTCAATCCTTTGCGCAACCAATTCGGGATGCTCGATAAAGTTGGTGGTGCTATCGATCACGCCGGGGATCAGGATCTTGTCATCCGGGATATCCATTTCGGCAATCTCGGCCCATTCATGCCCGTGACGCGGATTGGAATTTTCAAACAACAGCCCTTGCGGTTTGGCCTTCAGCGCAACCGGCATGACCATGCTCATCGGCGCATCGTGATGATGCGGCCCTTCATAATTACCCCAACAGATATGCATCCGCACCCGGTCGGCAGGGACGTTGCGCAACGCATGGTTTAGTGCCTCGACATGGCGCATGGCGAGGCGTTCATAGTCTTCTTCTGGCTGATCCTTGAACATCATATGCTTGCCGAGACCGAGATCGGGCGTGTCGAGTTGCAGGATATATCCGGCTTCCACGATGGCCTCATATTCTGGCCGCATAGCTTCGGCGAGAGCCTCAAGATACTCCTCCTGCGTGGCATAGTGGCTGTTGGGCTGGAACAGAGCGATCACGCCCGGTGATGCCGCGTTCATAAAACCCTCAGCCACATCTGCATTCTCCAGAGCGGCGGTGAAATTATCAAGGTCATCCTGCAGCGGTTGCATGGATTTGACTGCCACAGGTCCGACACAACATGGGCGGGTATAGGTTGGTGTGCCACCGCTTGATGCCTGTCGCTCCAGAAATCCGGGAAATTCTTCCAGGTCTGAAGGCGGGGTACGCGGGCTGTCGCCTTCAAAACCGGTAATTCGGTCCTTTATGTAGGTCGCATAGGAGATTTTGCTCATCTCGCCATCGCTGACGATATCGACCCTAGCTTGGTCCTGTTTCTTCACAACATCAGCGACGGCATTACGGATCGTTTTGGCAAAAACTGCCTGATCCTGTTCTTCGCCATGTTCGTGGGCGAAGACACAATCGGTCACCGGTTTGGAGCGTGGCAAGCTGCCGACATGGGTTGTCAAAATGCGATCGGTACTGGTTTTCATGCCTGCTCCTCGTTGGCTTTCGGGAACGGCCTAAAGTGCAATGACTGCGAATGCAAATAATTGCGTAAAAAACTGCTATCCCGGTGTCCCACCATAGCGGCGCAGCCGGATATCAGCTTGCTCCTTGTGGCCTGCAAATCCTTCCAGCGCACAGAGCCGCGAACAATATTCTCCAACCACAACCGAGGCCTCTTCGGTGACCCGCTGGAACGTACAAGTCTTGAGATATTTACCGACCCATAGCCCGCCTGTGTAGCGCGCCGCCTTGTTGGTCGGCAGCGTGTGATTGGTCCCGATCACCTTGTCGCCATAGGAAACATTCGTTTCCTTGCCGAGGAATAATGCACCGTAATTGGTCATATTGTTGAGGAAATAATCTGGATCTCTGGTCATCACTTGCACATGCTCCGAAGCGATATCATCGGCAACGGCAACCATTTCATCATAGCTGTCACAGACAATTACCTGCCCATATTCTTCCCATGCTTTCCCTGCTATTTCAGCCGTTGGCAATATCGTAAGCTGCCTCTTCACTTCCGCCATTGTGTCTTTGGCAAGTTGCTCGGAATTGGTCAGCAATACCGCCGGACTATTCGGACCGTGTTCCGCTTGACCTAGCAAGTCGGCTGCACAGAGCTCACCATCTACACTGTCATCGGCGATGACCAGTGTCTCGGTTGGACCAGCGAACAGGTCAATGCCGACGCGTCCGAAAAGCTGGCGCTTGGCCTCCGCTACAAACGCATTTCCGGGGCCGACAAGTATGTCGACCGGATCAACAGTTTCCGTTCCTACGGCCATCATGGCCACGGCCTGAACACCGCCAACAGTATAGATTTCATCGGCACCGCCCATATCCATTGCAACAACAATTGATGGATGCGGCTTGCCTTCAAACGGTGGCGCCGTGGCGATAACGCGGGGAACACCAGCTACTTTTGCAGTCACCACGCTCATATGCGCAGATGCAATTAAAGGATATTTCCCGCCCGGGACATAGCAGCCCACTGCATTTACCGGGATATGTTTGTGCCCCAAAGTCACACCTGGAAGCGTCTCGACCTCAACATCTTTCATTGAGTCCCGTTGGATCTGCGCGAAATTGCGGACCTGTTCCTGCGCAAAGCGGATGTCATCCTGTGCTGATTGCGGTACCTGTTCATAGCAGGCGTCAATTTCCTCCCGGCTCAGCCGATAGGAATCGGGCGTCCAGCCGTCGAACTTTTCCGAATATTCGCGAACCGCAGCATCGCCGCGTTCTTCGATGTCTGCAATAATGCCTTCGACAATTTCACGAACCTTGGCATCGGTTTGCATCTTGGTATCGGCATCAATGCCTTCTTTGAGCCAGCGGGGCATAACATTCTCCTTGTCGATTTTGAGCGCACATAATCGGTTTTGCATTCGAATGCAATAATTGCCGCCGAACAGGTGCTAATTTATGTCTTAAGCGAACTTTCCGAATAGGTAGAGGAACAGCATGATCGCGATAAAAACGACAAGAAGTCCCCATAACGGACGGTCAATTCGTCCCGGCACAAGATACCATCCATCCTGCTTTTCGGCTTTGCCACTTTCCCGGAAATGGCGGATCTGTCCTGGCACTGTTTGTTCATGCCAGTCTTTCTGAAAACCGTCGAGAACCACACTCGCGATCCACGATATAATGATATTGATTCCTCCGCCGATCACGACATACCACGGCCAGGCGATCTCGGGATATAGGCCGTTGATACCCATCAATCCGCCCAGACCGACAATTACGATCAGCCCGATGGCCCCTGCAGCAACGCCAACCAGCAAACCGCGTTCGGTCGTATGTTTGGAGAAGAACCCCATGCCGAACATGGCGAGCTTGGCGCCGACAAAATAAGAACCGACTTTCGACAATGTTTCCAGAATCGACCCGCCGCTGGAGATGAAAGCATAAGCCATCGGGATGACTAGCAGCGCCCAGATCAATGTAAATATCCGAGACATGAGAAGATAATGAACCTCACTGCCATCCGCTTTGATAAACGGCTTGTAGATATCAGCAACGCTCACCGTGGAAAGTGAATTGAAAGCCGAGGATAGGCTGGACATGGAAGCAGACAGGATAGCCGCTGCCAATATTCCCATTAGGCCGGGAATGGCCAGGGTATTGGCGAAGGTGAGGATGATCTCATTGGGTTGCTCAAATGGCTCTCCCTTGAAATGTACGAAGAGCAACGCGCCGACGAAGAAAAAGACGAAGTAGAGAATGAAGGCAACATAGCCCATCAACAGATAGGATTTTTTCGCGTCCCCAATATTCTTCGCTGCTAGTGCCCTCTGCACCATCATCTGGTTCGCTCCATAGACGGTGATATGGAAAAGCGTCATCGCAAACACACCTGCCCAGACAGTGGGCGCGACGGTGAAATCAAGATCGGTATTGAGGGGATCCAGTTTTCCATTCGCCGCCAGAAATGTTGTCGCATCGGATAGGGGAGAAACTGCACCGAGGAGACAATAGAGGATAATACCGGCACCGAGAAATAGGATGGCGCCTTGCAGCACATCGGTCCAGATCACCGCATTCATGCCGCCAAGCAATGTATAAACCAGTACAATCGCCGTCATGATGATGATCGATATTTTGGGATCAATGCCGGTGATGAAAGTGACCACAACCGCGGTTGCGGTTAGTATCGAAGCCGTGGTGATGCTCTGGGTCATCAGGAAGATGATGCTCATAACCGTACGAGAGGTCGGCCCAAACCGCTTCTCAAGATATTCATAGATTGAAGTGACGCCGCTGTTGAAGAAAAAGGGCAAGAACAGGACGATTACGGCAAAGATGACCAGCGGATAATTCACATGGATTGCAAGCGCAGCCATGCCATCGCCATAAGCCCATGCCGGACCGCCAAGGAAAGAGAGCGCGCTGACATAAGTCGCGATGACCGAGATACCGATGGCCCACCATGGCGCAGAGCGGTCGCCAAAATTATAGTCCTGTGCGGTCTTTACCCTCCGGCTCATATACCAGCCGAGTAACAGGTTAGCGATCAGATAAACCCCTACTATGACCCAGTTCAGCAATCCAAATCCCTGCATAATGCCCCCTCTATTAGCCTTTAACCAAGCGCAATCTGGCCGGTCCAGTGCTTGTCGATTGCGCCGTTGGAGCTGTCTGTTTCAACAGATCTAACAGAGCATTTGTTACGATTTGTGGCTGCTCCATCGTCGAAAGATGGCCGCAATTTGCAATGATCGACAGGGCCGCATCAGGAATGGCATTCGCGAGCTCGACGTGAATCTTCGGAGTGCAGACTATATCATCGCGCCCGGTCATAACTATCGTCGGACAAGAAATGTTAGGCAATGTGCCATGTGCCGAGCAACGGTTCATGAGCGCGATGGACTGCTGTGCGAAAACTTTATCGCCAAGCTTCAAGCCCATGTCTGCCAATAGATTCAGCCGTTCTGACGTCCGGTTGCATTTCGCCAAATAATTTGGCTTGAGCTCTTCTTGCATGACTAGGCTAAGCTTGCCTTCTGCGACCTTACATATCTGTGATTTCCGTTGCTCCTGAACCTTATCTGCATGGGCGGTGGTGTTGAGCAGGGCAAGGTGCGTGACGCGATCTGGAGCCTGTCTAACAATCTCCAATGCAACAATCCCGCCCATTGAGAGTCCCGCCAATGCAAATTTTTCTGGTGCATCCATCAGTACATCTTGGGCAATGCTCTCAATACTCGCCGAGCGAGTGATATCGCCATCAAGGCAAAGATAGCCGTTTCGGAATAAGCTTGCTTTTTGTGCCTGAAACAGGCGCCCATCGCACATGAAACCTGGCAGAAAGACTATCGGATGTTGCGGCACGCTGGCTGGCACCTAAAAGAAGCCGAGCGGATCGATGCCGTGGCTCACCAGCACATTTTTGGTCTGCTGATAGTGGTTCAGTGCCATTTTATGGGTTTCGCGGCCGATGCCTGATTTCTTGTATCCGCCAAAGGCTGCATGAGCTGGATAGGCGTGATAACAATTGATCCAGACGCGCCCGGCCTGAATGGCACGCGACATCCGAAAAGCACGGTTGCTGTCTCGCGTCCAGACGCCGGCACCCAGTCCGTAGATTGTATGATTGGCGATACCAATAGCTTCCTCTTCGTCCTTGAAGGTCGTGATTGCCAGTGTTGGTCCGAAAATTTCTTCCTGAAAAACACGCATGTCATTGCGCCCTTTCAGAAGCGTCGGCTGAACATAATAGCCGCCCGCCAGATCGCCGCCGACATCGGCTTGTTCACCGCCCATCAGTATCTCCGCGCCATCCCGAGCAGCAATAGTCATGTAACTCATGATTTTGTCATATTGTTCCTGAGATGCCTGCGCGCCCACCATCGTATCAGTATCGAGCGGATTTCCTTGCTTGATGCCCTTGGCACGCTCCATCACCTTTTCCATGAAAGGCTCGTAGATGCTTTCCTGCACGAGTGCGCGGGAGGGGCAGGTGCATACCTCGCCCTGATTGAAGAAGCCCAGCAACAAACCTTCAGCGCATTTATCGATATAGTCGGCCTCGTGATCCATAATGTCTTCGAAATAGACATTGGGGGATTTGCCACCGAGTTCAACGGTCGAAGGAATCAACGATTTTGCCGCATTTTCCAGAATCTTGTGACCGACGGCGGTTGACCCGGTGAAGGCAATTTTTGCAATCCGGTCACTCGAAGCCAGTGCCGCGCCGATCTCGGAGCCGAAGCCGTTTAATATGTTCACCACACCGGAAGGCAGGATATCCGAAATCATCTCCATCAGAACAAGGATGGAAATCGGTGTTTGCTCGGCGGGTTTTAGGATGACACAATTGCCGGCAGCTAGGGCCGGTCCCAATTTCCAAGCGGCCATCAGCAGCGGGAAATTCCAGGGAATAATCTGACCCACGACACCAAGCGGTTCGTGATAATGATAGGCAACGGTATCAGCATCAATATCGGCAGCCGAACCTTCCTGTGCACGAATGCAACCGGCGAAATACCGAAAATGATCAATCGCCAAAGGTATATCTGCATTCAGCGTTTCGCGGATGGCTTTGCCATTGTCCCAACTGTCGACGTAGGCGAGCTGCTCTAGATTATCTTCCATCCTTTGCGCGATCCTGAGCAGCATATTGGAGCGCTCTGCAACCGAGGTCTTGCCCCATCCTGGCGCTGCTGCATGCGCTACATCAAGTGCCTTTGTAAGATCGGCTTCGGAAGATCGAGCCACTTCGCAATAGACATTGCCGTCCACCGGTGATTTATTTTCAAAATAGCTTCCATTGGCAGGTGCGACCCAATCCCCACCAATGAAATTCTCATACCGTTTCTTGAATGTGAAAATCGCGTTTTCACTTCCGGGTTTCGCGTAAATCATATCCTCATCCTCTCCAGCCGGTTTTGGTCTACATCCAGCCCAGTTCCGTGAGTGCCCAAGGTGCATTCCAGATTTTTATCATGCCGCTGACCTTGTTTTCATCATTGATGGTGATCGCATAGACATAGTGAGATGATGTCTCTTTGCCCGTGGCATCCACTGGACCACCTTCTCCAATATGTTTACCGGTAAAAGTACCGAAGAACAGAGCTGTGCTGCTGTCCTCGTCAAAACTGCTCGTTACAATTCTATAATTGCATCCTTTTAGCGGACCTTGACCGAGGCCCTGCATCCAGTCGCAGTAATCGAGCACCGTCACTATATCAGCAATCGGTTCGCTTTGTGCTTCGAAACGCGCTCCATCGGCAACATATTGCTGACAACCGGATCGGCCTTCCAATCCTTCGCATGCATGGAAAAAATTAGTGGCGATGCCCATTTTTGACATGATATGCTCCCAAAACTACTTTTTCTTTTCCCCTTGTGAAGATTTTTGCATTCGAAGTCAATTTGAGTTAGTGGCGCTTTTTGAACAAGGAATGACGGCAAATGAATATCAGGACAACGACGTCTCATGGCAATTAGACCTGAGGGCATGCCGGCATTCAAAATCATCGGAAATCTATCATTATGACATCAAAAGAATTGAAATCGTTTCTGGCAAGTTTTCGCAAAGCCGCGGAAAATTTCGATCCTGCGGTGATGCGTCCGATCATGGACGATCTGTTTGTGCACGATGCGACCCTACATTTATGTCATCCGTTTGGTACAGTTCGCGGACCTGATGCGTTGCTTGATGACTGCCTGATTCCGCTACATCAGGCGATGCCCGATCTAGAACGACGCGATATGATCCTGCTAGCAGGGACAACGCCGGAGGGACAAAAGTGGGTAGGCGCCATGGGGCAATATATGGGGACGTTTCTAGCACCCTTCCTCGACATTCCGCCCAGTGGCGGCCTTGCCCATATGCGCTATCATGAATTTTTCCGGATCGAAGACGGCAAGGTTACGGAGATGCAGGCTATCTGGGATATCCCAGAATTGATGATGCATGCGGGTGCCTGGCCAATGGCTCCGCAACTTGGTACCTATTTGTGCACCCCCGCCCCAATGAGCGGAGATGGCCTTCATCAATCAGGCGAAGGGCAAGATACGATGGAACATGTCATCGCGATGCTGGAGGATTTGTGCCGCTATCCTGCAGATCCGGATCCCAAGGTCATGAACTTGGAAAAATACTGGCATCCACGATTTAATTGGTATGGCCCCGCCGGTATCGGGACTGCGCGGGGCATTTCCGGATTTCGCAATTGGCACCAGATACCTTTTCTGCGCGCCATGCCTGACCGAAAGCTCGACGCCATGGGTGATTTATTGTCGCACTGGGTGGCCGAAGGGAATTATGTCTGCGAGACCGGATGGCCCAATATGCGCCTGACTTTATCCAATGACGGCTGGATGGGAATCGCTCCGGCTGGTAAGGAGGTTCTTCTACGCAGTCTCGATTTCTGGAGAATGGAAGACGGCCTTATCCGCGAGAATTGGGTGCTGGTCGACCTGCTCGATCTATATGCACAGGTTGGCATCGATGTGCTGGCGCGTATGGGTGAATTTAACAAGGCTAGGAACTTGGGTGCGATTACCCTTCCAGACGGCCTTTCGAAAAACTAGCTGTGATTTGGCTTCTGGAGGTTCCATCAGACCAACGTCCGCTTTCAGGATAAGCCTTAGAGTCCGCTTTGGGTGCAAAAGCGGGCATTAGAAATGCAAATGCCAACGGTCGGACAAGCGCCCCAACGTCCGACGATCTCGCGGCTTTCGCAATATCCCAAAAGCGGACGTTTTGGTTTTAACTTAGGGACCGGCTTTCCCTTACTCTAGCAGCCATCTTTTCGATAATGGCCCTGACTTTTGCTGGTACAAATTCACCTGCGACATAGAGCGCATGGAGCGGATGTGCTGGCAGTTCAAAGTCATCGAGAACGGACGCCACCTTGCCGTTTTCGATTTCCTCTTCAAACGCCCAGCGCGGGCCAAGGTGAAATCCTCGACCCGAACAGACAAGTTCTCTGATAGCAGTGACGCTGTTGGCGGTTATATTTCCGCTGACTTTGACAGAAATGGTCTTGCCATCTTTTGAGAGCGCAATCGTTTCTGCACTTTGGCCGGGCCGATAAAAGATGAATGGACGAGCAGATAGATCATGCGGTTCCTTTGGCACTCCGTGTTCGCGTAGATGGTCACACGAAGCAACCAGTACACGGGGTACGGATCCAAGACGCCGTGCGATCAAACTTGAATCTGGCAGTCTACCAATGCGAATAGCGACATCGATCCCCTGCTCGATCAGATCCGAGAACGTACTCCCTAACAGTAGTTCAACGGTAAGGTTGGGATATTCTTCCTGCAGATCACTAAGTACGGGAGCGACAAACCGTGCCCCGAAGTCAACCGGTGCAGCAACACGAAGCAAACCGGAAGGCGTGTCAACCAGACCCGAAACATCTGCTTCCAGCTCCGCTTGTGCGTCGACCAAGCGACGCATGCCTTGATAATATCGCTCCCCTGCTTCAGTCGGTGACGACCGTTTTGTCGAACGTTGCAGTAATTTTACACCTAGCCTGCCTTCCAGCGCGGCGATCTTTCGGCTTACTGCAGACGGATCGGCACCAATTTGCTCCGCGGCCGATTTCAAGCTGCCAGCTTCCACTACGCGAAGAAAGAGTTGTTCGTTTGTATCAGTCATTAATTGCAAGTATCGCATGTAGATGATGTAAAAACTATATCTACATGCTGTGATATGCATCTGTCAAAACCCTTTTCAAGGCTGGAATGGTTCCGAGCCACTCAAAGAAAAGGAAACAGACGATGGAAAATTCAACACAAAAAGCAAACAACCGTGATCTTGCTGGTAAAGTAGCCCTCATCACAGGATCCGCCCGTAATATGGGACGCGCGTTTGCCGTTACTTTGGCGGCTAGAGGGGCAGATATTGTCGTACACCATAACGGCGAATCTTCCGCAACCGACGCCGATGAAACAGCGCGTCTTGTTCAGGAGAATGGCGCCCGCGCTCTTATCACATCGGGTGATCTGTCAAACACCGCGTCCATCAAAGCGATGTTCGCAAGCGCTAAAGAAGCGTTCGGCCGTATTGACATTGTGATCAACAATGCCGGCGTCGTGATCAAGAAACCTGTTGCAGACGTTACCGAAGATGATTTTGATCGCGCTTTTGGTATAAATACCAAGGCAGCATTCTTTGTCATGCAGGAAGCCGCCAAGGTAATCGAAGATGATGGTCGGATCATCAATATGGGCACGACCCTGCTCGGTGCTACAACTGGTATGTATGGCCTATATGCAGGATCAAAGGCTGCTCTAGAGGATTTTTCCCGGGCACTGGCGAAAGAAATTGGTGCACGCGGTATCACTGTCAATACGGTAGCGCCCGGTCCGATTGATACGCCTTTCTTCCATGGTGAAGAAAATGAACAATCGACAGCGTATCTGTCCAATATGAGCCCAAAGGGTCGTTTGGGCCAGATTGATGACATTGTTCCCGTGATTGACTTTCTAGCTTCCGAAGAAAGCCGCTGGGTCACCGCTCAAACTCTGTTCATCAACGGCGGATTTCTGGCGCGCTAATCACCAAAATATCAGATGGAGAAAAGACATGACACCATTTAAACTCATTCTAATCGCTATTACTGCCACCCCAATTTTTTTTGGGGTGGCGCATGCTCGGAGCACTCCGCTGGTTGCACAAGATGAATCGATTGAGCAAAAAGTGCAGCTATTGCTTGATCGCGAAGAGATTGCTCAGGTCATTATCAATTACGGTCTTGCTTTTGATATGCAAGACTGGGCTCTTCATCGCACGGTGTTCACAGATGAGATCCAGATGGATTTTTCGGCATCAATTGGTGACGGCCTGCAAACGATGACTGCAGATGATTGGGTTGAGGGCGTTAAGCCGTTCTTTGCGAATCTCAATGGCACACAGCACATCGCGATGCCGCTTGTAACAAAGGTTGATGGTGATAAGGCCTATGTCCGTTCCATGCTTCACGCGCAGCATCACTTGCCTAACGATAAGGGCGCGGCGGTTCAAACCATGATCGGATATTACGACAACTGGTTAGTTCGCACCAAAACCGGATGGAAAATTGAGAAAATGATCCAGACTATCAGTTGGAACGAAGGCAATTGGTATATTTTTGAAAGAGCTGCTGGAATTTCTAAATAACGGTACGAAAATAATTCATCGACTGAACTCTTAGTCGCCGAAATTTTCAATGTTCGCTTTGCGCCAATAGCAGTCAAAATCAGACAGTCCGCTGTCGGCCCAATTGCTGTCTTCAATAACAACCTAAGATAGCGTCTGCTTTCGGGATATAGACGACATTGACATTGATATTCCATGCTTGCACTTAGTTGACGCAAACATAAAAACAGGGCGTTATAGTGGGATTTGCTGCTGAAAATTTTGCAAAAAGCAACTTTGAACCGGTGGTTGATCGTGATCGTGGTTGGGCGGTGATGATTGGCTTGCCAGACCGAGAAGCTAGAATGCCCATCGTTCTCTATAGTCTTGACGACTTGGACAGGATCGGAATACGTGATGATAAGAAGCGCCTTATCGAGATACCCGATCAACCTGAAATAGCTTTAAGTTCTATAACAGCAGTTTGGAGTACCAGAGCAGCAACAGATGAAGAAGCCAAGCTCAATCCGGATTTAGAAGTCGTCATTGAATATACATTTCACGGGAGCCCAAAGGGTAGAGCCCTTTCGCCTTTTGTGCCGGGGTGTGATTGGGAGCAAAGTAAAGCGGTTTACGGCGAGGCGCTGATGGCTTGGGAAAGTGCGCGAAAGAAAATCGCGAAAAATCCAAACAGAACGTTGCTGACATTCAAATAGGCTATTCTAGTGTCCGCTTTCGGGATAAAGCGGATACCATCAGAAGGTCCGAAATTGGGGCGCTAATCCGACCAACAACTTCCGCAATCATAGTGTCCGCTTTGCACCCCAATCTCGGACGTCAAGATTGACTCCGTTGTATCCCGAAAGCGGACATTTTTGTTATCCAGTTTGGCAGTCAGAAATATGCAACTAGCGGAAGCTCAAGGCATGGCAGCCGTTCCCAAAAAACAATTCTGGAGTACTACCATCATCTCCCGCAAAAAAACCGTTTGAAGGGGATTCACTGGCTGCTTGGCCCGAAGGTCTCGAAATGGATTTGATCGCCAGGTACCCCGCCTTCTTCTAGCCCTGATTGAATCTTAGCGAGAAATGCCGCGGGGCCGCATAGCATGTAGTGTGCGTCGGGGCCTGCGCCTAACCCAATCAACCCTTCTGGCATGATCCGTCCGGGAAGATCGAAATCGATACCCTTGTTGTCGCTTTTCAACGGCTGACTGTAGTGGATCACCTTTCGCAGATTCTGATGCGCATCGATAAGCTTATCCACCTCGTTGCGCAGCGCATGATGATCGCTATCGCGCGCGCCGTGCACGAACCAGACCGGCCGATCGGATTGGTCCGCCGCAACAGCATGCAACATGGAGAGCATGGGCGTTATACCGACTCCGGCACTGATCAAGACGAGGGGACAGGCTGCGCATGGTATGACGAAATCCCCAGATGGGCGACCTGCCTCGACAATATCACCCACTTCGAGCGTGTCGTGAACATGACGCGAGGCCAGTCCGTGGCTTTCCCGTTTTATACTGAGCCGGTAAAAATCATCGGTTGGAGAACCCGAAAGCGAGTAACTGCGCCTTACCCTGTGAGGCGTGCCAGGGATATTCATCTCGACCGGCAGATGCTGCCCGGCCTCGAAATTGTCTCTGGGCAGGCGATCTGCCGGATAGAGATGCAAGGAGGTAATGTCGGCGGATTCGACGGTCTTTTCAGCCACGACAAGCGAGCGCGTCCCTACGGTCTGCGATTGCCAGCGCAGTGCAAGCGCGCTGGGCCGTTCGACGACTGCATCGATGGTGACATCGATCATCCGCCGGGCTGCTGGATCGAGCGCGTTTTCAGGTTCCCAGTCAATCACTGCTGTGCCGGTAATGTGCAACATGCTGCCAGACTCGAAATCGATGAACAATAAGCCGAGACGCGGGTTTTCAATCAGATTTCCGATCGTGTTAAAAAAATTGTTTCCGGCATAATCGGGGATGCGCAAATGCAGCTCATCCACGATCTGGACAAAGCCACGCTCACCGCCGCGGTGAGAAGCGTCATAGCCGCTTGACGCTTCGCCGGCATTGGCCTGTTGCCCGGTACCAATGAACATTGTGTCGGCCGATTGAATCTGAGCGATCTGGCCTTGTGAGAGGCGATCACCGATGATCGGATCACCATGCGTGTTGTCAGTTACCCGGTGCCATTCACGCTCTCGAATATATTGCGGGCAATTGCCAAAGGTCTGGCGGATATCAATCGCCAGCCCCTTGCCATCGGGGTGAATGAACCCGCTCAGGCGGTTACGCCGCCGGGTTGCCAGCTCAATCCCGAGCATGCCGATATCAGTTCCCCCGTTTATCGCCGAGGCCAGCGGATCTGCCGGTGATATCTCGGTAGCCAGAGCGAGCGTGCGTTCATCGGGTGAGGTAACAAAGCCTTCGGCTCCTTCAAGAAAGGTAACCCAAGGGCGGCCTTCCTCATCCGCTGCCGAAATCACCAGGAACGGCAGCGAGCTATGAAAGTCGCGGTGTTGCTGCGGCATATAGTCGCGGATGAAACCTGCCACCAGGGAAGCCATATCACCTGCACCGGCACGTTTCTGTGCGGCGAGTTCTCCGGCATGAAAGATATCTTGCTGTTTGATCATGATATGGCTCCTCTTGGATGATTTAGACTGCGGTTGGAATGGGCGACTTTGCCATACCGACAAAGCGATCCTGGGCTTCGATCCTGCCAAGCCAGGCGCGGATATTGGGATATGCATCCAGACTTACGCCCCCTTCCGGAGCATGGGCAATATAGCTGTATCCGGCCACGTCAGCCAAGGTCAGCCGCTCGGCGACGAGGAAGTTCTTACCTTCAAGATGCTTCTCCATGACTTCAAACAGAGCGTGGGATTTTGCGACGCAAGCGGCGTGATCAAAGGGCGCGCCAAAAACTGTAACGAGACGGGCTGAACATGGCCCCGCAAAGATTTCGCCTGCAGCGACCGAAAGCCAGCGCTGAATCTGAGCCTTTTCGACCGGATCGCGGCCTGCCCACTCGGCGGTGTCGCCGTAACGGTCAGCCAGATAAGCTATGATGCCATTGGAATCGGACAGGGTCACACCGTTGTCGTCAATCGCCGGAACCTGTCCAAAAGGGCTGATCTTCAGATAATCGGGCGCCTTGTGAGCGCCATTGGCCATGTCGACTTCGACTGTCTCATAAGGCAGATCCAGCAGCGCGAGCATCAGTTCAGCTCGGTGGCTGTGGCCCGATTTGGCAACGCGAAAGAGCTTGATAGGCTCTGCATTGGTGGGGAAGTTGGTATTCATGAATAATTCCTTTGCTTGCTTTCGAGGTTAAGTGGGGGGGGTATTCAAAGGCCGAGATCGGACAAGCCCGGATGATCGTCCGGGCGTCGGCCAAGCGGCCAGTGAAGCTTGCGATCTTCTTCGGCAATCGGGTGTTCGTTGATGCTGGCGTGGCGCGCGGCCATGTAACCATCGGCATCGAACTCCCAGTTCTCGTTGCCATAGGCACGGAACCAATTGCCGCTGTCGTCGTGATATTCATAGGCGTAGCGAACCGCGATACGGTTGCCGTCGAACGCCCACAATTCCTTGATAAGGCGATAGTCGAGTTCTTTCGCCCATTTGCGGATCAGGAATTCTTCGATCTGTGCACGGCCCTGCGGAAATTCGGCGCGGTTACGCCATTTGCTGTCGGGCGTATAGGCGAGTGCAACTATGGCAGGATCGCGTGAGTTCCAGCCATCTTCTGCCAGCCGGATCTTTTCGATCGCAGTTTCACGACTAAATGGCGGCAGCGGCGCGCGAGGGGCTTCTTTCTGTTCCATGGTTTAACTCCTGCGTCAGGTGAAAGGGAGGGAGGTCTGCGGTAGGGGAGAGGGGGAAACCGCAGACCTCCAGGGGGGATTAGGCGGCGCGGGCCGCTTCGACGACGGGGAAATCAATCTGAGTTTCAAATACCTCGTTGAGGTAATTGGTCAGGATATTGTAAGCGACATGGCCAACAATCTCGACCAGCTCGGCATCCGAGAACCCAACCAGCCTAACTGCGGCCAGGTCTCCATTGTTGATCCGGCCACGTTCCTTGGCAATTTTCAGAGCAAACTGCACCGCTGCATCGGCCTTGGCATCGGTGGAACGACCATTGCGATTGGCCTTAATCTCAGCCTCATCCAGTTTGGCGACATTTTTTGCAAGATAGGTATGGGCGCTGTTGCAATAGCT
The DNA here is from genome assembly GCF_059726685.1 of Parasphingorhabdus sp. NCBI lineage: Bacteria > Pseudomonadati > Pseudomonadota > Alphaproteobacteria > Sphingomonadales > Sphingorhabdaceae > Parasphingorhabdus > Parasphingorhabdus sp. The sequence continues at coordinate 1,476,791 of NZ_AP041068.1, forward strand.
GCAGCCATTATAGTTCGCGATGGCTAGTGCGATACGTTCACGGGTCGCGGCGTTGAGCGAACCTTTGGAGAGCGCACCGTTCATGCTAAGCATGCCTTCCAGTGTGGCTGGACTGTTGGCAACCAGACGAAAAAGATTCGGTACAGAACCAAGCGATTTTTCAACGGCTTCGAGCAATGGATGAGCGCTCTGTGGCGTACCAGCAATGGTATCGGGGGTAGGAATTCGGGACATTGTCTTCTCCAGTTGATTGAGCAGATGACCTGCTGATGACAAGGGAGATAAGATATTCTGAAATTCAGAAGAATATTCTAATTTCGAAATAGATTATTTTGGAAAATGATGATAATAGGGTGTTTGACCAATGGATCGAATTCAAGCCTTGGAAGTTTTTGTCGCTGTGGCCGAAGCACAGAGCTTTGCTGGCGGTGCCCGCAAAACAGGGCTCAGTGCTCCCTCGGTGACGCGAGGAATAAACTCGCTTGAAGGACAGCTTGGTGCGCGGCTGTTCACGCGCACTACGCGGCGTGTGCGGTTAACCGATGTTGGGCAGGCCTATCTGGAAGATGCGCGGCAGATACTGGAGCAGTTGCAGGCTGCGAACGATGCTGCTGCGGGCGCCGCGACAAATCCGGTCGGTCAGCTGCGGCTAACATGCTCCCACGAATTCGGTCGCATTTATGTGATGCCTGTTCTGACAGAATTTCTCGATCTTTATCCCGACGTCTCTGTCGATGTGGTTATGGTAGACCGCATTGTTAATCTGGTGGAAGAAGGGTTCGATATCGCAGTACGGATCGGACACCTGCCCTCGTCAGACTTGTCCGCAGTGAAGGTTGGTCGCGTGCGACGCGTAGTGTGCGGCTCACCCGATTACTTTGCCGGGAATGGAATGCCCCTTTCTCCGGAAGATCTTAAGAGGCACAGAACTGTTGCCATCAGTCCAGTCAGCCCATCTCCGGAATGGAGGTTTGGCTATGCTATGGATCAGGTAGTGCGAGTCGATTCTCGTCTCGCAGTAAGCAGCGTGGCAGCAGGCATCGAAGTCGCGCGGAAGGGCTGGGGCCTCACGCGCGTCCTATCCTATCAGATCGGACCTGATCTCGAACGTGGAACTATGCAAACCGTTCTCGAGGATTTCGAGCCTGAACCCCTGCCTATTCATCTGGTGCATGTCGAGGGGCGCCGAGCAGCAGCAAAGGTGCGAGCGTTCATCGATCTGGCATCTAAACGGCTTCGCGATGTTGCCGTCTTGAACTAAACGAGTTCCCGCATTCGACGTCAGCTTCGCAGACGCCCGACCGGTTAAGGCAGCACGCAGATTAATCGGCTTTTTGATCGGCAGACAATTGTTTGGCGAAATCAATGAAAGCCCGCAATCGGAGAGGCATGTGGCGCTTCGTTCGATAGTTTAGCGAGTAGCGAGGGAGTTCAGGGACTTCGTCCTCAAAAAGGCTTACCAACTTTCCCTGTTTGATCGCTTCCTTGGCAGCCGCTTCATACAGATAGGCCAGCCCAAGACCGTTCGCGGCGAGTGCGACCATGGATCGGAGGTTATTGATGATGACTCGCTGCTTGGCATTGATCACACGCGGGCCACCCTCGTCGCGGAATGTCCAGGGCGCGACATTCCCTGAATTGCCGAATGCAAAGAATATTCCGTCGTGATCGAGAAGATCGTCGGGCTTTTTGGGCATGCCCTTTTCCGAAAGATAATCGGGCGATGCTACCAATGCCATTTTGAGGTCAGGACCGATGGGGACGGCATGCGTGTCTTGTTCAAGAAGCGTATGTGATCGGATTGCTGCATCGATACCGCTCGTCACCAAATCAACCTTCGCATCATCATAGATCAGCTCGACCTGAACGTCGGGATGGACTTCGGCAAACTTCATAATAAGTCGATCCAGAAAAAAAGGTCCGGCGCTATAAGGCGCGCTCAATTTCAGAGTACCGGCAATTACATCTTTGGCTTCATCCAGTTCCTGTATGGCGACCTCGAGGTCGGACAAAGCCGGTAGGCTTCGCGAATAGAGCCTTTCGCCCGCGGCCGTGAGTGCGACCGATCGTGTCGATCGTTCAAATAACCGAACGCCAAGCCGATCTTCGAAGCGCTGGACGGCTTCACTGATTGAGCCTGCCTGAAGATTCAGGCGTGAGGCCGCGGCACGAAAGCCCTTTGCACGAGCGACCTCGGCGAAGATTGTCAGGTCGCTTAACTGCTGCCGCTCCATTGTTCGATATACCTTACACTGTGTTCATTAAAATGCGGATTATCGGATCAATCTAAGGAACCTATCTGTCTTTGCAAGTTGAAACTGCAATAAAGGAGAAGCAACATGACAGAACGTGAAGAAATCGAAGCCGTCGTCGACGCCTGGAACAATGGCCTGGATGCTGGCGACATCGAAGCAATGGTCGCAACCTGCCACCCTGACACCATGACCGTGAACGAACGCCAGCCCGTAACGATCGGGACGCAGGGCATTCGCGATAAATATAACCCCCGTATCGCGGCGGCGGCCGAAATCACATCGGGATATGATATCGAACACTTGCAATTTTTCGGCGACGTCGCCGTCATATCGGGTCGTTTTTACGGCACAATGAAGATGCGCGACACCGGAGAGACGCGTAGCCCTGAAGGTCGCTTGGTTTTGGTCTACCAACGCGATGAGACAGGCGCCTGGAAGATGATCCTGGACATCGACAATAACGGTCCGGCCTAAACCGGCTCGTTGAATTCTGAGGGATTGCAAATGAGCAACAAGACGCAACACATAGCTAACCAGCCACGCGAGATTGCCGACTGCGTCAGCGCTTATCTTCAGGAAGGCAACCTTGATGGAATTGTCTCCATGTTTCATCCCGATTGCCTGGTCTTCTTCCCGCCCGATGCTCCTCCAAGCGAGGGCCTGGAAGGCGCGCGAAAAGCTTTTGAAGGCTTTCTAGACGTGCGTCCGAAAATAGAGAGCAGCGTTTTTAGTGAAATCATCACTGGCGACATTGCCATGCTTCGCGCAAATTGGCGGGTCATCGCGCCCGACGGATCGGTTATGGCGGAAGGCCAGTCGACTGAAGTGGCTAAGAAGCTGGACAATGGCGGCTGGGGCTATTTAATTGATTGTCCCAATGGTCCGCCGAATCTTGAGCGAGAGACATCATGACCGATCAAAATTTCCATGAACATGAGTTAAGCCTGCAGAACAAAATGGGCATGAGAGAACAAATCGACACACTCACGGAAAGATTGATGCATGATGAGATGCCCGATCAGCATCGCGCTTTCTTTGCCGGCCTTGAATATATATTTTTGGGCACGGTGGGCGAAGACGAAAAGCCATACGCCTCAGTACTGACCGGATCGGCTGGATTTGTCTCATCAGCTGATGCAAAAACGCTAACCATCACCAAGCCGGCGGATGATCGAAATCCTGCCTTTGCGTCATTGGCGGTTGGTTCGCCGGTTAGCGTGTTGGGCATTGATCTCAGCAATCGCCGCCGCAACAGAATGCATGGCAAAATCAGCCGTATCGACAAAGATGGTTTTGATATCACCGTCAGCCAAAGCTACGGCAATTGCCCCAAATATATCAGCACGCGGGCGATTGCTGATCGTATCCAAAGCCCAGAAGGTGCTGAGGCTACGGAACGGGACGAGCTATCCACAGAGGACATCGATCTGATCACCAAATCCGACACGTTCTTTATCGCCAGCCATCATCTTGATGGAAGCGGCCAGCCGTACGAGGGCAGTGATATCTCACATCGTGGCGGCAACCCCGGCTTCATTCATGTTGAAGGACCAGGCCGGTTCATTGTTCCTGATTACAAGGGCAATAACCTGTTCAACACGATCGGCAATCTGGTCTCAAACTCGGCTGCTGCTTTACTCTTTGTCGATTTTGAAACTGGCGACCTGCTTCACATCAATGCGGCCGCGGCAATCATCGAAGATGATGTTGCGATTGCCGCTTATCCTGGTGCAAAACGCCTAATCAGCTTCAATGTATTGCATGTTCGCCGAACCGAGGCCGGCATTGGCCTCAGATGGCAATTGCTCAAGCCCTCGCCAGTCAATCCCGAATTGTAGAGTCACAGCTCCCCAAAGTTTACACCAGCAGTTCCCGATCGGCCATTTCCAGAAATCGCTGCAAGGCGTTGGAACGAACGCGGTTTGGGGGCGTCATCGCGTAAATCCCGCCGCTACGCAGCGACCAGTCGGGGAAAAGCTGGACTAGGCTGCGATCCTTCAATTCATTCCTGACCAGAAAATCTGGCAGAACAGTAAAGCAAAAGCCCGCCATCACATAAGCGCGGATCGCGAGGGTGATATTTGCCTCCGACACGATTTTCGGGGCTATCACTCGTTGATCGCTTCCCTTCTCGAACATCCATTCGGTTTTGTTGGCAAATGCGTGGCTGCGGACGAACGGGGCACCATCCAAGTTGCTCGGACATTCAGACTGGAACCGGGCGGCGCTGGTCGGCGAGCAAACGGCAATTTCCTCGAAGCTCATAAGCTTGCGCGCCCGGTTGCTGGAATCGCTAAGCTGGCCAATCCTGAAAGCCAGGTCATATCGATCCTCAATGATATCGATCAGGCTATCGGCAAGGCGCATGTTCACGGTCACGTCCGGATAGGCTTCTTGAAACCGGGCCGCAAAAGGGGCGACGTAGGAAACGCCAAAATCAACCGGCGCCGTGATTCGTAGAACGCCGCGCGGTTTTCTGTCGCGCTCTTGAACACGCTCATATGCGTTGTTCGCCTGAGTCAGGGCTGATTTGGCATCCTCATAAAAAACGCGACCTGCTTCAGTCGGTTGTAAATGCCGGGTGTTACGCAGCAGGAGCGGCGTCCCGATATCAGCTTCCAGCAACTGCAACTGCTTGCTTACAACAGCCTTACTGATGCCAAGAGCCGCAGCGGCACCTGTAATCGTCCCGGCATCAACCGTCGCAACGAAGTGAGCTAGCCTGTTCAGGTTATTGCGCCGGGTCATGGCAAACACCTCCATCTGAATGAGTGTGACTATTGTTAGCTTTAAACTGACAGTATATCATAATCATATATCTTTTGCTGACGAAATCAATTGGCTAATTCGGTTTCGAACACAGCAGGAGAAATGCAATGCCCGACGAAAAAACTGTCATAGTCTACGATACATTTTGTGGCTGGTGCTATGGTGCCGCACCCGTTTTCGATGCGATCGTGGATGCCGGTGAAAATGTAGAGGTGCTCCATCGGCACCTGTTCGAAGGCGCTACAGCCCCTCGCATGAACGAAGGCAAGGGCGCCCAGATCCTGAGAACCATTCCTCAGGTCGAAGCTCTTACCGGTCAGTCCTTTTCCGAAGCGTTCAAGGCCAGAATTGCACGTTCGCAAACCGAGATTCTCGAGTCCGGTCTTTCGGCCCAGGCGGCAGCGCTGGTGCATGATCAGGGCCCCGAAAGGGAGTTCGCCCTGCGTCACCGACTGGAGACACTGCATTTCGGTGAAGGTGTGTCGTCAACTGACCGCCAGGCCATCATCGAAGCCCTGATCGCCGAAGGTGTCGCACCAGAGGAAGCCGAACGCATCGGCACACCCGAACTTGAAGCCAAGGCCGCCGCTCTTGCTGATCGGGCGAAGGCGCTGATGGAAGAAGTCCAGTCAAGAGGTGTTCCCACCGTCCTCAAGATCAATGGGGATAGGAAGATACAGCTCGACCATCAAGCCTTTTACGGCCGCCCCGAAGCCATCGAAGAAATCTTCAAACTTACCACCACTGCCTAAACTCACATCAAAAAGGAGAATATCATGAACAACAATACCAAAACCGTAACCATCTTCGGTGCAACCGGCGCTCAGGGTGCCCCCGTTGTCCGCGAAGCGCTCGCCCAAGGCTACAAGGTTCGCGCCGTTGCCCGCGACACGCAGAAAATCCGCGCGTTGCACCCCGAAGCGGAAGCAATCGCCGCAGATCTGTCGGATGAAGCCGCACTTACCGCTGCACTCGAAGGCGCGGACGCTGCCTTCTTGCATTTTCCCCGGCCCGAGGGCCCGGACGATAGCCAAAACTGGGCGGCGGCCTTCTTCGGCGCAGCACACAAGGCGCAATTGCCTCTGCTGGTCTTCGTGACAGGTGGACCTTCTGGCGATCGATTCCCTTCATCGGTAATCGTCGATGCAACAACGCATGGCATGAACGCCGTGCTCAATTCAGGTATTCGGTCGATTGTCCTGCAATCAGCAATATATTTGGAAAACCTGCAACCGGAACTGTTCCTGCCTGGTCTCCGCTCTGAAGGCAGGCTAGATTATCCGCCGACCCTGCGCGATTTGAAAGTGCAGTGGACGTCACATATCGATCAGGCAACACTCGCAGTCGCGGCGCTCTCACGCCCCGATCTTGCTGGACAAGCTTTTGAAATCGGCACGCCCGATGCGCTGACCGGTGATGAACTTGCCGAGCTGATGAGCGGTTGGGTCGAACGGGACGTCACATTCGATCCGATGAGCCCTGAGGATTTCGGCAAGCGTATCGGCGATGCATTCAATAGCCCCGGAGCCGCTTTCGCCCTTGGTGATCTTTATGGCTCCATCGCGAAACTCAACGGTGATGCAATGGCCATCAAGACCGATGAGTTAGAAGCCACCTTCAACGTGAAGCTGACTTCGGTTGCTGACCATATCAAGGCTTGGCCAAAAGGTTGACCGTAATGTGAAGGCCGCGCGGAAACTCGTTCCGCGCGGCCTGATTAACAAGACATCCAAAACGAAAGGCTGGGACAATGTATTTCATGGACGAATACCAGTTCTACAATAATATAAGTTGCTGGAACCCTGGGGAAAAATGGATCGCCAAGTTCCTCGAGAACTGGAGAAAAAAATCAGGCAAGTCTTTGCGGAACCGCAAGCGCACGGCAGTTTCCAACCAAGACTGAGGCCACACCTCCATCTTATCAAAAGAGATCGACGGTCTTCTAATTTGATCTAAATTACAAAGGAGCATTTTAGTCATGCGTTTGAACGACAATTTTGCTGAACATATTGTTATCAACACAACTCGGATGCCTTGGGAGGACTCTCCCATGACCGGTGTTCAGAGAAGAAAGTTGGATCGCATTGGCGATGAGGTTGCCCGTGCAACATCGCTCGTAAAATATGAGCCAGGATCACATTTCCCCAGACATGCTCACGGCGGCGGTGAAGAGTTTTTGGTCCTTGAAAGCGTATTTTCTGATGAGCATGGCGACTATCCAGCCGGAACATATGTCTGAAATCTCATCGGTACAGATCACAAACCTCACAGTGACAATAGTTGTATCATATTCGTTAAACTTCATCAGTTCAGTGAGAATGACATCTGACAGTTTTCCATCGACACAAATACAGCAGAATTCCGCGAAACCGAAATAGCTGGGGTTTGGCAACTACCTCTCCACAGCTCTGAGCAAGAGCATTGTGCTCTGATTCGACTAAATCCGGGTGCAATTCTTGATCCAGATACCGGCTTTCCGGTTAATAAGTTACTGGTGCTGAATATCGCGACTTTAGTCATTAGCGTATCGTGTCCGCCAATTGCGCGCGGAATTTCGGATGCGCCAATTCGATCAATGCCTCCGCTCGCTGGGTCAATGATTTGCCTTTGAGATCGGCAAAGCCAAATTCGGTGACGACAATATGCGTGTCGTTGCGCGGTGTGGTGACCGGGCCATCCAGCGTTGGCACAATACGCGATACGGTCCCGTTCTTTGCCGTGGATCGGCAGGCGATGATGGATTTTCCGCGTTTGGAAGCCGTGGCACCGCGGACGAAATCCAGTTGCCCGCCCGCGCCGCTATATTGCCGTCCCATAAGATGTTCTGAATTGCAGGCACCACCAAGGTTGACTTGCAGCGTCGCATTCACCGACACGACATTGTCATTCTTGGAAATATGGCGCGGGTCATTGACAATATCGACCGGCGCGCTGTGCATGGCGGGATTATCGTCCAGAAAATCATAAAAGGCGCGATCTCCCATCGCGAAGGTAAAGACACTACGGCCATGATAAGTGGTCTTTGCTTGATTGGTTACCGCTCCGCATTCTGCCAAACGCGCCAGGGCCGGAGTCATCAATTCGGTATGTATACCAAGGTCCTTGCGATCCTCCAGCAGGGCACAAACCGCACTGGGCAAGGTGCCGATCCCCATTTGCAGGCAGGCGCGGTCGTCAATCATGTCCGCAATGATGGATGCGATCATTTGTTCCTCGGCGCTGATCGGCGGACAGGTCTCCTCCGCGAGCGGGGCATTATTTTCTACTATCGCATCAACCTCGGAAATATGGAGCAGTGACTCTCCAAAAACCCGGGGCATGTTCTCATTGACCTCAACAATCAGGCTTTTCGCGCTGCGAGCCGCGGTTGACGAATAATCATTGCTGGTACCAAAGGTGAACCAGCCATGCCGGTCCATGGGTGATACGGTTGTGATAAAACTGTCGAGCAGGACTTTGTCTCTCAGCAATTGCGGTGAATCGCTGAACGCGACGGGGACGAATTCATCCGGCGGGATGCCTTTGCCGGAAGCATCTTTAAGCAGCGCCCGTTCTATGGAACTGAGGAACATGCAATGCGGGCGGACATGGGCCACTAGATCGGGCCGCAGCACGGTTTTTCCGGCATGGGCCATGGAGTGAAAATACCACAGTTTGAGATCGCTCAGATCGCCTGCCTCCGCGCGTGCCGCCAAAGCGGACAGCAAAGCAGGCGGTTCGGCAACCGCCATGCCCATGGCGATATGAGACCCTGATGGAATATCGGATACGGCCTTGGCGGCACTAGTCAGCTTGGCCGCATATTGCTCTTTGAAAGTCATTGACGGGTGATCACGGCTGCACGGCAATTTTCAGCACGCCGTCGCGCTGATTGGCAAACAGGTCATAGGCTGTTTCGATATCATCAAGTGCAAAATGATGGGTGACCAGCGGGCTCGCATCGACACGACCAGACCCGATCACATCCATCAACCGGCGCATACGTTCCTTGCCGCCGGGGCAAAGCGTACTGACAATGGTGTTGTCTCCCAGACCGGCCGAAAAGGCATCCAGCGGTATCGTCAGATCTTCGGAATAAACGCCCAGCGAAGACAGTGTTCCGCCCGGCCGCAATACCCGGAGCGCTCCTTCAAATGTCTGTGTCTTACCCAAGGCCTCTATCGACACGTCGACCCCGCGCCCATCCGTGATCCGCATGATTTCATCGACCGGATCGACCTTGCTGAAATCGACAACATGATCCGCACCCATGCTGCGCGACATTTCCATCCGTTCGGGAATCGATTCGATCGCGATGATGGTGGTGGCGCCCATTATTTTTGCGCCAGCCGTTGCACAAAGGCCGATTGGGCCTTGCGCGAACACCGCAACCGTATCGCCAATCTGGATCTTGCCCGATTCCGCCCCGCTAAACCCGGTCGACAGGATATCTGGACACATCAGCACCTGTTCGTCAGTCAACCCATCCGGCACTGGCGCAAGATTGGCCATCGCGTCTGGTACTTTGAGATATTCGGCCTGTGCGCCGTCAATTGTATTGCCAAACCGCCAGCCACCTATGGCTTTCCAGCCATGATGATCCTGACCACCGCATTGAGAATGAAAACCGCACATAGAGGCATAGGAAGTTCCGGTTGGCGTTATAGCCCCGGCTATCACCCGCTGACCTTCGGTAAATCCTTCAACTGCTGAACCCAGTTTTTCAATGATTCCAACCGGCTCGTGGCCAATGGTGAGGCCGCTTTCCACTGGATATTCACCCTTCAATATATGGATATCCGTTCCGCAAATGGTGGTTGTTGTGATCCGGATCAACGCGTCAAGTGGACCAATGTCGGGAATCGGCTTTTCACCCAATATGATCCTGCCGGGCTCAATAAAAATCGCCGCTTTCATATGGTTTTCCATGGGGGCTCCATAGCACTGTAAGATGTAGGCCGAAAATTAAGGAAAATGACTGAAAGCGTCTCTACGCAATTGCGCGTAGTTTTGGTGTTGAGAGTCGCCGCCATTCCGTAACAATACCTATCGCCCGCCCGGCACCCGCGGCCTAAATTCCCTATTCTCACAGTCAATTGTCGGCAATTACGGGAAAATCGGCGTGCTAAAACATGAGGACAATTTAAAGGTTGTCAGTGTCGGCACAAAAAAGCTGACCCGTTTCTGCGCCTAATGTCCCAGCCTTTGAAATCTGCGACGGCCGTGCGCGACAGCCTTTATTCCATCCGTAGCCTGACAAAAATCTATGGCGCAGGACCGACAGCGGTGTCGGCCCTGCGTGGGGTTGATCTGGGCCTGCCCAAATCCGCCATGGTCGTACTGCTTGGGGCAAGTGGATCCGGAAAATCGACTTTTCTCAACATCATCGGCGGATTGGACGAAGCAACATCTGGAACGGTGATGTTTGAGGGCGAGGAACTCACCGCGCTCGACCCGTCTGCACTGACCGAATACCGGCGCAATTCGGTCAGCTTCGTGTTTCAATTCTACAATCTGGTAGCTTCCCTGACCGCGAGGGAGAATGTTGCGCTGATCACGGAGATTGCCGAAGACCCGATGAGGCCAGAAGAAGCACTGGCCATGGTGGGGCTGGAAAGCCGTATCGATCATTTTCCGTCCCAGCTTTCCGGTGGTGAGCAGCAACGCGTTGCCATCGCCCGCGCCATTGCCAAGCGGCCCAAAGTCATGCTCTGCGATGAACCAACAGGAGCGCTTGATAGCGAAACCGGGGTTAGGGTTCTGGAGGCGCTGGATCAAGTCAACCGGGAGCTTGGCACCACGACGCTGCTCATCACCCATAATGTCGTCATTGCCGATATGGCCGACAGGCTGCTGCGCTTTGCCGACGGCGCGCTGGTCGAAGATCGCGACAACCCAAAGCGCGTCGCACCTTCGGCGATGCAATGGTAAGCCTGCCAGCCTGGCTGGGGTCGCTGGACCGGAAACTCTTGCGCGATATTTGGCGCCTGCGATCGCAGGCACTGGCCATCGCACTGGTCATTGCCGCCGGGATCGGAATGGTGGTGATGTCGTTCGGCATGCTCCGTTCTCTCGAGGCCAGCCGCGATACCTATTATGACCGCTACCGCTTCGCCGACATTTTCGCATCTGCCGTCCGTGTGCCCGATAGCCTGCTGGATGACATTCGCGCGATTGATGGCGTCAGCGTCGTCGAGGGCCGCCTGACCAGCGGCGCAACGCTTGACATTCCGGGGATATCCGAACCGATAACCGCGCGCATACATTCTTTGCCTGAGTCCGGCATGCCGGCTGTTAATGCCTTGGTCCTGCGTAGCGGCCGGTTGCCGAACCCTGACCGCCCGGACGAAGTGCTTGCCAGTGAAAAGTTTGCCGAGGCCGCCCGCATAGGGATTGGTGATGATATTGACGGGCTGCTCTACGGGACCAGGCAAAAATTTCGTATCGTCGGCACCGTGCTCTCCCCCGAATATGTCTATGCCATCGGCCCGGGCCAGATATTCCCGGACAATCGCCGCTTTGGCATATTGTGGATGGGACAGGAGCATCTCTCCGCCGCGCTGGATTCGACCAACAGCTTCAATGAAGCCCTGATCCGGCTGGAACGCGGCGGCAATGTGCAGGACGTGATCGACCGGGTGGACGTCATCCTCGAACGCTATGGCGGACGCGGCGCCACGCCGCGGAAAGACCAGCTTTCTGACCGTTTTCTGGAGAATGAACTGACTCAGCTCAGCAGCATGACCGCCATTCTTCCGCCGATATTTCTTGGCGTCGCGGCCTTCCTGATAAATATGGTCCTGTCACGACTGGTGGAATCCGAACGGGAGATTATCGGCCTGCTGACTGCCTTCGGTTATCGCAGCCGGACGATCATGTTTCACTATGCCAAACTGGCGCTGGTGCTGTCTCTCCCCGGGCTTGTGCTCGGCCTCTTGTTAGGTTCATGGATGGGTCGGGGACTGGCCGGCCTGTACCAGGATTTTTTCGTCTTCCCGTTCCTCACCTACCGTGCGGGCTTTGACGTGTTTTTCATCTCCTGCATGGTTGCAATTTTCGTTGTGTTGCTGGGTGCTGCGCAAACCGTCCGACGGATTGGCAAGCTGACCGCTGCCGAGGCCATGCGTCCGCCGGTGCCGCCCAATTATTCCGGCGGGTTTGCCCGATTGGTTGGACGGATTAAAGGGCTGGATGAACCGACGCGAATCATCCTGCGAGGGGTGGCGCGCCGGCCCTTGCGATCAATGCTGGGATCGGTCGGCATCGCGGCTGCGCTGGGTCTGTATATCACGTCTGCCGGATCTACGGACAATGTCCGCATGATGTTTGACCTGATGTTTAATCAGGCCAATCGAGCGGATGTTAATGTGGTCTTTTCTGAAGATCGCGATGATCGCGCTCTGTTTGAACTTGCACGATTGCCCGGTGTGATGCGGGTCGAACCGGTGCGCTATGTCGGTGCCAAACTGAGCGCAGGTCATCGTTCCAAATCCGAAACGATCACGGGGATGAAACGGGCTAGCGATCTTAACCGCTTGGTCGATTTGGACAATGGCGTTGTCGAACCGCCGATGCAGGGTCTGATGATATCCTATAGTTTGTCGAACGAGCTAAATGTCGGACCAGGGGATCTGGTGGATATACAAATCACTGACGGACGCCGACCCTATGTCACCATGCCGGTGACCAGTATACTCAGCAGTCCGGTGAGCAGTCCAGCCTATGTCGATTTCAAGAATCTGGGCCCGACCATGCGGGAAGGAGCATTGTCTTCCGGCGCCTATCTGAGCGTGGACGCGACCGAGACCGACAAGCTGTACCGGCGGCTGAAAGACATGCCAATGATTGCCGGCTTCTCACAGCGAGCCGCGGCTCTGCGCGGTAGTGAGGAAACGATTGCCGAAACTAGGGGTATCGTCCAACTGTTCAACGTCGCTTTCTCCGGCCTTATCGTCTTTGGCGTGGTCTATAATAACGCCCGGATCAGCCTCGCCGAGCGCGCCCGTGATCTCGTTTCGCTCCGCGTGCTCGGCTATCGTCGGTCCGAAGTTTCTTATATATTGTTGGGCGAGCTAGCGCTCATCGTATTGGCCGGACTGCCACTCGGCATGATGTTCGGATATTATCTGTCGAAGCAAATCAGCGAAGCTGTCAGTGGGGATCTCTTTATTATCCCCTTTGCCCTTTCGGCTGCCACGGTCGCTTTTGCCATATTGGTTGTCCTGGCAACCGCCGTATTATCAGCCATATTCGTCAAGGGACGGCTGGACCGGCTTAATCTTGTCAGCGTATTGAAAACGAGGGAATGAAATAATGGCTAGCAAACAATTCAGCCGTCCCGGGCCAAAAATCCTGATTGGAGCGATCATATTGCTGACATTGGTCGCGATTTTCTTTGCCGTCCGCACGCCGCCAATAGATGTCGATACTGCAGAGGTGGTTGAGGGTCCACTGCTGGTGACGATTGATGATGAAGGCGAAACACGAGTCCGCGACATGTTTGTCGTTGCCGCACCAATTAACGGCCGCTTGCTGCGGGTCGAGCTGGAGGGAGGGGACAAGGTGGTCGCTAGCCAAACCGTGGTTGCGCGCATGATCCCAGCGCAGCCCGACTTTCAAAATCCGCGCACCGAAGCTGAAATCCGAGCGCAGATAAGCGCGCTGCAGGCCACTGTGCGATCAACAGCCGCCAGGATCAACCAAGCGAAAGCAGATCGGGAATTGGCAGCCGCGAATTTTGAGCGCACCGATGCCATATTCAAACGCGGCTTTGCGACGAAGACGGAGCATGATGTAGCCAAGGCAGCGCGCGACAGCAGCGTCGCGCACGTGACAGAAATTCTGCAAGCCCACGAAACCGCCCAATTCGAGCTTAAAGCCGCTCAGGCCAGTCTGATGGGTCCATCCTTTGGTAATGGCCGGGACAACGCACTCAACATTACGTCGCCCGAAAGCGGATCGGTGTTGCGGGTAACGCAGGAGAGTGAAACACTGCTGACAGCGGGGGCAACGATCATGGAACTGGGTAACCCAGCTGATATCGAGATTGTCACCGATCTTCTGTCCAGCGATGCGGTGAAAATTAAGCCGGGTAACGATGTGCTGATCGACAATTGGGGTGGCGAGCGTCCTCTAAGGGGCAAGGTTCAGCGGATAGAACCGTTCGGCTTCACCAAAATTTCGGCCCTCGGCGTTGAGGAACAGCGGGTGAATGTCATCATAGACTTTGTCGATCCTCAGACAGCAAGGGAGCGCCTGGGCCATGGCTATCGGGTGATTGTCCGGGCGGTCGAATGGTCTGGAGATGATGTCATTCAAGTACCGATTAGCGCATTGTTTCGTGATGCTGGAGACTGGTCTGCTTTTGTCATGGACAATGGCAAAGCAAGACTGGTTCGGGTGAAGGTTGGCCGAATGAATGATGAGCGCGCACAGATCACAGAAGGCTTGAAAGAAGGAGAAACCGTATTACTGCATCCGAGTGAAAAGATTGACGACGGAACAAGGATCAGACTGAGAAAGGGCGCTGACGGCGGATAAAATAGGAACGGCTTTTCCAAGTGGAGCAACGGATTCATCGTTTTTAGTAAACAAAAGTATCGCGGCGGTAGATGTCAGGGTGAAAAATCAAACCTGCATCGTCGGTCCCTTCCACCGTAAAATAAGCGATATAAATCGGTATGGATTGAGTCATGTTAAGCGCTTCGGTGTGACCTGCCTCCAGTATTTCGTCTATGTCTTCGCTAGAATGATCATTTGCCAAAAGTGATTTTGCAAAATCCAAAGCATTACCCACTCTGACACATCCGTGACTATAGGTTCTGACTTCCTTAGCGAATAGCATCTTGTTTGGTGTGTCGTGTAGATAGACCGAATAAGCGTTCGGCATGATCAGTTTCATCAGTCCTAGCGCATTTGCCGATCCCGGCCGCTGGCGGTACCGACCATTTTGAAAGACGTAGCCCTTCCGGCGGGCAGTTGCTGGACTATTGCGCACCATCGCGCCGATCCCCTCAGCCACGATCGAAGAAGGGATTTCCCACCAGGGATTGAAAATGACACCGCTGACTCTGGCATCAAATACCGGTGTCGGTGTCTTTGTCTTGCCCACAATAACAGGCCACGAGCGTATTTTTCTATGATTTTCCCATAATGTGACTTCAAAGCTGGCGGCATTGACGATCAGATAGGTTTCACCGAGATAGTGCGGCATCCAGCGCCATCGTTCCATATTCAGAGCTATTCGCGCATGCTTCTGTGAATCGGTTTCCGTTCTCAATGCTTTTTTAAGCGCCTGATAATGCGGGTTTTGCGGTTTGTACGCATCGTATAATGGCCCAAGTTCGTTCCTGCGTAATGCCAGAGCTATCAACTTCTCGTTGTCAATCAGATGGTCGCGGCTTTTGATATGCCACTGTGCGCGGCTCAAGTCCTTAAGGCATCCATCCAGATATGTTCGTGCGAGCTGTTTGGCGGCAGCAGTTGCGGCACTTCCATCTTCAAGAGGAAAATTACTTGATATCTGGCAATCGCCAAGGCCTTCCGTCGGCATATCGTTGATCAGCGCCTTCAAATGAACGACTTGAGCAGGAGTCCATTGCATCCGATTTTGTGGCTCAGCCGAAGCTGTTTCAACCGAGAATAGAACAGCGATGAAAATAAGCAGTTTTCTCATTCTCCCCTTGTTTCGGGCGCGCTTCCTCCCCACAATCAGTATATCTACCTAATCCCAAGCATACCGGATTTTGTTAGAATTTTACGATGAAACGCAGAACATTACTGAAAACAGGCCTGTTGGGATTTGGTACTTTGGTAGCGCCTACACTGCCAGCTATCGCCAAAACGCCATCACTGCTTGATCCCAATTTGCTGAAAAAGGCCAAGGCGGCCCTGGACACACATCATCTGCCGATCAAACACACTGATGTGATCGGGATTGCGGATTATGCATTGCATTCGGCCAAACCCCGCTTTCATCTGGTCGACCTGATGAACGGTCGTACGACATCATTTCTGGTCGCGCATGGTAGGGGATCGGACAAAAGACATACTGGCTGGCTACAAAGATTTTCCAACATACCTGGTTCAGAGGCTTCTTCGGGTGGGAGCTATGTAACCGGGCAGGCTTATATTGGCAAACACGGCCGGTCCCGCCGTTTGGCCGGACTGGACCCAAGCAATGACTTGGCTTATCAGCGCGCCATCGTGATCCACGGCGCGTGGTATGTCGATAGCAAGATGGTGAAACAATACGGAAAAGTAGGGCGCAGCCAAGGTTGTTTCGCTTTTTCAGAAACCGATTTGGACCATATTTTGCAGCGGCTTGGCACCGGGCGAATGCTTTTCGCTGACAAGGGCTCAAACGAAATCGGTACTGCACTGATTTAGGTATATCTGCGGATAGCATCCTTGAGCACGGCAGATGAATTTGGTCTTAGTCTCAAAGGAATTGTCATGGCCCAAATAGTGCAACAAAACCCGGGGCGCCCGAACGAATTGCCGACCTCGCCGCCATCCGAAACCCCGCCACTGGAACCGGACCGGATCGACGATCCGGGATCACCCGAAACACCGCCCCTCAAACCCGAACAACCACCCCAGCGGCCGCCGGAATATCCCGTGCCGGACGATCTGTCCTTTTGATCTAATGCCCAATGACGGGAACGAAACGATCAGCCTAACCGATCGGCTAGGGTTTGACCCCATTTTGCGCCCACATGGCCAACGCACCTATGGCGAGACCTGCCCCCGTTGCTGCCACTATACTGGCAAAGGGATGCTGCTGCACTTCACTGGTAATTGTTTCTTTTCTCTGTTCTCCAGCTTCGCGGAGCTGTTCACTGCGTTCCCGCAACAACTCGCCTTTTTCCTTGAGCGTTTCTGCTGCCTTTTCGGTCCATTGCTGCATTCGTTCGGATGCATCGTCGGCGAGATCGTCCTTCAAACCGCGAATATCTTCTTGCAGGCGTTCCAGATCGCTGCGGATGACAGCAATCTGACTGCCATAGTCGTGATCATGTCGGGGATGGCTTACCACTGCTTCTTCATTCATGGCTATCGTTCCTTCTTGCTTGTTTGATTTGTAACACCTGCGGTGCAAATTATGCCCCCGGGATGGCCTGGTCATTACGTAATAGCCACTAGGTTGGCTGATCCGGTTGTCAGCGTTTCGGCCATTCAATCGTCGGCCCCAGATCGACTAGGACCTGCCGGGCATTGAAAACCTTCGGCCCATCTTGCGGCATTGGCCCCTTACCCATCTTTATCTCCGCATGCGCTTCGAATTTCTCGACTGTCCGGACATCAACATCATAGGTCCAAAACCGGCTTCCGACATGAGGATGCCAGGTGGTCCAACCTCCTCCGCGATAATAGCGCCAATGCGGCTGCCAATAGAGATAGCCCGAACCATACCAGGGGTCATAGCGCGGCGACCGATCAACATAGGTCCGCCGGTCCCGCTCGGTCCGATGGTCGATCAGCATGAACCATTCATAACCATTTTGGTCGGTAATCTCTGCGGCACGGTAGAGCAGATAGCCCTCGACGCGATCGCGCGAGGTGAATATATTTCCAGCGAATCCGACGCGATATCGGTCTTCAGCCAACCGTTTGTCTGAATAGCCGCCAGAAATTTTCTGGCCAAAGAGATTGGGCTGATAGGGCGTTGCATTAGCGCAGGCGATCAGCACTAGCGTTAGCATCACGGTCAGGATCGTCCAGGCGCGCGCGCCAAGGAAGCGGAGTAAGGGCATGGCAAATCTCCCATAAGTTTGCACTTCTGGTCGGAACCAGAGCACCACAGTTTCCACCGGCAGGTCATTCCTGTCTTTACGTACTTATTCGGAGCCGTGGCTTTCGCGGATAAGGCCCTTATTTCGGAACGGGTTGCTGGACCAAATCTATAACAACATCCATCAAAACACAGCTCCGGCGATCATGATTTCTTGGTTGGACATCTATCCTTGCAGTCAGGGGTATTTTACCTGGATCGAATGAGATTCCTTTTCGACTATATGAGCCCCCTTTCCCGCCATATGTCTTCACCATTATCAGCAGCGTCCTGATGATTGCTCGCTTCGATAAGTTTCTTGTATGCGGTGTTTTGGGCCAGTCGCCTCGGTGATCAAGGTCTCGGACCTTGATGATGCGATGCATGACGCTAATGATACCCAGATCGGACTGTCGGCCGGCATTTGCACATCGTCATTGCGCTCGGCCGTGCGTTTCAAACAAGAAAGCCAGGCGGGCATGGTCATGGTCAATGCGCCGACGGCCGGTGTTGATTACCACGTACCGTTCGGCGGAACAAAAGGGTCCAGCTTCGGGCCGCGCGAGCAAGGTGGTTACGCACGCGATCTCTACACGACCGTAAAAACAGCATACACCCAAACATAAAAATTGCTTTCAACGGGATGTGAGACGGTTTGTGATCGAAAATTCTAAGCTTGGGTAAGAGGTCTGTTTCCCATCCCAATAGCGGATACCAGCCGAAAACGGGCCGGCATCCAGCATCGGTCAAATCTCGGTCTTCTCAGCTAGGGTAAGCGCGTCCGCCATATCGAGGCCCAGGTAGCGAACAGCATTCTCTAGCTTGGAGTGGCAAAGCAGGGCACGAATCGCTCCAAGGTTTCCCGTAGCCTCGCAGATGATCAAGGCTTTCGTCTGACAAAGCCAATGCGCCCCGTATTCCTCAACCCACTGATCAACGAGCCTCGCATATTGGCGTGTGCTTAAATGTCATGAGTGATCGGCACGGGTTGGAAAAACATAGTCTTCTAACGACCTGCCTTCGCGTTCCAATCAAGCGAACAGGCTTCTACGTGCAGCCGATGCAACAAATTGAACGGGCCGCGCTGTCTTGCGCTGCATGATCGTGCTGGGTCGCTTCTCATTCTGATTCCTGCACGTCAGTATCCGTGATTTTCCAGCCCCCGCCCAAGGCGAGGTTGAGAGCGACCCATTGTTCAACACGCGCGCGTCTGATGGTGACCAGGCCGCGTTCGGCGTTGAACAGACGTTGCTGGATATTCAGTACATCGATCAGGTCTGTTTCGCCTTCCTTATACTGCAACTGAGACAGCCGATAGGCTCGTGCCGAGGCCCCGGCCGCATTGTCCAGCGCTTTTTCGCGCCTTTTCAGAACAATTGCCTGATCGAGATTCGTTTCCGCTTCGTTGAGTGCGCTGAGCGCAGTATCCGCATAGGCCGCTATAGCGGCGCGCTGATCCGCATCGGCCTGATCAACCTGAGCTCCCCGCAAACCGCCATCGAAAATGGGTTGCAGGACTCCTCCGACGATCGACCAGATGAGATTGGGGCCGTCGAGAATATCTCCAAGGTCAGAGGAAGAGCCGCCAATACTGCCCGTCAGTGAAACCAGCGGCAGTCGCGCTGCCTTTGCCTGATCAAGATTTGCAAAAGCTGCTGCTACCCGCCGTTCCGCCGCGACAACATCCGGACGGCGCTCAAGCAGTCCGGACGGAATTCCTGCCGGAGGGCTCGCAGGCGTCACTGGCAAGTCGTTGGCATGTGTGAGCTGATCCGCCGGATAGCGGCCCAGAAGCAGTTCCAGCGCCCGATTGGTACTCCGTGCCGCGCCGCGGGCATTTTCCAGACTGTCAATCGCGGTCGCGAGATCCGATGCCGTGATCGCCGTGTCCTGTGCGGACGCAAACCCCTCGCGATAGCGGACCTGAACGATACGATCTATTTCCGCCAGCGCGGTTACCGTCCGTTCTGCAACACCTATCTGCAATTGTGCTTCAATGGCGGTGAAATAGGCACTGGCAACTGCGCTGGCCAAGGAATATTGAGCGAAGCGAAAATCCGCTTCCACGGCCTGCGCACTCGCATAAGCCGCATTCCGTCCCGCTCTTACACGCCCCCAGATATCAACTTCCCATTGCGCCTGTGCATTCAGATCAAACTGGCTGACATCGGGAATGGGGCCTTCAAACCGTCCGGTCCGGGTTGCGTTGAAATTCCCATTTATGGCTGGAAACAAAGCCGCGCGCGCCTGCCTAACCAATGCCCAAGACGACTCAACACTGGCCGCCGCTGCCTGAATATTGCGGTTGTTGAGTTGCGCCTCCCGAACCAGATCGGAAAGCACCGGATCACCAATACGGTCAATCCAGCCGATCTGAACCTCTCCGGGTTCCGCGCCGTCAACCTGCCACTGATCCGGAAGCTCGGGAAGGCTTTGCTCCGTTGCTTGGCGCACATCCGTATCCGTGCTCAGCGACACACAGGCTGTGAGCAACGGAACAAGCGATAGCGGAATGGCCAGATGCCAGTTCATGCCGTGACTCCTTCTGACGAGGGATCCGGATTTTCAGACTTCACGAACCCAGCCGATTCATCCTCGGTAACCTTGAACAAGGTTGCATATATAACGGGTACCAAGATCAGGGTCAGCACAGTCGCAAAACTCAGGCCGAAAACAAGCACCACCGCCATCGACTGGAAAAACGCATCAAAAAACAGCGGGATTACGCCCAGCACGGTGGTTCCCGATCCCAAGAGGACTGGCCGGACGCGGCTGGCCGCGCTGTCGATAATCGCATCAAAGCGCGGTTTGTTTTCAGCTATCTCCAGATCGATCTGGTCCACAAGGACGATTGCGTTCTTGATGAGCAGACCAGCGAGCGAAAGGACGCCCAGTATTGCCATAAACTCAAAGGGAACGCCCATGACGATCAGTCCGAATACTACTCCTACGAGCGCCAGCGGTACCACCGACCATATCACCAGCGGCTGACGCAAAGCATTGAACAGGATAATGACGACCAATATCATTGCGCCAAAGCCGAACGGTATGGCCCCCATCAACTGACTGTTGGCTTCCGCGCTATTCCCCGATTCCCCATCCCATTTCAGTGTATAGCCGGGCGGCAATTCGATATCCTCCACTTGCGGTTGCACGCGTGCCTGGAGTTCACCGGCCAGAAGTCCTGGGACGGGGTCGGCCTGTGCCTTGATACTCCAGACCTTGTCCGTCCGGCGCAGGCGGCCATCCCGCCATACGGTGCGGACCCCGTCTGTCACCTGTTCGAGAGGCACGGAACGACCCGACGCTCCTACGAGTTGAATCCCTCCGATACCCGAAACGTCAGCCCGCTCGTTTTCAGGGGCTCGCGACAATATCGGAATCAGGTCATCATTTTCCCGGTACACGCCGACCCGTTGGCCGGAATAGTTTCGGGCCAGTGCATTGCCAAGATCGGTCCTGCTGACGCCGGCCCGGCGCCCCTTCACTTCGGAGTAGACGGCATCCACCGCCGGGACCTGTTGCCGCCAGTTATCCTTGATCGACAGGGCTCCGCCATCTTCCGCAAAAATCGTTTTGGCTTCCTCGGCAAGTTCCCGCAGCCTTTCGGGTTCGGGACCCGAGAAGGTTGCCTCGATTTTTGAACCACCTCCGGGACCAAGAACAAAGCGCCATACCTTGCCCTGCGCCTGCGTGAAGTTTGCATCGATATGGTTCTGAACTTCGGGGATCAGTTGGTCGAGCCGCTCATAGTCGTCCAGCTTCACCAGTATCTGGCCATAAGCGCTGTTTTGCGATTCAAACTGGTAAACCAACATGTATCGCAGCGTTCCGCCCCCTACCAGCGTATGTACATCTTCGACACCTTCCTGCTTCGCGATAAACTTCTCTAGCTCGCGCATGTCAGCATCGGTTTTTGATATATCAGTGCCTTCCGGCAGCCAGTAATCGACAACCATTTGGGGTGTGGTCGATGCCGGAAAGAATCCGGGCGTAACAAAATTGAACCCGATGACGGAAATCAGAAACAGTCCCACGGCTCCCGCGATTGTTAGTGCCCTGAACCTGATCAGTCGGGCGATCAGTTCCTTGAACATCTGCATGTATCGGCTATCTGTCTGCTCTTCGGGCGGGTCTTCGGCAGTCCCTGCTTCCGTGAACAGCAAGCTGCAGAAAAATGGCGTCAGCGTGATCGCAAAGACCCAGCTGTAGAGCAGGGATATCAGGATAACCCAGAACAAGTCGCCGGTGAACTCGGCCGTATCCCCGGGAGCCAGACCAATTGGCGCAAAAGCAAGGATGCCGACAAGGGTTCCGCCTAATAAGGGCCAGATCGACTTGCGTACCGTCTCACCCGCAATTTCAATAATCTTGCGGCCTTTCTGAGTGCCAACCAATATGCCGTCAGTAACCACAATGGCATTGTCCACCAGCATACCCAGCGCAATGATCAGGGCGCCCAGGGAAATGCGGTGCATGGGGACGTTGATCATGTACATGGTACCCAGCGTCGCCGCGATGGTGAGCAAAAGCCCCAAGCCAATGACAAGACCTGAACGCGGCCCCATGAAGATGAACAGGGTACCGATCACGATCACCAGGGCAATGATCACATTGATCACAAAGTCTACCACCGATCTTTCGACCACTTCGCCCTGATGATAAAATTTGTGCAGTTCTATGCCTAGCGGACGCTGGCCTTCTACTTCTGTCAATTTGGCCGATATATCTTCGCCAATAGCGACCACATTGGAACCTGACACCGCTGCCACGCCAAGTGCGAGTGCGGGCTTGCCATTATAATACATCTGAAACGATGCGGGATCCTTATAGCCGCGGGTTACCCGGGCAATATCTCCCAATTGTGTGATCCGGCCCTCTGACGACGACACCAGCAGGTTCTTGATTGCATCCACCGAGTCAATATCACCTGTTGGCGTTATGATCAGGCGTTGGTCATCTATTTTCACCGACCCACCGGAAACAACGGCATTCTGTGTCGAGAGCTGATCAAAGATCGTATTGACCGTGGCACCCAGGGCCGCGGCATTTTGCCGTGCTATCTCGACATAGATAACTTCCTCTTGTTCCCCGCTTATATTGACCTTGCCGACACCTTTTACAGAAAGCAGGTCCTGTTGCAGTACTTTCGCATATTCGCGCAGTTCGGCCATTTCGAAGCCGTCACCGGTCAAAATATAATAGATCCCGAATACATCGCCAAATTCATCGAAAACGGTTGATGGTCCTGCGCCGGGCGGCAGATCACCGGCCGCATCCGCGACCTTGTTACGGAGCTTTGTCCAGATGATCTGCAAATCACCCTTTGTGGGCGAAGCCTCGAATTTCATTTCGACCGAGATTTCGGAAAAGCCGTCCGAAGACACCGAGTTAATCTCTTTGACTTCCGCCATGTCCTGCAGCGCTGTTTCGAGCGGCGCGGTTACCTCTCTCGCCACTTCCTCGGGACTGCCGCCAGGATAAGGTGTCAAAACCTGAGCTGTGCGGATCGTGAACTCCGGGTCTTCGAAGCGCGGCATGTTCTGATAGGCGTACCATCCGGCAAATAATGACAACAGGATCACAATTCCCATCATCAACCGGTTCTTGATGCTATATTCGGCGATCTGCATATCCCGCGGGCCTATCGCTTCCAGGGGCGAACACGATCACCCTTTCGCAGATAAGCGCCGCCCGATGCGACAATTGTTTCCCCGACCTTCAGTCCCCTGGTCGCAATGACGTTCTGCCCGACCTGATCAGCAAGTTGAACTTCCCGCTGAGCGACCGTGCGCTCCACCGGTTTCACCACCCAGACATATTTCTTTCCGCCTTCGGTCACAACCGACGCCAGCGGAATGGATATCCCGGCAATGCCATCGGCGCCGCGTCCATCCAGATCATAATCGAAAGACAATGTTGCAGTCATGCCGGTCAGCACCACCAAATCCGCAGGCGGCTGAAAGGTAAAGCGCCCTTCAAAAGTTTGTGTGGATTGATCCGCTTGGCCGGTCGCCTCCCTGAAAACAGCCGGGAAACGACGTCCCGGCGCGGCATCCAGCTCGACGAAGGTATTGTAATAATTGATCCTGTTGGAATTGAGCACGAAACTGCCGGGGACATTCACGATCGCCTCCACCGCACTGCTCTGCATCGTTACCACCGGAGCTTGTGGCTGCACATTCTGGAACTGTTCAACATAGGTTCTGCCAATAAACCCGGAAAATGGCGCCCGCAGGACGGTATCGGCCAGACTTTTCCGGGCATCATCCAGTGTCGCCTGTGCCACCTGTCGCTGCGCCAGTCTGCTTTCGACCACACTTCGCGATATGGCATCTTCCTTGATCAGCCGCAGCGCGCGCTGATATTCGCTGTCTGCATTGCGGTACTGGGCTTCTGCCTGCGTAACGGCATTGCGAAAACTGCGGGGGTCAAGCCCGGCAATGACGGAACCTTTTCGATAGAATTCCCCTCCCAATGCCTTCCAGGTGGTGATCTGCCCCCCAACCTGGAACGCCAGATCTGTGGACCTTACTGACCGGATCACCGCCGGGAAGCTGTTGCTGGCCTGCTCTGCCTGTTCATTCAACTTCAGCAGTTTGGCGGGGCGCGGTTCAGTAACCGTGTCTGTTTGTGCCGGTACATCACAAGCTTGCAGCAAAAAGGTGAAGCCGAGAACAAACCCGGCGGGCCATGAGAATCGTTTCACACGAGAACTCCTTCCAAAATCTCGATGTTGCAGCCGAGGCGGGGAAGGCAGATGCTAGTGCGCGCGATAGCTCTCGACAACAGGTTTCTTCTATCCACGTTTAGATTTACTGAATTATCCGCTTTTGGGATGGAGCTGACACTCACAAATCGGGGTGAGATCAATTTTGAATGCCCAACTTTCAGTGCCATCGCCAGTTCATCGATGGTTACAACTATTGGATTACGTTTACCGCGTTTCTTGAAATCTGATATTTTGTACCGATTTCCCAGCACGTGTCTGAAGCGGGTCTCGAAACAGATACTCGAAATTGCCAACCTGTCCCCGGTTCCTAAAGCCTGCTGACTGAATTCAGTGCAGGGATATAGTCAGGCAAAGATCGTAATGGGGCATTGTTCTGGTTTGCCAATATGGCTGCAATCGGGCCACCATGAGTGATAACGGCGACAGTCTTTTCGGTCGGCAATTCTCGCCATGCGGAGAGCACCCGCGCCACCAGTTCCGTCGTCGTTTCTCCACCACCTGGTCGAAATCCGTCCGGGTTGTCCAACATCCCGTCCATCGCATTGCCGGTTTCGCGATAGATGGCATCCCAGCTGCGGCCTTCCCAGCTACCAAAATCCCGTTCCCGCCAACGGCTGTCGGCACTCGCCTTGATCGACAGGCTGCTCGCCACTTGTTCCGCAATATGTCGGGTTCGGCGCATGTCGGAATGCACGATAACGTCCGGTGACAATCCAACCAGATCGGAAACAAGCTGCTTGGCGAAGCGAGCGCCTTCGCGGCTCAAACCCATGTCGCTGACGCCGTAGCAACGGTTTTGCCAGTGCAGGGCCACCTGCGGATGCCGAACCAGCCAGATCACAGATCAGCAAACCCCAGTGCGGCGAGTAGCAAGATCAATTGTCCGGCATAGGCCGCAAAACCAAGACAGTCTCCCGTAGTTCCCTCTATTCGTCGCAGTAACAGAGAGCGAAACCAAATCAGGAACAGGGCTGCTCCCAATATGGTCAGCATGGCCGCGAAAACATGAAACCAGGCAAAAAAACCGATGAAAGGTGATGCCACGATCATAGCCAAAAACAGGTCGCGCAATCCGGTGCGTGCACCGACATCCTTGGCCAGTCCTTCTTCGCTGGCGGTATTAGCCGGAGCAACAAGCGCCATGACCATAACCGCGAGCAACCGGCCAAAGCAGGCGGAGGCTATGAGTGCAACAATGACCATGTTCTGCGGCAGTGCAATCAAAAGCGCAGCACGTAGGCCAACCGTAAGCAGAAGCCCAAGAGCGCCATAGCTGCCAATGCGGCTGTCTTTCATGATCCGCAGCGTCGATTCCCGATCATGGCCGCCACCGAAAGCGTCGCAGAAATCCGCCACGGCATCTTCGTGAAAAGCACCTGTCAAGCGTGCTTCAAACAGCAGCGCGATGATCACAGCAATCGCGCGCGGCCAGATATGAGCGGTGCCCACCAGCACGGCGGCAGTCAGTGCACCGACCAGAGCGCCCACCAGTGGAAACCAGACCACCGACCGGGTCAGGCCGTATCGTGCCTGTTCCGCAGTCAGCCGGTTCAATCCCGGTACGGGAATCCGCGTCAGAAACTGCACGGCCAGCATTGGCGGCATCCACCAGCTGATGGACGGTTTGTCAGTCATGGCATGATATCCGAAAGCTTAGCGACGTCATTTAGCAAGGCCGCAGCACTGTCGAGCAAGGGCAGGGCAGTCAGCGCCCCTGTCCCTTCGCCAAGACGCATATCCCATTCGAGCAAAGGCTGCAGATCAAGATGATCAAGAGCTACTCTATGCCCCGGTTCTGCTGAAAGATGCGCCGCGATCATACGCCTGGAAGTCCCCGGTTGGAGACGTTCGGCGATGAGGGCCGCTGCAGTAGTGACATAACCGTCGAGCAATATTGTTGAACCTTGATCGGCTGCTTGTGCATAATATCCCGCGATTGCGGCTATCTCGAAGCCGGCAATACCGGCTATCGCGGCTACCGGATCAACGGCCAGCAACCCCACCGATCTTTCCGTGGCACCCGCGACAATATCCCGCTTTTTTACCAACACTGCGTCACCTGCACCGGCACCGCGCCCCACAGCGTTACCGGCATCAGCGCTCGCCAGCAACATGGTCAGGCAGGCCGCTGGCGTCGTGTTTCCGATGCCCATCTCGCCAGCCATTAGCAGAACAGAACCTTCGTCCAATGCAAGCCGCGCCTCTGCCTTTCCGATATCCCAGGCTGCGTGAAACTGATCTTTCGTCATTGCCGGACCCTTTGACAGATCAGCTGTTCCGGCAGCGATACGTGCATCGCTAAACGTTGGTGAATCTTTGCCATTGGTCGCTGGGTTTATGCTGCCCGTATCAACCAGTCGCAAGTCCACCGATTGTGTGGTCGCCAGCGCACTGCTGGTTGCCTTTTTTGCCAGAATGGTTTCAATCATCGCGGTCGTGACCACCGAAGGCCATGCTGATACCCCGCTTTCGACCACTCCGTGATCGCCGGCAAACAGGACGAGGCGACGGGGTTTGGTTTGCGGTCGGAGGTTTTGTTGCGCGACCGCCAGCGCGACTGCCAGTTCCTCCAGTCGTCCCATACTACCTTGCGGTTTGGCCAGTGCATCAAGATGATCGGCCACCTGTTTTGCCGTTACAGTCATCGCATAAATCTCGTCTTCGACCGATCAATTCTATCCTGCCAGCCCAGTGTAGACAGCTCCGGCTCGTCGCTCTCCTGCTGCGGATAGCCCAGACACAGATAGGCAATCAGCCGCCAATCATCCGGCACATCAAGAATGCGGTTGATTTCTTCGGGTTGCAGAATCGAAACCCAGCCCAGTCCGATATTCTGCGTGCGGGCAGACAGCCACAAATTATGGATTGCCATGACAACCGACCAAGTCAAAGTTTCGGACATGGTCTGACGCCCAAGACCGCGGCCGTCCTTTGTCCCTTCGTCGCAAAAGACAGCGAGATGCACAGGGGCTTCACGCAATCCGTGCAGCTTCAGTCTTTGATATTCCGATTGTGTTTCATCGTTGTCATATCCATCCTTTGCTTTGCGGTTCTCGACATCAACATGATCGGCAACAGATGATCGAATGGCGGCTGTCCGCACAGATACAAACCGCCAGGGCTGAGCATTGCCGACGGAAGGGGCAAGACAGGCCCGATCCAGCAAGTCGTCCACAATACCCGCATCTATGGGGCGGTCATCGAACCGGCGTACGTCGCGGCGCCAAGCCAGCAGCTTGTCGAATTGTGCACGAAACTGTTTGTCAAACACCGGATGTTGGGAATTGGTCATGCGGCACGTTCCGCAATGACGAGCAACTCGTCAATGTTGATATGTTTTTCCAAGGCTTCTGAAAGTTCATCCAGCGCCTGATCAACAATATTTGTCTGATCCAGACCATTGGAAATGGCTCCCAGCCGGGCCAGCCATGCCTGTCGCTGGGCCGCTGTGTCAAACAGCCCATGGACATAGCAGCCCGATATGCGACCGTCTTTGCTCACCGCGCCGTCCTGCCGTCCGTCAGTCAACCGTAACATCCGGTCCATGCCGCCGGTTCGGGTTTCTCCCGCATGAATCTCATAGCCGGTAAAATCCTGATCATCGGCGAGCGACTTACCGGTAACGCGACCCAGCGTTTTGGCAGCGGTTAATGTGGTTTGAACGGCAAGTAATCCGAGGCCCGCAATGGTTTCAGCCGTCCCCTCAATTCCCTCCGGGTCAGAAATGCTTTTACCCAGGATTTGATATCCGCCGCAAATACCCAGTACGGAGCCGCCGCGCCGAACATGGGCAGCAATATCGATATCCCATCCTTGCGCACGCAGAAATTTCAGATCAGCGATAGTTGCCTTTGTGCCTGGGATAATGATCAACGATGCGCTGGCAGGGATCGGTTCACCGGGCGGTATCATGCGCAGGCGAACCTGCGGCTCGAGGCGCAGCGGGTCGAAATCGTCAAAATTGGCGATGCGCGAAAGCATCGGCACCGCGATCTCGACAATGCCATCTTCCACGGGTTTCGATTGCTGCAACACCACGGCGTCTTCCGCCGGCAGTTTGTGGATCATAGGCAGCCACGGAATTACGCCCAGCCCGGTCCAGCCAGTGCGCTCGGTGATGGCCGTATAGCCATCATCAAACAGCTTTACATCACCGCGGAACTTGTTGATCAGAAACCCGTGGATCATGTCGGCATCTGCGGGATCAATCACGGCCTTAGTACCGACCAACGCAGCAATCACGCCGCCGCGATCAATGTCTCCGATCAGAACGACCGGAACACCCGCCGCCCGGGCGAAGCCCATATTGGCGATATCTCCCTGACGCAGGTTGATCTCTGCCGGGCTTCCTGCGCCTTCGACCAGCACGATATCGGCCTTTGATGACAATCGCTGATAAGAGGCCAGAACGGCATCCAGCAATTCCTGTTTCTGATCCCGGAAATAACCGGCATCCCCGGTATCATGAACCTTGCCATGGACAACCACCTGCGCCGTTTTATCGGATTGCGGTTTGAGCAGTACCGGATTCATGTCGACATGCGATGACACCCGGCAGGCGATGGCCTGCAGTGCCTGAGCCCTTCCGATTTCGCCGCCTTCGGGCGTTACGGCGGCATTGTTCGACATATTCTGCGGTTTGAACGGCCGGACCGTCATTCCTTTGTTCGTCAATAAGCGGCAAAGCCCGGCAACTAGCACTGACTTGCCGACGTCACTGCCGGTTCCCTGTAGCATTACAGCGCCCATATGAGCCCCCCGACGAGCAACCACAAAGCAAGACAAGCACGCACATAGATGGCCAGAGCGGCCTTCAGATCACCCGGCCCGGGTCGCTCGCCATCACCCAGTGTCTCTCTGGCTATCCATTCCCCATCATAGGTAGCACCGCCGCCCATTTGCACGTTTAGGGCGCCAGCCATTGCCGCCTCCGACCAACCCGCATTGGGAGACAAGTGCCTGGCCGCATCGCGAACCATGATCCGCCATCCGCCCATTCCGGCGATACAGATCAACAGGCCCGCGATCCGCGCGGGAACGAAATTCATTACATCGTCGCAGCGCGCCGCTGCCCAGCCAAAATACCGATAACGCTCGTCCAGATGACCAATTTGACTGTCCGCCGTGCTTACGGTCTTAAACACGAACAAGCCGGGTAGACCGGCGACCAGAAACCAGAATGCCGGGGCCACAATGCCATCGCAAAAGCTTTCCGCCAGACTTTCGGTAGCCGCCGAAGCGATGGCACGCTCGTCCAGATTTTCGGTGTCGCGGCCGACAATCATCGATAGTGCTTGCCGCGCGGGCGCTATCTCGCCCTGTTCGAGTGGCATCAAAACATTTCTTACATGAAAATAAAGGCTGCGCTGCGCCAGACCAGTGGTGGCAATAAGTACCAGCAGGGCCCATCCGAACCAGCCGGTCAGTATCGTTTCCAGCATGATCCCAAGCCCCGCGGCTGACCCTGTCACGGCCAGCAACGTGCAGATTCCGGCCAGACGTCTTTTTGGTACGCTACCTGTGTTCCATATATGCTCTAGACGGGAGATCAAACTTCCGGCCCACGTCACCGGGTGGGGGATGCGGCGGTGGAGAGCATCCGGATAACCGAGCAGAGCCTCCGTCACGAGGACGACGAGTAAAAGTTCCGGCCGATCCGCTATCCCCGCCACCGTCATCTCAAACGCCGTACAGGAACGACTAGGGGCTCGCCGTTGTCGCTGGTGCTGATCTGGACTTCGACACCGTAGGCCTGAGCCATGATATCAGGAACAATCACGTCATCACGGGAACCTGCCGCCAATATTGCACCGTCTTTCATGATCATGATATCGTCAGCACAGCGGGCCGCCTGAGTCAGGTCGTGTAGAACAATCACGACGCCATTTCCCGCTGCCGCATAATTTTTCAGTTTATCCAGAATATCGAACTGGTGGGCGGGATCAAGGCTGGCCAGCGGTTCGTCGGCCAGCAACCATTGTGGTTCCCCGGCGAGAACCCGGCCCAACAACACTCGGCCCAGCTCGCCGCCAGACAGACGCAGCACCTTGCGTTCTGCCAGTCCGGTACAATCTGTTGCCTCCATGGCCCTTGCGACCGCCTCATGATCGGCCGCGTTCATTCCCCAGCGTCCGGAATGTGGCAGTCGACCAAGCCCGACAACCGTTTTGACATCAATGTTCCAGTGGATATCGGGACGCTGCGGTAAAAGGCCGATCAAGCGCCCACGCTCTTTACCCTCCATCTCGTGAATCGATCGATCATCCACTGTTATGCGGCCCGTTTGCGGTTGCCGGAGACCTGCCAGACAGGATAATAGGCTGCTTTTGCC
The DNA here is from genome assembly GCF_059726685.1 of Parasphingorhabdus sp. Classification (NCBI taxonomy): domain Bacteria; kingdom Pseudomonadati; phylum Pseudomonadota; class Alphaproteobacteria; order Sphingomonadales; family Sphingorhabdaceae; genus Parasphingorhabdus; species Parasphingorhabdus sp. The sequence goes on from NZ_AP041068.1 coordinate 1,507,630, forward strand.
AGCGCCATTGGCGCCCAGTATGACGGTCACGCGTCCACGCTTGAACAGACCACTGACGTCATCCAGTATCTTGCGATTACGCAATGTTAGAGAGATGTTTTCGAAAGCCAGCGACATCAGTTCAGTTCCCTGCGCATTTTGAACAGCAACGCCATGAAGAACGGTGCGCCGAGCAGAGACATTGCGATGCCAAGGCGCAATTCGCTTACGCTGGGCAGGATCCTGACCGCACTGTCCGCACCGACGAGCAGAAGTGCACCGGCAAGGGCAGAGGGGAGCAACACGGCTGATGGCCGATGCCCGGCAAAAGGCCTTACAAGATGCGGCACAATGAGGCCGACAAACCCGATAATCCCGGCGGCGGCGACGGATGCGCCGACGGTCAGGCCTACGCCAATCACGGCAAACCACTGTAAATGCAATATGTTGACACCCATTGATCGGGCGGCGTCTTCGCCCAGAGTGAGGGCGTCCAGTGAACGACCGGTCGCGATCAGAAACAGCATGCCGATTGCTATGATCGGAACCGCGAGTTTCACATCATCCCAGCTGCGATCGGTTAACGCCCCCATGAGCCAGGTGACAATTTCCGTCGTTGCAAAGGGTGTGGGTGCCAGGCTGATCATCAATGAGGTCAAAGAGCCTGCGAGGCTGGACAGAATAACACCAGCAAGCGTGAACAGGATCAAGCTGCCTGATCTTCCTGCAAGCAGGGTCAGCAAAGCCATGCCGATGCCTGCGCCAATCAGGGCAAAAACAGGAAGCAGCCAGGCCGTCAGGGCAAAACCAAAGTAGAGTGAGGTCACAGCGCCCAGGGCGGAACTCGCGGACACGCCAAAAACGCCCGGGTCCGCCAAGGGATTGCGCAGATAGCCCTGCATCGTGGCGCCTGCCATGCCCAGTGCCGCGCCGATGGCTGCGCCCAATATTGTCCGCGGCACACGCAATTCCATAATGATCAACGCGCTGAGATCATCGCCCAACCATGCCGATGGCGCGACCCAGACCTTGCCTACGGCAAGCGACAACAGCATCGTGACGATCAAAGCTATCAGCAGCAGGCCGTTGAGCCACAAGGTTTTGCGATCAAGCCAGCTCATGAAGGCTTCCTCAATTTCCGGCGCGCTTCGGACAGCGTCGTCACCGCTTCAATCAATGTCGGGCCTGCGCAGTGCAGCAACCGGGCAGGATAATCCGCAATAGTGATCCGGTTGGAGAGACGTTTGAAAACCGGATGGGAAAGCATGCGGTCGCGGTGCCCACTGCTCTCCATCTGTCCGCCATTGGAAAATAGCAGCTGCGGCGGACGCGCCACCAGATGTTCCAGTGGCAGAATGTCCCATTGCTTCAATCCGTAGCTCTTACTGACATTCTCAAATCCGGTGTGACGCAGCAATTCGTCCGGCAGCGTGCCATCGCCTGGAACGAGGCCGCCGCTGCGCCAGATTAATGCGGGTACCAGTTTGTCATCCGCGGGTTTCGCCTTTGCAAAGGCGGCAGAGATGGCTTTGTTCAAATGCCTGCCCCTGTCCGGTGCGCCTACGATTTCAGACAGTTCGGAAATCTGCTGTCGGCTTTCCGCGACACTCTGCGGGATTGCTAATTTGACGAGGGGAATATTCAACCGTTCCAGTGCCATAGCTGTGGGGATGGCGACATGAGACCCGGCGACAACCAGATCTGGCCGCATAGCCAGTATTTCTTCGGCCGTTCCCGATGTGGCAGGATATCGCAAGGTCTGACGCAAGGGCGCCGATGTTGCCTGGGGGTCATGCGAATAGTGACTGACAGAGGCGATCTGCCCCTTGTCGGCAAGCTGCAGCAATAGCGCATCAGCGCAGGGATTAATCGACACAATGCGTTTCGGGTGGGCAGGAATCTTGTTTTTCGCCCTGCGCATGACAACTTCGGCTTCGACCAGAGCTGTCGGCCAAAGCAGAGCCGCAATCGCAGCGATCAATGCCGCTGCATATCTCAATATTCAACGCCCTTTTGAGCTTTGAAGCCGGCTTTGAAAGGATGCTTCACCTCTTCGAATTCGGTGACCAGATCCGCCATTTCGACAAGCTCGGGTTTCGCATTCCGGCCGGTTATGCAAATATGTTTCTCCAACGGGCGTTGCTTCAGAAATTCAGTGATTTCCTTGATGTCGAGCGTGTCATCACGCAGCACAATATTCAGTTCGTCGAGAATGATAAAATCATATTCAGGATCCATGATCAGTTCCTTTGACCGCTCCCAGGCTGCTTTGGCTGCGGCGATATCCTGTTCCCGGTCCTGCGTGTCCCAGGTAAAACCGTCCCCCATGACTTCAAAGGTCAGCAGATCAGGATTGGCCTGAAAGAAGTTTTTCTCCCCCGTTTCCCAGCTTCCCTTCACATATTGCACAATCCCCACCTTCATGCCCCAACCGAGCGAGCGGATCGCCATTCCAAAAGCTGAAGACGACTTTCCCTTTCCGTTGCCGGTGTGAACGATCAACAAACCGCGTTCGATCGTCCGGCGGGCCTGCATTTTTTCACGCGCCGCCTGTACCCGCTTCATCCGCGCGTTATGTTTCGCAAACTTGTCTTCTGATTCCGTCATTATTTCTGCCTCCAATCCTGCAAGGCCTTTGTCAGCCGGTCCCGGTCAGCGTCACTGGCGGGCAATCCAAAACGCAATTGCCGCTCATCTGTTGCGAACGGTCGTACCAATATGCCCGACTGTCCCAAATGTTCAAATATTTCCGATGCTTGGTTATGTGTTGCCAACCGAAACAAAGACGCACCTCCTACGATCTCCAGTCCCGCTTGCTCCAGCAGATGGTCCAGTGCATTGGCTGCACAACTTATTCGTTGGCGGTGATGATGTTGCCATGTCTGATCTCGGTAAGCACTAGTGCCAATGGCAATCGCTGAACTGGAAACCGGCCAGTCACCAAGCAATTGCCTCAGTTGATGTGCCACCGGCAGGTCGGCAATGACAAAGCCCAGCCTTATTCCCGGTAGCCCAAAAAACTTGCCGAAGGATCGCAAGACAATAGCGCCAGCGCGGTCACGCAGAAGGCTGATCTCCGGATCGGTATCGGCAAAGGCTTCATCAACAATTAGCTGCCCCGGCAATTCCCTGAGCCGCTCCGGTGCAATTTTCCGGCCATCGGGGTTATTGGGATTGGCAAGAATAAGTAAATCATGGTGCGCTGCATCGTCCATCGTTATTTCCGCGGCATCCGGCCACGTGGCTCGGTGTCCTGAGTAAATGGGAGTTAGCATCGCTGCAGCTCGGTCCGAAAAAATCGTTCCCAGCAGCCGGATCGCGATATCACTCCCTGGAACCGCTACAACCTCATCCGGATCAGGCACGCCGAAACTCTCCGCCGCTGCTGCCTCCAGTTGCTCCAGTTCTTCCGGTTCCGGCAGGTGGTGCCAGATTGCCGGATCATGATCAGGAACCGGATATGCCCACGGACAAATCCCGGTCGACAAGTCAACCCAAGGCTGGCGTGCGCGATCAAAATGCGCAGCCGCAGCCGCCAACCGTCCGCCATGAAAGCGGAACGGATCGGCGGTTGACCGGGCATTCATATCAGTAGCTCAACCGGACACCGGCAAAGGCAGACCGGCCCGGTGTGCCGAACCGGAAAATCGTTTCATATTCTTCATCAAACAGATTTTCGATCCGGCCATAAAATTCGATATTGTCGGTTATCGGCATAGCGGCTCGCAGATCGACAAGCACATAGCCCGCTAACTCCCGGCTATTGGATGTGTTATCAAAACTTCCACCGACATGACTGATCGTCGCACCGGTTTTGAGGCCAAAAGCCCAGTCATAGTCGATTGAGGCGTTGACGCTATTTCTTGGGCGCCGCGCCAATACCAGATCATTATCCCGGTTTTTCGCATCGACCAGTGTATAGTTTGCGGCAAATGTCAGACTATCGGCCGGACGCATGGTAATACCCAGTTCAACACCTTGTGCCCGGGCTCGTCCTACATTGTCATAGGTGCCAGAAGGCCGGTTCGTGCAAATACCCGTCTGTACGGGACAGCCGATGAAATTGATCAGATCTTTGCTGTTGCGCCGAAACAAAGTGGCCCAAAGCTCTAACCTGTTGTCAATTAGCTGCTGCGTGATGCCTGCATCCCAGCTTACTGCTCGTTCGGGACGCAGCGTGTCATTACCAAAATCACTGAATAGCTGAAACAGCGATGGCACTTTGAAGCCCTCACCATAGCTGGCTCTGAAAGTCGTCAAACCTTCATTGGGGCTATACACAATATCTCCTGCAAAAGTTGTTTCACCGCCAAAACTGCTATGATCATCATGGCGAACGCCCGCCGTCGCAGTTAGCCCGTCCAGAGGCATTATCCGCAACTGTCCGTAAAAACTGTCAATGCTTGCATTGGCGCGGCTGAACGGGGCTCCAAAGCTGGAACTGCGAAAGCGCGAGTCTTCCCTTTCCGCTCCGATCGTGGCTTGAAACATGTCGGATATGTCAAGCACGCCTTGATATTCAAAGCGTTCATTCCGGCCCAGTGCATCAAATGTCTGGACGGCGAGATTGAAATTGTCGCGCTTTGTGTTGGTATAGGCAAAAGCAAAACGATTGCGAAAGCGGCCGTCCAGCAAAGCAACGTTCAGCCCGGCGTAGCCCACAAATTCTTCGGTTTCTGATGTTTCCGGCGTGTCGCCAAAGGTAAATGTCGGCGGTGCAAAGCCGTCAATATCCGTCCGGCCATCTGAATAATAGCCGCGCAGATCAATGGATATGGTATCGCTTAGCGTGATTTCAAATTTGCCATTTGCACCGAAGTTGCGATAGCCATCGCGCTCGACCCCGCCGCGATCTTCGTTAAAGGTTGAAAAGCCATCGGTTCGAAAATAGCCGGCACCGATGCTCGCCGCCACGGGACCAAAGCGCCCGGAAATATTCCCCACAGCCTGGCCGGTATCGCGGTAACCATATTCTGCGCGAGCATTGATACGAATGTCATCGGTCGGCGCGCGCGTAATGGTGTTAATTACCCCGCCAATTGCTTGACTGCCCCAGATAACTGATTGTGATCCGCGCAGGACTTCGATGCGGGCAATATTGCCAGTTAGCAAATTGCCAAAATTAAAGCCGCTGCCCGGGGATGATGGATCGTTCAGTTTGACCCCATCAATCAAGGCAACCGTCTGGCTGGAATCCGCGCCGCGAATATTGACCGACGTCGATGTACCGACGCCACCATTGCGGTTGAAAGTAACGCCCGGCACAGTGCGAAGAATATCTGCTACCGTCACGCTTTGGAGCCGTTCTATCTGCTCTTGGTCAATCACGGAGATGGACTGGCCGGTTTGGGACAAAGGCTGCTCGGACCGAGAGGCTGTTACGACGATGATATCCTCACCATCTTCGGTAATTACTGCCGTCTCGGCGAGTACCGGCGAAGACACCGCCAATGCAGTGGTTGATAACATAAAACTATGAAAACGCATGAATATTCCTTTTTGACAATCATTCAAAAAGGCCACGCATATTTTACGCCTATGGAGTTCCCACATGCGCAGCCCGATGGTAATCGTCGCTACGCGAGGAAATCCTCGATCATATGGCACACCCCGTCCGCATGATAGAACGACAGCTACGGGCAGGTCTCCTGGCTCTCGGGTCATTGCTTGGCCTGTCCCCTTCCCAGACAAAGTCCAGTGGGATTTGACAGGCCCGCTCACCAATCACAGTTGCGGGGGCAGCTTCGGATGGGGATATCTATCCTTTCCGAATTCCCTTTTGATCCCGTCTCCGGGAACCTGTAGCAGGAACGCTCTAGTCATCCTCAATTTACGGAGCAAGAAAAAATGTCTTCTGACAGCAACGGGAGCCACAGAAGCACCCTGATATTGGGTGGGACTCGCTCTGGAAAAAGCAGTTTTGCGCAGCGGTTGGCGGAGGAAAACGGGGGGGATCTGATCTATCTCGCGACCGCAGAGGCGTTTGACGCTGAAATGACAGATCGCATAACCCGTCATCGAGAGGATCGCGGCCCCAATTGGCAAACGGTTGAGGAAAATATCGACATCACCAATGTCATCCTCGAAAAATCATCGCCGGGAACAACCATCTTGGTCGATTGCCTGACAATATGGCTAAGTAACCTGATGCTGGCCGAGGTCGATATTGAGAGCGAATTGAATAAATTGATGGGCATATTGAAAGATGTTCAAGGACCGGTCATTTTCGTGTCCAATGAAGTTGGATCGGGTGTGGTTCCCCAAAGCCCGTTGGGAAGGCGATTTCGCGATGAGGCCGGTTGGATGAATCAGCGCGTCGCTGCAAACGTAGAAGAAGTTGCATTGATCACCGCTGGACTACCCATATGGCTAAAGGGCAAAGACTTTCGTGATTGATGGATTAGCAATCCGACTATGCCACGACTTTCATGAAACGAAAATCTGGCACCGGCAAGTATGAGGTCGGACCTAGTATAGCGTCAGATTCAACTACCGATCGGCAGCGGCTCGTCTCCCAGCGCAAGGTGCAGGTTGATGCGGTTTTCGATTTGAGCACGGCGTGTTTCGACTGCCCGTGTTTCTGATGCAATGGCAGTTGTCTGGGCATCGATCAGTTCGAATATCGTGGACCGGCCATTAATATAGCGACTGCGGGTCAATCCGACCGCAGCGCGAGCTTCCTCAGCCGCTTTGGCAGTCGAGGCGACTTGCCGCTCAAGCGTTGCTTCTGCGTCGAGCCGGTCCTCCACTTCCTGAAAGGCTGTCAGGGTTGATTGCGCATAGTTGAATAATGCGGATTTTGCGAGTTCGCCCTGCCGATCTGCCTCGGCCAGCAAAGCGCCGCCTCTGAACAGTGGTTGCAACAAGCCCGCAGAAATGGCGTTAATATAGGTGCCCGGATCAAACAGGTCGCCAAAATTGCCGCTGCGGGTGGTGGAATCAAAACGAAGGGTTAGTTGCGGGAACATCGCATGTCTGGCTTCTGTTGCGCGAAGGCCTGCTGCGTCGACCCGGGCTTCGGCAGCAATCAAATCTGGGCGGCCGGCCAGGACCGCTACTGGTGCGGTGACATCTGGTAGCGGTTGAGGCATCACGAGACTGGCAGCGCCGGTGGCATCACCAGATGGATAGCGCCCAATCAATACTTCCAGCGCACGGGCCGCATTTCTGGCTGTGCGCAAAGCGGTTTCCAAACGGTCCTCACTGTTCGAAACTGAGACCTGTGCCAATCGCAAATCAAGACGCGAGGCAAGGCCGGCGCGAAAGCGGGCATCAGTAATTCGCAATGTGTCCTTACGGCGTTCGAGATCGCTTGTTGCGAGATCCAAAGAGATACGGGCTGCGCTGCGATCATACCAGCTTTGGGCAACGGCGGCGGCGAGCGCCTGACGGGCGGCAGCAAAATCGGCTTCAGCGGCTCTGGCTTCGGCATTACCAGCGCGGGCGAGGGACAGGTTGCGGCCCCAGATATCGGCTTCCCAGCTTGCCTCTAAGGCACCATCGTAGACAGTGGCGGAATTTTCCGCATCAGTAGCAGTGCCTGATAAATCTATCCTCGGGAAAAGATCCGCACGGGCCACTCGCATGGCGGCTCGGGAAGCACGAAGTTGGGCCAACACCGACTGCAAATTACGGTTATTGGCAAATGCCTCCTGGATGGCATTTTCCAGACCCTCGTCACCAAATCGTTTTACCCATCCATTGCCTGAATCTGTGGGTTGTGGGTTATTGATATCCGTCAGCGGCAGTTCAGGGCGCGACGCCCAACCATCAGGCGCTGCCGGCACAGCATCAAGGTCAAGAGCTGGTCCACCGCGAATGGAGCAAGCTGACAATGCTATCAGCAAAGCAATCGGCAATAGGCGCGTGGTCATGCTGGTCATCCTGCGGACTGCTTTGGTTCGGCATCAGATTTCTTGCCATCATCCCAAGTCACGGTCTGACCATCGCGCAGCCTTTCTCCGCCGCGGACCACGATCATGTCGCCGGCAGTAATTTGTCCTGAAATCGCGACCCGGTCACCCGCTGGTTCACCTACTTGAATGTCGACACGCTTGGCGGTTTTGTCTTTGGGGTTCACCACATAGACGAAAATACCACTGTCGCGCAGGACCAGCGCGTCACGCGGTGCAGTCAAGACATCGCGCTCAACGCCAGTTGGCACGGTGATCGAAATGGCACTACCCATTTTCAGATTGTGGTTTCCCATCGGCGCGCGGACTTCGAGGGTCCGACTAACTTCGTCACCCGTCTCGATAACGGTCCGGACGCGAGAGGCGCGTTGTTCACCATCTGCAAGGATCGTAACCTCTTGTCCGGGCGATAGCGATCCTGCGACCGCAATTGGGACGCGGACGCGAGCTTCCGAGCCTTCCCTACCAACAATTCGACCAATTTCCCGGCCAGGCGTTGCATATTCCCCCACCTCAATGCGGCGCTCCACCATCTGACCGGCAAAGGGCGCGCGGATACGGGTGCGGGCCAGGTCGAGCTGCGCCGTTTCCAAAGCAACCTTTGCCGCAGCGAGACTGGCGCGGGTCTGATCGCGCGCAGAAATGGCTTCATCCAAAGATGCCTCCGATTCTGCTTCTTCTTTCAGCAGTTGCTGCAACCTTCCGACTAACCGGTTTTGATAGGTCAAGTCCGATTGCAAACGAGCAACCTCTGCACGAGCCTGATCTCTGGCTAGTCGAGCCGAGCGGTCATCAATCACGGCAATTACTGTACCGCGACTGACCCGCGCACCGATGTTAAGTGTGGTCTGTATGCGCCCGGCTACTTCTGCAGCAACAACAGAATCGCGGTTGGCAACGATATCACCGGGAGCCGTAAAATTGGGAGTAAGCGCCAGTTTTTCGATTTTTGCGAGCGTTACAATAGCGGGCGGCGGCCCGCCTTGACCGGGACCACCTTGTCCTTCAGCGGCATTGGACGCAAAAAACAGGAAATAGATGAGTGTGGCCAGCAACAACGCACCACCAATCGATATCCAGCGAAGATTGTCACGGATCATATCAGGTAATGCAAAACTCATTCAGCAGGCTCCGGCATTAGTCCACCGCCGAAATCTGGCTTTGGCTCAGTGGTTTTTATGGGTTTGTTGGGGGTATCCGGTTTACTTGGCGTATCTTTCTTCGCCGATCCCAACTGGATAAGCGCAGGAAGCAACACGAGCGTAAATATGGTTGAGACCAGCACGCCGCCGACGATGATAACCGCCAGGCCGCGATAAATCGCGCTGCCTGGTCCGGGTACCAAGGCGAGTGGCAGCATGCCCATGACGGACGTGCCTGTGGTCATCAAGATTGGCCTTAGCCGTAGGCGAAGTGCTGCTCGGGCAGCTTCTGATCGATCCATACCTTCGGCTTCGCTTTCGCGCGCTTGTGCCATAAGCAGGATCGCGTTGTTCACCACGATACCCAGCAATATTACGAATCCGATCATACCGAGAAGATCGAGCGGCGTTGGTTTGAACAGATTGAGTATCTGGATCGCGATCACCCCGCCAACCGTAGCCAGGGGTAAAGCGATAATAACCAATGCCGCGTCGCGCGCAGATCGGAATACTGAAGCCATGATGACAAACAATAGCGCTGCAGCCAAAATGAAGTTGGTACTGAGTGATTTTACCGCTTTAATCAGAGCATCGGCATCGCCGCCGTAACGCAATGTACCATCATTTTGTAGCGCATCGCGGATGGCGGGCTCGGCATTTTTCTGAATGATTTCCAGAGCTTCGCCAAGTGCCATACCCGGGGGTGGACTGATGTTGAGCGTTATTGTCTTGCGTCCGTCCACATGACTGATCTGTGTCGGTCCAACGCCGCGGAGTAGTGTTGCCACTTCGCCCATCGGCACTGTACCGGCATTTGGTGTAACCAACGGGGCGCTTTCAATCGCCTCGGGGTCGGAGGCTGCGGAACCGCGCATGATTACTCGCATCCGTTCTCCATCTGAGACATATTCGCCCAAGTAAAGACCATCACCCAAAGCCCGGACAGCGCGGCCGACCTGATCACGGGTCATACCGAGTTCCGCAATGCGGCGGTCATTGGGCGTGAGGCGGAGTTCCGGCACAACCACATTTGGATCGGGATTAGGCCTGACCATGCCGCCGGGCATGGCTGCCTGAATGGAATCTGTTGCAACCAAGGCAGCTTCACGCAAATTTTCATCATTTTCGGACTGAAGGTACAGCTCAATGGAGCCATTGCCGCCGAAATTGCCGAACAAGCTTCCTTGCTGAGCAAAGGCCTGAACGTCCGGAAAGCCTGCCAATATCTCACCGTTTACAATGCCGGTCATTTCATCAATGCGGGATTGGTCCTTAATCCGGATGCCTGTATTGAGACCCCAGGGATTGACGAAAAGATAGTAGTTGAGCAGTTCCGGTTGCTTCTCGCCCTTCAAATAGGGATCAAGACGCTCGACAACTTCTTCAGCAATTTCGGTTCGTGCTGACTCGAGTGTAGCGCCCGAGGGTAAACCAACCCAGGCATCGACAGCGTCACGTTTCACGTCGGGCAGGTAGTCCGTCTGCGGCCATAGGAAATAAGAGATGACCAATGGCGCAATAATCAGCGAAGGAATCCAAATTTTCCGTTTCTTGTTGCTGTCGATCAAAGCAAATATCCGGTCGGCATATCCGTCCCAGCGGCGTTCATTATCCTCCATATCGACCTGTCCGTAATGGCGGGCGGCGGCAGGTAACAATGTGACAGCAACGATCAAGCTGGCTACAACGGAAATGGCTATCGTAAGCGCGAGGTCTGCAAATAGCTGGCCTTCGACATCTTCGATAAACATAATCGGAATGAAGATTGCAACAGTGGTTGCGGTCGATGCAAATAGAGCCGGCCAGACTTGTGATACCGCTTCCAAAGCTGCCTGCCCGGGAGACCGACCGTGATTGCGCAAGCGGACGAAATTTTCCATCACGACGATGGCGGCATCAAGCACCATACCGGTTGCAAAAGCCAAGCCGGCGAGCGAGATCACATTGATTGTGCGTCCAGTCATTCCAATGACGGCGAGCGTTGCTAAGAGACAGACCGGTACAGTTGCGGCGATGATAAGGGTAGCGCGCCAGCGACGAACGAAGAGCCAGAGGAGCCCGATGGCGAGGAATGTGCCAAGCAGCAAATTCCCACTGAGAAAGGACAGCGCCCGTTTTATGAAGACCGATGGATCAAAACTTTTCTCGATCCTCGCACCCATGCTGGCCAGTTCATTTTCGTTGAAAGTTTCTACCGTGGAAAGAACGCCATTGATGGCGTCGAGCGTATTGCTGCCGGGCTGCCGAACGACCCGCATCCCGATGGCCGGGTTACCATTTTGATAGGTCACGCCGAAAGCCTTGTCAGGACCGACATTGATATCTGCGACATCGCGCATGCGGATCACGGTCGAACCGCGCTGCGCAACGGTCAGATCGCCAATCTGCTCTGCTGAGAAATTACCTTCAAAGCGGAGTGCATAGCCGCGGCGCCCAACATCTACAGTGCCGCCGCCAACATCCTGAAACCTTCCAACGGCGCTGGAAAGCTGTTCTATGGTGAGATTGAGCTGGGCAAGGCGCCATGGATCGAAGCGGATGCGCAATATCCTTTCACCGGTTGGCGCTTCCACAGAGACACCTTGAACCCCCTCAACGGATTCAAGTTCGGGGGTGATCGTATCGCGGGCAAATGTCGCAAGCGCTTCGGAGTCCAGATTGCTGTCCGGTAACGCTTGAAGAAACAGATATATGAGCGACTCGCCCTGATCGCCATTAGCACCGCCTACCGAGGGGCGATCGGCATCGAGTGGCCAGTTACGAACCCGCTGGACGCGGCTCGAAACCTGGGCAAATGCCTTGTCCATATTGGTACCGAGCGCAAATTCAAGATTGAGCCAGACATTGCCATTGTTAGACCAGGACTGCACACTGGTCAGGCCAGGAAGGCCCCTCAGCTCATCCTCAATCGGAATGGTGATTTCAGACTCTATTTCCTTAGGGCTGGCCGCGCGCCAACCTGCCTGTACGGTCAGGGTAGGGCGTTCAATATTGGGGAAGAGCTGTATCGGCGTGCTGAAGGCCGATACAATTCCGATCAACGCTATCAAAGCCAATGCCGCAGCTATGGCTGCAGGATATCTCAGGGCGATGTTGGTGAGGCTCATTGCTGACCACCTCGTGAAACACCTGATTCACTTTTTGACTTCCGCATGCAGACTCCCTCCCGTCTCCAATAGGCTTCAGATAACTTGGAGAGACGGATTATCGTAACAAACGAAACTTACTCAGGTAATTTCGACGAAGATTATCTTGATTTCGATTAACAGCATTGCTGTTGATTGATATCATCGCTTGGCCAACCAAAGCCAAAATGCCCGTCTGCTTACGGTAGACCTTGATGCTGGGAACAAGCAAAATCGCTGGTATGTAGCCGATTATGAGAATAATCGAGTGCTCCAATTACAGTGATCATCATAATCATCGGGACTGACCAATTTATGCTGTTGAAACATCTGGCCCAGCAACATATCTGCCCTGCGATTAAATAACTTAATCAATTGAATTCCGAGACTGGAATGCAAGAAATATCGACAGTTTTTTAGCGTAAAAGGTAAATAAATGACAACTATCAACAAGAAGATTCTGCCATTCTCCACCGAAGCATTTTTCCGCGGTGAATTCGTCAACGTTACGGAAGAACATGCGCAAGGGAAATGGGCCGTATTTTTCTTTTACCCTGCCGACTTCACGTTCGTGTGCCCGACCGAGCTTGAAGACCTTGCAGACCAATATGAAGAGCTGCAGCGCATGGGTGTAGAAGTCTATGCGGTTTCAACCGATACTCATTTCAGCCACAAGGCATGGCATGCCAGTTCCGATGCTATTGGCAAGATCAATTTCTATATGCTCGGTGATCAGAACCACGAGATCAGCAACAATTTCGGTGTCCTTCGTGAAGGTCAGGGGCTTTCCGATCGTGCGACTTTTGTTGTCGACCCTGATGGCATCGTCCAGGTAATGGAAATCACTTGCGAAGGTGTCGGACGCAACGCCGCAGAACTGGTACGCAAGATCAAAGCTGCACAATATGTTCGTGCCAATCCCGGTGAGGTATGCCCAGCCAAGTGGGAAGAAGGCGAAAATACTCTCGCGCCTTCTATCGAACTGGTCGGCAAAATCTAAAGACCTTAGATAACATGACCATTGAGTGGCGGCCTGCTGAATGCTGGCCGCCACAATTATCCGGCGATTATGTTGATCGTCGGCAAGCCCATTCCCTCGAGTACAAGAGTAACCATGGCCGTCCTTGATCAATCCACCACCGAGCAATTGAAATCCTATCTGACGAACTTGCGGCGCCCGATCAGCCTTGTTGCAACGCTGGACGACGGCGACAAATCATCTGAAATGCGCGAATTGCTGGAAACCATCGCTTCGCTCTCCGACAAAGTTGAAGCCGGATTTGATGGTACAAGCAGCAGGTGTCCTTCGTTCATGATAACTGCCGATGATGGTAAATCAGAGGTCGAGTTTGCCGGACTGCCAGTTGGTCACGAATTTTCCTCACTGATATTGGCGTTGTTACATGTTGGCGGTCACCCGCCAAAGCAAGACGCGGAACTGTTGGACAGCGTCCGTGATTTGGAGGGCAGTTTCCACTTCGAGACTTTCTTCTCGCTATCCTGCCAGAATTGCCCCGATGTGGTTCAGGCGCTTAACATCATGGCGGCGCTTAACCCGAATATCAGCCACACTGCGATTGACGGCGCGCTTTTTCAGGATGAAGTCGAAAAACGTAAGGTTATGGCAGTTCCAACGACTTTGTTGAACGGAGAGCCATTTGGAGCTGGGCGTATGGATCTTGCGCAAATCGTCGCAAAGCTCGACAGCGATGTGTCGGCCAAGGCCGCAGAAAAGCTCTCGAGCAAAGATCCGTTTGATGTTCTTGTCATCGGTGGCGGTCCTGCTGGCTCTGCCGCGGCAATTTATACCGCACGTAAGGGCATTCGCACCGGCATCGTTTCCGAGCGATTTGGTGGCCAGCTTCTCGATACGCTTGGCATTGAAAATTTCATTTCAGTGCAACGTACGGAAGGTCCAAAACTTGCAGCGGAACTAGAACAGCATGTACGGGAATATGACGTTGATATTATGGATACCCAAAGGGCGGTAAAGCTAGCGGCGCCGAATGGCGACGGATTACATAAACTGCATCTGGAGAGTGGTGCTGAGCTCAAGGCAAAGACCATCATCCTGTCGACCGGCGCGCGCTGGCGCCAGATTGGCGTGCCTGGCGAAGACGAATATCGCAATCGCGGTGTCGCCTACTGCCCGCATTGTGACGGCCCGTTGTACAAGGGCAAAGACGTCGCGGTTATCGGTGGCGGCAATAGCGGTGTCGAGGCGGCAATTGATCTGGCTGGAATTGTAAAGCATGTGACTCTGATAGAGTTTGATAGTGACCTGCGTGCTGACGCCGTGCTGCAATCAAAGCTGGTCAGTCTGCCAAATGTCGATGTTTTGAGATCAACCCAGACGACCGAGATTCTGGGCGATGGCGATAAAGTAACTGGTCTGCGTTATGCTGATCGTGACACCGGACAGAGCCATGACATTAATCTGGATGGCATCTTCGTGCAAATTGGACTGGTTCCCAATAGTGAATGGCTGACTGATACGATTGCGCTAACGCAGCACGGCGAGATTGATGTGAATGAAAACGGTGCGACGAATCTACCGGGTGTTTTTGCAGCGGGTGACGCAACCATCGCGCCCTATAAGCAGATCGTTATCGCGATGGGTGAGGGGTCCAAGGCAGGATTGTCGGCGTTCGATTATCTCATCCGATCAGATAACTGACACCGCGATTGTTTTGGCTCTGGGGCCAAAAAAATCTTTCCAGTTCACCGGCTATAAAACGGTGAGATGGTTATGATTCATATCTGAGCCAATCTCAACTCTCCGGCCGTCATCATGCCATTATGCCGCGACGGCTTCGCTTACTCTTGAATGCTTGCAATTCCGCAAATTTTTGTAACCACCCTTTTGGAATCGGCTTCTACTGCTGACGGATGAATGGATTCCAAGCCTGCATAGCTACCCGGCTTTCGGATCGCACGAATGATTTCCGGGCGTCGCCACATCTCCATCATTTTTAGTTTGACAGTTTTCAACGATCGGCCCTAAACACGAATGAGAATCATTTGCATTAGCAATAAGAGTCGAGGGAGCTCTCTATGAGAATACGTTCGCACTGGCATCGGCCAGGCCTGACATGCAGCATGCTTGCGCTATGCTTTTCACATGCTGCTCACGCCGCAGAGGATGCCGGAGATGCGTTCGATGATGAAAAGGGTATCACTGTTACAGCAACCCGTGCGCCTGTTGCCGTGGTGGATGCACCAGCCACGGTAACGGTTATTGATGCAGAGCGCCTCGCCGATGAACTGGCAAACGATGTCCGCGATATCGTCCGTTTTGAGCCCGGCATTTCGGTGCGCCGTGCTCCTGCTCGTTTTGGGGCGGCCCTGGGTTCAACCGGCCGAGCGGGGAATGAGGATTTCAATATTCGCGGCATTGGCGGTAACCGGGTACTCATTCAAGTGGATGGTATCCGTTCGCCTCAGGGTTTCAGCTTCGGTGCACAAAGCGTCGGTCGCGGCAATGCGACGGATGTTGGCCTTATCAAGTCAGTGGAAATCCTGCGCGGTCCGGCCTCAGCGCTCTATGGCAGCGATGGATTGTCCGGTGTTGTGAGCTTCACAACATCTGACCCGATTGACTTTATTGCTGATGGCAAAGCCATCGGGGGCTTCGCACGCGCGCAATATAGTTCGGTGGACAAAGAGTTTTCCGAAACAGTCGCTATTGCCGGACAGATGGGAGATTTTTCTGCGATGCTGGCCTATTCGCGCCGTGACTTTAAGGAGCTTGATAATCAGGGTACGAACGATGTCGAGGGCTCTGCGAGGACAACGCCAAATCCACAAGATGGTGAATCCAACGCGTTTCTGGGCAAGCTTGTATGGAATGACGGCAACCACCGTCTCCGATTGACCGGTGAGTATCTGGAGCGGGAGATTTCATCCAATGTCCTCTCCGGCTTGGGGCCAGTTTTCCTGTTTCCAGGACCGCCGAGCTGGATTGTGGATAGCCTGACTGCTGAAGATAGTACTGAGCGAGTGCGTGCATCGCTCGACTGGACCTATAATGCCGAGGATGAAGGTGCCGGATTTATCGACTATGCCCATGTTGCGGCTTATTGGCAGGACGGTGAGGACGAGCAGTTTGCCGACGAAGACCGGACAGCGACAGGAGCAACGCCGCGCCCGGATCGGGAACGATTGAATACGTTCAACAATCGCGTTTATGGGGTTGCTGCAGACTTCCGATCCAGCTTTACGACTGGTCCCATAAAGCACACGCTTACCTACGGCGGTGATTACAGCATTACCCGTCAAGATGGTTTGCGCGATGGCGTTGTTCCGCCTTTCGGTGAAGTTTTTCCATCACGCGCATTTCCTGTAACTGACTTTTCATTGGGCGGTTTTTTCCTCGGTAACGCTATGGAATTTGGCGATGGTGCTTTCACGCTCTATCCCGCTCTGCGATTTGATTTCTACGACCTCGATCCCAAAGATGACCCTCTATTGCCCGGCTTTGTACCGACTGGACAAGACGGGTCGAAAGTTTCGCCGAAAATTGGCGCTGTCTGGAAATTGGGTAATGACGTACGTCTGTTCGGCAACTATGCCCGCGGTTTTCGTGCACCCACCCCCAGCCAGGTCAATAATTTCTTTGAAAATCTGGCCTTTGGTTACACATCGCTACCCAATCCTGACCTTGATCCAGAAACGAGCGAGAGTTTTGAAGCTGGGGTGCGCTACAATGCAGATGGCATTAACCTCGGGCTGACAGCCTTTTCTGCCAACTATGATGATTTTATCAGCCAAGAAGTAGTTTCGGGATCATTTAGACCAGGCGATCCGGCCGTGTTTCAGTTCGTCAACCTGAACAGCGTGGATGTTTATGGCATTGAGGCCCGCGCTTCTTATGAAGCCGAAAATGGTTTTCGTGCGCGATTTGCCATTGCTTTTGCAGATGGCACTGTGGAGGCGCCCGGCGCAACCGATGTGTCTTTATCGACCATTGATCCGCTCAATGCGATCCTCGGAGTAGGATATCGCGATCCGGCAAATCGTTTTGGCGGCGAAATGATCATATCATATAATGCGCGCAAGGAAGCTAACGCAACTATAGGGGTTCCTGGCTGTAACAATGCCTGTGTTCGTCCAGACGAATCTGCGATTGTCGATGCCACGGCATTTTACCGGATTAGCGAAAACTTCACGGTTCGGGCTGGTATATTCAACCTGTTGGATAAAAAATATTCGCTTTGGAGTGACGTTCGAGGTTTGGGGCTCGTAACCGATCCTCTTGGAAATCCTACTCTGACACCGGCTAATGCCGATGCTTTTACACAGCCTGGTCGTAATGTCAGCGTCTCGATCAGCGCCAGTTTTTAAGGTGGTCAGGCGCAAACACAGATTACTTATGATGAACGCCCGAACATATCGTGGGCAAAGGAGAAGCAACCATGAAATTTAGATATTATGCAGGCATTCTTGTCCTCGCTATCGCACCGGCACCGTTATGGGCGAACCCACCAGAGACTAATCAAGCCGCTAGCGCACAGAAAGCAGCATTTGAGCAAGATCGGGCTGATATTCTTGCAATGGCCGGAAACTACAAAGTGCGTTTTGATATGCAGGAATCAACTGCTTGGCGGGCGGACTATGAACCTCGGGAACGCAAAATTTCCGGCGGCAATGAGGTCGTGCGGGTGATAGAAGATACCGGTACCAAAATCATTCTGCAGCATCTTCTGGTCGTCGATATGGGTGATGGCAAGGATTTCATCGTGAAGCATTGGCGTCAGGACTGGGAATATGAGCCAGAGGATATTCTTGTATATTCTGATCGCCATAGCTGGGCACTACGGCCTGTTCCGGCAGAGCAACGAAAAGGACAGTGGTCGCAAACCGTCTATCAGGTTGATGATAGTCCGCGCTATGCCGGGATCGGAACGTGGGAAACCGAGGCAGGCGTGCGGCGCTGGAGTTCCAACTGGACCTGGCGTCCGCTGGCGCGGCGTGATGCGGTCCGCGACCCTGTTTACGACCGTTATTATGCCATCAACCGACATTCTCCGATGCCCGGTGGCTGGATCCATTTTCAGGACAATACCAAAATGGGCATGGTTGAAGGCAAACTCGAGCCCATCGTGCAGGAATATGTACTGAATACGTACACCAAGTTTGACGACTATAATGTCAAGGCAGCAGATGACTATTGGTCAAAGACCAAGGACTATTGGGCTGAGGTTCGTGCCTCATGGGACAAGGCCTTTGCCTCTCATCGTGGTGTAACAGTGGAAGAAGAAGCGCAGACCGGTACAGTGATCAGCGGTGAATTGCTGTCTATGGGAACGAAAATCGCTGATGGCGAAATGGATGCGAAAGCGGCTACTCTGAAAGCCCGTACTCTGATTGCCGATGCAACAAAGCCGGGCGCCGTCCAAACTGCACAGAAGTAGAAGGATCCGATCACCAATTGTTGGAACTGCCGACCTTTGGTGAGAAAGATAATAATATGCAGTCTTACATTTTTTTTGCGTAGTAACTGGCTTATACTCTGTTAATGACATCTCGGATGGCGACTGAGCTTAGTCCACTACTGGACCAAACTTGGTTTCAAATCTTATCTTACAAGGAACAACTCATGCGTTTTGGTATCTTCGGTCTCGTCTTAGCAATTCTGGGATTGTCGGCATGTAGCGACGGCACGCCCGGCGGTGCTGGCGCTTCTGACGGAAAGATGCTGGTGGTCTTTTCGTCCCGCCATTATGATTCGGATTATGCGTTGTATGATGCCTTTGAAGAGGCAACCGGTGTGGAAGTGCGCACGATTGAGGCGGATGGCGACTTGCTCGTGGAACGCTTGAAAGCCGATGGTGAGCGCAGCCCGGCCGATGTCATTGTAACTGTTGATGCGGGCAGGCTCTGGCGGGCGGAACAGGAGCAGCTATTTGCTCCGCTTTCGTCTGAAAAGCTGGACGCTGCCGTGCCAGCTGGGATGCGACATCCTGATGGACTTTGGTATGGTCTGGCAAAACGCGCACGCGTTCTGGTCTATGCTCCGGACCGGGTCGATGAAACAAAACTGACCGGTTATGAATCGCTCGCGGACCCTGCTTTCAAAGGCAAAGTTTGTGCGCGTTCGTCGGGCAATATCTACAATATCTCGCTGCTGGCAGCGCTAATTGACCGCTGGGGTGAAGAAAAAGCGCAGGATTGGGCGAGCAACGTGGCTGGTAACTTTGCGCGCGATCCTCTGGGCGGCGATACCGATCAGATCAAGGCTGTCGCGGCAGGCGAATGCGATATTGCATTGGTCAATCACTATTATTTTGCCCGGCTGATGAACGAAGAAAAAGATAAGAATATTGTTGAAGATTTGGCGGTTTACTGGCCGAATGCTGACGCAGGCGTGCACGTCAACCTGTCTGGTGCTGGTGTTGCAAAAAATGCGCCCAATCCAGAGCTGGCCCGTCAGTTCATCGAATTTGCGATGACCGAACAGCCACAACGTTTTTTCGCAGAATTGACCAACGAATATCCGGTGGTTCCATCTGTTGAATATAAGAATGCTGCGCTGGAAAAGCTCGGTGACTTTAAAGAGGATCCGATAGCATTATCCAAACTGGGTGAAAATCAGGCCGAGGCTCAGAAGCTCTTCGATCGGGCTGGCTGGCCTTGATTTTAGCTCACGGATGATATGGGGCAATATATAGACAGAATTTGGCGTGGGATCAGTCCTACGCCAATAGGGGTATTCGCTGCCCTGATATGTACGCTTCCCGTCATCGCCCTTATCCCTTTGGGATTGTCTGGCGGTGGCACGCATATGGCACATCTGTTTGATACACAGCTTTCTACATATATCCGCAACTCGGCCGCTCTTCTCATCATTACTGTTTCAGGCACCCTGCTGTTGGGAGTGCCGACAGCCTGGCTCACGTCGCGGTACAGTTTTCGGGGCAGGCGATTATTCGTCGTTGCGCTGCCCCTTTCATTGGCAATGCCAAGTTATGTTTCCGGCTATGCCTGGATGTCGATGACCGCTGTTGGCGGGCCGGTTCATGGTGTGACGGGTGGCTTTATACCCACTATCAGCGGGCTTTTCGGGGCCGGTTTTGTGTTCTCAATATCTTTCTATCCCTATGTTTATTTGCTCGCGCGGCAGGCTTTTGAGAATAGCGGTACCCACAGTTTTGAGGCTGCGCGGACATTGGGGGCGAGCCCGTTGAAAGCCTTTTTCAAGGTCTCCCTGCCTCTCGCCCGCCCCGCGATCATGGCTGGAACCGCATTGGTCGCGATGGAAACCCTTGCTGATTATGGCACGGTCGATTTCCTGGGTACTCCAACCTTTACCGTCGGTATTTTGCGCTCGTGGATTTCTTTTGGCGATCCGCAGGCTGCGGCCCGTCTGGCTCTGATCCTGTTGCTGGTGACACTAGTGATTTTCGGCGGTGAAAGATTGGCCCGGCGCGGTACCCGCGTGGCGGAGGCTGGCGGCCGCAACAAACCTCAGCACCGCGTCCAACTGTCGCCACGCGCTGCTGTGATTGCAGTCTTGTTTTGTACAGTGCCGGTATTTTTCGGCCTGATAGCGCCCGGCCTGCATCTCTTGTCGCTAGCGCTGGAGACTCAACCCGTCCGTTCTCCTGCTGATGCCTTTTGGGGCACTATAATGGTCGCGTCTCTATCCGCAGGCATTGCTGCTATTCTTGGTCTAGGAGCGGCCTACGCGGCGCGTACAGGCGGTTGGTTTGCAAATGCTTCGGTTCGTGCGGCCCACACGGGCTATGCTGTTCCTGGCGCGGTTGCAGCGCTTGGCGTTATAGCGCTGCTTGCCGCGTCACAGAATTTGCTCGATACGGTTTCGGGATCGGCGGCACCGATGATCGCGGGCGGAGGGTTGGTTGCCTTGCTGTTCGCTTATCAGGCACGGTTTGCAGCGGCCGCTATCGGTCCATGCGAAAGCGCATTGGTTCGCATCACACCGTCAATGGATCAAGCGGCCCGGTCACTGGGAGCCAGCCCATGGATGGTTATCGGCCGCATTCATTTTCCATTGGCCTTCAGCGGTATTGCCACAGCGGCTTTGTTGGTGTTTGTGGAAGTAATGAAAGAGCTTCCTGCCACAATGATTTTGCGTCCGCTGGATTTTGAAACACTGGCTGTCAGCGCGCATCATTATGCTTCGGACGAGCGATTGTCCCAGGCGGCCCTGCCATCGCTGATGCTTGTTGCTATCGGTCTGCCGATCATGATGACCGTCAGCTGGCTGGTATCGCGCCGCCAAACCGAAAGTGTCGGGACATGACGGATATTGTGATGGCCGGTCAGGGACTGGTGAAATCCCATAGGGGACGACGCGTACTCGACAATGTCGATATAGAATTGAAGCAGGGATGTATTACCGCAATTCTTGGCCCGTCAGGAGCCGGGAAATCGACTTTGCTGCGAGTGATGGCGGGTCTTGAGGATGTTGATTCAGGACAAGTTGCAGGATCGGGAAGACGGCTTACTGACGGCCACGTGATTGTTCCGCCGGAAAAACGCAGCGTTGGCTTAGTATTCCAGGACTTTTCGCTTTTTCCACATCTTACGGCCTTGGATAACGTCATGTTCGGTTTGCGGTCGGGCTCCGCTTCTTTGCGCCGGGAAACTGCTATGGCCCAGCTTGCGGCGGTGCAAATGGATGACAAGGCAGGGGCCTATCCGCACACGTTATCTGGCGGAGAACAACAACGTGTTGCTCTTGCTCGCGCTTTGGCACCGGAGCCGGAAATTGTCTTGCTAGATGAAGCCTTTTCCGGGCTTGATGCGCGTTTGCGGTCGGAACTGCGGGATATGGCGGTGCACGAACTGAAGAAATCCGGCGCCGCTGTCCTTGTCGTGACGCATGATGCGGAAGAAGCGCTCTTCATGGCCGACGAACTGGTTCTCATGGTTGACGGTGTGATTGTTCAGTCCGGGACACCTTCGGACGTGTATCTGCGGCCTGTGTCATTATCTGCGGCTCGTTTGCTTGGGGATGTTAATATCTGGACCGGTCCCGTTTCTGATGGCGTTCTGCACAGTCCTTTTGGGACGGTGAATGCCGATCATTTCGGCAATGCCCTCGAAGCGACGTTGTTAGTGCGACCAGAGGGCGTGATCCTGGATAGTAAGGCTTCTGACGGCGGATTTGCCGTGATGGAAGCCCATTCCCTTGGCGCCACGACTGCAATTGGGGTTCAGGCTCCTTCCGGAGAGACCTGGCAGGCGAGAGTGCCCACAGCATCAGGGATAAAGGCCGGAGACACAGTTGGTGTCGGTTTGGATCCGTCTCTTACCAGCATAGTGGCATAGCGGCAGCGCGGAGCGGATATCAGCGGTAAATAATCACTTCTGTGGTTTCATCGCGCCGGCCATCTCACGAAACAGATTGCCGACTGCCGGATTTTGTTTCCGTCCCATCAGGCTGACAATCACCGAGGCCAGCATTCCCAGAATGAAACCGGGGACAATTTCGTAAACCCAGTCGGACAGGGAACCACCAGCAATGGTCAAAGGTGCGTATAGCCAGAACAATACGGTGCCCGCGCCAATCACCATTCCGGCAAGTGCGCCATCGCGTGTTAGCCCATTCCAGTATAAGCTCAATAATATGATCGGGCCAAACGCAGCTCCAAATCCGGCCCAGGCATTGCTGACCAGGGAAAGCACATTGCTGTCACGGTCAAAGGCCAGTCCGATCGCCACTAGCGATACAGCCAGAACCGAAAGTCGGCCGATAAGTACCAGTTCTTTTTGGGATGCGGATTTACGGATGAATATCTTGTAGAAGTCTTCGGTCAATGAGCTTGAGGAGACCAGCAATTGTGAAGAAATCGTACTCATGATAGCCGCCAGGATGGCAGCCAAAAGAAAGCCGGAGATAAGCGGGTGGAAAAGAACCTGGGAGAGCAGAATGAAAATTGTTTCCGGATCATCAAGAGTCAGACCTTCAGACGTGACATAGGCCAACCCGAAAAGGCCGACCAGAACCGCACCGATGACCGTAATGATCATCCAGGTCATGCCTATCCATCTGGCTACGGCAATGTCTTTGAGGGATCGGATCGCCATGAAGCGAACAATGATGTGAGGCTGCCCGAAATATCCTAAGCCCCAAGCCAGACTTGATATGATACCCAATATGGTAGCACCCTCGAACCAGGTCAAAGCGTCTGTGTTGACGGAATTTATCGCTACCTCAGTCGGACCCCAGCCTCCCAGAACCTGCAGGGTGACAACTGGGACTACGACCAGTGCCAAAAACATGATGCAACCTTGCACGAAATCGGTCAGGCTAACGGCCAGAAATCCACCGAAAAGCGTATAGGCGATGACCACGCCAGCGGTAATGAAAAGCCCCAGCTCGTAATCAAAGCCAAATGAAGCCTCGAACAGCTTACCGCCCGCGACAATCCCTGCCGATGTGTACAGTGTGAAAAATATAACGATGACCAAAGAGGAAATGATGCGCAGCGAGTGGGACTTGTCCTGAAATCGTTTCTCAAAATAGTCCGGTATGGTGATCGCGTCATCAGCCATTTCGGTAAACACCCGCAACCGCGGTGCGACCAGCAGGTAGTTTAGATACGCACCGATGATCAGGCCTATGGCGATCCATGCAGCACTGAGCCCTGACAGATAGATAGCTCCGGGCAGTCCCATCAACATCCAGCCGCTCATATCCGATGCACCCGCCGAAAGTGCACCGACGGCTGGATGCAAATTGCGCCCTCCAAGCATATATTCAGAAACGTTGCTGGTCGACTTGCGCCAGGCATAAAGCCCGATAGCCATCATCAGGACGAAATAGGCTGCGAGCGAAATCATCTCTCCGAAATTCATCTGCATCCCCGCCTGTTCTGTGATCCCAGAAATCCACTACGCGTTTGCCCGTCTCTATGCACGAAATATCTGCCAGATATCTGAAGGGGTTCCAGCGCAATAACTATCGATCGAAGAAGACTAGTTACGCAAGCAGCGACACATTCCCGCCTGCGGCCGTTGTATCAATACAGACGTGCCGTTCGACTAGACAGCGGTTGGCAAAATCCTTTTCAGTGATGAGCGGAATCAACGGACCATCGCGGCTGGCCAGTGCCTTGCGGATATCCCGAATATCGTCTGCTTCACTCCAGCATACGACTGCATCTACTCCGGATAGCTGGGCAAGATGTTCGCGGCTCAAAAATCCGTCCAGCGCATTTTCTCCTACCGCTTCGGGAGTAACAATCAACGCTTCACACCCTTGCTCACGCGCCGTTTTTGCCTGTGTCTGCGCGTCCGCTGATGACGGACCCAGACACAATATCGTTCCGCGAGCATAAGTGAACAATTCATTGGACTCCCCGGTGGGTCCGGGCATCACTGCATGGTTACGCGGTCGGGGATCGACAGATGGCAGGTTTTCGATGGCCGTCTGAACCTTTTCCAGCGCCAGAGTTTTCCCCGTAACGATTGAGTTTCTCGGGCTGTTGCTTCTGAAAAAGCGCGGCAAATAATGTGGTCCTCCGGCCTTTGGCCCTGTGCCTGACAGACCTTCTCCACCAAACGGTTGGGAACCGACGACCGCGCCGACCTGATTGCGATTCACATAGATGTTGCCAACCTTCATCGCTGAACTCAGTTTGTCGATCCGCCGTTCGATCCGGGTCTGAAGGCCGAAGGTCAATCCGTAACCGCGATTATTGATATCACTGACAACGTTTTCCAGCTCCTCGTTTTCAAATGTCGCGACATGTAAAACCGGGCCAAATATCTCTTCGTCAAGATCATCGACGCCATTTATCCTGATCACTGCCGGTCCCACAAAATAACCACCTTCAGGACAGGCCAATTGCTTCACTAGTCTGCCTTCTTCTTTTGCGCGATTTACATGAGCTGTGATTTTCTTGCGAGCCGCCTTGTCAATTACGGGCCCGATATCCGTGGACAGCCACCACGGATTTTCCAGCTCCAGCGCATCCATTGCACCGTCCAGCATTTTCAGAAACGGCGTGGCAATATCCTTGTGCAGATATAAAACCCGCAAGGCCGAGCACCTTTGCCCGGCTGACTGAAATGCTGAGGTGATGATGTCGCGTACCGATTGTTCCGGTAACGCCGTGGAATCCACAATCATGCAATTAAGACCGCCGGTCTCTGCGATCAAAAGAGCATCAGCTTCCCCATTTTCAGAGAGGTTCCGATTGATGGTCTGTGCCGTTGCAGTGGAACCGGTAAAGCATACGCCCTGAATGCGTTTGTCACCGCTAATAGCCGCGCCCACTGTCGCCCCTGCACCCGGTAGCAATTGCAGGGACGCGAGAGGCACCCCCGCTTCGTGCAGCAGATTGGTAGCCAGAGCAGCAATCAAAGGCGTTTGATCTGCCGGTTTTGCTAGTACAGCGTTGCCAGCCGCCAGCGCCGCGGCAATCTGTCCCGTGAAAATGGCCAGCGGGAAGTTCCATGGCGAAATACAACTGATAATTCCGCGCGGTTCTTTTTCCGGCGCCTGTTCGGCCTCCTTGGCATAGTAGCGCAGAAAATCGACCGCTTCGCGCAACTCGGCAATCGTATCAAACTGTGTTTTGCCAGCCTCTCTTGCCAACAACGCGAAAATCTCACCATGATGCTGCTCAAAAAGATCAGCTGCCCTTCGCAAGACGGCAGCGCGTTCATTGACCGGTGCATCCCAGATATGCGCATCTTCTATAGCGTTGGCGGCTTGTAATACATCCGCTTCAATTACTTCTCCCACCTCGTTTTCGCGCAAGGCGGGATTGAATATCTTGCGTGTTGTATCGCTGGTGACAGGTCGGACGGTGATCGGCGCGGCTCGCCAGAGTTTTTCAGCAAATGGAGCGCGCTCAGACACATATTCGTTCATGTCCATACGATTGGCCAGATCCCAGCCGCGGGAATTGACGCGATCTGGTTGATATAAGTCCGAAGGTTTGACGATCTTTGACAGATTTTGCTGCTGATCGGTTGCCAGAGTCTCGAAAGGATCGGTGGCAATCATTTCAGCGGGGACCGCGTGATTGGCCAGTTGATTTACAAAGGATGAGTTTGCACCGTTTTCCAACAAGCGCCGAACCAGATAAGCTAGCAATTCGCGGTGCTTTCCTACCGGAGCGTAAATCCGTGATCGGACTTTTTCGTTACGCAGCAATGCAGCATGTAATGTTTCACCCATGCCATGCAGCCTCTGAAACTCATAGTCTTTGCTGTTGCCGGCCATCTCAAGAATGGCCGCGACGCTGTGCGCGTTATGTGTTGCAAATTGCGGGTAAATGCGATCTGTCATTTTCAAAAGCTGCGCCGCGCAGCAGATATAGCTGATATCCGTTGCTGATTTGGTCGTGAATACGGGAAAATCGGGCACGCCGTCCATTTGTGCGCGCTTAATCTCGCTGTCCCAGTAGGCGCCTTTAACTAACCGGACCATGATCTTCCTGTCGAGCTGCGTCGCAAGTGTGTAAAGCCAATCAAGGACAAAGCTGGCCCGCTTGCCAAACGCCTGCACCACAACGCCAAAGCCGTCCCACCCTGCGAGACGTGGATCGCTTAGCACCATTTCAATCATATCTATGGACAGGCCGAGCCGGTAAGCCTCTTCGGCATCAATATTCAAACCAATATTGGCGTCGCGTGCTATACGCGCGAGCTCGCCTACCCGTTCCGCAAGAGCAGGAACCGCTTTTGCCTGCTGACTCATCTCGTAGCGAGGGTAAAGGGCGGATAACTTGATCGAAAGGCCGGGGTTTTGACGCAGATCGTCGGAATGCGAGACGCGGGCTATTTCTTCTATCGCGTCAGAATAGGCCTTGAAATAACGATCCGCATCATCTTGTGTGATCGCAGCCTCACCGAGCATATCATAGGAATAGGTTGCTCCCTTGGCCTTCCATTTTTCAGCCCGCTTCAATGCCAGTGTCATGTCTTCGCCGAGTACAAATTGATTGCCGAGCTCTTTCATGGCCTGGCGGACGGCAACCCGGATCACAGGCTCGCCCAACCGCTTAATTGCGCCTCTCAGAGCCTCGAGCGGTCCTCGGCTTTCCGGTTCCTGTATTACACTACGTGTCATCGTGAGTGCGTAAGTCGATGCATTGACCAGCGCGCTGTCTGACTGACCGATATGATCTCGCCAGTTGGAGGGACCGATCTTGTCCTCAATCAGGTCATCAATCGTCTCGTTATCTGGAACACGCAACAGGGCTTCCGCTAATGTCATAAGCGCGAGACCTTCATCTGAGGAAAGGCCATATTCGCCCAGAAAGCTCTCAGTCAGTGTCGGTCCTGATGCGCGTCTGACCTCCTGAACGACTTGTATAGCCCGTTCCCGAATTCGGATGCGCGTGTTTTCATCAGGACCAAATGTTGATGTGAGATATTCCAGAATTTCGGCTTCGTCAGCGCGATGATGGGCACGAATTTTTTCACGGTGATCAAGCAGAATATTCATGGTTTATCAGTGTCCTCGGAAACTAATGGATGAACTCTCGGGGCTGTGCATTCGAATGTAGAAATGGTGAAGGTTTTTGCCTGATATTCTGATTCGATAATATCGCTTTGCCTTCAATTTTCCGGGGTATCGCAATTTGGGCTTTGAACACAAGCTTTGTGAAATTGTGCTGTCGATTTGGAGTGATGCAAGCGTTGCATAAACCGTAACCCATCCCTTGTGTGATACCTTAGCGGCGCTAATACCCTACGATTGCGACCGCCCAGCGATTTTGGTTCCGGAAAGCAGATATTTGCGAAATCTCATTATTATGTTCCCCAAGTCATTTAATGTCAGCCCTATTATTCAGTAAAATCAGTGCCTATATTCCCGGACTCATGAACCTCTCCGTCAAGCAAATTGAATCTCCAATGATCAAGACATGCTCCATCTGGCGGTCGTTGGAAATTCTGGGCGATACGCCTATTTTGCTCATTTTGGAATCAATGTGGTTGGGTTCAACGCGGTTCAAGGAGCTTAAGAATCGAACGGGTTTGCAAAAAGCTCTGCTTTCAAATCGTTTGCAGCGACTCATCAAAAACGGCCTGCTTCGTAAAGGACAAGCCGCCGGCGGTTCCAAGCATCTGGAATATCGATTGACCGAGAAAGGGGTCGACCTGTTTCCCACTGTCCTGACGCTGTACGTATGGGAACGAAAATGGGGATCGGCTGATAGCCGGCGTAATTTGGAGCTGCAGCATGAAGCCTGCGGATCGCGGTTGAACCCGATTCCGGTTTGCCGGTCATGCGGCAAAGCTTTCGGTTTGCATGAGGTTTCTTTCGTGGAAGGCCCGGGCGTCGGATTGATGCCCGCATCCTATAGCCGAAGGCGCAATCAGGTGACCTTTCAGTCGGATCACCCTTCCTTGTTGCGGGGTTCGGTGGAAATTTTGGGAGATCGTTGGTCTGCCCTGATCATGCGAGCAGTCTTCACCGCATTACGGCGTTTTGACGAGATCGAAGTTGATACCGGCGCTTCGCCAGCCATTGTTGCTGATCGTCTGAAAAATCTTGTCGCAATCGATGTCCTGAAAGCGAGGCCCTATAATCATCACCCTTTGAGGAATGAGTATTTCCTGACGACCAAGGGGTTGGAATATTATTCCGTGATCATGATGTTGATGCTGTGGGGAGACAAATATTACGGTGCCGCAGAAGGGCCGCCGGTTATCCTGACTCACACCAGTTGTGGGGCCCAATTGATTCCGGAAATTTCATGCGGCAGTTGTGACAAGACGGTCGCGCCGCAAGATGTCGCCATTGTCGGCCTGAACGACTGATACCGCTCTTCTGAAAACGAATGGATATTGCTTGACGAGCGCAGCGCGATGCTCTTTAGATCAGTGACTTTAATAAACATACCAAAAATGTGGAGTCCCCTCTATTGTCCCAGTCAGCTACCGCAGTGAAAACTACATTGTCGCCAAACGATCACCCCTATCTCAACGGCGCATGGACACCCAATTTCGAAGAGTATGACAGTGATAATCTTGAAATTATTGGTGAAATCCCAGCGGATATTGACGGTATATATGTACGCAACACGGAAAATCCGGTGCATGATGCCATAGGCCGGTACCATCCCTTTGATGGTGACGGGATGTTGCACATGATGCAGCTTTCAGGTGGAAAGGCGGAATATAAAAACCGTTTCATCCGCACCCGTGGTTTCGAGGCGGAGCAGGAAGCCGGGCGTTCCTTGTGGATTGGCTGCATGGGCAACCCCAAAAAATCGGAACGAACCGGCTGGGGCGCGCACGGGCATATCAAGGACAGTTCGTCAACCGATGTGGTTGTTCATGCTGGCAGTATATTGTCGACATTCTGGCAATGCGGAGAAGGCTATCGTTTAGACCCGGCGACATTGGAAACACTGGGTATCGAAGGTTGGGCTCCGATTGATGGTATCTCCGCCCATCCCAAACTGGATACCAACACCGGGGAGCTACTGTTTTTCAACTATTCCACACATGCCCCATATATGCATTACGGGGTTGTCGGAGCAGACAATAAGTTGAAGCATTATATTCCTGTTGAGTTGCCAGCGCCGCGTTTGCCGCATGATATGTGCTTTTCGAGAAACTATTCCATCCTGAATGATTTCCCGATGTTCTGGCCGCAGGCTGCAATCGATAATGGTTTCTACATCCCTGTCTTTGACAAGAATATGAAGTCACGATTTGCTGTGATACCGCGCCATGGGAACCCGGAAGACATAAAATGGTTTGAAGCGGATTCAACCTACGTCCTGCACTTCATGAATGCCTATGAGGAGGGGCATGAACTAGTCATGGATGGCTATTTTCAGGAAGATCCGCGGCCGGATCCGCTGCAATCCATGCCCGACGAATATAAAGCCATGGGATCCAATCTCGATCTTCATTCCCTGAAAACTCATCTGCATCGCTGGCGGTTCAATCTGGAAACCGGTGAGACGGCTGAGGAGCGTTTGTATGATGACGAGATTGTCGAGTTTGGTACAATCAACCCGGCTGTTGCAGGCGAGAAGCATCGCTATGTCTACAGCGTAACTGGTGAAGATGGCTATTTCCTGTTCACTGGTATGATCAAACATGATCTGGAAACCGGTGAAACCCAGCATTATGAATTCGGTCCAGGCCGCTATGGTTCCGAAGCCCCATTCATTGCACGCAAAGATGGGAAATCGGAAGATGATGGCTATTTGATCAGTTTTATTACAGACATGCATCTCGATCGTTCGGAATGTGTGATAATGGACGCGAAAAATTTGGAAGCGGGACCAATATGTCAGATCATATTGCCGCACAGGATCTGCAGTGGCACACATGCCGTATGGGCAAATGCGGATGAACTGCGCTAAGGGGTTTTACTATGTCTCGGAAAATCTATGTTCTAGGCGGTCATCAAACCGATTTTGCCCAAAACTGGACGCGGGAAGACATGTCCCTGTTCGATCTGTTCTCGACATCCGTTCTTAAGGCATTGGAAAAAACAAAACTTGAACCGAAAGATATAGAAGTCGGCCATGTCGGCAATTTCGTAGCAGAATTGTTCACCGGTCAGGGTATGTTGGGCGGTTTTTTCGGCCATGTGCATAGAGATTTTGCTGGTATGCCAGCCTCCCGGCACGAAGGTGCCTGTGCGTCCGGATCGCTGGCGATTTTAGGCGCAATGACCGATATCGAAAGCGGCCGTTATGACCTGGCCTGTGTGGCCGGCGTGGAACTGATGCGCAACGTGTCAGGTGCGCAGGCAGCGGACAATCTGGGAGCGGCGATCTATGTCGGTGAAGAGGGGCAGGATGCCAAGTATATCTGGCCTGCGATGTTTTCCGATCTCGCCGAGGAATATGACAAGAGATATGGTCTGCGCCATGAACATCTGATGGAAATTTCCAAGACTAATTTCGATAATGCGCGGCGCAACCCTAATGCGCAGAGCCGAGACTGGACGTTTGGTGATAAAAGTTTCACGCAGGATGATGAGTATAATCCGGTCATAGAAGGCTGGATGCGTAGGCAGGATTGCGGGCAGGTGTCCGATGGTGCTGCCGTAGTCATTCTGGCTTCCGAAGAGCGCGCAAAACAATATGCAGACGCGCGCGGTATAGCGTTGGAAAGCCTGCCGCAGATTAAAGGATGGGGCCATAGCACCGCGCCGATGTTGATGCGCACCAAATTGGCGGATAGCGCGAATGACGACTATGTTCTGCCGTGGACACGAAAAGCCATCACTGACGCGTATCGGCGTGCAGGTATTGCCGGGCCGGCACAACTGGATGCCATCGAAACTCATGACTGCTTTTCAGTGACCGAATATATGGCCATTGAACATTTCGGGATCACCGCACCCGGCGAAGCCTGGAAAGCGATTGAAGAGGGTGTGATTGCTTTTGACGGTAGCTTGCCAGTCAATCCATCGGGCGGACTGATCGGAATGGGACATCCGGTTGGTGCAACAGGTGTCCGGATGATGCTTGATGCGGCAAAGCAGGTAACAGGGAAAGCCGGAGACTATCAGGTTGAAGGCGCAAAAAACGTCGGCACGTTTAATGTCGGGGGATCAGGAACGACAAATTGTTCTTTTGTCGTCGGAGTTTAAGGGGGAGGTAGCGGTGAATTCAAAAATACTGATCGGTCTTATCATATCAGTTGGGCTGGGCGTAGCTGTTGCGTTTGCGGGTAGTCAGGGCGGAATGATATTTGGCGCTATGCCGGTGTTTTTGCTGTGCGGTATCCTGGCCTATGCCATCAACTGGCTGGCTTTCATCCCTGCCAACATGGCCCAGACAGAAAAATTCTATGATCTGACTGGCTCCATTACCTATCTTACAATAATGATCGTCGCATGCGCGTTGTCTGCACCGGTTGATCTTCGTGCTATCATTGTGGCCTCAATGGTAGCGGTCTGGGCGCTTCGACTGGGATCGTTTCTGTACTTGCGGATAAAGGCGGATGGTCATGATCAGCGGTTTGACCAGATAAAGATTTCACCACCGCGTTTCTTTCTGACTTGGACTTTGCAAGGGCTATGGGTTCTGCTGACGGCAGCCAGTGCCTTGGTCATCATTACAAATGCAACGCGGCTTCCACTGGATATTTTTGCCTATATCGGCGTCGGCTTGTGGATTGCCGGTTTCGTGATCGAAGCGGTTGCTGATCGGCAAAAAAGGACATTTCGTAGCAACCCAGAAAACAAGGGGCGCTTTATATCTTCGGGCCTGTGGGCCTGGTCGAGACATCCCAACTACTTTGGGGAAATCCTGCTCTGGACAGGCATAACTGTCATGTCATTGCCGCTTCTGTCCGGTTGGCAATGGGTAACGATTATCTCTCCGATTTTTGTCACGACCTTGCTGATGCGGGTCAGCGGTGTGCCCAAACTGGAGGCTGCGGGACAGAAAAGGTGGGGAGATGATCCGGATTATATTGAATATTGTAAATCGGTTCCCGTCCTGATCCCCAGGCCGCCCAAGAGCAGCTAAGCAGGTCTGTGTTGGCCGCGATGCCGCTCTGCCATATTCCCTGACCATGGCTTGACAAGGCCCCAAATCGATTTAGGTCGTCACCAACAACTGGAGATTTATCATGCGTGAAGCTGTCGTCGTATCCTATGCCCGTACCGGACTTGCTAAAGCCGGACGAGGTGGGTTTAACATCACGCCACCAATGACGATGGCGGCGCACGCCATCAAACATGCCGTTGCCAAGTCGGGTGTAGAGAGTGACTTTGTCGACGACAGCCTGATGGGCAATGTCGCCCATGCTGCGCCAAATATCGGTCGCAATGCCGCGCTTCTTGCAGGGCTTCCCAAAACCACAGCGGGTGCCACGATCAACCGTTTCTGTTCGTCCGGGATGCAAGCCATCGCCATGGCGGCAAACCATATTCGCGGCGATGGCGCGGATTGTGTTGTCGCTGGCGGGGTCGAGAGTATTTCAATGCAAGGGCAGCGTGCACCGGAAGGCAGCATTGATAACGCAATTCTGAAAATTGCACCGGATATCTTCATGCCGATGATTGATACAGCGGATATTGTCGCGGAGCGTTACAATGTCAGCCGCGAATATCAGGATGAATATTCCCTGCAATCACAGCAGCGTATGGCAAAGGCTCAGGAAGCCGGGCTTTTTGCCGATGAAATCGTACCGATGCAGACGAAGATGAAAGTCGTCGACAAGGAAACCAAGGAAGAAAGCATTGTCGATTACACGGTCGATCGGGATGAATGCAATCGTCCGACAACGACCCTCGAAGGTCTCGCCAAATTACAGCCGGTTATGGGCGAAGGCAAATATATCACCGCCGGCAATGCCAGCCAATTGTCGGATGGCGCCGCCGCGGTTTTGTTGATGGAAGCTAAAGAGGCCGAACGGCGCGGGCTGGAACCACTGGGCCGTTTCGTATCCTGGGCAGTCGCCGGGTGTGAACCAGACGAAATGGGCATTGGGCCGGTTTTTGCGGTGCCGAAGCTTCTCGAACGACAAGGCCTGACGGTCGATGATATCGATATCTGGGAACTCAATGAAGCCTTTGCGAGCCAGTGTCTCTACAGCCGCGATCGTCTGGGCATTGATCCGGAAAGATATAACGTCAATGGCGGCTCCATTTCCATCGGCCACCCGTTTGGCATGACTGGCGCGCGCTGCGCCGGGCATTTGTTGCAGGAAGGCCGCCGTCGCGGTGCAAAATGGGGCGTGGTCACCATGTGTATTGGCGGTGGTCAGGGCGGAGCAGGTCTGTTCGAAATCTACCCCTGAACGTTTGAGATAGCGAACACCCCCAGCATTTTAAGGAATAGAAGCAGTTTTGGATCAACTAACGGACGAACAAGTCGAACGCCGGCTTTCGGAAGCTTTGGCGAATCGCTCCTCCGTGCCCGCGGACAAGCTGATAGCCGGATTGCTCCGCACCTTTAAGCTCACGGCAGGCGCTGATGACGAGTTTCTCTATCCCGCGCTTTCATCGACGGCACGCGAGCGTATTTTTGGCGGGCAGGTGATTGCACAGGCTATTGTCGCTGCCGATCAAACCGTTGATGAAGAGAAGACCATCCATTCGCTCCATTCCTATTTTTTGCGCGCGGGAGACGAGACCAAGCCGCTGCATTTTCGGGTGCATCGCGACTTTGACGGGCGCAGCATCTCCAACCGCCGGGTTGTTGTGCGTCAGGATGACAAGGTCATATTCAATCTGACGGCCTCTTTTCAAAAACCGGCTGACGGACTTCATCATCAGGTGTCGATGCCCGATGTCCTGCCGCCCGACCAATGCATGAGTATGATGGAGCAAATCGCCCGCAACCCGCAAGTGTCGGACAAGCATATTGAGCGGATGAGCATGCCGCGTCCCTTTGATGTCCGAAGCTTTCGTCCGGAAGGCAAAAGCGAAACCGCGCGCCAATATCAATGGTTCAAGACGGTTGCGCCGCTGCCCGATGATCCGCTTACCCACAGGGCCACGCTGGCCTTCGCATCCGATATGGGATTGCTTTCTACGTCGATGATTCCGCACGGATTGCATTGGACCACGCCCGGATTATTCTCGACCAGCCTTGATCATGCGATGTGGTTCCATGACGATTTCAGGATGGATCAGTGGATTTGCTATGTGATGGACAGCGATTGGACCGGCGGTACCCGCGGCCTCAATCGCGGTTCGCTGTATACGCAGGATGGCAAGCTGGTTGCATCCGCCGTGCAGGAAGGCCTTGTTCGGGTTACGCCGAAAAGCGACTGACAGTCAGAATAACGACTTCAGATCGCGTTTCAGTATTTTGCCATTGGCGTTGCGCGGCAAGCTTTCGGCGCTGAACAGGACTTTTACCGGCACCTTGAAATTTGCGAGCCGGGCGCGAACCCATTCCTGCAATTCGGCTTCAGTGGCACTTTGGCCCTGCACCAGATTCACGACCGCCGCCGGTTCTTCGCCCAGAGTCTTGTGCTCTATACCAATCAAGGCCGCATCCATCACCGCCGGATGATCATAAAGGACATTCTCGACCTCCGATGAGTAGATATTCTCACCTCCGCGAATGATCATGTCTTTTGCGCGGTCGACAATATGGCAGAAGCCTTCATCGTCTAGACGCGCCAGATCGCCTGTCCGGACCCAGCCATCGACGAAGGTTTCGGCGGTTGCGTCCGGCCGGTTCCAATAGCCTTTCACCACCATCGGTCCGCGCGCCCAAAGTTCGCCTACTTCGCCAATTGGCATTTCGTGGGCGCCATCCTCGCTCATGACTTTCAGGTCGGCCGCAGCCACCGGCGGGCCGCAGCTGGTCGGGCGATTAAGATAATCCTCGGCGCTATGCGATGTAACCGTCGCCATGGTTTCGGTCATGCCCCAGCCATTGCCGGGCAGGGCGCCAAAAACCTCGTAGATTTTGCGGGCCAATTCCGGCGCGGACGGCGCGCCGCCATAGCTGATCGCGTCGATCGAACTCAGATCATATTTGTCGCGATCCGGATGCTCGATCAATTGCCAAGCGATAAACGGTACACCGCCGGTGGCATTGACCTTTTCCCGCTCGATAATCTCCATAGCCCGTACCGTATCCCATTTATGCAGGAATACCATCTTATGGCCGCCATGCACGGTCGGCATCATAATCGCGGAACAGGCGGTGCAGTGGAACATCGGCACTACCGTCAGGCCGACCCGAACCGTGGGTTCCGGCAGCTCATTGCCCCGCCGCAAGGCAGCTGCCGCGCCTGAATAGCCCACCGAAATCGCATTGGTGGTCAGGTTGCGATGTGTGCCGAGTGCGCCTTTGGGCTGGCCGGTTGTACCGCTGGTGTAGAATATCGTTGCTGGATCATCAGGGGCCATGTCTACGGCTGGCAGATCCTGATCCGGAAGATCGCCATAATCATTGGGCCGCCCGATAATCTCTTCCAGCGCCCGCGCGGGATTGGCCAATGCGTTCTGGTTCCGCGCCACAATGACATGTTTCAGATCGGGGAGATCGCTCAGATGCGAAGATATCCGGTCCCATCGCTCGGCATCGCAGAGCAGCACGCTCGTCTCTGAATTTGCAAGGCCAAAGACCAGTTCCTGATCCGTCCACCAGGCGTTGAGCGGCACAACAATAGCCCCGATAGAAGCAGCCGCGAAGAAGATCACCGGCCATTCCGGCAAATTGCGCATGGCGAGCGAAACCCGGTCGCCTTTGGAGACTCCAATATTCTGAAGCTCCACCGCCAGAGCCGCCACAGCACGATACCAATTGGCATAGGTTACGCGCTCGTCCTCAAATATCAGAAATTCGCTATCGCCATGGCCGCGCGCATGTTCCGCCATCGCCGCGAGTGTGGGATGGGCATTTTTCCAGACGCGGGTTTCCACGCCATCAATATCGACCATCTCCATTTCAAACGGCTGGCCCGGCGCGCATAGCAAGGCGTCTACCTCTTTGCGTGATCGTACGGGCCATCCAGCGGGCGGTGTCCACTTTTCCAGTGGATCTATAGCTTCAGCTGACAAACATATTCTCCTAATCGATAGACGCGACCCTATCCGTTAAATTTGCCGCCTGCAGCAGCTTTTTCTTCCAGCAGCTTGGCCACTGGCAGGCCATGTTTTTTCAGACCCGCAACCACGTTATCGAGCCCGACCGTATCGGCCCAGAACATCGGACCGCCGGTATAAAGCGGCCAGCCATAGCCATTGATCCACACAACATCTATATCGCTCGCGCGCTGTGCCATGCCCTCTTCCAGGATTTTCGCCCCCTCGTTGACCATCGGATAAAGCAGGCGCTCGCGTATTTCGTCCTTTGAAATTTCGCGCTGCTCTTTGCCCGCCTTGGCAGCAAATTCAGCGATAATCTGTTTGACCTCATCGGCCGGGGTGCGTTGCCGCGCTTCATTATAGTCATAAAAGCCTTTGCCGACTTTTTGTCCCCAGCGACCGGCGGCACATAAGGCGTCGCGCAATGTTTCAATCCGCTCTGGATCACGGTGCCAGCCAATGTCGACCCCGGCGAGGTCGGACATCTGGAACGGCCCCATCGGAAAGCCGAAGTCCAGCAGCACATCATCCACGTCCCAGTAATTGGCGCCTTCCATAATCATGATATTCGCCTGTTCCTGACGCGGGCTGAGCATACGGTTGCCGATAAAGCCGGGGCAAACGCCAGAGACAGCGGCCACCTTGCCAATCCTCTTCGACAGCTTCATCGCGGTCATCAGCACGTTATCCGCTGTCTTCTCACCGCGCACAATTTCGAGCAATTTCATGATATTGGCGGGAGAGAAAAAGTGCAGGCCCAGCACATATTCAGGCCGCTTCGTCACCGCCGCGATCTCGTCAATATTCAGATAGCTGGTGTTACTAGCAAGGATCGCACCCTGCTTTACAATGCCGTCGAGCTTGGCGAAGACTTCCTTTTTGACGTCCATATTCTCGAACACAGCTTCGATCACCAGATCGCAGTCTGCGAGATCGTCATAGGACAGACTGGGCGTCAAAATGCTCATGGCGCCCTCGACCTGTTCTTCGGTCATCCTTCCGCGTTTCGCTGTGTTCTCATAATTTTTGCGGATCACACCAACGCCGCGTTCCAGCGCCTCCTCTTTCAGCTCGACAATGGTCACGGGAATACCGGCAGACAGAAAGTTCATGCCGATGCCGCCGCCCATAGTCCCGGCGCCCAATATGCCGACTTTCTTGATCGGGATCAGGTCGATTTTGGGATCAATACCGTCAATCTTGTTCGCCGCGCGTTCGGCGAAGAAATAGTGGCGCATGGCGGCCGACTGGGTGCCGGTCATCAGCTTCATGAAAAGCTCGCCCTCTTTCTTGACACCATCGGCATAAGACAGCTCGCCCGCAGCCTTTACGGCCTGAATGCCCGCCTCCGGGGCGTCGAACCCGCGAATCTTGCGGCCGTTTTTCCGACGAAATTCATCAAATATAGCCGGGTTCTTGATCCCATCTTCATTGGCCGTGCCTTCCGAGGAACGCGGCGGTTCCTTGCCAATCTGTTCGCGTGCAAAGGCGATGGCATCCTCGGCCAGACTGCCTTCGCCGACAATCTGGTCGACCAGGCCGATAGCATGGGCCTTCTTCGCAGAAATCGGATTGCCGATGACCACCATTGGCAAAGCCGCCTCTGCGCCGACCACCCGTGGCAATCGCTGCGTTCCAGCGGCGCCGGGGATCAGGCCCAGTTTTACCTCGGGCAGGCCCATTTTGGCCGATGGTACAGCGACACGGTAATGGCACGCCAAGGCAACTTCACAGCCTCCGCCCAATGCGGTTCCGTGTATCGCCGCGACAACCGGCTTGTCGCTGGCTTCCAACCGGTCAATGGCCTCACCCAGATTCGGCCCCTGCATAGGCTTGCCAAATTCCGTAATGTCCGCACCGGCAAAAAATGTCCGTCCGTCACAGCGAACGACCACGGCCTCAATCTCGTCGTCGGACAAGGCCTCTTCAATGCCATCGACAAGTCCCTGTCGAACTGCCGCACCGAGCGCATTGACCGGCGGATTGTTCGAGATGATGACCAATATATTCTGATGTTTTTCAGTGGTGATGACAGACATTTTTTTCTCCTGCAAAATCCCGTTTGGTTAACGAAGAGAGGCGACGTGGTGCAAAGGTGATGCCCAAAAGTCAAGCGGGCCAACCGAGTATCACAAAGAATGAGGATTTCAAATCAGGCTTTTGTTTTATTGGGTTAAATGCAGGAAAATTCGATGATTGTTGATCTCGGAATCCGGATGTTTTGGGCAACTAACGCCGTCAGAGAACCGTCTGTCGCAAGCATCAGATGTTAAGCCCTGTTAACCATAGAAATTTAGACGCACTTAACATCCTCAGAGCATTTTTATGCACGGGCATAGGAACAGGGCAACGCCGAAAGGCAGAAATGAGGTTCCATATGAAACATGTTACGATACCAAAAGCCACCAGAGTCATCGGCCCGCTTGGGGAAGCGCTCGCCGAACATGACTTGCCACCCGCGGATACAACCCGCTGGGTGATAAGGCGTAAAGCCGAGGTCGTCGCTGCCGTGAATGGCGGGCTGTTGACCACGGATGAAGCCTGTGAACGTTATGATCTGTCGCTGGAGGAGCTCATTTCCTGGCAGCAGGCGATCCATCGTTCTGGTATGTCTGGTTTACGCATCACCCACTTACAGGAATATCGCGACCAAAGCTTCAATCAGGATATGTGAACGGCTTTTAAATCAGGTCTGAGGCTTGGTACGACAAGCCCAAAAGCCTGAACGCGTTATCCTTATATTTTAAAATTTCACTCTTTCGCTCGGTCCCATTTCCAGGTCCGTCATAGCGAAACCCAATCTAACAAGGTGCCCCCTATGTCCTCCACAACATCGTCCGCAATGCCTCCAACTATGTCGACGGCCAAAGTCATTATTGTTGAAGAAGAAAACGCGCTTTCCAGGTCATTGCAAGATGATCTGGAGGCCAATGATATTTCGGTCGCTTGCGTATTTTCCAAACTGGATGAGGAAGCCAGTCTGGTTTTCGGACCAGACGCCTTGGTGATTGATCCCAAAACCATGAGAGAGAATGGCAGCGAATTGCTTGACCGGTTTTCCGGACTACGGTCCTCCATGCCGGTCATATTAACGCCGAACCCAAAGGATAGCGGCGATGATGAACTGGCCTTTGATGCCGCCAGTGTCGTCCAGCGATTGCAAAAACCCTATGCCGTCCCGACTTTGTGCAATTTGATCG
The DNA here is from genome assembly GCF_059726685.1 of Parasphingorhabdus sp. Taxonomy (NCBI): domain Bacteria; kingdom Pseudomonadati; phylum Pseudomonadota; class Alphaproteobacteria; order Sphingomonadales; family Sphingorhabdaceae; genus Parasphingorhabdus; species Parasphingorhabdus sp. The sequence goes on from NZ_AP041068.1 coordinate 1,547,452, forward strand.
GACGGATGGCGGATGTCAGCGGCCATGCGGTCAACGACCTCGATTATGTCTGCGCGCTGGTCGAAACGGACCGGTTGTTGCCAAATCTTTCGGTCGAATTTCAGTCCAAACAGTCTCTGGATAATGACAAGATTGTCGGTTACGAAGCGCTGACCCGTGTGAAAACCCGGCGTGCTTTAAACCCCGCCATTATCTTTTCCGATCTGGTTGATGTCGCGGTTGAGGTGGAAGCCACCCTTGTGGTGGTTGATGAATCAATCAAGCTCGCCACCGCTTTGGCAAAACGGGGCCGTCCGGTTCCCGTTTCCTTCAACTGTAGCGCGATTATGATGACTTACCGGCGCTTTGTCGATGCACTTATCAGCCGGCTGAAACATGCGGATATTCGGCCCGGCCAGCTGATGCTCGAAATAACTGAAGAATCCCGTGTAGTCGATGTCGACCGCCTTGCAGCAGTGTGCCATTCGCTCCGCGGCCATGGACTGGGCATCTCAATTGACGATTATGGCACAGGTCTTGCCAATCTCGACCGGATATCAAAAATCCCGTTTGATGAATTGAAAATCGACAAAAATATTTTCAATGCCTGCTATGACGGCGATATTCCGATTTCGCTGCTCGCCTCAATGCTGGAATTCTGTCGCGGCCGCAAAGCACGGTCGGTCATCGAAGGGATCGAAACCAAACATCATCTGGCGCAGGCACGCCTGCTCGGCGCCGATTTCGGTCAGGGTTTCTATTGGGGTTGTGCAGTTCCACCAAAATATTTCGTCCCTGGTTGGTAGGAAATTCGCGCTTCGTCACGCAGCTTCTATCGCTACTCTTACCAATCTTCACTGGACCTTCGGGCATGGGCGCACTAACCTGCGACTCATCCCCGGGGAGCCTGTGCGTGAACGCAGGTTGAGAGCGGAATAAACCGCGACCCGTTGAACCTGATCCCGTTAACCCGGGCGGAGGGAGGGAGCGGTGTTAGACAAAATCCCGCCTCTTCACTCCGACCAATGGAGTAGAGACTATGGCAGACATTCCCGCGAAGACCGAAATTGGCGTAACTACTGGCCCGATTGCGGGTTCCAAAAAAGTCCATGTGGCCGCGCATAGCGGCTCAGGCATCCGCGTAGCGATGCGGGAAATTCATCTTGAAGGCGGCGAACCGCCTGTTCGGGTTTACGATACGTCCGGTCCATATACCGATCCCAATGCGCTGATCGACATTAACGCGGGTCTGCCGCAACTGCGCCGCGAATGGATTGAGGCGCGCGGCGATGTTGAAAGCTATGATGGCCGCGAGGTTAAGCCCGAAGATAACGGCCAACTGGGCCCAGACCGCAGTGGCGGTGTCCCGCAATTCCCGCATGTCGTCAAGCGGCCTCTGCGTGCCAAGGCAGGGATGAACGTCTCGCAGATGCATTACGCACGCAAAGGTATCATCACCCCTGAAATGGAATATGTCGCCGAGCGTGAAAATCTCGGACGGGAGCGGCTGAAAGAATATAAGCGTGATGGCGAAAGCTTTGGCGCGTCTATCCCCGATTATGTCACGCCGGAATTTGTCCGTGACGAAGTGGCGCGTGGTCGGGCAATTATCCCGAACAATATCAACCACCCGGAAACCGAGCCGATGGCGATTGGCCGCAACTTCCTTGTGAAGATCAACGCGAATATCGGTAACAGCGCGGTTGCGTCGGACGTGGCGACAGAGGTCGACAAGATGGTCTGGTCGATCCGCTGGGGCGGGGACACCGTTATGGATCTCTCCACCGGCCGGAATATCCACGATACGCGCGAGTGGATCATCCGCAACTCACCCGTGCCCATCGGGACCGTACCCATTTACCAAGCGCTCGAAAAAGTTGGCGGGGTCGCCGAAGACCTGACCTGGGAAATTTTCCGCGACACCCTGATCGAGCAGGCCGAGCAGGGTGTTGATTATTTCACCATCCATGCTGGTGTGCGGCTGCCCTATGTCCCGATGGCGGCGAAACGCGTCACCGGCATCGTCTCGCGCGGCGGCTCGATCATGGCGAAATGGTGCCTGGCGCATCACAAGGAAAGCTTCCTCTACGAACATTTCGACGACATTACCGAGATCATGAAAGCCTATGACATCGCCTATAGCCTTGGCGATGGCCTGCGCCCCGGCTCGATTGCCGATGCCAATGACGAGGCGCAGTTCTCCGAGCTTTACACGCTGGGCGAACTCACCCACCGCGCGTGGAAATCCGATGTGCAGGTGATGATCGAAGGTCCCGGCCATGTCCCTATGCACAAGATCAAGGAGAATATGGAAAAGCAGCTGGAAGTCTGCGGCGAGGCCCCTTTCTATACGCTTGGACCTCTAACCACCGACATCGCGCCCGGCTATGACCATATCACCAGCGGCATCGGCGCGGCGCAGATTGGCTGGTATGGCACCGCCATGCTTTGCTATGTCACGCCCAAGGAGCATCTTGGTCTGCCGGATCGCGACGATGTAAAAGTTGGTGTTGTGACCTATAAACTTGCCGCCCATGCCGCCGATCTTGCCAAGGGCCACCCGGCGGCGCAGGTCCGCGACGATGCGCTTTCAAAGGCGCGCTTCGAGTTCCGCTGGCGTGACCAGTTCAACCTGTCGCTCGATCCCGACACCGCGATGCAATATCACGATCAGACGCTTCCCGCAGAAGGCGCCAAGACCGCGCATTTCTGTTCCATGTGCGGGCCGAAATTCTGCAGCATGAAAATTTCCCAGGAAGTGCGCGATTTTGCCAGCAAGCAGAACCAGAGCGCCGAAGGCTTTATCGCCTCGGAAAAACTGGGCGCTGATACGGCGGCGGCAAGCAAGGCCGCAGCAGAGGAAGGCATGCGCGAAATGGCTGAGAAATATAAGGAAAAGGGCGATCGGCTTTACCTGCCGGCCGACGAGGTGGAAGAACCGGCGGAGTAAAACGCATGAAAACTTTAATGACATCACTCACCGCTGCGATGGCGATCATCGGGGCCACTTCCGCCGCGCAGGCGGAGCCCAAGCAGACCCTCATGCCCGACAGCGAACAGGGCCGCGCCTTCATGGAGCAGTTCGGTTTCTCTCAGGCCGTCATCCACAACGACACAGTCTATCTGTCCGGCGTGATCGCTGGCCCGACGCCGGAGGGCATGACTGACGAGGAAAGCTATGCCCGCACCTTCACCTATCTGGGCACGATACTGAAGCGCGCCGGGTCAAGCTGGGACGATGTGGTCGATATCACCACCTATCATGTCGATATTGACCAGTCGATGCCGCCTCTCGCCGCCGCCAAGAACCGCTTTGTGAAAGCGCCTTTTCCGGCCTGGACCGCGATTGACGTTGACCGCCTCTACACGCCCGACGGATTGGTAGAGATCAAGATCACCGCGCGCCTGACGCCAGAGGGGAAAGAATCAGCGGAATGACCATAAAATTTCTCGCCCCCTTGGCGCTGTTATTCGCCGCGCCAGCACAGGCCGGTGACAAGCCGCCTGAATTTCTCGGCAATGGCAGCGCCTTTCCGCTGTCCGAAGCCGTGCAGGTTGGGAATATCATCTATCTGTCCGGCCAGCTCGGCATCGATGAAAGCGGGCGGGCGCTGGTTGCCGGCGGTATCGAACCGGAAACCAAACGGACAATGGACCGGATCGGCACCACGCTGGCCAAATATGGTCTGGATCATGATGCCTTGTTCAAATGCACCGTGATGCTGTTGGATATTGGCGACTTTGCGGCCTTTAACGCTGTCTATAAAAGCTATTTCAAACCCGGCCGCTATCCGTCGCGTTCTGCTTTCCAGACTGCTGGACTGGTGCTGGACGCCCGGGTCGAGGTTGAATGCTGGGCTTGGAACCCAAAAGGTAAAGAAGAACCGACAGAATGAACTGACACTATAGAGGAGATCATCATGCAGGAACCCTATGAACAGGCGTTGGAATCCGCTCGGCAGGAACTCGAAAAAGTACGGGCATTGCTGCAACAGGATATCTCCGAATATCCGCACCCGATTTCAGGATGCGACTATCAATATGTCCGCCTGATCAGTGATCGTACAAGGATATCCAACGGCCTGCGTGCTTTAGAAAACCGTCCCTTTGTCGCCACGCCGAGGATATTGGAACCAGCGGAGTAAACCCATCCCATGGCCCTGTCTGCCGCCGCCTTGCTCACCCGTCTTCAGGCCTTTGATGGCCGGGCGGTCGGCATCTTGGGTGAGGTCGAGGCGGAATATCGGGGCGAGGCGGAATATCTCGATGCAGTGATCGCGCTCGCCGCGCATGATCAGGAGGCGGTGTCGAGCGGTGCGACCTGGTTGATCAAGGCGGCGCTCGAACGCGGGGAGGCGCTTTCCGCCGCGCAGAGCGAAGCCTTATGGGATGAAATCCCGGCGATCCGATACTGGCAGGCGCAGCTGCATGTCTGTCAGAGCGCGGCCTATCTCACTTTCTCCGCCGATGGCGCAGCAACCATGGATCGCTGGCTCACACCGCTGCTCCACCATGATCGTCCGTTTCTGCGGGCCTGGTCGGTGGAAGCACTGTGCCGGGTCGCCGCTCAGCATCCCGAATATGGCACAGTCGCCCGCGATGCCGCGCGCGCCGCCGCCGGGGACAGTGCCGCCTCGGTCCGCGCGCGGGTGCGCCAGCTGGACGATCTGTTGAAAGATATCTGAACCGCGCAGGGCACGATTGCCAGAGCGGCAAATGGGCTGCTATCGCAAGCCATTGGCGAGGATGAGGAATTTGCACCCATGATCACACCACAAAGCGCAGAGCAATGGCGCGCAGATGGACAGTTTGTCGTGTGGAAAGGCCATCAAATCTTCGTCCGCACCGGCGGGGAAGACACTGCGCCGCCCTTGCTGCTCCTCCACGGTTTTCCGACCTCCAGTCTTGACTGGCTACCGATGTGGGCGGAGCTCACCGCGCGTTACCGGGTGGTGGCGTTTGATTTTCTGGGCTTTGGCTTTTCCGACAAGCCGAAGCGACACCATTACGATCTTCAGGAACAAACTGACATAGCGGCGTATCTGGCGGAGACTTTTTTAGGTCAGGATTTTCATCTCCTCGTCCATGATTGTGGCGTCAGCCCGGGGCAGGAATTGCTGGCGCGGCACGGGGAGGGCGGACTGGCGCACAGGGTGCTGAGCTGCGCCTTCCTCAACCCCGCCCAGCATCGCGCGCGGCCCATTCAAAAGCTGCTCACGGGGCCCTTTGGCTGGCTGTTCGTGCACCTGATGAACCGGGAGCGTTTCGGCAAAAGCTTTAGCGAGGTTTTCGGCAAGGATACGCAGCCCGGCGCCGCGGAACTCGAAGCCTATTGGGCGGTCATCTGCACCAATGGCGGCAACAAGCTCCAGCACAAACTGCTCCACTATATCGCCGACCGCCGCACCCACGGCCCCCGCTGGCAGGCACAGCTCACCAGCCCGCCATGCCCGATCGCCCTGATCAACGGCACCCAGGACCCGGTCTCCGGCGGCCACCTGGTCGACGCCGTCGCGGCGCTGAACCCGGAGGTTCCCGCATGGCGGCTGGACCATCTGGGCCATTATCCGCAGACCGAGGGCGCAGCGGATGTGCTGGCGGCTTATGCGGAATTTCGGGATGGGTTTTGAGGGGTAAGGTGGTGATGCCGACAGGACGGGGTGGGAGATTTGAAGGAGTTTTGGGTTTGTTGAATACACTATAACCGTAGATCAATTGCAAATATGAATTTGATCTGATCCTTAGTAGGACTTGTCAAAATGATATTCCGTAAATGAAATATCGTAGAACAGAAATATAGCGTTATAGTATGTTGGGTTGTAATAAACTGATTTAACTATAGAACCTGTTTCGAAGTACGGTTTAAGGGAATTCGATGCCAAAGAAACGCAAAGAAAATGTTAGTGTCAGTTTCCACTATATGGTGAGGCCAAATAAGGATAAAAAGGCTGACGGATACGACGAGATTTCAGTGGCTGATTTCGATGGCTTGTGCGACGTAATTGAAAAACAGCCGAAGCCTGATACGACTGATCCGAAGACCTTGGAGCGGTTACGATTTGGGACTCTCATCCCGTTTGCAAACTTTAAGCGCATGGATGCCCGCTGCGTTTTTGGAACCTTTGAAGCCCCCTATTCAGGGCATTCGTTTAAAAACTCTGAGAAGGGAAAAATAGAAGCAAATAGCGTGAACCAACGGCAGTTTCACTATTGCCTATATTTGTCTGGCAGCGGCCGACTTTATGTCGGTTCGCAATATTTGGGCCCCTATGGTTCGTATTTAGACCTCAAGTTGGCTATAAAGCGTTTCATGAAAAATGGTTCTTCTTTGATTGACTTTGCAATTCGAGATGACTCTCTTGCTTTGAGCAAAGTAGTACCGAAAGAGATTCAGATTGATGTTTCTAATGCGAGTGATGAGATTCACCGAGATCAGGTTTTGGGAAGAAAAACTGCAATTGTTTTGAAGCGAGACAAAAAAGGAGGCGACTTTGAAGCAGCCGCTAGAGATCGAATTTTACCGATATTCAATTCAAAATCAAAAGATCGCGCAAAGGAACTAGCCAAGACGCTTAACGATCTTGGCATGTTCAGTGTTGAAGAAGGCGAAATCACAGATGGAAAAATGGTGATTGAAAAAGGACGAGGACAGCAAACAATTTATCTTTTTGAACCACTCAACTTCGCGACTAAATACAATTTGGATGTCCCTCTTAACAGTGATGGGCATCCAAAAACCAAAGCTGTGAGGAAAGCGATTTACAAAGCGTTGGAACAAAACATAATATTTAATGCTGGAAAATGAAAATATTAGCTGAAATATACTCCCGTGATAAAGCGACATATTATAACTTCCAAACAAATGTTCAAAAATCATTAGTCAAGAAGAATACTGGTATTTTCGTTGCTGCACTTATGATTTCTGCTGTGTCAGGTCGATTTTCAAACGATGTGTTGGGTCCGTTGATTAGTTTGTTTTCCATTTTGATTGGCTTTGGATTTACTGCGCAATTTTTCCTCGTTGATAAGAGGTTTGAAATCTCAAAGCGGGATGGAGTTATTGAAGATAAGCAGTTGGAAGATAAATTGAATACGCTTTCGAAGGAGTTGTTCAGCAACATTCAATACTACAACGTAGTTCTCACTTCGACTGTGATTATAATTGTAATAAACCTACTTACTTATGATCCTAAAATATTTGATTTAATTTTCTCAGATAAAATATTGATGGAAAAATATGACTTGGTTGCTGGCTATTTGGGTGCGTTTTTTATTGCGCTGCTAGGGATTGAAGCGATCTCCAGTTTCTTCCGAATAGTTTTTCGAACTGAGTATCTTTTTAGGAAACTTCAAGAGAAAAAATAGAATTACGGATTATGGCGACAGAATATTGAATTCCCGATACTATACGAAAACCAACAAAAACACCCACCTTCAACCCTGATCCGTTACCCTCACCAAATTCCAGTCATAACCCAGCTCTTTCACCCGCGCCTCAATTTGGGCGCGCACTTGCGGCTCGGGTTGCGCCTGACGCGTGAGCATCCACAGATAGCGTCCGCTGGGTTCGCCGACGATCGCCCAGCTATAGTCTTCGGCGCGGTCCAGCACCCAGTAATCGCCGTAAAAGGGGCCGAAGAAAGAGACTTTCAGCTTCGCATTGCGGCTGCCCTCGACGATTTTCGCCTTGCCCTTGGCGGTGGTGGTCTTGCCCTCTTTGGTGCAGCTGTTGATGACCTTGATTTTCCCGTCATCGCGCAGGGAATAGTCGGCGGTCACGCCGTCGCAGCCTTTTTGAAACGGCGCTTCATAGCGGGCCATTTCATACCATTTGCCGAGATAGCGATCCAGTTCCACCGCCTTGGCGGGCTCTGGCACCGCTTTATTGCCGACGGGGCCGGGCTTGCCAGCGCAGGCGCTGATCAGGGCAAAGGGTAACAGGCTGAGCGCGAGCTTTTGGGTGGCCGACAGGTTCATGATGGTCTCCATTGCAAGGCAGCATAGCTAGCCGCGCGTGAGCCCATTATGAATATGGGTTTTGGTGCATATTATTCCATGATATGCTCGCGTCACGTCAGAAAGAGGCAAAACGATGAACCTGCTCGAAAACCCCGCCCTTAAATGGATTCCCTTCACCGACACGGAGGGCCGCTTCGCCTATCCCATCGCTTATCATGGCGCGGTGCTGTCCGTGCGGCCCGACGCAGATGGCGCGGGCGGGCATATTGATCTGCTCTACCGCTGGGAGCCGAACAGCTATTGCCATTTCCACCGCCATGTCTGTGCGACCACCTCCACGGTGCTGGCGGGCGAGCTGCATGTGGTGGATTATGAAAATGGCGTTGCCGGAGAGAAACGCATCCGCGCCGCTGGTGACTATGCCGCGAAGGATCCGGGCGATGTCCATATGGAACATGGCGGGCCGGAGGGCGCGCTGGTGCTGTTCAACCTCTATGCGCCCGATGGCAGGTTGGCCGATTTTCTCGGTCCCGATGGCGAGACGCTGACCACCATCACGCTGGAAGACATGACCACCGGACGGATTGCCCGGCAGGCGGCTTAGATATAGGCGGCTTAGGCGGCGCGCGGTACGCGAGGGGCTTTTCCGGCGCCCTCGGGCGCGCAGACGACCCGGTTGCGGCCCTGTTCCTTGGCTTCATACATCGCGTTATCTGCGCTCTTGAATGTCGATGAAAAGGCACTGGCAGGGCCATGCGCGACGCCCAGCGAGCCGGTGACCCGCAGCCGCGCAGGCCAGTCCTGATGCGTCAGTTTCGCAACCGCAGCGCATAATCGCTCGGCAATATCATCGGCACCGGTTTCGCAGCCGGGCAGGGCGATAATAAACTCCTCCCCGCCCCAGCGTGCTGCCAAAGCATCGGGTGCTGTTTCGGCCAGTGTTTCGCGGATACAGGCGCTGACGGCCGCGATCACTTCGTCACCCTGTCCGTGGCCATAGCTATCGTTGATCTGCTTGAAATGGTCAATGTCGAGCAGGATCAGCGGCGTCTGCATGTCTCCAAGTTCTCCAATGTGATCTTGCAGGGCGGAGCGGTTCAACAAACTGGTCAGGCTGTCATGACGCGATAACCAGGACGTGCGCCGCAACTCTTCGGCCAGTCGCTGGCTCAGTCGTTCCACCTCGATACCGTCTCGGCAACTGTTATGCGCCTGAAAATTGACCGCCTTGGCAATGATGAACAGCGCGACGCACATGAAGATGAGTGCCATCTGGGCAAAGCTGCTAAAATCCTTGTCGAACAGCAATATGCCCGCGACGCCCGCAGCAGTAAATCCGCCGAGCAGCGGAAAGGCAATGCCGGCAATCGGCGCGGCGAGCAGGATGGATACAACCATCGTCACCAATATCGTGACCCAGGTGGTCAGCACCGCATCCGACCCGCCGATTAGCGTCCCGACGTCGAGCATCATCGCGGCCCATATGATCCCGCTGGATGCCTCGGCCATCATCCACAGATTTTTGCGTATCGCGGTATTTTTGCCGGTCTCGACAGCGCGGCGCAGCGACTGCGATGAGGCGGTGATGGCCAATTGCGCTATGATCTGCAGGCTCAGGAATATCCACAATGCGCGGTTATCGGTCAGGCTTGCGATCCATCCGATCACTCCGACGGGAATGATGACGCTGAGCTGTCCGGCAATCCGCCGCTCCAGCCCATCGATGAGCAGTTTCTGCGAAACTTCCGTCTTATCAATAGCGGAAATGTCCGGTGCGCCGGCATAGCTGTCCTGATAAGCGGCGTCCGCCATTCCATTCCCCTGATGAATTGGAAACAGACATATGAGTTTTTGGATAACAGATTGTTAATGGAAGGAAAAACACCGTGCTTGCAGGATGAAAGAGGTGACGGAACGCGCTTTCCCAAGCCGGTTCATATTTGCTAAGGTGTCGTCATGACCCAGATATCTGATACACCGCTGATCATCGAAGTTTCGCTCAACGGATCGGTTAAGCCGGAGCAAAATCCCAACGTTCCTTACGAGGATGACGATATTGTCGCGCAGGCGGTAGCCTGTATGGAGGCGGGGGCGGCGCTGGTGCATAATCATACGCGCGATCCGGTCTTTGGCGGCACCGGTGTGATGGATGCGGAAGATTATGCCCGGCCGTGGCGCAAACTACTAAAGCTGCGCCCTGATGCCATTCTCACCCCGACCATGCCGGGCAAGGAGGGCGTGTCGGTCGAGGAGCGCTATGCCCATATCGAAGCGATGGCGCAGGAAGGCCTGATCGCGCAGGGCCTGTGTGATCCGGGCAGTTTCAATGTGTCGGTTCCGGGCGAGGATGGTGCCTTTGCGCCAACCAATCTGATCTATCGCAATGACATGCAGGACAGCTATTATTATGTCGAAGCGTGTCGGCGACTGAAGCTGGGGATGAGCATTTCAATTTTTGAACCCGGCTTCGTCAAGTTCATCATGTCACAGCAACGCGCCGGAAAATTGCCGCCAGGCGGGATCATGAAATTCTATTTTGGCGCGGATGATCAACCCTTTGGTCTGCCGCCGACGGCGACCGCTCTCGATGCCTATCTCGAGATGATCGAAGGCAGCGACCTGCCGTGGCTGGTGTCGAGCTTTGGCGATGATTGTGTTGGTTGCGGTCTGGCGGAAGCCGCAATCGTGCGCGGCGGCCATGTGCAAGTCGGGATAGAACCCTATGGCGGTTCGCGCACGCCGAAAAATGTCGATCTGGTGCGTGAAGTCATCGAACTGGCAGAGCGGTTGGGCCGTCCGATTGCTACGCCGCAGCAGGCGGCGAAGATCATGAATTTGCCGACCTATCCGGTGCCGTTTGCGGCGGTACCGTGATTATGCCGGGAATTCAGACGTGAACCATATATTGGAACCAGCACCACAATGAGCGAACCACTGCATATCGGTATATTGGCCCACAGCGCGGAAGGCGCGACACTGTCTTACCGGACAGTGTGGCAGGAAGGCGTGCGAAAAATGGGCGCGCACGAGCATCCGCGGATCACAATGAGCGGCGGGGCGATGGCACCGACGCTTGATCTCTGGGAGCGCGGCGATCTCACGGCGCTGCGGCAGATTTTCTATGAAGATGTTGAGCGGTTGGCCGGGGCGGGGGCGGATTTCTTTATCCTACCTGACAATACCGCGCATATTGCACTAGAACAGCCAGGCCCGGATTTCTCTATCCCGGGCCTCCACATCGCCGAGGTTGTCGCAGCACAGGCCGAGGCGGACGGGCGGCGGCATATTGGCGTGCTCGGCACCAATTGGACGATGGATGGCCCGGTGTACAAGGGCGCACTGGCTCGCAGATCGCTCGAGCGCTCCATCCCGGCTACCAAGGACCGCGAGATTATTCACAACGCGATTTTCAACGAACTTTGCCTCGGCGATTTCCGTCCGGAGACCCGCGCGGAGTTTATTCGGATCATTGGTGATCTGAAACAAACGAGCTGCGACGCTGTCGCACTCGTCTGTACGGAAATCCCGCTTCTAATTACGGACGAAGTGTCGCCACTGCCAATATTGGATAGCACGCGGCTGCAGGCCAAGTCGGCGGTGGCGGTGGCGCTGGGCGAGCTTCCGATGCCAACTTGGCGGGGTGGAGCGGTTTGAGTTCACTTTTCCGCTTTGCGCCGAAAGTGGAGATTTGTTTGTCGACGTCCGTCCGGTTGATGACGAAAAGACGCAGTTCTCGATCTATAGCTATGGCCGTTTAACCGCTATTTCTTAAAGCAGTTGCAATAGCATTGAGCGACAATTGTATCCCTTCACCAATACGCGGATCATCTTCACCAGCACGAAGGCGTTTCATGAGTTCAATCTGCAGGTGGTTAAGCGGTTCGATATAGGGCAAGCGTAGTTCGATGCTGTTGAACAGGGATGGGTTTTTCGCCAGCAAATGAGGCTGGTCAGTGATCTCCAGCAATATATCACGGGTTTGTTCCCAGCTTGACCGGATGCGATTGAAATAACCCTCGCGCATGGATTTGTCTTCAACCAGTTCGGCGTAACGTGCCGCGATACCCATGTCGGATTTGGCGAGAACCATTTCCATATTGGACAGGCTCGCCTGAAAAAATGGCCAGCTTTGCGCCATTTCTTTTAGCTTTTCGACATCGTCAAAGGCATTCAGCGCCTGTCCCACACCAAACCAGCCTGGCAGCATCACGCGAGCTTGTGCCCAGCTGAAAACCCAGGGAATGGCCCGCAAATCCTCTATCTTGTCGCTTTTCGTTCGACTGGCGGGGCGCGATCCTATTTTGAGTTTCGCAATTTCAGTGAGCGGTGTCATCTGGCGAAAGAAGGTTCGGAAACTGTCATTGCCGTAAACCAGATCACGATATTCGGTGAAGGCGGCCCGCGAAATCTCGTTCATCGCATCGGCAAAGCCGGTTTGGACTTTTTGGTTCGAAGGATCTGGTTCTAGCGAGCGGAGCAAGACCGCCGAAGTCATGGCTTCCAGATTGGTCTCGGCGACGCCCATCGTACCATATTTGGCGGCAATAACTTCTCCTTGTTCGGTAATACGGATGCGACCATCGACCGTACCTTTCGGCTGCGCCTTAATCGCGCCAAAGGCTGAGCCGCCGCCACGTCCAACAGCGCCGCCACGGCCATGAAAAAGCTGCATCTTCACGCCAGCATTCTCGAAAACAGGGGTTAGGGCCTGACTGGCTTTGAACAGACTCCAGGTAGAGGTCAAATACCCGCCATCCTTGTTGCTGTCGGAATAACCGATCATCACTTCCTGTGCACCTCGTGCGCGAGTGAGAGCATGCATTTCCGGGAGGGCAAAAAAGTCGGTCATGACCTGCGGCGCGTTTTCCAGATCGGCTACAGTCTCAAATAACGGCACAGCCATGATGGGGCAGGTGGGTGCCGCCTTTTCATCCTCAGGTGCTCGGTAAAGGCCGGCCTCCATAAGCAGAACATAGACTTCCAGAATGTCGGATACGGTTTCGCCGTTGCTGATGTTGTAATTGACAATGACTTCCGGGCCATATTGATCATGGGCTTGGGCGGCCGCGCGTAAAATGGAAAGTTCCTTGGCCGTGTCTTCGCTATAGGTGATCCATGGGCTCACCAAAGGCCGGTTGTTTGCAAGTTCCTGCCTCAGTATGTCGACGCGATTGTCTTCGTCCAGTGAGAGATAGTCGGACTCAACGCCGGCTTCGGCAAGCAATTCAGCAACCACTCGCTCATGAATACGACTATTCTGCCGCATGTCGAGTGTGGCGAGGTGAAAACCGAATAGCTCCACGGTTCTGATCAGGCGCCCCAATGCTCCTGATGTAGCAAACACGCCTTTGCCACGTGAGCGCAGGCCATGAGCCAGTGTGACAAGATCCTCGCGCAATTGCTGGGGATTGTCATAAGGTTTGGCGACTATGGGTGATGGGCGCCCGGGAACATGACCGCAGAGTTTCAGATGAGTGGCGGACAGACGGGCATAGATACCGGACAGCGCTCGGCGATAGGGTTCGTCCTTGCGACTTGGCGCATCATCACCACTAGCCTCGGCGAGGGTGATTACTTCATCTGGCACATCTGCGAGTTCTGTTGAAATGCTGAGTTCTGCGCCCATGGCGTGGATGCGCGCAAGATAGTAGCCGATAACCGTTTCTGCGGCGCGCGACAAAGCTTCTCGCATGGCATCGGCGTCGACAAAGGGATTGCCATCGCGGTCGCCGCCGATCCAGCTGCCGAGCTTCAGGAAATTGGGAAGGCGGGCGCCCAGCACCTTTTCCCATTTGCCATAAAGTTTGGGTAACACAGGAAGAAAAACATCCCGCATGTAGCTTTGCGAGATCTGTACCTCGTCGGTTACAAACAGGCGTTCGCGACGAAGTGGCCGGGTTTGCCAAAGCAATGCGATTTGCCGCATGATCGCTTCATCGAGTACGTCGCCTTCGGGTGTATTGTCGGCCCCGGCATCTTTCATCAGCAACAACTCTGCAATTCTTGCCTTGTGGTCGATCATGCTCTTGCGCCGCACCTCTGTGGGGTGAGCGGTCAGCACTGGAGCAATCAAAGCGTCGTCAAGCAGTGCTAGTATCGCCTTTTCGTTCACACCTTCATTGGCCAATTTTTTGACTGCTTCGGCAACGCTGGCACCTTCTTCTGCCGCAACGCCCTGGCGATCCTCGGCAAGATTGGCGAGCAGAGAAAAGAGCATGAAGCCCCGGACAAAGGCAGTGGTTTCATCAAGCGACAGTGCATCTAAGCCAGGATCAATCGCGTCTGCATCTGCCAGTCCGCGATGCCGGTCAACACTGGTCGAGCGGATATATTCGGTACGGCGGTAGAGTTCCTCTCCGCCATAGGAACGGATCACATCGCCCAGCAATTTGCCGAGATATTTAATGTCAGGGTTTTGGCGAACAACCAATGACGGTGTTGCCGATGAATCTTTGGGGAGGGTATCGGTCATGCCGCTTTGCTGCACTGCAGCGCAGGCAGGGTCAAGAAAATCCTGATGATCGTAAAAATCGAAACGATCTCAGCTGATTTAGATTTCTTCACCAAGGTTATCGGAAGCACGTTCACGCAAACAGAAAAGGCCCGCCCTTTTTCGAGGACGGGCCTTTGGCGGCATATGTTCAATCAGCTTGGACTTTTTCCATCCTTTTGCTCTGACCAAGGACCTTTCTGTTTTTCAGCCTTCGCAGGAACAGGAGCAGTAGCCGCGGGTTGCGCTATTTTCTTCGATTGGGCTTTGACTGGTGTCGCCGCCACTTTCGGTTTCGGCTTTGCCTGCGCTTCAAGCGGAGCTGTTTCAGTTTCGGTCGCACCACCGATTAGGCTGTCCAGTGATGACCCGTCCAGGCCAAGCTCTTTCATCAGCCCGTCAATGACCGGTGCTTGTGCGCGGTAGGACAAAGCAGCGGCGACAGCGTCGGTAGCAAGATTGCCGCCTCCACCACCATTGACGCCTCCGCCATTGCCAGAGCCGTTTCCGCCTCCGCCATTTTGGGTGATGCCGTCGACCTGAACGATCTTGATGGAGTCGATGGCTTCCATAGGTTTCGCTGATTCCTTCACCACTTCAGGCAATACGTTGAGCAGCGCCAATTTGGTCTGCAGCGATATCTGATCGGATGACAGGATATTGGCTGCCTCGTTCACCGCGCGTTGACCAGCGGCCTCTACTTCAAAGCGGACGCGAGATGCTTCGGCGCGCAATTTTTCCGCCTCTGCTTCGCCCTCTGCGTCCAGTCGGATCGCGGCCGCGCGGTTTGAAGCGGCTTCTTTTTCGGCCTCTGCCTGCACCTTGACACCAATGGCTTCGCGTTCTGCCTGTTTTGATGCCTCGATCAGTTCAATGCGCTTATCGCGGTCAGCAACCTCGGTTTCTCTTGAGGTTGTGACTTGCTCTTCGGCTGCCACTGCTTTGGCGCGCGCTTCATCGGCTTCTGCCTTGGCCTGGCTTTCTTCGCGACTTTTGTTCTGGATAGCGATTTGCTGTTCTTGCCGGGCAATTTCAATCGCTTGCTCTTGGGCGATTGAGGCTTCCTTGACGGCGCGATCGGCTTCAATCTGCGTGGAATCGATCTTTTGTTTCGCGGTAATCCGCGCTTCTTCAGCTTCTCGATTGCGAACAGCTTGCTCACTCGCAACCTCAGAGGCCTGTTCGGCACGCCGCATCTCGACTTCACGTTCTTGTTCGAGCCGCGCAAATTCATTGTCCCGTTCGATGGTGAAGCTGCGTTGATCCGCTTCCAGGTTTTTGCTCTCAATTTGAACACGTGTATCTTGTTCAATGTCGTTCCGTGCTTTCTTACGCAGTTCAATTTGCTCCGTAAGTTTGGTCAGACCTTCGGCATCAAAGGCGTTATTGGCGTTGAAATGCTCAATACTGGTCTGATCCAAACCGGTTAGTGATACGGATTCCAGTTCGAGACCGTTCATCGCCAGATCGGCAGAGCTGGCTTGCTGCACTTTCTGGACAAAGTCCGCGCGCTGCTCATGCAGCTCGTTCATTGTCATGCCCGCAGCAACCGAGCGCAGCGCATCGACAAATTTACCTTCGACCAGGTCCTTTAGCGCCTCGGGCTGCATAGTGCGCAGGCCCAAAGTCTGTGCGGCCATAGCCAATGATCCGGCATCCGGGCGCACGCGGACATAAAATTCCGCCTTCACATCAATCCGCAAGCGATCGAGGGTGATCAGCGCATCAACATTATTGCGCTCCACTGCCAGCCGCACTGTGTTCATGTTAACCGGCATGGTTTCATGCAAGACCGGCAGCACCATGGCACCGCCGTTCATCACAACCTTTTCGCCGCCAAGTCCGGTCCGAACGAAGGCAATTTCTTTGGTTGCGCGTTTATAGAGCCGAGTGATGATCAACCCGAAGATGAGCAGGGTGATAAAAATAACGCCGGCATAGACGGCGAGGGAAACGAGATTCTCAGTCATATTTTTCTTTCTATTTTGGGGCGCAGCGCGCTGAACAAGCTAGAGGGCAATCTAGCGGATATTGCGCTAACACCGTTTTCAGTTTGAATATTTAGTTCGGGTTCATTCCAGAAACTTGACGGTATCAGGCGAGATGATTTTGAATGTACCTTCCTCCCGGCGAACGAGCAGAACCTCTTCCGCCTGGCGAAAAATCTCGCCTTCGTTGGCTGGCTCGACCATCACGAAATGGCCGTGGCCGTGTGAGTCGATCACCTTTGCGCGAGCTGGCGAACCAGTCTCTGCCTTGCCAATCTCGATTTTCCCGCGTCGTCCGACCAACATTTCAATGTCGATTGCGGTGGTTTCATCGCTGGGAATGACCCGCGACAAGGGACGCGCCAACAAGCCGGTTAGCGGTAAGGAAACGGCAGCCGCCGCTGGAACGGCGAGCCATGGCGTTAGAAGCCATCCGAACAGATTGCTGTAAAATTCCTGACCCGCCAGTCCGATAATACCGAACAGGGCCAGAAAAAGCACAAGCAGCATGAGAAATGGCAGACGACCAAATCCCAATAAGGAGAGCAGACCTTGGCCAGCGCCGTGAGCGCCAGCTTCGGCAATATCAGCGTCGGGATCCATGTCGGTGCCGAAATCCGGCCCAAAGTCGCTTAATCCAACAAGCTGTAATAATCCGATGGCAAACATGAGAAGGATGGCGGCGCTAAAAAAGATATTCTCATCCGCCAACCAAAATTCTATCACGCAAAACCTCTCCTTTACATGAATATAGGATGAATAAGCTGGATTTCAAGATGTCAGTCCTGAAATTCTGTCGAGATATCAGTAGAAATTGGAATTCGAGAGGGAATTCCTCTTAAGAACCTAGAAATTTTTCACCCTTCTAGTTCAATATCCCAGTATAACCAGTCATGCCATGTATCGTGGAGGAAGTTCGGCGGGAAGGCGCGTCCATGTTCCTGCAACTGCCAATTGGTCGGTTTGATCGGCCTGTTGGAAAGCTGCATGTGTGCCTCTTTCGGCGTTCGGCCACCTTTTTTCAGGTTGCAGGGCAGGCAGGCAGTAGCAACATTTTCCCATGTGGTACGGCCTTTCTGGCGACGCGGAATGACATGGTCGAACGTCAGATTGTCGAGGCTGCCACAATATTGGCACATGAACTTGTCGCGCAGAAACAGGTTAAACCGGGTAAATGCGGGATATTCAGAAGGTTTCACATAGTTTTTCAGCGCAATTACCGACGGGATTTTCATGTCGAGATTGGGGCTATGGACTTCGCGTTCATAGCTGGAAACAATGTTTACCCGGTCCAGGAAAACCGCTTTGATTGCGGTTTGCCAAGGCCATAAGCTTAAGGGATAATAGGATAGCGGCGTATAGTCAGCGTTCAACACCAGTGACGGACAACTTTCGGGATGCCGCAACAGGTCGGGATGATACATAGTCTAACTACTCCCTTAGTCTTTGACTGACTGCTCTTTATCCGCAAGAACATGACATGGTCATTACAACTGACATGCAAAGAACATTATCTGCCCTATGACGTCAAGAGGGGATATTGGCCAAGATGTTGTGGTGCGCTTTGCGCCAAGCCCCAACGGATTGTTGCATTTGGGGCATGCTTATGCAGCCTGTGTCGCCCATGATTATGCGCGAGAGAGGGGTGGGAAGTTACTGTTACGGATCGAAGATATAGATATTGGCCGCAGCAAGCCCGAATTTATTGACGCGATTTTTGCTGATCTGCGATGGCTGGGTCTCGATTGGGATGGAGATGCAGTTTTCCAATCTCAGCGGCTCCAGAGTTACGCTAACGCGGCCAAACAGCTGAAGAAAAAGGGAGTTCTCTACCCTTGTTTTTGCACGCGATCGTCCATGCGCGCTATCCAGGAAGAAGAAGGATTGGAGGAGGGGCCGGATGGCCCGATTTATCCCGGGACTTGTCGGGGTCTCGACAAGGGTGAGGTTGCCGAAAGACTTAAAAGAGAGCCGCATAGTTGGCGGCTTGATGTTAAAAAGGCGACCGATTTGATTGGTGATATAGGCTGGCATGACGAGCGTCACGGGGATCAGATTGCTGATCCGGCGGTATTGGGAGACGTTGTATTGATACCCAAGGATACGCCCGTCAGCTATCATTTGGCTGTGACATTGGATGATGCGCGCGACGGAATCACTCATGTCGTACGCGGGGAGGATCTATTTGCCTCGACCCATATACACAGACTGCTGCAAGCCTTGATGGATTTATCCGTTCCCCGCTATGTCCATCATCCGGTTTTGCTTGATGAGACAAGGGTAAAGTTGTCGAAAAGCCTAGACTCTGCATCTTTGGCCGTATTGCGAGAAGCAGGCACGGATGGCTACATGATAGCTGACAAATTACGAAAAAATATTTTCCCGGTTGGAATAACTTTATCAAAGGGCTAATCAGAGAATATGAGCTATATACTGATCCTACTAATCTTGTTGGCAGCTGGCGCCGTTGTTTATGCTTTGGTCCGCGGTTTGATTGCTTTCGTTAATATGGAGCCGGAAGACGTTGATGCTGATGGCGTGACGGCTTCGCACAAAAAACAGAATGAAATGATGTTCGCTCGGGTGAAATATCAGGCCATCGCAGTCATACTGGTTGCGCTGCTATTGTTGCTTGCCGGCGGTCAAAGCTAAGGCCAGGCTTGTATGGTCAAGCTCAACAAAATCTACACGAAGACGGGCGATGACGGGACGACGGGGCTGGTCGATGGATCACGCTTGGCCAAGAGCGATATATGCATGGCAGCCATTGGCGACGTTGATGAACTCAATAGTGCGTTGGGTGTAGCAATTTGCGAAATTAGTGATGCGGCATTGGTGCAGTCGCTCAAGGTGATTCAAAATGATCTGTTCGATCTTGGAGCGGATTTGGCAACGCCCGCTGGCGAGGGAGATGATTTTGCGCCATCAGACATGGTCCTTCGAGTTACGCCGTCGCAGGTCGAGAGGCTCGAAAGCGAAATTGATAGGGTCAATGACAATCTTGATCCGCTGACCAGCTTTATATTGCCTGGAGGTAGCAAGGCTGCCGCATCCATCCATCTGGCCAGGGCCGTTGCTCGGCGTACAGAACGAACCGCCGTAGGTGCCGCACAGGCTATGGCGATCAATCCGCAGGCTCTCGCCTACATTAATCGGCTATCGGATTATCTTTTTGTGCTTGGGCGAATGCTGAATGATGGCGGCAAAGCTGACATTTTGTGGGTTCCTGGAGCCTCTCGCTAGCTGGCCGTTTTATCGCGTAAACGCACCGCAACATATATATTTGCAACCTGATGGCGCAAATATAAGCGGTTGACCCTAATCTCGTTCGCTCTATGTTCTTAATACGCCCAATAAGCGGATGGAGTAGGAAAGATCGCAGGCCAAGCCGAAACTATCGTGACATCGCCTCAGATCGACCGAAAAACCAATCGGCGTTCGGTTCTGAAAGAAGATTTTCAAAAGGTCCGTGCACATAGCAGTTCGCTGGTCGTTGGCTTGAGCGATGCTGATGCAACCGTTCAGTCGATGGACGATGCGTCCCCAGCCAAATGGCATCTGGCGCACACGAGCTGGTTTTTTGAAACTTTCCTGCTGCGCGATCATGTCGATGGCTATCGGGTGTTTGATGAGTCTTATGCTTATTTGTTCAATAGCTACTATGAAGCCGAAGGTGCGCGGCATGCGCGGCCGGATCGAGGCCTGCTGACCCGGCCATCGTTAGAAGAGGTGCTTGATTATCGCGCACATGTAGATGAAGCAATGATCGAAGCGATGGAAAGCTTTTCCGATGAGGCTCTGGATCTGATCGAGCTGGGACTGCATCACGAGCAACAACATCAGGAACTGTTGCTTACGGATATATTGCACCTGTTTTCCCGCAATCCGCTTGGTCCCGCTTTCATGGAACCCAAACCGCGCCCGGCGATTATCGAAGCGCCATTACATTGGATTGAAGGTGCAAATGGCGCCCAATTCATAGGTCATGATGGAGAAAGTTTCTCCTTTGACTGTGAAGGGCCGCGTCACCAGGTCTTGCTGCACCCTTATGCTATAGCCGACCGCCCTGTTACAAATGGCGAGTGGCAGAATTTTATGGACGATGGTGGTTATGCCGACCATCGATATTGGTTGTCCGATGGTTGGGCCTGGGTACAGCAAGAAAAGGTCACAAAACCGCTCCATTGGCGCACACGCGATGGTGTGATGGAAGAATTCACCTTGCAAGGATGGCGTGAAATCGTGTTGTGCGCGCCGGTTCGGCATATCAGTCTTTATGAAGCCGACGCCTATGCGTGCTGGGCGGATGCCCGGCTTCCAACTGAGGCCGAGTGGGAAGTCGCGGTGCATAATGGATTGCCAGGCACCGGCAGCGTGTGGGAATGGACTGGCAGCGCCTATCGCCCTTATCCCGGTTTTAAAGCTGCAGAGGGCGCAGTCGGTGAATATAATGGCAAGTTCATGTCTGGGCAGTTTGTATTGAAAGGTGGCAGTGTTGCCACGCCGCCGGGCCATATCCGCGATAGCTATCGCAATTTCTTTTACCCCCATCAGCGTTGGCAGTTTACCGGCCTTCGCCTCGCCAAAGATCTTTGATCGACAAATTTGGCCGCCAAGGACGGCTTTCTCATGGATATGACAGTTAGCCGGGTAGACCCGGGTTTTGAAAAAGATGTTATGCGATGTTTTCAAGAGCAGAGCTACGCAATTCCAGCCCGTTGGCTCTATGACCGTCAGGGTTCGGAACTATTTGAACAGATTACAGAGCTACCCGAATATTATCCGACACGAACGGAAACAAGCTTGCTGGAACGATACAGCGCAGAGGTCGGAGAAATGAGTGGCACAGACCGTGCTGTTGTTGAATTCGGTTCCGGCAGTTCCACAAAAACACCGCATCTTTTGAGCGCTACCCATCCTGCAGCCTATGTCCCGATAGATATTTCCGGAGAGTTTCTCGCCGCAAGCGCTGCGCAGTTGCAGACTCAGTTTCCTGAGCTTCCGATTTACCCCTTAGAGGCCGACTTTATGCGACGGATAAACTTGCCGAACGAAGTGGCCAATATGCCCAAGCTGGGTTTTTTCCCGGGCTCTACAATCGGCAATATGATTGCGCGTACCTCCGTTGATTTGCTCCGCTTCATGCGAGAGACGCTAGGCACGGGATCGCAGTTGCTGATCGGCTTTGATCGAATCAAGGATACAGATACTCTGGTTGCCGCTTATGACGATAGTGCAGGGGTAACTGCGCAGTTTTCGCTAAATTTACTGCACCGAATTAATCGAGAAATGGCTGGTACAATCCCGGTGGACCAATTCCACCACATCGCGATCTGGAATGATCTTTACGCGCGAATTGAAATCTATCTAGAGGTCCAGGCAGATGTGCGCTTTACCATTGGTGACAACCAGTTCGACATCGATAAGGGTCAGAAAATTCATATCGAGAACAGCCACAAATATGGTTTGCGTGATGCGCGTTTGATGCTGCGTGCAGGCGGCTGGTCACCGGTTCGCGAATGGAGTGACGAGCGGGACTATTTCTCGCTGATCCTGGCTGAAGCGCACCCCTTTAAGAATGCGCCATAAAACCTATTCTACGGCTTCTTCAGCGGCCGGTATTTGCTGGGCCAGCTCTTCGGCCTTTTGATATTTTGCGCGCCAGGTAGTGATCCACTTATAGGCTCCGCGACATTCCCGCATACCACTGGCTTCGATCAAACGGAATTGCTCGCCATCCCAGACGAAGCTCTCGGCATTGCCACAATCGCCAATGCCTCTACCTTTTGCCAAGCTGCTCAAGATTTGACGATTTTCTTCCCAATGGGCGTTTACCAGCAAGGGTGGTCGATCTTCGCCGCCCCAGGCGGGTTGCAGGTCATAGGTTGCCGGACGGAATGCCCAACTGGCGCCCTCTTTCTCATCTCCTTTAATTTCGCCAATATAGGCGGCGCTAGAAAAGTTGTAGGCACCAGAACCACATGACATCAAAATGAGCGCACGATAGCGACCATCTTTTTGACCCAAAGGAAATATCTGATCCTCGACGACACCAAATCTTTCATCCTTGCAGGGAGAATTCTCTACCAGATCAACGATTTCAGTTGTTGCAGGAATCCGTTTCGCGGGTGCCCATTGGTCAACAACTACAACTGGAACTTCTTTCTTTTCGGGCCTGAATGAACGGCGACCTTTGGATATTAAAGCGGTCGGTGTGCGCACTCGTTTCTGTTGCTGATCAATATATCGCAGCGCGGCGGTAGAGCCTGATAAAGATATCTTCGTCAAACTATCTCCATTTGAGGCTCTGATTTCCAGTTTTCGGCCACGAGCGATAGCAGTTGCCGCTTTCTCGGCTTCTTCGCCCGTAATTTCGACAGGGTAGTCATCCTCGGCCATAGGGCCAGTGACTATGACTTTGCCGTCCACGACCAGATCATAACGTCCGATGCCCGTGACTTTTAACAGCGCCCGGATTGTTAAAACATCATTTGCGCCAGCCGTGCGGGTAATAGTAATCGGGCCACCCCAATCATCAAAACCTCGGCTGGCATCATCGACCAAGGAGATCGCTTGACACGCGCCGCCCATTGTCACAGCCTACCGACCAATCTTTGAAGACCTTTACCTCACCCGGATTAGGGATCGGCTGCGCATCGCTGGCTGCTGTTGTCGCCGCAAGTGCCATAAGGGCAATGGTAGAAATAATAGGGGACATATTTGCAATCTAGCCAGTTTGCTCGACAATCGCTAGTGCCTTGTTACATCAGCATTAACGGCTCAGTCATGATAAGGAAAAAGGACGGCAAATGAAATCAATCGGTATCATTGGATCAGGACAAATGGGAGCAGGAATTGCGCAGGTTTCCGCGCAGGCCGGATACCATGTTTACTTGTCTGATATGAATCAGGAGATAGCCGAGAAGGGCAAGGCCGGGATTGCCAAACAATTGTCGCGATTGGTCGACAAAGAGAAGATTGAGCAACAGGTGGCGCAAACTACTCTGGACCGGATCGAAACGATCGGTTCTCTGGATCCGATGGCAAGCGCGGATATCATTATCGAAGCGGCCACCGAGCGGGAGGATATCAAGCGCCAGATTTTTGGAGCAGCTTCTGAAGTCTTGGGCCATCAATCGCTTATGGCCACCAACACATCGTCTATATCCATCACGCGATTGGCACAGTCTGTTAAAGACCCGTCCCGCTTCATTGGCGTACATTTCTTTAATCCCGTACCGTTAATGGGCTTGGTCGAGGTCATTCGCGGCCTGGCAACAAGCGACCACAGCGTCGCCATGGCTAACGACTATGTGAAGGCGCTCGGCAAACAGGCGGTTCTGGCCAAAGATTCGCCGTGCTTCGTAGTCAACCGAATATTACTGCCCATGCTCAATGAAGCATTTTTTGCACTGGGCGAAGGCACCGCGTCTATGGAAGACATAGATCGCGGCGTACAATTGGGCCTTGGTCATCCGATGGGGCCTATTACCTTGGCGGATATGATTGGGCTTGATACGTTGCTGGAAATCTTGCGTGTGCTGCAAAACGATTTTGGCGATCCCAAATATCGTCCGGCACCTCTATTACTGAAATATGTCGAGGCTGGTTGGCTTGGCCGAAAAACCGGTAAAGGCTTTTACGATTATTCGGGTGAAGTGCCGACGCCTACGATATAATATGGCGATGTAAGCTGGATGAAATGGAGACGATGCGATGAGCGATGATATCAGGGATTTTCAGATTGATATTCCGCAATCGGCATTGGACGATTTGCAAGCTCGGTTGGCAAGCGTCCGTTGGCCTGATCCAGAACCGGTAGACGACTGGTCTCAGGGCATACCGCTGGCTTATGTTCAGCAAGTTACCGACTATTGGCGCGAGAGCTATGATTGGCGGCGCTGTGAAGCGGCCCTAAACCAGTATTCGCATCATATGACCGAGATTGACGGGGTCGATATTCATTTCATGCATATTCGCTCGCCCGAAGCGGATGCACGGCCATTGATCATGACCCATGGTTGGCCAGGATCGATTGTCGAATTTATGGACGTTATCGGTCCGCTGACAGATCCGGTTGCCCATGGCGGCGATGCGGGGGACGCCTATCATCTCGTCATTCCTTCACTGCCCGGATATGGTTTTTCCGGCAAACCCACCGAAACCGGATGGGGCGCAGAGAAGATCGCGCGCGTCTGGGATGTGTTGATGACGCGGCTGGGCTATGACCGCTATTTTGCGCAGGGCGGAGATTGGGGCGCTTTGGTAACATCTGCCATAGGGGTGCAGAATATCGGTCATTGTGGGGGCATCCATATTAACCTCGTCGTGGTCGGAACACCGCCGGACGAAGTGATGAAAAATCCCACGCCAGAGGAGCAGGCGTCGCTAGCGCGCTTCGCTGAATATCAAACACAGGGCGGTGGTTATGCTGAGATTCAGCGCACCAAGCCGCAGACACTGGGCTATGGTCTGGCGGATTCTCCCGTAGGCCAGATGGCATGGGTCCTTGAGAAATTTCAGGGTTGGTCTGATGGGGCGATGACGCCCGATGAGAGTTTTGATCGTGATCGCTTGCTCGATAATATCATGCTCTATTGGCTCAACAATGCCGGAGCTTCCTCAGCGAGACTGTATCGGGAGAGTTTTGGCAATCCCAATGTCGATCCCGTCGATCTTGCAACAGGATGCAGTATTTTCCCGAACGAGATTATGGCCCCGTCCCGTCGCTGGGCAGAACAACGGTTTAAAAACCTGCAATATTGGGGTGAAGCCGACAGAGGCGGTCATTTCGCTGCAATGGAAGTGCCCGAGTTGTTCATCAACGAAGTGCGCGGCTGTTTTGGCCAGATGGAGCTGTAACGCCCCATGCTAGCGCTGGTCGCAAGACGGTTGATGACAGCGATCCCGACGCTGCTTGCGATCATATTGACTTCCTTTTTCCTGATGCGGCTGGCCCCGGGTGGTCCATTTGACGGTGAACGACCGTTGCCGCCGGAGACACAGGCCGCCCTGCAAACTGCCTATGGCCTTGATAAACCGCTTTGGGAGCAAGCCTGGCTGTATATTTCACGGCTGGCGCAGGGTGATTTTGGACCATCACTGGTTTATCGCGATTTTACGGTTTCCGAGCTTGTGGCACAGGGATTGCCGATATCACTGACTCTCGGCGGTCTGGCGATAGCTTTGGCATTGCTGATTGGAGTTTCCGCCGGGCTGTTTGCAGCGGTGCGGGCTGGCAAGGCGGCTGACAAGACAATTATGATGCTGGCAACCGTTGCAACTGCATTGCCGACCTTTGTTACCGGGCCGGCATTGGCTTTGCTTTTCGGACTCTGGCTGGGATTGTTGCCTGTCTCGGGGACAGGGGAAGGTTGGTCCTGGCTGATCATGCCGGTGGTTGCCCTGGCGCTGCCGGTTTCTGGGGCCATCGCCAAACTGACCAGAGCGGGTCTGGCGACAGTGCTGAAACAGGACCATATACGCACCGCAAGGGCGCGGGGACTGCCTGAAACGAAAATCCTGTTCAAACATGGGTTGCGTCCGGCGCTCGTTCCGGTGGCCAGCTACCTAGGACCGGCTGCAGCGGGTTTGCTTACTGGCGCCGTGGTGGTGGAAACTGTCTTCGGGCTGCCGGGATTGGGCCGCTATTTTGTTCAGGGCGCGCTAAACCGGGATTATCCTTTGGTTCTCGGCGTGGTGACGCTCTATGCCACGCTCATTATCCTGTTTAACCTGTTTGCTGACCTGATTTATGGCTGGCTCGATCCAAGGATGCGGGACGGATGAGGCGGTTGCTAAATCGCGTTCATTGGCCGCTATGGGTGGTTCTGGTCCTGATCGCTCTGGCGTTGATTCTACCGCTCGTATCGCCGTGGACCTATGATCAAATTGACTGGGAGGCCGTGCGTGCGCCTGCTTTCAGCGGATCGCATATATTTGGCACAGATGAGATAGGCCGCGATCGGCTCGCGCGCCTTGCTGCCGGGACGCAGGTCACGCTAATGGTCGCGATAGCGGCCGCTCTGGTGTCTCTGGTCGTCGGCATCGCCTGGGGCGCAACTGCGGGTTGGGTTGGCGGAAAGGTTGATGAAGCGATGATGCGTTTTGTCGATGCGCTCTATGCGCTGCCGTTCATGTTCATCGTCATTCTGCTGATGGTGATTTTCGGCCGCTCGATTTTGCTGGTCTTTATTGGTATTGGACTGGTTGAGTGGCTAACCATGGCGCGTGTGGTGCGTGGACAGGTGATGGCACTAAAACAGAGGCCTTTCATATTGGCTGCTGAAGCCGCTGGAACGCCGCCACGTACCATTATCCTGAAACATGTCTTGCCCAATATCGCCGGCGTTGCGCTGGCCTATTTGATGCTTACCGTACCGCAGGTAGTCATGGTCGAGAGCTTCCTTTCATTCCTGGGTTTGGGTGTGCAGGAGCCTCTGACATCGCTGGGCATATTGGTCAAGGAAGGCGCCGATGACATGGATATGACGCCCTTGGGTTTGCTGTTACCCGGCGGACTTTTGGTTATCATTCTGGTTTGTTTGACAATTGAGGGCGAACGCCTGCGAGATACCTTCTCATGAGCCTTTATGAGATACGTGACATGGCCATTCAAATTGATGGCAGGCAACTGGTAGAAGGCGTCAATATCTCGGTCGAAGCCGGTAAATGCACGGCGATTATCGGTGCGTCCGGTTCGGGAAAAAGCCTTTCCTGCCTGACACCATTTGGCCTGACTCCGGGTAAAGCGGTCGGTTCCATCAAGCTGGACGGCATCGACCTGTTAAAGGCGAACGCGCATCAACAAATGAAGCTCCGCAGCCATTTGACAGGCTTTGTATTTCAACAGCCATTGACGGCACTGACGCCGCATTTGACCATCGGTGCACAGCTTAAGGAAGCGGCGGCCCAGGCCGGACCACCGGCCTTGTCCAGGCACGATCTGGCGCAAAAACTGGAACGGGTAGGTCTGTCACGAGCGGATGAACGACTCGACCAGTTTCCTCATCGGTTATCGGGAGGGGAACGTCAGCGTGTCATGATCGCGGCTGCAATTGCTCACAAGCCTAAATTGCTTGTCGCTGACGAACCGACCAGTGCGCTTGACGCCAGCCTGCGCGGAGAGATCATGACGCTGCTAGATGAGCTACGCGAAGAGCAGGGGCTTGCGATGTTACTGGTCAGTCATGACCTTGCCTCGGTAGAGAATCACGCTGATCATCTGATTGTTATGGAAGAGGGCAGGGTGGTGGAAAGTGGCCCCACGGTCGATTTGATCACGCGCCCGCAAGAAGATTATACCAAGCGACTGATGGCGGCGACGCCGCGACTGGATGAACCGGCGCCTGACCTTCCCGCGACTGGCCATGTCCTGATCGATACCAAAGACGTAAATATCGTTTTTCCAAAACCGGGCTGGCGACGCGGTAAAATTGAAGCTGTCGTAGATGCGTCCTTGACCGTGAGAAAGGGCGAAGCACTAGCCATCGTCGGTGGTTCCGGATCTGGCAAATCCACTTTGGGAAGAGCCATTGCGGGAATTGGTCCGCTTACGTCGGGGGTGATCAGCTGGCGGGGAGAGCATTTGCCCGAACGTCGCGACCGGAATCTTGCTATGCGGGCACTGATTCAGCCCGTATTTCAGGACCCGGTTGCGAGTCTGGATCCGCAATGGAAACTGCGTGATATCATCTCAGAACCACTGAAAAACCTGCGACCGGATATCAACCAGCAAACTCGTGAAGAGATGGTGCTCAAAGCGCTATATGATGTAAAATTGGGCGAAGAGTATCTTGATCGTAAACCGGCAAGCCTTTCCGGCGGTCAGGCGCAACGTGTGGCTATAGCCCGGGCGATAATAGCCGGTCCCGAACTACTGGTTCTCGATGAAGCAACCTCTGCTCTTGATCCGCTGGTCGGGTCATCCATCTTGCAACTGCTTGCCGAACTGCAGCGGAGCAAGGAAATCAGCCTTATCTTCATCACGCATGACATCGCCTCTGCGCGGCGCCTCTGTCATCGGATCGTAGTGCTTGAAGAAGGTCATATTGTTGAGACGGGGGAGATGGAGTCTGTAATTGGCAACCCGCAAGCGGTATCCACCCAGAAACTAGTCGCGGCCAGCTGAACTACATAGGCCGAAAAAAAGGTCGCTCTCCCCCGAGAGCGACCTTTTATGACGAACCTAAGTGTGAATTCAGACCCAATGGGTTTTAGAAGGATACGCCTAATGTGAATACGACTGCGCTGTCAGTGAAGTTATTGACCGATGGCGCGTCTGTATCGGTGTAAGCGACGCTGGCGGTGAGGTTCTCGGTAATCGCCCAATCGGCACCAAGCATCCAATCAATGTAATTGTCATCACCAAAGACACCAACAGGGTTACCCAATGAGCCATCATTGATACCAATATTTGCATTTAGTGTGATCGGCGTATTTGGAATGCCGCCAGAAACGCCAGTATAGATGTAAATATTGTCACTGTTTCCGAGGCTGTCCTGCGACCAGGCGTAAGCGAGGCCGGATGTCAGTTCAACAGGGCCGAGCGTAGTCGAAACAGAAGCATAGGGTTCAAAATAGTCACTCGGACCAGCAGCTCCGCCTTCACCATTCGGATAAACATAGTAGAGCAGCCCAACGTCAAGCGTGAGGCCATCTGTGACATCACCGGACCAACCACCATAGAGGTCAAGCTCTGTGTGACCAAAGGTTGCGCTATCTTCGATAGAAGAGGCCCAGGTACCGATGTAGAAGCCACTTTCATGAGCGACATCAATTCCGCCCTGAACAGCAATGTCGCCGTCTGAGAAAGACAGGCCGCGGAAGCGGTAATCAGATGTGAGAGCAGCATTTCCGGAAATCGTAATTCCGCTGCCTTCAACTTCTTGAGCGAGAGCAGGTGATGCTGCGGTTGCTAGTAAAATAGCCGAAAGACCAATGATCCCCGATTTAGTTTTTTTGCCAAATTTGGCTTTTGTGGACGTGCGCATGAAAATCCCTTTCTGGTTGATGCGTATCGCCCCTCCTGGAATTTGTCCCGGTTGTCTTTTTATTGCGTCAACAGAGCCGACGACAGACAATCTCAAAACATGCAGGAAAAAGCTGCATCATATTGCTGCGCCGCACAACAAAAAAATGACAGCAAATATGACATATTTTGATAGTGTTGCAAATCAGCATCATGCGACTGATTGGCCGCAAACCGCTCTGTTTAGGGCTTGTTAACTATGGCAACCTATCAGACAGCTATGTCGAAAATTGATTCTATAGAAAAGGCGGACAATTGTAGCAGCGGCTTTGTCGGCAGCTTTGAACGCCTGCAGGCTGTCGAATCGGTTGTCGGACTTGTAGCGCATATGACAAATGCGTCGGATTCTCATGCATTGGTTTTATCTGACCCTGCGGCCATGGAATCGGCCTACAGGCATAGCTTGCCGATGACCCGGAAATGTTTTGATCGTGGATGTGATGATTTGGCTGTGATGGCGCAATCAGGGGCGAAGGCTTTGCTGCACTTGAATTCAACGGGGCGAGGCAGAGTCGATATTGCTGCCCAGAGGTTGATGCAGGAAATCCAAATGTCCGGACGCCGAACCCTGGATCTGCTTCAAAAATAGATCAGCTATTTGGCCGAAATCTGGACGGCTCCCGTCTCCGGAAGTGATCTGATGTGCACATCGCGCTGCGGGAACGGAATTTCTACGTCATTTTCCTTGAACAGGTCCCAGACCCTTTTGAGCACGGCTGCCTTGAAATTGCCGACACCTGATTCCGGATCCTTTATCCAGCACCTAATTTCAAAGTTCACACTATTGTCGCCAAATTCGAGCATCCAGACCACCGGTTTTGGATGATTGAGAACGCGAGGAACATCGACGCAAGCCTGCTTCATCAGTTCAATGACCTGATCCATATCGCTATCGTATGAAACACCCACCGGAATGCTGATCCGGACATTCTTGTTCGAATAGGACCAGTTTTCCACCTCCTGCGTCATTAGATTTTCATTGGGAATCAGATGTTCTTTTCCTTCTCGGGTGAGCACAGACACCGCGCGAACGCCGATTTTGTTGACCCAGCCAAAACTGTCACCAACGGCGATCACGTCACCGGGCTTGATTGACCGGTCCATCAACAGGATGATCCCGGCAATCAAGTTTCCGATCGTTTTCTGCATCCCGAAACCGATGGCCAGACCAAATGCACCTGAAAAGACCGCCAGTGCAGTGAGATCGATGCCCAAAACGTCAAGGCCCAGCATGAAAGCGGCGGCCAGTATGGCAACGGTTGCCAGTTTCTGGCCAAGCACTTTTTGCGCTCCATCGAGATCGCTATTGCCGATGACATGAGTGACAAGTTTCATCAATACACGGGCGACGGCGAGTAGAATGACTGCTGTCATGATGGTCGTGACGACGGCTAGCAGTGATATCCGGTTGGTCCCCACATCAATGCCAACTCGCTCCAGCGCGATGGTAATGCGGTCAATATTCCCGACAAGGCCGAGTGCCGCTGAGACAAAGACGGTGAGCCCCATGGCGGTGCCGAGCCAGTCCGGCATCCGGACCCCGCGGATCAGATCATTTGTGAACAGACCCATGGTAATTGCAATGGTCAGAGCAAAGATAACCTGCGGGATAAGCTGCCATTGCCATATCGCGAGGAAGAAACCGCACAATATAAAGGTCGTCGCTCGCCGCGTCATGTCGCGGATGCGGCGTCCGGCCAGATCGCTTTCGTAACCTGCTCGCGTCTCCCAGATATGCCGCAGCTTCGGCCCTATATATTTGCTGAGGAGCCAGCCGCAAACCAGCGCGAATGCGACCAGGCCAGCAGCGATACCGCTTTCTATATATTGGACATTGCGCGGCGTATCTGGCGCGAGGGATTCAAGATAACGGACGATTTCTTGCATCATAAGGCATTGTTATAGTGTTCAAAGGCTTTGGCAAGATCGGCGATTAAATCGTCGGGATCTTCAAGGCCAACATGAAGTCGCACCAACGCACCCTTCATCGTCCACTCGGTGGCGGTGCGATATTTGCCGGGATCAACGGGTAGAGCCAGACTTTCAAAGCCACCCCAGCTGTATCCAATGCCAAAGAGAGCCAGCGAATCTATAAAAACCGCTCTCGACTTTTCATCGCCGTCGATCAACTGGAAGGAAAACAACCCTGATGCCCCGTCAAAGTCGCGCTTCCAGATTTCATGTCCCGGGCAATCTGGCAGGGCGGGATGTAATACCAGCCCGACTTCATCCCGTTCTTTCAGCCAATGAGCGATGGTTAGTGCCGATTGTTCGTGCTGTTTCAACCTGACTTCCAAAGTCCGCAATCCCCTGGCAGCCAGATAGGCATCATCCGGAGAAACAACTTGACCCAGTCGCTGCGCTGTGCGCCGAAGTCGCGTCCAATATTTGTCATGAGTTGTCGCAGCCCCCATCATGACATCGCTATGACCGACGATATATTTTGTGGCAGCCACAATGGATATATCAACACCTTTACTCAAAGCCGGAAAAAAGCGGGACGTTGCCCATGTATTGTCCAACAGGCTTGTAATGCCGGCTTCTTTTGCTGCCGAGCAAATTGCCGGAACGTCTTGTACTTCAAAAGTCAGACTGCCTGGACTTTCAAGCAATATCGCTTTTGTCTTGTCAGTGAAAAGGCTGCCAATCTCAGCACCAATCAGCGGATCATAATAGCGCGCCGTTATACCCATGCGTTTCAGGAAGGCATCGGCATAGCTGCGGCTTGGATCATAGCTGCTGTCTGTGAGCAGCACTTCGTCTCCAGGCTTGACGACCGCCAACATCGCGCAGGCAATGGCTGCGACACCGGAAGGGTAGAGCATGGTACCGGCGGCACCGGGCTCCATTTCGGTGAGTGCATCGGCCAGAGACCATTGTGTAGGGGAACCGCGCCGACCGTAGAAAAACTGACCGTCAGCGTTAGATGAGAGGCCTGCTCTTAAATCGGCAACACTGTCATAGAGATGCGTGCTGGCGCGCCAGACGGGCGGATTGACCACCGCCTCGGTCCATTCCTTGCGCCTGCCGCTGGTGACTGCCTGTGTTGCAGGCTTTTTCGAGTTTTGCGAGCTATCGGTCAATTGCTGTTCCAATAGCCTCCAAAAACATCAGGCGGTTGCTTTGGGCGTATCCGCGTCAGCACCCCATTCGGCCCAACTGCCATCGTAGAGTGCCACTTTTTCGCCGCCCGCCACCGCAGCAGCAAAGGATACCACCGCAGCTGTCATGCCGGAACCACAGGTCGTAACGACCGGCTTGGCAAGATCAACGCCTGCTCCGTCAAAAAGAGCTTTCATTTCATCGGCGCTTTTCCAGGTGCCATCGGCATTGAAAAATTCGCTATGTGGGATGTTGACGGAACCCGGAATGTTGCCGGATACAATGCCGGGACGCGGATCTTCTTCTGCGCCGGAGAAACGCGCCGCGGGGCGCGCGTCGATAACCTGCTCACCCTTGCTGTGCAGATTTGCCAGCATGTCGGCTTTGGTGCGGATGTCCTTGTCGTCTTTCCAGACCGTGAAATGACGGTGGCGCAACGCCTCCTTACCGGTTTCAAGCGGACGGCCTTCGGATTTCCATTTAGCAATGCCGCCGTCCAATATGGCGACTTCATGGGCTCCAAATATGGTCAGCATCCACCACGCACGAGCAGCGCTTTTCAGAGGACTGTCGTCATAAAGAACGATGCGACTACCGTCACCAAGGCCGAGAGATTGCATGCGGCTGGCAAATTTTTCCGGCGGCGGCAACATGTTTTCGACAGGGTTACTGGTATCTGTAAGCTCGCTGAGGTCCATGAAAACAGCGCCTGGAATATGGCCAGCTTCATATTCAGCAGCAGGATCGCGCCCCGCATCGGGCATGAATTTGGTGGCATCAACAATGCGCAAATCCGATGCGCCCAGTTCATTTGCAAGCCAGTCTGTTGTTACCAGCAATTCCATTTTATGCTCCTTATGCAAGCGGAGGATCAAATTGCCTCTGCTTCGAAATATCAACGTTTATCGATTCGTGTTCAAGCCGTCGAGGCTATAACGCATTGAAGATGGAATCCACAGCTTATGTGGCTTTTCGGCAAATGATTGATTTATAACTGTTCCAGAAACTTTTTGGCACTGCCGCGAAGCTGCTTCCGGGCATCGGCGTCCATCTTGTTCCACGTGCGATAAGGCATGGCCAAACGGTTATTATCCTTCAGCTTGACCTCGTTGCGGGCGAGAAAATCCCAGTAAAGCGCATTATATGGACATGCATTCTCACCAACGCGTTTTTTTACATCATAGCGGCAGGACGCGCAGTGATCGGACATTTTGTTTATATAGTTGCCAGATGAGGCATATGGTTTCGAAGCAATAATCCCGCCATCGCCAAATTGGCTCATCCCCAATGTGTTGGGCAGTTCGACCCATTCGTAAGCATCAGCATAGACTTCCAGATACCACTTATGAACTGCGTGTGGATCAATCCCGGCAATTAATGCGAAATTGCCCGTTATCATCAGCCTCTGGATGTGATGAGCATAAGCAAAGTCCAATGTTTGCCCGATCGCTTCTGATAAACACAACATGTCGGTATCGCCGGTATAGTAAAAGCCGGGCAGGGGGCGCCGAGCCTCCAGAAAATTGCGCTGTGCATAATCAGGTCCTTCGCGCCAATATATGCCGCGGACATATTCGCGCCAGCCGATAATCTGGCGGATGAAACCCTCGGCCGCATTGAGCGGTACTTTGCCATCCGCATAAAGGTCTGCGACCTCCCGGCAGAGGTCAAGCGGATCCAGTAGGCCGCTATTGAGATAAGGTGACAGGATAGAGTGCCAGAGAAACGGTTCACCCGTCAGCATAGCGTCTTGATAATCGCCAAATTGAGCTAGTGCGTGATCCAGAAATTTACGTCTTTGGCGCAGCGCTTCTTTGCGGGTTACAGCAAAGTGAAAATGATCGAGTGAGCCGGGATGATCGGTAAATTTCTCAGCCACGAGGTTCAGCACATCTTGTGTGATTTCGTCGGGTTGAAACCGGATCGGTTGCGGCATCATCAAATCGCTTTGTGCTGGTTTACGATTTTCGGCGTCATAGTTCCATTTTCCGCCTTCCGGTTTGCCATCGTCATCCAACAAGAGTCCTGTTTTACGGCGCATCTCGCGATAGAAAAACTCCATCCGCAGCTGTTTCTTGCCCTCCGCCCATTCTTCAAATTCCTGATGGGTGGCGATGAAGCGGTCATCGGGGCAGATGGTAACCGGAACGTTAAACTGGTCCTGCCAGTTTTCTATCATCGACATCACCCGCCACTCACCCGCCTCGGTGATGCGGATTGACTCCACTGGATGCCGTTCCAGTGCCCGGGCCACTTCGCCGGTAAAACTGCCGGTATTTTCAGGATCGTCCAGGGATACGTAGTCGACTATCCAGCCACGTTCGCGCAGAGCGGCAGCATGGTGCCGCATTGCCGAAAAAATATAGACTATCTTGGCTTTATGATGCTTCACATAGGTGGTTTCAGCATCAACCTCCATCATCAACAGGATGGATTTATCAGGGTCTTGATCAGACAATGAGGAGATACCATGGGACAGTTGGTCACCAAGGATGGGGATGAGAGTTTTCTTAGACATGCCGGGTTGTTGGCAGAGTATCGATTAAAAAGCAGTCTGTGCTTTGGTGCAGAAGTGTGGAACTTTTGCCTATCAGGTGTTTAGTGCGCGCTGTCCAACAGGACTGAAACTTCGCGGTCCAAGATCAAGTCTGAAGGGAGCCATTTTCGGCCGCGGCGGCTCATATTCCCGGCCTACAATAAACGATGCAGACTGCTCGTTCTCGACATCTTGATGGTCGGTATACTGAACCACAAATCGGGCGAGAGGTATAAACAACGCCTGTGATTTGAATGTGATCGGGCGGATGGCGCTGAGCGGCAGGCGTATATCTCCCTCGAGGGTTGCAGTTTCGCCGGCGGGCAGGCTTTGAGTCTTATGAAGCAGCTCGCCCTTTTGCTCATCATGATTTCTGGCAATTTCGGAATCTGCCTGCATCATCAGGCCGGATAGGCAAACATCCCGCATATCTTCGTCTGACATATTGGTGAGGGTGATCGTATAGTTGAGGACTGCATTCAGCAGCGTCGAGGACGCTCCGTTGGCGGTAAACTCTATTTGAAGATGATCGGATGAAGCCTTTTTTGCTCCACCTGTTGGTTTTAAGTTCGCTGGCGGAGGTGGCGGGGCAGTGGGTGCCGCTTCGGGAGCAGTGTTCAGACTAGATACGATAAAACCGTCCGATGATATTGGTGCCGGTTTCTCGGGTTCCGCTGGATTGGGCAGTGAATAGATTTTGGGCACCGGCTTACGAGAGGTCGGCACGAGCACCGGCTGGGCCGCTGGCTCAGGCTGCAGATCGTCAACAACTTCCTCTTCCTGGACGGGCATGGCTGCCTTGCGCCGCCAGAAAAATATTCCCAACCCGCCAAACAGCAGAAGAGCTAAGCCTCCGGCGAGATAATAGAAGATATTGGATTCAAAACCTGTTGCAGGAGGCGTTACGGATGGATCGGCCTCCGGCGCGATATCCGGAGCTGGTTCGTCTGACGGCAGCGGCTGACCGGGTAAATCGGTCGTGAAACCGGGTTCTGGCTGATTTTCGTTTATGGATGGCGCGCGAGGCGTCGGGGCAGCATTTGAATTGCTGTTTGGTTGCTGCGTTGATGTGACGGGCGGAGCGGAATTGACCGGTGTACTCGGGCGCGCATTTTCCTGCGGCGTTGACTGATTTGAATTGCTATTTGTTGGAGTGGTTTCGGCCTGTGGCAAAGGTGTGACGGGTACCGGTTGAGCACTCGGTTCAATGATGCCGGGACTTGGCGTAGCCTGTGGCGGTGCCGCGTTCTCTTCGACCGGCCCCTCGACCTGATTGCTGGCAGGCGTCTGACTGTCGCCCGGCGGCAATGAATAATCGCTAACGGAAGGGAGTTCGGGTAGCGGCTCCGGCGGCAATGACCGGGGTATGGCCTGACCCTGTGCAGATGGTGCATATGCCGCAGACAGTCCCAGCACACCGGCAATCATCAATGCCAGCGATCTTGCGCGCATCATTGGTTTCATGAAATTTATTGCCATCGCCCTTCGTGACCCTGAACGGCATTCTTACCGCTTCATTCGCTGAACCATCAATGAATATGCGAGCAGGGATGACATGAGCCGCCCCGTGCATTAGATGACCTGCATGACAGATAATGACACGCCCGAAGTAGCGCCTCGTTTCCTGGGTCAGGACAGCGCGTTGCCAACATCTCCCGAGGAAGCGATCTTGGACTATGTCCCAAATCCGCGAGATGGAGAGCTCTATCTCACACGCTTTGCGGTACCGGAATTCACCTCGCTTTGTCCGGTGACTGCACAGCCTGATTTTGCGCATCTGGTCATTGATTATGCTCCGGACAAGACGATTGTCGAATCCAAATCGTTGAAGCTTTTCTTGGGATCATTCCGCAATCACGCGGCCTTTCATGAAGACTGCACTGTAGGCATTGGCCAGCGGCTTTTCTCTGAAATGAAGCCGAAATGGCTGCGTATCGGTGGTTACTGGTATCCTAGAGGCGGTATTCCGATCGATGTTTTTTGGCAGTCGGGAGAATCACCCAAAGGGCTCTGGATTCCGGATCAGGGCGTTGCATCTTACAGAGGAAGGGGCTGATATGACCCACAAATTATACGCGGCGCCGCTATCCCTCTATTCCGGTAAGGCCCGGTCCTATCTTGACTGGAAGGGCATAGACTATGAAGAAGTGCTTGCTTCGGGCGATGTCTACAAAGATATTATCGTTCCGAAAGTCGGCCGTCCTGTAATTCCAGTATTGGATACTGATAATGGCCAGACCATTCAGGATACGACCTGTATCATCGACTATTTTGAAGACGTTGCAGATGGCCCTTCTGTTTATCCGGACACGCCGAAACAGCGGCTTATCGCATTGTTGCTAGAAACTTTCGGTGATGAATGGCTGGTGATCCCGGCGATGCATTACCGTTGGAACTATAATGAAGAGTGGGTTTACGGCGAATTTGGCGCATCTTCAGCGCCCCATGCGAGTAAGGAGGAGCAGCTCGTTATCGGGCGAGGCGTAGGGTCCAATTTTAAAGGTTTCTGTCCGGTCTTGGGGATTAACCCGGCAACGATACCCGCCATAGAGGCTAGTTATGAAGCGCTATTGGCTGACCTAGATAGGCATTTTGCGGAACATGATTACCTGTTGGGATCGCGACCATCTATTGGGGATTATGGTCTAATCGGTCCGCTTTATGCGCATCTTTATCGCGATCCGGCATCGGGCGAGATTATGAAACGCTTGGCGCCGCGGGTTGCGGTATGGGTTGAACGCATGGTTGATGTCAAAGCGCCTTTATCTGGGGAATTCTTGCCGGGTGATGAGGTGCCAGATACATTGATTCCGGTGCTGGAACGGATGATGGGCGAGCAAATGCCATTTTTGCAAACCACCGCCCATATGTTTGGTGCATGGGCAGAGGCCAACGAAGGGGCAGAGATACCCCGCGTTGTCGGCATGGCGGATTTCACCGTAGAAGATGTGACGGGTCAGCGGATCGCGCCGCCGTTTAGCTTGTGGATGCTGCAACGCGCACTGGATTATTATCAGGGATTGGATACAGCTGACAGATTGGCTGTAGATGAATTTCTATCCTCTATCAAAGGCGCACAAGGGTTTCAGACTTTTGCACTGGAACGACCCTTGGCGTTTGAAAATTTCAAACTGGCGCTGGCATAGTCGGTAAAACCGGGCCTCAATGTTGATCATCAGGGAACCATAAGGTGCTGCAACGTTGCACGTAAGGTACAAAGTTAGAATGCAATTTTGCAGCATCGAGCATCGGTCCGGGTAGTTTCTCAATCAGGCTGTTGGCAATAATCGGATAGGCGATCGCATCCAGGCTGCTCGGCCTGTCGCCGAACATAAATGGGTTTTGGCCCAATTGCGCCGATAAAGCCGACAGGTCAGCCGCGCCAAAGGCATAGATGTCTTCCTCTGCATGTCGCCCTATGCCATGGGCCTGCAGTCCATTTTTCACCTGTCTTTGTGCAACAACCGGCACGATGTTGCGAATGATCGGCGGCATGCTACCGAACCAGAAATCCTTGATAATCGGCCAGTTATGGTCATCAATCCAGCGGCTATAGAGGGTCACCCAATACAGTCGTTCTTCGACCATGCGGGCCATCGCATGGGAAATGGCGCGCTGTTCCTCCGTGAGACCGGCATCAAAATCGGCGCCATATTTGTCCTCCAGATGGCGTCTGATCAATGTTGTGTCGGCAACTTCGATGCCATTATCGACCAGGAAAGGTAGCTTGCCCTTTGGCGCTTTGCGCGGGTCGTCCATGATTTCGGTCTTATATTCGACCCCCGCCATCTTCAGAAAAATCTCTCCCTTCATGCAAAAGGGGCTCGGGTTCGGTACGCCAAAACCCGATTGGAACTGTACATATTTAATGGCCATTTTCATGTTCCCCGTCGATTCATCCACCAACGACATATCATAAAAAATTGTTGCCATCCGGCATCATAATGCAACGTCATGTCGCTTTTTTGCTTTTGCCCTATCAATCGCCCGCGGCTAACATTATTATTAGCACCATGAGCAGCATCCCCCATCACTACAACATTGCCATAGAACCTGATGATATCGATTTCATGGGCCATGTGAACAATGCCAACTACCTGAAATGGGTGCAGGACGCTGTTGTCGCCCATTGGGAAAAAATCGCGCCGTCAGAGGCGGTGGCGACACATTTGTGGGTCGCATTGAAACATGAGATAACCTACAGAAAACCGGCCTTTTTGGACGATGATGTGATTGCCGAAGTGCTGCTGGAAAAAGTCCATGGCGCGCGCGCTTTTTACAGCACGGTTATCCGCCGGGGCGAAGATGTACTCGCTGAGGTGCAATCCAGCTGGTGCTGTGTTGACGCAGATACACTGCGTCCAATGCGAATCGCCAAGGATATTGCCGCCAATTTTTTTGGCAGCAAAGACTGAATTGAACGCTTAGCGCATCAACCCGCCGATCAGATTGCGAACAAACCGTCCAGCTACCGGCCCAGCCAGATCGGTCGCAATCGAACCAACTGCCGAGGTAACACCGGATCGCATAGGATTGGCACGTGATTTTTTGCCGAGCATGGTGGAGGCGGCAATGCTGGCGGCTGAGCCCAGGGCGACTTTGGATCCGCGGCTCAGCGCTTTTTCCCAGATACTCTTGCTCTTGCGCGGTTGTTTGCGGACTTCCTCTTCGCCCTTTTCCTCGACTTCTTTGGCGGTTTCGGTAGCGTCGATGACTTTTTGAGCCAATATCTCCTCGGCGCTATTCCTGTCTATCTCCTCATCATATTTGCCATCATAGGGCGAAATGGACTGCATGATCGCGCGCTCTTTGGCTGTGATCGGTCCCAGGCGAGACCGCGGCGGCTTGATCAATGTCCGTTGGACAATAGACGGTGCGCCATCTTCCATCAAAGTTGACACCAAAGCTTCACCGACGCGCAGCTCGGTAATCGCTTCCTCGACATCCAGATCAGGATTGATTCGGAATGTATCGGCCGCCGCCTTGATCGCTTTCTTGTCCCGAGGGGTAAAGGCGCGCAGGGCATGCTGCACACGATTGCCCAGCTGTCCGGCGACATCCTCGGGAATGTCGACGGGGTTCTGGGTGACAAAATAGACACCTACGCCTTTTGACCGGATCAATCGTACGACCTGTTCGATCTTGTCTTCCAGAGCTTTTGGAGCGTCTTCGAACAGCAGATGCGCTTCGTCAAAGAAGAATACCAGTTTCGGTTTTTCCGGATCGCCGACTTCGGGCAGCGTTTCGAACAGTTCCGCGAGCAGCCAGAGCAGGAAAGTTGCATAGAGTTTCGGGCTGCGCATCAACTGATCGGCGGCCAGGACATTTATATAACCGCGACCTTGATCATCGCATTTGATGAAATCATCAATTTCCAGAGCCGGTTCACCAAAAAACTGGCCCGCGCCCTGACTGTCAAGTTGCAGCAACTGGCGCTGGATTGCTCCGACACTGGCTTTACTGACATTGCCATATTTGGCCGAAAGCTCTTTCGCGTTTTCGGCGGTATAAGCCAGCATAGACTGCAAGTCGTCGAGATTGAGCAGCAACAGGCCTTCTTCATCGGCAAAGCGAAAGACGATGTTGAGCACGCCTTCCTGCGTGTCATTGAGGTCCATCAGGCGCGCCAGCAACAACGGCCCCATTTCTGTGATTGTCGTACGGATCGGATGACCCTGTTTGCCATAAAGGTCCCAGAAAATCGCAGGATTATCGGAATAGGCATAGTCATCCATGCCCAATTCCTTGGCCCGCCCTTCCAGCTTGTCAGCATGTTTGAAGGTGGAGGAGCCAGCCATTGAGACGCCGGCCAGATCGCCTTTCACATCTGCGACAAAGACCGGAACACCATTGGCGGAGAAGCTTTCGGCCATGCCCTGCAGGGTCACGGTTTTACCGGTTCCGGTGGCACCGGCGATCAGGCCATGGCGATTGGCGCGTTTGAGGTTCAGGCTTTGGCGTTCGTCGCCACCCAATCCTAAAAATATCTCTGTTGCACCAGCCATAGCGAATCCCCTCAAATATCTGAGTGGGAAGGATATCCATCACCCAGCAAAAAGGCCAGCGGGATACGCTGGCCTTTGGGTAATGTTACAATTTTGAACTTGCGTTATTCGTCATTCAGTCGAACACCAACAAATCTTGGATCACGGCTGCCTTGTCTGACTTGCAGTAATACGGCTTCACGGTTTGACCGTTTAGCAGCGCTGATCGCTTTGTCCAAATCCGATGCGGTATTAACCGGACGACGGTTTACACTGATGATAACCGTGGTGCGCCTGATCCCTTTGCGAGCGGCGTCGCTATTGGGGTCGACCGTTGAGACAACAACACCTTTTTGTGAAGAGGGAACACGGATTTGACGCGCAATGGCAGGTGTTAGATCGACGACCGACAGTCCAAGCGCTTCGGCTGTTGCTTCGGCGCTAGCCCCATCTTCGTCCGTGCCCATCGGATCCTCGGCATCGGGATCAAAGCTGCTCGCCGCCAATTCTTCTTCAGATGGTCTTTCACCAAGTGTCGCATTGACTTTCACCGTCTTGCCGTCGCGCAGCAACTCAATCGGAACTTTCGTGCCGACAGGCAGGTTGGCAACCAGATAGGACAGCGTCTGATCCGGGGTAACAACCTGACCATTGACCTTCACGATAACATCGCCCGCCTGAATACCGGCTTTAGAGGCGCCTTCGCCAGGCTCAACGCGCTGCACAAATTCACCACGATTCTTCTGAAGACCCAGTGAGTCGGCCAGATCTTCGGTCAACGGGCTGATTTGTACCCCGAGGTAGCCTCGCTCAACTTTTTCGCCTTTGCGCAAAGTGTTAACAATCGGAACAGCAACTTCTGCGGGGATGGCAAAGCCAATACCAACATTGCCGCCGGTTGGCGAGATAATGGCATTGTTGATACCGATCACATTGCCGTTAAGGTCAAACATCGGCCCGCCGCTATTGCCGCGGTTGATGGATGCATCGGTCTGCAGGAAACGGTCATAGGCGCCGCCTTGTCCGGTGTTCCGGTGAATGGCTGACAAAATGCCTGTGGTTACTGTTCCGCCAAGACCGAACGGGTTGCCGATTGCAATAACCCAGTCGCCGACACGAGCGCCTTGACTATCGCCAAATTTGACAAAAGGCAGGTCTTTGTCTGCATTGATTTTCAGAACGGCGATGTCAGATGCTGCATCCCGACCTACCAAGGT
Source organism: Parasphingorhabdus sp. (assembly GCF_059726685.1). NCBI lineage: Bacteria > Pseudomonadati > Pseudomonadota > Alphaproteobacteria > Sphingomonadales > Sphingorhabdaceae > Parasphingorhabdus > Parasphingorhabdus sp. The sequence continues at coordinate 1,589,737 of NZ_AP041068.1, forward strand.
TGCTTCATATTCTGTTCGATCCGGCATGATGACGGTGATTGTTTCAATCGTCGCATTGCGGTTTCCGGGAGCGACCACGTGGTTGTTTGTGACTACATAGCCGTCAGCGGAAATGATAAAGCCGGAACCAAGGGATTGGGCCTGGCGGGTCTGTCCACCATTGCTACCACCGCGGCGGTTTCCGAACAGACCATCAAACGGCGTGCCGGCAAATGGATTATTTCTTACCCGCACGCGCTGTGTGGTGGAAATGTTGACAACGGCCGGCTGCAATTGCTCGGTCAGGTCGGCAAAGCTCATCGGCGCGCCTGGGCGCGGCGCAGCGGCTCTGATGACCTGACTGTCATTGGCAGCGACCTGGGCACCGGCTGACCCGATGCCGGTTAACGCCGCTGCTCCTCCCGCCAAAAGCAAAGCTGCTGAAATTCCGTAAGCGTAACGCACAATATATTCCTCTCAATTTGACGGTATCGACAATTAAGATTCGATACCAAAATCCTTCAAGTTACATAAATTATTGGCGCAAAATTTATGAACCGAATTTGAATGTTACCACAGTCGATCATTAAGATCGCCTATAAGATAGGTGATTTTAGACCCCGTCCCAGATATCTGGGTGTGACAAACGGCATTCGCAAGCCAAAAATAGCCAATTTATCGAAAAACCTCGTCTTTCTGCAGAAAAAAACGACAATTGTAGTCGTTGGCTTGCGGTTTGGCGGTATTTCTACTTATGAAATGCCGTCACAGCCTGAAATCACCATCGGTTTGACAAGGCGGCTTACCGATAAAGTCCAGCGATTCATTTGCCAACTGTGTATCGAAAAATTCGTGGACGGATGCTATCTTGCCATCGCGGAAAGTAAAAATATGGGCGTAACGTTGATCATAGCGCTTGCCATTTTTTGCAACGCCCTTGGCTTCCATGATTGCCGTGGTGCCATCGGGTCCGTCATTCATGATCTTCCAGTTTTCCGCAAACTGAAACTGTTTGAAATCGAGAGCGTCAAAAATCAGTGGTAATATGGTTTTCAGTGCCTCGAAACTGTCATAGCGGCCGGAGATAATGGTGTTGCCGGACACATTATAGATAACATCAGGATGATGAAGCGCTTCAAACGCGTCGACGTCCAACCGGGCGAGCGCCTCATAATAGGCGTTCACGATATCCCGGTTGGACATCAAAGTCGTTTACCTGCCGCGGAACTGGCGAAGATATTCATTGTCCGGTGAAAGTACGAAAGACGAGTTGGGATCGCCTTCCTGACCTCTGCGGAAGGTTGTTTCATAGCTTTTCATCGCGCGGTAGAAATCGTAAAAGTCTGCATCTTTGCCGAAGCTTTCAGCATAGGTCCGGGCGGCACTCGCATCTGCTTCTGCGCGGATGATCTGTGCCTGCTTTGCGCCTTGCGCCTTGATCGTGCGGGCTTCCTGTTCACGCGCTGTCCGCATCCGTTGATAGGCACTTTCAAGCGGCGTGCCATCAGGAAGATCGGCACGTTTTATCCGCACATCCACAATTTCCGCTCCATATTGGCGGGCGACGCGGTTCAGGCCGGTGCGGATATTGTCCATAACCTGACCCCGCTCGGGGCTCAGAAGGGCAGCGAAAGGCCGTTTGCCCAGCTCGTTACGCAATGCAGAACCCAGGATCGGACGCAGTTCATCAGCCACGCGGGCTTCGTTGCCAGCAGCAATGAACATCCGCAACGGATCGGTGATCCGAAAGCGAGCAAAGGCATCGACCTGCAAACGCAACTGGTCGGTAGAGAGGACTTGTTGCTGTTCCATCTCAACGTCGAGAATACGTTTGTCGATCCATTCCACTTGTTCGATGAAAGGGAATTTGGGCAGCAGTCCTGCGCCGGTCTGACCGAAAGGCGTATTGTCTTGGTAGCGATTGATGATCCGTACAGGCTCGCCAAAGCGGACGACAACGCCCTGACGGGTTTCCGGTACAATGATCAGCGTGTTGACCAGTACCAAGATCAAGCCGAAAACGATGATGCTAAGCGCGACGGGGTTTTTCATGATGTTGCCCATTATTTCGCCTCCCCAACTTGGGGCGCTGCTGCTTGAGCCCGCTTTTTGATTTCCGGGAGTGGCAGATAAGGCGTCACGCCATCCGCCTCGATAATGGTTTTGTCGACTTGCGACAATACGCGCTCCATCGTTTCATAATACATGCGTTGCCGCGTCACGCGCGGGGCAAGTCGATATTCCTCGTAAACCTTGTCAAAGGCCGCCGATTCACCTTGCGCTTGTGCGGTTAATTGCTGCGCATAGGCCCGCGCTTCGTTGAGATAGGTCTGTGCGGTCTGCTGTGCGGCCGACACTTCCTTAAACGCGTCGTTCACGGCGGCGGGCGGATCGGCTTTCTTGATGGCAATACCGCGGATCACGACGCCGGCTCCATAACCATCGAGCAGGGCCTGCATATTCTGTTCGACCTGTTGTTCAATCTCGGTACGCTCTGAACCGATAGTATCATCGAGTGTGAAATTGGCGACTGCTGCTCGCATCGCGGATTCAGCGACCTCCTTGATCGTTTCTTCCTGTTCGGCAATCTGGAACAGAAATAGTTCCGGCGACTTGATGTTCCAACGCACTGAATAGGCGAGGTCGACGATATTCTGGTCACCGGTCAGGATCAGCTTTTCCGATTCTCCGGTGGGGATATCGATTGTGCGAATTTCTTCCACATCGAGTTTCATCACTTGCTCCAGCGGTGCAGGAAGCGAGAAATGCAAGCCTGGCTGCATGGTCCGTGAATAGGAACCGAAAAACGTCACCACGCCCCGTTCCTGCGGGCTCACCCGGTGGATGGAAGTCAATAAAGCCCACAAAATAATGAAGCCGATCAAGATGATCGGCCACCAAGGACGGCCGCCAGGCCGTTTCGGGATACCGCCTTTAAAGCCGCCGCCAGTGCCTTTTTTGAAAAGTTCCTCGAGCGAAGCGGATCCGCCCTTGCCGCCACCACCAGAAGATCCGCCTGAAGGATTACCCCACGGATTACGCGGACCACTGCCTTTGCCGTCGTCTCCGCCGCCGTTGCCCCAGGGGCTAGCCATGTTCAGTATAGAACCCAAGAACGTTTTTTGGGCCGCTTGCCCGTCAATTTTTTTATCCATGTTTTCATTATAGGTAGCGTGGTGTCAGAAAAACAGTGTCAATCGGATAAAAGTGTAACTATGCGGAACAAATGACCGATATTTCTAACATCGAAGCGGCCCTTGAAGAGGTCGCCAGCGGAAGATTTAGCGCTGTTCGTCTGGAAGAAGGGCGCGTTTCCCTAGTATTAAATGTCAGCGGGCTTGACGTTCGCCAGCGCGGACAGATTGAGATTGCCGTAAAAGGTAAGCTTTTGGAACTGGATGTTGTTGAAAAGGTCGACATTGTGATGACGGCCGAGAAAATCCAGCGTCGTCTGATCGCTGTGGGTAGTGGCAAAGGCGGAGTTGGTAAGTCTACGTTGTCCACGAATCTTGCCATTGCACTGAAAGCAATGGGGCACAAAGTTGGCATGATTGATGCTGATATTTACGGGCCGTCCCAGCCGCGTCTTTTGAATTGCGAAGGCCGCAAACCCGAAGCCGAAGGCAAGCAGCTGATCCCGGTTTCGAATGAATATGGTATTCCGGTGCTGTCTATGGGACATCTCGCCAAGCCCGGTCAGGCGATTGCGTGGCGCGGCCCGATGGCGGGTAAGGCGCTGGAGCAATTGATTGATGCCCATTGGGGCGATACCGAGCTTTTGATTGTCGACATGCCGCCGGGCACCGGAGATGTGCAATTATCGATGATGCAAAACCATAAACCGGTCGGGGCGTTGATAGTTTCGACGCCGCAGGATCTTGCGTTGATGGATGCGGTGCGTGCGGTGGACCTGTTCGAGCAGGCGAAAATACCGATCATAGGCATGATTGAAAATATGGCGGGTTATATTTGTCCGCATTGCGGTGAAGTTAGCGATCCCTTTGGAGCCGGCGGCGCCGAAGCGGCGGCCAAAACGATGGGCATGACGTTTATGGGCCGGGTGCCTCTGGACATCGAAATTCGCAAATCCAGCGATGGTGGAACGCCGCCAGCTCATTCTGACAGTCTGCAAGGAAAGGCTTTCCACGATATTGCAAAAAGGCTCGCGACATGGTTGGATGAACAATAAGTCGTTTACTGCGAAGGGAAAGACCGGCCATGCTTTTGGAAACTGATGAAGACATCGCCCGTCTATTGACCGAAACCAAACATATTGCTCTCGTTGGCGCATCAGCCAAGCCAGAGCGCGCCAGTAATCGTATTCTCAAATTCCTTCTCGACCAGGGCTATGATGTCACGCCGGTCAACCCGGGACTGGCTGGTCAGGAATTGCACGGGGTAGAAGTCGCGCCGTCGCTGGACGCCATTGAAGGGCCGATCGATATGGTCGATATCTTCCGCAACTCGAATGCGGCCGGCGGCGTCGTGGATGAAGCCATAGCGGCGGACGCCAAATCGGTATGGATGCAGCTCAACGTGATCAACAGGCCTGCGGTTGAACGCGCTGAAGAAGCGGGGCTTGATATTGTCATGGATCGTTGTCCTAAAATAGAAATTCCCCGGCTCGGTTTGTTGAAGAGTGGCGATGGCGGTTAAGCAGGACCCAGAACCAGAATCGAACGAAGGGGAAAAGCGCAGTGCGGTGTTTACGCGTCGCAATTTCCTGATCGGTGGCGGAACAGCGGCCGGGCTGATCGTCGCCTGGGCCATCTGGCCACGTGCTTACGAGCCCAATATTAGCGCCGCCGAGAATGAAGAAATCTTTGGTGCTTACCTCAAGATTTCGAACGAGGGGCAAATCACAGTTGTCGTACCTCAAAGTGAGATGGGGCAGGGCGTCTACACGGTTTTGCCGCAAATTTTGGCCGATGAACTGGGTGCTGACTGGCGGACGATCGCCGTCGAACCGGCGCCGATCAACCCGTTATACGCCAACAACTTCCTGGCTCAGCAATGGGCCGAGACATTACTGCCGCCGGGAGCTGCCAAGTTAACTGAGGAAGAAGCAGCAAGCTGGGCTGCCAAGAATATCGCGACCCGCAATGATTTCATTGTAACGGCTGATTCCTCCTCGGTTCCTGCTTATTCCGACAGTTTTCGCGAAGCCGGCGCAGCGGCGCGCATTTTGCTCAGCAAGGCGGCAGCTGAAAAATGGGATGTCGAATGGGAAACCTGTATCGCTGAAAATGGATTTATCTCCAATGGTGATAATAAGATGCGCTTTGGCGAACTGGTCGCCAGTGCGCTCAAACAGGATTTGCCTGATCCGGTACCGCTGCGTTCCGATCCGGTCAACAATCTGGTCGGTCAAGATATCCCTCGACTTGATTTGCCGGCAAAACTTGATGGTTCGGCCAATTTTGCGGGTGATGTGAGACTACCCGATATGGTCTTTGCCTCTATCCGTCAGGGGCCTATTGGAGCGACGCGCCTCAAGTCGTTTAACCGTGAGGGGGCCGACAAGATCATCGGTCTGGTTGATGTGGTTGAGCATGATCAATGGATTGCCGCCGTTGCAACAAACTGGTGGGCTGCCAATGACGCGCTCGACAAAATGAGCCCGATGTTTGAAACCACCGGATTGCTGCCAGACAGCGACAAAATGGATGCCACCCTGGAAAAAGCTTTGGAAGAGGGGCCGGGCATCCGGTTTGCCAGTCGCGGAGAAACACAGCCTGCTTTTGATGAATATCAGACAATTCGCTCGCGCTATCAGGCGGATGCAGCGGTGCATGCGCCGATGGAGACTCGAACGGCAGCGGCTGATTATAAAGATGGCAGGCTGGAGCTCTGGCTGGCGACACAGGCACCTGCCTCGGCTGTGCAGGCCGCTGCCAAGGCGATCGGCATCGCTACAGACCGGGTAACACTCTATCCAATGCTGGCGGGGGGCTCCTTCGGCCGTAATCTTGACAGCAAAATCGCGGCACAAGTGGCTATTATCGCAGAAAAAATGGGTCGGCCGGTACAGCTGATGTGGTCGCGCGCAGAAGAAATGATGCACGATCATTATCGTGCGCCCGCCCATGCCCGGCTTGACGCCGCGACCGACAAGGCGGGGCGGATACAGGCTCTGCAGATCAAGGTTGCAGCTCCTGCAGCAGCCAGAGAGCAAAGCAAACGTGTGGTTCGCGGCATGGACGATATTGCCGCAATGCGTGCCTCGATCAATGAGGCCGATGTCAAAGCTGTTGCAGGCGCGGATGTGCACTACAACATTGAAAACTTCTCGCTCGATCATCATCCGGCCTATATCGGGGCACCGACGGGTGACTGGCGTAGCAACGCCCATAGCTATAACGCCTTTTTCGTTGAATCCTTCATCGACGAACTCGCATCAAAAGCAGGAATCGAGCCGTTGTCATACCGGATGCCGATGATGACGGATCGGCCGCGCCTGGCGCGCTGTCTGACAGGGGTGGCCGCTATGGCCGGTTGGGACGGCGGGCTGGATGGTAGCGGCATGGGCCTTGCCTGTCATTCGATGCGTGGCGGCCATATTGCGGTCATTGTCAGTGCCAGTCGCGGCGAAGGTGGACTGCGGGTCAGCCGGATTTCTGCCACAGTCGATGTTGGGCGGATCATTCACCCTGAAATCGCAAGGCAACAGATTGAAGGCGGCATTATTTACGGCCTTGCCATGGCTTTGGGATCGTCAACCCGTTTTAATCGCGGTATTGCCAGCGCCCGGCGATTGAGCGATCTGGCACTACCAAGATTATCGGAAATTCCGTCCATACAGGTTGAATTTATTCGCAGCGAAGAGGAGCCCGTTGGCGTTGAGGAAATCGGTGTGCCGGCCGTGGCTCCAGCCATTGCCAACGCCTTATTTTCCGCAACCGGCGTTCGTTTTCGCCAGCTACCGCTTTTTTCAGAGGCGTCTTAATTATGCAGAATCTTGATCACTTGCCTGAAGGGCATCCACCGGTCGCCACCGGAAAAGTTGGTCTGTTGCTGGTCAATCTCGGGACACCCGATGCGCCTGATAAAAAAGCGGTCAAACGCTATTTGAAGGAATTTTTGTCGGACAAGCGCGTGGTTGAGATACCCGACATCCTCTGGCAGCCGATATTGCGTGGGATCATATTGAACACCCGCCCCAAAAAATCAGCCCATGCTTATGGTCTAGTCTGGACGGATGAAGGATCGCCGCTCGCCGTATATACACGGCGTCAGGCAGAGGCGTTGGCTGCGAAATATGGCGATGATGTTCATGTTGATTGGGCCATGCGTTATGGCAATCCCGGTATTGCAAGTCGGTTGCAGGCAATGAAGGATGCAGGTTGTGATCGCATACTGATAGCGCCCCTCTATCCGCAATTTAGCGGAGCAACGACGGCCAGTGTGCATGATGCGGTGTTTGATGCGGTCAAATCGATGCGCTGGCATCCGGCTATCCGCACGCTGCCACCATATCATGATGATCCCGCTTATATTGAAGCGTTAAAATCCAGCGTCGAAGCTGGCTTGGCTGCACTCGATTTTGAGCCGGATGCGGTAATTGCAAGTTTTCACGGCATGCCGAAGCGGACATTGGAATTGGGCGACCCCTATCATTGCCACTGTCAGAAAACAGCGCGCTTGCTGTCCGAAGCCATGGGGCGGGATCTGACCATCGCTTTCCAGTCGCGTTTTGGTCCGGCAAAATGGTTGGAGCCCGCCACGGACCTGACGCTTGAAGAGCTTGCAAAAGCGGGTAAGAAAAAGGTCGCGATTTTTGCGCCCGGTTTCTCCAGTGACTGTCTGGAAACATGCGAAGAACTGGCCATCCGCGGCAAGGAAGATTTTCAGGAAGCTGGTGGTGAGTGTTTTGCCTATATTCCTTGTCTCAATGACAGCGCTATTGGCATTGATCTACTCGATACGCTGATGCGCCGGGAATTGGCCGGATGGATTTAGAGCCGGATGACATTTTTCATCCGCCGGTGAAGCGCAGCATTACAATTGCGGGGCACCAGACATCAATCACCCTGGAGCCTCTGTTCTGGGAGCTGCTCCGCTCGGCATCGGAAAAACGGGCGCTGCCCATTAATGCTTTGGTCGCGCAAATTGATGTGCAACGGTTGGATGCGGACGAGCCACCGGGGCTGGCGACAGCAATCCGCTTGTGGCTGACGCATGATGTGCTTGGAAATTCTGTCCAAGCCGACTAAGGCTGCCTGCATGAACGCAACCCTTCTTGTCATGGCTGGCGGCGCGGTTGGTGCGGCCGCGCGCTACAATCTGGGGCGACTAGTTTTTCATTGGGGTGGAACGGGCCTGCCTTATGGCACGTTGATCGCCAATCTATTGGGCGGGTTGTTAATGGGTGTGCTGGCTGGAGTGCTGGCGCGCAGTGATTTTGTCGATGAACCGTGGCGGTTGCTGCTGGGTGTCGGTTTGCTGGGCGGGTTTACGACCTTTTCGGCTTTTAGTTTGGAAGTTTTAAATATGATTGAGCGCGGAAATTGGGGCATTGCTCTGGGCTATGCATTGCTATCCGTGGCCGGATCGGTGCTTGCGCTTTTTGCGGGACTTATGGCCGTGAGGGCAATGGCATGAGCGGTTTTGATCCCACGGCCGATAGCGGTTCCGAAGAGGAGAAGCCACAAGGGCAGGGCAAGCTCAAGGAGCAGAAGCAGGCATTGAAGGTTCTCGATGTCCGGCAGTTTACGGTGTCTGCCGATGATGATGACATCCGGCTCGATCGCTGGTTCAAACGGCATATGGAAGATGTGCCGTTCAATGTCGTGTCACGCTGGTCGCGTACCGGTCAATTGCGGCTGGACGGCAAACGGGTCAGTCCCGGGGACCGGATCAATGAAGGGCAGGTTATCCGAGTCCCACCTGCCGAGATTGAACGGCCGGGCCGCATTGCCAAACCGCGTACGGAACTGTCGCAAGACCAGATTGATTTTGCGCAGGAACTAGTCATTCACAAGGACAAGGCTGCCATAGTGGTCAACAAACCTCCGGGGTTGGCGACACAGGGTGGCAGCAAGACGACCACCCATCTCGATGGTTTGCTAGACGCGCTGACCTATGATGCAAAAAGCCGGCCCAAGCTGGTCCATCGGCTCGACAAGGATACCAGCGGAGCGATCCTTCTGGCCCGCTCACCGGGAGCGGCGTCTTTCTTCTCCAAGCGGTTTTCGGGACGCACGGCCCGAAAAGTCTATTGGGCCCTAGTCATGGGCGTGCCGGAAATTGTCGATGGCATGATCGACCTGCCGTTATCCAAGCAACCCGGTTCCGGCGGTGAAAAAATGCACGTTGATGAAGAAAACGGACAGGCGGCGAAATCGCGCTACCGGATTATCGAACGCGCGGGAAATCGAGCTTGCTGGGTCGAGTTGCAGCCATTTACCGGGCGCACCCATCAACTGCGCGTCCACATGGCGGCCATTGGTCACCCGATATTGGGAGATGGCAAATATGGCGGTAAGGATGCATTCCTTACCGGTTCTATCAGCCGCAAAATGCATTTGCATGCACGGCGGCTGCGGATCGATCATCCCGACGGGCACAAGCTGGATGTTAAAGCTGACTTGCCACCCCATTTTGCCGAGACGATTGAGGGATTGGGTTTAGATCTCAGCTTGGGTGATCTGCCGCTGGAGGAGAAAAAACCAGGTGGCAAGGCAGTGCGTAAAAAGCAAGGCCGTGCTCATGCCAAGCAAATTCGTAAAGACAAGCGCGGCGAACGGCGCGGACGCGGTGAGACCGGCGGCAAGCCAACAAAGGCAGGTAAGCCAACCAAACGTGAGCGTCCCAACGCCGGAAAAGCCACACATAAGAAAAACATGCCGCACAAGGCCAAAGTCAAACAAAAGGGCCGTTAATGCATCCAGATCCCGCGTTTCGATGGCCCAGATCGGGCAATGACCACAATGATGCCGATGAACGGGCTGCGCTCGAGGCGCTGATTGCCCAAATCGGCTTCGGCATGATTTTCGCGACCACACCGGATGGACCGCGCGTGGCCCATGTACCGGTTTTTTCAACCGGCGACGGGGCACTGCAATTCCATCTTTCACGCGGCAATGCGCTGACCAAACACCTGTCAGGAATGACTGCTTTATGCGTTATCAATGGGCCAGATGCTTATATCAGTCCTGACTGGTACGGCGTGGATGATCAGGTTCCGACCTGGAATTACCTGTCGTTGGAACTGGAAGGCTCGGTTCGCGAGATGGAGCGGGAGGGCCTTGTGGCTCTGTTGGATGACCTCGCCGAGCAGAATGAAACAAAACTGGCCCCGAAGACGCCGTGGCACCGCGACAAAATGGATGCAGGTAAATTTAACAAAATGGTTGATGCGATTGTCGGTTTCGAAATGGAAATTGTGGCTTGGCGCCCGACGGCGAAGTTTAGCCAGAATAAACCAGTTATGGCCCGCGATAATGCCGCCGATGCGCTGGACGCTGTCGGTCGCCGGGCTGTTGCGCATATGATGCGGGAGTTTAGTCCAAAATGAGCAGTGGCATGAACAAGCTGGCCCTGTTCGATTGCGATGGCACAATGGTCGATAGCCAGGCGAATATTTGTGCTTCGATGGATCAGGCTTTTCTTGCGCACGGTTTGACCCCACCGGACCATCACAAGACCCGCCGAATTGTTGGTTTGAGCTTGCAGGAAGCTGTGCGTCAGCTATTGCCGGATCAGGAAGATGCCTTGGTTGCTGCTATCACCCAGTCTTACCGCGATGGCTTTTTCAAGATGCGTGAGGATGGTGCAGTACAGGAACCGCTTTATGACGGCCTGATCGGATTGATCGACCGACTTGAAAGCGATGGCTGGATGTTGGGCGTGGCGACCGGAAAATCCGATCGGGGGCTTAACCATGTTCTGGAAGTGCATGGGCTGATGGACCGGTTTGTGACCTTGCAGACCGCCGACCGGCATCCTTCCAAACCGCACCCTGCCATGGTGGAGCTTGCGATATCCGAAGCCGGCGCCGCAGCGGAAACCACAGCTATGATTGGCGATACCAGCTTCGATATGGAAATGGGTGTTAACGCTGGCGTGCGGCCAATTGGCGTTGATTGGGGCTATCATGACAGTCACGAATTGCTGACAGCGGGCGCTCATATCGTGGCCGAGACCATGGATGAACTATACGAGACTTTGAGCCAATGACCAAGCCACCGGAAAAATATGACGATCCGATTTATGTCGCGGATCCCGAAAAGGAAAAGCAGGCCAAGACGCTGCATTTCATGGTCAGTATCATTCGGCTGCTTGGTGTTGCCATATTGATGTTGGGTATTGTCATCGCACTGGGCAGACTGGCGGGTATTCCGGCGGCGGTCGGCTATGTGCTGGTCGTTCTAGGGCTCGCGCAAACCTGGGTGATTCCATTTGTTATGGTGCGGTCTTTCGTCAAACGGCAGGTTGCCGAGCAAGCCGAGAAAGAAGCGGCTGATGAAAAAATTCTATAAGCAGGCTGCTAGCGTTGCGGTCGACGGTGGTTTTGCAATCCATTTGGACGGTCGTCCGGTTAAAACTCCGGGGCGCAACCCGCTTCATCTTCCCACTCCGCAGCTGGCCGATGCAATTGCGGGTGAATGGGACGCACAAGGCGAAGAGATTGACCCCGCCACCATGCCTCTCACCGCGCTGGCTCAGGGCGCGCTGGACCAGGTTACCCACGAAAGGGAGCGCATCGTTGGACGCATCGCCGCTTTTGCCGATAGCGATATGCTCTACTATCGCGGTGACGACAGTCAGCAGGCCTTGGCTGATCATCAGGCCGAAAAGTGGGACCCGCTGCTCGATTGGGCACGGACCCGCTATGATATCAGTTTTGTTCTGACCCGCGGCATAATGCATAACGCACAGTCTGAGCAAACGATCACCCGGCTATCCGAAGCCGTCGAGGCGCAAGATGATTTCACCCTTGCCGCGATGCTGTCACTGGTCGGCCTTGCCGGATCACTGGTTGCGGTCTTGGGCCTGGTGGAAGGGAAATATGACACTGACACTCTGTGGCCGCTGATGAACCTCGAAGAACTTTGGCAGGAAGAACAATGGGGCAATGACGATCTTGCAACCCAAAACCGGGCGATCAAAGAGGCCGAATTTCTGGCTGCGGCCCAATTTCTTGCACTTTCCCGCACTTAGTTTTTCCCTTTTCCGCAATTTTCCGCTACAGGCCCGTAACTGTAAACGGAGACTACATGACCACTTCTTCCCCACGCCAATCCTTGGCGCTATGCGACAGCCCAGCAGAGGCCGTCGCTCTTCTCGAAAAACTCTACCAAGAACAAATTGATCTGATCACTGCGCGTTTTGCTCGCTATGCGAAAGGCGATTTGTCTGACGGCGACCGCGAACAGGGCGTTTACCCTATGATTTCGGTCGAAATTCCAGCCGATCAAGCCACCGAAACCAGCAATCTGGCTTCTGGCCGGATTTCCGACATAAATTGCTACAGCACGACGATCAGCCAGCCGAAACTCTATCGTCGCTATTTGCTCGACCAGCTGGAGCGGATCAACCGGGTGTTCACAGCAAAAATCCATGTTGGACTGTCCGACACACCGATCCCATTGGCTTTCGCCATTGAAAATGCCGCTGGCGGGCTCGATCGGGATCGCAAAGATGCGTTGCCCAATCATTTCCACACACCCAATCTGGTCAAGACCAATGACGAGATCGTCGATGGCGGCCAGATTTTTCAGGATCACGTCGATAGCGCGCTATCCCTCTTCACCGCCGAGCGGGTGGACTATTCGCTCCACCGTATCCGCCATTATTGCGCGACCGATCCGGAATATTTCCAGCCCTTCATATTATTTACCAACTATCAGCGCTACGTGGATGAGTTTATCGAATTTGGTCTGGAAGAGGTGAAGTCCGGCAAGGCAGAAATGCTGGTTGAACCAGGTAACCGTGTCACGGGTGCCGATGGCAAACCATCCTGTCCACCAATTGCAAAACCACCGCAAATGCCGGCCTATCATCTGGTCCGCAAAGACGGCCGCCCGGGTGTCACTTTGGTCAATATGGGTGTCGGCCCTTCCAATGCGAAGACGATTACTGATCATCTGGCCGTCTTGCGCCCGCATGTCTGGCTGATGATCGGTCACTGCGGCGCGCTGCGCCGAACGCAGCGACTGGGCGACTACGTTCTGGCGCACGCCTATCTGCGCGATGACAATGTCCTCGATGATGTTTTGCCGCCCAGCATTCCATTGCCAACCATTGCCGAAGTGCAGCTCGCACTGACCAAAGCGGTGCAGGAAGAAACTGGCATTGACCAGTCGCAACTCAAACAGCATTTGCGCACCGGGACAGTCGTTACCACCGGCGATCGCAACTGGGAGCTGCGCTTTGAGCAGATTGCGAAACGCCTGAACCAGTCGCGCGCCATCGCCATCGACATGGAATCCGCAACCGTCGCGGCCAATGGCTATCGCTACCGTGTGCCTTACGGGACTTTGCTTTGTGCGTCGGACAAGCCGCTCCACGGCGAAATCAAACTCCCGGGTATGGCCGATGCTTTCTACCAGGAGCGGGTCGGGCAGCATCTGGCGATTGGTTTGCGGACAATCGATCTACTGGCCCAAGAGGCAGATGCCGGTACCTTGCATAGCCGCAAATTACGCAGCTTTGGCGAACCCCTCTTTCGGTAGGCACATTCATCCTCTCCCCCTTGAGGGAGAGGAAACGGAGACTTGGCAGCTTGCCTGCCTAGTCGAGTTGGAGAGGGGGAATGGCTTCGCGCGCCCTCTCTCACCCCTCACCAAGATTTTCTAGCGAACAAGTTCGCAAGCAAATCTGTCCTCTCCCTCAAGGGGAGAGGAAGAATATCGGAAAACTGGCGAAGTTTACGATGTGCACACAGTCTTTTTGAGCGTTTTTGGTGCGAAACAATATTCCAAAGTTCACACAAATCACACTCGTTGCTTCTCAAGCCCGATTCCGTGAAGTTTACAATATTGACGCATCCCTATGGGGTCGCTCCTCTCCGCCATGATATCGCAAAGTTCACACAATTCTCACTACAGCTTTCAGGCGTGTGAACATCTCTTCAATTATCAAAGAGCCAGTACAGAACATGCCATAAATGCTGGCCTGTAGGACAGGAAAATCGGCAATAAATCCATTCCATTGACCTAGGTCAAAACATTCGTTGCGTTGGATCAATGCGGCTCCTTCTGGCTCTCCCTAACCACCATTGGGGACTAAGTAAGAAGGATTTTTCCAATGCGTAAGACAGTGAAATTTTTGGCGCTGGCAGCGGTATCGGGCATGGCTATCAGCTCTGTGCCGGCCTTTGCTGAACAGGGTGACATAATAGTCCGCGTCCGGGCGATTAACGTTATGCCAAGTGAGGAAAGCGGTTCCATTTTGCCAGCCTTTCCCGGTGAGCAGGTCAGCGTGGATAACAGTCCCGCACCGGAAGTGGATATTACCTATATGGCGACCGACAATATCGGGTTTGAGCTGATCGCCGCGACGACCAAGCACAGTGCAAGCGGTGTGTCGGGAACGACCGGCGGGATCGGGCGTCTGGCATCGACCTGGGTGTTGCCGCCAACCCTGACGGCGCAATATCATTTTGCGCCTGATGCGGCGATCCGTCCCTATATCGGGGCCGGCATCAACTACACGATGTTCTACAACGAAAATGCCACAGATGCATTGGAGGCAGCGGTCGGCGAGACGGATGTCAGCCTGAAAAGCAGCTTCGGTTACGCATTGCAGGCCGGTTTCGATATTCCCATCAATGACCGATTTACGTTCAATGTCGATGTTAAATATCTCGATGTTGACACCACAGCGACGCTGCGGACGACGGCTGCTGGAACGCAGCGGGTGAAGATCAATCTTGACCCGATCGTGGTCGGTGTTGGTTTGGGTATCAAGCTATAGCGGCGAACTAGCGTTATAGTTTCGGGAGAGAGGTCACGTGAAGATACCTGTTGCCGAGGAGGGACAACTTGGCTGCTTGGTATCTTTGCGTGATCTTTTTGATATTGGCTTGCTTGCAGACTCGATGCGGGTGCTTAGCCCCCAACGCCCAAGGCCATTCCCGCCTCGCGAATCCGTTTGGCCTCTGCGCCATCATTCTTGAACGCCGCCAATCCGTCGGCTAGTGCCTTTTTGGCTTTGGCAGTTTGACCCAGTTGCATGCGGCTGCGCATCAGCATGATCCAGCCGTTTGCATCGTTGGGATTGGATTGCAGCCGTTGATCCAGGCCATCCACCATATTCGCGATCATCGCTTCTTGCTGACCGGCGGGCAAGGCGGCGGCCTCTTGCATTTGCTGGCGGCTGGGGCCGGGAATCGCTGCGGTAGCAACTTGCGGGCCGTCGGTGGAGATGCCGCCTGTGGGCGCCGCTGGTGTAACCTTGGCGAGCCGCGCGGCCACGTCGATATTTTCCTTTTCGGCAACTTGTCCGATCACGCGGCGAATATCTGCAGCATAAGGTGCATCTGCCGGCGTGTCTTCGAGCAACGCGAACCAGTCATTGATGGCGCCTTTGTGATCACCCGAAATATCCTTTTGCACCGCCAGGAAATAGCGCGCGCGCGGATCACTCTTGTCAATAGCCAGCGCCTTTCTGAACGCATCCGCGGCATCGCCGGGCACTTGCTGCCCGTCGCTGGACATGACCAGCGCTTCACCCAGCATGGACCAATATTCGGCATTATCGGGATCAAGCGTCGTTGCGCGTTTCATCGCCGTGGCGGATTCGGCATATTTTTCGGTTTCGAAATAGCTCCAACCCAGCATGCGCCAGCTTTCAGCATCTTCGGGATCATCCTGAAGCTTTTTTTCAAGGCCGGCGATGACTTCATCGACACTGGGCGCCGTTTCGGTTTCACCAGACGCCGCTTGGGTATCCGCGCTGCTGCCTGATCCAGCGGTGTCCATGCCGCGATAGACCTGCACACCAACCGCTCCGATTGCCAGGACGGCGGCAGATATCAGGGCAACACGACTGATATTGCCGGTCGCCTTTTTGCCGGATGGTGCTGTTTCTTCTGGCTCGCTCATCTCTAAAACCCGTTCCTTAACTGGTGCGACCCAGTTGATCGCCTCGCATTGTCGTAAACTGTACCGCTTTGACAAGCATTTTGTTTCAGATTTTCGATAGTGACCAAAGCGGTTCTAACTGTGATATTTTCCACTGGCATATCAAAAGCTTTTTGGTAAGATGCTGGTAAGTTAAGTCTTTTGGGGTCGCGCTAGAGCCGGAAAACTTGCCGCATTGGTCCGTTAAAACGCATGAGGGAGCGTTGGGCCAAGAAGGGCAAAAGGGGGAAGAAGCGCGTGGCGGACAAGTTTCGAGTGGTGATCGTGGGATCGGGACCGGCGGGCATGAGTGCTGCTGGCCGTGCCGCACAGTTGAAGCTGAAGCATGTGCTGCTGGAAAAGACTGACCATCTTTCCGACACCATCTACAAATATCAAAAAGGCAAGCACGTCATGGCGACGCCGAGCCAGCTCGTGTTGCGTTCGGATATGGATTTTGACGCGGGCAAGCGCGAGGCAATCCTGGAGATCTGGGACAAGCAAACCGAAGCCTGCGCAGTCAATGTCCAGTACAATGCCGAGCCGGTAAAGATCGAAGGCGAAGAAGGTGATTTCACTATCACCTTGAAAAACGGTGATAAAGTGATGGCCGAGACCATTGTCATGGCGATCGGAACGCAGGGCAATCCCAACCTGATGCGTTGTCCGGGCGGGGACAACAAGCTGGTGCAATATCAGCTGGATGACCCGGGTGAATATTATGACGAGCATATCACCGTGATCGGTTCCGGTGATGCGGGAATTGAAAATGCACTGGGTTTGGCGGCCGATGCGGCGCAGAATAATATCGTCACGATCCTCAATCGCTCGCCGGAATTTGCCCGCGCGAAAAAGGCCAATGTGAAGCTGCTGATGGAAGCCGGCGAGCAGGGCAAAGTCGACGTCCGTACCGAGACGACCCCGGCCGAAGTCAAGGATGGCGAGTTGGTGCTCGAAACCCGTGATGGTCAGGAAACCATCAAGTGCGACCGCATTATCGCGCGCATGGGCTCCGCCCCGCCGCGCAAATTTGTCGAGGAGTGCGGAATTGAATTTACCAGTGAGGATCGCGAAGCCTATCCCAAGCTGACGCCCGCATTCGAGAGCACCAAGAAGGGTATTTATGTCATCGGTGCGCTGGCCGGTTATCCGCTGATCAAGCACTGTATGAACCAGGGCTATGACGTCATTGAATTCATCAACGGTAACAAGGACCTGAAGCCGGCGGATGAACCAATACTCGAGAAGAAATTTGCAGACCTGCCCGGTGGCAAGTCGGTCGACGAGTGGCTGGAATTTTTCCGTGAGCGGGTCACTATTCTTAACGAGTTATCATCACTGCAGATGCGCGAATTCATGCTCGACAGCGAACCGCGCCGCTATCGTCGCGGCGAGGTGGTTTTCGAGAAAAATGAACCGGGCTCGTCGCTGTTCGCCATTGCCGAAGGTTCGGTCGCGGTCGAGATTGATCCCAATGATCCGTCGATCACAGTACCCATTGAGGAAGGATCAATCTTCGGCGAAGTTGGCCTGATATCCGGTCGCCGCCGCGGTGCGACCGTCAACGCAGCTGAAGACCTGATCGTTGTAGAAATTTCCCGCACGGCGGCACTGAAATTGCAGGCCTCGGTGCCAGCTGCCAAGCGCGCCATCACGCGGATCTCCACGGAACGCCAGTTGCTGCAGATGTTTGGTTCCGGCCTGACCAAAGACGATATCTCCGAGGTCGTCGAGGGCAGCGAGATCATGAATGTCAGGGCTGGCGAAGCGATTATCGAGGAAGGCAGCGAGGGCAATGACATCTACGTCATTCGCGTCGGATCGATGGTGGTGGAAAAGGAAATTGGCGGCAAACCGGTATTCCTCTCTTACCTGCCGGCTGGTTCCTATGTCGGGGAGATGACCCTGATCGCGGGCGGCATGCGGACCGCAACGGTGAAGGCGGCGATCAAGTCGGAAGTTATCAAGATCAATGGCGATGCCTTCAAGAAGGTGCTCGACAAGCATCCCGACCTGATGCGCAAGGCCAAGCAGGAAATGGCCGCAAGGCAGGATATCAACGCTTTTGTCGAAGCCAAGAAGGATAGCTTCTCCGGGGTGGTGGATTATTATTCCGGCGTCGCCAATTTCCTGGTCGACAATGGTATCGGTGAAGCGACTGACGTGCTGCTGATCGACGAGAATCTCTGTGTCGGCTGTGACAATTGTGAAAAGGCCTGCGCCGACAGCCATGAAGGTTTGTCCCGCCTCGACCGTGAAGCGGGCCGGACCTATGCGCATCTGCACGTCCCGACCAGCTGCCGGCACTGCGAGCATCCGCACTGCATGTCCGATTGCCCGCCTGATGCGATCCATCGCGGTCCGGACGGTGAAGTATTTATCGACGACACCTGCATCGGCTGCGGCAATTGCCAGCGCTATTGCCCTTATGGCGTGATCCGCATGGACAAGGTGCCGCCCAAGAAACCGGGCCTGCTGAGCTGGCTGTTCTTCGGTAGCGGGCCCGGCCCCGGTGAGCCCGACAAGCAATGGGCCGCAGCAAATAGCGATCCCGAAGTCGAGAAACCGAAAAAAGCGATCAAATGCGATATGTGCGCCGGCATCAACGGCGGCCCGGCCTGTGTCCGTGCCTGTCCCACGGGGGCCGCGATCCGTGTCGCGCCTGAGGAGTTCCTCACCGTCGCCAAGCTAGAGCAGGAGGACGCATAATGGCCTCTGTCCCTGTTCCCGGTGATGTCGCGAAAAAGAAAGTCGCCATGCATGACGGCTTCCTTAAACATGCGGGTTATAAATGGCTGAAAATTGCCTCTTTCATCATGCTGCTATCCATTGTCAGCTATCTCTTCATCGACGTCTCGCCGCGTCATAATGGCGGCAGCTGGTATGGTTATACGCTCGGCACAATCGGAGCCGGACTGATCCTGTGGCTGACCATGCTTGGTGTCCGCAAGAGGGCAATGACGCCGGGTAAATGGTCGCTCAAGGCCTGGACCTCGGCGCATATCTATCTCGGCCTCAGCCTGATTGTGATCGGCACATTGCACACCGGTTTCCAGTTTGGCTGGAACATTCACACCGCCGCCTATGCCTTCATGATGATCGTGATCATCTCCGGTATTGTCGGTATCTATTTCTACGCGACCATCCCGCAGGCGCTGTCGAACAATCGCGACGAGATGACCGAGACGCAGATGCTGGAAAGCCTGCGCTCGCTAGACCGGCAATTGCATGAAGCGGCCCAGCCCCTGTCGGCGGAGCACGCAGCGCTGGTGCTGCAATCGCTGGAGCAGGATCCCTTCGGTGGAGGTTTTCTGAAACGGGTTTCCGGAAAATATCCCAATTGCGCTACCCGCGCTGCGCAGGCTGATTTACGGCGGGAACGCGCATATCAGCCTCGCATGGGCGGGGATGATCCGCTCGACAAGGTTGATGCGCTGCTTGAGAAAAAGGAAGCGACGCTCGCCCGCGTCCGCCGTCATCTTCGGCTGAAAGCGCTGCTGCAGGTCTGGTTGTTCATCCATGTGCCCATGACCTTCGCGCTGATCGCGTCGCTATCGGCGCATATCATTAGCGTTTTCTTTTACTGGTAGGCGGGAGATAGACTGATGACCTTTATCGTTCGCCAGATTGCTGTCACCGCTGATGGGCGTGAAATTATCCGTTCCAATCCGTTCACGGATGCTGAAATCGGGATCGGCCGTAACACGGCAAATGCGATCCATCTGCCTGACCTTGCCGTCAACCCAGACCATGCGGTCATTCGCCAGCTTGAAGACGGCCAGATTGAGATTGAAAGTATCTCGGGCCAGAAATTCTCGGTTGATGGCCGCGACCAGATGTCGGCAACCATTGATCCTGGTGCCGGTGCTGAAATTGGTTTTGGCGGCCATGTCATAGCGGTCAGCCAAGGCGAAGAAGGTGTGACCCTGACCGTCAAACGGGTCGAAGCGCTTTCGGATTCCGCACAAGAGAGGGAAGAGGGCGCGCTATATACCTTGAAAGGCCTTTTGCCGGGGAAGCGGATCAGCGCGTGGGGTTTTGTAGGACTTATGCTTGCCGCATTCCTGATCTGGCCAATCTACACATGGGCCACTTATCGCGGCGTCGAAGAGCGGCCTGAGGGTTTTCATGCTGACACGATGTGGTCATCCGGTGCGCTCAGTGACGCGCATCATAGCCTGGAAGGCGATTGCCAGGCCTGCCACGTCGATGCCTTTGTGACGGTGACAGATAAAACCTGTCTCAACTGCCATGAAGATGATGCGCATGATCATGCCAAGAAAGACCGCCTGCTCACTGCCATGGGAGAACCCGAAGGATTTGAAAAAGTCGGCGCGGCTTTTGCCTCGGCCTTTAACAAACCACCCGGCAGGTGTGTCGAATGTCACACCGAGCATGAAGGGGCAGGTGCTATGGAGCCTACTGCGCAAAAATTCTGCGCGGATTGTCACGAGGGAATGGACGGGCGTTTGACCGATACAGAGCTTGAAAATGCGTCGGATTTCGGGATTTCACACCCGCAGTTTCGTCCTGCTTTGCTGGTCCAGCCTGGCGGCAAAAATCCACCTCGCATGCGGGTTTCACTCGATGACAAGCCCACTGAATATAATGGTCTGAAATTCCCGCATGATGTGCATATGTCAAAAACCGGCGGGGTCGCGCAAATGGGGCGGCGGCTGTCGGCGAAATTTGGTTTTGGCGATTCGCTGGTCTGTGCAGACTGCCATACGCCTGATTCGAACGGTGTTCGGTTTGAGCCCGTGGACATGGAGGAAGACTGCGCGATGTGCCACAGTCTTGCCTTCGAGGAGATTGGCAACACGGTGCGAACGCTGCGCCACGGCGAACCGGATATGGTGCGGGCGGACCTGCGCGCCTATTACCGGTCCACCGATCCTTCGCGGCCAATTAATCTTGGTGGTATGAAGCGGCGACGTCCGGGTGCAGAAAATGACAATAGGGTGGCAAGCGATTATGCGCGTGCTGTCCAGTTCCGACCAAGCCGCGCAAACTTAGCGATCCAGCAGGTATTTTCACGCGGCGGCGCCTGTTTCGATTGCCATGGCGTCACGCCACCGACGGCGCGCGGACGGGTTGACTATGGTATCAAGCCGGTAACGCAGACTGATCGTTATATGCACAAGGGCTGGTTTAGCCATGAAGCGCATAATGACGAGGATTGCACCTCCTGCCACGCAGCGACGACATCGGACAATGCGCGCGACCTGCTGTTGCCCGGCATCAAAACCTGCCGTGAATGTCATGGCGGTGAGTTCCAGAAAAGCTCCGATGTTCCATCGAGCTGCGCCATGTGTCATGATTACCATGCCGATGACGGCGCGCCCTGGCTGATCAAGGAGCAGCAGAAGGACAAACGGAAAAAACCTGACAAGGTGGCGAATGATAATGAGGCGCTTAAGCCTTCCGACAAGCTGACAGTTAAGATAAGAAAGCAGAAGATTGCCAGTCGTTAGCGGCGACATAACAGAGAGGAAGCGCCCATGATCTTGGCGCAGGTAACGGATATCCATCTCGGTTTTGACCCAGATAATCCGTCGGAATTTAACCGCAAGCGCCTCGATCAGGCGCTCAAGGTCCTGTGCGAGATGACACCGCGACCTGACGCTTTATTGGCTACGGGCGACCTAGTGGATCGCGGTGATCAGGATAGCTATATGCGACTGGAACAGGCTTTTTCCGACCTGCCGTTTCCTGTTTATATGTGTCTGGGCAATCATGACCTGCGCGGCCCGTTCCAAAAACAGTTTCCCGACGTGCCCTCAGCAGATGGCTTTGTCCAATATGAGATTGATGATGGCCCGCTGCGTTTGCTGTTTCTGGATACGCTGGAAGAGGGGCGTCACGGGGGCGCCTTTTGCGAAGTTCGGGCGCGGTGGTTGACCGAAAGACTGGCCGAGAAACAGGACAAACCGACTTTGCTCATCATGCATCATCCTCCTGTGGAATCGGGCATTGCATGGATGAATACCGATCCGCGTGAGCCATGGGTGTCGGTGCTGGCCAAAACGATCGCAGGACATGACCAGATCAAGGGTATGATTACTGGCCACCTGCACCGGAATATTTCGACGTCTTTTGAAGGTACAAGTCTTTCGATTTGTGCGTCCACCGCACCGCAGGTTGCGTTTGACCTGGAACCGATTGATCCTGAAAACCCTGATGGTCGCAATATGATTGTCGCGGACCCGCCGGCCATTGCACTGCACTGGTGGAATGGCAAACAGCTCGTCAGTCATTTCGAGACGGCCGAAGAGCATGTGATGCTCGCCCGCTATGACGAGAATCTGCAGCCGCTGGTGCGCGCCTTGCTGGCTGAACGACCTGATTGAAAACAGGGCTCCTTTAAAGTTCCTCTTTTGCCATGCCAAATTGTCCGCGCTTGTCGCCATTGACAACGCGGACTATGGAAGGTCGCATGAATATAGTGAATGAAACGCTCGACCTGATCGGTAACACTCCGCTCGTTCATCTTGCTGGCCCCAGCGCGGAGGCAGGATGCGACATCTACGGCAAATGCGAATTCGCCAACCCCGGCGCGTCGGTAAAAGACCGTGCCGCTTTGTTCATCGTGCAGGATGCCGAGGAACGCGGGCTGTTGAAGCCCGGTGGCATGATCGTGGAAGGTACCGCTGGCAATACCGGGATTGGAATCGCGCTCGTTGCCAATGCCAAAGGTTACAAGACAACAATCGTCATGCCGGAGACTCAAAGCCGGGAAAAGATGGACACGCTTCGCGCGTTGGGAGCCAGGTTGGTTCTGGTGCCTGCGGCGCCTTATGCCAATCCTGGGCATTTTGTTCATACAAGTCGCCGCCTTGCCGAAGAAACAGAAGGCGCGGTTTGGGCAAACCAGTTTGACAATGTCGCTAACCGCCGTGCGCATATTGAAACGACCGCTGAAGAAATCTGGGAACAGCTCGATGGCGATGTCGATGGCTTTGTTTGCGCAGCGGGGACCGGCGGGACGATCGCTGGTGTCGGCATGGGCCTGAAAGCCAAGAATGAGAAAGTGAAGATCGGACTAGCTGATCCACACGGTGCGGCCCTGTACAACTATTATGCGCATGGTGAATTGAAATCCGAAGGCAGCAGTGTTGCAGAAGGGATTGGGCAGGGACGGATCACAGGCAATCTGGAAGACGCGCCGATTGATACGCAATATCGGATCAGCGATGAAGAAGGGATGAAATGGGTCGAGCGGCTGTTGCAGGAAGAAGGACTTTGCCTCGGTCTCTCATCCGGGATTAATGTAGCTGGTGCTATTGCCCTTGGCAAAGAGCTTGGTCCTGGTAGCAAGGTCGCCACGATATTGTGCGACACCGGTTTTCGCTATCTGTCCTCGCTCTACAATGCCAATTGGCTAAGAGAGAAAGGATTGCCGGTTTTTCCGTGGCTTGAAGATGATGAGTGAGGAACAGAAAGAAACTGCTAACCGACAAGATACGGTTCAGCGTATCCAGGTGGGTGTTGTAGGTTTGGTGGCTGTCCTTTTGCTTGTCAGCGTTGCCAATTTTGTCTTGCAGCGCGCCAGCGATGAACAATCCGCAATTGAGGAAATTCAAGCTGAAGCGGCTGACAGGTCAAGGGAACTAGTGCAGGAAGTTGCACCTGTGCCGGCACCTGCTCCGGCCGAACCACTGGCGGAACTGGGTATTACCCCGGCGCCGGTGCCGGAAGACGAGGTGGTTCAGCCTGTGCCGACCGTACCGGGTTCCCGGGCGCAGGTCGTTCCTGACCTGGAACCCGATCCCAAGCTGGAAGCGCCTATGGACCAGGAGCGATAGTCATTGGTGCGGGTTACTGCTTTGTGTTTGGCCCTCGCAGCAATCATGGGGCTGTTTTCGCAGTGTAGTCCGGCAGCTACCAATTTGCAGAACGAGAATTCTGCCCCCGCCAAGATCCAGCTGATGACCAGTCTGCCGATTGTCTGGGGCGAGGGCGCATCCATGACAAGCATCGTTTCCGGCGAAGCGTCTCCGGCCCCGATTTATGCGCATTGGCAGCAGCAACATGATATGACCGCAGTGGACAGTTTTGCCGGGCTGGAAAATTCCGATACCGATCTGATCTTGCTGGCGCAGCCACCTGCAATGGACCCGGCCGACATCGCTGCGGTTGACGCCTGGGTGCGGGCAGGTGGCAAGGCGATTATCCTGACCGATCCCATGCTGGTCTGGCACACGGAATTTCCCATTGGTGACAGGCGCAGACCACTGACGTCCGGTTTACTATCCCCTTTGCTGGGGCACTGGGGCCTGGAATTGCTGGCACCTGATGGTGATGGAGCGGGCGGCGTGGAACTCGAATTTCCCGATGCCAGAATATCAACTGTCGGTATCGGGACTTTCAAGGCCGCGGCAGAGCGTGAAGACAGTCATGCCGACTGTGCGTTCAGCGCTGGCAATGTGATGGCACGCTGTTCTGTCGGCAAGGGGGCAGTGATTATCGTCGCTGACGCAGATTTTCTGAACGATGCCCTGTGGTCAAATGAAACCGGGGACGACACGGGCGATGCACGGGATTTGACGGACAGTTTGATCGCTGATTTGCAAAAATAGACTCGATTCTGGCTTGGCACCTGCTCTGAAGTCCACTTATTTGCCGTGTTTCCAACAACTAATCCGAGTTTTTGCGACGTCTACCGAAAGGGGGGTAAAATAAAAATCAATTAAATCAAATAGATAGAGAAAATACTCCGTAAATTCCCGCAAAATCCCGCAAAATCCCCTTCCATCCCTAGCTCTCCCCTGTTAACCCTGTTCCGTTATCGGGGTAAATTTCCTGTCCGGAATTCTGGTGTTTCGGGAGTGGTTGGCTGCGCGCTTCTCCACACGGGAAAGATTTGCCTTTCGATAGTGTTGAGGGATTGAGGCTGTGTCAGGCAATTACGCTTATTCAGGATCGGGAATTTCCACGATAGACGACAAAGGTCGCCTGTCCGTTCCTGCGTTCCTGCGCAAAGACCTGATCGCCAGCAGCGACGGCCGCTTTCTGTGTCTTGGCAAACATGAAAAATGGGACTGTCTGGTCGGTTTTGGCCTCAGCCGCAAAATCGATATGCTCGCGGAAATCGACAAGGAAGAAGAAATCGCCATTGCGCGTTCTGAACCTTATGACCGCGATGCCGCTGGCGCTCGTAAATTCTCGACCCTGCAGGAGCTCAGCTTCGACGCGAGCGGCCGCTTTGTTCTACCGCCTATGTTGCAAGCGATTGGCGGCCTGAAAGACAATGTCCTCTTTCACGGTATCGGCAAAACATTTTGCCTTTGGGCGCCACAGGCGCTGCTCGACACAACCAACGATGTGCCAGTGGACAAGCGTCTAGTGGAATTTCATCTCAGCGAATTGGGGAAAAAGAAATGACCCCAAATGAAGCGATGTCCCAGACCAAGCCCCATATTCCCGTCCTGCTTGACGAAGTCATCGATGCGCTCGCCATTACCCCGGGCGAAACGCATGTCGATGGCACGTTCGGTGCCGGCGGATACAGCATGGCGCTGATTGCTGCTGGCGCAAAAGTACATGGCTTTGATCAGGATCCTGATGCCATTGCTGGCGGAGCATCATTGGTCGAAGCCTCTGACGGCCAGCTGGTTTTGCACCATGGCTATTATTCGCAAATGGCGGATGTCTTGGAAGGCGAAGATATTGACGGCGTCACACTGGACATCGGTGTCTCGTCAATGCAACTGGATCAGGCAGAGCGCGGATTTTCTTTCCAGAAAGACGGTCCACTCGACATGCGCATGTCGCAAGATGGCCCTAGCGCTGCAGACTTTTTGAACGAAGCGGATGAAGAAGAAATTGCCGATGTCATCTATCGCTATGGCGAAGAACGGCGTTCGCGCAAGATTGCCAAGGCGATAGTCAATGCGCGCCCACTGACCCGCACTTCCGAGCTGGCCAATGTCGTTCGCAAGGCTCTGGGTCAGAAACCCGGCGACAAGAAAGACCCGGCGACCCGGACCTTTCAGGCCATTCGCATCCATATCAACCGCGAGCTTGGCGAACTGGAAGATGGCCTGGTCGCCGCGGAGCGACTGCTGAAACCAGGTGGCCGTCTTGCCATCGTGACCTTTCACAGCCTTGAAGATCGTATCGTTAAAAATTTCCTGCGTGACCGCAGCGGTCAAAAATCCGCTGGTTCACGCCATCTACCCCAAGTTTCCGAAACACGGCCGGCACCCACCTTTCATAAACCAGCCAAACTGGTGCGTCCGGCCGGGGCGGAGCAGGTCTCTAATCCCCGAGCCCGCTCCGCCACCCTCAGATCAGCGGTGCGTTCCGATGCACCAAGCCATGCGAAGACGGGAGGCGTTCAATGAAACTGGCAGTGAAACGTCTTGAAGGTATCGGGTGGCTGGCGCTAGTTTTTCTCGTCGCGATCCTGCTCTATCCCTTGTCTCTCAGCGTGGCCACTTTGCGCAGTGATCTTGCGCGGACCGACAGCAAGATTGTGTCGGTCAAAAAAGAGATCCGCTATCTGGAAACGGAGTTTAGTGCGCGCGCCAATCTGCGGCAGCTGGAGCACTGGAACAAACTGGAATATGGTTATGTGTCTCCCAACGCCTCGCAATATCTGGACGGGGAGCGGGCGCTCGCCAATCTGGGTGGCAAGGACTTGCGCAAGCCGGTTAAAGTGGCCGTTATCAGCACGATGGACAAGGTTCCGCCAGCGGGTATAATTGGTTCGGTCTTTCCAACGGCATCAGCCAAGGTGCGCGATAGCGAGAGCAATGATGCGTCACCCGTCGCGATAAACGGGGAAGATGACAATATCGGAGAAGAGCCCACGGCGGCTGAATTGCGCGAGACAAAAACCGCGCGCGTCGCTGATATGGAGGACAAGCTGCTCGATGACGGGTTGATCAAACAGCTGGCGGCAAGGGCGGATACCGAACAAGCGGGGAGCCGCGCTCAATGACCACTCTTCTGGCAAGCAGCAGAAAGATGCAGTTTTCCGGGAAGAGTAAGGAGGTAGCAGCCAGCGCCCACTTTCGTTTGATGGTGTTGCTGCTCGTATTTCTGGCGATTTTTACGATCATTGTCGGACGCCTGATCAGCTTTAGTATATTGGAGGACGCCAAACCGACACGCATGTCGAGCTCGGCCTTTGTTCCGGCGCGTGGTGATATTGTGGATCGCAACGGTGTTCCGTTGGCCCGTACGATGAAGGGCTACGCCATCCGCGTGGTGCCGGAACGGGTTTTGGGTGACAAGGAATTGCTGGCGCGCCAACTGGCTGATCTGTTTCCTGATACGACAGCGGCAGAATTTCTTTCCAAGCTAAAGGGCTCTCGGCCGACTTACCTTCGCCGCCGCGCGCTGCCCCATGAAGTGCGGCAGGTTCATGCACTTGGCGAGATCGGCATCGAATTTCCACGAGAGAATGAACGGCTTTATCCTCAGCGGGACTTGGCGGCTCATGTCCTGGGTTATGTCAATGCCGATAGCGAAGGCGTTATGGGTATGGAGCGTGCGCTTAATGACCGCTTGAAGGACGAAAGCCTTCGCGGCAAGCCGGCTGCATTGTCGATTGATAGCCGGGTTCAGGCGGCTCTCGAAAGTGAGTTGATGGTCGCAATGACAGCTCACGAAGCGCGCGGCGCTGCGGGTATCGTCCTTGATGTCCACACCGGAGAGGTGATGGCGCTTGCTTCCTTGCCGGTATTTGATCCGAACAAGATCCGCAAAGCGACGATGAAATATCAGAACAATGAAGTGACACAGAGCGTGTTTGAGCTGGGGTCGACTTTCAAACCACTGACGGTCGCTGCTGCGCTTGATGCCGGAACGGTCACCGATTTGGCAGTGCGTTATAATGCTACAGAACCGATTAAGGTTGCGGGCTTTAAGATCAAGGATGATCATGGCCAAAACCGCTACCTCAACGTCCCCGAAACGTTGGTGCATAGTTCCAATATCGTGACCGCTCGACTGGCCGACAATCTGGGTAAGGAGCGCATGGAGCATATGATCCGGCGGCTCGGTTTTGACGAACGACCCCATATCGAGCTGGCAGAGCGTGGAAAGCCGCTCTGGCCACAGCGTTGGGGACGGGTGACTAACATGACGGTGGCCTATGGTCACGGTATCGCGGTGACCCCTCTACACTTGGCGAGTTCCTATGCTGCCCTGGTCAATGGCGGTATCTGGCGGCCAGCGACATTGCTGAAAGTTGAGCCTGGCGAGGAGGCCGAGGGCCGCCGCGTGTTCAAGGCGGCGACCAGTGCACGGATGCGGCAATTGCTGCGGATGATCGTGTCAAACGGAACGGGCCGCAAAGCCGATGCGCCGGGTTACCGGATTGGCGGCAAGACGGGGTCTGCAGAAAAACCGTCCAACGGCGGCTACAACAAGACATCACTTGTTTCGACATTTGCGGCCGCCTTCCCGATGGATAATCCGCGCTATGTCGTGATTGCCATGCTGGATGAACCCAAGGGTAATGCAGAAACCGGGTTCCAGCGAACTGCTGGCTGGACCGCAGCGCCCGTTGTACGCAAGGTCGTTCCACGAATTGGGCCAATGCTGGGCGTCGTCCCGGATGAACACCGCGATGTTGATGTATCGGAGCTAACACCGCTTCTCTGGTCGCCGAAAGGATAGGCGATGAAATTATCTGCTCTTATCGCCGGGCTGAATGACGCGGCATTGGAAAGCGAAGAAGGTGAGGCTCATGTCACCGGTTTTGCGATTGACCATCGCAAGATTGCGCCGGGAAATATATTCGGGGCCTTTCAAGGCACCAAGGTCAACGGCGAGGATTTTATCGAAGATGCAGTCTCTGCCGGTGCGCTAGCCATTGTGGCGCATCCTGATGCTCAGGTTGAAGGCGCTGTCCATATTGCTGCAGAAGAACCGCGACGTGTTTTTGCATTGATTGCGGCCCGTTACTTTACCCCGACACCGCAATATGTTGCAGCGGTCACCGGGACGAACGGCAAGACATCTACTGCGGAAATGACCCGTCAGCTATGGCGTATGGCCGGTTTGAACAGTGCGTCGATCGGCACGCTGGGGGTCACGACAGCTGATGAACAGGTCAAGACCGGGCTGACGACGCCCGACATCGTGACTTTTCTGTCCAACATGTCCGGCCTGGCCCGCGAGGGTGTTAGTCATGCGATATTCGAAGCGTCCAGTCATGGCCTGTCACAATATCGCACCGAAGGTTTGCCTGTGCATGTCGGCGTGTTCACTAATCTCAGCCGCGATCACCTAGACTATCATGGCGATATGGATAGTTATTTCGAAGCCAAGATGCGGCTGTTTGACGAGGTCGTGCAGGACGCTGGTACGGCAGTTATCTGGGCGGATGATGAGTGGTCAGCTCCGGTTATCAAGCGTGCTATGGATCGCGGGCTGAACCTCTTCACCGTTGGCGAACAAGGCACATCGCTGCGCCTCTTGTCACGCACGCCAACCCAATTGGGCCAGGTGTTGATGGTGAAGGCGCAGGGAAATACACACCGCATATCGCTGCCACTGATCGGTGCCTATCAAGCGGCCAATGTGTTGTGCGCCGCAGGTGTCATTCTGTCCACCGGTGGAACAATAGACGATGTGGTTGACCATCTCCAGCGGGTTCAGCCAGTGCGGGGCCGGCTGGAACGCGCTGTCATTACGAAAATCGGTGCACCTGTTTACGTTGATTATGCTCACACGCCTGATGGTTTGCGTGCCGCAATTGATGCACTGCGGCCCCATGTCAAAGGGAAGTTGATTACGATTTTCGGGGCTGGCGGTGATCGAGACAAAGGAAAGCGGCCTGAAATGGGTGAGGTGGCAGCGGAACTGTCCGAGATTGCCATCGTGACTGATGATAATCCGCGTGGTGAGGATCCCGCCACCATCCGGGCTGATATCATGGCGGGTGCACCGGGTGCCCAGGAAGTAGGCGACCGGCGTGCAGCCATCGCACATGCCATTGGGCTAGCGGGAGCCGATGATATCATATTATTGGCTGGCAAGGGACACGAACAGGGTCAGATCATTGGCGATCGCGTCATTCCGTTTGATGATGTCGAAGTCGCCCGGGAATGTGCCCGCGAAGACAGCAATGAAGGCAATGGCGCGCCGCAATCGGAGGCGACGGCATGACCACCCTGTGGAAATCTTCTGCTATTGCCGAAGCGATCGGCGGACAGGCTAGCGCTGATTTTGAAGTCAACGGCGTGGCATTTGATTCCCGTGAAATTGGGCCGGGCGACCTGTTCTTTGCGCTGAAAGGCGAGCAGAGTGACGGGCATCTTTATGTTGACGATATCTATGCGGCTGGCGGAGCGGGCGCGGTCGTCAGTCAGCCGGTCGACGGCCCTCACATATTGGTACCAGACACCACGAAGGCGCTAAACGATCTGGCCATCGCATCGCGGGCCCGCACCGATGCGAAGATTATTGGAGTTACGGGGTCGGTCGGCAAGACCGGCACCAAAGAAGCCCTTTTTGCAGCCTTGAACCGTGCGTCCATGGGAAAGTCCCATCGGTCGGTGAAAAGCTACAATAACCATGTTGGCGTTCCGCTGAGCCTGTCGCGTATGCCGGCGGAATGCCAATATGGAGTTTTTGAAATGGGTATGAACCATGCGGGTGAACTGTCGCAGCTCACGCGTTTGGTGCGGCCCGATGTTGCGATCATCACCGCGATTGCGCCAGCCCATATTGGGCACTTTTCCGGTGTGGAAGCGATAGCCGATGCCAAGGCCGAAATTTTCCAGGGTTTGACCCACGAGGGGACTGCCGTCATTCCCCGCGATAGCGATCATTATGAGCGGCTTCGTAAAGCTGCCCTGCGTTGCACCAAGAAGATCGTGACTTTTGGCTTTGATGAACAGTCCGATGTGCGAGCCATAGATGTTGTCCCGGCCCAAGGCGGCGGCTCGCTGGTAACAGCCAGTTTTCGCGACGATGGTGACGGGGATCGCAGCCTGTGTTTCACGGTTGCAGAACCGGGCAAGCACTGGGTGTCCAATGCGCTCGCCATATTGGCAGCGGTTCGTGCAGTCGGCGGCGATCTGGCGGCGGCTGGTCTGGCACTGGCAGAGCTACAGGGCCTTGATGGTCGCGGCAGACGCCATCAGATTGAACTTAAAAATGGCGGGCGAGCGCTGTTGATTGACGAAAGTTACAATGCGAATCCCGTGTCGATGAAAGCCACTTTGGGGCAGTTGGCGCGCGAAAATTGTGGTGGCAAAAAAATCATCATTCTGGGCGCAATGGGCGAGCTGGGAGACAAAGCGCAAGCATATCACGAGGCGCTGGCCGAAGACATCATCGCCTCTGGTGCACAGGCCGTCATATTGGTTGGCGACGAGATGGCCCATGCGCAAGCTCGGCTGGAACAATTATCGTCGGAAAAACTTGATCACGCTCTCAAAATATCTCATGTCGCGGGTTCTTCGGAAGCGCTGGCTGCAGTCGCAGGGGAAATCAGTGACGAAGACATCCTTCTTATCAAGGGGTCAAATTATCTGGGGCTTTCCAAGGTCGTATCGGCTTTGGTGAGCGGGGAGTTTTAATGTTTTATCTATTGGCACAATGGCTTGAATTTGAAGGCCTATTCAATGTCTTTCGCTATTTGAGTTTCCGTTCAGGCGCAGCGGTTGCAACCGCGCTGTTCATTGGCATGCTGATTGGACCAAGATTCATCAACATGCTGCGGATGAAACAGGGCAAGGGTCAGCCTATCCGTGAGGACGGGCCGATTACGCATCTCAAAAAAGCAGGCACGCCGACCATGGGCGGCCTGATGATTTTGCTTTCGGTAGTTATCTCCACTTTGCTTTGGATGGACCTGAGCAATATTTTTGTCTGGGTCTGTATCTTTGTGACGCTGGGTTTCGGAGCGATAGGCTTCATGGATGACTACGACAAAGTCAGCAAAGCCAGTCACAAAGGTGTTCCCGGGCGAGTCCGGTTGTTGATGGAATTCGTCGTTGCCGGTTTTGCAACCTGGATCATTGTTCAACAGGTTGGCACCAATCTCTATGTTCCGTTTTTCAACGATGTGCAGGTCAATCTCGGGTGGTTCTATTTCCCCTTTGCCATGTTTGTCATCGTCGGCTCGGGCAATGCGGTGAATCTGACCGACGGGCTTGATGGTCTGGCGACGATGCCGGTGGCGATTGCAAGTGCGACCTTTTTGATTCTCGTATACATGTCGGGCAACGCGGTTTTCTCGGAATATCTCGGTATTCCTTTTGTAGCAGGTGCGGGTGAGCTCGCCATTTTCTGTGCCTGTATCATCGGAGCCTGTCTGGCGTTTCTCTGGTTTAACGCACCGCCAGCTGCCGTGTTTATGGGCGATACCGGCAGCCTGGCCCTTGGCGGGGCGCTCGGTGCGATTGCTGTTTCAATCCATCATGAAATTGTCCTCGCCATTGTCGGTGGACTTTTTGTACTCGAGGCGGTCTCGGTCATCGTTCAGGTCTTCTTCTTCAAACGGACCGGTAAGCGGGTTTTTCGCATGGCGCCGATTCATCACCATTTCGAACAGCTTGGCTGGTCTGAATCCACTGTCGTGATCCGTTTCTGGATCATCAGTCTGGTTCTGGCGTTGGCCGGCCTCGCAACACTCAAACTCAGATGATGCGTTCGTCCGCCTTTGCCAACAAAAGCTATGCCATTTTGGGCCTGGCACGATCCGGCATGGCGACACTTGACGCACTGCACGCCAGCGGTGCGAGAATATTGGCATGGGACGCGCGGGAAGAATTGCGCGAAGCGGCGAATGACAAGGCCATTATCGCCGATCCTATGGAAGCGGACCTCAGCGACTATGATGCGATAGTCGTGTCACCCGGTGTGCCGCTGAACACCCACCCGATCCGTGACAAGGCCGCCGATGACGGTGTGCAGATTATCGGTGATATCGAATTATTCGCGCAGGCACGGCGGTCTCTGCCGCCACATCGTGTCGTCGGGATTACAGGCACTAACGGGAAGTCCACGACGACCGCGCTTTTGCATCATATCATCCAGAGCGCAGCCCTGCCGACGCATATGGGTGGGAATATTGGTGTACCGATCCTTTCACAGGAACCCTTGGCGGCGGGCGGTGTCTATGTGCTGGAACTGTCCAGCTATCAGATTGATCTGACACACAGCCTGGATTGCGATGTGGCGATGTTGCTCAACATCAGTCCGGACCATCTTGATCGCTATGACAGTTATGATGCCTATGCCGCGGCCAAGGTGCGCCTGTTCGACATGATGGACCCGGACCATGTTGCTATTTTCGGCAGTACAGATGAAAAAACACAGCTTGCCCTGCAGCTCATTCGTGCTGAAGGCCGGGTGAAAAACATTATGGATAGCAGTGCTTTCTTTCTGGAAGGGCAGGAGAACTGGCCATCCTTACAGGGGCCGCATAATTTGGAAAATGCGGTCGCAGCAGTGGTCGCCGCAGAAGTGCTGGGCATAAAGGAACACCAATGGCGTCCCGCGCTGGCGAGTTTCAAGGGCCTGCCGCACCGGATGGAACGGATGGCCGAGGCCGAAGGCGTGCTGTTTGTAAATGACAGCAAGGCAACCAACCCGGCTTCTACCGGCCCGGCACTTGGCGCCTATCCTAAAATCCACTGGATCGTCGGTGGATTGCCCAAGAGTGATAGTCTTGAAGAGTGCGAATCCTATTTTGGTAACGTGGTCCAGGCTTACACAATTGGTGATGCCGGGCCGATGTTTGGTGAATTGCTTGCGCCGCATATGCCCGTTGATCCTTGCGAGATGATCCTGACCGCCGTGCAGCATGCAGCAGCCAATGCCAAACCGGGCGAAGTGGTTTTGCTATCACCGGCCTGTGCCTCGTTCGACCAGTTCAAGGATTTTGAAGCGCGCGGCGAGTGTTTCCGCAACGCGGTAGAGAGTGTCATCGAAAATAATCTAATCGGAACAGCGGCTGGGGGCAGTATAGAATGACCGATGGAACAACCTCTAAGGGTCCGTTGCCGGAAATTGCGGCAGGCCTGAAAAAGAAACGTTTCCAACTGGAATCACGTCTGGGGCGTAGTGACCGTTCGCCATTGGCAATCTGGTTCTGGGAACTGGACCGGGTGTTGCTGGCGTTGATGTTGACGCTGATAGCCATTGGCCTGATCGCCGTCGCGGCAGCATCGCCGGTATCTGCGTTGAAGCACAGCACCTCGGCGGTTTCGCTTGACCCGCTTTACTATTTCTATCGTCAGCTCGGTTGGGTAATAGTGGGTGTTCCCATAATGCTCGTGGTGTCAATGCTACCCAAGGAACAGGCGCGGCGCTTTGCGATTATCGCAGGGGTGGCCGCCTTTGCTCTGCTGTTTCTGGTGCCGGTTTTCGGAAAGACGGTTAACGGTGCACAGCGCTGGATCGGCTATGGTTTCGCCACGGTCCAGCCGGGAGAGTTTCTCAAACCTTTTTATGCCGTTTCGCTGGCCTGGCTGCTTT
Source organism: Parasphingorhabdus sp. (assembly GCF_059726685.1). NCBI lineage: Bacteria > Pseudomonadati > Pseudomonadota > Alphaproteobacteria > Sphingomonadales > Sphingorhabdaceae > Parasphingorhabdus > Parasphingorhabdus sp. The sequence continues at coordinate 1,624,230 of NZ_AP041068.1, forward strand.
CCTTGCGGGTCAAGGATCCTTCACTTCCGGTAATATCGCTGTCTTTCGTGCTAACCGGGGTGATTGCCCTGCTCTTGATGATGCAGCCAAATCTTGGCCAAACACTGATTTTTTGCGGTATCTGGTTTGTATTGATGATGATCTCAGGCCTCTCGGCGCGTCTGATTGCGGCGATCAGTATGGGCGGGATCGGCGGATTGGTCGGGGCCTATTTTCTCTATCCGGTGGCGACACAGCGGATCAATACCTGGCTCTTCGGGGGCGATGAATTTGATCAGGTGATGCTGGCGCACAAGGCACTGACCGGTGGCGGCCTGCTGGGCACAGGCCCCGGTCTTGGTACCGCGAAGTTCAAACTGCCGGAAGCGCATACCGATTATATTTTCTCGGTCATTGGCGAAGAATTCGGGTTGCTCGCGTGCGTTGCGATCGCGCTGGTCTATCTTGCCATTGTGGTACGGGTATTCCTGCGCCTGCTCGATGAGGAGGATAATTTCATCATCCTCGCCGTCGCCGGTCTGACGGCGCAATTTGGTGGGCAAGCACTGATCAATATGGCGGTGAACCTGCAGCTTTTTCCTTCCAAGGGTATGACATTGCCGCTGATCAGCTATGGCGGCTCCTCTTTTCTGGCCCTGTCGCTCGGCGTTGGACTGCTGCTGGCCTTTACACGCAGAAATCCCTATTTAGATCGCTCACTTTATGTCACAAATGGGATGGTGACCAAATGAGCTTTACGAAACATTATGTTCTCGCCGCCGGCGGTACGGGCGGCCACATGATTCCCGCCTATGCACTGGGCAAGGAACTGGTCCAGCGTGGCCATCGTGTGGCGCTGATCACTGATGAGCGCGGCGAGAAAATTCCAGGCATGGTTGATGACGGTCAGGTGCATGTGCTGCCCGCGGGTCGGATCACCAAAGACCCGCGCGGTTGGCTATCGGGCGCGCGCGCGATCCTGAAGGGTCGCAAGATGGCGATGCAGCTTTATGATACGTTTGAGCCGTCCGCCGTTATCGGCTTTGGTGGCTATCCGGCCTTTCCGGCGCTGTTGGCGGCAAACCGCAAGAACATCCCTACAATCATCCATGAACAAAATGCCGTGCTGGGCCGGGTCAATCGGTTGGCGGCGCGCTCGGTTAATGCGATTGCCACGTCCTATCCCGATATCCTGAAGCTGAAACCGAAATATGAGGAAAAGGTCCATCTGGTCGGAAACCCGGTACGTGAAGAGGTTATCGCGCTGCGCGAGGAGCCCTATCCACCACTTACGGAGGAAGGTATTTTCCGCGTGCTGGTCACCGGTGGCAGTCAGGGGGCAACCATTCTTTCGGATGTCGTGCCAGATGGTCTGGCGCTATTGCCTATGCACTTGCGCCGCCGTTTGCAGGTTACCCAGCAATGTCGCGAGCAGGACATCGAGCGGGTCCGCGAAAAATATGCCGAACATGATATTCCGGCCGAACTGGCTACTTATCTGCCAGACCTGCCGCAGCGCCTTGGTTGGTCGCATCTGGTAATCGGGCGCGCAGGTGCGTCGACCATCGCCGAGCTGACAACTGCAGGACGTCCGGCGATCCTTATCCCGCTGCCGATTGCGACAGATGACCATCAGACCCAAAATGTCCGCGAGATGGTTGCCGCCGGCGGTGCACGTGCGATTGCACAGCCACAATTTACGGCCAAGGAACTGGCCAAGCAGATGCAGAAAATGGCCCTTGGCCCCGATGCACTTCAAAATGCGGCGCGTTTCGCACGGAAATGCGGTCGACCCGATGCGGTAGGCGACCTTGCTGATCTCGTTGAAAGCATTGGTACATCGCCACTTTCCAAGACCCTGAAAGTCAAAAAAGACGTGCTGCAGATCGCTCCCAATCCAGGTCCCGCACTGGCCAGCACCGCCCTGCCGAAAGAGACCGTCCAGTGAAAGGTGTTGGTACAGATATTGGAACAATCCATTTTGTCGGCATTGGCGGGATTGGCATGTCCGGCATTGCCGAGGTCATGCATAATCTTGGCTATCAGGTGCAGGGCTCTGACATAGCCGAAAGCTATATCGTCGAAGGGCTGCGCGCCAAGGGTATCAAGGTGATGATCGGCCAGAATGGCGAGAACGTCGTCGGGACGGCAGTGGTGGTCACATCTACCGCCGTGAAACGCGGCAATCCCGAAGTGGAAAAGGCACTGGAAGACCGCATTCCGTTGGTCCGGCGGGCGGAAATGCTCGCGGAACTGATGCGGCTGAAGCGGACAATCGCGATTGCTGGCACGCATGGAAAGACCACCACCACCTCGATGGTCGCGGCGATGCTGGATGCTGGCGGAATTGATCCGACCGTGATCAATGGCGGCATCATCAATAGCTATGGTTCCAACGCGCGTCTGGGAGACAGTGAGTGGATGGTCGTTGAGGCTGATGAAAGCGACGGCAGCTTTCTGCGTCTCGATGGGACGATTGCGGTTGTTACCAATATCGACCCCGAACATCTCGATCATTATGGCAGTTTCGATAAGATCAAGGACAGCTTTGTCGAGTTTATCGAGAATGTGCCCTTTTATGGTGCCGCGATCCTGTGTCTTGATCATCCCGAAGTACAGGCGATCCTGCCGCGCATTCGCGACCGGCGGCTGATCACCTACGGTTTTTCCGCGCAGGCCGATGTGAAGGGTGTCAATGTCACGCCAATCCCGGGCGGTAATCGTTTTGACGTTATGGTTCGCGACCGCGATGGCGAGACGCGAACGATTGACGGCATCACGCTCCCCATGCCGGGGCGGCACAATGTCGAGAATGCGATTGCAGCGGTCGCAGTCGGCCTCGAAATGGGGATGACCGACGAACAGATTGCCAGCGGCTTTGACCATTTTGGCGGCGTGAAACGGCGCTTTACCAAAGTGGGTGAAGTGGACGGTGTTTCGATCATCGACGATTACGGCCATCACCCGGTCGAAATCCGCGCCGTGCTCTCCGCAGCTCGCGAAGGCGCAGAGGGCCGCGTCATCGCGGTGGTCCAGCCGCATCGCTTCACCCGGCTGCGCGATCATATGGAAGATTTTCAGCAAGCGTTTAATGACGCTGACATGGTCTATGTCACGCCGGTCTTCGTTGCCGGTGAAGAACCGATTGAAGGCGTGGATAGCGAAGCTCTTGCCGCGGGCTTGCGCAAACGCGGACATAGGGTTGCCGAAACCGTTGCAGATGAAGCGGATTTGACGAGGCGACTTGCCGAGGTGGCGGAAGACAAGGACATGATTGTCTGTCTGGGCGCCGGTGATATTACCAAATGGGCGGCCGGTTTGGCCGATGGAATAAAGGCCGCACGGTCATGACGGTCGCGACAGCCCTTCCCGACACACGCGGCAAGCTGACGGCCGAAGCGCCGCTGGCACCGCTAGTCTGGTTCAAAAGCGGCGGTCCCGCAGAGTGGTTGTTCGCGCCCAAAGATGTGGAAGACTTGCAGCAATTTCTCCGCGACCTCGATCCCGCCATTCCCGTCTGGCCCTTGGGGCTAGGATCCAACCTTATCATTCGTGATGGTGGAAAACGTGGTGTGACTATCCGTCTGGGCAAGGCGTTTGCCGGGATTGAAACCGTCGGCAAGGGACGGTTCGGAATTGACAATGCACTGATCTGCGGTGCCGGCGCGCCGGGAATTTCCGCTGCCAGTATGGCACGCGATCATGGCATTGCAGGCATGGAATTCTTGCGCGGTATTCCGGGCACAATTGGCGGTGCCGTCCGGATGAACGCCGGTGCTTATGGCCGGGAAGTCTGTGACATATTGGAAAGCGCGGACGTTGTCCTGCGAACTGGCGAGCTGAAAACCATTGCGCTGGCGGACATGGGATATACCTATCGCCATTCTGAATTGCCGGAAGGGGCCATCGTGGTCAGCGCAACACTTCGAGGAACCGATGGAGATCCGGAAATAATCGGAGCCGAAATGAAACGCATTGCCGATGAGCGTGAAGCATCACAGCCACTGCGTTCCAAAACCGGCGGTTCGACCTTCAAAAACCCCGAAGGCCACAAAGCCTGGCAACTGGTCGATGAAGCCGGTTGCCGCGGCCTGCAAATCGGTCAGGCGCAAGTATCGGAAAAACACTGCAATTTCCTGCTCAATCTCGGCGGAGCGACCTCGTCAGATATCGAGGCTTTGGGGGAAGAAGTACGGCGACGGGTGAAGGATCATAGTGGCGTGGACCTGCAATGGGAGATACAGCGCGTGGGGGACGAAGCATGAGCGATAAACTCCATGTAGCGGTATTGATGGGCGGCTGGTCAGCCGAACGCGAGGTTTCGCTGATGAGCGGTAACGGCGTGGCCGATGCGCTTGAGAAAAATGGCCATAAGGTGACTCGCATCGACATGGATCGCAATCTGGCGTTGGTGTTGGACGCGGTAAAACCAGATGTCGTGTTCAACGCGTTACATGGTTGCCCCGGCGAAGACGGCACGGTGCAGGGCATGCTCGATCTGATGCAGATTCCCTACACGCATAGTGGCCGGGTAACCTCCGTCATTGCCATCGACAAGGAATTGACCAAACAGCAACTGGTACCAGCCGGTATCCCCATGCCGGAAGGCAAGATGGTCAAGAGCGCCGAGATTTTTGAAGCTGATCCATTGCCGCGGCCTTACGTGTTGAAACCTGTCAACGAAGGCTCGTCCGTGGGCGTGGCGATCGTCACCGATCAGGGCAATTACGGCAATCCGATAGGCCGCGACGTATCCGGCCCGTGGCAGGAATTTGACGAACTGCTCGCCGAACCCTTTATCAAGGGACGCGAGCTGACAACCGCGGTTGTTGGCGGCAAGGCACTATGCGTAACTGAGTTGAAACCCAAAGCCGGTTTTTACGATTACGACGCCAAATATACCGAAGGCCTGACTGAACATATCTGTCCGGCAGAGATTCCGACGGAGATTGAAAAACTTTGTCTCGATTATGCGTTGCGCGCGCATCAGGTTCTGGGTTGCAAGGGAACGTCGCGGACGGACTATCGCTGGGATGATGAATTGGGTGCGGACGGCTTGTTTGTACTGGAGACCAATACCCAGCCCGGGATGACACCGCTCAGTCTTGTGCCGGAACAGGCCAAGCAAATGAGCATAAGCTATGAAGAACTGGTCGAAATGATTGTGAGGGAAGCGCTATGACAGCAGCATCAGTCAGGCGGACAAATAAAAAGTCCAAGGGTAAACCCCGCAAGGTGAACAAGAAAAAAGTCCGCCAAGTGTCGATCTTTGACAAGATCCTCCGCGCCATGCCGGTGACCGAGGCACAGGTACAGAAAAGTCTGACCTGGGGATTGGTCGGCGTGTTCGTGTTGGGCGCCTATAGTGTCGCTCACTATACCGGTATCAACGAGCGGATCAGTAGTCAGATTGCAACCTCTGTCGGTGCCGCAGGATTTGAGGTGAAGCGGGTTGAAGTCACTGGTGTCAACCGGATCGATGAACTGAAAGTTTACGAAATCACCCTGGCCCAGAAAGACCGTTCCATGATGCTGGTCGATATCGATCAGGTACGCGACGATTTGATGGGCAATGGCTGGATCAAGGACGCGCGGATCTCACGCCGCTTGCCCGACACGTTGGTGGTCGAGATTGTCGAGAGAGAACCCGCAGCGGTTTGGCAGCGAGATGGCAAATTGTCCCTGATCGACCAGACCGGATATCCGTTGCAACAGATACAGCCGGAAGAAATGCCGGACCTGCCCGTGATCGTGGGCAAAAAAGCCAATAAACGCGTGCCGGAACTCACCAAGCTACTGGACGTTGCACCGGCACTTAGTCCGATGGTGACAGGCGCGACCTGGATCGGTAATCGCCGCTGGAACCTGGAATTTGAGAGCGGAGAAACATTGGCCTTGCCGGAAGGCGAAGAGACAGCAGCGGCGGCGCTGTTAAACTTTGCCCGGATGGACGGGGTTAATCGCTTGTTGGGACGCGGGGTCGTGCATTTTGACTTGCGCGATACGGAGCGCGCTTATCTCCGGATGCCGCCGAAGGTAGAGACATCGCCGGAACCAGAGGGTTAAACAACACGCTATCGATTGGGGGCACCATGAGGCAGCAAAAAGGATATAAGGGAACAGACAAATGGCAGCACGGGTAGAAAAGATTTTTACCGCTTTGGATATCGGGTCGTCCAAGATTACAGCGATGATCGCTGGTCGGATGGACAATGGTGATATCACCGTGCTGGGAACTGGGCAGCGCGCCAGTAAAGGCGTGAAGCGCGGTTATATTGCCGATACCGAACGGACTGAACTCGATGTCCGCGACGCGGTTGAACAGGCCGAGCGTATTGCCGGAACCAATATTGACGATGTCTGGGTAAGCTTTTCGGCTGGTGGCTTGACCAGCATGCTCACGTCTGTGGAAACAGAACTGGGGGGGCACCGGATTGAGCAGGAAGATATTGATCATCTGCTGAAAGCCGGCCGCAACAGCATCGATCCGCAGGGCAAGATGGTTCTGCACGCACAGCCTGCGCTCTATACGATTGACGGGCTTGCCGGGGTAAAGAAGCCCAAGGGTCTGCATGCTGACCGTCTGGGCGTGGATATCCACGTAATTCTCGCCGACGCATCGCCGGTGCGCAATATCGACATGAGCGTGCGCGGCGCGCATCTCAACGTGAAATCGATAATCGCGTCTCCCATTGCTGCAGGCACAGCCTGTCTGTCTAAAGAAGAGCGCGAGCTTGGCGTTGCGATGGTCGAATTAGGGGCAGAGGTTACCAATGTCTCGCTATTTGCCGGCGGGATGCTGGTTGGTCTTGCCACGCTGCCTTATGGCGCAGCAGATATTACCGATGATATCGCATCGTCCTTTGGCTTGCGGCGAGCACAGGCCGAGCGGATCAAATGTTTCCACGGGTCGGCCACGACCAGCCCGCGTGACAACCACGATGTCATCGATCTGCAACTGGATCAGACCGGGCCGGAAGCCGATGAAGATGGCCGCATCACCAAGGCGCAGCTGATCGGTGTTATCCGTCAGCGGCTGGACCATCTTATCGGTGAGATTGGCAAGACGCTCAAGGAGCTGGGGTTTACCGGCCCGGTCGGACGGCAGGTTGTACTCACCGGCGGCGGTGCGGAGCTGAAAGGCATTGCGGATTATGCGCAATCAGCGCTGGGTCAAACCGTGCGGATCGGTCGCCCTACCGGACTGACAGCTTTGCCCGATGCCCATAGCGGTCCGGGCTTTGCCGGTTTGGCGGGTCTGGCGCTTTATGCGGCGCAGGAACCTGTCGACCTCAGATCGCTTTCCAGCAGCCATCAAAACGTCCACAAATATGCCGGTTCTGCGGTAATTGGACGGCTGATGTCGGCAATCCGGGGGAATTTTTAAGAATTTACGAAAAAAATTAACTTTTGGGGTGATTCCAACATCAAATTTGTGCAAAGCGTTACCCAAATGTTACACATCGAGTTTATGTCTGGGGAGACAGTAAAATGAGCATCAATATTGGCCCACCTGAAGTGGAAGAGTTGAAACCACGGATCGCCGTTATTGGCGTTGGCGGTGCGGGCGGCAATGCCATTGCAAATATGATCGCAGCAAAGGTGGAAGGCGTTGATTTCATCGTCAGTAACACCGACGCACAATCGCTCAACAGCTCTCCTGCAGAACAGCGCATTCAGCTTGGGCCTGAGATTACCCAAGGTCTTGGTGCTGGTTCCCGCCCGGAAGTCGGACGGGCGGCAGCGGAAGAAACGCTCGAGCTTGTCGAGAAGGCTCTGGACGGAGCACATATGTGCTTCATCGCTGCCGGTATGGGCGGCGGCACCGGCACCGGTGCAGCTCCGGTTATTGCCAAGGCGGCGCGTGACAAGGGCATTTTGACGGTGGGCGTTGTTACCAAGCCGTTCACGTTTGAAGGCACACGGCGCATGAAATCGGCCAATGCCGGTATCGAAGAGCTGCAGAAAAACGTGGATACTCTGATCATTATCCCCAATCAGAACCTGTTCCTCGTCGCCAATCCCAACACGACTTTCAAAGAAGCGTTTTTGCTGGCCGACGAAGTGCTTCAGCAAGGCGTTCGCGGCATTACCGACCTGATGGTTATGCCCGGGCTGATCAACCTCGATTTTGCTGACGTTCGCTCCGTGATGCACGAAATGGGCAAGGCGATGATGGGTACCGGCGAAGCCGAAGGCGACGGCCGTGCTTTGGAAGCCGCCGAAAAAGCCATTGCCAATCCGCTGCTCGATGGTGTTTCGATGCAAGGCGCGAAGGGCGTCATCGTTTCAATCACTGGCGGCGAAGATATGCGCCTGATGGAAGTCGATGAAGCGGCCAATCATATTCGCGAGCTGGTCGATCCCGATGCCAATATTATCTGGGGCAGCGCGTTTAACGAGAATCTCGACGGCCGCATCCGTGTGTCTGTGGTTGCTACCGGCATTGACAGCGACGGTTCTGTCGCAGCGCCATCGACAGCTTCGTCTTTTGCAATGAGCAGCCCGGCGCCGGCCGCATCTTCCTTCGCATCCAGTATTCCTGCAGAAGAGGAAGAGCCTGAAGTTGAAGAGGTTGCAGAAGCCCAGGAAGAACCCGTTCTTGACATGGCAGAAAGCCTTGAGACTTCTGAGGCGGAAATGGTCGTTGAACCAGAGCCCGCTCCAGAACCGGAGCCAGAACCAGAGATTGCTCCTGCTCCGACGGCTACTTACTCGGATGATGATGAGCTGGAAGACGAAACCGCTGCTGCTCCATCTTTCGCGTCCCTGACGCCCGGTATGGTCAGTGATGACGAACCGGAAGAGGAAGAGCTGGTCCTTGGGGGTGATGCCATGCAGCCGGTGGAAGAAGAAACGCCGGCATCTACTGAGCCAGCACCTCGGGTAGCCAGCGGCGGTGGTACATTATTTGAGCGGATGTCCAACCTGACACGCGGAAATAATAAAGCCGATGAAGAAGGCGAAGAAGGTGACGAGGAATCACGCGATCCGCTCGATATTCCACGCTTCCTGAACCGCCAGAACAACCAGTAAGGGCGTCGGCAGCAATGTGTTGCTCGTAACTGCCTTGAACTCATCCCATGGTCTCGGTTTCTTGACCGGCCTTTTGGTTTGTCTTTTGGTGGGGGCGACTGGCCTTGCAATCTATTTTCTGTGCTTGATTTCAGCGCGGTCAAATCGTTTAATACACCGGTGAAAACGATCTCGAAATATTTGATTCTGGCGGCCTTGCCACTGGCCGGTTTCGCCTTGCCTGTAACTCAGGCCCAGGCCCAGAAAAGTGCGCAATCCAGCAACACTGATCTGCAGGACGCGCTGCGCCGTATCGCCCGCAATTCCAACGATTCTTCGGCGTTGGCAGATGCCGGATTGGCGGCGCTGGAGCTTGGTGATACGCGTGCCGCCATCGGCTTTCTGGCCAGAGCAAACGAAATTTATCCCCGCAGTGGCCGCGTAAAAGCTGGTCTCGCGCGGTCTCTGTTGCTTGAGCAAAATCCCTTCGGCGCGATCCGCTATTTTGATGAAGCGACGGCCAATGGTATCGCAGCAAAAGACATCGCGATTGATCGCGGTCTTGCTTATGATCTGATCGGGCGAAATGCCGATGCGCAAAAAGACTATCAGCTGGCTTTAAGTCATGGCCGGAGTGACAAGCTGTTGAAACGTTATGCGATCTCGCTGGGGATCAGCGGCGATGTCGAAGGCGCTGAGGCTCAGTTAAACCCTCTGCTACAAAAAAGCGACCGGGATGCTTGGCGTAACCGGGCTTTCATTCTGGCGATGAACGGTCAGGAAAAAGAGGCCAACAAAATTGCGCGCCAGACCATGCAGAAACAAATGGCGAAAGCGATCAAGCCGTTTTTCGATCGCATGCCGAAACTGACTGCGGCGCAAAAGGCCGCCGCAGTACATTTCGGTCATTTCCCGGCCAGTGAAAATATCGGTGTCGACGTCGCTTCAGTGCGCTTCGCATCCCGTAACGCTGTGCGGGGCGGTGATGGTGCTGATGCGGGGTTGATTCCTGTTGGTGAACCGTTGGGGCGAGATGTTGAAAAACCAAAAGTGCTGGCGATGCCCGATACATCGCCGCGCCGCCGCCCTGGTTCCAAGAGTAGCGACAAGAAAACGACGCAGAACGCCAATCGCAAAGGCGCAGGCGACAAAACTGTGCTGGCGCAAAATACCCTGCCAACACCAAAGAGCGCGAGGCCGCTAGTGAAGCCCGCGGTAGCGCGGCCCAATGATCCCGTGACAAAAAGTGCGGCGAAGGAAGACAAGTCATCACCATCTCCTGGATTTGAGACGGCTGTTGGAGGTTCTGTAAAAAAAGCACCTTTGGTATCAGAAACCGTCGCCAGAAAAGTGGATGTCGGTGGGACAAAAGCGCCTGCTAAATCGAGTGAAGAAAAGTCTAAAAAGCCGGTCCAGCTGGTGAACTTTGACCTTGCAAAGGCAGGATCATCAGGACCATCGCCGATTGTGTCGGGAACACCCGGCGATAGTGCGTCCGGGGCCACGCCACGTCGGCCTTTGTCTGACATTATCGGTTCCATAGCGATTCCGGATTCTGAGAAGAAAGCGGCGGTTGTGCCGGTAGATCTGGCTGCGATAACGCCGGCCAAGCCAAAGCCGGTCGAGAAGAAGGTGGAAGCCAAGCCAAAACCCCCCGAGCATCCCAAACGCTATTGGGTACAGATCGCAACCGGTTCCGATCTCAACGCGCTGAAATATGACTATCGCCGGATGTCAAAGAAAAATGCTGATCTGTTCGCTGCTACCAATGGATGGACGTCGCCATGGGGGAAAACGAAGCGGCTGGTGGTCGGTCCGTTTGAAGATTTGAAAGCAGCAAAAAAGTTTGAAGCGGGTTTCCGTAAAGGCGGCGGCGATGGTTTTGCCTGGGTCAGTGCCGATGGTACGAAAGTGAACAAGCTGAACTGATGCTAAAGACCGCGAGCTATGCCAGCGACCCGCGTCAAAGCCGCGGCAGGCGCCATGATGAAGGTCGTTCTGACAATGACGGCAGCATCCGGGGACCACGCGATGATTTTCAACGGGATCGCGACCGCATCATCCACTCGATATCCTTTCGCAGATTGCGCCACAAAACACAGGTTTTTGTCGCTCCTGATGGTGACCATTTTCGCGTCCGTCTGACCCACAGTCTGGAAGTGGCGCAGATTGGCCGAACTATTGCGCGCTCTTTGGGGCTTAATGAAGATCTGACCGAAGCATTGTGTCTGGCGCATGATATCGGTCATCCGCCCTTTGGTCATGCCGGAGAGGACGCGCTGGAAGAAGCACTGGCCGATCATGGCGGCTTCGATCATAATGCACAGACAATAAGAACATTGACCAAGTTGGAGCGCCCCTATCCGCGCTGGGATGGCTTGAACCTGACATGGGAAATGCTCGAAGGTCTGGCCAAGCATAATGGTCCGATTACGCAGCCCACTTGGGCCATGGCCGAAGCCAATGCCGGAATGGCGCTTGATTTGAACAGCTGGCCGTCGCTAGAGGCGCAAATCGCGGCAGTTGCGGATGATATCGCTTATGACAATCACGATATTGACGATGGCATCAGGGCAGGCTTGCTGAGCATAGACCAGTTGCTAACACTACCGTTCATCGCGGAACGCTGGAGTGATATCTGCGCGCGCTTTCCGGATGTTAAGCGGAATCGTCTGGTTCCGGAACTTATCCGTGATCAAATTGGTCTGATGGTAAATAATGTGATCGAAACAACCGTCTCACGGATCAAGGAGCATGGCATAGAAACAGCTGATGATGTGCGCGGTGCCGGCTTGATGATTGGCGGTTTTTCGGATGACATGGCTGCAAAAGAGCGGACGCTCAAAAAATTCATGTATGCCAATTTGTATAACCATCCCGAGCAGATGGCGGCGGCGGACAATGCACGGGTTGTTGTCGCTGATCTGGTCGGTGCTTATCGGGACAAGCCGGATCTGATGCCTGAAAGCTGGGCGGCCGCGTTGCCGTCGGCGGAACCGGACCGTATCCGGCATATTGCCGATTTCATGGCCGGTATGACGGATCGCTATGCTAGCAACAGCCATAGTGAGATTTTTGGGGACACATGATGGCCGAGCCCGTTTTGATTGTTGGAGCAACTGGTCTGATCGGCAACTTGCTTGTCCGAAAGCTCATTGCGGATGGACGCGATGACGGGCTTCACTTGCTGGTTCGTAAGCCGCTTGACAGCGACTATGGTGCGGCCACTATCCATGTCGCGTCTACCGAGCAATGGTCTGATATTATTGCTGATGCCAAAGCCGTGCGAACAGTCTCCTGTCTTGGTTCCACGATGAAAAAGGCCGGCTCGAAAGAGGCTTTTGCAGCGGTTGACCGCGATCTTGTTGGAGCGGTTGCGAAAGCCGCCAAGGCTGCGGGGGTAAGGCAGTTTATTGCAGTATCCTCGACAATGGCAAATGCCCAGGCCTCGCAATTTTACCTGAAAGTCAAAGGGCAGGCCGAAGAGTTGATGCGCGCACAGCAATTTGATCGGTTGGATATTATCAGGCCGGGATTATTGCGCGGGGAGCGGACTGATGATGCGCGGCTGGGCGAAAGTCTGGCGATTATTGCCAGTCCGCTGATGGACCGGCTGCTACACGGTTCCTTGCGGCGTTATCGGTCGATTGACGGGCGGGAAGTGGCGTCAGCGATTGCGGCTCTCCTCACCGAAGATGCGGCTGGCGACAATATCTACGAAAATGATGAGATATGGAAATGGGCGGATCGCGAAATAGCGTAAACTTTTTACAGCCCTTCGACCTATCGAATCATTGACTCCCAAGGCCTGCTCGGTCACGCTTTCGGCTGCTTTTGATTGCCGCCTTGCAGGCACAGATCACGAAGCGATGCGGGAGAGCGCCAAACTCCATAAAAAGCTTGGCCGCCGAAGGAGCAACCGCCCCGGAAACTCTCAGGCCGATGGACCGCATCAGCTTCACAAGCACTCTGGAAAGAGCCCACCGTCGCTAAAGCTATGGCGGGCCACCGAAGGGGTAAATGGCCGCTAATTCAGTGCCATGAAACTCTCAGGTTCCGTGACAGAGGGGGCAGTTTTGCAGGCTTTTGCTGTGAGCTGTACCTTATGCATGGGCGGAATTTTTGATGAGTGATGATAAAACCGAGACATTGAAGAAACTGCCGCTCGATAGCTGGCACCGCGGCCTTGGCGCGCGCATGGTACCTTTTGCGGGCTATGAAATGCCGGTGCAGTTTGAAGGTGTGATGGCCGAGCATCTGTGGACTCGCGACAATGCCGGTTTATTTGATGTCAGTCATATGGGGCAGGTGCAATTGGATGGTGAAGGTGCGGCAGACGCGCTGGAAGCAATTGTTCCTGGTAACATCTCTGCCCTGGGTGCAGGCAAAATCCGCTATACGCTGCTGCTAGCGCAGGATGGCGGCATATTGGACGATCTGATGGTGACCAATACCGGCCGTAATCTTTATTTGGTGGTCAATGGTGCGACCAAGCATGACGACATCGCTTATTTGAACGCGCAACTGCCATCCGATGTTACGCTGAGTCATATGGAAGATAGCGCATTGTTAGCGTTGCAGGGGCCGAAAGCGAGCGAGGCGCTGGCGAAGCTGAACATAAGCCCCATGCAGCCTGGCTGGCCGGTGCCGACAGACCTGTATTTCATGGAAGCTGGACCCTTTATGTGGGGTGATATCCCATTGGGCATCAGCCGTTCCGGCTATACCGGCGAAGATGGCTTCGAGATCAGCGTTCCCGCGGAACATGCGGAGAAACTGGCAGCGGCTTTATGTGCCTTGGAAGAGGTTAAGCCTATTGGTTTGGGGGCCCGCGATAGCCTACGGCTGGAAGCGGGATTGCCGCTATATGGCCATGATATGGATGCACACGTCCTTCCGGTGGAAGCGAATTTGAACTTTGCGCTGTCCAAGGCACGGCGGGAAGAGGGAAATTTTGCCGGTGCGGAGCGGGTATTGGCGCAATATCCGGACAAGGCCGATAAAAAGCGCGTGGGGCTTTTTGTGAATGGCCGCCAGCCCATCCGTGAAGGTGCCAGCGTGGTTGATACCGATGGCAATGGCATTGGCGCAGTCACCAGCGGCGGTTTCTCTCCGACGCTGCAGAAACCTATCGCCATGGCTTATGTGCCGACAGCACTAGCCGAAACGGGAACCGAAATCACCGTGGAACAACGCGGCAAAGCGATATCCTGCACCGTCGCTGACATGCCCTTTGTGCCGCATAACTATCACCGCAAACCGAAATTATAGACGATTAGAAGAGGGAAAAGGACGAGACTATGAGCCGATATTATACGGATGAGCATGAGTGGGTGGACGTCGAAGGTGAGACCGCGACCGTCGGCATTACCGATTATGCGCAAGAGCAATTGGGTGACATCGTGTTTGTCGAAACGCCTGAAACCGGTGCAGAACTGGCACAGGGCGATGATGCCGCAGTGGTCGAGTCCGTGAAAGCCGCATCCGATGTCTATGCCGCGGTTTCCGGAACGGTGGTCGAAGTGAATGACGCACTGGAAGACGAACCCGCGCTGGTCAACAGCTCCGCCGAAGAAGATGGCTGGTTTTTCCGGGTCACGCTGTCTGACAAATCCGAACTCGACGATCTGATGGATGAGAAAGCCTACAAGGCCTTTGTCGACGGACTCTAGAAACTGAGGAATAGAAAATGCGTTATTTACCGCTAACCCCAAATGACCGTCAGGATATGCTGGCGACAATTGGTGCCAGCAGCATCGACGACCTTTTCGTCGATGTGCCAGAGGATGCGCGGCTGGAAGGTCCGATCCGTGATCTGCCGATGCATGCTGGGGAAATGGCGGTCGAAGCGCATATGAAGAAGCTGGCCAAAAATAACTCGGCCGCCGGTGATATGCCGTTCTTCCTGGGGGCCGGGGCCTATCGCCACCATGTGCCCGCTAGCGTTGATCACATCATCCAGCGTGGCGAGTTTCTGACGGCTTATACGCCGTATCAACCAGAAATCGCGCAGGGGACGTTGCAGACCCTGTTCGAGTTCCAGACACAGGTTGCGCGGCTATTTGGCGTCGATGTTGCCAATGCGTCCATGTATGATGGCTCCACGGCTTGCTGGGAAGCGATTGTCATGGCGCGGCGGATTACAAAACGCGGCAAGGCGGTTCTCTCTTCTGGCCTGCATCCGCATTATGTGTCGGTGGCTAAGACGATGGCGCGCTTTACGAAAGACCAGTTGGTGAGCGAAGCGCCGACGTTGGAAGCGACGACCGATGGCGCTGATCTGCTCGACCAGATTGATGACGATACCAGCTGTGTCGTTGTGCAATATCCCGATATATTGGGACGCATCGCTGATATGTCCGAACTGGCTGAAAAAGCCCATAATCATAAAGCGTTGTTGATCGCTGTTGTGACGGAACCTGTCGCCCTGGGTGCGATCAAGGCGCCAGGTCAGATGGACGCGGATATCGTCGTTGGCGAAGGTCAGTCGCTTGGCGTTGGCCTGCAATTTGGTGGACCTTATGTGGGGCTGTTTGGTTGCAAACAGAAATATGTGCGGCAGATGCCGGGGCGTCTCTGCGGCGAGACGGTCGATGCAGAAGGCAAGCGCGGTTTTGTGCTGACCTTGTCGACGCGCGAGCAGCATATTCGCCGTGAGAAAGCGACATCTAACATCTGCACCAATAGCGGGCTTTGTGCGCTGGCCTTTACGGCACACATGACATTGCTTGGCGAAAAAGGTTTACGTGACCTCGCGATGCTCAATCACAAAAAAGCGGTTGTCGCCGCCGATCGCCTGACGCAGATCAAGGGTATTTCGCTTTTGAATGATAGCTTTTTCAATGAGTTCACATTGGTTCTTGATAAAGATACACGGCCAATTGTCCGCAAGCTGGCGGATCAGAAAATTCTGGCCGGCGTGTCTCTCGGCCGTCTCTATCCGGATGAAAGTGGATTGGCCCACGGGCTTGTTGTCGCTGTGACAGAGACGACGAGCGACGAGGATGTCGAAATGCTGGCGACTGCGCTGGAAGGAGAATTGGCATGAGCATGCTCACCGAAGGCCGTCCGACGAAACAGGAAGAGAATATCATCGCGCCAGATTCAGGTGCGCTAAAGACCCATACCGGCAATCGTGCGCTAATGGTTGATGAGCCATTGATTTTCGAGACCGGATCGCCCGACCGCAGCGGCGTTGACTTGCCAGCAGCGCCAGCGGCTGAGAGTCGTCTGGGCGGTCTCGACCGGGACGAACCCATCAGCATTCCCGGGCTGTCCGAAGCGGAGGCTGTGCGCCATTATACGCGACTTAGTCGCCAGAACTATGCCATTGATGTCGGTCTGTTCCCGCTGGGTAGCTGCACGATGAAGCATAATCCGCGCCTCAATGAGAAAATGGCACGGCTCAAGGGCTTTTCGGATATCCACCCGCTACAGCCGGTAGACAGTGTGCAGGGTGCGCTCGAAACCATTTACCAGCTCGCCGAGTGGCTCAAGAAACTAACCGGCATGCCAGCAGTGGCGATGAGCCCCAAGGCGGGTGCGCATGGTGAGCTGTGCGGCATTCTCGCTATCCGTTCGGCGCTCGAAGCCCGCGGTGATGCGCGAGAAGTCATATTGGTGCCTGAAAGCGCCCATGGCACCAATCCCGCTACGGCCGCATTTGCAGGTTATAAGGTGGAGGATATTCCCGCCAATGCCGATGGCCGTGTTGATCTTGACGCCCTCAAGGCACGCCTCGGTCCTGATGTGGCCGGTGTGATGATCACGAATCCCAATACTTGCGGGCTGTTTGAACCGGATATGAAAGCGATTTCCGATGCGGTGCATGCGGCCGGCGGTCTGGTTTATTGTGACGGCGCCAACTTCAACGCAATCGTAGGCCGTGTGCGTCCGGGCGATCTTGGCATTGATGCGATGCATATCAATCTGCACAAGACCTTCTCCACCCCGCATGGCGGTGGTGGACCAGGTTCTGGTCCGGTGGTATTCTCCGAAGCGCTGGAACCATTCGCGCCTCTGCCTTTTGTTGAGAAAACCGAAGATGGTCATTTCCATCTCGTCGAAGAGGAAACTGCCGAAGACCATCACGAAAGCAGCTTTGGTCGGATGGTCGCCTTTCATGGCCAGATGGGTATGTTCACGCGGGCATTGACCTATATGCTCAGCCATGGTGCCGACGGCCTGAAACAGGTGGCCGAGGATGCGGTGCTCAATGCGAACTATGTACTGCGCAGCATGGAGGATGTGCTGGAAGCGCCATTCGCCAAGTCAGGTCCGTGCATGCATGAGGCATTATTCTCCGACAATGGCTTTGCGAACGGCCTGACCACGCTTGATCTCGCCAAGGGCCTGATCGACGAGGGCTATCATCCGATGACCATGTATTTCCCGTTGGTGGTTCATGGCGCGATGCTGGTCGAGCCGACAGAAACCGAGAGCAAAGCTGCGATTGACCAGTTTATCGGCGCTCTGCGGTCGGTGGCAGAGCGGGCCAAGGCTGGTGATGAGCTGCTGAAATCCGCGCCGCATTTTGCTCCGCGCCGACGGCTGGACGAGACGCAAGCTGCCCGCAAACCGATTTTGGTCTGGAAAGAACCGGAGGAATATGCTGAAGCAGCCGAGTAAAGGCTGACTGACAGCCGGTTTTGGGGGCAATATGATACAGCGCTTAACAAACCTGTTTGCGCTGTGGACTGTCATAGGCACCGCTTGGGCGTGGTTCATACCGGAGCATTTTCTCTGGGTGGTTGACGGGCGTTTCCGGCCACTGGGCCAACCGCTGATCAGCGTCATGTTGGGGTTTATCATGCTGGGTATGGGCCTGACCCTGTCCTTTGACGATTTCAAACGCATTGGCCGTATTCCCAAATGCGTGGGAGCGGGCGTTGTATTACAATTCACGGTCATGCCGCTTGCCGGGATTGCCATCGCGATGCTGGCGGACCTGGAAACCGGACTGGCGGTTGGACTGATCCTTGTATCCTGCTGTCCGGGCGGTACGGCATCTAATGTTGTGGCCTATCTTGCCAACGCCAATCTCGCGCTGTCCGTGACGATGACCATGGCCTCCACATTGATTGCCGTTGTTGCCACACCGCTGCTCACTGGCTGGCTAGCGGGAAAATTTGTCGAGATTGACCAGTGGAACCTGTTCATCAACATGGTCTCGATCGTGCTGTTGCCGGTGATCGCCGGCGTGTTGCTCAATCGCTATTTTCCCAAAGCGACGGCGAAAATCGCAATAGTCTCTCCGCTCGCATCGGTCATCGTGATCGTATTAATCGTAGGTGCCATCATCGCCAATTCTAAAGCCCTGATACAGGAACATTTCGGCATCCTGATGCTGGCCGTGCTGCTGCTTCATGTTTTCGGGTTCGGTCTGGGTTATATGCTGACCCGGGCTTTGGGCTTTGGTGTCGGAGAACGACGGACAATCAGTATTGAGGTCGGTATGCAAAATAGCGGTCTGGGTTCCAGTCTTGCATCGACGTCCGCCTTCGCCGCGCAATTTGCAAATCCTATGCAAGCGGCTCTCGCGCCGGTTCCCAGCGCGATCTCAGCGGTCTATCATGTGGTCATTGGCAGTTTTCTTGCCGCGATCTGGCGGCGGCAACCTATCGAGGAGCGCTTTGATGACAAATGATGGCGATTCCACCCCATGGTTCCGCGATCAGGCTGGCCCGGAGGATGAAAAGCACGCCCCCGCCACTCTGCGCAACCGCGATGCGATCATTGCGGTGCTGCAGGAAGTCTTGCCGGATAGTGGCACCGTGCTGGAAGTTGCCAGCGGTACGGGCGAGCATGCGGTCTATTTCGGTGAGAAATTCCCGGACCTGACATGGCAGCCTAGCGATCCCGATCCGGATGGTTGCCGTTCTATTGCCGGCTGGACGAAGCGGGCAGGGGTAGGCAATGTCCTGCCACCACTACAACTCGACGCGCTGGCTCTCCGTTGGGACATTGAAAAACCTTCTGCGATCTTGTGCATCAACATGGTTCATATCGCACCGTGGGAGGCGTCCATCGGGCTGTTTGAGAAGGCAGCCCTCCTGCTGGAGCCAGGCAGCAGCTTCTATCTCTATGGGCCTTATTTTCGCGGTGATGCGCCAACGGCGCAAGGCAATCTCGACTTTGACCGCAGTCTCAAAAGCCGCAATTTGCGCTGGGGTATCCGCGAAGTCGCTGACATGGATACGCTGGCCACGAAAAACGGGTTTACGCGTACCGACCTCGTTGAAATGCCAGCCAATAACCTGTCGCTAATTTATCGACGCGACTGACCCTGTTGCCGTAACGTCAACGCTCTTGCCTTGATTTAAGCGACCGCTTAACGTCTGCCAAAAGAGACCAAGGAGTGGGCATGTCAAACGAAACGCCAGAAATTCGCCGGTGCATGGGATCATCCATCGCCTATTGGGCAGAGCGCCTGCCAGATAATATCGCGCTGGATGATGCCGAGGGGGTGGTGACCTATGCGGAGCTTGACCGGATTGTCTCCGACTATGCGCGGGCCTTCACAGGCTCCGGTTTGAAAGAAGGTGACCGGGTCTGCTGGCTGGGCAAGAACAGCGCACTTTATTTCACGCTCTTTGCCGCCGCGAGCCGTGCAGGTGCGGTGATTGCCCCGATTGGGTGGCGTCTTGCCGCGCCAGAAGTGGCCTATGTACTGAAGGATACACAGGCGCCGCTGCTGATCTGTGAACCCGAATTTGCCGAGGTCGCCAAGCAGGCGGCAGCACAGGCGGGGACCGTCAAAACTATACTCTCTGCCGGAGAGGCAGACGGGCTGCAGGCGCTCGACGAGTGGTTGGTCAAAACCCAACCCGGCGAGCTGCCCGACATTGATCCGGCAAAGGGCGTACTGCAACTCTACACCTCTGGCACCACCGGCAATCCCAAGGGTGCGGTGCTGACCAACGACAATCTGTTCAAAATGCGCCCGCTCGTCGAGAACAAGCCGGAACATGCCTGGATTGACATTGGCCCTGACGACAGCACGCTTGCAGTGATGCCTTGCGCGCATATTGCCGGGTCGGGCATTGGACCGATTGCCTTTTACAATGGCGCCACCATGATGGTCATTCCCGAATTTCATCCGGATACCGTGCTCGATTGTGTGGACAAGGGGTTGAACCAGTTTTTCCTTGTGCCGACGGCGCTGCAAATGCTGGTCAACTGGCCGCGCGCCAAGGACACGGATTTCTCTACGGTCCGCTCGGTCACCTATGGTGCTGCGCCGATTCCGTTGGAGCTGCTGCGCCAGTGTATCCAGACGATGCCACAGGCTTTATTCTGTCAGCAATATGGCATGACCGAAACCACCGGCACAGTATGCATCCTGCCGCCCGAGGATCATGATCCGGATGGCAACGAGCGGATGCGCGGTATCGGCGTGCCGCTGCCCGGAGTGGAAATGAAAATTGTCGATGAGCAGCGTCAGGAAGTGCTGCCCGGTACAATCGGAGAAATCGCCACACGATCTGGTCTTAACATGCTGCATTATTTCAACAATCCTGAAAAGACTGCCGAGACAGTGGATAGTGATGGCTGGCTCTATACCGGCGATGCTGCGATCATGGACGAAGACGGCTATTTTTACATAAAGGACCGGGTGAAGGACATGATCATCTCCGGCGGTGAGAATGTCTATCCAGCGGAGGTTGAGAACGCGATTTTCGGCCACCCGCAGGTCAACGAAGTCGCAGTAATCGGTATCCCCGATGAGAAATGGGGCGAAGCGGTAAAAGCGGTCGTCTCTCCCAAGCCCGATGCTGGTGAGATAGATGCGGACAGTGTGATTTCATGGGCCCGTGAGCGGATTGCCGGGTTCAAGGTACCGAAATCGGTTGATGTGATCCCGGAATTACCGCGCAACGCTAGCGGTAAGATACTGCGCCGCGAATTGCGTGATCCTTATTGGGAGGGGAAAGACCGGGGCGTGAATTAGGCATGTGCGATCCTGAATCCTAGTTGGTCAACTGACCTAAGGCAAAGTCCTGCGCCGCCGCACGAACCTCTTCCGCCAGTTCTGAATCGGGCAGCGATTTGGCAATAACCATGCCGCCTACACACAACGCGGCGAGCGATAAGGCCCGTTGCCGTCCTTGATCACCTTTGTCACCAAGACCCTTTTCAAACAGTCCAACCATCGCCTCCAGAAGTTGCAGATAGGACGTCTGAACTTGCGGATTGGAGCGTGCGATATCCGACGGCAAGGCGATCATCGGGCATTGTCCATCGATATCGCCCAAATGCTCCGACGACAGATATCCGGATATCATCTGGCGGACCATGTCTTCCCCCGGCGAGCTGGGATCGACACCCGCATCTTTGCGCCATTGCGCGCCGCGGCCATGAAGAAAGCTGGATACCGCAGCGTGATGGAGCTGTTCTTTCGTCTTGAAATGATTGTAGAAACCACCACGCGTAAGCCCTGCATTTTCCATCACCATGTCGATCGTGACATCCTGAAAGCCATGGCGGTTAAAAAGGATTCTGGCCGATTCAACGATCTTGGCCCGTGTCTGCCGCTTATGTTCTGCACTGTAAGGCATTGAATTTCTCTCCGTTTCACGAGACCATAGAAGACTTCTAAAAATGTTCTTTAACATATTTAGATTGGCGCAATAAAGGCGGTTCGAAAAACAACAAACCCTCAGAGGAGAACGAAAATGCAGAAATTCATCCTGGCTTATCACGGCGGCAAAACTTCAATGACACCAGAAGAAGGACAACAACACATGCAGAAATGGATGGCGTGGATGGATGGTCTTGGTGATGCGGTGGTAGATCGCGGCCTCCCTGTTGGTCAATCGATTACCGTCAGCTCTGACGGCGTGACGGAAGATGGCGGAGCCAATCCGCTGTCCGGCATCACAATCATTCAGGCCGAAAACCAGGATGCCGCCATTGCCATGACGCAAAAATCACCTCATCTCGATATCGGCGGGACCATC
Source organism: Parasphingorhabdus sp. (assembly GCF_059726685.1). Lineage (NCBI taxonomy): Bacteria > Pseudomonadati > Pseudomonadota > Alphaproteobacteria > Sphingomonadales > Sphingorhabdaceae > Parasphingorhabdus > Parasphingorhabdus sp. Next base: position 1,646,183 of record NZ_AP041068.1, read on the forward strand.
GAACTGGCTCCGGCGATGGACATGCCTATGTAAGAATGGCGATCATGACGCATCATTGGCGACAATTATATTCACGGAAGTGATGAAATGAGAGACATTGCAGCGCTTACTTTCACTACGCTTGATGGCGTCATGCAGGCCGTCCGGTTGCCCGATGAAGATCGCTCAGGTGGTTTTACGTCGGGCGGCTGGGCCGCAGAATATTGGGATCCGGTTATGGACCAGGTTCAGAAAGAGGCGATGGCCGAGCCTTATGATATGCTGCTCGGCCGGAAAACTTATGAGATGTTTTCTGGTCATCAGGACAGCAGCATGAACAACGGTCATGTTTACGTGGTATCCTCCGGAAAAACCGACCTCAGATGGACGAACACAACCTTTCTTTCCGGTGATGTTGTCTCCGACATTACCGAGGTCAAAAGTCAGGATGGACCATTGTTGCAAATCCACGGTAGTTGGCAATTGATCCAAACCCTGCTGGCGGCGGATTTGATCGACGAGTTTCGTCTGTGGATATTTCCAGTGATTGTCGGTGCCGGTAAGCGGTTATTTGATTGCGATGTCGAAACAGGGACTCTTGAACTGGTCAAGACAGCGCCGACAGGAAACGGCGCCATCATGAGCGTTTACCGAAAACCGGACTAGATTGCGGTCAACAAAAAAGCCTATCGCGCCGGGAACCAGCGACCTTCAAACACAACCCCTTGCACCTGCACGTCCTGCAATTTTGCTGCACCGCCTTCATAGGGATCACGATCCAGCACGGTGAAATCGGCTTTCTTGCCGGTGGCAATGCTGCCGACCATGGCATCAAGCCCGATGACTTGCGCTGCCTCAATGGTGATAGCGCGCAAAGCTTTGTCGAGCGTAAGCCGTTCGGCCGGAGCCTTGGCATTGCCGTCCAGCGTGATCCGGTTGCTCGCCACCCAGGCAAGGTAGAGCGGATTAATCGGTGCCATGTTAAAGTCGCTGTGCAGACCGAGCGGGACGCCTTTGCGTTCGAGAGAGCCGAGCCGACTCATCTGGGCTGCGCGGTCGGGCCCCATCCCGGTCTTGGCATAAGTATCGCCGAGGATGCGGATATAATTGGGCTGGGCAGAGACATAGAGACCCATATCGCCAATTCGCCGGTTCTGCGCCTCGGTCGAATAGCCGAGATGCTCCATTACAATATCCTGACCATTTTTAACGGGAAGCTTCTCAGTAATATCAAGTACTACATCGAGACCCTTGTCGCCATTGACATGGGTATGGAGGTTCCAGCCGGCATCCCAGAACCGCTCGGTTTGCTTTAGTAATTCGTCCGGTTCTGTCAGCCATTTCCCTTGATGACCATCGCTATAGCCAGGCGGGTTCATCTGCATATACTGGGCAAAAAAGGCACCATCAGCGAACAGCTTTACCCGGTTGGAGAAGAAAAATTTATCGCTGTCATATTTAGCCTTCATGTCTGCCAGCCAGGCGTTGGGGTCGCCTGTGATTAAGGGAGCAACCGGAATAGCCAGAATACGCGAGGGCATTGTTGGCTGGTCATAGAGGCTCTTGAACAGCTGCGATTCCATCTCCGGCCCGCCAAAGCCGCCAAAGGCCAGATCCGCGCTGGTCGTCACGCCATTTTCCAGCATCATCTGACGCATATCGGTCAGGCCCTGCTGCACTTTTGCCGGAGAGAAAAGATAAGGGCGGAGTTTTTCGATACCATTGAACAGGGCTGTTTCATGAATGATGCCGCTGTCGTAGTCGGCATGGCTGGGATCGATGCCGGGCTTGGAGAAGGCCTCGGCAAAGGCATCTTTCGTGCCGATGCCAAGTAATTTCAGTGCCGGCGTGTTGACGATGATCTCGTGAAAGCTTCGCTGCCAGATCACCACTGCCCGGTCAGGCGCAATGCGATCGAGCAACGCGCGATCCATATCACCGTGGAATAGCTTGTGATGGCCCCAAGTGATGAAAAGCTCATCCGTGCTTTTCGCAAGAACCGCGCGCAGACGGCGTTCGTAATCCCCCTTGCCGCGCACCGCGGGATAGGATTTGCCGGGCAAGTCCCAGCTTTCTGGGCTGATGAAGGGGATAGGCAACATCATGATCGTCTGCATCGGATGGATATGCGGTTCGACAAAGCCGGGCATCAGGATATTTTTGGCAAATTGCCGGTCCACGGTGACATCGCGGCCCTCTGTCCAGGCGTTCAGGTCATCAAGGGTTTTACCCATTCCTAGGACAATACCGTCAGCCGTTGCGACATAGCGGGCTTCGGGGAAACCTGGTTCCATGGTGATGATCTTGGCCGCTTCGTACACGGTAACTTTGGGGTAGGGAACGGCGGGGGGCGGTTCATTGGCCGCCGCGATATTTGAAAATGTGAATATTGCGAATAGCGCAGCTAAATGGTGCCAAAATTTATTCATGTCCCTCTCCCTTTAATCAGGAGGCTATGCGCTTTGGACATACTTGCCAAGCTATCAGTTTTCGCTGTTTGCTTCTCGTGATGCCCGAACATGCTCCCGCCAGGCGATAAACAGGCCGGACCCGATGATAATCGGTGCGCCCATTAAAATGGAGACTCCGGGCCACTGGCCGAAGACAATGATGCCAATAATCGTCGCCCAGAGTAACGCGCTATAATCCATCGGCATGATTGTAGACACTGGTGCAAAGCGCAACGACTGGGTGATGGTAAGTTGGCCAATCGCACCGAAAATACCGACGCCGAACAAATAGGCCCAGGTCTTGGCATCATGCCCACCGCCATATATATAAGCGCAAATAGCGAGTGCGGGGAGAGTGTAAACCGAGAACCAGAATATGGTGACGATGCTGGTTTCCGTGCGACCCAGCATCCGGATAACAAGCGTAACCGACGCCGTGACCAATGCACCGATCAACGCTACGGTTGCACCAAAGGCGGGGATCAGGTTGCCGCCCGGCTGGATAACCACCAAAACGCCGATGAAACCGATCAGGATGGCGGACCAACGCCGGATACCGACCTTTTCACGGAGGATGAGCGCTGCGAACAGCGTCGCAAAAATCGGTACGGTAAAGCTGATTGTAGTGGCATCGGCAAGCGGTAGCAGGGTCATGGCCCAGAAATTGAGCCCCATGGCAAAGATACCCAGCGTCGAACGCAGGATATGCAATCCGTGTTTATCAGATTTTATAGCCGGCCAACCGGCTTCGCTGCGCCAGATCAGGAAACAAATTAAAGGCATGGCGGTTAGCTGCCGATAGAACAGGCTTTCGGTGACGTGCACGCCCTGTTGCCCGGCCAGTTTCACAAACGCGAACATAATCGCAAGCGAAAGCATGGCGGCCAGACGGGTGATTATACCCGCCATCGGCCGGTTTTGGCCGGCTGCGGATGGTTGAACGGGCGCTGGCTCCACCGGCGCTTTATCTAAAACATCAGTTGTCATAGGGCCGATAGAGTGGTGGTGAAACGGTTCATTTCGCTGACGATAGGCGCAATCGGATTGTTAATGCAATTGCGTATCGCAGCAGCGCTCTGTTGCTTTTGTAATTTAATTGCGCGCGGCGTTGCATGCTTATCGGTGGTGAATTATATGTAACGGTAAAGAAAAAGCCGTGTCGACGAGTCCATTTCCGTTGATATTCGAGCACAAATAATTTCAGGAGCTTATAATGCTGGACACAACCACCAACCCGCAAGACCCGATTGTGGAAGAAGTAGCCGAACTGGTTGCGCGGTCACGTGCAGCACAGCAGCAGATTGAAAATTACACACAAGAACAGGTTGATGAGCTCATCCGTGCGATGGTCTGGGCCGTCGCCGAGGAGTCCGTGGCCGAAAAAATTGCGCAGCATACGGTCGATGAGACACAGCTTGGCAATTATGACGGCAAATATCTGAAGATTTTCCGCAAGACGCGGGCGACCTTGTTCGATATTATCGACGACAAGTCGGTTGGTATCATCGAGGAAGATCACGAGCGCAATATCGTGAAAATTGCCAAACCGGTCGGCGTGATCGGTGCCTTGTCGCCATCGACCAATCCGGAAGCCACACCGGTTATCAAAGCAATATCGGCGGTTAAGGGACGCAACTCGATCATAGTAGCGCCACATCCGAGAGCGAAGCTGACCAACAAGATGATTTGTGACCTGATGCGTGATGCCATCGTAAAAATGGGCGCACCGGCAGATCTGGTGATCAGCATTGATGTGCCATCGGTCGAGAAAACCAATGAACTGATGCGGCAATGTGATCGCGTGCTCGCCACTGGCGGCGGCGCAATGGTTACCGCAGCTTATTCCAGCGGGACACCTGCTTTGGGCGTTGGTGTCGGCAATGCGGTTATCACAGTGGATGAAAGCGCCGATCTGGAAGACGCAGCTGAAAAAATCCGCATCTCCAAAACTTTGGATCTGGCCGCAAGCTGTTCCTCAGATAATAGTGTGATTCTGGTCGATGCCATTTACGACGAGATGGTTGAAAAGCTGAAACATCAGGGCGGTTATCTGGTCAACGAAGAAGAAAAGCAGAAGCTGCAGGATGCGCTGTGGCCTGACGGTAAATTCAACACATCAATTGTTGCACAACCAGCAGAGAAGATCGCCGGTATGGCTGGTTTCAATTTACCGGAGGGACGGACATTCTTCATGGTACCGGAAACCGGTTTCGGCCCGGACTTTCCATTCTCCGGAGAAAAACTGACGGTAATCATGGCGCTATATCGTGCAGCCGATATTGAAGAAGCGATTGAGCTGACCAATAATATTCAGGCCTATCAGGGGCAGGGGCATAGCTGTGGTCTCTACTCGCAGTCAGACGAGAATATAATGAAACTGGCCAATGCAACCCGCACATCCCGCGTAATGGTCAATCAGCCACAATCGGCCTCTAACAGCGGCAATTTGTGGAACGGTATGCGCCAGACCTTTTCTCTCGGCTGTGGTAGCTGGGGCGGCAATGGCACCAACAATAACATCACGTGGCGTGACTTGATCAACGAAACGTGGGTCTCCAAACCGCTCGCAGTGTCCAAGGAGTTGCCCTCGGATGAAGACCTGTTTGGCGATGTGATGCGGAAATTGGCGTAACATACGCAATATGAGATAACGGGCGGCGGAACAAAATCCGCCGCCCTTTTTAATGGAGTCACAATGACGGATCAATTCTCCCTAACCGAAGACCAGCTGGCCATTCAGGACATGGCCCAAAAATTTACCGCCGATGCGATCACCCCGCATGCCGGGAAATGGGACGAAGAGCATATCTTTCCGCGTGATGTCATCAAACAAAGCGCAGATCTTGGTTTCGGCGGAATTTATGTGTCCGAGGAGTCCGGCGGCATTGGTCTCGGCCGGCTGGAAAGCGCGATCATTATGGAAGCCATGGCCTATGGCTGTCCTTCAACCAGTGCGTTTATCTCCATCCACAATATGGCGGCCTGGATGATCGATACATTCGGCGCGCAGGCGGTGAAGGATAAATATCTGCCCGACCTTATCAGCATGGAGAAAATCTCCAGCTATTGCCTGACCGAACCGGGTGCCGGTTCGGATGCAGCATCGCTGAAGACCAAAGCGGTCAGAGATGGCGATCACTATGTCGTAAGCGGATCAAAGGCGTTTATTTCCGGTGGCGGAGAGAATGAGCTTTACGTCACGATGACGCGGACCTCGGATGATGGCGCCAGTGGCGTAACTTGTCTGGTCATCGAAAAGGATATGGAAGGCGTCAGCTTCGGCGCGAATGAAAAGAAGCTCGGTTGGCATTCGCAACCAACCGCGCAGGTCAATTTCGATAATGTGCGCGTGCCGGTTGAAAACCGTGTCGGCGGCGAAGGTGAGGGCTTTCGCATCGCCATGGCAGGCCTTGACGGTGGTCGATTGAACATCGGTGCCTGTTCGCTCGGTGGAGCGCAACGCTGCCTTGATGAAGCGATTGCTTACACCAAAGAACGCAAGCAATTTGGCAAGAGCATCAGCGACTTCCAGAACACCCAGTTCATGCTGGCTGATATGGCGACAGATCTCGAATCCGCACGTGCTCTGCTTTACATGGCGGCGGTGAAGGTGACGCAGGGTGCCCCCGATAAAACCAAATTTGCCGCTATGGCGAAGCGCCTAGCGACTGACAATGGCTCGAAAATCGTCAATGATGCGCTGCAGCTTTTTGGCGGATATGGCTATTTGCAGGACTATCCGATCGAGCGCTTCTGGCGCGATCTGCGTGTCCACTCGATCCTTGAAGGCACCAATCAGGTCATGCGAATGATTGTATCGCGTGAAATGTTGCGGCAATAACCGCCGCTCAAGAATAGAAAGATAAAATGACCGAAGACCTTATCATCAGGAAAACCGGCCGCGTCGGGCATATCAGCCTGAACCGCCCTAAAGTTATACATTCGCTGAATCTCGCCATGTGTGAAGCTATGCGTGATACGCTGATTGAATGGCGCGATGACGATAGCGTTGAAGCCGTGTTGATTGATCATAGCGAAGGTCGCGGATTTTGTGCAGGCGGTGACATCGCTATGTTGCAAGCGTCCGGTAAAAAAGACGGAAAAGAGGGTAGGGAATTTTTCTATACCGAATATCAGCTCAACCATCTGTTGTTCGAATATCCAAAGCCAGTGGTTGCCTTCATGGACGGTATCACCATGGGCGGTGGTGTCGGTGTTTCACAGCCAGCCAAATACCGGATTGCGACAGAAAATACCCGCTTTGCCATGCCGGAAACCGGTATTGGTCTGTTTCCAGATGTTGGTGGTGGTTGGTTCCTGTCGCGGCTCGCAGGGCGTTTAGGCCAGTTTCTGGCGCTGACTGGTGCGCGGCTTGATGGTGCGGAATGTAAGGAAGTGGGTTTGGCGACGCATTATTTGCAATCCGCGAAACTTGCAGAAGCGAAAGAACGGATCAGCGAAAACCCAGATCGGATAGACGGGATATTGGGTCAATTGTCTGACGTTGTGCCAGCGGCACGCATTACTGACAACCTAGGCAAGATCGACAAATTCTTTGCTTCGGATGTGTATGAAGAGATACTCGCGGCCTTGGACGCAGACGACAGTGATTGGGCCGCGAAAGAACGGGATACGCTGGGCACGAAAAGCCCGCAAACCTGCAAAGTAGCGCTGCGCCAGTTGAAAGAAGGGGCGGCGATGGAAACATTTGCCGACGAAATGCGCAATGAATATCGCATCGGAGCAAGGGTGTTGGTTCGGCACGACTTTATCGAGGGCGTTCGCGCCTTGATTGTCGACAAGGATAATAATCCCAAATGGGATCCCTCCACACCGGAGGATACCAGTGACGCATTGATCGACAGTATTTTTGCGCCGTTACCCGCAGATGAGGAATGGAAACCGCTATGACTTATGAAACGATTCTGACCGAACAAAAAGGGCAAGTAACTCTGATCACGCTGAACCGGCCCAAGTCGCTCAATGCGCTGAATAGTGAGGTTCTGGATGAATTGATCAGTGCCTTTGCAGCCTTTGAGGCAGACGAAACGCAGCTTTGCGCGGTTCTGACGGGTTCGGGTGACAAGGCCTTTGCTGCGGGCGCCGACATCAAGGAAATGTTCGAGAAGTCTGCGGCTGATTTCTATCTGGAGGATTTTTTCTCCAAGTGGACGAGCCAGATCGTAAAGACGACCCGCAAGCCATGGATTGCGGCGGTGAACGGCTTTGCGCTCGGCGGGGGCTGTGAACTGGCCATGATGGCGGATTTCATCATTGCCAGTGAAAACGCCAAATTTGGTCAACCGGAAATCAAGCTAGGTGTTGCACCGGGCATGGGAGGGTCACAGCGCCTGACCCGCGCGGTGGGTAAATCCAAATCGATGGACATGTGTTTGACGGGCCGGATGATGGACGCAGAAGAAGCGGAACGGTCAGGTCTGGTGGCGCGGGTCGTGCCTCACGATCAACTTGTTGACGAAGCTATCAAAGCTGCTGGAACAATTGCCTCGATGCCGCCGATGGCCATCCAGGTGAACAAGGAAATGGTCAATGCCGCATTTGAAACTATGCTTGATCAGGGCCTGCTGCACGAGCGCCGCCTGTTCCAGATACTGACCGCTACCGAAGACAAGGCCGAAGGCATGGCTGCGTTTATCGAGAAGCGTGAAGGCAAATGGAAGGGGCGCTAAACATGAAAATCGGATTTATCGGTCTCGGCAATATGGGCGGCGGGATGGCTGCCAATCTGGCGAAGGCGGGGCATGAGGTGCATGCCTTTGACTTGTCTGGCGAAGCGCTCGCCAAGGCTGGGGAAGCGGGTTGTCATCCTGTCAGTGATGCCGCCGATGCTATCCGCAATATGGAAGCCGTGGTGACCATGCTGCCCGCCGGGAAACATGTCCGGTCCGTCTATGCCAATGATGTGATCATAAATGCCGGACCGGGCACATTGGTGCTGGATTGCTCGACCATCGACGTCGATAGCGCGCGGGATGTAGCTGACATGGCCAAGGCCAAGAATATCGTACCAGTCGATGCTCCTGTATCCGGCGGCATTGCAGCGGCCAATGGCGGTACCCTGACCTTCATGGTCGGTGGCAGCGAACAGGCTTTTAAACGGGCCGAACCGATTTTGTCGGATATGGGCAAGGCCGTCATACACGCCGGTGACAATGGCGCAGGGCAGGCAGCTAAGATCTGCAACAACATGCTTCTCGGTGCTTCGATGATTGCGACCTGCGAGACATTCAAGATGGCCGAAAAGCTGGGCCTCGACCTTCAGAATTTCTATGATATTTCATCGAAGGCATCAGGCCAGAACTGGTCGATGACAAGCTATTGCCCAGTGCCAGGTGTTGGGCCGCAAAGCCCGGCGGATAACGACTATGAGGGCGGTTTTGCCGCTGCATTGATGTTAAAAGATCTGCGTCTTGCGATGGAAGCGGCGGAGAGTGCTGGTGCAAAGGTTCCGATGGGCGAAAAAGCACGCACACTTTATGAGCAATATGCTGAAGCAAATGGGCAAGGCGGCATGGATTTTTCCGGCATTATCAACATGCTGGATGACTGACCGATCTTGGACTTGTTGACGGATTTAAGTGGATGGGCGATTGCTGGCGGCGTTGCCGTTGTGATTGCTGCAATTGCTGCAGTCGCGGAACGCCGACGAAACAATCGCAAGAATATCGAAAAAGTCGGCTTCATGCCTTGGCCCTTTGTCATGCTCATGTCTTTGCTCTTTGCCGCCATCAGCATCGGTTTGGCGTTTAAGGGTCACTGACCCTTTTTGGTCAATGCCGGACAGGCTGAATTGCGAGCATATTCAGCACTGGCAAATTGCTCAAAACGTCCACCGTCTCGCAAGACATAATCCGTCACTCTGAGCTGTCCGGGCGCAATGCCTTGATAGTGCGTTCTACCTGTCTCAACCGCAGCATTTTTCCAAGTGGCAACGAATGAGTCATCTGAGGCGAGAGCAGTCAGATCGTGGGCCACACCATTGCTGCCGATCCAGCGACCGCGCCATCGATTTTTGCCATCTGGAATATAATCTGCTTGGCCCGTAAAATGGATTGCGGGATTGCCTTCCCCCGTGACTTGATAGTCGAGTGTCAGTCCGCGGTCTCCGGTTTCGGGGCAAACGGAAAGAGACATGTTGGCGGGCTGCTCGAACAACGCGCCCTTACCAGCCCAGTTTCCAAGCAGCCAATTGGGCAATTCTCCGTCGGCGGCAGGCGTTGACGTCTGTATTGCCAACATCACCGGTAGCCACAACAACGCTGAAGTCATTGGCTGTCATTCTCGAACAGCATCATCGCATTGCCGTCGGGATCGTAGAAAGTGAGAAGTTTCACCAAACCGGGAATATGCTGAATTTCGCCGTCTTGTTTCACTTTCGCCGCGTCCAAACTGGCTTTTGCCTTAACTATGTCCTTCACACCCCAGACAGGAGTGGCACCGCCGCCATGTTGGACTGTTTCGACCTGACTGAGGCCGAGATTGACGTTCGACAATCCAGTGGACATTTCACCCCAGGCAATATCGGCATTTTTATATAACAGCTCGAAATCGAGGATTTTTGAATACCATTCGATGGCCGTATCAATGTCGCTAACGCCCACTGAAACGGTTAAATCGCCGTCATAATTCATTGCCATGTGGAAAATTCCCTTTCGACTCGTGCTTGATTTATAGTCAGAAAAGTATAGTAGATTAAATATTATGTCAATTTTGCCCTTATCGACGGTTCTCGCGCTTAGCCGCTATCGCTGGACGATTGCGATATTGGCGGTGCTTTCTGGTAAGGGCGCTCGGTTCGTGGAGATATTGAATCGCGTTGGTCTGTCGCGTGACAGTCTATCTCGTGCTCTTGAACAGCTGATCGAGGCCGGTTGGGTGATACGCAATCCGGGTCATGGTCATCCGCTACGTCCTGAATATCTACTAACTGAAAGCGGCGAGGCACTGGCGAGGGTTGCCAGTTCTGTCATCAAGACGCAGCATCGCCTGGAAATTCCGGTGCAGGATATGACCCGCTGGACCTTACCGCTGGTTCACGTCCTGGCCGCAGGGCGGAACCGTTTCAGTGCGATCGAACGGGCTTTGCCCGAGGCATCACCACGCGCAGTTTCGCTCAGCCTGAAGACGACAACGGCGCAGCGACTTGTAAAGAGAAAGGTGCTGGACGGATTCCCGCCAACGACAGAGTATCTTCTCGCGAAAAACGGTGAATATTTCGCCGAAGCTTTAGAGATGTCTTAGAGACAAGCCTCAAGCAGGGGCTGTTCAAAGCCATATTGCCGCGCTTTTTCAAGCGTATACGGGCGTAGACCGGATGACTGATATTCACCAATGATCTTGCCGTCGGCATCCTCGTCGAGATATTGATATTTGAATAATTCCTGCGTCACGATCACGTCCCCTTCCATCCCGATAACTTCGGTAATGTTGGTGGTACGGCGTGAACCGTCGCGCAGACGCTTCACCTGTACAATCAGGTCAACGGACTCTGCGATCTGACGCGAAATCGCCTCTTTGGGGATCTTGATATCACCCATCAAAATCATGTTTTCCATACGGCCAAGACACTCGCGCGGAGAGTTGGCGTGAAGCGTACACATGGAGCCGTCATGGCCCGTGTTCATGGCAGCGAGAAGATCGAAACATTCCGCGCCACGAATCTCACCGAGAATAATCCGGTCAGGACGCATACGCAGGGCGTTTTTCACGAGGTCACCGATGGTGATGGCGCCTTCGCCTTCAAGGTTAGGCGGACGGGTTTCAAGCGGCAGCCAGTGTGGCTGCTGCAAGCGAAGCTCGGCGGCATCCTCGATGGTCAGCACGCGCTCACCGGGATCGATCATTTTCGACATGGCGTTGAGCATGGTCGTTTTACCAGAACCCGTACCACCAGAGATAACAACGTTGAAGCGGCAGGCGCCGGCAATTTTCAGTGCGGTACACATGGCCGTGGACATAGAACCAAAGCCCTGCATCATATCGAGGGTAATCGGTTTGTCGGAGAATTTACGAATGGAGATGGCCGTGCCTTTAAGGCTAAGCGGCGGCACAATGACGTTCACACGAGAACCATCGGCCAAGCGCGCATCAGCAAGCGGTGTGGTCTGGTCGACGCGGCGGCCAACCTGGTTCACGATACGCTGTGCGATCTGGAAGAGATGTTCTTCATCGCGGAACTGAATTGGCGCGATTTCCAGCTTACCCTTTTTCTCGATGTAGGTCTGTTCAGGACCGTTCACCATGATATCGGAAATGTCCGGATCTTGGAGCAGCTCTTCAAGAGGCCCAAAGCCGAGCAGTTCATCAACCAGCACTTTCTCCAGCGCGAATTGCTCACGGCGGTTCAGTGTCAGTTTCAGCTCGGTCAGCACCTCCATGATGATCGGGCGGAATTCCTCGGTCAGCTCTTCCTTGTTGAGGGTTGCCGCAGCTTCTGGGTCAACCCGTTCCAGCAAACGCGGAAGCACCTGCTCTTTAATCTTGTGGACGGATGCGCCAAAGCCTTCATCCTTGTCGCCTTCTTCCGGTAGTGGATTGGAGCGCTCGGCAAGGCGCGACATTGCATCGTCTTTATCTGGAGTAGGCGCTTCAGAGGATTGCTGTTCGCCAGGAAGCGGGACAGCATCTATTGGTGGAAACTGGCCACCACCTTCTGGTTTCTCGAGATCTTCCGGATCGGTAGGTTTCTTTCCCCCACCACCAGACATAGGTTTTGCGACGCCAAATGACGGTCTGCCGCCACCTAATCCATTTTTCTTACCAAATGCGCTCATGTCTCTCCGCCGGAAATAGTTTGTTCCCAAGTCATCAGACATCTCTTTCGGGGAAAATGGTTAATGTTTGGATAATGGTGATGGGACAGTTTTGGTTTTATGCGATTTGTTCCGGTGGGCAAAAGATGGTTGTGTGTTGCTGAATAGCCTGCAATCGGTGGCTGCAGGCCTTTTTGGATTGGACGGATTTTGCAGGCGGATAAAAATATCGGAAAAACAGTAGCGGGCAGTGGTATCTTGTTGGCACTGATCGCTTTTTCCGGATTCCCCATTGGCGATGCGTTTATCAAATCCATGGCGGGCGATTGGCCGGCGCCAGCGGTTGCGGCGCTGCGTTTTACCATCGGAGCTACAGCTTTGGCTGCCATTCTTGCATGGCGAGAGGGCAAAGCCGGTTTTCAGATCAGCCGGCCTTGGCTGCACGCCGCGCGCGGTATGACGCTGGCGATTGGAACAATTACTTTCTTTTCAGCTATTTATATCATGCCACTGGCGGATGCGGTGGCGATATCTTTCGTTAATCCGATCCTTACAGCGCTGTTTTCAGGCTGGTTCTTGAAGGAAAAGATGCGGCCCACAACCTGGATAGCGACAATTGTGGCTTTTGGCGGTGTTCTGATCATGCTCCGTCCCAATGTGGCGGCCTTTGGTTGGGTTGCCATTCTGCCCCTGTTCTCGGCGGTTGCGATGGCGGCGATGCTGATTCTAAATCGTATGGTGTCCAGCCAGCGATCCATATTTGCAGCGCAGTTTTACATTGCCTTCTGGGCCGCCATATTTTTGTCGGTTGCCTCTGTAATCGGCCATTTCTGGGTGCCAGTGATGCATGTTCCCGGTCCACCGGATTGGGATGTTATCCTGCGCTGTGCAGTTGTGGCTGTCACGGCCACGAGCTGCCATTTCCTGCTTTATATGGCTACTATGCGCACGACGGCGGCAGCAATCGCGCCGATTGTCTATATCCAGTTGATCGTCGCATCTTTGATCAGCGTATTCATCTTTGGAGACGCGATTGACGAACTCGCGTTGCTGGGAGGCAGCCTGATCTTGCTAAGTGGATTATTCCTCTGGCGCAGTGAACGCCGGACGGCACCGGTTGTCGAGGCTTAGGAAACCGCCTCAGCCAATACGGTCAGGCCTTTTTCATTCACTTCGGCAAAACCGCCCTGCACGGTGATCACTTCAGCTTCTGCGCCTTCGCTGGCGTAGATGGAAAGCTCTGCATCCCGGATGGTGGACATAAACGGCGCATGGCCAGCCAATACGCCAAAATCGCCCTCTGCGCCGGGCACGACAACCATATAGACATCATCCGACCGGACCAGCTTTTCTGGGGTTACGAGTTCGAAATGTAGGTTTGCCATCTTGTTCAGTCCTGTATCGCTGCATCAAACATGGATGCTGCTTTCTCAAATTTATCCCGGCAACCAGTATTGCAAAAGCCGACGACCACGCCCTTATATTCCGTCAAAGAGTCTGCCAAAACGGGATCTCCCGACCAAGGGCAGATCTCATTGACGCAATCTTCGAGGCGCAGTTCCGCCATTTAGGCCGCTTCTGCTGCCAGTTGTTTGCCTTTTTCAAGCGCTTCATCAATGCCGCCGACCATGTAGAAGGCATTTTCAGGAAGGTGGTCATATTCACCGTCCACAACCGCTTTGAAGGATTTGATCGTGTCTTCCAGATCAACAAACTTCCCTTTGATGCCGGTAAAGACTTCCGCAACATGGAAAGGCTGAGACAGGAATTTCTGAATTTTCCGCGCACGGGCAACGACCAGCTTATCTTCTTCAGAAAGCTCGTCCATGCCGAGAATGGCGATGATGTCCTGCAGAGACTTATATTTCTGCAGGATTTCCTGAACAGCACGGGCCGTATCATAATGTTCCTGACCCACAACGCGTGGCTCTAGAACACGCGACGTTGAATCGAGTGGGTCAACAGCAGGGTAAATACCCAGCTCTGAAATCGCACGGTTCAAAACGGTCGTTGCATCCAAGTGGGCAAAAGACGTTGCCGGCGCAGGGTCGGTCAAGTCATCGGCAGGAACGTAAATGGCCTGAACCGATGTAATCGAACCCTTGTTGGTGGAGGTAATACGCTCTTGCAGCTGACCCATGTCGGTGGACAGAGTTGGCTGATAACCCACAGCCGAAGGAATACGGCCAAGAAGCGCGGACACCTCTGAACCAGCCTGCGTGAAGCGGAAGATGTTGTCGACGAAGAACAAAACGTCCTGGCCTTCCTGGTCACGGAAATATTCCGCGATGGTCAGGCCGGACAGAGCAACACGGGCACGCGCTCCTGGAGGCTCGTTCATCTGACCGTAGACGAGGGCCACTTTCGAACCTTCGGAGGTTGCGTTGCCGTCTTCACCCTTGGCGATAACATTCGCGTCGAGAAATTCGTGATAAAGGTCATTACCTTCGCGGGTACGCTCACCCACGCCGGCGAAAACGGATGTACCGCCATGGCCTTTTGCAATGTTGTTGATCAGCTCCTGAATAAGCACGGTCTTGCCCACGCCGGCACCGCCGAACAGACCAATTTTACCGCCCTTTGCATAAGGCGCGAGCAAGTCGACAACCTTAATACCGGTGACGAGAATTTCACTGTCGGTGGACTGGTCGACAAAAGCTGGCGCTTCTGCATGGATAGGTGCCGTGGTTTTGTGACCAATCGGGCCCAGCTCATCAATAGGTTCACCCACAACATTCATGATGCGGCCAAGCGTTTCAGGGCCAACAGGCATGTTGATCTGCGCGCCGGTATCGGTGACTTCCTGACCGCGGGTCAAACCTTCGGTCGCGTCCATAGCGATGGTACGCACCGTGTTTTCGCCAAGATGCTGAGCAACCTCAAGCACCAGCCGGTTGCCGTTATTGTCGGTTTCCAGAGCCGAGAGAATGGCCGGGATATCCGTGTCAAAGGTTACGTCGACGACGGCGCCGATAACCTGTGAAATGCGGCCTACATTGTTGGTATTTGCCATTTGTCTTTCCTTGCGTACGTGCTTTAGAGCGCTTCAGCGCCAGCGATAATTTCAATCAATTCAGTTGTAATTGCGGCCTGACGGCTGCGGTTATATTCGATGGTCAGGCTGTCGATCAGGTCGCCTGCGTTGCGCGTTGCATTGTCCATCGCAGTCATCGACGCGCCTTGCTCTGACGCCATATTTTCCAACAAAGCACCGAAAATCTGGGTTGTCAGGTTGCGTGGCAGCAACTCGGTGAGGATTTCTTCCTCGTCTGGTTCATATTCCACAGCTGCGTCGGAACCCGCCTCATCGGTCGTGTCCAGAGCGACAGGAATAATCTGCTGCGCCGTTGGTTCCTGAACCAGAGCGGATTTGAATTTCGAGAAGAAGAGATGGGCAACGTCAAATTTGCCTTCTTCAACCATTGCGGTCAGATCTTCGGCAATGGCCTTGGCTTCTTCAAAACCGGGCGTTTTCGCTTCGGTCGTGTCAAAATGCTTCAATATCTGATCGGGATACATCCGCTTGATCACCGGAATGCCTTTGCGGCCAACCATATAGAACAGAACAGTCTTGCCGTCCTTGATCAGCTTTTCAGCCTTCACCCGCGCTTCTT
Organism: Parasphingorhabdus sp.; assembly: GCF_059726685.1. NCBI lineage: Bacteria > Pseudomonadati > Pseudomonadota > Alphaproteobacteria > Sphingomonadales > Sphingorhabdaceae > Parasphingorhabdus > Parasphingorhabdus sp. Next base: position 1,661,999 of record NZ_AP041068.1, read on the forward strand.
TGACGATATTGGCGTTAAACGCCCCGCACAAACCACGATCTGAGGTTGCTACAACCAGAAGGTGCACCTGATCCTTACCCGTGCCAGCCAGCAGTTTCGGTGAATTCTCATCCACTGTCACTTTGCCGGCGAGGCTTGCCATGACCTTGGCCATTTCATTGGCGTAAGGACGCGCGGCTTCGGCCGCCATTTGCGCACGGCGCAATTTGGCAGCGGCCACCATCTTCTTGGCCTTGGTGATCTTCTGGGTCGATTTAACCGACCCGATCCGATCCTTAAGTTCCTTGAGCGAAGCCATTAGGCAAAGCTCTTGCCAAAGGCTGCCAGAGCGTCTTCGAGCTTCGCCTTGGTGTCATCGGCCAGGTCACCGCTTTCACGGATTGTTTTCAGAATGTCGGCATGATCGGCACGCATATGCGCAAGCATCGCTTCTTCATAACGCACAACATCGTCAACCGCGACATTGTCGAGATGGCCGTTGGTACCAGCGTAGATGGAAGCGGTCTGCTCTTCAAAAGCGAGCGGAGAGAATTGCGCCTGCTTCAGAAGCTGTGTCAAACGCTCACCGCGTGCCAGCAATTTCTGGGTGGAGGCGTCCAGATCAGAACCGAACTGCGCAAAGGCCGCCATTTCGCGATACTGAGCCAGATCGAGTTTAATCGAGCCCGAAACCTTTTTCATCGCTTTCGTTTGTGCCGCAGAACCCACACGCGAAACCGACAGACCCACGTTAATCGCAGGACGGATGCCCTGGTTGAACAGATCGGTTTCAAGGAAAATCTGACCATCGGTAATCGAAATCACGTTGGTTGGAATATAGGCGGAAACGTCACCAGCCTGTGTTTCAATGATCGGCAGTGCGGTCAAAGAACCAGAACCATTGTCTTCGTTCATTTTCGCTGCGCGTTCGAGCAAACGTGAGTGAAGATAGAAAACGTCACCAGGATAAGCTTCACGGCCCGGAGGACGACGCAGAAGCAGGGACATCTGACGATAAGCCACAGCCTGCTTGGAAAGGTCATCATAAACGATACAGGCGTGCATGCCGTTGTCGCGGAAATATTCGCCCATCGTCACACCGGTATAAGGTGCGAGATACTGAAGCGGAGCAGGCTCGGAAGCCGAAGCGGCAACAACAATGGAATACTCCATTGCGCCATTTTCTTCGAGCTGACGCACGATCTGTGCAACGGTGGAGCGCTTCTGGCCCACAGCAACATAGATGCAGTAAAGTTTTTTGCCTTCGTCATCACCAGCGTTGATTGTTTTCTGATTGATGAAGGTATCAATGGCGACAGCGGTTTTACCGGTCTGACGGTCACCGATGATCAATTCGCGTTGACCGCGGCCAACAGGAACCAGCGCGTCGAGGGCTTTAAGGCCGGTTTGTACAGGCTCATGCACCGATTTACGCGGGATAATGCCCGGCGCCTTGACTTCAACGCGGCTACGCTTTTCGGTTTTGATCGGACCCTTGCCGTCAATCGGATTGCCGAGACCGTCTACAACGCGGCCGAGCAGTTCTTTACCGATGGGAACGTCCACAATCGTGCCGGTCCGCTTAACAACGTCGCCTTCTTTAATGTCCGCATCCGAACCGAAAATCACGACACCGACATTATCGGCTTCGAGGTTCAGCGCCATGCCCTGAGTGCCGTTGGAAAATTCAACCATCTCGCCGGCCTGCACCTGGTCAAGACCGTGGATACGGGCGATGCCGTCACCAACCGCCAAAACAGTTCCGACTTCGGAAACCTGGGCTTCATTGCCAAAATTGGCGATCTGGTCCTTGATGACTTTTGAAATTTCTGCTGCGCGAATATCCATGTTTCTTCCTTTAGCCCTTCATGGCCTGAGATAGCGTGTTCAAACGGGTTTTAATTGAATTGTCGATCATCTGACTGCCGATTTTAACAACCAAACCGCCCAATATGGACGGATCGACGGAGGTGGAAACCGAAACATCGCTTCCCACACGTTTCTTGAGCTGCGCCTTGAGCGCATCAACTTGAGCATCATCCAGGGGATGAGCAGAGGTCACTTCAGCGGTAATCTCTCCGCGATGGCCGGAAGCCAAGGTTGAGAAGGCGCGAATGACGGCTGGTATCTGGTCGAGACGGCGATTGGCCGCGAGAACACCAAGTACGTTGGTGGTCAGATCATCAAGCTTCATTTCCTTGGCGATACCGGCAATGGCCTTACCAGCATCGGCGCGAGACAGAACCGGGCTGCTGATCAGCGCTTTCAGGTCGTCCGATTCGCCCATCGCATTGCCGAGCGAAGCAAGGCTTGCTTCCACGGTTTCGATGGCTTTATTTTCGGTGGCCAAAGCGAACAGCGCAGTGGCGTAACGCCCCGCTAAACTCGCCCTAATGCCGCTGGAATTCTCCACGCGTTCTTTACTCCGTGCCTGTATTATTGATCTGAAAATTGACCAAAAAACTGGTATGTGATTTGTTCCCGAACAGCGGCGAAAATAACAGCATCTCGCCTTCGGATGGGCGGCGTCTAGCAACCATTTTGCTGCGATGCAAGATGGCACTCGAACGCTTTTTGAAGATTGCCAAAAAAGGCGGATTTTCAAGCTGTTTGATTATGTCCGAGGTAAGATTTTGCTTTGATCGCAAGATACGGGATGCGAGGGTCGGTAAAGGTTGGCAAAAGAATGGCATGAACAACAACGAATCCTTGATCGATGACAATATGGCCTGGCAGGCTGTGGCCAATCGCGACCGGTCTTATGACGGCAAGTTTGTAACCGGCGTATTGACCACCGGCATCTATTGCCGCCCATCCTGTGCTGCGCGGCACCCCAAGCGCGAAAATGTGCGCTTTTTTGCCAAGCCAGAGCAAGCGGAAGCCGTAGGGCTCCGAGCTTGCATGCGCTGTATGCCCAAGGATGTTGCACGTGATGATGCAGCTGTGAAAGCGGTGATAGATGCAATTCGTATGGCCGAAACAGCGCCGACACTGGACGAATTGGGCACCATGACCAGTTATTCGCCAACCCATTTGCAGCGCATATTCAAACGCGAGATGGGTTTGTCCCCCGCAGCCTATGCGCGCGCCCTGCGATCCGAGCGGGCCAAGAAAGCCCTGGACGACGGAGCATCGGTAACCGAAGCTATATATGATGCGGGTTATGGCTCTGCTTCGCGATTTTATGCAGATAATGGAAAGAGATTAGGCATGAAGCCAAGTGCTTGGAAAAATGGCGGGGCGGGCGTGACGATCCGCTGGGCTAATGTCGAAACGTCGCTAGGCACGATGATGGTCGCTGCCACAGATAAAGGTGTGTGCTGCCTATCGTTCAACGAGGGTGAAGACGAATTACACGCCCGTTTCCCCAAGGCGGATTTACAGCAGGGCGGAGATGCGTTTCAAACGTTGGTTCGACAAGTTACTGCTTCTGTCGAGAGACCGGGCGATGCCAGTCATATTCCATTGGATGTGCAGGGCACAGCGTTTCAGGAAGCCGTCTGGCAAGAGCTTCAGAAAATTCCGCTCGGCGAGACCCGCAGCTATGCCGATATTGCGGCGGCCATAGGCAAGCCCAAAGCGGTGCGCGCCGTGGGCAGTGCCAATGGCGCCAATAATGTCGCCGTGCTGATCCCGTGTCACCGGGTGGTGCGCAGCGACGGCAGTATGGGCGGCTATGCCTATGGACTCGAAATAAAAGAACGTTTGCTCAAAAAGGAAGCGACCTAATGACGGATATGATCAAAAAATTTGCTGAACTGCATTTACCGGGTGAGCCGATCATACTCTATAACATCTGGGATGCGGGCAGTGCTCAGGTTGCGGTTCGATCTGGCGCCAAGGCGGTTGCGACCGGAAGCCTGTCAGTCGCTGGCGCGCAAGGATTTGAGGATGGTGAGAAGTTGCCATTTGATTTCGCACTCACCAATGCAAAGCATATTGTTGCCGCAGTTGATGTGCCGGTTAGCATTGATCTGGAAACCGGATATGGTGCTGATGCGGCGACAGTGGGCGTCAATGCACAGCAGATGAAAGACGCCGGTGCCGCTGGCCTCAACCTGGAGGATCAGGATCTGTCGGCGGGCGGATTGCGCGATGTGTCAGAACAGGCCGAACGCGTAAAAGCAGCTGCCGACACCGGACTGTTCATAAACGCACGCACGGATTTGTTTATTCAGACGCCCTTGGCCGATCATGATGACGCGCTGGCCCAAAAGGCGCTGGAACGCTGTTCAGTCTATGCCGATGCGGGCGCAGGCAGCTTCTTCATTCCTTTTGCCATGGACGAAAAACTGATCAGCAATATTTGCGAAAAAGCCAGACTGCCGGTCAATATCATGATGATGCCCGATGGCCCGTCAATGTCCCGATTGGCTGAATTGGGTGTTTCGCGAATCAGCTTCGGTCCCGGTCCGTGGAAGGCGGCCATGGCGGCATTTGAAGCAGAGGCTCTGGAAATTCTTACCGATCAGGCCTGATTATATCTTACCCCTTGTAGTCAGGGGCGGGTTTGATGACCATGAGCAAGATTAGCGGGATTAGCCCGACAATCGCCGCAATGGCGAACGGCGCGCCGACAAAACGAAACGGCGCCGCATCGCTGGTAAAATAGGAAAGTGAGCCATTGTACAGAAGCGGCGCGATCAGGGCGGCAAGCGCAGCCATGCTGCCATTGAAACCCTGCAGCTCTCCTTGCATGTTGTTTGGTGTGCGGCGGGACATCATGGCGTTGATGCTGGGCATGGCCATGCCCTGTAGCCCAACCACCAGGCACATTGATAACGCGACCCAACCTATGTTGACCATCACATAGACAGCAAAAATCACGATTGCGACGAAAATGCCAAAAATTGCGGTCTTTCGCTCTCCAATGGCATCCACGAAGCGACCAATCAAAAAGGCCTGAACCAGTGCCATGGAAAGGCCGACACAGGTCAGCGACAATCCCACCATCTTGCTGTCCCAACCATATTGTGCCGGAGCGAAAAAGGACCAGCTGGTCGGATAGATAGAGCTGCTCAGCATCCACAGGAAGTAGATGACAGCAACACCAAGCAGGTTGGGCAATTTGCCAAGGTTGAGCAAAGCGCCCAGCGGATTGGCGCGTTTCCATTCAAAGCTGCGTTTCTGTTCGGCCGGCATGGTTTCCGGAAAAGCAAACCAGCCATAGATGAAATTCAGGAAAGCCAGTCCGCCCGCGACAAAGAACGGGATGCGCGTACCATAGTCACCCAGAAAACCACCCAATGCCGGGCCGACAATGAAACCAATGCCAAAGGCGGCGCCGACCAAACCAAAGCTCTTGGCCCGATCTTCTTCACTCGACATGTCCGCCATTGCCGCATTGGCTGGACCGAATATCGCACCAAGGCCGCCGGCAATGGAACGACCAATGAACAGCCAGATGATAGAGGTTGCAAACCCCATCAGCGCAAAATCAATGCCGAACGCCAGCAGAGAAACCAGAAATACGGGACGGCGGCCATACCGGTCACCCAAATTCCCGACGAGCGGGCCCATCAGAAACTGGAACAGCGCATAGGACGCGCTAATAAAGCCGCCGAGCAAGGTTGCTTCCGAAAGACTGACATCCTCCAGTTCCTGAATCAGTTCCGGTAGCACTGGCATAATGATCCCAAAGCCCACGGAGTAGATGAACACCGTCAGCAGGATGAATCGCATAGCCGATTTGCGCTGCCCCTCGGCGATCATCGCGGGAGTTCAATCATTGCAAGGATTTTTCGCACTCATACACCAAGCGCTCATTTGTCTGCATTGGCAGCTCTGTTCGGATCGCTTTCACCATTTCGGCTATTTCGGAAAGAGCCTGTTCGTCGCTGGTACAGGCGCGGTTGCCATATTGCTTGCGAATTTCCCTTGCCTTGTTCATCGCGGCCAGGCCGAGCAGATAACGTTCGGTCGTGAACTCTGCACTGGCCGGATCGAAGCTGCTGATCGTTACCGTCTGTTCCTCATTGGGCACAAAGATCCGTGACCATTTTTCACCATCACGGCCATATTGAGTGCGACCATTGACACAGCCGCCTTCTGTCCAGTCTATGTCCAGCGTGTCGGCCTGCGAAACTGTGATCCGGCTGCGTTCGGTGTTGAGTCGGCATTGGTATTTTCCGGTTGTTGCCACAACGGTGCCACCATTATTCCCGTTTTCGCTTGGCAGCTGTTCTTTCAGCGCTGCGGCCACGCGATCATCAATTTCGTTGAAGGCTGGGCGTGAAAGGAACACGATGATCGCCCCTACCAGCAACAAAGCCGCTCCGCCTGCTGTCCCTATGGCGGGCGTGCGCTTGTCCTGGATCATCAGATAACCCACGCCGCCAACCGCGACCAATGAGAGCACGAGCATCAGTGCGGCAATTGCCATCCGGTTCTCACGCTCGGTAATGATATCCTGCGAAATGGTAGTGCGCAGTTTTGCCTCGGCCTGTTGGCGTTTCGCCAATTCGGCTTTTCGTGCCGCCTCTATTTTCGCGCGGGCGGCTGCTTCTCGCCGCTGTTCCTGGAGGCTGATGTCCGCGGCCGATCGGCAGGGCGTTGCGGTCATGCCGACTTTGACTCCAGCCTTGCGCAGAAATGACAGGATTTCCCGACTGGACACAGCAAAACCGAATTCTGCGTCATTGCCGTCAGACAAGGATCCAAAGCTGTTTGCACCCAGTATTCGGCCACAATTGTCTATCAATGGTCCACCGCTATTGCCGCTGGCTATTGGTGCGGTGTGCAGGATCGTATCAAACTGTTTGGTGGAACGTCCGCCGGATACGGAACCACGGGTTTTCACCGGTGACATCGGGTTCACCAGGTCATCAAGGTTCAACCCCTGGGCCCGATCAACCGATCCGGGATACCCGACAGCAACGACATTCGCTCCATCTGCAACCGGACCACTAAAAACAGTCATTGGCGGCAATCGCCCGCCGTCCTGCAGCTGAATAAGCGCAAGGTCATTGCCCGGAGAGTAGGCGATCACTTTCCCGCCATAGCTCGTGCCGCCCTGGGACGGGACGATACCTATAACAACAGATCTTTCCTGCCGGGCAATCTCGACGACATGGGCGTTGGTGACGATCTTGTCCGGCGCGACAGCAAAACCGCTGCCATGGCCGACAAACGCAACCTTGTCGCCGTCCGTGGCCGCTAAGACAACTCGCACGACTGACCGGCTGGCCGCCGCGATATCGGCTGGATCGGCATGGGCTGGGGCCGCAAATAGCATTGAAACGGCAAGAGCAAGAAAAGCGAGAAAACGGTTCATCGGTGAGCCTTATGGTGTTTTGTACTCCGCACTTGATGCGGAGCCCAGAGTGGATGCAGCGCTACCATTACCCACCGCTCCGCATCAAGTGCGGAGCACAAACTAGTGATATTTTCCATGATTCAAACAAAACTATAGGGGTCGACGTCAACGCCAACCCTTACGCCACGCGGCCATTCGAGTTTTTCCAGCCATTCACGCATGATTTCCTGCAACTCGACCGAGCGATGGGTGTGGATTAACAGCCTATGGCGGTGACGGCCGCGTAACATGGCGAGCGGGGCAGGGGCGGGGCCATAAACAGCGAAGCCCTCCGCCTTGGGCGCGGTTTGACCAATCAGCCGCGCTGTTTCCATCGCTTCTGCATTATCCTCGGAAGAGATGATAATCGCGGCCAGCCGGGAAAAAGGCGGTGCCGCAGCGGCGCGGCGGGATTCAGTTTCGGCGGCATAAAAACCATCTCTGTCGCCTTTTATCAGCGCCTGAATCACCGGCGCGCCGGGCATGCGCGTCTGAACATAGACATGACCGGGTTTCTCCGCTCTGCCCGCCCGGCCTGCGACTTGTGCAATCTGCTGGAAACTGCGTTCCGCTGCGCGCAAGTCACCGCCCTCCAGACCGATATCCGCATCAACAACACCGACCAATGTCAGATTGGGAAAATGATAGCCCTTGGTCACTAACTGTGTGCCAACGACGATATCTATCGCACTGGCCTCCATCTGCGCGACAAACTCCCCGGCCTTGGCAGGCGACCAGATGGTGTCCGACGTGACAATGGCCGTTCGCGCCTGCGGGAACAGCATTTTAACTTCGTCGCAAATACGCTCTACCCCGGGACCGCAGGCAACCAGTGAATCTTCATCGCCGCATTCCGGGCATTTTTCTGGCTGCGGCATGACATGACCGCAATGATGGCAAGCCAGGCGTTTGGTCAGCCGGTGTTCGACCATCCACGCTGTGCAGTTCGGACAATTGATCCGATGGCCGCAGGTTCTGCATAGCGTCAGCGGTGCAAAGCCACGCCTATTGAGAAACAACAATGATTGTTCTTTCTTGCCAAGGTTATCCTCAAGCGCGTTGATCAGCGTCGGCGCCAGCCACGACCCACGCGCTGGGATATCCTGGGTAAGATCTAACGCTTCTATTTCGGGCAAAGTTGCCGTGCCAAAGCGGGCGGGCAATTCGAGCAACTGATAATTGCCTTGCTCGACCTGATGCCGGCTCTCAATAGCCGGTGTTGCAGAGGCCAGCACAACCGGAATCTTCTCATGTAGTCCGCGCATAACCGCGACATCACGAGCGTGATAACGCACGCCATCTTCCTGTTTGAAACTGACTTCATGCGCCTCGTCGACGATGATCAGGCCGAGATTCTTATAGGGCAGAAATAACGCGGACCGTGCGCCGACGACTACTTTCGCATCACCATCGGCCAAAGCTCGCCAGTTTTTCTTGCGATCAGATTGCTTAAGGCCGCTATGCCAGGCGACTGGTTCAGCACCAAAACGCGCCTTGAAACGGTCCAAAAAAGGTTCGGTAAGTGCAATTTCGGGGAGTAGAACCAATGTCTGTTTATCTTGGCGCAACGCTTCTGCAACGGCCTCGAAATAGACCTCGGTTTTACCAGAGCCGGTAACGCCGTCGAGCAAATAGGGTTGGAACGCGGCGTCCTGCACGGCGCTGACCAAGATATCGCTAACCTCGGTCTGATCATCGCTGAGATCGACCTTGGCAAAATTCGGATCAGGTTGCTTGATATCGGCAAAGGCCGATACTTCATGACGATCCAGCACGCCTGTTTTTTCAAGCCCCCTTATGACCGCGACAGACACATTTGCTTTGAAAGCCAGTTCGCTGATCGTGCCCTGTACATCAACCAGCTTTTCGAGCGCCTGTTCGCGTTGTGGGGTCATCCTGTCCGGAACATTGCCGTTGAGTCGATATTCGATGATCGGGCGATTGTCGGCAAAGGCCGCGCCACTTGAAAGGACCATGCGCAACACCGAGGCTGGCGCAGCAAAATAGTAACGCGCGGTCCATTCAATTAATCGCCTCAGCGGTGCGGAAAGTGGCGGGACGTCACGCAGTTCCAGCAAGGGACGCAGTTTCTTTGCATCAATCTCGTCAACGGGAAAGCTCTCTGCTTCCCACACCACGCCGGGTAATTTGCGTGGGCCCAGCGGCGCCATTACGATAGAGCCCGGACGAGCATCCATGCCTTCGGGTATTCGATAATCGAGCGGCCCCAGCGCGGCGTTGAGCAATAGCACTCTGGCCCGATCTTTGGCAGGATCATGGATACGATTCATCTGGTCCGTATAGGCATGGTTTGGGATCGCGTCACCAACTGCTATGCAGCGTATCTGGAATTAGGGGAGTAAGATCATGACACATATCAATCGCCGCAATTTTCTGGCCGCAGGAGTTGCTGCCTCGGTGGTCGCGCTACCCGGCTGTGCCAGCTTGCCATCGCTGAGCCTGACCGAAGCGGTAAGGCGTCTTTTGACCTTGTCTTCGCAAAATGCCTTTGCTGAACTAATGCAACCCAACGGCTTTTTCGATAGCCAGATTGCTCGCATATCGGTGCCGGAAAGACTAGGCGGGACGCGCGTTACGAATATTGCCACCGCTCTTTTGAGATCCAAACCGATTCAGAAACGTCTACTCAAGCAAGTTAATCGCGCGGCTGAGAAAGGGGCTGAACTGGCAGCGCCGATTATTGCTGACACCATTAGAGGTATGAGTATTGCGGATGCCGCCGCGATCATCAAAGGTGGGGAACGGGCCGCCACGGACCTGCTGCAGAGTCAGCTCGGTACATCGCTGGCGACCCAGATGCTGCCAGGTGTCAGCAAGGGGCTAAACCTGTTCGACAATGAGATTATCAATCTTGTGCTTTCGCAAGTCAGTGATATCAATTTTGCAGATATTAGCGGAGATGTGACGGATAAGGTCAGTGATGCTATTTATCGGTCCATCGGCGCGCAGGAAGCGAAAATCAGGGCCAATCCGGAGGCTACCAATGATCCATTGCTGATCGGCGTTTTTGGTTTTACCTAAAGCTGATTGGGTGGGCTTGGCCCACAGACTATCCACAGCTTTCTACACAGCTTGACCGCACGGCCGGTTTCGCGTCTCTAGGAAAGACATTAGGCGACTCGCTATCGCCACCACCATATCCGCATCGGGAGCCGGAAATTATGAAATTTTTTGTTGATACTGCTGATACCTCTGAAATTGCTGATTTGGCAGCCACGGGAATGGTTGATGGCGTTACCACCAATCCATCGCTGATCAAGAAATCCGGTCGCGACATTATGGAGGTTACCAAGGAAATTTGCGGTCTGACTGACGGCCCAGTCTCTGCAGAAGTCGTTGCCCTCGATCATGAAACGATGATGAAAGAAGCAGAGGTGCTGCGCAAAATTGCAGACAATGTTTGTATCAAGGTGCCACTGACCATTGACGGCCTTAAAACCTGCAAGGCGCTGACCAGCGACGGCACGATGGTCAATGTCACGTTATGTTTCTCTGCCAATCAGGCACTCCTGGCGGCCAAAGCGGGAGCGAGCTTTATCTCACCTTTTGTCGGACGTCATGATGACAACGGCTTTGATGGCATGAAACTGATCGATGACATTCGGTTGATTTACGACAATTACGCCTTTGATACGGAAATTCTGGTCGCCTCTATCCGTCATCCTGTTCATGTTCTGGAATCTGCTCGAATTGGAGCAGATGTGGCCACTATGCCTCCGAACGTTATTCGTGGATTGTTCAAGCATGTGCTGACAGACAAGGGTATCGAGGGCTTTCTGGCAGACTGGAAAGACACCGGTCAGAATATTGGATAATGTTTATGCTCTGCACGAGATGCGGAGCATAAATTAGAACCCCTTGGGTGCCGGGTCTACCACGCTAAAGCTACCATTTCGGATTTCCTGAACTTCCAATGCACGTTCGGAAATGCCGTTGCGACGGAAGCGGAAGACGCCGTCCAATCCGATGAACCCGCCGGAATCAGTCAGTTGATTGATCGGGAAGGGAGTGCCCACTTTCCAGTTTTGTGCCACTTTCACAGTGAGTAGAACCGAATCATAGCCAAGACTTGAAAGCCGGAAAGGCGCGCGGCCATAGCGACTGCGATACTTGTTGGCATATTGCCGATAGAGGGTGTCTGAAACACTGGCGAACCATGCACCGCGCATCGATGGTGATCCGGCAAGCTTGCTGCTTGTATTCCAAAGGTCGGTACCAAGAATTTTGGCGCTACCGCTTGCATTTTGCCGAATATAGGGCGCGGCCTTGATCGCCATGGTGCCGTTGTCGGCCAGTAAGACCGCGTCAAAGTCGCCATTTTGCGACAATTTCTTGGTGGCAGCTTCTACAGATTGAGAGTCGCGGTTGAAATTCTGGATCGAAACAACCGTTCCGCCGACATTTTTGACTGAGCGCAGCAATGTCGAAGACGCCCGTTGACCGTAAACCCCATTGGGGACCAAAGCGGCGAAACGGTTCATGCCTTTTGACTTGGCGTAGCTGACAACGCGATTGATCGATTGCGACGGGATATGGCCGAGCAGGAAAACATTGTTTCCGGCAACTCCGGCATCATTGGAAAAGCTGAGAATCGGAACGCCCGCAGGCCGGGTGATATTGGCGGTCGCTACGACATTATCGCTCAGCAAAGGTCCAATGATAAGTTTATTGCCATCCGCAACGGCTTTACGGGCAGCAGCAGTAATGCCCTTGGCTGTATCGTAGCTGGTCATGCGAATATTCTGTGCTTTGGTGTCGAGCAGAGCAATTGTTGTCGCGTTGGCCAGGGATTGCCCGACACCGGCATTTTTACCGGATAGGGGAACCAGCAGCGCAATACGATGGTGCTTTTGATCTTGCGGCAATTCACCGGTGACCGGTGGCGGCGTTGGTGTCGGTCTTGTCGGACGCTCACCGCCGCGCGGTACTACGGATTCGCAGCCTGCCAGGAAAATGATCCCGGCGAGCCCAGCATATTTCAGAAGGCTGCGGCGTCCTTCGCGGACAGGTGCGGATGTGATCCGGGGGGATGTTTTTTCATCCTGTCCTATATGCAAATTATCTGTCATGGCGTTCATTATGTCTGCTCCCATTGAACATGGCCTGTATATCGTCGCTACACCAATCGGCAACCTCGGAGATTTGTCGCATCGGGCCGAAGAAATCCTTGGAATCGCTGACCTTATCTTAGTCGAAGATTCAAGAGTGACCGGCAAGCTTTTGAATCACATCGGTAAAAAGGGAAAGATGAAGGTCTATAATGACCATAAAGGAGAGCGGGAGCGGCAGGAAATTTTGACTGCTATAGGATGTAAAATTGTCGCACTTGTGAGTGATGCGGGGACACCGCTGATCTCCGATCCCGGTTACAAGCTCGTTCGAGACGCGCGGGCGCAAGGTGCATATGTCACAACAGTGCCGGGGCCAAGTGCGGTGATTGCTGCGCTGACCTTGTCCGGATTGCCTAGTGATCGGTTTTTGTTTGAGGGCTTTTTACCAAGCAAGATGAAAGCGCGGAGTGAGGCGTTGACGGAGTTGAAACCGATCAAGGCGACCCTGGTCTTCTACGAGAACGGGTCTCGGCTCGGCGCCATGCTCGCGGATGCGTTCGATAAATTGGGAGAACGTCAAACCGCTGTCATTCGAGAGATTACCAAGAAGTTTGAGGAAACGGTCACCGGAAGCCTGCAAGAATTAGCAGGCCGCTATGCCGATGAAAAACCAAAAGGCGAGATTGTCGTAGTCATTGGACCACCGGGTGCTGCGGAGCCGGTGAGTAGCGCGGATATCGAGGAAGCGTTGCGCTCTGCATTGCGGCGGCTTCCTGCTTCGAAGGCGGCGGGAGAAGTGGCGCGCACTTATGGAGTTGATCGGAAAGAGCTCTATGAAATGGCAACCCGCTGGAAGGCGGAAGCATAGGAATGAAACGTCCTGCTGCGAAAAGGGAGCGCGCCGAACAGCAGGGACGACGCGCGGAGAGCGTCGCCGCAGGCTGGTTACGACTTCATGGCTGGCGTATACTGGCTCGGCGCGTTCGGACGTCGCGCGGTGAGGTGGACCTGATCGCCAAGCGAGGCGGGCTCGTCGCATTTGTTGAGGTGAAAGCACGGACAAAAGCGAAAGATCTCGAGACCGCGATTGATCATCATCGGCTAAAACGGGTCGCTGCCGCGGCAGAAATTCTCTATTCGGAATATTGCCAAAATGGCGAAGACGCGCGGATTGATGTAATTTTGGTTGCACCGCGCCGTCTGCCGACCCATTTACCCAATGTCTGGCACGGGTTTTGATCCCGCCGTGACCCCAATGACCTGAGAAAGCGCTCTTATGACTTTGAAAATTGCCGTGCAAATGGACCCCATGGAAACCGTCAATATCGGCGGGGACAGCAGCTTCGCACTGATGATCGCCGCACAGAAACGCGGTCACAAACTCTATCATTATGATGTCAAAGACCTGACCTATCTGGCGGGCCGTCTGACTACGCTGGCACATCCGGTAAAGGTCCAACAAGTGCACGGTGACCATTATGAATTTGGCGAGCGGGTGCGGCTGGATCTCGGCAGCGATATCGATGTCGTGTTGATGCGGCAGGACCCGCCTTTTGATGTCGGCTATATCACGGCAACCCATCTGCTGGAGCGGATCGAAGGCGAAACGCTGGTCGTGAACAATCCGGTATCCGTCCGCAATGCACCTGAAAAAGTCTATGTGCTGGACTATGCCAAATATATGCCGCCTACATTGGTCACCCGCAACATTGATGAAATCCGTGCCTTTCAGGAACAGCATGGCGGTATTGTTGTGAAGCCATTGCATGGTAATGGTGGCAAGGCCATTTTTCTAGTTCCTGAAGATGGCAGTAATTTGAGTGCTTTAATTGAAGTATTTAATCAAACCTGGCCAGAGCCACATATGATCCAGCCCTTCCTTCCCGAGGTCCAGGATGGCGACAAACGCATCGTTCTGGTCGACGGTGAAGTGGCAGGCGCAATCAACCGCAAGCCTGGCAAGGGCGAGTTTCGCTCCAATCTCGCACAGGGCGGCTATGCCGAAGCGGCAGAGCTAACCGACCGTGAAAAGGAAATTTGCGCAGCGATGGGGCCGGATTTGAAAAGGCTCGGGCTGATCTTTGTCGGCATAGACGTGATTGGTGGAAAATGGCTGACCGAGATTAACGTGACATCCCCGACAGGAATTGTGGCCATCGACAAGTTTAATGGCACTGACACATCCGGGATGATCTTGGATGCGATAGAGCGGCGTTTGACTTGAATTAAGAATGTTCGTTTCATCCCAGAGCGGAGGCCGGGATGATCGGTAACTGATCAGTCTAATATTGAATCGCATCTGCAATGATGCGTATGCACGTGCCTTGATCGGGCTTTGCGTCTATTTCCAGGGCCAATTCATGTTGTTCGGTCAACTCAAAGCAGATTGCCAGGCCCAGGCCTTCGCCTTTTGAGTTGTCGCCTTTCTCATATGCTGACTGAAACTGGACAATCTCGGCCTCCGACATGCCGGGGCCGGTGTCTAGAACGACGATCATGAATCCGGATCCGCGACGTTTCGCTCCGATCAATATCCTGCCTTTGTTGGTATATTTGATGGCGTTGGAGGCAAGGTTGCTGACAATCCGCATTAAAGCCAGTGGCGGTATGGTGGTTTGAATATTGCTGTCGACAATCCGAAGCTGGAGGCCCTTGGAAATTGCTTCTTCACGAAACATCTGCCCCACGGTTCGAAAGATCATCGAAAGAGGATAGGGGTCCTCTGCTTTCTGCTGTTCCTTGATCGCAGGTTCATCAATCTGTGGACGGCTTTCAACCAGATAATCTCCCGAAAGTGATTCGAGATAATCGAGCGCCTCGCGAATATTCCTTTTCGTCGTGTCTCCTAGATTGGTCGTTTCCCCATCCAGTGTCATGCGAAGACTGGTTAGCGGCTGCTTTATGTCGTGAGACGCGGTTGCCAGCTGGCGCTGGCGCAGCGCGGCCTGATCGCGGGCACGCGAATAGTTTTTTTCGGCCTCCAGCAGACGTTGGCTTTTTTCCGCATCCTCTTTTAGGACACGGATTTTCTCTTCCAAAGCCCGGTCATGCTCCCTACGCAGGGAAATGATCCCGTAAGTAAGGCCAAGCATTACGAGCGTTCCAATTATGATGAATGTCGTTTTGGCAAAATTCCGCAGGACGATCTGGTTTTCCAGATAACCGCTGAACATCAGTGTTGCGTAGACCAAAAACGCAATGAAAATGATGATCAGTCCAGCCCACATCTCGTACAATCTGCGATTGGCGGATTTCTCCCACCAATAGAGGGGCAGGAAATGGGACAAACACATGATGCCTGTCCAAGCCAGCTGGATCTTGTAGCTCGTGATGCGCGGCAGGAAGGGGATCATTACCAACGTTACGATGGGCAGTAATGCAAGCCATTGGACGTGTCTGGACCATGGGTGACTGCCTTTGCGGGTTACCATTGAAAAGCCTGCCACGTAAAAACCGAACATGATGCAGGCATAGCTGATCAGAAAGCCGATATAGGGATTCCATTCCGGATGGTTTGGATAGAGGAACCGGAGTGGTATATTGTCGTCGAAGGACAAGGCGGCGAGCAGCAGGCTGAAAAGCAGAGCGTATCGAATTCCAACTGAGCTTTTCAGCGAAATGTTGACCCCCAGCATGACAATCAGTCCGAATATCGCGAGCGTGTAGAAGGCCGTGTTGAGTGCCGCCGTGCGCAGCTCATGTTCGACCAAATCCGCTTCGTCCCTGATCGCTAGACTGGGCGCTGCTGCCATAAGCTTGGATGTCCGAACCATGAGAGTGGCCGTTTCTCCCGGTCTTAGGATCAGCGGTTTGGATTTCAGCTGGGTGCCACTCAATATTGTCGGATCATAAGGTTTGGCCGAAGAGAAAGAGAGTAATCTGTCGACATCGCCAGACTGCCTGACCAGAACGATATCTGCATCCCGCACGGCAAATGCGTCAAAATTAACAATCCACTGATCTGCCAGCCGCCCATCTGGTTTTGAGATATTTTTTACGGCGAGGGCAGACCAAAGGTCGGAATAGGGCGTAAACTGCTCTTCGGATACAGGCACACCGGATCCAAATTCGCCCGCCTCATATTCCAAAATCATTTCTGCAAGCGGTCGGTTTTCGCCCAGACTATAGACTACATAATCACCCAGATCAGTCCGGTTTTCGCTGGACGTCAATGGAAGAGCCGGAGCGGCCATTGCCGGCCCAGCCTTCCAAATCGAGATCGCAACAAGAATGATCATGAACGCTAAGAAGCGCAAAGTTGATTTGAAATATGGTGCGATCACGCTAAGAAATGTCATAGGTTACAATCATTTGTGCGATATTGTAGAACAGGAAAATGCCCCAAGGCAAGCAGAGCAGAAAATTGAAATGAGCCACTTTACCGCCGTTATTGCCGATGATCATGCGATCGTCCGTTCGGGATTGAAAGCCGCTCTTGAAAACGAGCGGCTTGTTGACGGACATAATATCAGGGTGGTGGCAGAAGCCGGTAATGGTTTGGATGCTATTGGCGCCGTTAAACAACATAGGCCTGATATGCTTGTTCTCGATGTGTCGATGCCGATCGCGGGGGGCGTTGAAGTGCTCGTCGAAACACGGCGTTGGTCGCCCGACACCCGGGTTATCGTGTTTACTGGCATATCTGCGATGGGAAAAGTCAGCGAACTTGTGGAGGCTGGTGTGGATGGTCTGTTTTCCAAAGCGGAAGACAATCAGGACCTTTATCAGAATGTTCCGATGATCTTGCAGGGCGGCCGTTATATTTCGCCATTTTTCACCGGTATTTTGGACAACGCGCCCCAACAGAGCGTTCTGACCGATCGGGAACGACAGATCTTGAACCTGATTGTCGCCGGGCAATCGAACAAGGAAATTTCCGCTCATCTTGGTATCAGCGCCAAGACCGTCGACCGCCATCGCACCAACCTTATGCAGAAACTGGACGTTCATTCGGTCGCCCAGCTGATTGCTTATTCCCTGCGTGAGGGATTGATCGACCCGGCAGCGGAAATCTGAGACCTTTAAGGAAATCATGTCTGAAGTAATAATCGGCATGACCACTGATTACCCCTGGGCACCCTGATTTTGAAATGGGGGATTCACCTCATTCAGCATCGCCACCTTCCTTGCTACCCAAGATGACAGGGAGCGGGACCATATCGGCCTCCGATGAGAAGGAAGAGACAATGAAAAAGGGAAGCAGCACCGTTCGGGGTAGAAAAATCGGTTTGAAAATTTCAGGCGCCTTGCTGACGCTGGCTGTAGCTGGCGCAGTTATAGTTCCTGCGCCAAATCAGACGGCACAGGCACAAATACCTGGACTACTGCCCAAAGCGGATCAGGTAGCGGTTACGGAGCCCATGGCTATTGACGGTGTCTGGCAAATTCGCGAGCTGGGCAAACATATTATAGTCGAAGCAGGGCGTGCGTACGCACTTGAGAGCTGGATCCACGCATTTGTCTTTGAAATTCAGCCCGACATGGTTGTGCTGCGCAATTTCAAACAGCAAGCACCCAATGTTTATGTGGCGGACGACCTACCGCTGATGGCGAAGGCCAATATGGTGGTTCAAGAAGACGGTTCGATCACAGCGACGGTAGCATCACTGGTTCCGGTCACTTACCATCTTGACCCGGTAGAGCTGTTCTATCCCCAGCATTTTATTGCGGCGATACAGCAGAGCCAGCAGCCTGTTCAATATCGGAATAGCCCTGGCCCGCAACCGCACGCGCTAGGCCCACCACAACCCGGCGTTATAATAGAAGCTCAACCGGCATTGGAGCCGGGCGTCACAGAGCCTTTCGTGGAGCGGTGTGGCAATTGTGGTCTTTTACCTCCGGGCGTAGCTGGGCAGGCCGAACTTGCCACCAGCAGCAATGACAGCGCCGATGAAGGCGGTCTTTCCGATGAGGCCAAGCTGGGTATTGGCACGGTCGTGGCCGGCGGTATTGCCTACAAGGCAAGCGGATCCATCGGCAAGACCGCCAAAATGGCCGGCTCGGCCGGAAGGGTTCCTCGCGGTGGTACAGCCGCAACGAAACTGACCGAAGGACGTCTTAGAGGCGAGATCTTGAAAAAGGCCGGTCCCAAGGGAACCGGACGGCTTATCGGGAAAGGCACAGCCGCTCAGGCAGCCCGCGGAATCGGCGGAGCCACCAACGAAGCCCAGCTGATGCAGCGCATTAACAAGGCGGGTGATATTTCCAAACTGAACAAAGCCGGTCGTGCGGCGCAGGTAGCGCGCGGTGCAGGTGGATTGAAAGCCGCATCCACCGCTGCAGACGCTGCCAAGCTTGCCAAGATGGCCAAAGCCGGCGCGACCGCCGGAAAAATAGGCAAGGCGGGCCGCGCGGCGTTGGCAGGCACAGGCGTAGGAGCGGCTGTAGTGGTGGCTGAAATCGCCGCGACCGAAGGCATCGAAGCCGTCACCGGAGCCGATATTCAGGATCCGGTCTCCACCACATTCCAATATGGATCCGCGATTTTCGACAAGGATGTAACCTTGGGTGACGTCGCAAAGGCACGTGCAGCGCATCACCGGGAGAATTTCCGCAAAATTGGTGAAACATTCACCACAAAGGGAAAGATGAAGGAAAATCTGCGAGCCTATGGCGATAAAAATCGTGCGAAAGTCGAAAATGCCACCGGCATGGACCTGCAAAGTGGCAGGGAACGGCGCGCAGCTTACGGGGCAGCCCTGGCCAGCGACAAGCCTGTCAAAGCGACCGCGAAAGTCATGGGTGACCGCGCCAAGCATCATCTGGAAAATACCGGCAAGGTTACGAAGAAAGTAGGCTGTGGTCTGGGCAATATTTTCCGCAAGAAGGAAGATGACAAGAAGTGCTGATCTGATCGGGATCGGAAGCGACCCGCGATCTCGACAGGTCAATACAAGGAGGAGCGGCCACCGCTCCTCCTTTTTTGTCGTTGTCGACCCTTTAAAGTCGCTACGATTTCTGTTCAAATCCCTCTACAAATTCACTTTGGCTGAAAAGCCGAGACCATTGTATGGAAAACTCAACCCGCCCGGGGGTGCGCATTCTGATAGACATCAAGCAAATGCGCGGCATCGACGGCCGTATAAACCTGGGTACTGCTCAAACTCGCATGCCCGAGCAATTCTTGCAGGCTCCGCAAATCGGCTCCACCGGCTAGTAAATGGGTAGCAAAGCTGTGACGTAGAGCGTGGGGTGTGGTCTTGTCTGACAGACCAAGTTTTGTGCGTGCTTGCCGGACAACGCGGCGGACCAGATTGGGTGATAATGGGCCACCTCGCTTTCCGCGAAAAACGGTGTGCTCGGGCGTCATCGCATGCGGACAAAGATCGATATAATGCTCTATCGCTTCTCGCACTTGAGGCAGTAGCGGCACGATCCGGGTCTTACCGCGCTTGCCGGAGACGCGCAGCGTATCGGACAATGGAAGGGCATTGCCGGTCAGGGCCAGCGCTTCGCTAATTCGCAAACCCGATCCGTAGAGCAATAGAAGAACCGCCCAATCGCGTGCGCCGACCCAATCGGCGTTTGCGTTTTCTGCAATATCCTCAGCTATCGCTACAATATCGTCTGGCGAGGCCGGACGAGGAACGCCGCGTGTAACCTTGGGTCCTTTGATGTTGGGTATCTGACTGTCGTCTCCGCCAACGAACTTAAGGAAGGCTCGGATCGCGGATAGTTCCCTGGCTGCACTGTTATTGGTCAATCCATCAGCACGGCGAAAGGCCAGATAGGATCGAATGTCCGCCTGCTTGAGGGCTTTGATTTGTTTTATAGTCACGGCAGCGCCAAGATGTTCTGTCAGAAATGCACAAAACCGCTCCGCCGTTGTTACATAGGCGCGTACCGTGTGTTGCGACCGTCGCCGACCTTCGCGCAAATGGCGAGAGAATTTCTCGATGAGGGCATGGGCGCTTTCCATGCAACCGAATCTAGCAGCCAGTCCCTCAAAGTCCAAACGTGGAATTTGAAACCTCAATTCAGGTGCGAAGCGAATCCGCTATAACCTTCGGTAAAATGGCATCAAGAAGTGGCATGCCCCTTGCGGTCACCATCAACCGATCAGCGCTTGGTTCAAGCAATCCCAAGGCCGTCAGTTTCTCAACCTGATGCAGATCAATAATTTGATCGGTCACGAGATTGGTTTTTTTTTCCAGTGCCGTCAGATTTACCCCTTCGGCCAACCGCAGGCCCATCATCAGCGCTTCTGTGGCCTTGACTTCAGGAGACAAGCTCTGTTCGATTTTCAGGCCATTGCCGTTGCGCTGAACTGCGGATAGGAAATTCTCGGGCTTCTTGTGCCGCTCTGTTGCACTGTTCAGTCGCCGACCATGCGCGCCAGGACCCACGCCGACATAGTCCTCATATCGCCAATAAGTGAGATTGTGTCGGCTCTCTTGACCCTGCCGGGCATGATTGCTGATCTCATATGCGGGAAGGCCGGCGGCCTGGGTCAGCTTCTGCGTTAGTTCAAACATGTCAGCGCAATGATCATCATCCGCGGGAACAAGTTTTCCAGTCCGCACCAACGTTTCAAAGCGTGTGCCGGGCTCTATGGTAAGCTGATAGAGGGACAGGTGATCGGTGCCAAAACCGAGAGATTTTTCCAATTCGGACTGCCAATCTCTCAGAGATTGGCCAGGCCGTGCATAAATCAGGTCGAAGCTGACGCGATCAAAATTCTGCTGCGCCGTTTCCAGCGCTGACAGCCCTTCCGTAACGTCGTGAGCGCGGCCCAGAAATTTTAACGTCTCATCATCAAGTGATTGTAATCCCAGCGAAACACGGTTCACTCCAGCATGAGAAAGGTCAGCAAAACGATCGGCTTCGACAGACGAGGGATTGGCCTCCAGGGTGATTTCACAATGGTCTGTCAGGCCCCATAGGACATCAGCTTCCTCAATCAGTTTCGCGACGAGCCGAGGTTCCATAAGCGACGGAGTGCCGCCGCCGAAGAAAATCGAGCTTATCTGCCTGTTACCATTAACTTTATATTCATGCCTGAGATCAAGAAGAAGGGCTGTCTGCCATGCGTCTTGGTCAATTTGATCACGAACATGGCTGTTGAAGTCGCAATAGGGACATTTGGCGACACAAAAAGGCCAATGGATATAGAGGGCGAGCGCGTCCTCGTCCGCTGGCTTTGCTGCAAGGGTGGAGGATGAAGCATGAAACATCGGCGTATCACTAGGTATCCCCGAACATTGGTGCAAGCTACAATGCTGGTCTTGATTGCCGGTTGCGGCGGCGAAAGTGGCAGCAGCAATTCGCAGGTTACGCTTCCCGGTTCACCGAGCCCAACACCAACGCCCACGCCTACTCCGACCCCTACTCCTACTCCTACTCCTACTCCTACTCCTACTCCTACTCCGACCCCCACCCCCACGCCGACACCAACACCTACTCCGACACCAACTCCCACTCCCACCCCGCCGAGCAGCACAATGCTCGACGTTATGCTGGCATCTCACAATGCGGCGCGTGCTGAGGTTGGCGTGCCTCCGGTTGAGCTGGATGCTGCGCTCAATGCAGCGGCCCTCGATTATGCCGAAACATTGATTGCCAATGGCCGATTTGAACATAGCCCTGGCAGTTCGAGGCCCAATCAGGGTGAGAATCTGTGGGCAGGAACGGCAGGAGCCTTTTCTTTTCAGAATATGGTTGATGGCTGGATCAACGAAAAACAATTTTTCGTGCCGGGCACGTTTCCCGATGTCAGCACAACAGGCAGGTGGCAGGACGTGGGCCATTATACTCAAATAATCTGGCGCCAGACGACCAAGATCGGCTGCGGTCTTGCCAGCAATAGTCAACGCGATGTCTTGGTGTGCCGTTACAGTCCGCCAGGTAACTTTATTGGTAGAACCGTACCCTGATCAGACAGGCTGGTCGAAACAAGCCTTTACCAGTTTATCAAAAGCGTCGGCACGGTGGCTCATGTCATGTTTTTGCTGCGGGTCCAGCTCAGCAAAGGTTTGTTCAAAACCTAAGGGCTGGAACACCGGATCGTAACCGAAACCCATGGTTCCACGGGGCGGCCAAACCAGATTGCCATGCACACGACCTTCGAATAGCTCTGCGTGCCCATCGGGCCAGGCAAGGGCGAGGGTGCAGGTAAAATAGGCGCTGCGATCTGCTTCAGGGCCCAGTTCGGATAACTTCCCTTCCACCTTGCCCATGGCCATATACCAGTCGCGACCCGGGCCGCCTTCATAGGTATCGGCTTCTGCCCAATCCGCAGTATAAACGCCTGGCGCGCCATTTAATGCCGCAACGCACAGTCCACTGTCATCTGCCAGTGCAACGCAATCCGCACCTTTGGCGCTGGCATGAGCCTTCAGCAGCGCGTTTTCCGCGAATGTTGTGCCGGTTTCTTCCGGTTCCGGCAGGTTCAATTCAGCAGCGGATATCGGTTCAATGCCGAAAGGAGCCAGTAGTGCCCGAATTTCTCTGACCTTGCCTTTATTGTGACTGGCGATGATCAGTTTACCCGGAGACAGTTTGCGGTGTTCGGTCATAGTCGTTCTTACGAAACCGCTTTGTCTTGTGCCTCAAAAATCTGGCTACACCCGATTTTGGCCAAACGCATCAAGCGCATCAGACCTTCATCATCAAATGTCTCGCCTTCGGCTGTCGCCTGCGCTTCGGCAATATTGCCGTCGCCGGTCAGAACGAAATTGGCGTCGGCACCGGCATTGCTATCCTCGTCATAGTCAAGGTCGAGCACCGGATTGCCGTTATAGATACCGCAGCTGATCGCCGCGATTTTCTGTTCAATCGGATCTTCGCTGATCAGTTTCTCATCGAGCAGACCGTTCACTGCGAGACGCAGCGCAACCCAGGCACCGCTGATTGACGCGGTCCGCGTACCGCCATCAGCCTGTATCACATCGCAATCGACTGTGATCTGACGCTCGCCGAGTTTCTTCATGTCGACAACGGCACGCAGAGAACGTCCGATAAGGCGTTGGATTTCCTGCGTTCTGCCCGATTGCTTACCGCGTGCCGCTTCACGGGAATTGCGGGTATTGGTGGCGCGGGGCAGCATCGAATATTCGCCGGTGACCCAGCCTTCGCCCTTGCCGCGCAGCCAGGGTGGAATACGCTCTTCGATACTGGCGGTGCAAATGACCTTGGTATCGCCAAAGCTGATCAGGCAAGAGCCCTCAGCATGTTTGGTAAATCCCGTTTCGATAGAAATAGCACGCATCTCGTCCAGCGCGCGTCCTGATGGGCGCATGTGATGATTCTCCTGTGGCTTTGAGGGGGTGTGCTTAGAGAAAGTTGTAAGCGGTTGCCACTCTATTTCTCTATTCTTGAGGAAAAGGGAAGAGAAGTGGCCTATTGCCTATTGTTTAGAGGAAAAAACTCCTTTCCAACAATTACTCCTCCTTGCTTTTTTAGTCTGAGCATCGCGCTTTTTTCGTGTGTCGTTAGAGATGAAATATCAACAGGGTCATCGGCAGAATGAAAGTGGATATTCCTATCCGGCAAAATGCACTTAAAAACTAACATGCATCGCTCGATATGGAAAGTGGAGGTAATAACTTCGAAATTCCATAAACCTTGATCTACGACGAATTCACGTATTTGAACCGCATCCTCCACCGTATTGGAACTCAAAAAACTGTCGTACCCGAGCGTCTCAGTTTGAACGCCATATTTTGCCAGCTCATCTGATACATAATGTCGATGGGGTCGGTGCGTCCGATTGAAATGATCTCCATAGCCACCGGTAACAATAATCCTTACATCCCGGTCGTTCTGAAAAATAGAAACTGCCGACTTAACTCGACTTAACGAAACATCAGACAAAGCTCCCAAGTCATCATTCGGTGCTCCGAGAATGAAAACATAGCGAGAGTTTTTCAGGGTACGGCCATTTGTCATTGTCGATAGATATTCATGAAGAAATTTCTTTGCGCAACGCTCAAGATATTTTGAACGGCTTCTTCACGCTGGAATCATATCCATAACCGTCCTATCTATCTTCCATGACTACCACGCCCATCACCGAAATGAACGACCGTACTCGCGATATTTTTCGCGTGGTGGTGGAGTCCTATCTCGATAGCGGTGCTCCGGTCGGTTCGCGAACCATATCGAAGGCCCCGGGGTTAGAGCTTTCGCCCGCCTCGATCCGCAATGTCATGCAGGATCTCGAAGAACTAGGGCTTCTGGCCGCGCCGCATACCAGCGCCGGGCGGATGCCAACCGAATTGGGATTGCGGCTATTTGTCGACGGTATGATGCAGGCGGCGGAGCCTTCGCGGGAGGAACGCGATGCGATTGAGAGCCAGATTAGCGAGAGCGGCCCGGTCGAAGACGCTTTGCGCGCGACGACCAGCATATTGTCAGGTCTGTCTTCTTGCGCCGGCTTGGTCATGGTGCCGAAGCGCGAACCGACGCTCAAACAATTCAGTTTTGTGAAATTGTCGGAAGGGCAGGGGCTTGCCATTCTCGTGTCCCAGGATGGCGGCGTAGAAAATCGCGTGCTCGATCTGCCTATCGGTATATCCGATTCCGCATTGGTAGAGGCTGGCAATTATCTCACCGCCCAATATGGCGGGATGACCCTGTCACAGGCTCTATCCCGGATCGATCGCGATATTCAGGCTGGTCGTACGGCGATTGACAAAGCGTCGGAAGATCTTGTCCAGCGCGGTCTTGTGACCTGGACACAGGATCCGGCAGAGCGGCCCATCCTCATCGTCCGTGGCCAAGCCAATTTGCTGGAAGACAGCGCGTTGGATGATCTCGACCGGGTCCGCCAATTGCTTGACGAGCTGGAGGGCAAGCAGGAAATCGCGCGCCTGCTCGATAATGCCCGCGATGCAGAGGCCGCAAAAATATTTATTGGTGCAGAGAATAAATTATTCTCCCTTTCCGGTTCATCTGTGATAGCGGCCCCCTATAAAGATGGCGACGGACAGGTGGTCGGCGTGGTCGGGGTTATTGGCCCCACCCGCTTGAACTATGCCCGCGTCGTACCCATGGTAGATTTCACAGCACAAACGCTGTCCAGATTGTTGAAATGAGTGACGAAATAATGAGTGATACAAAGCCACAAGAAAATGAAGATGCGAAACTGGACGAAGCCGCCGCCGCAGAGCTGGAAGGCGTGCCCGAAGCATTGAAAGAAGGTGGAGATGAGGCCGCTGACGAAACGTCTCAGGAAGAGCGTATCGCGGCATTGGAAAACGAACTGGCCGAAGCCAAGCAGCAGGTTCTCTATGCACAGGCGGAAACCCAGAATGTCCGCCGCCGGCTGGAAAAAGATGCGCAGGACGCCAAAGCCTATGCCGCAACCGGCTTTGCCCGTGATATGTTGAGCGTATCCGACAATCTCCAGCGTGCGCTCGCCGCCATTCCGACCGAAATCAAGAATGAAGAAAAGTGGAAAGGCCTGATCGGCGGTATTGAAGCCACCGGGCGGGAACTGGAAACCGTGTTCGAGAAAAACGGCATCAAGCGTGTCGCCTCTGTTGGTCTGCCGCTGGATCCGAACCAGCATCAGGCGATGGTCGAAGTGCCAACCGATGAGCAGGAACCGGGAACCGTGGTGCAGGAAATGCAGGCCGGTTATACGATCAAGGACCGCTTGTTACGGCCTGCCTTTGTCGGCGTGGCGAAAAAGCCGGAATAAGCTGGTTACCAGATCCGGTTACGCTGGATCAGAAAATGGAATTGCCCATACCGCCGTCGATGGTCAGGCTTTGCCCCGTTACATAGCCTGCCATTTCGCTGCAGAATAGCGCCACAAAAGCCCCCATGTCTTCGGCATCGCCAAAGCGACCGACCGGGATGCGGACCTGTTTGACGAATTGGGCGACTTCTTCGTCATAGCTGGTTCCATTGGCTTCGGCCTGGCTTTCGAACATGTCCCTGATCCCGTCCGTATGGTGCATGCCTGGCAGGATTGTGTTGATCATGACACCATGTTTGGCGACCTGCTTCGCAACCGCCACGCTATAGTTGACCAGCGCGGATCGCGGCGGTCCTGAAAGAACGCGCATGGCAGCGGGATATTTTGCGGCGCCGGTTGCGATGTTGACAATGCGTCCCCATTTGCGTTCGATCATGCCATCAATTACGGCCTTGATGAAGTCCACCGGGCTCAGCAATGTGAGCGACAATGCCTTCTCCCAATCCTCACGATCCACTGTGCGAAAGTCTCCTGTGAACGGCGGGGGAGAGCAGGTGGCCACCAGAATGTCGGGGTCGGGACAGATATTGAGAATCTTTTCTCGCCCTTCATCGCTGCTGTGATCCGCGACAATCGGGGTTATATTGGCACCGGTCTCTTTTGTCATTTGCTCGCAGCTTTTGAATAATCTCTCTTCCCCGCGGGCCGTTACGAACAGTTCAGTCTTTTCCCGAGCCAATGCCAATGCTGCACCGCGCCCCAATCCGGCGCTGCCGCCGTTGACCAGAGCCACTTTTCCTGAAATGCCCAAATCCATATCAACATCCTTTCGTATCGCCCGATCGTTTAGGCCTTTTGCATCTGATGGTAACAGCCAGCGGGCCCGATGCCGACTAGCCAATATGGGATAAATGATGGCGCAAAGGTCGCGTTATAGAAATTCACCCATTCAAATCAGGGCCTTGTAAGATTTTCATCCGTCATCTCTTGCATAAAGATTATAAAGATATATCTTAGAAACAGCTTAGATATAAAAGAAGGACATATCATGCGATATTCAAACTATAGTGATTGCGGACCGGGTTCTCGGCGGGGTAAGCGCTGGGGGGCTATGAATGGACAGAAATTTGCTCGTGCCTTTGCTGCTGCCGCTTTTGAAGGAGCGAAAGCCAAACGCCGTGCGCGGGTTTTTCAGCGTGGAGAGCTGCGGCTGGTATTGTTGCACCTGATTTCACAGGAACCGCGCCATGGCTATGACCTGATCCAGCAAATTGAAGAGCTGACCGGCGGTCACTATGCACCGAGCCCCGGTATTGTTTATCCCACTCTAACGCTGATGGCCGAAATGGACCTTATTGACGAGAAAGTCGATGATGGTGGCAAGAAAATCTACTCGATCACCGATGCGGGAACCGCGTTACTGGCCGAGGAAGAAAAGCATATTGCAGATGTTCTTTCCCGGCTAGAGGGCATTGCGCAGATGGATCAGGCCGCTGATGGTGCATCTATCCGCCGCGCTATGAGCAATATGAAAAGCGCTATCCGCATCCGTCTTGCCGATGAGGAAAAGGGGTCTGAGAAGATTCTCGACGTCGCAGCGATAATTGACGAGGCGGCGAGCAAGATCGAACGGCTCAAATAAGACTAAAGCTCCAGCACCATCTGCACATTGCAGCGGGCATAGGGAGTTGGCCACAAATCATCACCAGACAAATGCTGAAAGCCGCACCGCTCATAAAGGCGGATCGCGGCTTTCAGATCATTATTGGTCTCCAACCAGATGGCATCGGCTGCCATTGACCGGCCTTCGGCAATCAGCGCTTCCAGCACCGCCCGACCAATGCCTTGCCCGCGCAAATCTTTCCGGGCCGCCATTTTTACGATTTCCATCCATTTTCGGCCATCTTGCGGCTCATGATGTGGTGGTAAAATCGCGCCGGTACCGACCACTTGTCCGTCGAGTTCTGCAACAATGATCTGCCCACCTGGCGCAAGGATGGTGGTCTCCAGATTTTCCAACTGGTCGCGGTCGCTCTGCTCCAGCGTGAAGGATTCCTCAATCCAGTCGAGATTCAAGGCAATATAGGCCTGCTTATCTGCAGCAGTATATCGGCGGGTTGTTAAGGTCATGATCTCCCTGACATCAGAACATCGTGAACAGCGCCACTGCCATGATCGTCCCGATCACCGGTATCACCACGGTGAGCGCGCCAACCGCTCCATAGGCATCCTTGTGCGTCTCGCCGCACACCGCCCGGATAGTGGTCACGACATAACCGTTATGCGGCAGGCTATCGAGCGCGCCGGAGGAAATGGCGACCACCCGGTGCAGCTCATCCGGTTGTGCGCCGACGTCGAGATAATGTGGTGCGATCAAGGGCAGGGCGATTGTCTGGCCGCCCGAGGCCGAGCCAGTCAGGCCTGCGATTACCGTGACGGCAATGGCGGCACCGATCAACGGGCTGCCGGGGATATTCTGGACCATTATCAGTGCTTCCTGAAAAGCGGGTGACAGTTTTGCTACCGCGCCAAAACCGACGACTGCACAGGTATTGGTAATCGCGACCACTGCGCTCGTCGCACCGCGCGAAAAGGCTTCCGGCATCGCTTTAAGCTTACGATAGCCGACGGCCAGAGCAACAATGGCACCGGAACCAAGAGCTGCCACCAGCGCCCATTTGTCGAGCGAGTTTTGCGGCAAGATGGCCGAAAGCGGGCCCATATCTTGCGGATATTGGAAGATCAGGAAGATGCCGAGCACGGCAACCAAGGGCAGCAGACACAAAAGCGGGCCGGGCAGGGCGCCATAGTCGGTATTCGTATCATCCGTCTCGCGGCCTACAAATGTTTCGCCTCTGGCGACCGCGCGCTTCACCATCCAGTTGAGCCAGAAATGGCCGGAAATCGCCATGAAGACCGCGACGACCAGGCTGACTTCCCAGCCAGCATAAGCAGTGGTGCCCAGAAACTCCATCGGGATCAGGTTCTGGATTTCCGGGCTTCCCGCCGTGGTCATCGTGAAGGTGACGGACCCGAACGCCAGAGCAGCGGGAATGAACCGCCGCGGCAAATTGGCTTCACGAAACAGGTGCACCGCCAGCGAATAGACCGAAAAAGCAACGATAAAGACGCTGACCCCGCCATAGGTCAGAACCGCACAGGCGGCGACCACCGCGAGTACGGCGTGTTTGATACCGATTTTTTCGATGATCCAGTGGGCGACGCTGGCAGCAGCACCCGATGCGCCCATTATCTCACCAAATATCGCGCCCAGCAGGAACATGAAAAACCAACTTTTGAAGAAGCTGACAAAGCCATCCATATAGGCGGTCGCGAAATCCGGCGCGCCCTCTGCGGCTAAGGGCGGCAACCATGCCAGCCCGCTGGTCATCGCAACAATCGCGGCGGCAATCGGCCCGGCGATCAATATGTTTACGCCTTTCACCGTCATATAGATGAGCAGCGCGAGGCCCCCGATTAATCCGATTGCTGATAGCATTATGCCGATCCCCTTTATCCTCCTCGCCTATTGGCAGAGGAAAGGAAGCGGCGGCAAGGATCAATTTGGATGAGGATCATTTTTAATAGGCTTCCCGAATTACCGCCTGGATCGGTTCAGGAGAACCTGGCTTCCAGCGAAGTTTACAATCTTTACACAGTCCTTTTGGGCCATTGCCACAACACTTCTGGCGTTGTTCCGAAGGTCAAAGTTCACACAAGTCTCACAGGCCTGGATATTGACGAACACAGCAAGACTGAGGGGTGATACGGGCATATTCAAAGCTTGGAAGAAGTCATCGAGTGCTGCTGCCCGGCAATATCACAGCCAAGCTCTTGTAGGAAAGGCCGGATCGGTCCGTCGGATCCATTTGTGTTCGTCATCGCAACATCAATTCCACTCGTCCGAAAAATTGGGAATGTTCAGGAAGCAGATCAACATTTGCAGGTTAAACTGGCACTATATGGGGGCAGAAAATGTCAGGAGTTTTGGCGATGCGACTATTTGCGAAAAAATTATCATTCTTATCGGTCACGGCGATATCGGCCCTGTCCCTGTCTGCCTGTGCCGGCAACTATGCAGGTGAAGGCGCCGCGGCAGGCGCCGCAACCGGAGCCATTATCGGCGCGGTAACCGGCGATACCGATGATGCCCTGAAAGGCGCAGCCATTGGAGCCGCCGCCGGAGCTGCCGCTGGCTATTTCATCGACAAGAATGATCGCTGCGACGGCTATAATGACGATGGCGAATTGGATGACGATTGCCGCGGCGAGCCGGGCTATCCTGATTAGGGGTAGCTGCGGGCAGGTTACGACGTGGTTTGATGTCTGCTTTGAGCGCAAAAGCGGACGTCAAAATTCAAGTGCTAATGTACTGGGTGTCTGCAATCGTCTATATGGACGCGCCGCCGTTTACGAGGATTTGTTGTCCTGACACCCAACGCGCATCATCGCTGGCTAGAAAGCTGATAACGCCTGAAATATCATCTGGCGTTCCGAGACGATTGAACGGTGAGGATGCAGCCGCCTCCGAACGCAATTCTTCTGGCGCCCATTCAAACATGCCTGGCACGGTGGGCCCAGGCGAAACGGTGTTTACTGTAATATCTCGCGAACCAATTTCCTTGGCCAGAACCTCCGTGTAGGTTTTAACAGCCGCCTTGCTTGCCGTATAAACCGCCAGATTGGCCGTCGGAAAATATGTAGTACTGGATGACATATTGATTATGCGCCCGCCATCGCTCAACAAATTGGCAGCTTCACTGAGCGCAAAGAACGTGCCTTTGGTATTCGTGGCAAAAACTCGGTCGAAGATTTCCTCATCTGTTTCAGACATAGGCACGCCTTGTGCCGGCACCCCGGCGTTGTTTATAAACGCATCCAGTCTTTGGCTGATTTTCTTGATGGTCGCGAACATGGCCCTGATTTCTTCAACTGAAGACAAGTCTGCCTGAACTGCATAAGCAGCCCTCCCGAGGCTTTGAATTTCACTAACAACGGCTTGAGCTGTGCTTTCATTTGTATTGTAATGGACCACGAGATCATAACCATCTTCAGCGAGTCTCAGTGCGATTTGTCTGCCGATACCTCCACTGGCACCAGTTACTAGAGCGACTTTCGTTGCTTCTGAGTTTTCCATCGTTCTTCTCCTGTATTTTCAAAAAATCTCGGCGTTGTCAGTTTAAACCTCCAACAGACCAAGCTGCTTCAGCATCGCCATGTCATCGGTCAGCCCCCAACGTTCGATCAGTTTGCCATCTTGAACCCGGTAGAGATGGAACACCTGGAATTTGACGCGCTTGCCTGTCGCCGGTGCGCCTATAGGTAAAGCGCCCTCGTTTGTGCCGCTGATCGTGTCACGAGCCATCACCAGATCGCCTTCTGCAATGATGTTGTGATAGTTAGCCCGGATATCGGGAAAGGCTTCAAAGAACTTTGAATAGAGTTCCTCAAAAACAGCAGGGCCCCTTTTCGCTTCAAGCGGAAAGACTTCCTGATGGTTCACAAAATCAGGATGGAGAACATCTGGCAATATGCTCAGTTCCCGATTGTTGAATGCATCGTCAATCAAGCGGCGAAGCAGTGCTTTGTTTTCTTTAGCTAAGGTGGTCATGATCTTGTCTCCATTTCTCAGGCCAGACAACTTGTCTGGCGATGGATGCAAATTATCTATTCTACAGTGTGGATAAATATGTTATTTAGAAATTCATTATTCATATGAGTGTATAATAAATATGGATCGATTTAGAGCACTTGAAGTGTTTTGCCGAATTGTAGATGCAGGGTCTTTTTCCAAGGCGGGCCTGGATCTCGGTGTACCGCCTGCGACTGTTTCGAAAATGATAAAGGATTTGGAGACTGGATTAGGCGTGCGTTTGCTGGAGCGGACCACCCGGCGGGTGTCGGTCACTGATGAGGGCCGGGCATATTATGTCCGGGCCACTGACATTCTCCAAAATTTGGCAGAGGCGGATGACGAGATCAGAGCAAATAATGCAGAATTGCAAGGGCGCGTTCGGATAGCCGCCCCACGGCATCTTGCAAGCGCAATACTTGTCCCAGCTATTCATGATTTTGTTGAGGAGCACCCGAATCTCGAAATTGAATTTGTTCTGGCCGATCGGCGTGTCGATATGATCGAGGATGGAATAGATATTGCGATGAGAATTGGGCCCTTAACCGATAGTAGTCACATGGTTCGCAAGCTGGGAGAATTTCCAAGGGTTACATGCGCTTCTCCCAAATTTCTCGAAACTGTTACGCTGGGAGCCGATCCGACCGAACTCAAAGAACTGGATAACCTTGCTTATCATTTTCCAGGTGCGATGACCGGTTATCCGTGGGAATTTTCAAAAGATGAGAAAAATCTCAGCTTTGTTCCTTCAGGCCGGGTTATTTTTGATGATCTTGACGCATATGTAGATGCAGCCTGTGAGGGGCTGGGCGTTATTCAAGTGCTCTGGTTCCAAGCCAAGAGATCGCTGGATCATTCCCGCTTGATTCCTTTGTTCGCCGATTGGAGTGGCGCCACCGTTCCTGTATGGGCACTGGTATCTGAGCGTCGCCATATTCCAAAACGCACCAGAGGGGTATTGGACTGGCTCAGATTGATCATCTCAGATGCAGAAGCCAAAGCAAAGAACGATGTCGCTACGTGGCAAACCTAATGTTCGCTTTCGGGATAGTGTCGACACAATGTCAGCAGATGATGAAGACCATCATAGCTTTGCATCAATTCCCGGCACCGATGTTCCCGCACCTATTTCTTGCAGAGTTTCGCTAGCGCCTCCCGCTTTGCTCGGCTAACGGGCTTTTATGGTTAGTGCAGCGCAGTCTTTTTCAGCACCAAATCCGTGGCGTCATGAGGCGAGCACGACGCTGAAACTCGCCTGGCCGCTTATCCTGTCCAACCTGACCATGGCGCTTATTGGCGCCACAGATGTCTTGATGATCGGCTGGCTCGGTGCGCGTGAACTGGCGGCGGCGACGCTGGGTTTTAACCTGGCCATGAGCTGCGCGATTTTCTGCATGGGTTTGGTGACCGCCTCGGCGCCGATGATGGCCAGCGAAATTGGTCGCATGAGCCATAGTGTGCGCGATGTGCGCCGGACATTCCGGCAGGCGATCTGGACCGCTGTCACTGTTATCATACCCTTCTGGATATTGCTTTGGAACACCGAGAGCATATTGGTATATTTCGGTCAGCAGCCCGATCTGGCGCACAATGCCGGTTTATATATTTCAGCCTATATGTGGTCGATACTACCGTTTCTGGGCTTCATCATCCTGAGGAACTTCGTTTCGGCGCTGGAGCAACCGGTTTGGGCGTTGATCATCAGCGTGATCGCGGTTCTCGCCAACGCCCTGTTCAATTACGCCCTGATATTCGGAAAATTTGGTGTTCCCGCTTTTGGTGTGATCGGGGCCGGTATTGGCAGCGTGATGACGAACCTGTTGATGTTCGGCGGCATGGCTCTGGTGGTTATTCTCCACAAACGCTTTCGCCGCTATCATTTGTTCGGGCGATTCTGGGCCGCGGATTGGCAGCGCTATCGCGCGCTGTGGAAATTGGGCTTGCCGATCGGTGTAACCATGGGATTGGAAGGGTCGGTATTTGGCTTGGCCGCCTTGCTGATGGGATTGATAAACGCGGAGTCCGTCGCGGCCCACGCCATCGCTCTGCAGCTTGCGTCACTGACCTTCATGGTGCCGATGGGACTGGGACAGGCGGCCACGGTGCGTGTGGGCATCCAATATGGCCGCCGCGATCACGCCGGGATTACGCGCGCGGGTTGGGTTAGTTTTGTGCTGGGGACATCGTTCATGGCGGCGATGGCTCTGGTCTTTGTGCTTGCGCCGAATTTCCTGATTTCAATTTTCATCGATGCCAGTGCTCCCGGCAATGAAAAGGTCGCAGCGCTGGCTGTCAGTTTTCTGGCGATTGCGGCGATCTTCCAGATTGTCGATGGGGCGCAGGTGGTCGGGGCAGGGATGTTGCGCGGGCTTCATGACACGACTGTACCGATGGTCTTTGCGCTGATGGGCTATTGGTTCATCGGTATCGGGGTCGGCGCTGGACTTGCCTTCTGGCAGGGCTGGGAAGGCATTGGCGTCTGGACCGGGCTTGCCAGTGGCTTGGGTATTGTTGCCGTGCTGATGCTGGCACGCTGGATGATGCGAGAGCGGATCGGGTTGCTTCCATAAATCTGATGGTCGAGCCCGCTCGCATGGGCGGTTCGTATCTCCGTCAAATTTCTTCCATAGTAAAAAACTATGAATGGTGCGCAATCGTTTCGATTGGATCAATTGGCCTATCCTTGGCACATATTGTTCAAGCAGTTTAACCCCCAGGAGGTCGCCCATGAAAAACTACGTTAATGAACTAGTAAAACGCCACCGCCGGCTTAACCGCTTGATCGACAATTGCCGCGCCGCTGGCCGGCAACAGGAAATGCAGCAGCTGAAGCGCATTCGCCTGAAGATCAAGGACAAGATCGCCGCTGCAAAGCGCGAACTGGATCCTGTTACAACCTAACAGGCCAGATGGTTGGGCGGCATGCCCCGTGTTTCACTCCCCGGTCCCCACCGGAAACCTATGCATGCCGCCCGCCATGAATTTCTCCAAGTTTCCGTCGCTCCCAAACCCAATGCAGGAAATGTTATGAACTCTCACTCGCCCAATGGGTCTCCCGCCCGGCAAACAGGGCCAGCCATGCCCTGTCCGGTTTGTCATGTCAGTCTAACGATCAGTGAAAGGCAAGGGGTGGAAATAGATTTCTGCCCTCAATGCCGCGGCGTGTGGCTCGACCGCGGCGAAATCGATAAGATTATCGAAAGGTCACGGCCTGCTGAAATGCCGCGACATCAGCAGACGTACCGGCCCGATCGCACGATTTACAGCGACAGCTATGACCACCGGAAATATAAGAAGAAGCGCCGGAAGTCTTTTCTGGAAGACTT
This sequence comes from Parasphingorhabdus sp., assembly GCF_059726685.1. Classification (NCBI taxonomy): domain Bacteria; kingdom Pseudomonadati; phylum Pseudomonadota; class Alphaproteobacteria; order Sphingomonadales; family Sphingorhabdaceae; genus Parasphingorhabdus; species Parasphingorhabdus sp. Next base: position 1,696,944 of record NZ_AP041068.1, read on the forward strand.
GTTTGACTAAAGCATCGCGTCAACGGTTAAACATATCCGATCAAAACGGAACCAATCCAATAAACTGTTCAGGCTGGAAGCCGTTTTTTAGTCGCGCGCCTTGTTTTAGCAGAAAATCATGCCGGACGATTTCGGCCTGTTGCTCTATGCCGTAATCTGCGAAGGCCTTTCCGGGAATCAGCCTGTAATCATAGCGGCAGAACGGGTGCCGCGCGATCGGTAGAAATACCCCCTGCTGATGTTGCCACACATGTACCATTTCATGAATGAAAAGCCCCTGCAGGTTGAGGTCGGTTTGAGCATAGTCATCCCGGAACAAGCCGCCTTTGGGATGGAACCAGAGATTCCCGTCCGGTGCCATTGTGACGCGCCTTGGCTGAAAGGGCCACCATTTGCGATTGAATATTTGAACGGTGCGATAGTCGATTGCGTCAGCGAAAACCGATCGGCACAAATTGATCTCCGCTTCGGTAAGCTGGCGTCCTGATCTGGCCGCGGATGTCACTTACACTATCACTTATTCTGTACTGTCCGCTTTTTCGTCATCGGCTGCTGCTGCGCCTGCTTTCTTGATCGCGGCATCGACCTGGATACGGTCATCGTTTGAGAATATGAAGATCATTCTGAGCGAACCCTGCGCGACAGAACCGCCGCCAATACCCCATATCATAAGATGCTTTCCGCCGGGTTCAAACTTCACGGTTCCTCCCGCAGGGACCGGCACCTTGCCCAGTGTTTTCATCATTGCCATGCCGTTTTCTTCAACGGTTTCATGCATTTCCATGCGCATCACGTCATCCGCGGTCACGCTGACCAGCGAAACATCCTCCGGTCCGCCTTTAATCGTGGCATAGCCAGCCGAAGGATTGCCCTCCACCGGTGACAGGTTGACCACTACATCCTTCACAAGCAGGACATCGCCCTGTCCACAGGAAGTCAAAAAAACCGCAGCAAGGCCAGCAAAAAATATCGAAAGATGTTTTGTCATGATTGGCTGAAAACTCCAGAATTTGGGCTCGAAAACAATGTTTATACCTATGTATGGTCTCGGCATCCCGATGCCAAGACTTGTGCGCAAGAAAATGCCTCCTATATCCCAATTCGAAGCCGTAACGGTGCCAAACGAAAAGGGCCGGGCGGTTATTTTGCCCCACTACGGGAAATGAACAGAAAATATTTTGAAATTGAATTGAGGGAAAAATGGCTAAAGTTATCGGTATTGATCTAGGCACCACCAACAGCTGTGTTGCCGTTATGGACGGCGGTAAGCCGAAGGTTATTGAAAATGCAGAGGGCGCGCGCACCACGCCGTCCGTTGTGGCTTTCACGAAAGACGGTGAGCGCCTGATCGGACAGCCGGCTAAGCGTCAGGCTGTGACCAATCCGGAAAGCACCATCTTTGCAGTCAAGCGCCTGATCGGCCGCCGGTTTGATGATCCGATGACCAAGAAAGACACGGAATTGGTGCCTTATGAAATCGTCAAAGGCTCTAATGGTGATGCATGGGTGAAAGCAGGCGGCGAAGATTATTCCCCAGCCCAGATTTCCGCTTTCACATTGCAAAAGATGAAAGAAACTGCCGAGAGCTATCTTGGTGAGACGGTTACACAGGCCGTTATCACGGTTCCCGCTTATTTTAATGATGCTCAGCGTCAGGCAACAAAGGATGCCGGTAAAATTGCCGGTCTTGAAGTCCTGCGGATCATCAACGAGCCAACCGCTGCCGCCTTGGCTTATGGACTTGAGAAAAATGACGGTAAAACCATCGCGGTCTATGACCTTGGCGGCGGTACGTTCGATATTTCGATCCTCGAAATCGGTGACGGCGTCTTTGAAGTGAAATCAACCAACGGTGATACGTTCCTCGGCGGCGAAGATTTTGACGCCAAGTTGGTCGAATTTCTTGCCGATGATTTCAAAAAGGCAGAAAGCATTGACCTGACGAAGGACAAGCTGGCCCTGCAACGTTTGAAGGAAGCAGCAGAAAAAGCGAAGATTGAACTGTCTTCCGCGCAGACCACAGAGGTCAACCTGCCTTTCATCACTGCCGACCAAAATGGTCCGAAGCATCTGGTGAAATCGATCACCCGCTCTGATCTTGAAAAGCTGGTTGGCGATTTGATCAAGCGGACGCTCGATCCTTGCAAGAAGGCATTGAAAGACGCTGGCATCAGCGCATCAGAAATTGACGATGTTGTGATGGTCGGCGGTATGACCCGTATGCCTAAGGTGCGCGAAACCGTGCAGGAATTTTTCGGTAAAGAACCGCATACCGGTGTGAACCCGGATGAGGTTGTAGCCATGGGCGCCGCCATTCAGGCCGGCGTTCTGCAGGGCGATGTCAAAGACGTGCTTCTGCTCGACGTGACGCCTTTGTCATTGGGTATCGAAACCCTTGGCGGTGTCTTCACGCGCATGATTGATCGCAACACGACCATCCCGACGAAGAAATCGCAGGTGTATTCGACTGCTGACGACAATCAGCAGGCTGTGACCATCCGCGTATTCCAGGGTGAACGCGAAATGGCTGCAGATAATAAAATGCTCGGCAATTTCGATCTGGTTGGCATTCCACCAGCACCGCGCGGTGTACCGCAGATTGACGTGACGTTTGACATTGATGCCAACGGTATCGTGAACGTTTCCGCCAAGGATAAGGGCACCGGCAAAGAACAGCAGATCAAGATCCAGGCTTCTGGCGGTCTGACCGATACTGATATCGATCAGATGGTTGAAGATGCCGAGAAATTTGCTGAAGAAGACAAGAAGCGGCGGGAAGAGGCGGAAGCCAAGAACAACGCGGAAAGCCTTGTCCACACGACCGAGAAGCAATTGTCCGAACATGGTGACAAGATTGATGCCGATCTGAAAGGTCAGATCGAAGAAGCGGTCAAGGAAACCAAGGAAGCCATTGAAAGCGGTGATCCGGAAGCAATGAAGACCAAGTCAGAAGCACTGGCACAAGTTTCCATGCAAATGGGCCAGAAAATCTATGAAGCCGAGCAGGCGGCTGGCGGAGATGCTGCTGATGCAGCAGCGGCAGATGCAGCTGCCAAGGCAGATGATGATGTCGTCGATGCGGAATTCTCCGAAGTTGATGATAGCGACGACGCGGACTCTGACAAAAAAGAAAAAGCGGCTGAGTAATGCGACATATGGTGTATTCCCGCGCAGGCGGGAATCTCCTCTGGCAAGCGCCATTGGTTGAGGAGGCCCCCGCCTGCGCGGGGGCACAGCTTTTGAGTATATGTAAAGCTTCGGGGGAAGCAGAGTAATGGCAACCGAAATGGATTATTATGAGCAGCTTCAGGTCGATCGCGGCTGCGATGGCGCGACGCTGAAATCATCTTATCGCAAACTGGCGATGAAATATCACCCCGACAAAAATCCGGGTGATGCCGCAGCAGAGGCGAAATTCAAATCCATCAGCGAAGCTTATGACGTCCTGAAGGACCCCCAAAAGCGAGCGGCTTATGACCAATATGGCCACGCGGCTTTTACCAATGGCGGCGGCAATAATGCTGGCGGTGGCGGTTTTGGTGGAGCCGCTTTCAATGATATTGGCGATATTTTCGAAACAATTTTCGGTGGCGGTGCTGGCGGCGGCTTTGGCGGACAGCAGCAACAGCGCGGTCCGGCACGTGGTGCAGATTTGCGCTATGATATGGAAATTTCGCTGGAAGACGCATTCCATGGCAAGCAAACAGAGATTGAAATAGATGTATCAGTCGGTTGTGATGAATGTGATGGATCAGGTGCGGAGCCCGGAACTGGTGTCAAAACTTGCCCAACCTGCCACGGCCATGGGAAAGTAAGAGCACAACAAGGCTTTTTCGTCGTAGAACGTACCTGTGCAAGCTGCCAGGGACGCGGCGAGGTGATCGAGAGCCCATGCCATGTCTGTTATGGCGAGGGCCGGGTCGATAAGCCGCAGGCCCTGGAAGTAGAAATCCCGGCTGGTGTTGATAGCGGTACCCGTATTCGGTTGTCCGGCAAAGGTGAGGCGGGTGCTCGAGGTGCCCCTCCTGGTGATCTCTATATTTTCATTCATCTGGCACGCCATGATATTTTTGAGCGCGAAGGCACGACGCTGTTTACGCGCGCGCCGATCAGTTTCTCGGTAGCAGCTCTCGGCGGGGAGATTGTGATCCCGGGCCTTGATGGTACCAAACATGAAATCCGTATCCCTGCGGGCATACAGTCCGGTAAGCAAATCAGACAACGTGGTGCGGGCATGCCTGTTCTACGTGGCCGCGGTCATGGTGATATGGTTGTGCAGATAGAGGTGGAGACGCCAACCAAGCTGTCGGCGCGACAAAAAGAGCTGCTGCGTGAATTTCAGGAAACCGAAACGGGCGACGAAAGTCCAAATAGCAGCGGTTTCTTTTCAAAAATCAAGGAGGCCTGGGACGGCCTTGCCGACTAGGCACAGCTGCTGTAATCAAATCGCTGGCAATATTGACCACGCGATGAGCAGGATATCAACATTTTGGAGATTGAAAAAGGGGCGATCCAGTAAGGACCAGCAAACAAAAATCGCCCCTTTCCAATTCGTGTTAAAGCAACCGCTCATTGTGGGGATGATTAATGCGGCGCCCAACAAGTTTTAGGCAGCTGAAAGTGCCTGAATAAGTTAACGGCACTTTCAAATCCCGATTAACAGTCATCGCAACTTTTTAGTTTTTGATATTGTTCAGTGGCTGAATGAAGCAGAGAAGATGGGATTACGTCTGTTTTAGACAATCAATCGCTTCGGCAATTTTTATAGCGGGCACTGTAAGTTCCATGGCGTCAAACTCGGCTAATATCTGCTCCAGCAGGGTTACGATTTCGGTCGTTTGAGATGCGTCATCTTCGAAATTTATGTGTTCTGAACTGCTCATCACATATCATCCCCTGCTTTGAAGGCCCCATGAAATATCCCGAAATCAAAGGCTCATTGCTCGCCGGCAACTTGATAGCGGTTTAAACATGAACGTAGACTGTCAAAAAATTTGACCCCTAGGAACAATATTTCATAATGTTATCAAACTGTAACGCTGGCATTTACTTTCTGCATCATTGATATCTGTTCCAGAGTATTTTCCTTCACTGACCTTCTCTTTGGAGCAATTTGCTTTTGGTTGAAGCTAATGGCGGGTTTGTCGAAATTATATATAGTCTTTTAGCCAGTTGCCTATCTTCGAATGTGAAACTATATTCGCCTTAGTTCGTGGGGGTAACCAGTGGACCAGTTTGAAATCGAAGCCGAGCGTGTTGCAAGACTGACTGAGAAGCAGCGTGAATGTCTGCACCTTGTTGTCTTACGAAAATCATCAAAAGAAATCGCCCGGATCTTGAACATATCCAAACCAGCTGTGGATCAGCGGCTGGATAGCGCCCGACGGACGCTGGACGTGGCAACGCGTGATCAAGCCGCAATCGTCTTTGCACGGGCCGCTGGCGACTATGATCGGATCATATATGATCCGGCCTATCTTCCATCCGAACCCGATCTGGCTGCAAAAGCAAGTCAGGGCGAACAAGCAGAGTCGTTCATGTTGGAAGAAGCAGCCGTACCATACGACTTTAACTCCACCCATGAATCGAACCTTTGGTTGCAAGCCCTGAAGGAACCGAGCGGCGATCTTGGAACCGTTCAAAGACTGGCCATCATTGTGGGCATGACTGTCGGCATTTTGGCAATTGTCTTGATCGGACTAGCCGTCTCTCAGTCTCTTTCAGGTCTGCTGGCCGCGTAAGCATACACCAGACCTAACCTGAAATTTAATTTTTTGGAATTCGCGCTTCGCGGAAAGGGAATGTTATGTCTTACGAAATCAAAAAAGCCAAAGACCAAATCGGCCAGGATATGCCGCACACCGAGTATAGTATTGATCAGGCACTGGTCTCTGTTTCAGACCTTATGTCGACATTAGTTAAAGCCCGCTTGAGCACAGGTGTTCCTGCTTCCACCGGTCAAGCTGCCATTCTGCGCCTTGCCAAAGCACAAATGGCTCTTGTGGATGCAAGCAACGATGTTCTGCGTGTTCATGGCGAATTGAAAAAAATTGGAAAAGAATATGCTGGTTTGGATATGCATGAATGTCCGCCTGCTGCACAGACATCGATAGATGAATCCTCTCATCTTTCTGTGGTTTCTTGATTGATCAGAGGGTTGACTGAAATGTCTCCACGTGTTCCGATCAGACAATGCGAGTTGTCCTTTTTTTCCTCCTTTTCGGTGCGGTCATTATCTATTCTCTGTACCGAGGAGGAGGGCCGGAGCGAGCTACGGCATTGGCTTGTATTTTCATGGCTGTGTCGGATCCTTTTGTGCACATGTTCACTCCTGCTGAGTACACGGCAATGGATCCGGGGCACCTCATCATTGATATGTTCGCTTGGTCTGCGTTTCTTGCAATTGCGTTGCGTGCTAGGCGGTTTTGGCCGCTATGCGTAGTCTCGCTACAAACCATAGCGCTAGTGGCGCATTCAGCAAAGCTGATGGACGTGTCGATACATCCGTTGGCCTATTTGATCATGCAAGTCGCTTCTTCTTATCCCTTGCTGATAACGCTGGCGATAGGAACTTACTGTCATCAACTCAGATTGAAGACATACGGGACCGATCCGTCCTGGCGGAGCTCATAAAGTCAGTCGCGCCTGAAAAGGCCATCTCATTATCTGACGCACTATTAACCGAGTTTGGCTCGATCGGCCGAATCTTATCGGAATCGGAAGAAGCTTTACGGCGTGTAATAGGGTCGCACGACGCCGTGATCAATTTGCTGATGGCTGCTGAGAAACTATTCACAGCGCAATTGCAGAATGACCTGCCCAAAAGGCTGGTCTCGGCAACCGACAGCAAATTGATCAACTATCTGCAAGGCAGTATGGGCTCGTTGGCAAATGAAACCATGCGGGTCTTGTTTCTGGATAATGCCAACCATCTGCTGAAAGATGAGGAGCTGGGGACCGGTTCGCCGAACAAGATATTTGTGCCGCCGCGGTCCATATTGAAACGGGCTCTGGAGCTGAACGCCTCTGCGATAATTTTGGTACATAACCATCCCGCTGGCGATCTCAAGCCCAGTCAATCCGATATAAAATTCACCATGCTGATCAAAACCATATGCCGAGAATTGGAAATCAAATTGCACGATCATATCATTATTGCGGGCAATCAGTGGTCAAGTTTTCGCAAGATGAGGTTGCTATGACCGATCCCATATTGGATAATCACGTCGCTCGGGCTCAACGATTTTTGGCCATGCAGCGAGAGAGAAGCCTGTTCTTTTCCAATGATGGGATATTTGGTGATCCCGCTTGGGAGCTTTTGCTCGAAATATATATTGCGACAGAAAAACAGGAGTGCATTTCCAGGGACGAATTGTTCGCTGAACTATCAACCACGCCTGCCATAGCATCGCGCTGGATTTCGGTGTTTTTTGACCGTCAATATGTGACCGATTGTGAAGGGCAGGGAGCTGACAATATCCGCATGACAGACAATGCGAGACAGGCTTGTGTCGCCTATCTCGATTCCGTCATGAATCTATCGAACCTGCATATTCGCACCTGATGTTTGCGGACAGGAAATCTGACAGGTTTTTCGCCGCGACTTAAGATAGCGCTACAATTGCCGTTACTGACTCTGAACTTATTTGGTATCAGAGAGAGGCAGCATGCTCGACACTGGCCCACCCAAGGCATCGTCAAGCTTGGCTAGACTAAAGCTGGCAGCCATTCCCATATTCATCTTTACATTGTTCCTGCCGGTAAAAGCGGAAGAAGGCAAAGTTCGTAAAGCGGGCGCATCCGCAACAGCCTATGCCAGCGCAAAAATTCATCGGCGGATCGAGATCCGGCCGAGTACCTATATTGAAGGTGGAGATGACAGGGATGAACGGCTGCAGGACATTAGTCGCCGGGATTGTGATGATGAAACAAGGAAACGGATTAAAAACTGTGTGCTGATGATATATGAGCTTCAGTAGAAGCGAAGATTAGGAATTTTCTCCGTTTTGCTCCTCAGCTTCCTGGGCCCGTTCAAGAGCATTAATTGCTTCTTCGACTTTTATTGCTGCGATGGAATATCCGTTTTCATCTAGAGCAGAAAGAATTTTTTCGAGCCGCGTCACTAGACTGAGCATGTCGATTTCGCGGTTACTCATGTTGATCGACAGCGCCTTTCCTTGGCGATAAAAATGGTTCTTTTTAAAGACCTGTTTCCTAATTCGCACGAATGCCGCGAAAGGTTACAGCCGTTAAATCAAAGTCCAATAATCACAACTGGTTGCAGTTTCAACAAAAATTACGGACTTATGACACAGGTGTATAATTTATTGGGATATGTCCCAAATTGATGCATTATTCTTTCTGATCGCTCATCAGCTGACAAACTTCCGCACATGCGTTTTTCCATAACATCACTGATATTACCCCTTGGGGTTTAATGTTTCTCTTTGTCACCGTTAACCATGACACGAAAGGGAAATAGATGACCAATTTTGACTATGATTTCGTGGTAATCGGGGGTGGTCCGGCCGGGCGCAGGGCAGCAATCCAGGCGTCCAAGCTGGGAAAATCAGTTGCCATTGTGGACGATCAAAAGAAGATTGGCGGGGTGTCTGTTCACACAGGAACTTTGCCGTCGAAAACAATCCGGGAGTCGGTTCTGTCGGTTACCGGATGGCGCGATCAATATTTTAAATCGGGCCGCCAGCGGAACGGTTCAGATGTAACGCGCAAATCCATTGCTTCACGGTTGTCAACAACCTTGGGTGATGAAGTCGCGGTGATCGACAGTCAACTATCCCGCAATAACATTGAAACGCTGAACGGTCGTGCAAAATTTACCGGCCCTCACAAACTGGCCGTATCGCAGTCGGTTCAGGGAAAGCGAACAAGTTTTTCGGTCACTGCAGAAAAATTTCTTATCGCAGTGGGAACAAAACCGTTCCGGCCGAAGCACATTCCTTTCAATGGCTCTAGCGTTGTTGACAGCGATTCCATTGCTGCAAACATGCCGATGCCAAAATCCATCATTGTTGTTGGTGGCGGGGTCATCGGGCTTGAATATGCTACCATATTCTCGACGCTGGAAATTCCGGTTACTGTTGTAGAGGCGCGTGAAAACATACTGGAATTTATTGATCGCGATATCATCTCCAATTTCACTCATCAACTTTCGGAGCGGGGTATCAGCCTTCGCTTGGGCAGGTCGATCAAGAATATCGAACTGGATGAAAATGATAATCCGCATGTAGAGCTTGATGACGGCAGACGGCTTCGTTCGGAAATGTTGCTTTTCACTGCTGGCCGCGTTGGCGCTGTGGACAAGCTTGGGCTGGAAAAAATTGGAGTGGAAGCTGATAGCCGGGGTCGATTGACGGTAGATGAAAAAACACTGCAAACGTCACAGCCTCATATCTATGCAGCCGGCGACATAATCGGTTTTCCCGCGCTGGCCTCCACATCGATGGAGCAGGGCCGGCTAGCCGCTTGCCATGCATTCAATCATCCAATCCATTGTTCGGAACATAGCTTTCCGCTCGGCATCTATTCTATCCCGGAAATCGCCAGCATCGGTCTTTCCGAAGATGAGGCGCGCGCCAAGGGTCTGCAGGTTGAGATCGGCATAGCCCGATTCCAGGAAACATCACGCGGACATATATTGGGCGATTGCAAAGGTCTGTTGAAATGTATTTTCGACCTGAACAACCGCAAGCTATTGGGCGTACATATAGTCGGTGAAGGCGCGACAGAGTTAATCCACATCGGCCAAGCCGTCCTGAACCTGGACGGCGGCATCGACTATCTGTCCGACACCGTTTTTAATTTTCCAACACTAGCCGAGGCCTACAAGGTTGCCGCACTGGATGCGTACAACCGGATGCCACAACCAAGATTGAGAGCATGAAGTGAAACTAGATATCAAAAACATATTAGACAGCTATTTCCGCGACAATGACGGCGATGATACATGCCCGGTTTGCATAGAAGATAATGGCGAGCGGCCACCGCTTTACGCCATCGCCAGTTTCATCCGGCAGCATAATCTTACTCTGTCTTCCTCCAATCTGGAATTGGCATGGGAGTATATTTGCGGCGGCAATACCAGTCTGAAAAACGAAATCGTGGGCTTGTCTTCTGCAGGACGTCTTGACAACGCCGCGGCGCAGGAACTGCATGATAAACACTTGCGTTCAGATATTGGGGTGCAGATCGACAAGATCCTCATGGAAGCGATTCAACATATTCGCGCGACGACGCAAACCATTGATGATGGTAATAAAAATGCGATCGAATGTGAGAATAACATGATCGAACAGGCGGATAGTATCCGGGCACGCTCGGGCGATGTTGACATTGCCATTCAAAAGCTGCTGGATCTATCGAAGTTGATGGTTGAATCGACACGCGAAAACCGGGAGCAGATCACCGAAACAAATAAAAAGCTGGCCAGTTTGCAGACCGAACTGGAGCAGGCCAGAAACGAAGCCGACTTTGATCAGCTGACCAAACTGCCAAACCGCCGGAAGTTTGAACGGACGTTGGATGAGGTATTGGAAAAGCTGATCGAAGACGGACAACCATTGGTTTTGGCTTTTATCGACATTGATCACTTCAAGAAGATAAACGATGCTTTTGGTCATGAATGCGGCGATCGCGTGCTGAAGCTGGTAGCGGATGAATTGTCATCTCTTACAAACAGCAAATGTCATACATCTCGTTATGGCGGTGAAGAGTTCGCTGTTATCTTCGAAGACCATAACATTGAAGAGGTATGCAAGCTGGTCGATGCGTGCCGTGAAGGATTGGCGCGCCGTGAGCTGGTCGATCTGGAGTCCGGAAATGCTCTGGGTAAGGTTACTTTTTCCGCTGGCGTGGCGCAGTGTCTGGACTCAGACACAAAGCGTTCGATCCTCAGAAAAGCCGATCTGGCGCTTTATGAAGCCAAATCGCGCGGTCGTAACAACGTCCTGACATATGCCAATGATCTGTAGTCTTGTGGAGCTTCGGGGCGTAGTGATTTCAACTGCGTCTCGGCTTTGCAGTGCTGGCGCCGGGTAATAGCTCGTAGATCAGGAAGAGCTTTCATGACTCTATCAACATGACACTGGAAATATTTGGGGCAGGGGGCCAAGCGTGAAGCTTGGTCCCCTTTTTTTGTTTGCGGTGCTGGTTAACGGCAGGGGTGTGTAAAGGGCAGATGTTTTCATGACTGTCGCCATGGGATGGTTGCTGGGCAGAGTGTCCAGTTCCATAAGTGCAGAACACTTTTGAGAGCCTCTAAACGACGATTGGGTAGAGTGGTATAGACCACTCTACCCAAACTATAACGCAGACCAGGTGCGCTACGTTTATCAAAGTCGCAACCTGCGGGGGCTGAGATGACCTTGAGAGAAAGGTTTTACACTTTCAATCACTTGTATCTTCAGCGAGAACCTGAATAGCAATTCATTTTCGGACCAATCTGAGAAGATTGGTCCATTTTATTTCCAAATTGGTTGTAATTGGTTGAGGCCGCTAAACTGACAACAGTTTTATTTGGTCTTCATTGTTATCGATATCCGCCTGTTCCGGTCATCCATAGGCTCTGCCGGATTATAGGGCTCGGTATCCGCAACGCCCTCGATACGGGCCATACGACTCATCGCCACGCCTCTTTTGACCAGTTCCTGTCGGGTAGCTTCTGCCCTGGCTGACGACAACAGCCAGTTATTCATGCTTTGTCCACTGGCATAGGGCAGACTGTCTGTATGCCCCCTGATGATCAGTTCGTTATCGACAGTATCGATTATCTTTGCGACTTCCCCGATGAGATCTGCCGCCTTCGATTTCAGATTATCGGTTGCCAGCGCAAACATGCTGAAATCAGCTTCATCGATAATATCGATGCGCAGCCCTTCTGCGGTATCGGTAAATCGAACGTTTGACAGAAGCTTCAGATTCCCCGGATCGTTCTTCAACTGCTCACGGATGCGCTTTTCAAATTCTCTTGCAGTGAGGGATTTAGCCTCAGATTTTGCGCCTTCAAACTTGCCCTTGGTGTCAGACGGATTGTCAGCAGGCGGGCGCGGAATTGCGACTGACTGGTCTCCGACGTTTTTCGCTTTCTTATGAGGATATTTGTCAGGATCAGTAACGGAAGAGCCGCCAAACATTCCTTTGCCGCCCGCGCTATCGCGCTTTACTTGGGCAAGCGTTGGCGCGAAATAATCAGCAATACCCTTGCGTTGTTTCTCCTCGGTCGCACCAAGCAACCACATTAACAGAAAGAATGCCATCATCGCCGTCACAAAGTCGGCATAGGCAACTTTCCATGCGCCGCCGTGATGGCCGCCATGGTCTTCCATAATGATCTTTTTGACGATGATGGGTTGAACCGGCTCCGGTGCTGCTTTCTTGGCCATGGTTTATTTTGCCCTTATGGCATCAAATACATCAGAGAAACTCGGCTGGTTTTCATGCTGCAGGCTGGTCCGGGCCGCTTCGATGATCAACGGCTGCGGATGGCCATGCAGACTGGCAATAATCAGCTGTTTGGCGACATGATAAATACTCGCATCGCTTTCGATGACCGAGCGTGCTCGATTGGCCATCGGACCAACCAGACCATAAGCCAGCAAAACACCAAGGAAGGTTCCGACAAGCGCAGAACCGATCATACCGCCCAATATGGTCGGCGGTTTATCGATCGAGCCCATGACTTTGATAATACCCAAAACAGCGGCGACAATGCCCAGCGCAGGCAAGGCATCGGCCAGTCCCTGAAGATTGTCAGCCGGCGCAATCGCTTCGTGATGGTGTGTTTTGATGGCCTGATCCATGACGTCTTCGACGGCATGCGGGTCGAGCGTACCGGAAGACACGACAACAAGCCTGAGGCTGTCAGCGATCAGGTGGATAAGTGTGTCGTCCTTCAGCAGCTTGGGATATTCGCTGAATATTGGTGACGCTTTGGGATCCTCGATATGCGGTTCCAGAGCAACTGGGCCTTCACTTTTGAGGATTTTTGTCAGCTTGGAGACCAACAAGATACAGTCCATGAAGTCCTGTTTGACATAAGTCGGGCCCTTGAAAACTTTCCCAAAGCCGCCCATCAGCGCCTTCAGTTGCGCGCCGCTATTGCCGATGATGAGCGCGCCAACCGCGGCACCACCGATAATGCCCATTTCGACTGGCAAAGCGGCTACAACCACGCCCAGGTCACCACCGGATACCAGAAACACGCCAAATACCATGACAAGCAGGACAACAATACCAATTCCAGCGAACATAACGTTATTTCCAATCCACAGGTCCGTTTAAATCTGTCCGCAAGCCCATGGGCAAAGGGACGATCATCATATTGATGGACGGTCGAAAGCCCTTATGGTTAAGGGCGTGATAGTGATGATTTGGGCCGGTTAGCCAATCAGCTGAATCAAGGAATTATTAGCTGTCTGGGCATAGACCCGTTGCGCGGCTTCCAAGTTGATCAGTAGTGATTGCGCCTGGGATATGGCCTCGGCAATGTCGGTATTTTCAAGCGCCTTGCGCCGCTCCGATGTATTGATTCCAGATTCTTGTAGCCTCAAATCCTGTTCATCCAGCCGATTGATGGTCAGACCCTGACGACCGAGCAGCGCAGAGAAATGATCAGTCAGCGATTTGGCACGATCCAGCTGTTCACCGCGTTCTGTGGGCGTTCCGCTGCGAACCGCGTCAATCATGTTTGTCAATATCGTGTCCAGGCTTTCGGTCGCGCCGCCGCCAATATCAACACTGCCGGACACATCATCCAGCGTCGGCGTTGGCGTGACCAGAACATTGGCATCAATACGCATCTGAATCGGGTTACCCGAGTAGAACAGGTCGCCGCCATAATTATCCTTAACCTGCGTCAGCTGGTTAAACTGTTCCCGAAAACTTTCCAGCTCCAGAGCTATTATTTCACGGTCTTGCGGTGCCAGCGTATCATTGTTGGCAAGGACCATCAGCTCCCTGATACGGGCCGTACCGTTGGACATGGTATCGATGGTCGATTCTGCTTGCTGTGCCAATATGCGTGCGCGGCCAATATTGCTCGACCAGCTGTCCTCAATTGTGGATTGTCTGCTGATGCTGGATATTTCCAACCAGCTGGAGGGCGCCTCGGACGGCCGGTTGAACTTAATACCTGTCGCAATTGAATCCTGTGTCCGGGCAATCAATTCAGATAGGTCAGCCTGCTTTTGAATGGCATCCGCTGGTCTGGTGCGGTTGATAGATTCCATTATATACCCCCTGGGCGCGCCTGGTTCAGCGCCTCATTAAAAAATTGCCAATACGGATTGAACTGTCTCACGAGCGACCTGGATAATCCGGGCCGATGCCTCATAAGACTGCTGCAAACGGATAAGATCCGCTGCTTCACGGTCCAGATCTACGCTGGAAACCCGATTGCGTGACTCGCGCGTCGCCAGGTCAAAGGCCGTCGCCGCGTCACTTTCGCTGCGCGCGGACAACAGGTTTTGGGCCTGTCCGAGGACAAGTCCCTCATATTGCTGTTCTGTGCCGGTCGGTGTGCGTAAGTCTACAAAGGCCAATATGTTGCCATTGGCCACTCCGGCGGGCGATGCCAGGGCCAGATCATTGGCAGTCAATCCTGTGGTGGAGAGACTTGCAGCAGTGCCGCCATGCGAAACAATGGCTGCACCAACCGCTCCGGCATCGGTCCGGCCATTGGCCTGCCAGCCATTAAGTTCATTGGCAAATTGCACAGCCAGTGCATCGAGGTTGGTCGATACTGCCGCAATGTCGGTTTGCGCACGGTGGAGGCCGCCCAATGTTCCATTGGTTGGCGGCGGCTGGACGGCTCCGCCGACCTCAATGTCAAATGCACCTCCAGCATTGGCGACAAATGTCACCGGACTGGCACTGTCATAGTCGACCAGGCTTGTACCGCCGCGCGTAATGTCAACGAGCCCATTTTCACCGAAGCTGATCTCGACATCCAGCTTCTCGGTAATCACGGTTAAGGCGGCATCGCGCTGATCTAAAAGAGCGACCTGCTGTGATGTGCCCGGCTCGGTGGGCCGCAATTTTTCGTTGACCTCGGCAAGCTCGGCCAAGGCGGCATTCAGCTCGGATGTTTCCTGCGCTGCCGCACCGTTCATCAATGTCGTGGTGGTGGAAAGGTTCGACGCAGTCTGGTTGAACCGGGCTACCGTATCTTCGATATCGCCCAGAAACTGACCCCGAAGTGCGGGTTCGAATGGAACGGCGGACAGCTCTTCAGCACTGCCAAAGAGCTCGGTCAGCTGGCTACCGATATCCGACTGGTTATTGGCCAGCGCGATCTCACCCTGGTCAAGCCATTGTACCGTGACTTCGGTCCTGACACGGTCTGCGCCGGTTTGCCGGGTGGCCGCTTCCAGAAACTGGTCGCTGGCGCGGACAACGCCATTTATGGCGACGCCGCCAACGCCGGTATAGTTGGTATATATCGGATTGGTGTTTCCATAGTTGGTGGTGTCACCGACATTTAACGACCGGCGTACATAGTCAGGGTTTTCGGCATTGGCGATGTTGGATCCAACCACTTCCAGCGCCCGGCTGTTAACGCGCAGTGCAGAACGTCCAATAGACAGTAGATCAGACATTATTTTTCTCCGATCCGTTGTTTTGGACGTGGCGTGTCAGCAATTCGGCGACGCCGAAAACGCCTTTGTCGGCCATGTTCTTGGCGAGCATGCTATCCTGCATGTCTCGGAATTGTTCCGTGCCCTGACCATCAAACAGGCCTTCGCCCAACGAAGCCGTACGCATTGTAGACAGCATTTGGCGGACAAATATCGCTTCGAAATTAGCTGCCATCTCTGCTGTTTCGGTTTTAGCGCGGTTCGCGGCGGGTTTCGTGGCATTTGTTGCCGAACCAGCGAGAGGCTTCCCTGTAGGATTAATAATGGTCATATAATGATCAGCTCCGCTTTCAGGGCCCCGGCCTGTTTCAATCCTTCAAGGATCGCTGTTAGATCAGACGGTGAAACTCCGATGGAATTAATAGTTTCGACAATTTCGGACAAAGAAGCACGGCGACGAATTTCAAAGGCCGGGGCACCTTCATCTTCCAGAGCGATGTCACTATTTGGCTCGGTTGTGGTGCGTCCGCGACTAAACGGTGCAGGTTGCACAACCGTCGGATTTTCTTCGACCCGCACGGTCAGTTTTCCGTGCGTCACCGCCGCAGGACCCAGACGAACGGCTCCGTTGATCACGACGGTTCCAGTCCTCGCATTTACAATGATACGAGCGCGGGCCTCTGCAGGCTTGACCATCAAATTTTCGATTTTACCCATCAACATCACGCGTTCCTGTGCACCAACGGGGGCAGCGATCCGCACGGTGACGGCATCTGCAGCAATAGCCTGATCCGTCCCCAATGCTTCATTGATCGCATCCGCCACGCGCAGGGAGGTGGTCAGATCGGCATCGGACAGATTGAAGCTAAGAAAAGGCTCGCTTTCGAAACCGGTTGCGACAGTTCTTTCAATGGTTGCGCCGCCTGAAATCCGCCCCACAGAGGGAATGTTGACAGTAAGCTGTGACCCGTCGGTTGCGGAAATACCCAAACCACCGACGGCGAGGTTACCCTGCGCCATCGCATAGATTTGTTGATCGGCACCATAGAGCGGCATCAAAATCAATGTACCGCCACGCAGCGATTTGGCTTTGCCCAAGGCTGAAACAGTCACGTCCATCCGCTGGCCAGGTTTGGCGAAGGCCGGCATTTCGGCCGTGACCATTACCGCCGCTGCATTTTTGGTAGCGGGATTAACGCCGGGAGGCAGGGCCAGGCCAAAACGGCTGGTCATGCCTTTCACGCCCAACGTCGCATATTCCAGACTGTCATCGCCGGTTCCGGCAAGCCCGACCACAACGCCATAGCCAACCAGCTGGTTGGTTCGCAGGCCAGCAAAATGACCAAGGTCTTTGATCCGTTCTGCTTGCGCCGGTTGCATCGCAATAAACAGGGTGATTACCAATGCTGCGAAGGCATGGATGAAGCGGGTTATTTTAGGAGATAGGGTCATATTGTCTCGCCTGATCGGGGACTAAAAGGGGGAAATGAAAGAGAAGAATTTTTGCAACCAGCCTTGCTTGCTGGCGGATGCAATTTCGCCGGTGCCGCCGTAAATAATGCGGGCATTGGCGACCTTGGTGGACGGGATAGTATTGTCGGAAGAAATATCTATCGCACGGATGAGGCCGCTAAACTGGGTATGTTCGTCGCCGCGATTGAGCGATGTCAGTTTTTGACCACGCACCAGCATCGTGCCGTTGGCATAGCTTTCCGCGACCGTCACGCTAATCCGTCCTTGCAGTGAATTGGACTGGGCGGCATTTCCGCTGCCGTTGAAATTCTGTGAACCGCTGGATGCGACATCGCTGGGCGAGAATAATGAGAACAGGCCCGAAGTGGGCGGCGTCAATGAAATCCCGCCTGTACGGTCTTTGGATGCACTATTTGATTTGGCTGCTCTGGTATCTTCGACAAGCAGGATGGTGATGATATCACCCTTCCTGCTGGCGCGCATACCGCTGGTTAGTGCAGCATAGCCGGAGGCTTGCTGAAAAATCGCACCATTGGCAGCTGCGGGGACAGGGGCTGGCAATGGCGGTGCGATCGCGGCTGCGAAACCCCGCTCCGCATTGGACCCACCGGAGCCCATGCAACTAATCAGCAGAAAGGGAGCCACAGTAACGGACAGTGCCGTCTTCGAAAAATGGGATATGCGCATCATGTTAGTGCCTCTCGCTCAATTGGAGGTTAAATCTGTTGATTGACGAACTGCAGCATCTCGTCGGTTGCCGAGATCATTTTGCTATTGACCTCATAGGCGCGCTGCGTCTCGATCATGTTCACCAGCTCTTCGACGATATTGACGTTGGACTGCTCCAGCGCGCCTTGGCGAATGCTGCCTATTCCCTCGGTGCCCGCTTCGCCGACCTGAGGTGGCCCGCTGGCCGGTGTTTCAATGAGAATATTGTTGCCGACAGACATCAGCCCGGACGGGTTTGTAAAGTTGGCTAGCTCTATCTGACCAAGCTCGCTTACGTCGGTTTGACCGGCAAGATTTGCCGTGACCGTCCCGTTATTGCCAATAGTCAAAGAGGTTGCGCCTTGTGGTACCTGAATGGCCGGAACCAGAGGCAGGCCATCACTTGTGACCATATTCCCCTCAGCGGTCAGGCTGAAGTTACCGGCGCGAGTATAGCCTGTCGTGCCATCGGGTCTCTCAACCTGAAAAAAGCCGGAGCCCTCAATCGCCATGTCGAGCGCATTCTCGCTGTTTTGTAACGTTCCTTGCGTACTGATCTTGCCAATACCGGATAGCTTGACGCCGGTACCGAGTTGCAGACCACTGGCAAAACGGTTCTGTGCATCCGATGGCGCTCCTGGCGTGACAATATTCTGATAGGCAAGCGTTTCGAAATCCGCGCGGTCCCGTTTGAAACCCGTGGTGTTCACGTTCGCCAGGTTATTGGCGATAACACGCATTTTCGTGTTTTGCGCATCCAGACCGGTACGCGCGACTTGCAGGGCTGCATTGGTCATTTCAAAATCTCCTTCGTGCGACTATCGCACCCATTATCCTTGCGGCATGTTCATGATGGCAGAGCTGCTTTCGTCCAGTTCTTCGGCCGTGCGCAGCAGTTTCGCCTGTGTTTCCCATGCGCGGCTGGTCTCGATCATATCGACCAGAGCGGCGGTCATGTTGACGTTGGATTCCTCCAGAGCGCCAGAGATAACCTGCGCATTGTCATCAACCGGTAAAACCCCATTATTGGCAGCACGAAACAATGCGTCCGGCCCTTTGGAAATGGCGCTGCCCGTCATGCTGACAAGCTTGATCCGGTCGAGTTCCTGTGGCTGTGTTGGATCACCGCCCTGTGGTACAAAGAACACCGTGCCGTCGGCACCGATATCTATGCGCTCCGCCGGAGGCATTGTGATCGGGCCGCCTTCACCAATAACGGGAAAACCGTCACCGGTGACCATGGCACCCGATGCGGCGATCCGAAAATCGCCGCGCCGGGAATAGGCTTCCTTGCCATCCGCGGCCTGAACCGCGATCATCGCATCGCCTTCCAGGGCAATATCCAGGGAACGGCCGGTTTGGGTTACCGAACCGGCGTTCATATCGGCCTGCATATCCCGCTCAACCGCCATTGCACGGCTGTCATGGCCGGGGCCGACCAGATATTTGGCCTCGGCCGACACCATGTCGGCTTTGAAACCGACAGTATTGGAGTTCGCCATGTTGTTGGCGATAGCCGTCTGTCGGTTCATCAACGATTTCATTGCGTTGATGCTGGTATATGCAAGCTTATCCATAGATTATTCCTGGATTGATATGACCATCAGATCCTAGACCTGAAGGTTGATGACCGTCTGGCTGAGGGTGTTGGCGGTCTCGATAGCCTGGGCGTTGGCCTGGAAATTCCGCTGGGCTGAAATCAGAGAGACCAACTCTTCGGTAATATCGACATTGGCCAGTTCCAGTGAACCAGAACGAACCTGACCAAGTGGTCCGTTCGCAGCCTGGTTGACCTGTGCTGGTCCGGAATCTCCGGTCGCAACCCAGTGGGCATCGCCAACCGGACGCAAGCCTTCGATAGCGGTAAAGCTGGCCATGGCCATCGCTCCGAGCGCAATCTGGTTTCCGTTGGAGAAGGTCGCGTTCACAACGCCTTCGCCGTTGATGGAAATGTTGGTCAGCAGTTCTGTTGGATCGGCGGGATCGAATTCCGGTACAATGAAATCGAACATGTCCGCAGCGTTGGTTGATGTCGCCACACCATTGGCATCGACGGGTAAAAGCTGCGCCTTGGCGCCAGTAGTATCGACGACTTCGCGATCGACATTGACCGAGAAAGAACCGTTGCGGGTAAAAGACAGGCCCTGCCGCGGAGGTTGACCTCGGACGGAGAAAAATCCGTCACCGGCAATTGCAAGATCCAGCGTTTTGTCGGTGGCCTGCAATGTGCCCTGCGTGAATTGCTGTGTAATACCGCTCAACCGGACGCCTTGACCGGCAACGGTCTTGGTTGTCTGGGTCGGTGACGCGGCAAACAGGTCGCCAAATTGCGCACGGCTTTTCTTAAAACCGGTCGAACTCGTGTTCGCGACGTTGTTTGAAATAACGTTCAAATCGGTTTGTGCGGCCTTCAGGCCACTAAGGGATGTAAAGAAAGACATTAGTTCTTCTCCTGGTTAAAATCTTTTTGAGGGACGTTCCCGACTATCCGATGCGCAGCGCTTCGGCTGGCAGGACGTTACCAATCGGGGTTACAAGAATGGGTGGGCCGTTCCCTTCGGACGTCTGCACCGATGCAACCGGAACCCATGTCGCGAGATCCGACACAGAGCCACCATTTACGCGCACTCGCAGTCGACCTAAGTCTTGCGGCTGGCCAGCGGCATTCTTGCTGTCAAAGTTAAACTGGATTGGTCCGGCTTCCTGACTGCCAAGCTCGGCGAACATCACGATTTCGCCAGCTTCGTTAAGCAGATCGATGGAGAGGTTTTCGCTTGCCTGGTTAAGTTCAAACTCACCGGTATATTCGCCATCCTTGTTGGCCACTGCGAAATTGCCGGGAACCAGGACGGAATGACCGATCCATTCCTTGGCATCGGACAGGCGGTTATTGCCCAGCATCGATGCAATATCTGTAAGAGACTGGTTCATCTCGGAAATACCGGCAACGCTTGAAAATTGTGCGAGCTGTGCGACCATGGCCTGGTTATCCAGCGGATCAAAAGGGTCCTGGAACTTCAGCTGTGTCGTCATCAGACGCAGAAAGGATTCCTGACCCAAGCTGTTATCGCCTTTGGCGTTGGCAGGCTGTGCCTCCGCAAGACCAGCGATATTTGATCTGTTATTTTCAAAAACTTGTGGTGCAATTTCCATTATTGGTTCCTTACCGTTTCTAGAATGAGTGATTTTGCGGTCTGTAAAACTTGTACGTTATTCTTATAATTTCGGGCGGTCTCGAGCATGTCGATCATCTCTGCTGTCTCATCGACAGCCGCTTCCCAGACATAGCCTTCCTTGTCGGCGATGGGATTTGATGGATCGTACCGTTTTTGCGGTTCGGCATCGGTTTGAACGACGCGTTCGACATCAATCGTCGCCATATTATCTTCCATGACCGAACGAAAAACCGGACGCATGGCGCGATAGGCTTCATCCTTGCTGGCATAATCCGTGCGGGCATTTGCCAGATTGGAAGCCGTGGTGTTGAGGCGTACCATCTGGGCCGACATGGCCCGGCTGGCGACATCAAATACATTCATGCTACCGCTCATTTTCATTCCCCTTTCAAGGCGCGTTTGATCGACGACACCTGTCCATTCAGAAAGGATAGGGTGGTGCGATATTGAATGGCGTTCTCGGCAAACAGGGTTTGCTCCACCGCCAGTTCGACGGTGTTGCCATCAAGCGAAGGTTGCAGCGGCACGCGAAAACCGGTGTGATCGCTCATCGCCTTGTCGATGGAACTGCCTTTTTGTGCCTGCTGCATCGCCCGATCAAAATCGAGGTCCTTCGCCTTGTATCCAGGCGTGGACGCATTCGCGATGTTAGAGGCAAGCATGTTCAAACGCTGCGAACGCAATTTTAGCGCCCCGCCATTTAATGCAAATACTTGGTCCAAACTCGGCATCGAAACAAAATCCTGTCTTAACTGTGCGGCCTTTCGACCGTCACTTGGGCATGAGAAACACCGGGATCGGTAATCTCGAATAGTACTTCGCAAAGGGCGTGCCAATTTTGGGGCGGCAAGCGACAATTGACGGTTTTTGGGGATTTTATGCCGGTGGCAATCATGATATTTTTTAAGCTTGGCCCGGACCGGCAAGTTTTTGCCGGTTACCGGAAAAATTTTGCCGCTTGCGGGAAAAGCGCGATCTGATGGATATTATCCTCAGTAATATCGAACGGTTTTTTGACCCGCTATTGTTCGGCATGGTGCTTGGCAGCGTGTTGATCATGGCCTGGATCCAGAACGGCCGTGCATCTTTCGCTCTGGCCTTCGCCGCGCTGCTCAACAGCGGCCGGGATCCTTTTGCAGAAAGCGGAGAGAATGCCACTTTCATGTGCCGCCGCATTGATTTTGTACTGCGGGAACAAGGGCTTGTCGGACTGGAGAAAGTGCGTAGTGAAGACGCATTTGTCACCCGTGTGATTGCCGAACTACTCAACGCCAAGGATGCCAAAACCTTTGAGGAGTGGGCCCGGTTACAACAGAGTATCGTCCAAAAGAAGCAGGATATTACCGCAACTTATTGGAGCGCCGCATCTGAAATTGCGCCGGCGATCGGACTGATCGGAACGATACTGGGGCTAATCCAGCTGTTCGCGACTGGCATTGACCCAATGAAAATGGGACCTGCGATGAGCTTCACACTGCTCACCAGCCTGTATGGGCTGTTCGTGTCCCACATTATCGCTTTTCCCATTTATGTACGCTTGCAAGCCAGGGCAGAGATACTGAACAACTATCGGGCTGAGGTTGTGCAGCATGCGATTGCGATTGCCAAACGGGAGCTTGTCATATTGGGCCCGGTTCATTTTTCCCCGGCAAAACCTTTGAAGGCGGCGGGTTGAGCGGTGAACGCGGGACGCACCACCTTGTCCTTTCTCGATCTGGCGCTGATGTTGCTCAGTGCATTTGCTTATGCGCATTTTGTGAATGCTGCAGATCCGGAGACGCGTGCGAAACTGGCTGAAGAAGCAGCAAAAGCCCCGGAGATATTGGGGGCCTATGATTATAAGGCAGATGCGTTTTTTGAAGATAGTAACGCCATGTTGACGGAATTTGCCCGCGAGGAAATCTCGGAGATCGCTACCCTCCAGCAGAATCAGTTGCTTACCATATATGTCCCTCCTGCTTCTGAAAGCAGGGAAGGGCAAAGGTTGCGGCAATGGGAAAAAGTGGCGGCTCGCTCAGCAGCGATTGCGGATGCTTTTGAAAAGGCGGGCCAGGACGGTGAGATGATATTATTGAAAATGCCGGATAAGCTGGTGTCCAAGGCCAAAGAGAAACAGGATATCAGCCTGGTATTTCTGCCGCCGGGAAGCGATGTTTCAGAATAAGGATATAGCGAACTGCTAAATTGGCATGAAACCTGCTTTGTTTTTCCCGAACAGAGTGCACAGGAAAAAATCATGCCCCATTTTCGTCTAGCCATTCCCCTATTGTCCGTTTTTGCAATGGGCGCGGCCTCGTCCTTTGAAGATACAGATCATCTGGATCGTCAGGTGGCAGTATATCTTAATGCAGATATTGGTGATGCAGGAGGCGCCCGTGCTCCGATAGACAAAAAGCTGCGATTGAAGCGTTGCCCAAATCGCGTCCGCTTTTCAGAAACTAATAACAACGCCGTCATGGTCAGCTGCCCTGATCTTGGATGGAGGGTGTTTGTGCCCCTGTGGCGCGGACAGGGACGTGCGACTGCTCAAAACAACCGCGCAGAGGAATTTGCAGTTCGCCGGAACCAGCCGCTAAACCTTGTGGTCAGGCGGCCTAGTTTCAGTATCAGCTACAAGGTCGTGGCGCAGAAAAACGGAAGAATAGGGGATTACATTCCCGTTCGCTCCAGCCGCAAATCCAAAATATTGATGGCCCGTGTGTCCGGGTCGGGTGAAGTGGAGCTGGCTCAATAATTTTTTTGTAAAGATATTAATTTTTTCACAACGTGCCGTAAATTGTTGTGAAAGAAGTTGTCGGTGTTTCGACTGAGATGAAAAAGATCAATAAGTTGAACACATTAAGGATGAATTGAAATGAAACCTGTTGAAAGCTACTCAGCGATTAATACGCGCCTTGACCGGCCGGTTTTGCAAGAAGGTGCCACAACGAAACTTGGTGCTGGTGCAGATTCCGGTCAGGCAAAAGAAGCGCCGTCAATCACCACCACGGCTTCTATACTGGCTGCGCAAACGCCGCCATTTGATGCTCAGAAAGTGGCCGATGTGCGACAGAAAATTGCGTCGGGAATTTACAGTGTGGATACAGCCGCACTGGCACAAAAGATGCTCGATATGGGCGTATTCGGAGTGGAAACGACCAAATGAAACAGATGGTAGAATCTTTTCGCCACTCTCAGGATATGCTCTTCTCGGCTCTTGAAGGCCATGACAGTGATGCGATTTTTCAAGCCAGTAAACAATTGGGTGAAGCGGTGGCGCAATTGGGGGCAATTGAACCCAGGAATATTGATCGCAGTCTG
Source organism: Parasphingorhabdus sp. (assembly GCF_059726685.1). Lineage (NCBI taxonomy): Bacteria > Pseudomonadati > Pseudomonadota > Alphaproteobacteria > Sphingomonadales > Sphingorhabdaceae > Parasphingorhabdus > Parasphingorhabdus sp. Next base: position 1,721,194 of record NZ_AP041068.1, read on the forward strand.
GAACCAATGATGAACGAGGCGGATCAATTGATCCAGGCTTCGATCTATCGGCTGCGTTTCTTGCGTGACCATAGTTCCACACGACTTCAACTTCTGGCGGGCTTTCGGGACAGTCAGGCCAACACCTATTCCGGTGCCGGACGGGGTAGATAAACCCAAAAGCCGTCACATTAAAATCTTTGAATTTGTGAAAGTCCATGCGGTTTCGCGATGGATGAATCGCGTTTAAAATACACATGTTCGGGTGCACTAGAAACAGCCCGGAAAAACCCCAAAAAATAGCAACTTGGCATGATCATTGCTTCTCTCTTTTGAAGGAGACTTTGATACAGCCATGTCCAATTTATCGATCACCAATCTGCACCAGCAGCACAATCTGAAAAGCGTCATCGCGCAAAGTGCGCAGCGGACGGGTGTCGATTTCCAATATCTGATCGCTCAAGCCCAGCTCGAAAGCGGGATGCGCGCTGATGCCAAGGCAAAAACATCTTCAGCAACTGGTCTCTACCAGTTTATCGATCAAACCTGGCTTGGTTTGGTCAAGGACAAGGGCGACCAATATGGGCTTGGCTGGGCGCAGAATGCCATTTCGAGACGCTCGAACGGACAGCTGACTGTCGCCGATAAGGCCCAGAAATCCAGCATATTGGCGCTGCGCAATAATCCCGAGATTTCCGCACACCTGGCCGGAGAATTCGCAAGAGACAATAGCGCCTATCTGCAACAGCAAACGGGTCGCAAGCCGGAATCAGTAGATCTCTATCTGGCGCATTTCCTTGGCCCCGTAGGAGCCGCCAAGTTTCTCAATCGCATGGATAGCAACCCCTCTGCTTCTGCCGCATCAGCCTTTCCGAAAGCTGCCCGGGCCAACCACAATATATTTTTCGATAAAAAGGGGCAGGCCCGCAGTTTTGAGGATATTCGGGGACGTTTCCAACAGAAACTGGCCAATGCGGTTGATCTGGTCGGTGCCGGCAAGGGTTTGCCGATGAACGGAAACATCTTGCCGCCGTCCGAAAATACAAGGCGGACAGTGCAGCCTGAGGACTATCTGCGCATCGCCCAGGCGCACGTTACCGATGCCAACGCAGTTGGCGAAAACCATTCAAACTCACCGAAGCCTTTTAGCGAGCCCGCACGTGCCGCCTATCTGATGCTCGCCACCTTGGGGATGTAAATCATAATGAACCGACAAGCTTTTTCCATGGACCGGATGGCCAATAACCTGAAATCCGGTTTGTTACCGATGGCAACCCTGTTGCTCGTCATCTTTCTGGTTTTGCCGCTTCCTACAATCATGCTGGATATTGGCTTCATTACCAACATCATGATCTCGCTCGCGATCCTTATGGTCGCATTAAACGCGACCAAACCGCTCGACTTTTCGAGTTTTCCGACCGTGCTGTTATTTGCGACATTGATGCGCCTCGGCCTTAATGTCGCTTCGACACGGGTGGTATTGGTGCAGGGCCATGAAGGCGGTGATTCCGCTGGGCAGGTCATCGAAGCCTTTGGCAGCTTATTGCTTGGCGGCAATTATGTCGTCGGGATATTCGTCTTCTCGATCCTGATGATCATCAACCTGATTGTTATCACCAAAGGTGCGGGCCGCGTGTCCGAAGTATCCGCCCGTTTCACTCTGGATGCCTTGCCCGGCAAACAAATGGCGATTGATGCTGATCTGAATGCCGGTTTGATTGCGCCAGAGGAAGCTAAGGAAAGACGTTCTGAGGTTGCGACCGAAGCAGATTTTTATGGCTCCATGGATGGTGCGTCGAAGTTTGTGAAAGGTGACGCAGTCGCCGGCATATTGATTTTGGCAGTTAATATTATCGGCGGCATTGTGCTTGGCACCGCCGTACACGGTCTGCCGTTTGCTGAAGCGGCCAGCACCTATTCGATGCTCGCCATTGGTGATGCCCTTGTTGCACAAGTACCGGCGTTGATCCTGTCCATTGCTGCGGCCGCGATTGTGACGCGGGTTGCATCCAGTAAAAACCTGCCGGACCAGATTACCTCGCAATTCGGATCCGGCGGGGCCTGGATACCGGTTGCTGCCATTCTCACTATTTTGGGTGTGCTGCCGGGCATGCCGCATATGATCGTGCTGCCGGCAGCTGCCGTAGCGGGTGGCTTTGCGTTCTATCTGATCCGCAAACCAAAGCCTGTCGAAGCTCCTCCCGAACCAGTTCAGGAAAAACAGCCGGAACAGATTGATTGGGAGGATGTATCGGAAAAAGCACGGCTTGGAATCGAGATTGGCTATGGTCTCGTCTCGATGGTCGAAGACCGCAAGGGCGCGCCGCTGATGAAAAGGATCACCGGCATTCGTCGTCAGATTTCCAAGGAACTCGGTTTTGTGGTGCCGCTCGTCCGCATCAAAGATGATCTGGAACTGGAACCTAATAGCTACCGCATCATGATGGGCGGCATGGTTTTGGGTGAAGGCACCGTCTGGCCCAATGACTTTCTGGCGCTGGATGATGGTCATGTAGATGCGGTTATCGAGGGGCGCCCTTGTAAAGATCCAACATTCGGCATGGATGCCTTGTGGGTCGGTGCCGACAAAAAATCACACGCTGTTGCCGAAGGTTATACAGTTGTTGATGCACCTACAGTTGTCGCAACTCATCTCAACGATGTCGTTCGCCGAAACGCAACCCAGTTGTTCAGCATGGATGAGGCGCAGAAACTGCTCGACCTGCTGAAGGAAACATCGCCGCAACTGGTCGACAGCCTTACGCCGCAACCGCTCTCGTTATTTGCGATCACCGCAATTTGCCGAGAACTGCTGGCGGAGAAAGTGCCAGTCAAAGATTTTCAGAAAATCTGCCTGGCAATGCTTGAGGCATCGAACCACCATACTGAGACCGAACAGATTGTTGATATGATCCGTCAGAAAATCGGCAACCTGATCGTTCAGACAATGGTCCCTATCAATCTGCCATTGCCGGTGGTGACGCTCGATGCGGAACTGGAAAGTCTACTCGTTAAAGCGCTGAAGGTCGGAGAAGACGCAAGCTATCCGATAGAGCCGCAACTCGCGCAGCAGCTGGTCGAAGCAGTCGATGAAACAGCGCGCACGCTGCCAATGGAAGCGCGGAATATCGCTCTTATCACTTCTCCGATTGTGCGGCGCCCCCTTGGCGGGTTGCTGAAGAACCGCTTCCCGGATTTGACGGTGCTTTCCTATCACGAGTTGCCGGAAGACAAATCCATCGAAGTATTGGCGAAAATTGGCGTCCCTTCACCTCGGCCTGATGCGCCGCGGGTCGAAGCAAATCAGACATTTTAATCGAGTGGAATAGACTTATGTTTCAATCAAAAATCAAAGCATCTCAGGCCTACGGTGCCATGCAGATTGACGAGACCAAATTGGTCCAGGATCATCAAGGTTTGGTGACCAAAATTGCATGGCAGATTAAATCCTTCTCGCCCGATCAAATTGAGGTAGAGGATCTGATCCAGGTCGGTCTGGTTGCTATGGTCGAGGCCGCTGCGAAATATGTCGATCAGGGGCATAACTTCAGTACCTATCTATACGTTCGCGTTCGCGGCGCGATGATTGACTATTTGCGGAACACTTGCAGCCTTCGGCGAAGTGCGGTTGAGTGGAACAAAAAGCTTCGCCGGATTAGTGATCAGCTTGCCCAGGAAAATGGTCGGGAGCCGAATGAAGTCGAACTGGCTGAAGCGATGGGCATGGACCAGGCGGAGTTTCGCAAGAATGCCGATCGCGCCATCGACGTCCACGTTGATTCCCTTGATGAAGTCTATTGCGATTCCAGCAGCTGGTTTACCAACGATGATGATGACCAGCACGAGATACTGGAAAAAAGCCAGATGGTTGAACTGCTGTCGGCAAATCTGAAGAAACTGAATGAGCGGGAGCAGCTTGTCCTGAACTGCTATTTCATAGAAGAGATGCAGCTTGATGAAATAGGCGCTGTGCTTGACGTATCCTCTGTCCGGGTTTGCCAGATCAAAAAACGTGCCTTGGAAAAACTGCAAGCCGCGATGAGTTCAGACTAAACCGGCGCGGTATATTTTTTTGAATAATTTAGGCAAAGAAAAAGCCTCCTCCCGTTCGGGGAAGAGGCTTCTCTTTAGTATTGGTCTGAACGAACTTACCTGATCAGGCTCAATACCGACTGCTGAGACTGGTTAGCCTGTGCGAGCATCGCTGTGGATGCCTGGCTCAGGATCTGGTTCTTGGCCAGTTCTGTGGTTTCAGCAGAGAAGTCTACATCCACGATGCGTGAGCGAGATTCTGTGATGTTGGCCACTCGGTCGGACAAGTTGGATACGGTGGTCTGCAGACGGTTCTGCGAGGCACCCAAATTAGCCTGTGCGGTTGTGACCGTGTCCAGAGCAGTATCCAGAGCGGTCAGTGCGGCGGTCGCACCAGCTTCGGTGCTGATATCAACCGCGTTGACTGCAAGAGCGGTAGCGTCGACATCGGTCAGAGCGATCGACACTGTCTGACTGGCGTCGCTGCCGGTCTGAATGCTGATCGATGCGTTGGTGCCATCAAGCAGAGCAACATCGTTAAAGGTTGTGCGTGATGCCACATCACCAATCTGTCCGATAAGCTGTGTTACCTCAGCCTGAAGGTTGGTGCGGTCACCGCCAGAAAGCGTGCCGTTGGCAGATTGAACAGACAGTTCACGCATACGTTGCAACATGCTCGTGATTTCGTTCATGCCGCCTTCTGCGGTCTGCGCTGCAGAAATGCCATCATTGGCATTACGGATAGCCATATTCAGGCCGCGGACTTCAGAGGTCATGCGGGTTGCGATTGCGTTACCGGCAGCATCGTCCGCCGCAGAGTTGATCCGGCGGCCGGTTGACAGGCGTTCGATAGATTTTGCGAGACCCATTTCAGCTTGGCTAGAAGCGAAGCTGGCCCGCAGTGACGTTACGTTGGTTCCTATTACAGTCATGGTGACTTCCTTTTCACAATTTACTTAACTTGATTGATACTATGGGTCACCTCGTCTGCTGAAGCGGCCTCAGAGGAGTTAACGGCGGACCCCAAAATAATTAATCAAAAAAAATTGTCGGTTCTCCGACAGGTGCCTCTCAAAGGTGTCTGCTTTCCGACAGAAATGTCGGGAAACCGACGGTTTTAGAACAAAAAAAGCTGATTTTCAGCCAATTCCCAAAACTGGCACGCGGATTGCGAGGTGTCGGATGAGCACAACTACGATCCCGTGTTCAGAGTAAAACGTGAGGGAATGAGATGATCAACAACGCGACAAAATCTAGCCTGGTCTCTAGGTTTCCAGAGCTTGTTGATATGCTCGAGAGTGTAGAAACTTTCCACTCCGACCGCACATTGTCATCCACCGCTGCGCAACTACCCCACATTGATGGTGCAGCGAAAAAAGATGCTAATGGTGGTACAAAAGATCCCATCGTGATTTATCGCGATGGACCATTCCGTTTCGTTCCGGCTACCCTCAGCCAGCCCCCACGCATTGAATTTGGTGAGGCAGACAAAGTATTTGGTCTGTCGTGTATCATCGAGTCCATGCGCGGGGGCAAAGGGCCCGCCTTTGCCGATCCGAAATCTGTTGCCTTATATAAATATGCCGCCCGGGTGGCGAGCAGTGATGCCAATGTTATGATTACCGGCGAAACCGGTACCGGCAAAGAAGGCGTCGCAAGATATATTCACGAACATAGTACGCGCGCTGACAAACAGCTTGTCACCATCAACTGCGCAGCGATTACCGAAACAATGATAGAGTCCATTTTATTCGGTCACAAAAAAGGTGCCTTTACAGGCGCCTATGCAAATGCCGTTGGTTTGTTCAAAGAAGCCGACGGCGGTACGATTTTCCTCGATGAGATTACCGAGATGCCGCTGGAGAGCCAGTCCAAGCTTTTGCGCGTTCTGCAAGAAGGTGAAATTCTTCCCGTCGGCGCAACGCGTCATGAGAAAATCGATGTTCGCGTCATTTGTGCGGCCAACCGCAATTTTGCTGAAGAAGTTAAAGCCGGAAAATTCCGCGAAGATCTTTACTGGCGTTTGAATGTGATGCCGGTTGAACTGGAACCGCTTGCGGCTCGCCCGGCTGATATTGTTGCAATAGCAACATTCATGATGATGGACTTTCAAAAAGGTCGCGACAAATTCATCGCACTGTCACCTTCCTGCATTGATCGGCTTAAAGCGCATCACTGGCCAGGTAATGTCCGCGAGCTTGCCAATGTACTGCAACGCGCATTGGTCATGTGTGACGGTGATCGTCTTGAAGCCAAAGATCTGATGTTCTCTGGTGAAAGCCTTTCAGCCCAGCCGAAGCAAGATGCAGTGCAGCCTGGCAGTTCTGCCCGCTTCGTCCGCGGCCGCGACCTCCACTCCATTTCCAAAAGCGTTGAATATGACGCGATAACCAAAACGCTCGAACAAACCAACGGCAACCGCCGTGAGGCTGCGAAAGAGCTTGGTATTTCAGAACGGACGCTACGCTATCGGATGGCCGATATGCGAGCGCTCGCGGCTTGAGCAGGAGATAGATTATGTCTTCCGTCAATATGAATAGCCTGATGGCTGCACGCAATGCGATCTTGAACCGCAACAATGCGCTGCAGGATATCGCCAGCAAGACAAGCAATCTGGCCGGTCCAGGTCAGATGCGCGAAACTGAACAGGTAAGCGACCCAAAAGGTTTCGCTGCGCAGTTGACCAATGCAATTCAGGAAGTGAACCAGCTACAGGCCACCGCCAAAGCCGATACGGCTGCCTATCAAATGGGCGAAACCAACGATGTGGCGGCAGTCATGCTGTCCAAACATAAAGCCTCCATCGGCTTTGAATCCACTTTGCAGGTTCGGAACAAACTCTTGTCCGCCTACAAAGACATAATGAACATGTCGGTATAAGATGGCTGAAGAAACTTCCATCAACCAGAACCTCACGCCCGTCGCGCCGACGGGCAGGAACGCGTCTGGCGTCAGCGGGTTCATGGGCTCAATCCAATCCTTTGTGCAACAGCCTGCCATTGCGCGGGCTATGCCTTTGATCATACTGTCCGCAGTCATAGTCGCCGCTCTTTCGGCCTGGCTGGTCTTGCGTGAACCCGCGCAACGGGACTTGTTCCGCGGTCTGCCCGACAATGACAAGTCGGCGGTTATGCAAGCGCTGCAAAGCGCCAATATTCCCTATCAAGTTGATGAAACCAGCGGCACTTTGACGGTTAGCAACGAAGATTATCACGCTGCAAAAATCGAACTAGCGGGGCAGGGGCTGCCGCGCACCGCGCCCAGCGGCGACACTGTTATGTCGAGTATGCCCATGGGGGCCAGTCGTGCAGTTGAGTCTGAAAAGCTGCGCACGGCCCGGGAAATGGATTTGGCGCGATCGATAGAGGCACTGGATAATGTGATCTCTGCGCGGGTGCACTTGGCTGTCGAGCAGCCAAGTATATTTCTGCGTGATCGAAATGAGCCGGCTGCATCGGTCATTTTGCAATTAAGCGGCGCCACTAAATTGGACGAGCGCCAGACGACAGCGATATTGAATCTGGTCGCCAGCTCCGTACCGGGTTTGGACGCTTCCAATGTATCGGTCATTGATCAAAATGGTAGATTATTGTCTAGCCGTGACGATGAAAACTCAAAGAACAATGATACCCAGTTAAAAATCAAAGCGGCGATAGAAGATCGCTATCGTCAATCACTGGCGAGCCTTTTGACGCCGATTGTCGGTCCCGGAAACTTCGTTGCTGAGGTCACCGCCGATGTCAATTTTGACGAGAAACAGGCGACCAGTGAGATTTATCCTGCCGATGGTTCGGTCCTGCGCTCTGAACAAGGTATGCGCTCGGAAGAACCGGTCGGTGGGCCGCAAGTTGGCGGTATACCTGGAGCACTGGCCAACAGGCCCCCTGCTGCTGCTGAATTTGAAGATCAACCTGGCGGTGAGGAAGAGCAAGTTGCTCAGCAAACCGAGCCACGGAAAACTAGCGAAGAATATCAGCGCAATTTCGAACTGGCTCGTGAAATTGCAATAACAAACCAAGCCACTGGTCAGGTTTCCCGTCTTTCGGTCGCGGTAGCCATTGATGACAAGGCGCTGAAAGATACCAAGTCACCCAAAGAGATCCAGGAAATAGAAAAGCTGGTCAAGGGAACCATTGGCTTTAATGCCGAGCGCGGTGACCAGATTGCCGTATCTGCCCGTCAATTCCGGCCAGTAACGGAAAAAGAAGCCGAAGAAGCTTTTTATGAATCCCCCTGGTTTGCGATTATCGCTCGAAATGTGACGGCGCTGGTTGTCGCCTTGCTGATCATATTCCTAATCGCTCGCCCGATATTGAAAAAATGGCTGAGTGCGGAGAAAAATCTGAAAGCCAATATGGCTGCCAACAGCGCGGCTATTCCTGCTGACCTTATGATGCAAAACCGCAGCCTGCCAAGCGCAGCGCCGACAAACGCTGATGCGGGAGGCAGTGCGGGGCAGACAGCCCAGATCAATGGTTCACAGGTCACCATCGACATGATCCAGGCGGCACCAAGCTATCAAGAACGAGCGCTGTTGACGCAGAGTTTTGTCAAACAAAATCCTGATCACGCTGCTCTGGTGGTGAAAGAGCTTTTGAAAGAATCGGATGAGCTGGAGGAAGCTGATGGCTGACGCTGCATCTAAGGATGATAAAACAGAAAAAGAAGACGGCCAGCAGCTTGAGCTGATTACCGGACGTCAGACGGCCGCAATCCTCATGCTTTTGTTTGATGATGATGAGGCTGCTAAAATTCTGGAGCGCCTCGAACCGCAGGAAGCTGAACTTCTGGGAGAGGCGATGTTCAGTGTTGCTGACGTCGATGCCATTCAAATTGACGGGTCGCTCGACCGGTTTTTGCAACTGACCAGAAATCAGACCATGCTCGCCTATAAGTCGGATGAAAAAGTCGGCCGCGTTTTTCGGGCTGCACTGGGAACACCCCGTGCGGAAACGATGATGAACCGCTTTGCCCCGAAGAGGCCCACCAATATCGCGGAGCTACTCAAGTGGGTCGAGATTAAAGACCTGGCCGAATTGGTTCAGAACGAACCGCCACAAATTGCTGCGGTCTTAATCTCATTCATGACACCTGAAGCAGCAGCAGAAATGTTGCAGCTGGTAGAGCCTGCATTGCAGGAAGAACTGATTTACCGCGTTGCGACCTTGGGGCCAGTTAGCGCTCACGCACTGGCACAAATTCACGCACTTCTGGAAAGCAATGGCCCGTCGGCAGAAGAGATTGCGCCACCGATGGAAATTGGCGGGTTGATGGATAGTGCGTCGATTATCAACGGCTTGCCCAAGCAGGCCAGTCAGGCGATTTTGAAAGGTGTGGCAAAACGCGACCGTAAGATCGCAAAGCAGATCGAAGATGAGATGTTCGTGTTTGCCGACCTGATGAACCTGTCGAAAAAGGATATCGGTACGGTCGTTCGCAAGGTGGATTCTGCCATATTGGTGCCTGCTTTGCGCGGTGCTTCCAGCGAACTCAAAGCGAAAATATTCGAAGCTATGTCACAGCGGGCGGCGGAGACTATTCAGGATGAAATGGATGAGTCCCCACCACAACCTATGGAAGCTGTGATCAGTGCACAAAAAGGCGTTATCGCTATCGCGAAGTTGATGATCGATAATGGAGAAATCAGCATGTCGACCGGCGGTGCTGATTATGTCTGACCTGCGTTCGGAAAAAAATCTCCACAGTGCCATGGACAATGATGAGGTTGTTCCACTGTGGCGCATGCCGATGGAACAGAAAGAATTTTCTGCCTGGTCAGGCAGCCTCCCGAAAAATAGTGGATCGGGTTCTGACCATCAGTTTCCGAGTTTTGATGGATCGGAAACAGGCATGAACGGTGCCCCCGGCGGCGAGGAAGAAGACATATTTGAAGCGGCCTATCGCAAAGGCTGGGAAGACGGGCAGGCGGCTTTGGCTGCAGAGCAGGAAACGAATGATCAGGCCTCTGCCACCTTGGCCGACGCAATCAGTCATCTGAATGATCTATATTCGACTGGCAGCTTTTCCTTGATCCTCAACGCGATTGAATCGCTTTTTCGCCGTTGCTCGGAACTTGCCGTACCAGATAAAGTCCTGCTGGAGGCCTGGGCAACGCAATTGGCAGACAGAATTGACCAGGATCAAAAGGGTGCAAGCCTGCTTTTGCACCCCGATGATCTGGCATTGCTTGATCAGGAAAAGTGCAAGCTGCCTTTGCGCGCCGACCCATCCATGCTGCGCGGTAACCTGAAACTTAATCACGCCGGCGGCTGGATCGAAAAAGGGTCGGAAGTCGTACTGGATGAATTGCGCGGACTGATAGATGAATTGAGCGGTCAGCAATCGGAATCCGGTCATGAGTGAAACGGTCCAAACGTTCGTTAGCGACCATAATAGCGGCAAAGGCATTCGCGGTCTTTTGGCCCGCATTGAACATATCGGCAATGAACCACGCCAGGTCGGCAAATTATCTGCGCATGACAATGGCATGCTGGAAGTCACAGGTTTCCCATATCCTTTGGGATATTCCGGCCGTGTGACAGCGACCGACGGCCGGGAGATTACGGCCGAGGTTGTGGGTTTCAAGGGATCACGCACCCTGATGATCCCGATGGTGCAGGATGCGCCGCTGCGAAGCGGCAGCCGGGTGCTACCCTTTGCCAAATCTAATGAAGCCGCAGTTGGCGACGCACTGTTCGGCCGGATAATTGGCCCGATGGGAGAGCCCATTGACGGCAAGGGACCGATATTGGCCACCGAGAGTATCCCGCTATCGGGGCTTGAAGGTAATGTGATGCGCCGAGCCAGTGTAACCAAGCCTATCGATATGGGCATAAGGGCATTGAACGGTTTGCTGACATTTGGTCAGGGTCAACGGGTTGTCGTCATTGCCGGATCGGGTGTTGGCAAATCAATGCTGATCAATCAGATTTTGGACGGCGTCGTTGCCGACGTTGTTGTTGTTGGCCTGATCGGGGAACGCGGCCGCGAGGTGAACGACTTTGTGAACCGCCGTAATGAGAAAAAGGATGCAGTGCCGACGATTACGGTAGCTGTGCCTGCGGATCACTCGCCTTCCTCGCGGTTAAAGGCGGCCCATCGCGCGACCGCGATTGCCGAACATTTTCGGTCGCAAGGCAAATCGGTTGTGTTGGTTATCGACAGCCTGACACGGGTTGCCCATGCTCAACGCGAAATCGGTCTGGCTGCCGGCGAACCGCCGACGATGAAAGGTTATCCACCCTCGGCCCTGTCGATGATCCCGCGTCTGATTGAAAGGGCAGGGAATGACAATAAGACTGGTGGCTCGATAACCGCCATTTACACTGTCCTTGCTGACGGTGATGACCTCGACGACCCGGTTGTCGACAATGCGCGGGCTATTGCTGACGGCCATATAATATTGTCTCGCTCGCTGGCGGAGCAGGGTATTTTTCCGGCCATTGATATCGGGAAATCAATCAGCCGGGTCGCGGTGGACATTATCGATGATGCGCATCATGCGGCGCAAACCCATTTCAAGCGTCTCTGGTCCATCTACGAGGAAAACCGGGATCTGGTTTTAATGGGAGCATACCAAGCCGGTAATGATCCCAATATTGACGAAGCGCTCGCACAGTGGCCGATCATGGTCGAGTATCTGAAGCAGAAACCCCGCGAACTTGTGAACTTCCGGCAAAGCATCAGTGATCTGTTTGGTCTGTTCGAGCCATGAAACGGAAAGTGAAGGGGCTGCAGCGCATATTGAAAGTGCGTGATACCCAGAAGAAATTAAAGGAAATGGCGCTTGCAAAAGCTGGCAATCATTGCGCGGTATTGGAGCATAACGCGGACAGGATCAGAAAACTTCAGATTGAAACACTGTCCGATGTTCAGGCGGTGAACGCCGATATGTTGTCCGCCAGAATGGAACTTTCCGGGCGCCTGGTTGATGCCGAGCGCTCGATAGAAGCGTCTATGGAGAAAGCCCGGCAAGACTTTGCCCATGCAGAGCGGCAAAACCTTGCCGCCCGGACCACCTATGAGGGTACCGAAAAACTCCTCCATTCCAACCTTCGCAAGGCTCGCAAGGCGGAAATATTTAAAACCGATGTTCGTCATAACATATTGTATAATATAGGAAATAATAGGAAAAAGGATCGCCGTGATGATGGGTAAAATCTTGTCTGAGGCCTCTCAATCCATAATTGGCATGCTTTCTGCAAAGCCTGTCGGCATGGAAACACGCACTGCAAATAACGAGTTCAGCTCCCTTCTGGCCACCGGTGAAGACCGGCCGCGTTCGGCATTGGATAAAGACGGAGCAGAAACGGCAGAAGGCAATGACGCTGAGCAGTTTCTGGCGCAGTTGATCGGTAATGATGATCAGTCCGTTACACCTTCAGAAAAGCGTGAGATGGTAAAAACCGTCACAATGAAGATCGCGGGTGATGACGGTGTCGATAGTACCCAGACCGATGCTTCGTTTTCTCCAGAAGCTGCTTCGGAAATGCAGCGCTTCGTATCGGTTCTTCAACCGTCCTCCGGCGATTCAACACAGATCGGCAAGAGCATATCTGACATTGAACCGAAGCGAGCACCCAATGGTGCGAATGTGACGGTCCAGAGCACCAAAGAGCAAAACCCTGGCGCGAATATAGATACCAAACAGGCCCCTATGTTGACAGGTAAGCAGTTGACCACCCCGGTCGATTTGCCTGCTCCTAGCGACATCAAAATAGCGACGCCGGAAAACGGCAATGTGTTGAGGGAAGGTGCCAAAACTTTCTCTGCGCCCAAGATGGAAAATGATCCTGTCGGACAAAGTAAAACCCCACTCGATGGTAGGATATTGGCAGAGAGTAAACCGGTTTCTGAAAATGGCGTGAAAGCCAAAATCTCATCTGCTTCGTTGAGCAATGCAGACAAATCCTCACCTGAAATCAGTGTGCAGAAGCCCGCTCTGGCGCAGACCACTACAACGGAAACGTCACAAACCACCAATAAATCAACGGCTCCCATCCTGGCAGCACCATATACTGACTTTGCAATACGCAATCGCTCGAAAACCAATAATGTGGATGGCAAACGCCCTGCGGCACTTTCCTCGCCAAGTAATATTGGATCGGAGCAACCTGTATTGGACTCTCTTGATTTGCGGTTGGCCAGTAATCGAAATTTGGCAGGCACCAAACCTGTACAAGCCCCTGAAATTGACGCCCGGGTTTCTAAGGCGCCTACAGATGCTTCGATGAAAATCGAGACAAAATCGTCTTTCATGGAAATGCAAAAGCTTTCCACTGGGCATGATCTTGAAACAAGCATTGAACTGTCGGCGCCAGCGTCTGTTGCCCAACCCGCCAGCACTCAAACTGTTACACAAAAGACTGTTGGTTTCGACTGGAACGCGCCGCAATTTGCCGAGCGTTTTGCCGCTGAAATCAGTGATATGCGGATCAACGGCGATCTGAAGAAATTTGAGATCAACCCAAGAAATATGGGGCGTCTGGAAGTGTCTTTCGTTTCGCGCGGCGGCGTGGAAGTACTTCAAATTGAAGCAGAAAGTGACGCAGCTCGTGAGGTGATAGTACAACACAGCCAGGCGATTCAGGATATTTTAAAGGCACAGGGACGGTCTGATCTGACCCTGCGTGTGGATGTACGGGACAATATGTTCGCTGCATCTCAAAATGACAGCATGGATTTCAGCCAACAAAACGGCGCAGGCGAACAGGAAGAACACACCGCTTCGCCTTCCCAAAATGGCAGCGCAGCGATGACGGCCGAGGGTGATGTCGATCCACCGGCACCGTCCGATAACAGCCGCTACGCCTGAACCTGAAATCACCCGTTAAAACGAATAGAAACTTCAGAGGTCAAAATGTCAGATACCAATCCGGAAGAAGAAAAGCCCAAAAAGAAAAAGGGCAAGATGAAAGGCATCATCATTGGGCTTGCTGCAGTTGCTGTTCTCGGCGGCGGCGGCGCGGCTGGCGGATTTTATGTCGCCGGTACGATGAACAGTGAAGGTGGTGAACCTGAAGACCCGAACAAGCCCAAGATAATTTTGAAAGACGGCACAGCCGTTAGCGAACGGGAAGCCAAGACCGCAATATCGGAGCCTAATGATAGTAATTTCAAAATTACTTATCATCAGATCGAGCAGCCGTTTACATCGAATCTCTCCAATTCTGAGAGCTTTGCGCAATTGTCGCTCGCTATCTCAACCTATTATGATGAGCGTGTTTTTGAGCATGTGACCGAGCATGAGATTGCCATCCGTTCCGCTATCCTGATGGAACTGGGGCAACAAGATCCGTTCGAGCTGGACACGTCCGAAGGCAAACGCGAGCTGAAGAAAAAGCTCCGCGATGTCATCAACGCCACCCTGAAAGAAAAATCGGGATTTGGCGGAATTGAGGACGTCTATTTCACCAGCATGGTCATCCAGTAAGATTTTAGAAGGCGATAAACCAATGTCCGAGCCTACCACAGAAAACGCCTCCGCCAGCGCCTCAACTGACCGCGCGCCAGCAGAGCACAGTCTGCTGAAAAAAGGCGGTCCTGATGATATGCTGTTGACGGTATATCGGAAGGTCGAGAAAAAACTGGCCAGTCGGATCAAAGCCCACCTGATGGGCATTGTCAGTTGTGAGTTGGGCGTCGAAATGACCAGCAGCGACACATTGCAATTCCCCAAATGGCATGAGGCACTGGAAGGTGACGCAGTCTATCTGGAATATCATTCCGGCACGTCGGGACCTCCTATGTGGGTCCGGGTTTCGCGTTTGTTTCTGACGGGGTGTGTAGACTGTTTTTTTGGCGGGCAATTTGATGGTGAAGCCTGCGCAGAAGGAAAGCTTTCGCGGTCCGAAACGGCGATGATTGATCGTCTGGGAAAAGCGATCGCCGATAGCCTCGCCGAGAGTTGGTCGGTGGTTTATGAAACAACGTTTCGTTATGCCGGATATATTCATGACAAGGATGATCTCGAGATGGATCTCGAAGATCCGAATATTCTTGTCAGTTCTGCCCGGATCGCGCTTTCGGGTCATGCGGTGGAAGCAATTGATTTTGCCCAGCCGATTGATGGACTCACCGCTATCGAACCACAGTTGCATCGCCCGGTAAGCCGGGAAACCAATGCTATTGATCCGGCCTGGCAAAGATCGCTGAAAGAATCTTTTGATCAGGTTTATATGCCTGTTCGCTCCGTCCTGGCGCGTCCGACAATGGACTTGTCCAAACTGTCCCGGCTTGCCGTCGGTGACATATTGCCAGTTTCTCCAACCGATAACGTACCACTTATCGTCGGTGACCGCGTCTTCGCACGCGGCAGCATCGGCGAACAAAATGGCGGTGTCGCATTCAAAATCAAACAGTTTCTATAGGACCAGAAAATGAACGATATGACCCATGATAGCGAGGCTCTGGGAGCCGCAGAACCTGCCGACGTAAACGGTGGTGTAAATGTCAGCCAGCCGCAGGACCATTATGCCTTTCTGGCGGATATCAAGGTTCGCCTGTCGGTCGAAGTTGGTAGCGTGTCTATGACGGTATCCGACATTATGGACCTACGCGAAGGCTCGGTCGTCGAACTCGACCGTCAGGTCGATCAGCTGATCGACATTAACGTCAACGGTACCCTGGTGGCCCGCGGCGAGGTTGTGCCGGTCAAGAATAAATTCGGCGTAAGGATCGCTGAGATCGTGTCGAACGGCATGGCACGGGCGCGCGTGGAAAGGCGCACCTGATGACCTTTTACATTCTAAAACTCGCAATCATGCTGCCGCTAATCGGCTTGCTGATTTACGGGACGCTCTGGCTCTATCGCAAATATCAACCGCAGACGATGATGCGTCAGAAATCAACCAGCCTCAATATCGTCGAAGTCATGCCGATTGGTGTGAACAACAAACTGGCCGTCGTTGATTTTGAAGGACGCAAGATCCTGCTCTCTGTCACTCGCAATGGTGTTGCAAAAGTTGATGAGAAAAATGCAGATTAATCTAAAAACCATCTGGATCATTGTCGCGATCATCGCATCCGCATTCATTGCGGCTCCGGCCTTCGCGCAGGATGCCGCGCCGGGTGCATCTGCTGCGCTGGAACGGGCGCTGGACGATGTGTCGGGAGACGGACAACCGTTGAGCACGACATTGCAAATCCTCATCGTAATGGGGTTGCTGACGATATTGCCGTCAATAGTCCTGATGATGACCAGCTTTACACGGATCATCATAGTCCTTTCGATCTTGCGTCATGCACTGGGCCTGCAGCAAACACCACCCAATCAGGTGCTGATCGGCCTGTCCCTGTTTCTCTCGCTGTTTGTCATGGCGCCGAGTATTGAAAAGATAAATGAACAGGCGATAACGCCCTATTCGGCGGACGAGATCACGTTGACCGAAGCCATTGATCGGTCTGGCAAGGTCATGCATAAATTTATGGCGAAACAGACGCGCCAAAGCGATCTTCGCCTGTTCATGGATCTTGCCAATGAAGACGGTTTTGAATCGACTGAAGATATTCCTTTCTCGATCATGCTGCCGGCCTTTGTCACCAGCGAACTGAAAACCGCTTTTCAGATCGGCTTTCTCATATTCCTGCCTTTCCTGATCATCGATCTGGTCGTAGCCGCCGTGTTGATGTCACTCGGTATGATGATGTTGTCGCCGGTGATTATATCGATGCCGTTCAAACTGCTACTTTTCGTTCTTGTAGATGGCTGGGCTCTTACTATGGGCTCTCTAGCGGCCTCGTTTGCGAGTTAGCCATGACCGATAATGCAGATTTCTTTGTCGGTATCGCGCAGCAAGCCTTGTGGGTTACCGCTCTCGCTGCCGCCCCGTTTTTGATCCCCGCTTTGCTGGTCGGACTTGTCCTGGGCATGGTTCAGGCAGCAACATCGGTTAACGAACAAACGCTTACCTTCGTGCCCAAGCTAGTTATTGTTGCCATTGTTGCTGCAATTTTCGGTGGCTCAATCCTTGTTCTGATTGTCGATTTCACGCGTGAAATTTACACCAGGATTCCGGATTTGCTCTTATGATTTTGGCCGGTTTTGCTGATGTAGAAAGCCAGATCTGGATGTGGATGATGGCGATGATCCGTCCCGGCGCGGCGATGGTTGTGACGCCGGTTTTCGGCGCGGCTAATGTGCCCGTCCAGATCCGCATCATCCTGGCGTTCATGATCGGTATGGTCGCAACCAACAGCGTAAGTTTCGACTTGCCGACCGATTCAGCGATCACCCTGAACAACATGATTTTCGTAATGGGAGAAGTGCTACTCGGCCTCGCTATCGGCTTTGCATTACAACTGGGCTTTGCCAGCGTGCTTATAGCAGGTGAAACGATCAGTAACGCCATGGGCCTGGGCTTTGCCAGCATGGCGGACCCGCAAACAGGTCAATCTACGCCGGTTATTGGTCAGTTTTTAATGATCGTGGCGACGCTGTTGCTGCTCGCTATCGATGGCCATTTGATGCTGATCGCGGCGATTGTCGAAAGCTATTCCGCTTTGCCGCCGGGCTTTGCATTTCTGGGTCCCGAATTGCTGCTAGGCATGGTGAAATTTGGTGGCACGTTATTTTCCATGGGGCTGCTCATTGCTCTGCCTGTCGGCGGTGCGCTTATCCTCATTCAATTTGTTATGGGCTTCTTGGCCCGAACGGCACCAGCGCTTAATCTGTTCGCTGTCGGTATTCCGGTCACAATTACAGCTGGCCTGGTAATGCTGGCAATAACTGCGCCGATCATGGCCGACACGATTGTCCAGTCTTTGGGCATGGGCCTCAATCAGGCTGTCTTCATTGCGGGCGGCGGATAGTGGCACAGGAATCCCCAACCGGCGGCGAAAAGACCGAAGCACCAACCCCCAAGAAACTGAAAGACAGCGCCGAGAAAGGTGATGTCCTCAAGTCCCAGGACCTTGGCGGCGCGATGGTTATTTTCTTTGGCACCGTGGCGGTCGTGATTTTTGGTGGAACGCTGTATCAGGCGCTTGCCGATATGCTCGCCAGCGCGCTGATTTTCGATCATCGTGATATTGAGATATTCGACATAGAAGGGCGCAGTTTCTCACTCGTTTCCGGTATCGTACCGGAATTTATGAGCCTGTTCGCCATGTTGCTGGTTGCCGCAATAGCGACACCAGCATTGCTGGGATCACTGGGCTTTCGCTGGTCTGCGATGAAACCCAAACCATCAAAGCTGGACCCGATAAAGGGGATGGGGAAAATATTCGGAACCAATGGTCTGATGGAGCTTGGCAAGTCGATCATGAAAGTCTTGCTGCTTGGAGTGGTCGGCGGGTCCATATTATCCATGCATTTTGGCGATCTTGCCCAGCTGGGTGCGCAGGATTTGGATATGGCTGTTGCCAGTTACACATCGCTTTTCCTGAAACTGTTGGTCGGTATCACCGTGAGCCTGATGCTGATCGCGATGATCGATGTGCCAATCCAGTTGTTCCAGCGGACGAAGCGCCTGAAAATGACCAAGCAAGAGGTCAAGGACGAGTATAAACAAACCGAAGGTTCACCTGACACCAGGGCTATCCAGCGTCAGCGTCGCAGCGAGATGCTCAGTGACTCGACCCGCAAAGCCGTCGCAGACGCCACCGTTCTGCTGGTTAATCCAACCCACTTTGCCGTCGCACTGCGCTATGACCGGGAACAGGATTATGCGCCAGTGGTATTGGGTAAAGGCTGTGACGCGATAGCTCTGGCCATGCGTGAAATGGCGGCAGAAGTTGGTACGCCGGTTATGGAATATCAGGACCTTACCCGCTCCATCTACTACACATCGGAGGTAGGAGAGGTCATTGACGATCGCCTCTATGCAGTGGTCGCTGCCATACTGAGCTTCCTCATTCAGCTGGACGAAAAACTGGTCAGCCCTCTCCACAAACCCAAAATCAACCTGCCTGAAGACATGCAATATAGTGCCGACGGCAGCAGGATGGCCTGATCTGAAATGAAAAACTGTATCTTAATCGGCCCCGAAACGTGCCGTAAATCACCAGGAAGGTGAAAGAATAATGTTTGGTAATGTCATAAACAGTATCGGCGCTGGTTCCGGTATCAACTCCGCCCAATTGGTGTCCGACCTCGTCGCGGCATCAACGGGTGTCAAGTTGAGCCAGCTCAATGAACGAAGCCAGCTTAATAGCACACGGATATCGGCAATGGCCGCCACCGCTTCGGCGCTGACTACCTTTTCCGACGCAGTGAAAGAAACTCTTGATGGTCAGGGATTTGTCGGTGAGCTGATATCCAGCCGCACCGAACTGGCCAACGCAACCGTGCTTGAAGATGCGCGACCGGAAGGACTGCCAGCCTCCGTAGAGGTTGTGCAAATAGCGGCCGCTCAGCGAGAAATGACCGACGTTTTTGCCAGCGCTTCCGACCCGATTGGGGAGCGCACTCTCACCATTACCAACAGCGGGGGCAGTTTCGATATTGTCATTGATGATACCAATAACAGTCTGGCCGGTTTGAAAGATGCGATCAATGCCAGCAATAGCGGTGTCACAGCCTCTATATTGACTGACAATGCAGGGTCTCGTCTGGTATTTGAAGCGCAGGAAGGGGTCGAAAATGCTTTTACAATTGGTCAGAGCGGGCCTTCGGCAGCCTTGAATCTATCAAATATCGGAGCCGCTGCAGATAGTATTATTCGGGTTGACGGCATAGAGCTGACCAACAGCAGCAATGCGGTTACCGGTGCTATTCCCGGAGTGCAGCTATCTCTACTGGCGGCTGAACCCGGCACAGTTTTTTCGATTAGCGGTGATTCAGAACCGCTCGATGTTCGCAGTCTCGTGACGGAATTCGTCACCGCCTATAATGAACTGCGCAGTTCTTTAAATGATGCAACCGCGCCCGGCCTGGCTGGTGTAAGCGGCGGTCCATTGGCCGGTGATCGCGGCGCGCGCGAAGTCATCCGACAGCTTAGCCAGCTGACGTCAACCCAATTGGCGGATGGCGGCGATTTCCGGACTCTCGCCGATATCGGTGTGCGCACCGAAAGCGATGGTACCTTGAGTATCGATAATGTTCGTCTTGATGCTGCGCTGGAACTGGACAGCGGCGGAGTTAAGTTGATGCTGGAGCCAGTCACTGTGAGCGAGACCAATGTGGGCTTGAGCGGAGCGCTTGATGCAATTTCTTCCCGCTTACAGGACGAGAATGGCGCTTTGGCACAGGCACAAGAGCGGCTTGATGCGATCCGGGAGTCCATTGAGGAGCGCCGGGAAAAAATCACTGATGAGGGCGATCGCCTGCGTGAACAATTACAAACTACTTTTGCTGGCTTGGAACGGCAGTTGTCCGTTCTTCGGGCTACGCAATCCTATGTCGAACAACAATTCGCATCTTTTGATGATAACTGACGTTAGAAAGAAATAAAGAATGACATTTCAATCCAATATTCGCCGTGCATCAAGCTATCAATCGGTTCAGAAGAACAGCCACGTATTGTCGGCCAACCCTTATGATCTGGTGTCGATATTATTCGCTGAACTGCGAGACAGTCTGGACGCGATGATCGAAAGTGCAAAGCGCAATGATCATGGAAAAATGTTTGAATTTCGGGCCAAAGCGCTTGGTATTCTAAATGGATTGGATGAGTCGCTGGATTTTGAAGCTGCTGGTGATCTCGCCCAAACGCTCCATACCATCTACCGGGAAGCGGGGCGCCGGATCCAGGCGGAAGTTGGTGTCTCATTTATTGAAAAAGCAGAGTCCGCGCGGGAAATGCTACATGAAATAGAAAAATCATGGCTAGCAATCGCTCCGGGACGATAAAACGCTGAAGAGACGATACCAATAGCGCTGGCGCTAAAAACCGGCGGCTAGTGCTACGCTATCTTGCAGCTGTTTATCGATACTATGTTTGCGCATCTTGTCGATAAACGTGGTCCGTTTGATATTGATCGACCGTGCGGCTTTCGAAACAACGCCGTGTGAGGCTTCCAAAGCATGCATTATGATGCGGCGCTCTTCATTTTTGAGATGGGCGTTAAGGTCGATGACATTGTTCGACTGTGGTGCAGCAAACATTGGTGAGGTAGGCGCAAAATCTTCCTCGCTGTCTATGCCCGGGGTGCTCTCAGCGAACTGAGGTTGTGCTTCCACTTGCCGATCATGGATTGCCGGTATGATTTCGGATTGAACCAAAGTCGCGATATCATGGGCATGGACCTGCTGGCCGGAAAAGAACACCGTAGCGCGTTCAACGACGTTGCGTAGTTCACGCACGTTGCCTGGCCAATTATAGTTTTGAAGCGCCGCGTAGGCCTCCGCGGTAAAAATCGGCAGAGGGTTGCTATCTGATTGATTATTCAGAAAATGTTCCACCAATGCCGGGATGTCTTCTGTCCGTTCGCTCAGAGCAGGGACTTCGATGGGTACAACACAAAGCCGATAGAACAGGTCTTCGCGGAAAGATCCGCGTTGAATAGCGGTGCCCAGATTTTTGTGGGTCGCAGCGATTACTCTGACATTGATCGGAATATTCTGGTTGCCGCCAACACGGTTGACTATTCGCGATTCCAGAACCCGTAGCAATTTAACTTGCATGTTAAGGGGCATATCGCCGATTTCGTCGAGAAAAATAGTGCCTTCGTTAGACTGTTCAAACAAACCGACATGTTTGTTGACTGCGCCGGTAAAACTGCCTTTTTCATGACCGAATAATTCGGACTCAATCAACTGTTCCGGCAGCGCGCCACAATTGACAGTAATGTTGGGAGCTGCGGCCCGTTGTGAAATGCTGTGAATCGCTTCAGCTACAACTTCTTTACCGCTTCCGGAAGGGCCGGTGATCATGATAGAGCTGTTGCAACGACCGGCGAACTTTACCAGCATTCGCAGTTGCTGCATTTTGGGACTGCTGCCAATCAGCTTTGATGCTAGGAGCGTCTCTAAATTTGCGTCACTCATTAAACTACCCAGATAACAAACCACAATATCCGGCATCGCCGGGGAGAGGTGGTTCGAAGATCCCGCAATCTCCGAACCGTCACCTGGTAAAAACGTAAATGAACAAAGATGGTTAAATAGAAGTTAACTGGATCAGACCGCTTTGCTTCTTGGTGGTCAGATCACTTGAAATGAGACAATATGGTAGAGATCTTGTCTTTGCAGGTTTCAGAAGTGGATATGAAAACCATGCGATTGTCAGAAGGATTGGGTGATTTCTCGAGCAGGCCTTCTTCTGCCATCACGTTGATATATCGCATGGCCGTTGTCATGGGTATCCCGGAACTATGTGCGATTGACGAGACGGTTATCTTCTGGCCCTTGAGATCGCAAATATAAGTGTCAAGGCACATGTTCCAACAGGAATCAGCAAATAACCCGGAACCGAGATTAAGCGTATCGGCTTTGAGCCGGCTCCATTTCAACAGTCTTTCCGCGCGATGTATCAACTCTGCCGCAGTGATATCTTCAACGGCTGGGTCGGGGGTATCAGTCTCGTCATTTTCGGAGGATACAACCAGCCCGTTCAGCGCTTCGATCTTTTCGGTGGCTTCAGCCAGCGCTGACCTGATCGCGGCGATTTCAACGCTGACTGGGTCCATATTTATAAGCCGTGCTTCATCATAAACTTTCTAACTAACCCAATTTCCATCGAATGGCCATACTGTTACTTAGGCATCTTTACGTATTGAGACTTCACTCTATACGGCCCATTTCTTTGTTTCGAACATGGTTATCAAGTGTAGAGTGCCTGATCACTGTTTCTATCGCTATCCTTTTAGCTGTTCTACCTGCTCTGCCAATTCTAGCCAACGCATCTCAGCCTCATCCTTTTCGTCAATGAGAGTTGCGTTCTCTTCGGTAAGTTGTTCGAATTGAGTGAAGTTTTTGGTGTACAAGTCGGCGTCGGACAGAGCTTCGGCAATTTGCTCCATACGTTTGTCAATTGCTTCGATCCGACCGGGCAGCATGTCATAGTCCCGCTGGTCCTTGTAACTCAGCTTCTTCGCCGGACTGCTTGATTTTGTAGTAGCTTTTGTCGGTGCCGCTTTGCCGGTTTTCCTGGACTTTGATCCGTTGCTATCGGATTTGCGCTTGGCTTCCCATTCTGCATAGCCGCCTGCGACAATATCTACCCTGCCGCTGCCATCCAGTCCCAAAGTCACGGTAACCGTGCGGTCCAGGAAGTCGCGGTCATGACTGACGAGTAGTACGGTGCCTTCATAATCCGCAATCACTTCCTGAAGAAGATCGAGCGTTTCAAGATCGAGATCATTGGTCGGCTCGTCCAGTACGAGCAAATTTGACATACGCGCAAATTCCCGGGCGAGGAGCAGCCGGGACTGCTCGCCGCCTGACAAGGTGCCTACTCTGGCGTCAATGAGGCTGGGGGCGAACAGGAAGTCTTTGAGATAGCCCTGCACATGTTTTTTGTTGCCGCGCACATCCACCCAGTCGCTGCCATCGGCAAGGACGTCACGGACGGTCTTGTTTCCTTCCAAAAGGCTGCGCTGCTGGTCAATGAAGACACCGTTCAGCGTTTTGGCCAGATCAACCGATCCGGTGTCCGGTTTCAGTTCGCCGGTCAGCATCTTGAGCAAAGTCGTCTTGCCGGCTCCGTTGGCCCCGACAATACCAATCCGGTCTCCCCGCTGAATGCGCAGGGAGAAATCCCGAATGATTGTGCGTTTGGCATCGCCTTCAACAAAAGCCTTGGAGATATTTTCGGCCATGATGATGGACTTTGTGCGGACATCATCGCTTTGGGCTTTCAGGTTGGCCGTTCCGGCCGGACCAATCATGGCTGCACGTTGCGCCCGCATTTGATATAATTTCTCAAGCCGCCCCTGATTGCGTTTGCGCCTTGCAGTTACGCCGCGCTCCAGCCAGCGTGCTTCCAGTTTCAGCTTGGCGTCGATTTTGCTGGCTGCCTGAGCCTCGTCTGCATGAACTTTTTCCATCCACGCGTCATAGCCGCCAAAGCCGACCTCCTGTCGGCGGATAGCACCGCGATCAAGCCAGATAGTCTGTTTGGTAAGACGGGTAAGAAAGGTCCGGTCATGGGAAATCGTAATGAAAGCGCCCTTGTACCGACGCAGCCAGTCTTCCAGCCAGTCAATCGCGCCTAGATCGAGATGGTTGGTCGGTTCGTCAAGCAACAACAGATCCGGTTCCAAAGCCAGCGCCCGGCAAATCGCTGCCCGGCGTTTTTCACCGCCACTGGCCTTGTCCGCACGGATTGCAAGGTCTGTAGACAGCTGGTCAGCGATGGACTGAACTTCATGTGCAGCTGGTCCGGGGCTTCCGGCGACCGCAAAATCAAGCAGTGTTTCGAATGGAGAGAAATCCGGCTCCTGCTCCAGCATCACGATATTGGTGCCGGGTTGGATCATTCGTTTGCCTTTATCCGGCTCAATCTGATCGGCAATCAGCCGCAACAATGTCGTTTTTCCCGCACCGTTACGACCAATTAATGCCAAACGGTCGCGCGGACCGACGTGCAGATCAAGGTCACGGAACAACCATCCTTCGCCTTGATGGAGAGATAGGCCTTCATAAGAGAAAATAGGTGGCTGAGACATTATCCTTGCGCGTTATAGGCAAGTGGCGTTTTGCTCAAGTTACGTTTTGGCAAAAGCAGGCTATAAGGAACCAACTCACGACTATGGGGTGGTCGCATTTGGTCAAAGCAGGGTTCTTAACTTTTGATTTTATTGGAAGGAACGACATGAAGTATCTCGCAATTATTACTATCGCTGCTGCGATGTTGGGAGGCGGTCAGATGGCTGAAGCCGCTAATGTCCAGATTACCGCACAAAACCCCGTAATTGAGCTCACCATATCGGAGCAGGTCGATAGTCGTCCCGATACGGCGACGTTTAGTACCAGAGTGGAAACGAAGGCGCCCACTGCAACGCAAGCGTTACGGGAAAACTCTCGCCAAGCCAGGATGATGATCGAAAAATTGAAATCACTCGGTGTTGCAGCAGATGACATTCAAACGACGGGTATTAACCTCAATGCTGATTACCAATATGATCGCGGGGGCAAGGTAAGTCGATTTGTCGGCTATCGCGTTTCCAATCAGGTCCGGGCAAAAGTTCGCAATATTGATGATCTGGGCCAGATATTGGACGCGCTTGTTAGTGATGGCGGTGCAACCAATCTCAACGGTCCCTATTTCTCCATTGATGACGATAGTAAAGTCAAGCAAACGGCGCGCGAACGAGCCCTTGCAAATGGGAAGAGGCAAGCGGAAAGCTATGCAAGGGCTTCTGGATATACCGGTGTGCGTGTGGTTTCCATAGCCGAAGGATTCAGTAATGCTTCTCCTCACCCTGTGAGCTCGATGCGGATGATGAGTGTTCAAGACGAGTCCGTCCCCGTCGCGCCGGGACAAGTCGGAACGACGGTTAGTCTCAATATTACCTATGAAATGATCCGTTAATCTTTAAAGATGTGAACTGAACTTGCCGTTCACGTGATGTTAAAAGCAGGAACGTTAAAAGCCTGATCATGTTCAAGAAACCCATCTTTTCTGCGATAATGGCTTGCACTGCCTTGGCTGTGACGGCTGTCCCGGTTCAGGCTATGCAACGCGATAACGAGCAAAAAGCAGCTCGTGCGCAAATGATGGCGGGCAAGGGAAAGTCCCTGCGATCGATTGAAAACAAGGTCCTGCCAAGAATGGCGGGTAGCCAGTATCTGGGGCCGGAATATGATCCTTCAGCCCAGGTCTATCGATTGAAATTTATCCAGAAAGGCCATGTCATCTTTGTCGATGTCGATGGCCGGACTGGAGCCATCCTCCGTGAACGCCGCTAAGTCGTTTTCTCTTTATCATTGTGGGATTTAATGATGGTGATATAGCTATATCATCTTGAAAACCGGTTTCCTGGAGTAACTTTATGCGCGTGCTTATAGTCGAAGATGAACCCACCTTGGGACAACAGCTAAAATCGACTCTGGAAAGCAATGGCTATGCAATTGACCTGTCCACTGATGGCGAAGATGGCCATTTCATGGGCTCTACCGAAGAATATGACGCGGTTATCCTTGATCTGGGCTTGCCGGAGATTGATGGTCTGACGGTATTGGACCGATGGCGCAGGGAAGAGCGGAATTTTCCGGTGCTGGTTCTGACAGCCCGCGACAGCTGGTCGGATAAGGTTGCTGGACTGGATGCAGGGGCTGACGATTATCTCGCCAAGCCGTTCCAGACCGAAGAGCTAATTGCACGCCTTAGAGCGCTGATACGCCGCGCCTCCGGCAATGCGTCATCAGAGCTCACCGCAGGGGATGTCCGGCTGGATACGCGTTCCGGCAAAGTCACTTTAAATGGTGGACCGGTGAAGCTGACCGCGCAGGAATATAAACTCTTGTCTTATCTCATGCACCACAAAGGCAAGGTTGTGTCCCGAACTGAACTGATCGAACATATTTATGATCAGGATTTCGACCGTGATTCGAATACGATTGAAGTATTTGTAACCCGTATCCGGAAAAAATTGGGTGCCGATGTCATTTCGACAATCCGGGGGCTGGGTTACAGTCTAGAGGATCCTGACAGCTGAATGAGACAAGCAAAATAGATCTTCCGATTGATGAAGCAGATGTCCAGCCGAAACCCCCATTAGGCACGCAAACCACAGGGTCGCTGAGCCGCAGGATGATCGGTATTGCAGCCGCATGGATCATCATATTGCTACTTGGCGGCGGCGTTGCGCTCGACCGGGTGCTCGTCAACGCGGTCACCCGCAATTTTGACAATCAGCTTGAATATGCCCTGACGGCAATGATCGCTTCCGCAGAAATCGGACCCGACGGTGAGATATTATTCAATCGACCACTTGGCGAGCAACGGTTTCTGGAACCCAATAGTGGTTCCTATTGGCAGATTAGCGGTGCCGGGCATGATGATTGGGCTTCCCGTTCGCTATGGGATCGAACATTGGAGCAAACAGAACCCCATGAGGATCTGGAGACCCATCTCTATGAGAGTGACCAGTTCCCTGAGGAACCTTTGCGGATAGCAGAACGAAGCGTCGTTCTTCCCGATTCAGAGGTGAGATGGTCGTTTCAGGTCGCCCAGAGCCGAGATGGGTTGGACGCTCAGGTGAATGAAATACGGTCGATATTGATCAACAGCTTCCTGTTGCTCGCCCTTGGACTGATCGGCATGGCTGCGTTGCAGACTTTATATGGGCTTTGGCCTCTGCGAAAAATTCGCAAGGCGATCGGTGAGATGCGAAACGGGCAGAAAAAGCGCGTTAGCGAACCCATGCCCAATGAGGTTACACCGATGGTTGACGAGTTGAACGAGCTGCTCGACCATAATGAAAAACAGGCGGAAGAAGCGCGTCGGCATGCAGGCAATCTGGCTCATGCGCTGAAAACGCCGCTGACCGTCATCATGAACAGCGCCACGGCCAAGGCCGATGACCTTGCTGACACGGTGATCCGGGAATCGGGCGTTATGCGCCGTCAGGTGGACCACCACCTTGCCCGCGCCCGAGCGGTTGGTCGCCGCGGTCATGCGCACAGCCGTGCCCGTGTGTGGCCCAGCCTGCAGGCAGTCGAACGAGCTGTTGGGCGGCTCTATAAGCATGTCCGGATCGATATCGATGGCGACAAGGATGCTGCGGTATCTGTCGAACGTCAGGATCTTGACGAGATGATCGGCAATCTGGTTGAAAATGCTGCAAAATATGGCGGTGGCAGTGTTTTTGTCACAGTCGAACCGAATGACGAGTTTGTCGAATTGCTGATCGAGGACGATGGCATGGGCATCCCTGCCGAAGAGCGTCAACGCATTTTCGATCGCGGTGCGCGTCTGGATACCGGCAAACCGGGTACAGGCCTGGGGCTCGCCATTGTCCGGGATGTTGCGGAAATTTATCATGGCACAGTTTCTCTGGAAGAAAGCGAAGATCTTGGCGGTTTGATGGTCAGGCTCTGCTTACCGAAATCGATGGTAAATCAGTGACATAAAGTCAGTTTGTCGACAATATTTGAGTATTACAACTTTGGGGCTAGTCGCACAGAATATTGCAATAATAGGATGCGGACCGGGTGGTCTAGCATCTGCCTTGTTTCTTGCGCGGCAAGGGCATCAGGTAACTCTGTTTGAGCGTTTTTCTGAACCCAGACCGCTTGGATCAGGCTTGCTCATTCAACCTTCTGGACAACAAGTTCTGGACTCATTGGGATTGCTGGATCGCATTCGGCAACTGGCTAGCCCTGTTCACCAATTGCACGGTATCTCGGTGCATAATGGGCGCCGCGCGCTGGATATGAAATATGAAAATGCCCGCCATGCCGTTTCTGCTTTGGGCATTCACCGTGCCAGCCTTTTCGACACTTTGATGCAGGCGGTAAAAGAGGCTGGAATTCCGATAGAAACATGCAAGGAACTGGTTGGTGTATCGGAAAATGAATCTGCAATTGAGCCGGTTTTTGCTGACGGTATGCCAGCCGCGCAATTCGACCTGCTGGTGGATGCCAGCGGCGCTCGTAGCCCTTTGGCGACCGGACGCCTTAGAAAACTAAGTTATGGTGCATTCTGGGCTACTGTGGATATACCTGACAATCATGGAGTAATGCCCAACGCATTGGATCAGCGTTACTGGCACGCCAGCAAAATGGCGGGAATAATGCCGGTTGGCATCAATCCAGCCACCGGTAATCAGGGGGCAGCGATATTCTGGTCTGAAAAGCCGGAAAATGCTGCCGGTGTCATGGATGCGGGTATTGAGCAGTTCAGGACGGAATATTGCAAACTCTGGCCTGAAGCCGAACCCTTTATAGCTCAGATTGGTTCAATGGATGAGCTGACCATGGCCGTTTATGGGCATCGTACCGGCCGCTCGCAGACGTCGAAAAGACTATATCATGTTGGCGACAGCTGGCACTGCACAAGCCCGCAATTGGGGCAGGGGGCCAACATGGCCCTCATCGACGCCAGTGCGCTCGCGACGGCTGTTGCCAGCATTGATGGCATATCGAAACGATATAGCCGGTTGCGGTCCTTTCATATCGAGCTTTATCAGTTGCTCAGTGTCATGTTCACGCCGCTTTATCAGTCAAATGGCAGAATTTTACCGTTTATCCGCGACCTCGCCATCCACCATTTTGCCCGATGGCCAGTGGTACGCAGCTTTATAACTCATATTGTATCCGGTGTTTTGGGCCTAAAGCATATCAGGCAAAAGCAAGACTAGGCGGACTCCTCCCGGATCTGCTCATGGTGTCGGATCACTTCATCGATTATGAAGCGCAAGAACTTTTCGGAAAATTCGGGATCAAGATCGGCGTCGCTGGCGAGTTGTCGCAAGCGGGCAATTTGTTCCTGTTCGCGGGAAGGGTCAGCAGGGGGGAGCTTGTTCTTCGCCTTATATTCGCCAACGGCCTGCGTGACCTTGAACCGTTCTGCCAGCATGAACACCAATGCGGCGTCGATATTGTTGATGCTTTGGCGATATTGTTTGAGCTTGTCGTCCATGGATAGCAGCCTGATTTCCTTAATTGATTCATAGCTTGATAGACTTGCCCGCAAGTTTTGCAAACTTCACCTGTAGATGCTTTGATTTCACTTGCCTTATCGCCTTTCCCTTGCCACATCGCAGGGAATATGTCTGCAACAGTGCATCATTTGGGGCGTGAAGCGACCCCGTCCTTAGAACCACTTATGGCACTGGTCGCCAGTGACATGAACCAGGTGAACAGCGTCATCCTTGACCGGATGCAGTCTGAAATCCCTTTAATCCCTGAATTGGCGGGCCATCTGATTGCCGGTGGCGGCAAAAGAATGCGTCCCATGCTAACCTTGGCGGCTGCCAAATTGATTGGTTACGAAGGGGATCGCCATTTCAAATTGGCGGCAGCGGTTGAATTTATCCATACTGCTACGTTGCTGCATGACGATGTTGTAGATGGTTCTGACCTGCGGCGCGGCAAAACTACCGCCAATCTGGTTTTCGGCAATCCTGCGACCGTATTGGTGGGGGACTTTCTGTTCAGCCGATCCTTCGAACTGATGGTGGAAGACGGCTCTTTGAAAGTACTGAAAATTCTGTCCAGTGCGTCGGCCATCATCGCGGAAGGTGAAGTCAATCAACTGACGGCTCAGCGCAAGATTGATACTAGCGAAGACCGTTATCTCGATATTATCGGATCCAAGACAGCGGCACTATTCGCCGCAGCCAGCCGGATTTCAGGCGTGGTTGCGGAGCGGGGAGAAGAAACCGAGTTGGCACTCGATTCTTACGGTCGCAATTTGGGAATCGCATTTCAGCTGGTCGATGATGCGATTGATTATTCCTCTGACAGCGAAACAATGGGTAAAGATGCCGGTGATGATTTCCGCGAAGGCAAGGTCACCCTACCAGTGATTCTGGCTTATGCCCGTGGGAGTGATGAGGATCGGCAATTCTGGAAAGATGCGATTATCGGGCACAGGGTCTCGGACGATGATCTGGCTTTTGCCACTAGCCTGCTAAAGAAAACCGGCGCGATTGATGACACGATTTCCCGCGCGCGCCACTATGGACAGCGGGCAATTGACGCTCTGGGTGCTTTCCCCTCGGGTAAGGCAAAAGCCGCTATGACCGAAGCGGTTGAATTTGCGATTTCACGCGCTTATTGAGGCGATCATCAACGAAGGAAAATGTGATGGCCGCACGGATTTACCAGAACCCCATGAATGCTATGCAGTCAGGCAAGGCGCTAACTGACAAATGGATATTGGAGTTTGAGCCGTCCGAAGCACGCAAAGCGGACAAACTGACTGGCTGGGCGGGATCTGGTGATACACAGCGACAAGTGCGGATGAAATTTCCTGATGTTGATGCTGCAAAGGCTTATGCCGACAAATATGGTATTTCTTATTCTATCGTGCCTACGCCGAACAAGACTTTAAAAATCCAAGCCTATGCGGATAATTTTCGATAGAGATTGCTCTTATTTCGGTTGAAAAAGTAACAGCAGCCTAACATCAATTGCAGCACCTTCAGCGCGTTTTTGATCAATGAAATCATCAAGCTCTTCAACAGCGATGCGGTGGACAATGATATTCTCACCGTCCACGCCGCCACCTTCGCCGACTTTGCTCAGACCATGTGCCCTGAATAGCGAAAAGCTCTCTGATACCATGCCCGGCGAAGAATAAAATTCGCCGCAATTTTCCATTGTTCCGGCCCGGTAACCGGTCTCTTCCTCCAACTCTCGAATGGCTGCTAAAGACGCGTCCTCATCGATATTATCATCATGATCGCCAACTAGGCCTGCCGGAAGTTCTATGCAGTTCTTACCCAATGGCACACGATATTGTTCGACCAACAGGACATGACCTTCATCGATAGCCAATATGACTGCAGCCCGGATACCGCGACTGCGGGAAACATATTCCCATCGACCTTGTTTTTTGGCCGTTATAAAACGGCCTTCCCACATGGTTTCGACAGGGGCACCGGAATCCGGCGTGTCGGAATTTCCGCTACTCAAATTTCGATCAACCGATCTGGCAGTTCATTGGGATTTTTGTCAGTTTTGGGAAAATGCTCTTTCAACACCACGCCGACATGCTTGACGGCCGCTGCCATCCCTTCGCCAGGTCGGCCAGCGCGTACTTCATCGATCAGCGCAACCATGGCCTCGCCCCAGACTTCGGGAGAGACTTTTTCCGCGATGGCCTGATCGGCAACAATTTCTGC
This sequence comes from Parasphingorhabdus sp., assembly GCF_059726685.1. Lineage (NCBI taxonomy): Bacteria > Pseudomonadati > Pseudomonadota > Alphaproteobacteria > Sphingomonadales > Sphingorhabdaceae > Parasphingorhabdus > Parasphingorhabdus sp. Next base: position 1,752,880 of record NZ_AP041068.1, read on the forward strand.
ACGATGTTCCTTCAAGGAAACGTAGATCAATATTCCAGTCAAGCCCATAGTTCTGCGCTCTGCACCTACTTTGAAAAAGTCTATCGCCCGCTTGCGCACGCGGCGCTGTTTGGTACTTTTCGGCGTCACCAATAGTCGCAGCGGCATCCAGGCAAAGAGGTAGCGCATCACAAGAAACAGGGTAACGCTGGCAATGAAGAGCACTGCCATTTGCTCACCCGCGGTGGTGAAATCCTGTTCCCAGCCACCGAATAGGCCCGTTATTATTGATTGATAAAAGGCCGGAAAAACAGCGAGCGTCGACAAGAAGAAGAATGTGATACCAATAGCCCATTGCAGCCCGGCATCATGATATTTGTCTGACAGATCGGTCACGATCGTGACAATCTCTCCGTCAGTGGATTTTTCTGCTTCGCTGACTGCTGCCGTAACAAGCTTGTGATCGGCTTCGGAAAGTTGGTTGACCTTTTTCATTACCATCCCCCCGATGCGCCGCCGCCGCCGAAACTGCCGCCACCGCCGCTAAAACCGCCACCGCCAAAGCCGCCGCTGCTAAATCCGCCGCTGGAACTGCCCCATCCGCTGGAGCCACCACCGCCCCAGATAACAACGGGGCCAGAGCCGCCGCGATAACGCCTGCCGCCACGGGAACCGGATATGGACATTACGATTATGACTATTCCGACAATGATCCAGAATATGATCAAACCGCCTTCGCCATCATTGGAACGCTCACGTTGTTGAACCACTGCCTGTGATGCAAAGGCGCGTGCTTCTTCTTCGGGCAGTGTGAGCTGCATCGCGATCCGGTCAACGCCAGCTTCAATGCCAGCCGGCATGTTGCCGTTTCGAAATTGTGGTAAGATGTCATTTTGGATTATCATGCTGGACAGCGCATCAGTCATTATGCCTTCCAATCCATAGCCGACTTCTATGCGGACCTTGCGATCATTGGGGGCGACCAGCAATATGACGCCATTGTCTTTTTCCGTTTCGCCGTCGCCATCCTGCCCGATGCCCCATGATCGGCCGAGCTGATAACCATAATCGGCAATATCATAGCCGTCCAAACTGGAAACTGTAGCCACAACCAGTTGCCGGGTAGAGTTGGCCTCAAGGGCTTCCAGTTTAGCCGTCAGGGATGCCTCCTGCGCCGGATCAAGCAAATCCGCCTGATCGACCACACGACCGCTCAATTCAGGGAAGTTTTGGGCCGCCGCAGGTACTGAGATGGCGGTGATCGACAAAATCAAGGCAGCCCAAATTGCTGCGACAACGCTGTGGGGGGGATATCGCATTGCGATTTAAAACGCTACAGTTGGCGCTTCGTCGGCGCCTTCGGTTGTCGCCGTAAATGGCTCCATTGGTTCTGCACCGTGGATGATCTTGGCACCGATAATATCGGGGAAGGTCCGGATGGTGGTGTTATATTGCCGGACCGCCTCATTATAGTCCCGGCGGGCCACATTGATGCGGTTTTCTGTACCTTCAAGCTGGCTTTGAAGAGCCAGAAAATTTTGATTGGATTTGAGGTCAGGATAGGATTCTACAGTTGCCAGCAAGCGGCCCAGACCTTGTGAAAGCTGACCCTGCGCTGCGGCAAATTCCTGAATTTTTGAAGCATCACCCAAATCATCGGCACTGACCTGGATAGATGTCGCTTTCGCACGTGCTTCCACCACAGCGGTCAGAGTGTCCTGTTCCTGAGCTGCGAAACCTTTGACCGTTTCAACCAGATTGGGGATTAAATCAGCGCGGCGTTGATAGGTGCTCTCGACATCGGCCCATTTCGCTTTGGCCTGTTCTTCGGCTGTAGGCACGCTGTTAATGCCGCAAGCGCTCAGCGCCATTGCCAAAACCGGTACCATCAAAAATTTACTTAACTTGCCACGCATGTTGATTTTCTCCCACGTTCCAATTGATCGCCTCATCAAATGTAAAAATAGGAATGAAAGCGGGTAAATGCAATGACTTCCCTCGACAAATCAGAGGTTTTCGGGCATTTAGCCGTCATCTTACGGGGAAGAGGAGTATTGCTATGTTTGCAGAATTTAAAGAGTTTATCCTGAAAGGCAATGTGCTGGATTTGGCAGTTGCGGTCATCATCGGTGCTGCTTTTGCGACCATCACAACATCACTGACCGAAGATGTCATCATGCCGATCGTTAGCGCGGTTCTAGGTACACCTGATTTCTCAAAAATGTTCATCCTGCTTGGCACGCCACCAGCCGAATTGGCTGGCTCTACCGACTATGCAGCGCTGAAAGAAGCGGGAGTACCCATGCTGGGTTGGGGACAGTTTCTGACTGTGGTCATCAATTTCATCATACTGGCTTTCATCATTTTCATGATCGTCCGCTATGCCAACAAAGTGATGGCGAAGAAGGAAGAGGAAGAAGCGCCTTCCGGCCCAAGCGAAATTGATCTGCTGACTGAAATTCGTGATAATCTGAAAAAATAAACGCTAAATCAGGTGTTTAAACGGTATATCTATGGGCGTGGATAGCAATATCCGCGCCCATATTTTTGCGTCATTCTCTTTTCATTCAGAATTAAGCGCCTATATAGGGCCTGTCCGCTTCGGTGGACTATGGTGATAAATTGTGATGTGCAATAGGCACAACGGACCCGGGGGCAGTACCCGGCGGCTCCACCATTTGAGATGTTTTTGGACATCTTTGCTGATGGGGCCGAACCAGGATCGACGTGTGTTGAAAAGCATTATTTTTACCCGGCCTGAGTATGCCGTGATTGCTCAAAAACTATAAGTGCAAACGATAACGAAGCACTCGCAGTAGCGGCTTAAGCCAACGACCTCACGGTTGTAACTTAAGAAGTTAAAGCGCGGTTGGACCCACCGGGCAACAGAAGGGATACCGGCGGTTTGGGGGTACCGAGCAACAGAAACCCCCACTTTTCATTGTGACTTGGTGCCGAGCAACAGCGGCTTACCACTGGATGGCTTTGGATGTACCCTGATCGAATATCTCGCAGCACATGAGATGTCGGGGAACACCGACTTTCTTAATAATCTGGCCCATAGGCTCGGCGATAGTCGATCGCATCCAGCATTTTGGCGCCGGCCATGAAAACCGCACCGGTACAGGCCAGAAACAGCAGCTTTCCTCCAAAACCGGGATATTGCATCAGATAGTCCTGACCTCTCGCGACAGCACCAGTCGCCAGTGCATAGATGATCAAGAACGCTTCAAACTTGGTTTTGATGATGAACAGGCGCTTGAATTTTTTCCACATGGCAGAGACGCAGCAAGCACCGTGCCAAGCCCAGAAAAGTGGGAGTTTCGCAATTGCCAATATAGTTAACTGTAAGTTAACTCGACAGTTGAGGTATGAAATTCAGTTCGAAAGCTCGGTCAGGGCACATGTCTCCAAAAGCGCTTTTCGCGCATTTTTAATTCTCGCGAGCAGATCATCATCGGTCAGTTGGTCGGGCATGATGGTTTTCGGCCAATATTGTTCCACCACCCCGGCTATGGCGTCCAGCTTCTCCGGTGTCGCAATGAAGCGCTGATCGACAGCATCTAGATCGGCAACAACGCGCAGACGCAAGCAGGCCGGACCGCCGCCATTGGCCATGGACTGCCTGACATCGACGGGGCAGAGTTCGCGGATTGGACCATTACCGGCGACCAACTCCTGCAAGTATGCCCAAACCGCTTCATTGTCTTTCGCTTCGGTCGGCAGAATCAGAGCCATGCTGCCGTCATTGGGCAGGGTAACCAGCTGTGCGTTGAACAAATAGGATGTGATCGCGTCGGCCAGACTTACCTTGTCAGATGGCACTGTTATTATTTCTGCCTGCGGGAATTTGCGCTGTACTTCGTCGTAAAAATCATCGCGGTGTTCAAACGCGTCCTCATGAGCGAACAGCACCTGCTCATTGGCAACAGCAACGACATCATTGTGAAAAGCTCCAGCGGCGATGGCTTTGTCTGACTGCTGCGCGAAAATGACGTGATCGTCTTGCAGGCCATGCTTCCGTGCCACCGCCTTGCTGGCTTCTATATGCTGGCGTGCGGGGAAGGGGCCGCCACTTTTGCCGTAGATGAATATCTCGATCCCCGCTTCGCCATGAGAGGGACATAATCGCATGTGATTGGCTGCGCCTTCGTCCCCAAAGGGAGAGGGAATCGGCCGATGAACAAAAAAGTGATCCGGATTGGCAAAAGCGAGCCGCAACTGCGCCAGAGTGCCCGGCCATTCATGGCTGCGATGCGGCATGGTTTGCAGGTTCGCGACCGTCAAATGGCACCTGCCGTCTTCGCTATCCTGCGCGGGCGAGACGGTTGCTGCATTGGCTGCCCACATGGATGACGCGGAAGAGGCGGCGGCCCGAACATGCGGTTCTGAACTTTCTATCGTTGTGCCCAGTTGGTCCAGCCAGGCTATATTGGGCCGATCCAGCGGCATGAAAAAGCCCTGTGCCAGCCCGAGATCAATATTATGCCGCATCTTGGCGATGCCCTGCAAGGCGGCTTCGCGCGGATAAGATGCCTCGCCAGCATTGGTTGAAGAGGCAATATTGCCAAGACTGAGCCCGGCATAGTTATGGCTGGGACCAATGAGCCCGTCGAAATTTATTTCCTGAACTTTTGTCATTCTGATTACCTTGGAATATGCCCGATCGTATCGCCGACCGACAGACCCAGACTGGCGGCGGCATCCTCATCAATCGTCACGCCGCCTTCTGCCTCACCGATAAAAGCGTAGGTGGCCTGAAAATCGTGAAGCCTACCGCAAGAGATAATGGACTTGAGGCCTGATCCCGAAGCGGTGATGGCCACGATCTCATCCGATTTGGCATTTTTTACGCTGGTCACATCATCTGTTTTGGCGATCATCGTCGGGCCGCCGTCAAAAATATCGACATAGCCGTCATAAGAGAAATTCTCGTTCTCCAGCATCCGCATCGCAGCACGGCCATTGGGATGGGGGATACCGATAGCGGCGCGTGCGGTTTCGCTAAGCATTGCCGTATAGATCGGATGTTTGGGCATAAGGTCGGCAATAAACTGATTGCCATGGATAGCGTTGAAATAGTCCGCTTCCTGAAATCCCATGCCGAAAAAGCGGCCGGCGAGCCCATCCCAGAAGGGCGAACCGCCCGCTTCGTCAATCACGCCGCGTAATTCTGCAAAAAGGCGATCACCAAAGCGGGACCGGTGCTCCTTGATGAACAGATAACGGCTGCGTGCCAAGAGCATTCCCAGTCCGCCCGCGCGCTCGCCGGGGTGGAGGAACAGGCCTCCAACTTCGCTGGCACCTTCGAGATCGGTGACCAAAGTCAGCATTTCCGCGCGAAAAGTCCGGTCCAGTTCCTTGCTGGTCTGTGACAAGGTGCTGAGGCGATAGGAATAAAACGGCCAGCTTTGCCCGACCATGGTGAATAGCTGCGATGTCCCGCGCACCGCGCCGGTTTCGACATTTTCGAGCACCATCACAAACAGGTCATTACCGTGTTCATCCGACGTCCGATCGAAAGCACGGGTGGAACGACCCAGCTTCGCTGTCAGGCTGTCTTTGTCAGCGGGTAGGTTTGTGAACCCGCCGCCGGTCAGCTTTGCCATCTCGTAAAGATGCTGCAGATCATCGATCCGCGCCGCCCTTATTTTGAAATTCGTCATAGTCCCCCTTTGGCGGCAATACGCATGATTGTAAGCGCCGATAACTGTGTGCGTTCGACAAGACTGTCCGTGATCAGAAACTCGTCTGCGCTGTGAATAGCGCCACCGCGTACCCCCATTGTGTCAACAACCGGCACACCGCAAGCTGTAATATTATTCCCGTCACAAACACCGCCGGTCCCCCGCCAGTTAATGTCCAGCCCCAGATCCGCGCCGCAACTTTTTACTAGATGAAACAGCTTTTGAGCCTGCGGGTCAATCGGCTTGGGCGGACGACCAAAGCCGCCATGACAATGCACATCAAGATCATGACCCCGGGCAATGATGCCGATCAGATTATCAAGTGTGCTTTGGGCCTCTTGCTGGTCTGCCAACGTCTTGGGTCGAAAATTCACCCGTAAAATGGCATGATCGGGAACGGCATTGTTGGGACCGCCGCCCTCAATTTTGGCCGGATTAACACTCAACCCTTCGCGGTGCAGTGCCTTAAGCTGCAGAGTCATATCGGCAGCAGCGACCAGCGCATTGCGACCTTCATCAGGGTTCCGGCCGGCATGGGCGCTTTTGCCTGTAAAAATGATCGAGAAATTACCGCTACCGCCGCGCTCGCCGGCCAGAGTGCCGTCGGGCAGGGCAGGTTCGTAGGTGAGGGCGGCGACCTTGTCCTTGGCGCAGCGTTCAATTAGCGCAGAGGAGGAAGCAGAACCCACTTCTTCATCGCTGTTGATCATGATGTCATAGCCGATCTGGCTGGCGAGTTCGCTTTGCTCCAGCAATTGCAGCGCGCCTAGCATGACGGACAGTCCGCCCTTCATATCCGCCACTCCGGGGCCATTGAGCACGCCATCTTCGATCCATTCGAGATTTTGGAAATGGTGATCGGCAGGGAAAACAGTATCCATGTGGCCGGTAAGCAATATCCGCACAGGTGCGTCAGGACGGATAGAACCATGGAGGTGTTGACCTCGCTGGACCTGATCAATGGAACCGTCGGAGCGTACGGCGTCGACCGGATCTGGATCAACCAGTTTTATGTCTCCAGGCAAGGCAGAAAAAGCATCTGCCAACTGGCCAGCAACGGTTTTCAGGCCATCCAGATTGGTGGTGCCGCTATTGATTTTGGACCAGGTTTCCGTGCGTTGCAGAAGCGGCAAGCCTTCGGCAATTTCCAGAATAGCGCTTTCGGGAAGAGGATTTGCTTTCATTTGAAACTGATAGCATTTGTAATCAATCGCTGTCACCTTTTTCCAGCGACAACTGCAGGTCTAATATCGGGCGTCTGCAATCAGGTCGTTGACGCCCTGGTGAATTTCTTCCCACAGATCGCGCTCCTCCTGCTTCGTGTCCGGGATCGTTTCAGCAATGACGTGCACCGCCGCATCGACCAACCCGCTAAACCAGTTAGTGTGCACATGCAGTGTTTCCTCATGATGCGGGACTGTACTGCCAAACATGATGCGGATTTCCTGCGGACTTTCTAGCCAGTTCATCAAGCAGTAGACAACGCTTTCCACCATTTCGGCTTCGAGTTTAACTGTGTTTCCGAGGCCATGCTCACGGAAAGAATCTCGGGCTTCGGGGTGTATGTCATAGTATCGTTTCATCACCGGCTCGGTAATATCACCAAGCCTGTCTGCTGCTCGTTCGAGGCTTGTTTCGAGTAGTGTTATTTTTTCATCCAGAACCATGGGTGAGAATTTCTGGACCATCTTTACGCCATCGGCAAGGATTTGATTTCCGGCATTTACAAAAATCGAGTCACACGTCATAGGATGCGACCGATTCCTCCCCGGATTATCTGCTTTTACGCTCAGGCAATGATGTCGGGGGCGTGCTATGTTTTTGAACAAGAGGAACCCTTCATGTCCGAATATGTCCATCAAAACGGTGTCCAGATTTCGTCACTATTGTTTGATTTTGTCAATGAACGCGCCCTGGCCGGCACAGGTGTGGATCAGGATCAGTTCTGGTCTGGTTTTGCTGATCTTTTGGCCCGTTTTGCTCCGCGCAATGCTGAACTGCTGGCCAAACGGGAAAAACTGCAGTCACAGATTGATGACTGGCATGTCGCCAACAAGGGCAAACCAATTGATCAGGCGGCGTATCAGGCGTTCCTGAAAGAGATCGGTTATCTTGTGGATGAGCCAGCACCTTTTGCCATCACAACGGAAAATGTAGATCCGGAAATTGCTACAATGGCGGGGCCGCAACTGGTGGTGCCTTCACTGAATGATCGTTTCGTACTGAACGCCGCCAATGCGCGCTGGGGCAGCCTTTATGACGCCTTCTACGGCACCGACGCACTGGACGCGGCACCGGCCCAACCCGGCGGCTATGACCCTGTACGCGGTGCAGCGGTGATCAAGGCGGCCAAGGCGTTTCTAGATGAGACATTGCCGCTGTCGAACGGTAGCTGGAGTGATCTGGCCAATGTCAAAGAAAACGGCATCCCGCTGAAAGATCCTTCGCAATGCGTTGGATGGAATGACAAGGGATGCCTGTTCAAACATAACGGCTTGCATATTGACGTGATTTTTGATGCAGATCACCCGATCGGTAAGGATGATCCGGCGAATATTGCGGACGTCTATCTGGAAGCGGCACTTACTACGATTATCGACATGGAAGACTCCGTTGCTGCGGTCGACGCGGAAGACAAGGTTCTTGCCTATAGTAACTGGCTTGGCTTGATGCGGGGTGATCTCGCTGCCAAATTTATGAAAGGCGGCAAAGAGGCTGAGCGCCGTGCCAACCCGGATCGTGACTATGTCGATCAGGATGGTAATGCTTTCACACTGCCGGGGCGCAGCCTGATGTTTGTTCGCAATGTCGGGCATTTGATGACCAATCCGGCCGTATTGCTGAGCGACGGGTCAGAAGCGCCCGAGGGTCTGCTCGACGGCGTATTTACCAGCCTGATTGCGATGCATGACCTGAAAGGGTTGGGCGAGCTGCGCAACAGCAAGGCCGGCTCCATCTATATCGTGAAACCGAAAATGCACGGGCCGGAAGAATGTGCCTTCACCAATGACCTGTTCGATGCAGTGGAGGACCTGCTTGGGCTGGCCCGTAACACGATAAAAGTGGGCGTAATGGACGAAGAACGCCGGACCTCTGCTAACCTTGCGGCTTGCATTGAGGCTGTGAAAGACCGGATTGTGTTTATTAACACAGGCTTCCTGGACCGTACCGGTGATGAAATCCATACCAGCATGCAGGGTGGCGCCATGGTCGCAAAAGCAGACATGAAATCCAGCGACTGGATTCAATCCTACGAAGCCCGCAATGTTGCTATCGGTCTGGCTTGCGGCATGTCCGGCAAGGCGCAGATCGGCAAAGGCATGTGGGCAGCCCCCGACATGATGGCAGATATGATGGAGCAGAAAATTGGTCATCCGATGACCGGCGCAAATACCGCATGGGTGCCAAGCCCGACGGCGGCGACCTTGCACGCCATTCACTATCACCGGCTGGACGTGTTCGCACGTCAGAAAGAGGTGGCAAGTGAAGGGATACCGTCACTGGACAAGCTGCTGACTATTCCGTTGGCTGAGGGGCATAATTGGTCGGCCGAAGAAATTGAACGCGAGCTGGATAACAACGCGCAAGGCATATTGGGCTACGTGGTACGCTGGGTTGACCAGGGCATTGGCTGTTCCAAGGTTCCGGATATTCATGATGTCGGCCTGATGGAGGATCGCGCTACCCTCAGGATTTCATCCCAGCATATGGCAAACTGGATGTTGCATGGTGTCTGTTCCGCAGAGCAAGTTGATGCCGCGCTGCTGCGCATGGCGGCGAAGGTCGATGGTCAAAATGCTGGCGATCCGTTGTATCAGCCGATGGCGAGTGATCCGGCCGGCAGTCTGGCATTTCAGGCCGCAAGGGATCTGGTGTTCAAGGGCATCGAGCAGCCAAGCGGTTATACAGAACCCTTGCTGCACGCCTATCGCCGGAAACTGAAAGCAGTAAGCTAGGCCGACAGAAAGCGGGCCAGTGCTACAAATTCGTACACGCTGACCGTTTCAGGGCGGCGAGCGCCGTCAATGCCAGTGTCTTTCAGCGCGTCCAGTCCGCCGGATAGGCTTTTCAGGCTTTGCCGCAGCATTTTGCGGCGCTGGCTGAAAGTGGTCTGCGTCAGTTTGGCTAACACCTCTGGGTCTACACCGTCGGGCTGTTCTTTTGGTGTCAGATGCACGATCGCCGACATCACCTTCGGCGGCGGCGTGAAGGCTGAGCGGTGGACCGACATTGCAAGTTTCGCATCGCAGCGCCACTGCGCCAAAATGGACAGGCGCCCATATGCACTGGAGCCCGCATCGGCAACAATCCGGTCGGCGACTTCCCGCTGGAACATCAGCGTCAGGGATTGCCAAGCGGGCGGCCACACAGAACTGGACAGCCATTTTATTAGAAGCGCGGAGCCAACATTATAGGGGAGGTTGGATGCGATGTGAAAAGGTGCGTCGAATAATTGCGACAGGTCAATTTTCAAGGCATCTTCGTTGATAACCTGCAATTGCCCGGGAAAATGATCCGCAAGATCAGCCAAAGCAGGCAGACATCGTTCATCTCGCTCTACCGCTGTCACCTTTGCGCCCGCCTGCAGCAGCGCCTGTGTCAGTCCGCCGGGACCGGGGCCGACTTCAAACACCTGGGCGTTTTCCAGATCGCCTGGAACTGCCGCGATGCGCGACAATAGCTGGGTATCAAGCAGGAAATTCTGGCCGAGTGCCTTGTTGGCGGTCAGGCCATGTTTTTTTATGACCTCCCTCAAGGGAGGCAAGGATGGTGGCTGTGTCGATGAGTGGTTCAAAGGTCGTATTTTTCGCGATTGGAAACGGCGGTGGCGGCCATCTGGATGGCCGCAATCATCGACCGGGGATCGGCAATTCCTTGTCCTGCTATCCCGAATGCAGTGCCATGATCGGGAGAGGTCCGGACGATTGGCAAGCCGAGTGTCAAATTCACACCGTCGAAAAAATGTAGTGTTTTCAGAGGTATTAAAGCCTGATCATGATAGGGGCACAGAGCTACATCATATCGTGATCGGGCCTCTTCATGAAACATGGTATCAGCAGGCAAGGGCCCGGACACATCAAAACCTTGCGCCCCAAGCTCTTCAATCGCGGGTTCCATGACCAGTTTTTCCTCGTCACCCAAATTCCCGTTTTCCCCTGCATGGGGATTAAGTCCAGCGATGGCGATTCGCGGATTCTCTATGCCAAAATTCCTGATCATGGCCTTATGAGCCGCCTTGGCACGTGCGATTATTAGTGACTTGCTGAGCTGTGAGGGCACATCTTTCAAAGCTATATGTGTTGTCATTGGAACTACGCGCAGCGACGGACCGGCCAGCATCATCACTGCATTTTCCCGGGCGATACCGCATCGCTCCGACACAAATTCGGTCTGCCCCGGATAACGGAATCCGACCTTGTACAATTGCGACTTGGAAACTGGAGCTGTGATAACCGCGCCAGCGTCCCCCGATCGCGCCAGACCGCACGCTATTTCCAAAGCATGCAACGCACATTGAGCGCCATCCAGAGTGGGGCGCCCCGGCACAGTGGGCTCGCCACTATGTATATGAAAGATTGGCAATGCCGTATCAAACTGATCGCTGGCTTCAGCGGGATCGGAAATCTTGATAACGGGCGCTCCGCAAAGCCCGTTACCATCCGGTCCTTTGAAATCTTCAAAATTCCCCACCGCAAAAAACGGTCTCAAACCAAGATTTTCCCGTTCAAGCCAGCTTTTACAGATGATTTCGGGCCCTATTCCTGCAGGATCACCGCACGACAGGGCAAAGGGTTTTCTCACCCCAGCATTCCTCAATTATATTCGATAATGGCGTCACGGCGCAGATCGCGCAGGTAGATTTGCGCGCGTTTGTTGATCCGCTCATTTTCCAGATCCGACATAATCTTGTCAAAAGATGGTGCTGTTGCGGTTTGCGGATCGTCGCGGCCACATAGGATTAACACACGTACGCCATCTGTTACGGATCCAAAAGGCTGGCTGGCCTGTCCAATCTGCAGGTTGGCGATAGTGTTCTGTAGTGGACCAGGTAAGTCCTTCAGACGCACTTGATCATTGTCAACCACCGACGCTCCGATATTGGCGGCTATTTCATTGGCGGCACCACAGCCTTTGATGTTTTGGGTAGCCGTAGCAAATTCTGCTGCACGACTGGTCGCCTGTGCTTCGGTCGTTCCAGGTGGGAAACCGATGGCTAGCTGTTTAAGGCTTAAGACTGCATTGCGCGGGTCGGCTGTCAGTATCTGACGTTGGTCGATGAGATATAATATCGAGAAACCGCCAGGAACCTGAACGGGACCAACCACCTGGCCAATCTGCATCTGTGCTGCTGCATCCGCCAAAGATTGGGGTAATTGTACAGGGCGGACCCAACCGAGATCACCACCAGTGACAGCTGTAGAAGCTTCGGAAAATTGACGCGCATAGGCAACAAAAGAACCGCCCTGACGGATCTGATCCAATATCTGGCGCATGTTGGATGCAACCTGTTCGGCGGCCTCGGGGGCCGCTGACATATAAATCTCGCCAATGCGATATTCGGTCGTCCCTTTCGACGCATTTAACCGCTCTATAATGGCATTTACCTCTTCATCGCCGACATTGATGAAGGGTTGAATATTACGGCGTAGCAAGCGGCTCCATGCGAGCTCGCCTTTGATCTGCTGTTTCAGTGTATTTGCCGAGGAGCCTCTGGACCGCAAATAATCGTCAAATGCGTCGATATCCTGTCTGAAATTCTGTTGGGCCACCTGATTGAACGTCTGGTTGATTTCAGCTTGAGAAATGGTGATTTCATTGGCTTCGGCTTCTTGTATCTGAAGCGTCTCGTCAATTAGGTTCCTCAATACCTGCAAGCGCAGACGGTCTTCCTCTTCTTTGGAAACCTCCCCTCCATTGGCCGCCACGATCAGCGCAAGGCGATGGTTGACATCAGTGCCGGTGATGATGTCCCCGTTCACCAAGGCGGTTGCTCGCCGAACGTTAGGATTATCTTCACCAAAAATGGTGAGTTGCTCGGGAATGTTTAGGCCTGCTTGAGGAACAGCATTGTCCGAAACTGTCTGGCTTGATGACGGGGTCGCAGCCAACAGAGCGGCGGTGGCAGCAATCGCAAATTTTGCATGTTTGCCGGTAAATCGGGTACGCATAAAATTCATTTTTCGTTTCTTTTCAAACTCTAAGAACAACTTTAGACCTGCCAATATCAAAAAAGGGCTGAACCTAATATGAGCAATCAAATATCATTAACAAACGCCTTACACACCCAAATTGCGTAAAGCCAGTCGGAAGAGGAATGTGCTGCCGCGCTGGTCATCTCCCGTATCTTCATAATCATAGCGCCATGTTATGCCGAGAGACAAGCAACCATCATCATAGGCGACGCCGATCCGGTGCCGTACGGGTTCAAATCCGTCTGCAGAAGACAGCGGATCTTCCCGCGCATCGGTAAGATCGATGATCGCGGAACCGAATACAGACCAATATCGGTCTATCTGATAACGGCCACCAACACGGACCTCTTCACGATCACTAAGATCTTCAATCCCGGCGCCAATATCGCGGTTCAGCCGTAAATAACCGATTTGTGCGTAAGTATCCCGCGTGCCAACCGTGGCATCAATCTCGTTGCGCCGGACTGCGAGATTGTCTTTATCCAGCCGATATCGATGGGTAAACTTGACGATGTCCTTGAAGCGGACTTCCGTCCGTCCGACGATATCGGAAAACCTATCTGAAAGGCCGGTTCCGTCGGGAACAATGTTGCTATTATTGGCAAGTCGATAGCTTTGACCAACAATGGCATCGACGCGCAAATTAGGCCGGTTGAGATTCCATTCCAGACCATAGGTGGCCCGAACGTTATCTTCATAGCGATCAAAGCCGGGGAACCGGTTGAGCGCAAACAAATTTGTATCTTCCAGATCGACCGAACGCGAATCTTCATTGGGAATCGACTGATTTGATATAGCGGGTGTCGCGACAACCTGAAAACGCGGTGTCAGCGTTTGGGTTCCGCCAAAGGCCTGCCCAATAAAAGGCCACTTAATGTCTACGGCCGCCGTCACAATACCACGGGTTTGCCAGCCGGATTCGCCGCGATAAATAGCTGTCTCATTGAGTGCGTTGTCTTGGCTGTTATAGACGTCGCCGCGCGCAAAGCCGGTCAGGGTTATTTCCTGACCCAGGGTCGTCAGTTTGCGCAAATCCCACCGGGCGGATGCAAAAGCGCGTTGTGTGTCCTGACCCTCTGTGCGGCCGATGGCGAGGCTGTTGACCTGAATTTGCGTGCTCCCACCCAATACCGGTTCGGCAAAGCGCTTGCGATAGTCAACTACGGGCAAAGCGATTGGAACGCGGTTTTGCGGATCGCCAGCGCGCAAGGTCTGGAACGCCCACCCGGCCAGTGAAAAATAGCTGCTGTCGTCTATCCGTTCGACATTGATGGTCGATCGCAGGCTGTCATCGTCACTGATATCGTAGCGGCGCAGAAAAGTTCGGTCAGAGACCAATCTCGCGGATTGCGATATCGTCCAGTTCTCATCCAGAATGAAGCGGCCAGTGGTTGCAAAATATCCCCTGAAATCTTTCTCTGCATCTGGCAATGGTCCGGACGCTCCAGTGGGGATACGGGATCCGTAAGTGGCGTAGCCGGTGAGTTGAAATGCGCCTTTTTCGCTTAGATTTCGATATGTCCCGCTGATCAACGGGGCTACCTCGGTAAAGACCTGAGTTGTTATCGTTGCGTCTTCATTGGGCGCAAGGTTGAAATAATAGGGAATGGAAACCGCAACGCCGTTGGTCGAATCAAACCTCAGATTAGGGACCAATATGCCGCTGCGATTTTCGTTGCTGACCGGATGCGACAGGCCAGGCAGGGGAATGACCGGCAGTCCAAATATCTCGATCCGCGCCCCGTCATAGCTGACGCGTTTCTTGATCGGATCATAGCGAACTTTAACGGCTTTAATCTGCCAGCTGGGGTTTTTCGGGCAGCCATCTTCGGTGGTAACTGCACAGGCTGTGTAAGCGGCGCTGTCAAGTGTTAGAGCGCCATCCGCAAACCGTTCTCCCTTTCGGGCGGCAAGCCTGCTGCCGTCATCGAGCACCAGCAATAAATTGTCGACGATTCCGTCTCGCAGACTGTCGGTCAGCACAATGCTGTCGCCATAAGCGGTGTCGCCATCGGGGCTTATCGAACGAATACTACCTTCCGCACGCACGATACCGGTCTTGCGATTCCAGGTGACGGTATCGGAACGCAGTTTGTATCCGTCCCGGTGAAGCAGCACGTTGCCTTTGGCCGTTACAACATCATTTTCAAAATCATAATCTATCGTATCGGCGCTAAATTCAATTTCTTCTGATTGCTCAGGAGATTTTTGTGGCGCTTCTGCAGATGCTTGTGGTTGTCCGCCGGTATCCGCTTGCGCCATAGCGGACTGTGGAAGGGCAATCGGAAGAGCCAATGCAATCAGTGCGATTGAAGATTTCATCGACGAGATTAACCTACCTTTGACCCCATGAAATATTGGCGTAATTTATATTGGCGCCAACCTGTTCGACGCCCTATTGCACCAGATTGCGTTTGCTGCAAATTTTCTCTGCTGATTTTTCCCAATCTCCCGATTTCATCATTAACTCGGATGAAATGATGATTGCAAAGACACTGCCAATCTTTCATTGATCCACCCTGAACAGAAGATCATATAGCCGGGATACGAATACGGCTGACCCATTGATAAGGACGTTTTACCCATGAGATTCACTTTTGCCGAAAGCCTGTCTTCCACACCAGATGCAATTGCCATTGCGGTTGGCAAAGATACACTGGACAGCGCGAAGATCGACGTTGAACAGGATAAAGTGGTCCGCGCTGCCGCCAAAGCGGCAAGGTTTGAAGGAAAAACCGGCCAGACATTTCAGACATTTGTGACAGAAGGCGACGCGGTCATACAGGTCATATTGACCGGTACCGGAAAAGGGGAACGCAAGGATTGCGAAGCGGCTGGCGGAGCGGTTGTCGCCAAGTTAATTGCATCAGGCGTAAAACACCTTGTGATCAGTGGATCGGGCCTGGAGCAAGATCAATTGGCACGGCTGCTGTTTGGCGCGAAACTGCGTAGCTGGAGAATCGATAAATATCGCACGACCATGCCGGAAAATGCGAAGCAGACGCTGGAAACCATAACCGTGCTGGATACCGACATGGAATCAGCGCAGGTCTGGCAAGACCTGTCTGCCGTCGCCGACGGGGTAGCGCTGACCCGCGAACTGGTGTCGGAGCCGGCTAACATTATCTATCCGGAAAGCTTCGTCGCGCGTTGCGAAGAGCTTCAGGACATGGGCGTCGAGTTTACCGTCCTCGGGCAGGAAGAAATGGAAAAGCTTGGCATGGGCGCGCTTCTGGGCGTGTCACAAGGCTCGGTCCGACCGCCGCGGATGCTTGCTATGCGCTGGGATGGCACCAATGGCGCGCAAAAAAAGCCGCTGGCGCTGGTTGGTAAGGGTGTGACCTTCGATACCGGCGGCATTTCGCTGAAACCACCGGGCGGCATGGAAGATATGAAATGGGATATGGGCGGTGCCGGTGCGGTGGCCGGCACCATGAAGGCGCTCGCCGGGCGTAAGGCTAAGGCGCATGTCGTTGGCATTTGCGGCCTGGTTGAAAACATGCCCGATGGCAATGCCCAGCGGCCTGGCGACGTGGTGACCAGTATGAGTGGTCAGACCATCGAAGTCATTAACACCGATGCCGAAGGACGGCTTGTGCTATGTGATGCACTGCATTGGGCGCAGGAGAC
This sequence comes from Parasphingorhabdus sp., assembly GCF_059726685.1. Classification (NCBI taxonomy): domain Bacteria; kingdom Pseudomonadati; phylum Pseudomonadota; class Alphaproteobacteria; order Sphingomonadales; family Sphingorhabdaceae; genus Parasphingorhabdus; species Parasphingorhabdus sp. Next base: position 1,769,369 of record NZ_AP041068.1, read on the forward strand.
TTTTGAACCGGAGGTTGTCGTCAATCTGGCAACTTTGACGGGCGCGATTATTATCTCGCTGGGCAACGAGCATGCAGGTTGCTTCAGCAACGATGACGGCCTGTCCGACAATTTGCTGGCGGCTGGCAAAACAGCTGGTGATCCGCTGTGGCGCTTCCCGCTCACGGCCGCTTATGACAAGCAGATCAACTCGCCCATTGCAGACATGAAAAATGTCGGTGGCAAGGGCGCAGGATCGATTACCGCCGCGCAATTCCTGAAACGCTTTATCAAAGACGGCGTCAAATGGGCGCATCTGGACATTGCCGGGATGGTCTGGGCGGACAAGCCCGGTCCGGTTTGGGACAAGGGCGCAACCGGTTTCGGTGTGCGTCTGCTCGATCAATATGTTGCCGACAATTTTGAGCAATAGGCCAATTTGAAGGATCATCTGACCGGTGCAGGTCGATTTTTATCATTTGACCCGCGATCCAGCGGAAAAACTGGTGCCTGTCCTGGCCCAGAAAACCCTGGATGGCGGGAAGAGGATGTTGCTCGTGTCGAGCTTTGTCGGCCAGCTGGAAAAGCTGAGCAATGCCTTGTGGCGCGCTGGACCCAGCAGTTTTTTGGCCCACGGTCTGGCTGGAAACGGGCAGGATGAAGCGCAACCCATCCTGATTTCCGGGGATTGTCAGGCAGCCAACGGAGCGCGTTACATCGCGCTGACCGATGGTGAATGGCGGGATGAGGCTTTGGCCTTTGACCGGGCTTTCTATCTCTTCACCGCCGAACAGATCGACAATGCCAGAACCGCCTGGCGAGCCCTATCGGCCAAAGACGACGTTACGCCGCGTTATTGGAAACAGGATGGTGGCCGGTGGGTCGAAGGGCCCTGATATAATTGCCGTTTGCGCTTTTTTGGCGTTGCTCCTACAATCCTGAATGGGTCGCGCCATTTTTTGGATGGAGCCATTTTCATGAACAAGTTATTTATCCTGCCAATCGTTTTGTTGGCCATGTCCTGTGGCAGCAATGATGAGGTCGCATCCGGCACGTTTGATGATGGTGATGGCGGAAAAGGCAGCTATTCGGTCAGCGGTGAGGGCGACGATAGTGAGACGGTGATCAAGACCGATGAAGGAGAGGTCCGGATCGCGACCGGATCGAAAGCGGTTGCCGATTTGCCGATGGGCATAAAATTGTATCCCGGTGCGGAAATTCAAAGCAGTATTGCCGGTATGGGTGATGGTAAGTCGGGGGCGATGATCGTCTTCAAAAGCTCCGATGATCAGGATGAGGTGATCAGCTTTTACAAGGACCAGATGAAGGATAAGGGCATTGATGTGCAAACCGAAATCAAATCTGGGGACATGCAGATGATTGGCGGCCAGCGTTCCGATGGAGAGGGTATCAATATCTCCGTTATTAAGGATGAAGATGGCGGCGTGACGACCACCTTGATGGCTGGCGGCAAGAACTAGACTGCAAATTGGGCAGGAAAGCCTTACAAAACTTGCTATGCTTGAAAAGTCCGGCTAGGGGCGGCGCAAACTTATTTCACACCCCTATTACGGAGCAAAATCATGGCCGGTACACGGACATTTTCGATCATCAAACCAGACGCGACCAAGCGCAATCTGACCGGTGCGGTCACCAAAATGCTGGAGGACGCAGGTCTGCGCGTTGTCGCTTCCAAGCGTATCCATATGACCCGCGAACAGGCAGAAGGCTTTTACGCGGTCCATAAAGAGCGTCCTTTCTTTGGCGAACTGGTCGATTTCATGATCAGCGGTCCTGTCGTTGTTCAGGTTTTGGAAGGCGAAAACGCCATGCAGCGTAACCGTGACATCATGGGCGCGACCAACCCGGCCGACGCCGCACCGGGCACCATCCGCAAGGAGCTGGCTGAAAGCATCGAAGCCAACACGGTTCATGGTTCCGACAGCGACGAAAATGCAGCGATTGAAATCGCCTATTTCTTCAACGAAGATGAAATTGTAGGCTAGACCTGTTCTGATTTAGTGACGGTTTTTCAAGGCTTTCACGGAATTTTAAGCATGATCTGTTAATCCGCAATCTGATCACTGGTACGGGAGTGGGAAATCCTGTGCCAGATGGTCGGAATTGTGGGACCAGACCAGTGCAACACATAATCAAGCATTTTTTGCTGATCATGACCTATGCCTTGGCTGCCGTCAGCTTTGGCGGCGGAACAGCTGTGGCTGCCACTTGCTCACCGGCAGGGGCGCAAGGCGCGGCTCCGGCGGCATGGCAAACCTATTGCTGGCTCGACTTTTCCTCTTACAATGACGCGACCGTTCGTTCTGCATCGGGCCAGAATTTTTCCTTTGATCTGGATGACGGTTCAACACTGACCTTCACTTTGAGGGCAACCAGCACTACCGCATCGGCCGCCGATGACCGGGCCGCACCAAGCTGGTCGGGAGCAGCGGTTGGCAATTCATCCTTCCTGAATATTCCCGGACGCCCCATTCTCTACATGGTCAATAGCGGTGCGCTGGTGAATTTCACCTTTTCCAACATTACAGTCATCCCGCCGCCCGGAGTTGCGTCAGTCAGCAGCTATGCCTTTGTGGCGGCAGATGCAGAATCGACGGACAACAGCGAATTTCTGGAATTTGGCACCAATGGTTCGAACTGGCAGATACTGGACGCTGTACCACCGATCAGCGGTAGTCAGTTTCCGGTTTTGACCGGTACCGGTACGGCAACGCTGCGCATGGCTGGCGGCGGCCAGACCGGCCGTGTTGGAGGATATATTGCGGGCACGAATTCACCCACCAACGTAACGGCCACCATGCGGGGGCAGGGTTTGCAGGGGATGATGTTTGCCGTGCGTTTCGCATCCATCACCTTGAACAAGACGATTACCGGCACGCGGGTTGATCCCGCTGACCAGTTTACGTTTCAGATTACATCGACATCATCCGGCGATTTGCTGGCATCCGGTACAACAACCGGTTCCGGTAACGGCCCGTTTCCGGCGGCCGTGATATCCACAGCGTCCGGGATTCCGATCAGCCTGACCGAAGTCATGGCCAGCGGCAGTGCCAGCGCAATAAGCCAATATCGCCCCCAACTGACTTGTACGAACAACAGCGCGGGTTCACCCACAGTGATGCCGACCAACGTAGAAACGACAAATTACAGTTTCGGGGCGCTGGCCTTTGGCGATGCGGTGGAATGTGTGTTCAATAATGTGCCTTATCCGCATCTTTCGCTGGAAAAACAGTTAAGTGCGGCTGGCCGGATATTTGACAGTGATGAATTCCGTATCCGCATAAGAGAAGGCGGCAGCACGGTTGCGGCAACGACAACCGCTGGCGCAGGAGCGGTGATTAGCAACGCACCAATCGCGATGACGCAGCTAGTCAGTGGGAACAACTATCATGTGGATGAACGGGCGCGCGGGACTACCGACCTCGATCGCTATACGGCTTCTTTGTCCTGTACCAATGCCAATACAGGCTCTTCGACTATATTGCCAAGCTCCCTGGAAGAAGACTTTGCGCCTGCTGTGGGTGATGTGATCACATGTGTCATCACGAACACCCGTGACCCTGCGAATGCAGTGCTGGAGATAAGTAAGCAATCGACGGTAGTTTCCGACCCGGTAAACGGCTCGGTCAATCCCAAAGCCATCCCCGGAGCCGTCATTCGCTACACGATCGAGGTGGTCAATCAGGGCGATGCACCGGTAGATACCAGCAGCATAGAGATCGCGGACGTTCTACCGTCCGATATCAGCTATAATGGGGCATCACCTATTGTGTTTACTGACGGCGCAACGTCGAGCGGTCTCGATCCTTTTGATCCCGCAACCATGGCCAGTTTTTCTGACCAGCCATTCGGTGCCGCGCCTTACGGTTACGCGCCCAATACCTCGGGTTTTGATTCTAACGTCACCGGCCTCATCATAAATCCGTCAGGCACATTGGCTGCCTCGAACGGATCAAACGATCCCAGTTTCACGATCAGTTTTGAAGCCCGTTTGGACTAGGCTTTGGGATTGGCTTCGTCATAGCGTTCCCAGTCGTGAAATGCTTCACGCCGGACGATAATCCATTTGCCGTCGCGCTTTTCAAGTTTGTCACAATAGCGACCGGCCACTATCCAGTCCGTGGCTTTGCCGCCGGTCGGGACCGGATCGAATTCCGGCGTCCCCTCTTGCACATAGTGATAGGCAACGAAATTCGCTTCGGTTGACACGCTGTTGCCATCATCGCTGAAAAAGAAATGCACATTGGAAATGGAATGATGTGTGGCGGGAACTTTTTTCAGTATCTCACTGGCAAAACCGACAAATTCATCCGGCGGTCCCGAATAATCACCATGGTTGTGAACATGATCATCTGCGAAGCATGACCGAACCAAAGTCCAGTCTTTACGGTCTATTCCCTTGCAATAGCGGTGCAGCAAATCACGAATTTCCTCTCGCGCCACCAGTTCTTCGACCTTGTCCATCCCGCTCTCCCTCATATTGTTAGGCTGAGGGATTAGCATGTGCTGCTAACCTGTGAACAGTTGGCAAAAAAGAGAGGGATCAGGATGGGCAGACTGGAAGGGAAAATAGCGATCATTACCGGCGCAGCAAAGGGATTGGGTGAAGCAGATGCCCGGATGTTTGCGCGCGAAGGCGCAACAGTCATCCTGACCGACATGGATGAAGATAACGGTGCGCGTGTTGCTGCTGAAATTGGCGGTGCGGCAGAATTTCACAAGCAGGATGTTCGCGATGAATCGGCATGGGAAGACCTGATTGCAGATATTGTGTCCCGGCACGGGAAGCTGGATGTCTTGGTCAACAATGCAGGTGTGGTTGAACCCGGCACCATCGAAACCCAAACGGCAGAAGAATGGCGCTTTGTGATGGCGGTCAGTGCTGACGGGACATTTTTTGGATGCAAATATGCAGTGCCGGCAATGAAGGCTTCTGGTGGCGGTTCGATCATCAACATGGCATCCATTGCCTCGGTTCAGGGGGAGCCTGTTGTTGCCGCTTATGCAGCCGCAAAAGGGGCGGTGGAAAGCCTGACCCGCAGCATCGCGGTGCATTGTGCGAATAATGGTTATAATATCCGTTGTAACAGCGTTCATCCGGCAGGGATTTTGACGCCGATGGTCGAAGAAATTGGGCCGAAAATGATGGATAGAGATGACCTGCGGCCAGCCAGCGAGGGACCGGCGGCCAGCGCATTGGGGGAACCCGATGACATTGCCAATACAGTACTGTTCCTCGCATCGGACGAATCCAAATTTATCAATGGCGCTGCGATAAGGGTCGATAACGCGAAATCAGTGGTTGAAGGTGTTGTTCCGTAATATCACCCTTCGATGCCCGCCAAGAAGCAAATCAAGAAGCAGCATCTGCCTCAAAAAACCTGCGTTACCTGCGGCCGCCCATTCACATGGCGCAAGAAGTGGAAAGATGTCTGGGATGACGTCAAATATTGCTCAAAACGCTGCAAGGGCGGTGTAAAGTAACGTGCGTGATATTGGCATTCTGCTTGCCATAGCCGATGAGGATGGACTACGCATATTTTATGACTTCCGAGGCCGAGAATAATAAGACAAAACAGCAGTCGATACCCAAGGCTGATATGCCCAAAGCGTCTGTGGAAGCACTAATCAAACACAGCCCGATTGCATCGGTTATCAGCAATCCAAGATTGACGGATAATCCCATCGTTGCGTCCAACGATGCCTTTTGTGAACTTACAGGCTATGATCGAGATTTCATCATCGGGCGCAATTGCCGCTTTCTTTCGGGGCCAGCCACTGAGCCATGGCTGACGGAAGAAATTCGCCGCGGCGTGCGGGAACGCAAGCCAGTACTGGTTGAAATTCTCAATTATAAAAAGGATGGTACGCCTTTTCAAAATGCAGTTCTTGTCGCTCCATTATTTGATGATGACGGCGAACTGGAGTTTTTCCTGGGATCGCAGGTGGAAATTGATAGCGATGGCCCGAGCCTTGCCAAGGCGCGGCGCATGCGGGCGACGGAAATCGTCAAGGACCTTTCCAAAAGGCAGCGTGAAGTGTTGAAATACATCGCCAAGGGTCTGTTAAATAAACAGATTGCACATGAACTGGATTTAAGTGAGCGGACGATAAAGATGCACCGTGCGATCCTGATGAAACGGCTGGAGGCACCTAGTGCAGCCGACATGGTTCGGTTGGCCGTGGAAGCAGGCATGTAAGTAAAATTGACTACGGTCCTAATACCGTATCCATATTATCGCAGTCATAGCGTAAATAAAATTCAAGCATCGCGGATGGAGCAGTCATCCCAGATCTCAAATTTATTGCGACATATCCTCCCTCCTCCTTGTCGCTTTAGGTTTGCTCTTCCCGCGATGCGAACTTTTCCCTAAAATTCTGCCGCGATATCCATCATTTTGGTGAGCCGTTTGGGTGCTACCATCCGCCAGCTTTTTTCCAGCCAGTCACCGACATGATCCCAGTCCGTGTGTCCGGTATCCAGCCGGATCGCAATCCAGCCTGATTTACCGTAAAATTTTGGTGTGAAATAAAGATCGGGATCGGCGTCAAGAAGAGCGCTTTGCTCGTCGAGACCGCTGGTTTTTACGAAAACCGATGTCCCTGTTTCACCGAAATGGCGGCGAGAAAAATAGGCAAAATATTTCCCGGTTTTCTCACTGCCAACACGCCAGCCGGGTGTACCGAAACTTGGACGTTCATGAGTTTCCTCCAGCGCTAGCGCGCGGGTGCGGACTTGTTCCAATATCCAGTCGGGATCGGCCTCACGGGTCACATATTTGGCAAGGGTCGCGGCGTAAAGCTGATGCTCGGCAATCAGGACTCGGTCGGCCAATATGTCGGCGGTATCGCCAGGCAGGATGGCAACTTCTGTCTGTGCCAGCACGGGGCCGTCATCCAGTTCCGGTGTCACAAGATGAACGCTGCACCCGGCATGGCTGTCCCCGGCGTCGAGCGCGCGCTGATACGTGTCGAGGCCCTTATATTTCGGCAACAGGCTGGGGTGGATGTTGAGCATGTGATCCTGCCACTGACGGACGAATTCATTGCTCAAGATGCGCATATATCCTGCCAGTGCGACATAGTCGGCGCCCGCTGCGACAATGACTTCATGCATGATCTGGTCATGTTCGTTGCGGCTTAGGCCCTTATTCGGGTGGGCAAAAGTATCAATGCCTTCCGCTTCCGCCAACTTCAGCCCCGGAGCCTGCGGATCATTGGATGCCACCAGAACAACTTCAAACGGGCAGTTTTCCGCCTTTGCGGCGTATAGTAATGCGGCCATGTTGGATCCGCGACCTGATATTAGCACGGCCACTTTGGCAATTTCAGGCATCACGCATCAGCCATTGTGAGTTGCGGTCCAATCATTTCGTGCCGACCAAGTGCCGGTGCTACCTGACACAGTGCAGCCCTTTGTACCTGTTTTGACGACACCCACTTCATGAACGGTTTCGCCAGCGGCCTCCAGATCCGACCGTATCGACGCCGCCTCATCCGGTGACACAGCCAGAATCATTCCGATACCGCAGTTAAACGTCCGCGCCATTTCTTCCGGTTCGATATTACCTTGAGCCTGCAGAAAAGCCATTAGTCGCGGCTGATCCCAGCGATCGGCATCAACATGGGCGTTCAGGCCATCTGGCAGGACACGGGGGATATTCTCGAGTAATCCGCCGCCGGTAATATGTGCCAATGCCTTGATCCGACCGGATTGCATCAGGGGAAGCAGGGATTTTACGTAAATCCGCGTCGGGGCGATCAATGCTTCGATCAACAGAACATCAGGGTCAAAAAGCGCCGGACGATCCAATTTCCAGCCTTTATCTTCGGCCAGCCTGCGAACGAGGGAATAGCCATTGGAATGCACGCCTGAGGACGCCAGACCAATAAGTATATCGCCATCCGCTAATTGCGTGCCGGTCAGCGCTTTTTCGCGCTCTACGGCACCCACGCAAAATCCCGCCAGATCATAATCACCATCGGCATACATGCCCGGCATCTCTGCCGTCTCGCCACCGATTAATGCGCAACCTGATATTTTACAGCCTTCCGCTATGCCCGCTACGACTCGCTCGGCAACACCGTTTTCCAGTTTGCCAGTCGCAAAGTAATCGAGGAAGAACAGTGGCTCCGCACCTTGCACGATCAGGTCATTTACACACATCGCAACCAGATCAATGCCGACGCTGTCATGGCGGTCATGGTCTATGGCCAGTTTCAGTTTGGTGCCAACGCCGTCATTCGCAGCGACTAGCAGAGGGTCATCGTAACCAGCTGCTTTTAGATCAAAAAAACCGCCAAACCCCCCCAGTTCCGCATTCGCCCCCGGACGTGCAGTTGCTTTGGCAAGCGGTGCAATGGCCTTGACCAGTGCATTACCTGCCTCGATCGATACACCGGCTTTCGCATAGGTGTATGATTCCGGTTCATTTCGCTCGTTGTTTTGTTTATCACTCATAAAATAGGCGATTAGACAAGTCGTGGGTGGATTTCCACGTCATAATCGTCAAAAGAGCGGAAATGAAATTTTTGACCAGTTTTAAAACCCCTATTGTTGCGATTTTTATGGTTTTCGGCTTGGCTGCAGCCGGTATTGTATATGCGCAGCTGGAAGGCGCTGACCGAGGAGTTGCACCGCTCGCGAGCAGTGGTGACTTTGAAGTTTTCGGGGTGGAGGTCGACACACGAGGCGATAATTCTTTTGAGGCGCGCCAAAAAGGCTGGGAAGAGGCGCAGCGCAAGGCGTGGAAGACTCTTTATGCCCGGACTCAGGGCGGGAAAACTACCGGGCTGTCTGATGGCGCTCTCAATAATATTGTGTCGGCAATCATTGTCGAGCAGGAGCAAATTGGTCCGAAACGCTACATTGCTACGTTGGGCGTGATGTTCGACCGTGCTCGTGCTGGCCAGATTCTTGGCGTTAGTGGACGGCGGTTGCGCTCGCCGCCTTTGCTGGTTCTACCGATTATGTGGAGTGGCGGATCACCGCAGGTGTTTGAAAGCAAAACAGAGTGGCAAAAGGCATGGGCCAGATTCCGCTCTGGTGACAGCGCGATTGACTATGTCCGTGCTTATGGTTCGGATAGCGAATCACTGGTATTGACCGCCGGGCAGGCTGATCGTCGCAACAGAAGATGGTGGCGGATGATATTGGATCAGTTCAGCGCCGCCGATGTCATTATTCCGATTGTCAGAATGGAAAGAGAATATCCCGGTGGTCCGGTTACGGCCCATTTTACGGCCCGCTACGGTCCGGATAGCAAATTTATCGACAGTTTCTCTTTGAAGACCAAATCCACTGACGGGATTCCGGCGATGATGGACCAGGCGATTGTGCGGATGGATGGCCTTTACACAAACGCCCTTTCCAGCGGTCTTTTGAAAACGGACAAGTCGTTGATTATTGAAGATTCGATCGACCTGGAAGCGCTCGAACGGGAGATTGAGGCAGAATTGGCGGCTGAAGGCAGCTTGTCTGGCATTGAATCATCTGGCAGCGGTGCGTCCGAAGCGTCTGGCGAAGCAAATACTGTTACAGGGCCAACCGTCGCAGCAACGACTTATACGGTTCAGTTTAACACGCCTGATGTCGGTGCGGTCAGTCGTGGTGAGGCATCCGTCCGGTCCGTTCCGGGAGTGTCCTCGGCTTCTACCTCAAGTTTGGCCTTGGGCGGTGTGTCGGTGATGCAGGTATCGTACGCTGGTGACCTTGCGACTTTGGCCTCAGCGCTACGTGCGCAAGGGTGGCAGGTCCAGCAAGGGGGCGGCGCGCTCAGGATCACTCGAGGCGGTTCATCAAGTGGATCGAATTCCGGGAGTGACGGGCAGGACCAGTGAACCAAATTGCCCTTCCTTTGGATTCAGCCTTAGCAGCGCAGGATGATGGTTATATCGTTACTGATGCCAATGCTCAGGCGCATGATCATATCTGTAATTGGCAAAGCTGGCCGCATCTCACTGCGATATTGATTGGCGGCAAAGCAGCAGGAAAATCTGCCATGGCGCAACAATTTGGGCGTGATAGCGGCGGTCATGTTGTCGATGATGCAAGGGATATGGCCGACAATGACCTTTTCCATCTCTGGAATCGCGCCAGACAAGAGGAAAAACCATTGCTTCTCGTCTCATCCGAACCGGTCTCCAATTGGGGCGTTGAGCTTCCTGATCTTAAATCCCGTTTGGCAGCTTCTCTGCTTATCGAGGTAGACCCGCCAGACGAGGCAATGATTACAGGGTTGTTCCAGAAATATTTTGCGCTGCGCGGTCTTTCCATCTCTGAAGATGCGCTGTCTTATCTCGGAAAACGGATGGAACGAAGTTATCAAGATGTTCAGCTTTTGGCGCAAAATATGAATATTCTTGCTATAGAAAGAAAAAAGCCGATCACGCGCTCTATTGCCATTGATGCATTGGCGCAGCAGCAGGCGGATGAACATGAAACCGGCGCTGAACCAAAAACAGCCCAAGATGGTAAGGAAGGTTGAATGGATAGTCTTGTCCCCCAGGCACCAGATACCGAAGAAGATCACAGCTCATTTTCTGTCGATGATGGGGGCTCCGAACGCTATTTCAATCGCGAGTTAAGTTGGCTTGGATTCAACGATAGAGTCATTGAAGAGGCGCAGAATAACTCGCATCCATTGCTGGAACGTCTGCGCTTCCTGTCAATTTCCGGGAGTAATCTGGACGAGTTTTTCATGGTCCGCTTTGCTGGGCTAGTCGGCCAGTTTCGTCAGCATATTGAGGAACGTTCGGCTGATGGATTGACGGCCAAGCAGCAATTGCAGGCAATCGCTTCTCATAGCGACAAGCTGATGGGCAATCAGCAGCAAGTCTGGGATCAGCTGTCCGCTGCGCTGGCGGAAGAGGACATACATGTCCTTGATGCCGAACAGTTGGGGAATTCTAGTAATGCCTGGTTGAAGCAGCATTTTCTGGATCAGATTTTTCCGGTTCTGACACCCCAGGCCCTTGACCCCGCTCACCCCTTTCCGTTCATTCCGAACAAGGGACTCAGCCTGGTATTTGATCTGGTAAGGCAATCCGATAACCAAAGGATACGGGAACTGGTGATGATCCCGTCAGGCTTGCCGCGTTTCATCCGGATGCCCGATGAAACACCCACATATGTTTCGGTGGAATCGGTCATTCAATGTTATTCAGACCAGTTATTTCCAGGTTATAATGTAGCCAATAGCGGCCTTTTCAGGATCATTCGCGACAGCGATATAGAGGTGGAAGAAGAAGCCGAAGACTTGGTTCGCTATTTCCGCAGCGCCATCAAACGCCGGCGGCGGGGTGACGTCATCCGGCTTGAGATGGGGCCGGGTCTATCAGATGCGGTTGTTGCGTTGTTACGCGAGAATCTTTTGACAGAAGGTGCGACGGAAAGCCGGGTGAAAGGCCTAGTTGGTATCGGTGATCTTGACTTGCTAGTGGACGAAGATCGTCCGGATTTGAAATTCACGCCGTATAGCCCGCGCTTTCCCGAACGGATTCGTGAACATGGCGGGGATTGTTTTGCCGCGATCCGTGACAAGGACATTCTTGTTCACCATCCTTATGAATCGTTTGAGGTGGTGATTGAGTTTCTGCGCCAGGCCGCGGCTGACCCCGATGTGGTTGCGATCAAACAGACGCTTTATCGTGCGGGCAAACAGTCTGCCGTTATTAGAGCCCTGATTGATGCGGCAGAAGCCGGTAAATCGGTAACAGCCATTGTCGAGTTGAAAGCGCGCTTTGATGAGGAACAGAATTTGCTTTGGGCCAGCGCGCTGGAGCGGGCGGGTGTGCAGGTTGTTTATGGTTTTATCGAGTGGAAAACCCACGCCAAGATATCAATGGTTATCCGCAAGGAACAAGAGGGTTATCGGACCTACTGCCACTTTGGCACCGGTAACTACCATCCGATAACCGCCAAGATTTATACCGATCTCAGCTTCTTTACGGCGGATCCAAAAGCTGCACGAGATGCAGCGCAGCTGTTCAACTATATCACGGGTTATGTAGAGCCAGAAAAACTGGAAATGATTTCGATGTCTCCGCGTTATATGCGGCGTGACCTGATGGATTTGATTGATCGTGAAATTGATAACGTGCGATCCGGGAAACCAGGTATAGTTTGGGCAAAGATGAATTCGCTCGTTGACCCGGCGTTGATCGAAAAACTTTACGCAGCCAGCAATGCGGGGGTCGAGATTGATCTGGTGATTCGGGGAATTTGCTGTCTGCGGCCGGGCGTGCCGGGCATGTCTGATCATATTCGGGTCAAGTCGGTTATCGGACGCTTTCTGGAACACAGCCGGATTTGGGCTTTCGGCAATGGCGGGGATTTACCAAATGATGATGCGGCGCTTTACATAAGCTCTGCCGACTGGATGCCGCGCAACCTTGACCGGCGTGTGGAATATATGATTCCGATAACCAATCCGACGGTACATGATCAGATACTGGATCAGGTGATGGTCGCTAATCTGATTGACGATGAACAGAGCTGGGAACTGAATAGCGATGGCAGTTATACAAGAGTTGAACCATCGGAAAAATCGTTCAACCTGCACCGTTACTTCATGACCAATCCGTCGCTGTCCGGTCGCGGTAAGGCTTTGAACAAAAGCAACGCTGTACCGCGCTTGTCTCTTCGTCGGCGCAAGAAAAAAGCCTGAACGCGATTGCCAGATGCAGGTCGGGGGATTGCAAATAACCAGAAAGAGAAAAGCACCGCGGACAAACCGGCGGACTGCGATTGTCGATATTGGTTCCAACTCGATCCGCCTGGTTGTCTATCAGGGCGCGGCAAGGGTTCCAGCGATATTGTTCAATGAAAAGGTAATGGCCGGATTGGGTAAAGAGCTTGCAACGACAGGCGCCATTGCAGAGACTTCCATGGCACTGGCGGTTCAGGCCCTCGAACGCTTTTACAGGCTTTGTACCCAGATGGATGTAGACTCGATCAAGTGTTTCGCGACCGCGGCAGTGCGCGATGCAAACAATGGTGCGGACTTGCTCGAGGCTGCGGAAGAAATCGGTTTTGAGACGCAGGTTCTTCAGGGCGAAGAAGAAGCGGAGCTGGCGGGACTGGGAGTGCTTTCAGCCATTCCTGGTGCCAAAGGTATCGTCGGCGATCTCGGCGGTGGCAGCCTTGAATTGGCGATGATCGACAAAGGTAAGGTTATCGAGCGATACAGTTTTCCACTCGGTGTGCTCCGCGTTGCCAATTTGCGGGCCAAGGGTAAGGACAAGCTCAAACGTCATGTGCGCAAGATGCTGAAAAAAACAGGATGGGACCAGAATGGTCAGGGCTTGCCATTTTATCTTGTTGGTGGTTCCTGGCGTTCGCTGGCACGGCTCGACATGTTTGACAGTGGCTATCCGCTGCCGGTTATTCATCACTATGAAATGCAGCCTCAGCGCGCACGGCGATTGGTCAGGCAGCTCGCCCGGATGAACAAGGCAAAGTTAAAAGCGGTTCCCGGCCTGTCTACTTCCCGAATTCCGACGCTGGATGATGCGGCGTGGCTTTTGTCGTTCATTGTCCGCTATCTGGGTAGCAGCACCATGATCGTCTCCGCATATGGTGTTCGGGAAGGTTTATTGTTCAAAAATGTCAGTAAACCGGAGAGCAAACGTGATCCGTTATTGCTTGCAACCGAGGAGTCCGGGGCAGCGCAGGCCCGGTTTCCAGCAAACAGTAAATTGCTGGGAAAATGGATTGCACCGATTTTCTCTGAAGACCCTCCTGACTGGCAGCGCATAAGGCAGGCGGCTTGCAATCTGGGTGATGTGGCATGGCGAGCCAATCCGAATTTTCGCGCTGAACGGGGATTGGTCATGGGTTTGCACGGGAACTGGGTCGGGATAACCGGCGCTGAACGGGAGTTGTTGGGCCAAACATTGTTCACCAGTTTTGGCGGTGGGGCCAATATCTTTTCCGGAGGCGGTAAACTGGCCAGCGAAAAGGCAACGGAGCGTGCGATTTGTTGGGGTTTGGCGATGCGGCTGGGTCAAAGGCTGAGCGGCGGTACGCGTAACCCATTGGAACAGACGCAGCTTCGCAAAATTGACGGCCGATTGGAGATCGTCATGGCTAAGGATCTGAGTGACCTTTATGGCGATGCTGTAGCAAAACGACATATTCAACTCGCGAACATGCTCGAGCTGGAGCCTGTTTTGGTAACCGAATAAGTTACGGTCAACCGCAGTAGATGCGCGTGATTATCATAGCATCATCATATTCAATATTCAGGCGGTCTTGACGAAAATCCATCGTTATGGCGCTACGCGGGGCTATCCAGCGTAGAGTTTTTGCACCAGATTGTTTGAGCGCATCGGCTCCATTCTCTTCATTTACCGATTGTCCAACAAATGACTGAAGGTTTTCTGCTGCGCAGGCATATCCAGGAGTAGTTCCGCGTTCCGGCACTTCCGGCTCTCCAACAGTCGTGGAGCAGGCCAATAGTGCGGGACAGACTACTAAGGCGAACAAGGCTTTCTTCATTGTGCTTCTTCGCTTGTGGTTTCGGGTTGATGGGTCATTTTCAGTTTACCATCCTGGACCGTAAAACTCATCCGACCTTCGATCAAATCGATCGCGTCACGTCCAAATTCTTCATATCTCCAGCCCTCCAGGAGAGCAACGCCATCCCGTTCACCGCCAACAATACGTTCAAGGTCATCAGCGCGGGCCAGTAGTTTCGAAGCAACACTCATTTCCGCAGACCGGATTTTCAGAAGTAACTTCAGCAAATCGGCGACTAACGCATTTTCTTTGCTAAATTTGGGGCGGCGACCATTGCGGTCAGGCAACTCGTCTTTCGTCAACGGCTGCGCATTGGCCAGCGCTTCCATCAACCGTTCGCCAATATCATTATTTTTCCAGCCAGACGACAATCCGCGTACTTGTGCCAGCTTGGCTTGGTCTTTTGGTGGATGGGCGGCGATATCGGCCAGCGTTTCATCGCGCATGATCCTGCCGCGGGGCATATCTTTGGATTGTGCTTCCTTTTCCCGCCAGGCAGCCAGCGCTTTCAGCCGGCCTAAAGATTCCAGATTGCGGCCCTGGAATTTGACGCGCCGCCATGAATTTTGAGGGTCATTCACATAGTTTGCGGGATCGGCCAACTTTTCCATTTCAGCATTGATCCAGATACCGCGCCCCGTTTCGATCAGCTTTTCCAGCATCATCGGAAAAATGGCCGACAAATGAGTGACATCACCAATGGCATATTTAATCTGCCGGTCATTGAGGGGGCGTCGCGACCAGTCGGTGAAACGGGCACCCTTGTCCAGTGTGATGCCCAACCAGCTGTCAACCAAATTGGCATAACCGATTTGTTCGCTTGGCCCCAAAGCCATGGCTGCGACCTGGGTGTCGAAAATCGGGTGAGGAGTTTTGCCGGTCATGTTGTGGATAATCTCCACGTCCTGGCCTCCAGCGTGAAAGATTTTCAGTACATCTTCATTATTGACCAGCAAGTCGAGCAAAGGCTTGAGATCAACGTCCTTGGCGAGCGGATCAATCGCAGCAGCTTCCTTGCCATCAGAAATCTGGATGAGGCAGAGGATCGGCCAATAGGTGTTTTCTCGCATGAACTCTGTATCGACCGCAACAAATTCAGCGGTGGAAAAGCGTTCGCAAATATCGGCAATATCCTGACTGTCAGTCAGTAAAGGGTGAATTTTCATGCCGCATCTATACAAGCTGAGCCGAGTGTCGCAAACATTTCCGATAGAGATTGTCTATTATCAACAACTGTCTTCTGCCTTTTGCTACGGGCGGTTTATGGTCCTGCTTTATACCTTCTGCCTTGACAAAAGTGGCTTTGGCCTGTGTTACGCCCCATAAGTTTCCAAAGAGGAAACATTCCAATTATCAAAGGTTCATCATGCACGCATATCGCTCCCATAATTGTTCACAGCTTCGCGCCGCCAATGTTGGCGAAGAAGTCCGCCTGTCTGGCTGGGTTCACAACGTTCGCGATCATGGTAATTTGCTCTTCGTCGACTTGCGCGATCATTTCGGTCTGACCCAGATTGTCAGCGAAGAAGGAAGCGATGCGTTCAAGCTGTTGGATTCGGCGCGCAAGGAATCGGTGATTACCGTCACCGGTAAGGTCGCGGCGCGCTCGGCAGAGACGGTTAACTCCAACCTGCCGACGGGCGAAGTTGAGCTGGTGGCCGAAGCCGTCGAAATGCAGGGGCCTGCTGAAGAGTTGCCAATGCCGGTCTTTGGTGAACAGGAGTACCCGGAAGATATCCGCTTGCGTTACCGCTTTCTCGATCTGCGGCGGGAGAAAGTCCACGCCAATATGATGCTGCGCTCCAAGGTGATTGCTTCGCTGCGCAACCGTATGGTTGAACAGGGCTTTACAGAGTTTCAGACCCCGATCCTGACCGCCTCATCACCAGAAGGCGCACGCGATTATCTGGTGCCAAGCCGTGTCCATCCCGGCAAATTTTATGCGCTGCCACAAGCGCCGCAGATGTTCAAACAGATGCTCATGGTTGCTGGCTTTGATCGCTATTTTCAAATTGCCCCTTGCTTCCGTGATGAAGATGCCCGGGCGGATCGCTCGCCGGGTGAGTTTTATCAGCTCGATCTGGAAATGAGCTTCGTTACGCAGGAAGATGTGTTCCAGGCGTTGGAACCTGTTCTTGCCGGAGTGTTCGAAGAATTCGCCAATGGCAAAAGCGTGACGCCCGCTGGAGAGTTTCCGCGTATTCCTTACAAGGAAGCGATGCTAAAATACGGCTCGGACAAACCTGACCTTCGTAACCCGATCATCATTCAGGACGTGTCGGATCATTTCAAAGGTTCCGGTTTTGGCCTGTTTGACAAGATAACCGCATCCGGCGGCACTGTGCGCGCTTTTGTCGCACCCGAAGCCGGCAAGAACAGCCGAAAATTCTTTGATGACATGAACAACTGGGCACGCGGCGAAGGTTTTGCGGGTCTGGGTTACATCAACATGAAAGAGGGTGCTGCTGGCGGACCAATTGCCAAAAACCATGGTGAAGAAGGCACGGCGAAATTGCTGGCTGATCTCGGTTGCGGCCCTGACGACGGTGTATTCTTTGCTGCTGGCAAGGAAGCGGAAGCTGCAAAACTGGCTGGTGTCGCGCGCACCCGTGCGGCCGAACAGCTAGGCTTGATCAACGAGAATGAATTTAAATTCTGCTGGGTCGTTGATTATCCGATGTATGAATATGACGAGGAACTGAAGAAGCTCGACTTCTCGCATAACCCGTTCTCGATGCCGCAAGGCGAGATGGAGGCGTTGGAGAATAAAGACCCGCTCGATATATTGGCTTGGCAATATGATATTGTCTGCAATGGTATCGAGCTGTCATCCGGTGCCATCCGGAACCACCGTCCCGATATCATGTACAAGGCCTTTGAGATTGCGGGTTATGACAAGGAAGCGGTCGATAGCGAATTTTCCGGTATGATCAATGCGCTGAAATATGGCGCGCCGCCACATGGCGGTTCTGCGCCAGGCGTTGACAGGATCGTCATGCTGCTGGCGGATGAGCCGAATATTCGTGAAGTTGTGCTCTTTCCGATGAACCAAAAGGCAGAAGACCTGATGATGAGTGCGCCAAGCGGTGTTTCGCCCAAGCAGTTGCGCGAACTTCATATCCGTGTCGTGGAGCCACCGAAAGAAGGATGAACGAAGCGGGGCAGCCAACAGAAAAGCGATTTCGACAAGGCGGAACGGATCTCTGCTATTTCGAGTGGGGCAATCCGGACGACCAGACGATCCTGATGGTCCACGCCACGGGTTTCCATGCGCGCTGTTGGGACAAGACGATCGCTGCCTTGCCATCTGGCTATCATGTGATTGCTGTCGATCAGCGCGGTCATGGCCGGAGCTATAAGCCTGACAGTCTGAGTGACTGGAGCCTGATGGGCCGGGATGTCGGTGCGCTTGTTGCCGGGCTTGGCCTGGAAAATATCGTCGGTGTGGGGCACAGTATGGGTGCTCATGTGATCGTCCAGATCGCCGATGTCATGCCAGAGCGGTTCGAACGACTGGTGCTGGTTGATCCAACGATCACGGCGCCAGATGCCTATGAAAACCCTCCGGCCTCGGCAGATATTGACCCCAATCAGAATCCGGTATCGCGGCGACGCAACAGCTGGAAGTCTCCAGAGGCCATGTTCTCCGCCTTCAAGGACCGTCACCCATTCAGTCTTTGGCAGCCGGATGTGCTGATGGACTATTGCCAATATGGTCTACTCGCTGAGGATGATGGGGCGGGATATGTTCTGGCCTGTCCGCCCTATCTTGAAGCATCGGTTTATGAAGGCTTTCGGTCTGTTGATCCTTATCCCCTGGTAAAACGGAACACATTGCCGGCCACCATTTTACGTGCGCAGTCGGCGGATGATGACGTCACGGCGGCGCGGGATTTCGCCAACAGTCCGACTTGGCCGAAACTGGTGGATATATATCCAAATGCGCAGGAAGTTCATATTCCAGAGCTTACACATTTCATGCCGATGCAGGATCCAAAGCGGATTGCCAGCTATATTGCTGCCGGCGCTGACACCTGATTTTTGCGTTCATCTAACGCAGTGTTTATATGAACGATCGCGTAATTGCCTGTTCACCTATACTGGGATAAACCTCCAGGATGAACGACTTAGGGGCAATATGATGCGAATTCTGTCTATCGGTAAAATGGCTTCGATCGGTGTAGCTGGGCTATGTCTGGCCGCTACAGCACAAGCCGAAACTTTGCGTGTTGAAGGCCTTTATCCAGCTCGTGCACCCAATATTGCCGCAATCAAAACCATCGCGATTGACCGTTTTGGTGGCGGCGACGGCACCGCGCTGGCTTTTGCCATTGAGGACAAGCTCAGCGACGTCGAAATTGACGGTGCGCCTTATTTCAAAATCATGGCGGGGCGTTCCGCCATAGATCCCGAAGCAACATTATCGGGCACGGCAACAACCGGAATCGAAGAATATGAGACACGCGAATATCGGGAACGCTGTATCGAGAGGGACGACAAGGGCAAATGCGAAAAGCGTAAAAGTATAAAGGTACCCTGCCTTAAACGCGTTATCGATTTTCAGGCAGAAATCCGCATGTCCCGGTTCAGCGATGGCCAAACCATTTACGCCGATCGTAAATCTGATGGCCATGAACAGATCGTTTGCGGACGTAAAGAGAGCTTCTCCAGCAGTGAAAACATCATAAGAGGGATGATCAATAGCGCTGCCCATGCAGTGCGCCGTGATTTGGCTCCGATCGAAAGGCGCGAGAATATCCGCGTGTTTGAGAGCCGCAAGGGCATGGACAAGGCCACCGCCAAATTTTTTAAGGCGGCGGTGAAGATGACCAAAACCGATGAACAGGAAGCCTGTCGCATGTGGGATCAAGCCGCAGCAAACAGCACATCGCATCGATCAATCGCCTTTAATCGCGGCCTGTGTGCTGAAAAAGAGGGTGCGTTGGAAAAAGCTTTGAACCTTTATGCTGAGGCCGGTCAATTGCCTGGTGGCAAAATCGAGATTGATCTAGCCATTCGCCGCGTTGAAGATCGTCAACGAGCTCTGGATGACTGGGATGTCCGCTATGCCAGCGCTGACCCCAATGCAGTCGAGGCGCCTGTAAAGGTTGATTAATCCAAACAGGGTTAACAGGTTGGTTCTTTTTCCGGGTCTATAGTATGTCGCCATTCTGAACTGTGCGGCTATCCGCTGCACATATCGGGCAGTGGCGAGATTATCGAGGCGATCCATGAGCAAACATATCAAACTGTCAGATTATGAAGATGGCAAGGATTTTGACGGTGATTATTCCGATGCGCTGAAAGAACTGCAGGAGCGTCTGGCTCATGTTCATTTTGAGCATATCATTCACGGCAACCGGACGATTCTGGTATTCGAAGGATGGGATGCGGCCGGGAAGGGTGGTTGCATAAGACGGATGACCGCCGAATGGGATCCGCGCTATTTTGAGGTCTATCCCATCGGAGCACCAACCAGGGAGGAGCAGGATCGCCATTTCCTTTGGCGCTTTTGGAAACGTCTGCCGGGCAGCAGAGAGATCGCAGTGTTTGACCGCAGCTGGTATGGCCGCGTTCTGGTAGAGCGGGTTGAAGGCTTTTGTAGCAAAGCCGACTGGAAGCGCGGTTATGACGAAATCAACGAATTTGAAGCGCAGCAAATTGATGGCGGCACCAACCTGATTAAACTGTTTTTTCACGTCACCCAGAAACAGCAGGACCGCCGCTTTGCCGATCGTCTGAACACGCCGGACAAGCGTTGGAAAATCACCAGAGATGATTTTCGTAACCGGTCCAAACGGGCGGATTATCTGGATGCGATGGAGGACATGTTCAAACAAACCGACACGCGCTGGGCACCTTGGAAAGTGATTGATGGCAATGACAAGAAAGCCGCGCGGATTGCAGCGATGACCTATGTCGCCGAAACACTGGAGGCAGCCTTACCGGACGATTTACCGGAAGCAGACCCGGAACTGGTGAAGCTCGCGGAAGAAGCGTTTGGGTATAAACCGGAATAACGCGCCCGCTATTGAGGGTTTCTGTAGCTCATGAACCTGGCTGGCTCACAGAACGGCGATATAGGTGCCAGGTGGCATGTCCCAGAACAGGGAGTACCACAAACAGTCCCAGAAAAAGCGGGAGCATGGCCACAAACAGGGCAACTGCGATCAGGGCAGCCCAGATCAGCATAACCAGCTTGTTTGATCTCACCGTCGCCAGACTCACGATGATTGCGGTGATAAAGTCAACTTCACGATCGACCAACATCGGCAGGCTGACGACCGTAATCGCGTAAAAGGCCAGCGCCATCAGCGCGCCAATGATACTCCCGACCACCAGCATCGCAATACCTGCCGTTGTCCGAAACAGCTCAAGCGACTCTGATCCGATACCGGATTCTGCCAAGAAAATGGCAAAAATACCGTGTGCGACCATTAACCAGAAAGCGAACGCCACAAACAGGATAACGCCCATGCTCAATATTTGCTCATCGCCGCGTCCTCTGAGCGCTCCAAGGACAGCGCGCCAGCTCATCGGTGTGCCAGCTTCACGGCGGCGGCTTACTTCATAAAGTCCGACAGCCACGAAAGGTGCAAGCAGCGGGAACCCCGCCGCAAGCGGAACCAGCCAGGCAATTTCGCCTCGTTCAAAGAGGGCGAAATATAGAAACAATCCCGCGGCTACATAGATTGCCGCGAAAAAAAGTCCGAATACAGGATAGGCTCTAAAATCACCCCAGCCCGCGACAAGTGCAGCGCGCAGGTCACTTACCGTAAGGTTGCTTGCGACTGTTGCCGGCGCGATTTGAGCTTGATTGGCGGTGCTCATGACATTCCCTCCTCATGGAAACGTCAGACAATATTGCAACAAATCACTAGCTACATCAAGTTTCGCCAATATGCCCAAATGGAGAAGCTCCATCCCGCGTCTGTTTTTGGGCGTAAATGGGGACGTTACTATTCCTCCTAAAACTGATGTTTTAAAGCGCGCTTGACATTATATCGATATATATCGATATAATGTCATATGCGAAAAAGCAGATCACCTTCCAAAGCAACGCAACTGACCTTGAGGGCGCTGTTCGATTCTGCACGAGGCATGCATGGATACGAGATAATGAAGACTGCTGGAATCAAGCCGGGCACGCTTTACCCAATGTTGGCAAGATTGGAAGATCAAGGTCTC
The DNA here is from genome assembly GCF_059726685.1 of Parasphingorhabdus sp. Classification (NCBI taxonomy): domain Bacteria; kingdom Pseudomonadati; phylum Pseudomonadota; class Alphaproteobacteria; order Sphingomonadales; family Sphingorhabdaceae; genus Parasphingorhabdus; species Parasphingorhabdus sp. The sequence goes on from NZ_AP041068.1 coordinate 1,791,078, forward strand.
CTTAATTCGGAATGGGAAAAGACTGGCGTTGAGGGGCGACCACCACGCCATATTTATTGCTTAACCCAAGCCGGACGAACTTTTACGGCCAAACTGATCGATGATCGCCATGCAACCTCAGCTCAAAAACTAAGCCCCAAATCCACATGATATTATCGCTTTTGCAGTCCTTGATTCAATTCCTTGTACCGGACCATCGCAGGGACTGGGGTCATGCTATGCAAGCTGAGATTGCCAACATTAAATCACCGTTCACTGCCTTTTACTTCGCGACGGGATGTCTGCTGGCTTGCTGCAGGTTTCGCCTGGAACAAAGTGGATTAACGTACAAATATTGGGAAAGCACAATGAAAGACAGATTTGCACTCTTATCAACGGTATCAGGATTAATCGCATGCTTGATTGGCTTGGCATATCTTAATCTTGCAGGCGCTCCCCTTACAATGATTCTGGTGAACGGTGGGGCTATGATCATTGGGCTGCTATTGGCATTTACGATTAGATTCTCACTACGGACAACCGAGAGTTTTTTGACGATATTGACTGTCGTCTGCTCTTTAATTTTGTTTGCTACAGCTATTTTTGGATATGCGATTTCAGATGCACGACGCTGGATCTTGATCGGACCATTTTTTGTCCAAACAAGCTCCATATTGTTGCCGCTGGTTGCAATAAGCTTTGCCAGAGTCCAAAATCCCTGGACAACATTAGCTGTTATAGTTGCTGCACTGGCAATGGCAGCACAGCCCGACAGAGCGATGGCCGGAATGCTGTGTTTAGCCACCCTAGTTGTTGGCTGGATGCGTGCGAGCAAGTGGACGGCCGGCGCAGCTGTTATTTGTACCATGACATTTGCTGCAACCCTGTTACTGCCCGACAACTTAACAGCAGTTCCCTATGTAGATCACATAATCTGGACTGCTTTTGAGATTAATTTGGTCGTTGGATTAGCTCTCTGGTTTGGATGCTTGTTGATTGTAAGCCCGATAGTATTTCTTTCAAAAAGTGAACGGACAACCGGACACTATGTTTTTACGTCCTGCTGGTTTGTATTGATTACCGCCGCGGCCATGGGAGCATATCCAACTCCGCTTATCGGATATGGCTCCAGCGCAATAATCGGATATTTCCTTAGTTTAACTTTGGTGCGTACCAAGCACGAGTTGAGTGCAACAAAGGAACCAAAGAACCTAGGCGGAACCGAGAAGAAGGACTCGCAATTTAAAGTAAGCAAGATGTCTGCAGTGGGTGTTTAAAAGCGCTGCTGCTCCATGAGGTTGAGTTGGTCCGCGAAACACAGACTTGAGAAACTTTTGAAAGCTATTCCCGTCAGTCGATTTGTGACATCTATATCCGTAATTCTAAGAGCCCGAAAAAAGGCAAAATGAAACGTCCGCTTTCCGAACAAAGCATCCATTGACATGACAAGCATTCCAGAACGGACGGACCATCTGTTGCCAGCCTGAAGGTGACCGCCCAATCCCACAATCCAACCGGCTCGTCGCAATGGGACGGCCGCAATTTACACGGTGCGGCAAAAGGACTTCAGGGGCAGTTGACTATCGGTGGAGAGGTTTTTTGATGCCCGATTTTCGATCTGTTCGCGCGGTTTCCTTATTGGTCGCTACTGTTCTGGTTCTGTCGACTTGTGCCCGGGAGGATGATCGTCCGTATGTGGGAGGCGGGCTTGACCGTGATCCGCTTGAAGCCCTGTGGCATTTGCGCGCCGGACTGAATGTTGCGGCGCTGAGCTGCCGGGGCAAGGGGCGCAAATCGGTCAGAGACGCTTATCATCGCCTGTTGTCAAAGCACCGCAGCGCGCTTGATCAAGCATATAAGGCCGAGGAGCAGAGGCACGGTAAGGTTGGCCTGGATCGGCATCAGACCAGTCTCTACAATCGTTTTTCCAACCAGCGCAGGCCAGCTCGTTTTTGTAAGGTGGCCGCCTCAATAGCCGGGCGCGCCAATGATATGGACAGTACTCGACTAACCAGCAATTCCCGAAAACTGCTCGGTGAATTGCAATCCCATCTGCGATAGTGACAGTGCGTCGACAAGTACCTATCACAAATTCCTATTTCCCTCCATCGCACGCCGTGGCACTTTGATAGTCAAAGGAGTTCGCGCCGATGCAAACTGATGCCGATACCGTCCAGACGGAGAAATATAGCGTTCCTTTTGTCGAACGCACTGGCATGCGGCCGTTGGATAAGCGGAGAGGCTATGTGAATATGCTGATGCCTCTGACCGGGAATGAAAACCATGTCGGGGTAATGTATATGGGCGCCTTTACTGTGCTGGCAGAGGCTGCGGCTGCAACACCGGCCATTGATTTTCTCGACAAGAAGCGGTTTTTCCCGATCATCAAGGATATGTTCGTCGATTTCCGCAAACCGGCGGCAAGCGATGTCACTGCTGAATATTGCCTGAGTGCGGCGGATATCACGGCATTGCAAGCCGATCTGGAGCGCAAGGGTTCGGCCGGCTATCTGGCGGAATTGGAGATTAAGGACGCTGACCATGTAACAGTCGCCCATGCGAAGGTAACGGTGAAGTTGCTTAGCCACGGATATAAGAAATAGGGAGAGAGAATATGCGAGCTTTGGGATTGATTTTGGCGGCAGCAACGCTTGCGATGCCAGCAATTGCACAAGACACGAAGAAGAGTTGGTATCCCAGCAAATACGGCGCGGAAGATACCAAGGGCGCTATGAACAACTTGTCGCCGGAAGCTACGGTGAATGCCGCAAAGCTGGTAAAGACCGGCAAGACTTATGCTCTGGGTGTGGTGACGGGGCCGACGACACCCGCCTATCCGCCGCGATCCTATAGCGCGACGGTGCTGCAGACCAATGATGGGCAGGGCGGTTCGATGGGCGCAAACAAAGTCACAGCCCATGATGATATCATTCACAGCTGGGTCGGGATCGGGACGCAGATTGACGGGTTTGCGCATCTCGGCATCGACCATCATTATTATAACGGTGTGAAGGGTAGCGATTTTTATTCGCCTGCAGGCGTGACGAAGTTCGGAACGGAGACGATACTGCCGACGGCGACGCGCGGTATATTGCTCGATATGACCAAGCAATTCGGCAAGGCTGTCCTCGATCCCGGTACGGCATTCAACCGGGCAGAGATTGAAGCGGCCGCCGAGGCAGCAGGTGTTACGATTGGCAAGGGCGATGTGGTACTTTTCCACACTGGCTGGATGAGCAAGAGCGGGAGTGATCCGCAAGGCTATATCGCGCAGCAACCAGGACTCGGCGTTGAGGGTGCGAAGTATCTCGCGTCACTGGATGTCGTGATGGTAGGTGCGGATACCGCGGCGCTGGAGGCAATTCCGTTTGAAGACCCGACCAAGCCGTTTATCGTACATCAGACATTGCTGGCCAAACATGGTGTACATATCTTGGAGAGCATCAACACAGCTGAGCTGGCGAAGGACGGCGCTACCGAGTTCCTGTTCGTGCTGGGCCAGCCACGCTTTAAAGGCGCGGTACAGATGGTGATCAATCCGGTGGCTATTCGGTGAACCGTGATATCTCGGTTTTAGCGGCTTTGATATGCTCGCAACTTGCTGTCGGCTGCACTCCGACCGCAGATATTGTTGCGATTACCGATGCACAAAATACGCAATCATCAGACAATCAAGCTGAACGGCTGGCCGCGATGATGGCTGGCCGCTTTGCCGAGCAAGGCGATAAAGCGATTTTTGATTTTCGCAGCAGGCTGTCGTCGATGGGCGAGGGGCAGTGGCTATACTACCAGCGGGATCACGGCAAGCGCGAAGCGGGAGATACCCGCAAGGCCTATCGTCAGAGGGTGCTTCAGTTGGTGAACCGGCCGGATGGCGTCGTCGCGCGGATTACGTGGAGCTTGCAGGAACCCGAAGGTTATGCCGCCGCGCCCAATAATCCGGCTCTGTTGGCGGCGCTGAGCCGAGATGCTCTTCTTCCGACACTAGAGCCTGGCTGCGAACAAATCTGGGCGCTTGAGGGTGTCACATGGCGCGGCCGCGTAGATCCGGCGAAGTGCACGATTTTCTCAAAACGTCGAAACCAACGGATCGCTATTGGTTCAGAAACACGTTTGACTAAGAGTGCATTGCAAGAAGCTGAGCGCGGCTTTGATCTGGACGGCAAGCAGCTTTGGGGAACAGCGCCCGGTGCCTTTTCAACAATGCAGCGGGTAAAAGTTGAATAGTTGATGGAGCGCTTGGCACTACACCATGCCGGCATCATTGCATTTCAGCGGCGAACATGGCTTCCACCTCCGCGCCGGTCAGGTTTTTGGTCTGTTCGGCCAGACTGTAATAGTCGGGCTTGCTGTCGATATAGACTTGGGTGGTGAAGTTCAGATCATCTTCATTGTCGAATATCGCACTGGCAATCATGTATTGGCCGGGCTCTTTCAACCGATAGTACAGATTGGTGCCGCAGGTTTTGCAAAACGCCCGCTCGGCCCACTCGGAGGAGTTGTAGACCGTGATATGGTCTTCGCCCGTTATGGTGACATCGGTACCGCAATCGAGTTCAAAGGCGGGACCGCCACCCCAGCGCCGGCACATGTGGCAATGACAGGCACCGACTTCTGTACTGGCTTGATGTGCGGTAATCTGGATCGCGCCGCACAGACAATGCCCTTTGCGTTCTCTGGTTTCAGTCGGCTCGGGGGTATTGGTCATAGTCGCTCTCCTGTTCAATCGCTCGGCAATCATAGACCGGAACAAGAGTGGATGAATTGATCATGGTCAATGAATCAAGCCGTCCCGCTAGAGCATTATGACAAGGCTGGTATGATCCAGACAAAGGACATTGCGATCAGTGCGGCGAATAGTGAAACAGCAAGGACCCATCGTACTCCTTGTGGCCGGGTTTTGTTGCTGGCTTCCTTTTCCGTAACTAGAATTTCATCTCCATGGCGTTCCATTGGGCCTTCCTTCCAAAATTGCCCTCCGCGTGGGAGCATAGCACAAATTGACCGGAATGTTCAGGGTGCGGATGATTTGGCACGAAACGGCCAGTTGATGACGTTGCCAGCGATCAATGCCCACCAGATAAAGACGGGTTGAAACAACAATCGCGGACCGTGATAGGCCCAGCTCGCAGTCTCTCCACCGATGGCGATATTGTTGACCGCATGATTGATGTTCGCCGGATAGACGCAAAATGCATAAAGGGCGAGCCCAATACCGGCGGCATAGCGGATATGCGGAATGAGTTTGGGCGGGATCAGCAGGCCGATGGCTCCAGCTATTTCAGCAACGCCTGTCAGAAAGATGACCTGTTCCGGGAATGGCACCCAGTCAGGTGTGATGGCGAGAAATCCGCCCGGGCTTCGGATATGGAGGATACCGGCGACGAGATAGACGACGGCGAGTAGCAAACGGAAAAACCGGCGCGTGATAGTCTCTGAAACCGGAGAAGCTTCCGGCAGTTTGGCCATCACTTACTGCCGCCCATGCGGTGGACGACGGAGACAAAAAAGGCGGTGGACCAGCCCAGCAGGATAATGCCGTTGACGCCTTCAATCGCCGCAACCATGCGCCAGCTTTGGTTGAGAGCATCGTCATTATAGCCCGTGGTGGCATAGGTGATCGCAGAGAAGTAGACTGCATCGGGCAAGGTCGGCAGTGCACCAAGCAACAGATAGACAAAAGCATAGAGCCAGATTTCAATGCCGTGAAGCGTAAACAATCCCAGCACAAGGATTAATGTCACCGACACACCGCGCAATGACATCGGATGAATATGCTCCTCCGCCTCCTCGCGAGCTTCAATTCTCAAAAGACGGGCAAGGCCGTACATACCAGTGCCATGGATCAGGACGGTGAGCAGCACCACTCCGGCGCTGACGAGAAGTTCTGCGAGCATCATCTGACTGTGCGCAAGGACAGGTGGTCTCGTCAAGTGGTGATCGGGCTAGTCGCCCCACGGCGGTGGCGGCGTCTCGACTGGTTTTGACAGATCAAATTCAACGCGGAAGAAACGAGCATCAGCCGTTTCGGGTCGCCGCAGTTCATAGGCGAAGCGGGCCTCCTGCTCGCCGGGAGGGCTAATCTCGACTGCCCATGTGTTGGTCACGGATTGATCAAGGCCTTCTGTCTTGAACAGAGCAATGGACTCTTCATCGACCGGGAATTCCTGGCGTTCTGCTGTGCCCTCTGCGCTGGTATCGCCGCCATAATTACTGACTGCATCCAGTGATCCATCGTCGTGCCGATGGCGATGTTTCAGACGCAGACCTTCCTCCGTGCGCGTGATGATCCACGTCCGCGAACGGTTCCAACTGCCGTCGGCATTGCTGATATGAAAAGGGATTTGAATCTCACTCTGGTCGCAGGTGGCGACATGCATGATCATTTCTTGACCCATCATATCCGCATCGGCTTCCTGATCGGAAACCAGCTGCCCCGGATAAGCCTTGTCACAAAGCAGCGATAGACGTTCAAAATAAACATCCTGTGGTGAAGGATCGGGTGCGACTGGTGGCTCGCCCGGCTCACAAGCGGACAGGGTTATGGTGAGGACTGCGGCGCAGGCAGCGCCTCCAAATTTAAGTGTCTGTTTCATATGATAACGCGCTACACTTTATCGGCGGCAAGGGAAAGAGCCGCGGTGCTGGCGTTACGAAACACATTGGGCTATTTGCCGGACATGCTGAACGATATTCCGATGGCTCCACGCCTGTTTGGTCTTGCGGGCCTTTTGCCGCCGCTTTTCCTGACCTTCACTGCCTTACTGGGACCACCAGAATGGCAATGGAGCGCTTTGGCTATTGCATATGCTTATGCTGCACTGATTGTTAGTTTTCTGGGCGGTGTCTGGTGGGGGCTGGCGGCTGCGCACAAACAGGCACCGGGATGGATTTATATTGCCGCTATTTTGCCCAGCCTGATTGCTTTGGCAACCTATGTGCCTTGGATATTGGGCTGGTCATGGCCCGGGCCGTCGATGTTATTGCTGGGGCTGTGTATCATGGGGTCACCGCTGGTGGACAGACAGCTGGCTGCGGCAGGAATAGAATCGCAGTGGCTGTTGACCCTGCGCTGGATATTGTCGTTAGGATTAGGTCTGTTAACCTTGACAATGGCGGCCATTGCGCTGGTTTCGACGCCGTAAATGCCCGCGTTAACGCATCCGTCGGGTTAAGCCGTTTGCTAAGTGCGGGTTAGGCTGCTACGGCCATCACAGCTAATAATCGCGTACGACGAAATTCTTGTTTCGCGGCTGGTAAAGCAGCCCGCATGCTCTTTTTTCCTTTTTCTCGACGTTTGGCGACCCCCGTCTGGCGCGGCCGAAAGGTCGGACAGACACCACTAAGTAATGAATAGGAATAAGAATATGCCTACAGGCACAGTAAAATTTTTCAATACGGACAAAGGCTATGGATTTATCGCCCCTGAAGATGGCGGCGATGACAGCTTTGTTCACATCACAGCCGTTCAGGCTGCTGGTATGCAGACGCTGGAAAAAGAACAGCGCCTTACCTATGATATTGAAACCGGGAACAATGGCAAGAAAGCAGCTGTAAATCTTCAGCAAGCTTAACGCTATTGGCCTTTATGGCCGGTAACTATCTGAAGGGGCGGGACGGCTTTTGCTTTCCCGCCCTTTTTTTCTGTCCTACCGGCGGCTCGATATGTATTGTCATTTCTTGACACTATCTGGGGCAAGAACATGAAAACTACGCTGCGTATTTTATTGGCTTTGATCGTTATATTGATCGCCGCGTTTTTCATATTCCGCACGCCGGATACCGATCGTGCGGAGATGATCGCTAAATACAGCAATGACGCGTCGCAATTTATTGACGACGGCGTCGGCGGGCAAATTCATTATCGTGATGAAGGGAACAAGGAGGGACCAGCGATCTTGCTGATCCACGGTTCGAACAGCCTGCTTCAGACATGGGAACCCGTTGTGGCTTTGCTGAGCGACAAATACCGGCTGATCTCGCTTGATCTATATGGCCATGGCCTCACCGGTCCTCAGGCAAACGGCGATTACAGTGCCGATACCAATATTGCCGCGGCGACGAAGGTGCTCGATACCGTGGGTGTCGAAAAGGCTTATTGGGTAGGCAACAGCATGGGCGGTTGGCTGTCGTGGCGTGCCGGTCTGGCAGTTTCTGAGCGCGTTTCAGGGCTTGTTTTGATCGATGCATCTGGCGCGCAAACGGACGAAAAGGTCAAGCCCTATCTGGCAGCAAGACTGGCGCGTTCGTCTATCGGACAATTGCTGTTGCCTGAAATTACTCCCAAATTTCTGGTGCGCTCGTCATTGGAAGAAAATTTTGCACAACCAGAACGTCTGACCGATGAACTGGTGACGCGCTATTGGGAATTGCTGCGCTTTCCTGGCAATCGTCAGGCTTCAGTCGCGCGCGGCAAAACGGCACGCGAACCGGAAAAGTGGGCGGAAGTCGGAAATCTAAGAATGCCCGTACTGTTGCTTTGGGGAAAGCAGGACACGGTCATTCCGGTGTCTCACGCAAAGGCTTTTGAAGAAGCTATCCCAGGGTCCAAACTTATCATTTATGAAGATGCCGGACATCTGCCGATGGAAGAAACACCTGATCAGGTAGCGCGGGATATAGGAACCTGGATCGAAGGAACTGAAACGTTGAAGGCACAGGAAGCAGAGTTGGAAGCGGCCAGCTAAGCGTCCTCTACGCCCGCCTTTTGAAGCTCAGGTTTCAGGCGTCCGGTCAGCCACAATCCCCACATCTTGAAATCTGCGATCAGGGACCACAGAGGATATGTGAAGGTCGCTGGACGATTCTTCTCGACCCGCCAGTGCGCCATCCAGGCGAAAAAATAGCCTGCGAGAGGCATGGTCAGCAGCAAAAGCCAATTGGTCGTTGCCACCGAATAAAAGGCGATCAGGACAACCAGACTGGTTCCTACATAATGCAGATTACGCGTCGCCGGTTTGGCATGTTCCTGCAAATAGAACGGCCAGAATGTATCAAAACTCTGATGCTCTTTTTGTCTGTTGGACGTCATTGGCTTGGCCCCTTTTGTGCTTTGTGCGCAATCATAAGCTAAACGGGCGGCAAAGACCAGTCGATCGGCGGCAGGCCATTATGCTCCAGAAAGCTGTTGGTCTTGCTGAAATGCTGACACCCAAAAAAGCCATTGTGCGCCGAAAGCGGGGAGGGGTGGGGTGCCTTTAACACCAAATGCTTGCCGCCTTGATCGATGCTTTGGACAAAGCCCGCTTTCTTTTGCGCATAGCTACCCCACAACAAAAAGACGACGGGCTCTTCCTTCGCCGCGATCAATCGGATGATCGCATCGGTGAACTGCTCCCACCCCTTGCCGCGATGTGAGGCTGCTTCTGCTTGTTGAACCGTCAACACGCTGTTTAGCAACAGCACGCCTTGCTGTGCCCAGGATTCCAGAAATCCGTGCTGGGGGCGTTGCATTCCGATATCGCTTTCCAATTCCTTGTAGATATTGACCAGCGACGGTGGCGGCCGGACGCCGGGTTGCACGCTAAAGCAAAGCCCATGCGCTTGTCCTGGGCCATGATAGGGGTCTTGCCCGAGGATCACGACACGCACCTTGTCTAGGGGTGTGAGGTTGAGCGCCCGAAAATATTCGCTGCCCTTGGGAAAGATCGTTTTGCCGGCCGCTTTCTGCTCCAGCAAAAAGGTCCGCAGGTTGGCCATGTAGTCGCTGGAAAATTCGGGCTGGAGCGGCGTCTTCCAGCTTCCATGCAATTTAATGCGGTCGGTTTCGGTCATGCCTGACAAATAGCAAGATAACAGCGCTTGGCAATTGGCGCGCAACATCGCTTGCTAGTTGCCCGTTGGGACTTTACGATATCGGCCAATAATTGTTCATTCTTCTTCAAGGTTTAAGAGAATATCGCCCTATGACCAACACCAACATCCCCGTGATTTCTGCCACTGGCCTCTTCACACCCACCGATAGCATCAGCAATGAAGAACTGGTGACGAGCTTCAACGCTTATGTCGATTTACATAATAGCGAAAATGCAGATGCCATTGCCGCTGGCGAAGTCGCCGAGTTGCAGCATAGCTCGGTAGAATTTATCGAAAAGGCATCGGGCATCAAATCGCGCTTCGTGCTTTCAAAAGATCCGATTCTTGACCCCGAAACCATGTGCCCGCGATTGCCCGAACGGCCGGATGACGAAATCTCCGTCCTTGCCGAAATTGGCGTTAAGGCGGCCGAGCAGGCGCTGGAACGGGCGGGGCGGAAAGCAGAGGATGTCGATGCCGTACTCTGTGCCTGTTCCAATCTGCAGCGGGCCTATCCTGCCATCGCGGTCGAGATTCAGGATGCGCTGGGCATTGGTGACGGTTTCGGTTTTGATATGAACGTGGCTTGTTCGTCTGCAACATTTGGTATCCAGACAGCGGCGGACTATATCCGTTCCGGCAGTGCCAAATCGGTATTGGTAATCAATCCTGAAATATGTTCAGGTCATTTGAACTGGCGGGACCGTGACAGCCACTTCATCTTTGGAGATGTAGCGACAGCCATATTGGTGGAAGCAAAAGACATCGCACCAGCAGAACATTGGGAAATTGTCGGGACCAAGCTCAAGACGCAGTTTTCGAACAATATCCGTAACAACTTTGGCTTCCTCAACCGGACCAGTCCGGAAACACGGGATGACGTGGATAAGCTATTTGTCCAGGAAGGGCGCAAGGTCTTCAAGGAAGTGGTGCCGATGGTCGCCCAGATGATTGTGGATCAAGCGGCGCGACTGGGAATCGAGAATACTGACCTTAGGCGCCTATGGTTGCATCAGGCCAATGCGGGGATGAACCGGTTGATCGCTCAGCGTGTGCTTGGTCATGAAGCAAATGATGATGAAAGCCCAACCGTGCTGGATACCTATGCGAATACGTCTTCGGCTGGGTCAATCATCGCGTTTCACAAGCATAGCGCCGATCTGTCGGACGGAGACATTGGACTTATCTGCTCATTTGGCGCAGGATATTCGGCGGGAACGGTTTTCGTTAGAAAAGTCGCATAAACGGGGAGAATATTATGACAATGACAGGACAATGCCTTTGCGGGTCAGTAAGCTATAGCGTTAGCGGAGAACCACAAATGACCGGTGTCTGTCATTGCAAAAACTGCCAGCGTCAGTCGGGTAGCGCCTATTCTGTATTATTTGGTGTAGCCAATGATCAGCTGAGCATTCAGGGCGATCTCACAACTTATGAAGATAGTAGTGAAACGGGCAATGTTGTAGAACGACACTTCTGCGGCAAATGCGGTTCGCCGCTGCTGTCCACACTGCCAACGCAGCCTGGCATGACCTTCGTCAAGGCGGGCACGTTGGACGATACCAGCCATCTCAATCCGCAAGTACATTTCTGGACCAAAAGTTCGCAGGACTGGGTGACCATTGACCCCAATGTGCCGCAAATTGAAGGCAATCCGGGTTAGGAACGGGCCATGACCAGCATAAGAGCCCGGCTGCTCGCCAAAGCCCTTCCGCTCACCGGTTTAAAAGCGATTTTCTCGGACGAAGCGAAGCTGAAAGCGAGTATTCCGAAAGCCCGTGCGAAAAAGGTTGCCGCGCCCGGCAAGGCGTTGCACCGCAAGTTTAAGGTGACGGAAACTACGAAAGACGGGTATCCAATATTCACATTGGCCCCAAAATCCGGGAGTCATCGCCGTATATTATATATTCATGGCGGCGCTTATGTTCTGGATATCCAGCCTGGATACTGGACATTGCTGGCAGAGATGGTGCACCGGACCGACGCTACTGTTGTGGCACCGTGCTATCCCTTGACGCCGGAGCATGACTGGAAAGAAAGCTATGACTGGATGATGCCAGTCTATGACGCGCTGGTCGAAGAGGTGGGCGCAGACAATATAACCATCATGGGTGACAGCGCAGGCGCCGGCTTTGCACTTGGTCTGACGCAGATGCTGCGGGACCAGGGAAAGGCAATGCCGCATAAAATGATTCTGCTGTCACCGTGGCTTGATGTCAGTATGACCGATCCGATGCAGCCAGCACTGTCAAAGAAGGATCGCATATTGGGTATTGGTGGCCTTCGTGCAGCAGGCGAATGGTGGGCTGGAGAAAATGGAGCCGTTGATATACCGCCGGTTAGTCCTCTATTTGGTGCTTTGGAAGGCCTCCCACCAATTGCCGTATTTACCGGTACATTTGATTTGCTTTGGCCCGACGCCAGAAAATTGAAAGAGAAAGCTGACGCGGTGGATATGCCGCTGGATTATTTCGAGTTTCCAGCAATGCAACATGTCTGGATGCTGTTTCCCATTCCGGAAGGCAAGAAAGCCCGCAAGCAGATTGCGGATTTCATCAATGCTGATCTTAAGGCTGATGCGGGGTGATCAGCAAGCGCGCCCGATTGATAAATTTTGTCCTACGCTTGCTAAAGGTGCAGCAGCGTTTGGCAGACTATGATACCGGCATGAAGTTTCTGGCGCGGGACAGGAAAAACGGTCCAGCCCGGCCCGGGCAGTGGTTTAGAAAGCATGGACACATTAGCCAATATCAGATTGATAATCATAAGGTTTATGAGATAGAACCCAAGGAAGGTAAGAGCAAACATCACATCTTCTACCTGCACGGCGGCGCCTATGCCTTCAGTATCGTTTTCGTCCATTGGGCTATGATCAAAAAGCTGATGAGGGCGACCGGAGCGAGTGCGACCGTCCCTCTTTATCCGCTGGCACCGGAGCATGACTGGTCGCAAAGCTACCCTGTTGTTATGCGGGCTTATGAACGAGCAGTCGCCAAATATGGGGCGGAAAATATAACCGTAATGGGTGACAGCGCAGGCGGCGGATATAGTCTCGGTCTGGCGCAGATGCTTCGTGATCAGGGTAAGCCAATGCCGGGTAAGATCATCCTGCTCTCACCCTGGCTGGATGCAACTGTCAGCGATCCGTTGCAGCGAGAGCTGGAGCAGCGCGATGTGTTGCTCTCGATACAGGGCGCTCAGACCGCTGGTCAATTCTGGGCTGGTGAAGGTAAAGATCCGGCGGTTTTTCCGGTTAGTCCGCTTTTCGCGGCCATCGATAAATTGCCACCGCTTGCCATTTTCGCCGGTAGCCATGATCTGCTGTATGCCGATGCGCTAAGGCTGAAAGAGAAAGCGGATACACAAGGCTTTCCTGTCGCACTTCATGTGGGAGAAGAGATGCAGCATGTCTGGATGCTGTTACCGATTAGGGAAGCGAAATTGGCTCAAGCCCAGATTGTGGCATTCATAAAGGGCGCGCAGGCCTAGCTTTTCAAAGCGCGACCACGCTCAATAACGGCAAGACGCCGCTGCTCGACTTCTTCGGCACTGACATGGTCATTATAAGCATCGGTGACCTGCTTTTCCAAAGCCATAGCGTCTTTGAAATTGCGGTCATAGCCATCGAATATGAGTTTTTTGTAAGTCTTCAGAAAACCCGGCTCGATCGTCGCCATATCGTCCGCCAGTGCCCGTGCAGCAGGCATCAATTCATCCGGTGCATAGACATGATTGATCAGCCCCCAACTGCAAGCAGTCTCAGCATCCAGAAACTGTCCTGTGAAGCTCAACTCACAGGCGCGGGACAAACCGACATAGCGCGACAGTTTCTGTGACAGGCCCCATCCCGGTATGATCCCGACCCGTGCATGGGTGTCGGCAAAACGGGCATGGGTCGATCCGATCCTTACATCGCAGGCAAGGGCCAGTTCAAAGCCTCCGGTGATAGCGACCCCATTAATCGCACCAATGACCGGTATATCCAACTTCTCCAGCGCTCGGCAGGGATTGCTGGCCGGCTTCTGGTCGGTCGCAGCGCCAAGACCGGATGATCCCAGCTCTTTAAGGTCAAGACCCGCCGTAAAGGCCTTTTCTCCGGCACCGGTCACAATGACAGCGCGGATATTGCTATCTGCTCCAATATCTTCGCAGGCGTCAAAAAATTCGCCCCGCAAAGCGTGGGACAAGGCGTTCATGGCTTCCGGGCGGTTAAGCGTGATCGTGGCAACGCCATCGACTTTATCAAGCAGCACCAAAGCCATTAGTCATCGTCTCCGGCTTCATACTTTTCGGCAATTTGCGCACCTAGACCGGCGGTCATTTCAAACAGCTTTTCCGGATCACTTTGCCGCAATTGGGCCAGCATCAACTCGGGGCCTTCGGCAATGATCAGTTCCGGCACTTTATTGGTCACGGCTTCGAGTATCTGTCGGGCGCATTCGTCTGGCTCCATGCCATTGTCGATTACTGCGTCAGACTTGTCACGCTTCGAACCATCCTTGGTCAGGGCGTTGCGTGATACGTTCGTACGGATGGAGCCGGGCAGAATGTTGGTGACATGTATATTATGCCGTGTCTCGGTTTCGGCACGCAGGGCATCCATATAACCAGTTAAGCCGTGCTTGGCGGCGCAATAAGCCGTGCGTAGCGGAACGCCAATCCGTCCGGCAACAGAACTGATCCCGACGACATGACCGCCGCCTGCACTAATCATGTGCGGTAGCAGCAACTGCGTGAGCCATATCGGCGCCAGCAGATCGACGTTGACGATCTGATGATAAACATTGGGATCTGTGTCTAGAGCCAAACTGCGTTGACTGATCCCGGCATTGTTGACCAGCACATCAACGCGGCCTTTCCAATTCTGAGCTTCGGCGACCTTGGTAGGTAGAGCATCATAATCGGTCGTCTCAAAAGGAAGCAGTAGTGTGTCGGTCGAGATGTCCGCGGCAACGGATTCCAAAGCTTCCACCCTGCGACCGGAGAGGATGATATGCGCGCCTTGTGCCGCAAAAGCTTTCGCCAAGGCTTCACCAATTCCCGAAGAAGCACCGGTGATCCAGACTATCTTGTCCGTAAAGTCCATTGCTTAATTCCCTTGTTTTTCGATCTGTTCGGCCGTCTTTGACTGTCGCCATCCCGCATAGCAGAGTGCCAGCATGATGATATTACCTAAAGCGTCAATCAATCCCATGCGGGTGAACACCGGGTCGTGAAAGGTAAAATAATAATTGAATCCGAAAAAGGGTAGTAACGCGATACCGTAGACCAGAAATGTTGTCGCGGTGAATCGGGCGAAAGCGGCGAATAGCCCTGCAAGCAAAGCCTGCGCACCAAAACAGGCCATCATGAACGGCAATATCCGCCCGCCGCTGCGATACTCGGGCAGAAACACCGTGTCGATGACATGCTGCGGAAACAGGGCAGCCCATCCGCCGAGTATGAAGAACACCAGTGCGATAAAATATTGGATGCGCTGGGGTGTCATTTGCTGGCTATGGGCTCCTAGGAGCCTTTCTTGATCATCGGCGCATCGTCACCAAGGTCTTCAAACCAGGCTTCGACTTCGCCATTAAGTTTGATTAGCAACGGATTACCCTTGCGATCGACCGTCTTGCCGGCCTGAACCTTTACCCAACCTTCGGACACGCAATATTCTTCGATATTATGTTTGCGATCCCCGCGAAAATTGATGCCGATGCCACGTTCGAGAAGTTCACCACCGTAAAATTTGCTCCGCGGATTGATCGCGAGGCGATCCGGCGGTGTGTCCGTGCCGGATTTGGCTTTTTCTTCCGGCTGGTCAGGCGTGTCGGTCATGGTTCTGTATCTCCAAAAAAAGGGTTGTGGCGCTTTGCCACAACCCTATCGAAAATCAAGTTATACAGGGTCTATCCCAAAGGGTCCCTCGTGATGGTCAGTTGAATACATCACCCACATTGTCGCTCATCTTCGGATCGTCGCCAAAGCGATTTTTGCCCTTGGTTCCGTCCAAGCACATGAACACGAGAACGATTAGACCGCCAACATAGGGAATAAATCCCAAAAGTACGAACCAACCAGATTTGTCCTGATCATGAAAGCGGCGTACCTGCACCGCAAGCGAGGGGATGAAAATTGCGAGCGCGTAAAGGCCAAACAGAGCAATCATCAAAGTTCCGCCAGTGGACATGGAGCCAGCTGGATCTGGTGTGAAACTGCCCAAAACTCCACCGATTATCGCTAGTCCAACAATGATGATTACCTGCAGAAGGGCAAACATCCAATATTCTTTGCGACGAGAGCGCCCGCTAAAATCCGCATAGCGTTTCAGCGGCATCAACATCCATTCCATCATTATTCCCCTCTTCATTAGTAATATCAGAAGCCTAAGCGGCCCATGGTGAAAATCAAGCGCCTATTTCACTCAGTAAACCCATATGGCCATCGATATCCTGCGGAAATACCGATAGCGGAGAAGAAACTAGCGTTCTGACGTCTGTGTAGATCCCTCCCTGATCATAGAGGGTAGCAGGACAGATCATCTGCCATGAGTACCGGCCCGCTATAGTCTTCTGAAATCGCCGCGTTGACCTGGTCTTGGGCCAATAAAGCGCGCTGCATATGATGGGTCAGCAGCAAGGTTTGTGCGTTCAGCGCTGCTGCGGTTTCCCCTATGGATTTCGGATCACGGTGCAAGCCGCGTGGCTGACCATCAGCCATGGTAATCGCATTGTGCATCACCAATAAATCGGGTTTCGTGTCCGATAACACCGTGACAAAATCTTCGCTTAAGAAACTCTGGTCTCCGGAAAGGACAACAGTTTTATCCTTGGCGCGAATGACATAAGCAAGCGCCGGTACATCAAGGTGATGAACCGCGATGGCATCAATTTTCAGGCCGTTCTCGTTCCAGATGGTTTGCAGTCCGGTTTTGCCGACATTAATGTCCTTGGTTGTCAAGCGGGGTAGGGCGTCATCGTCTTCCAGATAAGGATGCAGATAACGCAAAGCGCCATCTTCTTTGCCAATTAAAGAACTAAGATAGGCGCTAGTCGATGGAAACTGATCATTTCCTGCTGGCCCGGCGACCATGAGGTCTGCCGATCGTTTCGCAAAAGCGCCGTTGTTTAGTAAGGCCGGAAGACCGCTGGCATGATCACCATGTAAATGGGTGAGCAGGATTGCATCATGATCGTTAAAGTCGACCCCGGCCTCGCCATAACGCACAAAGGCGCCGCTGCCTGCATCGATCAGCAATTTGGCTTTGCCATCCACCCACAAGATGTTGCTGGCTCCCGCACGGTGATCATCCGCTATCGGACCGCCGGAGCCGAGAACTTGCAAGGCTAGCGGATGGTCACGGCAATTGTCATCATCATCCGCAATTTTGGCGTTGGTAGCGGTGTCGGCCGAACAAGCTGTGAGCAATGCCGAAACCGTCAACAGGAAACCCAGGCGGTGAAGCTGTATTGAAAACACTGTCATGGATTGATACTGAGCTATCCCGGCCTGTCGTGCAATAGCTACCTATTGATCATATTCGGTCAACGATGATGATTTTGTTTCAATCTGAGTGAGTAGTTTCTTTGACAATATAAAAATAACCAAGATGCTCAAAACTACCTTGAATCCTCAATATTTCATAGCTAGCGATACCATCTGTAAATTGGGGGCCGTTACTTATGCGTCACTTTGTTATCGCTGGTATTTTTCTTTCATTGGCGGCCTGTGGAGGCGGCGGCGATTCTTCGTCACCCGTAGTGCTCCCCCCCAGCGGTAACTCGCCGCCACAAATTACAACAGCGCCCTCGGCAACAGTTACGGAAAATGAATTCAATGTTTTGACGGTACGGGCAACTGATGCTGATGGCGGTGTGTTAAGCTTTTCGATCTCCGGTGGTGACGATGCGGATGACTTCTCTATTGCCGGCAACGGCGCTTTAAGATTTGTGCTCACGCCAAATTTCGAACTTCCCACTGATGCCGATCAAGATAATGTTTATCAAGTGACGGTGCAGGTTAGCGACGGCAGCGCTAGCGATACCCTCGACTTAACCGTAACGGTCAACAACGATCGGGAAGGTATCAGTGTTCGAAGACTCACAACGGGTTTAAATGACGTCACGGCCATTGCAAAAATCCCCAATCAAACGAAAGTGTTCGTCACGGAACGGGGCGGTAACATCTATGAGTTGGACACTATAGATGGCACACGAAGCCTCGACCGGACGCTTCGTAACGTCAACACGACAGGCGAAGGTGGGCTTTTAGGACTGACAGTTGACCCTGGCTTTACTGCGAACGACACCTATTGGGCTTTTGTAACCGCTCAACGCTCGGGTCCATTCGGAACCGCAGGCAGCGATATCACCATTCGTCAAATCAGGCGCCAGACTTTGGAATTGCCACAGGGTACCGGAACGCAGCTTACGATTCCTCATGATTCAGATGTGAACTATGGCGGTTGGATTGAGTTTGGGATCGGCAATGTTCTCTATGTAAGCGTGGGAGATGCTGGCAATCCCAATGCTGCACAAGACCCGAATTCACAACTTGGCAAAATTCTCAGATTGCTGCCCAATCCGGACCCGTTCGCAGGCGCGACGCCGATAAGATTTCTTACTCCACCCGGCAACCCGTTCGCCACTGGTGGAGGCGACAGGTTCGTCTATGCGCTAGGTTTGCAGGATCCCAAAAATGGATTTCGCTTTGGTGATGGCTTCTATTTCGCAGACAAAGGGGATTCGCTGGCTGAAGAAATTAATTATCTGCTGGAAGATAGCGGTGGCGAAAATTTCGGCTGGCCATTTTTTGAAGGCAGCTCGCCATTTATGGGCAGCAGTGCAGGTCCCCTGATTTTACCTGCCACTGAATATGCGAGGGGCAATGGTGACCGGGAAGGAAGTTCGGTGATCGGAGGCGTGATTCATCTGGGATCAGTTGTAAACCTGCAAGGGAAATATATCTTCGCGGATCGCGACAGCGGCAACATATGGGCCGTTCGCAATACTGATCTGGAGCCGGGAGAAACTCTTTCTTCATCAAGCTATGAATTGCTCAATGCAGATTTTGCACCAGATGCTGGCAGTATCGATGGAATAGTTGCCATCGGAACCGATCAGGAAAATAATCTGATCCTTGCTGATTCCGATGGCGAAATATTTGTGGTTGAGCCTTCTGGGACCTAAGCCGCTTCCGCTTTGCGCGCTGCTTTCTTGCGATCATTGGGATCGAGATGGCGCTTGCGCAGGCGGATGTTTTTTGGAGTGACTTCTACCAGTTCATCATTGTCGATGTAGGCAATTGCCTGTTCCAGCGTCATGATCTTTGGCGGGGTGAGGCGTACGGCATCATCCTTTCCGGTTGAACGGAAGTTGGTTAGCTGTTTCGATTTCATCGGATTGACGTCGAGGTCGCCGGGTTTTGCATTTTCGCCGATGACCATGCCTTCGTAGACAGGGGTCTGGCCGCCAATGAACAATATGCCGCGCTCTTCCAGTGCATTCAGCGCGTAGGACATGGCGGTACCGGTACCATTGGAAACCAGCACACCGACAGGACGGCCTTCGATCACGCCTTTATATGGGCCGTATTTTTCGAACAGTCGGTTCATCAGGCCGGTGCCGCGCGTGTCGGAAAGGAATTCGCCATGATAACCGATCAGGCCGCGTGACGGCGCAGAGAAGGTCAGGCGAGTTTTGCCGCCGCCTGAGGGGCGCTGTTCGGTCAGTTCGGCCTTGCGGCGTTGCATTTTCGAAACGACGGTGCTGCTATGTTCGTCATCAACGTCAATAACCACAGTTTCATAGGGTTCCTGACGCTGACCATTTTCCTCACGATAGAGAACACGCGGGCGGGAGATGGAAAGCTCAAAGCCCTCGCGGCGCATGGTTTCAATTAGCACGCCAAGCTGCAATTCGCCGCGACCAGCGACTTCAAAGCTGTCTTTCTCATCACTTTCGGTGATTTTGATCGCCACGTTGGATTCCGCTTCGCGCAACAGGCGGTCGCGGATGATGCGGCTTGTCACCTTGTCGCCTTCACGGCCCGCCATAGGACTGTCGTTAACGGCAAAGTTCATCGACAGGGTTGGCGGATCAATGGGCTGTGCAGCAATGGGCTCGGTGACCGATGGATCACAGATGGTATTGGCAACTGTCGCTTCGGTCAGGCCAGCGAGCGAGATGATATCACCCGCTTTCGCGCTTTCTACAGGAACGCGTTCCAGCCCCCGGAAAGCCATGATCTTGGTCGCGCGGCCGGTTTCAACAACATTGCCGTCCATATCAATCGCATGGATGGGAGCGTTCAGGTCAATCTTTCCGCTTTCCACTTTACCAGTCAGGATGCGGCCGACAAAATTGTCGCGGTCGAGCAAGGTAACGAGAAATTTGAAATCAGCATCCGGGTCCACATCTGGTTCTGGCACGTGCTCGACAATTTTATCGAAAAGCGGCGCCAGGTCACCTTCACGTACCTCCGGTGTGTCGCCGGCATAGCCATTCCGGCCGCTGGCGAAGAGTGACGGGAAATCAAGCTGCTCGTCATTGGCGTCGAGATTGACGAAGAGGTCGAATACTTCATCGAGCACTTCTTCCGCACGGCCATCAGGGCGGTCAATCTTGTTAACGACGACTATGGGTTTCAGGCCAAGTGCCAGCGCTTTGCCGGTTACGAACTTCGTCTGAGGCATCGCGCCTTCGGCACTGTCGACCAGCAGGATAACGCCATCAACCATGGAAAGAATACGCTCCACTTCGCCGCCAAAGTCGGCGTGACCCGGCGTATCGACAATATTGATCCGCGTGCCTTTCCACTCGACACTGGTGCATTTGGCGAGAATCGTAATGCCGCGCTCTTTTTCCAGATCGTTGCTGTCCATGGCGCGCTCTTCGACCCGTTCATTGTCGCGGAATGTGCCTGATTGGCGGAAAAGCTGGTCCACAAGGGTGGTTTTGCCGTGATCCACGTGCGCGATAATAGCAATATTGCGAAGAGACATATCAAATTCTGCCGTAAGAGAGGAAAGGGGGCTATTGTGCCGCGCCTTATATTGCGTGCGCCCTTAACCTGTTTCGTGCTGCGCCGCAACATCAGAAACCGGGTTTGATGAAGTCTATCGCCGCAGTAAGAAAATAACAGGTGTCATTTCACCATCGACATATTAAATATGCCCAGCTTCCATCCACTTAAAATACAGATGGTATATGAAGGCTCAGTCCGGAACATTTTCTAGTTTGGCTTCTCCGATAGTTACTATCGTAATGCCCATCTATAATGGCGAGAAATATCTCGACGAAGCCATCAAGTCTGTAATTGAGCAAGATTATCCGAACTGGGAACTGATTTGTATAGATGATGCTTCCACGGATCGTTCAGCCACTATCATCGAGCATTACGCTAAGGCTGATTCTCGGGTGTCGCATCGCACCAATAAACGTAATCTGGGTTTGCCAGCGACGCTAAACCGCGGCTTTGCTGAAGCTCGCGGGGATTTCCACAGCTGGACCAGTGACGACAACATCCTACGCCCCAACATGATCGCGACGCTGGTCGCAAAAATGGAGGATGAGCCGGGCCTGGACGTTATTTATGCGGGTTACAGTGTGATTGATGATGCAGAGAACATTCTCCGTTATGTTCCTCCGCCGCCAATCAAACAGCGTTGGTTCGGCAACCCCGTAGGTGCCGCTTTTCTGTACCGCCGTCAGGTTACAGAAAAGCTGGGAGGATATGACGAACAGCTTTTTGGCGCCGAGGACTATGATTACTGGATGCGAGCCGCGCACCATTTTCAGATGGTACCGGTGGACGCTGATCTTTACCTCTACCGGCGACATGATCGCAGTTTGACCGATCAAAGAAGTAAGGAAATTCGGCAACTGGTTTCGAAAGTGCTGCTAAGGGAACTGGACCATGTCGATGACAGAGCCCTGCGTGCCGAAGCGTTGGTCCAACGGATATTGTCCGACTGGTATTATTTTGATTTGAAACTGCTGGGAAGGGCTTTCGCAAGCCATCCTTCGACTGTGTTCAAAGCCTCGCCCAAACTGGCAGTGGATCTGGCGCGGGCTATCTGGCACCGAATTCGATCCTAGCCCAAACTTCCGGCCATATCCCGAACGTATATTTTGTGGGCTTGCTTCAGATACCGCACTAGCGCATTGGCTTTGTGCAATGCAGACCATTAGACTGATTTTGATAGACAAATTTATCTGGTTGCTCGGGGGCTCCGTCCTTTTGGCGACCGTATTTCCCGTAACTGGCGATGCTGAACCTGTCGCCGCCTTTGCGGTTTCAGCGGGTATCTTCTGGATATTTCTGCTTCACGGAATCCGCCTGGACCGGCAGGAAGTGGTGGCCGGCTTTCGCAATTGGCGCCTGCAATCAGCCGTATTCGGGTTTGTTTTCGGCGCAATGGTGCTGGCTGGTCTTACAATGTCCTGGGTTCTGGATGGCTATATCGCACCGATGATAGCGGTTGGCTTTCTGTACCTTGGTTGTTTGCCGTCCACCATCCAATCTGCAGCAAGCTACACAGCTATTGCCAAAGGTAATGTGGGGGCATCTGTGGTTGCGGCGGCGACAGTTAATCTGTCATCGATCATTATCACACCGGTCTTTTTCGCGCTGCTGGCCAAATCTGTTGGCATCATTATCACAGGCGCTTCTTTCGTGAAAATCATGACGATGCTGTTGTTGCCATTTGTCATTGGGCAGTTAATTCAACGCTGGGCGCGTCCTTGGGCGGCGCGCCATGGTAATATTGTGGGGTGGTCAGACAAGCTTGCCATCAGCTTGGCCGTATATGTTGCTTTCTCGGGTGCCGTCGCAGCGGGAATCTGGCAGCAAGTGCCCGGTGATCAGTTTCTGATCGTCGCTGCCGCAATTGCTGTGCTGCTGATCTTCGCATTTGGTGGGGCTTGGTTGCTGGGCGGGGTTGCAGATTTTGTCATAAATGACCGAAAGGCCTTGTTATTTGGCGGGGCGCAAAAAAGCATAGCCGTTGGTGCGCCGCTGGCGGCCATATTATTCCCTGCCGAAGCCGCAGGTTTTTTGCTTATACCTCTGCTATTCTATCATCTGTCCAGCCTGGTACTGTCTGCGCCCTTGGCGGTCCGGCTATCTAAGCTCTAAAATTCGAAATCCTAGAGTTCACGTAAGGCTCGCGCCGGTTTCGCGGACAGGACCGGGATGGAACCCAACAGGCCGATGCCCAGAGTCACGACAGCGCCGAGGCCCAACGTCACCATCACCACGCTCCAGTCAGGTTGCCACGTAAACTCAAAAATTTGCGTGATAACAAACCAGCCGGCGAGTAGACCCAGACCCAAGGCGACGGCAGAGAGCAGCAAGGCGAGCACCGCATATTCAATCGCCTGTGCGGACAATATCTGCGACCGCGTTGCGCCGAGGAGTTTGAGGATAACACTGTCATACACCCGCGACTGGCGAGAGGCCGCGATAGCGCCGATCAGTACTGCTATCCCTGAAAAAATGGCTATTGACGCAGCCGAAGCGATGGCGGTTGCCATCTGGTCCAGTATCGTGCCGATCTGCGATGCGATCTCTTTCACCTTGACCATTGATATGGACGGAAACTCGCGCGGCAATGACCCCAGCAGGCTGTTTTCCCTGGTTTCATCAAGTTGAATCGTGGCGGCAACATTATGCGGCGTATTGGCCAGCACGTTAGGCGGGAAAACCAGCACATAGTTAAAGCCGAAATTTTGCCAGTTAATCCTGCGCAGTGAAGCGACGGTAGATTTAATCTCAACGCCCAACAGGCTAACGGTCAGGCTGTCACCAACTTTCAATCCCAACGCAGTCGCCTGTTCTTCGTCAACTGATACGAGGGGCGGCCCGTCATAATCGGCAGACCACCATTCACCGGCGGCGATTTCACTGCCTTCCGGAAGTTCTCCGCTGTAGGTCAAGCCGCGGTCTCCGCGCAGAACCCAGGCACCTTCCGGTATCTCATCCAGCTCGGCAACGACTTGTCCGCCATATTCGGTAATGATGCCGCGCAGCGTTGGAACGATATTGATTTCAGCTTCAGGCGCATCTGCGGTTACCTGGTTCTTGAATTCATCAGCGCGTTCTACAGGAATATCGAGGACAAAGAAATTCGGTGCCTGCTGCGGAACACTGAACCTGATTTCGTTTGTCAAACTGGTTTGGATCGCGGCAAGTGTGGCAAAGAGTGTCAGACCCAGACCCAAGGCAACAACAAGCTGTCCTGTCTGTGCGCCAGGCCGGTGAAGGTTTGTAAGGGCCAGTCTCAGCAGCGGTTGTTTGGGGCGCGGCGATTTGCTTGCGAGCCAGCGGATCAAGATACCAAGTAGGCTAAGCAGCAACAATATGCCCAGCGCTGCGCCTATGAATGCGAGTGAGAAAATCGGCTCCCGTCCGGTCCCGACAGCCAGCGCGACGATCGCAGCGACCGCCAGCGTGACGGCGACCCAAGTCGGTTTGTCAATTTCCCGCCATGATCGGCTTTCTCCCCGAAACAGTCCAGCCGCCGGAATAAGTTTGGCTCGTGAGAGCGGGGGTAGGGCAAATATTACGGCGATGAGCAAGCCATAGGCGGCACTGACGATGAGGGGCAGTGGATAGAGCGCGAATTCGGGTCTGATCGGCAGGACATCGCCAGCGACCTGAATAATGGCCAGTGGCGCAATAGCCCCGACAAACAACCCGGCCAGTATCGCAACCAAAGCGACGGCCAGAATCTGGAACATGTAGATACGAAACACCATCGCACTGTCCGCGCCCAATATCTTGAGCGTCGCGATAGCACTCTGTTTGCCGCGCAGGTAAGAGGCGACACCGTTGCCGACGCCAATGCCGGCAATGACCAGTGATGCCAAGCCAACCAGCGTCAGAAACTGGCCCATACGTTCGATGAAACGCCTTGTGCTGGGAGCACCGTTGTCGCGGGTTTTTACCTCCCAGGCGGCGTTTTTATATTGTTTCTCCAGCTCGTCTCCAAGTTCGGCCGGATCGACAGTCGCAGGCAGCTTCAGGCGATATTTGCTCTGAAACAGACTGCCCGGTTGTATAAGGTTGGTGGCGCGCAAGCCTTCCAGCGAGGTGATTGCTACCGGGCCCAGCGATAGACCTTCACTCAGTCTGTCGGGTTCGTCACCAATGACTCCCGTAACCGTAAAAGCTGCTTCGCCAAATTCGATTTTGTCGCCAAGACTTAGCGACAATCGCTGTATCAGGGCGGGGGTAACATAAATATCGGTTGGGCCGAGTGGCGGCGCATTGGTGCCGTCTTCCAATATGAAATCGCCATAAAGAGGGTAGGAGGCATCGACACCTTTTAACTCTACCAGTTGCGTGTCGCTGCCGTCTGGCAAGCGCGCCATGGCCTGCATGCGCAGAGTTTCGGACAGTTCACCCGTCTCCTTTAGAGTATCCAATTCTGCTGCTGACGCTTCGCGCTGCGCGACCGATATTTCCAGATCGCCACCTAAAATGGCTTGTCCGCGATTGGCCAGTTCATCCGTGATCGCGCTCGTCAGACTGCCAATGGCTGCCAGTGTGGCGACTCCCAGAAACAGACAAACGATTAGCAGGCGCAGGCCAACGAAGCGACCGCGTAAGTCACGCCGGGCAATGGTCCAGGCTTTGGAAAGGCTGGCACTCATGACTCGGCAGGCTTTTCTGCACTGTCTTTCTCGATCATGCCGTCACGCAGTTCGATAATGCGGTCGCAGCGCTTGGCGAGTTCCGGATCATGCGTAATCATCAGCAATGTGGCGTTGCTGGCTTTCTGACGCTCGAACAAAAGCTCGATAATGATTTCACCAGTTGCTCCATCCAGATTGCCCGTCGGTTCATCGGCAAAAATAATGGAGGGGCGTGAAGCCATAGCGCGCGCAATTGCAACCCGTTGTTGCTCTCCGCCGGACAACTGGGTGGGATAGTGGCCGAGCCGGTCGCCAAGCCCAACCGCCTCTAGTTCACTCGCCGCAATCGCAAAGGGGTCTTCCTGACCATCAAGCTCTAGCGGCACTGCTACATTTTCCAGTGCGCTCATCGTGGGCAGCAAATGGAAGGCTTGCAAGACAATGCCCACCCGTCCGCGCCGTGCAATGGCAAGTTCATCCTCGTTCATTTTACCAAAATCTGCTCCCGCGATATTCACTGTACCGCCAGTGGCGCGCTCAAGGCCTGACAAGATCGCCATTAGAGACGATTTTCCGGATCCGGATGGGCCCAGCAAGGCAACGGTGGTGCCGGAATCGATCGACAGATCAATCCCTTTCAAAATATTCACCCTTGCGTCGCCTTCTCCCAAAGAGAGGGTGACTTTTTGCGCATCAATGGCAATATGAGACTTGGATTTAGCGGCGTCGCTGGTTGCGGCGGTTTTTTGTAACATGGTGGGAAGGTGTATCCGATGTTGAACAGGTTTATGACATATGGGTTTTGCTTTGCAATTCTTCAACTTCTGATTGCTTGTGGCCCGGCAGCGGAGGAAAATTCCGCACCAGTTCAGCAGCAGCAAGTGGTTAGCGATAGCTCTGAAGCTCCTGCGGCGGAAGCAGAAACACTTATCGTGGCTTTCGGTGACAGCCTTTATGCAGGCTATGGTTTGGCACCGGATGAAGGTTTTGCACCAGAGCTGCAGAAAGCTCTTAATGACGCTGGTCAGGACGTGAAAGTTCACAATGCCGGCGTTTCAGGCGACACATCGGCGGCCGGCCTGCGGCGAATGGATTTTGTGCTCGATAGCCTGTCCAGAAAACCGGACCTCGTTTTGCTTGGCCTTGGCGGTAACGACTTATTGCGTGGACTGAAACCTTTGGAGACACGGGCCAATATGGAAGCGATGGTTCAAAAGCTTGCTGATCGGGAAATCCCCGTGATGCTGACGGGTATGTTGGCTCCGCCCAATCTCGGTAAGGAATTTAGCGATCAATTTAATGTTATATATCCTGCGCTTGCGAAGAAATATGAAGCCAGCCTCTATCCTTTTTTCATGGACGGCGTGGTCGGTCGGGCTGATTTGATCTTGCCCGATGGCATTCATCCGAATGCTGAAGGCATAGATGTGATCGTCGAGCGGATAGTGCCCGACGTTGAAAAAGCGCTGCGGGGATAATAGCCCACATCTCGGTCAAGCCGTTGGAAACACTGGAGGCGCTAAGCGCAATTCCCCGTTAACTGTATTATTTTTATAATACAGCGTGGAAACGCTTGAAAAGTGGTGCATTTGCATCCATTTATGATGGGAGCGCTGCACTAGAGACAGCTATATGGAGACTGAGCCAATGGCGACCGAGACGATTACCGCAACCGAAGACCTGACCCTGACCCCGCCTGATCCGGTTGTAGCCGTGTCACCAACAAAGGCAGCCGGGCTGGTGCCGGTGGGTGATGAAGTAAAGTCAAAACTGGAAGAGAAAGTAGACAGTTTTATCGACGACCTCGTTGCGGAAGATGAAAACAGCCCGGAATTTGGCAAGAAAGTTGACCAGATCACCAATATGGGCCGCAAGGAGATTGCCGATGCGGCGGGCCAATCCAACCGCTTTCTGGATCGGCCCATCCGTACCATGGATGAAGAGTCGGGCATTGGCGCTGACCTGACGGAACTCCGCCGGACCGTGGAAGACCTTGATCCTGGTAAACGCGGTAACTTATTGGCACCGCGCAAGCTATTTGGGATCATTCCTTTCGGTTCCAAGCTACGCAACTATTTTGATGGCTATAAGAGCGCGCAAGGTCATATCTCCTCTATTCTCTCTCGCTTGCAGGGCGGTAAAGACGAATTGCTGATGGATAATGCTGCGATTGATGTGGAGCGCAAAAATCTGTGGGCGGCGATGGGCCGGCTCGAGCAGATGATCCATGTGTCTAAAGTCATGGATCAGCGGCTGGAAGACAAAGCGGCCGAATTGGATGCTACTGATCCTGCAAAGGCTAAAGCGATCCGGGAAAGTGCGCTTTTCTATGTGCGTCAGCGGACTCAGGATTTGCTGACCCAGATGGCCGTCACGGTGCAAGGTTATCTGGCGCTCGATCTGGTGAAGAAAAACAATGTCGAATTGGTCAAAGGTGTGGACCGCGCCAGCACCACAACCGTTAGCGCGCTGCGTACCGGCGTTACGGTCGCTCAGGCACTCACCAATCAGAAGCTGGTACTCGACCAGATCACCTCGCTGAATACAACGACAGCGGGTATTATCGATAGCACCGGCGATATGTTGAAAAACCAGACGGCGCAGATACACGAGCAAGCAGCATCCGCGACCATTCCGCTCGAGACGCTGCAACGCGCTTTCCAGAATGTTTATGATACGATGGACAATATCGACACTTTCAAGATCAAGGCGCTGGAAAATATGAAAACCACCGTCAACAGCCTGTCAGGAGAAATTGAGAAGTCAAAGGGCTATATCGCCCGCGCCGAGGGGCAGGATAAAGCCGCTCTCGAAGCGCCTTCCGAAAACCCGCTGAGCGCGCTTGAGGAATAAGGCGTATGAGCGAAAGCAATCAGCAAATTTACGACAATGCCGCGAATTATTATCGCAGTTATAAATTTGCGGAATCAATTGGTGAGCGGTCGAGAGGCCTGAAACGTGGCTATTTTCGAAAGAAGCTTGTACGGGCCGCTATGGTCACGGCCGGTGTGCTTGTCGGCGCCAGTGTTGTCGGCGGGATATTGAACGGTATCGGTTTTTGGGGCGTTATGATTTCGGCTGGGCTGATTGCAGGCGGTATCTGGGCAGCGATGAAATTTCCCAAGATGAAAATCCCGACGCCCGACACTCTGGTGCAGTCTGATTTGAAAACGCTGGCAGGGAAAACCGAGATATGGCTGGAATCACAGCGGCCTCTATTGCCTCCGCCAGCAGTGAAGATTGTCAATGATATCGGTACGCAGCTCGACATGCTGTCGCCGCAGCTGCAAAAGCTCGATGAAGCGGAACCGGCCGCTTATGAAGTGCGTAAGCTGATGGGTGAGCATCTGCCAGAACTGATCTCGGGCTATCGCGCTATACCAGCGTCCATGCGTACGAAAAGCAACGATTCCGGAAAATCACCGGATGAACAGCTGGTCAGTGGTCTTTCGTTGATCGAAAAAGAAATTTCCGGTGTCACGCAACAGATAGCGAAGGGTGACATCGATAATCTATCGATCCGGGGCCGCTATCTGGAATTGAAATATGACAAGACCGGGGAAGCGCAATAGCTCTTGTAAGATGTGCTGATCAGTTCTCGACGTGCTACTGAAATGCTCGCAGCTTACTCAACAGATGTTCCAGCACAGCGGGGTGCAGTTCGTTTCTGAACTCGCACCCATAGTCCTGATAATCGTTCCACTTGATCATGGCACTCAGTGTCTGGATTCCAGGCAGCCGGATATAAACCGGTTTCTTGGGGTCAAGGTCAGTGTAGCTCGTCATTCTGAAGCCTGAAACGGACAAGTCCGAGAGGGTGGTGCGAAACAACTGTGAATTCGCCTGCCTGATAAATATCTTGGCCTCAACAGCTTCTCGTGGATTTTTCCTGTGGCACGGTGGTGCGATTTGAAGATCATCGGTCGTTTGTAACTGAGGCATCGTCTTGTCCATATTGTTGGTCCTGAACCATTGAACGGTCATTCGGTGGTTTTTTGAAGGGGGGACGGTTAAAATATCGGGAGATGGCACAGAAACGGAAATCAATGGCTTTCCTGCGTGCAACCACCCTGATACAGGCGGTCCTATGACATCCGATCCTTTCTCTATCTTCGACACTTGGTATAACGAGGCTCGCGAAACCGAGCTGAATGACAGCAATGCGATGACCATCGCAACGGCCGATGCCAACGGCCAGCCAGCGGCGAGAATGGTGCTGCTCAAAGGATATGATCGCGACGGCTTTATTTTCTATACCAATCAAGAAAGTCGGAAGGCCACGGATATTGCAGCCAACCCGAAAGCGGCGATTTTATTTCATTGGAAAAGCGTGCGCCGGCAGATCCGGATTGAAGGTAATCTGTCAACTGTATCTGACGAGATTGCTGACGCCTATTTCGCGACGCGCAGCCGGGATTCACAATTGGGTGCCTGGGCATCGGATCAATCGCGACCGTTGGACAGCCGTGCGACTTTTGAAGCGCGCTATGAAGAGATGAAGGCCCGTTTTGATGGGCAGGACGTAACCCGTCCGCCACATTGGTCGGGCTATCGCCTTGTGCCTAAGCGGTTTGAGTTCTGGCAGGACCGAGAGCATCGCCTGCACGAACGGCGGACCTTTATGCGGACCAATGATAGTGATGAAAGCTGGATCGAAGGAATGCTTTACCCATGACCCGTGACACTCAAACATTGCCCTATTACCACGTCGATGCTTTTGCTGACCGGCCCTTTACCGGGAATCAGGCGGCGGTGATGCCGCTGGAAAGCTGGTTGGATGACAAAGTGCTGCAAGCAATTGGCGAAGAGAATAATTTTGCGGAAACCGCATTTTATTTGCCCGATGCAACCGGCGAAGCGGATTATGAACTGCGCTGGTTCACGCCGACGGTAGAGATTGCGCTATGCGGTCATGCGACACTGGCCAGTGGACATATCATCCTGTCGCAAAATCCGGATATGGACCAGGTCACCTTTCGGACCCGTAAAGCCGGTATACTCACAATGATGCGGGACGGTGACGGCTATGCGTTGGAATTGCCTGCCTATCCACCATCACCAAAAACATTGGCTGATATTGTTGCTCTGGTTGGCGGGACGCCGATCGACACCCAGTTTCATGAAGGCCGGTACAATGTCATCCGCTATGAGACCGCAGATGAGGTTCTGGCGTTAAAACCGGACCTGAAGGCGTTGGCTGCTTTGGGGAATGAACAATTTATCTGCACCGCTCCAGGCAAGGATACGGATGCGTTGAGCCGTGTCTTCGTCCCTGGCGGCGGGGTTGATGAAGATAGTGTCACCGGTTCGGCTCATGCTGTGCTGACGCCTTATTGGGCAAAGCAACTGGGCCGGGACAGCTTTACCGCCTATCAGGCCAGCAGTCGCGGCGGCTATGTGCATTGCCGTCTGGATGGCGAAAAGGCCTGGCTTGGCGGCAAATGCGCGACCGTGGTTGAGGGGCAGTTTCGTTTATAAACTGTTCTATTTGCTGACTGGGAACAGCGATACGATCCGCCCGACCTGATCACTCATAGGCCGGTTTACATCATCCTGCGTTTTGCCCAGCCTGACAACCGTCAGCTTCTGTTCCGGTGATACGATGATTTGTTGACCCAGATGGCCAAGGGCGCCGAACACCGTGTCGGGGGCCATATCGGGGAACAACACTTGATTGCGGCCTTCCGGGCGTTTCTTGTTCAGCCAGATATGCCCTCCATAAGCCGGGTCATTGGCCGAGGATGTGCGCATGAACTGGACCCAGCTCACGGGGAGATGCTGAGCCCCTTTGCGCGCGCCATTATTGCGAAGAAATTCACCGAATGTGGCATAGTCGCGAGCGCTGGCCTGAATGATGCTGCCACCCAGAAATGTACCATTGGCATCAAATTCGAAATACGTGCCGTCCATGCCCAGCGGTTCGAGCAGGCGCCCGCGAATGAAACGCATGGCCGTGTTTCGGCGCACCTCGGGGTCGGTGCTCTTGGTCAATGTCCGTGTGATGATGTCGGCCAGGATCATGCTGGTCGCCGTGCTATATTCGAATTTCGCGCCGGGTTCCGCTTCCATCGGGCGCGCTTCGGCATAGCCCGCTGCATCTGCTGCGCCGTCTAGAAATAGCATGCGGTTGGTGTCTGCTTCGAACACGGTCGCGCCGCCTTCTTCCGGCACTTCGGTATGATCAAGCCCCGATGACATATGAATCAACTGGCGCAGGGTTATGTCGCCGCGCGGATCGCCGGGCCGCTGCCAGGCGGGGACCGGGGCCGGATCATCCAGCACCAGTCGGCCGTCGGCAACCAGAAAGCCGATCAGCGCACCGGTAAAGGATTTCGCCATCGACCAGCTGATGAAGCGTGTGTCCTCATCATAACCTTCGCCATAGCGTTCGGCGATAATCTCTCCGCGGTGCATGATCAGCACGGCGCGGGTCTCGGCCATGGCCGGGTCTTCGAACAATGGTGAAATCGCCGCGTCCAGCCGGGCCTTCGGAATTGGGCTGGCGTCCGTAATATAGGCAAGCTCTTCGGCGGTTTTGGGCGGCGCTGCGGCAGGCTCACTGGCGGCCCCGCAGCCAGAGAGTGCAAGAGCAAGGGCGGACAGGGCGGTGATTTTAATCTTGTACATAAGCATGCGTTGCACCAATAGGTGCAGCTATGGCAACCGTAAATAAGAATCCCGAAACCACATCCCAGCCCAAAAGCCGCAAAGGCCGAGTGGCGCTATATGTACTTGTGCTGTTCATCCTGATTTTGGCCGCTGTATTTGCCTATAATTATAGCTTCATCAAAGGGCAGCTTGGTATCGGAACGGCTTATGGTGCCCGTGTCGCCTGCTCTTGTCACTATATAGGCGGGCGTGATCTGACTGACTGCGAGAAGGATTTTGAACCGGGGATGGAAGTGATCAGTCTGTCGCTGGATGACGAGAAGCGCCGCGTCACTGCATCAGTCCCATTGCTGGCATCGGCCACCGCTGAATTTCGTGAAGGCTGGGGCTGTGTGATCCTGCCTGAGGCTGAAGCCGACTAAGCGACCGTTCAGACCGTGGCAGCGGCCAACCATTGCTGGGAAACCGCACCGGTTTTCTCAATCCAGCCACCACCGAGTACGCGATCTTTATGATAGAAGACCGCCGCCTGTCCCGGGGATACGCCATATTCGGGATTGTGGAAGCGCAGCGTATCGCCTTCCAATCGTGCATGGGTAGGTTTAGCCATGGATCTGACCTTGACCTGCATAGGTCCCTCAAAGTCGCCGCCAATCCAGTTGATATCACGTAAGGTCGCTGACGCCACTGCCAAAGCCTGTTTCGGCCCGACAAAGACGCGTTTGGTTTCCGGTTCGAGACGAATGACATAAAGAGGCTCGGCCTGTCCGCCGATTTCCAGTCCCTTGCGCTGACCTACTGTATAGTGGATCAGACCCTTATGCCGCCCCATGACGGTGCCATCGATGTGGACGATCTCGCCATCATCATCGGCTTCAGGGCGCAGTTTGCGTACGACTTTGGCGTAATCACCATCAGGCACGAAGCAGATGTCCTGACTATCCGGTTTGAAGGCGACGGCAAGGCCCATTTCCTTGGCGATCTCGCGCACCTCATCTTTAGGCATGTCGCCAAGCGGAAAGCGCAGATAGTCCAGCTGATCCTGTGTCGTAGCGAACAGAAAGTAGCTCTGGTCCCGCGCAGGATCCATTGCGCGGTGCAGTTCGGAACCATCTTCGCCCATCACGCGCCGGACATAATGGCCGGTGGCAAGGCAGTCAGCGCCAAGCTCGCGCGAAAGATTGAGTAGGTCGGTAAATTTGACGCCCATATTGCACTGTACGCATGGGATCGGAGTGCGTCCGGCCATATATTCATCGGCGAAGACATCCATCACCGACTCCTGAAAACGACTGGCGTGATCAAAAACATAATGGGCAATGCCCAGCTTTTCGGCGACTTGACGTGCGTCTCGAATATCCTGTCCAGCGCAGCAACTGCCGACACGGCCGACCGCTTCGCCATGATCATAAAGCTGCAGAGTGATACCGATAGTCTCTGCGCCCGTACGCGCAGCCAGAGCGGCGACGACGCTCGAATCGACGCCGCCGGACATCGCAACCACAATGCGCTTGCCGGTCAGGTCGTCTCCGAGCTGAAATTCAGAATTGATTCGGTCAGTCATAATCTCACGTGCCTTAACGATGAACCGCGCAGAGCGCCAGTATAGTGGAAATTTCCCGCCAAAAACCTGCTCAAAATCGCGCTATGGTTCATATTGGGACGAAAATGCGAATTGAAAGGAAGATTTGCTTAACCAGTCCTAAGACCTAGTGAACATCGCCTTTACGGATGTTTATATCTTCGTTGCTAGAAGGCTGCTCATGGAAATGAACTTCCCTCACAAGGGTCTGGCAAAGACCAGTGCCGAACCGGATGCACCAGCAGGCAGCGCGCATGACGCGCTGATTGCGCATGCGATCGCGCGTCAGACTCTGTCTCCTTCCGCTCGTGCCTATATTGCACGACGTGGCGGCGTTGCCGTGAAACCAGTGCACGGCAGCAGGGGATTGATGGAAGATCGGATCAAGTTTTTTGCAGGCGAGCTTCCGAAAAGAAGCCTGTTTTCAAAAAGCGCACGCATATTTGAAAGAGGTCATTTCCGGCCGGATCTTTTGCGTGAAAAATCGTCCGGAGATGAAACGCAAAAGCAAATATGAACGCGTTCTTTACCTTGGTGATTTAGTAGTTTGAAAAACTCTATGTCTAAAGATGTAAAAACAGTTGGACGTAGAGTGAAAAGCCGCAAGGCGTATTTTGAGGGTAGTATGATCGAGAACCAAACAATTAAACCAGCACAAGTTGTCGGCCCATTGGGTGAGCCTTTAACTATAGCTGATTTGCCGGCCCCGGGCACAACCCGGTGGGTGGTTCGGCGCAAGGCAGAAGTCGTTGCGGCGGTAAATGGCGGTCTTTTAACGGTTGATGAGGTTTGCGACCGTTACAGCCTGTCATTGGAGGAATTTGCTTCATGGCAGCGTGCCGTCGACCGGTCCGGCATGCCCGGTTTGCGCGTTACACGCATCCAGCACTATCGCGATCTTTATGAGCGCCAGCAGAAATACTAGGCAGAGAAATTAATCACGGCGTTGGTACAGTCGTCTGTAACGCCTATAGGATTAATCATAAAATTTAATGGGTGGAAGGCCTCGGAAAACTGTTTCCGGGGCCTTTCCCATACTATTTTCTGGTTTTGAGCAAGCATTTGTATAAGATTGCCTGATCGGGCCTGGATTTGGGTCAAAACAGATCAGGAGGGAAGTATGATCAATTTTATCATTGCACTGGTGATGGGCGGTATTATCGGTTGGCTGGCCAGCATAGTGATGGGCCGGGACGCCTCGATGGGGATATTCTGGAACGTCGTGGTAGGTTGTGTTGGTTCTATGTTGGGCGGATGGCTGTTCAGCTTCTTTACCGGAGGTACATCAAATCTGCGGGATGCCCCGTTTAGCCCCATGACTTTGCTGGTCGCTTTTGGCGGCGCTATCGTCTTGCTTGGTATCGTAAATTTGATCAAGCGTGGCCGTGTCCGCTAGCGATAAGATATTTTCTCATATAAAACAGAGGGCTGACCCATCTGGGTCGGCCTTTTTTTTGGATAAAAACTTGTGGATGTTGCGATTTGGCAACGGCTTGGTAACAGCGTTTAATTTAAGCGATTGTTCGGGCTTGTGATCACTGGCTTATTGATATAATACACCAAATATAGAAATTTCCGTTTTCGCCTAGTTTTGGCGATTCTTTTTATATATTGCAGCGCAAAAATAAGATAAAGATCGGCTGACGAGTATTGAATATGAACTATGAATCGAAAATTGCCGGCGAAGACCTTGATGTCTCGACCCTGGAAGACGACAATCAAGATCGTAACAAACGACTTTTGATTATCGCTGCCGCTGTAATAGCGGCGATTGTCTTGGCAGCGGTTGCCTATCAGTTTTTCTTCGGTGCAGGTGACACTCCTCCTGCAGAGAACCAGGCCCCCGTCGTCACGGTTGTGATTCCCGGTAAAAGGGACGTTGTTCGCACGATCAACGCAACTGGCACCTTGGCAGCACGCCGGGAAATCCCGGTCGGTGTGGTCGGAGAAGGTGGCCGGGTGACGCAGGTTTACGTGGATGCCGGAGATTGGGTAAAACAGGGGCAGGTCATGGCAAGCATTGATCGCTCGGTCCAGAACCAGCAGATCGCAAGATTACAAGCGTCGGTTGCGTCGGCTAGGGCCGATTTGAATCTGGCCCAAGCCAATCTTGACCGTGCGGCCAAGCTCGTCGAGCGCGGATTTATCTCAAAAGCTGATATCGACAGACTTACGGCCACGCGCGATTCAAATGTCGCGCAGTTGCGAGTGGCGCAGGCACAGCTTGGTGAAAGCCGGGCACGGAATAACTTCCTCAATATAGTGGCGCCAAAGGGCGGCTTTGTTCTGGAACGCAATGTCGAGGTGGGGCAAACAGTCAGTCCGGGCAGCGGTATTTTGTTTCGCCTGGCGCAAAATGGCGAAATGGAACTGCAGGCGCAGCTGAGTGAGAGTGATCTGGCCAATGTGTCCGTTGGCGTAAGCACTGAAGTGATCCCTGTTGGAACGGACAAGGTCCTAGCCGGTGAAATCTGGCAAATCTCTCCAACTATTGATACCGATTCACGTCAGGGTACTGCAAAAATAGCATTGAATTATGACCGCGCACTTCGCCCAGGTGGTTTCGCCAGTACACGGATTAGAAGCGGATCATCTCAGGCGGCTGTTCTGCCGGAGTCAGCGGTACAGAATGATAGCAAAGGCAGCTTCGTTTATATTGTTGGCAAAGACGATAAAGTTGTTCGCCGGGATGTCACCATTGGCTCGGTTTCTGCAGCTGGATTGTCGATAACTGCGGGTTTGAACGGAGCAGAACGTGTTGTACTTAGAGCGGCGGGTTTCCTTAACCCTGGTCAAACGGTTAAACCCGTGGTCGAAAAAGATCAGGCGGCGTGAAAGATTAAGCCATGAACCTTCGCAATATTTCCGCATGGTCAACCCGCAATCCTGTTGTTCCGCTAGTGCTGTTCACAGCTCTGTTGCTTGCGGGTGTGTTGAGCTTCAACCGCATGGATGTGGTGAATAACCCTGATGTTGAATTTCCTGCTGTTCGGGTGACGATTTCCCAACCAGGCGCGGCACCGACGGAAATTGAAAACCAGATTACCCAGCGGATTGAGGCGGCTGTGCGCGCCATCAGCGGCGTCAAGAATATCAGTTCCACGGCCAGTGAGGGTAACAGCCGAACTTTTGTCGAGTTCGAAATTGGCGCTGATGTAAACGACGCTGTGAATGAGGTAAAGAATGCCGTTGACCAGGCGCGTGGTTCTTTGCCCGAAGGGATATTGGAACCGCAAATCGCAAAGGTTGATGTCGCGGGCGGGCCTATTGCCTATTTCGCAGTGAAGGCCGATGACATGACGGTAGAGCAATTGAGCTGGTTCGTTGACGATACTGTCGCGAAGCGGCTGCTGACTGTCGAGGGGATGGCCGAGGTCGACCGGTTTGGCGGTGTTGACCGGGAAATCCGGGTCATCCTGAAACCGGACCGGATGCAGGCGTTGGGCGTGACCGCCAATCAGATCAACAACGTCCTGAGGCAGGTCAATGTCAATGCCGCGGGCGGCCGGGCCGAGGTTGGCGGTACACGGCAATCGGTTCGCGTTCTGGGCAATGCGGAAGATGCTTATGCTCTGTCCCAGACCCAGATTTCCCTGGGCAATGGCCAGACCATAAAATTAAGCGAAGTTGCTAATGTAACCGACTCCTTTGGCGAGCGCAGTTCCATCAGCAAGGTCAAAGGCGTGGAGGTCGTGAATTTCTCGATGTCGCGTGCTCGCGGGGCATCCGACGTGACCGTCTATGACAATGCGATCGAGATTATGGACAGCATCACCGAAGAAAATCCCGGTGTCGAATTCATCCGTCTTGGCAGCAGCGTCGATTATACCAAGACCCAGTATAAGAGCTCTATGCTAGCCATGATGGAAGGTGCGCTATTGGCTGTGGTTGTGGTCTTCCTGTTCTTGCGCGACTGGCGGGCCACTTTTATTTCTGCCATCGCCATTCCGCTGTCCGCCATACCGACTTTCTGGTTCATGGACCTGCTGGGGTTCAATCTTAACTTCCTGTCGCTTCTCGCGCTTGGCCTTGTGGCCGGTGTGCTGGTTGATGATGCGATTGTGGAGATTGAGAATATCGTGCGCCATATGCGGATGGGTAAATCCGCTTATCAGGCTTCTATTGACGCGGCGGATGAAATTGGACTGCCCGTTGTTGCAACCTCTTTCTGTATTGTCGCGGTGTTCTTGCCAGTGGGCTTAATGCCCGGTATTTCGGGACAGTTCTTCAAGAATTTCGGGATTACGGTCGTAATTTCTGTGCTGATGAGTCTGGCGGTTGCGCGGATGATCACACCGATGGTTGCCGCCTATTTCCTGCAATCCAAAGGCCATGCCGAACATGGTGAAGGCGTTTGGATGGATCGGTATTTGCGCTTGCTGAATTGGTGTCTGGATCAGTCGAAAGCTGATGAGATTAGACGCGATCTGACCCCGGTAAAAATTTCCTGGTGGCAATATCTGATCGGGTTTCTACTTTTTACCCTGATCACTCTGACATTTGTCGGTTCCGCTTTTGCGACGGGCTACATGGTCAACAGCTTTTTGGCTGAAATATTACCAAGTGTATTCTTTAGCGCG
This sequence comes from Parasphingorhabdus sp., assembly GCF_059726685.1. Lineage (NCBI taxonomy): Bacteria > Pseudomonadati > Pseudomonadota > Alphaproteobacteria > Sphingomonadales > Sphingorhabdaceae > Parasphingorhabdus > Parasphingorhabdus sp. The sequence goes on from NZ_AP041068.1 coordinate 1,829,243, forward strand.
TTTATCAGTTTGCTGGTCGGTATCGTCGCAGGCTTCGCTGCTGCCTGGCTGATGGCCTTCATCATTCCATTCGTCATACAAGCGGTCAGCACCAATTTTGCGCAATGGTATCACTACCGTGCGACGCGTTTCCGTGCACGTGGTCAGGATCACCGGATATGGATGATGGGCCTGGGGCTTTTTGCCTTTATCATCACTATTATACTATTTGCGTCCGTTCCCGGGCAATTCCAGCCTACGATTAACGAGGATTCGAGCCGCGTTCAGATTGAGGTCGTGCCCGGCACCACGCTTCAGCAAACTGAGAAAATTGCTGATCAGGTTTCTGAGCTTATGTATGAGCAACCTGAGGTGGAACGAGCTTTGACGCGTGTTCGGGAAACCAATGCGACCGTGTTCGTAAACTTCAAGGAAGAACGTGACAAAACGTCGATTGAATTTGAACGCAGCATGGCTCCGCTTCTTCAACAGATACCCGATGCGCGTATTTCTTTTCAGTCACAAAGCGGCGGCGGCGGTACAGGCCGTGACATTTCGATCATGCTAACTGGCTCCGATCCCAAATTGCTGGATGAAACAGCTGTAGAGCTTGTCGAACAGATGAAGGATGTTAACCTCATCGTGGCTCCGCGCATTAATGCAGACCTTAGCCGGCCAGAAATCCTGATCACGCCCTATACCGGGCTTGCGTCCAAACTGGGTGTGACGACATCTTCGCTCAGCCAAACGATCCGCATTGCGACATTGGGAGAGATTGATCAAAATGCGGCGAAATTCTCATTGTCAGACCGCCAGATTCCAATCCGCGTGATGCTGCCGGAAGAATCACGCACCGATCTGACTACGATTGAGAACCTGCCTATTCCCACTGCGAGTGGCGGCACCGTACCTTTAAGTCGGGTGGCGAAGGTTAGTTTTGGATCCGGTCCAACGGCAATCCAGCGCTATAATCAGAACCGCCGGACATTTGTTGGCGCTGACCTTGCTCCAGATGTTGTAAAGGGCGAGGCAATGATCGCCATCAACAAATTGCCGATCATGCAGAATCTGCCAACTGGTGTTTCCAATGCGCCTTTCGGGGATGAAGAATGGCAATTGGAATTATTGGAAAACTTCCAGATCGCACTCGTTGCCGGGGTGCTTCTGGTATTTGCCACACTGGTCTTGCTTTACAAACGTCTGATGTCGCCACTGGTGAACATGGGTTCATTGGCGTTGGCGCCGCTCGGCGGTATCTTCCTTGTTTGGCTGGTCGGTCAGCCATTGTCGATGCCGGTGCTGATCGGCGTTTTAATGCTGCTGGGGATTGTCAGTAAAAACTCGATATTGCTGATTGATTTTGCGCTGATCGAGATGGACAAAGGGATTCCGAAATTCGAAGCCATTATGGATGCTGGCCACAAGCGTGCACAGCCCATTGTCATGACGACCGTGGCAATGACTGCTGGTATGGTTCCAACCGCCTTATCACTGTCTGGCGATGGTGCATGGCGCGCGCCCATGGGTACGGTGGTGATCGGCGGATTGATCGTATCCACGCTTCTGACTCTGGTAATTGTTCCAGCCGGCTTCAGTCTTGCTGATGGGTTTGAGCGCCGCGTTGGCCCATGGCTGCGCAAGACGTTGCTCACTTTCGACCCAGGTGATGACGCGGATGACAAGCCAAAGGTTCAGCCAGCCGAGTGAAGCCGCTTTCTTCTAAATTGGCGCCCACGTCGAATAGCAATCCGGTTTCTGGTCCATCCACAATCCTAGCGGATATGAATAATGGTGGCCGCGATATGAAGATTATCGCGACCGGTTTGCTGGTTCTGATGGCGGTGATCTATTTCACGTCCAAAACCTATGAGGAGGTACATCCTGCTCTCGGCTTCGTCCGCGCTTTTTCGGAAGCGGCGATGATCGGCGGTATAGCCGACTGGTTTGCCGTGACCGCCCTGTTTCGTCACCCGATGGGGCTACCGATCCCGCATACGGCGATCATACCGCGTAACAAGGATCGGATTGGCGATACGCTAGCAAACTTCCTCAAGAAAAATTTCCTGATTTCCCGCATCGTGGCACAGCGGATGCACGGTGTTGATCTGGCCGGCGGTGTCGGACGGTTCCTGAAGTCGCCGAGTGGAGGGCAGGGGCGGTTGCGCATGGGGGCGTCAAGACTGATCGGTGACATTATCGGCTCGCTTGACCAGGACAGGCTGGGCAGCATGTTTAAAGGCGCCGTGAAAACACAGGCAAAGGAACTCGATCTGGCGACCCCGATGGGGCAAATCCTGGAATCGGTAATGGCCGAAAACCGTCACGGGCCGCTGATCGATTCAACGATCAAGTGGGCTTATCGAACGCTTGACGCCAACGAATATGTCATTCGCGCGATTGTCCATGATCGCGCCAATACAGTAATGCGCTGGACCGGTCTGGATGACCGGTTGGCTAACGAGGTGGTTGACGGGCTTTACAAATTACTCGCCGATATGGCCTCAGATCCACAGCACCCGGTGCGCGCGAAGACCGAAGAAAGCATGGCGCAACTGGCACAGGAGCTGAAGAACGATCCTGAATTGCGGCAACGGGTGAATGAGTGGAAGCTCGAGATGATCGAAAACCCGGCAATTGCCAGCTGGATTGACGGGATGTGGGAAACGGGGCGGGAGGCTTTGCTGAAAGCATCGCGTGATCCAGAAGCGGCGATGGCCGGTCATTTTGGCGACGCGTTGATGCAACTGGGTAGCAGTTTGCAGAAGGATCCGTTGCTCAATCGACAGTTGAACCGTTTTGCACGCCGTGCAGTGGTCGGGGTGGTTGCAAGCTATGGTGACAATATCGTCAAGCTGGTGTCAGAAACCATTCGCGGCTGGGATGCGCAGACTATCACGGACCGCGTCGAAAATGCTGTCGGCCGGGATTTGCAATATATCCGGGTTAACGGCACGCTGGTGGGCGGACTGGTTGGCACGCTGCTCCATCTGCTGGGCTATTGGATATAAGGCCCCTACCAGGCTGTTTAACATCATTTAGCGGCCAAGTAATATCCGCGCCTGTCCGGCAATTTGCGCGAGCATGGCGATGGAGGGGCGAGGGGATAATTGAGCACGATCAATAATCTGGCGAAACTGTGATACCCGCTGCGCATTTTTATCGGCCCAGCTTTCCAGAAACTGATCCATGTCCTTGCTGCGCGCCCTTTTCAGGAAATCCAGCCGCATCTGCTGAAAATCGCGAGCCAGACCAGCAACCAACAGGCGATCCCATGGATCTGATGGGTTGATCCGGGTCGCAGTCATCTGTGCCCAGTCCAACCCCAAAAGGCTACCCAACTTGGTGAAGGCGGCGGCGACTTTGACAGCATTAATCTCTCGCGTTTTGGCGAGAAATGCGATGCCAGCGGCTCCATCATTTTTATAGATATTCGCTATTTTATGCGCAATTTCCTTGGTCGCACCAGCTTCCACCAACAATTTGGTCTGCTTGGCTGCCTCTGCCTGTCCCTCCTCCGTTATCAGGCTGTCGACCTTCTCATCCAGCAGAGCGATCCCCTGCGAGAGCATCTTGACGGCATCGTCAATGGGCCCGTCGGCCAATCCGATACGCATCAGATCTGCCATGTGCGAGCGCAAGACGTAGGCAAACCGGTCAAAAAGTACCAAGCGTATGCTTTCACCGATTTTTGCCTGTTCAAGAGATACCCAAAGCTTGTCGGCCTGAAACAGGCGTTCCGCCATTACAAAAGCCGCGGCGACTTCGCCAAGTGACGAGCCTTCTTCCTCGGCCAGTTCGAACGGGTCAATCAGGCCGAGCCGGTTGATCATCCGGTTGGCCAATTTTGTTGCGATAATTTCCTTGCGCAGCTGATGATTCAGGATCGCAGCTTTGTGCTTTTTCTGCATCGCGGCAGGAAAAGCGTTTAGCAGTTCGCTATCCAGTGCTGGATCGTCACTCAGATCACTATTCTCGATCGCGTCTTGCAAGGCAAGTTTTGCGGTCGAGATAAGCACGGCCAGCTCGGGTCGATATAATCCCCGATCTTCCTGTCCGCGGCGGATCAGGTCTTCATTACCCGCCAGGCCTTCTACAGCCCGGTCGAGCCTTCCTTGTTCCTCGAAATAATCTATCAGGCGAATATAGGATGGCAGTGTCTTCTTGCCGCCCATTTCGGCAATGGACAGCCCAAGGGCCTGAAGCCGGTTGTCTTCCAGGACCAATGCGCCAACGTCATCTGTCATCGCTTCCAAAAGCTTGTTTCGCGCTGCAGGCTTGAGTTTGCCATTCGCCATCGCAGCATTCAGGGCAATTTTGATATTCACTTCATTATCGGAGCAATCGACGCCTGCGCTATTGTCGATGAAATCGGTATTGATCCGCCCGCCATAGTCTGCAAAATCAATCCGCCCGGCTTGCGTGATACCAAGATTGGCGCCTTCACCGATAACCTTCACTTGCAGCTGCCTGGCATTGACGCGGATATTATCGTTGGAAGGATCACCCACCTCGACATGATTTTCGCTGGATGCCTTGATATAAGTTCCGATACCGCCAAACCATAGAAGGTCGGCCTTGCTGGTCAATATGGCGGATATCAAACGCGACGGTGTTACTTCTTTTTCACCGACGAGGCCCACGAGTGCGGCAATATCCTTGTTTATTTTCAAGGTCTTTGATTGACGGGAGAAAACGGCTCCGCCTTTGGAAATCAGGCTCTTGTCATAATCCTCCCAACTGGAACGGGGCAGGTCAAACAGCCGTTTACGCTCCTTCCAGCTTTTCGCAGGGTCAGGATCGGGATCGATGAAAATGTGACGGTGGTCAAAGGCGGCCACGACGCGCAATGCTTTGGATAACAGCATGCCATTGCCGAACACATCGCCCGACATGTCGCCAACACCGACGACGGATATCGAGTCTTTTTGAACGTCGACGCCCATTTCCAAAAAGTGACGCTGGACAGACACCCAGGCACCGCGTGCGGTAATGCCCATGGCTTTGTGATCATAGCCATTGCTTCCGCCGCTGGCGAAGGCATCTCCCAGCCAGAAATTATTCTCAATCGCAATGCCATTGGCGATGTCTGAGAAGGTGGCCGTGCCCTTGTCTGCGGCGACCACGAAATAGGGGTCATTATCATCCAGGCGAACAATCTCTTCTGGCGGAACAACGTCACCATTTTCAATATTATCGGTGATCGACAGAAGCGCGCTGATGAATATTTTATATGATGCGATGCCTTCCGCGATAAATGCATCGCGGTCATCACCCGACGGCAGCTGCTTTGCATAAAAGCCGCCTTTGGCACCTGTGGGAACAATGACGGCGTTCTTCACGCGCTGTGCCTTCATCAGACCCAGAATCTCGGTCCTGAAATCATCGCGTCGGTCGGACCAGCGCAGGCCTCCACGCGCAACCGGTCCGGCACGCAAATGTATCCCTTCCACACGCGGACTGTAAACAAATACCTCGCGCCAGGGTTTTGGATCCGGCAGTTCTGGGATTTTCGCGCTCTCTATCTTGAAGGCCAGCGCTTCGCTGCCTTGTGGTGAGAAGGCATTGGTGCGCAGGATGGACTCGATAACCGCGCGAAACAGGCGCAATATGCGGTCATCGTCGATACCGTGAACTTTGAGCAGGCCGTTCTCGATCGCTTTGACTGCATCGGCCGCCGCTTTTTCCCTGTCACCTTCGAAATCCGGATCGTGCAGGGCTGTAAACAATTCCACCATCGCTTCGGTGACATGGCTTGCCTCCGCCAGCGCTTCCACAACGGTCGCAATCCCGTAGCTGAGGCCGGTTTGACGCAAATAGCGGAACCATGCCCTGATCCAGACGGTCGATCGCGCGCTGATGCCTGTGGCAGTGATCAGCTGGTTAAAATTATCATTCTCCGCGGCACCTTCGAGAACATCCGTAACCGCATCCTGCAATTCATCAGCTCTTGCAATCAGGTCATCGCGGGTATCCGGGTTGCGTAATGCCAACTGAAAATCATGAATGTAACCAAGCCGCCCTTCATCCAGCGGTGTCGGCATTTCCTCCAGAACGGAAAATCCAAAATTTTCGAGTGTTGGGACCGCATTTGACAAGGGCAGCACGCCCCCCAGATGATAGACTTTTAAGCGCAGTATATGATCTGCATCGCCGTCAAGACGATAGAGGCGTGCCGATTTTTGTCCACCGCGCTCCAATTGAAAGAGTCGCATGATATCGCGGGCAGCTTCTTCTGCACCATAGGTGGACTGATAAGTGCCAGGAAAGCAATCAGCATAGCGTTGCGCCAAAACAGCGGCGCGATTCTCAGGAACAAACTCGCTGAGATGGCTTTCCACTTCGGGACGCCAGCCGCGGATCATATTTTCCAGTTTTTTGTCGAGTGCATCTGGGTCCGGTATTTTGCTGTCCGCGCCCATGTCGAGAATGTAGCGGAGTGACGAAATGCCGCCTTCGTCCAGAGTATTGGACCAACTCAAAATTTTGGCACCGGTGGCTTCGGTGAGCAGAGATTGAATATTCTCACGGCGCGTTGTGGATAGCTGTTCGCGCGGCAGCCAGATAAATGCAAAAAGGTGGCGATTGAGCGGGGACATCACGCTGTGCAATTTTGGCCTCGGGCGATCAATCAGCGACATCGAAATTAGAGCGAGCTTCTCAAGATATTCCTGCTTGAATGTAATGAGAATGTCGTGGGGTAGGGCCGTCAACGTATGGGTTAGGGCTTTGCCTGCATGGCCAGAAGCGGAAAACTCAAATTTGTCGAACAATTTCGTCATCTGAGTCCGTAACAATGGCACTGCTTCGGGCGGAGCAGCCAAGGCGGCGCTAGTCCACAAACCGGCTGTTAAGGAAAGGCCAACCAGCTTGCCATTTTCAAGCACGGGCACGATGATGATATCCATCAAAACATGCCGATGGACCGAAGATACCTGATTGGATTTGATAATCAGGGGGCCTTCACCGCCCGACTTGAACCAGTCGAAAGCTCGCTTCTGGCTCTCAACAGAGAGTGCAGGTTTATCCCTCATTCGTGATATGCCCAGCTTGTGCGTCCGCTTTCCCTTTTGATTAATCTGCTCATGCCCCAGCAGTGTGAGGTTACGGTCGAGAAACCACTTTAACAGCGCACGACCTTCACCTTCTTCAAGGCTATCCGCATCCGATCCCAATGCTGCCTGCAGTTCGATCCAATCACCAACCGCGGCGGCCACATCCTTGAGGTTCTTTTGAAGCGATTTTTCCAGCGCACGGCGTATTTTTGCGTCGGTGCGTTCAAGTTCAATATAGATTATTGATTCGCGTCTGGCGTCACCCTCTGGATTGCTATGAATGGCGGAGAGTTTACCTTGGCCGTCCCTTTTGACACCAATTACCGGGTGGATGAGTCTCTGGATATTTAGACCGAATCCGGCAATTGTCGCGCATACCGAATCGACCAGAAACGGCATGTCGTCATTGACGATAGCAAGTCTTAAATGCCGCCTACCGTTGGCACTGATGACACTCTCCAGCTGCAATTTCGCGTCGGAACTGTTTCGGTATAGGCCGCCGGTCAACACAAAGTGAACGGCTTCCTTGCATGCTTTATTGTCAAAACCGATATTTTCGCCCGGCAATGCGCTTTCCTTGAAAGCGGCGATCAGTTTTTTTTCGAGTGTTTTTTCGGCCGTTGAGGTGGTCGTTTTCGCTGCTTTTGTATCGCGGCTACCGGTCATGGTTCCCCCAAATATCAGTACGGATAAAGACTCCGTCGATTTGCGGGGCTTATGCGCCCAATATTGGCGTTGCTCAAGAGTGTATGGAACCTAATCTGGAAGCCAGCAGGCAATTACCGGAGAAGCGTGATATATTGGTTACATATGAAACCAGTGCGTGCTAATCTTTACGGAGTCGACGTTATCAAATGCTGGTGTGCTTGAGAGCCTTGTCGGTCAGCTTTTGATCGCCCAAAACTGGTCCTACAATAGACAACTGCCCACTGTCATCCCGCCGTGCAACCAGCACAACAAATTCTTCATCACCGGTATCAATGTCGGCAAGCTTCCGACTTGGTGCGTTGCGCAGTCGTTCGAGGATATCATCATTCTGGACGATGATATCAGATGTTTTTTTCTTGGGATTGCGCGCATCTCTCTCGGCATAGACGATGGCTTTCAGGCCGCCATCATGATTTTCCAGATAGTCCGCAAAACTTCCTTTTTCGATGCCCGCCTGCTTCGCATAACGTAAGGCAGCGGCATATTCCGTCAGCCGAGTTTTGTCATAATGCGCACCAAAAACCAGTTTCACAATTGGGGTCATCGGCGCACGGTCCTGCGCTTTTAACCCGGAGTCTTCAAGCAGGATGGCATACTCATCCGGATGTGCTTCGGTCATGATGTAAAAATCATAGGCCTGGCCAATGGCGTTATAAAGTGCTGCGCGGCTGCGCTGCTCGCTATGTGCCGCATTGTCTGCACTGCTGCGTGCCGCAACCAACCAGTCGGCGAGGCTGGAATCTTCGCTGGGTTGGTCGCTAATATCTTCCAGATCGATATGATCACCGCCGACAAGTGCTGCTGTGGCAGCGGCTGCATCTTCGGCCGTCAGCTCCAACTGGCTGGATGCCGGAGCATCGGCCCAGATAGGACCTGTTTCGGTTTTTTCCGGAGCGGACCGCATCGCTTCTGCAACCTGGTCCTCGAGTTCCTGCGCATAGTCATCCGCGACAACCTCTTTCCAGTTAATGACTCCGTAAATGAAATCAATTGTATCGTCATCGGTGGAGAAGGGCAGCAATATGCCGCGATACATGATCGTAATGCCCCGCTGATTTACAAATTCCGCCTCAAAACCAATTGGTGCCTGATTTGCGATAATCTGAAGATAGTGATCGGTGATCCGTGACAGGAGCGAGCGTGCCGGCACCTGATCGATCGAGGTAATGCTGTCGTCCAGTTCACATTCTTTACGCAGGGATTTGCCGAGAAACTGGATTGAGGGATTCTCAACGCCGTTCGTAAAGTCGAGCAGAACGCTGTTAGGTCCGAAATCATCATCCGATTCAGGATCGAGATCTTCGACACTTGGAAATTGACGCTCACCCAGCAGTCCGGCCCAGAAATTATAGGCCCGCACGTGCATGCGCCGCTCATCCTGACCAATTGCGGGGGGCGCATCGTTGGTTACATCCTCATCTTCATAGGCGATGTAATCGGCGTCAAGGCCGACACCTAAACCGCCATTTTCATCGGAATTACGAAGATTTTCCATGCCTGATCCCACTAAATCTATTTGTTTCAGGGCCGTTTTGCAGCAGCCATGGTAAATATTCGGTAAACTTTTGAAGATTTCTTGCGTCGGGGCCGCTGAAAATCTGGCAATCGTGTTGCGAATCTATGGTCAGGCTTGTCACAGGACAAACCGGCTGTTAAAGGCGCCTCCGTCAGCCGGTCGAGATGGATAACCCCACCTGACCGATTGAGCGCCGCTTTAGCTCAGGTGGTAGAGCACATCATTCGTAATGATGGGGTCAGAGGTTCGAGTCCTCTAAGCGGCACCACGCATTCCACTAGTTTTTTGAGTTCTTCTGTGTGTAGGAGGTGTTGTTTTTACCTCTATATTACAGTCGGTTACAGGCCCTCCTTAGTTAAGGCGTCTGTCAAAATTTTTAGTCCCGCTTGCAGAAATATTTAGTTTCCATCCGAAATGGATGTAAATCTGTCGGCGCATAAAAAGAAACCAAGTAAATCTATGTAGTTAAACGTTGGCTATTAGTTTTTCTGGCGAATCTTAACAATCACTGTTACTAGCCTGCGCCTTAAGTATAGCGGGGGCGCGTAAGATATGTCTGTCGGGGAAGACGACCAGACCATAGATCAACCCATCGAGCAAATCGGACCAATTGATCCGGCGCTTGCATGTTTTGTGCTACTGGCCAAATTTCTCGGACTGCCAGCCGACCCGCAGCAAATCCATCATGATCGCGGTAAGGGTGATGAGCCTTACACGCTGGAACATTTGTCACGTATTGGTAAGAAGCTTGGTCTGATTGCACGTCTTCGGGACGCGTCACACGTAGAACTGTCCAAAATTCCGCTGCCCGCGATTGTAAGGACAAATGACGATAGCGCATTCATTTTACTCAAGATCGAAGAAGATATTGATAATCCGCGCTATCTGATCCAACGCGGCGACGCTGAACGCCCCGAAGTCTTGTCCGCTGATGCATTTGAGGACGCCTATGCGGGGCGTTTGCTGTTGCTGACTTCTCGAGAAAAGGTCGCAGGTGACAAACGCCCTTTTGATATTAGCTGGTTCATTCCCGCCTTGGTCAAATATCGCCGGGCTTTGCGCGACGTCTTGATTGGCAGCTTTTTTCTGCAACTTATGGGCTTGGCCTCACCAATATTCTTTCAGCTGGTGATCGACAAGGTGTTGGTTCACCAGTCACTCACCACATTGGAAGTACTTGCCTTCGGGCTAGCGGTAGTACTGATCTGGGAGACATTTCTATCGGCTCTCAGAAACTGGCTTTTTGCGCATACGACCAACCGGGTTGATGCAGAACTATCCTCCAATATGTTCCGGCATCTCGTCAATTTACCGGTGAGTTATTTTGAAGCGCGGCGCGTCGGCGACAGTGTAGCGCGCGTGCGTGAACTGGAAACGATACGCGAGTTTCTGACCAGTAATGCTGTGACAGTGGTGATCGACCTGTTCTTCACCATCGTCTTCTTTGTGGTCATGTATATCTATTCACCGCTGCTGACACTGATTGTTGCACTAACTATCCCTATCTATATCGCGATTTCTCTGTTCATCACACCACCGCTGCGCGCGCGGCTGGACGAGAAGTTCCGTCGTGGCGCCGAGAATCAGGCCTTTCTGGTCGAAACGGTGACCGGTATAGGCACGCTCAAGTCCATGGCTGTCGAACCGCAGATGCGGGACAAGTGGGAAAAACTTTTCTCTGGTTATACTCAGACAGGTTTCAAGGTCGCTATCCTGTCCAACTGGGGCAGCCATTTGATCCAGGCTGTTTCGAAGCTGACTACAGTCGCGATCCTGTTCTTTGGCGCCAAAGCAGTCATTGCAGGAACGTTGACCGTCGGCTCGCTCGTTGCTTTCAACATGCTTGCCGGCCGTGTGGCACAACCGATCCTCAGGCTGTCACAACTATGGCAGGATTTTCAGCAGGTTCGCATTTCTGTAGATCGTTTGGGTGATGTTCTCAATGCGCCTGCTGAGCCGGAGCATAATCCCAACCGCGCAAGCCTGCCGCCCATTTCTGGCAGGGTGGAGTTCGACAAGGTGCGATTCCGTTACCGTCCGGATGCACCGGAAGCCTTGCGCGGCGTAAGCCTCGAAGTCAAATCAGGCGAGATGCTCGGAATCGTTGGGCCATCGGGTTCGGGTAAATCCACTCTGACCAAACTCGTGCAGCGCCTTTATGTACCGGAGCAGGGCAGGGTACTGATTGACGGCGTCGATCTAGCTCTGGTTGATCCCGCGTGGCTCCGCCGACAAATCGGTGTAGTGCTACAAGAGAATATCTTGTTCAACCGAACCGTCCGTGAGAATATCTCTCTCGCTGATCCGACACGTCCAATGGAAGCGGTGATCGCTGCTGCAACATTGGCTGGTGCGCATGAGTTTATCTTGGAACTGCCGCACGGCTATGACACCGTCATCGATGAGCGCGGTTCGAACCTGTCTGGCGGACAGCGTCAGCGGATGGCAATAGCCAGAGCGCTTATCGGCGATCCGCGCATATTGATATTGGATGAAGCAACCTCCGCGCTCGATGCAGAGAGCGAAGAGATCATCCAGGAAAATCTTGGCAGGATCGCCCAAGGTCGTACGGTCATGATCATTGCTCACCGCTTGTCTGCTGTGCGCCAGTGCAATCGTATCGTGACTGTGGAAGCGGGCGATATTACCGAAATCGGCACGCATGATGAGTTGCTCAAGGCCGATGGCCGTTATGCGATGTTGTACAACAAGCAAATGGGTATCGAGGCATGAGCGAAAACCAAGCTAGCCCTGAAAACGATGCCCAAGAAAACGAAGCCGCAAAAGAAGGCTTCGTCGCGCGTCGCTTTCCCGGTTTGACGCGCCATTGGATGATCCTGCGTGAAAGTTGGAAGCAGCAGAATGTGACCGATGAAAATGCCAAACCGCAAAGCGATCATGAGTTTTTGCCGGCTGCCCTGGAGATTATGGAGAAGCCAGCCAGCCCTGGTCTGCGCTGGTTGATGCTGATCCTGTGCAGCCTGTTTGCGATAGCCTTGCTGTGGTCGTTTATCGGGAAGGTTGATGTGGTTGCTACCGCCACCGGTAAAGTCGTGCCCTCGGCGAGCAGTAAGGTGATCCAGCCGATTGAGATCGGATCCATCCGTGCCATTCACGTCAAGAACGGTCAGCGGGTTAAGAAAGGCCAATTGCTGGTCGAACTGGATCCCACGATCAGTGACGCCGATGCGGCGCAAAGTTCTCAGCAGCTTATGTCGGCCGAAATTGTTCGCGCCCGCAATGATGCGCTGATGGCGCATCTGCAAGGGCTTGATGCCCGCTTCGTTCCGCCCGCAGGCACGCCGGTTGATGTTGCGCTCACCCAGTCGCAATTTGTGCGCTCTGCCATCGCGGAATATGAAGCGGAGAGATCGGGTCTCCAACAACAGCGCGCCGAACGGCGAGCGCAGCTTACCGGAGCGGAGGCCGAAATCAGCAAGCTGGAACAGACATTGCCTTTGCTTGATCGCCAGCTGGCCGCAAGGCAGGAACTTGCTGACAAAGGTTATTTTTCGCGGCTGCGCCTGCTCGAATTTGAACAGCTGCGCGTGGAGCATATCCAGAATATCGCGGTGCAAACTGCTCGCGCTGCTGAAGCCCGCGCATCCATCCGCAATCTGGAGGCGCAGATCAGGCGCCTGCGTGAAGCCTTTGGACGCGGCGCGATTGCAGAAATGGCAGAAGCCGAAGGGCAATCGGCGATGGCGGGAGCAGAGCTGCAAAAGTCAGCCCGTCGGCGCGAGTTCCAGCAGATCAAATCGCCGGTCGATGGCACCGTGCAGCAGCTCACCCTGACGACCATTGGCGGCGTGGTGCAGCCAGCAGAGCCGATCATGGTGATCGTGCCGGATGATGCCGAGGTGCAGGTCAGCGCGCAGATCCTCAACAAGGATATTGGGTTCATCTATGAAGGCCAACCGGTGCGGGTGAAGCTGGAGGCGTTTAACTTTACCGATTACGGGCTGATCGAAGGAGTGGTGGACAATATTAGCCGCGATGCAATCCAGGATGAGAATCTCGGCCTGGTCTATGATGCCCGGATCAAGCTCAACAAGCGCCACCTGATGATCAACGGCAAGAACCAGTCCATTGGTCCGGGTTTACAGGTGCAGGCAGAGATTAAGACCGGCGAGCGGCGTATCATCCAGTATCTTCTCTCTCCCATTGCAAAGACAATGGATGAAGCGGGGCGTGAACGATAGTTTAAGTATTGGAAACCCCACTATTCTGGGGCTTTTCAATAAACATCCAAAATGGATAAATGATTTTCGAGTCGAGCTCTTGTAAATCCCAGTAAACGCTTTAGCCTTCTCAATAGGGTCGCAGAATCACCGATAAAGATCGGGATGGCTGATTATTCGTCTCCCTGCTTCGAGGGAGAAAGGGGCTTTGTGCATCTGATTAGGGGCTATGCAAAAAACTGGACGCGCCTATTGGGCGTGACCCCCTTGTTAGGAACAGCGATCGCTCTGGCCGCCTGCGCTGCTCCGTCCAGCTATATGGGCATTGACCTCACCACCCCGCCGAGCGCTGCTGCGGCATCCCATGGTCCATCACTCCCCACTGCCACCGATCTAACCGCTCTTCCGCTGCCCGATCTTGCCCGCATGGCGCAAGGGGGCGACAAGCATGCGCAGCTTGAGCTGGGTATCCGCTTTGAAGAAGGACGAGGTGTCGAGCGGGATTTGGGCAAGGCGAAGAAGCTGTATCGGTTGGCTGCGAGTGACAGTGGTGGCCGGATTTGGGTGTACTCGCCGCCGGTGGGTAATGGCACCAAGGGGCGGGTTATTCCTGTGGATACGGGGGCGAAGCAGGTCGGGTTGGTTGCCGCGCGGGTCCGTTTGAAGGTGATGCAATGAGGTTTTATCACTTGTTTCCTTTAGTTGTTTTAATCTCAATGGTTAGTTCGTGCTCGGAACCCGAAACTCCAACCGTTCGATTTTCAGATGCCGTCATGCAGATGCCGGACAGAGAATATCTCCGTTTACTGGCAGAAAACTGCAGTGGAGAGGTCTATTCCAATATGCCTATTACAAATCTGCAGGGGTACTATACTGATGAAGATCCCGAGTATCCAAACAGTATTGAGACTAATGTCGGAGTATATTTATTATATGACAAGTACAAAATATTGGAGAGTTATGCAAATGATCAAATAACAATTAGCTTAGGGATTTTATATGATGGAAAACTAAATTGCAATGGATTTAACTTCAATGGGATTGTGATTGCCACAAAGTTTGCTGAACAAGAAGTGGGGAAATAAATAATGTCTGATAATCCGGTTATTGAAGTCACAAGCTTGAGTGATGGAACGGTGGTTGTTTCGAGAAATAGCTTCTTCAAAACTCCACGAATGGTTTTCAGGAATGTACCATATTCGGCTGTTTTACAGTTCGTGCAGCCCATATACTTTATGTCGCAAAACTCGGCGTTGAGACGCAGTTTAGCAATGCGCTTTGACCAGCCTTATGCGTTTAAAATTGAGGTGGACGGCTACAGAGCTTCAGATCAACTTTTCGGATTTACCACTTCAAACAAAAGTCCTTTTGGGTCCAGAGAGTTCGGTGATTATAATTCGCCAACAGGTACGGATTTGGTCGTTAGAACATTGGATGTTCTAAATATTAAAGTAAATCTTCAAAATTTGGAGAACCCAAACGCCGTTCAAAAAAGAGGCTTTGCATCTAGTGATGCTCACATCGCCGGCACTCTATGGCACGAAATAGGACACGTCTTTGTTAAGGAATACTCGAGGGCAGTAGGCGGTCATGGCGAGGTTTTCAAAGAAATATTTTCTGGAAGCTTCGATGGGTTGTCAAGATCAGACATATTGCTGGACGATGTCATAAGGGAATTTCAGTATTTGCCTGGAGTAGCGGCTGGATATTTCTCGGACCCAAATAAGTTTCTCGATGATCGTATAAGGCTCTTCAATAAGGAATTGGTCGCAGCCGGTGTCGATACGAATACCGACCCTCAAACAGCGGCTCTCAAGCTGATGCGAAATATCTACGGAGGATTTCGATTCACTAGTAGGGGAAAAGTGCCTCTTAAAGATGAGGTTGGCGAGGCGCTTCCTAGGCTTGGTTATGGAGAGCCAATCCTTGAAGCCATAACGGATGAAGTGGGTGAAATTGGTTTCATATCTTATTTTATTGATCCCACTACCGGTGAAGTGTTCGATGCAGTTAAACAAGTCGATGTTTATCGGCGGGATGAGCGAGGAGATAGGGTCAAAGACGAGCAGGGCGAATACATATTGATTGGTCGAGATGTCAGTTACGACAATTTATCCATTAGAAAAACTTACGACCCGGGCACTCGGAATATTATCGCGAGTGATATAGTGATTCCGGGGAATCCATTAGGCGTAGACTTCTCGACCGCCGGAGGAATTCTCGGTCAACAACTCGGCTATCGATTGGCAAACGGAAATGCCTTGACGGGGATAGTTGCATCTGCAGCCTTGCAGACGATTGGTGACAACCTGTTTGATGCTCTTGACGGCTTTGTGACAGGCGGGTCGATCGATGATTCCATAAATGAAGCATTTTCAGAGTTTGGCGATGAGTTTATTACTAATATCAAATCGGCAGGCCTTGGTGCTTTGTCGTCTTTTCTTACAGCGGAATTAGTTGATGCTTTAGGTGTAGAAGGGTTTGCAGGCGAGGCTTTGAATACTGGCGCTGGTGCGGTGATCGGCCAAGTTCTATCCAATATCTCGCAGCTTGGGCAAACCGTTGACGGACAAGTCGTTGAACTATTTTCGGATGTTAATCCAGCTTTGATCGGCAATGCGATTGGGTCATTTCTTGGTACCAAACTTGCATCCGAAATCGTTAGTTTTGACACAATTGGAGGACAAATTGGTGCTGCTGTAGGGTCGTCAGTTGCCAGTGCGGGGCTTGGCATCCTATTTGCCAAAAAATTCACTGCTCTTGGAGGATTTGCAGGACCTTTGGGTGCTTTTGCAGGCGCTTTTCTTGGTTTCGTGGTCGGAGGCCTTATCGGCTCCATCTTCGGCGGCACGCCGCGCTCTGGTGCCGATGCGACCTGGAACGAGGCGGAGGGCCGATTTGTTGTCGACAATGCCTATTCCCGCAAGGGCGGATCGAAAGAGACGGCGGAGGCAATGGCGGGCTTGGTTGCCGACACTTTCAATGCCGTTCTGGATGCGACTGGCGGAAGGTTAAACAATCCCGGTGCTATAACAACCGGCAATTATGGCATGCGCAAGTCGGACTTTGTCTATCGTCCGACGTCAACACGCGACAAGCGCGCTATCACGTACCGCGTTTCCTCCAAACAGGATGGTGCGTTTGAAAAGCTGACCGGCTATGGCATTTACCAGGGCCTTAGTGATCCGGATTTTCAGATCATCGGCGGCAACACCTATGTCAAACGCGCGGTCTACGCATCGATTGAGGTTGGCGGGCAGAGCGCGACCAATTTCGATCAATCCGTACTGCTCGGTAATATCGCTTCGGCGCAAGCCTATGAAAACTATCTCGCCAACAGCGCGGTAATTAACGCTATCGTTTCGGGAGAATCGGACAGCGTCTTTGCTGCAGAAACCGCGATCAATCTAGCCCGCGCCGTCGAGCTCGGCCTCACCAAACGCCACCGTGCCGACTGGTTCGGCGGCTTTGGTGCACTGCTTGAAGAAGCAGGCACCAGCGTTGCCAATGTCGAGTTCGGTTTTGACTATGATCCGTTCAGTGACCAAATCTCTCGCCTAATTAGCGTTGGTGACTTTGTGATGGGCGACACGATCGACATCGCTGGGCAAACCACTATCGAAGCCACGTCCGGCGACGACACGATAACGCTAACCCATGTTACCCACAATACTGATGGCTTCGCAGTCGCCGGCGGCGCGGGATATATAGCCAACACAACCGGTCTCACGATTAACGGAGAGCTATCCACCGGCGGTGATGTCAACACAGGCGCCAGTGGTGATCTGTCCATTGATGTTGCGGCAACGATTGATGCTGGTGATGGTAACGACACTGTCCATGCCGGTGATCTTGGCAATAATGTCTTTGGCGGCGCGGGTGATGATGTTCTTTATGGCGGCAAGCTGGATGACTGGCTGCTCGGCGGTGACGGTAACGACACGCTGAATGCGGGCGGGGCCGCTTCCTACACCCTTGGCGGCAATGGCAATTATCTCAATGGCGGCGCGGGCGATGATATTCTGATCGGGCGTGAAGGTTCTGACTGGCTTGAGGGCGGTGACGGAACCGATGTGCTTGAGGGCGGTGATGGCGGAGACATATTGGCTGGCGGTGCGGGGGCAGCGGATATCCTGCGCGGCGGGCGCGGGGATGATCAATATCTGTTCCGGCTGGGTGATGTCGGTGCGGTTGGTGTCGGTGATACGACCTATGTCACTGCGGACCGGATTATCGATGAAAGCGGGCTGACGGTTGAAACAGTTGTTGCACAGGCGTTTAACGGTCTTTCCGCGAGCGAGATTAATGGAAATATTGCCGATGCGCTGTCTGGCGACCTGTTCCGCTTTGGTGGTGGCCTGAACAACTGGCGCGGGGGCGGCGCGCAGGTCACATCCAACGGCCGTGCTGCGGGCGGCGAAGATGTTCTGGTATTGGGTCAGGGCATTGGCGTTGATGATATCAAGCTGATCAAATCGGACGATGGCAAGGACCTGATCCTGGAACTGGCTCCCGACGGCGTCTTTAACGGCGACCGCGTGGTGATGGAAGACTGGTTCAGCAGCTTCAACAAGGTCGAAACGCTGCGCTTTGCCGATGGCAATGAAATCCGGCTGGCGGACTTTGATACCTTCATTCTGGGCAGTGACGGGTCGGAAACGATTGTCGGTACGGCCGGTAATGATTTTGTCCATGCGGGGTCTGGTGATGATCTGGTCTATCTGCTTTCAGGCAATGATTTCGGTAATGGCGGGTTGGGCAATGACTCGGTCTCTGGCGATAGCGGGAATGACATTGTCGTTGGCGGCAATGGCGATGATTTGCTGTTTGGCGGCTTTGGACAGGATACGGTCAGCGGTGGAACAGGTAATGACCGGCTGACCGGCGATGAGGGCAATGACATATTGTCCGGCGGTGCGGGCGATGACGAGATCATCGGTGGCAGCGGCAATGATGTGTTTCGTTTCCAGCGCGGCGATGGCCATGATACGCTGATAGATGCGTTGACCAGTGAATGGGATGCAGCCTGGATCTCTGGTCAGGGTGGCCAGAACGGATATGTTGTCGGGACTGACGGGTCGATTACACACCCGACGCATGGCACCATATTTGACGGCGAAAACTGGTCAGCAACTACGCGCTACGACATAGAAACAGGCACGCTTTATGTGCATCAGCCTGCCGATGCCGATGCGATTGTCACTAGTGCCGGGTCGGACATTCTGGAATTTGGCCTGGGCATCGATATTAATGATATCCAGTTCGCCGCAGCCAATGGTGGTAAAGACCTGGTGATTGGGATTGAATCCTCTGGAGCCACGGTTAACAGCTTTTCCAGCCTGGATGATACTATTACCCTTAAGGAATGGGGACCGTCCGGTAATGCCGGGGCCACAGGTTCTATCGAAACATTTGTGTTCTTCAACACAGGTGCGGTTGATGTGGCCAGCATGTCGCTTAGTGCAGGAACGGACGGCGACGATGGGAATTTGATCGGAAGTGCGGCGCTTGCGAACTGGATCACTGGCGGTGCTGGCGATGACGTCATTACCGGCGGCGGGCTCAACGACATCATAAACGGAAATAGCGGACAAGACCGGTTGATTGGTCGTGTCGGGTCAGACGTTCTGCTCGGCGGTACGGGCAATGATGTGCTTATTGGTGGTGCCGGTGGCACACGTGATGGCGCTCCGGCGGGCGATATTCTGATCGGTGGACTTGGCTTGGACACAGCAAGTTATGAAACTGCGGCTACCGGTGTAACCGCATCATTGACGCAGAATATTGCTGCAACTGGTGATGCTGCCGGTGATGTGTTTGACAGTATTGAAAACCTCACCGGTTCCGATTTTGCAGATAGTCTGGAAGGGGACGCCGGCGAAAACGACCTTACAGGAGGCAAGGGCGACGACATATTGAAGGGGGCTTCCGGAGATGACCTTTACGTGTTCGGTCGCGGTGATGGTGAAGACACTATTGATGATCATTTGGTGGCCTCGGAAAATATCATCGTCGATGATAATGGTAATTTGCAACCACCTTATGTTTCCAACTTCGATTTAATCGACAATGAATTGGGTCTGTATCGGTTTGACCATATCGTCACGAATTCTGACACCGGCGAGATAGTCTATCGTAAGGAGAGTGTGGGCTATAACTACCGCAACGTTCAGGCACCTACTACTTTTGCAGCTGATGGTTGGGTCGATGGAATTACGGTCACCGGCAACAAAGTTGCTGAGGTGGCGACTTTTGCAGACGCTGGTAGTGATACGATTTTGTTTGAAGATTATACCGGTAATGCCGGTGTTACGGGCGACGCGGCGATCGGTCTTGCTGATCTGGGTTTCCATTTCAGTGGTGATGATCTTGTAATAACTCTGATTGGCAGCACAACTGACAAAGTCCGGATCAAGAATTTCCGCAGCGGTGCTGCAATCAATGCCAATCAAGCTGTGGAAACGATCCAGTTTTCTGATGGCTCATCCTTCGACCTGTCCGGTCTAAAATTCGATGCCTCTGGCAACTTGTTAACAGCGAGTACCGATACATCAGAAAACCCGATCGATGAATTCCTGGTGGGTACATCCGGTTTTGGCGGTGTAATAACTTTGCCCGGTTCTGGTGGACCGATCGGCTTCCCCGGAGGGCTATCACTGAGCAGTACGATTGGTGGCGGTCTTGTATTGGGCTCTGGTATTGATACGCTGACGGGCGGCTTTGGAAATGATACTCTTTCCGGATTGGACGGCAATGATACGCTCCATGGCGGCGACGGTGATGACCTTCTTTCCGGCGGACTCGGAGCGGACAATATAGATGGCGGTGCGGGCGTAGATACCGTCACATATGTAAGTTCGGATGCAGCAATTGACATAAATCTGGGGACCGCGGCAGCCTCGGCAATAATTGCGAATAGCGAATCCAGTGGCGATCAGCTGACCGGAATAGAAAATGCCCTTGGCTCACATTATGCAGATACGATTACCGGCAATGCTGATGACAATATTCTCAAGGGGAATAGGGGAGATGACACCCTCACTGGCCTGACAGGCGCTGACGTTCTGGTCGGCGATGATGGCGATGATACGCTGGATGGCGGCGTCGGCGAAGATAATCTGGATGGCGGTGCTGGCAACGACCTGATCAAGGGCGGTGCTGATAAAGACGTTCTGGCAGGCGGCGACGGCAATGACATATTGCTGGGCGATGATGGTGTCGGTGCGGATGATCAGCTGATCGGTGGCGCCGGAATTGACCGGCTTGAAGGTGGGGCAGGCAACGATGTCTTGTTGGGCGGAGAGGGTAATGACTCTTCGGCCAGTTTGATTTCGGCCGGGGCAGGTCCGCAAACAACTCTCGCAGCCGGGCTTTACGGAGGCGATGGCGATGATGTTTTGGACGGCGGTGCTGGTGACGATACGCTGGATGGCGGGTTGGGCGCAGATCAATATTTATTCAATCGGGATAGCGGGAACGACACGGTCGTAACCGGCGGCGGGAATGACGAACTTGTCTTTGATGATATTACTTCTGACCAGCTTTGGTTTAGCGAAGTGCCCGGTGCTGCGGCTGGCAATTTTGACCTGCTGATCACTGTTATCGGGACGGGGACAAGCGTACTGGTAAAAGACTGGATCCTGTCGTCTGGAGACAATGCAAATCAGGCGCGCCGGATCATCGCGTCTGACAAGGCTTTGGCTGGCGGAGATGTTGCTGAACTGGTTTCGGTGATGAGTATCTATGGTACATCTGCACCCGCTGAATGGCCAGCAACTCCTGACCAGGCTTTTCTCGATGCATATGATTCTGTCTGGCGGGATTTCTCCGAATATGAAGATCGTGCCACCATAATGGGTACGGCAAATGCCGATACGATCAATGTCGACCCGGCTTTGATCGGTGGAATACGCTATGAAGCACTTGCTGGGAATGACACTGTCAATGCCGGTATTGCCGACGATATTCTGGTTGGTGGTGAGGGTTCAGATACTTTAAATGGTGGCGCAGGTGATGACCAGTTTTTGTATGCAGCCCATATAGGGTACGATCAGATTGATGGCGGAGAAGGCTATGACAGCCTTGTGGCGACGCAAAATGACGCGCGAATCTACGTTCAATCGCTAACCAATGTTGAAGCAATTTCGACAGGCTCTTTCACTGGCGTTGAGTTGCATATACTGACTGGTAGCACGTTGGATTTGAGTAATGTGGCGATTGATGGCGCCCTGACCATAGTTGGTAGCAATGGTGATGAGATCATTACCGGAACCGCAGGAGATGACGTTATTCAGGGCCTGAGCGGCGCTGATGCTTTGAACGGCGGTCAGGGAGACGATATTCTGCGCGGCGGTGCCGGGAGTAATGTTATAGACGGTGGTGAGGGTGTTGATACATATGACGCAAGGGACATTGGTACGGTCAGCGTTATAATTGCACCAGGTGTGTTCGGTGATAGCCCCGCTGGCATTCATATCACCGGACCAGATGTTACTATTGAAAATTTCTTTTTCCCTAATCCATCCAATGACACCAGTAGTTTCATCAATATCGAAAATATCATTGGCGGAACCGGTGATGATTTCATTGTTGGATCTGACGATGCAAATATCCTTGATGGGTATGACGGCAACGACATGATTGATGGTGGTGCGGGCAATGACATATTAATAGGCGGTGCTGGCAGCTTGGGTGATGTCCTTGGCGGCGGCGTGGGTAGTGATACAGCAAGCTATATAACCATGACGGAAGCATTCAGTGCGGCTACGGTCGATGCTTCGACCGGCATCCTTATCGACGGTGTTCGCGCAAATCTTGCGACCAATAGCTCGACCGACTTTGAATCGGCACCTGTGATTAAAGCGTCACAGGGTGATGCCCATGGCGATTGGTATATCGAGATCGAAAATTTGACGGGATCGAGATTTAATGATCTGTTGACTGGCGATGCCAATAACAACGTACTGACCGGCGGCGGCGGTGATGATGCGCTTTATGGTGGTGCAGGATTTGATACGGCAGTCTTTTCCGGAAAACGGTCCGATTATTCCATCAACACCGGCGCGATCACAACTGTTACGGATTTGCGGACCGGAAGTACCAGTCTGATAACCGACGGCACAGACAAGCTGCAGAATATCGAATCTATTCGCTTTGCGGACATGACCATAAGTCTTGGTATTGACCCGAACAATCAACCGATACTCGGTGAACCTCAGATGGTTGATCAGGTTTGGGAAGACGGTGTTCTCGCAAACTACACCATCCCTGAGACGGCTTTTATCGATCTTGATCTGGGTGACGCACTGGTCTTTACAGCGTCCCTTTCAGACGACAGTGCAATTCCGGCCTGGCTTAATTTCAATGCAACAACTCAAACCTTTACGGGTACACCTCCTCTCTCAGCCGTTGGATCAGTTCTAGAGGTCAAGGTTACTGCAACGGATCAGGGTTATTCGATTTCTGATAACTTCCTGATTACCATTTCCGAAGCACTGGGAAGTGATGTTGTCGGAACGACTGGCGATGACATCCAAGCGGGCACGTTCCGGCGGGAGACGATGATCGGTCTTGCGGGGAATGATATTTTTGCCGGATCCGCTGGAGCAGACATTATTGATGGCGGTGCGGGCACTGATCAGGTTGATTATTCGGCATCACTGGCGGCGGTTACGGTAGATCTGGGTATCGGAACCGGCAATGGAGGCGATGCTGAGGGTGACCAGTTTGTTGCTATCGAAAGTGCATTGGGTTCTGTCTTTAGCGATAGTATCATCGGTACAGACGGTGGCGACACCCTAGATGGCGGTTCAGGCGGAGCCGACCGCATTGACGGCGGCGCCGGTGATGACCTCATCAAAGGCGGTGACGGAGAAGATACGCTGCTTGGCGGTGCAGGAAACGATACTATTTACGCGCGCGCGCGTAATGATGGATCACTGGAAGACGTGATCGACGGCGGAAATGGCGTTGATGAATTGCGTTTGACCGATAGTATCTTCGGAGCGATTGTTGACCTTTCGAATGACGGGGTCAGCCCGATATCGATTGAGCATGTCGTTGGTTCCAACTTCAATGATATAATCACCGGTAACGGGTACAGCAATATTCTCAACGGCGGCTTGGGCGACGATAATGTCGCTGGCGGTCGCGGAAATGACCAGGTTAATGGCGATGCTGGTAACGATATACTTTCGGGCGATAGTGGCGATGATATTCTGCGTGGTGGTGCAGGAAATGACCGGCTGATTGGCGGCAGTGGAGCGGATCAGCTATATGGCGACAGCGGAATTGATACGGTCGACTATCGCGCATCCCTCGCTGGGGTGTCGGTTAATCTAACCACCAACGCAACCAGCGGCGGAGATGCGCAAGGCGACGTTATCGCTAATCTTTCTATCGAGAATATCGACGGTTCTGATTTTGACGACTCATTGACGGGTTCGCTTGTCAACAACGTGCTTAAGGGTTTTGCGGGCAATGATACGCTTCAGGGTGGTGAAGGAGATGACACGCTTGATGGAGGCGAAGGTGTCGATACTGCTGTGTATAGTGGCAATCGTTCCGACTATCTGATTGACAGTGTAAACAAGACAATAACCGATATCAATCTCGCGAACGGGAATGATGGTGTAGACACATATGTCGATCTCGAATTTGTCGAGTTTGCTGGGGGAGAAACTGTCGAGTTGGCAAATGCAGGCAACTTGGCGCCAGTTACCGGCACGCCCGGTCTTGCTGACCAGTTATGGATCGACAACGCGGATTTTGTTTATACAATACCGACATCCGCCTTTACCGATGCGGATGGCAATCAAACCGATCCCTATGATGGATTGAATTTTGTTGCCACGCTCGCCGACGGTTCAGCTCTGCCGTCGTGGTTGACGTTTGACCCAACCGGCAAGACTTTTGGCTATTCCAGTGAATCCGCGGCTATCGGTTCCAATCTCAACGTACGGGTCACGGCATCCGACGGCATTTCGTCCATCTTCGCTGACTTCAACATTTCAATCATCGAGGGGCCAGGCGAGACGATAGTAGGCACGGTAGCCGGCGAAACCATCGAAGGAACGTTCCGGTCAGAAGCGATCAACGCGCTGGATGGGGATGACGTGGTTATGGGCTCTCTCGGAGCCGACATGATCGATGGTGGTGCGGGCACGGATACCGCCGATTACCTGAATTCTGCAGCAGGTGTGACAATCGGTCTGGACGGAAGTGTTGGCAGTGGCGGTCAGGCGGAAGGTGATACCCTTGTCAGCATTGAACGGCTGCACGGCTCGCAATTGGCCGATAGTCTTAATGGTTCTGCCGCTGACGATATTCTTGATGGTCGTGACGGTGATGACATACTGGATGGCGGGGATGGTAACGATACAATCCTTGGAGATGGCGGCAATGACACTCTGTATGGCGGAGCGGGCGACGATAATCTGATCGGCGGAGCGGGTGCTGACGCATTCTTCGGCGGTTCTGGCTCTGACTATGCGAATTACTACTATTCTGGACTGACGGCGGAACAAGTGGTTGTGAGTCAAGGCGTAACTGCCGATCTTGGCAATGCATCCGCCAATACCGGATTTGCAGCCGGTGACACCTACGATGGAATAGAAAAGCTATTCGGCACCGCATTTGACGATAATCTGTTTGGCGATGCCAATGGCAACACCATCAGGGGCGCTGAAGGCAGCGACCTGCTCTTTGGCCGCGCTGGAGGTGATTATCTGGATGGCGGAGATGGTGCAGATACCCTTGATGGCGGCATTGGCGCTGATATTATTCTAGGCGGATTGGGCAACGATCTTATCCATGCGCTTGTTGTTGGAGAGGACACAATTGATGGTGGCGAGGGTATCGATACCGTTAGTTTTGCAGCCACTTCAGCGGCGCTGTCGATTGATATTGACAATCCAGCGCATAAACTAACCAGCATTGAAAATATCGTCGGTGGTACTGGCAATGATGATGTTCTGGGCAATGCAGCGGCCAACCAGATCGATGGTGGTGCCGGTAGCGATACGATCGAAGGTGGCGCAGGCGCTGATATTTTGAATGGTGGGAGCGGCGTTGATACATTGACCTACGCCGGCTCGGTGGCTGGAACCACTTTCATGTCCGGCCTTATCGGTGCATCGTCAGTCAATGGCGTTGTTATCGCAGCCGAGGTTGACCGGGTGTTGGACGGTGTCGATGTCAACATTCAAACCAACAGCGCAAACGGAGCCGATGCGACTGGTGATATAATTTCGGGCTTCGAAATGCTGGTCGGGTCAAGCCACTCGGATCGCTTGCATGGTACTGACGGCAACAGCGAAGTTCACGGTGGCGCAGGTAATGACGTTGTCTACGGCGGTGCCGGGGACGATACGCTCCATGGCGATTCAGGGGATGATTTCATCTTTGGTGAAGCCGGCGCTGATATGATTTATGGCGGTGATGGCGACGATCGCCTATTTGGCGAAGGTGACAGCGATAGTCTGCACGGCGGAGCCGGTAACGATATCCTGGATGCCGGCGATGCTGGCGATATGCTGGATGGTGGAATGGGAGATGACATTCTGATCGGCGGTGCTGGTGATGATCAATATTTCCTCACCAAAACCAGCGGTTCGGACATTATTTACAACTATGATTCCAGTGCTGCATTGGCGCTGGACCTGCAAGATGTTGTTCAATATTCTGCCGATATAGCAAAATCCGATATCTGGTTCACCAAGGAAGCAGGAACAAAAGACTTGCGCGTCAAGGTCTTAGGTGAACCGTCTCAGGTCATTATCAAAGACTGGTTTGTTAATACCACGGCAGGTGACTTCACCAATGCTGGTGCGCAATTTGTATTGCGGATGTTTATTGCCGGTGAATCCACTGCGACGACCGTCGACAGTCTTTCGCAACTGCTCACGACAATGGCGGCCATCCCTGAGCCCACCAGTCTGACCGAGTTAACACCTGCGCAACAGGATGCGATTAACGACGCATGGATTCTCAATACGCCGCCTACCATAGTGGCCGATGCCAATAATCCGACTGAGCTCGATGAAGACGGTACTGCGGTTCTTTACTTTGATGTCGAAGACAGCGGTCAGACACCGCTGACATCCATTCAGGTTCTGCCCGGGCAAAGCGGAGCGGTTGAAATTGTATCCATAGATCTTGTGCCTGGCGCTGGAAATGAGGGACGTCGCAAAGTGACGGTTCGCGGCCTTCCTGATGCCAGTGGTGCTGGATCGATCATGCTGACAGCCTCTGACAGTATATTTGATTCCACACCTATTGCCGTGCCGCTAACTGTAAATGCGGTGGCTGATGGCGTCACGATCGGTGCGCTTGGCGACGTCGGCGGCAATGCCGATACCGTCATCAATCTGCCCCAAATTTCCGCAGGACTGATTGATGATGACGGTTCCGAAGTCATCGACTATTTGAATGTCGAGGGTATTCCCGCAGGCGCGATATTGTCAGACGGCACGAACAGCTTCACTGCAACCGGCGGCTCGACTTTGGTTGACGTCAAAGCCTGGGATCTGGCAGCGCTTCGGATAACACCGCCCTTGGGCAGTGCCGCTGATTTCTCACTTACTATTAGCACTCGTTCGCGAGAAACCAGCAATGGCGCCGTATCGACCAACAGCACGCAAACAATTGCCGTCAGTGTTAATGGCGCGCCCACGGCTATTGGCGTGGCACCTTCGCCTTTTGATGAAAATGCTGTGGGCGTTGGTTCCGGTGGAACGCTGGTGGCGACTCTGTCCGCAACTGATCCTGATGGAACAGCAGGCCTGACCTATGCTATCGATGGCGGTCCGCAGGCGTCCAAATTCCGTGTGGAGGGCAATCTTCTCTATCTCGCTGACGGTCAATCTCTCGACTATGAAGCGGGCGATGCACTGGTCAATATTCGTGTTACTGACAGCGATGGGCTCAGCTTTGTCCGCAGCAATATCGCTATCCGTCCGGTGGATTTGAATGAAGCACCGACGACCCCGAGCTCGACGAGCTCCACTGCAGTATTTGATGAAAATCAGATTGGCGATACCGGTGTTCGTTTCTCCTCCACCGATCCCGATGGCGATCCGGTTACCTATATTTTCTCTGCAACCGGGACCGCAACAAATGGCAAATACTCCATTCAGAATGGTAACCAGCTGTGGGTGTCTTCGGCACTTGATTATGAAAACGACGCCAATGGTTCATTCGGTATTGTCGCAACAGCGAATGGCCAAACTTCGGCGGCTATTACGCAGAATGTGACAATCCAAAATATCAATGAAGCGCCGGTATTGACTGGCGGTGCGACTGCAAGTGTTGCGGAAGGCTCTGCAGGGGGCACGGTGCTGAAGACACTGACGTCAACAGACCCTGACCAGAATGGGATTGCATTTGGTGAAACAGGTCATGTCTACTCCATAGCTTCGGGTGACACGAGCCGGTTCGAGATTGTTGGTAACCAGTTGCGGGTCAAGGCGGGTGTAGTATTCGATTATGAAGCCGCCACCAGCTATAATCTGACGCTGCGGGTCCGGGACAATAACGGTAATAGCGGGACGCTGTCCGATGATCAGGCGTTCACGGTGAATATCACAAATGTCAACGAAAGCCCTTATAGTCTGGTTGACGTCAATGCATCCTATAGTTCGGGCGCGAGCGGCGTCGTTGGCCAGATTAGCGATGGTGCTACTGCTGGCGTACTCGCAGGGATCACCGCCAGAGCGACGGACCCGGATGGCGATACGCTAAGCTACGCGATTGTAGGAGGGAATACCGGCGACTGGTTTACGATTAACTCCAGCACCGGTGTAGTATCCGTGAAGAGCGGCAGAACCGTGCAATATGAATCGACGACCAATGGTCAGGTGACTCTCAATATCAGAGCGTCCGATGGTTCGCTAAACGTCCAGAACAACAATCTCACCATCAATGTCCTCGATGTTAACGAGACGCCGACGTTCACATCTGCCGCATCTGCTTCGATAAGCGAAACGGCGGCGGGTGGTAGCTTTGTTCATACCATAACCACGGGCGATCCCGACAAAGATGCCGCGCTGTTCGGTGAGGCTGGGCATGTGCTCTCCATAGCCGGGGGCAGCAGTCTGTTCGAGATTGTCGGTAACCAGTTGCGGACCAAGTCCGGTACGGTTCTGGACTATGACAATCCTGTCAACAGGACCCACAACCTGACGTTGCAGGTGCGCGATAATAATGGTGCTTCCGGGTACAAGTTTGCCAACCAGGCCTTTACCGTCAATGTTACCAACGTAAACGAGAAGCCAAGTACGCCCAACGCGTTCAGCGCCAGCGTTAATGAGAATAACAGCGGTGTGTTGCTGACATTCGGCGGATCGGTTGATCCGGAAGGACAGGGGATTACCTACAGCTTTGCATCCGGGGGCAATCCAGGCGGGTTGTTCAGCATTAACGGGTCGGGACAACTGGTTCTGAATTCACCTATGAATTACGAAGCCAGGCCCACGGCATTTACAGCGGGGTATGCCGATGTGAAGGTGGTTGCAACAACGGCAAGTGGTCCGGTGTCTAGTGTACGGACCGGACGGATTACCTTGCTCAATGTGAATGAAGCCCCCGGCACCCCGTCCCAGCCCGGCAATGCAAGTATCGCGGAGAACGCGACCGGTTATGCCGGCGTGACGTTCACCGGTGCCACAGACCCGGATGGCGATCCAGTGAGCTATGTATTTGCGAACAGCAGCACCGTGTCGGGCAAGTTTGAAATCAAGAATGGCAACCAGTTGCACGTAAGGTCAGCATTTGACTACGAAGCGACTCCGACAGCAGGCGTTCCAACGGTCTACGCTTATGCCAATGGTCAACGCAGTGCCGGTGGCCGTTCACTGACGCTGAATGTGGGGAATGTGGATGATAACCTGCCGACGGCGAGTATCGCGCGTGCTGCCGGAGTTCCGGCGACAATTGCCGAAAACGCGTATCAGCCCGGGTCCAATGCGCTTATCGCCAATGTAACCGCCTCTGATGCGGACGGAGATGCGCTGACCTATTCAATCGTTGGTGGAAATGCAGGCAATGCACTTTCAATCAACAGCTCTGGCCAGCTTAGAATAGCATCTGGTTTTGACTATGAAGCTTTGGGGGGCGCGGCTAATCTGGGTGTTGATCCTGCAATCCCGTACTCGGTTACGGTTCGGATTGCGCAGGCAAATAATAGCGGGCGCTTTGTTGATCGAACTCTGAACCTTAATATTGCGGATATTTCTGAAGCTGAAACTATATATACGGGCACTATTGCTCCAGTAAGTATTACAGGTAGTTTTGTTCTTGAACCGGGATACCTTTATCTGGGTCGTGCAGAAGGTAATCCTTTCCAAGGTGGTATTCAGACATATTATTATATCCACGAAGATACCAATTCCAACGGGGTGATTGACGCTACCGACCCGCTGATCACAAAGGCAGCGGGACCAGCATTTGCGATTCCCGGATGGCCAACTGATATTGTTCTAGTCTCAATAGCGAGCGGGTATAACTGGGGTGGTGAGCCATTTCGCTCGACTCTTCTCAAAACTCTTCCTCCTATCGTTCTTGATCTTGATGGCTCTGGCATTCAGTCTACCGAAATCACCGCCTCTTTCGACATCGACGGCGACGGCACCAAAGATCAAACCGGCTGGATTGGCGGCGGGCAGGGCTTCCTCGCGCTGGATCGCGATGGCGATGGCCTGATCACCCACGGCGCGGAAATATCCTTCATTCAGGACCTCCCGGGTGCTCGAACCGATCTCGAAGGCCTGAGCGCCTTCGACAGCAATGGCGACAACATCTTCAATGCCCAAGACACGCGCTTTGGCGAGTTTCTCGTGTGGCAAGATGCCAATGAAGATGGCATTTCAGACGCCGGAGAATTACTGTCCCTGCCCGATGCAGGGATCGCCAGCATTGCGCTGGTCGGCACACCGCAGCAGCAATCGGATGAAGGCAATATCGGCATCCTTGGTACCTCTACCTTCACCCGCACCGATGGCACCACCGCGGCGGTCGGCGATGTGGCGCTACGTTGGGAGCGCATCTCCGAACCGGTTGTAACGCAATTCCCGTCGAGCACGGTTTTCGCCCTTGATGCGGATGGCAATGGCATCATCGACCCAGTGATAGAGACGATGACCCTTGCCCAGGCCATGAATGATTTTGACAGCGATGGTGATGGTCAGTTCACGTCCGCCGATGAACGCTATTATGATCTGCGGGTCTGGAGTGATGCCAATGATAACGGCCGTGCAGAGGTAACGGAACTCTTCGGTCTGGATCGTCCGTTACCAACGGAAACAACAGGTGACATCCCATTGGAGGAACCTGTCAATCAACCGTCACCATCTGCTCCTGTGACGAATGAACCTGCACCTGCTGAACCACAGGATAATGGAGGAGCTGGCACCCCGGCTGCCACGCCTGCGGCACAGCAACTTAGTGCAGCACAAGATTTGGCACTCGCGGAAATTTCAAGCCTGCCAACGAGCAGGGACCTGTTAAACGGTATGTCACGTGATCATATCGAAAGGGGCATTCTGAGCGCAGCATCGGAAGGCGATATGTTGCGCCAGGCTTATGTCGACAATTACGGCACCATTCCAACAGACGGGGCATCTTTATCGTCCAGCAGTCTTGCAAGTGTTTCGATTCCGCCGGAGTCTGATAACGGCAACACCGAAGCTGCAGATCTCAATGCTCTGCGAGCCGGTTTGTACAAGCGAGAGCTGCTAGGTTTGGCTGACACATCGCTGGATATCCCTGCGGACCAAGATGTATTCGATTATTTTGATGAAAGCGTTCCCGCAACAGCGGATATGGTTGAGAGGGTCAGGATTGCAAATACCGATCTATCAGGGAACGGTGCAGCCGAAGCTGCAGGGGTTTATTCAAGTGATCCGGCAACTTCTGATGGAGATGCACTGAAAATTGCCTTGATGACACAGGATATGACCACATTTGGCGTGACATCTGCGGCAGAAACCATGAAAGAGCGTGATCGTAACCCCGTTCCGCTCGATTATTTTGCGGCCTGATGCTAGGATTTCTGAATGACTGAAACTGCCGAACAAGAATCCGCTCCCACGGTAAGCCATTTGCTTGGTGAAATGACCTGGCTTCTGACGCAATCGCCGCTTCATAAAGCGATGCAGATTGGTGATTTGGAATGGCTGTGTATGCCAGCCCTGATAAACCAGCAATTTTATCTGTTCCGAGATGGCGATCAGCCTGTTGGCCTCGCATTATGGGCTAAATGCAATGAAGCGGCTGAAAAGAAGCTTGAAGGCGGTATGATAGAGCCGGGAAACAGATTGACGCTGGAAGAATGGACCAGCGGTGAAACTATCTGGCTGGTCGATCTGATTGCACCATTTGCTACCAATCAGAATAAGCAGCGTGAGGTGATGATTGCCGATCTGATTTCTGGCCCCCTCAAGGGACAAGCGTTCAACTTCCATCAGACAGACCCCAATACCGGGGAGCGTATAGTGCAAACAATAGATTCTGATGCTGGAGACAAACTTAAAGCCGTGATTGAAGCTGCTGGGGCCACCAAGCAATAGCTGGGATCACATTAGCGATATATCATCGTACCCCAGATTTGTTTCAAGCTCCTATCCAGCATCATTAGCTGTCGAAGAAGAGAGCAGCGCTAAGGAAGAAATATGTTCCCGCACCTTTGACAAGTCAGGCGCTTTCTTAGGATTTTACGCTAGTAATCATCGGTTAGAAGCTAATTCGCACGGAGCGTGTCTTGAGTCAGTTAACGGTTTCTATCGTTTGGCGGCGTTGATAGATAAACCAGCCAATCCATAGGACTGTATATAATCCCAGCGCTGCAAAAATTGCTGGCTTGGGATCATTCAAACTACTGATCGAACCCGCATAGGCAGCAATTCCAACATAGGGAACGGTGCCAAGAGCGTAGAAGGTCAGATATCGCATTAACGGCATTCGGGTGACACCGGCCATGCAAGCGGTGACTTCAGGGATCATCGGAGCTGATCTGGCGAGCGTGATCATCGCCGG
The DNA here is from genome assembly GCF_059726685.1 of Parasphingorhabdus sp. Lineage (NCBI taxonomy): Bacteria > Pseudomonadati > Pseudomonadota > Alphaproteobacteria > Sphingomonadales > Sphingorhabdaceae > Parasphingorhabdus > Parasphingorhabdus sp. Next base: position 1,861,708 of record NZ_AP041068.1, read on the forward strand.
ACCGCTTTGTGCAAAGGCCTTGGCCATTTTGCTGCGTTCTTCCTCGTCCTTGACGAGAAAAGCTAGCGCCCGGTCACCATAGCGTTGGCTGATTGCATAGCCGGCCAGCACCGCCAGCGTTGTGCCCGTAAGCGCCGATGCCATGCCGAGTGGAAAGCCAAGAAAATAGCCAGCAAGCAAGGTGATGGTCAGGGTTGGGACAGCGACAAACAGATCAATGAAAAGCAGTAGCACCACGGCGGCGATTACATAGGTCGGATCAACTTGTTGCGCTTGTTCGAGCAGCCAGCGGACGTTCTCGACGGTCAATATTCCTAGCACCCGGCCCAGTATAAAGGTGGATGCAAAAATAAGAGTCAGGATCGCCATGACTTTAAGAAGTGGTTTCATTATCTATTCCTTTAACCAGATTTCATGATTTTACGAGCGAGACCGGGCATGAACCGGGCAATAGGACGTAAAAGTTTGACTTTGCCGATATCAATGTCGGCTTTTCGTGCAGCAATGCCTTTGATGATGTCGCTCGCCACCTTGTCCGGCGGGAGCTTGCCATCGCCGCGACCGGCGGTCATCGCCGTGTTGACCAGTGGCAGGAAGGCCTGCATTACCGCAACATCTGTCTGTTCCAACTGGTTCTGCAACGCCTGGGAGAAAATATTCAAAGCGCCTTTGGTCGCGCAATATATGGCGGAGCTTGTTTTGGGGACCAATCCAAGCCCTGAATTCACGTTGAGAATGAATGGATTACTACCATTGAGTAGGGCAGGGAGTAGTAGATAGCAAAGCTGCGTAGGGGTAGTGAAATTGGTGGCGATTTCATTGGCGATCTGACCATAATCAAATTCATCATCGAGAAAACTGGGCGTGTATTGCAAAGCCGCATTGTTGATCAGACCATCAATGGCAGGAAAGCCTGCAATCAAATCGAACGCCGCCTGTTTAACCGCCATTTCGTCGGACAGGTCGGCCTTGAAGATGGTGATTTCGGGATAGTTGCTTTTGAGCTGGTCCAAAGCCGCAGAGGGTCTGGTGATGACAATGATTTCATTGTCGGACGCCAGCTGCCGGACGAGCTCCAGCCCAAGGCCCGACGCGCCACCGGTAATCGCTATCCGTTTGCCGCTGATCGTCATGGTTTTTCCTCTATTCTTAAAATGATTAGCACTGTGTCGAAGGCGCTATTACGCTAAGAGGACGGAGCCGTAATTAACCTGGGTTAAAAGTGATGCAGTTTTCTCAATTTCTCGAAACATACGGAAAACCGGTTCAGGCAGAAGCGGAAGAGCATCTATTCCGGCAAGGAGAAGATCATGGCTCGCTTTACGCCGTGCGGAAGGGGTTGTTAAAAGCCTATTATCTGTCGGGGGAGGGCAAGGAGCATATAAAATCCTTCATTCAGCCCGGAGATTTTATCGGCAGTCTGACCGCTAGCTATGCCGGGCAGAGCTCATCCTTCAGTTTGGTCTGCCTGCAGCCGGCTGAGTTGATCCGTTTGGATTTCAATCAAATCTATGCGGCAAGCCGGGACAATGCCAATATTGCCGGGGTGATGGTGGATTTCCTACTCGCTTTTGCGATGAAAAAGGAGCGGCGGGAATATGAACTTCTGTGCCTGTCGGCTGAAGACCGCTATCGGGAGTTGCTGAAAACCACTCCGCATATCATGGATATGGTCAAACAAAATGAAATTGCGCTCTATTTGGGCGTGACTCCGGTTGGACTGAGCCGGATCAAAAAGCGGGTGACCGATGCAAGTTAATCAGCTCCGACCTGCCATAATCTGCTTGTTACGAGCTTCCACCGCACGAAAACCTTTGAAGACACTGAGTCCGGGATCGGTTTTTCCACTTTTGCCGATGTTGAACAGCTGCTCATAAAACCAATAAATGGTTGCGAACCCATCGATGGCCTTGACCATTTGAAAACGCTTGAGAAAACCGAGCCAATCGGGAATGAGTTGCAAGGTGTTTTCATAGCGTGGCAACTCGTCCAGCCCCGAAAGTAATTGTTTTGGCGCATCGGTTACGACGCACATCGGTCTGCCGAGACCGATCAGGTCAGCAGCTCCGCCAGACAAGGCTTGTTCCATAGCAGCACGGGTACGAAAACCGCCGGTAACCATGAGAGGAACTTTGACGGAAGCCTGCATGGCTTTGGCAAAATCTACAAAATATGCCTCGCGAGCCTGTGTGGACGGTGCGACATTCTGTTCCTCTTTTTCTTCCAGACCGTCTGCGCCCATCAATGCCGGCTGTTCATAGGTGCCGCCCGAAATCTCGATCAGATCAACGCTGGCCGCTTCCAGCCATTGGACGACTTGCAAGCTATCCTCAAACGCAAAGCCGCCTTTTTGGAAATCGGCACTGTTGAGTTTTACGGAGATCGGGAAATCCGGTCCAACGGCAGCACGAACCTTGGCGACCGTGGACAATAAAAAACGTGCCCGGTTTTCGAGACTGCCGCCATAGTCATCGGTGCGTTGATTTGCACGAGGGCTAAGGAAACTGCTCAGTAAATAGCCATGGGCCGAGTGAATCTGTGCACCGGTAAAACCGGCATCCTGGCAAGTTTTGGCAGCGAGTGCAAAACGGTCCACCAAGTCCTCAATCTCTGGCACCGTTAATGCGACCGGTTCGCCGAACTGGCCACCCGGCAGACCGAGTCTTACCGCAGACGGTGCTTTAGGGTGTTTGTTGACATTGCTCTGGGTCTGTCGTCCGGCATGGCTGATCTGGGCCCAGAAATGATTGCCATTGCGTGTGGCAACGTCCGCCCAGCTTTTCAGCGCAGCCATCATTGCCTCATCAGCAGGCTTATCGATTACGACATTGCCGGGGCGCTCCAGGTGATCCCGGTCAATCTGGATATTTCCGCTCAGCAGCATGCCGGCGCCGCCGTCAGACCAGATGCCGTAAAGTCGCTCCAGTTCCGGGGTTGGAACACCGTCAGGAGTGGCCATTCCTTCGGTCATGGCACCCTTGCCGATACGATTGGGCAGGACGGCACCGCAAGGCAGTGTGAGCGGATCGGCGAGAGTGATGGTCATGGTTGAAGTCCCGATAATTACATTGCGAATAGAAACTGATTCTGTCTTAACACGCAATTTTTGGCAAGCCATAAGTCATGTTAATGATATTTTAAGCCTGAAATCCGCCGATTTGGCTTTTGGAAAAAACCAGTTATAGTAGAAAACACGTCAGATCGGAGGGGTACACCCGGCGGCGTGGAGAGAGTCTGTTGAAGGGGAATGAAAATGGTTGCAGCAGCATCCCGGAAATCAGTCACAAAACATCGGTCCAGTCGTGACGTGCAGTCCACGCGATCGTTGCGCTGGGACAAGAAAATGAGCAATAACTGCGCGGGCGCTTTGCTCGTCTATACGATGATGCAAATATTCTTCGTGCTCAGTTTCATTGAAACCAAGGGCATGTCTATTGCACCTTATTTTGGCCTCGTACTGCTCGTGGCAATCATCATTCCGTTTTGCCGCAAATATGAAAAGCGCTGGGAAACGATTGCAGATAGTGGCCTGACCGAACAAAGTGTCGCTGCCCGTTTCCGCAAGGACCAGATTGTTTTGTGGACATTGGCGCTCGGACTGCCGTTTGTTTTTATCGCTATCATCAAGGCGGTTGGCGCAGTCATCTAACCTCAATTTATGATCGCCAAAGACTGATCGCGGCGTTGACCTCGCCGTTTCGCATACCTATGTCCTGCCCATGCTAGAACCTCAAGAAGCGCAGGACCGCGCCGACGCCCTTATCTCACAAGCCAAAAAAGCCGGTGCTGATGCTGCAGACGCGATTTATGTCTGTGATGCTTCGACACAGGTATCGATGCGCCTTGGCAATCTCGAAGATGTCGAACGGTCTGAAGGTGAAGAAATCGGCTTGCGCGTTTTTGCCGGTAAACGCTCGGCAACCGTATCATCGTCCAATATGGATCCGGAAATCTTGTCGGCTTTGGTTGGTCGGGCGATGGATATGGCGCGTGAGGCGCCAGAAGATCAATATGCTGGCTTGGCACCAGAAGACTTGATCCTAAAATCCGACCCTCACCCGATTGATGGCGATGACGGAGTTGACCCCGATCCCGCCGCGCTGCGTGAAATGGCTCTCAAGGCCGAAGACGCTGCACGGGCGGTGGAAGGTGTCACCAACAGTGAAGGTGGTGGTGCCAGCGCTGGCCGCTCGATTGTTGCCTTGGCCACGAGTCACGGTTTCTCGGGCGCTTATTCAACCAGCGGCTATAGCTGCCATGCCAGCGTCATTGCCGGTGAAGGCGATGGTATGGAACGCGACTATGCTTATGACAGCACCCGCCATTTTGAAGATCTTGATACGCCGGAAGCAATTGGCAAGGAGGCCGGTGAACGCGCGGTATCGCGACTGCACCCGGTCGATTTTGAATCAGGCGCAATGCCGGTGATATTTGATCCTCGGATCAGCAACTCGCTGCTTGGCCATTTTGTTGGCGCCATTGCTGGCAGTAGCATTGCCCGCAAAACCAGTTTCCTTCTGGAAGCGCTCGATACACAGGTATTTGACAGTGCAATCAACATTATTGACTGCCCGCACCGCAAGCGGGGCCTGCGCTCCAAGGCGTTTGATGGCGAAGGGCTGCCTACCGCGAAAACAAAGCTGATCGATAATGGTCGTCTGACGCAGTGGATCATGGAAAGCGCGTCGGCGCGGCAATTGGGCTTGCAGCCTACCGGACATGCTTCGCGCGGGGTTGGTGGTGCGCCGGGCGTCAGTGTGACCAATCTTCACATGAACGCCGGATCAGTCAGTAAAGCAGAACTGATTAAAGACATTAAGCACGGTGTCTATGTCACTGAATTGATTGGCCAAGGTGTAAATCCGGTCACCGGTGACTACAGCCGTGGTGCAGGCGGTTTCCTGATCACCGAAGGAGAAATCGGAGCGCCGGTTTCGGAAATTACGATCGCGGGCAATCTCAAAGATATGTTTAGCAGCCTTATCCCGGCGGATGACCTTGAATATCGCTATGCGGTCAATGCGCCGACCTTGCGCACCGATAGCATGACGGTGGCGGGTGGATAAGGAAGCCGGGCAAAGCTAAATCGTTAGTGGTGCCGGCGCCGAACCGGGCCTATCAGACAGAAATATTGCCGTTCCAAGTCTTTTGGAGCAGGTTGGGGTTAATGGAGTTGTTTGAGGTTGGTCGATTTTGACGAAATTATTGCGATAGCGCGGGAAGCGGGCGATTTAGCCATGCGGCAATGGCAGGCGGGTAAAAGCGCTGACAAGACATGGGAAAAATCGCCTGGGCAGATTGTTAGCGAAGCCGATATAGCGGTAGATCGTTTTCTTCGCGAACGATTGGAGGCCCAGCTGCCGGAAGCTGGTTGGCTGTCGGAAGAAACCGCGGAGGACCAGTCCCTGTCGGGCCGCGATATGGCATGGGTGGTTGATCCAATCGATGGCACCAAGGATTTCGTGAAGGGTAAGCCTGGGTGGTGCGTATCAGTCGCGCTGGTCCAAAATGGTGCGCCAATATTCGGCGTACTCAACGCGCCGGCGATGGACGAGATTTGGACTGCGAAAGCCGGCAGCCATACCGAGGTGAATGGCAAACTGCTCAAAGCCAGCCAGTGCAGTAATTATAATGGCGCACGTTTGCCGGTCGAAGAGCTACCGGATCATATTGATCTGACGCCTGTCTTTAAACCCAACAGCATTGCGCTGCGTCTCGCAATGGTGGCCGATGATCGTGCGGATCTGGTCGTTTCGACACGCTGGGGCAGCGAATGGGATATTGCTGCCGCCCATGTCATTGCCGAAGAAGCTGGGGCCATTGTCACCGACGCGCATGGCAAAGAGCTGCGCTATAACGGCACGCACGGACAGGCTTTTGGCGTTCTGTGTACTTCACAAGGTATTCATGATGCGGCCGTTGCCCGCGTAGCTAAATTTCTCTCGGAGAATGAAGGTCAGAGTTAAGCTGGCCTTCGCGGGCGCATCCAGAGCTGGCCGCGAGCTATCCCTTTCGGTTTAAACAGCGCCTGACCGAATGCTTTTGCAACCCACATGGCCTTTGCGCTCTTGCTGGTCACAATCCGCATATTGAGTGAACCGCCTTCGCTGCGCCTAATCGCGCGAGCGATATCGCCGTAAATTCCTGCCGCCGCCAAGACAGCCCAGCGTGACCGGAAAGGCAAGCGCGCTGCACCGATCCGGGCAGAAGCCTCATAGCGTTCCGACAGATCACATAGCCGCTCGATCAGCTGAACCAAAGCATCCTGGCGTGTGGGGTTCATTAAATCATCGGGATCAATCCGCATTTCGGATAGCCAGTCTTTCGGCAAATAGCAGCGCCCGGCTGCGGCATCCTCCGCAATATCACGGGCGATATTGGATAGCTGAAAGGCCAGCCCCAGATCACAGGCACGGTCGAGTGTTTCCTCGTCGCGCGGGGAGATTCCCATAACAACCGCCATCATGCAGCCGACCGCGCCGGCAACATGATAGCAATATTGATAGAGATCATTCTCGCTTTGCGGCCGCCATGATTTGGCATCCAGCGCAAAGCCGTCAATAACGTCATTGGCCAGCTCATTGGGTAGGCGGCATTCCTGCGCCACGACGCCCATCGCATCAAAGGCAGGTTTGCCGGTTTGTTCACCACCCATTGCGCGGCGGGTCAACATGCGCATGACCGCAATGGTTTTATCTGATGCCGGAGTTGCCGACATGCCGTGGCCATGGTCCTGACCATCGGCCAGATCATCGCATTCGCGGCACCAGGCATAGAGCATCCACACCCGCTCCCGGGTTTGCGTGGCAAACAGCTTGGATGCGAGCGCGAAGGATTTGGACCCGCGATCGATACTGGCTTTGGCATGAAGGACGAGGTTGGCGCGATTCATCAGTCGTCTTGGAGAATATCCTCAAACATCAACTCGGCGGTCGCCTTTGCGCTGCCGACGACGCCTGGAATACCGGCACCCGGATGTGTGCCTGCGCCAACAAAATAGAGGTTGTTGATCGCGTCATCCCGGTTATGCACCCGGAACCAGGCGCTTTGTGTCAGCAGCGGTTCGAGACTGAATGCACTGCCGAGATGTGCGTTGAGATCGGAGCCGAAATCCTGCGGTGTATAGTGAAAGCTGGTCACAATCCGGTCGTGAATATCGGGGATGAGGCGATGACCGATCTCGTCGAGAATGCGCTTCTCGTAAATCGGCCCCATTTCCTCCCAGTCAATCGGTAGCTTGCCCTGATGCGGCACCGGTGCCAGCACATAGAAGGTGCTATGTCCTTCTGGCGCCATTTCCGGATCAGTGACCGTAGGATGATGGAGATAAAGGGAGAAGTCGCTCGGCAAGACGCCGTTATCATAAATATCCTCTAGCAACCCTTTGTAGCGCGGGCCGAACAGGATCATATGGTGCGGAATGCCGGGCCAGGTCCCTTTGAGACCGAAATGCACGACAAAGAGTGAAGGCGAATATTTCTTCTTGTTGAGCGAAGCCGTGACTTTGTCGCTGCGATGCTTGTGGCTTAGCAGGTCGCGATAGCTGTGCATGACATCGGCATTGGATGCCACAGCATCAAATGTCTCGCTCCAGCCGGATTTACACGTGACGCCAGAGGCACGGTCGCCCATTGTATCAATGCCGGTGACCGGATCGGATAGTCGGATTGTGCCGCCAATTCGTTCAAAATGCTTTACCATCGCCGCGACCAGCATATTGGTTCCGCCCTTGGCAAACCAAACGCCGCCAAGCCGCTCCAGCTTGTGGATCAGGCCGTATATCGCGCTGGTTTTCATTGGATTTCCGCCAACCAATAGCGATTGGAAGGAAAGAAATTCCCGCAGTTTTTCGTTTTGCACAAAGCCGGAAACCTTGGCATAGACAGAGCGATAGGCTTCGAATTTCATCAACGCCGGAGCCGCCTTGATCATTGATTTGAAATCAAGAAATGCCTTGGTGCCGAGTTTGACATAGCCCTCCTCATAGAGCCCGCCACTATATTCGAGGAAGCGTTTATAGCCTTCGACATCATCCGGTTCGATCGCAGCGATATTGGCGTAAAGCTCTTCCGGGTCATTGACGTAATCGAAATTAGTCCCGTCCGGCCAGTTCAGCCGGTAAAATGGCGATACCGGCATCAGCTCAATATCCTTTGCCATATCATGACCGGTCAAGTCCCATAGCTGACTGAGGCAATCGGGATCGGTGATCACAGTTGGACCGCCGTCGAAGATAAATCCGTCCTTGTCCCAATAATAAGCCCGGCCACCCGGCTTGTCCCGACTTTCGAGAATGGTTGTCTGGATACCGGCTGACTGCAGGCGAATAGCGAGCGCCAGACCACCAAAGCCAGAACCGATAACGGCGGCCTTTTTAAACAATTCGGACTGGTTTTTGGTTACGTCGTTCATGGCTTTTGGCGCTCATCTATATTTCATCATGATGGGGAGGGCTTTGGTGATCGGGACAGGTGGGCGACCAGAAAGCAACGCGGCCTGATCCAGTCTGGTGGTCGTGCCAGCGTAGAAGCGCGCAATCAAATCCTCATTCTTCCCGTAGGTATGTTCCAGCGTTTTATAGCGTTTCTCGGGCTTACCCGCCTCGAACATCATTGCACAGAGCATATGATAGAATTTACAATCCTGCCAGTGTTTTGCCGCATATTCGCGCAGCATTATATCAAGGCTGTCCTGCGTCAAATCGGGCAACGCAGCTACCATCATGGCGGTGCGAACAGCCATAGGCAGCGAATAGCTGGTCACTGGATGAACAAGTGCCGCCCGCGCGCCGGCACGGGCCTCGATACCGTCATGGGCCGCCCAGAAAGCATCGAAATCACCACCATAGAGTACTGGCAAACGCCCTGCTTCGTTGCGGCTAATGTTGGCAATGTCCCAGCCTTGCGTTTCGGCATAATCCGCGATCCGTCGATGGCTCGCTTCGATGTCCAGATCGCCGCCGTTGGAATAATAGGTATCCTCGACAAAAATCTCGGTTGAGCTGAAGGGCAGGGAATAGACGAAGCGGTAGCCATCAATCTGCTCGACGGTGGCGTCCTTAATGATTGGACGATCCAGTCCATGGGGTTTGGAAAGATGCAAAACCTGTCCTGCGAATTTCTGCCAGCCATATTGGAGCGCGGAAAAATCGCCGCCACCGCGGGCGTCCAATATCGCCTTGGCTGTCAGTTTTTTGCCGTCGGTCATGGCGATAGTATTTGTATCAATATTATCTATTTTAGAGCTAGTTATAAGGCTTTTCTTCAAAAGCTTCTTGCGAAGCACTCGATCAAAACTTTCCGACAATATCGACCGATAACCGGTATTCAGAGTGCGATCATATTTCGGGAAGCGCACGTCATAGCTATCCCATTGATAGGAAATCAGCGGCTCGATCAACCAGAGGTTCTCTGGTGCGATGTCGCTTTCAAAAAAGGACCAGACATGGTTGCCGCCAAAATGATCGTCAGCCTCGACCAGCGCCACTGATAGCTCCGGTCGCAACTTGCGCAGGGCTAGAGCAATCAGACCGCCAGCCAGTCCGCCGCCTGCTATTGCCAGATCAAAATCTTTTCCTGCTGCCATAAGAAGGCCGTAGCCGATGGTGAGGGCGCAGGGAAGCCTGTCCCAAAGCATGTAAGAAAATAAACCGCTTTACCCTTGTCGGGCGCGCTTTTGCGGCATAGCGTCCGGAAATGACTTACCTGCCTGCGATAATTATCTCGGCTGTAGCGATGACATTGATTGTCGGTGTGCGCTATCTGATCACCAGCGGTTTTTTTCGCCTGGCTGACGCAGCGCGCCCGCCCTGGGCAATATGACAAGCTGAAGCCCCAGATGGCGCGTGAAATTCGCTGGTCGCTCTATTCCGCAGCGATCTACGGAATTCCGGCCGGTATTGTCGCATGGGGCTGGCAAAATGCGGGTTGGACACAAATTTACATGGATATCAGTCTGTATCCGCTTTGGTATCTGCCAGTTTCGCTTTTGGTCTATCTGTTTCTGCATGACACTTGGTTCTACTGGACTCACCGCCTGTTTCACCGGCGCGGCTGGTTTGAGCTCGCTCATGCGGTTCATCATGAAAGTCGGCCGCCAACTGCCTGGGCAGCAATGAGTTTTCACCCGATTGAAGCGATCAGCGGGGCGGTGGTTGTTCCACTGCTTGTGTTTATCATACCCGTTCATGTCGGAATTTTGGGACTTGTCCTGCTCATCATGACAATCATGGGCGTAACCAATCACATGGGCTGGGAAATATTTCCGCGTTGGTTGGTTAACGGCCCGTTAGGAAAAGGGCTGATAACAGCCAGTCATCATGAAAAACATCATAGTGCGTATAGGGGGAATTATGGGTTATATTTTCGGTTCTGGGATAAAGTCTGCGGTACTGATCTCGGGCTTGGGAGTTTTGGCAGCGCTGCCAGCCAGCGCAGTAGGGGCTAATCAGGCTGTGGTTGCACCGGTCGTTGCAGCAACCATTGATATTGCCATTTCCAACCTGCGATCAGAAAAGGGTGACGTTCTGGTCTGTCTTAGCAGTAATCCCAAATATTTCCCCGACTGCCGTAAAGACAAGGAAGCTCGCAAAATTAAGGTGGCGGCGTCGGACGCTGGCTCAGTGCAGATTACCGATGTGAAGCCGGGCACTTATGCAGTGGCTTTGGTTCATGACGAAAATTCCAACGGAAAAATGGATTTGCGCTTGTTCCTGCCGCGTGAAGGCTTTGGTTTTTCGCGCAATCCCAAAATCGGTATGGGGCCACCCAAGTTTAAATCGGCCCAGTTCACAGTTGGTGCAGACAATGTAAACCATGCCGTGAAAATGAAATATATTCTATGATATGATCCGAATTCGCCCCCAAGTTTTCAGGAAATAAAATGTACAAACATGTCTTGGCTGCAGCTTGCCTTTTCGTCGCTTCATCCCCCGTTCTCGCTCAGCCGGATGGTCAGGGGCCGCCGCGCGGGGAATCTGTTTTTGACGGCGACTATGTAACTTTGGGCGTGGGGGTTGCGGTCGGGCCCAGTTATGATGGTTCGGACAATTATGACATTAACCCGCTGCCAGTGATTTTGGGCAACGTTGCAGGCATTGATTTTGAGCCGCGCGGTCCCGGGCTGGCGCTGGATGTCATTCCTGACCAGGCTGGCGCCAAGGTTGATTTTATTCTGGGACCCGTTGGCCGTGCGCGTTTTGACCGCAATAACGGGATTAAGGATGACGTCGTGCGAGAGCTCGGCGAACTGGATGTCGCCGTTGAGCTGGGCGCGGTGGCAGGTGTGAAGGTCAACCGGGTGTTCAGCCGGTTCGATTCACTTACTGCGGAAGTCGATCTGCGCTGGGATGTGGCTGGTGCCCATGAAGGCCGGGTCATTTCACCGCGCCTGACCTATTTCAGGCCGATTAGCCGCGGTGCAGCCGTCAGCTTTTCCATCAGCGCGGATCATGTGGATGATGACTATGCTGATTATTATTTCAGCATTTCACCGGCGGGTACTGTAACGAGCGGTCTGCCAACTTTCAACGCAACGGGTGGTTGGAAAAATGTCGGTGCTTCCGTTTTTAGTGCGATTGACCTGGACGGAGATGCGGCCAATGGCGGTTTTGCGATTATCCTGCTCGGCAGTTATTCGCGGCTGCTGGACGATGCCAAGCGCTCACCCGTTACATCCATCCGCGGCGATGCCGACCAATTTTTTGGTGCGATCGGGGTCGGCTATACATTTTAGCTTGAACCGCTAGCCCTATGTCGACGGTCTTCTAGTCGACATCCTCCACATCGACCGTTTCACCGGTAACGCGTTGTGACAAGGCGGCGGCGATGAATGGGTCAAGTGCGCCATCCAGCACATCCGAGGGCGCACTGCTGGTCACACCGGTGCGCAAATCCTTGACCATCTGATAAGGTTGCAGGACATAGCTGCGGATCTGGTGACCCCAGCCAATTTCGGTTTTTGCCTGATATTCACCGCTGGCTTCGGCTTCGCGGCGCTGCAGTTCAGCCTCATACAGCCGTGCTTTCAACATACCCATTGCTGTGGCACGGTTCTTGTGCTGGCTGCGATCATTCTGTGAAGCGACGACAATTCCGGTGGGTTGGTGCGTGATACGGACGGCGCTGTCGGTGGTGTTGACGTGCTGCCCGCCTGATCCGGATGCCCGGTAGGTATCGATCTTCAGATCGCCCTCGTTAATCTCGACCTCGAAACTGTCATCAATGACCGGATAGACCCAGACACTGGAAAAGCTGGTGTGCCGTTTCGCGGCGCTGTCAAATGGCGATATCCTGACGAGCCGATGAACACCGCTTTCGGTTTTCGCGAAACCATAGGCGTTCTCACCCTTGATCTCGAGCGTAGCGGATTTGATCCCGGCCTGATCACCAGCCTGATAGTCCACCATAGAAACCTTATAACCTCTCGCTTCGGCCCAACGCTGATACATACGCAGCAACATATCGGCCCAGTCCTGGCTCTCGGTTCCGCCAGCACCAGCATGGATTTCCAGGTAGGTATCGAAATTATCGGCTTCGCCGGAAAGCAGGGCCTGAACCTTGTCACGGTCTGCCCGGTCCGCGAGTTTGCTTAGCGTTTCGACACCTTCATCAGCCAATGCTTCGTCGCCTTCTTCGTCAGCCATCTCGATAAATTCCAGCGCGTCATCCATTTCCTGCTGGATTTCCCTCGCCGCGGTAATCGATTCATCCAGCCGCCGCCGCTCGGTCATGACAGCCTGCGCTGCGCTCTGGTCGTCCCACAGCGTCGGATCTTCTACCCGCGCGTTCAGCTCGTCCAGCCGCCGTAAGGCAACATCCCAGTTAAGCGAGGTTTTCAGCAGATCCAGCGCCGCGCTGATCCGGTCGACATGCGCCTGAGCTTCCGCACGCATTGCAAAGTCTCCAAATATCTCTTGGCGCTTCGATTAGACGATATGGTGGTGATGTAAAGTATCGATCCACAGAAGCTGTTCTGCCTCATCAAAAATTGCGACTTTGATTGTGACTTTCAGTGGTAACAAGCAGAGTGCATTATCGATGATTTCTATCAAGTGCGCTGGATATTTTTTATTTGCTCTTCTGGGCAGTCGGGTCAATATCCAGGGCACACAGGACAAAAATGTTCTGTGCAACAATTGGAGTGTAACACAAATTCTCTCAAGCTAATGCTTCAGCAAGAGCTTGAAGAAAAAGTATTTTTGCTAGATCAACTCGCGGTCCGTTCATGTGTCCGCACTGGGTTTAATCTAGCGCCAAGTAAAACAAGGAAACTAATATGAAGAAAATTGCTATTTTGCTCGCGGCAGCACCACTAGCTCTCGTGGCTTGTACGTCTGAAACAAATTCAGCCGATGCCGCGGCTGAAAGTTCAGAAACAGCTGCACCCATAACCGCCGAAGAGGTAGCTGCTGCGCAAACGGCTTGGGGCGAAGGTATTGTTGCAATCGGAAAAGCGTTCACAGAAGAAGGTGATTTCCGCGCCGCCGCTGACGAGCATATCAAGAAATTCTATGCTTATGGAGATGCAGACACCATATTGTTCAAGCCAACCCTGGCGGCTGAAGATCAGTTTCGCGGCACTTTTGACGAAGCAATGAGTTATTTTGTCGGTACGGAAGGGTCTGAAGATAAGGGCTTTGCCATCGCCCCTTGGACCGCAGTCCGCTGGGAAAATGAAGGAACTGTTGTAGATAGCGACAGTGCGATGGCCATGGGTAACTATTATTTCACTGACACCGAAGGCAACGACACCAAAGTAGAATATAGCTTTGGATATGTGCGCGGCGATGACGGTGAATTGAAAATCAACCTACATCACAGTTCGGTTCCCTTTGGAGGCTAACCGATAGGGGCGAGGCGCCGACTAACCTCGGCGTCTCGTTTCTCAATGGGCATTTCTTCCTCATCATCAGGGCTGTCTGCTCAAAACCCATATTAACCAAAGCGCTTCTTCCCAGCCATGGCGCGGTGGGCCATAGCCATGGTGGTGAGCTGGGCGTTGACCCGTATGCAACTGGGCATCACGCTGGCATCGGTGACATAGACATTGGCTGTGCCATGAACACGTTGGTCAAGGTCAACCACGCCCTTGGCCGGATCTACATTGATCGCGTTGCCACCATGGGGGTGGGAGCTGGACAGCACCACATCGTCCGGTTCGACAATGGCGTCCAGGTAGAAGCCGTCAATTTCCGCATCACTCATTCCCTTGCGCAAGGTTTGCCCTTTCAGGAGAGCCGGATAGACTTCGATCGCGCCATTGAGGAAATGAACCTTGGTCATTGTAGCCAGTGCGCGGCGAAGCAGAGCGAGCTCCGGTTCGCCCACTTTCAGTTTGAGCTTCCCGTTCTCCATTTTTCCCAGACGGTCAGCCGGAAACAGGACACCAGCAGATACCAGCCGGTTATAGTTGAGCATGCGTCGGAAATGTTCATCAAACCATCCGGGGACCAAAGTTGCCATGCTCATGGGAGGTTGGAAATGGCTTTCGATCAGATAGTCACCGCGATCAACATAGGTCGCCATCTGGTCCTCGTTCCAGACATTCATCTCGTGTCCTTCAGGCATCAAGGCGACGACCGGGCAGGCGATGTTCAACGATATTTCATCGCCGGATTTTTCGATTCCGCTGTTGATCAGTAAGTTACTGGACGCCAGTGCTCCGGCGGCCACTACGACGCCCTTGCGCGCTTTTATAGTTCGTTTTCGGCCGTCGCGGAGGGTGACTTCGACTGCCTCGGCTACGCGCGCATCCTGCGTGCCATCTTTCCAGACAATTTCGTTTGCTTCTGCGCCATCCAGTATGCGTGCGGGTTTATCGCGATCTGTGCTGGTGGCATGGGTGAGGAAACTCTCGGGCATCGCTTTCTTGCGGCCATAGGGGCAGCCGGTGTTGCAATAGCCGCAATAGACACATTCGCTATCGGGGGTTTTGGGACCGTAATTTTTCTGGAACCAAGCCGATATGGCCTGCTTGTCCATCGGATCATTGGATTGCGCCGCATATTTGTTCCAGCCATCCAGTAAATGGGGACCGTTATTTCGCCCTGATATTGCCGATATTTCGGAAACTTCCAGCGCACCTTCAACCGCCTCATAGCTGACGGTGAGTTCCGCTTCGCTAACCGGTGCGCCCAAAGCATCCCATGTCTTGTACACGTCTTCTGCTTGCGGATGGACGAGGCCTGCATGTTTCATGCGTAGACAGATACCATTGTTAATCACTGTCGAACCGCCAACAACGCGCCCCTGAAAAACAATTACGTCGCGATCTTTGGTTGTTTGCAGCGCCCCATCCTTGAACAGGCGGGCCGTCATGCGGGCTTCTTCATGGGTGATACGGGACGAGGGGTAGTTATGACCCGCTTCGAGGATGAGGACTTCATGTCCCTCATCGGCCACGGACGCTGCCGCAACTGCGCCGCCTGCGCCGGACCCGATAACGATGACGTCCACTTCTTCGGGAATGGCATCATGGCCGATAAACACTTCGGCTTTCAGATCGCGTCTCGGTTCGCGCCTGACCGGCAGCTCACCAGGGGCGGAACGGTCCCGTTGGCCCGGCAATAGATATTTGAGCCGTTGGTAAATTGGGTTATCGAAATTCAGTTCCTCATCGCCGCGTTCCCAGTGGCCATAATAGCCAGCCAGAATCACACCCTTGGTGCGGGCGATATCCTGAAACAGATCCACGCGGCTGTTCTGCAGGCGGCGGCGGATCAGACTCTGCCGCATTTTTGGCGGTGCGAGCAGAAAGAAGGGGCCGCCGAGGATCAGGAACAGTCCATAGAGCGCCAGCCCGATTTCCTTTGGCTTGTCGCCATCGATATTGGAAAAATGCTCCTGAAGGTTCTCCACCACTTGCGACGGGGAAATCGCCATCGGTGTGTCGTGGAACAGCGTTTGAGTGAGCGCTTTCAGCATGCGTGCCTGCAGGGGATTAAATGGTTTTTGCATTGCTATCTTCCTAAAGTGCGACCCTAGAAAAATATCTCATCAATATCAGCGGGCTGTTACCCTATTCGGTTTGATCTGCTTCGACGGTTTGAACAATACCCAATCCGTCGCCGTTCTTTCCGACAGTGAAGTGGCGGATCAGCTTGCCTTCGATCATGTCAACTTCGGCAATCCGGTTCAGTCCGGTTTCGGCAACATAAAGCCGCTTACCGTCCGGTGAAAAAAGGATAGTGACTTGAGCCGATTCCCGGCTGCCGCCAAGTTCGATGGTGCCCTTCGGCAGCCTTGTGTCAACATCGAATAGGCCCAGCGCGCCATCGCCAAGATTGGACGTCACAGCGATTTTGCCGTCCGGGCTGATGGCCACGCGGATCGGGAAATTACCGGTTTTGATTGTGGTAATTTCATCTAGGCTGTCGGCATCAAATACCCGCATCAGATCGCCGCGCCGGTCGGCGACCCAGACGGTTTTTCCATCCGGTGTGATGGCAATGCCTTCCGGCTCTGTACCGGCGGGCAAGTCCTTGATCTTGGAACCCTCCACAAGATCAAGGACGCTCACCGTTCCGGACTGCATATTGCTAACAAAGGCGCGGCTTTTATCCGGTGTTACCACCAGCATATGACTGCCCTTCTGTCCGGTCGAAATTTGGGTAACTTCGCGGGTCTGGCTCTCCCCGGAAGGTGGCGATACAATCGTTATACTGTCGCTGCCTTCGGTTGAGGCAACGATCCGCCCGTCATCCAGCCACACAATGCCATGCGGGCTTTTGCCTGGCGTCAACGCTATCGTTTCAATCTTCCTTTGCGCGGCAACTTCGAAAATATCGATATGTTCCGCGCCATAAGAAACCACAGCTGCCAGTTGCCCATCCGGCGAGATTGCAACTTCATGAGGATTTTTACCGGTATCACCGCGGGAGATCTCCTGACCGGATGCCAGGTCAATGAAGCTGAGCGTATCTTCGCCCTTATTGCCCACCAGCAACGTACCGCTCATTGTTTCACGATCCGCTGCAGAGTTTTCCGCAGAGACGGAGCAGGAAGTGAACAGCGTTGCTGCCATCAAAGCGATTGCAAATTTGTTCATTCTTACCATCTCCTGAAAAAATCCCCGGCAAGGCATTTGGCCGTACCGGGGATGATCTTGTCCTAGCCGACCGCGGCCCTATTCTGCTTGCGGTGCAGCGGCGCTAGGGTCTTCGGGAAGACCGCCAAGCTGTGTCACCATTTTTGTATATGCGTCGAGATAGGCCAGGGCCATTACCCGACCAATCTGCGTATCGGTATAACCACCGCCTGCTGCGCCAGCAAGAACGCCGCCAAAGAAGCCGCCGCCTCCACCGCCAAATTTCAGATCAGATTTGCGGGAATATCCTTCGGTAATGCGTTCCATTTCGGTCGTGCGCACGTTGACCAGCGACAAGGTTACATTTGCCTCTTTCTTATTGACCTTGATGCCACCAAATAGGCCGCCCAATGTCCGCCCACCCAATGCACCTGCAATGCCGCCCAGCGCACCACCGCCACCGGAGCGGTTATTGGCAGAAATTATATCGGGCACGATAACATAGTCTGCAGCTTTCACCTGACGCTTGCCGATATTGGAACCGCGTTGCAATTCGCCTGAATCCGCTAGGGCTCGCTCAACAGCCCTGCTGGCCAGACCACGACCGCGATCAACCAGACCAAAACAGCCAGAGCGTGCGACAAAGGTCTTAATCAGTGCTTCCGGTGAACCGAGCTTGTAGCTCACCCACCAACGCTGTTCCGGTTCCACAATGGCAATGGTCCCGAGCTTTTTGTAACAAACAGGAATTTCAGCAACACCGCGTTCCTGAGCTTTCTGGCCCTTTGACTTGCCTGCAGCCAGCGCCGTACCGCCGGAAAGCGCGATTGATGAGACAGCTATGGCGGTGATAATTTTCTTCAACATGATATTCCCTCCGATTTAAAATACTCTGCCCACTGCGCGAAACTGAATCAGTCAATTCCCTACCAGTGGCAGATCAATTCGCGACCTCAAGATTTGCATGACGATAAAACTGATCACGGTTCTGAGGTTCTGTAATATGTTGTAACGGTATTAGGCTCCCCTGATTGTGATCTATAGCACGTTTTAGACATGCTTATTTTCGACCCGTCTGCCAACCAAAAAGATAGGTACAGCCTGTAACTCTTTTCTTTTATAATTATGCCGTTAGCATGCAGGTAGAGGTAAACAACCTTGATTCTGGGAGGAATGCGGATGCGGCATATCGCGATCATCGGGTCGGGGCCGGCGGGCTATTACTCGGCCGAAGCGGCGCAAAAAAAATATGGTGACGACGTTACCATCGATATCATTGACCGTTTGCCGGTCCCCTTTGGTCTGATTCGAACTGGTGTTGCTCCGGATCATCAATCGATCAAGGCCGTCTCCCGGCGTTACGAGAAAACCGCTCTCGGCGATAACGTTCATTTTGCCGGTAATGTTTCCGTGGGAGAAGATGTTAGTATCGAGGAACTACAGAGCTTTTATGACGCGGTAATCCTGGCCACTGGTGCCCCCAATGATCGGCCACTGGAAATTGAGGGCAGTGATTTGACCGGTGTTATCGGGAGCGCGGCTTTTGTCGGATGGTATAACGGCCATCCTGATTACAGAGACCTTGATCCACCGCTGGATGGCAAGTCTGTGGCTGTGATTGGGAACGGTAACGTCGCTTTGGATGTGGCGCGCATTCTGGCCAAGACTGAAGCCGAGTTTACCGGTAGCGATATTGTGGGGCATGCGCTTGATCAGTTGAAACAAAGCAATGTCGATAAAATTACGCTGCTCGGCAGACGAGGCCCTCATCAAATTGCCATGACCCCGAAAGAATTGGGCGAGCTGGGTCATCTGGAACGCGCGCGTCCGGTGATTGATACGCTGGATTTTCCTGACGAGGGTGCAGATGCGATGCTCGAGCCCGGTATGCGTAAATCAGTGACCCATTTGCGCAGTTTTTTTGACCGCGCCGGAGAGTTGCGAGACAAGCCGGTCGTTATCGATTTCGACTTTTTTGCCATGCCAGTTGAGATTCAGGGTGATGGCAAAGTCGAAAAACTGATTGTGGAGAAAACAGAACTGGATGCTGAACTGCGTTCTAAAGGAACTGGCGAACGCTATGAATTAGAATGTTCCCTCGTGATCAGCTGCATCGGTTATCGTACGCCGCCAATTGAAGGCGTACCCTACGAACATGGTCGCGGCCGGTTTGCCAATGTTGATGGCCGGATATTGCCGGGTCTCTATTGCGTCGGCTGGGCGCGAAGAGGACCGACCGGGACAATTGGTACGAACAAACCGGATGGATTTGCGATAATCGAGGCGGTAGCCGAAGATATTGGGGCAGGGGATAATAAGGAGGGACGGAAAGGATTGGATCGGCTGTTCGAACGCCGCGGCGTTGAAGCAGTCACCTTTCGCGACTGGAAGAAAATTGAAGAAGCGGAAGTGGCCAACGCCCGCAGCGGTGCACCGCGTGAGAAGTTCACAGACATTGATGAAATGATTGCGGCGAGGGAAAGCTAGGCCAGCCAGCCCCGCAAAATTGCGTTGACCTTTTCAGGCGCTTCCTGCTGCACCCAATGCGATACGCCTGGTAGGCGATGTAATTCCAGGTTAGATACCCATTGTTCGGTACCTTCTGTGCATTTGATGTTGAGCGCGCTGTCTTCCTCTCCCCAGATCATCAGGGTTGGCGTATCAAGTTGTCTATCCTCCAGATCGACTACGCCTCGATGTCTGACCAATGCGCGGTAGTAATTCAACATCGCGGTCAGCGACCCCGGTCGCAAGGCAGCTTTTGCGAAAACATCTAAAACTTTGTCTGAAAAGTTGCTTTGGTCTTGAGCCATATTGGAAAATGCCCCCCTAATTGCTTCGCCTTTGCGACGCGAGATCAAAAATTCCGGCAACCACGGAATCTGGAAAAAGAAGATGTACCAGCTGCGCCGAAGCTGTCGCCAATGGCGGATTTCGCGTCTGCCGACCATTGGGTGTGGTACATTCATGATGATAAGACGGTTTAGGGGGCGGATTTTCTGGATTGCAAAAGCCCATGCAACAATCGCACCCCAATCATGTGCGATCAGCGTGACTTCTTCAGCGCCGCTTGCATCGATAAGTGCAGCGACATCGGCACAGAGGTGGTCCAGAGCGTAATCACGCACGGTCGCTGGTTTGCTCGATCCGCCATAGCCGCGCATATTTGGTGCCCATACTCGGTAGCCTTGTTCGACCAGCAAAGGGATCTGAAAACGCCAGCTATAATGCAGCTCAGGAAAACCATGCAGGCACAAGGCGAGTCTTTTTCCCTCACCTGACTGTGCGACCTCAAAAGTCTGACCATTGGCCTCGATCCATTGAATGGTAATCTCGCTGCCGGGGTCCGGATTCCATGATGGCGTATCTGTCATGGAAAAAGTCTAACAGCAGAAGGCTTTAATCATCCAGTTAAATCTGTTACTCCTCAAGAAAATAATCAGGAGAGACTCGATGCATGATCTGGTAATTCGCGGCGGTACAGTGGTTGATGGCACTGGCAGTGCACCTTTTACAGCCGATGTTGCAATTGACGGGGATCGTGTCTCCTTGGTGGGTACAGTCACCGCCAAGGGGCGTGAAGAAATTGATGCGACCGGAAAAATTGTCTCGCCGGGCTTTGTAGATGTGCACACCCACTATGACGGACAAGCCACTTGGGACGATGAAATGGCACCTTCAAGCTGGCATGGTGTGACCACTGTAGTCATGGGTAATTGCGGCGTCGGTTTTGCTCCCGCCAAGCCTGACAAGCATGAATGGCTAATCGGTCTGATGGAAGGTGTGGAGGATATTCCCGGCACGGCGCTCGCCGAAGGGATGACTTGGAATTGGGAAACATTTCCGGAATATATGGATGCGCTGGAGGAACTACCACGTACCATTGATGTTGCTACCCACGTCCCACATGGCGCTATTCGCGCTTATGTATTGGGCGATCGGGAAAAGCCGGGTGCGGTTCCCACTGAAGATGACGTGGAGCAGATGTCGAAAATTGTGGAAGACGGTTTGCGAGCAGGTGCATTGGGCTTTTCAACCTCCCGCACCGTGCTGCATCGCTCGGTTGATGGGGAGCTGGTTCCTGGAACGACGGCAACCAAGGAAGAGTTAATCGGGATTGGCCGGGCCATGGGCCGGGTTGGTTATGGTGTCTTCGAGATGGCTTCTGATCTCAACCGGGAATGGGATGAGTTTGGATGGATGGGCGACCTCAGCCGGGAAACGGGCTTGCCAGTGACATTTGCAGCACTGCAATCCATAGCCAAGGATCAACCGCTCGAAGAGCAGATCGCCAATATGCGAGCCGAAAATGACAACGGCGCAAATATTGTCGCGCAAATCGCGTTACGCGGAAATGGCATCATCATGGCTTGGCAGGGTACGGTTCATCCATTTGTTCGTAAACCAAGCTGGGAGTCCATTGCCGAGCTTCCGTGGGAAGAGAAATATGCTCGGCTAAGTGATCCCGATTTCAGGGCGCAAATGATTTCCGAGGCCAGCCTTCCGGCAGAAAATGTTGATATGGCACCTGTTCAGTTTATCGTCACCGATGGCTGGGCGATGCACTATCAGATGGATGATGGTTTCAATTACGAGCCGACCACTGAGGAGAGTATCAACGCTCGTGCCAATGCTGCGGGTGTGACACCAGCAGAATATGCCTATGATCTACTGATGTCGGATGATGGTAAAGGACTGATATACCTTCCTATTTTGAACTATATTGATGGCAATTTGGATTTTCTTCATCCGTTGCAACATGCCGATGATACAGTGAATAGCCTGTCAGACGGCGGTGCGCATTGTGGTACGATCTGTGACGCCGCAAGTCCGACTTTCATGCTGGAGCATTGGGTTAAAAACCGAGAGCGCGGTACGATCACGATCGAGAATGCGATCAAGCGGCAATGTCTGGATACGGCTCGTCTCTATGGGCTGAATGACCGCGGAGTTTTGAAACCGGGATATTTGGCCGACGTCAACGTTATTGACATGGACCGGATCAAACTGGGCAAGCCATGGCTTGCCTTTGATCTGCCCGCCGGCGGCAAGCGACTGCTGCAAAAGGCTGATGGCTATGACTACACTATCAAGTCCGGACAGGTGACTTTCAGGGGCGGCGTGGTGACAGACAAGCGCCCGGGCGGCTTGATCCGCGGTCCGCAAAATGCTGAGATGCTGGAAGCTGCAGAATAGAAGGCTAGATGCCTGCGCTTCGAGATAGGAGTTCAGTGAGCATCGCTTCGAGTGCTCGATGATTTTCGACTGTTGGATTTTGTAGCCATTGGCGCATGGCGCCTTCGACCATGCCATGTGCGATGGCGGCAAAATGAGTCGTGTCGTGCGGAGTAAAGCCCCCATGATCGATGCCGTTCTGATAAAGTGCTGCGATCTCCTTCCTGATCATTGAGCCGGGAGTCGTTCCTTTCTCAATGATGTGACCCTGTGCAAGCGACAGAAGGCTGATCTCCTCTCTTTTATCTGAAATGATCACGAACAAGGCGCTGACCATCCGCTTCAACCGTTCGGGATACGGCCGATTAACGCGCCACGCCTCACGCATCACCGCAATGAACTCCTGCTCCAATATGTTCGAAATCGCGACCAGTATTGCACTTTTGTTGGGATAAAAGCGATAAATCGTGCCGACAGCGATATCCGCTGCCTTCGCTATTTCAGAGATCGTTACCTGATCAAAACCCTTGGCTGAAAAAAGCGCGATGGCGCTCTCATGTATCGCCTTGAGTTTGGCGTCCGGATTGCGCTGACGTCTGGTTTTTTGCATCAAATGAATATTGTTCATTAAAGTTGACTTGGCAACAGAAATGATATTAATGAGGATTATTCATTAATATCATTAATCCTGAAATTCTATGCTGGAGAAGAGGAATGAGCCGGATAAATATTCTGCAAATCGCCTTTATTGCGAACATCTTCATCCTTGTGCCGGTCTGCTGGAACATGTTTTCGGGTAGCGGTGTTGGCGGCGTTTTTGAAGGCAAGGTCGATGAATCTGTCGGTCTGCGATTGTTAGTTGGCAGTCTGTGGCTGGCAATATTGGCTGGATCGATCGCTGGGCTTTGGGCTCCGCGTTTTTTTGCTCCGATTGTGCTAATCCAGATATTTTACAAGAGCTTTTGGCTGCTGGTTTTTGTTCTACCGCTGCTTATGTCCGGCAGGCCGGGCGACGTGCCTTGGGGAATCTCCATAACATTTATGGCTATCGTTTTGATCTACCCAATCCTGTTCTGGTTATCCCGAACGTGGCAGTCTGTTTGACACGGGCGTCCACTCTCAATCAAACAGGGTAACTGCGGGACCCGGATTAACGCCGGGTCCCGTTCTTTATGGGTTAAAACGACTTTTGCCAGCCGATGGTAAGCATCCAGTCGCCTGTCATTTGGGGGCCATTGAGATCCTGATAAACCGGAGCACCAACCTCGATACCCAGACGATGACCCGCTAACGGCCCGTGTGTGCCAACGAGATTGATACCGCCGATAAGGTCCACACGCTCGCCGCCCTGGAAGTCGGGGTTGGCGGTTTGGACGGGTCCCATTATCATGGGATCAATGCCTTCCACCGGACTGGTGGCTCGACCCTTGATACGGCCAGACAGGCTGATCCATTGAGCTGGACGGTAGCTGATCCAGGTGGTCAGCTCGTGCACATCACCAAAGCGGTAACCTTGGTCATTCGTGCCAGTACGGATCGTCCCGGAATATTGTGAGCCAAGACCAATAGAGCCGTGCCAACTTTTGTAAGTCACAGACGATTTAAGGTCCCATGTGCCCGATCCGATTTGCATCATGTAGGGCACACGGACGGTTGGTTCTCCGCCCATCGGCGTCAGGATTTGCGCTGTCTTGGTCGTTGAGCCAGTCGGGATGGAAACGGCGGCGCGGACATTCAGCTCCCGCTGTAAGTCGCCCTTGCGATCCGATACTCCCAGTATCGGAAAAATACCGCCGAGTGTGATGTCGCCAAATCCCTTTGGATTGGTCGTGAAATTGCCGCGCACATTGGTACCGGCACCTCCTGCAAAGGTTATATGCTCCATTTCCTTTTCGACATAACTACCCATGGCGATCAGAGTGACCCAATCGGTCGGTGCGTACATCGCTCCCACCATGGTCATGTCGGTGCGCATGGAGGTTGGCACAATGCGCAAAGTTGGCGGTTGGCCTGGAGCACCGAAAAAACGGTTGGGTATAGTGGTTGCAATATCTTCGGGAGAGATGCTGTCGGTCCCGATCTGATTGCCGCTCATTTCCATATGCATATGGCGGATGGAGAACATAACCTCGCCCTTCTTGTGAGCATGATCGGCCATCACACCTATCGGGGCGTGATCATCGGCCAAAACATCATGGGCGAGCGAGGGGGTAGAAAGGCAGGCGGTGAACAACACCCCTGCGCAAAGCGAGTATTTCATAGTTTTTTCCTGTGATTGTCTGATATTTGGCCGCTGAAAAGCTCCAGAAACGGCCGGTAGCTGAGATCAGACGGCGACAGGTGGTCCGGTTGCTGGCGGAATATTGATCCGATTGCGGACGGCAAAATGGCGCTGTGCTTCTGGCACATGTGGGGCCATGACGTGATCGGTCAGCGTAATAGCAGGGGCGGCTGAAATCAGGCCGGCGCCTGAGGACGCCGCATAGGTACAGACTGAGTTTCCAGTTTCGGAATTTGGTGTATCGGGTTTTTCCCGGCCGCCATATACCATTGCCAGCATCACATAGTCGGGATGATCGGGCGTTATGGCGAGCTTGTTATTTGCATGGCCGGAACACAGCTCGATGGAAAAACCGTCTGTGGTATATTTGGGCATGAAGCCCTGAGGAGCCAGAGCGGAAAGCAGCAGCGCCACCACAGTCAGAGTGACAGTCACCAGATGGCCTCGTAAAGGCTGTCGAGAAGAAGGATCTGCATTCATCGCTGTGGCGGGTCTATAATCCTGCTTACCATCCATGGCTAGCAAGGAATGGCGTGATCAAGACAATTTTATCGGGCTTTGTGTTGCAATCATCTTTGCGGTTCTGTCCGCAATGATTAGGAAGCCGCTTTCTGGGGTTCCGAAGCCAAGGCGATGGCGTTTGAATTTGAAAATCGATGCATCGGAAACATCGATTTGGCCCCAAGGAACAAAGAAAGGGTTTTGGAATGGCCCGAAAACTTTCCACATGGATACACGCAGGCCCGTCCGGCAAACGTCGAGACGTAAACATCCCGAGAAATTGACTTTTGCTGACGATATCCCGCCCATAGCACCAGATTGGGCTCGCATGACGATCAGGCTTTCGTCAGGTCTGTCTGGGAATCGGTTTTGAAGCTTGTTCCATCCCGACATCCGTCCAAGTAAGGTAACAATAAGCAACCACATAGCCAGAAACATGACCGGGAACAGAACTAAGATCGTGGTCTCATCTATCGGGAAACCCCAGACCACGAAGAGCTCGTTGTCGGATGAAGCGACTTTACTAAACCCGCATTGGCATCAGCACATATAGAGCTGGTGACTTGTCATCCTCACGGATCAATGTTGGCGCGCTGGCATCGGCGAGGTGAAGTTCGACATTGTCGCCTTCGATCTCACTTAAAATGTCCAACAAGTACCGAGAATTAAAGCCAATTTCGAAGGCATCTTCCTTGTAGGCTCCGGGCACTTCTTCTGCCGCTGTACCATTTTCAGGAGACGTGACTGACAGCGTGATCTTGTCATCACCCAAAGCCATTTTGACTGCACGGGTCTTTTCGGTAGCGATGGTCGAAACGCGGTCAACGCCTTGCGCAAAACTCTTTGGATCGATTTTCAGGATCTTGTCATTTCCGGTTGGAATGACGCGTGTATAATCCGGGAAAGTACCGTCGATTAGTTTGCTGGTCAGGATAGCAGTGCCAAGGGTAAAGCGAATTTTGCTCGCGGACAGATCAATCTGAACGGAGGCTTCGCCATTTTCGTCAAGCAATTTGCGCAGTTCGTTGACGCATTTGCGAGGCACGATCACATCCGGCATGCCTTCTGCTCCTGCCGGGCGGGGCAGGGTGACACGGGCCAGACGATGGCCGTCTGTGGCCGCAGCCTTCAGGACCGGTGTCTCTTCGTCCTGAACGTGCAGGAAAATGCCGTTCAGATAGTAGCGTGTTTCTTCTGTGGAAATCGCGAATTTGGTTTTGTCGATAATTTGCACCAGGGATGCTGCCGGCAACTCAAAACTGGTTGGCAGATCACCCTCAGCAATGATGGGAAAATCATCGCGGGGAAGGGTTTGCAGATTAAACCGCGCACGGCCTGCATTGACTTTCATCTTGCCATCGGCAGCGTCCAGCTGCACCTGCGATCCATCAGGTAATTTGCGGGCGATATCGAACAGCGTATGGGCAGAAACGGTTATTGAGCCAGCCGTTTCGACTTGTGCCTCGACGGTCTCAACGACCTGCAGGTCCAGGTCGGTCGCCATTAGCTTAATACCGCCGCCTTCGCTGGCTTCGATCAACACATTGGACAGAATGGGGATCGTATTGCGCCGCTCAACCACTGACTGGACATGGCCCAGACTTTTCAGCAGTGCTGCGCGTTCAATTGTCGCTTTCATAAACCGTCCTTCATTTCCTGTCCTTGGGCAGTGTATTTCGCCCCAATGGCTGTGCCCGGACAAGATAAAAGACTCCGTCCAGTTCACAGATAGTCATCGTCTCATTAACAATATCAACCAATAGGGCAAGCCCGATACAGGGGGTGACAAAGATATTGCGGTGAAAATCTGTGGAAAAAACACACAATGCGGTTAAACCCGCTAAAGATATCGACCAGAGACGTTATGCAAAAGCGAATTAGGCCATAGTTATGAGCAATTTAAGCCGCAATATCAGTACAAATGGAAAACGCCTGTTCATTGCTCGTCATGGCGAGACGATTTTTAATTTGGCCGGCCGTATTCAGGGCAATGATGCGCATACCCCTTTGACACAACGCGGCTTTGCCCAGGCTGATGAAATGGGCCGTGCGCTTGCGCTTTATTTGGGCGGTTTTTGCAACCTTGATCTCGTTGCTTCTGACACGGGCAGGGCGCTGCAAACCCTGTCGATCGTTTGTGAGCATATTGAACTGGATTGGCATAGTACCATTCCTGATTCCCGTCTTCGGGAAATCGATATGGGAGAATGGGAGGGCGTTTACTACAGCAGGCTCAATGGTCAGCTTCAGGTCGATCAACGCCAAGGGCTATTCCTTACTCAAGCGCCTGGGGGAGAGACCTATGGTGACATAGTGAATCGATTGAAGGCTTGGCTCGCCGATCAAGCATTTGATCGTGACATGCTGCTGATCAGCCACGGGATGACAAGCCGGGTGTTGCGGGGTTTGTTGACCGGGCAACCGCCGCTGGAACCGATCGATGCGCCGATGGCTGATAGCCTTCCCCAAGGTTCGATGGTCCAAATTGTCGATGGTTCGGAGACAATTGTCCACTTGGGTGTGGGAGAGAGCGAAAAGGCATGAGGATTGCCGCTGCCCTGACCGCCATTTGTTTCGCAACCTTGTCCGTGCCGATTGCGGCCAAGGATTCGCTGGGCGTCTTTAATAGCTGGGGCGCTTTTCGTGATCCAGCTGTTCCGCGCTGTTATGCTATTGCAGAGTCAGAGGACATAAGGGGCAAGGCTGAGCGTAAATCGTACGCTTCTGTCGGTTTCTGGCCCAGGCGTAATGTTCGCGCGCAATTTCATGTGCGTCTTAGTCGCGATCGTTCGACCAATAGCCGTGTCATGGTCGGTATTGGCGGCCGCCGTTTTCAACTGACGGCCAACCGTTCCGATGGGTGGTCGCAGGATAAACGCATGGATGCAGCAATTATTGCTGCCTTGCGGTCTGCCAACAGCATGACCATCGAGAGCACCGGGCGTGATGGCAAGCCGATTGTTGATGCTTACCTGCTACGCGGTGCGGCAACCGCAATTGATGCGGCATCATTGGGCTGTTCGCGGTTGAAAAGCTGATGGCTGGTATTTCAGCCATTGTGGTCCTATATGCGCCCCATGCAGATTCCCGGCCATATTGATCCTGTCCCGCTTCCCGCCAAAGTAACGCCTCGTGAAGACGGGCGGGTGGATCTTATTGGTTTGAGTGTGACCGAAATTCGGGACGTATTGATCGAAGCGGGATTGGATGAGAAGCAGGGGAAGTTGCGCTCCAAACAGCTGTTCCACTGGATGTATCATCGCGGCATAGATGACTTTTCTATCATGACCGATATGAGCAAGACCCTACGCCCTTGGTTGGCACAGCGGTTTGTGATTGGCCGACCGGAGATTGTCGAAGCCCATCTGTCGGAAGATGGAACGCGCAAATGGTTGCTGCGGTCCGCCGACAAGCAGGATTATGAAATGGTCTTCATTCCCGATGAAGATCGCGGGACACTATGTATTTCCTCGCAAGTCGGGTGCACGCTCAACTGCCGGTTCTGCCACACGGGGACAATGCGCCTGGTGCGAAATCTGACTCCCGGCGAGATTGTTGGGCAAGTCATGCTTGCTCGTGATGCGTTGGGCGAGTGGCCCAAAGGTGTGATGGATTTTGCCGACGAAGAAGAAGCGGAAAATACCAAGGAATATAATCAGGCCTATAAATCTGATGGCCGCTTGCTGACCAATATCGTGCTTATGGGCATGGGGGAACCGCTTTATAATTTTGACAATGTCCGTGATGCGATGAAAGTCGTCATGGATGGGGCCGGACTGGCTCTGTCGCGCCGCCGGATTACTTTGTCGACCAGCGGCGTGGTACCTATGATCGCGCGGGCCGGTGAGGAAATAAGCGTTAATCTGGCAATATCCCTACATGCCGTAAACAAGGAAACGCGCGACGAGATCGTGCCGCTCAACCGCAAATATTCTATTGAAGAATTGCTACAGGCCTGTGCGGATTATCCCGGTTCCAGCAACTCGCGGCGGATCACGTTTGAATATGTGATGTTGAAAGACAAGAATGACAGCGACGAAGATGCGCGCGAATTGGTCAATTTGCTCCGGCAATATGACTTGCCCGCCAAGGTGAACCTCATACCGTTCAACCCGTGGCCCGGTTCGGCCTATGAATGCTCGACGCCGGAGCGGATCAAGGCGTTTTCCAAGATCGTTTTTGATGCTGGTATCAGTGCTCCCGTGCGGACTCCGCGCGGGCGTGATATCATGGCCGCTTGCGGACAGTTAAAGTCGGCCAGCGAAAAGAAAAGTCGGGCTGAACTTGACCGTCTAGCGGAAGAGAAGCAAGCGGCGCTCGGCTGATGTGGCAGATCTAAATAGTTGCGATTACGTCAATTTCCACCATCAGGTCGGGGAGTGCCAAGGCTTTGACTTCGACAATTGTATCTGCTGGGTAAGGCTCTGAAAAATAGCGTTTTCGGGCTTCGATGATCTGCGGGAAAAAGCCCATGTCGGTAAGATAGATGGTGACCTTGACGATCTTTTTTCGATCGCTACCGCCAGCTGCCAGCACCCGGTCGATGTTGATGAAGACCTGCGCTACCTGTCGATCAAAGTCTCCTGCACCGACGATGTTACCAGCTTCGTCAATGGCGGCCTGACCAGACAGAAACAGCATATTACCAACGCGCCAGCCAGGCGCAATGGCGTAAGGCGCGAGTGGATCGGGATCGATTTTGATCACTTTGCGTTTGTCGGTCATCCAAACCTCGCTTTGGCAACAAGTTTCTTTTCTTTGCACTGTAACGACTAACTTTCATTTGTCGAACAACTGACTAGAATGGCCGTGCAAATGATCAAATCTCAAAATAACACGACAAAGCGCCACAAGCTGACGACCCGGCTCTGGCACTGGGTTAACGCTCTCTGCTTGCTTGCTTTAGTGATGAGCGGTTTGACGATCTTCAATGCCCACCCGCGGCTCTATTGGGGGGAATATGGCTCCAGTGATGACTATGCCTGGGCGGCTGTCGGGTCTTCGCAAACCTTAGGTTATGTCCGGTTGGGTGAGACAAAAATCGAGACCACCGGCTTCATCGGCAACTGGCGAGATAGCAATGGCGAGATACAGACATGGGCTTTTCCGAGCTGGGCAACCATCCCTTCCTATTACAGCCTTGCTGAAGGAAGGCGTTGGCATTTCTTTTTTGCATGGATTTTCAGCGTCGGATTGGCGTTTTTCATGATCCGATCCATGTTCAATCGCCATGTGCAAGAAGACTTGCATATTTCTCGTGCGGAATGGCGGCCCTCCAACATCTTGCGCGATGTGAGAAACCATTTGCGGTTACGGTTTCACGAAGTCAGTTCGGTCAATATCTATAATATTCTGCAGAAATTCAGCTATGTTGGAGTAATCTTTATCCTTTTGCCGCTGATGATTTTTACCGGATTGGCGATGTCGCCAGCGATGGATGCGAATTGGCCGTGGCTCACCGATATATTTGGTGGTCGGCAGTCAGCACGGTCCATTCATTTTATCGGCATGTCTCTGCTGTTATTGTTCTTCATCGTTCATATGATCACGTTGTTGCTGGCAGGGCCATTCAAACAGACGTGGGCCATGATCACGGGCGGCAAACGAGAGGATAGCGATCATGCGTAAAATGCTTAGCCGGCGAACCCTCATTACCACTGGCGCACTTGGCGCTGGCAGTTTGCTGAGTGGTTGTGATGCACTCAGCCGCAACCAGACTTTCCAGAACATACTGGGTAGTGCGGAGGATGCAAATTTTCTGGTCCAGCGCGCTCTGGGTGACCGGATGGAGCTAGCCAGCGAATATAGCATCAAGGACCTGTCTCCGAAATTTCGAGCAAATGGTACGCGCGATCCAGGGACTCCAGACTATACGGCTAGCGCGGCACAGGGCTTTGCGGACTGGCAATTGCGCTTGACCGGGCTGTTCAAGAAACCTCAGAATTTTTCTTTGGCAGCCTTGTTGTCAATGCCGCAGCGTACGCAGATCACCCGGCACGACTGTGTTGAGGGCTGGAGCGCTATTGGCCAATGGACCGGAGTACCACTCAAATTGTTACTCGACTTGGCGCAACTGCAAGACAGTGCGAAATTTTTGGTTTTCCACTGTGCTGATCGGCTTGGCGGACGACCATATTATGAAAGCATTGACCTGCTCGACGCTTTCCACCCTCAAACTATTATGGCGCATCGACTGAACGGTGAATCTGTACCGATTGAAAATGGCGCACCTCTGAGGCTGCGCGTAGAGCGGCAGCTGGGCTATAAACATGCAAAATATGTTACCGGGATTGAAGCGGCTGCCACTCTGGACAATATCGGTGAGGGCAAAGGCGGATATTGGGAAGATGTCGGCAACTACGAATGGTATGCAGGAATTTAACGAGTTTTTTGTGCTGAGGAGCAATGGATGTCCATATTGGGTCGCTTTCTTGGGAGCGTAGTAAAAAGAGGATCAATTACAGTAGCTCATCCTGATGGGTCGACGGAAAAATTTGGGAAATCGGAAACCGGCTTTCCGGATGTCGCTGTGCGTTTGACCGACAAAGGCGTGATGCGGCAGATATTGCTCGATCCACGCCTGGGTGCTGCCGAAACTTTTATGGACGGGCGCCTTGTTGTCGAACAGGGTGATATCATGGAATTAGTCCAGCTACTGCGCGCCAACAAGCGTTGGGAAAGAGGCGGCCGCCTGAGCGATCCCAGCGCTTTCAAGAAAGTCAAAAGCCTCATTGCTGCGCGTTTGGATAGTATCAACGGACAGCGCCGATCCAAGGCCAATGTTGCCCATCACTATGACCTTAGCCGTGATCTCTATGAGCTGTTTCTCGACAAAGACATGCAATATAGCTGTGCCTATTGGACTGACCCAGACAATACGCTTGAGCAGGCTCAACTGGACAAGAAGGCCCATATCGCAGCAAAGCTGGATCTGAAGGCAGGCCAGCGCGTGCTCGATATCGGCTGCGGCTGGGGCGGGATGGCGCTCTATCTAAATCAAAAATTTGGTGTTGATGTACTGGGCATTACGCTGAGCGAAGAGCAGCTGAAAGTCGCTCAGGAGCGGGCGGAAAGAGAAGGCGTTGCAGACAAGGTCCAATTTGAGTTGATCGACTATCGTGACCTTGCCGAGCGCGATGCCGGGCAGTTTGATCGTATAGTTTCTGTCGGCATGTTTGAGCATGTCGGTGTACCAAATTTCAGAACCTTTTTTCGTTGTGCGGCCAATCTGATGACTGACGACGGGGTTATGCTGCTCCACACGATCGGACGGATGGGCAAGCCGGGAACCACTGACGCCTTCACTCGTAAATATATCTTTCCTGGAGGGTATATTCCTGCATTGAGTGAGACGGTCGAGGCCAGCGAGCATTTCCGGTTGATGGCAACGGATATTGAGACACTTCGGCTGCATTATGCGCTGACTTTGCGTGAATGGTACAAGCGGACTGTGGCAAATAAAGAAAAGATTGTCGCTCTATATGATGAGCGATTCTTCCGGCTCTGGACCTTTTATCTGGCGGGCGCCACGGCGGCGTTTGAGAGCGGCAGCATGTGTAACTATCAGATTCAGTTCAGCCGGAACCGGCATACATTGCCCTTGACGCGCGATTATATCGGAGAGGTCGAGCAGACCTTAAGCGCCTGATCGGTGGGAAGATCGGCTATCGAGGATATTTGTTGTCCATCGCCACTTTGTCGAATGCGATGAGTTTTGCCAGTATGCCGCGATCAATCCGATCAAGCCGGGTGATGTAAAGACACGAGGATCCGCGTTTGTGCGGCCCCAGCTTTTCAAGCAGTTCCGATTGTTTCGCTATGTTCTCCTGTTCACTGGTACAGCCCAATACGTAGAGACTGAGATTTTGTTTTCTGGGCGAAAAGCCTGACCGGCACATATCACCTTCACGCCCGCTGTCATATTTATAATGATAACTGCCAAAGCCGACGATGCTCTCTCCCCACATTTTGGGTTCTTCGCCGGTTATGTCCTTGAACATATCGAGCAATTCCATGGCGTCGGCTCGGCGCCCATCATGTTCGACATCGGCAATGAAGGCGTTCACATCACCGTCATTCTCTCTCGTCTTATTTTCTGCTGCTGCCATGTTTTCCTCCTCTCAATCCTGCATATCATATTGCTTACAAATATGGAGCCTGTTAGGCGCGGCGAAATTCTCTTTTTGAAAGTATAAGCATG
This sequence comes from Parasphingorhabdus sp., assembly GCF_059726685.1. Lineage (NCBI taxonomy): Bacteria > Pseudomonadati > Pseudomonadota > Alphaproteobacteria > Sphingomonadales > Sphingorhabdaceae > Parasphingorhabdus > Parasphingorhabdus sp. The sequence goes on from NZ_AP041068.1 coordinate 1,894,890, forward strand.
AGCGATTCCGTCAAGCGTGTGGTTTTGGCCTTTTCCGGGGGTCTCGATACCAGTGTCATCCTGAAATGGCTGCAACAGGAATATGGCTGTGAGGTTGTTACCTTCACCGCCGATCTAGGGCAGGGTGAAGAGCTGGAGCCCGCACGCAAGACGGCAGAGCTATTGGGCGTTAAGCCGGAACATATCTTTATCGACGATTTGCGCGAAGAATTCGTGAAAGATTATGTCTTTCCGATGATGCGGGCCAATGCACTTTACGAAGGACTCTATCTTCTCGGCACGTCGATTGCGCGGCCGCTCATTTCCAAACGCCAGATTGAGATCGCCAAACTGACCGGAGCAGATGCCGTTGCACATGGTGCTACCGGCAAAGGTAACGATCAAATTCGCTTCGAGCTTGGCTATTATGGCCTCAATCCGGAGGTGAAGGTTATCGCACCTTGGCGGGAATGGGATCTGACCAGTCGGACAAGATTGATCGAGTTTGCCGAGAAACATCAGATACCGGTGCCTAAGGACAAGCGCGGGGAAGCGCCTTTCTCAACTGATGCCAATATGCTTCATACCTCTTCTGAGGGCAAGATATTGGAGGACCCTTGGGAAGAGGTCCCCGATTATGTCTACTCCCGCACAAACCACCCGGAAGATGCGCCGGACAAGCCGGAATATATAACCATAGACTTTGAACGCGGTGATGGTGTTGCTATTAATGGCGAAGGCATGAGCCCTGCGACCTTGCTTGAAAAACTCAATGACTATGGCCGTGAGCATGGTATTGGCCGGCTCGATCTGGTCGAGAACCGCTTTGTCGGGATGAAATCACGGGGCATGTACGAAACGCCCGGCGGTACCATTTATCACGCAGCGCACCGCGGGATCGAGCAATTGACCCTCGACAGTGGCGCAGCGCATATGAAGGATGAACTGGCCCCACGCTATGCGGAACTTGTCTATAACGGCTTTTGGTTCGCGCCAGAGCGTGAGATGCTGCAGGCAGCGATCGACAAGAGCCAGGAGCGGGTAACCGGCACGGTAAGGCTCAAATTATACAAAGGGTCGGTCAATGTTGTTGGCCGGAAGGCCGATGTTAACTTCAACCTTTATAGCGAAGATGTGGTGACTTTTGAGGATGATGCCGGCGCCTATGACCAGAAGGATGCGGAAGGTTTTATCAAGCTCAACGCTCTGCGGCTTCGATTGCTTGGCAAGCGCGACGGTTAAGATAACCTAGGATGCTGATCGCAATTTTCACCCTATTGGCTGGTTTTGTAGTCTTGATCGGCGGCGGTGAACTACTTGTTCGGGGAGCGGTGCGTGTCGCTGAGCGTGCGGGTATGTCGCAACTGCTCATAGGTCTCACAATCGTTGGTTTTGGAACGTCGGCGCCTGAACTGGTGGCTAGCGTAGAAGCAGCGCGGGCAGGGTCGCCTGGTATTGCCTGGGGAAATGTTGTGGGCTCGAATCTCGCCAACAGTCTGCTGATCCTGGGCACGGCCTCCTTGATATTGCCGATGGTCGTGCCGCGTGGACCGCTATGGCGTGACGGTGGTTTAGCGCTGGTCGCCACTATCATCCTCTGGTTTGTAGCTAGCACCAGCGGGATTACTATCACCATCGGCGCCGCTTTTCTGATCTTGCTCTGCGCCTATCTCAGTTACGCCTACTGGGCCGAGAAAACCCAGCCCGTTGGGGCCAGCGCATTGCATGAAAAAGCAGAAGCACTCGAAGTGACCGATACACATTTGCATGATGAGGGGCCGCTTTGGCGTTCCCTTGTTGTCCTGATCGGGGGAATTGTGCTGATCGTTGCTGGCGGACGCTGGCTGGTTGAGGGAGCGGTTGATTTGGCGCGCCTTGTCGGCATGAGCGAGGCTGTTATCGGTCTGACTGTCATTGCTATCGGAACATCGCTGCCGGAACTCGTCACTTCGGTCATTGCGGCTTACAAGGGGGCGAGTGCGGTTGCGCTGGGCAATGTGCTAGGTTCGAACATCTTTAACCTGCTGCTGATCGGCGGGGTAACGGCGGTGATTGCGCCGGGAACCATTCCGGCTGAGATTACCAGCTATGGCCTGCCGTTGCTGATTGCGACGTCGGTGCTGTTGATGATCTTCGCGGCCACCGGGCGGCGCATTACGCGGTGGGAGGGGGCGATCCTTTTGATCATCTACGTCGCTCAGCTCGTTTACAATGTGGTGGCGGTCTAGCACCTTTCGAAGGTGATAAAGGTTACGAAAGTGCCGCGGAGATTGACTCCGCGTTTATATTTCGATATTACTGGAAATATGGAAACGATTCGCAGCCACACCGCCGTTAACGCCCTCTCTGCCTTGGCGCAGGAACATCGCCTGGCGATATTCCGCTTGCTGGTGCAGGCGGGGCGCAGCGGCCTCCCCGCAGGGCAGATCGCCAAAAAGCTCGACATGCCGGCCAGCTCGCTGTCCTTTCACCTGTCGCACCTCAAAAATGGCGGTGTGGTCAGCGATGAAAGGGACGGGCGGTCGATCATCTATCGCGCCGATTTTCAGGCGATGAACCGGCTGATGGCGTTTCTTTTGGAAAATTGCTGCGAAGGTGACGCTTGTGCACCGACTGAGGCAGCAGATGAATGCATGGAAGGGTAAGTATAATGACAAGATTTCACGTAAACCTGAAGGTGTCCGACCTCGAAAAATCCCGCGCTTATTATGCGAACCTGTTCGGTGCGCAGCCAGCCCTGGTAAAGCCTGATTATATCAAGTGGATGCTGGATGACCCCCATATCAATTTCTCGATTGAACCGGCAAGCGGCGCAGCCTGCGATGGCACCGGCGGCGAGACTGGCATCGCTCATGTCGGCCTGCAGGCGGAAAGCCCGGAAGAACTGCAAGCGGTCTACGAGCGGGTGCAGAATGCTGCCGGTCCGCGGTTCGAGGAAGGCGCAACGACCTGCTGCTATGCGTCATCAGAGAAAAACTGGACCCAGGACCCCGACGGCCTGATCTGGGAAGCCTTTTACACCGATGGACAGGTTACCCATTATGGAAAAGTGCCGGATCTTGGCGGTGTCAAAACGGACGCAGACTGCAGCTTGAACTAAGCTCGTAAACAACATGGCGGTATTTTCACGGGCGCAAAAGCTCGGCGCAGAAGCTTTAGGCTCATTCTTCCTGTTCGTCACCGTTGTCGGCTCCGGCATCATGGCGGAAAATCTGGCGGACGGGAATGTCGCCATCGCGCTGCTCGGCAACACGCTGGCCACCGGCGCGATATTATTCGTGCTGATCGCGATATTGGCCCCGATATCTGGCGCGCATTTCAATCCGGCCGTCACCTTCGTCATGTTGCTCCGAAAAGAGCTGTCGCTGTCTGACGGGCTCTTTTTCGTGGCAATGCAGCTTTTCGGCGGCCTGATCGGCGTCTGGGCCGCCCATATCATGTTCGAGCTGCCGGTATTTCAGCTGAGCGAGAAAAGCCGAACCGGCGGCGGCCAATGGCTCGGCGAGCTGATTGCCACCTTCGGATTGCTGTTCACGATATTGGGTGCGGTGCGTTTTCGCCCCGATTGGGTCGCGCCAGCGGTAGGGCTCTATATCTCTGCGGGGTATTTGTTCACCAGCTCGACCAGCTTTGCCAATCCGGCGATTACCGTTGGCCGCTCTTTTTCCAACAGCTTTGCCGGAATCGCCCCAGCGGACGTGATCGGATTTGTCGCCGCTCAATTTGCCGGTGCGGCCCTCGCATGGATGGTCACGCGCTGGTTATTTGCGCCTCCGCCCGCCACCCAAAATTAAGGCGTTGCAAATTTGGGAATCAATCCCTAAATAGCAGTCATCCCAACATTGTGAGATTTTGAAGGGGCTGGCGCCAAACGGGGCCGGCGCAAAAGAGTTTTGCATTTTTACTGGAACCAAATTTGACGGATATGACTACCATTGTGAACCTGATCGAACCGGAAGCGGAAGCTTTGGGTTTTGAACTGGTGCGCGTGCAGTTTGTGTCAGGTGCCGATGAGCCAACCTTGCAGATCATGGCGGAGCGACCAGAGACGGGGCAGCTCGGCATTGATGATTGCGCGGCCTTGTCACGTCGGATTTCAGAAAAATTTGATGTGCTGGAAGAAGAAGGGCGCGACCCGATTGAGGATGCCTATCGGCTTGAAGTCAGCTCGCCCGGCATTGATCGCCCGCTAACCCGCGCAAAAGACTACGCGAATTGGGCCGGGCATGAAGCGCGGATCAATCTGATCGAGGCAGTTTCGGGCAAGAAACAATTGCGCGGCTTGCTAGACGGCATCGAAGGTGAGATAATAGCGATTGACGATCGCAAGGCGGGACGTCAAACGACCAACCTCGACAACGTGCATAGCGCAAAACTGATTCTGACCGACGCCCTGATTGCTGCGACCATCCCGGTTTCTGCCGATGGCGCGGATGAAATTGAAGAAGATACTCTAAACGAAGAACAGGAAGACTAATCATGGCCAGTGCCATTTCTGCAAATAAGGCTGAATTGCTAGCTATCGCCAATGCCGTTGCATCGGAAAAGATGATCGACAAGACCATTGTGGTCGAAGCGATGGAAGAAGCGATCCAGAAAGCTGCGCGGGCCCGTTACGGCGCAGAGAATGACATTCGTGCCAAGCTCGACCTGCAAACCGGCGACCTGCGTCTCTGGCGTGTGGTTGAGGTGGTTGAGGAAGTCGAAGATTATTTCAAGCAGGTTGACCTGAAGCAGGCGGACAAGCTGGAAAAAGGCTCGAAGGTCGGCGATTTTATCGTTGATCCGCTGCCTGCTGTTGATCTCGGCCGCATTGACGCGCAGTCCGCGAAACAGGTTATCTTCCAGAAAGTCCGCGACGCAGAGCGTGAGCGGCAGTTTGAAGAATTTAAGGACCGCGCTGGTGAAATCATCACTGGTGTCGTGAAATCGGTTGAATTCGGCCATGTCGTCGTTGACTTGGGCCGCGCCGAAGGCGTTATCCGCCGTGACCAGCAAATTCCGCGCGAAGCCGCTCGTGTCGGCGACCGCGTTCGTTCGCTGATCATGAATGTCCGCCGTGAAAACCGTGGACCACAGATTTTCCTGTCTCGTGCGCATCCCGATTTCATGAAGCTCTTGTTTGCTCAGGAAGTTCCTGAAATTTATGACGGCATTATCGAAATTAAAGCCGCAGCCCGTGATCCCGGCAGCCGCGCCAAAATCGGTGTGATCAGCCAGGACAGCTCAATCGATCCGGTTGGCGCCTGTGTTGGTATGAAGGGTAGCCGTGTGCAAGCCGTCGTGCAGGAAATGCAGGGCGAGAAAATCGACATCATTCCTTGGTCCGACGATATCGCGACCTTTGTAGTGAATGCGTTGCAGCCTGCGACGGTAAGCCGCGTGCTGATCGACGAAGAAGAAGGCCGCATTGAAGTGGTTGTGCCTGATGATCAGCTTAGCCTTGCCATTGGTCGCCGCGGACAGAATGTGCGTCTGGCGTCCCAGCTGACCGGTTTGGCCATCGACATCATGACCGAAGCCGACAGCAGCGAGAAGCGTCAGGCCGAATTTGCCGTGCGCACCGCGATGTTCCAGGAAGATCTGGACGTGGATGAGACACTGTCGCAGCTCCTGGTCGCCGAAGGCTTTAGCGAAATGGAAGAAGTCGCTTATGTCGCTCCGGAAGAGCTTTCCAATATTGAAGGCTTTGATGATGAACTGGCGGCCGAGCTGCAAAGCCGTGCACTCGAAGCATTGGAGCGCCGGGAAGCCGCTGCCAAGGCAGAGCGTACCGAGCTGGGCGTGGAAGATGCCATTGCCGAACTGCCTTACATGACCGAAGCCATGCTGGTGACCTTGGGTAAGGCGGGTCTCAAGACCCTCGACGATGTTGCCGATCTGGCAACCGACGAGCTGGTCCTGAAGCGCAAAGCCGAACCACGCCGCCGCAACGACAATCGCAAGCCTGAGCCCGATGGCGTACTGGCGCAATATGGTCTGACCGAAGAGCAGGGCAATGAGATTATCATGGCCGCCCGTGCGCACTGGTTTGACGACGAGGAAGAAGCTGCTCCGGCTGCTGAAGCCGAGGCAGAAACAGGGGAGGACGCGAATGCGGAAGCTCCCCAATGAGACGCCTTCTAAACCTTTAGATCGCGCACCACACCGTAAATGCATATTGACTGGGGAAAGCCTTCCCCAGGAAGCATTGGTGCGTTTGGCGCTCAGCCCCGATGACGGAATTGCCGCCGATGTCCGCGCCAAAGCGCCGGGCCGGGGCGCCTGGATCAGTGTCGATCGCAATGCATTGGAGCAGGCGCAGGCCAAGGGCGCGCTGAAAGGCGCATTGTCGCGCGCCTTCAAAACCGGAAAGCTTGATATTCCCGATGATCTGGCTGCACAGGTTGAAAATGCGCTGGAACGCGCCACATTAGATAGATTGGGTCTGGAAGCGCGTGGCGGGATGCTTCTGACCGGTTCAGAAAAGATTGAAACGGCTGCGCGGCAGGGCGATCTTCAGATGCTCCTCCACGCCGCCGATGCAGGCCGTGACGGTTCCTCGAAACTGGATCAGGCATGGCGCGTTGGCAGTGACCGGGAAGGGCAGGATGTCCGCGGTCAGATATTGCCGGTGGACCGACAGGCCCTTTCTGTGGCATTGGGCCGTCAAAATGTCGTGCATATAGGTATAACCGACCACAGGGCGGCGGGGCGAATATCGCACATGCTGGATAGATGGCGTCACTTTATCGGGTCTGATAAGGTAGGCGGTGCCAGTGATGACGGCGGCGATGAAGGCGGCGAGGCGGAGAAGAAAGTTGCGTGAACTGGTTTGAAGTTGATCAGTTAAAATATTGAAGTAATGAATTTTTTTAAGGATTAAGTCTGTTCGATGAGTGAAGATAATAAAGATACCGCAAAACCTGCACGCAAGCCTTTGGGACTGAAGCGTTCGGTTGAGCCTGGTGAAGTCAAACAGACGTTTAGCCACGGGCGGACCAATAAGGTCGTCGTCGAGGTCAAGCGCCGCAAGCTGGTGGGCAAGCCTGGAGCGCAGGAAGCCGCCAAGGAAGTGGTCAAGGAAACGCCGGCACCCGCCCCTGCGCCTGCTCCCGTGGAAGCCAAGAAACCCGCTCCCGCCCCTAAGGCGAAGCAGGAAGATGTGCTGACCCGTCAGGAAAAACAGGCAAAATTGCTGCGCGAAGCCGAAGAAGCCCGTCTGGCCGCCATGGAAGAAGCGCGCAAACGCGATACCAAGGCGAAGAAAGACCAGACCGCCGAAGAGAAAAAGCGCGCCGAAGAGAAGCGTAAGGCCGAAGAAGAAGCCGCTAAAAAGGCTCAGGAAGAAATTAAGGCGGCGGAAGAAGCGGCTGCTGCAGCGGCTGCCGAAGCAGCGGAGGAACCAAAAGCTGCTGAAGCTAAGCCCGCGACCAGCGGCTCGCAGCACCCGCCTGCGCGTAAATTTACGCCGGTTGAGGCTCCGAAACGGCCTGAACCGAAGCAGAAACCAAAAACCGGGCGCAGTGATCGTGGTGATCGCCGGCAATCCGGGAAGCTGACCGTTAACCGCGCTCTACGCGGTGAAGATGGCGCAGCGCGCGCACGTTCGCTTGCGGCGCTGAAACGCGCGCGTGAGAAAGAAAAGCGTGCGCAAATGTCGGGTCAGCCGCGCGAACCGCGTGAGAAGCAGATCCGTGATGTGATTGTTCCAGAAGCAATTACCGTGCAGGAACTGTCCAAGCGTATGGGTGAAAAGGGCGCTGACCTCGTCAAATCCCTGTTCAACATGGGCTCGATGGTCACCGTCAACCAGACGATTGATCAGGATACGGCAGAATTGTTGGTCGAGGAATTTGGCCACAATATTCAACGTGTGTCCGAGGCCGACGTCGAAATTGATACGGAATCGGATGTTGATCCGGAAGAAACGCTGAAACCGCGTCCGCCAGTCGTGACGATCATGGGTCATGTTGATCATGGTAAGACATCGCTGCTCGACGCGTTGCGCGGAACCGATGTGGTTGCTGGCGAAGCTGGCGGCATTACGCAGCATATTGGCGCCTATCAGGTCAAAATGAAAAATGGCGACAAGATTACCTTCCTCGATACGCCCGGCCATGAAGCCTTTACCAGCATGCGGCTGCGCGGCGCGAATGCGACCGATATCGTGATCCTGGTCGTGGCTGCTGATGACGGCCTGATGCCGCAGACGATTGAGGCGATCAACCACACCAAGGCGGCCGATGTGCCGATGATTGTGGCGATCAACAAGATCGACAAGGAAGGCGCCGACCCGATGCAGGTGCGCACGCGTCTCCTGGAACATGAAGTGATTGTCGAGGAAATGTCCGGTGATGTGCAGGATGTTGAAGTGTCCGCGCTGAAGAAGACCAATCTGGAAGAATTGATCGAGAAGATCCACTTGCAGGCCGAACTGCTTGAGCTCAAGGCCCGTCCGGATCGTCCGGCCGAAGGCATTGTGATCGAGGCAAAGCTGGACAAGGGACGCGGGCCAGTGGCCACCGTTCTGGTCCAGCGCGGCACGTTGAAACGCGGCGATATCTTCGTTGTCGGCTCGCAAACCGGTAAGGTCCGGGCCATGATCGATGACAAGGGCGCACAGCCTAAGGAAGCCGGTCCATCGGTTCCGGTCGAAGTGCTGGGTCTCTCCGGCGTGCCGTCTGCCGGTGACAAGCTGACCGTGGTAGAAAATGAATCGCGTGCTCGTGAAGTCGCGACTTACCGTGCCGAGCAAGAGAAACTGCAACGCACGACGCAGGCGCCAACGAGCCTTGAGAATATGTTCTCTGCGGCAGCCGACAGTGCGGTTGAATTCCCGCTGCTCGTCAAGGCTGACGTGCAGGGCAGTACCGAGGCGATTGTCCAGGCGCTGAACAAGATATCCAACGACGATATCAAGGTTCGGATCCTGCACAGCGGCGTCGGCGCGATCACCGAGTCCGACGTGACCCTGGCGAGCGCCAGCAAGGCCCCGATTATCGGCTTTAACGTGCGGCCCAATGCCAAGGCGCGCGAAATTGCCAAGCGCGATGGCGTGCGGTTGAAATATTTCGACATCATCTATGATCTGACTGACGAGATCCGCGCTGAAATGGCCGGTGAACTTGGTCCAGAGAAGATCGAGAATGTCATGGGCCGCGCCGAGGTCAAAGAGGTGTTCAAGTCCGGCAAGCGCGACAAGGCTGCTGGTCTGCTGGTCACCGAAGGCTCTCTCCGCAAAGGCCTGTTCGCGCGGCTTACCCGCGAGGATGTTATCGTCAGCGCGACGACCATCGCCTCGCTGCGGCGCTTCAAGGACGATGTCGAGGAAGTCCGCGCCGGTATGGAATGTGGTGCGGTGCTCGAAGACACCAACGACATCAAGCCAGGCGATATGCTGGAAGTCTTTGAGGTCGAAGAGAAAGAACGCGTTCTTTGACGGCCGATCAGTCCTTCTGGGGAACGGAAATGGTTGAGGCGCTGAAACAAGAAGACGTGTTGGGTTTTAAGCGCCCACCATGTTCCGAAGCGGTCAACGCCGTGATCTTGGAAGCGGACAAGGAAACCGGTGCCGTCCGGATGAAATTTGACGCCCCGCGGGCCTTTACCAGTCCGCGTGGCACGATCCAGGGCGGTTTTGTCGCTGCGATGGTGGATGAAGTGATTGGCATTCCGGTGCTGGTAAAATCCGGCGGGGAAAATGCGCCCCTGACACTGGATTTGAGCGTGACCTATATCAAGCCGGTTCTGCCGGGCCGGGTTTATGGGGAAGGGCAGATTGTCCGCATGGGACGGTCTATCGCTTTTTTGGAAGCGCAGCTCTATGATGAAGCGGGTGAGCTTTTGGTGAAGGCGACATCGACAGCTAAGGTTGGACCGACGATAAAATAATGGCAAAATATAACGACACATCCCCTGAAGGCCGCTCGGTGCGGCTCTTGCGTGTAGGCGAACAGGTCCGTCATATCCTCTCCGAACTGCTGATGCGCGGTGAAGTGCATGATGATGTGCTGACTTCTCACTCGGTCAGCGTGACCGAGGTGCGCATGTCACCCGATTTGCGCCATGCCACGGTATTTGTGAAACCCTTGCTGGGCGCGAATGAGGCCGATGTGCTCAAGGCGCTGAAAACCAACACCGCCTATTTCCAGAAGGAAGTCGCCAGCCGGGTGAAGATGAAATATGCCGCGCGGCTCAAATTTCTGGCCGACGAAAGCTTTGACGAAGCTGCGCATATCGAAAATCTGTTGAGTAATCCTAAGGTTGCTCAGGATTTGGGTGAGGACGAGTAGTCCAAAAAAACGCAATTAATGGTTGATCGTCACCCTGAACTTGTTTCAGTGTCATGGCGAATGTTGAAACAAGTTCGGCATGACGAAAGACTGAGGCGACCCCATGGCCAAGCTCTATTTTTACTACAGCTCGATGAATGCGGGTAAATCAACCACATTGCTGCAAGCCGATTTCAACTATCGTGAACGCGGCATGCGCACGATGCTATGGACGGCGGCGCTTGATGACCGAGAGGATGCAGGTTGGATTAATTCACGTATTGGTCTGAAGAAAAAAGCACATCTCTTTGAAAATGATACAGATATGCTAGCGGAAATCAGTGTGGAGCATGATAATAATACGCTGGATTGCGTGTTGATTGACGAAGCCCAGTTTATGACCAAAGATCAGGTCTTTCAGGTCGCCCTGGTGGCAGATCAGCTACGTATTCCCGTTCTGGCTTATGGCTTGCGCACGGATTTTCAGGCGGCTCTATTTCCCGGCAGTGCCCAATTACTGGCGATCGCGGACGAGCTGGTCGAGATCAAAGCGGTCTGTGAATGCGGTAGCAAGTCCACAATGAACATGCGTGTCGATGAAGGGGGCAATCCCGTTCTGGCGGGTCAACAGACCGCAATTGGTGGCAATGAGTTATATGTCGCGCTGTGCCGCAAGCATTTCATGGAAAAGCTGAATGGCTGAATTGTCGACGATACTGGAGGAAGGCCCCGTCCGTCTGGAACCATTGGCCCAGCACCATATCGAACCGCTGCGTGCGGCCTGCGCAGAGGATCAGGATATCTGGGATATTTACCCGGTCTCGATGCTGGATGAACATTTCGACAAGGCGATGAAGGCTTTTCACAGTACGGACAACTGGGTGCAACTCGCAGTGATCAATACCGAGACTGGCAAGCTGGTTGGCATGAGCAATTATATCAATGCCGATCCCAAGACCAAAGTCACCGAAATAGGCGGCACTTATATCGCACCATCAGTGCGCGGCAGCGGCTTTAACGATGTGATGAAGAAACTGATGATCGACCATGCCTTTGCTTGCGGTTTTACTCGCATCGAGTTTCGCGTGGATACCCGCAACAAGCGCTCCATGGCGGCGGTGCTGAAACTGGGTGCCAAACATGAAGGGACGCTCAGGAAAAACCGGATTACCTGGACGGGCTATATTCGCGATACGGCTGTATTTGGCCTGCTCCAAGAGGAGTGGGGAAAACCCATTTAAACCGGACAAAATATTTTACCCGGGTATATTGACTCTAATATTATCAGGGTATAAATGCGCGTCCGAAAGGATTACCCATGACAACCTATACAGCATTTTCGGAAGCAAACTGGCTGGCGACAGGGTCACGCTCCGAGATTATTGACACTTTGCGGGCTTTGCCTGCGGTTAAACGGAGTTCCGACATCTTGGTTTTCGATGACGAGACCGGTAGCCAGATCGATTTTGATTTGCGGGCCACTAGTGAAACAGAGGCACCCGTAAAGCGAGGTCGGCCGAAGCTTGGCGTTGTTTCCAAGGAGGTCACCTTGCTTCCACGGCATTGGGACTGGCTCGGAAGGCAATCCGGTGGGGCGTCAGCGACATTGCGCCGATTGGTTGATCAGGCGAGAAAAATAGGTCTGGATAAACGAAAAGGACAAGATGCGGCTTATCATTTCCTGACTGTCATCGCGGGGGACTGGCCGCAATTTGAAGAGGTCATACGCGCGCTTTATGCGGATGATCGGGAACGTTTTGAATTGCTGTCCAAACAATGGTCGGCTTCGGTCCGTGATCACGCTATCGGTCTGGCATGGCCGAATAGCTGATGCCATATTCCAGGAAATATATTTGAAACCGCACGGCTGGATCATTCTCGACAAACCGTTGGAACTGGGATCAACGCAAGCCGTTGGTGCGGTTAAACGCAATCTGCGTGAGGCCGGGCTTCTCGGTAAGGGCAAGGACAAGACCAAGGTTGGTCATGGCGGGACGCTGGACCCACTGGCGACTGGGGTTTTGCCGATTGCCATAGGCGAGGCGACCAAGCTGTGCGGGCGTATGCTGGACGCGTCGAAAATCTATGAGTTTACGATTGCTTTCGGAAAAGAGACCGAGACGTTGGACGCTGAAGGGGAGGTGACTGAGACTTCCGATCATTTTCCGACACTCGTCGAGGTAGAAGCCATATTGCCGCAATTTACCGGGTCGATAGAACAGATACCGCCGAAATATTCAGCGCTGAAGATTGATGGCAAGCGGGCCTATGATCTGGCGCGGGCCGGTGAAGCGGTTGAGATGAAGATGCGGGCGGTGGATATATATGCGCTTTCCGTCTCCTCTCCCCTTGAGGGAGAGGAAAGCGATGATTGTGAGCGGAGCGAACTAGCTAAGCTTGGTGAAGAGTCGAGAGAGAGCGCCAAGCCAGACCCTTCTCCAACTCGACTAGGGCAGCAAGCTGCCAAGTCTCCGTTTCCTCTCCCTCAAGGGGAGAGGATAGATTCTGTCACTCTCACAGCCAATGTTTCCAAAGGCACCTATATCCGCTCTCTGGCTCGCGATATTGCGCGTGCGCTTGGTACTTTTGGCCATGTTTCCATGCTCCGCCGCACAAAGGCGGGGCCGTTTACGCTCAAACATGCGATTTCGCTGGACAAACTCAATGAAATTGGTAAGGGCGCGGACATTAAAGATTATCTCTTGCCGCTTGAGGCGGGGCTGGACGACATCCCGGCTTTTGACCTCACTCCTGATCAGGCAAGACTGCTTCGACAAGGCCAAGTGCTGGACGAACAGGAATTGATCGGGAACCCGCCAAATGACGGGCTTTTTCTAGCGACCGAAGATGGTTCTCCGGTTGCCTTGGCAGAGCTTGTTGTTGGAACCGTAAAGGTTGTTCGCGGATTTAATATGTAAAGATGTTCGAAGGAAAAATTAGATTATGACGATTACCGCAGAAAAAAAGCAGGAACTGATTGAAAAATTCGCCCAGACAAAAGGCGATACCGGTTCCCCGGAAGTACAGGTTGCGATCCTCACAGAGCGTATTGTGAACCTGACCGAGCATTTCAAAGGCCACCACAAGGACAACCACTCCCGTCGTGGTTTGCTGATGATGGTCAACAAGCGCCGCAGCTTGCTGGACTATCTCCGCAAGAAAGATGCGGGACGCTATTCCAAGTTGATTAAAGACCTTGGTCTCCGGAAATAAGAGTTTCGAAGACGGCCTCCATGCGGGGCCGTTTTCTTATTGGGCGTTGCAGCAATAAGGCAGCAATGCTCCACACAAGGGGCACAAATGACCCCGAACCGCTGTTCAGCCGGATTGCTGGACAAATGAAAGCCCCCGCACTGCATAGGGCAGGCGGGACAAAGGAAAATACGAATGTTTGATGTAAAGAAAGTTGAAATGGAGTGGGGCGGACAGACCCTCACCCTCGAAACGGGCCGTATTGCCCGTCAGGCTGATGGCGCGGTACTCGCGACCCTCGGCGAAACGGTTGTACTGTGCGCAGTTACCGCCGCTAAATCGGTACGCGAAGGACAGGATTTCTTCCCGCTGACCGTACACTATCAGGAAAAATTCTCAGCCGCCGGTCGTATTCCGGGCGGTTTCTTCAAGCGCGAAGGCCGCGCGACGGAAAAAGAAACGCTGACATCGCGTTTGATTGACCGTCCTTGCCGCCCGCTGTTCCCCGAAGGTTTCTACAACGAAATCAACGTGATCTGTCAGGTGATGAGCTATGACGGTCAGAACGAGCCCGATATTTTGGCAATGGTTGCGGCTTCTGCTGCGCTGACCATTTCAGGTGTTCCTTTCATGGGCCCCATTGGTGCGGCTCGTGTCGGTTACAAAGAAGGCGAATATCAGCTGAACCCATCCATGGAAGAAGTTGCCGAAGGCGATCTCGATCTGGTTGTTGCGGCGACACCTGGCGCTGTGATGATGGTGGAATCGGAAGCCAAAGAGCTTTCCGAAGATGTCATGCTCGGTGCTGTTCAATTCGCGCATGAAGCATCCAAGGACGTTGCTGGCTTGATCATCGATCTGGCTGAACAGGCTGCGAAAGAGCCTTGGGAACTAGCTTCTGCCGAAGACAATAGCGACATCAAAGAAGACCTGCGCAAGCTGGTTGGTGACGATATTGCTGCGGCTTACAAGAAAACCGACAAATCAGAGCGTAGCGACGCGCTGAATGCGGTTCGCGAAAAAGCCAAAGAGAAATATGCCGAAGAAGAAGGTCAGGTTCAAATGACCGCTGGCAAGATGGTCAAGAAGCTGGAAGCGGAAATCGTTCGCGGTGCGATCATCAAGGACGGCACGCGTATTGATGGTCGTAAGCTGGATCAGGTTCGCCCGATCGAAGCCATGGTTGGCTTGCTGCCGCGGACCCACGGTTCGTCGCTCTTCACCCGCGGTGAAACACAGGCGATTGTAACCACGACGCTTGGCACCAAAGATGCCGAGCAGATGATCGATGGCCTGGACGGATTGAGCTACAGCAACTTCATGCTGCACTATAACTTCCCGCCTTATTCGGTTGGCGAAGTGGGCCGCTTTGGTTTTACCAGCCGCCGGGAAACCGGTCATGGTAAGCTCGCTTTCCGCGCACTGCGTCCGGTATTGCCGACAGTAGATGATTTCCCTTACACAATCCGTGTGCTGTCTGACATCACCGAGTCCAACGGTTCATCTTCCATGGCAACCGTTTGTGGTGGTTCACTTGCAATGATGGACGCTGGTGTGCCTTTGGCGCGTCCGGTTTCCGGTATTGCGATGGGTCTGATCCTGGAAGGCGAAGATTTCGCCGTTCTCTCCGACATTCTCGGCGACGAAGATCATCTCGGCGACATGGACTTCAAGGTGGCAGGTACCGAAAAAGGTATCACGTCGCTTCAGATGGACATCAAGGTGGCCGGCATTACGCAGGAAATCATGAAGTCTGCTCTGGAACAAGCCAGTGGCGGTCGTGCGCATATCCTCGGCGAAATGAGCAAGGCGCTGTCTTCCGTTCGCACCGAAATGTCCGAGCACGCTCCGCGTATCGAAACGCTGCAGATCAACAAAGAGAAGATCCGCGACGTTATCGGAACCGGCGGTAAAGTGATCCGTGAAATCGTTGCCGAAACCGGCGCGAAGGTCGATATTGACGATGAAGGCCTGATCAAGGTTTCATCCTCCGACAAATCACAGATCGACGCGGCACTAAAATGGATCGAAGGCATTGTGGAAGAAGCCGAAGTTGGCAAAATCTACGAAGGCAAGGTTGTGAACCTCGTCGACTTTGGCGCATTCGTGAACTTCATGGGCGGTAAAGACGGCCTCGTCCACGTCTCTGAAATCAAGAATGAGCGTGTCGAGAAGGTTGCTGATGAACTGTCCGAAGGTCAGGAAGTCAAGGTCAAGGTTCTCGAGATTGATCAGCGCGGCAAGGTTCGCCTGTCGATGCGGGTTGTTGATCAGGAAACCGGTGAAGAGCTGGAAGACACGCGTCCTCCACGCGAAAGCAAACCACGTGGCCCGCGCCGGGATGGCGGCGGTGGCCGTGGTCGCGGGCGTGACGGCGGTGGACGTGGTCGTGGCCGGAACAATGACGGTCCGAAGGATGAGGGCGGCGGTATTCCATTGCCAAGCTCGATCACCGAAGACTAGATCTCGTCCAATATTATTTGAAAAGGGCTCCGTGCAAGCGGGGCCCTTTTTTATGAAGCCGTCTGCAACCGGATCAGAAACCAGGCTGCAACGGCGCTCGCCAATGCCAATAGCGCGCCCACCCATGCGGCACTGGCAAAGCCGGTCACCAAGGCGCCATTGCCGCTATCACTGCCGACCAGAACAAACCCGAGTAGCGCGGTTGCGATTAATCCTGCGGATCGAGATATCGCATTGTTGATGCCCGAAGCCGTGCCGCCATGCTGGTCGTCAACACTCGCCATGACGGCTGTGGTTAGCGGTGCCACGCTGGCGGTCATGCCCAGTGCGATGATCATCAGAGCTGGGAATATATCGCGCCAATAGTGGATCTCGGTTCCGCTCAGCAGGCTGAAATAGAAAAAGCCTGCAGCAACAATGGCCGGGCCGACGGTCAATATCATACGGACGCCAAAGCGGTCACTCAGCCCGCCAGCATAGCGCGACAATATGGCCATGGTGAGCGGGAAGGGGAGGAGCGCGAAGCCGGTCTCTGTCGCCGAGTAACCGCCGGCATTGATCAGCGTAAACGGCAAAAGCACCAACAACCCGCCAAGCGCTGCATATAAAAACAAGGTCAGCATGGAGATACCGGCAAAGCTGGCCGTATTGAACAGATGGAGCGGCACCATCGCCCGGTCATTTTTGCGTTTTTCGACGAGCAGAAACAATATTGTGGCGAATGTGGCCACGCTGCCAGCAAGCCATTTGATCCAGCGTGCGACAGTGTCGTCGGGTAGCACCGTCAAGGTCCAGACCAGCGTCCCCAGTCCAATGGTAATCAAAATCGCTCCGCTCCAGTCCAATGGGTGACCGCTCGATTCTTGTTCGCGATTTTCCGTAATTGATTTCTGGCCGATAATCAGCGCGAGAATCGCTAGCGGAATGCTGATCGCGAAAGCCCAGCGCCAGTTTGCTAGGTCGATCGCCCAGCCGCCGATGACTGGCGCAATGGCTCCGGCAAAAGCCCCCATGCCAGCCCATGTACCAATAGCCTTCCCTCGCTCGGTTTCGCTGAAGCTGGTGGAGATAATCGCAAGGCTATTGGGCGCAAGCAGCGCGGCGCCAAGACCTTGAATGGCACGCATGGCGAGCAACAGGTTCAGGTTAGGCGCAAAGGCACAGGCCAGGGTAGCCAGCGTGAACAGGATCAGCCCCGCCTGAAACATAAGCTTGCGGCCATATCTGTCGCCCAGCGCTCCGCCCAGCAATACCAGCGCGCCGACTGGCAAGAGATAGCTGTTGATAATCCACTGCGCCCCTTGGGCATCGGTGGCAAATTCGGCCTGCATGGAGGGCAAGGCGACATTGACAATCGCTCCCATTACAAAGGCGAGGCTGGACCCGGCAATAGTGGCGATGAGAACGCCGGTCTTATAAGTGCAATCTGTCTCCGCCGGAGAAAAGCCTTGGCTCTCATCGCAAGGTGCGGGGAGGGCGGTTGTCACGCCATCTCGGTTTCAGCTTGGGCCCGTTCGATGTTTTTCTGGTCTTCGAGATATTTATGCACGGCCTGAATGACCACGGAGCCTTCCCCCACGCCTGATGCCACCCGCTTGACCGAGCCGGACCGGACATCACCTACAGCGACAACACCGGGGCGACTTGTCATATAGGGACTGTCGGTTGGCTCGCCCTGACAATCACTGCCTGTGCGAATGAAACCGCAACCGTCCAATTGCAGGCAGTCGCCAATCCAATCGGTATTCGGAACTGCACCGATCATGACGAAGACATTTCGGATATCCTTGTCCTCAATGCCATCAGGCCCTTTCCAGCGGAGGTATTCCAGATGGTTTTTGCCGATCAGTTCCGTGATTGCCGTTCCAAATCGTATCGTGACCTTGGGCGATGCCTCAAGACGATCGATAAGATAGCTCGACATGCTGGCGGCCAGACTGTCGCTGCGGATCAGCAGGTGGACATGTTTAGCGGTCTGGGAGAGGAACATGGCGGCTTGTCCGGCGCTGTTGCCGCCGCCGATAACCGCCACTTCTTCATCATGGCATAGTTTCGCTTCCATTGGAGTAGCTGCATAATGAATGCCCTGACCTTCAAATTTTTCGTCATTTTCGAGGTTCAGTTTGCGGTAACTGGCGCCCGTCGCGATAACCAAGGCCCGGGCGCAAATGGCTTCATCACCTTCCAGCTTGACCTTATTGTAATCACCATCGCAATCCAACCCCACCGCGTTGCGTGAAATGGCGAGCTTTGCGCCGAATTTCTGGGCCTGTATCTGGGCGCGTCCGGCCAGTGCCTGTCCCGAAATCCCCGTTGGGAAGCCCAGGTAATTTTCGATTTTGGAACTTGTACCTGCCTGACCGCCCGGTGCCAGTTTCTCGACTATGATAGTCTCCAACCCTTCGGAGGCTCCGTATACGGCTGCTGCCAGGCCGGATGGACCAGCGCCAATAACAGCAAGGTCATAGAGATGATCGGGATGCAACTCTTCGGTCAAGCCCAATGCGTCGGCCAGTTCCTTATCTGACGGCGATTTTACCAGTTTTCCGTCAGGTAGAATGACCACCGGCAGGTCATTGCGATTGATACTGAAACCTTCCATCGCACTCGCGCTGTCCTCGTCGACATCAATATCCAGCATGCGGTGCGGATAGCCGTTGCGGGTTAGGAATCGATCAATTTGTAGTGTGACCGCATCCTGCTTGCGCCCGATCACTGTAACGCCGCCCTGTGCATGCTGGATCAGTCCCACCCGGCGCAGAATGAAGGCGCGCATGATGATTTCGCCAATATCCGGCTCGGCTACCACCATCCGGCGAAAATCGGCGCGCTCGAAACGCAGGACTTCGGTGATGCCAGACGCTCGGCCGCTAACAAGAATTTCGCGATCGTTGAACAGGTCAAGCTCGCCGGTAAACTGGTTTTTCCGGTGGACCGTAAAGACATTGGCATTGCCTTGGTCATCTGTGTCAAAAATTTCGACTGCGCCGGATAGAATGATGAAAAAATCCACGCTGCGTTCGCCGCGTTCGAACAATAAGGCACCATCTTTCAGTGTTTCCTTTTGGCAGAAGGACTGAATCCTATCCAGATGACTCTCTTTAAGAGTAGGAAATGTCTGTTCCTCTCGCTGGTATGGATCAGCGCCATCTACGGCAGGAACGCCGCCGGTATTTTGAAGAACAGGGCTTTGGGGGGAGGTTGGAGTGTTTGTCATGAATCATATTCTGCGCATTCATTGCACAGAGATCAAGATGTGGTTTGTCCTGCCGAGAGATAGACTGGAGCAATGGCTATTAGATTTGCCGCTACTGAAACCTTGTTGTTTGCTGGTCTCAAGGTAAACTCAATCTATCGAGTCACGATTTTCGGGCGATCAAAGCGGACGGGGGGACGATGATGCAAAAATACTTGCTGATGGGGGTCGCAGTTTTCACAGCTCTTTTTTTGGCTGGTCCGGCTCAGGCCAGCGGAGACTTTGGCTGCTATCCTGAATGGAGGCTTGGCACTGATGCGACTTGTTCCGGGATCGTTGTCCTGACCCCGGGTAACGATACGCGGACCAATATGATGCTGTTGCTGGCGGATCGCGTTCCCTATGCCCCGGATTTTAAATATCCCAAAACTGACCTTTACGAGGGACAAGGGCGAAATTTCTTCCGCTGGAACACTTTTGATCAGGCACTTTATCCCAAGCCTGCCCAAAAACTCGACCGATCCCGTTTCGGCGGCTCTCGTTGCCAAAGCTATCACGCCGGAACGCAGCTGTTTGAAGCTGAACTACGCGCTGCAAAGATAAAACGGAAAGAGCAAGAAGCACTGATAGCGGCTCGCTCCACTATCTTTTCGATCTGCGCTGATCCGCAGCGCGGCGGCTATTCCCATTATTATTTTTCTGAAGAGCAAAAGGCGCTAGCGAAATTGGAATGGAGTGATCCTTCCACAATGATCAGGTCAAGAAAGGGGCGAGAGTTCCTGACATATCTGCTTGGTGCGCAGGCGTTTTACACTGGTGATTTCAAGGTCGCTCACGATCGTTTTGCAGAACTTACCAAAAGCTCAAATGGCTGGCTGAGCGAAACCGCCATTTATATGATTGGCCGTACCGAGATAAATCGTGCGCAGGTATCCGCTTTCGGTAACTGGGGTGATTTTTCGGGGCCGGACGCCGTTGACAAAATAGCGATAACGAACGCGAAAAAGGTTTTTGACGCTTACATCAAAAACTATCCAGAAGGTCGGTATACAGCCTCAGCAAAGGGATTGATGCGGCGTATTTTCTGGCTGGCCGGAGAGAATGAAAACCTGGTTGGTGCTTACGAGAAGATGTTGGCGCAAACAAACAGTCTTGATCCTGGTGCTTTTGTAGAAGAGGTTGATGTAAAGCTGTTGTATAACGACAAGGCAAAAACGCAGGTTTCCGATCCACTGCTATTGGCGGTCATAGTCCTCCAAAAAATGCGTAAACCGGTTTACGAGGGCACCCAAATCAGCCTTGCTGAGTTAAATGGAATGAAAGATGCCTTGTCGGATAGCCCGGCAATTTACGAATTTTTGCAGGCAAGCCACGCCTTTCACGTGGAGGGTGATGCTCGGAGGGTTTTGCAACTCATTCCGGATGCCGCGCGACAGCAGAATTTCAGCTATCTGCAATTCAGCCGGCAAGCGTTGCGCGGCATGGCACTTGCCCAGCTCAAAGACCGCAATGAAGAAGGGTTCTGGCGAGATATGATCGCTGGCGCAAAGCAACCTTATCAGCGTCCGTTTGTTGAACTAGGACTGGCGACCAGTCTGGAATCCAAAGGTCAGGTGGACAAAGTTTTTGAGTCTGATTCCCTGGTTCAGGACCAGACTATTCGCGAAATATTGCTGCAATATTCCGTCGGCCCGGACATCCTGCGGCGTACGGCTGGCGATCAATCACGATCAGCGCATGAGCGGCAAGTGGCCTTATTCACCCTGCTTTACAAGCAACTGGCCAGCGGCGATTATTCCGACTTTTTGAAGGATTCCAGATCAATCCCGGCCGATGCGGTGATAAACGGATATCTGACAATGCTCCACGCCGATGAAAATGTTCCACTGGGGCTATTCAACAAGGGAATTGTCGAGGATGAGTTTTCATGCCCCAGCCTGACAGCAACGGTTCGGTCGCTGGCAAAAAGCCCGAAACAGCACCGCGCGCGTCTGTGCCTGGGGGAATTTATTCGCCTGAACGGTTTTGACTACTTCACCATGAGCAACCGTCTGCCGAAAGATGGCGCATTGGGAAGTGCAGAATCAAAATTCGCCAGTGACGAGCTGGTGCGGCAGGATATCTACAAGGACATCATTGCCGATCGGCGTGCTAGCAAGGAAGATATATCCTATGCCTTGTATCGGGCAGTCTATTGCTATGCCCGCACTGGAAATAATAGCTGTGGTGGCAAATCTGTCGATGTGTCGCAGCGTAAAGCCTGGTTTCGGCGGTTGAAAAACGGTTATCCGAATTCGAAATGGGCCAAGGCCCTGAGATATTACTGGTAGTGGACCGGCGCACCTTTCTGGGGTTCATAATTGCGATCACGTCGTTGACACTCTTGGCCTGTGAGCAGCGGGAGGTCGATCAAACAGTAAACGCCTCTGATCATGACAGTTTTTGGCTGTGGGCGGGTGTCAGGCCGCAGCCGGTTCTTGAACGTGCGAAGACCGTCTATATTCTGGAGGGCGAAGTGCGAGCGTCGGATGCAAAGACTTTGGTGTCGCTGCGGCCGGGAATCCCTGACATCAAACATGCAAAAATCTGGATGGTTATACGGGTGGAGACACTTGACTTGTCGCCGGAAGTCTATCGTCAGATATTGACCCGGCTGGGGCAGTGGTCTGCGAAAGGCAATGTTGTGGTCGGTTTGCAAATTGACTTTGATGCAAATACCCGCGCGCTGGATCAATATGCGGGATTTTTGCGCGGCCTGCGGGAACAGCTTCCGGAGCAATATGCCCTTGGTACTACCGGGCTGCTGGACTGGAGCGCCAATGGTGACCCTGCCGCACTAGCTTCGCTGGCTGATGTGATCGATGAGACCGTGTTTCAGGTTTATCAGGGGCGTAGCACTATACCCGGCTACGAGCGCTGGTTCGACAATATCGATGATTTGCCGATGCCGTTTCGTATTGGTCTGGTGCAAGGCGGGGAATGGCGTGCCCCAGCTTCATTGAAGCAAAATCCCAATTTTCGCGGCTATGTGGTGTTTTTGGTCAATGATGCCGCTAACCAAAGTGCTGGAGAATAAAGGCATCATTCATCTTACAGATAACAAGGCCGCGTTATGCGATCCTTTAACCACACACTCCAATAACCTGTTGGCCTGCTCAAGATTTGCGTTTAAGGGATTTGCCATGAATAGAAAAATCAGCCTCGTCCTCGCATCGACCCTGTCTCTAACAATGCTGTCTGCCTGTGCAGGACTAGGTGGCGGAGGTGGTGGCAGTGCGGATACCCGCTATGTCGCCCGCGATGTGAACACGCTGTATAATGCTGCAAAAGACCGGCTTGATCGTGGTCAGTACAAGATCGCAGCCGCCTTGTTCGACGAGGTCGAGCGCCAACACCCTTATTCGCCTTGGGCCCGCCGTGCGCAGCAGATGAGTGCGTTCAGTTATTATGTAGCCGGTGACTATAACAAGGCGATTCAATCATCGCGCCGTTTCCTGTCTATCCATCCCGGCAATAAAGACGCGCCTTATGCCTATTACCTGATCGCGCTCAGCTATTATGAGCAGATTAGTGATGTGACACGGGATCAGAAGATTACCGAGCAAGCTCTTGCAACTCTGGGTGAAGTGGCGCGTCGCTATCCTAATACACGCTATGCTGCGGATGCGCTGTTGAAGATGGATCTGGTCAACGACCATCTGGCGGGTAAGGAAATGGAAATTGGCCGTTTTTACCAGCGTCGCGGCAAATGGCTGGCGGCGACAATCCGGTTCCGCACAGTTATCGACAAATATGAAACCACGACCCATTCGGCCGAAGCCTTGATGCGTTTGACGGAATCCTATTTGGCATTGGGCATTCCTGCAGAAGCGAAGAAAAGCGCAGCTGTTCTGGGTACAAATTATCCCGGCTCGAAATGGTATGAACGGGCTTATGAGCTGGTGCAAAAACACGGCGCAACCTGATCATTTGTAAATTGCCGCGTTCCAAATGTTATGGAGCGTTGCAGCTAAGATAAACGTGATTTAAGAGGGGGCTGTGCTGCAGTCCCTTTCCATTCGTGACATAGTTCTTATCGAGGCGCTGGACCTGGAATTCGGGTCTGGCTTGTCGGTGCTGACCGGCGAAACCGGGGCGGGTAAATCGATCCTGCTGGACTCACTTGGCCTGGCGTTGGGCAATCGAGCGGATAGTGGTTTGGTCCGGCAAGGAACGCAAAAGGCACAGGTGACGGCGAGCTTTGACGCGCCCACTAACGACAGCAAACTGGCGGTCTATCTGCAAGACAATGATATTGATGTGGAGCCGGGCGAACCATTGATTATCAAACGGTCAGTCAAGGCCGATGGCGGCAGCCGGGCATTTGTCAATGATCAACCATGCTCAGCGGCTTTGTTGCGTGAAGTCGGCAGCAGGTTGATCGAAATACATGGACAGCATGATGATCGCGGTTTGATCAATCCCAAGGGCCACCGGGCTTTGCTCGATACCTATGCTGGCGCTGACGGCGCAAAAGTCAGGCAAACCTTTGAAGGTTGGCAGTCTGCAAAAGCCTTATTGAAAACGGCTTTGGACGATCAGGAAGCGGCGGAACAGGACCGCGAATATCTCGAACATAGTGTCGCCGAACTCTCTAAATTCGCGCCGCAAAAGGGCGAAGAACAAGAATTGGCCCTCGAGCGTGCGACGATGATGAAGGGCGAGAAACTGACCGGTGACCTGGAGGCGATCAGAGCAGCCTTCGACGGATCAAATGGCGGTTTGGCGTCGCTGCGGGCCGCGGCGCGGCGGCTGGACCGGATTTCCGAAGACCATCCTTTGTTGGCAGAGGCGTTGCAGGCCATTGACCGCGCCGTGATTGAGGCCAGCGAGGCGGAAGAAAAGCTGAATGACGCGGCTCATGCGCTGACCTTTGATCCGCAGCGGCTCGACGATATGGAAACGCGGCTCTTTGACCTGCGTGCCTTGGCGCGCAAGCATCGGGTTGAGGGTGATGCTTTGCCGCAGTTACTGATCGACCTGGAAACCCGGCTGGCGGCTATCAGCGATGGCGGGAAGTCACTGGCGACGTTGGAAGCAAATGTGAAAGCCGCTCGGCAAGCTTATGTGGATGCGGCGGAGA
This sequence comes from Parasphingorhabdus sp., assembly GCF_059726685.1. Classification (NCBI taxonomy): domain Bacteria; kingdom Pseudomonadati; phylum Pseudomonadota; class Alphaproteobacteria; order Sphingomonadales; family Sphingorhabdaceae; genus Parasphingorhabdus; species Parasphingorhabdus sp. The sequence continues at coordinate 1,919,095 of NZ_AP041068.1, forward strand.
CGCTGCGGCTCAAACGGACCAAAGCGGCGAAATCACTCGACAAAGCCGTAGCTGGTGAGTTGGTGCCGCTGAAGCTTGATGCCGCGCGTTTTGAGACGCTGCTCGAGCCGCTCGAAGAAGAGCGCTGGGGCGCCAACGGTATGGACCGGATTGAATTTCTGATTTCTACAAATCCCGGCGCACCCTTGGCCCCGCTGGGCAAGATCGCTTCTGGCGGTGAACTGTCGCGCTTCATATTGGCTTTAAAAGTGGCCTTGGCCGAAGAGGGCGGGGCAAAGACAATCATCTTTGACGAGGTCGACCGCGGCGTAGGCGGTGCTGTCGCCTCCGCCATTGGCGACCGGCTTTCCCGCCTGTCCGACAGCGCGCAATTGCTGGTCGTGACCCATAGCCCACAAGTGGCGTCCAAGGGCAATGCCCATATGCTGATCAACAAAAGCTCTAACGGCACGGTGTCGCGGACCGATGTCAATGCATTGGACGACGAAGGGCGGCGGCAGGAAATTGCGCGGATGCTGTCTGGCGCAGACGTGACCGACGAGGCGAGGGCGCAGGCGGATCGTTTGTTGGAGGGAGTGTGATGGTGCGCTGTCTTAAGCCCCTCCCTTTCAAGGGAGGGGTTGGGGTGGGATTTGGCGAAGCCAATAGACTTCAGCGTTCAATGTCAGCATGTTACCTTGCATCTTTCAGTGAAGATGAAGGATTCCCGGTTGGTTGACCGATCAGTCTTGTTGCAACGTGCAAAGGAGATGCGACGTAACCCGACAGAAACGGAAAAACGATTGTGGCGGCACCTGTCGGCCTCGCAATTGGGCGGATATAAATTTCGGCGGCAGGCGGTATTGGAGCAGTTCATAGTTGATTTCTTCTGCCCGCAAAAAGCGTTAATTGTTGAAATTGATGGAGATACCCATGATCTACCACAGGATGCAAAGCGTGATCTTCGATTGAGCCAAAAGGGATTTCGAACTATCCGTTTTTCTAATCAAGAAGTGATCAAAAATTTGGACGGCGTGTTGATGGCAATATTGGAAATTTTAAGTGACATGCCTGATCGATGGCCGGTGTCCTCCACCCCAAACCCCTCCTCTGAAGAGGAGGGGCTTAAATGAGTCTCTCCGAAGCTGAAGCCGCAAACGAACTGATGCGTCTGGCGAAGGTCATTGCCAAGCATAACAAGCTCTACCATGCGGAAGACACGCCGGAAATATCCGATGCGGATTATGATGCGCTGGTGCGGCGGAACAATGAGCTGGAAGAGGCTTTCCCGCATCTGGTGCGCGATGACAGCCCGAACAAACTGGTCGGCGCGGCTGTCGCGGCTTCCCCGCTGTCCAAGGTGGCGCATGAGCAACGGATGATGAGCCTTGATAATGGCTTTTCGGACGAGGATATCGCCGAATGGCTGGCGCGGGTGCGGCGGTTTTTGAATTTGCCAGAGGGCGAGCCCGTGGCGGTGACGGCGGAGGACAAGATTGATGGTCTGTCCTGCGCCTTGCGTTACGAGAAGGGCGAGCTGGTACTGGCGGCGACGCGTGGTGATGGCCAGATTGGGGAGGATGTGACTGCCAATGTCCGGATGATATCGGATATCCCGCAGACTTTAGCGGGCGAAGCGCCGGATGTCTTTGAGATCCGCGGTGAAGTCTATATGGCGAAAGCTGATTTTGATGGGCTTAACACGCGCCTGATGGACGAGGGCAAGGCTGATGCTGCGGCGAAAAGCACAACTTTTGATCCCGATAAAATCCGCCAGTTTGCCAACCCGCGGAATGCGGCGGCGGGTTCGCTGCGGCAGAAGGATGCCAATATTACCGCCAAGCGTCCGCTGAAATTCTGGGCCCATGGCTGGGGCGTGGCGAGCGCCTTGCCGGGGGAAACGGCGTTTGACGTCATGACGGCGATTGAAAGCTGGGGCCTTCCACTGTCGCCTTTGGTCAAACGATTTGAAACGCTGGAAGAAATGCTCACCCATTACCGCCATATTGAAGCGGAACGCGCAGACCTGCCTTATGATATTGATGGGGTGGTCTATAAAGTTGATCGGCTCGACTGGCAGCAGCGGCTGGGCTTTGTCGCCAAGGCGCCGCGCTGGGCATTAGCGCATAAGTTTCCGGCGGAGCGGGCGCAGACAACGCTCGAGAGCATTGATATTCAGGTGGGGCGGACAGGCAAGCTGACGCCGGTTGGACGGTTGAAGCCGGTGACGGTGGGCGGTGTGGTCGTGTCTAACGTAACGCTCCACAATCGGGATGAAATTGAGCGCCTGGGCGTGCGTCCGGGCGACCGTGTGGTGGTTCAGCGGGCCGGTGACGTCATCCCGCAGGTCGTAGAAAATCTGACCGCTGAGGAGAAGCGCGAGCCTTACAATTTCCCTGATCATTGCCCAAAATGCAACAGCGAGGCGGTCGCCGAAGAGGGCGAGGTGGACGTGCGTTGCACGGGCGGTCTGATCTGTCCGGCGCAACGGTTCCAGCGGCTGGTGCATTTTGTGTCCCGCGCGGCGCTCGACATTGATGGTCTGGGCGAAAAAAGCATAGCGGAGTTTATCGAAGCCGGATTTATCGAAAGTCCTGCCGATATTTTCCGGCTGCACCAGCATCGGGATGCCATATTGGCGTGTGATGGCTGGCAGGAAAAGTCTGTGGATAATCTGTTGGCCGCTGTGGAAAAGAAACGATCCGCTGACGCAGCACGTCTGCTTTTTGGTCTGGGTATCCGCCATATCGGCGCGGTGACGGCCCGTGATCTGATGAAAAATTTCACGACCTTGCCCAAATTGGCCGAAATCGGGATGGCTGCCCGCGAAGATGAGGCGGTCCGTGAAGAGATTACCGCGATTGACGGGGTCGGACCCACGGTCGCGCAAGCATTGGCGGATTTCTTCCATGAACCCCATAATCGGAAGGTTTGGGAGGATTTGCTCAGCGAGGTCACGCCGCCGGATTATATTGTCGAAACCCGGGACAGCGCCGTGGCGGGCAAAACGGTGGTGTTCACCGGTAAGCTGGAAACCATGAGCCGCGATGAGGCCAAGGCGCAGGCCGAGGCATTGGGAGCAAAAGCATCGGGTTCGGTTAGTGCGAAGACCGACTTGCTCGTCGCAGGACCGGGCGCCGGATCAAAAATGAAAAAGGCCGCCGATCTCGGCATTGAAGTGATCGACGAAGCGGCATGGGCGGATATTGTGAAGGCGGCCGGATAGGCCGAAATTTGCGGAGACCAGAATGGCGAAGAAACAGGGAATACTGAAGCAGCTTGCCAAGGACCTCGAGGCACCTCCCGAAGTGCGCCGTTTTGGCAGTGGTTGGCTCGCCGGCTTTTTCGCGGTCGTGATGGCCATTGCAGGGCTGGGCATGGTTATCGCGCTGCGCTTTCCGGAATGGTTTGCGACGCCCGAGCTGCAAGCGGTTAAGGACTGGAGCGGTTTTCGCGGGGTAGTGCACCTGTTGTTGCTGGGTTCCTATGCGCTGGCGCTGCTGAGCCTGCTGCTGCGCCCCCGCAAGTCTCTCGGTTTTTTTGCTCTCGCCATCGGCATAACCGCTGCGTTTCTGGGTGGCGCCAATGTACAGCCGGAAGATACGAGAAGCTGGGGCATATTTTTTGGCCTCGACTTTTTCATCGTCAACATGGTGGCCACTGGACTGATGTTTGCACCGCTCGAGCGGATATTGCCGCATAAACGGTCGCAGCGTCTGTTCCGCATCGAATGGCGAGAGGATCTGTTTTACTATCTGATCAGCTCGATGATGGTGCAGGCCTTGACCTTTCTGGCGCTGGCCCCTTCCAACGTCGTGGTGGCCAATACCAACAGCTGGGACGCATTCCGGGCGATGGTCGCCTCCATCCCATGGATATTGCAGTTCGTGATCGTCCTGGTGCTGACCGATCTGGTGCAATATTTCTTCCATCGCACCTTTCACCGGTTCCCGTTTCTCTGGGGCTTTCATGCGGTGCATCATTCGGCCAAATCAATGGACTGGCTGGCCGGTGCGCGGATGCATTTCATCGAGATCATATTGCTGCGCGGCATCACATCGCTGCCGATGATGACGCTGGGTTTCAGCCCGTCTGTGCTTCAGGCTTACATCGCATTCGTCTATATCTATTCGTCTCTACTGCACGCGAATATCAAAGGCGATTTCAACTGGCTCGGGCACTGGATCGCGACGCCACGCTTTCACCACTGGCATCATGGATTGGAGCGGGAGGCGTTTGACGTCAATTTCGCGATCCATTTCCCGTGGATCGACAAGCTGTTTGGAACTTTTTATCTGCCGCCGTCAAAATGGCCGGAAGGTTACGGGATACCCGAAGATGTCCCGAAAGGTTATTTGAAGCAGTTCGCCTATCCGCTGACGCGCAAGAAGCCGGATTATTGAGTGCTGTGCGAAATCTTCTGAACCGGGAAATAGTCCAAGGCGACTGACGGTTTTCCCCCATCCGTCAGCCGCCCTGGTCCCACCCCAACCTGTTAACCGGCCTTCGCCGCAGCATCCTTGGCTGCGAGTTCTTTTACCCCGTAGCCGCCATCCGTATTCTCAGGAAAAAGCGGCCAAGCCAGTTGCTGGCCAAGGGTTGCCGGTGCAAGATTTTCGACGCCATAACTGTCCGGGTAGCGGCGCGTGATTTTCGCTGTGCCGAACAGGACGTCCCAGAAGAAAAGAAGATTGCCGTAATTGCCTTTATAGTTGGTCGCGCCATCTTCCATGTGGCGGCCGTGATGGGCATGGTGCGTTGCGGGTGTCGAGATGGTTCTTTCCACAAGCCACATTACGGGTGATAGCCATTTGATTTTATAAAGCGGTTCATCCCAGGCAACATCACTATGTGCGCCAATGATTACGGCCATTTTGACAATGATATATCCGACATAGACCCAGCCCAGACCAAGATAGATGAGCACGCCGGAAAACCAGATGCTGGGCATCAGCAAATAATAGAATATATTGTTCCGGTAAACGAGACGAATACTCATATATTTGGCGTTATGATGCGCCCGGTGGAGGTTGTAGAGAAACGGGATCTGGTGTGACAGCCGGTGCAGCCAATATTGCATCATATCGTCAAAGACCAGGAACAGCGCGATAGCTGCGAGAATCGGGATGTTGGTCAGTGCGCCGGCCCATTGAGGGGCGACAGCACCCATCAGGAATTGCGCGGATACAATGATCATAGGCTGCGTGAAAATGAGCAAAACAGCCGAGCCGATAATCTCTACCATCGCGTCGTCGAAATTTTGCTCGGGCTTTGCGAACAGCTTGGTGCGGAACAGTTCGAGCAGGCCGAACAGCGCGAAAATACCCACAATAGCAAATATCTCTGGCCTCACTGCCGGGCTCCTCGATCCTAAAACATCTTGAATTTGAAACGCTGATAGCAGATAGCTGATCCATCAAATGCTAAGAGGTTTACAATTGGTTGAATCAGACCATTTCTCCCGAACCACTTTTGCGGCCACAGGATTTATGACGGCGTTGCCGGAAGATGTTCACCGCCGCTTGCTAAATCACGGGCTTGTGCGTCAATTTGCGAAAGGAGAATTGATCCAGCAGCGCGGAGATCCGGGCAAGGAATTCTGGCATATTCGCAGCGGCAATGTTCAAATCGGCCGCTATTCCTTTGATGGCAAATTGTCGATCTTTGCGGTGCTGGGACCGGGCGAAAGTTTTGGTGAGCAGGCGTTTCTGGGCGAGTTCCCGAGGATGGTAGACGCCATCGCCGGTAATGACGTGACACTGGTTCGGATCGGCGAAAAAGAGCTTCAAGAAGCCATCACGTCCGATCCGCGTGTGGCGAGGATATTGCTGAAAACAATGGCTCATATGGTGCAACAGGCCTTCGACCTCGTCAATGCGGGGCGCAATCTGTCTACGGTCGAACGCGTTGCCCGGGCCCTGTTAGGTCTTTGCGAAGGGGAAGGACACACAGTCTCGATATCAATCACCCAGCAAGAGCTTGCCGATCTGGTCGGGGTATCAAGAGTTTCGCTTGGCAAGGCGTTGGGCAAACTTGAGCAATCAGGCAATATAGAACGGAACTATGGGGAAATAGTCGTGCTGAATCCGCTGCTTTCCCGAAGACGCCATCATTCCCCTGCGCCTTGATCGGCTATCTTCACCAGTTCCTTTTCGAAAATGCGTTTCATATTGTTTCGCATTTGCTGCGCGTTGAGGTCATTGGGGGCCTGATACAAGGCTTTCAGAAGTGCGAGGTCCCAGGCAGTCACACTTTGCGGGGCTTCAAGCTCTTCTGGCCTGTCTGAAAATAATGACAATATGGAGCTTTCACTGGCGGTTTGATTTTTGGGTTGCCCTGCATTGCCTAGAAGCCGCATCACAGCATAGTCTGCAAGCTGTCGCGGGTTGATTTCGAGTAGCGCAGTATCTTCGATCAACAGGATCGCGACATCGATATTCTGCTGCGTTGCCTGCCTTATTCTGGACCCGCTTCCGGAAAAGCTTTGACCGTCTCCTTCCTCATCATCAAATGTGCCTGAGACCGGTGCTCCTCCTCCGGTGCTGGTCGTTCTTACGATATTCCAGGCATAGGCAGGGCCGGGGCCTTTCATTAAGCGGTTACGCGCCGGAATATGCATGGCTCCAAAGACCTTCGAATGCTTTTTCCTGAGATAGGCAATAAAATCCTGTGATCCGGAGGTGGTAACCACAATGACATTCGGATCGCATTCCGGTTCGGCGACTTTTGCGCCAGCCGCTTTCGCGACTGCCCGAATCCGCGTCTCGATGAAGCTGTTTCTGTCTGCCTTGAGGCCCAGCGATATGGGGCAGACAGGCACATTATACCGCGCGTATTGTTCGTCATTCGATATTTTTATCGCTGAACGGATGAACGCGTTAATTCGCTTCTTTCGTTCCAGTTCACCGATGACGACAATAGTGTTTTGATCGGCCTCTGTTGTTGGTTCGGCTTTAGCTGCTGCAGAATGTTGATGAAATATAGCGAATATAAACACGGCTATGGCAGAAAAGAACGGTAATCGCACTCTGAATGTCCTTAATTATGTGCCTTTTGATACCATTTTATACTTCAATTTACTATTGAAATCGCATTCCGCTCACTGGAAATCATTCCAGGAACCATCGCATTACGCCGCCCTGAAAGGGAGTCCAGATGCCGGTCCTGATGCCAGCTTTCCGCAGGACATCACTGGTCCAGCTGTTACAGGTATAGAAGGCATTGTAATGGCCCTGGGATTTGTAGAACAGGTCGCTCTGGCCGTAGCCCTTGGACGGGATCGGCTGACCAGACTCATCCAGGACAAAACGGCCTTTTATCGCAGCGACAATCAGACGATATTCAGCCTCGCTGACCCGGAAGCTGCGGCGATAATGGGGATAAGTCTGTGGATAGTTCAGGTGATAGATATGCAACAGGACGTCATCACTGCCGAATACGGCACTGGCGGCGTCCTTGAAACGCAGGTCCTGCCAATATTCTGCGTTGCGATAGACACCTTCGTGACCCCAACCGACCAAAATGTGGCTGCCATATCTTGTCGGATCACCCATATGTTCGGGACGGACCAGTTCCGACCAATCATGCACATCAGTTTGAACCGGCATGATGATACCAGTATGTACACCATTGGTTTCTATGAACAATTCGATTCCATCATCCGGGCTTTTCCAGAATTGATTGGCTGGCAATATGCTGCCGAATAACGCAGCGACAAGATACAGCATGACTACAGCCACGAGACCTTTGATGATGCGTTTGGGCCATTTCATGCGAGAAGTTGCCATTGAAACCTTTTCTGCTGTAAGATGCCATCATGTTGACAGCCCCCGACCCGGAAACCCATGTCTATGACAAGCCGCCAGCGCACGCAAATGCCGACTGGACAATAGACCAGAACTGGTCCGCTTACAGCGCGGAGGAGCATGCAACCTGGGACACACTTTTTGCGCGCCAGAAGGAAATGCTTCCTGGGCGTGCGGCGCAGGCCTTTCTGGATGGCATTGACATATTGCAATTGTCGAAGCCTGGCATCCCGGATTTTGAGGAACTCAACCGGATATTGATGCATGCGACTGGCTGGCAAGTGGTGGCCGTTCCAGGTTTGGTGCCGGATGATGTATTTTTTGATCATCTTGCCAATCGGCGCTTCGTATCCGGCAACTTCATCCGGAAACCGGATCAGTTGGACTATTTGCAGGAACCGGATATTTTCCATGACGTTTTTGGTCATGTGCCGATGCTCGCAGATCAGCGTTTTGCCGACTATATGGAAGCTTATGGTCGTGGTGGGCTTCGTGCGCTGAAATTCGGGACGCTGAAACAGCTCGCCAGACTATATTGGTACACTGTCGAATTCGGCTTGATTCAGGAAGCAGACGGTCTGCGTATCTATGGCGCGGGAATAGTTTCCAGTTACGGCGAGAGTGTCTTTGCACTCGATAGTAACAGTCCTAATCGCATCATGTTCGATCTGGAACGGGTCTTGCGGACAGAATATCGGATTGATGATTTTCAGCAAAATTACTTTGTCATTCCCAGTCTGGACGAGCTGTTGCGGGTGACTGTAGAAACTGATTTTAAGCCGGTTTATGAGAAAATCGCAAATCTGCCGGATATTGCGATTGCCGATATTGTCGAGGGTGACGAGGTGTTGACGCGCGGGACGCAAGATCACCCCAGCGCACAATCAGGCAAGGCAGTCGTCATCTAACAGATCAGCATTCGCCGAAATAATCGGATGCCAGAGGCGACCGAATAATCCTGTGCGTTTTAGCGGGGCCATATTCCTTGGCCTTGATCAGCATCAGGCACGGCCATTGGTTTTCCATTCGGCTATGACGCGGGCGAAAGCCTACCCGGATATAAGCATGCAGCACTTCCGCTCTCTGGGTTTCCAATAGGCCTGCAAGGACTAGAACTGTGCCGGAGATTGCCGCTGCGGCAAGTTGCGGGGCCAGCGCGATCAGCGGACCCGCCAATATATTGGCAATGATCAGATCATAAGGCGCGCGGTCGCGAAGGGCAGGGTGATCGAGACCGTTGCTGGTCTGCAGTTGGATTGCCCGATGGGAATTGCCGACCGCGATATTATTGACTGCGGCGTTTTCGGCGCTGACCTTTATGGCGACAGGATCAATGTCACTGGCGATAATCCGGGATGTAGGCCAAAGATGACGCGCAGCAAAAGCAAGCAGGCCGGTGCCCGTGCCAACGTCAATAATATTGCTATAGCTTTGACCCAGCCGTTTCAGTCGGTCGAGACTTTCAAGACATCCTTTGGTGGTCTCATGGTGACCAGTGCCAAAGGCTTGACCGGCGTCAATGCAGATATTGGTGACATTGTTGTCTTCCAGGGGCGCACTGTTGGACGTATGTACATAAAAGCGACCGGCGCGCAGAGGCTCTAGTCCTTGCTGACTGAGTGTCACCCAATCCTCATCCTCCAGTTTTTCAACCACAGGGTCGACATTGGCCGTCTTCGCAGAGGGGGATAGTTTGGCAATGTCCTTGAGAAATGCCGCATTGGGTTCGGCGTCGCTATAAATCTCGATCACCCAGTTATCGGGTGTTTCGGGATTTGCTTCGCGCGTGACAATGGTCGGCATGCTGTCGGTCGAGCCCTCAAACAGGCTGTCCTCTGACAGTCTATCCGCCTCTTCACGTGTGCAAGGCAGGGTGACTTTCCATGTGTCGGTCAAAGGAACAGGCCCGGAGCATTACCAGCCCTAAGCATTGGCCATTTCCAACGCTTCATTTGCCTCCAGCCAGGCGGCCTCATTCTGTTCCAGCTCGTCTTGTACCGTGGCCCGCAATTTCATCAATTCGGTCATCGTCAGGTCCGCATAGTCCTTTTCCGCACTGGCGGGATCGAACATGGCGCGATCAATACCGGACAGTTTCTTGCCGAGCATTTCTATTTTCTTTTCAGCGGTACTGGCCGTTTTGCGCAGTTCCGATTGTTGCTTGCGCCGCTCGGCGGCAAGACGACGTTCTTCCTTGCGATTCCCGCCACCTCCGTTTGTGGCGGTCTTCACCTCTTGATTCCGTCCCAGCACAAAATCGGTGTAATCATTGAGCGAGCCGGAAAATTCCTTGGCCCTGCCGCTGTCGACCATCACCAGACGGTCAGCGGTGAGTTCCAGCATATGGCGATCATGGCTGACCATGATGACGGCACCGCTATATTCATTCAATGCGTGGACCAGCGCTTCGCGGGCATCCACGTCGAGATGGTTTGTCGGTTCATCAAGGATCAACAGATGCGGGGCATCGCGCGTGATCAAGGCAAGAGCCAGGCGCGCGCGTTCGCCGCCCGACAATTTGCCGACTTTCATCGTCGCCTTGTCACCGGAAAATCCAAACCGGCCCAGCTGTGCCCGGACCGCGCCGGGCTTTGCGTCCTTCATCAACCGCGTCATATGCTCCAATGGTGTATCGGTCGGGTCGAGCTCTTCCACCTGATATTGGGTGAAATAACCGACAGTCAGTTTGCCGGACTTGTTCATCGCGCCGGCCTTGGGATCCAGCTGGCTGGCGAGCAATCGGGCAAGCGTGGTCTTGCCATTGCCGTTGCGGCCCAGCAGCGCTGTGCGATCATCGGGGTCGAGGCGCAGGTTCAGGCCGGACAGGATGATATTGTCGCCGTAACCGACAGCCGCATCATCCAGCGTGATTAGCGGCGGTTTAAGCTCGGCCGGGCTGGGGAAATGAAAGCTGAGTGAGGGATCTTCGATCGCTGCTGCAATCGGCTCCATGCGGGACAGCGCCTTGACCCGGCTCTGCGCCTGCTTGGCACTATGCGCCTTGGCACCCCAGCGGTCGACAAAGGCTTGCAGCTTTTCACGCTGAGCCAGTTGTTTCTCACGCGAGGCTGCCATTTGCGCTTGCCGTTCTGCCCGCTGTTTCTCGAAAGCGTCATAGCCGCCGGGATAGAGCGTTGTCTTTCCGCCTTGTAGATGGAGAATATGGTCGACCACATTGTTGAGCAGATCGCGCTCATGGCTGATCACCAAAATCGTCGCTTGATAGCTGGTCAGGAAATTTTCCAGCCATAAGGTCGCCTCGAGGTCGAGATGGTTTGACGGCTCGTCGAGCAACAGCAGTTCAGGCTGCGAGAACAGCAGCGCGGCCAGCGCCACACGCATCCGCCAGCCACCGGAGAAGCTGTCCATCGGTTGCTGCTGCGCTTCTTCGTCGAAACCCAGCCCGATCAGGATTTTGGCAGCACGCGCAGGCGCGCTGTGCGCTTCGATCATATTCAGCCGTTCGTGGATTTCGGCAATGCGGTGCGGATCATCTGCCGTTTCTGCTTCTGCCAGCAAGTCCGCGCGTTCCATGTCAGCTGCCAGCACGGTATCGAGCGGCGTTTCCGATCCGGCAGGCGCTTCCTGCGCAATGTAGCCCAAGCGAGCGCCTTTGGGCATGTCGACGCTGCCATCATCCGGTTCCAACAATCCGGCCACAACTTTCATCAAAGTGGACTTGCCAGCACCATTTCGGCCAATCATCCCCACGCGCGCGCCGGGGGGCAGCGCAGCTGTTGCGCCGTCCAAAATGACTGTGCCGCCAAGGCGTACCGTGATGTTGCTAAAATTCAGCATGCGCGCTCGTTAGCGGAGCTTTGGGGATTCGGCTAGTGAGCGTGGGTTTGGCCCTACTGACCATTTGCTAAGTCTCCTGTTAGGTCGGACCATCCGCTGCATTCGGAAAACGGGAGATAATCTGGCGCCCGGTGTTTACACCCAAAGGCGTTTTTTGTTTTCGGTGTTGGCGACTAAGAACGGTTTAATATCAATCAATTAACGATAAACTTGCCCCGTCGGGCGTGACCTTTCGCAAGCGCCCGTCAAACCGCAACACCGTCACATATTTGCTAGATTCAAAGAGCCAGCTTGAACATAACCCATGAGAGGGCCTGTAGGAAAGCAATGGGGCGTCTGTTTTATCCCGAAAGCGGACATCGTGGAAGCACGAGCAGAGGGATTACCCCCTGCTCGTGCTTACTTTGCGTATCGCCGCTTGCCTAAAGGGTCTGACAATACAGCAGGGAAGGGATGCTTTTTTTAAAGCCGACCTTTTCATATGCCCTCCGCGCGGGTGCATGGCTGGGGTCGCCGCCAGTGCTTACCTGTACAGCAAACATACCTTGCTCCTTCATCCAGCCGAGCATATTCTCATATAATCCCGTGCCGACGCCACGGTCCGTGAAATTGGGGTGGACCGCGTTTAAACCCAAGGTCCCGATCCTGCTTTTCGTGTCCAGCGAGCCTCCACAAAAACCAATGATCTTCTCTTCATTCGTGGCAACAAGCACATAATGACCGCTGTCAGGGAGGCAGATTCTATCCAGATATGCTCCTTGCTCATCTTCGCCATTACCATAGATAATGCGCGCCAATTCCGCACCGCCCAATATGGTGCGAAACGATTGATATATGGGCGCAAACGCGGCATCGCGCACGTCATGCATTTGGGACAAGTCAATTTCACGAAACGGACGGATTTCAAATTTGAATTTATTCATTAAAATATCCTCGAGGTAATTCGACCGCAAACCATTTTCTGGGGCAGCCGCTTTGTTTGGAAACAGATCGCATCACTTTGCGTCTGGAAAACAGGTCACGGCACCCACGCACAATTTTGCCGGGTGCTTGCACCAATCATAATCTCGATTTTTAAGCTTGATGGCAGTGTGCCTCAGGACAGCATTCGATCAACAGAGTCAGAGATCATTTGAAGATCGAATGACCAGTCCAAAATTTCCAGACGAATGATTACACCAACATTCCAACATCCCTCACTTAGGTCGGTTAGATAGTACCAATGGCGTACAACCAGTCAATCCGCTTAGTAATTTTCAGCAAATAGGTGGCGAGCTGACCGGCCGCTAATCTATCTGTTGCGCCAGCATTTGCGCCCAAAGGAGGTATTGGCAGATTATTAGTTTTGCGCCAGCCAGATCATATGATGTGCCCCGCGTTTGCCTCGGGCACGCACTGGGGCTTCCTCGACCGAGAAACCCACATCCGTCAATCTTCGCGTGAACTTTGCGTCCGGTGCAGAAGACCACACCGCCAAGATACCGCCAGAGCGCAACGCCCGTTTCGCGGTTTTCAAACCGGCAGCGGTGTACAGGCGATCATTGGAGGCGTGGGTGATGCCGTCCGGTCCATTGTCTACATCAAGCAGGATCGCATCATATTGGTTTTCATTCCGGGAGATCAGATCAAACACGTCCGCTGTTTCAATGGTAACGCGCGGGTCGTCCAGGCTGCCGTCGAATATTTCCGCCATCGGTCCACGTGCCCATTGCACGACGGCCGGTACCAGCTCGGCGACGATAATCTCTGCCTTTGCATCCAGTAAAGGCAGGGCGGCGCGCAGGGTGAAGCCCATACCCAGGCCGCCGATCAATATGCGCGCTGCGGTCCGGTCGGACAGGCGTTCGCAGGGCAGGGTGGCGAGCGCTTCTTCCGAGCCGCTGAGCCGACTGTTCATTAACTCGTTGCTGCCCAGCATGATCGAAAATTCATGACCACGCTGGAACAGCCGAAGCTCGCCGCCGCCATTGGGAATTTCGGCAGTGTCCAAAAGAACGCGCGGTGTCACCTCACGAAGCTCGCGCCATTGGCATCGAGCACTGCGCCGGTCATAGAGGCTGGCGCTTCCAGTGCGCAATAATTCGCCATGGATGCAATTTCCTCTGGCTGGGCCACGCGGCCAAGGGGGATGTCCTTGAGCAACTTGTCGCCGCCGCGGCTTTCGAGATAGTCTTCTGCCATCCCCGTCATGGTGAAGCCCGGACAGATAGCGAAGGCCAAAATCTCTTCGCTGGCATAGGCGCGGGCGATGGTTTTGGTCATGGCAACCATTCCGCCTTTGGATGCCGCATAATGCCAGTGATCCGGGCTGTCGCCGCGATAGGCGGCGCGGCTGGCGATGTTGACAATGCGCCCGGCGGTCTTGCGCTCTTGAAAATGCTGCACGGCCAGTCGGCAAAGCTGCGCCGAGGCGGTGAGATTGATTTGCATGGTGCGGCCCCAGCTCTCCAACCACTCCGTGTCGCTATCCGAAATCGGGTTGGGATCAAAGATACCGGCATTGTTGATCAAGACATCAATCCGGCCATCCAGTCTTTCCAGTGCATCCTGCCACAATTGCGAGACTTCATCGGAGTTCGCAAAATCTGATTTCAGCAAACCGGCCTCACCGGAAGTACTGTGCCCAGCCGCCATAACATCGGCCCCGCCGAAACTATCCAATATCGCTTTGCCAATACCGCGGCTGGCACCAGTCACCAAAATATGCGTTTTTATATCTGTCATGCTGCGGACGAATAAGGCCGGGATCGCAAAAGGTCCAACAAGAGATGCTAAAAGCCTCATAAATTTGACAGCGCTTTCGTGATTTGCAGGCGCCAAGCAAGGATTTGCACCCAAAAAGCTGACAAGTGGGCGATAAAAACCCCGCGATCCTGTTTGCATGCTGCCATGTTTTCGCTAAAGCACTGGTTCGTTTACAAAGACTCCGAAGAAGACGCGGGGTCCGTGATCAGGGGACTGAAATTGGTTAAGCCAACGAACCGGCCGTTATCGCCGCATTTGGGAATTTATAAATGGGGACCACATATGCTGGTTTCCATCCTTCACCGTGCCACGGGTGATGCGCTTGCTTTGTTAGGCGCACCGATATTGGTTTGGTGGTTGTACAGTATTTCTGCTGGTCCAGAGGCCTATGAGACTTTTGTCGGCATCATGACGACCATTCCTGGGTTCATCGTGATGATAGGCATGACCTTTGCCCTGTTCGAACATACATATTCCGGACTGCGCCACTTCGTGCTTGATGCCGGAGCAGGTTATGAACTTCAGACGAACAAACTATGGTCCGGTGCCGTGCCGGTGCTGGCACTGGTTTCGACTGCCGCTCTCTGGTTTGTCATCTATGCAAAGCTGATTGGATAACACGATGGGATCAGGAACAAATATTGGTAAGGTTCGCGGTCTTGGCTCGGCTCAAGAAGGCGCCCATCACTGGATCGTTCAGCGGGTAACTGCAGTAGGCAATCTGGCCTTGATCGGGTGGCTTTTGATCTCTTTGCTGAGATTGCCCAATTATGAGCATGAATTGCTGATTGGCTGGCTATCCTCGCCGCTGGTTGCGGTTCCGATGATGCTGATGCTGGTCAGTATCTTCTGGCACTTGCGCCTGGGCCTTCAGGTTCTGATCGAGGACTATGTTCCTGATCATGGTATGAAATTCGGCCTTATCATCTTGCTTAACTTTTTCGCCATTGGCGGAGCAGCGCTTGGAATTTTCGCTGTTGCCAAGGTCGCCTTTACCGGAGTGGTCGCTTAATGACTGACACAGATTCAAAACCCGCTTACAAGATTATCGATCATACGTTCGACACCGTCGTCGTGGGTGCCGGTGGGTCCGGTTTGCGCGCCACCATGGGTTCTGCCGAAGCTGGCTTGAAAACCGCTTGTATTACCAAGGTTTTTCCGACCCGTTCGCACACGGTTGCGGCACAGGGCGGCATCGCCGCTTCACTGGGTAACAATACGCCGGATCACTGGTCCTGGCATATGTATGACACGGTTAAAGGCTCTGATTGGCTCGGTGATCAGGACGCGATTGAATATCTCGTCCGCGAAGCGCCCCAGGCGGTTTACGAGCTGGAACATGCTGGCGTGCCATTCTCACGCAATGAAGACGGCACTATCTATCAGCGCCCTTTTGGCGGCCATATGCAGAATATGGGCGATGGTCCTCCGGTACAGCGTACCTGTGCAGCGGCGGACAGAACCGGTCACGCGATGCTCCACGCGCTCTATCAACAGAGCCTGAAATATGATGCTGACTTCTTCATCGAATATTTTGCAATCGATCTGATCATGGAAGATGGTGAGTGCCGCGGCGTGATTGCGATTTGTCTGGAAGACGGATCGATCCATCGTTTCCGGGCCCATGCTGTTGTGCTCGCAACCGGTGGTTACGGGCGCTGCTATTATAGTGCGACTTCCGCTCACGCCTGCACCGGTGACGGTGGCGGCATGGTGCTCCGCGCCGGTCTGCCTTTGCAGGATATGGAGTTTGTTCAGTTCCACCCCACCGGCATTTACGGCGCGGGTGTGCTGATTACCGAAGGCGCGCGCGGAGAGGGCGGTTATCTGACCAACTCCGAAGGCGAGCGGTTCATGGAACGCTATGCGCCAAGCGCAAAAGACCTGGCGTCCCGCGACGTAGTTTCACGCTGCATGGCCACCGAAATTCGTGAAGGTCGCGGTGTCGGGCCGGAAAAAGACCATATCTATCTCCACCTCGATCATATCGATCCGAATGTACTGGCGGAACGCCTGCCCGGCATTACCGAAACCGGAAAGATTTTCGCTGGCGTTGACCTGACGCGTCAGGCTTTGCCGGTGGTTCCGACCGTCCACTATAATATGGGCGGCATTCCCTGTAACTATCATGGCGAGGTCGTGAACCCGACCAAGGATGATCCCGACGCCGTTGTGCCCGGACTTTATGCGGTAGGCGAAGCGGCCTGTGTGTCGGTTCATGGTGCCAACCGTCTTGGTTCCAACTCGCTGATCGATCTGGTGGTCTTTGGTCGCGCAACTGGCTTGCGTTTGAAAGAGAAGCTGAAACCCGGTGAATCGCACAAGCCGTTGCCGAAAGATTCAGCCGATCTGTCACTGTCGCGTCTCGACCATTTCCGTTACGCAAAAGGCGGCACAACCACGGCGGCATTGCGCACCGAAATGCAGAAAACGATGCAGAAAAACTGTGCCGTGTTCCGTGATGACGAATTGCTGGCCGAAGGCGTCAAAGAAATGCAAGCGGTGAACGCCAAAATGGGTGACGTCAGTGTTACCGACCGCTCATTGATCTGGAACACCGATCTTATCGAAACGCTGGAACTTGATAATCTGATGGGGCAGGCGGTCGTCACCATGGAAAGTGCCGCCAACCGGAAGGAAAGCCGCGGTGCCCACATGCAGGAAGATTATGAAGACCGGAACGACAAGGAATGGATGAAGCACACGGTTGCGACATTCAACGGTTGGGGCGGCCCCGATAAGGACCGTGGCACCGGCAAAGTCGATATCAGCTATCGTCCGGTTCATGACTTCACACTGACCGACGAGGCGGACTACATCAAACCCAAGAAACGGGTTTATTGATGCAAAGAGGATTGGGTTCTGGTTTTGCTCAATCCATTCGTTTTCTGATTGTCTTCCTGTTTGTTGCCGGTGTTTCTCAACCTGCTGTAGCGGATAGTTGGGCACCACCGAAGCAGGCGGTCTTCGAGTCAAATTCGGGCACTGCCCGTGTCACTATCAATCCGCGTGATCTGTCCAGTCCCCCAGAGTATTTTCGCGATAAACGGGACGAACAGAACGATCCGGGGCTTCCGTCAGAGGCTGCCAATGCAAGGGTGTCGGCGGTGATTGAAGTGAAAAATGATTCTGGCGTTTGGACGACCAACTGGCAGGTGGACCTTGTCAATGAAGTGGCCCCAGTCACGGCAATTCTTTCCAATGACGGTCAGTATCTTGTAACGTTCGATAACTGGCATCGTGTAGGCTATGGTCCGACAACAATAGTCCGTTACAAACGTGGCAAGGGCTTATTGGGTGCGCATGATTTGGGTTCATTTCTACCACTCTATTACTTGCAAGCCTTACCGCGTAGTGTCAGTTCTCGGTCTTGGAAAAAAGGCGATCCCGTGTTTGACGGTGAAGGAATTAAGCTGGCCATAATCGCTCCGGATTTGGACTCTCAAGGCGATCGTGCGAAAGCTAAAACTGTCGAGTTCAAGATTGATTTGGACAGCGGTCACGTTTCTAAAAGCGACACCAGAGCATGGATAGAGGCCATGTTGGCGGCTCTGGACGTTCAAAGAAAACAATTGGATTGGGAGGCGAGCAGAATAAGAGCGGAGTTGGCTCCGCTCATCGCGAAATATCCTATGACAGAGCGCGACTGGCACTACTATATGCGGGAGGCATGGTTTCGTACGATTGAAGCCGACAACATAAGCGCCACCAAGCATTTGAGGCCGATTGACGACCTCGAATATCAAAAGTCAGTGCAATGGATCAAAGATGAATTTGCCGAGATGGTGGAAGGCAAGGATGAGACGGATTGGATATATACTGAGCTATCCGTTGCTTCCTCTGACGAGGAAAACCTCAAGGCAATATTGTCTGCTATCGCTGCGGAATCTGATCCGGGTGACTTTCGTTGGGGTAAGGTGCTAATTATTATTGGGGAGCAATATTGGCCTGAATTGAACAGTGCGTTCAAGCACACTGGTGTCAAACTGCACTTTGTCGATCCAAAAAAGCCTGTTCTATCCTCGCCGGAAAGATTGAAAATTCTGTTTAATCCCGATCCACGCCGAGATGATGAATTTGACTTTTTGGATGATATTTAAGTCATAGTTTTGCAATCCATGACCCATAGCAACAACACGGAGCCCAATAATGTCCAATGAAGAACAGATTGAATATTGGAATGATAATGCTGGCGTAAAGTGGACCGAGCAGCAGCACGTCATGGACACCTTGCTGGCCCCGGTTACATCTCTGTTGATAGACGCAGCCGCAATTGTGCCGGGCGAGCGTGTTCTGGACATTGGTTGTGGTACTGGTGAGACGTCGTTAATTGCGATGGACGCTGGCGCTGAGGTCACGGGTGTAGATGTATCTGAACCTATGCTGGAACTGGCAAGGTCACGGGCCAATGGCCGTGGAACGCTCTTGCTGGCTGACGCCGCTGAATATCGGGCTGATGAAGGTTTTGACCTGATCATGTCGCGCTTTGGCGTGATGTTCTTTGAGGACCCGGTTGCTGCCTTCACCAATATCAAAGCCAATCTGAAGCCCGGCGGCAGGATGGTCTTTGCTTGCTGGCAGAGTCCGAAGGTCAATCTGTGGGTGATGGTTCCAATGGCGGCTATTAAGCCTCTATTGCCGGAAGCACCGGAAACTGACCCGCATGCGCCTGGTCCGTTTGCTTTTGCCGATGCGGAGCGGTTGAAAAATCTATTGACCGAAGCGGGTTTTGACGAGATTTCTATGGCACCTCATTCTGTTGAGATTTGTATGTCGCAATCTGGTGGTGTTGACGATGCGGTCTATTTTTCATCGCAAATCGGACCAGCTTCACGGGCGCTAGGCGAGGTTGATGACGATCTCAAGTCTCGATTGTTGGCGGCTTTGAAAGAAGCGCTTTCGCCTCATGATGATGGCGGACGCGTCGCTTTGCCTGGTGGTATCTGGATTGTTCAGGCACGTTAAACTGCCGAACCGATCGGCACACAGGATCGCCCATTCTTGATAATATAGACTATGGACGGGCGGGGGCTTTGCAACCTCTTTCTCTGCCAACACCTTTTAGGAAACCGCGACGAACGACGCCCGCATAGACGGCTCGGTTATATTTGCGTTCGTCGCCTGCTGCCCCGGATACTTCGCGCACAATTCCCCGGAAGGGGATCAATCCGCCCAGCAATCCACCACCGACACGGCTCGCAGTTTCTTCGCGCTTTTCGGCTCTGGATTTATCGACTTTCTCGTTCACATCAGCCGCTAGCACGGCATTCAATTCCTTGACTTCCTGTATGATCGCGGCACAGCGCCGCAAACCATCCAGAGAATAGGGATCTTCTTGAATGGCAATAAGCTTGGCAGGAATTTTGGTCTTTTTCAGGCCGACATCTTTGGCCGGTGTGGTTGCTGCATCCCGGGCATGTTCTTCAGCTGTTTCATCCGGATCGGCTCTTTGTGCCTGCGCTGGGGCAGACAGGAAAAGCAGTGCTGCTGCTGACGTTGTCGCTAATTTTGCAATATGTTTCATCATTTTTCCCTGTTTGTGGTCAAGCTCGATACCGCAAATTGTCGCGGTTCAACTGACCAACGGATGTCACGCCCATAAGTTTCATGTCCCGTTCAATCTCAGCTTGCAACAAGCTGAGGCTACGTTCAACCCCCGCCTGTCCGGCGGCTGCCAGTGCATAAAGGTATAGGCGCCCGCCAGAACAGGCCTTGGCACCGACGCTGAGCGCTTTCAGAACATGGCTGCCGCGTGTGATGCCGCCATCGCATATCACATCAATCTTATCACCCACGGCGTCGCAAATTTCGGCAAGCTGATCGAATGGTGCTCGGGAGCCATCCAGTTGGCGGCCGCCATGATTGGACACCATGATCGCGGTCGCACCGATATCGACGGCGCGTTTGGCATCATCCACCGACATGATTCCTTTAAGGCAGAATTCACCGCCCCAGTCCTTGCGGATATCCTCAGCCATCGTCCAGTCCAGCGACTGATCGAGCATGGTGGAGAAATATTCCGCGACCGACAGGGCAACATTGGTGCCCTCTGCGACATGGTCCTTGAGGTTAGACAGCTCAAAATTTTCGCGGAACATATAGTTGAGTGCCCAGGCCGGTTTGGTCGCATAGCTCAGGAAACTCGCGGGCGTGATCTTGGGTGGGCTGGTGAATCCAGATCGCAGGCAGCGTTCACGATTGCCGCCGACAATAGTGTCGACGGTTAGGGTAATCGCATCAAATTTCGCTGCCTTACAGCGTTCGACCATCGACTTGTTAAGCCCTTTATCTTTGTGGACGTAAAGTTGGAACATTTTTGGTGAGTCGATGCTTTCACCGATCTCTTCGATGCTAACCGTGGCCAGAGAGGATATCCCGAAAAAGGTACCGAATTTCTCGGCCGCTCTCGCTACACCGCGTTCGCCCTGCCAATGAAACAGTCGCTGCAGGGCGGTAGGAGACAGAAATAATGGCATCGCGAGTTTTTGCCCCATGACCGAAGTTGTCATGTCGATATCCTCGACACCGGCCAACACATTGGGCACAAGATCACATGCTTCATAAGCTTCGGTGTTACGGCGACGGGTGACTTCGTCGTCTGCGGCACCATCAATATAGTCAAAAATAGGGAAAGGCAGGCGCTTTTTGGCCAAAGAACGAAAGTCGTTCACGTTATGGCAATCCGTAATTGTGGTAATTCGTCGCACGTAAGCCTCGATTCGTCGCTCGGATGGAAGAGCTTGGGGCTTATGATTAGAGCAATGGCTGCGGCTTGCAAGAGCGGTGGTCCAGCAAATACAGGGATTTAGAGGGAAAACTCACTATGACTGAAACTGACGAAGATATTCAATCACCGCGGCGACCGGAACGATCGCCCGGAGCCAAGTTCCTGCTGGTGCTGCTAACCGGATTCCTACTGGCCATTCCGCTGTTTGCCAGCTGGCTACTCATTTATGACCGCCAGACGCAGAGTGAGCAGGCGGAGCAATCCATTGTCACCGGTTGGGGCGGGCAGCAGGTATTTGCCGGACCGAAAATCGTACTACCCTATAAGGCCAAGGTACAGGAATCAGTGGAGCAGGATGGCAAGACCGTAACCCGCACCAATGTCGTAACCCGCGAACTCTATATCTCGCCGGAAGTCATGACATTTGACAGTGATATCCTGACAGAAGTCAAAAGCCGCTCCATCTATGAAGTGGTGATTTACAACACCAATGTGACCGGTTCCGCTTCGTTTAAACTGCCGGAAGATTTCGATCGCTCCGGTATTGACCGCGCGGACATTGATTTCGCTCGCGCCGAAATCCGCTTTGGTCTGTCAGATGCAAGGGGCCTGTCAGCCGATAACAAGCTGACCGTAGATGGCCAGTCGCTCGTGCTGCAACCCGGAAAAGGTCTGGGCGAGACAGGTAATACCGGCTTTTTTGCCTGGCTGGATGCTACGGCGCTGGCAGATGGTGAAATGGCTGTGAATTTTGACGTGAAATTCCGCGGAACCGAAAGCCTGACGATGGTGCCGGATGCCGGACAAACCAACTGGTCAGTAAAATCCAAATGGCCGCACCCCAGCTTCACCGGCGGGTTCTTGCCGGATAATGAAGTCAGTGATGCCGGTTTCACTGCGAAATATGGCATCTCGAACCTCGCGCTGGGCAGCTCGCTGACATCTACGCAGGCGGGACAACAAGTTTACCCGCAGTCTGGCAATCGGTCTTACAGCTCTTATGACGGCGGCGGCGCGGGCAATCCTTCCAGCGTGACCGTGAACCTAATCCAGCCGGTTGACCTCTATGACCAGGTGAGCCGCGCAACCAAATATGGTTTCCTGTTCATCGGGTTTACCTTTGTCGCGTTTCTGCTGTTTGACCTGATCGGAGGCGTTCGCATCTCGTCCGTTCAGTATATTCTGGTTGGGGTAGCGCTGGTGCTGTTCTTCATCCTGTTGCTCGCCTTTGCCGAGATTATCGGCTTTGCGCTGGCCTATGTCGTTGCATCGATAGCCACTATCGGGTTGATAACCGCTTATGCGGCATCGGTCCTGTCGAGTTGGCGAAGGGCTTCGATTATCGGCGGCTTGCTCGCCGCCCTATATGGCGTGATCTATATCTTGCTGAGTCTTGAGGCATACTCGCTGCTTATCGGATCATTGCTGATCTTCGCCGCACTGGCCGGGGTGATGTTTGTCACCCGCCGGTTGGACTGGTCGCGGTCATTGCAGAAAGGACCGGCGACCTAAGTCAACGGACTAGCGAACCGCGCCGCGTGCGAACGTATCGCACGCGGCCGGATCGCCGGTTTGCATCCCTTTCTTCAGCCACGCCATGCGCTGTTCGGAGGTGCCATGGGTGAACATGCTTTCCACAGGACGTTGTCCAGCCCCGCGCATCAAGGTATCATCACCAATGGCATGGGCAGCCGTCAGGCCTTCCTCGACATCACCGGGCTCCATGCGATCCGCATTTTGCGCGGCCCATACGCCAGCATAACAGTCTGCCTGTAATTCCATCCGCACTTGTAATGCGTTACCTTCCGCCTTGCTGGCACGGCTCTGTGCTTGTCGGACCTGACTGGAAACGCCGCTTAGAGTCTGGATATGATGGCCTACTTCATGGGCAATAACATAGGCTTTGGCGAAATCGCCGCGTGCGCCCATTTTGGTTTCAAGTTCATTGAAAAAAGACGTGTCGAGATAAATGCCTTGGTCGGCTGGGCAATAGAATGGCCCCGCTGCCGAACTGGCAGAGCCGCAGCCGTTCGAACTTACACCACCCTGGTAGAAGTTTATTGTTGTTGGTTGGTATCGAGATCCATTGGCCTGAAACAGCTTGGACCAGGTCTGTTCGGTAGAAGCCAGCACCTGACCGGCAAAACGTTCTTCCTGAGTGTCATAGGCAACCGCGTCCCCCGACCCACTGGATTGCGTTCCACCACCCGTCAACATACCGGCACCACCGCCGAAATACATAAAGGCCAATACCGCGCCGCCAATCAAAAGGATGGTTCCACAGCCCATTTTCCGGCCGAGCAACATAGGCAGGAAGCTTAGCAGCAGTCCCAGACCGCCACCTCCACCGCCGCCGCCAAATCCTCTGCGGCCGCCGCCACTTCCATGGTCGCGGGCATTTTTGCTGGGGTCCAGATCATCTAAACGCATGGCTTCTCTCCTATTAGAGTTCAATTCGCCTGAATCGCACAAAAGCGCAAGCGTTGCGCAATTCTTTTACAAAAAGCCGTTGCAGTCACTTGTGACTGTTTTAAGGTCGCCCAAAGGAGAAAATCTATGTTTCTGAAGGGTAAAACCGCTCTCGTGACCGGGTCGACCTCGGGCATTGGTGGTGGATATGCAAAAGCGCTGGCTGCTGAGGGCGCGGCGGTGATGATCAACGGCTTTGGTGATGAAGGCGAAATCGAAACGCTACGGCAGGAACTGGAAAAGTTGAGTGGAACCAAGGCCGCTTACAGCAATGCCGACATGACCAAGCCCGAGGAAATTCGGCAAATGGTGACAGACTGCACAGAGCAATTGGGAGAAGTCGATATTCTCGTCAACAATGCTGGAATTCAACATGTTGCCCCGGTCGATGAGTTTCCCGAAGACAAGTGGGATGCGATCATGGACATCATCTGCAACAGCGCATTCCACACGACCAAGGCGGTTTTGCCGGGCATGAAGGAACGTGGCTGGGGCCGGATCATCAATACAGGGTCTATGCACAGCAAGGTCGCTAGCCCCTATAAATCGGCCTATAATGCCGCAAAACATGCGATTGCGGGCTTTAGCAAGACTGTCGCGCTGGAAGTGGCGCAGCAGGGGATTACGGTAAACACGATCTCGCCCGGCTATGCGTGGACGCCATTGGTCGAGAACCAGATACCCGACACGATGAAGGCGCGGAACATGACGCGTGAGCAGGTGATGAATGATGTGCTGCTGGCCGGGCAACCGACTAAGCAATTTGTGCAGATCGACCAGATCGCTGCGTTGGCTGTGTTTCTTTGTAAAGACGAAGCGAGCGCAATTACCGGAGCGAACCTCTCCATCGACGGCGGGTGGACCGCCCAATGATCCGCGGGCGGCTTGTGATCGTGGCAATGCTGGCGTCGGCCGGATTGGTTTCGGTGGCAGTGGCCAAAGACAGCCCGCATCCGGAATCGCAATGGCGAGAGCTTGCGACAGCGGCAGACCAAAAACGACTGGATGACTGGCAAAAGGCTCTGCAGGAAGGGCGCGCCGGCGCTGCCCAAGGCGGCGAAGGGGGCAAACTCTCCACGAGGAAACCGCTCTTTGAAGAAGAGGCAGCATTGCCGGACAGCAAGATTCCGGCGGGACTTTATTCCTGCTCGGTCACCAAACTGGATGGCGATGCCAGCGGCGGCTTACCTTACATAGCCTATCCGGCTTTTCGGTGTCGTGTCACTGTTAATGGTGATCGCCGCCATTTTATCAAACTGACCGGCTCTCAACGCACGACAGGATGGCTGTATGAGGCAGGCACTCGCCATTCCATCTATCTGGGTACGTCATTCTATGGCTATGAAGACAAGGCCGTACCTTATGGAAAAACGGAAAAGCGGGATCAGGCCGCCGTGGTTGAACGTATCGGTCAGAAACGCTGGCGCATGGTTTTTCCCTATCCCTATTATGAGTCGGTTGTGAATGTGATGGAGCTAACTCCCATCACCAATTAAATTTGTGCCTGACAAGGGGTGTTTGAGCAGTTAAGTTCACAAACTTGTGAAATAACTCGGGGATAGTGATGCGTATGATTTCGAAAGCCGCCTTGGTTGCGGCCAGTACTGTTTTGTTGTGTACACCGGCGCAAGCTGATCCACTGAGAGATGCGATCACGGCGGACTTGCCGTCCCTGATGGAAATTTATCGTGATCTGCATGCCAATCCCGAATTGAGCGGCGAAGAGGTTCAGACAGCGGCCAAGCTGGCGGCTGAAGCCAGACGGCTTGGCTTTGACGTGACCGAAAAAGTCGGCGGCACTGGCGTGGTTGCGGTGATGAAAAATGGCGACGGTCCAACAGTTATGATCCGCGCGGATATGGATGGCCTGCCGCTGGTTGAAAAAACCGGGCTGCCTTTTGCATCCAAAGTGCGCGCCAAAACCCGCGAGGGCAATGATACCGGTGTGATGCACGCTTGCGGCCATGATACGCATATGACCGGTTGGGTCGGAACAGCGCGCCAGCTGGTTGCGCGCAAGGGCGAATGGTCGGGCACGCTGGTGATGATCCTGCAACCCGCCGAAGAAACCGGGGAGGGAGCCAAGGCGATGTTGGAGGACGGGCTCTACACCCGTTTTCCCAAGCCGGAATATGTATTGGCCTTTCATGATGCGGCCGGGGCGCCGGCAGGCTTTATCGGCTATTCACCAGGCTATGCGCTGGCCAATGTCGATAGCGTGGACATTGAAGTGAGAGGCGTCGGCGGCCACGGTGCCTATCCGCACACAACCAAGGACCCGATCGTGGTGGCTTCGCGCATTGTCGGCGCGCTGCAAACGCTGGTCAGCCGTGAAATTGATCCGCAGGACCCTGCAGTAGTTACGGTGGGTAGTTTCCAGGCAGGGTTTAAGCACAACATAATACCCGACAAGGCCAATCTACTACTTACAGTCCGAAGCTATTCTGATGAAACGCGGGCCAAACTGCTTGACGGGATCAAGCGGATTACCAAGGGCGAGGCAGTAACAGCTGGTCTGCCGGAAGACCGAATGCCCATCATTCGCGTACGCGACGATGAATTTACGCCTTCAACCTATAACAGCCCCGAATTTACTCGCGAGATGGCGAAGCTTTTTGAAGCGCGTTTCGGCAAACAGCGGGTGGTTGAGTCCAATCCGGTGATGGGCGGTGAAGATTTCAGCCGTTATCGCCGTGCCGACGAATCAATCAAAAGCATGATTTTCTGGGTCGGTGGTGTTCCGATGGATGAGTATCAGGCTGCGAAAAAGGCGGGTACCAAATTGCCGTCACTTCATAGTCCGCTTTGGGCGCCAGATGCCGAAAAAGTCGTGGCGACAGGCGCAGAAGCGCTCACAGCTGCAGCGCTTAACATAATGAAAAAGGGCGGTTAGTGAATGACGACAGCCAAGGCAATCGGCACGGTCGGCGTTGCTGTTGCAGCAACCGTGTCTATTGCCAACGTCGAAGTGCCGCGATCCGGAGAAGCTGTTGAAGCTTCATATTTCGAAGGGCGCTGGGCCTTTTCGGAAGAAACCTGCGATCAACCGACAAACTGGACGCTATTGGCTGGCGGCAATTTTATATCGGAAGATTTGACCGGTATTTGGCAATGGTCGGCCGGTCAGTTGACGCTCAACTTGACCGATCTGGCGGAGGATGAAGAAACAGGCGAGGCAGGAGGTCGTTTCCAGATGGAGGGACCTGTTACGATATCTGGACCGGATCAATTCATCTTGAATATAGAACCCGACAATTATGTCATGAAGCGCTGCGAGTAGGCCGTTCGTCTTTCGCGGTTTGAAACGCTTAGGGTTTCGACTGCGGTAGCTGCCTGCCACCTGGCGGCGTCATATCGATTGGATTTTCCTTGCTGCCAGGCCCGCCGGGTTTTGGAGCTTTGGAGTAAACCGCCGGGCTGATATAGTTCGTCCGTGCGATCCGTTTTGTGGGTTCGTTGATTGTGGGTCCCGCGGTTCCGGCGATTTCGCCGCTATTACCGGCTGGAGTATCTGCATCATCAGAATATTCAAGCGGTTCGCCAAAAACAAATTCCTCGGCCCCCTCATCATCGTCGTAGCTCCATTGGTCTGAAGCACTCGACTTGACCGCAGACTTCGTTTTGGAAGTCTCTTCTGCAATCGGCTCCGCAGCTTTCTCATCATCAACGGGCGCGATAAAGTAAATGAGTGTACCAGTGGAAACGACGAAAAGAATTGCCTGTTTGATCATCAAGAGCACCTAATTTTAGATTTTCATATGATCACTTTAACGGCTTGCCCTTAAAATATGCTTACGCCTTGTGCATAAAAAATCCGTCGGAGCGGCAAGGCTCCGACGGATAGCTTTTCCTCCCCAGGAAACTGTTTCGAGACCGATCAAACGGTCTGTTCACCCGTCGTTTGGGTCATTATGAAGAAGGACGCAAAGAAAATTTACAGAATCCAGTGTAAATATGATTACTATTTCCATTTAAGCTTGATAATTTGTAAAATAATTTACATGGGTATCATCTATGGCAGATCGAAAACTTTTTGCTGGCGCGGTGATAAAGCGGCTTCGCCGAACCGCCAACATGACTCAATTGGCGTTGGCTGAGGCGCTGGATATATCTCCCAGTTATCTGAATTTGATTGAGCGGAACCAGCGCCCGTTAAGTGCGCGATTGATGTTGTTGCTTGCAGATCGGTTCGATTTTGATCCCCGGCAACTGGTGGCTGACCAACCTGGTGGCGGGGTTGATGGACTTGGCAGGCGTTTGGCTGCTCCCATGTTTGATGACTTGGTCGTTGATCGAACGGAGTTGGAGGAATGGCTGATAGCCGCGCCAAATGCTGCGGAAGCATTTGTAAGGCTGTTCGATAGCCGCTCGGCCGGAGATGATGATGCTGCCCCTGAAACTTTGGATCCGTTTCAGTTGGTGCGCACAGAAATTGAACGCTGGCGCAATCATTTTGCTGATCTTGACGCTATGGCCGAGACACTTGCCGATGAACTACGCCTGGGTGCGGCAGATTTATATGGTGCGATCGCGGAGAGGCTCCGGGTCAAGCATCAACTTACCATAAGAATTCTCCCTGAAACTGTTTTGCCGGATATTGTAAGAAGACTGGATTTACATGCTCGGCAGCTACAGCTGTCGGAAATGCTTGATCCAGCCTCTCGTACTTTTCAGGCCGCAGCATTGCTCGGAGAAATTGAAGCCCAGGCCGAAATCGAAGGGTTGGTTTCTGGTGCGGACTTCCCCGATAAAGTGTCAAAGCGCCTGTATCATCGCCATTTATCAAGTTACTTTGCGGCTGCTTTGATGATGCCTTATGCCCGTTTTTTAAGGGCATGTGAGCAAACCGGATATCAAATACAGGTTTTGCAACGCCGTTTTGGCGCCAGTTTTGAGCAAGTGGCCCATCGACTGACGACTATGCAACGGGTCGGTGCACGCGGTTTGCCATTTTTCATGATACGGATTGACCGGTCAGGATTGGTTTCCAAACGTTTCGCAGGCGCGAGCAATGCGTCCCTGGTTGAAAGTGCCCATCGTTGTCCGCTCTGGGAAATTCATCGTGTGTTTGATAGGCCATTGGAGGAAAGAAGCCAGTTGATAGGATTGGAAGACGGGTCGACATGGTTCACTCTGTCGCGCGCGGTTCAGGGGGTAGGAACAGGTGTTAACGGGTATTTTCCAGAATTCGCCGTCGGTTTGGGACTGTCAGCGGATATGGCTACCGGTTTATACTATGCACGGGGAATTGACCTTTCAACGGAAAGCGCAACACCTGTGGGTCTTGGCTGCCCCGCTTGCACGCGGGACAAATGTCCTCAACGATCTGCCGCACCAAAAAATAGGAATTTGAAATTTGACGAACTTGAAAGCGGGCTGACACCTTATAATTTCGTCAATGATTGAGACTCGACTGTCGGAAAACTGAACAATTTCGATGGAATTCAAGGGTTGGCCGGAAAAAGAGTGTAAAATTAACCGACAGCTTACGAATTTTGTCTATCAGGTGAGTGCCTTGCCATAAGATTGCTTGCTTAATGATCAGATTGTTCAAACACTATATTCCCTACCCCATCATTTTTCTGGGGCTTCTGGACTTGTTTCTGCTGGTCGTTGCCGCTGAAATCAGCTGGGTATTGCGCGCTAACCAAATCGGGATGAACGCGGGTTCCATTTATGACCGCCCCGCGCCAATCATTAGCTTTGCCGTGGCGCTCGAAATTGCCCTAATTGCCGTCGGGGTTTACGGGAGTGAAGCGCTTCAATCGCTGAGATTTGCAGCAGCCCGGATATTGGTGGCCATTTCACTAGGTGTGATTTTCCTGTCTATCGTGGCATTCATACTGCCGGGAACGACGCTTTGGCGCTCGAATTCTCTCTATGCGATGATCTTGTCGATCTTCCTTTTGATGGCCGCGCGAGTGATGCTGGGTACAATACTCGACAGCAGGGTATTTAAGCGCCGTCTTTTGATCCTAGGTGCCGGCCCGAGGGCGAACCGCATCGCAGAACTTGCGAGCAGACAAGAAAGCAGCTTCGTTGTCAGCGGTTACGTAGACATGAATGAAGGTCCCGCTATCGTTAAAACAGCGATAAAACGCACTGACATAGATGATTTGCCGCAACATGTGATTGACCTGGGGGTTAGTGAAGTTGTCTTGGCGCTTGAAGAAAGACGAAATTCACTGCCGGTGGCTGATCTGCTTACGATCAAGACCACAGGGGTTCATGTAAACGATATGTCCAGCTTTCTGGAAAGAGAGACTGGACGGGTTGATCTCGATAGCGTTAACCCAAGCTGGTTTATTTTTTCAGATGGTTTCTCCTCCGGACGCAGAATATCCACCGTTTTCAAGCGTAGTTTCGATATTGTTCTGAGTTTGCTTTTGCTGCTTTTTACGGGTCCTCTCATTCTGCTTTTTGCCGGATTGATTAAGATGGAGAGCCGCGGCGGTGCCTTTTTCAAACAGGAACGTGTTGGGCTTTATGGCCAGAAGTTCAACATTCTCAAATTGCGTTCAATGCGTGCCGATGCTGAAACTGGTGGCAAGGCTGTTTGGGCGAGTGAAAATGATCCCAGGATTACCAGGATAGGGCATTTTATCCGCAAGGTGCGCATAGACGAGCTTCCGCAGGCATGGAGTGTTTTGAAAGGCGAGATGAGCTTCGTTGGTCCACGCCCTGAACGTCCCCAGTTTATTGATGATCTGCAGACCAAAATGCCATTCTATGCCGAGCGGCATATGGTGAAGCCCGGCATTACCGGATGGGCGCAGATCAACTATCCCTATGGTGCATCGATTGAAGACAGCCGGCACAAGTTGGAATATGATCTGTACTACGCCAAAAACTATACGCCATTTCTTGATATCCTGATCCTGTTGCAGACCATCCGGGTTGTGCTTTGGCCAGAAGGCGCGCGCTGAGATGGTGACGATTTTGAGCCAGATCAGCATATTGGGACATGGGCTAGCGGCAGCGCTTTTTGCTGCGCTGACGATATGGCAGTTCCAACGCAAAACCGAGCGGAACAGGACACAGCAGTCACTGATTCTGGCGCTGGCTTTGACAAGTTTCTGGGCCTTGAGCATCGCGGTGGAAGGCGCTTTTTCACCAATATCAAATTTTGCCGAATCTCTAAGAAACATGGGATGGCTGATTTTCATGTTTGTCCTTTTGCGGGTAGGCGAGGGGCGTCACCAACCCACAGCCGTGAACATTATATATTTTGCGCTAGCCTTTGTTCTTATTGGCCAAATCGTCGTAGATTCCTTGATTCCGATCTTTACCGGCAGCCCACGTCTTGCCAGTATGGCGGCTTACACCTCGCTGGTGCTTCGTATGCTATTTGCCGTTGGCGCTCTGGTGCTTGTGCACAATTTATATTCGATTTCGGCACCAGAAACGCGCGGAGGCATCAGGCTTCCAATGGCTTCGCTCGCTGCGATTTGGACTTACGACCTCAATCTGTTCACGATCACCTATCTGACACAACAGTTTTCGCTCGAACTGACGGCAATGCGTGGACCGGCAATGGCCTGTATCGCGCCCATCCTCGCATTGGCATCGGTGCGAAACACCGAATGGCGTTTGAAACTATCCCGGAGCGTCGCGTTCCGTTCTTTGTCGCTTGTGGCCATCGGCGGATATCTGTTGATGATGATTGTCATTGCAACGGCGTTGCAGATCATCGGCGGGGACTACGCGCGACTGGCACAGATCAGCTTCTTGTTTGGCACGTCTATCGCGGCATTGCTCCTTCTCCCGTCAGGAAAATTCCGCGCCTGGTTTAAAGTCAAACTGGCGAAAAATTTTTTCCAGCACCGTTATGACTATCGGGCAGAATGGATCAGGTTTACCGACACCATTGGACGACCAGGCAGCGACAGCGCGCCTTTTCATGAACGCGTTGTCAAAGCTATTGCCGATATTACCGAATCCCCGGCAGGTATATTGTTGATGCCTGATGATGCCGGCCGTTTAACGCTGCAGTCTCGTTGGAACTGGCCCACCATACATGTCCCTTCGCGAGCCTGTACGACTGGGACAGTGCCGTTTTTCGAAGAAACCGGACATATTATCGAATTTGATGCCCTGAGGGCCGATAAGGTCGATCAAATAGATGCCAGCGCTATTCCGGAATGGATGACCAATGATCCACAGACTTGGGCAGCAGTACCTCTGGTCCACTTTGACAGGCTGGCCGGTATTGTACTGCTGGCGAGGCCGCGGATAAATCGGACGCTAGACTGGGAAGATCTTGATATGCTGCGGGTGGTTGGGCGCCAAGTGGCAAGTTATTTGGCCGAAGCGCGCAGTCAGGAATCGCTTTCAGAGGCACAACGCTTCGACGAATTTAACCGCCGTATGGCATTTGTCATGCACGACATTAAAAATCTCGTCAGTCAGCTTAGCCTCTTGGCCCGCAATGCAGAACGGCATGCAGACAATCCGGAATTTCAGGCTGACATGATTGCAACGTTGCAAGATTCTGCGGGTAAAATGAATGGGCTTCTGGAGCGGCTGTCACAGCATAACAAAGCCAAACCCGAGGAGCCGAAACCGGTCAAGGTCGCAGCTTTGTTGCAATCGATCATTGAGAAGAAACGTCTGCTGCATGCAATTGAGAGTGCACAGATTGATGATCTGACCGCAATGGCCGATCCCACCCGGGTTGACCAGATATTGGGACATCTCATCCAAAATGCGATTGATGCCAGTACGGACGGTCAACCCATATTGATAAATGCACGCCGGCGGGATTTGAGCGTTGCAATCGAAGTTCTGGACCGCGGGGTTGGCATGTCGAGTGAGTTTATCCGCAGTCAATTGTTCAAGCCTTTTGCGTCCAGCAAGGATGGCGGTTTTGGCATCGGTGCCTTTGAAGCCCGATCCTTGGCGATGGCGATGAACGGCCGGCTGGAAGTGGAAAGTAAAGAAGGCGCAGGAAGCCGATTTACATTGATATTGCCGCTCGCCAGCCATTTGGCAGATGATGAGATAGTAAATGAAAGGGTCGCTTGAAATGTCTGATAAGGACGAAAAACCACTGGAGAAACTTCTGATCGTCGAGGATGACCCTGGACTGCAGAAGCAGCTGAAGTGGGCCTATGAGGATTTTGAGGTCATTGTTGCCGGTGATCGCGAAACAGCTATAAACATGCTTCGTGCGGAAGAACCCGATGTCGTGACCCTAGATCTTGGTTTGCCGCCAGACCCGGATGGGACGACTGAAGGTTTCGCAACAATGGACGCGATACTCAGCCTGAAACCGGATACTAAAATTATCGTAGCATCGGGGCATGGTGAAAAGGAAAGTGCACTGCGCGCCATTGCGGCTGGTGCCTGGGACTTTTACCAAAAGCCGGTAGATATTGACGAGCTTGGCTTAATTGTTCGCCGAGCTTTCCATGTTCGCAAACTCGAACTGGAGAATTCCAGTCTTGCCGCGAAACAAGACGGCAACCACGCGGTTCTCGGCCGGATCATCACTGGTGCTCCTGAGATGCTCAAAGTGGCGCAGATGATTGAGCGTGTTGCCAATACAAACGCCTCAGTGATGCTGTTGGGGGCCAGCGGGACCGGCAAGGAGCTTTTAGCTCGCGGGTTGCATGATGCGAGTGACCGTCGTGACAAGGCCTTTGTGGCAATAAACTGCGCGGCCATTCCGGAAAACCTGTTGGAGTCAGAGCTTTTCGGTCACGAGAAGGGTGCGTTTACCGGTGCCGTGAAGATGACCGAGGGTAAGATTGAGCAAGCCAACGGCGGGACTTTGTTTTTGGATGAAGTGGGTGACATTCCACTGCCATTGCAGGTCAAGCTGCTCCGTTTCATTCAGGAACGCGTTATCGAACGGATAGGCGGCCGGAAAGCCATTGCCGTAGATACTAGAATTGTCTGTGCAACGCATCAAAATCTGGAGGAAATGATCGCGGATAACAGCTTCCGTGAAGATTTATACTACCGCCTTGCAGAGATCGTCATCAAAATACCTGCTTTGGCGGAGAGATCTGGTGATACGAGCCTGCTTGCGCGGCATTTCCAGAAAAAATTTGCCGATGAGATCAATCCGGCGGTCAAAGGTATCGCGCCTGATGCGTTGGCTGCTTTGGAGGCATGGAAATGGCCCGGTAATGTAAGGGAACTGGAAAATCGTATAAAGCGCGCCGTGATAATGGCAGACGGCAAAATGATTGCCGCCAGCGATTTGGATCTGGAGGCTGCAGAAGATGAAGTCTCTGATTTGCTGAATCTCAAAGCGGCGAGGGAGGCGGCAGATCGCGCTGCCATCATCCGCGCCATTTCACAAACAGATGGCAATATATCAAATGCCGCAAAGCTTTTGGGTATCAGCCGTCCGACACTTTATGATCTGTTGAAACAATATCAGTTGCAGCAGGCAAGCTAAAACCATGGTCTGGCCGGATCGGTTCATTTCAGTGCGACGTTCAAGGCTTGTGGTCTTGGCTCTGTTGCTCGGACTGGTTCTGACCGGACTCTCGACCGCAATTCAAGCGGCCAGCGATGGCAACGAAGATGCACGCGACGCGTTTGCAAAGGCCCAGGAACATCGCTCTCGCGGTGATGTAAGATCCGCTCGTATCGAGTTGATGAACGCAATCAAGGCGGACCCGCAGTGGATTGATGCGCGTGTCTTGCAGGCTGAGATATTGTTGAAGTTATTCGATGGTATCGGCGCGGAGGCGGAACTGGAGCGCGCCTTTGACCTGGGTCTTGAAGTTACGGAAGTGCGGCATCTTTATGGTCATGCTTTGCAGTTGCAGGGGAAATGGGATCAAGCCAAAGAGCAACTTTTTGCAAATGATATTCCGGTTCAGCATCAGGCCTATGCCGCCAGAATTGTCGGCCGTGTAGCTGTCCAAACTGGCGACGATGCGTTGGCAACCAGAGCTTTCGACCAAGCCATCTCACAGGATCCTGCAAACGCTGACCTGTGGGTTGATGTGGCGCGGTTTCGTGCCGGATCGGGCGACCAGGCAGGTGCGATTGCTGCGGTAGACGAGGCGGTTAAGCTGGAACCGAACAATATTCGGGCGCTGCAATATCGCGGAGAGCTTATCCGTTTTCAGTTCGGTTTGGCAGCCGCTCTTCCGTGGTTTGAAAGAGCGCTGCAGATTGACCCCAATGATGTGTCCCTGCTTACCGAATATGCCGCGACACTCGGGGATATGGGGCGGATGACGGATATGCTGATCGTCGCCCGGAAAATCATTTCGCTCGATGGCCGGAATCCCCGGGCTTTTTTCATGCAAGCAGTGTTGGCGGCACGGGCGGGTGAATTTGGTCTGGCGCGTACGCTCATGCAAAAGACCGAGGGGCGGTTGGATGACGTGCCGGCGGTGTTGCTGGTGCAGGGTATAATTGAGTATGGCGAAACGAATTATAACAGCGCGGTCGATAAATTCAGGCGGCTCGTCTCACTACAACCAAATAACCGGCAAGCACAAAACTTGCTGGCGCGGTCGCTTTATCTTGCAGATGATCCGGAAGGTACGATCGAGGTTTTGAAGCGTCAGGCAAATAGTAGTGGCGCGGACCCGTACGCGTTATGGCAGGCTGGACGGGCTTTAGAGGCGATGGGCATGCAAGCCAGGTCTGTCGATATGCTGAATCGAGCAGCACGGCATGATATCGGCGGAAAAACGGCTTTTGTGCCAAAAACACCAATTGGGGTTTTGCGTGCCGAAGCTGAACGTGCGCCTGATAATGCAATCGCAGTTATACCTTATATCCGGGCGCTATATCACAGCGGGGATTTTGCCGCCGCCTTTTCGCAAGCAAAGCGCTTGCAACGCGGTAACCCCGGTGCAAGCGACGCTCATTTGCTGGTCGCAGACACCGCCATAGCCTTGGATGACTATGACGAGGCACTAAATGCGCTCGCTATCGCTCGACGTATCCGCTTTTCCGAACCCGTTATGCTGCGCATTGTTGAAGCACTTCGGGCAAAAGGGGCCATGCAAGAATCAGGTCAGGTATTGGCAGAATATCTGAACTATAATCCCAGTAACATCGCGGGTTTGCGCTGGATGGCTTATGAGCATCTCGAAACGGAAAACTGGGACATCGCGCGCAGGATACTGGAGAGTCTGCGCAAACGTATTGGTGACAATGACGCCTTGATCATGGCGGGGCTGTCCCAAGCTTACACGGGATTAGGGCAAACGGAAAAGGCGGTCAGTGCAGGGCGGATTGCCTATTCTGTGCAACCTTCAAGTCCGGTGGTATCGCATCTCTATGGGCGGGCACTCTTGGCAGATGGTTCACGGGCCAAGGACGCATATGACCTGATCAAGAAAGCAGTGACGATGGTGCCGCAAAATGCCACTTATCGCCGAAGTCTTGCGCAGGCGTCTGCTGCGCTCAAGCAGTGAAAGTGATAAAGAGTAGCGGGCTTGAAATTCAGGCTTCGTTTTCGAGCAGTTCATCCAGCTTGATATTCAGTCGCTTCATTTGACGTTCCACTGGCGGCCAGACATTCTTGATAAAATCCGCGCGCTGCGCATCCCGCAATTTGGCCTTTGCTCCGCTTGCCACGAACATGCCAACACCGCGTTTCACTGTCACCAGGCCATCTTCCTGAAAACCTTGATAGGCTTTTGCAACTGTAAGAGGGTTGGCTCCTTGCTCCACTGCAAAGCTGCGGACGGATGGCAACATATCACCTTCGGCATATTCGCCATCGAGGATGGATTCCGAGATGATATCCCGCAATTTCAAATAGACAGGTTTGCTTGCATTGTTCATACTGCTTCACTGCCATAATACAGCGATGCAGGCAAGGGGTAAGTATCATTATTCTGCCGTTTAGTATTGTTTGAAACCAGTTGCCTCAATTATGTACCCGTCCACCGGGAAAGGACTGTTTTCAATTCCGGACGCGGACGTTCGGCAAGTTCTCCATCAGCAGTGCCTGCGAATATGAAACCGGCAATGCGCTCAGGTGCTTTTCCAAACAAGTCACGGACATCGTCATTATAAGAGGGCCAGCCTGTAATCCAGCCTCCGACAAAACCGTGGGCATGAATGGCGTGAATGATATTCATGGAAAATGCACCACAGCTCAGTTCCTGTTCCCACAGCGGTATTTTTGTCGATGTAACGGGAGAAAACAGGACAACCAGCAAGGTCGGTGCTTGATGCGCCATTGTCTCCAGGGCTTCCAGCTCCAAACGCCCTGCATCGGGCTTCTCGCTCTGATAGGCCTTCGCCAGTTCGGCAGCCAAAAGGCTGCGCTGATCGCTATCTATCCGAATGACGCGCCAAGGGGCCAGCTTCCCATGATCTGGCGTTCGAAGCGCGGTAGCGACAATATCTTTAATCTGTTCGTCGCTCGGCCCCGGAGCGATCATGTTGCGTGGCCGGCCGGAACGGCGGGAGGATAAATAACTGTTGAGGCTGGAAAGGTCATTGAACATGTTTTTAACCTTGTAGCGACAGCGAATGATTGCAACGTTTTTTGTTCACAAACTGGTCACAAGTGCAACAATATGCTTCACACGCGATCATTTTTGACTAGGGTGCGGTTCAACTGGGCTGCGATCGACAGCTCGCACAACTACAAGGGAGGCCGATTTAATGGCTAGTGGGTATCAAGAAGCGGGAGACGCAAGGGGAACTTTCCTCGGCCATCCCAAAGGTCTGTTTGTTCTGTTTTTTGCTGAAATGTGGGAGCGTTTTTCCTACTACGGCATGCGGGCTCTTCTAATATTTTACCTCACCAAGCACTGGCTCTTCTCCGATAGCGAATCCGGCATCATTTACGGTGCGTATACGGCGCTGGTCTACATTACACCGGTGGTCGGCGGTTACCTTGCTGACCGATATTTAGGGCAACGAAAAGCCGTTCTTTTCGGCGCCGTATTGCTTACTTTGGGCCATTTTTTCATGGCTTTCGAAGGTGAGGCCGCAGTCGGTCATGTTGATAATCCGGTGATCAGCGTCTTTTGGCTGGCTCTTGCACTTATCATTGTTGGATCAGGCTTTCTGAAGGCCAATATCTCGGTCATTGTTGGCCAGCTGTACCCTCGAACAGATGTCCGCCGGGATGGTGCTTATACGATCTTCTACATGGGCATTAACCTTGGCGCCGCGCTGGGTTCACTGCTTTGTGGCTATATCGGTGAAACTTACGGCTGGGCTTATGGCTTTGGTTTGGCAGGCATTGGCATGTTGCTTGGCCTGATCGTGTTCATCTGGGGCAAGCCGTTGCTGCTTGGTCGCGGTGAGCCATCTGATCCGGAGAAATTGAAACAGCCTGTGGCCGGTCTGAAGCTGGAATGGTGGATGTATATTGCCGGTCTTGCCATGGTTGGTATCTGCTGGTTGGCCATTCAGTATCAGGATCTGGTCGGTTATGTGCTTGGCGTGTTTGGCGGAGGTCTCGTTCTATACGTCCTTTACACCGCCGTTTCCAAGCTGTCGTCGGAAGAGCGTGACCGGATTTTTGCCGCCATGTTCCTGATTGTCACATCAATCATTTTCTGGGCGTTGTTTGAACAGGCGGGCTCCTCGCTCAACCTGTTCACTGATCGTCACGTTGATCGCGCAGGTGTCCCAGCGTCGACTTTCCAGTCAATCAACGCCATTTACATCATCCTGCTTGCACCGGTTTTTGCCACTGTGTGGACGGTTCTTGGGCGCAAGGGCATGGAGCCATCGGCGCCATTTAAGTTCGGCCTTGGTGTTGTCCAGGTTGGTCTGGGTTTCTTGGTTCTTGTCTGGGGTGCGCAAGCTGCAGGACTTGAAAATGCCACGCCTGTGATCTTCATCTTCCTGATCTATCTGTTGCACACGACCGGCGAGCTTTGCCTGTCTCCGGTTGGACTTTCGGCCATGAACCGGTTGGCACCGGGGCACATGGCCAGCTTGATCATGGGGACCTGGTTCTTCGCTTCAGCAACTGGCAATTTCGCCGCCGGTCTGATCGCTTCAGCGACTGGAGCGGAAGGCGTTGGTCAAGAAGCAGGTAAGCAGGTCGTACTTGATGTATATTCCACCGTAGGCTGGGTCGCTGTAGCAGTCGGTTTCGGTGTGTTGGTGATTTCACCATTGATCAAGAAACTGATGCATCTCGATACGCTTCAGGACGACAATATCGGCGATGATCTGGAAGGCCAAAGCGAATTTGGGGAACCAGCGGCTGCCGGTATTCATCCGACGACAAAATCTTGAATGGGCAATTTTTAACGTAGAGGTCGAATATGAAATGGAAGGACTTGCTGGCAGTGGCTGCTGTCGGAGCATTGGTTACGGGTTGCGCAGCCACAGCGGCTGAAACCGAAACCGCGAGTGCATCGGTAAGCGGTCCGAGCAAGAGCTCGGCAAAAGCCGCATTTCCTTCCACTTATAAACGCTATCCATCTGACAATACGGTCATCACTGGCGCGACGATATTTGACGGTGAAGGCCAGCGGATCGACAATGGCGTAATCTTTATGTCGGCGGGGGAGATCGTCTCGGTTGGTGGTCCCGGCACTGCAATACCGACCGATAGCACTATCATCGACGGAGCCGGTAAATATGTAACGCCGGGCATTATCGACATTCACAGTCATTTGGGCGATTATCCGACGCCCAG
This sequence comes from Parasphingorhabdus sp., assembly GCF_059726685.1. Lineage (NCBI taxonomy): Bacteria > Pseudomonadati > Pseudomonadota > Alphaproteobacteria > Sphingomonadales > Sphingorhabdaceae > Parasphingorhabdus > Parasphingorhabdus sp. The sequence continues at coordinate 1,958,219 of NZ_AP041068.1, forward strand.
TGTTCCAGCGCATAGCGACGGGAACGAGGCCACTTCACCTGTCACACCAGAAGTCTGGGCGGAGCATAGCGTCTGGCCGCAGGACCCTGGCTTTTCCCGGGCATTGGCCAATGGCGGGGTAACGTCGTTGCAAATCCTTCCCGGTTCGGCAAACCTGTTCGGTGGTCGGGCGGTGACGCTCAAAAACGTGCCAGCTCGTACCGTGCAGGCGATGAAATTTCCCGGAGCGCCTTATGGCATGAAAATGGCCTGCGGCGAGAATCCGAAAAGGGTTTATGGCAACCGGAACCGCAAGCCCGCGACACGAATGGGTAGCCTGTCACTAACGCGCCAGACATGGATTAATGCGCAGGACTATCGCAAGAAAAGCAAGGGAGCGAAACCACCGAAGCGCGATTTGGCTATGGAAACACTGGTGGGCGTGCTTGATGGCGATATATTGGTGCACAACCATTGCTATCGCGCTGATGAACTCAACCAGATCATCGATATGTCGAAGGAATTCGGGTATAAAGTGACCGCTTTCCATCATGCCGTTGAAAGCTACAAAATAGCCGATATCCTCGCCAAAGAAGATATCTGTTCAGCGATCTGGGCGGACTGGTGGGGCTTCAAGATGGAGGCCTATGATGCCATTCCCGAAAATGCCGCGCTGCTGCAACAGGCCGGAGCCTGCGTCGTCATCCACTCTGATGATGAAAACCAGATTCAGCGGCTGAACCAAGAAGCCTCTAAGGCACTTGCCGATGGCCGGGCAATGGGTATCGAAATTAGCGATGCGCAGGCGATCCAGTGGATTACCTATAATCCCGCCAAGGCTATGGGTATATCCGATCAGACCGGAAGCCTGAAGCCCGGTAAAATGGCGGATGTGGTGTTATGGAATGGTAATCCGCTGAGCGTTTATGCCCGCCCGGAAAAGGTCTGGATTGATGGTGCAATGCTTTACGATGCCAATGACTCCGGTCGTAGACCGGTGAGTGATTTTGAACTCGGCCAGCCGGGCGAAGGAGACGTGAAATGAAGCATCTCGCCACAATTCTTGTCTCTTCTCTTGCCCTGATGGCGGCTCCTGCTGCGGCTGAAACCATTGCGATTACTGGCGGAAAGGTAGTTGTCGGTGACGGCAGCGCGCCGATGGACAATGCGACGGTCGTTATCCGGAACGGCCGCGTAGTGGCGGCTGGCAGCAATGTCACCGTACCGGCGAATGCCCGCCGCATTGATGCCTCGGGCAAGTGGGTGACGCCCGGTATATTTGCAGGCTTCAGCCGTATTGGCCTGGTCGAGGTTGGTGCGGTTCGTTCGACCAATGATACCCGCGCGGCGGACTCGGTCTTCTCTGCGGCGCTTGATGTTCAATATGCCGTTAATCCCTTCGCTGCGCCCGTTGCGGTAAACCGCGCTGCCGGTGTAACCCGGGCGGTTGTTTCCCCGGGTACAGGCAATTCCATGTTTGGCGGCTATGGCGCGATTGTCGATCTGGGCCAGGACAGCGATCCCATTACCAAAGCGCGCGCTTTTCAATTTGTTGAATTCGGCGAAACCGGCCACCGCCGGGCAGGGGGCAGCCGTGCCGCAGCGCATATCCTGTTCCGTGCTATGCTGGAAGAAGCGCGGACCTATTCGCGCAGTCCGTCGCTGTTTGACAGCGATCTGATGAAGGCATCTGATGCCAAGGCATTATTGCCGGTTATCAACGGCTCCACGCGGCTGATGGTGCATGTGAATAGTGCCAATGACATTTTGAAAGTACTCGATCTGCGTAAGGACTTTCCGTCGCTGAAACTGGTACTAGTCGGTGCACATGAAGGATGGCGGGTGGCCAATGCCATTGCGGCAGCGAAGGTTCCGGTATTGGCGTCGGCGCTTACCGATCTGCCGGAAGGGTTTGAGGAGCTGGCCGCGACGCAATCCAACATTGGCCGGATGAAACAGGCAGGCGTGCAGGTCGGCATCGGAATGATCAACGACCGCGATGCGCATCAACTGCGCTACTCGATGCAATATGCCGGCAATCTGGTGGCACTGAACAGGATTCCTCGCGCAGCGGGATTGAGTTGGGACGAAGCCTTTGCCGCAATCAGTTCCAAACCGGCCGAGATTATGGGTATGGGCGCGAAGCTCGGATCACTGAAGGCGGGACGGCAGGGCGATGTGGTCATCTGGACCGGCGATCCGCTGGAGCTGTCCACACAGGTGGAAACCGTGTTTATCGATGGTGTCGAGCAATCGCTGTCCAATCGGCAGGAACGTCTGCGTGAACGCTATCGCAATCCGGCACCGGGGGCCCTTCCCAAGGCTTATGATCGGTAACGGGCGGCGGTTCAAAGTTCACACAAATCACACCTGGTGGTGACTATTCCAAACTGAGAAAGAGCGCTGGCTAGGATTTCATAGCGAAAGCCTCTCAGGAAAGTGACATCTGCCCGGAAGACCAGCTTTGGTCAGAGGCGGACCATGGCCATCATCGCTTCGCCATAGCGTGGGCCAGAAGTACCACCGACCGGCGCGGCTTTCTCCAGTTCGTCCAGATCAGCGTCAGTCAGCGCGACCTCTACTGCGGCCATGCTGTCTTCCAGCGTGGCCCGGCGTTTGGAACCAGGGATAGGGACAATGAAGTCACCCTGAGCCAAAAGCCATGCCAGCGCGATCTGCGCCGGTGAAACACCGTGGCGTTCGGCGACCTGCTTGACGACCTCAACCATTTTCAGGTTCTGATCAAAATTCTCTTCCGAGTAGCGCGGATCACGCAAGCGATAATCATCGGCATCGAGATCATCGCGGCTGGTAATTTGGCCAGTAAGGAATCCGCGGCCCAATGGGCTATATGGTACGAAACCGACATTCAGATCCTGACAGATCGGCAGAATTTCTTCCTCAATACTGCGTTCCCACAGAGAATATTCCGATTGCAGGGCCGCAATTGGATGAACGGCGTGTGCACGCTTTATAGTGTCCGCTCCTGCCTCTGACAGGCCGAGGTAACGAACCTTACCGGCCTGGACGAGCTCTGCCATTGCGCCGACCGTATCCTCAATCGGTACATCGGGATCTACACGGTGCTGATAAAACAGGTCGATGACATCAACCCCCAAACGCTGGAGAGAGGCATCACAGGCGCGGCGGACATTGGCAGGGGAGGAGTCCGTCCCGATATTCGGCATGTCGGTAAGATCAAAGCCGAATTTGGTGGCAATGACCAAACGGTCGCGCCGTCCCTTTATTGCCTGACCCAGAAGTTCTTCATTCTTGTATGGTCCATAGACTTCGGCGGTGTCAAAAAAGGTCACGCCCAATTCTATCGCGCGGTCGAGCGTTGCCAGGCTTTCAGTCATATCGGCCTGGCCATACATGCCGCTGCCGATGCCGAACATCGGCATGCAGCCAAGACCCAATGCCGATACTTCCAGTTCTTTACCGAGCTTGCGATATTTCATTATGCAGTTCCTCTGATGGCAACTTTTGTTTGTCCAGATAACCGAAAATCTCTCGTTTAATCTCCGGCGCAAAAATGTAGAGCGCGATGATATTGGGAATGGCCATCAGGAAAAAGGCACTGTCGACCAGCTTGATGACCTGCCCCAATTCCAGCATCGCGCCGATCGGCAAGCATATAACATAGACAAACTTATAAGACCAAATCGCCGCCTTGTTGTGGCCGAACAAATAGCACCAGGCTTGCTGACCATAGAAACCCCAGGCGCAGAGAGTGGAAAAGCCGAACAGGAAAACCGCGACGGCGAGCAGATAGGGGAACCAGTTTGCGACAGTGGCGAACGCGGCAGATGTAATCTCTATACCCTCGACATCGCCGACATAGGTGCCAGCAACGACCATCGCGATTGCGCCCAGAGAACAGATGACCACTGTATCGATAAAAGGTTCCAGCAGGGCAACCAGGCCTTCCGAGGCTGGTTCATCAGTGCGTGCCTGGGTATGCGCGATAACTGCAGAGCCGATACCTGCTTCAGAGGAGTATACCGCGCGGCGCATGCCTACAACAAAGGCGCCGATGGCTCCACCAGCAGCAGCTTCGCCGGTGAAGGCGTCTGAGACAATCAGGGCGATGGCTGCCGGAACCTGTTCGAAATTGATCGCGAGTATCGCAAAGACGCCGCCCAGATAAACGAGGCCCATAGCAGGGACGACAGAAGCCGTGACCCGCGCCAGCCAGCCAACACCGTTAATCACCACCAAACCGACGAGAGCCGCCATGATGATTCCGTAGATCAACGGCTCAGTGAAACCGGTGACATGGGCCACCTGCGCATAGCTCTGGTTCACCTGAATCAGGGGGATTGCCCCGAACAAGGCGAGAAACGCATAAATGCCGCCAATGACAAGCCCGATTTTGGCGAACCCTTTTGCAGCCAGTCCATTTTTCAGCGTGTACATGGGGCCGCCGCGAACATCGCCATTGGGCTGAACTTCGCGATATTTGAGGCCGAGTGTGACCTCTGCACATTTCAAAGTCATCGCGACCCAACCGATTATGAACATCCAGAAGGCAGCGCCCGGTCCGCCGGTTGAAAGGGCGATCGCTACGCCGGCGATATTCCCGAGACCCACAGTGCCCGACAACGCCGTGGTAAGCGCAGCAAAGGGTGACATATTGCCCGGTTGGTCAGGGCTAGTGAACTTCCCCCGCAGCGCCCGGAAACCGGCGCCCATACCGCGCAGATTGATAAATCCCAGATAGGCAGTGAAGAACAGCATAGGGAAAGCCAACCACAAGACCACAAGCTCAATATCAATGCCGAATATATGGGTCTTATAAAAAACCATGTCGGACAAGCGGTCGATAAGACCATTTAGAATTTCAATCATTTTACCGCTTTGTTCCCTGTTTCGGCTTTATACTGTTCGGGCCAGACGCTAAGGCTTAACCAAACGCAATGCCAACCTTTAATTGGCGGGCGTACCAATTGGAGATTGCAGTCTGTTATGACAAAGAAGTTTTTTGGGACGGACGGTATCCGCGGACTGACCAACAAAAGTCCGATGACCGCCGAAATTGCCATGAAGGTAGGGCAGGCAGCGGGTCGGCATTTCCTCCGCGGTGATCATCGTCACCGGGTTGTGATCGGCAAGGATACTAGGCTTTCCGGCTATATGATGGAAAACGCTTTGGTCGCGGGTTTTACCAGCGTGGGCATGGATGTTGTGCAGGTTGGTCCAATGCCGACACCGGCGGTTGCCTTGCTAACACGTTCGATGCGGGCTGACCTGGGAGTGATGATTTCAGCCAGTCACAATCCCTATTATGACAATGGCATCAAACTGTTTGGGCCCGATGGTTTCAAACTGTCTGACGAGGACGAACTGAAGATCGAAGGCTATCTCTCGGAGGATGCCAAGCTGGCCCCTGCCGAGGATATTGGCCGCGCGAAACGCTTTGAAGATGCACGTGGCCGCTATATTCATGCGATAAAAATGTCGCTGCCCGACCATATCCGGCTGGATGGACTGAAGATGGTGGTCGATTGTGCGAATGGAGCTGCCTATCAGGTGGCGCCTTCGGCTTTTTGGGAATTGGGCGCCGAAGTTATCACCATCGGTGTCGAACCCAATGGCAAGAATATCAATCATAAGTGTGGTTCCACCGATGTCGCTACCTTGCAGGAAAGTGTTGTCGCCAGCGGTGCACATATCGGCATAGCGCTTGACGGTGATGCCGACCGGTTGATCGTAGTGGATGAAAAAGGCCAGATTGTTGACGGGGATCAATTGATGGCCCTGATCGGGTCCAGCTGGAGCCGCAATGGTTTGCTACGCGGAAATGGGATTGTCGCTACAGTCATGTCCAATCTCGGGCTGGAGCGGTTCTTAACGTCGCAAGACCTGACCCTTGTGCGTTCCAAGGTGGGTGATCGCTATGTGCTGGAAGAGATGAAAAAGGGCGGTTTCAATGTCGGTGGCGAACAATCCGGCCACATGATCATGCTGGACCATGGCACAACTGGCGACGGCACTATCGCCGCCTTGCAGGTTTTGCGCGAACTGGTGGAAAGCGGAAAGCCCGCGAGCGAGCTTTTGCATTTGTTCGACCCGGTTCCGCAACTTCTGAAGAATGTCCGATATTCCGGCGGCGCACCACTGGATGATGAAAGCGTGAAATCAGTCATCGCGGAGGCCGAGAAAGAGCTGAACGGCACCGGGCGGCTTGTCATCCGTGCCTCGGGGACCGAACCACTGATCCGTGTGATGGCAGAAGGCGATAACAGCGATCAGGTCAATCAGGTCGTCGATCGCATCTGCAATGTTGTAGCGGAGGTTGCGGCTTAATGCTCGAGATGCGCCCCGACTGTGAAAGCTGCGGCAAGGACTTGGCGGCCAGCGAGAGCGGTGCGCATATCTGTTCGTTCGAATGCACCTTTTGTGATGACTGCAATACGGCCATGCACAAAGGCACATGCCCAAATTGTGGTGGCATCTTGCTGCCGAGGCCCACGCGGTCTATGGCTCTTTTAGAGAAATTTCCGGCATCTACCGAGCGGAAATATAAAGGCTGATCGGGGTTTTCCATGATATTTCTGGCGATCATTGTCATGTTGTTGTTCGTACCCGTAGCGATTGGTCTGGGCTTGTTCATCATTGCCCCCGACTGGTCACAGGAAAATCGTCAAACCATCATTATCAGCATCGGAATTGTTGATTTTCTGCTGTTTGCAGCAGTCATCTTGTTATTTTTCGCGATATGAAGGCGGATTGCCCGCGGGTCCTGTCCATCGCAGGTTCGGATAGCGGCGGCGGCGCAGGGATACAGGCTGATATCCGGACGATTACCAACCTTGGTGGCCATGCAATGACCGCGATCACGGCTGTTACCGCTCAAAATAGCGCAGGTGTGACCGCTGTTGAGTTGATGACGCCAGATATGGTGCTGGCCCAGATTTGGGCGGTGATGGATGATTTTGATGCTGATGCGATCAAGATCGGCATGTTGGGATCTCCGGAAATAGCTCTTGCGGTTGCAGGGTTTCTAAAATCCGTGCGGAACAAGCCGGTTATTCTTGACCCGGTCATGGTAGCCACCAGCGGCGCGACACTGGCGGATGAACGCACGATTGCAGCGTTTGAAAAAATCATTCCGTTGAGCAGCCTTGTTACGCCTAACCTGGACGAAATGGAACGTTTGGGTGGGGAGGGTGCTATCCCTGGTTATCAGGTGCCGTTTCTAGTCAAGGGTGGTCACGGGCAGGACGAGATTTTGGTCGATAAGCTGGTCGGCGCAGATGGTGAGATAGAACGCTGGGAAGGCCGCCGGATCGATACACGCCACAACCACGGAACAGGCTGTACCTTATCCTCGGCGATCGCGACCTATCTGGCACAAGGAAACGAACTGGCTGCTGCGATTGGCAAAGCGCGTAACTATGTCAGAGAGAGCCTTGAGGTCGCGCCAGGCTTTGGCGCCGGTCATGGCCCCATGGGTGTGCCGAAGGCATGACCATCACTTTGACGGCCGGGATTGATGAAGCGGGCAGGGGGCCGCTGGCCGGACCGGTGGTTGCAGCGGCGGTCATATTGCCGGATGGCCATGGAATAAGCGGGCTGGATGATAGTAAAAAACTGACCGCGAAACGGCGTGCGATGCTTGAACAAGAAATACTAGAAAAAACTATATATAGCATAGCATTATGTGATGAATCAGAGATTGATTCTATCAATATTTTGCAGGCAACCATGACTGCAATGACACGAGCGGCTGATGGATTATCGCAGAAACCCGATCACATCCTGGTTGATGGTAATCGCCTGCCAGAATGGGATCATGAAGCCGAAGCGGTGGTTGGTGGTGATGCCATTCATGCCTGCATCTCGGCCGCCTCAATTCTGGCTAAAGAGTATCGAGATCGCATGATGATTGCAGCGGCTGCAAAATATCCTGAATATGGCTGGGAGCGGAATAAGGGCTATGGCACGGCTGAACATATGGCAGCGCTCAGGAAACATGGACCAACGCCCCTCCATCGGAAGAGCTTTGCACCAGTAGCGCAGTTTTCTTTGCTGTAGGTGGTTGGGCTTCAGGCAGCCTGCTTTGCGCTCGCCTTGGGTTTTTCCGGGACCCATTCGCCATTTTCATCCTTGATATAGCGCGGGGCCCATTTGACGTTCCACACAAGCCCCATTTTTTCCCACAAGCGGATAATGCCGGCGCATGGATCAAATTCCCACCAGACGACACCCGATGTGGCCGAACGGGGATGTTGATGATGGTTATTATGCCATCCGTCGCCCATGGTGAGGATATTGATCAGCAGGTTATTCCTGGCCGTATCGTGGCCTTTGAACCTTTGGGAACCAAATAGATGGCAGATGCTGTTGACGCTCTGCAATACGGTGAGCACGGCAAAAATCCTTAGGAAACCGGCGATTAAAATCGTTCCGATAATCGCTTCGGGCCCCGCAAAGGCCAGAGCCCAGAGCGCCGGGAAAACAATCGCGGAGACAAAATACCAGAACCAGCGTGTGCGGTGGGCGAACATGACGATTTCGTCATCGACCAGACCTTTGCCATAGATGCTGAGGTCGGTCGTTGTCCGGTCAAACAGCCAGCCGACATGGCTGTGATGGAATTTGGCGAAACCTTTAAGCGGCTTGCCATAGCCGTCAAAATGGGGGCTATGCGCGTCGCCGACCTTGTCGGTCATTGCGTGATGGCGGCGGTGATTGGCCGCCCAGTGCAGGGCAGAACCTTGCGCCGCCGACTGGGTCAATATCGCGATAAATATACCCATCGCTTTGGACGTTTCGAACGTCCGGTGTGAGAAATAGCGGTGATAACCGACAATGCAGCCGACCATGGAAAGGAAATAGCCGACGAGAAAGGCGGACCATTCCACCCAACCGGAACCATAAGCGAACATCCAATAGATTGCGGCTATGGAGCCGCCGATCTTGGTCGTCGACAATATGGCATGTTCCCGCAGTTTAGCTCTCGCAGCGCGGCCGCCATATTTGGCGCCAAACGGGACGGTTACGGCTTCTTTTTCAGGTTGTAGCAGCCCTTGCTCTGTATCGTTGGAATCTGCTTTGAAAAGATTTTTTTCAGCCGGTTGCCCTACCGTATCGGTCATGTTTTTAACATTGGTATCGATAGTCATTGCGTGCCCCGTACGATCAAATGCCAGCATCCACTGAATTGTTGGGTGACATAACCATATTCTGCGAAATTCGGCAAACAGGTTAACCAATGCGTAATCAAAATTTGCGGTTAGTCTTTGTGAAATACGAAAATTTTATTTTATCCAATTTGGGTAAGCAAGCGAGTCCTTTGGGACACACCACTAGGGATTGAGTCCGCCAGCCGCGTAAAGACTCCATATCTGGTGGGGGACTCGTTTCGTTCTCCTTTTCAATTGTCTGTTAACCATAAAGACACGCCTTTAACCTAAGTTAACGGCCTTGACCGCTGGCCGTTGAGGACTCACCCTAAGCGTCACTTCAGTCAAAAAGGCGAAAATTTCATGGGTATCATTGAGCGTATCGACACGCCCAAAGCAAAAGCAAAGGCAAGAACCAAGGGCACGAAAAAGCCTGCGGTTGTTCTGCCTCTGAACCAGATTTTGAAGATGGATTGTGTTGAGGCGATGAAATCCTTGCCCGATGAATCCGTCGATATGGTCTTTGCTGACCCGCCCTATAATCTGCAGCTGGGCGGCGACCTTTACCGCCCTGAAGGCGGGCAGGTCGACGCGGTCGACGATGCCTGGGACCAGTTTGACAGCTTTGCCGTTTACGACGCTTTTACAAAGGCGTGGTTGAAAGAAGCGCGGCGCATATTGAAGCCCAATGGTTCGCTATGGGTGATTGGCAGCTATCATAATATCTTCCGGGTCGGAGCATCGTTGCAGGATCTCGGCTATTGGATCCTCAACGATATCATCTGGCGCAAAGCGAACCCGATGCCGAATTTCAAGGGTACACGCTTCACGAATGCTCACGAAACGCTGATCTGGGCGTCGAAAAGCGAGAAGGCGAAATATACGTTCAACTATCGCGCGATGAAGAATCTGAATGACGAGCTGCAAATGCGCAGCGACTGGGTCATGCCGATTTGTGGCGGACAAGAACGGCTGAAGCGTAATGGCGTAAAAGCGCATCCCACCCAGAAACCCGAAGCTTTGCTGTACCGGGTGATGCTGGCGACGACCAACAAGGGCGACGTCGTGCTCGATCCGTTTTTTGGCACAGGTACAACTGGCGCGGTGGCGAAACGACTGGGTCGTCACTGGATCGGCTGTGAGAAAGAAGACAATTACTGCGAAGTAGCGGAAGAACGCATCGAAGCGGCCCTGCCACTGGATGAAAGCGAGCTGAAGACCATGCAGTCGCCCAAAGCAAAACCGCGGGTTGCTTTTGGCACATTGGTTGAAACCGGCTATCTGAAACCGGGCACGGAATTATGCAGCAAGAACCGCAAATTCAAAGCCAAGGTTCGTGCCGATGGCTCGCTGCTCTGGAACGGCCACGAAGGCTCGATCCATAAAATCGGCGCAACGGTACAGGATGCACCGAGCTGCAATGGCTGGACCTATTGGTATTATGATGATGGAAAAGAGCTGAAACCGGTTGACGCCTTGCGCCAGACCTATTTGCTGGCCACGGAACCATAGGAAGACTATCATGGTGGATGCTGTCGGTCCGGATGCAAAACTCTATCTGAAGCCTGTCGGATTTCTCGACAGCCCACAATATTTTGATGACCAGAATACACGCTTAAACAATAGTTTGTTATGGTTTTCTCAAGTAGAATATTCTATAATTGAGAATGGCAAGCCAACGATCCGAAATCTGGTTCCGGTGGAATTGTGGGACAAGATTGCATCGCGGTTGCCAGAACCCCTACAAGAGCGCGCTGCCGCATTGTTTGCTAATCTGACTAAGGCCCATGCACCGCTGCAATGTGGTGAGCGGGTGCTGCGTTTTGATCAACCCCATGTGATGGGCATCCTCAACATGACGCCGGACAGCTTTTCCGACGGCGGCAAACATGAGGGCGAACCGCAAAACGCTGCCGATGCAGGTTTCAATATGGCGACGGCAGGGGCTTCGATTATCGATATTGGCGGAGAGTCAACGCGGCCCGGCGCAGAAACCGTTTGGGAGGGTGATGAGATCAAACGTGTTGTGCCGGTAATCGAAAAACTCGCACAATGTGGAGCTGCGCTGTCGATCGACACCCGCAAGGCCGCAGTGATGGAAGCGGCGATTACAGCGGGCGCACATATTATCAATGATGTTTCTGCCTTGCTGCACGACAAGCGCTCACTCGAAGTTGCGGGCGTGTCGGGCCGGCCCGTGGTGCTGATGCACGCGCCATCCAGCGGCAAGGACCCTCATAAGGGCGCAGGTTACGGCAACGTTGTGACCGACACGTTCGATTGGCTGGAACAGCGTATCGGCGATGTTGTGGAAGCCGGTTTTGAGCGGGAAAAGATCATCGTTGATCCGGGTTTGGGATTTGGGAAATCGCTGTCTGATAATCTGGCACTGATGAACAATATCGCGTTATTCCATACACTTGGACAGCCTCTGCTCATCGGTGCGAGCCGCAAACGCATGATCGGCGCGCTGTCGAAGGAAGCGCCGGTAGACCAACGCCTGGGCGGCTCCATCGCCTTTGCCCATCATGCGATCCAGCAAGGGGCACAGATCGTGCGTGTCCATGATGTGCCGGAAACAGTGCAAGCCGCGCAAGTCTGGCGCGGGATGCGTGATGCCGGGGTCACAGCGCGGGTTTAACAGGGTCATCGATCTCAATCTAAAATTAAGTAAATTCCCGCTGGCAAAGCGCACGTGACGTCCATAGGATTGGACGAAACGAAAGGAATTGTAATGAAAACACGCTATTTGCTCGCTGCCTGCTCGCTTCTTTCCATCACAAGCGCAGGATTGGCAGAGGTCCCAGATGACACGAGCAAATTTACATCCGAGCGTGTTTTCGACCTGGAATATGCCGATGATCCGCAGATTTCTCCAGACGGCAAGACTATCGTTTACGCCCGCAAATCGATGGATAAACGTAGCGACCGTGTCCTCGGTGATCTGTGGGCAATCACCACGCAAAATGGGGAGCACAGACCGTTGGTGTCGGGGGAGGGGTCCAGTTCCTCGGTACGCTGGTCACCTGATGGAGATCGGCTGGTATATCTCACGACAACAGATGGGAAACCTGACTTGCGGGTCCGCTATATGGATAGCGGCGAGAGCTTTTCACTTGCGCAATTAGGTGTAAATCCCTCTGCACCAACATGGTCGCCCGATGGCAAGTCAATCGCCTTTTCCATGTTTGTGCCGGACAAGCCTGCGACCTTTGCCAAGCCGCTAAAGGGGCCAAAGGATTCTGAATGGGCAAAGCCGGTTCGCGTGTTCGATGATCTGGTCTTTCGTTTTGACGGCGCCGGTTATCTTCCCAAGGGAAAGAACCATGTTTTCATATTGAGCGCTGAAGGCGGTACGCCGCGTCAGGTGACCAAAGGCAAAAATGGTTTCAGCTCTCCCGAGTGGCTTGGCAATGGCGCGCTTCTGGTGACGGGCAATGATGTCGAAGACGCCTATCTAGACCCGATTGAGAGTGAAATCTATCGGGTGAATCTGTCGGACCTTTCCATGACCGCTTTGACACAGCGCGATGGCCCTGATTTTGGGCCGAAGGTCTCACCCAAAGGATTAAAAATCGCCTATTTGGGCTATGATGATAAGCTGAAATCCTATCAACATACCGAACTCTACGTGATGGGCACCGATGGTACGGGTTCGCGCAACCTGACGGCGAATTTTGATCGCTCCATAGATTCCGTGCATTGGCGTGCCGACGGAAAGGCTCTGATTGCTCAGGCAGAAGTAGACGGTTTGCTCACCTTGTTGTCGATTGATCTGTCTGGGAATGTTAAAACCCTTGTGCGTGATGTCGGTGGCACCGCTATTGGTCGCCCCTATGCTTCGGGCAGTTTTTCAGTGGCGAAAAAGGCCGGAGGAAGTTCGCCCATCATTGCCTACACCAAGGCCAGCACCAATCGTCCAGCGGAAGTGGCGCTTTCTCGCGGCGGGAAAACCGGCCGGGTTCTGACCAATCTCAACGATGATGCGCTTGGTCATCTTAAACTGGCCAAAGTGGAAGAAATCATCACCAAATCCACGCATGACGGCCGGGATATTCAGGCCTGGGTTGCACTTCCTCCCGGGTTCAAGGCGGACGGATCCTATCCCATGATCCTTGAAATCCATGGCGGGCCGTATGCCATGTACGGCCCGTTTTTTGCCGCTGAAATTCAGCGCTTTGCGGCGGAAGGCTATGTGACGGTTTATGTCAATCCGCGAGGTTCGACCGGCTATGGCGAAGCGTTCGCGCAGCTTATTGATCTCGACTATCCGGGGAAAGATCATGATGACCTGATGTCTGTTGTCGATGCCTTGGTTGCCAAAAACTATGTCAGCAAAGACCGTCTGTTCATAACTGGCGGTTCGGGCGGCGGCATATTGACGGCATGGGCCGTTGGGAAAACCAACCGTTTTGCCGCCGCTGCTTCCATCAAGCCCGTGATCAACTGGACCACCATGGCGCTGGCGGCGGATATTTCGCGATTTGTCAGCCGTCACTGGTTCCGTGCGCAACCTTGGGAACAGCCGGAAGAATATTGGCGGCGGTCGCCTCTGTCCATCGTGAACAACGCGAAGACGCCTACGATGCTTATGGTGGGCGAGGCGGACTGGCGAACTCCGGCTTGGGAGGCAGAACAGTTTTATACGGCCTTAAAGGTCCAGAATGTCGATACCGTGCTGGTGAAAATTCCGGACGCGCCGCATTTAATCGCCGGTCGGCCGAGCAATCTGATTGCCAAAGTGGACAACATAATGGGTTGGTTCGCAAAATATGATCCGGCCAAGGCCGACAAGATGAAATGAGTTAAGGCATCGCGGTGCGGTGTTATCGGTCTGCAAGTTCCACCCGCCGCATATTACGCGATCCAGCAAAAGATGCAGGTCGTGCGTGTCGATGGCGCTGGAAGGATAGGTGGCTTACGCTTTACTCGTTCACTGTGATGTGCGACGTTCAGGTTTGAAAAGGAGCTATCAATGCCATTTAACAGAAAAATACTAGCCGCCATGAGTATCACACTGGCGGGAATGGCGTTTCTACCGACCTCTTCAAATGCTACTTTTACTGATCCGAATGCTGCCAGTGATGATATCGTTGTCACGGGTAATAAAGTTACCAAAGAAGAGATCTCGGCGTTTGTCCGCACGACAATTTCAACGCCGAAAGGCGGGCGGCACAAAGGTCAATATGCGCGCTTTCAAGGCGCTGTCTGTCCAAAGGTTGTCGGCCTGTCTGAAGAAAACATCAAGCAGGTTGAGAGACGCATGCGCGGCGTCGCTTTGGCCGCCGATATGCAGGTAGCGGCGGAAGGCTGCGCGCCAAATGTATATGTAATGGTCGTCGCTGACGGCAACGAGGCCATCTCGATGCTGCGCAAGAAACGATCACGACTATTTGGCGACATTTCCCATTATGAACGAGAGCGGATCGCCAAAAGCGGCGGTCCGGCCTATGCATGGAAGCGGATTCAGGCGAGCTCTGCGGAATCGGGTGTGCTTCAGAACTCCGATGATGTAAGCATCCTGCCGGTGGATACTCCCGCCAAGACATATGTTCCAACACTGACTTCAAACGTGAAATCGCGGATCAAGCGAACGGTCACGCAAGCGATGACGCATTCCTTCCTGTTGCTCGAAAAAGGTGCCCTGGTGGATCTGACCACCATCCAGATTGCGGATTATGCGGCGATGCGGTCCTATATGGATACGCGAGACGGCAAGACGGCCAAAGCACCTGCCTACTCTATCCTTTCGCTATTTGATGCCGCTGCAGACGATGGAAAAATGCCTGTTTCGATCAGTGAACTGGATTTGGTTTTGTTGAGTTCACTATACCATTCACCTGCTGACGTATCCGCTGCTATGCAAAGCTCCGCCATGATCAACCGGTTTGAAAAGGAACTGAATTCCAATCAGGAGGACTGATTGGTTGGAAATTTGAGCGGTAGACCGGCCGATTTTAGTCTGCCAGTTCCACCTGCCGCACGTCATAGCCGACTTTATTCAGATCAGCGATCAGGCCATCCAGCTGTTCCTTGTCCTTGGCCTCACACTCGATATCGGTGATTAGGCCCTTGGCAGGGAGGTTGGTAAAGACGCGCTGATGATAAACCTCGATGATGTTGACTTCATGTTCGGCGAATTGCTTCACGACGTTATAGAGAGCGCCTGGCTGATCGCGCAGATGCAGACGGAGGCGAGCCAGGCGGCCGGAGCGGGCCAGGTCACGGAGCAGAACATTGGCGAGTAAGCGTGTGTCGATATTGCCGCCGCACAATACCAGCCCCACTTTCTCACCGGCAAATTTACCCTTGTTGCCGAGTAGGGCCGCCAGGCCGGCTGCACCAGCGCCCTCGACAACGGTTTTTTCTATCTGGAGCAACAAGCTGACGGCACCCTCCAGTTGGGCTTCGCCAACGAGCAGGATTTCATCGACATATTCCTTGATCACCGCAGCGGTAAATTCGGATGGATTGCGCACCGCAATACCTTCAGCCAGCGTATCTCCACCGGCAGTTACATCCTTGCCGTTCAGTTTTCCGTACATGCTCGGGTAAAGTGCGGCTTGGACACCCGTCATTTTGATATCCGGTTTCATGGCATGCGCCGCAGTCGCCATGCCAGAAAATAACCCGCCACCGCCGATCGGAATGATCAAGCGATCAAGGTCGGGAACAGCCTCCAGCATCTCTATCGCAACTGTGCCCTGGCCAGCGGCGACATGCGGGTCATCAAAGGCGTGGATGTAAGTCAGGCCGCGTGCCTTAGCGAGCTCCAGCGCGTGCGAATAGGCTTCGTCATAATTGCCTCCCGCCATGACAATTTCCGCACCATGGCCGCGTGTTTGTTCCACTTTGACCATCGGGGTGGTCGTAGGCATGACGATGGTGGCTGGAATATCGAGATTCTTGGCATTGTACGCCAGACCCTGCGCATGGTTACCTGCCGAGGCGGCAATGACACCGGCAGTGCGTTTGTCTTCATCCATCAGCAGTAAGGCGTTTAAAGCGCCGCGCTCCTTGTAAGCGGCAGTAAACTGAAGATTCTCGAATTTCAGAAAGACTTCCGCGCCAGCCATTTCGGAAAGAGTGATACTCTTCAACGTCGGCGTCTGCACGACGCGGTCACGAATGCGAGCATGGGCCGCCCGAACATCTGCATAGGTGAAGGACGGAAGTGAACTGGTATCTTGATCGGTCATAGTGCCAAAGCCCCTAACCCATCTGGTCTTTCAGGGAAACAATGATTATGCGAGCCGTAAGGATAATAAATTATGGCAAAAATTGCATTTATCGGAATTGGCGTGATGGGCGGCCCCATGGCGGCCCACCTTGCTCGCGCCGGGCATGACTTGACAGTCTACAATCGTACCCAATCGAAGGCGGAAAAATGGGTTGCGGAACATGGCGGAGCTTTTGCGCATAGCCCTGCCGAAGCGGCCAAAGAGGCTCAGATCGTGATCAGCTGTGTTGGCAATGACGATGATTTAAGTGCGGTTACCATGGGCCGTGACGGCGCTTTCGGTGCAATGCAAGGCGGTGGTCTGTTTATCGATCATACCACGGTCTCTGCCCAGATTGCCCGACAATTGTCGGTCGAGGCACAAGGGCGTAGCATATATGTTGTTGATGCGCCGGTTTCCGGCGGACAGGCAGGGGCGGAAAACGGCAAATTGTCCATCATGTGCGGCGGTAGTAAAGAGGCCTTCGCCGCAGCGGAAAATATCATGTCGGTTTATGCAGCACGCATTGTTCATGTGGGTGGGCCGGGTGCCGGGCAAACAACAAAAATGTGCAATCAGATCGCTATTGCCGGGGTTTTGGAAGGCCTATCTGAGGCTCTGCGTTTTGCTCAGGCGAGCAAACTGGATCTGGACAAGGTTTATGATGCCATTTCGGGCGGAGCTGCGCAAAGCTGGCAAATGGATAACCGCTGGGCCACCATGGCCAACGATGAATTTGATTTTGGCTTTGCGGTTGACTGGATGCGTAAGGATCTCGGACTGGCACTTGCAGAAGCACGGACCAACGGATCGACCTTGCCCGTCGCTGCATTGGTTGATCAGTTTTATGCTGAAGTTCAGGCGGCGGGCGGCGGTCGGCATGACACAAGCTCGCTGGTTTCAAGAATTGCCAAGAGCAGAGCGTAGTTTTTAGGGATTGATTTTCGGGGGATAGTGATGCGTATTTTTTCATCAATAGCAAAAGCGTGCACGACCTTATGGGCTGCCGCTATGATTGTCGGCGCGCCAGCTCAGGCCGACAGCTTGATCGAGAACGTCAATGGAATAACGCTCAATGAAGAAGGGAAAGTTGTCCGGTTTGCTGCGATGGTTATCGACGACGATGGTCGGGTAAAGGAGTTGCTCGATCGGAAAGACAAGCGTCCCAAGGATGTTGATTTCCAATTTGACGGCAAAGGTAAAACGCTGATCCCTGGCTTTGTTGATGCCCATGGCCATGTCATGGGATTGGGTTTTGCCGCTCTGACACTGGACCTCTCGCAGACAAAGACTCTTGCTGAGGCACAAGAGGCGTTGCGCGCATATGCAGCCAAATACCCTAATCGACGGTGGATTATCGGTGGTGGATGGAATCAGGAAGTTTGGGGCTTGGGGCGTTTTCCATCAGCTGCGGAGCTTGACGTTGTTGTTCCGGACCGGCCAGTTTATCTCGAGCGCGTCGACGGCCATGCTGCCTGGGTCAACAGCGCAGGTATGAAAGCTGCAGGTATCACTTCCGCAACCAAGGCGCCTTCGGGCGGTGCAATCGAAAGAGCAGGCGGTAAACCAACCGGTATCTTCGTCGACAAAGCACAGGGACTGTTCAGCAAATCCATTCCGGCGCCGCGCCCTGTCGAAAAAGACCTTGCTCTCATGAAGGCTCAAGAAATACTGCTTTCCCAGGGAGTAACCGCGATTGCTGATATGGGGACCACGATGTCCGATTGGCAGAGTTTTCGTAGGGCAGGAGACAAAGGGCAACTTAAAGTTCGGATCATCTCTTATGCCGGTGAAATCGAAAATATGATTGCAATTGGCGGACCGGGACCGTCGCCATGGCTTTATGATGATCATCTGAAACTAGCGGGCGTAAAGCTTTATATAGATGGAGCGTTGGGATCACGTGGTGCGTTGTTGAAGGAACCCTATGCCGACAAACCGGGAGAGAAAGGATTGGCGCTACTGTCCCCTGCGCAACTTAAAAACAAGATGAGCCGTGCGGCGATGGATCGTTTTCAAACAGCGGTGCACGCGATCGGAGACCAGGCCAATGAAGAGATTTTATCTGCTGTTGAAGAACTACAATATACTTTTAAAGGTGACCGACGCTGGCGGATCGAGCACGCACAGATTGTTGATCCTATGGACTTGCCAAGAATTGCTCGCACCGGAACAATTGCATCGATGCAACCAGTTCATCAGACGTCGGATCGATTAATGGCAGAGGCACGACTGGGACCCGACCGCCTGGACGGTGCTTATGCTTGGAAATCGATTCTCGAATCGGGCGCGAAATTGGCCTTTGGAACCGACGTTCCTGTTGAATCGTCCAATCCGTTTCCCGGATTGGCGGCTGCAATGACGCGCGAAGATGCAAATGGACAACCTTTTGGTGGATGGTTGCCGGGTGAGCGATTGACCCGTGAGGAAGCATGGTACGCCTACACCATAGGAGCAGCTTATGCATCGTTTGCCGAGGATCGGATCGGGAGTCTAACAAAGGGAAAACGCGCAGATTTCCTAATCATTCAGGAAGATATTATGTTGGTTGCGCCACAATCGATCAGGAATATCAAGGTTGAGCAAACGTGGGTTGGTGGGCGGCCGGTTTTTGTAAATGAGACGATACAACCAGTAAAATAACCTATGTTTGGGTCATATTAACTGAAGTTGCCTTTTATTACTTGCGTTTGGTAGGCCTTGACCGTAAAAAAACTTCTGATAGCGGATGCACCCCATAAAGAGTCGCGCAGCGTTATTGGCATATCAGAAGGTCGGGGCTTCGACTTTGTCCTTTGGTAACTAAATTATTCTGATTGGAGTAAATAATGAAGTTAAAAAAATTGGCCGCTTCCGTAGCAGCTGTATCCCTCATCACCGCTCCTGCAATGGCTCAGGCTGTTCAGAGCACTGCTCCAGTTGCAGAACGCATTGGCGCTACTGCTGATTCCGACGCTGAAAAGCTCGAAGGTAGCACTGGCATCATCATCGGTGTTTTGGCTGCTGCAGCTGTAATCGCCGGCATTATCATCATTGCTGATGACGATGACGATGAGCCAACAAGCCCCTGAGGCCTGGAAAAATATTCAAAAAAGCGGGGCGTTATCGTCCCGTTTTTTTTTGTCCAATGATGATGGATTAGACGCAGTTGGGCCGTTGATCTTGCATCATGGTAAATTGCCTTTTCATAAGTGACAGCACAAGGCATATTGGGTTTACTGATTCTTAACGTAGAAGATAAGGCTCTCATCTGTGACTGCACCTGTTCGCTTTCCGCGATTTTTTGTTACAAATCCTAGCCCGTGCCCTTACTTGCCCGGCAAAAGCGAACGGAAAGTCTTCACCGAGCTGAGTGGTCCTCATACCGACGAACTCAATGATGCATTGGGACGAATCGGATTTCGTCGCAGTCAAAACGTCGCATACCGGCCAAGCTGCCTTGACTGCAAAGCTTGCGTTTCGGTGAGGGTATTGGTCGATGAGTTTCGACCCAATGCTACGCAACGAAAATTATTGCGGCGCAATCAAGATCTGGTCGTTGAGGCTTGCGAGCCATGGGCGACCGAGGAACAATTTTCTTTACTGCAAAAATATCTCTCTAAACGGCATCCCGGTGGCGGGATGACCGAAATGGATGAGATGGACTATTCCGACATGATTGAGCAGTCGCCGGTAAAAAGCTATGTCATCGAATATCGCGAACCAACTGTTAATGGCGTGAAGGGGCGACTGGTTGGTGCCTGTCTGACCGATCAACAAGGCGATGGCTTGTCGATGATTTACAGTTTTTTTGATGCCGATCATCCAGACCGGGCCGGCCTCGGCAATTTCATTATAATGGATCACATCTTGCGGGCACGCAAAGCGGGTCTACCCTATGTCTATCTTGGCTATTGGGTCAACGGATCGAGCCGGATGGAATATAAAGTCCGTTTTCAACCGCTGGAGCAACTTGGCCCCGAAGGATGGCGGCGATTTAATCGGGAAGTAGACGCCAAGAAGACTGTTTGATTTACCGAGAGAAATTCCCCGCAAACGGTTAGCTTATAAGTAGAAAAGCCCGCCAATCATTTTTGATCAGCGGGCTTTCGTCAATCTAGTGGATGTTCCATTGCGGTATCAGCAGTGGGCCTGCTGGCAACCTTTCAAGGGGCCAGGGTCATATTTTTTCGGTTTGGGTTTCCACACTTTTTTGGGAGCGGCCTTCCAGCGTTTCTTGGCCGGTTTGGCCTTTGTGTAGATGACTTCTTCATCGATGTAGGTTGTCGTGGTCGTTGTCGTAACCGGCGTGGACTCGATCACAACTGTGGTCACCATCGGTTGGGCATGCGTGTAATAATAGGCGGGATAGTAATATCCGCCCTGCCATCCACTGTGGTAACGTTTATGTGCCCGATATTGTGGCTGCGGAGCAGGGACACTGTATTCAGGAGCACGATAGTCTACTCCCGGAGCACGAGAATATCGCCCACGCTCTTGATAATCCTGACCATATTTCTTGAGCAGTTTGCGGCACCGGTCTGTGCTCTGGTCGATCGCAGCACCGGCCAAAGCGCCAACACCGCCACCAATTAGGGAGCCGCCCAAGCGGTTCCCGCGTCCCGCAATACGATTTCCGGCCAAAGCGCCGATCGCACCGCCGACAACCGCACCGCCAATCCCGCTGCTTTTCTTGCACCGCTCGAGATAGGCTAGTTCTTCGGTCCGGCTGTCATAAGCCCGCTCTTCGTAGCGGCGTTCTTGATAGTTAGGCTCGTCCCGGACAGGCCCTTCGTTGCTCCAGTGCGGACCATCAGCATAGGTGGCACCGGTTTGCGAAACATCGCCATCACCAATAAATGTACCGGAATATTGGCCTTTATATACCTTGCCTTCGGCATCGCGATAAGTTCCCTGCCAATCGCCCTTGTAACTGCCATCTTCGCGATATGCGCCGTCCCAGTCACCTTGATAGATTGTCGATCCGCCATGCGCGCCCGATGGCGTTGCGATAACCCGGTCATCATTCATCAGGATGCTTTTATCGTAGGTTACCTGACCAGCGCGGTAACCGTCATTATAGCCCTGATTATAGCGATCCCAATCGAGATTGCTGACGCTATCATAGACCACTCCACGGCGATCGGTCAGAACCGCATCATCATAATAGCGCGACCAGCCATAGCCAGCAGTGGGCCGGTGAAGGCCATAATGACCATAGTTGGCGATAAAGAAGCTGGGCCTGATAAAGGTCCTCGGCAGCCGGAAACCACGGTGCGGTCGTTTGTACCCTTTGCGATATCCCATGCGTCCCATGCGGACTTTTGCACCGTCACGAAAATGACGCCCGCCGCGCATGGCATGCCGCATATGTTTACCGCCCATGCGGTTCATCGTCTTCTTGGCCCCCTGCGCACCAGAGGCAAGGGCGGCGGCAGAGGCGAAAGACATATCTACTGGTGCCTGCGCTGCGGTGCTGCCCGGCACCGAGTCGATGGCGGCGGATGCCGCTGCTGGCGCCATCGCCATAGCGCCAGCCAAGCCAGCAAATAAAAGGGTCTTCATGGTTAACAACTCCCTGTTTCGGACCGTACGATTGGCACGTCCCACCGTGTAATGGTTAACGCATAGTTACCATTTTAGGCGTTGTTTGACCATTAGTAGCTTGTAAAATAGGGTAGATTTAGAACACTGTCTCGAAATGGGGCAATATAGTTACGGCGCTGTTAACCAAGCCCGTTAGCAATGGCTGCAATCAGCTTTGTCATGCCTTTCTCGTCCGCCGCCGTAAAACGATCGGGCAGGGGGCTGTCCAGATCAAGCACCGCTATAACCTTACCGTCTTTGCTGACAGGCACCACCAGCTCACTGCGACTGTCCGCATCACAGGCGATGTGCCCAGGAAAGGCATGGACATCGGCGACGCGTTGGACCTGATTGGTTGCTGCAGCAGTTCCGCACACACCCTTGCCCATTGCGATCCGGATACAGGCGCTTTTGCCCTGAAACGGTCCGAGCACCAGCTCGTCCCCAACTACCCGATAAAAGCCGGCCCAATTCAAGTTTGGAACATATTGCCAGATCAGCGCCGAAACATTGGCCATATTGGCTATGGAGTCAGACTCTCCATCAGTAAGTGCACGTGTCGCGGTAGCTAGATCGTTATATAATATGTCCGGAGACTGGTCTGCTGAGATGGAGAAATCATACATGACAGGGCCGCTATCAGTTTATGTGGTGAGGTTTCAAGAAGGTATCTTCACAAACCATTTATCTTCTTTAATTAAGGCATTGTTCTAAAGTGATTTTTTAAAAATTCTGGTCCCCGATTTTCAGGGTTTCTGAATGTCGGCCCAGAACGGCGCCGCAACCCACAAAAAATTGCCGCTGACAATCGGTATGAAGTGAAACTCACGGCAGGGCCCGAAAGGGCGACCATGCTGAAGTATGCTGAGACTTCTATATTTGGCGTTGGTCCAGCGCTGTCTTGAACTCACGTCGTGCAGAGACTTTTAGATATGGAAACAGCACGGCGAGGTGATGTTGAATACCCCGCTTCTGGTCGGTCCAACTGGCCTGTTCAAGCCCCTCGAGTTCCCGCAGATAGTCACCCCAATAGCGACTGACAATCCACAGTGACCGGGCCAGAACATCAATGCCCTGTTCGTTATCTCTCAAGAAGAGACCTTCTTCGTCAATTCGCTTGAGTAAGTCGACAAGCCCCTCATAGTCCGCGATCAGCTCAGAATCCGGTCGCTGACCAACGGGTGCGCCGGCATAATGTATTCGATCACGCAGAAGGAAGCGGTAGCGCCATGTCAACTGCATCCCGAATAGTATGTGATCAATATAGTTGTCAGCCAATGACCCGTTTTTCTTGGTTACGCGGTATTCTCTCATCGACAATATTGCATCGTCTTCCAGGGCTATCGCCAAGTCGCGCTTCGTCGGAAAATGATAAGTCAAATTCCCTTGGGACATGTCCAAGGAAGTCGCGATTTCAGTAACTGACGTAGCTGCATATCCCTTTTCGTTGAAGGCTTTGCGACTGGCCTCCAATATGCGGTCTGCGGTGTGAGAACGCGCTTTCATGTTTCCTGTTTTCCTTCCTGGAAATAACAAACTTGTCAAATTAGGTTTTATAACCTAGAAATAGGTATTGCAACCTAATTAGTGATTCTTGAAGCAGAACAGGGCGAGGCGAGCGACGACAGTGAAGCAAAATCTTCAGCATATCATCATTGTCGGTGGCGGCACCGCTGGATCGGTTCTTGCTGCACGGCTCAGTGAAAGCCCTGCAATATATGTGACGCTGCTAGAAGCGGGTCCCAATGATACGACCTATGATTCCGCCATTCTCGATCCGGCACGGGCCGCTGATGCATGGCAGGGCGCTGTTCCAATCGCAACGACCATCATGAAAACGCAAAGCGCTGCCATTCCGATATTGCAGGGACGGATATTGGGCGGGACATCTGCGGCCAATGGGTTGGCCACCTTGAGAGGGCTACCAGAAGATTATGACGGCTGGGCAGCTTCTGGACTGGACGGATGGAGCTGGGAAGATGTTGCAGAAACCTTCATAGCCGCAGAAAGCGATCTGGATTTTGGGTTCAGTCCGATCCACGGCGATTCAGGCCCTCTTACGGTCCGCCGATGGCGTCGCGACGAAATGAGTCATGCGCAAATCGCTTTCCAAGATGGCATGGCTGAATCCGGGAATGCTATTGTTGAAGACATTAATGATCCTGACCAGTTGCCGGGCATCGGTGTTTTTCCGGTTACAGTTGATAAAAACGCCAAACGATTGTCGACCAGCCTTGCCTATTTGACTGATAGGGTAAGGCAGCGGGAAAATCTTGAGATCCGAACCAATGCCAAGGTTGCTGCGCTGCAAATTGAGAAATGCAGAGCGACAGGCGTTACGTTAGAGAGTGGTGAGCAGATTGAGGGCGATGAAGTGGTCGTGTCGGTCGGCGCTCTATGGTCTCCCGCTCTGCTCATGCGATCCGGTGTTGGTCCGGCTTCCCACCTTGCTGATCATGATATATTTGTTCAAGCTGATTTGCCAGTTGGTGAGACCATGGCCGATCATTTGGGACCATCTGTGCCATATACTCATGAAGGGCCACGTGGTGGTATCGCCGGACCGGCGCAGTCCCTCTATATTGGAGCGTCCAACGGTGAGGACGTCGACTATCATTTGTTTCCAATAGCGCCCGCACCGACAGAGGCTCCCACCAATTTTGTGATGGCGGCTTTCCTGATGCGCTCTGCCGGAAATGGAAAGGTGCGGCTAGGTGACAGTGCAGAAATGGACCCTGTCGTGATCGCTCCCAATCTACCCGACGACGGTATCAATCGGTTGCGGCATGCTTTTCAAAAAATTGCAGAATGGGAGGCGTCGGAAGCCTTCAGACAGTCTGGATGCCGGCCGTTGATACCCTATGACCTTACCAAACAAGAAGCGGTATCTGTCGCGCTGGATCGTGGGATTGTCAGCTATGGTCATATGACCAGCACCTGCCCGATGGGAACGGTGCTGGATGCCGATTGTCGGGTCCGAGGTGTTGCCCGGCTGCGTGTGGTCGATGCTTCGGTTATGCCCACTATCCCGGCGGGTAACACATATCTGGGTTGTGTTATGATTGCAGAACGGATTGCCCGCAAAATGAAAGCGGAACTTGACCAATGATAATCTCTAAAAGAACTGAAAGGTAAAAAATGGCTAACACCATAGATGTTTTCTGGTCGTTCAGAAGCCCATATTCCTATCTGGTGACGCCAGACTTATTGCGACTGCGCGAGGATTATGCGGTGAGCGTCTCGCTTCGTCCAGTACTACCGATTGCTTTACGTGCTAAATCAACGGTGTTCGATGCGGCTGACAAAAAGCGGCCGCGCTATATTGTAATGGATTCCATGCGGCGAGCCGCGTTTCTGGGATTGCCGTTTGTCTGGCCCAAGCCGGATCCGGTCGTTCAGGATCTGGAGACGTTCGAAGTTCCCGAAGATCAGCCTTATATCTGGCGATTGTCGATGCTGGGCGTTGAGGCAGAACGGCAAGGCAAGGGTATAGATTTCGCATATCATGTAGCCGCTCTTTTGTGGGGTGGAACAAAAAACTGGGACAAGGGTGACCATTTGGCTCTTGCAGCTGAACGCGCGGGCTTGAACCTATCTCAGATGGAAGGTGCCTTCACACATTATGATGTCAAAGCCGAAATAGAGAAAAATCATAGGTTGCTAGAACAATCTGGTCACTGGGGTGTGCCTACAATGGTTTTCAAAGGCGAGCCGTTTTTTGGGCAGGATCGGATCGATACGCTGCGTTGGCGGCTCGATGAGGCAGGACTGCGGCGCAATCCGTCCGAGTAACCAACAGAACGAACAAGCCATATTTAACGAACAAGGGAGTCTAACAAATGGATCTTCAGATCAAAGGCAAAAAAGCAATTATGGCAGGCGGCAGTGCGGGTATGGGAAGGGCAACTGCTGAACGCCTTGCGGAGGCGGGAGCGGAGCTGGTCATTTCTGCCCGTGGCGAAGCTCGATTACAAAAGGCCGCAGAGCAAATCGCGGAGAAATACAATGTACCGGTAACACCGGTTGTTGGAGATTCCTCCACCGAGGCGGGTCGAGAGGCGTTATTCGCTGTCTGTCCTGATCCCGATATTCTTGCGATTACGATAAAGCCGCCCGATCCTAACGGAGATTTTTTGGATGTATCGGCCGAAATGTGGCGCGATTCAGTGGAAACAGCCTTGATCGGACCGATCGAAATCATGCGAAATTATATCCCCGTAATGAAGAAGAAAGGCTGGGGCAGGATCGTCAACATCGCTACCTTCTCTGCTAAGAACCCGATGATCTGGCGGTTGATGTCCGGTCCGGCTCGGTCCGCTTTACTCAATTACACGGCAAGCGTTTCACGGGAAATTGCCCCGCATGGCGTTATCATGAACAATCTTCTGCCTGGCATGTTTGCGACTGAGGGCGCATCGGAAATTATGGGTGCCTATGCCGATGCCTTCGGTCTTGAACGCAAACCGGAAATCGTAAGGGCGCACTTCAAGGAACATAATCACATTCCCGCTGGCTTTATGGGTGATGCCGACGATCTCGCGCCGATGGCCGCTTTCCTGTGCAGTTCCCTGGCAAGATTTATCGTCGGTCAGAATATTGTGATCGACGGTGGTCAACACAACTCCATTTTCTGATGAATAGATCGAACGAGAAGACCGGAAGAATATGAGGAGGGGCATATGATAGTCTACGGATCGCGTATTTCTTACTATACGGGCAAACTTGAAGCCTATTTGCGTTATAAGAATATTGCTTATACGCCTTTGCCGACACCTTATGGCGACGCCCAGATGCTAAAGGAAAAGGTGGGCGCGGTGCAGATGCCAATTGTCGATGATGATGGAAAGTGGATGTCAGATACGACACCTATCATCATGCATCTTGAGGATGAACATCCAGATAATCCTATCTTGCCGGGCGATCCAGTCGTTGATTTCATTTCACATCTTATCGAAGATTATGGGGATGAATGGCTTTGGCGGTCAGCAATGTACTATCGTTGGTGGTATGACTATGACAGGCTGCTTGCCTCCAATGTTCTGACTGATGAGGTTACGGGACACTTGAAATTGCCCCGGTGGATGAGACTAAAGATTATAGTTCGCCGACAGGTTCGTCACTATGTCAAACGAGATGGTGTCACAGAAGAAACACGCAAACATATCGAGCAAACATATCACAATGCACTAGCTGGCATGACAGCGATGTTGAAGAATCGCCCGTTTCTTCTCGGCAATGTGCCATCATTGGCCGACTTTGGAATGATGGGCCCCATGTTCCGACATTATGGTCAAGATCCCACGCCGCAGGAAATAATGCGTAATACTGCGCCGGCAGTTTTTGAATGGGTTGCCCGGATGTGGCATGGTCAGAACCAAGATCAGCCAAAGTTTGTTACCCAAATACCAAGTGATGCTGCACCATTGTTGAAAGAAATCTGTGAAACACATTTGGTTCAATTGACGGCTAATGCAGAAGCTTTTGCTAGAGATAAGGAGCGCTTTGACATGACGGTTCAAGGCTGCGATTATCAGGATATCGCTGTATCAAGATATCGTGTTTGGTGCCTCGAAGAGTTGCGTCACCGTTTTGACTTGCTGTCCGCAGATCAGCAAAAAACGGTTAAAGCGTTACTTCCCTTTGGTAGTGCGGAAGTTCTTTGGGATGCACAGGTTTTGGCACAATCCGATTATAACCGCGATAATCATCTACCCTTTGGAAGGGCCATGAACGTATTTAATGGCGGACTCCCATAATATTTTGTGAAGTGCATATTATGTACAAGTAACAACGTGAGTAGTCGTCCCATGCCAATGCCTGTCGTGGTCAGTCCAAAGCTGGTTTCCCACGCATCTTTTTGACGTTTGATTTCTTCTTCTTGGAATCAACACGTCTTGCCTTGGCGGCACGGCTAGGTTTGGTCTTTATCCGGCGAACGTCACGTTTGTGCGCGTCGACCAGCATGTCTTCTATCCGTTTCCGGGCTTCTGAGCGGTTGGCTTCCCGCGTACGATGCTCTCGCACCGTGATGACAAGTTCGCCGCCATTGGTCATTTTCCGGCCTGCCATGTCCCGCAATTTTCGAAATGCAAACGGAGGTAGGCGCAAGGCGTAAATGTTAACGCGCATCTGGACCGCTGTCTCGACCTTGTTAACATTCTGACCGCCCGGACCTGATGCGGCAAGGAAGGTTTCACTGATCGCGCTTTCGGGAATATCGAATGACATTGGGCGTCTCTACTCAATTAATGGTGGTCGGCATAGAGGGTGGTCGCCGGTTTGATGCGTTACCATTCGCTGGCATAAACGGTGTGATTTGCGACAAAAAAGACACTGAAAATCATCTGCTTCGCCAATTTGAGGCCAATTTTCTGAGAAAAAGTTAATTTTTTTTCGGAGGTTGCCAGAGTCCTGAAACGACTCATTTCTGCGGCTTACAGAGTCACGGCGCTGCCTGCGACTCGTGCTTTATCCTACATTAATTGAAAATTAACCTTTTACGTTCATCTGTCTTATGGTTAATAAATGATCGAGGGGTTTCGGGAGTGTACCCGTTGCCGGTGCGTAAATTAAGAAAAGGGGCTGCCCAATGCGTGTGCTGCTGATTGAAGATGAGCCAACAACTGCAAAGGCAATTGAGCTGATGCTGACAACTGAAGGCTTTAACGTATACACAACGGATTTGGGCGAAGAAGGCCTCGATCTGGGTAAGCTCTATGACTATGATATTATCTGTCTGGACCTCAACCTGCCAGACATGCATGGTTATGATGTCCTGAAAAAACTGCGCGTTGCCAAGGTGCAGACGCCAGTACTTATTCTTTCCGGTATCAGCGAAATGGACAGCAAAGTGCGGTCCTTTGGCTTTGGTGCCGACGATTATGTGACCAAGCCTTTCCACCGCGAAGAGCTCGTCGCCCGCATTCACGCTGTTGTGCGCCGTTCCAAAGGCCACTCGCAGTCGGTTATCCGCACCGGCAAACTTGCCGTGAACCTTGATGCCAAGACCGTTGAAGTCGATGGCAACCGCGTTCATCTGACCGGTAAAGAATATGCAATGCTTGAGCTGCTCTCCCTGCGCAAAGGTACGACGCTCACCAAGGAAATGTTCCTCAATCATCTTTATGGCGGCATGGATGAGCCGGAACTCAAGATTATCGACGTGTTTATTTGTAAGTTGCGTAAAAAGCTGGCTCTTGCCTGCGGCGGCGAAAACTACATCGAAACCGTATGGGGCCGCGGCTATGTCCTTCGCGACATGGAAGAAGAAGTCGGACCGGAAGTTCAGGTCGCTTAGGACTTTTCAGCTCACTACCCAAAAAACCGGCGGCGGGACCTTCAAAGGTTCCGCCGTTTTTTTGCATGATTATTGTGAGTCCGCTGTGTCGAGATACCAGCGTTGATTGCCTTCCAGCACCAGAGCGGTAAGCTTTTCGCTATAATAGGCCCCGGTATCAATGCCGATCCGGTTACCTTTTTCGACAACGTCATCATTGATCGTGTGGCCGTAGACAATGACTTTCTCGTGCGGTTCTTTCGCTGACAGGAATTCTTCCCTGATCCAGCGCAAGTCTTTCGGTTTCTGTTCATCAAGCGATACGCCGGGGCGAATGCCGGCATGAACAAAGGCATAGTCGCCGACGATAATCTGGTTCTCAAAGTCTTTGATAAAGTCGATATGATGCCCCGGGATCAAGTTGGGCAAGCGCTGCGCCAGCGCTGCATTGTCGAGATCCATATATTCCCGCATGCTGATCTCGTAGCTTAGGATAGTTTCTTTGCCGCCAATCCGGTTGAAGAAGCGCGTTGCTTTTTCATCTCCCGTCGCCGCTTTCAGATATACTTCCTCATGATTACCCATCAAGAAGCGGACATCACCAAGTTCGCGTTTGAGCGTCATTGCGGTCTCGATAACGCCGGCACTGTCCGATCCGCGATCAACCAGATCACCAAGGAAAATAATCTCGCTGTTGCAATCACCACGCTTTGAATCATCATCGATGATTTTTTCGATCAGCTGCTGCAACAAATCATTGCGGCCATGGATATCTCCAATCGCATAGACGCGGCGGCCTTCCGGAATGGTGGCTACGTCCAGAGGCCGGGGTTCCGATTTCTTTTTGAACAGGCGCTTCAACATCGTGCCAACGAATTTCGTTTCATTTGTTAAAAATTTAAGAGGCAGCCGCTATCATAGCGCCCGCCTCTTTTTTCTATATAGTCTATTTAGATGAATGGGTAATTTAGAAGACTAGCTTTCCACTGTGAAGCTAAGACCGGCATTGGCTTCCAGGCGCTTGATCAGCTTTTTGCCCATCAATGCCCCCGGTGTCCAAATACCGCCGCCATGTTTATTGCCGTCCTGTGCAATACAAAGCGCCGCTTCTGCAATCATCTTGGAAGTTGAACCATAGCCGGGATCCTTGTCGCCTTTGACGCAAAGGCTTGCCGTCTCACCATCCGCAGTTTCGCCCAGAAAAATGACGTCATAATAGCCATTTTCTCGTTCTTCCTTGGTCGGACCTTCACCGGGCTTTGGTGCATCATCACCGCTTAGCGGATTGGCTTTGGCCAGCATCTCTGCCGCCTGTTTACCCATCTCGCCTGGGCTTGTGACGACCATCTCATCATATTTGAAGTTTTCGCTGTATGGGAAATCCAAAAGGAAGTTGGTGCGATGCACATTTTTGGTGTTGATCGGCGCCATGATAAAGGGTGCAACCCAGCTATCGAGCGTTTTATCAACTTTCGGGATCATCATGTTCGGTTGATCGGGCCCTTCAAAGCCAGGTGTCAGACCAAAGCTGCTGGCCAGAATTTTTACTAGGCCCGGGTTTTTAGCAATAGCCTTCATCGTTTCTTTCAAACTAGCCGCAGTTCCTCCGGAGAATGTGCCTTCCATGGCACGAACTCGGCCTTTGACGCGTGTTGCGGGTTTGCCAAAGCGCTTGTCCATCTCTTTCTGCAGCGCCAGCACGCCCAAATCGAAGGGAATGGAGTCAAAACCGCAGGAAAAACAGATTTGTGCACCTGATTTTTCAGCCGCTTCCTGATGCTCGTCAATCTTCTCACGCATCCAGCCGGGTTCACCGCAAAGGTCGACATAATGAGTGCCATGCTGAACACAGGCAGCGACCAGTCCGTCGCCATAAAGTTGATAAGGACCCACCGTGGTCAGGATGACACTGGCCCGGCTTGCCATCATGTCGATGGAGGATGCATCATCGGAATCCGCCATAACCAATGGTGTTTCCTTGGGGGCACCGATCAGGCCCCGGACTTCTTCCAGCTTTTCCATCGAACGCCCGGCCATGGCCCATTTCGGTGCGTCGCCGCCGACACCATATTGTTTTGCCATATATTCGGCAACCAGACGGCCTGTATAGCCCGTTGATCCGTAAATTATGACATCAAATTCCCGTGCATCGGACATCGCGGCCCTCCTTATTATCAGTTTTGTTTCGAAACGATCTTATGACTTAGAGTTTTGGCAGAGTCACGCCTCTTTGCCCCATATATTTCCCGGCGCGTTCAGCATAGCTGGTTTCGCACGGTTCATTGCCTTTCAGGAATAGAAACTGGCATGCGCCTTCATTGGCATAGATTTTGGCGGGCAGGGGGGTGGTGTTGGAAAATTCCAGCGTTACATGGCCTTCCCAGCCCGGTTCCAGCGGCGTGACGTTTACGATGATGCCGCAGCGGGCATAAGTTGACTTACCCAGGCAGATCACCAGAACATCGCGCGGGATTCGGAAATATTCGACTGTGCGGGCGAGCGCAAAGCTGTTGGGCGGAATGATACAGCAATCTGTTTTCCGGTCGACCAGACTATCCGCATCAAACTTCTTTGGGTCAACGACAGCGCTGTTCACATTGGTGAAAATCTTGAATTCGTCGGCCACGCGGGCGTCATAGCCATAAGAAGACAATCCATAGCTGATGCAGCCATCGCGCTTTTGCCCTTCGACGAAGGGTTCGATCATCCCGCTATGCTGGGCTTCCTGGCGAATCCACCTGTCGGATAAAATGCTCATATTTCTCTTTCTCCGGGAATTGGGCTCAAGACGTTTTTCGCTTCATGCCAGCAAGCTCAGGGACGCACAACATTCCAGTTGACGGGACCATCGATACCGCTGATCCGCCGCATATCGGATGCGCGCCACATAACCCACGGCTTAGTTGCATAATCGGGCGGAAAGAAGTTGCCTTCCAGCCAGAATGTGCGGCCGATACCGCTGCTAATGCTATAATCTTCCTCAAACTCTTTCGAAACGATTATGACAGCGGGTTTGCCGCTATGCCCTTCAATCTGGTTGAGAAAAGTATTGAGCTCACTCAACACCAAAGCACGTCCCGGCCTATCCTTGCAGCCATTGTCATAGGCGAGCCGCACAGCAGGCGGCAGGATGTTTTCTTCCCTGGGAACAGTAGTCACAAACATGGTCGCCTGATCGGTGGCCAGACGGCACAAGCTATATTCATGGACAGCGCCATAGCGGATGCCTGCTTCGCGTGCGCCCTTGATATTGGCGGCGAAATTGGCGTCCCGCTCCTCCGCACCATTGGTCGCCAGGACATAGGCAAAATCGACGCCTGTGGCGCCGGCGACATGCCAAATAATCTCACCATTGCTGGCATCTACCGAAATACCCTGCACTGGATACTGGTCTCTTGGCGGTGCCCAGCCGACGGCGATATTGCGCAGCACAAAGGCGATGATCAGCAGGACAATGATGATCAGGCCGAACCGCAGCACGGTATTTTTCCGATTTTTTGTGGACACCCTATTTCCCTGACGCGCTACTCAACTGGACGATTGAACAACTGCACCAACGGGCAGAGAATCGACTAATTCTTGATATGCAATACACAGATCAAAGTGAAGAGGCGACGGGCGGTTTTAAAATCAACCTCTATTTTGCCATCAAGTCGCTCGGTCAGCAGTTCGGCGCCATGATCATGCACGCCGCGCCGTGCCATATCGATCGTCTCGATCTCTTGGGCGGTGGCTTTGCGAATGGCTTGATAATAGCTGTCGCAAATTGCGAAATAATCGCGGATGGGGCGGCGAAATCGACCTAATGCAAGGATCAGGGTTTCAAGCGGCTCTCCATTTTCACGGGCTATCGAAAAAACCAGTCGGCCTTCCTGCACACTCAGATGCAGTTTATAAGGTCCTGCATATCCATCATCATGTTCGCGCAAGGGTTTAAAGTGGTTTTCTTCAATTAGATCGAAGATCGCAATACGTCGTTCCTGCTCGATATCGGCATTGCGCCACAAGATGGTGGCTTCGTCGAGTTCAACATTTATGATGCGCGGATCGGACATTTCAGCTCTGTTGCCGCAGCGCTGGGGCTAGGACAAGTTTTTTTGCAGTGCGGCAGAAAAACAAAAGGCATTTATCCACAAGACTGTCCCCGCCTGATTTTAAAATTTACCGGGAACGGACTTGCTCTGAACCGCCTGAGCGTGGATGATAAGAACATGGCCGAGCTAGTTCGTTTTGATGCAGTAGAAGAAGAATCCCAGCGCCTGCCGCGCAATGTCGAGGCAGAGGCAACGTTTCTGGGTGCGTTGTTGATTGACAACCGCGTGGCCGAAGACGTCCAAATCAAATTGCGGCCAGAGCATTTTTATGAACCGCTGCATGGCCGTATATACGAGCAAGCTCTAAAGCTGCTTGATCGCAACATGGTTGTAACGCCAGTTACGCTTAAGCCCTATTTTGAAGCCGATGAGGCGATGAAAGTGTTAGGTGGGCCGTCCTATCTTGCCAAGTTGACTGGCGACGGAGCGGGCTTGATTGGTGCGCGTGATTTTGCCGATCAGATATATGATCTGGCTCTGCTGCGTGAATTGGTCAATGTAGGGCGAACCTTGGTCGACAATGCACTGGACACCAGCGAGACGGTCGATCCCAAAACCCAGATCGAAGAAGCGGAATCCTCTCTCTACCGTGTTTCCGAGGGTGAAGCGCAGGAGGGTGGTGTCAAATCTTTCCTGGCTGCCTCCACCGAGGCACTAAATAACGTAGAACGCGCGTTTAATAGTGGCGGCAAGGTTTCGGGTATCACCACCGGCCTGACAGACCTCAACGCTAAAATGGGCGGTTTGCACAAATCGGATTTGCTGATTCTGGCGGGACGCCCCGGTATGGGCAAAACATCGCTTGCGACCAATATCGCGTTTAATGCCGCCAATCGCTATCGCCGCGATGTTCAGGACGGAATTGAACCTGAAGATTCGCTGGGTGCCAAGACCGCATTTTTCAGTCTGGAAATGTCGGCCGATCAGCTGGCAACGAGGATTCTCTCCGAACAGGCTGAAATCAGTTCAGAAAAACTGCGCATGGGTGCGATCAGCCGGGATGAAATGCACCGCTTGGCGCTGGCTTCCCGGGAATTGCAGGATTTGCCGCTCTATATCGATGATACGCCCGGTCTGACCATTGCAGCCCTGCGCACGCGGGCGCGGCGTCTGCAGCGGCGCAGTGGCATCAACCTGATCGTGGTCGATTATCTGCAGCTGTTGCAAGGGTCTGGTCGTGCCAATGATAATCGCGTCAACGAAATTTCGGAGATTAGCCGAGGCCTGAAAACTCTCGCCAAGGAACTGAATTGCCCGGTGGTCGCCCTCTCCCAACTTTCGCGTCAGGTGGAAAGCCGCGAAGACAAGCGCCCCCAGCTATCCGATTTGCGTGAGTCCGGTTCGATCGAGCAGGACGCCGATATTGTGATGTTCATCTATCGCGACGAATATTATCATCTTGCTGTAAAACCGGATGACCCGGATGAGAATTCAACCGAGGAGCAAAAAGCGAAATATCTCGCTTGGGAAACTGACCATCAAAGCAAGGTGGGCAAGGCGACCGTTATCGTTGCCAAAAACCGTCAGGGTTCCACCGGTAATATCCAGCTGAGCTTCCTCAGCGAGTTCACGAAATTTGGCGATCTGGCTTATGGTGATGGGCCGGATGATTATTAGTACTGAGTACTGATATGTACTCCAACGGTTGTCGGTTCTTTGCCTCTCAGGCGGTATCTTAATGGCTTTGAATCACCCGATATTTCAGGATAATCCGCTATCTGGTGAAATAAGTCTCTCAACCGGAGCGGCACCGACTCCCTATCATGTTTATGATGGTGAGGGTCTCTTGATATTTGGCAGCGTGGATTTTGATATGCTGCAATTAATGATCGCCGATGAATCTGTTTTTCCTGTAAAAACGGCTTCGGGAGCAGCAGCAGCCGGTTTCATCATGGCAAATTTTGAAGATGCCAGCATGGGGGCTCATCACGAGTTACAGTTTTTTGTTCTGGTCAGTGAGAAAGAGGGTGAAGTGCTGGCCGCTTCCCCCTTTGCTTTGCCTATTGCCATGGGCACGCGGCATGACTGGGGAACATTATGCCTGAACTTGTGGAATGATTCAGATGCTGTCATCGCGTATAATAACGA
Organism: Parasphingorhabdus sp.; assembly: GCF_059726685.1. NCBI lineage: Bacteria > Pseudomonadati > Pseudomonadota > Alphaproteobacteria > Sphingomonadales > Sphingorhabdaceae > Parasphingorhabdus > Parasphingorhabdus sp. The sequence goes on from NZ_AP041068.1 coordinate 1,993,572, forward strand.
ATATCTAGGTCTAAATGCCCGTTCGGCCAGGTTTTCGTTATTCGACAAAAAGCCTGATGGCTGTCTGGATTATAATGTTAACGACCAGCTGGGCGTGACCATCATTCAGGGTTCCGTTCGCTTACAAAAAACGACACGCTTTTCTGCTATATGGAACATGTCGCGGACTGCCGGTTTCAGGCAGATCATGAAGCTCGGGAACGCGGATTATGCGTGCGGTCATGTAATAAACAGGAAAAGTCCTGTACTGCCACAAAACCGGGCAGCTCGGATTTTTACATCCTCTGATCACGCGGTAACCCGCCTTTGGAATCCAGAGACGGATCAGTTGGTAATAGAGGAGTCGAGCCTATCTGATATCGGGTTTGTGCCTTCAAGCCTTCAGCATATGTGGCCTTTTCGTTTTGTATATCGGCATCCGGACGATGTTGGCTGATATCTACGAACCGTAGCAGGTTAACTTGCCGGCCGTGCTATTCTTTTGCCCTTGGTGCGGCTAGTCAGATGGAATTTACGGCATCGGTCACAGCGATAGGGTCTTAATGGAAAGTCAGCGTCTTGTGCGGCTAGCAAGGCGTCCTTTTCAGAGGAATAGCGCTTTTTCCTGTTACAAATGCTCAGCCTGGTACGCACCTAAAATGGCCTAGCGGGAAAACAGTAGGGCGAATTAAAAGATAGGATCGTTCGCGCCACTTTCATCGTCATCTGCTACTGGCAACGGCGTGACATCCTCATGGATACCGCATTCGGTTTTGTCCCAACCCCGCCAGCGGCCTGCACGTGGGTCTTCTCCAGGTTTGACTTTGGAAGTGCAGGGGGCACAGCCAACCGAGAGATAGCCTTGCGCTTCCAGTGGATGGCGGGGCAGGTCATGTTCTTCAAAATAGGCTTCGAGATCATCTTTGACCCAGTCGCCCAACGGATTGATTTTTAATCGACCGTCTTCGACTTCGAAGCGGGGGAGATTTTGTCGGGTGACTGATTGAAAGGCTTTGCGGCCGGATATCCAGCTGTTGAGACTGGCCTTGGCGCGGGCCAATGGTTCGACCTTGCGGATCTCGCAGCAGCCATCCGGGTCAAAAGACCACCGAAGTTCATTCTCATCCTTGGCAGCGAGTACGACGGGGTCTGGCTTTACGACATTTGCGTTTTGGATTCCCAGCGTTTGGATCAGCGTCTCGCGATATTCCAGCGTTTCGGGAAACATTCTCAGCGTATCGACAAAAGTCACCGGAATAGAGGGATCTGCCTGCGCAACCAGATGCAGCAGAACCGCGCTTTCTGTTCCGAAAGAAGAAACAACCGCAATCTCGCCAAGTCCACCTTCTTTGAAAAGGGCCTTCAGCATTGCTGAGGCATGAACGCCCTCAAAGCGCGCGTTCAGGGCATCGGCGTCTGCCTGTGTAAAGTCAGGACGTGCGTCGATTATATCGATTTTGCGAGCTGGTTCACCCATGACGACGTTTCCAGATGGGCGCACGGCTGTCTGTCGTGCTCTGATAAACCTCTTCATAGAGTTCCAGCGCCTTATCCATGACTCTGGCATCAATTGGAGCGTCCGGAGCGAAAGCATCAAAGCCACAGCGTCGCATATAGGCGATTTGATCCACCAATACATCACCACTTGCCCGCAATTCGCCTTTGTAGCCTGCTTCACGCAGAATTTGCGCAGCGGAGTAGCCTCGGCCGTCGCCGAAGACGGGGAAGTCGACTTCGATCAATGCCAAGCGATCCAATAGCGGAAGCAGCAGCCGGGCGTCTTCGCCTGCCTCTATCCGAACGGCGGTGGCGTTTGACTGATCCAGAAATGCATCGAGCGAAACCGCTGGTTCTTCATGCACGTCGTCGTCACGAAAACGGATTGCCTCAACCATAGATAGCCTCCTTGAAAGCAGCCATGCCGACACGGCGATAGGTGTCGATAAATCGCTCATCCTCCTGCCGTTCTTTCAGATACAGGTCAGTCACGGTTTCAATGGCATCGATCACGCCGTCCTCATCAAAGCCGGGGCCGGTGATTTTGGCGAGGCTAGTGTCCTCGGCAGCAGAGCCGCCCAGCAGCAACTGATAATTTTCCGTCCCTTTCCGGTCGACGCCCAATATACCGATATGGCCGGCATGGTGATGTCCGCAGGCATTGATGCAGCCCGAGATTTTCAGCTTCAGCTCGCCCAGTTCACGCTGGCGACCGAGATCGGCGAAACGTTCACTGATCTTCTGTGCCAGCGGAATGGAGCGCGCATTGGCAAGGCTGCAATAATCCAGACCGGGGCAGGCGATGCTGTCGGTGATCAGGTCGAGGTTGGCAGGCGCCAAATCAGCTTCATCCAGTTTCTGCCACAGAGCATATAGATCGCTCTTCTTGACATGTGGTAGAACGATGTTCTGACTATGGGTGACGCGCAGTTCATCAAAACTATATTGCTCCGCCAGATCGGCCATTAGATCAATCTGCGCCGATGAAGCATCGCCGGGGATGCCGCCTTTCGGCTTCAAGCTGATCGTTGCGATAGCATAGCCGGGTTGTTTGTGCGCAACCGTATTCTGATCGACCCACAGTTTGAAATCCGGATCGGACAGATCGAGCTCATCGCTGGCGCTGGTGTCAAAAGCCGGATCAGCAAAATATTCGGTAATTCGCGCCAGTTCTTCTACTGGCGGGTTCAGGCCCAATGTCTTCATATGAGCGAATTCTTCTTCAACCTGACGGGTATATTCTTCCTTGCCCAGTTCGTGGACGAGAATTTTGATGCGCGCCTTGTACTTGTTATCGCGCCGACCATAACGGTTATAGACCCGCAGGCATGCTTCGGCATAGCTGATCAGTTCATCTGCTGGCACAAAGTCGCGGATTTCAGGAGCGATCATTGGTGTTCGGCCCATACCGCCGCCGACATAGAATTTCGCGCCGAGTTCACCGTTCTTGTGAACGAGTTGGATGCCGATATCATGCAGGCGCATTGCCGCACGGTCTTCATCACTGGCAATGACGGCAATTTTAAACTTGCGTGGCAGATACGAGAATTCCGGGTGGAAGCTCGACCATTGACGCAGGATTTCTGCCCAAGGACGTGGATCGGCAATTTCGTCGGCCGCTGCGCCAGCATATTGGTCAGAGGAGATATTGCGGATGCAGTTGCCGCTAGTTTGGATTGCGTGCATCTCGACGGAAGCCAGGTCGGCCAGAATGTCGGGTGCATCTTCCAACTTGATCCAGTTATACTGAATATTCTGACGGGTGGTAAAATGCCCATAATCACGGTCATATTTACGTGCGATGTGGCCCAGCATTCGCATCTGCTTGCTGTTCAGCGTGCCATAGGGAATGGCCACGCGCAGCATATAGGCGTGCAGCTGCAGATAAAGCCCGTTCATCAAGCGCAGGGGTTTGAACTGGTCTTCGGTCAGTTCTCCGGCAAGGCGGCGTTCGACCTGATCGCGAAATTCCGCAACCCGCGTATCGACCATCTGCTGGTCATATTTATCATATTGATACATGCTTATATCACCCAGTTTCCAGCCTCAGGGTCGGCTGGCTTTAGTGTTAAATCCGGTCTTACAGTTGGTCCAAGAGCGCGCACACGGTCTTTGATATGGGCGGGACGCGGGCCGTCGTCGGTCATCTCTGCTTCAATGGCATAGGGGACATTGACCCGGCGGGCGGCCTCTTCTTCGTGCAGGATAGATTCGAAATTCTCGCCGACATCAACAGCATCTTCGACATGGCGAGACCAGTCGCTGCCAGTCCACCATGTGACGTCGCCCGTTTTGAGGTCATTTCCCGTCAGTATTTTCAAAATTCAACTCCCGCCATTTGCGCATATTCAAGAAATTTATCCGTTGCATCGCCGTAGCGAGCGACTTCGCCAACCACCAACAGGGCAGGGCTCTTCACTTGTTCCCGTTGAACAAGATCACCAAGATCAGTCAGCAATGTCTGGAGGGCCCGGAAACTGTCCCGCGTTCCGTTTTCCAGCACGGCAACCGGCAAGTCGGGCGCGGCGCCGTCTGCGATAAGTTTTTCAACAATCGCTTCGGCATTGGCAACGCCCATGTAGATAACCAGTGTGCGTCCTTTACCGGCCAATCCGGACCAGTTTTGATCTGACAAGCCTTTGCATTGTCCTGCAACAAACGAGACAGCGCTGGATGCATCACGATGGGTGAGAGGCATTTTTGCCTGCGCCGCACAGCCGAGAGCAGCGCTGATACCGGGAACAACTTCCACTTGTACGCCGGCTTTGATGCAGTCACTGGCCTCTTCGCCGCCGCGACCAAAAATAAAGGGATCTCCCCCTTTCAGGCGAACAACTTTGTGCCCCTTTTTCGCTTCGGCAATCAGCAACGCGTTGATTTGGTCCTGTGCCAGGCTGTGGCGGGACCGCTGCTTGGCTACGGATACCCGTTGGGTTGTCGCCGGCGCCATATCAAGTATGTCCGAACTCACTAGACCGTCATGGACGATGATATCAGCTTCGGACAACAAACGTGCAGCGCGCAGTGTCAGCAGCTCCGGATCACCGGGGCCAGCACCGACGAGATAGACCGTGCCATCGGCAGACTGGGCTTGCGGTATAGAAGGTTCTTTGGTTTCCATGAAACCGATATGCTCGGGTAAGCGGCGATTTTCAAAGCAGAAGTTTTTTTAGCGACCTAAGATATACTATTGACCAGAGACTTCAGCTGCGGTTTCGGTTTCTGTCCGGTCTTCGTCTTTCAATCCGATGCCAATGGATGCCCGCGTTTGCTCGGCTTCCATCGAAACTACCGGATAAGCGCAATAGTCGGCTGCATAATAGGCGCTCGACCGGTGATTGCCGGAAAGGCCGATGCCGCCAAATGGCGCTTCGGAGGACGCTCCAACCGTCATCTTGTTCCAGTTTACAATACCGGCGCGGCTATTGGACCAGAATTGGTCATATTGCGTCGCGGTTCCACCGACAAGGGCCGCGGACAAGCCGTATCGCGTGTTGTTGGCTTCTGCGATTGCTTCCTCAAAATCAGCGACGCGAATGACTTGCAATATCGGCCCGAACAATTCGATATCCAGGCGTTCTTCCATGGCCGTGACATCGATAATCCCGGGCGTGAGAAACGGGCGATCATCCAGTGGCCGCGCCATATGTTTGATCGGGCGACCGCCATGGCTCATCAATGTCAGAAAGCTTTCAGTAAGACCATCAGCGACATCGTTGTCAATCACAGGCCCCATGAAAGGCGCCGGTTTGCTAAAGGGCTCGTCGATAATCAACCTGTCCGCAATGCGCTTAACTTCTTTGACCACGCGGTCATAGAGTTCGTCTTTGACAATCATCCGACTTGCCGCGGAGCAGCGCTGCCCGGCTGAGAGGAAAGCCGATTGCACAACCAATACCGCTGCACTGTGAATATCGTCCGTGTCCCAGACGATGATCGGATTATTGCCGCCCATTTCGAGCGCCAATATCTTGTTGGGTCGATTGGCAAATTGTCGATTGAGCGCAACGCCGGTTTGGGCGGATCCCGTGAATAACAGACCATCAATATCATCGTTCGCGGTAAGCTGTTTGCCAACCTCAGGCCCACCCTGCACAATGTTGACAACGCCACTTGGCAGTCCTGCTTTCTTGAAAGCATCAAAAAGAAATTGTCCCACCGCTGGTGTTTTCTCTGAAGGTTTGAACACAACTGTATTTCCTGCAATCAGGGCAGGGACAATATGACCATTAGGCAGGTGCGCAGGGAAGTTGTAGGGGCCAAGGACTGCCAGGACTCCATGCGGTTTGTGCCGCAGTGCAGCACGCATATTGGGTTGGCTGGACAGCTGGCGTTGCGGCGTGCGCTCTGCATAGGCCGTGACCGAGATATCGATCTTTTTGACGACCGATTCCACTTCGGTTCGTGATTCCCAAATAGGTTTTCCGGTTTCGCGGGAAATCAGCTCAGCCAGTTCTTCTGCTTGCCCGCGAATTTGATTGGCATATCGACGCACGGCCTCGATACGTTTGGTAACCGGAAGAGCTGCCCATGTCGGCCAAGCCGTCCTCGCATCGGCGACCGCTGCATCGGCATCGCCAGATTGCCCTTTCCACAAAATCGCGCCAGTGGCTGGTTCTATTGATGTAAATTCAGTCACAATCGTTCCGATACAATATTCAAGCAGGCAAGCGGAATGTCGCTTTATTAGTTGCAATACCAACTAGCTGATACAGCTTAAAAATCCAGTAACTATAAACCTGTTTTTATTCGCTTCGTCTCATACGAACGGTTACTTCGCTTTACAGTCCCCGTAATGCCTTGCCCATATCTCGTATTGCCTCAACTTTTCTGGTTAACGGTTGCCAATCGTCTTTTTGATCAATGGCATCCCAGATTGCTTCGACTTCTTCGATGTGCATGGAGCAGGGTGCATCCAATTGCCAATACTGATGATCGGATGACCGTGCGCGCTTGCGTTTGTCCATCTCTTTCCGAAAAGTCGCGAATTCGTTGGCCTCATAACTTTCGTCTTTCGGTAGAGAATCCCGACCCCAGTCGAAAAAGAACCGGTCAATTGTCACGGCTTTCTGGGTTAAGGCCTGCTCTGCCGCCATGACGAGGGGTTTGTCCCTTTCAAAGCCTTCACTTTTGACGCCCAGACGCCAGCAGAAATGCTCGGTGAATGCGGTGCCATATGCTTTGGGAAAACCTTCCAGTGTTTCAACCAACGGATCGCTGTCACAGATCAATCTCAACGCACTTGCCAATTGTGCAAGGTTCCAATGTAGCGCTTCTGGTTGTCGGGCGAAACAATAGAGCCCTTCCTGATCAAAATAGGCTGCGGTGAACCCTGGTTCCCAATAAGGGGTGAAGCGCCATGGACCGTAATCGAAACTTTCTCCCGTAATATTGATGTTGTCTGTGTTAAGAACGCCGTGCACAAATCCCGCTGTCATATAACTAGCGGCCAATTGCGCGGCTCTGTCGGCGACGTTTTGAAACAACTCAATGGCGGGATCGTCTGTCTTGGCACCACCATAGAAATGGGTCAGACAATAATCGACCAGCTTGTGCATCAAGTCTTCATTCTGTTCTGCTGCGATCCGCTGAAATGTGCCAAAGCGAATATGGCTGTGGCTCAGCCGGGTCATCACTGCAGATCGTGTCGGTGAGGGCTCGTCACCGCGGTATAATTCTTCGCCCGTCTCGACCAATGAGAACGTCTTAGATGTGTCTACACCCAAAGCCTCCAGCATTTCGGTGGCGAGTATCTCACGCACTCCGCCCTTCAGAGTTAGCTTGCCATCGCCCGAACGGCTCCACGGGGTGGTGCCGGATCCTTTGGTGGCGAGATCCATCAGACGATCTTCATGGTCACGCATTTGTGCGAACAGAAATCCGCGTCCATCGCCTATCTCCGGATTGTAGTTGCGGAACTGATGGCCATGATAGCGCAGGGCCAAGGGCGGGTTGAGATTGTCGGCAAGGGGCTGGAAACGACCGAAATGATCGATCCATTCGTCTTCGCTCAAGTCGGAAAGGCCAATCGTTTGGTCCCAGCGATCATTGCGGAAGCGCAGTTCATGGCGCGGAAACTTGGACGCTTGAACCGGATCACCAATTTTTTCACCCAGCTGGGTTATCTTTACATCGGGGCGATAGGGTGATTTTGCCGGTTCAGCTTGCGGTTTATATGCCATTGCTCAATAGTGGGGATGAATAGAGAGCGCGGCAAGTAAGAACCGGGGGACGCACGACATTTATGATCGATCAGGGCAGCTATGACGACAAGTACTGGGAATCCGAAGATGGTTTGAAGCTGCATTATCGTGACTATCCCGGCGATGATACGCAAATACCGGTAATCTGTGTTCCTGGACTGACACGCAATGTTCGGGACTTTGAGCATCTTGGCGATTGGCTTGGTGGAAAACGCCGGATCATCATGATCAATCTGCGCGGGCGGGGCGAGAGCGAATATGCCAAGGATAGCGCAAGCTATAACGCGAAAACCTATGTTGCCGATGTAGTCAGACTTATGGATGACATCGAACTGTCAACAGCAATATTTTTTGGTACGTCACTGGGCGGGATTGTCACTATGATCATGGCATCCCGACATCCGGAACGGGTAGCCGGTGCATTATTGAATGATATCGGTCCTGATGTCGATCAACGCGGATTGGACCGTATCGGTGAAAATCTTGGACAAGGTCGCAGTTTTGAAACCTGGGCGCATGCTGCGCGCGACAAGGCTGAGGAAAGTCGCGGTATTCATCCCGACTATAGCTTGAAAGAATGGATAGCCTTTTCAAAGAAACTCTATCGAATGAACAGCTCCGGCCGGATTAAGCTGGATTATGATATGAAGATATCGGAGCCATTTGAAGGCAAGGGCGGGGGCAATGAAGCGATCTGGCGCGCACTGGAGGCGCTCGAAAACGTGCCGACGCTTATCTTGCGAGGAGCATTGTCCGATCTTTTCAGCGAAGCGACCGCCCAAAAAATGCTCGATAAACTGAACAAGGCGGAGCTGGTCACGGTCCCGCGGGTAGGGCATGCGCCGACATTGGAGGAGCAGGCATCGCTTGACGCGATTGCCGCGTTGCTCCAACGGGTCGATTGATTTTTCCTGACGTTAACGATAGCCGGCATAATCAATGAAACCCTCCAGAATCTTGCATTTGCACAGCACGTTCAATCTTGGCGGCAAAGAAGCGCGGGCGGTCAGGCTGATGAATCACTTCGGCGCGCAGGCGCAGCATACCATCCTGTCCGCTGAACCCGATAGTCTTTCGGCGCGCGATGCGATTGACAGCAAGATCAAGGTCAGCTTTCCAAAGGATGCGCCATTATTGTCGGGCAAACCGTCCTTGAAGCGCTATCGTGAACTGGTTGATTATTATCGGCAATTTGATCTGATCCTGTCTTATAACTGGGGTTCAATGGACGGCGTTATGGCTCGGACTCTCTTTGCCCGGGTCGAAGGATTGCCTCCGCTCATCCACCATGAAGATGGCTTCAACGAAGATGAGCGCAAAAAGCTGAACTGGAAGCGCAACTTGTTCCGGAAATTTGCACTGGGCGGGAGCCAGGCGCTGGTGGTGCCATCTGAGCGACTTCAGAACATCGCGCAATCAGTCTGGAAGCAGCCCGAAGACAAAGTGCACCGTATTCCCAACGGTATTGATGTGAAGCGGTTCGATAAAAAACCGCAACGCGGTGCGATTCCAGGGTTTAAAAAGGCAAAAGGCGAAGTAGTCGTCGGGACTTTGGCGGGACTTCGGGCGGTCAAAAACTTGCCGCGGTTGGTGCGAGCTTGCGCCGAAGCAGGAGACAATGTCCGGCTTGTGATTGTTGGTGAGGGGCCTGAAAAAGAGGCCATTCTGGCAGAGGCGCAGCAGCGCGGAATGGCCGATCGTCTGCTAATGCCCGGATTTCAGACGGATCCCGCGCGCTATATCGGACTATTCGACATTTTTGCATTATCCTCTGACAGTGAGCAATTCCCTATATCTCTGATCGAAGCGATGGCGGCTGGCCTGCCTGTTGCGGCTACAGATGTCGGAGATGTAAAATCTATGGTATGTCAGGCCAATCAGGGCTTCATAAAACCCGTGGAAGATGAAGCGCAGTTTGCCGAAGCCTTAACGACATTGATCCAGCATGAGCAGTTACGGCAGGACATTGGCGCGCAAAACCGGATGAAGGCTCAGGCGGAGTACAATGAAAGCAAGATGTTGGCACGTTATGCGCTGCTATATGGTCATGCGCTCGGGCGACCAAAATTTGCTTAGGATTTTATAATGAAAAATAGTTTTGGGTATTCGCTCATTTTTTCGCACAATTTGACATGCGCCGTCTATAAGACACGCTTGGGGTATATAGGAGAGTATATTGTTTAAAGGGGTCAAACCTATCCAGTATAATGGCCGTGAAGTTTGGCCATTGATTGAGGGCGGAAAAGGGGTTGCCGCGACCAATCATGCCAGTTCCGGGGCCTGGGCAGCTGCTGGCGGTATCGGCACTGTTTCGGCCGTTAATGCGGATAGCTATGACGCGGATGGCAATGTCATCCCGCAAATCTATCATGGCAAAACCCGCGGCGTACGGCATGAAGAGCTTGTCAAATATGCAATTGATGGCGCGGTTGCACAGGTGACAAGGGCCTTTGAAATGTCCAATGGCAAGGGTGCAATCAATATCAATGTGCTTTGGGAAATGGGCGGCGCGCAACAAGTGTTGCACGGCGTTTTGGAACAGACCAAGGGCATGGTTGCGGGCGTCACCTGCGGTGCCGGTATGCCTTACAAGCTTTCGGAAATTGCCCAGCAATATGGCGTGAATTATCTCCCGATTATCAGCTCCGCTCGCGCATTTCGTGCCTTGTGGAAGCGGGCTTATCATAAAGTTTCTGATCTTATGGCTGCCGTCGTTTATGAAGATCCTTGGTTGGCTGGCGGACACAATGGTCTCAGCAATGCTGAAGACCCTCGTAAACCGGAAGATCCATATCCTCGGGTCAAGGCGCTACGTGAGACTATGCGCGGTGAAGGAATTGCTGATAGCGTCCCCATCATCATGGCAGGCGGTGTTTGGGCTCTAAAGGACTGGGATAACTGGATCGATAATGATGAGCTGGGGCAGATTGCTTTCCAATTCGGCACCCGCCCTCTTCTTACGAAAGAGAGTCCGATCCCCGACAGCTGGAAGAATGAACTGATTAAAATCAAGGAAGGAGATGTCCTGCTGCACAAGTTTTCGCCCACCGGTTTCTATTCATCGGCGGTGCGAAATGAGTTTCTTCGCAGTCTGGAAGCACGGTCCGAACGTCAGATTCCCTATTCGACCGAGAAAGCAGGCGAACATACCCATCAACTGGATGTCGGCGTGAAGGGCAAAAATTTCTGGGTCACGCGCAATGACCTGCTCCGTGCCCGGGAATGGGATGGGTTGGGGTTCACCATGGCGCTGAAGACGCCGGATAACACAATCGTCTTCACCACACCGGAGGAAGCCAAAATGATCCGCAAGGATCAGGCCGATTGCATGGGTTGTTTGTCCCATTGCGGTTTTTCTTCCTGGAAAGACCATGACAATTTCAGCACCGGGCGACTCGCGGACCCGCGAAGTTTTTGTATTCAAAAGTCACTGCAGGAAATTGTTCATGGATCTCCTGTGGAAGAGCATTTGATGTTCGCCGGGCACGGAGCTTATAATTTCGGTAAAGATCCTTTCTATTCCAATGGCTTTGTTCCAACGGTCAAACAGCTGGTAGATCGCATCCTGACCGGGGAATAGTCATGCTTTAACGCTGTTAACCTTTTGATACCTTTTTCCGTTTACCTGTCGATACAGGTGGGTGGAAATTGGCAGGAGGGTAGACGTGGCGTTAAAGTCGACAAGATACCGTAGAGTGGAGCCGGCAGCATTGAACCGGCGTGCTGTGCCCCGCCATGAAGTGACCGTTTCCAGTGCATCGCTGAAACGCAGCGGGAATAAATCCATCGTTGCTACCTTGCTGGATATTTCGATATACGGATGCCGGTTTGAAGCCGACGCCGTGTTTCAGGAAGGCGAGAAAGTAACCGTCACCGTCAACAAACATGTGCCGGTCAAAGCCACTTTGGTTTGGCAGAAAACAAAGCAGGCCGGGTGCCGCTTCGCTGATGCTTTGGATACAGAAATTCTGCGGACCCTGACACTGACGTCTTAAACCGTAATTCAGCTTTCTCGTTTCAAAGTTCACACACATCACACTGCATTTTGCGCTATTTGGAACGCTATATGTTCCAGCAGGTCGGCCGTGTAACAATCAGAAACAATTGATTTAAACTGTCCAAGTGCTCGAACTGTATATATCATCGCGGATGATAGTAGGAAAGCGATCGACTCATGGAAATTCGGCCAGATGATCTGACAGGGCAGGCGGTTCAGGATCTGCTGGCCATCCATCTGTCCGACATGCACAAAAATTCTCCCGCAGGCAGCGTCTATGCGCTTGACCTTTCCGGCTTGAAGGCGCTCGATGTGACTGTATGGGCCGCATGGGAGCGGGGTGTTCTCTTGGGCGTTGGCGCGCTGAAACAACTGTCTGGCACAGCTGGTGAAATCAAATCCATGCGAACGAATCCGAAGCACGTTCGGAAAGGTGTGGGTTTGTCAATTCTCAACCACATAATTGCCGAAGCAAAACGGCGCGGATATAGAACGCTGAGCCTTGAAACGGGATCGGGGAAAGAGTTTGAACCAGCTCTTCACCTCTATCGCAAACGCGGTTTCGAAAATGGGCCTGCTTTTGGGGATTATATTGCGAGTCCATTTAATCAGTTTTTGCATATGACACTATAACAAGCGGGAGCGGTATCATGTTGGAACGGGCTTGCTGGATTGTTCTGGGCATTCTTATCCACTTGCCGCCATTCACTGCCTTTTTTGCTCCGTCACTGATCACTCGCCTATATGGCGTAGCGCCGGATGGTATGAATTTCGCTTTGCTACAACATCGCGCTGCTTTGTTCGGAGTGATAGTTGTCGCCTGCCTATGGGCGGCTTTTGATCCCGATGTACGCAAACTGGCAGTCACTCTAACGGCGCTTTCGATGATCAGCTTTCTCGTCATCTATGGCATCTATGGCCAACCCGACACTTTGCGCGCGATTGCCATTGCTGACCTGATTGGTCTGCCATTTCTGGCTTATGTCGGTTGGAAGGCCTTTTCAGCCAGTTAGAACAAACCGTTCGTTCCGTTGGTCAACGAAGCTGGCCACCGGATCTCACGTTTTTTTGGTTTAGGTCTTTAGTCTAAGTCCCACGCCCGTTCACCATGGCTGGCAATGTCCAGACCATCGCGTTCGTCATCTTCATTCACCCGCATTGGAAGGATGAAGCTGATTCCATAGCCGAGGATCGCAGTAGCGATGGCAGACCAAATGGCCACAACGCCGACACCGATAAGCTGGGCAACAAACTGGCTGCCAAAGGCCATATCATCGCCATAGCCCGTGCCGCCAAGGCCTTCGCTGATGAAAAGAGCCAGCAGCAGAGAACCCAACATGCCGCCGACGCCGTGAACTGCGAAAACGTCGAGGCTGTCGTCGATTTTAAAGCCATTTTTGACTAGGCCAACCGCAAAGAAACAGACGAAACCTGCCGCCGCGCCAATCACGATCGATGCTCCCGGGCCGACGAAACCAGCCGCCGGAGTGATGGTGGCAAGGCCCGCAATCGCGCCGGTTGCGACACCAACAGCGGTTGATTTTCCGACTTTGATCCGCTCGATCAAAATCCAGACCAAAGCTGCCATGGAAGCCGCGATATGGGTGTTGATAATCGCGGAAGATGCATCGTCTGTTGCGGTCAGGGCAGAGCCACCGTTAAATCCGAACCACCCGACCCAGAGCAAGCCTGCACCCGCGACCGTCAAGGCAGGGCTATGCGGCAGCATCAGTGTTTTCGGCCAGCCAATCCGCTTGCCCATCATGATCGCGACAACAAGCGCTGATACGCCTGCCGTGGTGTGGACCACGATTCCACCGGCAAAGTCGAGTACACCAAGACTGGAAAGCCAGCCGCCGCCCCAAACCCAGTGGGTAACGGGTGCATATACTACCAGCAGCCAGAGCGAACAGAAAGCCACGACCCAGCCAAAGCGCGCACGATCAACCCAGGCGCCAACCATCAGGGCAGGGGTAATCACCGCAAAAGTCATCTGGAACATGGCAAAGGCAGATTCCGGTATGGTGGTTCCTTCACGAACATTACCAAGATTACCAAGCATCCAATTGATACCATTACCTAAAATACCATTTGTAACTTGACCAAATGCCAGTGTGTAACCGGCGATAACCCACAAAACGGAGGTGATACCGGCCACGGCCATGCATTGTATAAGCACCGAGAGGAAGTTCTTGGATCTGACCAGCCCACCATAGAATAAAGCAAGGCCGGGAAGCGTCATCAACAAAACGAGAGCGGTAGAGGTTAATATCCAGGCAGTATCACCACTATTGGCCACATCAGTGGCTGGATCGACGACTTCTTGTGCTGCTGCCGGAACGTTTGCCAGAACGGCCGCAACGCCAGCGATGAGAATTTTACTCAGATATTTCATGAAGTCCCCTGAACACAGTATTTTATTACGCCGACCCGCTTCTGCGAATCATATTTTGAGGTTTTCTAGTCGTGAACGGGACGGGACTCAACCGCGAACTATTGCGGACGGCGGGTAAGAGTTCAGGCCCAGCCTTCCAACACCTGATCTGGCGGTCTGTGTCCGTCGGCCCATACGCGGATATTGGCAATGACTCGCTCACCCGATGCTTCTCGTCCTTCGAAAGTAGCGCTGCCCATATGGGGCAACAGCACAACATTTTTTAGCGTCAGAAAACGCTCGTCGACCGCGGGCTCTTGTGTGTAAACATCCAGGCCTGCGCCGCTTATGTTCTCTTTCTGGAGTGCTTCGATCAACGCATTTTCATCAATCAGTTCGCCGCGAGCCGTGTTGATCAGGTATGTGGATGGCTTCATCATGGCAATCCGCTCGGCGTTGATCAATTCATGTGTTTGGGGGGTGTGCGGGCAATGGATAGTGATAATGTCACAGGTACGGATCAGTTCATCCAGATCATCGACATAGCTGGCGTTGAGCGACTCTTCGACCGCCGGCGGCAATTGACGGCGGTTGTGGTAGACGACTGACAATCCGAAACCGGAAGCCCGGCGCGCAACAGCCTGGCCAATACGGCCCATGCCGATGATGCCCAGCTTTTTGCCGCCGATGCAATGGCCAAGCATGCCCGAAGGCTTCCAGCCCTTCCATTGTCCAGAGCGCATGAGTTTTTCACCCTCTGCCAAACGCCGCGGCACAGACAGGATAAGCGCCATGGTCATATCGGCCGTATCTTCCGTAAATACTCCCGGCGTATTGGTAACAAGAATTTTGCGCGCACGGGCAGCCGCCAGATCAATATGATCAACACCGGCGCCAAAGCTGGCGATCAGCTTGAGCCGTTCCGGTGCGCCGGCAATCATCTCGGCATCAATATGATCGGTGACAGTCGGAACCAGCACATCGCAATCGGCCATGGCGGCGATGAGATCGTCTCGCGTAAAGGCCCGATCAGTTAAATTCGGAACGACATCAAACAGTTCCCCCATTCGATCGTGGATCGCATCGGCCAGTTCACGTGTTACAATGACGCGCGGTTTTGCGGGGCGGAGTGTCTCAGTTTGGGATGTTTCAGCCATAGGGCCATCGCTATGCCTGAATTTTACATGAGGTCAAGCAGGTGGCGCTTGATGATCGCTCGTCTTTCAGTTTATGGCCTGGGCTGTGGGGGATTGTAAAAGTTAAAAGCATGCGTAACCTTGATTTGAAAATACTATTCGTTTTTGGTGCTCTGGGTTCGGCCGCAATGACGTCCTCCCCGGCAATGGCCCAACAGGAACCACCCTATTGGGCTTCTATCGATGAGCCGGAGGCACGGATGCGCACTGGGCCGAGCACTGAATATCCGACCATGTGGATATATAAGAGGGAACGCCTGCCGATTAAAATTTTGGCACGCTACAAGGCATGGCGAAAGGTTGAGGATCCCGACGGTGCACAGGGATGGATGCACGCCAGGCTATTGAGCGCCTCAAGGACGGCTATAGTGCTGGGCGAAAAAGGGCAGGCACAACCTTTGCGGAGTAATCCTCAACGAGATGCCAAGGTTATCTGGCGTGTTGAGACCGGTGTTGTCGGCAAGATCACACAATGTGAGAATGGATGGTGCCTGCTGGATGTTACTGGTCGGCGGGGCTATATCAATCAGGACGCGATCTGGGGGGATGAACCCCTGAAGTAGAAATGGCAGCGGACAATTCCAAGGTCGTAATTAAAAGGGACAGGAAAATGATGCCTCCCGTCCCTTCAATTTTTTACAAATTGGGATTTAGTCGGCCAGCTCTATGGCAACGGCCGTTGCTTCGCCGCCACCAATACAAAGCGCCGCAACGCCTTTCTTAAGGCCTTGTTTTTTGAGCGCTGCGACCAGCGTAACCATAATTCGAGCACCACTGGCGCCAATGGGATGGCCTAGGGCTGTTGCGCCGCCGTTTATGTTGAGCTTGTCGCGCGAGATGCCGATATCCTGCATCGCGAACATGGCCACGCAGGCAAAGGCTTCGTTGACTTCCCACAGATCAACATCAGCCACGCTCCACCCCGACTTTTCGAGAACTTTCTGGATGGCAGAGACAGGTGCGGTCGTAAATTTCGCCGGTGCATGGGCATGGGCTGCATGAGCCACAATATGCGCCACCGGTTTCAGGCCCTTTGCTTCGGCTACGCTGGCACGGGTCAGGACCATCGCCGCTGAGCCGTCCGAGATCGAAGAAGCATTGGCCGCCGTGATCGTACCGTCTTTTGCAAATGCAGGGCGCAATTGTGGAATCTTGTCGGGATTGCCTTTCAGAGGCTGTTCGTCCTTGTCGATCGTGACGCTGCCTTTGCGGGTCTTCACCTCAACAGCAACGACTTCGTCATCAAATGCATCGCCCTCCACCGCTGCTTTGGCGCGCGCGAGGGATTCAATTGCATATTCATCCTGTGCTTCACGGGTTAGCTGATATTCACCGGCTGTTTCTTCGGCAAAGCTGCCCATGGCCCGGCCTTTGTCATAAGCGTCTTCAAGGCCGTCCAGGAACATATGATCCATGGCCTGTGCATGTCCCAATCGGGCTCCGCCGCGCATTTTGGGAAGCAGATAGGGCGCATTGGTCATACTCTCCATCCCGCCGGTGACTATGATATCAACTGAACCGGCTGCCAGCGCCTCTGCACCCATGATTGCGGTCTGCATGCCTGATCCGCACATTTTGTTGACTGTGGTGGCTTCGACCGATTCCGGCAGACCGCCCAATATCGCTGCCTGGCGGGCAGGGGCCTGACCTTGCCCCGCGGACAGGACATTGCCCATATAGATGCGCTCTACATCCGAGCCGTCAATGCCGGCCCGTTCAACGGCAGCGCGAACCGATACCGCTCCCAAATCCGGCGCGCTTACATCGCTCAAGGCACCTTGCATGCCGCCCATCGGTGTGCGGGCGTAGGACAGAATGACGACAGGATCAGATTGAGACATGGGGCTTTCCTTTCAGAGGAATCTTGGGCCGCGCTGGCGGCATTAAACAATTGTTGTCCACATAGGGCGCTCATTCCGCTTTTTCAATTGCAGCATTGAACATCTGTCGATGCCATGCCAATCGGCAATTTCGCAACTTGCCGGAGCTTTCCTTGCCAGATTATCTCTATCCCATCCTAGGAGCTGTTCTCGGACTGGTCATCGGCAGCTTTCTGGCGACGATTGTCAGCCGCTGGCCGGAGGGAAAATCGGTTGTTTCGGGACGTTCCCGCTGTGATAGTTGCAATCAGCCCTTGCATGCTCGCGATCTGGTTCCGGTACTCAGCTATATAGCGAGATCAGGTAAATGCGCATATTGCGGAGCGGCGATAAAGTCCGACCATCTGTTGATCGAACTTAGCGCAGGTTTGATTGGAGGCTTGGCGTTATTTGCGGTGCCGGGAATGGCAGGTTTGTGGGGAGCGATATTTGGTTGGTTGCTGCTTACGCTGGCAGCGCTTGATGCACAGCATCATTGGCTGCCTGATCGACTTACGCTATCTCTGGCCGCTACAGGTCTGGTGTCGTCTTTGTTTATCGAGAATCCGGATATTTTGAGCCGATTGGTTGGCGGCGTCACCGGGTTCCTCACGCTTTTTCTGATTGGTTGGGGCTACCACAAGCTTCGTGGCCGGGAAGGCCTAGGCGGTGGCGATCCAAAGCTATTGGGTGCTATTGGGTGCTGGCTTGGATGGTCGGCATTGCCCCTGGTTATTTTGGGAGCAGCGCTGGCGGGATTACTGGCTGCCCTGATGATGCGTATGCGGGGGCAAGTGGTTATGGCCGACAGCATGTTGCCTTTGGGCGGTTTCATGGCGATTGTGGCTTTTCCATTGTGGATCATTCAGACAATGACCGGCGGCATTCTCCTTTAACAAGGAAACGCACACACAGAGGGTTGCCAGCAAAAATATACTCCGCTAACAGGGCGGCGATTTCGTGATAGCCAGTCTGCGGCAACGCAAATCAGCCCCTGTGGTGGAATTGGTAGACGCGCTCGACTCAAAATCGAGTTCCGCAAGGAGTGCCCGTTCGAGTCGGGCCAGGGGCACCACTACCGGCATTTTGGATACATCTGTTGCTCTGGTGCAACGCTTTGACAGCATTCACTACAATAATCATACTTACGGCGCTGTAAAGCATGAGAAGCGGTGGACTATTGTCGCCAATTCTATCAATGCGGAAGACAGATGGAGGACGGCTTTAATGTAATGCGTCCCCTCAAAAGGGTTCTTAGGAGTTTATCATGAAAATAACCAAGTTTTTGACCGCTACTGCTGTGGGCGGCCTGATTTCTGCAGTTCCAGCATATGCGCAGGAGGTTCAGGAAGAAGAAACAGTTGATGATAATGTCATCATCGTGACCGCGACCAAACGCGCACAGTCGCTGCAAGAGACCCCAATTTCGGTCTCAGTGACGACCGGAGAAACGCTCGAAGCCGCGCAAATCCGTGATGTGCTCGACCTGCAGACAGTTACGCCTTCGCTCCGCGTCAGCCAGCTTCAGACTTCTTCGGCATCAACCTTCATCATTCGTGGTTTCGGTAATGGTGATAACAACTTCGGCATTGAGCCATCAGTTGGCGTCTTTATTGATGGCGTGTTCCGCTCACGTTCGGCTGCTGCTTTGTCAGATCTCCCCAACGTCCAGCGCATTGAGGTGCTGAACGGCCCGCAATCGACGCTGTTTGGTAAGAACGCATCCGCAGGCGTTATTTCGGTTATTACGCGTGAGCCACAATTTGAATTTGGCGGTGCGGTTGAGGCCAGCTACGGTAATTTCAATTCGGTCGTCCTTAAGGCTGATGTAACCGGACCGATCACCGATAACATCGCATTCTCTGTCGACGGCAGCTATAACCGTCGTGACGGTTACTCCACCATCCTTAATCTTGATGAAGAGCAGAATGATCGCAACCGCTGGTCCGCACGTGGACAGTTGCTGATTGAGCCATCTCCAGATTTACGTATCCGTGCGATTGCAGATTACTCGCGTATCGATGAGGTCTGCTGTCAGGTCAGCACGGTTGTTTCCGGGCCTGTTACCGGCGCGCTCAATCTAGTGGGCGGACAGCTAAACACTGATTTCTTTAGTGATGAAGTGTTCCTCAACTTTGTGCCGACCAACGAAGTCGACAATTATGGCGGTTCAATACAAGTCGATTGGGATGCCGGCCCGATCTCGGTTACGTCAATCACCTCTTATCGTGAACTGAAGAACTTCTTCCTGTCAGATATTGATTACACCAGTGCTTCCCTCGCGACGGAAACGCGTGATCAGGATGTCGAAACCTTCACACAGGAAATCCGAATTACTTCGGATTTCGATGGTCCGATCAACTTCCTGCTTGGTGGTTTCTATTTTGATGAGTCCATTTCTCAGGACAGCGCTATTCAGAACGGCAGCGATATCCGCGACGTGTTCGAAATTCTCGCTGGCGGCAACCCTGCCGACGTGCTAGCCGGCCTGCCATCCGTGTTCAACGGTGTAGAAGCTGGTCTCGGCCTGCCACAAGAGAGCATCTTCAACACGCCTCTGCTGACTTCTGAGCAGTTCAGCATGGACAACACATCCTGGTCGATCTTCGGTACGGTTGATTTCGAACCAGTTGATGGGCTCGTGTTCACCGGCGGCTTCAATTATACTGACGATTCCAAGGACTTCGCGCTTGCGCAGCAGTCTTTCGACCCGCTTGGTCAGGTTAATCTGGTTGATGCCTTTATCGTTGGGGCCACTGCTGGCGCCGTCACTACTCGTGATCAGTTCCAGGCACTGCCGGCTGCAAACCAGGCCGCTCTGCTCTCCGTTGCAACTACGCCGTGTACTGCTCTTACGGCACCAAATTGCAACCAATTGATTGGTCTGGCTGCATTCCAGTTCCAACCTCCATTTGTGACCATTCCAAATGCGGTTGAAGATGGCCGGACAAATGATGACAAGTTCACCTATTTGTTGCGTGCTTCTTACGAGATATCACCCGAAGTGAACGTCTACGCCAGCTATGCGACCGGATTTAAAGCGAGTTCGATCAACCTGTCGCGCGATAGCCGTCCGTCGAATGATGTATTTACCGCTGGCCCAGGTGGATCGACATTCGCCGCTCCGTCATCGCCAATCCTCGATGCTGGCCTGGCCGTTCCAAATCTCGTCACAGGCTCGCGTTTTGCGGGGCCAGAAGAAGCCGAAGTCTATGAAGTCGGCATCAAGGCGCAATGGCCGGGAATTGGTGTCAACCTTGCTCTGTTCGATCAGACGATTGAGGGTTTCCAAAGCTTTGCTTTCACCGGAACCGGTTTCGCGCTGCGCAATGCTGGTGAGCAGTCGGTGCAGGGTTTTGAGTTGGATGTTAACGTCCAGCCAACCGACGGTCTGGTGTTCACCTTCGCAATGACCCACCTTGATCCGTTGTTCGATGACTTCCCGGGCAGTGTGCTTGGTGATCTCACCGGTCAGCGCCCAGGCGGCATTCCAGCGTGGGCAATCGCAACTTCGGCGACATACACGCATGAATTCGGAGCTTCGGGCAATCGTCTGATCACGCGCGTGGATTACAATCATGAGAGCAACACGGATATCAACAACGGTTTGCCAGAATTTAATACGAATGTGGGCAATACCGAGATCTTCCGACGTGAAGTCAATCTCGTGAATGCTTCCATGACGCTTGCTCTCGACAACGGTCTTGAAGTTGGCATCTATGGCCGAAATCTGTTCGATGACCGGTATATTGCGACTGTATTCGATGGTGTTGCACAATCGGGAACGGTTTCAGGCTATCCAAGCGCTCCACGTACTTATGGCGGAGTTGTTCGGTTTAAATTCTAATTTAGTCGACATCAAAAAAAAGAGCCCCGCTAGGAAACTGGCGGGGCTTTTTTTATCGCTGATTTAAAACCACTTCAGCAACAAAGGTGCAAAAATGTAACGCACTGGTGCATTTTTTTTATTTCAGTCTGGACTTAATCGATCGATTAGTTGAAGATCAAGACATCTGGGGGGATGAGCAAAAGCTACACTCTCCAGAAAAATAGATCGGGATTGGGAGAGAAAAATGCGTAAATCGTTACTGTTAGCCGCCACAGCTATATCTGCAGTGGCTTCACCAGCATGGGCACAAGCCGATAGCGATGTTGATGACAACGTCATTATCGTGACGGCACAGCGTCAGGCACAAAGCCTTCAGGAGGTGCCAATTGCCGTTTCGGCTTTCGATTCCGAAGCCCTGGAAGCACAGCAAATTGAAAATGCATCAGATCTACAGTTAACGCTGCCTAACGTCTCTTTCACGAAAAGTAATTTTACCGCGTCGAGCTTTACCATTCGCGGCATCGGCGATCTTTGCGTCGGTGTGACGTGTGATTCTGCGACTGCCATCCACTTGAACGATGCCCCGTTGTTCAATACGCGCCTGTTCGAAACAGAATATTTCGATCTCGAACGGGTAGAGGTCTTGCGTGGTCCGCAGGGCACCTTGTTTGGCCGGAACGCAACATCTGGTGTGGTCAACGTTGTTACAGCGAAACCAGAGTTGGGTGAATTTGCTGCATCGCTGGAGGGTGAATATGGTAATTTTCAGTCGATAAAACTCAAAGGCATGGTCAACATACCATTGGGCGATACATTGGCATTCCGCGCTGCCGGTTTTTATCTGAACCGTGATGGCTATACGACTAACTTGTTTGATGGCTCCGACATTGATGGTCGTGACATGTATGCAGTGCGTGGGTCCATCAAATGGGAACCAACGCCAGACACCACTGTAAACCTTATGGGTTATTATTTCCGTGAGGATGATGACCGACTGCGGATCCAGAAACAAAAATGTCAGACGGACCCAACAGGTGTTTTGGGCTGTCTCAACAATCGCCTAGACTTCGGCAAGGTCAATACCAACGCGACATTCACAGGCACTTTGAGTTCTAGGGAGTTTTTGGCCTCACAAGGTGGTGCTGGTTTTGCTACATTGGGACTTGGCAGCATTTATGACCCGAATTCCAATGGTCACGCCAACTTCACTGAACCTAATGATGTCCGGACGGTCAATACTGACTTCAATCCTGAGTATTTTACCGACGAGTTACAATTGCAGGCGCATATTGAACATGATTTTGGACCGATCCAGGTATCCATAACCGGTCTGTATCAGGAAACAGAGGTTGACTCCCGTCAAGATTATAACCTCTCAGTTCTGTCGCGGACTACCATTGATCCTACATTGGCAACCTTGGGCGCACTTTCTGGCGTTGGAGGGCCTTTCGAAGCCTTTGCGCCGGTTCTAAATGCTGTGACATCCGGTAACCAGTTATGTACGTCGGATACAGACACAATTGGGCTCGGTTCTTTTGGCGGTAACCGTATTTGTGCTGATACGCCAATCTCACTTGATCGTTCCAATCAGGACAATACTAGCTGGTCAATAGAAGGCATCATAAGCAGCGATCTGGACGGACCATTCAATTTCCTTCTGGGTGGTATCTATGCCGAGAATAATCTTGGCCAGAACAGCTATTATGTGAATACCTTCGCTATTGACTATATCGCCGGTATCTTGGGCGCTTCCAATGGTGGTTTCCTTGGAACACCTTATTTCCGCAACAACACTCGGGAATTCGAACTCGAATCCTACGGCATTTTTGGTGAAGTCTATTTCGATGTCACCGACAATTTGAAGCTCACGGGCGGCCTGCGCTACAATAATGACAAGAAATTTGTCGAAGCAAGATCTACCCTGGCGAGCTTCCTTGTACCATTTGGCCAAACAACAGACGCGTTTACTTCGCCATTTGTTGGCGGATTTGATGCCGATCCGGGTACGCCGGGCAATCAGATTGTGCAGCAACGCAGCGTTGCCTTTGACGAGATCACCGGGCGCTTCGTGATTGACTGGCAGTTCACGGATGACAATCTGATCTATGCCTCTTACTCGCGCGGCTACAAGTCCGGTGGCATCAATCCGCCTTTGCAGCCGATTTTTGAAGTTCCTGAATCATTCGCTCCCGAGCAGATTGATGCCTTTGAAATCGGTTCGAAAAATACATTTGCCGATGGTGCTCTCCAACTCAATTTGACGGCCTTCTACTATAAATATAAGGACCTGCAGTTGAGCCGTATTATCGCTCGAACAGCGGTCAACGATACAATTGATGCTGATATTTATGGTGTTGAAATAGAAGGTTTCCTACGGCCCGATCCGGATTGGTTGATTAATCTCGGTTTCAGCTATCTGAATACCAAGGTTAAGGGTGATCAGTTCTTCAGCAATCCGCGGGATCCAGGTGGTGGACGCGCGGATGCGGTCATCATCAAGGATATTTCGAACGGTGCCAATTGTGCGGTCATACCAACCACTGCCGGTGATGCAGCGACTGCAAACGGTTACGTAAATACGGTAAATACCCTGATAAATGGTGGCCTTGATCTGGATCCCACAAGCCCCGGGTTGGAAATTCAACCCGGTGCGAACCTTCAAGGCACAGCTCCATTCCCGGCTGACGGCGGTATCGCATCAACCGGGGCATTCAGTTTCTGCGGTATATTGGATGCTCTTGCTCCAACGGTTGGCGCAGGGGCCGTTGAAGTACTTAGCCCGGGTGTGCAGGTCAATTTGCGCGGCAATGATCTACCACAGGCACCCAATGTCAAGGTGTCTGCCGGGGTGCAGTATACGCATAACTTTGATAGCGGTTGGTCGTTAGTACCTCGTGTCGATGTTGCTTATACAGGCGATCAAACGGCGAGTATTTTCAATGGCAATGTCAACAAGATAGAAGGCTTTACGCAGGCCAATGCATCGCTGCAGTTAAATGGTACCGATGATAAGTGGTTTGTTCGGGCATTTGTTCAGAATATCTTCGACAGCAACTCGATTACGGGTCAATATCTGACTGACGCATCTTCGGGATTGTTCACGAATATCTTTACGCTCGACCCACGCCGGTATGGCATCGCGGCAGGCATCAAGTTCTAAAGAGATCGTCACGTGGAAAAGGAGCCCTGCCAGGAGACTGGCGGGGCTTTTTTGTTGGGTTACGTTGCCGTGATGTAACAGGGCACTCATCCTGAGCTTGTCGAAGGACTTTGAGGATTTGGTTAGTGCAGCCCGTAGGATCATTGGTGGTCGTTACTGTTGTGTACAGCCACCCTTGCTTGCGCTGCGGGATTTTTGCGGGCGTTCGTCCCCCGGACGAACTCCGATCCACGAAAATGGTGCCGAATATCCGACTCGAACGGATGACCTACCGCTTACAAGGCGGTTGCTCTACCAGCTGAGCTAATTCGGCGCTGGTTTGATGGCTGTAGCCACGAACGAGCGCTCTTTGCTTCAAAAAACACCAAAGGTCCAGCCCTCTTTTTGTGCTATTTCATCTGTCAGCTTCGGCGGGTGCCACAGCTTTGTATCTTTACTGGCATTTTTCATCCAGGCCGCAGTTATCAGAGCGTCGGTGCTGTGATCATCATAGCGGTCCAATTTAGCAGGCAATGGCATTCCTAGGGTGCGCAGCGCTGCTTCCAGCCCTTTACGATCCCGTATCTTGCTTTTTCCTTTGGGCAGTCCAGCAGCCAGCGCAGCAATGGTCGTATAGATTTCGATGATCATTGGGCCGCTATCTGGCACCGGATCAAAGGGCCAAACGGGAATGGCACCGTTTAACTGGTGCAGCATGCGCATACCCGTCAGACTTGATTTTCCGACTTGCGCTGCACCAACAAGATTGAAGCAACTCGCACTGTTTGCCTGACCGGTTTCGCGTTGATGCTGTTCGACCAAACGAAGCCGTCCGATGCTCCCCGTAAAAAGATCACCGACATTGTCACGGCTGTGCCGAAAATGGCGTGCTGCCTGAGGGTGATCTAGGAAAGATAGGACATTCAGATACTGATCAGCGGTAGAATGTTGTTCCACTAACCTCCAGAGCTCTTTGGCGTTGGATGGACTGTCATCCCATTCCGGGAAATAGCTTCCTGCGTCATGAAAGGGTAGCGACATCGACAGATCAAAACCGATCAACATATCCTGCTTTGCGTGTGCGATCCGAAGCAACCAGTCGCGCACATCTGATCGAGACCATCTCGGATCGGGGCGGAGCAGGGCCGGTGGTCCATTCGATCCTATGGTCGCGACCGCGATCCCATTTGGCCGCTCCGCCTTTGCGCCTGACCAGTCGACACAGGTAAAATGAGAGAAGCGCCGCATATCTGCATCTTAGCGCGCCGTGATAGCAAAAGAAAAGGGCCGGCCCGCACGGACCAGCCCTCGTTCGATTTTTATCAGCTATTCTATTTTTTGGCCGCGGGTTTCCGTGCTGCAGGTTTACGCGTGGCTGGCGCTTTGGATTTGCCAGAACGCATGTCTTCCAGCGTTTTTGCTGCGGCATCGCGGCCACCCAGTCCGAAGGCCAGGGCTGCGGCAACTCCGCCACCAATGACCAATGCACCAAACGCCATGTTGATGATGCTATCGGCAAGTCCCATATATTTCAGACCCATGGCAACGAACAGGACGATGGTCGCATATTTGACGATCTGGCTGCCCATGCTGCCTTCAGATGCACCACCGACAATTCGTGCCAATATGTTGGCGATCATGAAGCCGAGGCCGATAATTACCCCGCCAAAAATGACCTTGCCGCCAAGCGCCAAGACCTCATTCAGGATATTGGTCAGCTCTGGGAATTGCAGCATACGGGTCGCTGCAATTGCCGCGAAAAGCATAATGGCAATGATCACGATTTTGGAAACGACGGATGAAACCGTTGTCTTTTCGGGCAGAATGCCAAGCGCATTGACCGAACGATCAACACCAAGACCAGGCAATACCTCTTCAATCAAACCGCCAACCCAGCGCGCAATCATATAAGCGATGCCAAGCAATATTGCGGCACCAATGACCAGCGGGATGGAGGTGAAAATTGTGTTGAGCAGCGATGTCGCTGGTTCAGTAATGGTCGACATATTCAGCGCATCAAGGGCCAATATCGCTATGGGAATGATGATCAGAACATAGACTATCGTGCCAATGGTCTTGCTGATTGTACTGTTACCGGTAACTTCTTCGGCACCAGCTTTGTTGGCCCATTTGTCGAGATTTACAGTCATCATCGTGGTTTCGACAATCTGTTTCACGATGTTCGCAACGATCGAACCGACAAAGAAAATAATGCCCGCACCGATGATGTTCGGAATAAAGCCCATTACGTCGTCGAGCAGCGTCTGGAGAGGTTCGATAACGCTATTCAGTCCGAAAGTGGAAAGCACTGCAATCAGACCGAAGAGCCAAATGAGTAAAGAAACGATCTTGCCCAGCGACATCCCGATGGATTCTCCTGAACCGGTGTCGCGTTGCAGTAAACTGATGTTGTCGACAAGCTTAGCAAAGGCCCATTTGGCGGCTTTTGCCACGATCCATGTGAGCAGGAGAATGATAAGCGCGACGCCGATCTTTTCCCCCCATTCCATCATGAGCTCTGTATCGAGCGCATAGTTTCCTATTCTCAATCCATCCATTTGCATTCCCCTAATTCTGGACATTGTTAAGACTGTCCGAAGGTTAACACGTTCTCTAGGTGAGATATAGTGTGGAGTAGGCGCGGGATGGGCTTATGATGTAATCATATGTAACATCCTGATTCAGGGCGCGATATCAATCACGGCCCGTCCAATGACGGCCCTCTGTTCCAATGCTTCCAACGCAGCAACGGTATCATCCAAAGTAAAGCTATGTGAGATATGCGGGCGCATCACGCCTTCTTCTGCCAGTTTGCGGAGCATCGTTTCGCTTCGCTTTGCCAATTCCGGATCGCGCCGTGCACTCTCTCCCGCACGCAGCCCGATAAGGCTATAGCCTTTTATCAACGCGTGATTGGCGGGAAAGGAAGGAATATCACCGCTCGCAAAACCCACGATAAGATAACGGCCACCCCAGGCAATGGATCGCGTCGCTTTTATCGCCAGATCACCGCCAACGGGATCAAACACCACATCGACTCCTTTGCCGTCAGTCAGTTCTTTGACCTCGGCGGCAAGGTCCGGATCGGCGGGATCGAGGCTATGATCCGCTCCGGCTTTTTCTATCGCCCGACGCTTTTCATCGTTGGACCCGGTAGCAATAACGACCGCGCCTTTATACTTGGCGAGCTTTACCGCTGCCATACCGACACCCCCACTAGCACCTAGTATCAGGACTGTTTCGCCATCTAGCAACTCGGCTTTATCGTTTAGTGCATGCCAAGCGGTAATCGCGGCACCATGCCAGCAGGCCCCCTCGGCAAAGGATAAAGCGGTGGGCAGGGGGCGAACAGAGCTTTCAGACAAGATAATCTGTTCTGCAAACCCGTTTCCCTTGCTGCCACCCATAACGCGATCGCCGGTCGAGAGAGCCGTCACGCCGGACGCCACCTCGATTATCTCTCCGGCGATTTCGAGACCGGGAACGAAGGGGGGATCAGGACGGAATTGATATTTGCCATAAGTCATGAGCAGATCTGGAAAGTTGAGGCCCGCTGCTTTTACTGCAATCCGCACTTCTCCGTCTTTCAGTGGTTTTGCCTTCCTCTCTTTGACCTGAACGGAATCTGGCCCGGTCAAAGCCGTGCAGACAGCAGTGCGGTAGGTATCGCTCATGATCCCACCGACTTCACTACATCCCGTGTAAAGGCGGCAATATCAAAACGATTGTCGCGCGTATCATAACCGCGTCTGACAATCACCAGGTCCATTGAGGGTATGATTACCAGATATTGCCCGCGATTGCCGAATGCTGCGAAAGCGTCATCCGGTATGCCTTCTGACTTGTTCATGAGCCAGAATGTGGCGCCATAGCCAAATTCCCGATCTGGCTGCGGGCCTGATGGTGTGCTGACATATTCCCGCCAGTTTTCTGGAAGTAAGCGTTCTGCTCCATCATCCCCGTAGGGCCAAACGCCGTTATTGAGATAGAGTATTCCCAATCGACCTAGGTCGCGGGCTGTTGTCCAAACCTGACTAGAGAGGATAGGATGCTCTTGCCAATCGGTCTCGGCATAGGTTCGCGTCATACCCATTTTCTGGAAAAATTCATAAGGCTCAAAACGACCGGATCTTGCAGCATAAACTGCCAGTAACGTGTCATTATTGGCATAGCGAAAACGGCTGCCTGGCGGATAGAGCAGGGGCCAGTTCACCGCCCTTTGGGTGACCGTGGCACCGCCCATGTAAATAGGATCGGTGCGATTACCCGCCGTATCGCTGGTTAAACCGCTGGACATACGCATCAAATGATCGAGTGTTATGTCGCGGCGTGGGTCAAAACCACTCATCCATTCGATGATTTTGGCGGGTGCGTTGACGTCCGAGAAGCCTTGCTGGACGCTGTGTCCGATTAATGTTCCGGCGATGGACTTGGCAACCGACCAGGTGCGTTGAGCGGTATGCCGGTCATGACCTTTCTTATACTGCTCGCTGAGTATCTTGTCGTTCCTGATAATCAGCACTGCACTGGTTTTGCCGCCATATTTACTGTTGTCAGAAGCTGCCGATACATATTGATGCAAAGACTTGGCGACATTGTTTTGCTTAACAGCTGCGCCGGCATCACCCATTGGCCAAGGCAAATTATCATTGAAGGACCGCAGCACCGGTGGCTTGTCTAGTTTTATCCCAGCAAAACCGATCGGCATGCCGGTGCAGCCTGTTCGCGGATTCCAGATGGCAATGCGGGGCGGCATGACGTCATTATAGCTGACCCGCACTTGGCGCTTTTCCTGATCGATATCTGCCATGAGTGTGGGCACAATGTCTGCGATATGACTATAAATGCCCGTCAGTTCATCAGCCTCGATATCCGCCAGCGTCTTGCCACCGTTCCACAGTCCGGAGCAGATGAATTGCGCTTTGTAACCCGCGGCCAGTGCTCTCTGATATTCACTGGGTTCGTTGCTGGACTGCCCGGCAACGGGCACGGATAGCAGCGCACAGCTGATGATTAGTAATTTTCCAAAATTCACTATTTGCTCCAATCCGCAGTCAGGTAAGCCTTGAGCGATGTTAAAGGTTGAATATGCCCAGGAAATTTCTGGGAACCAAATTGTTTGCCCGGTTCACAGGCAAATCTGAAAATGCTTACATATCCTGAATTTGCATAAGGCAATATCCACTTTGCAGAGCCTTTGGGCCATGTTTCAGTCCGGACTAGCCTTTCATTTCCGTCAAATTCAGAAAGCTCCATCGCAGCGTAGATATGTCTGTTGCAATCGACCAATATTTTTGAGCGAATGTCTCGGATCTTGGAGATATCATCATCACCTTTATTGGTCTCCGCCATGACAATCTGGGAAATCGAAACTGAAACGAGGCCGTCGATCCTTTCAATGCTGGCTTTGTCAGCAAAGAAAATATCAGAGCGATAGTCCGGTGGTTCATCGATAATAATTTCGTCCACGAGATACCAATCGGGCTGATTTTGTTTGTCTTCTGCCGCCACAGCAAAAGGCAGGCAAAGAATGACCAATGATATAAGCATCTGATATTTAGTCATTAATCTTACGCCTCAAGCTATCCCAATAGTCCAGGCGTTCCCGAATTTTATGTTCAAAACCCCGATCTACCGGTTGATAAAATAACTCTGGTTCCATCTCTTCCGGCCAGTAATTATCACCTGAAAAACCCTCATCATTTTCGTGGTCGTAATTATATCCTTGGCCATAACCGATATCCTTCATCAATTTGGTCGGCGCGTTGAGGATGTTTTGCGGTGGCACCAGAGAACCGGTTTGCTTGGCTGATTTCCAGGCGGACTTTTGTGCCTTGTAAGCGGCGTTGGATTTGGGAGCAGTGGCGCAATAGAGGCAGGCTTGCACTATTGCCAATTCTCCCTCCGGGCTCCCGAGGAAATCATAGGCATCTTTTGCCGCAAGCGCTTGAACCAGCGCTTGCGGATCGGCCAGTCCGATATCTTCGCTCGCAAAACGAACAATACGCCGCAGTACATAAAGTGGTTCTTCTCCTGCCACGAGCATCCTGGCCAGATAGTAGAGCGCTGCTTGCGGATCTGACCCGCGTAGGGATTTATGCAGCGCAGAGATCAAGTTATAGTGACCTTCCCGGTCCTTGTCATAAACTGCCATTCGCCGGTGGAGCAGCTTTGCAAGTGCGGCGGGGCCCAGCGGCTCTGCAATATCCAGAGAAAGCAAGATTTCAACCTGATTGAGCAGGAAGCGGCCATCGCCATCCGCGCTGGCAATCAGTGCTTCTCGTGCGCTTTTCGTTACGGGTATATTCTTCTCGGTCAACGCCTCTGCTTTGATCAACAGTTCGTCCAATGCGTTGCTATCCAAACGATTGAGGATTAGCACCTGCGTCCTGCTTAAAAGAGCGGCATTGAGTTCAAATGATGGGTTTTCAGTTGTGGCACCTACCAGTGTAACAATGCCTTTCTCAACATAGGGCAGAAAACTGTCCTGTTGAGATCGGTTAAAGCGATGTATTTCATCAACAAACAGTAGAGTTTGCTTGCCAGTCTGTTGGCGTTGCTCTGCTTCCGCAAAAACCTTCTTCAGTTCTGCAACACCGGAAAAAACGGCAGATATAGCCTTAAAATACAAGTCGGTTTCGTTGGCCAGTAGTCGAGCAAGGCTGGTTTTTCCCGTCCCCGGTGGCCCCCAGAAGATAATCGAAGACAGTTTTCCCGCCACGATCATCCGTTTGAGCGCGCCGTCCTGGCCGACCAGATGATCCTGACCAACCACATTATCGAGGTTTTTTGGCCTCAGTCTTTCCGCAAGTGGAGCACTGACAGGAATATCCTCCTGTCCTCGTGTCGCATTATCAGTGGCAAAGAAATCATCCATTGCCGGTGATTATGGCATTTTCTCTATCGAAAACCAGCTTGTTCATTGGTTTACGCGCAAATTTTGTGCTGATCTACGCCCGTGGTATAACGTCTTCGGAAAATAGGGAGGAAAATCATGTCTACGACAACGGATCCTTTGGTGGAGAACGAAGGCAAGCCAGACACGCCCTGGCATTTATGGGTAGTCGGTGTAATCGCAACACTCTGGAATTCTGGCGGTGCGCTGGACTATTCAATGACCCAAACGCGCAATGAATCCTATATGAGTGGTTTTACGCCCGAACAGCTTGAATATTTCTACTCGTTTCCGGCATGGGCTGATGGAGTTTGGGCATTGGGTGTTTGGGGGGCGTTTATTGGGTCATTACTCATATTGCTGCGCAGCCGACATGCAATCACTGCATTCGGAATATCCTTGGTCGGACTAATTGGTTCATTTCTATATCAAATGACGGCGGATATGCCGCCCAGTCTCAGCACGCCTGGAATTTGGATATTCACAGCTGTCATTGCACTTTCGATCATTTTTCTACTTTGGTATACGCGGGCAATGGCCGGAAAGGGTGTATTGCGCTAAGCAACTTCAACGGATGGCGGCCTGTTTGATAGGACTCTGGCCCGACTGCCGTTGGCGGATGAGGCGTATATAAGTCTCGGCGACGGTTTGATTAATCTGGTCCCAGCTGAATTCGTCAGCCCGCTTTTCACCGGCAGCGCCATGGGCGCTTCGTAAAGGCTCGTCTTGGCAGTAAAGCTGAAGAACGTCAGCAAAATCGCGAATGGCGCCTGGCGTGACCAGTCTTCCCGATTGTTTGTCCTTGACCAGACTCTGGCTACCCGTCGCCTTGGCTGCCACAACCGGAAGGCCGCAAGCCATCGCTTCCAGTGTCACATTGCCGAATGTTTCGGTGACCGAGGGGTTGAAAAGCATATCCATGCTGGCTACTGCCCGGCCAAGATCATGACCTTGTTGAAATCCGGCAAAAATCGCGTCATCCATTCGCTCTTGAAACCATTGCTGCGCGGGGCCTTCACCGATGATCAGAACGCGGTGCTTGATCCGGCGCCGCTTCAATTCATCAATGGTATCGGAAAAGACATCAAGGCCCTTTTCCATCACCAGTCGTCCAAGGAAGCCGATGACCGGTTCTTCATCTGTGATGCCGAAAGATTGACGCCATGCCAGATCGCGTTTTGAGGGATTAAACACGTCCTTGTCGACACCGCGGGACCATATTCCGACATCATAGTTCATGCGTTGTTGACGAAGGACCTGTGCCATCGACTCGGAAGGGGCGACAAGTGCATCGCAGCGCCGGTATAGGCGGCGCAAAATTGCTTCGATAACAGGTTCCAAGAAAGCTAGATTGTAATAGCGTGGATAGGTTTCGAATCTTGTATGCACGGATGCGAGTACGGGAATATCATTCCCTCGTGCCCAGCTTACCATCCGGTGTCCGACCCGGTCAGGGCTGGAAATCTGCATGACATTCGGGTTGAAAGCAGCAAGATCGCGTTTCGCACTACCGGACAAATGAGTCGGAAACCGATATTCTCCGCGTCCCGGAAACGCAACGGATGGAACGCTAATCAAGTCCCCGGTGGGTTCAAAAGCAGGGGTGTCCGTGGTCGGAGAATAGACACGTACTGCCGCTCCCTGACGCAAAAGATATTCGGCAAGCCTGTTCAGGGCTTGGTTGGCGCCATCACGCACGAAGTTATAATTGCCGCTATACAAGGCAATGCGCAGATCACTGATATTCATTGTCAGCTTGAAGCATAATCTCAGGCAAATTGCTAATATGATCTTTGCCGGTTAAATGGTGCGAATGATTGAAACAATTCTGGATAACTTGCTGATCGGCACACCAAAACCATTTCGCGAAGATGGCGAGATGAGTGCAATAGCCAAACAACTGGTTGCATATCCCGTTCAGCTTGGACTGCTTGGTTTAGAGGGCAATCAGGTGGCTGATCCGCTTCACCATGGCGGACGGGACAAGGCGGTACATCTCTATCCAGTGGAGCATTACGCTTTCTGGGCAGACAAATATCCCGGGTTGGAAATCTTGACTCGCCCAGGTGCTTTTGGGGAAAATTTAAGCTGCACAGGGATGACGGAAGACAAGTTATGTCTTGGCGACATTTTTCGTATCGGAGATGCATTGATCGAATGCAGTCATGCTCGCCAACCCTGTTGGAAACTCAATCATCATTTTGGGCACGCGGATGTTTTGAAAACGGTGATAAAGACGACAAAGTCCGGCAGCTATTTTCGGGTGCTTGAGCCCGGGAAGATACGTGCAGGCGATACGATCATTCAGCAGGAGCGAGTACATCCTGATTGGCCATTGCAGCGCCTGTTCGGACTTATCATCGGCGGTAAGCACAAAGGGCAGAGGCCTGAATTGCGTAAATTGTCCGATATGCCAGCACTGGCAGAAACTTGGCGAAAACGGGCAGCGCAGTTGGCAGAATCTCAGCCGATATGATGGGGTGCGGTGGCGTCTGGACCGGGCGGTAACAGGCGTAATTTGGTAACGCGGCGGTCATCAGCATCCAATATTTCAAGTTGCCAGCCACTGGGATGTTGCAGCATTTCGCCGGTTTTTGGAATGTGGCCAGCCAGCACGAAGGATAGTCCGCCAATCGTATCGACATCTTCATCAATCTCGGCCAGTGCCGGGTCGATTTCTTCGCCGATATCATCCAATTCTGCCCGGGCGTCTGCTTCCCAAATGCCGTTGTCTAGTGATTTTAACATGGGAACCGGTTCATCGTCATGCTCGTCTTCGATCTCGCCAACAATCTCTTCAACAATGTCTTCAATCGTGACAAGGCCCTCTGTGCCATTATATTCATCGAAAATAATGGCAAGATGAATGCGCGTTGCCCTCATTTCGGCGAGCAGATCCAATACACCCATCGATTCCGGAACAAATCGGGGCTGACGAAGATAGGGCGTAATGTCCGTCGGCGGCGTTCCACCTTTCGCAACTAGCGCGAAGATATCCTTGATATGTATCATGCCGATAATCGTATCTAGATTATCGCGATATACCGGGATTCGGCTATGGCCATGTTCGGAGAATATCTCGACATATTCTTCAAATGGTGCGCTTTCCTCAATCGCGACCATATCGGCACGAGGAACCGCAATATCATCAACACGGTGATCACTGAAATGCAGAAGGTTGCGGAGCATTTCGAGTTCAACCGGTGAAATATCCGGTTCGCCCTTTTTGTCGACGTCGCCATCACTTTCATGCTCATCAATAACTTCTTCGAGTTGCGCACGCAGCGAATTATCTTCCGCTTCGCCGAAAACCAAAGCTTTCAGGCTGCGCCATAATCGTCCCGGTTCATCGTCCTCATTGCGAGCGGCAGAGGAAGGTCGACCGTTCGCCCCATTATTGTTGTTACTATCGTCTGGCATTTTTTTGTCTTTGGACACTCATCATATATGTTGATCGTTATAGGGATTGGCAATGCCCAATTTTTGCAACGCTTTGACTTCTAAAGCCTCCATGATCAAGGCATCCGACTCTGTTTCATGATCATAGCCCAATAAATGCAAAACACCATGAATTAGCAGATGCGTTGCATGGTCTGCCATGGGAACGGATTTTGCCTTTGCTTCACTGGCGCAAACGTCATGCGCCATGATTACATCGCCTAACAGCACTTCGCCGTCGTCACTGTTGGACAAGGATTTCAGCAAGTCATGAGGAACCAAAGGGAAAGATAGTACATTGGTGGGTTTATCTTTGCCACGATACGCCGAGTTCAGCTCCTGGACCTCATCGTTGTTTGAGAGTTTTATGCTGATTTCCAATGCAAAATTCCTCTCCGCCAAGTCTCCATAGGACGAAACGGAAAGCGCAGCCCGCGCAGCCTGTTCACTGTGTTTTTGCCAGTCATTTGAATCTCGCCACTGAGGACCCGCATTGAGTTCAATCTGCAGCATCTTTGCCTTCATAGGCTTCAACAATTTTGCCGACTAATGGATGGCGGACGACATCGGCTGCACCGAATTTGACGGTACTGACACTGTCAACGCCGTCTAGTTTTTGTACGGCATCGGCAAGGCCGGACGTGGCACCGTGCGGCAAATCTACCTGTTTCGGATCACCACAAATGACCATACGGCTGTTCATGCCGAAACGGGTGAGGAACATTTTCATCTGGGCGGTAGTGGTGTTCTGCGCTTCATCCAATATCACAAAGGCATCGGCCAATGTTCGGCCACGCATGAATGCGATGGGTGCAATCTCGATCTCGCCGCTTTCAATGCGTCGTTCCACCTGTTCTGCGGGCAGAGTGTCATATAATGCATCGTAAAGAGGGCGCAGGAAAGGATCGACTTTTTCCTTCATATCACCGGGAAGAAAACCGATTTTCTCGCCCGCTTCTACAGCAGGTCTGGACAGGATAAGACGATCCACCGATCCGGTTATAAGCTGCGATACGGCCTGCGCCACCGCGAGATAGGTCTTTCCCGTGCCTGCGGGACCAAGCGAGAAGATCAAATCATCACGGGCCAGCTTTTCCATATAGTCAGCCTGGCGAACAGAGCGCGGAAAAATCGTTTTCTTGCGCGTCTTGATCATTACTTTCGGGGGTGCCGAGATGTCGCTTTTAGCTGGTTTTGTGGATTGATCAGATTTTGCGGTTTTCGAAACCCGTGGATCGGCAACCATACCGATGATGGCCTCAACTAGTGCAGCGTCAATTTCCTGCCCCTCTTCCAGGCGGTTATATATCCCGGTCAAGACATCACGCGCTTGGGCTGCCGCTTCCTCTTCACCCTCAATCTTTAACTTGGTGCCACGAGCGGCGATATAGACACCGAGCCTGTTTTCAATAGCCACAATATTGCGATCATATTCACCAAAAAGGTCACCCAATATTTGAGGATCGTCAAATTCAACGTCCAGCGTCACCAGATTGAGTTTATCTTCGGCAATGTTTTTTTTGGCCATTAAGCAGCTTCTCTCCGTGTCAATTTACCCTGCAGACTGTTGGGCCCCGCGCTTTCAATTGTCACGTCCACCATATCGCCAATCGCCAATTCGGGGGCGATGATATGGACTGATTGTAACCAGGGGGTCTTGCCAACAAGTTGCCCGTCGAGTTTGCCATTGCGCTCTAAAAGGATGTCGGTCTGTCGACCAAGAGCTGTTCTGTTGAAATCATGCTGCTGTTCATTCAGCAGAGATTGCAACCGCTGAAGGCGTTCATCCATGACATCTGGAGCAATTTGATCTTCCATCACAGCCGCAGGTGTGCCGGGTCGCGGGGAATATTTAAAAGAATAAGCCTGCGCGTAGTTGGCCTCGCGGACAATCGCCAAAGTTTCTTCAAAATCAGCGTCGGTTTCACCCGGAAAACCAACAATAAAGTCGCCAGAAATAGCAATATCCGGCCTGACTTTTCTCATCCTTGACAATATGTTGAGATAGCTTTCGGTCGTATGTGAACGATTCATCGCTTTCAATATACGGTCACTTCCCGACTGAACTGGAAGATGGAGATAAGGCATAAGCGCCGGTATTTCGCCATGGGCTGCGATCAGTGCTTCGGTCATGTCATTCGGATGGCTGGTGGTGTAACGGATGCGCTCCAAACCATCGATATGGTCCAGCGCGCGAATGAGGCCGTCAAGCCCTTGTATCTGCCCCTTGTCGTCTTCGCTTGTCCAAGCGTTTACATTCTGACCGAGCAAGGTGATTTCCTTGACGCCGCCATCAACCAATGCCTTTGCTTCATTTACTAGATCACCCCAAGGGCGCGAAATCTCCGCTCCGCGCGTATAAGGCACAACGCAATAAGTGCAGAATTTGTCGCACCCTTCCTGCACAGTCAAAAAGGCGGTCGGGCGTGCCTGCTTCTTGCGGGTTGGCAAAACATCGAACTTGGACGCCGCTGGCATATCCGTGTCCAGTGCCTTTTTACCGGTCTTGGCCCGATCGATCAGCTCCGGTAGCCGGTGATAGGCCTGTGGGCCAACCACGATATCAACACTTGGCGCGCGCCGCGAAATTTCTTTGCCCTCTGCTTGTGCGACACAACCAGCGACGGCAATCATCGGGCTATTACCATCTTTGTCACGCAGTCGTCCGATGTCGGAATAGACTTTTTCGGCCGCTTTTTCACGGATATGACAGGTGTTGAGGACAACTAGGTCAGCGTCTTCACCATCGCCAGCGCTCGACATGCCCTGATCGACAAGCATTTCGGACATGCGCTCACCATCATAGACGTTCATCTGACAGCCAAAGGATTTAATGCGGAATTTTTTCGGATCGGATCGATTCATAACCGCGGCCTATACAACGGGCTCTCCGGACAGGGAAGCGGAAAGCGCGCTGGCAATCCGTCGTTCGGCCTCTGCGCAAATGGCCTTGCGATCAGCAAAGTCGGCGGGATCGAAAGGTTCCAGAAAATGCAAAGTGGTCGGAATTGTTCCCAATCGTGCAAATAGCCGCTTGGCATTGTCAATAGCCGGTTCTTCACCGACCCATGCGATATCTTTGCTGGCCGCACCATAATCGAGCAACATGGGTTGGATCATGGTTGGTTTGGGTGGTGGTGCCATTGCTTGGAAAAGTGAAGGCTTGAATGGCAGTAGGCGATGTCCGTCTGTCGTTGTTCCCTCGGGAAACACCGTGATCGGGTATTTTTCCTCAATGGCCTCCCGAATAATATCAATTTGGTTGCCAACTTGCATACGGTCTGTTCTGGAGACAAAAATGGTCTTGTTGATGCGACATAGCCATCCGATAATCGGCCAACTTGCGATACCGTCCTGGGCCACAAAGGTGCAACCAGTTACCCCTGCAATAACTGGGATGTCGAACCAGCTTATGTGGTTTGAAACATAGAAAACATTTTGCTTGAGACGATGTCCCTCGGTTTTGATAATCGCACCACAACTGGTGGCGACTGACCACAGGAAAAAGCGGGGCCACGGGGAGGGGATACGGAACAGTCGCCAGAGATAATGCATTGGCAGACAGAGGGCCAAGCTTAGCAGGATCGCTGCTACACGCAGTACTACAAATAGCATCCCAACCACTGAAATCGAAAAACGCTCTGCTTCAGCTCTTTCGGTCAGAGGATACGCCATATAGTTCCATACGATGGTCGACCAATCGATACCCAAGCTTCTCCGCAATTACCTTTTGTAACGCTTCGAGTTCGGGGTCGACAAATTCTATCACCTTACCAGTTTCAACGTCGATAAGATGGTCATGATGTGCTTCTGGCACAGCCTCGTAGCGTGCCCGACCATCGCCAAAGTCATGACGATCGAGAATACCAGCTTCCTCAAATAGACGAACAGTTCGATAAACAGTGGCTATCGAAATGCGGGAATCCACCGCAGAAGCACGTTCATGCAATGTTTCGACATCGGGATGGTCGTCTGCGTCAGAAATGACTCTGGCAATCACCCGGCGTTGGTCGGTTATCCGCAAGCCTTTTTCTGCGCATAGCTTCTCAAGATCAATTTTGTCCGGCATTCGCTCCATCCTGATAATTGCTTATACTCTATTCGCGGCAGACAATAAAGCAAAGGGAAAATTGCGAAACACATCCGCAATTTTCCATAGACAAAATCTAACGAAAAGGAGACGTTAGCCCTTTTTCTTTTTCTTTCCCAAGCCGATGGCCTTGGCCAGTTCGCGGCGTTGTTGAGCATAGTTGGGTGCAACCATCGGGTAGTTACTGGGCAGACCCCATTTTACCCGATATTCGTCCGGTGTCATACCGTAGTGGGTCATTAAGTGCCGTTTCAACATCTTCAGTTTCTTGCCATCTTCCAGGCAAACGACGTAATCGGGTTTTATCGATGATTTGATTGGCACTGCCGGCTCCGGCTTAGCTTGTTCTGCGGCTTTTCCCGCAAGTCCCGACAACGCGTCGTGAACGTTGCTAATAATGAGTGGCAAGTCTGAAACAGCTACGCTGTTGTTGCTAACATGTGCAGCAACAATATCCGAAGTGAGCGTAATCAACGTCTCGTTCAGAGCAACATCTTCCTCTGTCATATATACCTCTTAGTGCGACCATTTTATGGTTTTGAGCAATTTTTTGCTGTGAGTTTAGTCGCATGGGGCAGGTGGATTATCAATCATCAACCTATATACTGTGTTGATTTTGCGTTACTTTAAGCATCACAAAGGTTTTTTGTAGGTGATGGCATCATATTTTTCTTTGTTGTCGCCCGAATAATAAGCACGCCGTAGTCCAATTTTTTGGAAACCAAGTCTTTCATAAAGATGTTGGGCTGGATTGTTGGACCGCACTTCCAAAAAAACCGCTGTAACCTCGTTTTTAACTGCGTTCGCGATAAGCCGCTCAAGAAGAGCGATCCCGATACCTTTATTCTGATATTGCGGATCTACTGCTATCATCAGCAATTCTTCCTCGCCGGCCGCACTCCTGCTGATAGCAAAGCCACAAGTTTCGAGGTTGTAACTGGCAATCAATAGCTGCGTGCCGGGCAAAGCGAGCATTGAACGGCACTGGTGCTCGTTCCATGACTCACCATAGAGGCTTGAAAAGGAAGCCTGCATAATCCGCATAACGACTTTCAGTTCATCAAAACTGCCATATTCAAGCTTTATTGCTGTTGTGGAATCTAAGGGCGCCTCATTGCTTTCAGGATAGGGGTTCACATCTGACATACTCTAGTCCCGATGAGCTGGCTGTGCATCTGGCGCGCGGCCATAAATAGGTGTTGGGTCTATATATTGATAGGCTTGGTACAATAGGCTGTATTTGGCGGCGTTCGGCAATATGGATGAATAAGAAAGCCCATCGGTCAGGTTCGCTAAAGCCTTTGCTGCGGAGCCCGCTAAATGGTCTGCTTTTCTGTGGCGTAAAGCCGATTCAGGTGACAGGGACAGGAGATCATCTATAGGGCTGCCGTCTTCAGCAAAATTCTGGACAAAATACTCTCCATGGCCGCCAAGCATCACTACAAAAACAGGAGCGGGGGATTTCATTTCATTCAGAGCCTGTGCAGCAACAAGATGTAAGCATTGATATCCGGAAATTTCGGCTTGCCAAGCTAGTGCCAGAGCTTTTGCGGCAGAAAGACCTATTCTGACGCCGGTAAAGCTTCCCGGTCCGCAATTGATCATGATGCGATGCGCGCGTCCTTTGTCGGGCAGTTCCGCAATCATCGGCACCAACTTCTCTGCATGGCCACGACCAATTTCTTCATAGGTGCTGGCCAATATTTTTTTGTCTTCGAACAGAGCAACCGAGCAGGCCGTTGTGGCAGTGTCTATGGCTAGAATACGGTTGTCCATGGCTCTGACGCCTGTCGTCAGATGATTGTGTTGAATTTGTCGAATCCGGGACGCGGGCTGCGGTCAAAAATTGTTGAAGGATCACCGTACCCAAGCGTCGAGATGAAATTCGATTTTACGCTTGGTTGATCACCAAAAAAAGCGACATCGACTGCCGCATTGTCAAATCCTGACATTGGGCCGGTATCCAGACCCAAAGCTCGCGCCGCCAGAATGAAATAGGCCCCTTGCAAGGAACTGTTTCGCATCGCACCCTCGGCACGCCCCTCCGGATCGCCATCAAACCAGCTCTTCGCATCGGTATGCGGGAACAGTTCGGGAAGATATTCATGAAAATTCTGATCCATGCCGATGATGACCGCGGCAGGGGACTTCACAATTTTTTCTTTGTTACCTTCGCCCGCACAGTCTGCAAGACGTTGCTTGGATTCCTGACTGTGGCACCACACCATCCTTGCGGGCAGCATGTTTGCGCTGGTTGGTCCCATCTTCATGAGATCCCAGATCGCGTGCAGTTGTTCGGTAGTCACCGGCTTGTCATGATAGCCGTTATAGGTTCGTGCTGTTCGGAAAAGTTGGTCCAGTGCAGCGTCATCAAGTGGTTGATTCATAAGTTTATCATTATCCATTTTGCGCCGACTCGATTAAGCGGCTCTAACTTCCACAACCTCTGGGACATAATGTTTGAGCAGAGATTCAATTCCGTGCTTTAACGTCGCGGTGGATGATGGGCATCCCGCGCAAGCGCCCTGCATTTTCAGGAAAACGATACCGCGGTTGAAACCACGGTAGATGATATCACCACCATCATTGGCAACGGCCGGGCGCACCCTGGTTTCGATCAATTCCTTTATCTGAGATACAATCTCCGCATCTTCCGGATCATCATGAATTTCTTCCTCAGGGGGGATTTGTATTTCGCCTGCTGAGCCCGGTTTGAACAAGGGAAGCCCGGCGGAAAAATGATCAAGCAAAATACTAAGCACCTGCGGTTTTACATCTGACCATTCTGATCCAGGGCCAGCCGTTACCGAAACGAAATCTGAGCCAAAGAAAACTCCGGTCACGTCTCCAAGAGTAAACAAGGCTTCTGCAAGTGGAGAAATATCCGCATCTTCCGGTGATGCGAAATCCCTTGTCCCGTCGGCCATAACTGTCTGGCCCATCAGGAATTTGAGCGTGGATGGGTTGGGCGTTTTTTCGGTTTCTATCAACATGTTTGATAT
Organism: Parasphingorhabdus sp.; assembly: GCF_059726685.1. NCBI lineage: Bacteria > Pseudomonadati > Pseudomonadota > Alphaproteobacteria > Sphingomonadales > Sphingorhabdaceae > Parasphingorhabdus > Parasphingorhabdus sp. The sequence goes on from NZ_AP041068.1 coordinate 2,035,070, forward strand.
GTGGGAGCATTTGGCTGGGCTATCAAGGCTAAACTGCCTTTTAGCAGCGGAAAAGTTGACCGATTGCCATCTATATTTTGCATGGCAATCTATATCTTTATTCACTGGCCAGTAAGATTGAGCCTGCTTATAACTGCGCCATGAAATATTATCAAAGCGCATCCGGTCGTCTTTTTATTGCCTTTGCCATTTTTACCACCGTCTCGTTCTCGATGCTGACAACGCCAGTCGAGGCACAGCCGCAGCCTGCCCAGACTGAGGTTAGCGCACAACAGCCATGGCTGTATGAAGGCAGTGACGTTCCTGTCGACACGAGCTGGACTTTCGGATCGTTGGACAATGGGCTGCGCTATGCGGTCAAGAATAATGGCGTTCCTCCCGGGCAAGTATCAATCCGGGTCCGTCTTGATGTTGGCTCATTGATGGAACAGGATCATGAGCAGGGTTTCGCACATTTTATGGAGCACCTTTCGTTCCGGGGCTCCGAATATGTTCCTGACGGTGAAGCTAAACGCATTTGGCAGCGGTTAGGTGCGACGTTTGGCAGTGACAGCAATGCAGAAACCACGCCAACTCAGACGGTGTACAAGCTTGATCTGCCCAATGCCAATCCGACAAGTCTGGATGAGAGTATCAAGATTATTTCCGGTATGATTAGTGCGCCGGGTTTGACTGCGCAGGCAATCAACGCCGAGCGCCCTGTCGTCATGGCAGAATTGCAGGAACGTCAGGGGCCACAGACAAAAGTCCAAGACGCCACGCGAGAACTTTTCTTTACCGGCCAGCGCTTGGCCAACAGGGCACCCATCGGGACCCCGGAAACATTGAGTGCCGCGACACCCCAAGCGCTACAACTCTTCCATCGCCGCTGGTATCGACCAGAAAATGCAGTGATTGTCATCGCCGGAGACGGCGATCCGGCAGAATTTGAAGCGCTGCTGAAAAAGCACTTTTCTGACTGGAAGGGCAAAGGTGAGCCAGGTGTCGCACCAAATTTCGGAGATCCTGTGGCTGGTGCTGATATCAGCCGGGTGTTGATCGAACCAACCTTGCCACGTTTCATATCAATGGCGACCGTCCGGCCATGGCGTAAGGTGGACGACACCATCGCTTATAATCAACAATTGTTGATTGATCTTTTGGCGCTCCAGATGATCAATCGTCGCCTTGAGGCGCGTGCGAGGGCAGGGGGCAGCTACCTTCAAGCGAATGTGAACCAGGAGGATGTTAGCCGGTCGGTGGACGGCACCTTCGTGAATATCGTGCCCTTGGGTGATGACTGGGCTGCTGCTTTGAAAGATGTACGGGCTGTAATAGCTGACGCAACCACTCATGCACCTTCCGAACAGGACATCGCAAGGGAAATAGCAGAGTTTGACGCGGCGCTTTCCATTGGTGCCGAAGGCTATGCAACAGAGGCCGCCCGAAAGCAGGCGGATGATATTGTCAATGCCGTTGATATTCGAGAAACCGTGGCCACACCACAAACAGCGCTTGATGTGTTCCGTGAGATGCGGGACCTTTACACACCTCAGCGCTTGCTTGAATCAACACAAAAGCTGTTTGATGGCATTGCAACGCGAGCTTTGCTGACCTCTCCCACGGTAGTAGACGACGGCAATTCCAAACTTGCTGCTTCGTTGCTGGAAGAAGTCCAGGCGGCAACGAACGTGCGGGTGGAACAAGCGAACCTTGGTTTTGACGCGCTGCCACGTATCGGACGCAAGGGGAAGGTTGTCTCATCACAGATGAACAAGCGTTTCGAGATCGAACAGCTGATATTGTCAAACGGTGTTCGGGTGCTGCTTTTCCCCAACAAAGCCGAACGCAATAAGATCATGGTCAACACCCGTTTTGGTACGGGATATAGTGGTCTAAGCACCGATGATAAAGGATTAGCCTGGACTGGAGCAATGGCTTTGATGGCGAGCGGTGTCGGTGATCTGGGACAAGAGGAGCTGGACAAAATCACTACCGGTCGGAGGATCGGGCTCGGGTTTGAGATCGATGATGACGCCTATGAAATCAAGGCCGATACGAGAGCAGCCGACCTTGAAGATCAATTGCATTTGATAGCTGCCAAGTTGCAATATCCGAGATGGGATGCTGCACCAGTTATTCGCGGGCGTGCAGCCTCTTTGATAGGCTATGACAGTTTTGCCGCTTCGCCGCAGGCGGTGTTACAACGAGATTTGGAATGGTTGATACGCGGCAAAGATCCGCGCTGGAAAACACCGGACAAACAGGATTTTGAAGCGCTGACGCCCAAGGATTTCAAGAAATTTTGGAAACCGATTTTGTCGAGCGGCCCTATTGAATTGATGTTATTTGGTGATTTCGAACGGGACGAAGCGGTTGACGCGGTGCTGAAAACCTTCGGCGCACTGCGCAAACGAAAAGTCTCTGTCATTCCGGACGATAGTCGGTCGCCTATGTTCCCGTCTTCCAAAGCGGGGCCGGAAATTCTTGTTCACAAAGGGGATGCAGAGCGCGCAGCCGCTTTAATTGCCTGGCCAACCGGCGGCGGACTGCAGAATATCAAAGAAAGCCGTCAGTTGGAGGTTCTGGTATCAATCTTCAATGATCGCATGTTTGAAATTTTACGCTCCAAAGAAGGGGCGAGCTATAGCCCGCAAGTGATAAATAGCTGGCCGGTCGCTTTTCAAAAGGGTGGATATATAAGCGCCTCCAGTCAGTTGACGCCAAATAATATCGACCGTTTTTACGGCGTGGCCGAATTGATCGCGAAAGACCTGAGAGAAAAACCGGTTAGCCTTGATGAGTTGAACAGGGTGGTAGAACCGCTGCGCCAACTCATATCTAGAGCGAGCAGTGGTAACAGCTTCTGGATGAGTCAGTTGGAGGGTGCGAGTTTTAACCCTAAGAAGTTCATGGTTTTAAGAACGTTACTGAGAGATTACACGGTGATCACACCTGGAGAAGTTCAGCAGCTGGCTCAAAAATATCTCAAGGATTCAACCAAGTGGAAACTGGTTGTGCTACCGGAAGGAAATGAAAAAGCCGAAGTCGGAGCCGACGCGGCTTCTTCCTCGGCTTCCCGATAGGCGATTAAAAAGGCGTTATATCGCGTCGACGATCGCCAGCAGTTGATCATTTGTTGGGCGTTTCTTGAAATCACCCGACACAGATTTGGCAATGATCTTGCCATCCTTGTCGACAACGATGACTGAAGCATAGGGAACGCCAACGGCTTTTCCTTCGGTATATTGTGGATCGCGCAATTCAAACGCATCGATCACTGCAGAATTCTCGTCAGACAGCATTGTATATTCCAACATCTGGTTTTTGGAGAAGCGGTCCTGGCTTTCGACACTGTCATAGCTGACGCCGTATAGTTTATAGCCCCTCTGATCGAGGTCGCTGACAATTGCGTTAATGCCTTTCAACTGAGTCTGACAGAATGGACACCACTCTACCGAACGTGTGAATACTAGAATTGCTGGACCATCCTCCAGGATACTGGCCAGTGTCTTGCTACCGTCGCCGGTATTAAATTCTGCCTTAATAGGAGCCGAAGAACCAACAGCAAGGCCGGCGTCGATGGTCGGAACTTCCTCGACTGTTCCAGCCACTGCGGGTTCAGCTGCTTCTGATGTTTCTTCGCCGGCATCCACTGGATTTCCAGATTGTGAACATGATGCGAGGGCCAGTGCAGAGGTCAAAGCCAAAAGAGATACACTCTTTTTCAAAATAATTCTCCTGTGGTTTCTCAGCGGCAATTCGCCGCAGGACGGTATGCGGTTACGGATTCAAGACAGATTATTCCTGCGGTGGAAAGCGATCAAAGGCCGGTAACTCGTGTGCGACCTTTTCCCAAGAGATTTGTTCCGCAAGCTGGATGTTCATTTCAGGAATATAGGCTTCTGGCTCATCAAGTGTGGCCGTTTGCACGTCGATCATACCCGGCAAGATATTGGCATTTTTATAAGCGATTCCTGTGCCGCAATTGTTGCAGAAAAGTCGTTCTGCACCGTTTTTGCCCTCGACTGTTTTGGGTTCACCACTAACTAGGGAAAATTCATCATTTTCTAGCATAATCCACGCCACGGAAGCCGAGCCGCTGCTTTTCTGGCAGTCACGACAATGGCATATGGACTGGTTGATCGGCTCACCAGATATTTCATAGCGCACTGCTCCACAATAGCACCCACCCTCAGCCATATTCTGCTCCCGTCAGATCAAGTTTGGAAAATCCTATAGCACATATTTGGACAAGTCTGTGTCCTTCGCAACATCAGATAGCTGGCTATCGACATAGGTGGCATCCACCGCGATTGTTTCCCCTTTGTGATTTTCTGCATCGAAACTTATCTCTTCCAGCAGTTTCTCCATCACGGTCTGCAATCGGCGTGCACCGATATTCTCTACCGTCTCGTTCACATTGGCTGCAATTTGTGCAAGTTTTTCAATAGCATCTTGTGTGATGTCGATGGTGACTTCTTCGGTGCCCAAGAGCGCGACATATTGCTCAGGCAGATTGGCTTTCGTTTCCGTAAGAATGCGAACAAAGTCTTTTTCAGTTAACGCGCGAAGTTCAACTCGAATGGGAAGCCGACCTTGTAGCTCAGGCAACATGTCACTGGGTTTGGAGATAGAAAAAGCGCCAGATGCGATGAACAGGATATGATCCGTTTTCATCGGACCGTATTTTGTCGCGACCGTCGTGCCTTCAATTAAGGGGAGGAGATCGCGTTGAACCCCTTCTCGGCTGACTGAACCACCGCGCACATCGCTGACCGCGATTTTGTCAATTTCGTCAAGAAATACGATACCGTTGGATTCCGCGTCGGTGATCGCTGCTCGTGCAATATCATCATCGTCGAGGCGTTTGTCTGACTCTTCCTCGATCAATTTGTCCCAGGCATCGGCAACCCGCATTTTCCGTCGTTTCATCGCATTCTGGCCAAATGCCTTACCCATCATGTCAGACAGATTGATCATTCCGACCTGACCGGACATCCCCGGTATGTCCATCGGTGCACTGGGGGTATCCTCTACCTCAATCTCGATTTCGGTGTCGTTCATATGATTATCGACCACCCGTTGGCGGAAACTTTCCCGCGTCGCTTCGCTTGCATTTTCGCCGCATAATACGTCCAGCAAACGCTTCATGGCTGCATCGCTGGCTACGTCACTGACCGCCGAGCGGCGGCGTTCGCGTTCCAGCCTCACCGCTTCTTCAGCAAGATCGCGGGCAATTTGCTCTACGTCACGACCGACATAACCGACTTCAGTAAATTTTGTGGCTTCAATCTTGATAAACGGCGCATCCGCCAGTTTGGCAAGACGCCTTGATATTTCAGTCTTTCCGCAACCCGTGGGGCCAATCATCAGAATGTTTTTCGGCGTCACCTCTTCGCGGAGATCCACAGGTAGTTTTTGACGCCGCCAGCGGTTGCGTAATGCGACTGCGACTGCGCGTTTTGCGTCTTTCTGTCCGACAATATGTTCGTCCAGAGCCTTAACGATGGCTTTCGGGGTAAGATTATCTAGCATGTCAAACCTGTAGTGGAATAAATGTGGAAAATTTGTGGCTGAATGGCGCAAGTAATCTAAGTGGCGCTGTCCAGCGTTTCGATTGTAAGCTGATCGTTGGTGTAGACACAGACTTCTGCAGCAATAGCCATGGCTTTGCGTGCGAGCTTTTCGGCATCTTTTTCATAGTCAATCAAAGCTCTGGCAGCAGCAAGGGCGAAGTTTCCACCAGACCCGATCGCAGCAATGCCCTGGGTAGGTTCAAGAACATCTCCATTGCCGGTCAGAATCAGTGTGACCTCTTTATCTGCAACGATCATCATGGCTTCAAGATTGCGTAGATATTTATCCGTGCGCCAGTCCTTTGCGAGTTCCACCGCTGCACGCATCAACTGACCATTGTGGCGTTCCAGTTTCGCTTCTAGGCGCTCGAATAATGTAAAGGCATCTGCGGTAGCTCCGGCAAAACCACCTATGACTGATCCGTCATGCAGTTGCCGAACTTTTTTGGCATTGGGTTTCATTACGGTTTGACCCATGGAAACTTGACCGTCGCCAGCGACGATCACTTTACCATTTTTGCGGACGGAGAGGATGGTGGTGCCATGCCATTGTTGCATGCCATGGTGCTGATTTTCTGTCATAAACCGGATATGGGAAATCTGTCGGTCAAGTGCAACCGTTTGTGCCTCAATAGCTATTTTTCATACTTACTGATACCTATTGCGCAAAAAAAATGGCGACCAAAAGGCCGCCATTTCAAAATCACTTAGCGCCTGAACTCAGGGGCTTGTTGGATCGTCATCACTTCCATCAGCAGCGATGATGATACCGCCAATAACTGCGGCAGCAGCAAGAACGGCGATGATGATGCCTGATCCGCCTTCAAGTTTGCTTTCTTCATCTGCAGATGCACCAGCACGAACAGGTTGAGAAACTTTAGCCACTGGCTGTGCAGCCTGTGCGAACACAGGTGTAGCAACCAGAGATGCAGCTGCAACTGCAGCCATACCAATTTTACCGAAACGCATATTTTGCTCCTTCAGGGTTTCGCATTTCACTCAATACGTAGTTCCCATTGCCATAACAATTGTTTGAAATCAACAAGGTTTATGGTTTTGATCCTTAATGTTAGTCATTGTTGCAAAGATCACACATTCTTTGATTTCACTCCATTCTGGATAGATATTCTGCCTTGGAAGCATCCATAGGACTGTGTCATCTTAATACAAAAGGGCAGAGTGGCAATTTTCTGTTGGATTCTATGACTAACAAATTGTTAACAAGTCGGCATGAAAAAGAATCTGAACCGCTCACTTGCATTGCATCACGAAGGCGTGAGGCATCCTTTTCGGCTTAGTTTGCCGCTTGAAGCTTTGTCTCTGGATGATGAGCAAATCAGTTTGGCAGAAACTGCCAAAAAGCCAAGAAAACGACTGAGTGAGGATGCAAGCCTCTTTCTTTTGAGTTTTTCGGCGTTCTTTACCGCTTTTTACCTGTTCATCTTTTGAACAGTTTTTCAAGACGGCTTTAGTCGCAGGCGAGATGCAATTGCTGGCCTAGCCATGCCGCGACGATGCACATTCCCGTTACCAACAACAGCTGTTCAGTGGTTGAAACACCCAACAGGCTCAGTCCCAATGCGGCCAATGCGCCTAGCACCATACATCCCGAGTTGACCACGTTGTTGGCTGCGATTGTCCTCGCAGTTTCGCTGATATCGACGGTCGTAGTCAAGAAAGCGTAAAGCGGGACAACAAACATTCCACCAAAAACCGCTACGCCGGCCAAAGTGCCAAGCAGAGCCCATGCGCCGTCGTGCATCATGAATGTGCTGAATGTATAGAGCTCGCCATTGGGTAGACCTTCCCAGCCGCGAGCGATGAAATATAGTATCAATACGAATATGCCCATCGCGATGACACTATACGGAGCGTATCGCGCAGAAACTTCGCTTTTTAGTAGGCGATTTATCAATATCGACCCCACTGCAATACCAACCGAAAAGACCCCCAGAAAAAGGCTGGCGACTGCAGGTGTGGATGTCAGGACATTTTCCACCAATGGCGGAAACTGAATGATCAGCACCGATCCTATTGTCCAAAAGAAACTGATAGCCACGATTGCGAGATATAGCCTCCGAACGTGCAAGGTTGCGGAGATCAATTTGATGGACGAGCGAATAAAGTTGAAATCAATCTTTTCGACTTCTTTTTGTGGCGGCGCGCTTGGCATAAACTGCGCGCCTATACGGCCCACCAGCGCCACCAGAAACACGGAAACAACCGCCAGCTCAACGCCATTGCCATTGCGATCGATAATGATTCCGCCCAATATTGTGCCCGCTAATATCGCGATATAGGTGCCGGCTTCTACCAATCCCGTTCCCGCTAACACTTCGTCTTTTTCAAGATGTTGGGGCAAAATCGCATATTTAATTGGTCCAAAAAACGTCGATTGTAAGCCAAGCAGGAACAGAGCGGTCAGCATGATCGGGATTGATTGTATCAACAGACCAATGCCACCGATGACAGCGATCGCAATTTCAAGCGTTTTGACGAGCCTTGTGATCCGTGCTTTGTCATAATTGTCCGCCAGTTGCCCAGCGAGCGACGAGAACAGAAAAAAGGGCAGGATGAAAATTCCAGAAGCCAATGCATTAAACTGAAAGTCCTGTGCTGGATCCTTATAGATGCCATATGTTACGAGGATAACCATTGAGAATTTGAACAAGTTATCGTTAAATGCTCCAAGCATTTGCGTGATGAAAAGCGGCCAAAAGCGGCGCTTTGCCAATAGTCGAACGGCTGATTTCATTCTTGGAGTTTTCCTGTTGTTGAGCATTGTCAGACAGGGGGATAGTTTTGGCGTTACCCTAACGATGTTGCCCGATAGCGCAAGGCGTTGGATGCGAGAAAATTTACGCATCAATGCCGGGATCGCAACGATAGGATTTAACTTTTGACCAAACCTCGTTATGGCAGCGGGCAATATGTTGAATCTACCGAATATTTTGACCCTTTCCCGTATATTCACGGTGCCGTTTCTGGTCGGTTTACTATGGTGGCCGGACTGGAAACTGGGCTATTTGCTGGCGACGGTATTGTATGGGTTGATGGCGATAACGGATTATTTTGATGGCTATCTTGCACGATCCCAGGGCACAGTGTCCAAGCTGGGCATCTTTCTCGACCCAATTGCCGATAAGATCATGGTCGCTTCGGTCATTCTTATCCTCTGCGCAACCGGCGACATAGAAGGTTATAACGTTATAGCGGCTCTGATTATTCTGCTTCGCGAAATTGCAGTGTCTGGATTGCGTGAGTTTCTGGCAGGACTGCAAGTCAGCGTTCCGGTTTCACAGCTGGCCAAATGGAAAACCACATTTCAACTCATTTCGCTTGGCGCTTTGATATTGTCCGGTGGGTTACCGCAGTTTGGATTTATTCTTACCGTCGGCATATGGACACTTTGGGCTGCGGCGATATTGACGCTCATTACAGGCTGGGACTATCTACGGGTTGGTCTGAAGCATATGGATTAGATGACCAGCGAAATGCCCAACCAGATCAACATTGTCTATTTCTCCTGGGTAAAAGAGCGGCTTGGCCGTGATCAGGAACTATTGGAGCTTCCTGAAATTGTGGAGAATGTCGGCCAACTTGTCGAGCATCTGCAAAATTGTCATCCAGTCTATCGCGATGTATTTTCCGATCTTAGAAAGTTGCGTTTCGCTTTGGATCAGGATTTTGTCGGGCTGGAAGCGTCACTGCGTGATGCTGAGGAACTTGCGATATTTCCACCGGTAACGGGCGGATGATCAGGGTATCTGTCATAGAAAGTGATTTTGATGCCGGTGCGGAAATCAAAAACCTGTCTGCGCTCGGTGGTGGTGCCGTGACCAGCTTTATTGGACAAGTACGAGGCGATGGCACGCTTGATGCGCTGGAACTTGAACATTATCCTGCCATGACCGAGAAGGCGCTACGCAAAATTGCTGATGAAGCGTTAGAAAAGTGGGATCTTCACGGGATTACTATCATCCACAGGGTGGGGCGTTTAAGCGTTGGTGAACAGATTGTTTTGGCATGCACCTGTTCCGACCACCGTCAGGCTTCGATTGAAGCCTGTTCCTACATCATGGATCAGCTCAAGACAGTTGCGCCGTTCTGGAAAAAAGAAATAAAACAAGATGGCAGCGAGAGCTGGGTCGAAGAACGTCAGTCAGACCTTGATGCCGCCAAAGGCTGGCAAAACTAGGCAGCTTTTTCTGTAACCCAGCTTTGACTCTGGCGCATGATCTCCGCCAGAAGCTTGAATTCCTCTTTGCGAGGACTGTTTTTGCGCCATACCAAAGCGATATCACGAAATGCACGATCCGACTTGATAGGCCGTGCCAAAATATCGGTATGGGTCAGAATTCCGCTATCGATGGCCATTTTCGGAAGTAAAGTTAGACCCAACCCGTTATCGACCATTTGAACCAGGGTGTGAAGTGACGTACCCATCATACGCGCGGATGCTCTGAGCTCCGGGCGATCACAGGCGGCAAGAGCATGATCTTTCAGGCAATGGCCGTCCTCCAGCAACAAGAGTCTATTTTCATCTATGATCGCTGGATCAATCACTTTGGGCGGATCGCGAGGATCATCCTTCGGAAAAGCAACAAAAATTTCATCATTGAATAGAGTTTCCGATTCAACATCACCGCATGAAAAGGGCAGGGCTAACAGAACACAGTCCACTTGCCCGTGATTGAGTGAATCACAGGCCGAATGACTGGTTTCTTCCTTGAGATAGAGTTTGAGTTCCGGCCGTTCTTTTCGCAATCTGGGGAGCAGTTTGGGCAATAGAAATGGCGCAATTGTTGGAATTACACTCATGCGGACATCACCAACAAGTGGCTGACCAGCGGAACGCGCCATGTCGGAAAGCTCTTCCGCTTCCCGCAAAATACGGTGTGATTTTTCCACCATTTGCTTGCCAAGTTCAGTAAAGCGAACCACGCGGCGTGTCCGTTCTACCAGCATTACATCAAGCAATGTCTCCAGTTCTTTAATGCCGGCTGAAAGGGTCGACTGGGTAACGTAACAAGCTTCCGCCGCCCGTCCAAAATGACCATGCTCTTCCAGTGCCACCAGATATTGCAGCTGCTTCAGTGTCGGCAGGTAGTTTGACATGATTTGACCCTTCGATGAATGGCTGCCCAATAATTCAAGATGATCATAAATACGAGTGCAAAAAGACCCGTTTTAAATGAGTTGCAAGAAAGGACTGGAAATATCCGATCGGGGTCCTTAGCTTATCTACTTGTAAATTGTCGGAGGAAGACATGTTTCGGGACCTTGGTGAGTATCTGGACTCCATTAAAGCGAGAGACCCCGCTCCTCGCTCCCGCTGGGAAGTGCTCCTTTATCCGGGTGTATTAGCTTTGGGTTTGCACCGGATTGCGCATTGGTTCTTCAAAGGTGAACTCTTCTTTTTTGCGCGGTTTGTGAACCATTTTTCTCGCCTTTTTACTGCTATCGATATTCATCCAGGTGCCAAGATTGGCCGACATTTGTTTATTGATCACGGTTTTTCGGTAATTGGTGAAACTGCCGAAATCGGGGACAATGTTACTATTTATCAATGCGTGACGCTTGGCGGGACCAATCCGGCAAACGGTGTCGGTGGCAAGCGGCATCCAACCATTGAGGATGATGCCATCTTAGGATCTGGCGCACAGATACTAGGGCCCATTACGGTAGGTAAAAGATCACGTATCGGGGCCAATGCCGTGGTGACGCAGGACGTACCAGAGGGTGCGACGATGGTGGGTGTTAGGGCTCGTCCAACGCTTGTTCAAGTAGAACAATATCAGGAAGAATTCACCCCCTATGGAACTCCATGCAGTGAGGTTTTTGATCCCGCAACGCAGAAGCTTGAAATCTTGCAATGTGAAATGGAGCAGCTGCAAAAACGGATCGCCGCATATGCAGAGGGCCGTGACAAGCCTCAGAACGATAAATCGGAAAGCAAAAGAGATAGCGCCTGATGCGCTCTGAAAATTCCAACGTTTCATCTTTTCCCAACAGGAAAGTGTCCTCCGTTCAGGTAGGATTTGAAAGGAAAGAAATGGAACGGATTCTCAATCTTTACGGACGAATGGTCGCGGCAGGCCATTGGCGTGATTACGCAATGGATATGGGTAAGGACGCAGCCGTTTTTGCTGCATTTCGGCGGACATCGGAACGCCCACAGATGCGAATCGAGAAGCGTCCGGCGGATCGCAATAAACAAGGTATGTGGACGTTGCATGGCGAGCATGGGCAGATACTAAAGCGTGGCCATGAGCTTGCCGGGGTGCTTGCTCCAATGGAACGCAAATTATTGAAACTGGTCTCAGAATAAGGCACTTCAGTCCGGAAAATTGGGAAACAATCAACTCGTAAAAAAACTGCAATAAAAAAGACGTTTTTCCGAAACCTAAAAATCATAGAGCCGTCATCAATCAAGACATTGTTTGGGGATTCTGTGAACATGAATTTGAAATCTACTCTTGTAACAAGTGCCGCGATCTTGGCACTTTTGCCGAACCAGGCCATTGCGGCGCAAATATCGAGCGAGGAAGCAGCAGCGCTATTGGAGCGTCTTAATCAGCTGGAGCAAGAAGTCGTCAGCTTGCGCGCGCAGCTTGGTAGTGTTGAAACCTTACAACAACGGCAAGGCAAGCAAGTCGCTGCGGTAGAAAAAGTCGCTCAAACCAAAGAGAAAACCAGTATCAAGTTTAAGGGCGCTCCTGAAATCAAAACCGACGACGGTTGGAGCTTCAAGCCGCGCGGTCGTATTCTCTACGATTTCAATAATCTTTCATCTGTACCATCGACAATTGATATTCCTGGCGAAGGTTTCTCAAACGAAGCACGGCGTGTTCGCTTGGGCGTGCAGGGCAAGATTCCTGGCGGTTTCGGCTATAAGCTTGAGGCGGATCTTTTGGACGGTGTTGAACTAACCGACGCCTATCTCGATTATAAAAGCGGTGGTCTAACGGTAACGGTTGGCCAGCATAATAACTTCCAGTCATTGGAAGAAATATCGAGCAGCAACGATACCAGCTTTATTGAACGTTCTGCCTTTACCGATGCATTTGGTTTTCAGCGTAAGGTCGGTGTTTCCGCAGCTTACAAGACCGGTGATTTGTTGCTGCAAGGCGGTGTATTTACCGACAATATTGATGACCTGAGTGACGGTAACGACAGCATCAGCCTTGATGGCAGGCTGGTGTTTGCGCCAAAACTTGGCGATGCCCAGCTTCATCTGGGTGGCTCCGTTCACTGGACGGATCTTGGAGATACCATTGATTCCGTCCGCTATCGGCAGCGCCCTTTGATCCACAGCGTGGATACGCGTTTCATCAACACTGGCAACATCTCCGCAGAAGAGCAGCTGACTTATGGTCTGGAAGCTGCTTTGATTTCCGGTCGTTTTCATGCCGCTGCCGAAACTCACTGGGCAAAGGTCAGTCGGCCCGGACTGGCTAATCCCACCTTTTTTGGCGGTTCGATAGAAGCCGGGTTGTTTCTGACCGATGACAAGCGCGAATATAAGGGCGGTGTTTTCAAAGGTGTGAAAGTTAACAATCCCGTTGGTTCGGGTGGTTCTGGTGCCTGGCAAGTAAATGTGCGTTATGACCGGCTTGATCTTACAGACGCTGGAATCATTGGCGGTACGCAAGACGGATATATGGCATCACTAATTTGGACTCCGGTCGATTATGTTCGTTTTCTGGTAAACTACGGCCATCTATCTTATGGTAATGCTCTTGGCATCGTTACTGGAGCCCCGGATGACTATTCGGTTGATGTTATCGGAGCACGGGCGCAGATTTCTTTCTAGAAACTCCAAGCAGAGCAAATGAAAAAGGCCGGCAAAAGCCGGTCTTTTTTTGCGCTCATTGCAGAACATCTTGGGCTAAGCGGCTTCCGTATCAAGAGCATAGCCAGCAGATCGGACTGTTCGGATAATATCCGGACGCTGGTTTGCGTTCAACGCCTTGCGCAGGCGCCGAATATGAACATCGACGGTCCTTAGCTCTATGTCGCTGTCTTGCCCCCAGACACTGTCCAGCAAGCGCTCACGCGAAAACACCCAGTTGGGATGCTCCAGAAAATGGCGCAACAGCCGAAATTCAGTTGGACCGAGAGGAATGGTGTCGCCATCACGTTTCACCTTGTGGCCCACAGTATCCATCTCCAGGTCCCCAAAAGCGAGCTTCTCGCCCGCCAATGCAGGTCGGACACGCCGCAATACAGCTTTGACCCGGGCTATCAACTCGCGCGGGCTGAACGGTTTTGTAATATAATCATCAGCACCGGTTTCCAGACCGCGGATTTTATCTTCTTCTTCGCCACGAGCGGTTAGCATTATGATCGGAATATTGGCAGTTTCCGGAGAACGACGGAGACGGCGGCAAACTTCTATACCCGAGAGGTTTTCGATCATCCAATCCAGCAAGATAACATCGGGACGATTCTCCTTCACAAGCAGCAATGCTTCCTCGCCATCAGCGGTTTGAATGACGTCATATTCCTCTTTTTTGAAGTTCCATGACAGCAGTTCGGCCAGTGCAGCGTCATCTTCAACCAGTAACAGTCTTGCATTGGACATATTGCTATCTCCCGTCGGTCGGTTCTTCTATTAAATCAGTGGGGTTCTCGCCGCGATCACGTTCCGGCATCGGCTCACCTTTGGCGGCAAAATAGACCATTTCCGCAACATTGGTTGCGTGATCGCCGATACGTTCTAGATTTTTGGCGATGAAAAGCAGATGCGCTGCTTCCCCAATGTCCTTTGGATTTTCGATCATGTAAGTGATAACCGAGCGAAATATACTGGTATAAAAATCATCAACGATCTGGTCACGCTCGCTAACATCAAGAGCCAGATCGGCGTCTCGCCTGGCAAAAGCTTCCAGAGAGTCTCTCACAAGTTCTGAAGCCACATTTGACATTGAGGGCAATAACGAAGCAGGACCCAGTTTATGGGTGCTGGCGATAACGGGGACGCGTTTCGCTATGTTCTTCGCATAATCACCGATGCGTTCGACAACGCCGGATATCTTGAACGTAGCGATTAACTCACGCAAATCGTCAGCCATCGGTGCACGCAGGGCAATTGTCTGAAAAGTCAGATCATCTATTCGCTTTTCCAAGTCGTCGATCAACTTGTCTTCTGCAACAACTTCTTCAGCCAGTTTCAGGTCATGCTTTTCCAGGGCACGCATTGCCTTCGAAATCGCCTGTTCGCTGCGACCACCAATTTCTGCAACCATGCCGCGCAGCTCATTTATATCGGTGTCAAAAGCTTTAACGGTATGTTCTGTGCCGCTATTTGGCATTTTTGGGGTTCCTTCCCTTTGCAGTTCGCTTAGCCGTAGCGTCCGGTAATATAGTCCCGCGTTTTCTCTTCCGTAGGATTAGTGAATATGTCGGACGTTACGCCATATTCCACCAAAGTTCCCAAATGGAAGAAGGCGGTACGTTGCGACACCCGGGCAGCTTGCTGCATATTATGTGTCACGATTACGATAGCATATTTCCCGCGCAGTTCGTGGATCAGTTCCTCAATCTTCGCCGTTGCGATGGGATCAAGCGCTGAACAAGGCTCGTCCATCAAGATTACTTCGGGGTCAACTGCGATAGCACGGGCGATACACAGCCTTTGCTGTTGACCGCCGGATAGGGCGGTTCCGCTGTCCTGTAACCGATCTTGTACCTCACCCCAAAGACCCGCCCTCTGCAGCGACGTTTCTACAATATTGTCGAGCTCATCCTTGCTGCTGGCAAGCCCGTGAATACGGGGGCCATAAGCGATATTGTCATAAATGGACTTGGGAAATGGATTGGGTTTTTGAAAAACCATCCCGACCCGTGCTCGCAGTTGCACGACATCCATCTTCGGTGCGTAAATATCCTCGCCTTCCAAGGTAATGTCGCCGGTCACCCTAGCAATGGGAATAGTGTCATTCATCCGGTTCAAGCAGCGCAGAAAGGTAGATTTCCCGCAACCGGAAGGGCCAATGAATGCAGTGACGTTGTCCATAGTAACATCAATGGACACATCTTTGATCGCCTGTTTCTCACCATAAAAAACATCCACATTGCGGGTTGTCATTTTCAATGGTCCATCGCCAGCAGAAATGGCGGAAGCTGTGGTCTCTGTCATGATTGGACTTTCACTGGAACTGGTACTGTCTAATAATTCTGTCATATCACGATCTACCAGCGGGTTTCAAAACGATTGCGTAGATATATCGCAAGAGCGTTCATTGTGAGAAGGAATAGTAGCAGCACAATAATTGCCGCCGAGGTTTTTTCGACAAAGCCGCGATTTACCTCATCCGACCAAAGGAAAATTTGCACCGGTAGAACGGTGGCAGGTTCAACAATACCGCCCGGTGGTGTAGCGATAAAGGCGCGCATACCAATCATCAGCAAAGGCGCCGTTTCGCCCAAGGCCCGGGCCATACCAATAATCGTACCTGTTAGGATGCCGGGCAGGGCGAGCGGTAGAACATGATGAAAGACAACCTGCATTTGGCTGGCACCTATGCCCAAAGCCGCCTCACGAATAGATGGAGGTACGGCTTTGACGGCATTGCGCCCGGATATCACGATTACCGGCATGGTCATAAGAGCCAGCGTTAGCCCCCCTACCAGTGCAGCGGATCGCGGCAAACCAAAGAGATTGAGGAATACAGCCAAACCAAGCAAACCAAAGATAATCGATGGAACGGCAGCAAGATTGTTGATGGAAACCTCAATCAAGTCGGTGAAACGGTTTTTTGGCGCATATTCTTCAAGATAAAGGGCAGAAAGTACACCTATCGGGAAGGCAATGAGCAATGTGATGAACATTGTTATCAATGAACCTTTCAGCGCCCCCCATATCCCGACTTGCATCGGGTCAGTCGCGTCAGAATTGGTCAAGAAATTCCAGTTAAATCCAGTGCTCAACTGGTCTTTCAACTCGGCGACCATGTCTTCCGCAGTCTCGCTGCCACTTCCTTTAAACGCGACATCAATTTCTGATTCGACCGGCAGGTATAGCGTCGTTTTTGTTTCTACAATCTGGGGGTTTTTCAGTATCTCTTGATTGACGGCCTGCCACCCGCCAGCTGAGAACAATTCGCTGCCTTCTTCGCCATATTGAATTTGAACACTGGTGTTTACAATATCCTGAACACCCAATGTCCTGAGATTGGCCGGGCCATTTGCTCCTTTAAACTGATCTGCAGAGGCGCCTCCCGTCATGGCAGGAAAGTCAATTTCGACTGGTAGTTCAGTTTGGGTAAAGCCGCGCAGGCCGTTTCCGACCATCACGATCATCAAAAATGCCAGAAAGCCCGCTGATAATATGATCGCACTGATACCCAGCGCCTTGAATCGTCGTTCGGCGGCATAGCGCTTGCGAATGCGCTGTTGCATCGCACGGCTCTGCCAATCCGTGGGGTTCCGTTCTTCCACAAAGGTCGCGCTGCTATTCATAAGCTTCTCGATATTTTTTGACGACTCTAAGGGCGATGAGGTTGAGCAGAAGGGTTACTATGAACAGCACGAGCCCAAGCGCAAAGGCGGCAAGAGTTTTGGGACTGTCAAATTCCTGATCACCGGTCAGCAGTTTAACGATCTGGGTCGTTACAGTTGTTACACTAGAAAACGGATTGGCGGTCATATTTGCAGCGAGACCTGCAGCCATAACAACGATCATCGTTTCACCAATGGCACGACTTACGGCGAGCAAAACGCCACCGACCACACCCGGTAAAGCAGCCGGAATGAGGACCTTTTTTATGGTTTCACTCTTTGTCGCGCCCATGGCGAGCGATCCATCACGCATCGCACTGGGAACCGCGGCAATGCTATCATCAGCCATAGAGGAAACAAAGGGTATGATCATGATGCCCATAACTACACCAGCAGCCAGTGCGGATTCTGAAGAGGCTCCGCTAATGCCGATGGAAACCGCAAAATCCCTCAGGGCCGGCGCAACAGTCAAAGCTGCAAAATAGCCATAAACAACCGTCGGAACGCCAGCGAGTACCTCCAAAATCGGTTTCATCCATGCGCGAAAATTAGGTGGTGCATATTGGGTGAGATAAATTGCGCTCATCAAACCCAGCGGGATGGCAACTATCATCGCAATGATAGCGCCGATAAACACAGTGCCCCAAAATAGAGGAATTGCACCGAATCCAGTCTCGCCCCGTGGCCCTGCGACGGCCTTGGGATTCCATTCGGTTCCGAATAAAAAGTCGATGGGAGATACCATCGAAAAGAATCGCGCCGATTCAAAGATCAATGATACAAATATACCGATGGTGGTAATGGTGGCGATGAGCGAGGCAAAAAGCAGCAGCAGCATGGTTGCGCGTTCAATCTTTGTACGTGCCCTGAGTTCCGGCTTTAGTCTAAGCCATCCGAAAGCACCGCAGGCAAACACCAACAAGAGCGCAGCAACCATCCCGAGTGTCCGATAATAGGATATTGCGGTTCGATAAGGTTCAACCATGGATTGAGAGAGAGGGTTAAAGGCTTGAACTTGTTGCCCCGATGCGATGGAGCGCGCTTCCGCTAATATGGCGCCTCGCGCGAAAGGATCTTGTGGGAGTTGTTCTGCCGCTGGGCTGGACAACGCCGCATCGGTGATGAGCGCCGGGCTAGCCGTGTTCCAGATCATAAGAAATAAAAGGGCAGGGCCGATAGCCCAAAGGGCGACATACCAACCATGATAATTGGGGAGTGAGTGTACAGCTCCCCTTTTTTTGTTGTCAGCTGAAAAACGGCTGGCTTTGACGCGGCCGAAAAACCACGCAATGCCACCAAGGACAATGATCAGCATGAAGAGTATGGAGCCTGTCACGGTAGAATAACTGATCCTTGGTTAGGAATAGGTATAGCGGAATGCGGACCCTTTAAGAAAGCGGCCCGCATTCCGCTAGCAAATTATTTCAGTTCATCACCGGTCAAGACTGGCAGACTTTTTACAGTGTCGGCCATTTGTGTTCGAATGTCATCAGGTGATGCGATCAGGCCAGCTTTAATAAGGTAGCCATCAGACCCACCAGCACTGACGAACTCTGTCAAATACTCCTGAAGACCAGGGATAACACCTACATGCTGCTTTTTAGCATAGATATAAAGCGGTCGCGCTCCTGGATATTCACCAGATGCAATGGCGTCATAAGCAGGTTCTACATCGGAAACCGCAACGCCGCGGACTGAGTCGGTATTTTCCTCCAGAAAGCTATAGCCAAAAATTCCAAGACTGTTTGGGTTTGCCTTCAACTTCTGGACGATCAGGTTATCATTCTCACCGGCATCGATATAGGCACCGTCGGCACGGACATCATGGCAGATAGCGTCATATTCATCTTCATTTGTGTCTTTCAACGCTTTGGTTGCGGCGTCGGTTTTGCAGCCGACTTCCATGATCAACTCGGTAAGTGCATCACGTGTGCCAGACGTTGATGGTGGGCCATAAACACTGATTGCGATATTAGGGAGTGAAGGATCAATATCGGACCAGTTTTTCGTCTCATTCTTTTTACCAAATGGTCGTTCTGCAATGGCTTCATATATTTGCGTCGGCGTCAATTTGATCGATGGGCCTTCATTGGCTTGTGCAATCGCGATGCCGTCAATTCCGATTTGCACTTCGATCACATCAGTGACGCCGTTTTCCTTGCACATTTCAAACTCGGTTACCTTCATCCGCCGCGATGCGTTGGCAATATCAGGAGTATTGGCTCCAACGCCTGCGCAGAATAGCTTCATTCCGCCGCCGGTGCCGGTTGATTCCAGGATGGGTGACGTGTTTGCTCCACCAGCGCTAAATTGTTCCGCCACCGCTTTAGCGAAAGGGAAGACGGTTGAAGAACCGACAATGCGAACTTCACTGCGTGTTCCGCCCTGTCCACCAGAAGCCTGATCCTGACATGCCGCCAAGGCGAGTGTTGATACCGCCAAAAGAGCGATTTTCTTAAACATTTTACCGTCCCCGTTTTCTATGGAGTGTTAAAAAAAATTGGCCAAGAATCGGTCCTGATTTCTGGCCGGTTGCACAGCATTTAAAAGTCCGCAGTGTCCTAATGATTACATATTTATGACACTTATATTACATCGGGTATGGTGATGCTTCCGCCCTGTGGTTTGATAACCGGCAGGAATATTGCGACAGTCGTGCCAACGCCTTGTTCACTAGTTACTTCCATCCGGCCGCCGTGCCGTTCGGTGATATGCTTGACAATGGCTAGCCCCAGCCCGGTTCCACCGATCGATTTGCTCCGCCCTTTGTCTACGCGGTAAAAAACGTTCCGTTAGTCGCGGAATATGCTCTGCAGCTATTCCATCGCCTTGATCCGTCACGGACAGGCGAAGCATCGAGCCATTTCGGTTGGGTTTGACTGCAACTGATACAGGCGTACCCCGTCGTCCATATTTAATGGCATTGCTGACCAGATTATGAAGCAGCTGGGATATCTGCGCATGGTCGCCCTGGATCATCGGCAAGTTGTCGGGCAGAGACATAACAAAATTGTCTTCATTTTTGCTACGACCGTTCAGAAAAACCGTTCTCACTTCTGCCACAAGCTTGGCCAGATCAACTGGCTCTGCGGGTAATTGATATTTTTCGGCTTCTATACGGGACAGCGACATCAGATCTTCGACCAATCGCTGCATGCGGTCGGCTTCACGATACATGATTGTCAGAAAACGTGCACGTGTGTCTTCATCTTTGCCTGCTTCGGGGTTCTCCAGAGTCTCGATAAAACCTTTTATGGCCGCCAATGGCGTACGCAGTTCGTGACTGGCATTGGCCACGAAATCAGTACGCATACGTTCTGCGGCGTAGCGGCTGCTTTGGTCTGACAACTGAACCAGCTTTAGTCCGTCATCCAGTGCATGAATTCGTAACTCCCAACGCTGATCAGCACTGCCGACTCCGACTAATAAAATGGGTTCTCCTGTATGTTCGGCATTGGGATTGGCCAAGCGGTCGGCAGCTGCCGGATGACGAATCGCGACCCGCACATCCTCTCCGATAATATGATTGCCTAGAAAATTTTTCGCAGCCGGATTAGCCATCGCTACTTTGGCGTTGCGGATAAGTAAAATCGGGTCGGTAATGGGATCAACCACATCTTGGTAAGCTTCCGCTCTACCTTGGAATAGTAGCCGTTTTTTTTGCCGTTCCAGCGCGTTGAAATCTGGTGGCGGCGGTGCACGATCTTCCAAGGCAACAATGGCAAGGGCGACGATTCCAAATGCCGACATAATTATAATTTTCATCAGTGCAGCGGAAGTCTGAGCAGCCAAAACTGATCCCCCGATGATCAGGAGAATCGCAAAAATCAGCCGAAATGGGGAAATTGTGTTCATATTTGCCGTTGCGCTGGAATTCGGTCCGCTTGTTTAGGCGGGTTTGCACAGAAACAGCAACGGCTATGTAAAAATTGTAGTCGATGATGCTCATCCGGAGATTGCAATCAAATCTCAGGTATTAACGGTTTTAGCCAATTTGTCCCGTTTATGGACGACGATTTGCTGTTGCGACTGTTCACTCGCATTTAATCGTTTTTCTCTTTAAGGGCTAAGTTCAGAGGAAAATATACTTGATGACCGATAATCCAACCCAGAATGGGGAAACTGCAGATTCCCAGGACGATTCTCAGAATGCTGCGATCGTCACTCGCCGCCGTGCGCTGATGATGGGGGCCGTGACGGCTTCGGCGGTTGTTAGTATCAAGCCGGCTTTAGCGCAGACCGCTGGTTCGGTGCTGAATTGTGAAATTCCGGTCCCGGGAAATCATGCCGCGGGTGGGTATATCGGTCCTGACGGAAAAATT
The DNA here is from genome assembly GCF_059726685.1 of Parasphingorhabdus sp. NCBI lineage: Bacteria > Pseudomonadati > Pseudomonadota > Alphaproteobacteria > Sphingomonadales > Sphingorhabdaceae > Parasphingorhabdus > Parasphingorhabdus sp. The sequence goes on from NZ_AP041068.1 coordinate 2,056,455, forward strand.
GTATCACCAGATACGCCGGGTGCATTTCCGCCCGCAGGCCGGAATTTTACCGGTGAAGAAGTGAAGCGCGCGATGAATGGCCGGTCTCTACCAGGCACATCCTATGATCAATCCAAAGCCTATGTGAACTATATCCGGCGGCTCCAGTCCGGGCAAAGCGGCTTTACCTGCTACGCATCTCTGCAAATGCCGCGATAGCTTTGCACTGAATTTTGGCTTCAAAGCCAATGCTTATTAACATATTCATGCTAATGGCTTTTTCGTATGATTTGCCGTGATCAGGAATAGTGTAACCGCCAATGAGCCAGCTTTATCGCGCCGCCCCCTCCGAAGGGCTGATCCAGCATCCGCTGGACAGTATGACGCTGATTTTCCAGAAATCATCGGGTATCACTCATATGGTTGTAGACCCGGTACCCGCAATACTGGCGGTTATGAACAAGGATGCTCTGACGGCCGAGGATATCGCGGGCAGACTGTCTGATAGCTATGATCTGGAGGACAGCGGCGCCGCCGCTGATATTGTGCTGGCGAGGCTTGTCGAGCTGTGTTCGCTTGGCCTTGTGGAACAGGTTTAAAACCGGTGGTGCGCATGCATCAGCTCTATCTTACGGTTGGGCCAACGCGATTTCGGTTGGCGTCGACCTGGCGGCGGCCTCTCGATCAACTGGCAGCCCTCTACAAGGACTATCCAACGTCACAGGATGGCTACGCTGACTTCACCGTCCGGTTGGAGCCTAAAAAACCTTGGCGGCGCTATTTTCGGCCTTCTGTTCACATCTCCGGTGATTTTTGGCTTCCTGATGCTGCGCCGCTCCCGCTTGATCAAAGCCTATTGGCTGCGGAAATGGGTATGAATCTCCAAATGGCACTGGGTTGGCGGCGGCATCTTTTGCTGCACGCCAGCAGTGTCGAAAAGGATGGTAAGGCATTGCTAATGACCGGCTTGTCAGGTTCGGGAAAGTCGACGCTATCCGCCATGCTCGCGGAAAAAGGCTGGCGATTTATGGGCGATGAATTTGCCTTGCTCAATCCGGACACCGGCATGGCGCACAGCTTCCCTCGGTTGATCAGCCTCAAAAATGAGGCAATTGCGGCAATGCAAGCAATTGTGCCTGAAAATCGTTTTGGCCCCTTGATGAAGGGGACGCCGAAAGGAGACATCCGCCATATCGTCCCGCCGCTGGATGCGGTGGACAGAATGGTGGACGCCGCCAAGCCTGCATTGCTTCTGTTTCCGCGCTTTGGTCATGATCCTGCTCTACGCGACATGGGCAAGAGCGAGATATTTGTTCGGCTGACCCAGGCATCGACCAACTATGTGGCTCTTGGAGAGACAGGCTTTCGGGCATTGACTCAGTTTGTTGATACAGTTCCCACGAGAGCGATGGACTATCAGTCGGGCGATCAGGCTGAAGAGCTGATCGATAGCTTGTGGAGCAAGCTCCCATGATGCGCGATGCTCAACCTTTGGTCGATGCCTTGCGCGAACCAGAGACGGTTCTCTCACTTGATGGTGCTGGATGGACCAACCTGATCAGCATTGCCCGAGCAGAGTCGCTCATCGGCAGTCTTGCCCATCGGTTGGCCGAAATTGCTGTCCCGGAGCAAGTTGGGCCCATTCTGAAAGATGCGATTCAAGCTACTGACCTTGCAAGACAACAAGCGCTTTGGGAGGCAGATTGCGCGCGCCGGGCTCTTGCGCCGCTAAATGGCAAGGTCGTGCTGATGAAAGGCACCGCCTATGTCGCGGCGGATCTTGATGCGGGGGTTGGTCGAAGCATTGGTGATCTTGATATCATGGTCGCACAAGATTCGCTGCCCGCTGTTGAAGAGGCGTTGCTGGATGCGGGTTGGGAATGGGTAAAGCCGGACCCTTATGACGATCAATATTATCGCAAACATATGCATGAGCTACCGCCGTTGATCCACCGCGATCGCGACCGGATGATCGATGTGCATCACACGACTTTACCGCTGACCGCCAAACCGACGCCAAACCCTCAGGCCATGCTCGATGCGGCGATCCGGCTAGAATCGGGTTTTTATGTCATGGCGCCAGCGGACATGGTGCTACACAGTGTCGCTCATCTTTTTGCAGATGGTGATCTGGCAGGCGGCTTGCGCAATCTTTGGGACATCGACAGGCTTGTCCGGCAATTTGCTGAAGCTGATGAGGGATTCTGGACCGAATTGGGCGTGCGAGCGAGATTGCATCAGCTCGAGCCGCATCTGGCGCGGTCTTTGCGCCTAGCTGCCCGCCTTTATGATACGCCAGTCTATAAATATCGTGCGGGCCATAGGAAATTCGCTGATTATCTTTATATCCGGCGGTTACTCGCGCGTGACGGATGGGGGAGGGAAACCCGAAAGTTCACACGGCAAGCCTTCTATATCCGCTCTCATTGGCTCAGAATGCCGCCGTTGATGTTGGTCCGTCATTTGTGGACCAAGTGGCGCAAGGGCTGACCGTTAGCGACTCAATGTGACCAGGGTGGGAACCAATTCGTCATAATGATCGATAATCGCGTCTGCGCCGAGTTCTTCGACGGGCTGATGCAGAAAACCAAAGCTGACAGCGACATTTGCGATGCCTGCATTTTGAGCGGCTTTGATGTCGAAAATGCTGTCGCCGATAAAAGCTGCGGGCGTTCGGTCTACTGTCCCACCGCAGCGCCGGATCATCTCGTCAATCGGATCCCGTTTAGGTTTGCTGCGACCTTTCCCCATTGTATCGCCGCCAATGACCGTCTCAAAGCGATCAATCATTCCGACATTGGTGAGCAGCTTCACTGCGAGACTTTCGAATTTGTTCGTCACTACCGCCAGTTTAACGCCCTGTTCCTGCAACATATCCATCGCCCCGATCAATCCGGCAAAAGCTGGCGCATTATTTCCCAGATTGGCCTCGTAATGGTCAATCAGGACGGGCATCAGGCTTTTGACCAGATCCTTGTCGCTGCCACCGGACTGTTCCAGTGCCATTTCCAGCATGTGCCGCGCGCCCATGCCAACCAAAGACCGGATGGATCGTTCGTCCACTTGCGGCCGGTCAGCTCTGTCCAGCGCGTGGTTGAGAGAAGCGGCCAGTTCCATGCTGGTGTCGAGCAAGGTTCCATCCAGATCAAAGCCAATGATATCGAAAGAAATTTCTGTCATAGTCCCTGCATAGAACCGATCTTGCTGGCATAAGCAACCGCATCATGGCATGGGGCGCAAATTCAGCGTTGGAACAGGATATTCGGAGTTTTTGGCATGAGTGACCGTCCTTTAGCAGCCATTATATTAGCCGCCGGACAAGGCACGCGGATGAAATCGGAGACGCACAAGGTGTTGCATCCGATTGCCGGGAAGCCAATGCTCCATCATTTGCTCGATACGGTCGACTCTATCGGCATGGAGCGTATGGTTGTCGTGGTCGGTGCGCGGCGTGAGCAGATCGAGGCGAGCGTCGAGGGGCGCAATGTCGCCATCGCGGTGCAGGAAGATCAGCTCGGCACGGGCCATGCAGTGGCGCAGGCGCATGATGCGCTGAAAGGTTTCGCTGGCGATGTATTGATCCTCTACGGTGATGTGCCGATGGTCGGCGCTGACACCATGCAGGCCATGATTGCGCGGCTGAACGACGGCACCGACCCGCGTGCGGTCGTGCTTGGCTTTCGTCCCGATGATGCCGGCGCTTACGGCCGGATCATAGCCAGCGATCAGGGCGAGATCGAAAAAATGGTTGAATATAAGGACGCGGGTGAGGCCGAGCGCGCGGTCAACCTGTGCAACAGCGGGTTGATGGCGGCGCGGGCGACCGACCTGTTCATCCTGCTCGACCAGATCGGCAATGACAACGCGGCCGGCGAATATTATCTGCCGGATATCGTGATGCTGCCAGGGCAGGCCAGTGCGGTCATTGAGGTGGATGATCCAGCCGAGGTCGCGGGCGTAAACAGCCGCGCCGAACTGGCGGCCGTCGAGGGAGAATGGCAGCAGCGTCGGCGTGCGCAGGTGATGGCAGATGGAGTGAGTTTGATTGCGCCAGAAACTGTTTGGTTTTCGCATGATACAAAAGTTTTTTCAGATGTTGTAATAGAACCGAATGTCTTTTTTGGACCCGGCGTCACGGTAGCTAGCGGTGCGCGAATCTATGGCCATAGCCATATCGAGGGGGCGTCTATCGGAGCGAATACCAATGTCGGGCCGTTCGCAAGATTGCGACCGGGCGCGGTGCTCGAGGAAGGTTCTAAAGTCGGCAATTTTGTCGAGATGAAAAAGGCGGTGCTGGGCAAGGGCGCCAAGGCCAATCACCTGACCTATCTGGGTGACGCGGAAGTGGGCGAGGGGGCCAATATCGGCGCGGGCACGATCACCTGCAATTATGATGGCTATTTCAAGTATAAAACAAAGATCGGCAAGGGCGCATTTATCGGCAGCAACAGCGCATTGGTAGCGCCGGTGACAATTGGTGACGGTGCCATAGTCGGTGCTGGAGCGGCGCTGACTAAGGACGTGGAAGCCGGCGATCTGGCGCTGGTGCGGGCTGAACAAACCGCGAAAAAAGGTTGGGCGGACCGGTTTAACACGGTGAGTGCAAAGAAGAAGGCTGGGAAGTGACCATCAAACGGTGAGTATTCCCGAAATCGAAACGGAAAGACTGTTTCTTTGCGCCCCGGCGCAAGATGATTTTGACGTCTACCGCAGATTTTATGCCGATAAAGTTGGATCGGCGGCCTACGGAGGCCCGTTAAACGCGGAACAAGCCTGGCGGAAGTTGGCATATGATATCGGCCACTGGACGATCCGCGGCTTCGGAATGTGGTCCGCTTATCACAAGGAATCCGGAAATATGGTGGGCGGAGCCGGTCTGGTCTATCCGCAAGGATGGCCTTGTCCGGAATTGACCTGGTGGATCACGCCCGATTTCCGGCGGCAGGGCTTGGCAATGGAGCTTTCCAAGGCTGTTATCGGCTTTGGCTACGACCACCTCGAATGGGACGCGGTACGAACGTACATGAATGATGAGAATATTCCAGCTCGGCGGCTTGTAGAGAAGCTTGGCGGTGTCGTCGAGAAGCGGCGTTCTTTTCCGGACGGGCTGGACAGAAATATCTATATCTTGCCGCAATCCAGTTAAACTTGACATGATATCATGATATGATATCAATATATCATGACTCGCATACTTGCCGATCTATCCGAAGAAGATGTTCAGTGGCTCGACGCACAGGCGGCGGCGCAGGGGACGTCGCGGGCGCAGTTGCTGCGTGACGCGGTAGCGGCGTTTCGGGCGGATGCGTCGAAGCAGGGGATTGAGAAATATTTCGGTATGTGGCGTGAACGGCGGGAAGTGGGTGACCCGGTAGCATGGCAGCGGCGCGAGCGCGCGTCCTGGACACGGCCCTGGGACCCTGACTATTGGGATGTGCGCAAGGAATTTCCCGATCTTTTCGACGCTGATGATGACCGTGAAGCCGAACGCTATCGCAAGAAGGACGGCTCGTGAACGAAGCGGTATTCGATAGTAACATTCTGTTTGATGCGCTGAACGATGTTGGCCGCGCCAATGTCGAGCTGCAACGCTATGACCGCCGCTATATCAGTCGCTTGACCTGGGTTGAAGTGCTGACTCGCGCGCTGCCGGACGATGGCGATCGGGCGGAAGCCTTTCTGTCCTTTTTCAATATCATTGAGGTGAATGAAGAAATTGGTCGGCGGGCAGCCTTGCTGCGCAGTGACCGGCGGCGGTTGAAAGCCATGGATGCCGTCATTCTAGCCTCTGCCCAGCTTACCGGGCGCATCTTGATCACCCGAAATACACGTGACTTTCCGGCGGAAATGCCGGGCATTCGCGTCCCCTATACTCTTTAAGAAGAAAGCTTCAGAACTATGTGCGGAATTATCGGAATTGTTGGCAAGGATGCGGTCTCGGATCGTCTCGTTGATGGCCTGAAGCGGATGGAATATCGCGGTTATGACAGCGCCGGCGTCTGTACGGTTCATGAAGGCAAGCTGATCCGCCGTCGCGCCGAGGGCAAGCTGGTCAACCTCGTCGAAGCGCTGAAAAAGGAAGATGCTCCGGGAATGATCGGCATTGCCCATACCCGTTGGGCCACCCATGGCGCGCCTACGACGAGCAACGCCCATCCGCATGCGACCAGTGAAGTGGCTCTGGTTCACAATGGTATTATCGAGAATTTCAAGCCGCTGCGCGAGAAATTATCGGCGCGGGGTCGCAGCTTTGAAAGCGAAACTGATACTGAAGTTGTGGCGCATCTGGTCAGTGAGCAGGTCGAGGCTGGCAAATCTCCGCAAGAAGCTGTGCAGACGGTATTGCCGCAGCTGCGCGGTGCCTTTGCGCTGGCGATTGCGTTCAAGTCCAATCCGGATCTGTTGATCGGTGCGCGGCTCGGATCGCCTCTGGTGGTCGGTTATGGCGAAGGTGAGACCTATCTAGGGTCAGATGCGCTGGCATTGGCCCCGCTGACTCAGAAAATAGCCTATCTGGAAGAAGGCGATTGGGTTGTAATTAACGGTGACGGCGCCCAGATTTTCGACAGCACCAACAATCCCGTGGAGCGCGAGGTGACAACCTCTGGTGTGTCGGCGGCAACCATCGAGAAGGGGCAATATCGCCACTATATGCAGAAAGAAATTTTCGAGCAGCCAACGGTGGTGGCGCAAACCCTGCAAAGCTACATCCGGCCACTCGAGCAGCAAGTCGCGCTGCCGCAGATGGATTTTGATCTCAAGGATATCAGGCGGATCACCATCGTCGCTTGCGGCACGAGCTACTATGCCGGGATGGTAGCCAAATATTGGTTCGAAACCTTTGCACGGGTGCCGGTGGATTTGGATGTGGCATCGGAATTTCGTTATCGCGATCCGGTCCTGGAGCCGGGCGGGCTGGCGCTGTTTATCTCACAGTCTGGCGAGACCGCTGACACGCTAGCCGCGTTGCGCCACAGTAAGGAGCAAGGCCAAAAAATTGCAGTGGTGGTCAATGTCCCGACTAGTTCCATGGCACGCGAGGCAGATCTTTTGCTACCAACCCATGCTGGCCCGGAAATCGGCGTGGCTTCGACCAAGGCCTTTTCTTGCCAGTTGGCCGTATTGGCGGCGCTGGCCGCGCATCTTGCCGTGGTTAAAGGCAAGATGACCCGTGATGAAGAGCATGAAGTCGTCGAGCATCTGACCGAAGCACCAGCTGCACTAAATGCAGCGCTCGCTCATGACGAGGACATAGCCGATATGGCCCATTTGATCGCGCCGGCACGGGATGTGCTCTATCTGGGCCGCGGTCCAGATTACCCGTTGGCGCTGGAAGGAGCGCTGAAGCTCAAAGAAATAAGCTATATCCATGCCGAAGGTTACGCATCGGGCGAAATGAAGCACGGCCCCATTGCGCTGATTGATGAAGCGGTGCCGGTGATCGTGCTGGCGCCATCCGGCCCGTTATTCGAAAAAACGGTCAGCAACATGCAGGAAGTGATGGCGCGCGGTGGCAAGGTTGTGCTGATTTCCGATGCAGCCGGTTTGGCCGAAGCGGGCGAGGGGTGTATGGCGACTATCGAGATGCCAAAGGTTCATCCGCTTATCGCGCCTCTCGTTTATGCCGTGCCCGTACAGTTGCTTGCTTATCATGTGGCAGTGGCCAAGGGTACGGACGTCGATCAACCTCGCAATCTCGCGAAATCGGTAACTGTGGAGTAGAATATGGCCAATCCTTCCATCGTCTCAGTAGAGAGCGCCAGCGGGAAGTTTCAACAGACGGTTCGGGTAGGAAAACATGTTTTTCTTGCCGATGAACCCGAGTCATTTGGCGGAGACGATACAGGTCCGTCGCCTTATGATCTGTTGCTCGCTGCATTGGGGGCCTGCACCTCGATGACGATGAAAATGTATGCCGACCGCAAAGGCATCCCTTTGGAAGGTGTGCATATCGAACTGGAGCATAGCCGCGATCATGTTGCAGATTGCGCGACCTGCAACAATGATGACAATCGCATTGATGTGATTGATCGGTCCATAACATTGCACGGTGATCTGACCGAAGAGCAACGGCAAAAGCTGATGGAAATCGCGGGAAAATGTCCGGTGCACAGAACCCTGGAAAATCGCATCGACATTCACGAAATATTGGTTGGGGCATGATTGACGTCGCTGGCGGTTGCCATTGTGGCGCCGTGCGGTTCGCTGCGCAAGCCGAGGCACAGCCGGAAATGCTCGATTGCAATTGCTCGATTTGTGCGCGCACAGGCTTTCTGCATTTGTTCATCCCGCATGATCAGTTTGATCTTCTGCAAGGCGAGAGTGACCTGACAAGCTATAAATTTGGCAGTGGGGAAGCTGATCATCTGTTTTGTCGCCATTGCGGCATAAAAAGCTTCTATCAGCCGCGATCACATCCTGATTGCTGGAGCGTCAATTATAACTGTCTGGATGCGGGGCATGATTTGGAACCGAAGATCACCAAGTTTGACGGACAGAATTGGGCAGCGTCCAAAGCCAAGCTATAAAAAACGGCTCGCCAGTTTCCCAGCGAGCCGTCTTTAAGTCTGCAGCCGTAAGGCCTGTTTACGCGAGGTCGAAACGATCCGCGTTCATAACCTTGGTCCAGGCCGCGACGAAGTCTTGAACAAACTTCTCTTCATGGCCGCTTTCTGCATAAACTTCGGCTAGCGCGCGCAGCTGGGAGTTGGATCCGAAGACGAGGTCAGCGCGGGTTCCGGTCCAGCGTTGTTCACCGCTGCTCCGATCCTTGCCTACAAACTCTTCTTCACCACTGCCATCCACAGCTTCCCAAACGGTGTTCATGTCGAGCATGTTGACGAAAAAGTCGTTGGTCAATTGACCCGGACGATCCGTCAAGACGCCGTGGGTGCTGTTGCCGCTATTGGCACCAAGCGCCCGCAGGCCGCCAACCAGCACCGTCATTTCCGGCGCGCTGAGGTTGAGCAGGGACGCACGGTCCAGCATCAGTTCTTCGGTCGGAACGCTATGTTTGGCGCAAAGATAGTTGCGGAATGCATCGGCTTTAGGCTCAAGCGGCTCAAAGCTCTCGGCATCGGTCATCTCGTCCGTGGCATCGCCGCGTCCGCTTGCGAACGGCACATCGATATTGAAGCCAGCATCTTTCGCCGCTTTCTCCACCGCTGCCGTTCCACCCAGAACGATCAGGTCGGCAATACTGACATTGCTGTCGCCTTTGATCTCTTCCAGTTTGGAAATCACCTTGCCGAGTTCAGCCGGATCATTGGCTGCCCAGTCTTTTTGCGGAGCCAGACGAACGCGGGCGCCATTGGCACCGCCGCGATGATCTGAACCGCGATAGGTGGATGCCGAAGCCCAGGCTGCTTTAACCAGCTCGCTGATCGTCAGACCGCTGTCCAATATGGCCGATTTCAAGCTCGCAACATCGCCGTCGCTAATGCTCTGGCCAGCTGGAACGGGGTCCTGCCAGATCAGATCTTCCGCAGGGACTTCCGGACCGTGGTAGCGGGCTTTTGGACCCATGTCGCGGTGACACAGCTTGAACCAGGCACGAGAAAAGGCGTCGTCCAATGCCGCCTGATCATTGCGAAAGCGCTCGGAAATCTTGCGATAATCCGGATCGACTTTCAGCGCCATGTCGGCGGTGGTCATCATGGTTGGAACCTTTTTGGAAGGATCAGCGGCATGTGGAGCCATATCTTCTTCCTTCTGGTCGATCGGTTGCCATTGCTGGGCACCCGCCGGGCTCTTAACCAACTCATATTCATAGTCCAGCAGCAGGCGGAAATAATTGCCATTCCACTGGGTCGGCGTTGAAGACCAGCTGCCTTCCAGACCAGATGTGATGGCATCGCCGCCGACACCGGTTCCATGCGTGCTGAGCCAGCCAAAGCCCTGAGCCGTGATATCGCCGCCTTCTGGTTCAACACCAACAAGGCTGGCATCACCTGCGCCATGCGCCTTACCGAACGCGTGACCGCCGGCGGTCAATGCGACAGTCTCTTCGTCATTCATGGCCATACGGGCAAAGGTTTCACGCATATCGCGAGCGGACAGGGCAGGATCGGGATTTCCGCCCGGACCTTCTGGGTTCACATAGATCAGTCCCATTTGAATCGCTGCCAGTGGATTTTCAAGCAGCAGGTCCTGGTCGGGGTCAATGCGGGTTTGCACACCTTCATTGACCATCTTGTCTTCGTTGCCCCAGTAAATGTCGCGCTGTGGCTCGAACGTGTCGGCACGACCGCCGCCAAATCCAAAGACGGGACCGCCCATTGATTCGATGGCGACGTTGCCGGCTAGAATGAACAAATCAGCCCAGCTGATCTTCTCGCCATATTTCTGTTTGACCGGCCAGAGCAAGCGACGCGCTTTGTCCAGATTGCCGTTATCGGGCCAGGAGTTAAGCGGCGCAAAACGTTGCTGACCTTCGCCTGCACCGCCCCGACCGTCGGCGGTCCGATAAGTACCAGCGGCATGCCATGCCATACGAATGAAGAAGGGACCATAATGACCATAATCTGCTGGCCACCAAGACTGGCTGTCAGTCATCAATGCGGTCAAATCATTCTTCAAGCCTTGATAGTCAATCGACTTGAATGCTTCCGCGTAATTGAAGTCCTTACCCATAGGGTCGGGGGACGTGCCACCTTGGGTCAGGATATCGACGGGTATCTGATTTGGCCACCAGTCACGATTTTGTCGGCCGAGTAGCTCACGCACCCCGCCATCAAAGCCCATGGGGCAACCTTCGATCTTGGCTCCGGGTGTTTTCATATCCATTTAAGTCTCTCCTTTTGGTTTGTGGGGTCATGCATAACTGCAACTGATAGCTGTTATAATACAGAATCGTCAGCCAGCTAAATCAATTAAAACATTCTGTTTGATTGCCTGAATCGATTAAACGGAAGTCGTTTGAATAGCTGCCCAGTCATTCTGCAATGATTGACCGTTATCGAGTTCATGCATATAAGCAGCGATGCTTGAAAGAGGCGGCCAATCGGGTCGCCTTTTCTGTTTTATCATAAAAGGATTCTAGCCATGACTATTACACCGCTTATGCCCGTTTATCCTCGGTGTGGTTTTCGTCCTGTCCGAGGTGAAGGCGCTTGGCTGATTTCCGAAGATGGCAGCCGTGCACTTGATTTTGCCACCGGTATTGCTGTGAATCTTTTGGGCCACGGTCATCCCCATCTGACAAAGGCGATACAGGAGCAAGCTGCGACACTGATGCACGTGTCAAACCTCTATGGGAGCCCGCAAGGCGAAAAGCTTGCCCAGCGGCTGGTCGATACAACCTTCGCGGACACGGTGTTCTTCACCAATAGCGGTGCGGAAGCGGTGGAATGCGCGATCAAAACGGCGCGAGTCTTTCACCAGTCCCAGGGCAGCGACCGGTTTGAGATTATCACCTTCAAAAATGCTTTTCACGGGCGGACGATGGCGACCATCTCGGCATCCAATCAAGAGAAGATGCATCATGGTTTTTCTCCCCTTCTTGCTGGCTTCAAATATGTCGACTTTGATGATCTGGCAGGAGCCGAAGCGGCAATAGGTCCGAAGACCGCTGCTTTCCTGGTCGAGCCGATCCAGGGTGAGGGCGGCATTCGCCCGGCATCCGAGGCCTTCATGAAAGGCCTGCGCGCCTTGGCGGACGAGCACGGCATATTGTTGATCCTCGATGAAGTGCAGTGCGGTGTTGCCCGGACTGGAGCCCTGTATGCCCATGAGCTTTACGATATTGAGCCTGACATCATGGCCAGCGCCAAGGGTATCGGCGGCGGTTTTCCGTTCGGAGCCTGTCTGGCAACCGAAGAGGCCGCTCGCGGCATGGTTCCCGGCACCCATGGCTCGACCTACGGCGGCAACCCGCTGGCAATGGCGGCCGGCAATGCGGTCTGGGATGTGGTTGCGAATGACCAATTTCTCGCGCATGTGCGGGACGTTGGCGGAAAGCTGCGTGCGGCGATCGAGCAGTTTATCGGGAACTATCCGGCTCTGTTCAAGGGCGTACGGGGACATGGTTTGATGCTTGGTATTACCATGACACAGGAGTCCCGTCCTTTTGTGGCCCATTTACGCGATAATCATGGCTTGCTGACAGTTGCAGCCGGCGACAATACATTGCGGATATTGCCGCCACTCAACATTGATGAAACCCACATCGCGACGTTCATTGAAAAACTCTCCGCCGGCGCGGCTGATTATCAGGCTGCGGACTCATGACCCAGCATTTTCTGAACCTGTCCGATGCCGGCGGTGACGCTATTGCGGCGATGCTCGGCGATGCGCTGGATCGCAAGAACGCACGTAAAAGCTGGCCCAAGGGCCAGACGGACGCAGATGCGCCGCTTGCCGACCATGTCCTGGCCATGATTTTTGAGAAGAGCAGTACCAGGACCCGTGTATCTTTTGATATTGCGATCCGCCAATTGGGCGGCACGAGTATTGTCATGGATAGCGGCTCGATGCAGTTGGGACGCGGTGAGACGGTTGCCGATACCGCCAAGGTTCTGTCGCGCATGTGCGATGCCATAATGATCCGGACGGACGATCATGCGAAGATCGAAGAACTGGCGGACAATGCCAGTGTGCCGGTGATAAATGGCCTGACTGATCTGTCTCATCCCTGTCAGATAGTCGCTGATCTGCTCACTCTGATCGAACACGGGAAGGCTTTGCCCGGGCTTGAAGTGGCGTGGTTGGGCGACGGCAATAATGTTCTCAACAGCATCGTCGAAGCCGCGGGCTTGATGAAATTTAACGTGCGCATAGGCTGTCCGGAAGGTTATGATCCCGATCAAGACTTTATCACCGCGGCGCAGGCTGCTGGAGCGACGGTTACAATCTACCGCGACGCCTTGGAAGCCGTGGCCGGAGCTGACGTCATTGTTGCTGATACCTGGGTGTCGATGGGGCAAGCGCATGCCGATGCAAAAATGGATGCGATGATGCCGTTTCAGGTCAATGATGTGATTATGGAGAAGGCCAAGGCCGATGCGGTGTTTTTGCACTGCCTTCCTGCCCACCGCGGTGAAGAGGTGATGCCTTCGGTCATTGATGGTCCCCAGTCCCTGGTTTGGGATGAGGCGGAGAATCGTATCCACGCCCAAAAATCGGTCTTGCGCTGGGCCTTTGGACAAATCTGATGGTTGAAGATCCAAATTTGTCGACGTTGATCGACAAGAACCTGTCATTCTCTATCCCCGCAAAACATTGTCGTGGGAGGGCCGTTAGGTTGGGGCCTGTGCTAGAGGATATTTTGTCCGCGCACAATTATCCGCTCCAGATACGATCCTTGCTGGCAGAAGCCATGTGTTTGACGGCGTTGCTGGGGGCTCTTCTGAAAGAGGAAGAAGCGCAATTGACGTTGCAGGCCCAGACCGAAAGCGGCGTAATCAGCCTGTTGGCCTGTGATTATAAAGATGGCGATGTACGGGGTTATATTCAGTTCGATGCCGAGCGCCTTGTCAGTCAGCCCCTGGAACCCAGCTTGATGGCATTATTTGGCAAAGGTTATTTGGCGATAACCTTTGATCACCCTGAACCAAGGGGCCGCTCGCAGGGGATTGTCCCGTTGGAAGGAGCCAGTCTTGCCGAAGCTGTACAGAACTACTTCATGCAGTCTGAACAGATTCCCACTGTGATTCGCGTTGCGCTCGACGTCGAGGATGATCGTACGGTGGTTGGTGGGTTGCTGGTGCAGCATCTGCCGGATGGCGAGGAAGGCAAGGAGCGCTTGCATGTCCGGATGAACCACCCCGAGTGGGAGCATGTCGCCATTATGGGCAGCAGCGTGCAGCCTGAAGAGCTGGTTAATCCTGTATTGCCGCTGGAAGATTTGCTCTGGCGCCTGTTTAGCGAGAGCGACGAAGTGAGAGTTTTGAGCGGTAAACCGCTCGTTAAGGGATGCCGTTGTAGTGAAGAGCATATCAGGGATGTGATTGCGCGATTCCCTAAAGAAGATAAGGAGGATATGGTCGACGCGGATGGGAAAATCTCCATTGATTGCGCATTTTGCAATAGGAAATTCACGATTTCGAGCGCGAGCTTAAATAACTGATATTTCGAAGCAAACAGGCAATTTTTCTCGCTTTTGGCGAAACCATACAATCAATTGCCGTAATTGGGCACAATATTGGCCATAATCATCGAGTAGTGACACCTTTGGACGGGTTTACCGTTTGTTGGTGGTAGTAAAGAAGGAACCAGGCAATGAAGGGCGTAACACTGATAAAGGCTATCAGCGCATCAGTCGCTGCATTTATGGCGTTTTCCGTTTCTGCACCGGCGCAGGCCCCTGAACTTGCACTGCTGAACAGTTTGCAGAAAGGGGAGTGGACACTGAAAGCTCGAGGTTCCGACAATGGCGGCCAGAAAGTCTGTCTCGGAGATCCTGGAATTTTACTGCAAATCAAGCATAGTGGAGTGGCTTGTTCACGATATGTGATTCAGGATACGCCCAATAGCATTCGGGTCAGCTACAAATGCGGCAGCTCCGATCACGGTGTCACCACGATTAAACGCGAATCTAGCGGACTGGTGCAAATCCAGTCGCAAGGCATCGAGGGCAACGCGCCTTTTTCTTTTAGTGTGGAAGGCCGTAGAACCGGCACTTGCTAACTCGCGTTGGGCCTGCACGGAATTTACCAAATATTAACCATATTCTTTTAGACCGAAATCATCATGTTTCGACATGACTTTCTCCCTTCGGGTTTGACTAGAACCCCTACTGGGCCGCATTCCAAAGGAATGGCGGCCTATTTTTTTATGGCCCACCCGCTTGAAGCTTGCGTTAATACTTGTCTGAGCACTTGATTGTCTCAGCGAAGGGCATTAGCGGAGCGACCATGTCTCAAGATCGAAAAAAAGCCATCGTGCTGCTTTCAGGCGGCCTCGACTCCATGGTTTCCGCCGCGATAGCACGTGAGCAAGGTTTTGATATTGTGGCGTTGACCATCGATTATAATCAGCGGCACAAAATCGAGCTCCAGTCGGCCGTTCAGATCGCTGCGAAACTGGATGTTAACGAACATATCGTTTTGCCATTGGACCTTAGTCGTTTTGGCGGATCGGCTTTGACTGACGATATAGACGTTCCGAAATCGGGTGTCGGCAACGAGATTCCGGTGACCTATGTACCGGCGCGAAACCTCATTTTTCTCTCTTTGACGCTTGGTTTGGCGGAAGCGCGAGATGCTCGCGACATATTTATCGGTGTCAACGCATTGGACTATTCCGGCTATCCGGATTGCCGTCCTGAGTTTATTGAGGGATTTGAAAGGCTTGCAGATCTCGCGACAAAGGCAGGCGATCAGGGCAGCGGTTTTACTATAAAAACGCCGTTGCAATATATGACCAAAGCCGACATCGCCAAGGAAGCGCGGCGGCTGGATATAGACCCGGCGTTAAGCTGGTCCTGTTACGATCCGGCAGAAGAAAATCTGCATTGCGGTTTTTGTGATAGCTGCCGCTTGCGTCAAAAAGGCTTTGAGGAGGCGGGAATTGCAGACCCCACTCGCTACGCGCTGAAATAATGAGTTATGCGGTCAAAGAGATATTTCTGACCTTGCAAGGCGAAGGAGTAAAAGCTGGGCGCCGAGCTGTGTTCGCGCGCTTTACCGGCTGTAACTTATGGTCAGGTCTTGAAAAAGATCGGACGACTGCTGTTTGCAAATTTTGCGACACCGATTTTGTCGGAATGGATGGCGAGGGCGGTGGACGATTTCCAGATGCCGCTGCTTTTGCAGATGCGATCGCCGCGAAATGGGGCAATGGACGGGAGGATCGTTTTGTCGTGCTCACCGGCGGCGAACCCATGCTGCAAGTCGATTCCGCCCTGATTGACGCACTCCATGCAGCCGGATTTGAAATTGCGATTGAGTCTAACGGAACGCTGGCGGTGCCTCGATCGATTGATTGGATATGCATAAGTCCGAAAGCCGGGAGCGAGACTGTGCAGCGTTCCGGTGATGAACTGAAACTGGTGTGGCCGCAGTCCGGAAGCGACTGGAAAGCGATGCAGGAGTGGGATTTCACCAACCACCTGCTGCAGCCCATGGACGCCCGCTTGGATGAAGAAACCAGCAAGCAGAATTTGGCAGAGGCAATCGCTTTTGTTCAGGAAAACCCCAAATGGCGGCTTTCGCTACAAACCCATAAGATTTTGGGTTTGGCTTAGGTCGAGCTTACTCTTCCGTCTCACCATCACTTCCATCAGTGCCTTCGTCTTCGGCTAGCTCATCGCCAGTTTTCTCCGCATCGACATCGACCATATCATCGCTGATTGTCCCATCGATAACATCTACTTCATCCATGCGGGTTTCGGTAACTGTGTCAGCCTCAGGGGCATCTGCTTCACCGGAACAAGAAGCAATTGCGATTGTGAGGATGGAAACTGCAGAAGCTTTGATAAATTTTTTCATGTTTTTCCTAAACCAGATTCAGCGGTAACATATCGTGCTCTCGCTATTTATCAATTGCTGCAAGAAAATCAGGTGCCGTTTTCTTAAGGGCCGCGTCGAAATCGTTCAATGTTGCGGTGACGCCTAATTGCTTCAGGCTGGTTACAGGATATTCGCTAATCCCGCAGGGAACAATGCCACCAAAGTGGCTGAGATCAGGATCAATATTCACCGAGAACCCGTGCATCGTCACCCATTTGCGGATTCGGATGCCAATCGCGCCAATTTTTGCTTCTTCCCCCTGAGGTGTGTTGCACCAGATTCCGACTCGGCCTTCAACCGCGCGTGCATTGATACCAAATTCTGCCAAGGCGCTGATGACCCAATCCTCCAGCGCATGAACGAAATTGCGCACATCCGCTTGCCGCTTCTTCAGGTTGAGCATGATGTAACCAACCCGTTGGCCTGGTCCGTGATAAGTGTGTCGACCTCCCCGGCCCGTCTGAAAAACTGGAAATTTCTGACTTAGCAATTCAGAAGGATCAGCACTCGTTCCTGCGGTGTATAGTGGAGGGTGTTCCAAAAGCCAGATCAGTTCCGGCGTCTCACCTTGATGGATTGCCGCATTACGTTGCTCCATCTGCTCCAGAGCATCTGGATAGGCAATTTTGTCTTCGCTTTTGCGCCATTCAATGTCGGACAACAGGGTCATAGAATTTCCGTGCACAATTGACGCGTCGGTGGCAAGAGTGCGGGGAATGAATTTCAAACCCGAGGGTCAAGTCAATGAAGCTCAATTATATGGAGTGCTGGAGCGGCGCGATGGCGATTTTGCGTGATCATAAGGAAGCGATATTGGCAATAGCGGGAGTCTTTCTTTTCCTGCCGACTTTGTTGATGGCCCAATTTGTTGGGCAGCCCAATCTGGAAGGCACTGAAGATTTGAATGCAATAACGGCAGCCTATTCAACATTTTTTAGTGAAAATGCGTTCGCGATCATTGCGTCCAATCTGTTAATCAGTTTTGGCGGCTTCGTTATTTACTTCACTATCGCTCCCTCACATAGCGGTACGGTTGCTGATGATCTGGGTAAGGCGCTTCGTCTTTTTCTTATCTTTTTGATCGCGAACATTCTGACTGGTTTAGCCACATTTGCAGGTATCCTGTTGTTTATCATTCCCGGCCTCTATGTCGCCTGCCGCTTAATTCTTGTGCCGATTATCATCGCTGATCATGGTGAAAGAAATCCTCTCGAAGCGCTTAAGAAGAGTTGGGAAAGCACAAAGGACAATGGTTTCTCAATTCTGCTGCTTGTTCTGATGATAGCAGTTATCGGAGCGATTACCGTTGGCGTCATTCAGATGATCATTGGTGTCATTATCGGACTTGCGACCGGAGGTGCAGGTTGGCCGCTCGTTGAAAACCTTGTTTCTGCGTTAGGTGGTACTGCATTGCAGATAGTTTTTACCGTCCTTATCGGATCGATCTACTATCAGTTAACTGGCAAAGGTTCAGATGTTGGAGAGGTCTTTACCTGAGATGATGGGCACATGCGGACCTGCGTCCATTGGCAGGTGACCTGTCAGACGGGGATCTGCATGCATGTCGACCTCGCGTTTGTAGGCGATGAATCCTGAGCGCTGATAAAAGTTGGATGCGCGCTGAGAGTCATTGGTGCAAGTGTGCAACCAAACGCGCTTTACATCATCTTTCCAGGCGCGTTTCAGGGTCTCTGTCATCATTGCGGGGCCATAGCCTCTGCCATTCATTTCCGGTACCAGTCCAAAATAATATATCTCGCATTGCTCGGGTTGACTGAAATCCAGTTCCACGAAGCCAATGTCATGTTCATCATCCTGAACCTTGAAAATCTCGATCTCGGGGGCATGAATTGCTGAACGAAGTTCGTCATCGTTCAGCAAAAGTCTACCGAACCATAACCAGTCCTCCCCCACTCTTCTGAATAGTGTCCGATATTCCAACAAATCAGGTTCGTCCCAAGTCCTTAGAATCAAAGATGAACTACTGTTCTCAAATACTGGCTTTCGACACATTTCAAAATAGGTCGTAATAACGGCAAGGTTGTCGTCGGGAACATCAATCTTGGTCACTTGAACGTCAGCTCCATTTGGCTTCCGGTGGCAGGCTCATCAATATTGCATCGACATTACCACCGGTTTTCAATCCAAATGTGGTGCCGCGATCATATACCAGGTTAAATTCTGCGTAACGGCCGCGCCAGACGAGTTGCTGTTCTTTTTCATCCGCCGTCCACGGCAACCCCATCCGCCGCCGTACCAGTTTTGGGAAAATATCAAGGAATGCGAGGCCGACGTCCTGCGTAAAAGCAAAGTGCCGGTCAAAATCATCGTCTGATTCGAGTTCAAGATGATCATAAAATATACCGCCGACACCGCGATGTACCTGCCGGTGCGGGATATAGAAATAGTCATCTGCCCATTTTTTGTATTTTGCATGATAGTCTGGATGATGCGGATCACAGGCCTGTTTCATCCGAGCATGAAAATCGTTTGTATCTTCGGTGTAAGGGATTGGCGGGTTAAGATCGGCGCCGCCTCCAAACCAGCGTTTGGTGGTGCAGAGGAACCTTGTATTCATATGCACGGCAGGCACATGCGGGTTGGCCATATGAGCGACAAGACTGATGCCAGTTGCAAAGAAATGCGGGTTTTCCCCCGCACCGTGAATGGATTTTGCAAATTCTTCACTGAATGTGCCGTCGACCGTGGAAATATTAACGCCGGCTTTTTCAAAAACCTTGCCCTTGATGCTTCCGCGCACACCGCCGCCACCCGGACTTTTATCTGGGTTTTCACGATCCCAAGGCAGGTAATCAAAGCGTGCGTCACTGCCTGCTTCCGCTTCAATCGCTTCAAATTCAGCGCAGATTTTGTCCCGCAGCTTTGCAAACCATGTCTGCGCTTGTAACTGCTGGCCATCTAGCGGATTGTCGTTCTTGGGAATTGGTGGCTGTGCCGTCATTTGGAAAATTGTCCCGTTTGTTTGAGTGCTTCGCCAAGCGCCATGCCCGCTGAAACGGCAAGGTTCAATGATCGCATGCCATTTTTCATCTTTATGGTGATTCGTTCGTCGGCGCGTTGATTGACATCAAGGGGCACGCCAGCACTTTCTGATCCGAACAATAATATGTCGTCCGGTCGGAATGTGAATTTATGATAAGCGGTTTTGGCCTTGCTGGTAAGTAGAACGACACGCGTCGATCGTGAATCGACAAAAGCAAGAAAGGCATCCCAATCCGCATGCCGGGTAAAATCAACATGGTCAAAATAGTCCATTCCAGCCCGCTTCAAACTGCGATCACTAAACGGAAAACCACACGGTTCAATGATATCTACAGGAACGTCAAGACATGCGCATGTCCTTAAAATCGTTCCTAAATTTCCCGCAATGTCGGGTTGGTAAAGGGCTACTCTCATGGTTCGTCGAGCATGGGGTTGTTCATTATGTTTGGTCAATCAAAAATTCACTGTTGGCAAACCATGGTCTTCGCGGCTATCAGGCGCGCCAATAGCTGCCAAATGAAACATATTGAGGGTTCGCCCTCGATCTGGCAGACAGGGATTATAACAAACGTAAGGGCGTGTTTGCATGGCTAGTGTTGATACCGCGGTTGAACCCAGTGATTCGGCTGTTTCGGAACCTGAAATCGGTGGTGTTCGGCGCCGCGACTTCATCAATATCGCAGCGGTAAGCTTTGGTGGCGTTGGTGTCGTTGCAACTGTATTTCCCTTGGTGAACCAAATGAACCCTAGCGCTGACGTGTTAGCTTTGTCATCGATCGAAGTTGATATCTCCGCCATTGAGCCGGGTCAGGCAATCAAGTCGAGCTGGCGTAAACAACCCATTTTCATTCGCAACCTGACCGCTTCAGAGATTGAAGCTGCCAATGCAGTGGATTTGTCCGGCCTTCGTGATCCCGAGTCTTTAGCGGACCGTACACAACCCGGCAAAGAAAACTGGCTTATCACACTTGGCGTTTGCACCCATTTGGGTTGCGTTCCACTGGGAGCGGCGCAAGGTGAAGTAAAAGGCGAATATGACGGCTATTTCTGCCCGTGCCATGGTTCACACTATGACACTGCAGGCCGGACCCGCAAAGGGCCAGCGCCAACCAATTTGGAAGTACCGGAATATAGTTTCCTATCAGATACCGTCGTGAAAATCGGCTAGGGGCAAGAAAAATGAGTTTTCCTTGGGCACAACAATATAAACCAACCACCGAGTTCGGGCAGTGGATGGACGAGAAACTGCCAATAGGCCGTCTAATCTACAACTCAGTGGGCGCTGGCTATCCGACGCCGCGTAACCTGAACTACATGTGGAATTTCGGTTCGCTCGCCGGAGTTTTCCTGGTAGTGCAGATAGTTACGGGCATCATTTTGGCGATGCACTACGCCGCCAATGCGGCGATTGCCTTTGACTCGGTCGAACATATCATGCGCGACGTGAATAGTGGTTGGATGATCCGCTATGCGCATGCCAATGGCGCAAGTTTCTTCTTTATAGCCATCTATCTTCATATCGGACGGGGCCTCTATTATGGCTCTTACAAAGCGCCTCGTGAGATGATCTGGCTGCTTGGCGTGGTCATTTATTTGCTGGCCATGGCAACCGCATTCATGGGCTATGTGCTTCCTTGGGGACAGATGAGTTTCTGGGGCGCGAAAGTGATTACCGGGCTGTTCGAGGCGATACCGCTGGTCGGTAAGCCGATTCAGGAGCTGTTATTGGGCGGTTTTGCGCCTGACAATGCTGCGTTGAACCGGTTCTTCTCCTTGCACTATTTGCTGCCCTTCGTGATTGCTGGTGTAATTATCATGCACATCTGGGCGCTGCATATCCCGGGATCGAATAATCCAACCGGTGTTAATGTGAAAGGGCCTCAGGATACCGTTCCTTTCCATCCCTTCTACACAGCAAAAGACGGATGGTTCCTGGGCCTTGCGTTGATCTTCTTCACCGGCATGATGTTCTTCATGCCAAACGCTTTGGGGCATGCGGACAACTATATCCCTGCCAATCCGCTTTCGACGCCAGCGCATATCGTTCCTGAATGGTATTTCTGGCCTTGGTACGCGATTTTGCGCGCCTTCACCTTCGATTTTCTATTTGTTCCTGCGAAATTGCTCGGCGTGTTGGCCATGTTCTCTGCCATATTGGTTTGGTTCTTCCTGCCATGGCTGGACAAGTCACCTGTGCGGTCGGGAGACTATCGTCCGCGGTTCAAAAAGTTCTTCTGGTTCGGTCTTATCCCATGCATCGTTATACTCGGTATTTGTGGCGGTGCGCCAGCCGAGGAACCTTATGTGATGCTGAGCCAGCTCGCGAGTGCCTATTATTTTGCGCACTTCCTGATCATATTGCCGCTGCTTTCTCGCATCGAGAAGCCGGAGCCGCTGCCAAATTCGATAACCGAAGCAGTGACCGGTAAGCCACTAGAACAAGCCAGCTAAGAAACAGGGATCTGAAGTAATGGTAAGATTTTTCGGGATATTGATCGGTTTGTTCTTTGCTGGAATGCTGATCTATTCATTTGGGCGCGGCGCGGTCGAGTATGTTAGCAACCCGCCGGTAAAAGCTGTCGAATATCAGTTTCATGAAAAACCCAAGGACGTATCCTTCGCAAGTGACGGCCCTTTTGGGAAATTTGACAATCAACAGCTTCAACGTGGTTTTCAGGTCTATAAGGAGGTCTGTGCAGCTTGCCACGGTCTTCGTCTGGTTGCTTTCCGTAACCTTGCAGAACTGGGTTACAACGAAGATGAAGTGAAGGCGATTGCAGCAAACTGGATAATCGAAACACCAAGTGTTAATCCGGACACGGGTGAGGCATCAACCCGTCCATCGATTCCTGCCGATAAATTTCCGAAGCCTTTTGCAAATAACGTTGCCGCCGCCGCAGCAAATAACAATGCAATTCCGCCCGATCTTTCGCTGATCACCAAAGCGCGTAACGGCGGTGCACCTTATGTGTATTCATTGCTTACCGGCTACTCTGATCCACCATCAGAATTGCCAGAAGCTAATCGCCCAGGCGCTGGTCTACATTATAATCCATATTTTGCGAACCTGAATATAGCGATGGCACCGCCGATAACTGGAGACGATCAAGTTACCTATTCAGATGGTACGAAGGCGACCGTTTCCCAGATGTCAGAGGATGTGTCGGCCTTCTTGATTTGGACAGCAGAACCGTCACTCGTCAAGCAGAAGCAAACCGGTTGGGCGGTAATCGCCTTCTTATTGATCGCTACAATCCTTGCCTTCCTGTCTTACAAGACAATCTGGGCGGATGTGAAAGCGGAGAAAAAGAAGAAAGACGCTTAGATCGCATAGCTACGCTATTAGAAGGCCCGCCAATTGGCGGGCCTTTTTTTTGGCAGATGACCTGATGCCAGGCAAGCTACATCAACTAAGCTAGAGCTGTACCGATCGCTTTATCATAGCCCTTAAAGCTTTAGCTCCATATCCGTTAATAGATTCCGGAACGGAACTATGGATCATCAGGATGGCCAAGCCATTTGAAAATACAGAAGCGGAGCAGAAGCAGGAAGCGGCTCGTGAGCCACGCATACGAAAGCTCGTAAAGATAGAGCTGTTTACAGATAATTCTGGACCACATGAGGCTATGGTCCGCAATCTTTCCACTTTTGGTATTCGCGCCACCGCACCGATAGATCTGCTACCTGAACAATCAATAGTGATCAAAAAAACGGGTTTTGGTTCTGTCTCGGGAACCGTTCGTTGGGTCGAAGGTCGGGAGTTCGGTATGCAATTTGATCAATCAATTGATGTAGACCTGTTCAACTTCGGATTAGGCAATGAGCAGGGACATTTTGTTAAGAAAATTGACAATGGTCATGTCTGGCTTGGTTTCCAAGATGCTGTATCGAGCAAAAGACCCGGGTTTCACAAACGATAAAGCGATTGATATCAGTCCTGTAAAACGGTTTGCATGGCCTTGTTCCATCCCTCTATCCGCAAATTGCGACCCGAAGCAGTGATGTCGGGATGATAGGTTTCCAGCCCGGTTATCATTACTGATGCGTCACCCAAGGATTCATATATCCCGGACCCAACTGCAGCCAGCATTGCTGCGCCCAGCGCCGTTGTCTCAAAAAACTCGGGTCGTTCAACCGGAATGTCCAATATGTCGGCAAGGTCTTGCACCATCCAGTCATTCGCTACCATGCCGCCATCTATACGCAAACTTTGCCAGTCGGTGCCATCGGCGGAAAATGCGGTTTTTAAATCGTGGCACTGATAAGCCATCGCTTCGAGAGCCGCGCGGACAATATGGGCTTTTGTTGTCGAAAAACTAAGGCCGGAAATTGCTGCCGTTGCATCAGCTTTCCAATGCGGCGCGCCAAGGCCGGATAAGGCAGGGACCAAATAAACTCCGCCATTATCGTCGACTGATCGTGCTAGTTCCTCGCTTTCGCCGGCGTAGCTTATCAGACGGACTTCATCGCGGAGCCATTGCATCAAGCTGCCAGCGACAAAGACAGAGCCTTCCAACGCGTATGTGCGTTTGCCATTCCATTGATAAAGCACCGTCGAAAGTAGACGATTCTCAGACCGGGGTGCCGTTTCGCCGCTGTTTGTCAGAATGAATGCACCGGTGCCAAATGTTGCTTTGGTTTGACCGACGTCGAGACAGGCTTGCCCAATTGTCGCTGCTTGCTGATCTCCGGCAGATCCACATATTGCTATCGGTGCTCCAAACAGAGCGGGCGACGTTTTACCAAGATCTCCGGCACAATCGACAATGTCCGGCAAGGTCTTTCGGGGAACATCAAATAACCGGAGCAGTTCGTCGTCCCAGTCATTTTCATCCAAAGCCATCAACATAGTGCGACTGGCATTGCTGGCATCAGTGATATGAGTCCCGCCGGTGAGACGGAAGATCAGATAGGATTCAATCGTCCCAAAAGCCAGATTGTCACCTGCCGCTCCAACTTCCGGCCAGTTTTTCAGCATCCATCCGATTTTGCTGCCAGAAAAATATGGGTCGAGCAGTAATCCTGTTTTTGCCTGAACCATCGATTCCAGTCCCTTGGCTTTCAACTCATCGCACATTTTAGCAGTGCGGCGATCCTGCCAGACGATCGCCTTGCAAAGCGGCTCACCATTACGTTTGTCCCAGGCGACTATGGTTTCGCGTTGATTGGTAATTCCGATAGCCGCTATCTTTTCCGCGCCGCCTGCCTGCTCGATCATTTTTTGACAACAGCGCAACGTCTTGTCCCAAATCTCAGTTGCATCATGTTCCACAAGACCGGCAGAAGGATAATATTGCTGCAATTCCTCCTGCTGTGATCCGTGGAGTTTGCCATCGACGCCAAATAGCATCGCACGGGTTGATGTTGTGCCTTCGTCAATCACCAAAATCTGTTGCGCTGCCATATGATCCCGCTCCCTTGCTTGCCGGTCACGCTAATTTATCGTCTTCAAAAGGCAAGCGAAAGCAGGACAGGAGTGATTACGCTGACAAAATAACCCCCGGGGCCATTTGTGGGGTGATTATGCGCCGGGGGCCTATAACCCATTAAGCAGGACCAGACGCTTAACGGATCAAGCTAAGAACGCCTTGCTGCGACTGATTGGCTTGCGCCAACATCGCAGTTGAGGCCTGGCTCAGTATTTGTGCTTTGGCGAGCGCAGTAGTTTCTCCGGAAAAGTCGACATCTTCGATGCGCGAACGGGATTCCGTAATGTTAGCAACGCGGCTTGTCAGATTGGATACCGTCGCTATCAAACGGTTCTGCGATGCACCCAAAGATGCTTGTGCGGTGGTAACCGTATCCATAGCGGTATCGAGAACGGCCAGAGCTGCTGTGGCACCGGGTTCTGTACTGATGTCGAGTGCATCGACAGCCAGAGTCGCGGCGGTCACATCAGTCAGGTTGATAACAACGGTTTCGGCTGCTGCAGAACCTGTCTGGATGTTGATGGTCGCGGCACTGCCGTCGAGCAACGCAACGTTGTTAAATTCCGTCCGTGTTGCAACATCATCAATTTGGAGAATAAGGGCGGCGACCTCTGTCTGCAAATTGGTTCGATCGCCTGCTGATAATGTACCGTTGGCCGA
The DNA here is from genome assembly GCF_059726685.1 of Parasphingorhabdus sp. Classification (NCBI taxonomy): domain Bacteria; kingdom Pseudomonadati; phylum Pseudomonadota; class Alphaproteobacteria; order Sphingomonadales; family Sphingorhabdaceae; genus Parasphingorhabdus; species Parasphingorhabdus sp. Next base: position 2,081,974 of record NZ_AP041068.1, read on the forward strand.
TTGAACGGACAGCTCACGCATACGCTGAAGCATGTTGTTGATCTCGCTCATGCCGCTCTCAGCCGTTTGGGCCAGAGAGATACCATCATTGGCATTGCGGGTTGCCATGTTGAGGCCGCGAATCTCGGATGTCATGCGGGTTGCGATGGCAAGACCGGCGGCATCATCGCTTGCACTGTTGATTCGGCGTCCAGTGGACAGCCGTTCAATCGATTTGGCGAGGCTCATTTCGGCATCGTTGGCAGCCTGATTGGTGCGCATGGCTGCAACATTGGTTCCGATAATTGTCATGTAACTTTCCTTTCAAAACTGATGGATCACCGCAAAGAGCGTCAGCGGCAACCTCAGGCACGAAAACGGAAATGGTTCGGGATGGTTTAGCGGATAATGGCCTGCGTCATAAAAATGGCGATGCGTCATCGATTTGGCGCCGGGCAGTCAGGAAATTGGCTCGGTTCTCGTCGGCGTCCGGTAACTATCTAAAAAATATACTGAAATACCTTTCATGGAATTTGGCATAGCGTTTGCGAACCAATGGGTCATGCCACTTTAATTTGTTTCAAGGACGGGTTTTGAAGGCCAGGAATCGGGAAAGATGATGACTCAAATGATAATCAGCGATGCTCGGTTGATGCAACCGAAGCCAATCGAAGTTTGGTTGGACTTTCTCCGTTTAGCCGCGTTTCAAATGACAAGATTCGTGGCCAAGCTTTACTCTTGCATGAGGACATATCCCAATCTTTGGATAATTGGGGCAAGCCATCACGTTGATATTCTGAACTCCGATCGGCGCTCTCCCGAACTGGTCCGGGAGAGCAATGGCCTGCCGCTGCGTATCAATCCAGTAATACCAAAATGCCTCTTGGTATCGGATCGATACGCAGTGGATATGGTTTCTGGAAATTGCTCATGAAAGCGATTGACAGTTCTCAACTGATGGCGATGCGTCAGGATATAATTGCGCAAAATGATGTACTGAAAAAGGTCGTTTCCATTTCTTTGGAAACTGAAACGGCACCCTCCCGACCGGCATTTGGTGCGGCCATGGTCTCTGCGGTGAAAGAGGTCAGCGCGCTTCAACGCACTGCGGGAGATGTAACTGAAGATTATACGATGGGTAAAACCAACGACATTGCTGGCGTGATGATGGCCAAGCAAAAATCTTCACTGGGTTTTGAGCTCACGCTGCAGGTCCGCAACAAGCTCATCAAAGCCTATCAAGACATCATGACCATGCCGGTGTAATATGAACGAGCTCAGCCTTACTAGTGAACAACAGGTTCAAGATCCTGTGCATGATCTGACACCGGTCACTCGAATGCCAGATTTTGCGAACAGTGCCAACTGGCGTAAACGATTGCACGGCTTTATTGACCAGGCCGCTATCAAGCGCGGGTTGCCATTGATGGGGTTGATGGCGGTAATGATATTGGCCGGTTTTTTATGGCTGACATTACGCGAGCCACCACAGCGCGATCTTTTCAGAGGTTTGCCGGAAGCGGAAAAAGCTGCCGTCGCTGAAGCGTTGGGGCAATCAGATATCGGGTTTAATGTTGATGAGGCAACGGGTTCTCTAACGGTTTCGGAGGCGGACTATCATCGGGCAAAGCTGTCACTTGCCGCGCAGGGTTTGCCCAAGTCTGCGCCGGATGGAGATAGCATCATCGCTGCCATGCCGATGGGAGCAAGCAGGGCAGTAGAAAACGAGAAACTGCGCAGTGCCCGTGAGCTCGATCTAGCCCGTACGATAGAGACCATGGACAGTGTCATATCGGCTCGTGTTCATCTTGCGGTTGAACCGCCAAGCATATTTGTACGAGACCGATCTGAGCCGTCCGCATCGGTGATGCTGAAGCTCATTGAAGGCAATCGTCTGACCGAAGCGCAGGTGCAATCAATCATCCATCTGGTTGGTAGTTCTGTGGCTGGTCTATCCTCTAATGCAATCAGTGTTGTCGACCAGAACGGACGGCTAATGTCACGCCAGGGACCTGGCAGCGCTTCTGATAAGGCAGAGCGGCATTTGACGGTGCAGTCGCAGGTTGAGGAGCGCTATCGCCGGACTATCACATCATTGCTTTCACCGGTGCTCGGAGCCGATAATTTTACTACTGAAGTGACTGCGGAAATGGATTTCTCCGAAAATCAGGCAACTCGAGAAAGCTTCCCGAAAGAAGATGCACGGGTGCGTTCCGAGCAGGGAAGCTGGTCAAATGAGCCTGGTAAAAAAGCAAGCTATGGTATCCCTGGCGCGCTTGCAAACCGGCCACCGGAAGCTCCGGAGCTTACCGATGATTTTGAAGGCGACGATAACCAAGAAAACGAGCCGGCAACAACCCGTAGTTCGGAAAAATTTTCCCGGCAGTTTGAACTGGGAAGAGAAGTGTCTGTCACAAAACAGGCAGCTGGATCAATAAGCCGACTTTCCGTCGCGGTTGCTCTGCGTTCGCCGGTCGGAACCAAACAGCGGTCGGCGGAAGAACTGGCTGCGGTCGAGGCTCTGGTTAAAGGCGCCATTGGCTTTCAGGCGGAGCGCGGTGATGTTGTTGCCATAGAGGCGCGTGAATTTCTTCCGGTGGAAGAAGCAACCGAAATCTGGTGGGAGGCAAGCTGGGTTGCTGTCCTGGTTCGAAATCTCTCCGCCTTGCTGGTCGCCCTGGCTTTAATCTTTGGCATTGGCCGACCGCTGCTAGGAAAAATGCGCGCAGATAGATCAAAGCTGTCAAACGCAGAAAATTTGCAACTGGCCTCCGACATTGAGGAAGAGCTTGGCCGGAATGGCAAACCACTCAAACGGCGAACCAATCCGGTATCGCTGGATATGATCAGTGCGGCAGATGGTTATTCCGAGCGGGCCGCGCTCATCCAGAATTTTGTGCGCCAAAATCCAGATCATGCAGCGCTGACGGTGCGAGATTTATTGACCGAGGCTCAGCTGGAAAGGGAGGCAGTCAATGGCTGAAGCTATAACCAGCAGCGTAGACGAAAATAATGCTGTCCCTGTCAAAACCGATATCGCTGAAGAGACCCTGACCGGTCACGAGATAGCTGCCATATTGTTGATGATCTTCGGGGAAAACGAGGCTGCAGATATCTTGTCGCGTCTGGAACCCAGTGAAGTCCAAAGTCTTGGCGAAGCCATGTTCGAAATTCGCAACGTCAGTGAGGCGGATGTAAACCTTGTATTTGACCGCTTCGTTGAACAGGCACGCAGCCGCACTTCCATCGGATATCGCGCAGATAGACAAATCAAAAGTATGTTGGATAAGGCGTTGGGCACCAGCCGGGCTGCAAACATGCTGTCGCGGATAACACCGCAGAAAAATAAGGCGGAGTTACAGCAGCTAAAATGGATGTCGGCGCAAGAAATTGCCGAGATGATTGCGGATGAACATCCCCAGATGATGGCTGTAGTGCTGTCATTCATTGATGCGGAAATAGCAGGTGAAGTGCTTCAGAAACTCGATGCCAGTTTGCAGGATGACGTTATTTTCCGCATCGTCACCATGGGAGCAGTAAGCGGAAATGCAGTTACTGATATTGAAGCCTTGTTATCGCGTCAGGTTCAAAAACCAAGTGTGACGCGCTGCGCCAGCACCGGCGGTACCAGCGAGGCCGCGGCAATCATGAACAATGTTGATAAATTGTCGGAGCAGCGCATCATTAAAGCCTTGCTTAAACGCGACAAGGCGTTGGCCCGAACGGTCGAAGAAGAGATGTTCGTCTTTGCTGATCTCATTGAGGTCGAAGATAAAAGTCTTGGAACGCTTATCCGATCCATCGAAAATGCGACGCTGCTGCTGGCGATCAAAGGCGCGGAGCCTGCGCTGGCAGAGAAGATGTTCAGCTGTATGTCAAAACGGGCGGCGGAATCCATTCAGGACGAAATTGCGGAGATGGGACCGGTTTCGAAAGATGACGTAGTTGCCGCGCAAAAGCAGATTGTTTTGCAGGCACGGAGGCTGGCGGAAGATGGCAGCATCTTGTTGGGAGGGCGCAGTGATGACTTTGTCTGAGCGCAGTTTTTCGCCGGTTCATAGCCATGATGATATATTTATTATCAATAGTTTAGGCGCAAAAGAAACGGCTTTTCAGGCGACATATGACATGCCGCTTCGGCGTGCTGAACAGGATGGCTTAGATGATGTTCCGGAAAATGAACCAGAGCCCGAAGTTGACAGTATAGATCAGCAAATTGCGGATGCCTATGCGCGAGGATATCTGAACGGACAGCGGGCGGCGATGGTACAGCTTGAGGAAGGAGAAGCCAGCCAAGACACTCTGGCATCATCGATTAACCGCCTGAAAACAATCGATGCAGGGCATCTGTCGAAGCAGCTATGGGAAGTCGTCCTGTCCTTGTTTGAGCAGGCTGTGGGCCATGCAAGAACCAACAAGAAACTGCTTCAGGAGCGATGCGACGCAGCTATCGAGCTGATCGCGGCGGATGTTGGCGAAGTGTGTTTATATGTTGCCGCGGCTGATACGAAACTGTTGCAAAATCATGACTGTCCTGTCCCGGTTTTGCCGGATGCTAACCTGCTGCCCGGTTCCGTGCGTCTGGTTTATGGTTCTGGCGAGATCACCTCTGGGTCCACTGCGATGGCTCAAGAGATTGAAAACAAGGCGCGCCTGGCTGGCGGTGCGTCATGTTGAATCTCGATTATGATCGCCTGTCCCGAGTTCTCATCGAAGCCGGAGCCGTCACACCTGCAATTGTCCGTTGGGGCAAGGTAAAGGCTTGCTCCGCTGGCCTGTTGCGTGTCAGCGGTTTCCATTATCCCATCGGATCTGGCGCAACAGTGCTGTCAGAGGATGGCCATGAAGTCGGCGCTGAAGTGGTCGGGTTTGACGGTAGCATGGCAACCCTTGCACCATTTGATGAGCATGCCGCGATCGGCGTGGATGCTCTGGTAAAGCCGGTGACAAGCATGGCACAAGTGGAAGTTGGTTCGGAGCTTGTTGGACGGATCATTGATCCGCTTGGTCGTCCTCTTGATAATATGGGTCCGATTGCACCGGATTCCACCTGGCCGCTGATAGGCCGGAAAGCCAATATCCTGAGCCGCGGCAGAATAGTACAGCGGCTTGACGTGGGAGTGCAGGCGATAAACGCGCTCCTGCCGCTTGGATGCGGTCAGCGCGTAGCACTTGTTGCCGGTTCGGGAGTCGGCAAGACTGTGCTGATGCAGCAAATTGCATCCGGTGCGAAGGCAGACATTATTGTCGCTGGTCTGATCGGGGAACGCGCCCGTGAAGTGAGTGATTTTGTCGCGGCCAGTCAGAATAGCGGGATTGCGGACAAGATGGTGACCGTTGCCGTCCCGGCCGACCACAGTCCGATATTGCGGATAAAGGCGGCGCAGCGCGCGGCCGCAATTGCAGAATATTTCCGAAGCCAGGGCAAACGCGTTTTGCTGATGATTGATAGTCTGACCCGTATCGCCCATGCGCAGCGCGAAATCGGCCTGTCTGCGGGCGAACCGCCGACGATGAAAGGCTATCCACCCAGTGCCATCGCACTGATACCGCAGCTGCTGGAACGGGCCGGTAGGGACGTCGAAAGCGGTGGTTCGATAACCGCCTTTTACACAGTGCTTGCCGATGGCGACGATTTTGATGATCCGATAGTCGATGCCGCCCGGGCCATCGCAGATGGTCATCTCATCCTGTCACGTGATCTTGCCGAGCAGGGGATTTTTCCCGCCATAGATATCGGTAAATCGATCAGCCGGGTGGCTCCGGACATTATCGGCGAAGACCATGCTGCAGCCTTGCGAAATTTCCGTTCCCTGTGGAGCCGCTATACCGAAAATCACGACTTGATCACCATGGGTGCTTATCGTGCTGGCGGTGACGATCTTCTCGATCAGGCCATCGTAAGGCGTTCCGATCAATTGTCTTTTTTGAAACAGGCGACCGACACGAAAATTGACATTGAACATTCCGTTCAAAATCTTGTTCGGGGGTTTGGCGCATGAGCAACCATCTGAACTCCAAGACACGCATTTTGGGTGTCTGCCAATTGCAAAACCGGTTAGCGCGGCAAATTTATTTGGGCGCGAAAAGGGACATTGCGAGGATGGAAATGTCTCGCGAACATCTTCGGAAAATGGTCGGTGAAATGCTGGAAAACGAAGAGAATCTGCAATCTTCGACTTTGGCTTCAAGGATGGAGTTGGGGCATCGCCTGATCGCGATAGACGGCCGCCAAAAAAACAAGATCATGCAGGACCGACAGGCTGCGGCAACACTGCAATCAGAAGTCTTCTTCTCTGCCCGAAGAGTAGATCGAGCGGCAATGGATCTTAAACACGCGCGAAAAGCGAGCGTGCATCGCCAGCAACAGAATCAGCCCTGTTCCGTCAGAAGTCATCGGATAGCAAAACGCCAATGGCAGGAAGGAAGAACATCATGAACGGTCTTGTTCGACTGGTATTGGATGCCAATCTCAAAACCACTTCTTCGCCAATGGAAACGATGCCTGGATTGCTGCAAGCAGACGAGTGTGTCGGCGATTTTGTGAAGAACTATGCTGTTCTCGACAATGATGAGACTGAAACTCCATCTCCAGAAATTGCGGAGAGTGATAGTTCGGAACCATTGAGACTGGATTTGGATGTCTTACCGGTTGCCATGGACAAGTCTGTCGAACCCAAAGATTCAGCTGCTCTGGTCACCCAACATAATAATGCTGATCAGACATCAACCGCGATCAAAATAGACGGCAATGCGATGCCATCCGAAACCGGAGAGCGGACCATCGAAGCACTGCAGGGTAAGGCCAAGTCCCCCAATGTTGAAATTGCTTCATTGTCAGCTGGTAACCGGAAAGACGTCCAAAGCATTTCTGAAAAACCTGAGCTGCTTGACACGGATTTAGACACTGCCCCGGACAAGAGAAAGCTGCAGGAGAGAGCAGAAGCTATTCCTGTGATGGAGAAAACCGGACCGAAAGACAGGCAGATATTTTCTGATGCGCGTTTGGCAACACCATTGGAGCAACAGCCAAGGCCGAAAATCGGACCACTCGCTTCTACCGATGCGGTGCCGATACACCCCGTTCATCAGATAAAGCAGACTGTACCAGTGGCAACAATTACGACCCCATTTGTTGTGCAGACATTGCCAACGATAACACCGGGCACAGCACAGACACCGTCGCTCACCGGTTCTTCAGTACCGGAGCTGAATATGGACGCTGATGGGAAATGGGTGACAGAACTTAGCCGTGACATCGGGCAGCTATCGGGCAGTAAATCATCACTCAGTTTCCAATTGAAACCGCAGCACCTCGGTCAGTTGCGCGTGGAAATCGTATCGGACAGCTCAGGCAATATCGTGCGAATGGAAACCGACAATGAAAATGCCAAGGCGCTGATCATCGGTTCACAGGGCAGATTGGAACAGGATATTCGATTGTCTGGGATCAAATTGGCGCGGGTGGATGTCACCGTCCAGGATGATGGTTCCTCTGGTCCCGGGCATCAAGGTCCCGACACACATCCTGATACACAAAGAGGCCGATCAGAAACGCGGCAGAACGATGAAAAGCGGTCTGACCTTTCTTTCGAACAACGACATAATTTTGGACAGGAAAACGCCGCCGCTCCGTCCGATGATGCCGCGCGATACGCCTGAGCCCACCAACATTATCGGAGAACATAAATGGCTGATGCTGTGGAAGCCGAAATTGAAAATACAAAAAGCGGTCGCCGGACGGGAAAGACCATCATCCTGATTATTGTCGTGCTAACTCTGGGCCTTGGCGGATTGGTTGCGGTTTATTTTGCCGCGAATGTAATAGCTGCTGACCCGGATTACCTGCGAAAGCAGAATGAGCCCGAACTCGTCTTACGAGATGGCGGTGGGGTGATGGCGACGACACTGGCCAGGATCACGGGTGACCAACCAAAACCGGAGTTTCAGGAAAGCGCTTACAAGGCGACCTATTATCCGATGAAGGAACCGTTCACGTCCAACCTGAAGAACAGCACCAGTTTTGCGCAGCTCTCCATTTCGATCGCGACATATTATGATGAGCAAGTGCTGCATAATATGGAAGAGCATGAAACCGCTATTCGCTCTGCCATATTACTGACGCTCGCTGAGCAGGAAAATGCTGCGTTGAACACACCGCAGGGCAAACTGATGCTGCAGAAAATACTGACCAAGGCAATCAACAAAGTCCTTAAAGAAAAAACCGGTTTTGCCGGTGCGCATAATGTCTATTTCACCAGCTTCGTGGTGCAATAATGGCCAAAGTTGCAAAACATGTTTTCGCCGAAAAATCCGCTCATCTCCAGACTGATACGGCACCGTTGCAGCGGGTGTCAGATCGCTATGCTGTGGGTCTGGCAAATGCGATTGGACAATTGGCCGGTCACAGCTTTGTGGTCGCGTCTGAAAAGATCCGGTTCATGGATTATGGCAAGTGGGCCAATTCGCAGGAGCCTTTTTCCAGCCTGTCGGTCTTTCGGATTTTACCGCTGCGCGGGTCGATAATATTGCGCTTGGACGAGGCCATGATCAACAGCCTGATCAACGTATATTTTGGCGGTGCATTTGGTCCGGTAGTCGGGCGCAATAAAGATGGTTTCCGGGAGTCTGAGTTGCGTCTGATCGAACGGCTCGGGCAATTGTTGACGGAGCTGCTTTGCGACCATTTTTCTGACTATGGTTCGATGAAGCCAGCTTTGCAGCGGCATGAAACAAGCGTGTCCTACATAACTGGGCATGACCCGAAAGAGCAGGTGATGAGCCAGCCATTCCGGATCACAGCGAGTGAAGATATGTCGTGGCCGATTGAACTGCTTTATTCTGCAGATGCTGCAGAAAGCGTGATGGAATTTGTGCAAAATAAAAGCGCCGAGACACCGGTCGCTTCCGACCCGGAATGGCAACAGCAATGGTTTAGTAATCTGCAGCAAATCCATTTACCGTTGCGCACAATATTGGCGCAGCCGAAAATGCGTTTGCCGGAGTTTTTTGACATGAAACCCGGTGATATCATTCCGATCACGCCGCGGGTCAAGCCGCCTCTTTTTGTCGCTGATCGCAAATTTGCCACCGGCACATTGGGTGAGAAAAACGGCTGTGCTGCTTTCAAGATTGAACATATGGAACAGGGGGATGTGCGATGAGCAATCCAAAAGAAGCGCCGACGGCGAAAGAGATAAAAGACGCCAAAGAGGCAGCGAGAAACGGCGCGGAAACCACCACAGAAAACAGCAATAATTTTCGCTTGCTGTCCGGTGTTCCTGTGCGGTTGTCGGTTGAAGTCGGTTCGATATCGAAGCGGCTTTCAGAAATCATGGTGTTTCAGGAAGGGGAGGTTGTCGAGCTCGACCGGCAGTCGGATGACCTGCTCGACATAAAGGTCAACGGCACTCTGGTTGCCAAGGGAGAAGTGGTAACGATTGATGGCCGCTATGGCGTGCGTATCGCGGAACTGGCAAATGATGGCGGCGGTTTTCCCGGTGTGGAAAGGCGCTGACGATGGTCGTCTATATCATCAAGTTGCTGGTCCTGTTGCCGATCATGGCTGGCCTGATATTCGCGGCTCTGTGGCTCTATCGCAAATACCAACCCGCGCTAATGCCAGGCTTGATGAAGGTGCAGCATAAGCGCAGCATAAAAATGCTCGAAACGCTGTCGGTGGGGAATTTTGCGAAGCTGGCCGTGGTCGAATTTGACGGGCAGAAAATTCTGTTGTCCGTTACGCGGGGCAGGGTGGAACGCATTGCAGCAAAAGCTGGTACGCCATGATCCGGGCGCTGTTTCTTTGTTTCATTGTTGCAATTTCGGGCATGGCTTTTGCCGAGCCCGCTTTTGCGCAGGACAGCGGTTCGGAAGCTCTCGGCAGGGCGCTTGATGATATCTCCGGTGATGGCAGGCCACTGACTTTGTCCCTGCAGATTTTGTTGCTGATGAGTCTGTTGACGGTGTTGCCGTCAGTGGTTTTGATGATGAGCAGCTTCACCCGGATCATCATTGTCCTGTCGATCCTGCGGCAGGCTCTTGGACTGCAGCAGACACCGCCCAATCAGGTGCTCGTCGGGCTGGCCCTGTTCCTGTCGCTTTTCGTCATGCGTCCGGTGATCGATACGATCAGCGTCGATGCCTATTCGCCCTATGGGGAAGGTGAGATACCGATTGAGGAAGCGATCAGTCGGTCCGGTGATACCCTGCATGGCTTCATGATCAAACAGACGCGGCAGTCGGATTTGAAGCTGTTTATGGAACTCGCCGACGCGCCGCCGGTTGCCGAGCCGGAGGATATTCCGTTTTCCATCCTGCTCCCTGCTTTCGTCACCAGCGAATTGAAGACCGCTTTCCAGATCGGCTTTCTCATCTTCCTGCCGTTTCTGATCATTGACCTGGTGGTTGCATCGACCCTGATGGCGCTGGGCATGATGATGCTGTCACCGACGATCATCTCGATGCCGTTCAAGCTGCTGCTTTTTGTGCTGGTCGATGGCTGGGCGCTGACCATGGGTACGCTGGCCGGGTCATTTGCGATTTAACGGAGGGAGGGAATATGACAGACAGCAGCGACTTCTTCATCGGCATGGCGCAGCAAACGCTCTGGATAACCGCGCTTGCCGCGGCGCCGATACTGGTGCCCGCATTGCTCGGCGGCTTGCTGCTCGGAATGATCCAGGCGGCAACATCGATCAACGAAGCGACATTGAGTTTCGTGCCCAAGCTGTTGGTCGTGGCTATCATGCTCGGCATTTTCGGTGGTTCAATCATGTATCTGATCGTCGATTTTACGCGCGATATCTATGACCGGATACCGGCACTATTGGTGTGATTGCATCAGGATTTTCCGGACTGGAGGAACAGCTGTGGTTGTGGTTGTTCGCCATGATCAGGCCCGGCGCAGCCTTTTTTGCGGCACCCGTCACCGGCGCGAAAGTGGTGCCCGTCCAGCTGCGGCTGATCGTCTCGTTGGCGGTCGGCATGGCGGCGGTCGGCGGGTCCGGTATCGCACTGCCGGCCGCTGGCTTGATCAGTCTCTCCGGTTTCGCCCTGATCGCCGGCGAGGTGATTATCGGCCTAGCCATCGGCTTCACGATCCAGATCGGATATGCCGCGGCTTTTGTGGCTGGCGAGACGATCAGTAACGCCATGGGCCTTGGCTTCGCATCCATGGCTGATCCGCAAACCGGGCAATCCACGCCCGTAATCGGTCAGTTTCTTTCGATCATCGCGACGCTTATTTTTCTGGCCATGGACGGCCATCTCACTCTGGCCTCGATCATCGTGCGCAGCTATGAATTTTTGCCGCCCGGCAGCGCGTTGCTGTCTGCGGATGCAGCCTTCCGGCTTGCCCATTTTGGCGGCTCGCTGTTCGTCGCGGGACTGGCGGTTGCGTTGCCGGTTGGTTCTGCCTTGTTGCTGGTGCAGATCATCATGGGCCTGCTGGCGAAGTCTGCACCGTCAATGAACCTGTTCGCGGTCGGCTTGCCGGCAACACTGATATTGGGACTGGTGATGCTCGCGATGGCGGCTCCGCTGATGATCGACGGCATTGCGCAATCGCTCGCCCAGTCGCTGGACTATGGCGAGACTGTAGCAAAGGGTAGCTGATGCCAGATGGACCGCAAGGTGGCGGAGAAAAAACCGAAGCGCCAACTCCAAAACGGTTGCAGGATAGCGCCAAAAAGGGCGATGTCCTGCAGTCCAAGGAATTAAGCGGGGCAATGGTCGTTATGGCTGGCGCAATTGGGTTTGCCGCGCTCGGCAACGCTCTGCTTGACGCTCTGGCACAGATGGTGACGAGCGGCCTGACCATAGAACCCGTTGATATTGAGCATTTCAACCCTGGCGAGCGAACCTTTCGTCATCTCGGTAAGATTATTCTACCCTTTCTCGGTCTGTTTGGCATCGCCATGATCGCCGCAATAGCAACACCCTTGGTGCTCGGGTCGATGGGTTTTCGCTGGACAGCTATGAAACCGAAAGGGGAAAGGCTCAATCCGCTTAACGGCCTGAAACGCATGTTTGGAACGAGAGGCTTGATCGAACTGGTCAAGGCGCTCGCAAAAGTAATCCTGCTCGGCTTTATCGGGTTGTGGCTGGTCTATGCAAACCTGCCGAACATGTTCGCACTGGGTGGTCAGGACATGCGTTCTTCTATCGGCGAATTTGGCGAACTTTTTATCATGATCCTCATGGTCATGGCGGTAGGTTTTTTGATGATTGCGGGCATCGATGTCCCGGCACAAATGTTTCAGCGCAGCAAGCGCCTCCGCATGACCAAACAAGAGGTCAAAGATGAACAAAAGGATATAGAGGGATCGCCGGAACTGAAGTCGGCGCTGCGCAAAAAACAGCAGGAAACATTGTCCCGCTCGGCGCGAAAAGCGGTGGAGGAAGCGACGGTGGTGCTCAACAACCCGACGCATTTCTCCGTGGTGCTGCGCTATCGTCCCGGAATGGATGCGGTCCCCGTCGTGCTGGCACGGGGCAGGGGGGTGACTGCTCTGGCAATACGCGAACTGGCCGAAGAAAAAGCGGTGCCGATGCTGCGATATCCGATGCTTACACGCGCGATATATTTCACCACACCAGTAGGCGGTGTTATCGATGAGCGACTCTATGTAGCGGTGGCGACTGTATTAGCTTTTCTATTCCGCCTCGATGCAAAAATTGCTGAGGAACTGGAACGGCCACATATTGATCTGCCGGATGAAATGCGTTTTGACAGTGATGGAAATTGTGAGACTTAGTCTAAAACTTTCGCAATGTTCGCCGTTTTTGAACTCATGTTTGGCTCAATATCCAATCTCATCAGCTCTGGCACAGGCGTAAATAGTGGACAGCTTATCACGGATCTTCTTGCGGCGTCCCGCGGTCCCAAAGAAGCGATTTTACAAAGCCGGGAGCAAGCGAATAACCTGAAGATTTCGGCCTTGGCATCCGCTTCCTCATCCCTCGATACTTTCGCGGCGGCCTTGGCTGATTTGCTGGATGGTCGTGCTTTCGCCGGTGATCTGGTTTCCAGTCAGCCTTCGCTGGCCAGCGTGAGTTTTATTGATGATGCGCGTCCGCAAGGGCTTCCGGCGGCACTCGAAATCAACCAGCTGGCGTCGCCGCGTCGGTTGGTATCCGATGTCGTGGCGGATGGTGATATCATTATTGGCGCGGGCGGTATGACGATCGTCAGCAGCAGTGGCAGTTTCGATGTCACTCTATTGGACGGTGCGGCCAGCATCACGGATATTGCGAACGCGATCAATGAAGTAGGTGCAGGTGTTTCGGCGTCAATTATCACAGATAATCATGGTGCACGCCTCATTCTGGAAGGGCAGGAGGGAGAAGATCAGACATTCACTGTGAGTGGTGATTTTGCAGACTATAACTATCCGCCAGTTGTTACTGGAATGACCTTGGTGAGCGAAGCGGCGGACGCACTCATAGTGGTGGATGGGGTGGATTTGTCCTATGGTAGTAACGTCATTGAAAATGCAATCCCGGGTGTGTCAGTAACGCTAAATGCTGCCTCGCCGGGTACGCAAATTACTATCAGCGGGGATCAGCCTACGACCACCATTTCCGATCTCGTGTCGGATTTTGTTGATGCCTATAATCAGTTGCGCAACGCACTGAACGCAGCAACTGCCGCTGGCACAGATAGCGGGACTGCCGGACCGCTGGCCGGTGATCCGGGGGTCAGGGAGATGATCCGGTCGCTGGGACAGATTGGGGCAGCAACTCTGGTCGACAGCGGCCCGTATCGCGCGTTGTCCGACATTGGTGTGAGAACCGACCGTGACGGAACGCTCTCGATTGACAAGGAACGGCTTGAAGCGGTGCTGAGCAGCGATGCCGAAGCAGTATCCAATATGCTCGATCCATTGGTGGTCGATGACAACAATCCTGGCATAGCCGGCGTCCTTCAGGCGATCCGGGATCGCTTGCAAGGCGATAATGGTGCGTTGGAAAGTTCGCAAAAACGCCTGGACCAGATCAAGGAAAATTTGGTCGATGCCTGGGAAAAACTTGACCAAGACAGTGATCGCTATGCAGCCCAGCTGCAGCAAAGTTTTGCGAATATGGATCGTCAACTGGTCGTGCTTCAAGCGACTCAAAGCTATCTCACGCAGCAGATAGCGATCTGGAACAACAATAGTGACTAAGCGCCTCGCGCGGGAGAGAAATGATGCACGATATGAGCATTGCGCAATCCGGCTATGCAGCCGCCGGGAAAGAAGCACGGGTGCTGAATGCCAACGCGCATGAGCTGGTGAATATCCTGTTTGAAGAGCTGCTCAATCTGCTCGACGAAATTCACCTGATTTATCAGCGGGGCAAATCCCGGGAAATTGTTGATCAGCAGGTCATGGCCCTGACGATTGTGGATTCCCTGATGGCCAGCCTGGATATGAAAAAAGGGGGTAATCTCGCCAAAAACCTGCATCTGCTTTACGGCCAGGTTCGCCAGTTAATTTCATCAAGGGAACCGAAAAATCTCATAAGAAATAATCGTGCAGCCCATCGGATTATGTCTGAAATCTTTTCAGCCTGGTCGGAAATCGGATAGCTAATTGCCGCTGGAGACGATTTGTCGCCACAGCCGATAGCCTTTGTAAACCAGAAAAAAACAGAGGATCAGCAACACGGATGCGATGATCAGTGCCGCCACCGGATTGGCAAAAGCCAGGAACAATAGTCCGCCCGTCGCGACATCTTCGCCCGTGGACACCACAGCATTGCTGACTGGTTCCGGACTGGTGTTCACGATGGCGCGTGCACCTGCCTTCGCGCCGTGGCTCATCAATGCCGCGCCACCGCCGAGTAGAAAGATGATAACCTGCCAAGCGGGATCACCGGAATCAACCACTGCCAAGGCGAGAAGAGCACCGCCGAGAGGGCGGATCACAGTGTGAATCGTGTCCCAAATGCTATCCAGCCATAATATTTTATCGGCAAAAAATTCGGCGATTGCGCCCAAAGCACTGATGCCCAGAACCCAGGGATTGGCTAGCGCATCCAGCATCTGCAGATTTTCGGGTAGACTGATCCACTGCAAACGCATGGCAAGACCCGTTACGAAAACAGTAAGATAGAGCCGCCAGCCCGACAAAAGGCTGACGCTGCCAGCCAGTCCCAAAATTTCAACAATGCCCATCCCCGGTAATTGCCACGAACATTGTGGCTTGGCAAATCGCGATAGTAACAGCCAAGTTTTATGCTGCGCCTTTACATTGCCGGATCATGCTGGTCATATGACACGATGACAGATCAAAATAAGCCGAACACAATTGATGCCCTGACCGGGAAACCAATGCCAAAACCCATTCCCGCCTCAACACTGGTTATTTTTCGGGATCAGCCGGGTAACACGGCACCGGACCTGTTGATGGTGGAACGTTCTGCAAAAATGGCATTTGCTGCCGGCGCGGCGGTTTTTCCAGGGGGAAGAGTCGATGATGCCGACCATGATTTTGCAAGAGCCCTTGGCCATGATGACGTCGATGAATATGGCGCGCGTATTGCGGCAATTCGTGAATCCATTGAAGAAACCGGCATCGCCGTTGCTGTTGACGGTGACCTTGCGGCAAAGCGGGTGATGGAGGCCCGTGCAGCTTTGCATGACGGTACAATATTGTCAGAAATATGCGGTCAGTTTGACTGGCAGTTAAGTCTCGACAAGCTGGTGCCTTTTACCCGTTGGTGTCCGCCTTTTGCCGAAAAGCGGGTTTTTGATACGCGCTTCTACATGATATCGCACGACGATCACGCCGCAGAAGCGACGGTTGATGAAACCGAAAATTATAATCTGTTCTGGAGTAGCGCGCAGGGCGTGCTGGATAAAGCAGACGCCGGAGAGGTCAAAATCATCTTTCCGACCAAGCGCAATCTGGAACGACTGGCGCAATTTGGTTCCTTTGTTGAGGCTGCAGAACACAGCCTCAGACATCCGGTAACGATGGTTTCTCCGACCATCGAAAAGCGCGACGATGGCGTGCATTTATGCATACCGGAGGGGATTGGATATCCCGTGACATCCGAACCGATGGATGCCGTACAGCGCGGTTTTAACAAATAGGGAAACAAGGATTGGCGCGCCCGACAGGAGTCGAACCTGTGGCCTCAAGATTAGAAGTCCAAAGGGCGTTCTTTGTAGGGCATTGTATTCATTAGAATTTATGCCTTTTTTCTGTTCGACTGTGCCGTGGAATGTGCCATGATAGTGTTGGCGGTGCGGTCAAATGCGGTGACATGTTCGTCGGGATCGATATGCGCGTAACGCATGGTTACGCTGATATCGCTGTGATTCATGGCCTCTTTGATGTCCGCAAGGTCTGCACCGGCCTGGCGTGCCCAGCTGCCGAATGTGTGGCGGAGATCGTGCCAGCGGAAATCTACAAGATCGCAGTCAGTGCGAAAGCTTTCCCATCGCCGTCTGAAATTTGTTCGGTTGAACAGATAGTCGGTTGGTGATCCGGCCATATGTGGCAGCATCATTTCCATCAACTGCGTGCTGATTTTGACAATCTGCGGTTTGCGACCTTTTCCTTTCGGGATGGTGATAGTCCGGCCTTTTAGGTCAATCTGGTGCATCTGAATTTTGAGTTGCGCCGTTTTCCTAAGTCCGGTGGATATTGCCGCAAATACTGCAAATGCCATGTCTTGATCATCATGCGCCATGCATCGGACAAATTCATCGCGAGAGAGGAACCTCACCCGCTCTTCCGATTCCTTATATTTGAGGGCCTTCCATTCCAGTCCCGGAATTTGAACCTTGTGGATCAATCGCACATGTTTGCAGGCCGCTTTCAAAATTGCCAGATCCCGATTAATTGTCACTCCGCCGACGCCTTCGCCGCGCCTGCTGGCCCGATAGTCCATGATCAAAGGGCCGTTCAGATCTTCGATCGGTAGTTTGGTGTCCATAAGCCGATCGAAATTCTCAATCTTGTTCCAGATAAAGTCGGCGCTGTCCTGATACTGGCCATGTTCTTCCCAGTAGGTGCCGAGAACATCGGTTATTTTCCATGCTCCGCCGCCTGATGGGCTGTCCTTGATTTTCTGGAGGATGCCGTAGGCGACTAGTTCCGCTTTGCGTTTTTCCGTTTCGCGCGTGCTGCTGCGATATCGCTGACCGTTCCAGGTAAAGTCATATTGGTAATTGGGGGAGCCGGGCCTTTTGAAGATACGCATCGTTGCCGACTCCTTTCGACATATTTTGCCAGATCATCTGGAGAGTAGTGAATAGACGACCGGACCTTGATAAAGTCAAGTTGACCCTCCTGTCGCAATTTGCGGAGTGTGCGAGTGGATAAGGGTGGCGCGTTGAATGAAGGGTTTGTGAAGATGGTCACCGGCGAAGACCCGGTCAGCGCGCGGCATCTGAACAAGGGTTTTTTTGTATTTGATTATCAGTTCAAGATCACGATCAGCGGTAATAACAAACCGGTTATCAAGGACACGACCGATAGTATCTGGAGCCGGATGCAGTTGACCCCTTGGGATCAGCAAATCCCAAAGTCGGAGATTGATCCGCGTTTGAAATCGAAATTGCAGGCAGAGGCCGATGGCATCTTTGCCTGGTTAATGCGCGGTCTGGTTGACTGGCGCAAAAACGGGTTGATCGAACCCGATGCGGTCAAGATGGCAACCAGTAAATATCGTGACGATAGCGATACTCTGGGTAAATTTTTGCGGCAATGCTGCCTGCTTGGTCAACATAGCAAGCAGCGTATGTGGCGGGTCAAGAAGACTGATCTCTTTATGCCTTGTTCGAAGCGTGGTGCGCGCAGACCGGTGACTATCATTTCAGCGACCGGCAATTCTCGAAAGAGATGGAAGCCAAAGGATTTGAAGACCAGCACAGCAATGGTGCCTGGTGGCTTGGTGTCAATCGAGCCGTCGAAATTGAGGATGTCAAAAACGGCGTTTGGACAGCAGCTGACGAGATTGGTCCCGACAATGAAGCGCCGGTTGATCCGCTTGCCGACCGGCCCGATGCGTTGCCGCCATATGAGCCGGATGAGGATATGCCGCTATGATCGGAGTATATCAGCCTGCAATATTGGTGGTTTCGGGTGATATTCGCCATCTTGCTCTGATTTGCCGGACGCTGGCACAAATCAGGGCTTTTACGGCGATATTGCATCGCTTTCTTTGCTCCAGTGGAGGCAAAGTGGAGGAAAGGAAAAATGGTAAATGGAGGCATTTATCGGCGGTTTTCTGCGCGTGTGGAGCATTGGAGGCAAAAATTGCACTCCCCCACATGTGCGGGCGCGCGGGCGCGCGAGAGCTATGTATATTTATCCTCCATTGCTCCATTTACTCCAATAAGAGTGGTGGTGGGCAGATAAAGAAAAATAAAAACAAACGGTTATCGATGATTTTTAAGTGGAGCCAAAGCCTCCATTTGCTCGGAAATGGAGTGGAGACTGTTGCCAGTCTGGAGCGGTTTTCCAGCGCGTATTGTTTCAATTCAAGGGTTTATCGAAATTCAAGGTTGCAGTGAAAGGTGACGACTATGCAGAATGACGCGGCGAAATTGAGTGATCAACTGGCATCGGCGCTGGGTTTGTGGACATTTGACATGGTGCAGGACCGGATGGTTGAGGCTGTCCGCACGTGGTGGCGCACGCCGGGCCGCGTGGGGCCGAGTAAGGGCAGCCCTTTTGCCAGCGATATCCCTGCAGAGTTGATCGTCAGGGAAGCCAATATGGGTGATTATGACGAGCGGGGCTATCTCGGCACGTCTAGCGATGTTCCATTGCGGCCTGCGGCGATGACGCGCGCTGATGTTGATGCGCGCGATGTTGCGAGTGACTGGATGGCATTTGTTCCTGAAAGTGATCGCAGGCTGGTCTCGCTGGCACTGGTCTATCTGGCGCGCGGTCGTGCATCGGTGCCGTGGATGCAGCTAAAGCGCGATATGGGCATTGCGGTAGGCGCTGGTGGACTGCAGCGGCGATATGAAAAGGCGATTGGTTCCGTTGCCAAGGCGTTGAACGAACATGGCGAGACTAGCCAATGTAACAACGTATCAATCCGTTTTGGATGCAATCAAGTTTGACATGGCAAATCAATGACTTCAGCGTCGGCAAAAATATAGGGGGCTATATGATTACCAAACGACTTTGCGCTGTGCTTTTGAGTTCATCTTTGCTGGCAGGATGTGGAGCGCGGGTTGCACCCTATAGTTTTGCACCACCGTCTCCGCCAAATTTTACGGTCTGCGCGAACGCGACAACGTATAAATCAGCCGAATCATTCGATTATTCCGCGCCCCAAGCTCGTCAAATTGGCAATGGGAACGCCGGTGATCAGACTGGCGATGGCCAACCACCTGAGCAAGAAGTTGTTGTAGTTGAAGGAGAGGAAGATCGACCCATTGATCTTGAGTCAGTCGAGACGGTGTGGATTGAAGAAGGGCAACCAATTCAGGGCAGAGTTCAACCTAGATTATATGCGCGTGTAGAGCCAGGCGCTGAGCGCGCTGGACTTATAGACAGGAACAAGGCGAACAGCGACAACACTAAGACTGGCAGCAGTAAAACCGGCAACACCAATGGCGATTGCACTCACAAAACAGATCCGAAAGGTGCTGTTGCGTTGGTCGATGTATATATGACGGCATATGACAATGCCTATCGTGAAAATGCGAATGGTCGGCAAGCGTTTGAGGTACCATCTCTTATAGCGACGATAGGGGGTGTTACCGCTGCTGCATTTGGTGGCAATCCCGATGCTGTAATATTTGGAGGGGCGGTTAATTCGACGCTTGGCGCAGGCAACAGTTACTATGCGCCGCAATCCAAGGCATCGATGTATGCAGATGCATTTGGTGCGTTACTATGTCTCCGAAAGATCGCTATCGGAGAAAAGGCTGCAGATATTAGCTCATCTATTCGGGAACAAAAGATATTTTTCCCCAATACAGACTTTGATGCCCAGCAGGCTGAATTCGACAGGAAGATTTATAACGCAATCGAAGGTGGAGTTTATGATATCCGCACGATATTGTCACAGCGGTTGCTTAGTGCCGGAAGCTTTACAGATGCGTCCAATATCGCCTCAGACTATAAAAAAGCGTTGGAGGAACAGATAAAACAGGAAGCAAAAGCGGAGGCAGCTAAGGAGGAGGTCGAAACAGGATCGGAGCAATTGCTCTCGCAAATGAGTCTGGATGACAGTCGCAAATCGATGAATCAGCTTCTCACCGCCCAGGTTTTTACTTTCAGGGCGATGACAAACAAACGCAATGCAGACTACACGGCAATGCAATCCGAGATTGCAACATGCATATTGCAAGCGAAGGTATAGGTTTCCACTATCGTTGGTCGCTCAATTGAATGGCGAATGACGCGCGCCGAAAAAGATAAATTAAAAGAATACAACGAGAAAAATGCTGCGACCCCTGCGCGGTCATGGGCTAGTTTTGGGACTTGAAACTGGCATTTGCTATGGTAACTTCTCGTGTTTCCAGATCAATTCGAGTGGCTATGACAGGAGTAACAGGGTTAGTTTCAATGAACGTGATTGACCAGATATCTTTGATAGACCCAAAAATTGTTTGGTAGATCACCTCAATTTTCCATGTTTCATTGATAAGAGTTTCGCCGCCGACATTTGAAAATTCTCGCAGGCCATTCAAAAATTGGAAGTTCAAATATTTTGTTCCACGGGGTGGACAATGATCCCTGCTGTTTCGATTGGTTGTTAGCCCTGCGAAAGGAAGGTTGCTATCATCGTTTAATACAAATGCATTGATCGCTAGAACATCTGTTTTTCCGGTATTTGTGCACGTCAATTTAATGCGATTCTCATAGGTAGAAGCTGAAACCACGGACATCAGTCCGCTTTCTGAGACAAGGAATGCTTGATTTGTAGCGATAGCAGCTGCTGCAGCGCTTCGTGATGCTGTCGCAGCAGTTTGCGACGCTGACAGCGTTCTTGCCACAAGATAAATTCCCAAAAGGGATAACAACAGCGATAGTGCTCCTATCATCACAAGGGAGCTTGTTGACGAAGCAGTTTCCTGTTGAGCTAATACATTGCGCTCCTGAACCGAATTAGCGTTGTTCTCTGCCAGTTTGTCAAAGGCACAAGTAATAATATCTTCAGTTTTCTCCTGATTGCATTGAGCAGCTACAATTTGGAAAATCTCGGCACGGGTTTCTGAAGAATTATCCTCCATGCGTGCGTTTGTCTGACCAGAAAAATATGCTCCTGTAGCAACGATGACGGTCAAAATTAGAAAGAAAATGACAGTAATAACTGGAAAGCCATGTTGACCCTCGGCTGTTAAATTGCTGTCGGTGTGGCTTTTCATTGCAGCGATCTAAGCAGCGGATATTGCAGTTTGCAACATTTCACAGTGGTTATTGAGAATGAAAGCGGCATTTTCCACAGCAGATGGTAAATTTTTCCACAGCGCAGGCCGCAAAAGAGCTGTGATTTTTTCAGACAATCCGATTTGTCAAATGTTTCGTGTCCATTCGCAAAAATAAAGGGTGTTCGTTTCCACAGCAAAATCTGTCACAAAACGGATAGATTGAGCGGTGCCTTTGGATGATCCTATCATCTCTCCTTAAAGGACTGCGACAACCAACATGATGTGATTTTGGTCGATTTGGTATCGTAATGCTTACGTTTAGACCTGCCCCCAATTGGCCTGATCCGTGAGCCGGTGCCGTTCAATCACCTGATTTCAATTTGATGGAGATGATGGTGTGCCCAAAAAGCCGCCAACGTTGGGATCGCTCAACGGATCATCGTCATCAAAAGAGTATGACGCACGGCGCAGAGCGTCGAAACCATCTCGGAAATGGTACAACAGCAGAGCTTGGCGGAAGCGCCGGGCAATTCAGTTAGCGGAGCATCCGTTCTGCAAGATGTGCTTTGAACGTGACGGATCAATCGTCCCGGCCAATGTCGCTGATCACCGTGATCCGCATCGTGAAGACTGGCACAAGTTCTGGTTTGGTGAGTTGGACAGCCTTTGTGCGCCTTGTCATAGCAGCGACAAGCAACGCGCCGAGAAAAATTTATAGGGAAAAGGTGTTTTGATCTTCGAAGTTGTCAATGCCAATAGGACTCGCAATTCCTTTGCGTTGTCGGCAAGACAATTAAATGATTTGGACGTATCTTGGGGACATCGGAAAAAAGGCTCTCACACCTGCTGTGCGAGTGACCGATGGTTTGCAAATTGCAGTTGCGTCTGCGCTACCTGCTGTGGCAAAATTTTTGGGTATCAAATTGCCTGAGACAATAGGCACAGACGCGCTATCTTACATCGGTGCGGTCGCGGTCGCTTTCCTCACAATACGCTTCTTCTGGGCTCCTTACGCGCTTTGGAAAGAGCAGGTTATTGACAACAAGTCGCTTAAACTAGAGCTTTCAAAACCTGAGACACTTGTAATGGTTCATATGGCGAAAGAGCGTGCGAAAAAGCGGGTCAAAATTGCCAGCTTGGTTTCTCAAATGTTGATCAAGTCACATGGGTCTGTCGATTCAGCCCAGGAACAAATGAATAGTTTGAGTATGAAAATTTTTGGATTGGCGGGTCAAAGCGGTTTTCCGTTGGAGTTTTCACAGTTTGTTGCCAGAAGTGCGGACTATTTGGTCGAGAGAAACTCAGCTAGCAATTCGAATGACAACGATTCGAATGACAACGATACCGTCGAAGTAATTAACTCTTTGATCGAATTCACTAATGGTGAAATTACTTTGGACGAGTTGAGGGGTCGATTGCCGTCAAAGATAGCAAACGGGAAATAGAGTTGAACTTCGTTCGGAGCGATGATCCCCACATCAATTAAGCTGTATTGTCGATAAAATAATGAACGGTAGGGGTGGTCTAGTCCCTTCAAAAACAAAGGGTGTAAACCGGCCCCCAGACACAAAAAAAACGGCGCGAAATTGGGGGAATATTTTTTTAGTCTAAAACTTTTTTTTAAGGAGCAGGTAGCCGCCTCGGCTGACACTGGATCGATTGAATTATGGCAAAGGGACGCAAGCCAGATCCGAACCAGGCAAAGAAGGGATATCCTGCGCGCCGCAAATCTGCGGTGATGAAGCGAGAAGAAGAAGCGCAGCGGGTTGCAGAATTGTTGCTGGAAAATTCGACCAGCGATCCGTTGCAACCACCACCGATGATCGATCAAGGGCCGCTCTATGCAGGCGCTGTTGCCGTGTGGAAAGACATGGCTCCGCGTCTGCATCGCACCTATAGATTGATGGACCAGCACCGGCCCATCTTTGCGATGTTTTGCGTTTACTATGCAGACTGGATTAGCCTGAATGACCAGCTGAAACGCGAGGGAATGACTCAACGCGTCAAAACAGTGGCGGGCGGTTTCATGATCCGGAATCATCCATCGGTGAAATTGGCGCAACAGTGCTTCGATAACGTGATGAAGCTATCACAGAATTTTGGACTGACGCCGCATGATGAATATGACCTGTTCAAAAACCAGTCTCTTGCAGGCGCTTTGAATCCCGGTTTGTTTGGGACAACACCAGCGCAAGGCCCTGCCAAAGAGAAAGCGCAGCCAGATGCTGATGAACCGCGTGTTGGGATGTTGGGTGATTTAAACTCGGTGCCGCCTTCGGCTATCAACTAATGGAGTTGCCAGACTGGCTGAAGGCAGTAGCGGACAAGCCCGAATATGCATGGGCGGTCGAGGGATGGGAAAAGGCAGCGGGGCAACCGGGATCATGGTTTGATCATGCGAAAGCTGATGCTGTTATTGATCTTTGGCCGAAGGTATTTCGGCTTACAAACGACAGATTTGCGGGCGTGCCTTTCCGGCTGTTGCCATGGCAAGAAATCGTGGTGCGGTTGTTGTTCGGTTGGAAACAACCGATCGAGGTCATTGATCCGTTAACGGGAAAGGAAACAAAACTATACCCGGAACATATTGCGAAGGCCAAGCCCGAGCAAGAAAAGCAAAATGACCGAAATCAGACTTTGCACCGAAGATATGTAAATGATCGATTGAGGGATAGTTTCTCCAAAAAGAGCGCTTGCAGAAACCGATCGAGCTTCTCTTGAGATTGGAATGAAAGGTAACATTTGTCCCAATGAAAAACTGAGAGCTGGCACAAGTCGCTCAGTCGAACTAACTTCAAATTTTCGGGCTAAATCAGAATAGACAACTGCAAATAAAGTCAATGAAACAAGCAACCAGCCTAGTGGTCGAACTACGCTACGTCCGTAGTCTCCCAGAATGCGGAAAAGAAATTCAAACAAGTTGGTGAGCCAATTGGTTTCGTGCCACCGGCGAGATTGCATTTCACCGACATGGAAGTTCAGCGCTTGTGAGTAGTTTCTGTTGTTGAGTGTGATTTCTTTCAAGCGCCGGTATCGCCGTGTATCGAGTGGATCGGCGGCCATATTTTTACTGAGTCTGCGATCTTTTACTGCCGCTTTAAAATTGCAGAAAACTCCATCGAGAATAACTTGATTGGCGAGCTTAGTTTGTGTCAAATCAATTACACATTCAAAATGCTGGTTAGCGGAAATGTTTAATGTTTGATCAAACTTCGAACCGATAAATGATAACTCTGATATTTTGGAGGCTTCTTTCAAATCTTGAAAATCTGCAGGGCCAGTAAAACTACATGACCAAAATTTGACCGTCGAATTTTCAAACTTACTTAAACTAAAACTGCTTCCGGTTGCGTCAAACACAACTTTATTGAATACGATTAAGCCGCCGTTGAATTCAGCCTCATTAAAATTGACGTTGGTTTGCTGGAAAACAATATCGCTGAAGGTGAAAAAATTGGTCTTAATTTTTGCCTTCCGAAAATCAATTTCACAGTTATTAAAGCTAGTAGCACGAAATGAAACTCTGTCGTTGCCTCTTATCGAAGCATTAAAAAAATCCACCTTTCCATCTTTGAACCGCGCATTATCAAACGAAATACTCCCATTTCCAAACTTTGTGTCACCGAACCAAACATCTCCGCTGCCAAAATTTGTTTCGTGAAAACAAACATCCCCATCGCCAAATGTCGCGCCCCAAAAATTGACTAACCCATCTCCGAATTTTACTCCAGAAAAGTCAATTCGTCCGTTTGGGAACTGATATTGTGCGAACGACCAAATATCGAACCTGCGCGCTTTGTTGTTTGGCTTAGCCGATAGGTCCAGACCAGAGAAATCGATGTCTGCTACAGGATTGAGTCTGACCCATTCGTTCCAAGCATCCTTTCCTGCCGACCACAGATCAATAACTTCCAGTCCGGCTAGCTTGATTGGATCTTCAACAACAAATTCCGTTTTCATATTTTCGGGCATAGCCAATCCATAACAATAATCAAACTATTGGCCAGCACATGATGGGAACTGGGCGATTTTGTAACCAAGGTCTGTCAATCAACGGTTCGCATCCGATCTGGCCATTATTGGACAAAAGAATATTGTGGACGAAATCGCCACTTGTTGACGTTAGTCGTCAACCGAGAAAATTTGGTCGGCATCGCAAGAATAGGATGTCTTGGTTTTGGTTAGTAGCTATTGTTGTTGTTTGCTTGACACCATTGTGCCGTGGATTGTGCCATTAGTGTGCCGCAATGTGCCATATATTTCCGTTTTGTTCCTCTTTGAACAAAGCGCCGTATTTCAAAGCATTGTCAGAAGTAGCGGAATTCTCAGGGATTTTGGCGCGCCCGACAGGAGTCGAACCTGTGGCCTCAAGATTAGAAGTCTCGCGCTCTATCCAGCTGAGCTACGGGCGCGCACCTTAGAAATCCCTGTTTCCGAAGAAAAGCTGCTTATTCGCAGTTTTCTGCGGCTCAGCGCGTAAACAGGATCGGATTGAATGTCAACCACCGGATCACCTTGTGTGGATGGCCGAAGTGACTGCAAAAGCGTGATTTGCCAGTAGCAAGACATAAGCTGAACTAATAGTATTTCACTGCCGACATAAAAGTCCAATACTTATACATTCGTTGACAAGTATTATCTTCTGCCCCTTTATTACGCCATCTGACCGGATTCGATTAGGGGCTAGATTGACATCAAGTAAAGACAATGAATCCCAGAAATCTGCTGGTATCACATCCGCTGCAGATGATCTTGACGGACAAGCGCTGCATGACGGCCTGGAGGAGCTTTTTTCACAGTTTCGTGTTCCGCTGGAAAAATATTTCCGAAAAAGAGTCTACAATCAGAATGAAGTGGATGACCTTGTACAAGACGTCTTCTATCGTCTGACATCGCGGACAGATTCAACAAAATTGGAGCGGCCAGAAGCCTTCATATTCCAGATCGCAGCCAACTTGCTACGTGACAAGGCGCGGCGCGAAGCAACCAAAAGATCATTTGCCAAGCATTTATCCGACCAAAATGAAAATGCTTTTGAGGAACTTTCACCCGAGCGCGTCTTGTTAGGTAAAGAGAAAGTAGTAGCGCTGAAAAACGCATTAAACGAATTGCCGGAACGCACACGGAATGTTTTCCTGTTGCACAGGTTTGAAGAGTTTAAATATCGCGAGATCGCGCAGCAATTAGGTATATCGATGAGTTCAGTTGAAAAGCACATGATGGATGCCATCAAGCATCTTGCACATCGTTTGGGGCCACCGGAATGATGGATCCAAATAACATGAATGCAATGAATGCGGACAACAGTGTCGAGGAACAAGCTGCCTACTGGTTTGCAAGGCTGCGTGCAGATAATGCCAGCAAAGCAGATCAAAGGCGTTTCAAGACTTGGCTCGAAAAATCACCTGAACATGCCGAGGCTTATGCGTTGCAGGAAGAAGTCTGGACGGCAATGCAGGATAGCGCTGTCGATGACGAAATTATGGCGATGCGCCAAAATGCTCTTGCTGTATCTGCAGGAGCGAACAACAATAGCTGGATGAAATATGGCGCGATTGCGGCTTCTCTCCTGATCGTTATTGTTTCGATGGTGATGCTGAATCCGTTTGGGCAAATGGGTGTCTCTGATGATGCCGATCCGTCTCGACAATTTGCGCAAGGAGAGTCGCAGTCCTCCCCTATTTACAGGACCGCCATCGGTCAGAGATCGACAGTCAACCTGCCTGACGGTTCCGTTGTGGAACTGAATACCGATAGCCTTGTCCAGATTAACTTTAGCGAGGACAGGCGTGACCTGATCCTGCTGCGCGGCGAAGCATTGTTCGAAGTTGCCAAGGATGCCGATCGTCCTTTCGTGGTGGAAGCCGATGGAAAGCTGGTGACTGCTGTTGGCACAACCTTCTCGGTTCGGCGGAGCGATGACGAAGTCCGCGTGACCCTTATCGAAGGAATCGTGACGGTCGATCAGGATGACAGTGATACTGCCAATCCGGATGCGGTGAGCAAGAAACAGCTGAAACCGGGTGAGCAGCTGATCGCGCAGGGTGACCTGCCTTTCAAAGTCAATGTGATTGACACGGCCGTGGCGACAAGCTGGAAAGATGGCCGCCTGATTTTTGACAATGAGCCACTGGGCATGATTGTTCAGGAGGTGAACAGATATTCTTCGCGTAAACTGGTGTTCGGCGATCCAACGCTTTCCGACATGCGGGTGAGTGGTATCTTTCAGGTCGGCTCCGTCGACAGTTTCGCAGCCGCCCTCGAAGCATCATTCCCTATCAGAAACAGCGCTCCAGCTGGTGAAGGTGACATTATTCTCGACTGGAAAGAATAACCTTTAGTATCTGATAAAAATAGAATTTTTCAGACTTAATATACCCCGGAATCGCAGATTCTCCATTCCCGTCCGAAAAAGATTTTGAGGGATGGTGAACCTCGCGCGTCTTACTTTTTGTGAGGCTAGTCAGCGGATGACTGACAGCCAACAGGGATAGAAAGACAGGGGATCAATATGCCGTCTCGCTCGCTTAAATTGCTGCAAGCAGCAATGTTAACTGGTGCCGCCAATATCGCAATCGTCGGATCTGCCCATGCGCAGGAACAGGTGATATCCTTTAACATGCCGGACCAGGCTTTATCCTCTGCCCTGAAAAGCTATGCGTTAAAAACCGGAAAAAATCTGGTCTATCCGCCGGAGATGGTTGCGAACAAGCGGGCAAATGCGGTGTCGGGCCGTTTGACCCCGACGCAGGCGCTGCGTTTGTTGCTGCGCGGTACATCCATTTCCTTCCGTGAAATTCAGCCCAACGTTTTGGCTCTCCGTCTCTCAGCCGCAAGGCAAATGCTGCGCAACAGGGCTGCCGCATCGGCAGCCGCTGCTTCTGCCAAGCCAGCTGTTGTTCAAAACACTTCTGCTGGAACGGCTGTTCAAGACGTTCGCTCGCCGGAAGGTGGCGGCACCGGTATAGTTTCCGGTACGGTCGTCAACACAAGCACCGGT
Organism: Parasphingorhabdus sp.; assembly: GCF_059726685.1. Lineage (NCBI taxonomy): Bacteria > Pseudomonadati > Pseudomonadota > Alphaproteobacteria > Sphingomonadales > Sphingorhabdaceae > Parasphingorhabdus > Parasphingorhabdus sp. The sequence continues at coordinate 2,110,284 of NZ_AP041068.1, forward strand.
AGTGCTTTGCGGGGCGCGCTGGTACGCATAGATGGAACAAATCTGGAAGCAGTTACCGATGATCGCGGCCAATATTATTTTCCCGCAGTCCCGCGCGGGCGGCAAGTTGTTCGGGTGGAATATCTGGGTGAGCAAGTCAAAACTGTCACCGTATCCGTGTCCCCGGGGTCGCGCCAGCAAGCCAATGTACAAGTCGGTGAAGCCAATCAAGATATCGTCGTTTTCGGTTATCGCAGTTCTATTCAACAGGCGCTGAACAAGCAGAAAAATGCGGATAACAATGCGACTATTGTATCTTCAGATTTGCTGGGTGGTTTTCCGGCGGAAACGGTTTCCGAGGCCTTGCGGCGTGTTCCTGGCGTAGCGTTCGGGCGGGATGATGAAACCGGAGAAGGATCGCGTATTACTGTGCGTGGTTTCAGTTCCGAGGCGATTAACGTACAGCTCAACGGCTTGGAAGTGCAGGGTACCGGCTTTGAACGCACCGTGGATCTCAGTGGATTTCTTACGGACAATATTTCCGAAATCACCATCCATAAATCATTGCTGCCGAGCCATGAAGCCACGGGTTCCGGCGGCCTTGTGGAGATAGAGACCAAGTCCGGGCTGGATTATGGCGACTTCTCGGCCAATTTCTCGATCGAAGGTGAAACCAACTTTGATCGCGCTTTTGGCGAGGAGTATCAGATAAACGGAACGATCGCCAAGAAGCTGACCGACAATTTCGGTATTGCAGCTTCGTTGCAGTATCGCAGGGCGGATCGCCTTAACTATACTTCTTTGGTGGTTAGCAGGATTCCACCGGTTTTTCCCGTAGGTTCAACATCGTTGTTCAACGTGCCGGCCAGCACAGAGTTTCCCTTCGACCCAGAGCTTGATAGTCAACGGCTGATAACCAGCAGCCGATATACAAGAAGTGATTCCAGGCAAGAAGCCATTGTCGGTTCCGTAAACCTGGCCTGGGACATTGCCAGCCATACCCGTCTGCGCCTTGACCTTCAGCGGAACCAGAACGACTCCCGACGCAGCAATTCCACTTCCACAATAGGCTTTGGCACATTTTTCACCAGCATGCCGATTCCTGAACTAGGTAATGAAGTCAGGCGTCGTGCTACGTTGAGTAGTTTTCGCCCCAGCATAATAGTTGGTGAGATTGATGAAAGGATCACAAGCGACAGTATCAGTTTTCGTGGCGATACTGATGTCGGGCGCTGGGAATTTGAATATAAGGCTGGATATGCCCGATCCAAAAGGCGCGGCGATAATACCAACCTCATTTCGCAAGCGGTTCAAACAAATATCTTGGATGTCATTGACCCAGAAACAGTTGTCATAAATCCAGATGACAATGCTGCAATGACACCGCGGGTGGTTAATGGGGCCTTTGTCGAAGCTGGTAATGGTTTGATTTTGCCGTCCCTTACCCAGGCAGGTTTGGATTTTATCAATGATCCATCAAACTATGACCTTTTTAGTGCTACTACAAACCCGATAGACAACCCAACCGAAACTTATAGCGGGGAGTTTCAGGCAAGATATAACACGCCGCTCGATTTTCTGAGCTATGTTGAATTAGGTGGAAAATATCAGCGAAGCAAACGCAATACCAATGGAAGCGTTACCAATGCTCGCAATGTTACCAGCCAGCGCTATCTCAGGATCTTTGGACGACCATTGTCATTGTCGGCGTTTGACGGTGGCGTTTTCGATCAGGACGGGTTCGAAAAGCTCGGAGTTGGCGGGTTTTCGATACCTTTCTTGCGCGCTGCCAATGGACTTAGCATTTTCAACCAGTTAGATAATTTTGTTGCCGATGATCCGTCCACGCCCGATTTCAACGAAGAGCGGCTTGTTTTTACGGACTTTACACAGATCGACCCGATTGAGGGCGGGGCAGGATTTTTGGTTCCCACAAAGACTATTGAAGAGAAATTTGCTGGCTATCTGGAGTCGAAGTTTACGGTTGGCCGTTTCGATCTTATTGCTGGTGTTCGCTATGAACGGGAGCGAAGATCCGGCGTGACACTTTCGTCTCAAAGCTTCCGACTAAATGAACCGGGTTTTCGCACAGAACCACGTGAGACCTTCGTAGAGCAAGGGCTAGTGAGCTTCGAAAGTACATCCGGTACTGTCGATACATGGACACCCAGCCTCTTGCTTACCTATCGACCTATCGAGAATGTGACGGCTCGTCTCGGTTATTTCCGTTCAACGGTGAATCCGGATTTCAGGCTGCTCAATCGCGGGACGACTTTTAGTGTAGATTTGCGACCCGGGTTCGGTCGTGTTACGATTTTGGAAGCAAATCCTAACCTGAAGCCGTCTACAACTGACAACTACGATTTCGACATTGCTTATTATTTCGATGATTCTCCAGGACTTGTAAGACTCGGGTTGTTCTACAAGAAGATCAGTAACAATTTTACCAATGTGTCGTTCACGCCTGTGGATAATACCGATGTTTTACAAAGATTTCGGGACCGTTACGAACCGCTTGCCGCAACACGTCCGGACCTTCTGGCGCTACCGGACGATGCGGAACTACTGGTCAATCGCCCGGAAAATGGAGAAGGCGGTACCATCTGGGGTATTGAAGGTGAGCTGATCCGGCGGTTCACTTTCCTGCCAGGTTTTTTGAGTGATTTCGGGGTTTTGGCGAATGTCACCTATACCAATGGTGATTTTCCAACTCTGGTGTCAGCCCGTGATGATGACGGTAATACTATTCAACTTAGCCTAGATCGCCCTTTGCGTGACCAGGCACGGTGGGTTTACAACCTGTCTCTGGACTATGAACGGGATGGGTTCCAAGGGCGGGTAATATATACCAGCCAATCTGCGACAGTGGAAACATTTGACGAGTTTAACATCAACTCGGTTGTTCCAGGTTATGACACGCTTGACGCGCGTTTTTCTTACAGTTTTGAAAAAGCGGGCGGGTTGTGGACAATATTTCTGGAAGGCGACGATCTTTTACGTGGTTCCAAAAAGCCGGACATTCGCCAGACAACTAGTTCCCGTTTTGGCGATGGCAACACGCCGTTTGATTTCCCAAATACGTTCCAATTCAATGGCGGTCGCACCATCACCATGGGGCTGAGGGCGAAATTCTAACGCTCATCGATTTCCCTTATCTGTTTCCTGGGAGCGGTCGTTCCCACCCAATACCCCGTATCACTCTCGGGAAACAGAGCTTTGTCGAAGGCATTGATCACTTCAAAGGTGAACTTGGTCAGATGCGACTGGCAAGATATTTGTAGAAAAGTGGACTATCAATATTTGATTATTTGTTGAGGGCTTCGCATTCTTGTGCGTCTTATATAGTAATAGCCTTAGAAAAAATCAGAATGCTTCCCCTGATTCCCCGGAGAATTAATAATGCGACAGAAATCCCGCTTGCGATTTGCTCCTACATTGTTTGCAGCCTTTTCCTTGTTTGCAGTAAGTCCCGCAATGGCCAAAGGTGATGATAGCAATGGTGGATTTGCCCATGATGCTAGCGATCTAAAGCCGGATTCGCGAGTGGTTTACGGAACGCTCGAAAACGGTTTGCGCTATGCGGTGATGAAAAACAGCACGCCGAGCGGTGTTGCGGCTGTGCGCATGCGGATTGCCACCGGTTCACTGAACGAGACGAAAGAGCAGAGAGGCATTGCTCATTTTCTTGAACATATGGCCTTCAACGGTTCCAAGAATGTTGCAGAAGGTGAGATGATCAAGCGTCTGGAGCGCTATGGCCTGGCATTTGGCGCCGACACCAATGCGAGCACTGGTTTCAGCCAGACCACGTATAAACTCAACCTGCCAACGGTGGGTGACGACATTTTGAACGAAGCGTTTTTCCTGATGCGTGAAACAGCGGAGAACCTGACTCTCGACGAAGAAGCCATCGAACGGGAGCGGGGAGTGATTGCTTCGGAGAAACGCAGCCGGGATTCCATCAATTTCCGCGCTCTGATCGCCAATATGGGTTTTTTGACGGAAGGCAGCGGCCTGACTGATCGCTTGCCAATCGGCGTGGATGAAACCATCGCAACAATGCCGCGATCAGAGTTTGTCAAATATTATCGCAGTTATTATCGCCCGGAAAATACTTTCATCGCATTTATCGGTGACGTCGAAACTGACCTAGCGATCGAAAAAATCAAGGCCTATTTCAGTGATTGGCGTCCGAAAACAAAGGCACTTCCGCAGGTGAAGCTCCCACCCGCTGACATTGTTCCGGGGAAAATCGGCTACCACCACCATGACGAGATACTTACCTTTGTGTCATTGGGATCGTTGCAACCCTATGTGAAATGGCCGGACAACAAGGCAAGACGAAAAGAAGGGCTGTTGAGGGCGCTTGGCGCACAGATTGTCAATCGCCGGCTCGACCGTATGATTGATACAGGTGAGGCGAATTTCCTGAACGGGTCCATCAGCCGCTATGCGCCGGAAGATACTGTTGACGCGTGGATCATTCGGTTACGCAGTGGACCGGACAATTGGAAAGAGGCATTGGCAGCAGGGGATCAGGAGATCCGGCGGGCGCTGGCCTATGGTTTTTCGCAAGCCGAACTGGATGAGGTTATCGCAAGGCAGCGTAAAGCGCAGCAGGTCGCCGTAGATCGCAAGGGTACGCGCAAGACCTATGCAAGGCTGGAATATAATTATGCCAAGGAACTGGTGGACAGTTTCGCCAACGAACGGGTGTTCACCGCACCAGAAGACAGCCTTGCGCGTTTTGAGGAGTTTGCGGCGGAAATAACGCTAGAAGACGTGGAGCGAGTGTTTCGTGAACGTTGGGCGGGTTTTGAACAGCCGGTAGTTTATCTCGCCACCAGCCGGAAAATTGACAATCCTGAAAAGGAGATAAGGTCCGCATTTCTGGCATCCCGTCAAATTGCTGTTTCAGCACCGCAAAGCCAGCAGGCCACAAAATTTGCCTATACCGAATTCGGAGAACCCGGGCGCGTTGAAAAAGAATCCTATCTGGCCGATGCCGATGCTTATACCATCACCTTTGCCAATAATGTTCGGCTGAATTTCAAGCAGACGGATTTTGATGCTGATACAATCGGTATCCGCGTGAGAGTTGGCAGCGGCTTCCTATCGATGCCGGAAAAAAGTGAAGAACTGCGCAGACTGGCGGAAAATCTTTTGAGCCGCAGCGGCGTGGAGGGGCATAGTGCAGATGATCTGCAAACACTGTTTGCAGGCAAGAATGTCGGAGCCCGTGTTCGCCTGCGTCCTGATAATGATGCTTTGGAAGTTGTCGGTCGCACGGACCCGAAAGACTTTGCTGACCAGATGAATTTGATGACAGCGCATATCACGGCGCCTGCTTATCGTCAGCAGACGGCTAAACGCTATCATGAGAAAATGGAAGCCTGGTACCCAACCCACAAAGCTTCACCGATGACGGTCGCGGAAAAGGAATTACCACGGATGATCCGCTCCGGTGATCCGCGTTATGGTTTTTCTGATCTGGAGGCCTTTTTGTCTCCCGAAATCCAGGATGTCCGGGACTGGATTGACCCACAGCTGCAAAACGGTTTGATAGAAATTACTATTGTGGGTGACATCGACAGGGCTACTGCCATCGCTGAGGTTGCGCGGACATTTGGAGCCTTGCCAGAACGTGCTGATAGCAAAGGTGCGTTTCCGGAGATGCGTAATCTGGAATTTCCGTCACAGCCTGCCGAACCATTTACATATTATCATCAGGGCAATGCTGATCAAGCCATGGTGCGCGTATATTGGCCGGCACCGGATGCTTCCGACCCCAAAGATCCTCTGCGTATGCAGGTCTTGCGCAGTATATTCCGCAACCGTTTGTCGAACGTTCTTCGGGAAGATATGGGCCTGACCTATTCACCAGGCGCAGGGATGTTCGTGAGCAACCTGTATGACGATTATGGTTATATGTTTGCCAGCGTGACGGCCGCACCTGAAAAGACTGACGAGGTCCGTCAGGCTATTTTGCAAGTCGGAGAACAACTGGCAGCGGAGCCTATTGACGGGGATGTTTTTCAACGGGCGTTGAAGCCTATTGTCGACGATATTGACAGCTCGCTCCAGAATAATGGCTATTGGATGAGCGTGCTCCGAGATGCGCAAACGAGTGGATATGGAATGGTTCGGCATCGCATGCGTGAGAGCGTTTTGCGCGAAATGACGGTTAAGGATATTAGTGTTATGGCGAAGCGGATCTTCGGGTCCAACGCCGCAGTGGCTGCATATATTCTTCCTGCGCCGGAAGAAAACGATGAGGCGGAAGTGGCACTGATATCGGATTGAGTTTGGCGGATGTTGCGGAGTCCGCGCAAGTTATACCATTGAAACTTTGTGGTAATTGGCTAATCATCGGTGGATGAACTCCGAACCAGTTAAGCGCAGCAGTGCTGCCAGTCAGTCCGGTCACAATTTTCGCTATTTCGATTTTGTGATGGCGGCCTTTGTGACCATCCTGCTGCTTTCCAACATTATCGGTGCGGCGAAGCCGACCTTTGTGACCATTAGCGGTGAGCAATGGGTTTACGGCGCTGGTATCCTTTTCTTTCCACTAGGATATGTCATTGGCGATATTCTGACTGAGGTCTACGGCTATGCGCGGGCCCGGCGGGTCATCTGGGCGGGTTTTGCCGCGATGGTCTTTATGGCCTTCATGAGTTGGGTCGTGGTGTCTTTGCCACCTGCCGATGGCTGGGAAGGGCAGGCCGCCTATGAAAGTGTTTTCGGTCAGGTTCCGCGCATTGTTGCCGCGTCAATTCTGGCGTTTTGGGCTGGAGAGTTCGTGAACAGCTACGTGATGGCACGAATGAAAGTCTGGACGCAGGGCAGGGCGCTCTGGTCTCGAACCATCGGGTCAACGGTGGTCGGACAGGGCGTGGACAGCCTGATTTTCTATCCGTTGGCTTTTTGGGGCATCTGGGAAACGTCGGCCGTGCTGACCGTGATGGTGACCAATTGGCTGCTCAAAGTCCTGTGGGAGGCGGTGCTGACACCGGTTACCTATGCAGTAGTGGGCTGGCTGAAGCGGCGTGAGGGTGTCGATATTTACGATGAATCCACCAATTTTACACCATTCAGTACCAAAACCTGATCACCGGAATATTATCGAAGGAATCCGCTTTTCTCTGCCCAGCGTGCGAACAACAGAAAAGCGACCGCAAGAATGGGGATGGATATGGGCATGAACCATCCGTTCTGGCTGAAATAGTCCGCATAGCCGTCAAGAATGAAATAGCTGGCGAACTGGATCAGCACCGCGATCAGAGACATCAGGAATAACCTTACTGCTATCCGCCTGCGCAAAAGCAGCATGATCGACCCCATGAAACCGCCAATGACGGCAACTGCAAAGGCGGCCGATGCCCAGAAGGGCCGATTGACAAACAGGTTCTGCTCCAGCTCAGTCATACTGGCAAGCTTTTCGGCCGTCATCATGATGTCATTGGCATAGGCACCGATACCAAGGCCATTCCATATCAGGGCGAATATTCCCAGGGCCCAGAACCAGACAGGCGGCTTCTTATCTTGTGTCATAAATTTGCTCCTCCCAGCATGCCTGGTCATCATAGCAAGAAACACGGGAAAAAAATCTCTTTTTGCCTGCGGTGTTTTGCCATTCTGCCCGAGCGAGATTATTCGTTCGCAGTCCTTCTTTTTTGGCGATAGTCTGTACGAATGATAGCGGAAAATAAACCGGTCATCATGACCGCTGAGATGGGAAAACAAGATCTCGCTTGGGCCGATGCGCTGCGTCGGAAATATTATCCGGCAGAGCGTAATGTCCTGCCTGCGCATATCACGCTGTTTCATCATCTACCGCCGCAAGCATTGGACGAGATCAAGCAGGCGGTGAAGGACATGACCCGATATATCGCGCCTCCGGTAACGTCTCTGCAGCGCTTGATCCACCTTGGCAGCGGGGTAGCCTATCAGCTGCATTCGCCCGATCTGCTGGCGATGCGAATGGAACTGGCGGACAGATTTCACGGGCTGCTGGTCGCTCAGGATCAGCAGACACCACGATTGCATGTCACGGTGCAGAACAAGGTATCAGCGAAAGAAGCGAAAGCGCTGATGACAAAATTGTCACTGGAATTTGAGCCGCGCCCATTACAGATCAAAGGACTGGCACTGCATCATTATATGGATGGACCTTGGCAATCTATTGGCGAATGGCCGTTTCGTGGTTAAGCGCTTTCGACTTCCTTAATCGGAATATCTGGGTCCGCCAGTTGTGTGCGATCCAGCGCAAGGCCTGCCTCAACGACTTTGCGGCCTTGTACGTAATCCTTGGTTGCATTCACACAATCAAGAGCGATCACTTTGCCATCCTTCAGATATATAATCGAGAATGACCGGTTGGCCGGATCACCACGTACAATATATTCATCATGGCCGGTGGATAAACCGACCGTCTGCAGTTTGAGATCATATTGATTGGACCAGAACCATGGCACTGCATCATATTCGCATTCTTCGCCAATAATATCGAGTGCCGCTACCTTCGCCTGATCGTTTGCATTTTGCACGGATTCGAGCCGGATATGTGCACCGTCAGCAAAACGATTGGCATGCGCGGCGCAATCACCAATGGCGTAAACACCATTCAGGCTGGTGCGGCACGTTTGATCCACATCGACGCCATTGCCAGCAGCAGCACCAGCCGCCACCAGTGGACCAGTCTCCGGAATAATACCGATGCCAACAATGATCATATCTGCATCTAGAACACGTCCGTCAGCAAGCCTGACGCCGGTCGCCATTCCGTCGTCATTGGTCTCAAAAGACTCTACCATGGCATTTAGCTCGACCGTGACACCTTGCCGGCGATGTTCTTCTTCATAAAAGCGAGACAGAGTTTCGCCGGCGACCCGCGATAAAACCCGGTCAAGCGATTCCAGTATCGTGACACTCTTACCGAGTTTTGTGAGTACGGCCGCTGCTTCGAGGCCGATGTAACCACCGCCCACAACCACGACTTTATCCGTTGAGGGCAGGGCGGCCATGATCTTGTCGACATCTGCGCGAGATCGCACACCGTGAATATTGCGCGCCTGACTGCCCGGACAATCCAGCATTCTGGGCGAGCCACCTGTAGCCCAGATCAGCTTATGGTAACCAATTTCGTCATCGGTGCTCAGCGTGACCGTCTTTTCCATCGGATCCACTTTCGACACCCGGCAACCGGTTAGCAGATCGATATTGCGTTCACCCCAGAAACTCTCGGGGCGCAGCATGATACGCTCGAACGGTTTGTCTCCGGCCAGATATTCCTTGGACAGCGGCGGGCGTTCATAGGGCGGGTATTTTTCATTGCCCATAAGGCCGATTGTGCCTTCAAATTTCTGCTGCCGCAGCGCGATAGCGGCTTGCGCGCCGGCATGGCCCGCGCCAACGATCAATATGTCGTAGGATTTGTTCATTTTCGGCCCCATTGCGCCGCCGAGCGGCAAGGGCATGACTGTTAGCGCGGATGGCTGCCAGGTTGCAAGTACAAGAAAATGACAGGCAACTTGTTGACCGATAAAGATGCGGCGACTATAGCGCCGCGATCCAAGGTTTTTTGTAGCGATTCAAGTCCTGCAGAGAAACCGATGGCGGAGTAGCTCAGGTGGTTAGAGCAGTGGAATCATAATCCATGTGTCGGGGGTTCGAGTCCCTCCTCCGCTACCATTTTAAAATATAGGCAGATTCATATTTGGCCTGGATCAACCCGGTAAGTGCTTCAGAATCGCATGGCTTGCCAAAGTAAGACGACTTGGTACGAATTACCCTCAGTGGTTCTTCTGAAGAGCGTTACTTGATCGGAATTACTGTTGCAGGGAAATCCTGTGTCCGCTTTATTCCGAAAGCGGACATTAGAAACCCCGTTCAACGATCATCTATGAAGTGATTATACTATGAAATCTATTTTCGACGTAATCGGATATATTTCGATTAATTCCTGTAGGTAGAACAACAGTTTTTCCGTTTTTCAGGATGAATTTATAGTTTTTACCAAATTGATTGAATGATTCAATTTTCTTGATGTCACTGACATCGAACTTTTTATGCTTGAAATAAACAGTGCTTTCAGAAAATTTGACAAAATAGCCTCTTACAAAACTCCGGCACATTGGGATGAAACTGATGCATAGAAACACCAGAGTTCCGAGCGTCATTATTGTAAAATATGCGTGCGGAGATCGATAATAGCGGGAGCCCGTCCCGAAAGCTTCTTCGTTGATTCCGCCATGCAAAAAAGCGGGCACAATCACAGAAATTAAAGGCGCCCAAGTAAGAATTGTTATGAACAAAACGTTGAGCAATGAGGGATTGAAACTTGCAGGGCTATTTCTTTTGATGAGTTTCATTCTTCTATAGCTAAATTGTTTTCCCTATAATTGCTAGCGTCCGCTTTTGCGCTCATAGCAGCCGACCGGTACCCAGCAAATTTGCAGTGCGGTTGACCGGATGCTAGGCCATACGGACCAATGAAAATTCCGAACCTGACAGAACGCCTGAAAGTCATAGCGATATTGTGCGGATTATTTGTCGCGGTCCATTTCGCCAATCTGTTATCCGGCGGTTATCTGAATAGTTTTGGCATCGAGCCACGAGAGATTAACAGCATTTACACGATCTTCGCCGCGCCGTGGCTGCATGGTGATTTCACGCATTTGGGAAATAACATGCTTGCGATAGTGGTGTTCAGCTTCCTGTGTTTGCTCCAAGGCAGGCGCTATTTTCTGGTCGCCAGCTTCCTGATTATCACAATCACCGGTATCCTCGTTTGGTTATTTGCCCGCGATGCCCTGCACATTGGCGCAAGTGGCTGGATATTCGGGTTATGGAGCCTGATCATCGCGCTCGGATGGATAGAGCGCAGTTTCCGGAACATTGTTGTCGCGCTTGGCGTTGTCTTTTTCTACGGCGGCATGGTGTTTGGTGTATTGCCCACCGCAGGCTTCGTTTCCTTTGAATCGCATCTGTTTGGCGCGATCGCAGGGATCATCACTGCAATTTTCCTCGAACGAAACCGAAAGCTGGTAACCAAAACTACTGTGGGGCAGCCTTCACTGGAATTTGGCAAATCTCGCCGTCCCTGGCGATTGTCACTTCGCGGCCGTAAGCGTCGCTAGGCTTGGCGTTCGCTTTATGGTCTGCAGGCAAGGAGATGCTATTTACGTCTTATCATGCGCTAAGAGCGCGCCACGATGAAAGTGAGCCCAATTAGTGTCACATTAAGCTTTTGGTACATTTGCGAAAAACTTTCCAGATTCCGCGGTTGCCCATAATCCTGAATACTGCAAAGGTGCGGGAAGATTGTGTATTCTCTGGAAAGGCATGGGTGGGCCAAAAATGGAACTTGCAGATAAAAACGTCCTGCTGACCGGTGGCAGTGCAGGTATCGGCCGCGAGATTGCGCGCCAGTTGAAGGAAAAAGGTGCCAAGGTCACGCTAACTGGCCGGAATCCTGAGCGGTTGGCGGCGATGCGCGAGGAAGGTTTCGAGTATATTGAGGCCGACCTGTCCAATGCAGCCGGCGTGGATGCGTTGCTCACGAAATGGGGTAGCAGGGATATTGATGTCCTGCTCAATAATGCCGGTCAGCTTGTCGATCATGACTTTCGTGAGGGCAATCCGGTTGCCGATGCGGCCGATGATTGCATCTATGCCAATCTTAACGCACCCATCCGATTGATCACCGGCCTGATGCCCAGTCTGCGCAAACGGCCGCAGGCGGCAATTGTCAATGTCACCTCGGGTCTTGCCATTGCACCGGCTGCCCGCACGCCGATATATTGCGCTACCAAATCGGGGTTGCGGTTTTACACGCTTGGTCTGCGTGAACAGCTCAAGGATTCCAATATCCGCGTGATCGAGGCGCTACCGCCGGTTGTTGACACGCAGATGAATGATGGCAACCCGACCAAGAAGATGCCGCCTGAGGAATGTGCACGGCAAATTGTCGTCGCAATCGAGCGTGATCAGGATGAGGTAAATATTGGTATGACGAAGGCTTTGCGCGTGGCTGAAGCAATCTCACCTGCTCTTGCGCGGGGCATTACATTGCGGTTCTAAAAGACAGGTTTTACCAAATCGCACAATCCCACTACAAAATAGTTTCGCATTAAAGCTCATTGAAAGAACGGAAACGGGTGAAAAAGAGATACGCGATTATCGGTGCCGGGATGATGGGTCGTGAGCATATCAGCAATATTGCTCTATTGGATGAAGTGACGCTTGTGGCGCTGTCCGATCCGAACAAGGGCTCGCTGGAAGGCTCGCGCGATCATGCACAGAAACTGGGTGCCAATCCGGTTTGCTATGCAAGCACACAAGAGATGTTTGCATGTGAAGCGATTGATGCCGTCATAATCGCCGCACCCAACCACACCCATTTTCCGATCATGCAGGAGGTGATGAAGCATTCCGTCGCGATCTTGCTAGAAAAACCTATGTGTACGACTGTTGAAGACGCACGCGCATTGCATGAGGCAGCACAGGACCATCCGTATCTTTTGTGGATCGGTCTGGAATATCGCTACATGCCGCCCGTCACCAGATTTATCGAGCGGGTGCACAGCGGTGTAACCGGATCGGTCAAGATGCTTTCAATTCGCGAGCATCGTTTTCCATTTCTACAGAAGGTTGGCGACTGGAACCGGTTCAGCGAGAATACCGGTGGCACATTGGTCGAGAAGTGCTGTCATTTCTTCGACCTGATGCGGCATATATTGCAGGACGAACCCGTCAGGGTTTTTGCATCGGGAGGGCAGGATGTGAACCATCTCGATGAGAGCTATGGGGGCAGGATTCCAGATATTCTCGACAATGCCTATGTGATACTCGAATTCGCCAAGGGGGCTCGTGCTGTGCTGGATCTATGCATGTTTGCCGAAGGTTCTGAGGAGCAGGAACAGATTTATGCGCTCGGCGAACAGGGCAAGCTGGAGGTCGGAATTCCATCGGCCAATGTCACCTGGTCGCCGCGCAATGGCTCCGAGCCTGTGACAGAGTCCATTTCTACGCCCGAGCATGCTTTGAAGGCGGGAGACCACCATGGGGCGACTTATTTTCAATTGCTGAAGTTTCACAAGGCTTTATTGGATGGCGGTGCACCGGAAATCTCGACATATGACGGACTGCGGTCAGTCGAGATCGGAGCCGCAGCGCATGAATCCATCGCAACCGGTTTGCCGGTGCAGCTTACTTCCAACAAAGGATAATCTATGACGCAAATGCCCGAAATTGGATTTGGCTTATGGAAAGTGAGCAGAGAAGATGCTGCCGATATCGTGGTGGAAGCTGTAAAAGCCGGGTATCGGCATTTCGATTGCGCAGCGGATTATGCAAATGAGGCGGAGGTTGGGGAGGGCCTGAACCGCGCTATCGCCGAAGGGCTTGTAACCCGGGATGAGCTGTGGATCACATCCAAATTATGGAACACTTTTCATCATCCCGATCATGTGGAAAGCGCCTGTCAAAAATCTCTTGATGATCTGGGTCTGGATTATCTGGACCTCTATCTTGTCCATTTTCCGATTGCGCTGGAATATGTGCCCATCGAAACGCGCTATCCCCCAGAGTGGTTGTTTGACCCCGGCACCGACAATCCGCAAATGAAGCGTGCGCCAGTGTCGCTGCAAGACACTTGGCAAGCTATGGAAAAGTTGGTGGATGCCGGCATGGTAGGCAAGATTGGCGTATGTAATTATAACAGCGCCTTGATCCATGACCTGATGAGCTATGCCACGGTCAAACCAGCGGTACTGCAAATTGAGGCTCACCCTTATCTGACACAGGAAAAACTGATCCGGTTGGCACATCAATATGACATTTCTGTCACCGCCTTTTCGCCCCTTGCAGCGCTTTCTTATGTAGAGATTGACATGGCGGGCCAAGCTGACAGCGTGTTGACCGAAACAGTTGTTCAGGAAACTGCAGCGGCGCACGCCAAGACACCGGCGCAGGTCGTGCTGCGCTGGGCTACGCAGCGCGGTACATCCATTATTCCGAAGAGCAGCAATCCGCAGCGAATGCGGGAAAACCTTGCGATAAATGATTTCTCGCTAAGCGAAGACCAGATGCACGCAATTTCCGCGCTAAACGCCAACCGGCGATTCAATGACCCCGGCGTGTTTTGCGAAGCGGCTTTCGGCCTGTTTAACCCGATTTATGACTAAGGACAGGCGATGAAACAGCAGAACTGGAATGATGTTGCTTTCCCCGAAATAATTACGTCCGATAGCGGATCGAACCTGGCGGATTATCTAGCTAATGGGCGAGGTGACGTGGACGAGCAACTCAAGAAAAGCGGTGCAGTTCTGTTTCGCGGTTTTCATGTTCCGGCAGTGGAAGATTTTGACATTGCGGTTGAGTCTTATGGTGCAGAGAATTTTCCTTACGAAGAATCGCTTTCCAATGCGGTCCGGATTAATCTTACGCCGCGCGTTTTTACCGCCAACGAAGCGCCGCCGGAGACCAGCATCTTCCTCCATCATGAAATGGCACAAACGCCGATTTATCCGTCCAAACTGTTTTTCTATTGCAATATTGCCGCAGACGAAGGCGGCGCGACGCCACTTTGCCGGTCGGATATATTATTGAACAAACTGGAAGAGGCAGAGCCACAGCTGGTGGATGCCTTCACGACAAAAGGCGTGCGCTATACCAATGTTATGCCAGCGGCTGATGATTCAGGTTCTGGTCAGGGCCGCAGCTGGCAAAGCACGCTCAATGCCGCAGACAAAAAGGCGGCGGAGAAGCGGCTCGACGCACTTGGTTATGACTGGGAGTGGCAGGATGATGGTACATTGCGTGTAACATCGCCCAGACTGGATGCGGTGCGCACGCTGCCCGATGGACGGCGGGTGTTTTTCAATCAGCTCATCGCTGCTTATCGCGGTTGGGCGGACAAACGTAATGATCCGTCAAAATCGATTTGTTTTGGCGATGGATCACCCATTGCTGCGAAAAGCATGGCAACGGCAATCGGGCTGGCAGATGATCTGAGCTATGATCTGGAATGGCAGGCTGGGGACGTGGCGCTGGTCGATAATTTCATGGTCATGCACGGTCGACGGCCATTTAAAGGTAAACGCAAGGTGCTGGCATCACTCATCAAATAGGCTGATTTGACGGGGCCACAGTCCGCGATTTGGCCGCCCATGCCCAATAGATGATATTGGCGAGGACTATGGTCATCATCAACGAGTAGAACAGGGTGCCAAGCCCTTCGCCAGAGGCCAGTCCTATAGACGAGAACAGCAGATAGAGCCCAACAACGCAGGAAAAGAGGGTTGCGGCCAGCGGTTTTGCAAAGCGCCAGGGTTGCAGGTCCACCTGCGCGTTGATTTTGAAATTCCAGGGTGTTTCGCGGGGGCGCAGATATCCCGCAATCAGCATGATCATGACTTCGATTACAAATAGGATGGCATATTGGTGGAGGAAGTGAATCGTGATCGCTTCATCAACTACGAAGCGAAGCAGCGCATAGGCGGTGACATGAAACACGATAACGATTTTGGCGCCAATTGCAGGGATGCGTTTAGTAAATAAACCCATAATAACAATAACTACTGTAGGAATGTTATAAAAACCTGTGAATATCCGGATGATCTGCCATAGTCCCTGCTCAGCGAAGTAGAGCAAAGGTGCCATGACAAACGAAAACAGCGCGATGACGATACTCGCAATTTTTGCCACCCGAACCAGATCGGCATCGCTCGCCTTGTTTTTCCGCCATGGACCGTAAACGTCCAGGCAGAACAAGGTTGCGGCACTGTTGAGCAACGAATTGAACGAGCTGAACACTGCGCCCAGCAGGACCGCGAGAAAGAAGCCGGCCAGATAAACCGGCATCACGTCCTTGATCAGCCGTGGATAGGCTTGATCAATGGAGCCAAGGCCTGGACCATAAAGATGAAAGGCAATAACGCCCGGTATCATCATCATGAATGGCACCAACACCTTGAAAAAACCGGAAAAAAGCACGCCCTTCTGCCCCTCAGCCAAAGAGGATGCTCCCAGCGTTCGTTGGATCACATATTGATTGGTGCACCAGTAAAAGAGATTGGCAAAGAGCATTCCTGTGAACAAGGTTCCGAACGGCGTGGGATCATCTTCGCCGCCAATGGCGTTGAGTTTCTCGGGATGATCACTAACCAGCTTGTCCAAACCTAGCCCGAAATTTCCCTCGCCCAGAGCTATCAGACCGAGCACTGGTACAAGTATCCCGATTATCAGCAACCCAATGCCATTTATCGTATCGGACACAGCGACAGCCTTGAGGCCACCAAAAATGGCATAAATTGAACCAATCCCCCCGATTGTCAGCACTGTGACAACCAGCGCCTCGAAATAGGAAATGCCTAGCAAATCGGGGACATCAAAAAGCTGCATGACCGCAATGGAACCGGAATAAAGCACCGAAGGGATGGTTATTAGTCCATAGCCGAGCATGAATAAAATCACCGACATCCGGCGGACATCGGCATCAAAACGATCCGCGAGAAACTCGGGCAGGGTGGTGAAAGCGCCGGCCAGATAACGAGGCAGGAAAATCAGAGCCATGGCAATGGTTGCAACCGCCGCCGTCACCTCCCACGCCATGCTACTGAGATTAAAACCATAGGCAGAGCCGTTTAAACCGATTAGCTGTTCCGCCGACAGGTTGGTCAGAAGTAGTGAACCCGCAATAAACACGCTGCCAAGACCGCGACCGGCGAGAAAATAACCGTCACGGCTGTCTACTCCGCCGCGTGTCTTTCGCCATGAAATAAAGGCAACCAGTCCCATGAAGAAGATACAGCTGGCCAGGGTGAAAAACAGATTCGCGTTTTGCATGTCAAGTTAGTGCGCAGGATCGCGCGACATTGCAATGTTGAGACAGGCTAATTGTCATATTAACATATGAGATAGAGCTAAATTGGTTGTTATTTCCGCTATTCGTCCAAATCGATAGAGTTTAAAGAATCATGTCCATCGCAGGTCTTTTTCAAGCAAGTTTCCTATTAATAAAAAGCCCTGCTTGAGGTCGAATCCGACTAAAATTGAGCAGGTTAGGCCGCCTTCACCAGCTTTGAAACCAATGATGGTGAGAGTAGATTGTAGAGAAATCTGCGCCGGGCTGTGGTTACATTACTATTAATCTATATTTTTGCGCGCTGGTTAACAAACGACCCCTAATTCATTCATTATAAGTTCGTGGGTGAACGGGGTAAAAATGAAACGACCAGGAAACTATCGCTCCAGCCAACTGGCTATTGCGACAATCATATTGAGCACTGCGGTGCCATCCGTCGCGCAGACGACAGAGGTTGCGCCTGATTGGCCAGCCAATGACGTCATGGTGGCACAAGGTGAGCAGGCTCCTGTTTCCGGTTCTGCAGCCGGTCCGGATTTGCGCCCGGTTGTACCGATGGGCGGCAATATCAACCCGTTTTCCGGTTCCATTGACCCATTTTCCGGTACTATCGACCCGTTTTCGGGAACGATTGACCCATTTTCCGGTAATGTTGACCCCTTTGCAGGTAACGTTGATCCATTTGCGGGCAACATTAATCCTTTTGAGGGCAATATCGATCCGTTCGCAGGGAATATTAATCCGTTTCATGGCGAGATCCGGGCACTTTGGGGAACGATCGACCCGTTTGCTGGCAATGTTGATCCCTTCGGTGGCAATATTGATCCATTTGAAGGCGCTATAGATCCAGACTCCGGTCATATATTGCCGAGCTATCACCAGATGAACGGCTTTTGGCAGAGTTTTGGTGCGAGCTGGAGACAGACCAATTTGCAGCTGAATGATATCGCCAATAATGGCGATGCCAACTGGAAAACCAGCCGGTTGAACTATCAGATCACGGATTTGATCAATCAGTCCAGAAATGTTTGGGGATCGGCCATAGAGGCACGCACAGGCCAATCTTTCGAAGCTGCATTTCTGGATCCGCTATTTTCAAAATTCGGTATTACCAGTGACCGGGTCGCCGGTTTCCGTTCCTTGACAGCCGCGAAGCGTGCGCAGCTGGTAACGGATTGGTTTGACGGGTTGATGGAATATACTGGCAACGACCGCGTTGATCACTGGATGAAAGCCGTCAACTGGACGCCAGAGCTGACAAGAATTCAGGGCAGTGGCGCAGATAGCGTCATCGGCATTTTGGACTCTTCGATCGTCAATGATCCGGACCTGGAAGGCAATGTTTTCCATTCCGGTGGTTATCAGGCCCATGTTGGTGGGCATGGAACCGGCGTCGCCAGTCTTTTGATTGCTGATCACGACGGTCGCGGCGTGATGGGGATCGCTCCTAATGCTTCAGTCGCAACCTACAACCCATTTGACGACACGGGCAGTGCGTCCTGGGATGATATTCAAGACGGTATCGTTTCGCTGAAGAGTGCGAATGCCAGCGTGATCAACATGTCTCTTGGCGTGTCGGGCTGGACGCTGCACCCTGAGTGGAACAATGTGTTTAACGATAGCAAGGTCAAAAAGGTCGCGAATGACACCGTGTTTGTGATTGCCGCTGGCAATGATGGCATGACCCAGACCCAAGATGTCGAATTCAAACGCAATGCAGACTTTGGACTGATTGTGGTCGGCGCCATTGATCCGGTTGGGAATATTTCCAGTCTGTCAAACAAGCCGGGATCGGTTTGTCTTTCGACATCGGGCCACTGTGTCGATGGTAACTATCTCCGGGACATTTTTATTGTCGCGCCCGGCGAACTCATATTGATGGCTGACGGCAACGGCGGTGTAACCCGACGGTCCGGCACATCATTTGCTGCGCCATTGGTATCGGGTGCGATAACATTGCTGCATGACCGCTGGCCCTGGCTTGCTCAGCATCCGGAAGAAACCGTCAGCATCATTCTGAAATCTGCCAAGGATCTGGGCGAACCAGGTGTTGATGATGTCTATGGTGTAGGATTGCTTGACGTAGAGGCGTCCCAGTCACCCTTAGATTTTGGCGCACTTGATTTTTATGAGTATCGGAACAACAAAAAGATCAAGCGAACCGCGTCAGACCTGCAAAGGACAGGCGTGGGGGATACCTGGAATGCCGATGGCATTTTCCTGACCATGTTTGAAACCATTGGGAAAACATATCGCGACTTTGTAGTGCCGTTTTCTGACCAGCTAATTGGCCAAAAATCAAGCGTGACCGGATCCAACGAATATTTTCAGTCCTATATCACCGAGCGGTTCGTTGATTGGTCAACCAACGGTTTTACGGCATCGAACACAGTGGGCGGATTTACTGATATTGCCAGCTATGCGAGTCCGAAACGGGAAGGTTGGAACTTTGCGGTATCGGCGGCTAACCCGACGCAGTATCTGAGAAATGGTCGGCAAGGTGAAATCCCGCATAGTGCAGTGAAATTTGGCGATGCAGCGGGCAAATTCTCGTTCAATGCAGGCTATGGACAGGGTGCGATCGCTTTGCTCGGCCAGAAGTCATTTGGTCTGACGTCAGATTATGATTCAAACAACGGTGGTTTGAACCCCATTCTCGGCCTTGCCTCGGGTGGCGGGTTTGTTGATGCCGAATTTGCGATTGCAAAAAACACCAAAATTGCAGTTGGTATGACCAGTCGCCGTCTTGATCATTCGGAAAATTTCGAACTAACCGAAGCTGAAAGGGCGCAATTGCGCGGTGCCAAGGATTATCAGGCCAGCGCATTCAACCTTAGAATGACACATAAGCCGATAAAGGCTGCGACAGTGAGCGTGAGTTTCGCGACCCTGGACGAAAAAGACGGCCTGCTCGGTGTCCAATCCGCGCTCGATAACGACCTACGGCACGGTTCGCAGAGCAGAACGATGACACTGGGAGCAAGTTTCGACCTGCCGCACGGCATCAATATCGCTGCATCCGCCACCGCCGCGCTTACCAAGTCAAATGGTGGCAGCGACCAGAATTTGCGGACGAACGGCAATGTCAGAAGTTCGGCTTATGCGTTTTCCATCGGAAAACAGGGGTTGATGCGCAAAAATGACCGTTTGCGCCTGTCGTTCACACAGCCGATGCATATCGAAAACGGTACAGTTGAATATAGTGCCGTTGAAGTAGTTGACAGATCAACCGGCGAAATTGGAAATGTTACGCGCAGTTTCAGTATTGCCGACGAGAGCCGCCGGTTCACCGGAGAATTTCTCTATGCCACCCCGATGAAAGGGGGAGGTGAACTGTCTTTCTTTGGCCGCGCTGAATATGGTGGAAATTCAGGTAACAATGTTAACCAAATAATAGCAGGTGGTCTGCTAAGTATCCCATTCTAAAAGATTTCTTAGGGGTGATATGCGTAACCATACTCACCCGTAGTTAGTCGATTTGCTAATCGGGGGGTGGCAAAAATGTTGGGACGAAAAATAGCAGCGGCACTATTGCTGAGCGCTACCTGGAACATCCCTGCTGCCAACGCGCAAGCAGACGCAGAGCTATCTCCATTTGATGCAAAGATCACAGAGACAAAATCTTCGATGATGTCTGATCCGGGCCTTGCCCTGAAGTCTGCACGTAAAGCGGCGATCATGGCAGAAGCCATGCCTCAGGCACAGATGGCCATTTCGATTGCTACCAGCCAGTGGTTGGAAGGGGAGGCGTTGACCCGTCTCAACAAGCCCAAGCAGGCGGCTCCGGTCATTGCCGAGGCGCTGGAAAGCGTTAAGCAGGTTGCACCTAACACCAAATTGCATGCGGATCTGCTGAAATCATCCGCCGCCATTGCTGGGCAGACTGGCCGGGTGGAGCAAGCTCTGGCGACGTTGCATTCTGCCTACCGGATATATGAAAAGCTTGATCAGAAGCGCAGTCAGGCGATCATTCTGCATAATATCGGTTCGATCTATTATGAGGCCCGCGATTATCCGAGGGTCTTGAGCTATTATGATCAGGCAAAATCGGTTTACGCAGATGATCCTGCTCTCAACCTTTCGTCGCATAATAATCGCGGTAATGCTCTGCGCGATATGGGTAAGTTCGCCGAGGCTGAGAAGGAATATGGCCTTGCACTAGAGGTCGCAAAGGAAATGGACAGTGCGCTGTTACAAACTCGCATTCTTACCAATCTCGCCTTCGCACAATATGCCCAGGGCGATCTGAAGAGAGCCGATAAGACAGCGACCTCAGGTCTTGGTCTCGCGGACGGTGCAGCGGCCGAATGGGAGCCTTTTCTTTGGGGAACAAGAGCCCAGATTGCAGTGGCTGACAACAGGTTGATGCAGGCCGAGAATTTTATCAACAGAACTTTTGAAGGCGTCGATCTGGAAAGCTCGACAATGTCCTATCGCGACTACCACGCAACAGCACATGAAGTATTCAGTGCGCTGGGCCGCCATAAAGATGCTCTGCAGCATCTCCGCGCATTCAAACGTCTTGACGATAATGGTCGTGATCTGGCTGCATCCACCAACTCGGCACTTTTAGCGGCGCAATTTGACGATGCCAATCGTGAGTTGGAGATCTCCAAGCTGGAAGCAAAAGAGGCGCAGCGGGAATTGTTGCTGACGCAATCGCAAACTACGCTGCGCTATACCAGCCTGTTACTGGTTGTGGCTTTCGCGGTTATCGGCGCTCTGTTTTTTGCTGTGGTTTCCGTCCGGCGTCGGCGTAAAGAGGTTAGCGCGGCTAATGCCCGGTTGTCGCATGCCGCGAAACATGACCTGTTAACAGGTCTCCCCAATCGTGGCTACTTCCGCATCCTCTTGTCAGACGCGCTTGCGCAAACCGGCAAAGCCGGAAGACGTTGTGCTGTGATGCTGATCGATCTGGACCGCTTCAAAACGGTCAATGATACACTAGGGCATAATATTGGTGACCAGCTGCTCTGCCATGTTGCCGAACATCTGAAGGATGTGGCTGGCAACAAGGCCCATGCCGTTCGCTTGAGCGGTGATGAATTTGCCTTGGTGGTTCCGGATATCGAAAGCGACAGAGCACTCGAACAGCTCGGTGAAGAGGTAATTCAGCAGCTGAGCGGTACTCATTCCATTGAAGGAACGTCGGTAAATGTCGGAGCTACTGTTGGTATGGCGGTTGGGCCGAATGACAGTGATGATGTCCAAACGCTGACGCGCAGCGCTGACCTTGCTCTTTACCATGGGAAAGAGTCAGGCAGGGGGCAGTGCGTTCGTTACAAGAAATTCATGCAGATTGAAGCAGATGAGCGCCATATCCTGGAAAATGATCTGCGTGATGCACTGGAAAATGGTGATCTGTCGATTGCCTATCAATCGATTGTAGATGCGAGCAGTGAAGAGATTATCGGTTACGAATCTCTGCTGCGTTGGGATCATCCCACCCGCGGAGAGATTTCTCCAGCCATTTTTATTCCGATCGCAGAAGAAGCGCGTCTGATTGGCCATATTGGCTCTTGGGTTCTGCGCACGGCCTGCGAGCATGCAAAAACCTGGCCGGATCATGTCAGGCTTTCTGTCAATGTTTCGGCTCTGCAGGTTGAAGGAGGCGGTCTAGCTAGTAACATCATCAGCGCTCTGGCCGCCAGCGGCCTCAGCCCGGAAAGGCTGGAACTGGAGGTTACCGAAAGCGTCTTTCTCGACAAACATGAAAAAACGGATGCGATTCTGGAAGGTTTACGTTCGCTGGGGATCAATTTGGTTCTGGATGACTTTGGCACGGGCTATTCATCACTTGGCTATCTGCGCCGCGCCAGTTTTTCGACCATCAAGATCGATCGCAGCTTTGTAAAGTCGGCTACACAGGGATCAACTGAAAGCCTCGCGATTATCCGTGCAATTGTTTCCATGGCCCAGGAACTGGGAATGGAAACAACCGCGGAAGGAATTGAGACCAGGGAAGAACTGGCTATCATGCAGGAACTGGGCTGCACCCAGCTGCAAGGCTATCTGTTTTCACGTCCGACAAAATCGGTGTCCGGTAAAACAACTACAGATATCTACGAAAACGCAGTTGTTCCATTTTATCACAACGAACTGCAACGCAAAGTTGGCTGAAACGAGTCGTCTAAAAGCCAATTGCAAAGCCAACCCGTGCACCGGTTGTGCCCTTGACTGAGGATCCTGCAATTCCGCCGGAGAAATAGACTTTTTCTGTCAACCGGCCGACAAATGCGGTCGAAAAGCCGCGTTGTCCGCCATAGGTGGAAAGATTGAAAGATAGCGACATGGTGCTGTCTGGCACGATCATGGCACCGGACATGGCCATTGCCGCAGCGATTCCGCCATTGGCTTGGCGATCGATAAGCGAGACTCGTTCTGTCAATCGGTCCGCTCGCGTTTCCAGTGCCGCGATACGTCCATCAAAGTCGATCAGTCTGCTGACATCGATGTTCAATGCGCCCAGGTTACCGGCGGCATCCGTGGTGACGAGACTGAGTGCGCCTTCTTGCGCGGCCTGACTGGCTGAGGACGTCAGTCCTGAAATGCGCACTGTCGCGCCTTCGCCGCCCAGCGCGATTAGGTTATCACGGTCTGCAAAAGCACCCGGACCGATGGCCACGGCGCCTTCACCTGTGGCACTAGCACCATTGCCCAGAGCGATTGCGCCGTTTCCAATCGCGACATTCAGATTACCGATGGCGACCGCACCCGTGCCCGTGGCGGTGTTGTCCGCGCCCAGGGCTACCGCGCCCGTGCCAGTTGCAAAATTGGGATCACCGATGGCGACTGCGCCATTGCCAGAGGCGATATTATTGGAGCCGATGGAGACGGCTTTGCCATTTATCGCCTGGGCACCAACGCCGATGGCCACAGACTCTTGGCCGCTGGCTTCGCTGCCTGTACCTATGGCCAAGGCATCCTGTCCGGTGGCGCTGGCGCCGGGGCCGCTGCTGTTGCTGTCAAAATAGGCTAGTTCTTCGCCGTTGGCTTCGGCCTGCGCCAGCGCGCGATTGGCATCGGTCTGCGCCTGCATTGCCTCCGTGCGAGCGGCATCGGCACTGGCTTGCGCCTTGACGGCATTTTCAAAAGCTTCATCCGCCTTGGCCTGCGCATCGACCACGCCCGCCCCGGCCTGATCTGCGGCCAGCTGTGCAGCCCTGGCTTCTGCACGAGCGGTGTCGGCAGTCGTCTGGGCGGTTGCCGCACTGGCAAAGGCTTCATCCGCACGGGTCTGCGCTGCGGCGGCTTCTGTGCGCGCGGTATCTGCGGTGTTTTGCGCTGTCGCCGCATTAGCGAGAGCAGTATCGGCAGTCGATTGGGCATTAGCGGCCGCATTCGCCACGACATTGACCTGTCCGACATTGGCGGCATCGGTATTCTCGGTGCCGGCCGCAACGTTGGTTATCTGCCGCTCACCGCCGACAAAGCCGACCGATAAACTGTTAGCGCGATTAGCAATGGATCCAGCGCCCAGTGCCACTGAATTAATCGCCGTTGCCTGCGCTTCATTACCGATTGCGATCGCGCCCCTGGCGGAGGCGGTAGCGGCAAGAGCGCCAATATTGTTGGGATCATCGCCATCTGCACCAATAGCGATAGACTGGTCACCGCTGGCCACACTTCTTGAACCGAGGGCGGTGCTGCGGTCACCGCTGGCCTGACTGCGAGAACCGAGTGCGGTGCTATATGCACTGGTTGCGTCGCTGGAAGTTCCGATGGCGGTGCTGCGTTCACCGCTGGCCACACTAGCCTGCCCGGTGGCAGTGCTGCTGATACCGCTAGATTCACTGAAACTTCCGGTAGCGGTGCTACCGACCCCGCTGGCCAGACTGTCGCGTCCGATAGCGGTGCTGTTGATACCAATAGCCTCGCTGGAAGCCCCGATGGCGGCGCTGCCCAAACCGCTGGCCACGCTGCTAAATCCGGCGGCGGTACTGCGTGCAGCACTGGCCTGGCTGGAAGCTCCAATGGCTATGCTGCCGGTCCCGCTCGCCGCACTTCCGGATCCGAACGCGCTTGCTTGGGCATTGTTGGCCAATGCATCATTGCCGACTGCCGTGCTGTCATCGCCCGTGGCCCGCGCGCCCAGAGCATCGGGGTCCCGGCCATCTTCGCCTATGGCAACAGAACGCGCACCGGTGCTTCGAGAATCCGTACCGACAGCAACGGAACCCTCGCCAGTGGCCTGGGCTCCCCCGCCAACCGCAGTGGAGCCGGATGCAATCGCACCAAGACCAAGGGCCACCGCCCGTTCGCTGGTCGCCTGCGCATCATTGCCGATTGCAATTGCACCGCTGGCAGATGCGGTCGCGCCCTGATCATCTGCATCCTCGCCATCAGCGCCAATAGCAATAGAGCGGTCACCGCTGGCCTGACTGGAGTGGCCCAATGCTGTGCTGTTGATACCGGTCGCCGCACTAAAGGCGCCCGTTGCAGTAGTGTCTATAGCCGTAGCCATACTCGACCGGCCTAGGGCTGTGCTGTCATTGCCAGTGGCGTCACTCGATACGCCAATCGCTGTGCTGGCGGTCGCCGTTGCCTCGCTTAAAGCGCCTAATGCTGTGGCATTTAGAGCGGTGGCATCACTTACAACACCAATTGCGGTGGTGTTCGTTGCGGTTGCTCTGCTGCCGGTTCCCATGGCGGTTCCATTTAGACCGCTGGCCACACTGGCCTGCCCGATCGCAGTGCCATTTGTACCGCTGGCCTCACTTCTGTATCCGATCGCGGTGGTGCGATCACCGACGGCTTCACTTCTATATCCGATCGCGGTACTGGTTTCACCGCTGGCCGTACTGCGGGAGCCATAAGCGGTGCTTCTATCGCCTGTTGCCGTTGCCCCGTTTCCACATTCGAGCCTACCGCTGGAATTGTTGCGACAGCTGCTTGCACTGACCGTGGCGATGGATGCGGTAAGTTGCCCGAGGTTAACAGCGTCAGTATCTTCCGTGCCCGCTGCGACATTCACAATCTGTCGTTCTGCGCCCGCCGAACCTACCGACACCGTATTCGCGCGATTGGCTATCGAGCTTGCGCCCAGCGCCACCGAATTGAGCGCGGTCGCCTGTGCATCATTACCAATCGCGACCGCGTCGTCACCCGATGCAACGGCACCAATGCCGTTCCCGAGCTGGCCATCGGCGCCGATCGCTATGGACCGTTGACCGCTGGCCTGACTGAAACGGCCTATAGCAGTGCTGTCACTACCGGTCGCCGCACTGGAACTGCCAAGCGACGTAGCACCAAAAGCGGTAGCTCGGCTTTCAGAACCTATTGCAGTGCTTCGGATTGCGGTTGCATTGCTATCAACACCGGTGGCGGTACTCAGAAGACCGCTAGCCACACTAACAGTTCCAGTGGCAGTGCTATCGTCGCCGGTCGCCTCACTAAAAGCCCCACTCGCGGTACTGTTCGTCCCACTGGCTGTGCTTCTGACCCCGGTGGCAGTGCTTGTAGCGGCGCTGGCTTCACTGGCCGCACCTGTAGCGGTACTATTGAGACCACTGGCGTCGCTGTTAGCACCATTTGCGGTACTATTGAGACCGCTGGCCTCGGCGTTAGAACCATTTGCGGTGCTGCCAGTGTTGCTAGCCAAGCTCAAGTAGCCAATGGCGGTGCTGTTGATACCAGTTGCCCGGCTAGAAACGCCCGTAGCGGTGCTTCGGTCGCCAAGGGCCCGACTTAAAGTTCCGGTCGCAGTGCTACTTTCTCCTCTAGCCGCACTAGAACTGCCAGTGGCAGTGCTGTTCACACCGGTGGCGTCGCTAGAGGCACCGGTGGCAGTGCTTTGGGAGCCACTGGCCTCACTGAGGTTGCCGGATGCTGTGCTGTTGGCACCGCTTGCTTCGCTGAGAGCGCCAGTCGCCGTGCTGCTCGCACCGCTAGCCTCGCTATCGCCACCGATGGCCGTGCTACGAAAGCCGGATGCCGTGCTTGAAACGCCGACTGCGATTGCGTTTGATTCACTAGCAGTGCTGCCCTCTCCAACAGCCGTAGCTCCAAATTCAGTCGCCGCGCTACCAGAGCCAATCGCAACGCCTTGATTGCCGCTGGCCGTACTGTTTGCGCCAATCGCAGTGCTATCCCTACCGGCAGCTGATGCTCCAACGCCGCAAGCTAGGCGATCATCAGCTCCAGATGTCGTGGCACCGCCATCATTATCGGCGCCTGCATCCACCTCGCCATTATTATTGCGATCGAGCAGGCAGGTTTCCGCCGAAGCAGGGTTGGCCGCGGTCAGCGCCGCGATGCTGGTTGCGAGTAAAAGACTGCAGCGGATGGTTCTGATTGAAGGGGTCATGATGCAAATTCCTTGATTGGGGTGCGCGCCAGTGCGGCGGCTTGGCGGGCGGGTCGGCTCGATAATGTCGGTTGGATATCTGGAGTGCTTGGTTGGCACGCGCGAAACGGACGGGACACCGGGGAGCACCCCGCCCATTCCCGCGGGTGCCTACTCATGCCCCCTCGACATCGAGCCTCGAAGGCTCGAATCTCGGTCGTGCGACAGCGCGTAAAATAGTGGCTCATATGGTCCTCCCCGGTGCTTTCAAACCGCCGGTCTCTGGTCGATAACCGGCGTAGAAATGGAGGCGACGACGATGACTGGCGCTGGGCCGAGTCCGTCCGTTTGCAATATGCCATTTCCAGCCATTGCACTGCCGATCCGTTTCTGAGATGATGTAAACAGCGGTAAAGGGAGGGAAAAAGGGGTCGTGGCCAGATTGTCCGAAACGCATCCAATTTTGTCCGAAATACGCTCTTCATGGTCTAGCGGCTGTCTCGAAATACCATGCAAGTGGCTATTTTCCGAAGAATCACCGTGATGAAATTCACGCGAGCAGCGGTATTTTTTTGGGTCGCGTTGCTATTGTGCAGTCATGTGGTGCCGCCTGCAGCCTTCGCGCAGGGTGGTAGTGAGAACTGTGTTGAGAGCGGCGAAGACAGGGCGAGTATCAATATTCTCGCCGATTTGCCGAACGGCCAGTTAAAACCACTTGCGGCGAGTTACTTTCTGGACAGGGCGGGAACGATCAGTGCGGACAGGATAGCCGCCCAGACCTTCACCTTCATACCCTGCGAAGAGCAGTTTGATATCGCGCGACCCCCCGGCGCGCTGTGGTTGAAATTCACAGCCCGCAATCCGCATGCGGACGAAAAGGCATGGGGCATATCGTTCATGGAAACCGTGGTGGATGACGTGACCCTGTTTCACGTGCGCGACGACGCGCTTGTCCAGATAGCGCAAGACGGCCGAACCATCCCGGCGGCGCAAAGCGACAATGACAGGCTGCAAACCGCTGTCTCTTTCCGGATCGAACCGGGTGGGAAAGAAACCTACTATGCCCGTGTTTCGGGCACCTATGCGCCCGCCGTCACACCGGTCATCGGATCGGTTAATCTGCTGTCGAGCTGGTCCAGCGGCTTCACCGCCATATCCGCCGTGATGCTGGGCTTTTGCATTATCATGATCCTGTTCAGCCTGATATTGTTTCGGCATATCCACCCGCGTTTCTATCAATTTTATGCGGCTTATCTGGTCGGCATGTTCTGCATGACATTCCTGTATGACGGGTGGCCTCGCGTCCTGTTTGGCTCAACCATTTCAACGCAGCAGTGGCGACCGTTTATTGAACTGGCATCCGGTCTGGTGATGATCGCCAATATACAATATTGCCGGATACTCCTCACCATTGACACCGATCCGCGCAAAAGAAAGCAGACTATATTTCATTGGTTAACCGGCCTTGGCGTGGTTGGCACAATATGGGCGATGATCGATCCATTGGATTGGGGAACGCCGGTTTCCATCCTGCTCATCATCAACCCGTTTATTCTGCTCTATGTGTCGGGGCGAAAAATGCTTGATGGCGTAAAGCAAGCTGTCCCGGTTTTTGCGTCTCTGGTGGCGCTTAGCCTCGGCCTTTTCTCGTCGCTCTATTTTTTCAAGTTCCCGGTCGCAGTTAAGGAAACAAGCTCGGCGTTCGATCTCATCATGATGCGGCCGATCACGCTCAGCTATAGCAGCTCGACAATAGTGGAAGCCATATTCATGATGATCGCGATCTCTATCATGATCAATGCCATGCAAAGACAACGGAATGCAGCTGTGACCGAAGCGATAAAGCTTCGGGATCAAATCGACATGGCAGAGAATCAGCAAGAGCAGAATCCGGTATCAAGAAGCAGTACGCTCAATGCCTTGCGGGCGAGCGGCCTCGATAACAAACTGACACCGCCATCGGAGCAGGGTTTTCTGGACCGCGCTACCCAATCGGTCATCGAAAATGTGAACCAGAGAGGTTTTAGTGCCGGCGCGCTCGCTTCCGAATTAGGGGTTACAGAAAAAACGCTCGGCCGCCGGCTGAAAAAATCACAAGGGCTGACACCAGCGGCCTTCATCCGATCGATACGGCTAAGCTATGCCCGTGACCTCATCCTGCTTCGTCAAGCCGACACGGTTGCGGAAATTGCCGATGCGTCCGGATTTGCCAGTGTCAGCCACTTTGCCAAATTATACCGCCGGGAGTTCCGGGAAGCCCCCAGTCAGGCCCTGAAATCACTCAAAGCTGTGACCTAGAGCGTTTGGGGAGAATGTGGCTGAGGACGATATTCCATCAAAGCAAAAAACAGCATCGAACTTATTGTGCGCAAGCAACGACATCGACTTCGACCAACCAGTCGGGTGAGACTAACCCGGCGACAAATACCGTCGTGATAGCTGGTCGTACGCCATCAAGGATTTCTTTTCTAACCTCGACAAGCCCGTCCATGTCTTCTCGGCGCACCAGGAAGAATGACATTTTTACAATATCTGCAAGTTCCATATTGGCTTTTTTCAGAACGGCCTCAACATTTTTCAACGCCTGCCGGCATTGGCCCTGCACAGTGGGAGATAGTGGACTGCCGTCCGGGGAATCTCCAATTTGACCCGATATGTACAGCGTGCGCGCACCGGCGGGTGTTTCAACGCCGTGAGCATAAATGCCATGATATGGGGAGGCTACCGGGAAGGGATCCAGTCGTTTGGAAATTGTCATAAATACTCCTTTTGTATCAGCAACGGCCTGTTTGGATTGGTCAATGCATTGCTGTCGAAACAAATGGTGCAAAAGGGGAAGTTCAAAAAGCGAGTATATGGCAACAGGATCAGGAGAAATTTTCCCAAGTTAACTGATAGTGATCATAGGGTCGTTCTAACCATCAAGCCGCTTCGGTGAATAACCAGTCAATCACCATCTGAATGGTTGGATTTTTCTCGGCATTGGGCAGGTGGGTAACACTAAAACTATGATGCCAATTCATTGGTTCGGAAAACTCCACCAATACACCTTTTGTCAGATATTCCTGCACAATAAGCCTTGGTAATAGGGCAAGGCCATGCCCGCCAATGGCTGCTTTGGCAGCGACCATGAAATGTTCGATGATGAAGGGGTGATCGACTTTGGGCAGTGCAACTCCTGATTCTGTCTCCCAGAGATTCCACTCATTTTGTGCAAACACCTGTATCAGGCGATTGGTAGCAACAAGAGTATCTATATTCTGCTCTTTTTCATCAAGCAGTCCTGGCGCGCAGACGGGAATTAGCTCACCTTTCACCAGTTCCCTCGAAATCAGACCGTCCCATTCTCCGGCGCCATAACGAATGCTTAGATCTACTTCTTCTTTTGTGAGATCCACAACGCGGTCTGATGTTAACAGTTCCAATTCTATGTCGGGAAACTGTTCAGCAAATGAAGCAAGTCGTGGCACTAAAAACTGGGATGCGAATGACGCCACCGTAGCCAACCGAATTACTTTTGACCGAGGAGGTTTTCTCGAAAATCGCTGGAAGGATTCTTCCAAAATCCGAAATGCGGGATAAACAGAATCTCGAAGGGCGCGACCTTCTAGTGTTAATGCGAGTGCGCCGGGTAAACGATCGAACAACTGGGCTCCGATAAAATCCTCCAGCAAATGAATCTGCTTGCTAACGGCACTTTGGGTGACGCCCAGTTCCTGGGCAGCGCGGACAAAGCTGAGATGTCGAGCTGCAACTTCAAATGCTCGGATCGCGTTTAGTGGGGGTAACCGTTTATCCATATACACGCGCTCCAGCACCGGAATTTGATTCAGCGCATAGTTTAGCTCTTGTATCGGAAACGCACAAATCGAATGCGGGCGAGCTTGTAAATCGACAATATTTTCTCATCAACCACACATATTACCAGACCTGTCATGACAAGCAGCATGCCCATCATTTCCCACCGACCAAAAGTCTCATCCAAATATAGGGAGGAGATTGCAACTCCAACTATTGGTATCAACAATGCAAATGGAGACACTGTGGCGCTATTATATTGGCGCAACAGCCATCCCCAGATGGCATAAGCAACAACAGTTGCAAGATAACCCATGTAGATAATGCTTGCCCATCCTTGGGGAG
Source organism: Parasphingorhabdus sp. (assembly GCF_059726685.1). NCBI lineage: Bacteria > Pseudomonadati > Pseudomonadota > Alphaproteobacteria > Sphingomonadales > Sphingorhabdaceae > Parasphingorhabdus > Parasphingorhabdus sp. The sequence goes on from NZ_AP041068.1 coordinate 2,141,558, forward strand.
AAAGGGTCAAAATCAGTGAAACCGGTGTTGAGCTTTCCAAGAAATGAGATGCAACAAGCATCGGAACGATAGGAACAAGGCTGGCCCAGATCATAAGGTGGAGAAGATTGACGCCAACCATCCCTTTCATGATGATATTGGCGATGGCCCATGCCAACGCAGCTCCCAACAAAAGCATCAGACCGAAATTTGATACGTTTCCGCCGATACTCAAGAAGAAGAACAAGAATCCGAAAACAGCAAAGACGATGCCAGTCAATTGTCCCAGTCTGACCTTCTCATCAAAAACCAGATAACTCAAAAAAATCGTGAAGAATATTTGTGCCTGCAACAGCAGTGATGCCGTCCCCGCACTGGCATCCTGACGCATTGCTACAAACAACAGACCAAATTTTACAATGCCTAGAAAGGTTCCGATCGCAACAACATTCCATATGGATGTTCTGGGAAAAGGAATGAAAAAGATAGCTGGAACTGCGGCAACAAAAAATCGGCAAGCGATAAATAAAAGAGGTGGCAGTTCATCTAGGCCAATCTTGACGACAGTGAAACTTGCACCCCAGATGCAGACAACTGCTAGACATAGCAGTACATCCTTAAAAACTATCATCGGTCGCTGATACTTAAAACCGTCCGCCAGCAAGCAACGAACCGCTGCAATTGGGTAGAGTCAGAAAAACTGGGAAAAAGGGTTCGTAAATCCATATTCGATTAACTGGGCCGAAAATGATAATTTGAGAAACGACATTTTGGAAATGGGTTGAGGAGAAAAACTCATCTTTGTCGTTGTTATCCTCGATAGTTCTCTTATCTCCGCCAACAGTGATTCTTCTCTTCTCACCTCTTGCCGAGAGCGGCCCTGCATCCTTATGTGGGATAAAACGAATCTAGGATGAAAATATGACCGAAACACATCGTACCAAAATGCTGATCCTGGGCTCTGGCCCTGCCGGGTTGAGTGCCGCTATTTATGGAGCGCGCGCCGGGTTGGAACCGATTGTGGTGCAGGGGCTGCAACCGGGTGGTCAGCTGACAATCACAACCGATGTGGAGAATTATCCGGGGTTCCGTGATGTCATTCAGGGCCCATGGTTGATGGAGGAAATGCAGGCGCAAGCGGAAAAAGTCGGCACACGCACCATGTTTGATACGATTGTAGGTGTTGATGTATCGCAACGGCCTTTTCGGATGACTGGTGATGGCGGAACGATCTATGAAGGCGACACGCTGGTCATTGCCACCGGTGCGCAAGCCAAATGGCTAGGCGTCGAAGGCGAACAAGAACTAGGAGGCAAGGGCGTTTCGGCTTGTGCGACCTGTGACGGCTTTTTCTATCGCGGCAAGAAAGTGGTCGTGATCGGCGGCGGAAATACCGCGGTGGAAGAAGCGCTCTATATGACCAATCACAGCGATGACGTCACCTTGATCCATCGCCGAGACAGCTTGCGCGCTGAGAAAATTCTGCAGGACCGGCTTCTTTCCAATCCGAAAATCAGTGTGTTGTGGAACAAGACGGTGGAAAAATTTGTCGGTGGCGGTGATCCGGAGGGTCTGGTCGGTGTTGATCTGATCGATACGCAGACGGGTGACAAAAGCCATCTCGCTACGGATGGTGCATTTGTAGCCATCGGTCACGCGCCTGCAACGGAGATATTCAAAGACCATCTCGATCTGATCGACGGGGGGTATATTGAGGTTGAGCCAGGCACACCGAAGACCAAGATTCCGGGCCTGTTTGCCTGTGGTGATGTGATGGATCATGTCTATCGGCAGGCGGTGACAGCGGCTGGAACCGGCTGCATGGCGGCGCTTGATGCAGAGCGTTTTCTGGCTGAAGAAGAGTTTGAGCTGCTGGCGGCTGAATGATCAGGCATTTTTGAGGACGTCCAAAAGCTGGTTTTCGAGCCAGCGTTTGGACTTGTTATCGGCAAAACTGTGGGACGCGCTATCTAGTGCCTCGGTGGTAATGTTCGACAACGCTCTGACAGCTGCAAAGTCTTTGCTGGTCCATGCCGCAAGAAACGCGCGAGCGGTAGTATCTCTGTTAGCCAGCAATATGCGGCATGGTTTGTCGAGCCGGATCAATCCGTTTTTAAGACGATTGGCAAGATCGGTATTTTCTTGTTTTTGAGTCGCTTGTTTAAGGCCGCTTGCAAGTTTTCTTAAGTCGATCTTGCCGGTAAATAGATCGATAATCGACTTGGGATTTTTCAAACGCTCCCAATAACGTGACCGTATGGCAGACGGTGGCGGCTTGGTTGGCGTTTGAGAGGTTGGATCAGCTTCTTCAATAACCCACGGGTTGGCCAATATGGTGCGATCAATAGCTGTATTGTTGCCAAATAGCGCTAAAGCGGTAGCCGCATCGCAATTGCCGAAAGCGACTATCTTGGAAAGCTTAGGGCATGTTTCGCGGAAATATTCCGTTGCGGCTTCGATATCGGCTTTTGTCTCCAAAAACCCCTCATTGCTACCACTGCTATCGCCAATTCCGCGGCGGTCATAGCGAAAGACCGGAAAGCCATTGCGGGCAATCTCCTCTGCGAGTTTGGCCATGCCGGAGTGAGCACCAGCCCTGATCTCATTGCCGCCGCTTACAATCAATAGTCCGGTCGGCCAAGTGCCGCTGTCGAGCGTGCCGGCGAGCATTGTATCCTCGCATATAAATTGATGAAAGGACCGCGTCATGCCGATACCCATGCTGCCAAGTCGGTCGCTATGGCGCCTGAAAGAAGCATGTCGTCACCAGGTTCAGCACGTAACCAAAGCGCCGAGCCGGCGATCCGCACATCGGCTTGTTGTGTGTTGTTTTCTAGCTGTACCGTGCGAACGCTATCGGACTGAGCGGGCAAGGCGTCTTCGAGTTCGGCAAACAGGGTATGACCAATGCTGTTGCCCGCAAGATCGACCTGACCTTGCTTTGCCTCTGCGACCAATTGCGCCATATCCGTGGATAGCCCCGCTTCCTTGTCAGAGGCCATGCGCGTACGCATCATTGTTCGCAACAAAGTTAAGCCTTTTGCAGGAGATAGCCGCCATTTTTTAGCATCATCATTAAAATCATCGATCAGGCACCCGCCGCGAAATGAGGCGATATGATGCGGCTCGGACAGTGTTTCGGAACAAGTCGCGAGCGCCTGCCGCCAAATTTTTAAACTGGCCTGCTCCTGAGGGAAAAGGCTTTCATTGGTGCCGGGCAGGTCGGGCAGGATGCTGCCGATACCATGTTCGGCAAGCAGGCGCATCATGTCGACCAGCATCCGCCGCATGCGGTTCATTTCATCGAAAAGCGGCGGGATGATCAGAATGGTTTTTGCGTGGATAGCGCCAACCTGCAGGCAAAGTTCATCATGTCCTTGAAACTGATAACTCGAATAGTCGAGCCTTGCCGTCACTCGGCTGCTTTCATCTCAGCAAAGGCAACGAGATTTCCGAATGTTTCGAAAAGCTCGCCATCGACTTCATCATCCTCGATCATGATATCGAGACGGTCTTCCAACTCGGTCAAAAGCCCTGCAACCGCCATGCTGTCCAGTTCAGGTAGCGCACCAAAAAGCTCAGTTTCCGCGGTAAACGCAGCAACCTGTGCTTCGTCCAGTCCCAATATGTCCTGCATGACCGCACGGACAGCGGCTTCTGGCGTCAATTCCGTATTTTCCGACATCAATAAACCCCCGAATCCGGATAACCGCGCTTCCCTAAAGCGATCAACGCTTTCCTACAAGGGCTGACATCCGGTGACGCAGGATAGACAACCAGGAAAGAGGGTTATTGGGCCAAAACATCTCCAAACGATACCGTGTACGGACGTCTTCCATCCATTCGCGCTTGTAAGGATCATTACCTGTGCCGAAATCGATCAGTTTCACCCGATCAACATCAATGGCATGCTGAAACATGGCAACGGATAGCAAAGTGCCGGGCGATGATTTCGTGGCATCAGCGATATGAGCAAGCTTGTGGATAAGCGCTTCACTATTTTCCACGGTCCAAAATTGCGCTGCAACGGGCTTGCCGTCAATATAGGCGAGGCCAAGGCGCAAGCATCCTGCTGCGGCCTCCTGCTGGGCAATATTTTTCAGGAAATCCGGACTGCCTTCCTCTGGTTTCCAGCTTTTGGCGTAAACATCGCAATAATCCGCCCAATGCTCTTCGGAAAATTCGGTCTCGATCCGGATGGAAACGATATTTTTCTTCGCCTTGCGGCGAACTGTGTTGCGTAGTTGGCCAGGCCGCTCAGCCCAATATTGGTCGAATGTGCGGCCGTTTACGACAAGGATATGATTGTCATCCGCTTTTGATTTGAATACCACCCAACCGGCTTGCTCAAACGCGCGTTCGGTCAGACTGGCGGCGTAATCTTCCTCTGGAACAGGAGCAATTTCAATATGATATGAAAGAGACTTGAGCTTCTTTGCAACCCCCGCAAGCAAAGCTAACTTTGTGACTTCATCAAATTTCCCGGTAAAAATTGGTCGATAGGTAAAATTATACCAGTTGGCGAGCGCGGTATAGTTTCCGAACCTTTTTTTCGTCAGAAACATCCACGCTTGCGCGTCGTTTTCGGCGCTATGAACGATCAGTGGTTGAGTATCGGGCAGACACTGCTCATGCAGTTGTTTCAGCCATTCCATGCGATCGAACAGTGACTTTTGAACGCTCCGGTCAAGCTTCTCGCCAGCTTCGGCTTGCGCCGACTGGAAATTATCGTGATATTCACTGTTCATCGCTACCGTCATGTCTGTCACAAATTTCTACTTTTTCCCATAGGCTCAAGCATTTGACTACTGAACACATAAAACACGCGTTCCCTTTGGACCGTCTTGCCGTTGGAAAAGATCCCGACGCCACGGCCTTGGTCACACGCTCAGGCTCTCTTAGCTACAAGATGTTAAATCATCGTGTGGGTTTATTGGCGCGTTGGTTACTGGATCAAAGTTTCGACAAAGGCGACAGGGTAGCAACATGGCTGCCGAAGACGGAATTGGCCTGTATCATGCCGCTCGCAGCGGTTCGTGCGGGACTGGTGCATGTGCCAGTAAATCCCATTCTGAAGCCTGCCCAGGTAAAGCATATCGTGACAGACAGTGGCTCAAAACTGCTGATTACCAATACCGGGCGCATAAAGTCTCTTGAAGATATGCCGGTCGATAAGGGATGTGCAGTTTGGAACGATGCAGCGGTTTCGACCGATATGGACAACGTAGCGGATCCGCTAGAACCCAATGAAACTGCCAAGAATGTCAACGCTCTGGCAGCGATATTATACACTAGTGGATCAACTGGACGGCCAAAGGGTGTGATGCTCACCAACGCTAATCTCAGCCTTGGTGCTGTCAGTGTCGCGCAATATTTGAAGATGAAGCCCGATGACCGAACGCTATGTGTGCTGCCCCTAAGTTTTGATTATGGTCAGAATCAGTTGCTTTCGACCTGGTTTGCGGGAGGTTGCGCCTATCCACTGGATTATCTGACACCGCGCGATGTCATAAAGGCCTGCTCGCGTGAAGCCATTACCACATTGGCGGCCGTCCCACCGCTTTGGGTGCAATTGGTGGACCAGAGCTGGTCAGAGGAGGGGATATTATCCATGCGCCGACTCACCAATAGCGGCGGTGCCTTGACGCCATCTCTGGTGAAGCAATTACGGGCTATTTTTGGCTCTAAGACAGATATTTACGCCATGTATGGATTGACCGAGGCTTTTCGATCCACTTATCTGGAACCGGCGTTGATCGATGACAATCCGACCAGCATGGGAACCGCCATTCCTTTTGCGGAAATCATGGTGGTTGGCTCAGATGGCGATATTGCAGCAGTTGGGCAAGAGGGGGAGCTCGTTCATGCCGGACCGCTTGTGGCACAGGGATATTGGCAGGATGATAACCGCACAGCCGAACGCTTCAAATCGGCACCCGTGGCATCCGAATATGGCGGAATAGCAGTCTGGTCGGGCGATACAGTCAGGCGAGAAAGCGATGGCTTGCTTTATTTCGTTGGACGAACCGATAATATGATCAAAAGCTCCGGAAACCGGATCAGTCCATCAGAGATTGAAGAGGTTGCGGTTGAGTCCGGGTTTATCGCGGAAGCCGTGGCTATTGGCGTTCCGGATGAGCGGTTGGGGCATGCGATTTGCCTTTATGTTCGGCCTGCTACAGGTGAGGAAACAGAAGATATTGGGCAGGCGTTGAATAAATATCTTAAACGCAATTTACCGAATTTTATGCACCCGCGGGATATTGTTGTGATGAAAGAATTTCCAAAAAACCCTAACGGGAAACTGGATCGTAACGCATTGGCAAAGGCCCGGAATATATGAACAAGGTCAAGCCTATCGGCCCGATACCTGACGGCTATGAAAGTTTAGGCGGCGAGCTAGCTATCGGCGGTGCATCTGCCATTGATTTGGTGGGCGAGCATGGCTCACCGCTTTTTGTCTATTCGGAGAGCCTGCTTAGTCGGCGGATTGAAGCTTTGCGTGCAGCTATGCCGGAACAATTACACATTCATTATGCGATGAAGGCCAATCCCTTTGCACCTGTGCTTTCGCACATGATTACCCTTGTTGACGGTATCGATATTGCCTCTGGCGGTGAGCTGGCCATGGCTTTGGGGGCTGGGGCTACTGCGGGCCACATCAGCTTCGCTGGTCCGGGTAAGCGGGATGATGAACTGCTGCAAGCCATAAGGGCCGGCGTTACGATCAACATCGAATCACCAAACGAATCTGACCGGGCTCTGTCTATTGGTGCCCGGGAAGGGATTAAACCGCGCCTTGCGGTCCGCGTTAACCCGGATTTCGATTTGAAGGGCTCCGGTATGAAAATGGGGGGTGGTGCCAAGCAATTTGGTATGGACACTGATCTCGTTGCTCCAACCGTGCGCAAGATAATGGCATCAGACGCACACTGGCGCGGATTCCATATTTTTGCCGGGTCGCAGGCTTTGAAGGCCGATGCCATTATAGAAACTCAGACGCAGACCATTGCCCTGGCGGCGCGACTGGCTGATGAAATCGGTCATAGTCCGGAACATGTTAATCTGGGTGGGGGTTTCGGTATACCCTATTTTCCTGGTGACGAGGCCTTGGATATCACGGAAATCGGGATTGCCTTGAAGCAACAGTTTTCTGATCTGGCTGCTATATTGTCAAATACGCAATTTGCGCTTGAGCTAGGGCGCTATCTTGTTGGTGAAGCCGGGGTTTATCTGACTCGGATAGTGGACCGGAAAGAGAGTCAGGGCGAGACATTTTTGGTAACAGATGGCGGCCTGCATCATCAGCTCGCCGCAAGCGGTAACTTCGGAACGGTTATCCGCCGGAACTATCCAGCGGCGATCGCAAACCGTTATGATCAACCATCGGAAGAGACTGTTTCCATTGTGGGTTGTCTGTGTACCCCGCTTGATCTTTTGAGCGACCGTGCGGAAATGCCGGTCGCACAGGTTGGCGATGTGGTCGCGATATTCTGTGCCGGGGCTTATGGTGCGACAGCCAGTCCTGCAAATTTTCTGGGGCAGGGGGCAGCCAAGGAAGTAATGGTTGGTTGAGGTCGCAAGACTCCACAATCCCAATAAAACTGGGAAATATTAACCCTAATTTCTATCAATCCTAACGCTATCTTCACTATTTTCACCGATAGCTTTCGCAAGACTATGTGTGATCGGCCGATTTCTCCGTGGAATCGACCGTTCGCCAACGGTTGTTTGCGAGGATTTAAGAATGACTATTGCTTCGAAAAAGAAAAACCTGCCGAGATATCTTCTCGGCGCTGGATTGGTATCCCTTTCGGTTACCGGATGCTCCAGCACATCTTCAGGGCCTCAATTGCCACCCGCTTCATTTGTTTCAATGCAGGAAGGTCCGGGTGAAGAATATGTTATCGGACCGCTTGACGAACTCACCATCTTTGTCTGGCGCAATCCGGAATTGGGCGCGAAGGTTCAAGTTCGTCCCGATGGCCGGATAACCACACCGCTGATTACCGACATGCCTGCTGTGGGGAAAACCCCCGCTATGCTTGCAGAAGATCTAAAGTTGCAGCTGTCGGAATATATCAACGAGCCCTTGGTGTCGGTTATCGTCAATAATTTCTCGGGTACATTTTCACAGCAAATCCGGGTTGTCGGAGCGACCGAAAAACCGGCTTCGATACCATATCGCGCCAATATGACTCTGCTCGATGCAATGATCGCTGTTGGTGGTTTGTCGGAATTTGCGTCCGGCAATAAAGCACGCCTCGTCCGTTATGATCGCGGGACTGGCAAGCAACAGGAATATGCACTGCGCATCGCCGATCTGCTGGATCGCGGCCAGACAAAAGCCAACGTGATGCTGCGTCCCGGTGATGTGATCATCATTCCAAAGAGCATGTTTTAACCGCCGCTACCCGAAACAGAGGGGCGCAAAGCTTAAAAGGGATCGAAAAGATCAATGAACGGCCTTTATGATGAATTTAGAATAGCAGTGCACAGCGTCTGGAACAGGCGCTGGCTGGCATTGGCTGTCGCCTGGGGCATCTGTTTGCTGGGATGGCTGGTCGTTGCGCTGATTCCGAATAGCTATGAATCCAAAGCACGCGTCTTTGTCGAAATGCAGTCCATCCTGTCTGACAAGGTGGGTATCGAATCCCGCGACCGTAAAAAGAATATGGACCGGGTCCAAGAAACGCTGGCTTCTACCATCAACCTCGAAAAAGTGGTTCGTGGGACTGATCTGAATCTGTCGGTTGCGAGCGACCGGGAATTGGCTGGCAAAGTTGAGATGTTGCGCAAAAACATCGAGATCAAATCGGAAAAAGATAATCTTTTCGAGATTACGGCGAAATCATCTGCGAGCAATTTCTCAGATGCAGAAAATGCTGTTTTGTCGCGCGCTATTGTCCAAAAGATGATCGATATTTTCGTTGAAGAAAACCTGTCCGGTGACCGTGATGAAACAACGCAGACACTGAAATTTCTGGATGGCCAGCTTGCGACCCGTGAAAAGGCCTTGCAGGAAGCAGAGCAGAAGCGCGTACAGTTTGAAACTGAAAATCTTGGTCTTTTGCCCGGTGTCGGCTCAATCAGCCAGCGCATAGAAGCATCACGGGCAGAGCTTCGACAGATTGAGTCGCAATTGGCCTCTGCATCCAGCTCACTGGCAGCCTTGAACGGTCAGTTGTCGGGAACACCGCCAACAATTGCCACTCCGGGATTTGGAGGTGCCAGTTCAGGCGGCGGCGCACGTGGTCAGTTGGCGCAGGCGCAAGGCAAATTGGCATCGGCCAGAGCGCGAGGATGGACGGATAGCCATCCGGATATCATTGCCATGAAAAGCGAAATTGCCGCTTTGCGTGCACAGGTTGCAGCAGAGCCCAAAGGTTCACGCGCCTATGGAACGCCAAATCCCGCTTATAGCTCACTGCAAAGCATGCGCGCTGAGCGCCAAGCCTCGGTTGCCGCTTTGCAAGCCCGGAAAAACGCGATTCAGGCGGATATGACGCAGCTGATGTCCAAGCAGTCTCTGGAGCCCGGAGTTGCTGCTGAAATGGCGCGCATAAACCGCGACTATGACGTGCTGAAAAGCCAGTATGACAAATTGCTCCAAGACCGGGAGCAGATCAAACTGCGCGGACAGGTGGAATCGGAAACAGATTCGGTAAAATTCAAGGTGATCGATCCTCCCTCCAGCCCAAGGTCTCCCGCTGCACCTAACCGGCCGCTGTTGCTGGCGATGGTTCTGTTTGTCGGTGTTGGGGGCGGTGTTGGTGCGGCTTTTGCCATGGGGCAATTGCAGACCAGCTATCCGACGTCGGCACGGCTTGAAAAGGCTAGTGGACTGCCGGTTATAGGCTCGGTTTCGCAGATCCTGACGAGCAGCCAAAGGGCCATAAGACAAAAGAAAATGCGCCTGTTCTACAGCGCCGGTGGTGCCCTTGTTGGTGTCTTTGCGTTGCTGATGGTCGTCGAATTTATTCAGCGCGGCATGGTGGCTTGAGGAAAGAAGATGAACAAATATAATCCTCTCAGTAAATCAGGGTCTCTGCTTGAACGCGCAGGGCAGGTCTATGACTATGTCCCATCGAAAAAGGGTGGTCCGATAGAAAACTATGGGCCGGAAATTTTGCCGCCCGAAATAACGAAACGGCCGATGGTGCCAGCCGCATCAGATCGCGCTCCTGCTTACGATGGCCCGCGTGTCATCGTTGATCGTGAGAAACTGCGCGAAGCGGGCTTTGTTGTGCCTGATGGTCCCGTCACCGGCATTTCCGAAGAGTTTCGTATCATCAAGCGACAGCTTTTGCTGGCAGCGAAAGGAACGACCAAGCAGGCGCGACTGCCACATGGTGAACGCATTCTCATCTGTTCGGCACATCCGAATGAAGGCAAGACATTTTGCGCCCTTAACCTGGCTCTGTCCATTGCGGCAGAAAAAGACAATGAGGTGCTGCTCGTCGACGCTGATTTCGCAAAGCCCAGCATTTTGTCCAGTCTTGGCCTGGAAGGCAGCAAGGGCCTGATGGATGCGCTGGCGGATCCGCAATTGCCGGTCGAGGACTGTATTATTCATACCGATATTGCCGGTCTGGCGATCTTGCCGGCGGGCGAGCAGACTAATGCGGACACTGAATATCTTGCCTCTTCGCGGACACAAGAGGTGCTCAACCGGTTAACCCAGAACAATCCCAACCGAATTGTTATTTTTGATTCACCGCCCGCCTTGTCGGCCTCGCCAGCATCCGTGCTCGCGACCCATGTCGGACAGGTGGTGATGGTCGTCAAAGCGGATGAAACAACCGAAACAGCCCTGCGTGACGCGCTTAGTTTGATGGCTGGCTGTGACAATATCCAATTGCTTCTCAACGGTACGAAATTCTCGCCGACCGGGCGGAGCTTTGGATCCTATTATGGATATGGAGAATAATCGTGAGCAAGAGTAAGTTCATGAACTTAATCAGGCAGGGAGCAGTTTTGGTTCCCCTGGCCATGGTTGCCGTGCAGCCTGCACAGGCGCAAAGCCGCAATGTTGAGGTTACACCCTATCTCGAAGTACAACAGGTATTGGTCGCCGACCTGAAAAACGGTTCGGAGGTCTTGACCTACACGACAGTTGCCGCGGGCCTCGAAACATCCATCCAGACCCGTCAGGCAGAAGCGCAAGTGAATGTGCGCTATGAGCGCCGTTTTTTCTATGAAGATGATATCGGCGATGATGATATTTTGAGCGGCCTTGCTCGCGGCAGTGTGCAAGTCGTGCCTAACGTTCTCGCACTGGAAGCAGGCGGTATTGCGACGCGCAGCCGCATCGATCTGCGTGGGGAATCGCCAACCAATACTGTCGGAAATATCGACAATGTCACGCAGGTTTACTCAATTTATGCTGGACCATCATTGTCCACCAATATTGGTGCGCTGGATGTGAACGCCAATTACCGCGTTGGCTATACAAAGGTCGAAAGCGAAGATACTGGCATATTGCCTCCGGGGCAGTTGCCGATTGATATTTTCGACGACAGCGTTAGCCACTCAGCCAGTGCCAGCGTCGGAATGCAGCCACGCGACCTTCCCTTCGGTTGGTCTGTTAGTGCGGGTTATGAGCGTGAAGATGCTGGTCAGCTGGATCAGCGTTTTGAGGGCAAATACGCGCGCGCCGATGTAACGGTTCCGGTTACGCCTACCGTCGCACTGGTAGGTGGTGTCGGTTATGAGGACATCGAAATTTCCGAACGTGACGCCCTGCGGGACGTTAACGGTGATCCGGTTGTCGATAGCGATGGTCGGTTGGTAACCGATGAAGCATCTCCGCGTTTGCTGTCTTACGATCAGGATGGCCTGATCTGGGATGCCGGTGTGCTGTGGCGTCCTAGCCGAAGGACTTCGCTGGAAGCACGTATCGGCCGACGTTATGGCAGCACGACTTATGCCGGTAGCCTTGGGTATCAGCCTAATGAGAACACATCGCTCAACGTCTCGGTTTATGACACGGTATCCGGCTTCGGTAACTTGCTGAATGATAATCTCGATTCTCTGGGAACCAGCTTCACCAGCAATCGCAACCCGTTGAGCGGTGAACTGAATGGATGTGCCTTTGGACAAACCAGCAGCCTTTGCATCAACGATGCATTGCAATCTGCTGCCTCGTCATCATTCCGGGCGCGCGGCGTAAACGCACAATTGGCTTATAGCTATAATGGTTGGAACACGTCTTTGGCCACTGGCTATTCGCGCCGCCGGTTCATTGCATCACAACTGGGTGGTCTCGCCAATGTCGATGGTCTGGTTGATCAGAACTATTATGCCAACCTGTCGATCGGACGCCAGATTGATGCCCGATCCAGCTTCGATACCAATGTTTACGCAAATCTGCTGGATAGTGGCTTTGCCGGAGCGCCTAACGTGCTCGCACTGGGTGCCAACGCGGCCTATTATCGCCAGATTATTCCAGGATTGAATGGGACCGCCGCTGTTGGTCTCGACAGCTTTCAGCAAGACGGCTTTGACAGTGAGCTTACGGCATCTGCATTGCTTGGGCTGCAATATGAATTTTAGCAATATCACCGCGAGTGTGGGTGGGAGATACCAGTATGTATGAAACTTTTTATGGACTGAAAAGCCGGCCATTCCAGCTGACGCCGGATCCGCATTATTATTTTGAAAGCCTGACGCACCGCAAGGCATTATCCTATCTCGGCTATGGTTTGGCGCAGGGAGAGGGGTTCATTGTTATTACAGGCGACGTAGGCGCTGGTAAAACAACTTTGGTCAGCCACCTGATGGCGACTATCGACCGTGAACGTCTGACCGCTGCCAGCATTGTGACGACCGCGCTGGATAGCAAAGACATTGTCCGGGTTGCCGCAAACAACTTCGATATTGATACCGAGGATATGGACAAGGCGCAGCTGCTCAGCGCCTTTGAAGAATTTCTTCATGCCGAAGCACGTGCCGGACGCCGGTGCCTGCTGGTTGTCGATGAGTCGCAAAATCTACCTGCAGGTGCCTTGGAAGAGCTCCGTATGCTCTCCAACTTTCAACTTGGTGGTCAGGCGCTGTTGCAGATATTCCTGCTCGGACAGCCTGAATTTCGGGATATGCTGCAACAATCCGACCGTCTTGAACAACTGCGTCAACGGGTGATCGCGCATCACCATCTCGAACCGATGGAAGCGCATGAAATCGAACCCTATATCACCCACCGACTATCCAAAAGCGGGTGGTCAGGGCGTCCGAAGATTACCTCTGATGTATTTGCCCTACTGTTCAGTGAAACAGGCGGGGTCCCGAGGAAGATCAACACATTGATGAGCCGTGTCCTGCTCATGGGTGCGGTGGAGCACGCTGAACTGATTGATCAACCATTGGTCGGCCGTGTGCTGGCTGATTTGAACGGTGAGGAAGTCGACATTGCTGAGCCGGAAACAGACATTGATCTGACTAAGGTGAAAAGCCCGTTATGGGAAAAGCCGGCAAAAGTTTCCCAGGCGCAACCTGAGCCCGAGCGGGCCGCTGATCCTGTGGTGCCTGAGCCTGTTGTAGCGGTTTCCGAGGAAACAGTTCCGACAGACCATGAGGTGTTGCCGTTTAGAAGCGCAGATGCTGTTCCTGAGCCGACATCTGTTGAACCAGAAGTTGCGGAGGCGCCGGAAGCTGTTGAACCTGCAGTGGATAGTGCAGTATTGAATCAGCTGGATAGTATTTCCAGGCAATTGTCGGCACTTGAGTCCCGCATGGATGGCCAGGAAGAAAGTCTGCACCGTGTCTTGACGATGCTGGTGGATTGGGTCGAAAGCGATGTCCGGAGCAAGGAAAGCTATGTCAATGCAGGGCGCGCGGCTTGAACCCATCGATAAGGCGAGAAAAGCCAATGCTTTGCTCAACGCCATGTCTGTGGATATCGAAGACTGGTTTCAGGTTGGTGCCTTTGAAACGGTAATCGATCGTACCGATTGGGATGGCCTGGAGCATCGTGTCGAACACAATAGCGATGCCGTGCTGGACCTTTTCGTTGAGATGGGAGTTAAAGCCACTTTCTTCACACTCGGATGGGTGGCGGAACGTTATCCGAAATTGATGCAGCGCATTAGCGCGGCAGGGCATGAGGTCGCTAGCCATGGCTATGATCACGCGCGCGTATTCACGTTGACACCGGACCAGTTTCGCTATGATCTGGATCGCACACGCAAGATTTTGGAAGACGCTTCAGGGCAAGCCGTTACTGGTTATCGCGCGCCCAGCTTTTCCATCGATCAGCGCACGCCTTGGGCGCATGAGATATTGGCAGAGCAAGGCTATCGCTATTCATCCAGTGTGGCTCCTATCAGGCACGACCATTATGGTTGGTCCGGATCGCCGCGCTTTGCGTGGAAGCCAGTTGCCGGATCGGATTTGATTGAACTGCCGGTGACCACGGTACAGGTTGGGAGCCGGGTGTTAGCTTCTGGCGGAGGCGGTTTTTTCCGGCTGCTCCCATATATGCTTTATGATCGTGCCATCCGCAAAATGCAGAAGGATGACGGCCGCGGCGCGATATTCTATTTTCATCCCTGGGAGATTGATCCCCAGCAACCCCGTGTTCACAATGCGCCACTCAAGTCAAAGCTACGTCACTACACAAAGCTGAGTACGATGCGATCCAAACTGATCCGTGTTGGTCAGGATCATATGTGGGGTAGAATGGACGAACTGGCTGCGCTGGAAGCCGAGTTGGCGCAATGAACATGGCCTTTGCACCGCAGGCCATCATGGTCCGCATCTTGGATCAGGAAGACCGGAACGAGCTGGCGCGGATTGACCAGTTCATCAACGATCATCCACAGGGTACAGCCTTTCACAGGCCAGCATGGGTGCTTGCGGTTTCAAAGGCATGTGGTCACAGCTGGCGTTACATGCTGGCAGAGAATACCGCTGGCGAATTGCAGGCCATATTGCCGTTAAATCTTATCCATTCGGCTTTATTCGGTCGCGCATTGGTGTCTTCGGGTTTCGCCGTCGGCGGCGGTATTTTGGGTGTTGATAGTCAAGCCACAGAAACACTTGCGGATGTCGTTTGGGATTTTGCAGAAACGCATAGCTTTCCAACCGTTGAACTAAGAGGCGGTCCAGCACCGCGTGGAAAGTGGCAGAACAAGAACGATGTCTACGCAGGTTTCGTGACCAATCTGGCGGACGATGACGACAGTCAGTTGCTAGCCATTCCGCGCAAACAAAGAGCCGAGGTTCGCAAGGGGCTGAAAAACGATCTGACCATTAGGATCGGATCGGACGAAGAGGATCGGGCAGATCACTATGCTGTCTATGCGGAAAGTGTTCGGAACCTCGGTACGCCGGTATTTCCCAAGGCATTATTTGATGCGGTCATGGATGCTTTCGGGGCCGATGCGGACATACTGACTGTCTTAAGCGATGGTCGAGCTGTTGCCAGTGTATTGAGCCTTTATCACAGGGACACGGTCATGCCTTATTGGGGCGGCGGTACATATGATGCGCGCCGTTTACGGGCCAATGACATCATGTACTACGCGCTGATGAATCACGCACGGCAAAGGGGATGCGGGCGTTTCGATTTTGGGCGATCAAAGATCGGAACGGGTGCCTATTCGTTCAAGAAAAACTGGGGTTTTGAACCGGAGCCTTTATCCTATGCTGTTCGCACGGCAGACGGAGAAGAAGCCCGTGATGTTAATCCGATGAGTCCAAAGTACCGGCTGCAAGTGGCGCTTTGGCAAAAACTGCCGCTGTCTGTTGCAAACCGTCTGGGACCAATGATCGCCAAAGGTTTGGGCTGATGGGCGGGATATTGTTCCTGACCCATCGTGTGCCATGGCCGCCGAACCGTGGAGACAAAATTCGTGCGCATCATATCTTGCGCAGGCTGATGGAATATCGACCGGTACATTTGGCTTGTTTTGCCGATGACGAAGCCGAGGCCAACGAAGATAGAGATATCAGAACACTCCTGGCATCATCGAAAATTGTCAGGCGGAACAAACCCAACTGGCAGGCCGGGATTGAGGCGCTTGCATCTGGCAAACCGGTTTCGCTGACGTCCTTTCAGAGTCGTGAAATTCAGACATATGTTCGGGACACACTGAAGACCCGGTCGATTGATTGCATTTTCGTATTTTCAGGACAGATGGCGCAATTTGTTCCAGCCGATTTCCCCGGTCGGGTGATCATGGATTTTGTGGACGTCGATAGCGCCAAGTTTGAAAGCTATGCGGACGACGGGGTTGGTCCAATGGCATGGATCAACCGGCGCGAAGGCAGGTTGCTGAGGGCATTTGAAAAACGGGTTGCAACCTTTGCCGACCATTCGCTTTTTGTGAGTGACGCTGAAGCAGAATTGTTTCGGCAGCGCTCGGGGCTTGATGACCAGAAAGTCAAAGCCGTCGGCAACGGGATTGATCTTGATTTTTATGATCCGGCAAAGGTGAGCGCAGTCGATCTTCCTCATGAAGGGTCGCTGATCATCTTTACCGGACAGATGGATTATCGTCCGAATATCGAAGCTGTTGTCAGTTTTGCAAAAGAGGCAATGCCGGAAATTCTGAACCACCACCCTGACGCACAATTCGCCATTGTCGGACGCGCGCCGACGGCCGACGTTATCAGGCTGGATGGATCAAATAACACGATGGTGATGGGCAGTGTTGACGATATTCGCAGCTGGTTAAAGGCAGCGGATATCGTTGTCGCACCATTGCGTATTGCACGGGGTATACAGAACAAGGTGCTTGAGGCCATGGCTATGGGCAAGCCGGTTGTGGCTTCTGATGCTGCGGCGCAAGGCATTGAAGCTGCAAATGGCGAGCATTTTTGTGTCGCTGACGATGTGCAGCAGGAAGCAATGCTGGTGTGCGATCTGTTATTAAATTCTGCCAAGGCGCAAGCGCTGGGCGAGAGAGCCAGCGCTTTGATCCGTTCAAATTACAGCTGGAAAACACAGCTCGCTGGCATCGCCGAGCTGTGTGGTTTTGATGAAAACATCATGGCCGAGGCGGTGGAATGAGCAGCGCGGCTATTGAACGGTCCATGGACGCACCAGAGGGCGCTGTTGGCGCGACCCTCTGGGCAAAGCATCTGCGACTGGTGGGTTTGACGGTCGCTGCGATATTAGTCCTGTTCTGGCGGGACGGCCTGGCGATGCTGGATGCCTGGTGGAACGTTTCAACCTATAATCACTGTCTGCTGATAGTCCCGATCATCGTCTGGCTGGTGCACCAGCGCTTGGAGGAACTGGCCAAAATCACTCCGGCGATTTGGACGCCGGGATTGCTGTGGATCGGCGCGGCTTCCGGCGGTTGGTTGCTGGGTGAGGCGGCCGGTGTTTCCTTCGCACGCCAGCTGGGACTGGTGATGATGTTGCAAGGTGCTGTCATCACATTGCTTGGTCCAAAGGTTATGCGTGGTCTTATTTTTCCGTTGTTTTACAGCTTTTTCTTTGTGCCTTTCGGCGAGGAGTTTGTCCCGTTTCTGCAAACCATCACGGCGAAAATGTCGATGGTTTTTCTTGGTTGGGCGAATATTCCAGCTTTTATCGATGGCGTTTTTATCTCCACGCCCACTGGCTATTTTGAAGTGGCGGAGGCCTGCTCCGGTGTAAAGTTCTTAATTGCAATGGTCGCCTATGGTGCGCTGGTCAGCAATATATGTTTCCAGAGCTGGCAGCGCCGAACGGCCTTCATGTTTGCAGCGCTGGCGGTGCCGATCCTTGCTAATGGCATTCGCGCATTTGGAACAATCTATATCGCGCATCATACCACCACTGATTTTGCGACGGGCTTTGATCATATCTTCTATGGCTGGTTCTTCTTCGCATTTGTGCTTGCCTTGATCATGATCATTGGCTGGCCATTTTTCGATCGCAAGATTGACGAACCAATGATTGATGGCGATGCAATTGCACAAAGCGGTTCAACCGGATCAAAGCTGGCGCCAGTTCACGCCATGATCGCGATGGCAGCAATGATCGCGGCACCCCTATTGTGGACATCGGCGTTGGCTGTGCAAAGTTCGTCGGTACCGGACAAGATCGCTCTTCCAAAAGTTGTTGGCTGGGAGCGGGTTGACTATCGTCCGCAATTCGACTGGCAGCCGCGATTTGATGGTTCCAATCATCAGTTGCTCGGTCGCTATCGCCATGTCTCAAGTGGTGCAGAGGTTGATCTCGCCATTGCCGTATATGACCGGCAGGAAGATGGCCGCGAGATTGTTGGCTATGGGCAGGGCGCTTTTGATCCCGGCACGGACTGGTCCTGGAGCCGGAATCTGCCAGCGCCCGCATCAGGCAAGGCAATACAGATAACGGCGCCCGGTCCGGTGGTACGCGACGTCCAGTCCTTCTACCGCGTCGGAAACATACTGACCGGCAGCGGCTCGGCCGTGAAGCTTGAAACTCTGAAAAGCAAATTGCTTGGTGGCAACCAGCAGGCCGTTGCAATCCTGATATCCGCTGAAAAAACCGATGAAGGTGGACCAGCGGCGGCCATGGATGATTTCCGTAAGGCGCTGGGCCCCCTCGATAAAGTGGCTGACGAAATGGCAGGTCTGCGCTAGGGCGCACATCATGTGCGGCATTGCGGGAATATTTCATCTGGAGACGGCCAAGCCGGTTGATCCCGTTCGCCTGCGCAAAATGACGGACAGCCTGACTCACCGCGGACCTGATGGTTCCGGAATCTGGACCGCACCGGGCGTCGGTCTGGGTCATCGCCGCTTGTCGATCATCGATCTGGAAGGCGGGGCGCAGCCGATGCTGACTGCTGATGACGCGCAGGTGATCAGCTATAATGGCGAGATCTACAATTTTCAGGACGTCCGGGTGGAACTCGAATCGCTTGGCCATCAATTCACCTCCAGCAGCGATACCGAGGTCATTCTTTACGCTTGGCGTCAATGGGGTGTCGATTGCCTGAAGCGGCTCAATGGCATGTTCGCTTTTGCGATATTTGACCAGCGCACCAAACAGCTTTTTCTGGCGCGGGATCGGCTGGGCGTGAAGCCGCTTTTCTATGCACCGGTATCGGATGGCAGCATCTTATTCGGATCGGAGCTGAAGGCTTTGCTCGCCAACCCCTTGTTGCGCCGCGAACCGGAAATGCGCGCTGTCGATGACTATCTTGCGTTCGGATATGTGCCGGATCACCGGTCGTTGTTGAAGGGTGTCAAGAAACTGCCTGCTGGGCACTACCTGCTGCTCGAACAAGGCAAGCCGGAACCAGCGCCCATCCAGTACTGGGATATGGATTTCAGCCAGCGCAGCAAGGCCTCGGCGGCGGAGCTTGAAGAAGAGCTGATTGCGCTGATGAAAGATGCGGTCGGCTCCCGGATGATTGCTGACGTGCCCTTAGGGGCGTTCCTGTCCGGCGGTGTGGACAGCAGTGCGGTGGTTGCATTGATGTCGGAGAAGAGCCGGCAGCCGGTCAAAACCTGTTCCATCGGTTTTGACCAGGCGTCGCTGGACGAGACAAGCTATGCCGAACGGGTGGCGGAACGGTTCAAAACCGATCACCGCGCACGAACCGTGGCGGCGGATGATTTCGGCCTGATTGATAGGCTGGCCGACCATTTTGATGAACCTTTTGCTGATGGATCTGCTTTGCCGACCTATCGTGTAGCCGAGCTGGCCCGGGAGAATGTGACCGTCGCATTGTCGGGTGACGGTGCGGATGAAGCGCTGGCCGGTTATCGCCGCCATGTGTTTCATCATGCCGAAGAACGGGTGAGGGGTCTTATCCCGCAATCCCTTCGCGGTCCGGCTTTGGGCTGGCTCGGCAAGATCTATCCCAAGGCGGATTGGGCGCCGCGGCCACTGCGCGCCAAGTCTACCTTGCAGTCTCTCGCCCGCTCCGGACCGGAAGGTTACGCGGAAGCGGTTGGGGTGACTACGCCAGCGGGCCGTCATGTGATCTATTCCGATGCGATGTCCAAGCAGTTGGATGGCTATCAGGGCGAGGCCCGGATGATCGACCTGATGGAGAGTGCACCGGCGCGAAATGGTCTCGATCAGGCACAATATGCCGACATGAAAATGTGGTTGCCAGGCGATATCCTGACCAAGGTCGATCGGACCAGCATGGCGGTAAGCCTTGAGGCGCGGGAGCCTTTGCTGGATTATAAGCTGATGGAGTTTGCTGCCCGGCTGCCGACCAATTTGCGGGTGCGTCGCGGGACCGGCAAATATCTGCTGAAAAAGTCTATGGAACGCTATCTGCCGCAAGATATCCTCTATCGCCCAAAAATGGGCTTTGTGACGCCGATTGCCGCTTGGTTTCGCGGGCCGCTGGCTGATGAAGCTCGAGATATCTCCAGTGCCGGGGCGTTGGCCCGGATGGGCTGGTTTGATCAACAGGCCCTAGGCAAAGTGGCCGATGATCATATCGCCGGAAAGGCGGATAACAGCCGCTTGCTCTGGCAATTGCTGATGCTCGATAAATCCTTGCAGCGCCTATTCGGTCTCTGACGGCTCTTCCGTCTTCGGATAAATCGCATCGACAAAATAGAGCCCGTCCGGCGGCGCGTTGAACCCCAGCGCATCGCGGTCTTTTGCCTCTAGTGCCTTCAGCAAATCATCACGCGCCCATTTCCCATCGCCAACCAGTTTCAGACAACCCACCATCGAGCGCACCTGATGATGCAGGAACGATCGCGCCGCGACCTCCACCTCAATCTCTTCGCCAAAGCGCGTGACGGAAATGCTGTCCAAGGTCTTCACCGGGCTCTGCGCCTGACATTGGGTGGAGCGGAATGTCGTGAAATCATGCTGCCCGACCAGCAACTGCGCGGCATCATGCATCACCCCGGCATCCAGCGGTCTGGCAACCTGCCAGCTCTGCCCCTTATCCAGTGTTAGCGGCGCGCGGCGGTTGGTGATCTTGTAGACATAGCGCCGTCCGATGCAGCTGAAGCGGGCATGCCAGTCATCATCGACAATGTCACAAGCCAGCACTGCAACCGGATGCGGACGCAGTCCGGCGTTCAAGCCCTCCATCAACCGGAAGGGCGTCAACCTTGTCTCGAGATCAAAATGTGCCCGCATGCCCAGTGCGTGCACACCCGCGTCCGTGCGGCCAGCGGCGAACACGCGAATCTCTTGCTGGGTGATAGTTTTAATAGCATTTTCAACAGCCTGCTGGACACTGGGGCCGTGATCCTGATGCTGCCAGCCCATGAATGGGCGACCATCATATTCCAGAGTGATTGCAAAACGGGTCATTGCAGCGATGTGCCTACGGGAATTTGGGTGCCGTTCAGAAACTCCGACAGCGTCAGTTTCGGACGGCCTGCTTTTTGAATGAGTGTTGGTTTGATCGCCCCGTCGCTACAGGCGATTGTCATTTGTTCATCGAGCAATATTCCCGCTGAACCGGATGTATCCATTAGCTCCGCAGCATGGACGCGATAGCGGTCGCCGCCAAATTCGAAAAATGCGCCCGGCACGGGATTAAATGCGCGGATCTGCTGCAGTACCGCTCTGGCGGGCTGATCAAAGTTCACACGGGCTTCCTGCTTTTCGATCTTCTTGGCGTAGGTGGCAAGTGCATCATCCTGGATCTCAGGCAGATAGTCTTCCGGATTTGCGAGATATTGCACCATCAGATCAGCACCTGTTTGCGCTAGCTCTTCGGTCAGTTCGCCTGCGGTTTTTTCCGCAATCGGCGTGCTGGATTTCAGCAGCATCGGGCCGGTATCCAAACCGGCCTCCATCTGCATGATGGTTATGCCGGTTTCCTCATCACCCGCCAGTATCGCCCGTTGTACCGGAGCCGCACCACGCCAGCGTGGCAACAGCGATCCGTGGATATTCAGGCACCCCATTTTGGGTGCATTCAATATCGCTTGCGGTAAGATCAAGCCATAAGCCGCCACCACAGCGGCATCGAGATCAAGCGCGGCAAATTCCGCCTTAGCTTCCTCGCTCTTCAAGGAAACCGGCACGCGGACTTCTAATCCCAATTCCTCTGCGACTTTTTGCACGGGTGATGGGGTTAGTTTCTTTCCTCGCCCGGCACGGCGCGGCGGCTGTGAATAGACAGCAGCAATCTCGTGTCTCGCCGTATGCAAAGCGCGCAGGGCCGGTACAGCAAATTCCGGTGTGCCCATGAATGCCAGGCGCAGTTTTGTAGGCGTTTCGGTGGTCATAATTGCACCTGGTGCATAATATCGCCGGTTCCAAAGTTCACACAGTTCACAGAGCGCTTTTCGCCAGCTTCCAGTTTTTGTGCTCCGCACTTGATGCGGAGCCCAGAGCAGACGGGCGCGGCAGCCATCCTAGGCTCCGCATCAAGTGCGGAGCACCAGCCGGCATCTTTTGTTTCGCAATTATACCGTTCAAAGTTCACACAAATCACAGGGGTAATCCTGCGACCGTGCGAGCTCTTGGTCACTCCAAAGTTCACACAATTCTCACCCCGTCCATCCGGTGGGGGTGACAATACGGATTCGTTTCGTAACGCCTTGAATGTCGCGAATTCAATGGGTTTGTGAGTCATGCAGTCTCCCTAACCAAACTCGTCCGTGTAGGACAGCATGATTTTATATTGGCAGCACGCACATCATGGCCCTAAAGGTCAAATCATGGCATCGCAAGAAATCGAAAATCTGGTTCAGGCTCTGTCCAAACTTCCGGGCTTGGGTCCGCGCTCGGCTAGGCGGGCGGTGCTTCATCTGCTGAAGCGCCCCGAAACAACCATGAAGCCGATATTGGCGGCGATGGAAAAGGTTGATGCCAATCTTGTCACCTGCGCCATTTGCGGCAATGTCGATACACAGGACCCCTGCCAGATTTGCAGCGATCCGCGGCGGGATCCGAAATCACTATGTGTGGTCGAGGAAGTGTCGGATCTGTGGGCGCTCGATAAATCGCGTCTCTTTCCCGGCAAATTCCACGTTCTGGGCGGGCGGCTGTCGGCATTAGACGGCGTGAGACCCGAAGATATTGCCATCGATAAGCTGATCAAGCGGGTGGAGCAAGGCGGCATTGACGAGGTCGTTCTGGCCATGAATGCCACATTGGAGGGCCAGACCACCGCCCATTATATTGCCGAGCGGCTCGAAAATTATCCATTGCGTCTCAGCCAGTTGTCCCATGGCATACCGGTGGGCGGCGAACTTGACTATCTTGATGAAGGGACATTGGCGCAGGCGCTGCGTTCGCGCAGACCTATTAGTGGCGATTGAGCGTGGTCACCAGTCCTTGACGAATCCCGGTAGAATCCCTAAATTTCGCGCATGTCCATATTACCTATTCTTGAAGTTCCCGATCCGCGCCTGAAAACCGTTTCAGAGCCGGTTACCGTGTTTGATGACGAGCTGAAAACGCTGATCGCCGACATGTTTGAAACCATGTATGACGCACCGGGCATTGGCCTTGCCGCGATTCAGGTGGGTGTTCCCAAGCGGATATTGGTCATCGACCTGCAAGAGCCTGTGGAACATGACCATGAACATGGCGAGCATTGCGATCATGACCATGAGGTCGTTCGCGATCCCAAAGTGTTCATTAACCCCGAGATTCTCAATCCATCAGAGGATTTGAATGTCTATAGCGAAGGCTGCCTTTCGGTGCCTGAACAATATGCCGACGTAGAGAGGCCTGCGACCATAACTGCACGCTGGCAGGATGAGACCGGGAAACAATATGAAGAACAGATGGACGGCCTGCTCGCGACCTGTTTGCAGCATGAGATGGACCATCTTGAGGGCATATTGTTCATCGACCATCTGTCCCGCCTGAAGCGGCAAATGGTACTCAAAAAACTGGCAAAGCACCGCAAGGAAGCGGCCTAGTCTGGTTGTTCAGCCATCCTGAAGCAATTTCAGGACAAAAGCCCTGTTGCATGTAAGCGCCCCACAGTCTAGGTTCTCCTTTCGTTCCAATTGAAAGGGCTTGTCTTGGACGCTGTTGTCGCTCTCCTGATAGCTATTGTTACTCTCGTTATTGGCCTAGTTGCAGGCTGGTTTATGGGCGGCCGAGCGGCTTCGGCTTCGAGCAAGGCTGCCGAAGAAACAGCCACATCACTCAGATCCATGCTGGAT
The DNA here is from genome assembly GCF_059726685.1 of Parasphingorhabdus sp. Lineage (NCBI taxonomy): Bacteria > Pseudomonadati > Pseudomonadota > Alphaproteobacteria > Sphingomonadales > Sphingorhabdaceae > Parasphingorhabdus > Parasphingorhabdus sp. The sequence goes on from NZ_AP041068.1 coordinate 2,165,579, forward strand.
GGCGTACAGGCGGAGCGGGATGAAGCGCGATCCGAGCGTGATTCCATTCGCGATGATCGCGATCAGGCGCGGCAATCTCTCGCTTCTCTAGAAGCAGATGCGCGTAACCATGAAAAACAGCTGCAGCAATTGACCGAAGCGAAAGAAACGCTGTCTGCACAATTTTCCGAAGTTGGTGCGAAGATGCTCGAAACCGCCCAGCGCCAGTTTCTGGAACGCGCCGATCAACGGTTTGACCAGGCCAATGAAAAAGGCGGCGAGAAAATCGCCAAGTTGCTGCAACCGGTTAATGAACGGCTTTCTGCATATGAAGAAAGTATCCGTAAAATCGAGAAAGAACGCACCGAATCCTATGCCGGAATTACGGCAACTATCGAGCAAGTGCGCCAAGGACAGGACCGCGTGCAGCAGGAGGCGGCACGGCTTGTTAACAGCCTGCGCAACGCGCCAAAGTCGCGCGGACGCTGGGGCGAGCAGCAGTTAAAAAATGTGCTCGAAACTTGCGGCCTGTCGGAACATACCGATTTTGTGACAGAGCAGAGCATTGACACCGATGAAGGGCGTCTGCGTCCCGATGCAGTAATCAGCGTACCGGGTGGCCGAAAGCTGGTCATCGATGCCAAAGTCTCGCTCAATGACTATCAGGACGCGTTTGAGGCGGAGGATGATGATGCGCGCAGTTTTGCAATGGCGCGGCATTGCAATTCGATGAAAGCTCATATCGATGGCCTGTCCAAAAAAGCCTATTGGGACCAGTTTGAAGATGCGCCCGACTATGTGATCATGTTTGTGCCTGGCGAGCATTTCCTTTCCGCTGCGCTGGAGCATGAACCAAATTTATGGGATCATGCTTTCGAGAAAAAGGTACTGCTCGCGACGCCCACCAATCTGGTGGCGATAGCGCGCACCGTTGCTGGTGTATGGCGGCAGGAGAAAATGGCGGCAGAGGCCAAGCAGATCGGGCAGTTGGGCAAGGAAATGTATGACCGGCTAGCCGTGGCTGGCGAACATCTCAAACGCATGGGGTCGGGCCTTGGCAGCGCAGTCGGTAATTACAACAAATTTGTCGGCAGTTTTGAGCGCAACGTCATGGCGACGGGACGGAAGTTTGCGGAACTCAACATCGAGACCGGAAAAAAGGAACTTGAGCCGGTGGCGGAGGTTGAGGCCTTGCCGCGTTATTCCAACGATGTGGAAGCCGCGCTCATCGAGGACGACCGGGACGTCAAAGACGAAGCTGCAGAATAAGCGCCGTCCTAGGACCTGTCTGCAGGGCAGCTTATGGCGTGTCGGGACCGGATAATATCTCGCCGCCGCAACCATCTAGATAACCGGTGCCGCTGACGGCTGTTCTGACCGTATCCGCATATACGCGGTCACTCATACCATCACTGCATTCTGTGCCGGATGTTATGGTGAGGGTGATGTTATGCTGATCGCTAAAGCCCTTAACTTCCCAGCCTGTTGCAGTTTTTGTCATCCTTTGCACGGGCAGGGTGAAATCATTGGTTGCTTCCATCGAGCTATAGATGATTTCATCGCCATTGACCTCTACGGCCCAACCTGGCTCTGTGCCGATGGCTTTATATTCGGACAGTTTTTCTTCGGTTACCGGTGCGTCCTGCGCTTTGTCGCCACAAGCCACCAACAATAACGACAGAACTGGTGTGAGTAATATTGCTTTTTTCATGCTTCTCTCTCCCAGAATTGAGATAGCATATTGATCACTATTGATGAACAGCGATTATTTACGCCGTTGGTTTAGCACTTCGTAGGCCATCACAGCGCTGGCAACCGCCGCGTTGAGGCTGTCGGCCTTGCCCATCATCGGCATTTTTACAAGCGTATCGCAAGCGCCTTCATATTCGTTTGGCAAACCCTGTGCTTCGTTGCCAATCAGCAGAAATGTAGGGGCTTTATACTGCACCGATTGATAGTCTTTGTCGGTATTCAGACTGGTTCCGACCAGCTGACCTTCACCGGCGCGCAGCCATCCGATAAATTCGTCCCACGGAGCCTGTGATATATTCTGGGTGAATATTGCACCCATGCTGGCCCGCACCGCTTCAACCGAGAAGGGATCGACACAGTCATCGATCAGTATCAATCCGCCAGCGCCCACTGCATCGCCGGTGCGTAAAATGGTCCCCAGATTGCCAGGATCGCGGAGTGCCTGGGCGACGAGCCAGATTCCGGAATCGCCGCGATCAAGCTCATTCAGCGGCGTAGGATGATCTTCGTAAATGCCGATAATCGATTGCGGATTGGATTTGCCGGACAGCTTGGCAATAATCGCCTCGCTGGTTTCAATCACTTCGCCACCAGCGTCGAAAGTTGCCTGTTCGATTTTCTGAGCTAGCGGGTGAAGGTCTGTATCCTCAACAACTACCAGTAATTTCGGGGTTTTGCCCGCTTCCAGCGCCTCGGTCAGGATGCGCAGGCCTTCGGCAAGAAAATGGCCTTCGCGCTTGCGATGTTTCTTCTCGCGCAGGCTTTTGAGACGCTTGATCGTCGGATTGGAAAAGCCGGTAATCTGGCGACGTTCAGAGGCAGACATGGGCCTTAATCCTCGCCAAAGCCGTCAACGACTAACCCGGCCAGTTTATCCAGAGCGCTTTCGGCCTGATCACCGGCGACGATAATTTCGACGCTGTCTCCTTTGGCGGCACCCAGCATCATCAAACCCATGATCGATGTTCCGGTTACTTCAGTACCGTCCTTGCCAACCTTGACCGTCAGGCCTCCCGGCAATTTGCTGACATAAGTTACAAATTTTGCACTGGCTCTGGCATGAAGCCCGCGATTATTGGTGATGGCGACGGTCCGGCGATATTCGCTCACGCGTCACTTCCAAGAATTTCAGAAGCAACACTAATATATTTTTGACCGGCTTCCCTGGCGGCCGTAACGGCGTCACTCACATCCATGCATTTGCGCGCGCCATCCAGGCGGATAAGCATTGGCAGATTGACGCCGGCGATCACCTCGACCTTGCCCTTGTCCATCAGTGAAATGGCGAGATTGGAAGGTGTTCCGCCAAATAAATCGGTGAGAATGATAACGCCTTTTCCATTCTGGACCTTTTCGATGGAGTCGGCAATTTCCTGACGCCGCTCTTCCATGTCATCATGCGGGCCGATGCAAACGGGCAGAATCGCTTTTTGCGGGCCAACCACATGTTCCATTGCGGTGATAAATTCGTCAGCCAAACGGCCATGGGTAACAAGAACCAAACCGATCATTGCGATTAAATACCCTTATTTCCGTTCAGATCCTGCATGGCTTCGAGCGCTTCCATTGGCCGTGATGCCAGATTGCGATGGAGGACAGTGGGCGAAAATCCGGCGGCATGCAAGTTTTTGCTGAGCACTTCGGCAATATGTACCGATCTGTGACGACCACCGGTGCAGCCTATTCCGATATTGACATAGGCTTTGCCCGCCTTGACATATTTGGGAAGCAGAAACTTGAGCATTTCTTCAAATTTTTCCAATGCTTCGGCATAGGCGGGGTCTTTGGCAATATAGTCTGCGACTGGCGCGTCGAGCCCGGTCATCAACTTTAAATCCGCATCCCAAAAGGGATTAGATAGAAAACGTACATCGAACAACAGGTCGATATTATTGGGTAGGCCGCGTGAAAAGCCAAAGCTGGTGATCGTTACCGTGGTGATATCGGTGTCCTGCAAACTGAATTCTTCGCGAATCCGGCCCTGCAGGTCATTGGCGGACAAATCACTGCTGTCGATGATATGATCTGCCCAGCGCCTGATCGGTTCAAATTGGCTGCGCTCCAGAGCAATGCCATCTTTTGCCGGACGGTCCAGGGCGAGGGGGTGTCGCCGCCGGGTTTCTCCATAGCGGCGCTCCAGTTCGCTGCCGGCACAATCCAGATAGAGCGTGGAGATATGGTAATTTTCATTCTCCTGCAGTTTTTTGATGCGCTTGATAAGATTTTCAGGGTCAAAGCCGCGGGTCCGACTGTCAAAACCAAGTGCGAGTGGCGGGTCCTTGTCACCGCGCGAGCTGGATGGCGGCGTCTTTAGCAAGCCTTCGAGCAACCGGATCGGAAAATTATCAACGGTTTCCCAGCCGATATCCTCCAGTGTTTTGAGCGCTGTCGTCTTGCCGGCGCCAGACAGGCCCGTGATCAGCAGGACATGCTTGGTATCTGCCGTTGTCATGTGCCGCTGGCCCCTTGCAACAGCCGCTTGAGAGCGATTTCCACCTTGATCGGCGCACTTGCCTCCAAAGGATTTATGCTGATTGTGGGAATGGCGATGGTCATGATTGTCTCTGTCTGGCTATCCAGGGGAAAGCGATCGGGTTGTGGTCTTAAATGTACTTGCAGCATTAGCGGAATGCCAGACACATGGGCATAGTCAAAAATACCCAATGACCGGATTTCAATTTTTCCAGCTATCTTGGCAGGCGCAGTCAATAATATCTGGTCATGATACATCGAAAGGTCAACATAATCATCGCTGATCAGAACAGCGCCGCGATCAATCAATCGCAAGGCAAGGTCCGATTTTCCTGATCCGGAAGTGCCGGTGATCATCACACCCGCGCCATCGATGGCGATACAACTGGCGTGATGCGTTTCCTTTGTCATTCCGCTGCCTTGGGCAATCGGATTTCAAAGCAGGCACCTTGTTGACCATCTGGTCGATCAATGGCCCGGACAGTACCTTCATGTCCTTCAATTATCGTTTTGGCGATGGCGAGACCGAGTCCGCTATGCTTGCCAAATGCTTCCTCTGCCGGTCGGTCAGAGTGAAAGCGGTTGAAGATATTCTGCCGCAGCTCGACGGCTATACCGGGGCCCTGGTCCGATACTTGAATCACAACTTCGTCTGCGTCCGGCGTAGCGAGAATCTCGATTAGCCCGTCCGCCGGCGAAAAGGACACGGCATTGTCAAGAATGTTGCTGAAAACACGCTCCAGCCGATCATCATCCCCCATGACTGTGGCGACGCCGCGGCCCGGGCGAGCAAAGGCGATCTTGATGTTTTTATTGGTATCGCGCTGCTCACGGGCGGCGAGCAGCTGATCAAGCATTTTGCCGATATCGACCCGTTCAAATTTTGCGCGGGCCAGTTGGGCATCGACGCGGGATGCTTCGGAAATATCGTTGATCAGCCGGTCAATCCTGCGCACATCGTCATTAGCGACATCCAGAAGCTGACGCCTGAGATCGGGGTCATCGACCCGGTCCAGTCCTTCCAATGCAGAGCGCAGAGAGGCGAGTGGATTTTTTATTTCATGGCTGACATCTGCTGCGAACGCTTCGGTCGCGTCGATGCGATAGCGCAGGGCACCGCTCATGTCGGCAAGTGCACGGGCGAGCTGACCAATTTCATCGCGTCTGCCAGGCATACGGGGAACTGTGATTTCAGGCTCTCGGCCCAGCCGGACACGAATGGCGGCGCGGGCGAGTTTCCTAATTGGTCGGACGATTGTCCGGGCAAGGAAAAGCGACAATAATACTGAAACAATCGCGGTCAGGAAAATCACCAGCACGACATTGGCTCGTTCTGCCCGCACGATCCGGGTGATGTCCCGTGCGTTACTGGTCAGCAGAAGAACTTCATTGCTGCTTGGCAAGCGGGCTGCTGCGATGATCACAGGAGTGCGATCAGGTGCGTAGCGAACGGCGCTATTGGGTTGCTGTTCCTCCGACAGAAGCTCAATCTCCGGCCAGGACGATCCGATATCATCATCGGGTTCTGCGAATGCAGTGATCGGTTTGCTCAGGACAATAAACTCGATCGATTGATCCAACGCCCGGGCTACATCTTTCTGCCAGGGCTCTGTTTCCGGATCCCTGAATTGGTAGGTGGGGTCCGCCAACTCGAAACTGTCGACTATTTTTGCGCCGCTTTCGTCATACAGGCGCAAGCGGCTCTCCAGATGGGTCGCAAATTCGGTGATAAGGTCTTGCCGGTTTTCAGGCGTCTGGAGGTTCAGGGCATCACTGATGATCTGGGTCTGCAAGCGAGCCTGACTGAGCCGTTCGTCGGTCAGTTCATCCCGATAGTTATCAAGATAGAAAAGGCTGCCGGCGAGCAAAGCGATAGCGAGGATATTGACCGCCAGTATACGAGTGGTCAGCGACAGCCGCGCAGACCATCGCAGGGAAAGCTCAGGGTCATCGACACTGGCTGCAGACTTATTCGTTGTAGCGATAACCGGCTCCATAGAGCGTGTCGATGGCATCAAATTCCGAGTCAACTTCACGGAATTTGCGGCGCAGTCGTTTTATGTGGCTGTCGATGGTCCGGTCGTCCACATAGACATCATCCTGATAGGCGGCGTCCATCAACTGATTGCGACTTTTTACGACGCCGGGCCGGTTGGCCAGCGTTTCCAATATCATGAATTCCGTGACAGTCAGCGTGACGTTGCTGCCATTCCATTTGACGAGGTGTCGAGCCGGGTCCATTTCCAGACCGCCGCGGACAAGGGGTTCCAATCCCTCAGTATCGGCTTCTTCATCCGATAATTTAACCAGTTCAGCCCGGCGCAAAATTGATTTCACCCGGGCAATCAGCAGCCGTTGTGAAAATGGTTTCTTGATATAATCATCAGCCCCCATGGCGAGACCAAGGGCTTCATCCAGTTCCTCGTCCTTTGAGGTCAGGAAAATGACCGGCAGATTGCTTTTTTCACGAACCCGGCGGAGCAGCTCCAGACCATCCATTTTTGGCATCTTGATATCAAAAATGCCCAGATCCGGCGGATTGTCCAATATCGCCTGCAGGGCTGCCTCACTGTCGGAATAGACCCGTGTTACAAAGCCTTCCGCCTGCATCGCTATGGATACAGAGGTCAATATGTTCCGATCATCATCAACAAGGGCGATATTGGCGGCCATCAAATGGGTTATCCTGTGACTATCTCTAAACTTCAACTTTATGTTGATATTCGACCTAGTTGAAGCGCTCCGCCTGTACAAGCATGCATCTGCTGGAATGGCGGCCAGCCAGGAGCGAACATATTTATCTTTCGGCATGGTTTCAACTTATGCTGATATGATGGTATTGATTATCACTTAGGTAATTTGACCGACTCGTTTTGGTGAGTTAAGCGCCTCTCCAAACCTGCCGAATCCGGCAACCGCCCATTCCTAGTTCAAGCCATAGGGGAATAACCGTGCCAAAAGTGTCGTCCGTAACTTTAAATGATCAAGGCTTTGCCACAGCCGCAGAGCAGCACTGGAATCTCGGCGCGCCCGCTTTGGTGGAAGCTGCGGTTTCTCGTGGGGAAGGGCATTTGGCAAAAGATGGTCCTCTGGTTGTTGAAACCGGGAAACATACCGGTCGCTCGGCCAATGATAAATTCATCGTTCGCGATGGCGAGACGGAAGATAGCGTTTGGTGGGGCAAGACCAATGTCAGCATGACACCGGAGCATTTTGCAGCACTTAAGGAAGATTTCCTTAAAGCTGTTGCTGACAAAGAGACTTTGTTTGTTCAGGACCTGTTTGGTGGTTCGCAGCCGGAGCACCGGGTCAATGTTCGGGTGATCAACGAGCTTGCCTGGCACAATCTGTTTATTCGCACGATGCTGGTTCGGCCGACGGCTGATGAGCTACCCGGTTTCGCTCCGGAATATACGATTATCGATTTACCGAGTTTCAAGGCTGATCCAGAACGGCATGGCACACGCAGCGAAACAGTCATCGCGGTGAACCTCACTGAAAAACTGATTCTGATCGGTGGCACGGCATATGCCGGCGAAATGAAAAAATCGGTATTCGGTTTGCTCAACTATCTGCTGCCGCTCGATTCGGTCATGCCGATGCACTGTTCGGCGAATATGGGACCGGAAGGCGATACAGCAATTTTCTTTGGGCTGTCCGGCACTGGTAAAACAACCCTGTCCGCTGATGCCAGCCGCACTTTGATCGGTGATGACGAGCATGGCTGGTCTGATACCGCTGTCTTCAACTTTGAAGGCGGTTGCTATGCCAAGATGATCCGCTTGTCGGAAGAAGCCGAACCTGAAATTTACGCGACCACCCGCCGTTTTGGCACGGTGCTGGAAAATGTCGTGATGGATCCGGAGACCCGGGAACTTGATTTTGACGACAATAGCAAAGCTGAAAATACCCGCGGTGCCTATCCGATCGATTATATTCCCAACACTTCTGAAAAGAACATGGGACCGGTTCCAAAGAACATCATCATGCTGACCGCTGACGCATTTGGTGTTCTGCCTCCGATTTCGCGATTGACGCCAGAGCAGGCCATGTATCACTTCCTGTCCGGCTATACTGCCAAGGTGGCGGGCACGGAAATCGGCGTGACCGAGCCTGAAGCGACTTTCTCGACCTGCTTCGGTGCACCGTTCATGCCGCGTCATCCGTCTGTCTACGGCAATCTATTGAAGGAACGCATTGCCAAAGGCGGTGTGCGGTGCTGGCTGGTGAATACCGGTTGGACCGGCGGTAAATATGGCGAGGGCAACCGGATGCCGATCAAGGCCACGCGTGCCTTGTTGAACGCAGCTCTAGACGGCAGCCTGAATGATGGCGATTTCCGGAGTGACGATAATTTCGGTTTTGAAGTACCGGTATCGGTTCCCGGTGTTGATAGCGCGATCCTTGATCCGCGTTCGACCTGGTCAGACAAGGCGGCTTATGATGAAACGGCCCAGAAGCTGGTGAACTTGTTCATCGACAATTTTGAGCAATTTGCGGAACATGTTGACCAGAATGTTCGGGAAGCCGCTCCAATCGCGGCTACAGAAGCCGCTTAAGTCATAGTATGTTTGATTAATGCAATTGTTGCGGTTTGTCCGCGACAATTGCAACTTCAACCATTGAGCCGTCGGTGTCGGGTGTGATCAGGAGTTTCTCTCCCCGAACAAAGCCGTCTGTCTCGATTTTCTTTTCGATTTTGCCGTTCGTGGCAATGTCGTGGGCGATCCTGACCAGTCGTTTGACCACTTCATTCGGTTCATAGCCGTCCGGACTGGTGATCCTTATTTCTTGTCCGGAAAAATAGGACAGGCCGGATGTCTCGAATTCGCCCTTTGCGGTTTCCGATATGGCGATTTGAGAGAGCACCGGAAATGGACCGCCGGAGATGTAATGATCGGTCGACCCAACAAAATAATCAAATCCGACATGCAATCCAGCCGGCCGCCAGACAATGGTGCGCGCGTTGACTGATTGGCCAACATATCGAGCCAGTTTCAACAAGGCGCGATTAACAGTATCGCTATGCTTTGCCGCTCCGATGTGTTTGCCTGGTTTAATGCCGATGCCTGCCAGTTTTTTTTTCCGAAGCTTCACAGAAAATATGATCCAGATCGGCAATTGACAGGTTTTGACTAATCTCTTCGGCACTGTAGTGGATCAGCTCAAAACCCATGCCGCCAGTCATTACTTCCAACCGGTCGCGACTTTGATATTGCGAGGGTGTAAGGCTGATACCCTCTGACATCTTACCGGAAACCGAGAGGTCCGCCAGACGGAATGTCGGGGGAATATCCGCCATAATCAATAGTGGGAGATCGCTTTGCACCCTTGGTCCTTGTCTGTTGTAATCCCAGATATGTTCTTTTTATGTTCTTTGTTAAACTTGTCCATAGCATAATCATCCATCTTGTCGAACTTCATCCATATCGGATGGGTTGTGATCATGGCTTGAAATCAGTTCATTATAACTGCAGTATTTTTGAAAAGGAGCGGACTATTGGCTGATTGGATATTGTCTGTCTTGATGCTGGCGGGCGCCGGATTGCTGGCTGGCGGTGTGTATTTGATACGCACCGGCAAGAACAGGAAACAGGGCATTTTGATGCTGATTGCATCTGCGGTCATGTTTGCCAACGTGGCAATCTGGACGGTACCGACCCCAGGTTCGGATAGCCAAAGCGGCAGTGCGATACCGGATCGCCCCAACTAACAGCTTATTTGATCGGCGAATCTGGCGCCAGACGCATGTCGAGATAGTTGTCGACTGAACCCATAAGCAATTCCATTTCATTTTCATAAAAATGGTTTGCACGCGGAATTTCATCGTGATGGATGGTGATATGTTTTTGCGTGCGAAGTTTATCGACCAGCTTTTGCACTGCGCTTGGCGTAACAACTTCGTCGTTCACGCCCTGAATGATGATCCCGGAAGATGGGCAGGGGGCGAGGAAGTTGAAATCATACATATTGGCCGGCGGAGATACGGAGATGAAGCCGCGGACTTCCGGGCGCCGCATCAAAAGCTGCATGCCAATCCAGGCACCGAAGCTATAGCCGGCAATCCAGGTCGTTTGCGCTTCAGGATGGATGCTCTGGACCCAGTCCAATGCCGAAGCGGCATCGGAAAGCTCGCCGATGCCATTGTCAAATGTGCCCTGTGACCGGCCAACCCCGCGGAAATTGAACCGCAATGTAGCAAAACCGCGGTTCACAAATGTCTTGTACATGGCCTGCGTGATCCGATCATTCATCGTGCCGCCCGCCTGCGGGTGGGGGTGAAGGATCATCGCGACCGGTGCGCGGTCGCGCGGTCCTGGGCTAAAACGGCCTTCGAGGCGACCTTCGGGTCCGGTAAAAATTACGTCAGGCATGGCTTTTTCAATTCTTTGGTCAAGATTAAATTTTGAATGGCGTCAAAAGGCAGATTAGCTTTTGCGCTGAATGAAGCGTCTATATAGAGAGAGTGAAATAATCCGCAACTCAATCCCGTAATTGTCAAAGGGTTTAGCCTAGCAAAATGTCTGAGCAGAAACGCATCTATCTGGATTATGCCGCGACAACGCCCATGCTGGACGTCGCCCGGCAGGCCTGTCTGGAAGGATTTGCGCATTGGGCCAATCCGTCCTCGCCCCATGCAGATGGGCGCGCCGCGGGGGCGATGCTTGAAGATGCACGAAAGCGATTCAAGGCTGCGCTGGACTGGGATGGAGAGGTCATCTTCACCAGCGGCGCCAGCGAAGCGATTGCCATGGCATTGAAACAGACCAAACCCGTGCGGCAATTGGTATCGCCGATTGAGCATGATGTGGTTTTGCGTTTTGCCGAAGGTGCGGACAGTATACCGGTTGATCTCAACGGTCTTGTGGTGCCGATGCGGCTTAATCATCTGCTGAAAGCAGAGAAAGAGCAGGCGCTGGTTGTTGTGCAGTCAGTGAACAACGAAACCGGCGTGATGCAGGATATGGAATCGCTAGCGAAGGTAACGCGGGACCGCGATGCGATTCTGCTGGCGGACTGCTCGCAATCAGCCGGCAAAATGCCGCTTCCTGATGCTGACATGATTATCATTGCCGGTCACAAATTTGGCGGCCCTCCCGGTGTCGGGGCGTTGCTGATCAAGGATCTGAAATTGCTCCATGCTTATGGCGGTCAGGAACAGGGCTATCGTTCCGGTACCCAGAACCTGCCGTATATCATGGCAATGGTCGCTGCTTTGGAAGCACCAGCCAATTGGGCAGGGCGAGCTACTGAATTGCGCGCGCATCTCGACAATGCCATCAAAACGGAGGGCGGGGCCGTTATAGCAGAGAACGCCCCAAGAATTGCGACGATTGGCAGCTATCATATGCCCGGCGTGGCGGCAAATACGCAGCTGATCAAGTTTGATATGGCCGGTTTTTCGGTATCCGCCGGCAGTGCCTGTTCTTCCGGCACCCTGAAGCCCAGCCATGTGCTCGAAGCGATGGGTATTGATGCAGGAACGGCGCGGGAAGTGATCAGGGTCAGCATCGGCCGCGATACCACCCGCGCAGAAATTTACGACTTTATCGAACAGTGGAAATCCATCTTCAGCGCGGCACCCAAGAGCTGATCCGATGGCCAAAGAACCGATCTATCTCGATAATCAGGCGACAACGCCGCTCGCACCGGAAGTGTTTGATGCCATGGTTCCCTGGCTGCGCGACAATTTCGGTAATCCGCACAGCGCGCATATGCTGGGCCGCAAAGCCGCTGCCGCTGTCGAGGTTGCGCGAGACCAGGTGGCCAGCCTTTTACCGAGTAACGGGAATCTATTTTTCGCTGGCAGTGCGACGGAAGCCATCAACCTGGGTTTTGGGGCTGCTAATGCCCTGAAAGCCGCCGGACGCGACAAAATCATCGTTCTCGACAGCGAGCATGCAGCGGTTCGTGATACTGCGCTGTCCTACAAAGAGCATGGCTTCATGGTCGAAAGGCATCCGATAGGCCCTGACGGCATTGTGTCATTGGAACAGTTGGGCGGGTCGATTGACGAAAAGACCGCACTTGTCGCCGCGATGCTGGTGAATAACGAGATTGGCGTCATTCAACCCGTCGAAGCCATTGCCAATCTGGCGCACGAGCATGGAGCGCTGATGTTGTGTGATGTTGTCCAGGGCTATGGGCGGGTTACCATCCCTGACAATATCGATATGGCAGCGATATCGGCGCACAAGATATACGGCCCGAAAGGCATTGGTGCCTTGTGGGTCCGTGAGGGAATTGATCTGCCACCGATGATTCATGGTGGTGGCCAGGAACAGGGTATCCGGTCGGGAACACTGTCACCGGCCCTATGCGCAGGGTTCGGCCAAGCGGCAGCGCTTTGTTCCGACCGGCATAATGTCGATGCAGCCCATATTCAGGCTCTGGCCGATAAAGCCCGATCCTGTTTTGCAGACTGGACAGTTAACGGCGCTATGGATCAACGCTATCAGGGTAATATCAATATCCGCCGGAATGGCGTTGATGTGGCCCGCCTGATGTCGGATGTCCGGGGTGTCGCTTTTTCAGCGGGATCGGCCTGCGCCAGCGGTTCCGGTCGCCCGAGCCATGTGCTGGCAGCATTGGGGCTTGGACCAGCGCAAATCAAATCCTCCATTCGTCTGGGTTTTGGCCGGTATAACAGTCTAGACGATATCGAAATGGCGGCAGAATTAATCAACGAAGCGGTCGAGGCGCAACTTGCATGAGCGATATTAAAGTGAATTTCATCAGTGCTGATGGTGAGCAGACGGTAACAGCAACCGCATCCGATGGTGATGATCTGTTGACTATTGCGCAGGTTAATGACCAGCCTTTGGAAGGCACATGCGAAGGCCAGATGGCCTGTTCCACTTGCCATGTGATTGTTGATGCCCAAGATTTCGACAAATTACCGGAAGCCACGGAGATGGAAGAGGATATGCTCGACCTTGCCGCTGGCGCCCGGCGGACAAGCCGTCTGGCCTGTCAAATCACGCTGACGCCAGATCTCGATGGCTTGACGGTGCATATCCCCGCGGAGAGCCGCAACATGCAGGGAGTGTGACTGTGATGAATCGCCGAAACTTTGTCACAGGTTCGTCCCTATTAACTGCCAGTGCGGCTTTGCCATTTGCATTGTCTGCACAAGAGCCGGCGGTGCTCAAATATCAAGATGCGGCCGCAAGACGAGGGCTGGCAAAGCTCGAAAAACGTATCGGTGGCCGTCTCGGTGTGGCCTTGACCGACGCGAAGGGCGGCATTGCTCTGGCTCATCGGGGTGATGAACGCTTTGCTATGTGTTCGACCTTCAAAGCGCCTCTTGCATTTGCCCTGGTTGACGCTGCTGATAAAGGTCAGGTTGATGTGAAGAAAAGCTTCGCGGTGACGGAGGAGGATCTGGTCCCTTATGCGCCGTTTGTCGAAGAACAGATAGCGGCAAAGAAAATGGTAACGCTGGAACAACTAGCCAAAGCGACGGTCAAATTGAGTGATAACGCTGCGGCCAACTTGATATTGAAAGCCATTGGCGGTCCGGAAGCCTTTACGGATTTTGTCCGTCGCCGTGGAGATACGGTCACCCGTCTGGATCGCATTGAACCGTTTCTTAATGAAAACAAAGTTGGCGATCCACGCGATACGACCAGCCCGATTGCTTTTGCGCAATTAATGCACGGTATGATGAGCGGAAAGTCACGATTGGCAAACTGGAGCATCGTATATGACGCGATGGCTTCCAGTAAAACCGGCCTTGGTCGAATTCGCCTGGGTCTGCCCTATGGCTGGCCGGTAGGTAACAAGACGGGAACGGCGGGAGATGGTCTGGCCTATAATGATGTCGCGATATTCTGGCCATCATTTGCAGGTTATGAAGGCGATGAACCGCGATTTTTGACGGTTTATACGGACCGTCCAACCGCATCGGCTGCCATAGTCGAACGAACTATTGTCGAGGTTGCGAAAATTGCAGCCTGGATAGCACCGCGCCAGAATTGACCATAAACGCAAAACTGACTTGAATCCGCTGACAAAGCTCGCCATATGCGCAGCGGGAGTCGGGTGGACGTAGTGTTCGCCAACCCGGTCAGATCCGGAAGGAAGCAGCCGTAACGATTTTTCTGCGGGTCGCCCGGCTCCTACTCACAAAATATAAACAGGCTTTTGTGGCCAATCGCTGTTTAAGCTTCGACAAGCTGACGGCTAGCGCCTAAACTCTCCCGATGTCCGATTCACCCGACATATTTGCTGCTGGCGGCGTGGACGCGCCCATCGATCCGGCTCCTGCCGCTGCACAGCCCTATCGCGTGTTGGCGCGCAAATACCGGCCGTCCAGCTTTGCCGAGCTTATCGGACAGGATGCCATGGTCCAGACGCTGGGCAATGCCATCAAGCGCGATCGCCTGGCCCATGCGTTTTTGATGACCGGTGTGCGCGGGGTGGGCAAGACATCGACCGCCCGGCTGATTGCAAAGGCCCTAAACTGCGTTGGTGAAGACGGGCAAGGTGGTCCAACGATTGATCCTTGCGGAAAATGCGAGCCATGCCGCTCGATTGCCGAGGGAAGCTTTATCGACGTGATTGAGATGGACGCCGCAAGCCATACAGGTGTCGATGATGTCCGCGAGATTATCGAGGCTGTGCGTTATTCCTCAGTGTCTGCGCGTTACAAGATATATATTATCGACGAAGTCCACATGCTGTCGAAAAACGCCTTCAATGCGCTTTTGAAAACGCTGGAAGAGCCGCCGGCCCATGTGAAATTCATCTTTGCTACGACGGAAGTGAATAAAGTACCAATTACGGTGCTTTCTCGGTGCCAGCGCTTTGATCTGAAGCGGATCAAGGCGGATCAATTGTCCGCCCATTTCGCGCATATCGTCGAAAAAGAAAACGTACAGGCAGAGCAGGAAGCGCTCGACCTGATTGCCCAAGCGGCCGAGGGGTCGGTTCGCGATGGCCTTTCTATCCTCGATCAGGCGATTGCCCATGCCGATATGGAAGAAGGCGGTGACGTCAAGGCGTCGCAGATTCGGGAAATGCTGGGACTGTCTGATCGCAGCGCCGTGCGCCGGTTGTTCGGACTGCTTCTGGAAGCGGATTCTCAGGCTCTACTTGATGCGATTGATGCACAATATCGCGTGGGTGTAGAGCCTCTGTCGCTGATGAATGGATTGTTGTCGCTTTGCCATCAGGTGACTTTATACAAAGTCGGGCGGGCCAATGACCCTACCTTGTCCGATGAAGCCAAGGCGCAACTTGGCGCTTGGTCGGAGCAATTATCTTTTCCGGTTCTCCACAGGTTATGGCAGCTTCTTCTGAAAGGTTATGAAGAAGTACAACAAGCACATATGCCGCGTGAAGCTTGTGATATGGCGCTTTTGCGAGTGCTTTGCGCAGCCGATATGCCCGACCCGGGTGAACTGGCCAAAATGTTGTCGCAAGGTGCTGCACCAGCGAGCCCAACTGCCGGTGAAGTTGCTCCGGAACGGAGCGCGGCACCTGTTCACGAGGCACCACCCGCACCGGTGGCTGATATTCCTGCCCAGATCACGGAACCGGAATATGTCGAGCCTCAACCTCAGGAAAACCCTCAAACCGAACAGCAGGTCCCTAAAAATAACCTGCCACAGGATTTTCAGGGTGTGATCAATATTATCGGCGGCGTGTCACCGATATTGGAAAGCATATTAATAGCTGATATGCGTATCATCAGCTTTTCAGCGCCGGTCATTGAATATCAATCTGCGCGGCCGATTGCAGCATCTGACGTGAAAAAGATCACGGACGCGCTGAAAGAGGCAACAGGTACCGTGTGGACCATAAAAGAAGGGCAGGGCGAAGCAAAGCCCAGCATTTCGGAACAAGCTCAGCTTGATCAGGATGCCGCGACACAGGCTATATTGGATACACCGCTGGTAAAAGCTGCCTTTGAGGCTTTTCCTGACGCGGAATTACTGGAAAATGAAACAGAGCAGGCCCCGGCTGAGTCCCGGCCTGAATCAAGGAGTTCACAAGCATGAAATCTATGGAAGAAATGATCAAAGCGGCACAGGAGGCCGCGCAAACCGTGCAAACACAGATGGAGGAAGCCCAGTCCAAGCTCGACAGCATCGAGGTAGAGGGGAAATCCGGTGGCGGATTAGTGTCTGTCAAAGCAACGGCAAAAGGCCGGATACTTGGGGTCAGCATCGATGAAAGCCTTATGAAGGCAGAAGAAAAAGGTATTTTGGAAGATCTGGTTGCGGCCGCGTTTAACGATGCACGTGATAAGGCAGATGCCGTCAGTAACGAGGAAATGGGCAAAATGACGGGCGGTATGGGCCTGCCGGCAGGCTTTAAGCTTCCCTTTTAGCGGTATTGCCGCTTTCCTGCTCTGATGGTTTTATAGTGGTTGAAGTCATCTGAGTGCGCCCCATATAGGCTGACAGGCGCGCAGTCAGTACCGAATCTCGCGCCATAGTTTGGAGTATAAATGTCCCAGTCCGAATCCACATCTGCCGATAATCCCGAAGCCAAGGCGCTGCCTTTGTTGCCGCTGCGCGATATTGTGGTGTTCCCCAATATGATCGTTCCGCTTTTTGTGGGCCGTGACAAGTCGGTCGTGGCTCTGGAAAAGGCCATGGATAGCGACAAGGAAATTTTCCTGGTAGCACAGCTGGATCCGGCGGAAGATGATCCGTCCCGCGATCAACTTTATGATCTTGGTGTTGTGGCGACGGTGCTTCAGCTTTTGAAGCTGCCAGATGGTACTGTTCGGGTGCTGGTTGAAGGCAAGCAGCGAGCGAAGCATGTTTCGCTGGAAGAGAAAGATGACGGCTTCGTGCTGGCGCAAGTAGATTTGATCGACGAGCAGTCCGTGGAAGGCCCGGAATCAGTGGCGTTGATGCGCTCTGTCATTGAACAATTTGAGAATTATTCCAAGCTTAACAAAAAAATGCCAGCCGAAACCGTGGTTCAGCTTGGCGAGATTGACGAAGCATCGCGTCTGGCCGATGCGGTCGCCGCCAATATAAACGTCAAAGTGGCCGACAAACAGAGCCTGCTCATCGAGAGCGATCCGGTCAAGCGTCTGGAAATGGCTTTTGCTTTCATGGAAGGCGAACTTGGGGTTCTTCAGGTCGAAAAGAAAATTCGCGGCCGCGTGAAACGCCAGATGGAGAAAACCCAGCGCGAATATTATCTCAATGAACAGATGAAGGCTATCCAGCGTGAGCTGGGTGATGGCGAAGACGGCGAAGGCGATGAAATGTCGGCGCTGGGTAAGAAAATCGAAGAGATGAAGCTCTCCAAGGAAGCCAAGACCAAAGCCAACGCTGAATATAAAAAGCTTAAAGGCATGCAGCCCATGTCTGCGGAAGCGACAGTTGTCCGCAATTATCTGGATGTGTTGCTGGGACTGCCATGGGGCAAGAAGTCCCGTCTGAAGAAAGACATTAAACAGGCTGAGAAAATCCTTGATAACGATCATTTTGCACTGGAAAAAGTGAAAGAGCGGATCGTGGAATATCTCGCCGTGCAGGCGCGGACCAACAAACTTAAGGGGCCTATTCTTTGCCTCGTTGGTCCTCCAGGCGTCGGTAAAACATCGCTTGGCCGTTCCATTGCCCGGGCTACGGGTCGTGAATTTGTTCGCCAGTCCCTCGGCGGCGTGCGTGATGAAGCTGAAATTCGCGGGCACCGCCGGACCTATATCGGTTCGCTGCCCGGTAAGATCGTGTCCAATCTGAAAAAAGCGGGTACGTCCAATCCGCTGTTCCTGCTTGATGAGATAGACAAGCTTGGTCAGGATTTCCGCGGCGACCCCGCCTCTGCACTACTCGAAGTTCTGGATCCTGAGCAAAATGACAAGTTCCAGGATCATTATCTGGAGATCGACATTGATCTTTCGGACATCATGTTCGTCACAACCGCTAATTCCCTGAACCTGCCGCAGCCATTGCTGGACCGGATGGAGATCATCCGTCTTGAAGGTTATACCGAAGACGAAAAGGTCGAGATTGCCAAGCGTCACCTGATCGAAAAGCAGGTCGATGCACATGGTCTGAAAAAGGGCGAGTTTTCGCTGCAGGACGACGCGCTGCGTGACCTCATCCGCTATTATACCCGGGAAGCCGGTGTACGGACCCTGGAACGCGAGATTGCAAAACTGGCACGAAAGGCTCTTCGACGGATACTCGAAGGTGAGTATAAGAGCGTTGAGATTACGCCGGAAACGCTGTCTGAATATGCCGGTGTTCGCAAATATCGCCACGGCGTCGGCGAGGAAGAAAACCAGGTGGGTGCCGTAACCGGTCTTGCATGGACAGAGGTCGGCGGCGAGCTGCTGACAATCGAATCCGTGACCGTCTCTGGCAAGGGCCAGATCAAGACGACCGGCAAGCTGGGAGAGGTGATGACGGAGTCCGTTCAGGCCGCCTTGTCCTTCGTAAAGGCCCGTGCGCCATCTTATGGCATCAAGCCCAGTATTTTCAGCCGCAAGGACATTCATATCCACTTGCCCGAAGGGGCCGTGCCAAAAGACGGTCCGTCAGCCGGTGTTGGCATTGTGACTGCAATTGTTTCCACGCTGACCGGTATTCCGGTGCGCCGTGACGTAGCCATGACGGGCGAAGTTACCTTGCGCGGCCGTGTATTGCCAATCGGTGGTTTGAAAGAAAAACTGCTTGCGGCATTGCGGGGCGGCATAACGACGGTTTTGATACCGGCGGAAAATGAGAAAGATCTGGTCGAGATTCCAGATAATATCACGTCTTCGCTTAAGATTATTCCGGTCAAGCATGCCGATGAAGTTCTCGCCCAGGCTCTGGCCGAAAAAGTAGAACCGATCGAGTGGAGTGATGCGGATGAGCTGGCGAGCCATGCAACGGCTCCAGTCACCGATGATGCCGGGTCAACGGCACGCCACTAACGTTAGCTTTGCGCGAGTCGCTATGGGTGATTGCTGCCAGCTTTGCGGCTGTTTGCCTGCGGTTCACGCCAGAAACTGGCCGAAAATGTCCGAAATTGGACCAAATTTAACGATTTGACATAAATATTACATCTTTGACCCAAAAATCGGCGGTTTTCCTTTGACTCAAGGGGGCTTCTTGTTGTTACTGACCCCAGACAAAGTCGCGATTCAATCAAGAATTGCTTTTAGAGAAGGGGGGATACCCATTATGAATAAACAGGATCTTATCAGTAGCGTAGCAGATCACAGTGGTCTCAGCAAAAGCGATGCCGGCAAAGCCGTTGACGCAGTTTTCGATTCTATCACAGGTTCACTGAAGAGCGGCAATGAAGTCCGTCTCGTCGGTTTTGGAACATTTTCTACATCAAAGCGTAAAGCTTCTACAGGCCGTAACCCACGCACGGGTGAGCCAATGCAGATTCCTGCATCTACACAAGCAAAATTCAAAGCCGGCAAGGGCTTGAAGGACGCCGTTAACAAATAAATAAATTGGGGAAGTGCCTGGGCACTTCCCCTTTTTTCGCGCTTTGTTTGAAAAATTCAGGCGGGTTCCAATGGAGCCCGCCTTTTTTCATTTTTATCTGAATAGAAATTCGCACAGGCGAAGTGACAAGTCAGGATAATGGCCGCGCAAATCCGGCATAAATGACTATCTTTCACGTCCGAAACTAGCAATCGGCCGATAAATGTTCCATCGATGCCAGATTTCCGATACTAGCTGTCTTGTCAGTAAAGGCTGCGAGCTCGAGAAAACGAAGTTTTGTTGGTATGGAAGGATAATGGCCGATGAAGAGAGCATTGATTTCTGCCACATTGTTTGCATTGCTTGCCAGTTCTACAGCTGCTTTTGCTTCCGGTACGAGCCCCCGCGGCGGTGCAGGAGACGATTGGGGCACGAATATCGTGCGAGGTAACAATAGCCGCTTCTCAAATAAGGATCGCCTGATCTCCCAGGGGCGCGCGCAAGTGCGCAAATACATCACCTGCAAAAGCTGCAAGTATCATGACAAGCTCAATCGTGAAACAGCGCCCGAAGTCGCTCAGGCTGTGCGCGCTGGTCGTTTCAAGATCAGAGACGCTCGACGTAACGCTGTGCTCGCCTATTTGAACGAACGTTACGGCCTCTGACTATAATCACTAGATGACCCCGCAATAGGGATTGCTAGACCACTCATCGTAGCAGGGCATTATCTCGCAAGAAAAGCGTGTGGCTGCGGAAGGCGTGAAAATAAAGGGTCTGCTTTCGGGATAAAGCGGACCATGTTCGTGAACAGGGCGAGTGTGCTTGCATCATTCGGGATGATCGCAATTAGAACTATTTCGGGTTGCTGAAAACAATCCGCCGGATTGTTTTTGGATCCGCGAAAATGGTAGACGCTACAGGGTTCGAACCTGTGACCCGCTGATTAAGAGTCAGCTGCTCTACCAACTGAGCTAAGCGTCCCTATTTTCGATATGCATGTCATATAGGTCTCATCTTGCACAGAACAACCGTCTGATGGACTATCTTGACTTTATCCAAATGTCCCGCTGCGGCGGCCCGGATGACGGTCTATTGCCATTAATATCCCGATACAGATCATGATCGTCATCATCGATGACCCACCGTGACTGAGAAAGGGCAGGGGAATACCCACCACGGGGGCCAGTCCCATGACCATCATCAGGTTGATTGCAACGTAGAAGAATATTGTCGTCGATAGGCCGGCAGCCAAAAGCTGGGAGAAACGGGTCTTGGCCTTCATTGCAACACCCAAGCCCCACCGGAATAGCAGGAAAAAACCGGTCAGGACCGCAACGCCGCCCATCAGACCCCATTCCTCCGCCATTGTTGCAAAGACAAAGTCCGTGTGCCCTTCGGGGAGGTAATCGAGGTGGCTTTGTGTGCCATTGAGGAAGCCTTTGCCAAAAATTCCGCCGGACCCGATGGCGATTTTGGATTGGCTGATATGGTACCCCGCGCCCAAAGGATCATTTTCGGGGTTGAGGAATGTAGTCACCCGGCGCTGTTGATATTCTTCAAGCGCGAAGAAATAGGCAAGGGGGGCGATGACGGCAACCGCTGCCGCTCCACCGACAAACAGCCGCATCGGCAATCCGGCAAGGAAGGCGACGGTCATGGCTCCGGCCACAACAGTGATTGTTGTACCAAGATCGGGTTGCAGCAGGATCAACGCGCACGGAAATGCGAGCAACACCAATAGCGGCCAAATGGCTGCCCATGTTCTGATCTGGCCCGCCGGCAATAAATCATAAAAACGGGCGACCGCGAGAATGATTGCGGGTTTCATGAGTTCCGAAGGTTGAATGCGGATGAAACCAAGGCTCAGCCATCTTTGGCTACCACCGCGAACCGCGCCCATCAGTTCCACGCCGAGAAGCATGATGACAACGGTAATATAAACAGGGAATGCAATTGTTTTCCAGAAATTCTCCTTCAGCCGGGAGAAGACTATCGCCATGCCGAGAAACACCAGAAATCGTGCCATATGCAGACCGGCCCAAGGTGTCAGGCTACCTCCTGCCGCTGAATAGAGCACAACAAAGCCGAAGCTCGCCATGACAAGCAACAGTAATATTGTTTTCCAGGGAAGTTGCGCAATGGGCGCAGGAATGAAATCGTTCAATGCCTATTGCCCCACTTCGGCAGCAGGACCCTCGCCATCTGTCTCGGCTTGAGGTGGTGGGACGCGCCCTTCGGCTATTGCTTTTTCCAGCTCCTTTTGCGCGCGATAAGCGGCGAGCTGGCGATCCATGCGTTCGGATATTGTTCCGCCCCAGCTTTCCTCCATGGCCAGCAGTTTTTCCATGGCCTGCTCGCGATCATAGAGAAACGTCAGGACATCCCGCGCAACCGGATAAGCGGATGACGACCCGCCGCCATGCTGAATCACGACAGACGCGGCATAGCGCGGGTTATCGACGGGTGCGAAGCAAACAAACAGTCCATGGTCGCGAAATTTCCAGGGCACATCGCGCCCTCCACGTCCATATTTGAGACTGACGACCTGTGCCGTACCGGTTTTACCACCCAGTTTGACATCTTCGACTGGCAGCCGCGCGCGTCTTGCCGTCCCCACACCATTCACCACTTCGCTCATTGCTTCGCGTACATAGGACAGATGCTCAGGTGAAATATCTAGCGGTGGAGCGGAGGTCCGTTTTTCCTCAGACAGCAGTCTGGCTTCCAGTTTCCTTCCCGATGCCATGCGAGCGGTCATCACACAAAGTTGCAGCGGATTGGACAAGAAAAAACCCTGTCCGATGGCGCTATTAACCGTATCAAAATTGGCCCATTCGCGTTCGTGGCGCTTCTTGATCCATTGTGTGTCTGGAACCGTACCATAGCTTTGCGAGGCGACCGGCAGATCATATTTGGCGCCCAATCCAAGCTCCCGCGCCATCAGCGCGATCGCGTCATATCCGATGCGCAAGGCCATTTTGTAGAAATAGGTATCACAGCTTTGAGCGTTCGCCCGCTTCATGTTCACGCTGCCATGGGTGCTGTGGCAATTGAAGAAGCGGTTGCCTACCCGCAATCCACCGGGGCAGCTCACGGTTTCTTCAGGATCAATACCGGCCCGCAGTAAAGCAAGCGACACCATCGGCTTGATTGTCGAACCAGGCGGAAACAGACCCTTTAACGATTTGTCACGCAGGGGAACATGATCGTCGTCGCGTAACATGCCATATTCGGTTTGCCCGATCCCGTCCGAGAAGCTGTTCGGATCGAAAGACGGCATGGACGTCATCGTCAAAATATCACCGGTCTCGCAATCCATAACCACCACCGAACCGGATTCAGGGCCCAGTCGGCGAGCAGCATATTCCTGTAAATCAATGTCGAGGGTCAGTTGTAAGGCTTTGCCCGGTGTATCGGGTCGACTATCGAGTTCACGTACTATTTTGCCGCGCGCTGTCACCTCAACGCGCTTCGCTCCAGGTTTGCCTTGCAGGCGGTCCTCAAAGGTTTTTTCCAGGCCGTCCTTGCCGATTTTATATCCTGGCGTGACCAGTATCGGGTCGGGGTTTTCCTTATACTCTTCGGCAGAAGCAATACCGACATAACCCACGAGATGGCCAACAGCTGCCCCGGTTGGATAAAAGCGGGAAAAGCCCTGTCGCGGGGATACGCCGGGCAAATCGGGCAGGCGGACGCTGACAGCAGCAAAATTTTCCCAATCCAAGCCAGTTGCAACCTGAACAGGCTGGAAACTGCTGGCCTGTGTCAATTCCTTGTTGATCCGGTCGATTTCCTCCTGATCCAGCGACAGGAGTTGGGCCAGTGTCGCAACAGTTTTGTCTTTGTCGCGCATCCGGTCAGGAATGAGGTCAACGCGGAAATCCGTCTTGTTGTTGGCAATTGGTTTGCCGTTGCGATCAATCAGCCATCCGCGCCGCGGTGGTACCAGTGTCAGATTGACGCGATTGCTTTCAGACAGGAGTTGATAGCGTTCATTTTCCGCCACCGAAATATAGGCCATGCGTCCGGCGAGCAGGACGCCGATGCCGGCTTGCAATCCACCGATCACCGTTGCGCGGCGGGAAAAAGTCAGCGCCTGAACCGCGCCGCTAATGGTTTTGCCCCCGCCAATACTCATATCGATACCCGCCAATTGTCAATTGTTCCGATCAAGCGGGTTACAAAGGGGTAGAGCAGGATCGACAACAGAATCTGTGGCACCAATATCTCAAGGCGCAGCAGGTTGCTCTGAAAGTCGATGATCAGCATGCCGCATATTAGCACAAAAATGATCGAAAGGGAGGCTATAAGCCAATCCTGCCAATAATCCCTGCCAACGCCGCGCCGGTCGAGCGTTTCCAGGGCCAGAAAAACCAGTGACCATAAAAAGGCCGCGCTGCCAAAGGGTTGTCCGCTGAACATGTCATCAACCATGCCGAGAGGGAAACCAGCCCATACTGGCCAGTAGCCCGGGCGGATCAAACGCCACGAGAGCAGCACCAGAAGACCCATTGGCGGAAGGATCGGATAGTCGGTGATCAGCGGCAGGGCCGTGATCATTGAACCGATTATGACGGTGATCGACGGAATGAATTTGATACGAAACTGCGATGGTTGCCGATTGATGCGGGAGCGATAGGGTCTTGCCACTATTCGCCGCCTTCCGCTTCGGCATCATCCCTGTCGATTTCTTCCTGTTTGATCGCGGCTACGGTTTCTGCCTGAAACATGGGTTGGACGATGACATGACTGACCTTTGCGGCGTTTGCCAATATCCGTGCAATCGCGCCGGTATCGGTTTTGCGGATTACCACAGCGACAGGAATGCCTGGCGCATACAGGCCGCCGCTGCCCGATGTAATCAGCAAATCGCCGCCCTTGAACGGATTGGTACCCAGGTTAATCGGCCGCACGTCAACTGTACCATCTGCGCGGCCCGTCGCAAAGGCGGGCAGTTCGTCACTGGCGCGTTTTACGGGGGTTACGTTCTGGCTGTCGGAGACCAGCAATATCCGAGCGGTTGTCGGGCCAGCTTCCAAAACCCGTCCGACGAGGCCCTCAGGTGCGCGGACTGGTTGTCCGATCAAAATACCATCGGTGGTGCCCAATCCAAGTGTCGCCATGCGCCGGGAGCTGGATGATGTCGAACTGATCAACCGCGCCATACCGATTGCATCGGGCACTTCCTTGTCGAGATCGAGCAGCCGCTTCAACCGTTCATTCTCTTGTTTCAGCGCGCGCGCTTCCAGTATCTCGATGCGGTTGCTTCTCAACTCACGTTCCATGGCGGCATTTTTGGAAGCCGCGTTGAAATAGGCGGAAATATTGTCACCGGCGTTGCCAGTCGCCCCGCCAACTTCAGCCAGGGTTTTGCTGACCGGGGCCGTTGCTTCCGCGCCAATAGTGCGAAGGACAGCAAATCCTTGAGGATCGAAAATGGAGATAAGCAGCAGCAGGAGACCGACGACAGCTCCCAATATGCCCAGTAAGTAGCTGGCGAATATGCTATATTGCGCCCGCTTGGAAAATCCTGGGCGCCGGTTTCGTGGCGGCGCCATGCTTGCTTATCCTCCCGCTTTCTTCATTCTGGTCAAATCATTTATCAAGCCGTTGTGAGCACGCCGCGGAACATATCGTCTTCCATGGCCCGGCCTGTTCCAATCGCAACACAGGCAAGCGGATCCTCGGCAACCGTAACCGGCAATCCGGTTTCGTCGCTGAGCGCTTCATCCAGGCCTGAGATCAATGCGCCGCCGCCGGTCAGAACAATGCCCTGATCAACAATGTCGGCTGCCAGTTCCGGCGCCGTATTCTCAAGAGCAATACGTACGCCTTCGATGATGGTGCCAATTGGTTCACTCAGCGCTTCTGCAATCTGGCCCTGATTGATCGAGATCTCTTTAGGGACACCGTTTACAAGGTCACGGCCTTTGATGTGGATTGTGTGACCCACACCATCAGCTGGCGCTTGTGCGACGCCAAAATCTTTCTTGATCCGCTCAGCGGTCGTTTCACCGATCAGCAGATTGTGGTGACGACGCACATAAGAGACAATCGCCTCGTCCATCTTGTCACCGCCGGTACGAACAGATGTCGTGTAGGCCAGTCCGCGAAGGGAAAGGACAGCGACTTCCGTCGTGCCGCCACCTACGTCAACCACCATGGAACCAATAGGTTCGGTGACGGGCATGTCGGCGCCGATGGCAGCTGCCATCGGTTCTTCGATAAGGAACACCTGACTGGCTCCGGCATTGGAAGCGGCGTCGCGAATGGCGCGGCGCTCAACCGAGGTGGAACCTGATGGCACACAGATCACGATTTCCGGATAGCTGAACAGCTTGCTCTTGCCGTTCACTTTCTGGATGAAGTGTTTGATCATCTGCTCGGCGACATCAATGTCGGCGATGACGCCATCACGCAGCGGACGAATCGCTTCGATGCTGTCGGGCGTCTTGCCCATCATCATCTTTGCATCATTGCCTACCGCTTTGACTTTTTTGATACCATTGGTCGTTTCGATCGCAACAACCGACGGTTCGTTGAGAACGATTCCCTGACCGCGTACGTAAACAACCGTGTTGGCTGTTCCCAGATCGATTGCCATGTCCTGAGACCTGAACTTGAACAGATTACCAAATACCATGTTTTGTCCCGTGTTTTCTTATATTTACAGCGAACGCTGTTTTCTAAAACCATAGCGACATTTTGGCTGAACGGGGGATGAAGCTAAGCATTCGGATCGTCCAGCAAATCCCCCCGAAATACTAAGTCGCAATCAAGGGTCGCTTGGCATGTTCGCTTGGGCTAGGAAAGGCGATATGTCAATAAGAAGACTCCCAAATAGCCTGATCAACCGGATCGCAGCCGGTGAAGTTGTCGAGCGTCCAGCCAGTGCGCTGAAAGAGCTGGTCGAAAACGCCATTGATGCCGGATCCAGCCAGATCAATATCCGCCTCGAACAGGGTGGCCTCGATCTGATCGAAGTGGCCGATAATGGTTGCGGCATGACCCGCGATGACATCGCCCTCGCCCTAGAGCGTCATGCGACGTCCAAGCTGCCGGATGAAGCGATTGAGATGGTCGCTACATTGGGCTTTCGGGGTGAAGCGCTGCCCTCCATTGCGAGTGTTGCACGACTGACCATCGAAAGCCGGGTAGAAGGCGAAGATGGCTGGACCCGAATTGTGAATCACGGAGAGGTTGAGAGCGACGGGCCAGCAGCGATCCCGCCCGGCACCAAAGTGCGGGTCGAGCAACTCTTTGCCAAAGTCCCCGCCAGGCGGAAATTCCTGCGCACGCCGCGCAGCGAATATGCCGCTTGCGTGGATGTGGTGCGCCGGCTCGCCATGGCGCGGCCCGATATCGGCTTCACGCTGACCCATGAAAATCGCAAGGCGATTGCAGTGCAGGGCGGTGAAAGCGGGCCTGATAGGGTGGCGGCGCTGACCAACAAGGAATTGCGCTCCAATAGTGTTGCTGTCGATCTCGTGCGCGAAGAGGTTCGCTTGTCCGGTGTAGCAGGGCTGCCAACCTATAATCGCGGTGTGGCCGATCATCAGTTTTTGTTCGTCAACGGCAGGCCCGTGAAAGACCGGTTATTGGTTGGCGCGGTACGCGGAGCCTATGCGGAAATGCTGGCGCGGGATCGTCATCCTGTCGTGGCGCTGTTTGTTGATATGCCGCCGGAGCTTGTCGACGTGAATGTGCATCCGGCCAAAACCGAGGTTCGTTTCCGCGAGCCGGCAATGATTCGCGGCATGATTGTCAGCGGATTGCGACGCGCCCTGGATGAAGGCGGTTTTCGCGCGGTCCAACGTCCGGCGGAGTCCGCTCTGGCCAACTGGCAGGCCGAACCACAAGCGCCGGATCCGCAAACAAGCATTTTTACGGCGCAGGGACCCGTCGGGGGCAGGGCGACCATTCAGTCGCAGCCTTATCCATCGGCACTCGCTGGCGGTGTGCAAGACAATGTCAGCGCCTTCAGTGGGTTAAGCAGCGACGAACTGGCACCCCTTATGGGACGCGCTGAAGAAGCGGCAGAGCCTGTACCTGAGGCGGTCAGTCATCCGCTTGGCATTGCCCGCGGTCAGGTCGCAAAGACCTATATCGTGGCCGAAGCAGAAGACGGACTGGTCATTGTCGATCAACATGCCGCCCATGAACGTCTGGTACTTGAACGCATGCGCAAGGCGGTCGAGGGCGGCACCGTTGCTTCTCAGGCCTTGCTGATGGCCGAGGTTGTGGAGCTGGATGAAAACGCCTGCGACCGACTGGAGGCGCGTATGGCGGAACTCTCTGAATTCGGATTGGATCTGGAGCGGTTCGGTCCCTCTGCCATGCTGGTGCGGGCTACACCGGCGATGCTGGGTTCAGGTGATGTCAAAAGCCTGATCACCGATCTGGCCGACGAACTCGGCGCTTATGACGAAGCATTGTCGCTAAAGGAACGGATCGATCACGTCGCCTCGACCATGGCCTGTCATGGCTCGGTGCGGGCAGGGCGCGTGCTTAATGTTGCTGAGATGAACGCGCTTTTACGCGAAATGGAGGTCACCCCGCATTCAGGGCAATGCAATCATGGTCGTCCCACCTGGGTCAAGCTGGCCCATGGCGATATTGAAAAACTTTTCGGAAGAAAGTGACCCGCGGACCGGTTTTATTCCGAAAGCGGACTCTCGCAAGCAGTTTCTGGACCGGCGAAAATTGGGTGCAGTAGAATTCCTTAAGATGCCTTTAACTATATTGGCCTAACCCGCTGAAACGGGGGTGATACGGTTAAATGCAAACACAAATTCTTGGGATGGTGACGCCGCTTATGGCGCTGTTCTTTGCGGCGACATTCATGGTGCTTTGGCGAGTCGGGCGCATGAAGCGTCACGTGCTCGGCTTTGGCATTGCCTATGCCCTGTCTGCAGTGGGGTTTCTCATCACCCACTTATTGCCGGCTGACGCTTTCTATCTTTTCCATGCGACGCAGCTTTTCTACACCCTTGGCTCTACCGTGCTTGTTGCATCAGTCTGTGAGCGCGCCGGGCAACGGTTTCATCTCGGAAGCTTTGTGGTCGTTTACCTTATCAGCGCGTTGGTGCTGGCAGTGGCGGTTAGTTTCTCCAACGACGTTGCCTCGCGCCTGATTATCGTCAACATAGGTTATGGTGTTATGTTCACCATGGGCGTGACAACACTTCTTACCGCACGGCGGCGCAATGTGATCGATCTGGCGATCATCGCTATCATGGCATTTCAAGCCGCCGATTTCCTCGCCAGGCCAACATTGACCCTGCTGTTCGAGCGGTCGATCCCGGCAGAGGCTTATCGGGATTCAATCTATTACTCCCTGATCGGGCTCGTGCTCGGGGTGAAAGGTGTTACAACCGCGGTGGTTCTGATTGGCGCGACGATCGCCGAATGGACAAATACCCTGCGCGAAAGCAGTGATCGTGACTCCTTGACAGGGCTGCTCAATCGGGGCGCGTTTGAGCAATCGATGCAAAGCCTTCTTTCCCGCGCTCAAACGGAGGGTCGCCCCCTGAGTCTGGTTGTGGCCGATATCGACCACTTCAAACAGGTCAATGATATTTGGGGGCACCAGGCCGGCGACCAAGCGATTTCCAGCTTCGGCGAACTCATTAAACAAATGGTGCGCGAATCCGACACGGCAGGCCGGATCGGTGGAGAGGAATTCTGTATCGCGGTCTGGAATTGTCCGAATGACCCGGCTGAACAGTTAGCCGAGCGGATCAGGCAAGCTTTCGTGCGTCTTGAACATGCGAGTCTAAACGATGATATCCGACTGACTGCAAGTTTTGGCGTGGCTACAGCGCGTGAGGGGGAGGCCTATGAGCACTTATTTGCACGGGCCGATGCCGCTCTTTATCGCGCCAAGTCGAGCGGCCGCGACCGTGTCGAAAATGCAGAGGAAAGGCGACTAGAAGAGACAGCGCCCAAACTAAAGCCATCGCTAATCGATTTGAAGCGGGCCGCGACTGGGCGATAATCCGTTGGACGTCGCTCGACACGCTGCTTAACGGACCGCGATTGGGTAATGAAATGGTAGCGAGATCGTGGACGCAAATGTCCGCTTTTGCACCCAAGGCGGATGTTAGCATACCAAAGCAACTAGTCTCCGCGGACCTGGATCAAACCTGTACTTTCCATTGTCATGACTTTCTCATCATGTTGATTCAGCACGGTGATCTTGCCCTTCATAATCCCCATTTCCGGTCGGCTTTCGGACCTTCGTTTTTCCAATGTCACATGTTCGCAACGCAGCGTGTCGCCAGGATAGACAGGCTTTAGCCATCGTAGATTATCAACACCCGGGGAACCCAGTCCCGCTTGTTTATTGGCGTTCATCTGGTCAACCATCATCCGCATCATCATCGCCGCACTGTGCCAGCCGCTCGCAGATAAACGTCCGAAATGGGTCTTGGCGGCCGCTTCTTCATCAAGATGAAAAGGCTGCGGATCATATTTGGAGGCGAATTCGATCACCTCGTCCTTGGTAACCTCGTATGACCCGTATTTCTGGACGACGTCGATCTGGATATCTTCGTAAAAGAGCATGGCTATTCTTTCTTATGAACCCATGGTTCTATGGCAAAGCTTCAGGGTTTCAGCGCCTGTTCAAATGGTGAAAGATCGCCATCGCTCTGGTTCGGTTTAACACCGGTCAGATGCGCAAGCAGCGAATAGATATCGACATTGTCGAACGTCTCAATCTTTGTATCGCTGACAAAACCGGGGCCGCTGGCGAGAAAAAACGCGATCATGTCGGGATGCAGATGATCATAACCATGACCGCCGCCCGTTCCCGTCATCCATTCCGGCTTGTCCTGATAAACCACCCAGCCGGATTCGGGCAGACAGATGATCGATGGTACCCGGGGGTTTTTACCATATTGGAAACGCGCCGTAATATCAGCCTTTTTCCAGCATTCCATATTATCATGCGGTTTCAGGAAAGCGGCGTTTATTGTTGCCATGTCATCCGCCAAAGGTTCGATGCCTGCATAATTGCCATCGACAACCAACCGATATTGGTCACGCGGCAAGATGTTATCGAGATATATGACGCGGTCAGGATGCGTTTCTGCCATGCCGTGGTCCGACGTGATGACGAGATTCACCGGTTGGCCCAGAGCAGCCAATTGCGAGACCAGGTTGCCGACATTCTGGTCGACCGCCCTGATCACGGTGTGCAGTTTTTCACCGGGTGCCGGTCCAAAAAAATGTCCGGCTGTGTCCACGGTATCGAAATAGAGCGTCACCAGCTCTGGGCGGATGGCCGCCGGTCTCCGCATCCAATCGACCACGGCATTGACACGCCGGTCGTTGGACAGAGCTTGCGAAAACGGCCACCAGTCGCTGGGGCGCGTACCATCCAGCTCAACCTCTGATCCCGGCCAGAACATGGTGGCTGTCCGTACACCCTGCTTTTCAGCCGTTATCCAGATCGGCTCCGCCTGATCCCACCAGAATGGATCCTTGTTGGCCATCGTGAATCTCTGACCGGGGCGTGCGACATCTTCCATACTGTTGCCGACAATGCCGTGATTATCCGGCCTTTTGCCGGTCACCAAGGTCCAGTGGTTGGGAAAGGTCTTGGTCGGAAAACTGGAGCGCATGTCGGCAACCACTCCAGATGCAGCCAAGGCGCTGAGATTGGGCGTGATGCCGCGATCGAGATAGTCCGGGCGGAATCCATCGATCGAAATTAATATCGTAACGGCCTCGCGGGCTTGCTCCGCGGGCAGAGAAGCGCTCACCGTTGTTGGCGATATGTCTGTTTGAGATGCCGCGCATCCGGTCAGCAAAGCGCAAACAGCAAATGCCTGTATCATATATCGAATCATAGAAACCCCTTTAGACTGGCTTCAGTCTAACCGGCTTTTATGACAAGTCAGACATTGAATTTGAAATTCATGATGTCGCCGTCCTGAGCGACATAGTCTTTGCCTTCCTGGCGCAGTTTACCGGCATCGCGTGCCGCGCTTTCGCCGCCCAGTGATACATAATCATCAAAGGCGATCGTCTCCGCGCGAATGAAGCCGCGTTCGAAGTCGGTGTGGATCTCGCCAGCCGCTTCCGGAGCCTTGGCACCTTTGTGAACCGTCCAGGCTCGGGCTTCCTTGGGGCCAGCGGTGAAGAAAGTTTGCAGGTTGAGCAATTGATAACCGGCACGAATAACGCGGGCGAGACCGGATTCTTCCAGACCCAGTTCCGCGAGATATTCGGCGCGCTCTTCGGCTTCCATGCCGACCAGTTCGGATTCGATCGCGGCCGATACGATAACCGCTTCGGCATTTTCGGCCTTGGCCTTTTTAAACACAGCGGCGCTCAAGTCATTGCCATTGGCGGCATCGCCCTCATCGACATTACAGACATAGAGCACCGGCTTGGCGGTCAGCAATTGTGACTGGTCAAAAATCCGTTGCTCTTCATCATCATTGGGCTGGGTGAGCCGTGCAGGTTTGCCGTCGCGCAATAACTCGAGCGTCTGGCCCAGCACGCTGGCAGCAATCTTGGCTTCCTTGTCGCCGCTGGTCGCTTTCTTTTCAAAGGCCGGAACGCGTTTTTCAAGGCTTTCCAGGTCGGCGAGCAGCAATTCGGTTTCGACAACCTCGGCGTCGGAAATCGGATCAACCTTGTTCGACACATGCTGGATATCGTCATCTTCAAAACAGCGCAAAACATGAACAATTGCATCGACTTCGCGGATATTGCCAAGGAACTGGTTGCCGAGGCCTTCGCCCTGTGATGCGCCTTTGACAAGGCCAGCGATGTCGACAAAGGCGAGCTGGGTTTCAATGATTTTCGCGCTACCGGCGATCTTGGCGATCTGTTGCAAACGCGGATCGGGGACAGCAACCTGACCGACATTGGGTTCAATCGTGCAGAATGGATAATTGGCCGCCTGCGCCGCCTGTGTCTCGGTAAGCGCATTGAAAAGCGTTGATTTTCCGACGTTGGGAAGACCAACGATACCGCATTTAAAACCCATGTTATCTTCTAATCCATTTTTTGACTTTACCGATCCTTGTTATCTGATCGGTCTTGATCGCTTCGCTATCGACATTATTCAAAATAACCTCAAGCTGTTTTCGAAGAGGATCATGTTCCTCCTTAACTAACCCCAAATTTCTATGCTTTGCAGCGTTGGATTGCTCTCTGTTTGACCAGTCTAGCGCAATGCGGGCATGATCTTCAGCATCTTTAACATTACCCAGTCTAGATTGTGTAATCGCCAATATTGCTTCTTGTAGAAAACCATCAATGGGGAATATTGGCGCCGGGTCGTAAAGCTCGATAACAATATCGCGTACTTCTCCGTAGAGGTGTTCAATCTTGGCTTCAATAACCCACAATCCGAACTTTATTTCAGTTCCACAGCGCACGTTGGGGTAGTCCAGTGTTTGTCGAATTGCCTTCCTGAAGGCTTTAATAGCTTCCGATTGATGATCTAGTGCGATCAAGCTTTGAGCTTTTGAACTATAGACTGCCGCCAACTTAAAGTAGTTTGGATTTTCAATGATCAAACGATCAAAAAGATCCAAAGCATCTTTGTGGAGATCAATTGCCGCGAGTGCCTGCGCCTGAATGTCAATATATTGGTCTCGACCGCTTCTGGATCGCGACAATTTCAATTCGAAATATTCTCGCTCTTTTTCAGAAACCGCGGGAATGCGAAACCAATCGTCCTTTCGTGACATCAGTCTTGCATCCTCAGCGCCAACTCGCTCATAAACCGAGCATTGTCGCCATTGGCCAGCCAGTCTGCTTCTGCGGCAATGCCGCCCAGCATTTCCGCCAGGTCATCAATCTCCGCCTTGGCATAATTGCCCAGTACATGTCCGTGCACCCGTGACTTGTGGCCGGGATGTCCGATGCCGATACGTACCCGGCGAAAATCCGGGCCGATATGCGCATCTACGGATCGCAGGCCATTGTGACCAGCATGACCGCCACCGACTTTGACCTTAACCTTGAACGGTTCCAGATCCAGTTCATCATGAAACACGGTTACGTCAGATGGCGCCAGCTTGTAAAAGTCCATCGCCGCTCGTACCGCCCGACCACTTTCATTCATGAATGTGGCGGGTTTGAGAAGGAGCAGCTTCTCTGATCCCAGCCGCCCTTCAACCGCCCAACCTTGAAATTTCTTCTTCGGTTCGGGGAAACCATGCACTTCTTCCAGCGCATCCAGCACCATGAAGCCGACATTATGGCGGTGGAGCGCATATTGTGCGCCCGGATTGCCAAGGCCGACCCATAGTTGCATTTTTCGGTTTCCTTAAAATCCAGATACAAAAAACCGCTCATACATTGGCAAGCCAGTTGGCATGCTCGGTATGAACGGTTTTTCGTTACATTGTTTTCGGTGAAAAGGTCTAGTCTTCCGAACCGCCTTCTGCGTCGCCGCCTTCAGCTGCTTCGCCTTCAGCACCTTCTTCACCTTCTTCGCCCTCTTCACCTTCGCCTTCTTCAGCTTCATCTTCAGAAGATTTCAGTGCGGACGGTGCGGTTACACCAGCGATGGTGAAGTCACGATCAGTAATCGAGCTTTCCGAACCTTCAGGCAGGGTAACGTGAGAAATGTGGATGGAATCACCAATTTCCAGACCGGTCACATCAATCTCGATCTGATCGGGGATCTTGTCTGCGTCACACATAAGGTCGAGTTCAAAGCGAACAACGTTCAGCACGCCGCCACGTTTCAGACCAGGTGATTCTTCTTCGTTGATAAATACAACCGGAATGTTGACCTGTACTTTCGCGCCTTTGGCAAGACGGAAAAAGTCAACATGCAGAGCACGGTCAGAGACCGGATCAAAAGCAACATCTTTTGGCAGGGTACGGGTTACGTCGCCGTTCACGTCCACCATGACCAGTGAGTTCATGAATACGCCGGTGCCAAGCAGCTTGTTCAGCGCGCGTTCTTCTACATGAATTGTCACAGGGTCTTTTTTATCGCCATATATAACGGCGGGGATGCGGCCTTCGCGACGTAGTGCACGGGAGGCTCCCTTGCCAGCCCGTTCGCGAGGCTCGGCTGAAATCGTCAGCTGATCACTCATAATGTTGCTCCAAAAATTAGGTTTTTACGATATTCCGCCACGCCTCCAGGGTGCTCATGGTCGGAAAGAGGGCGCTATAGGCAGGGGATCGCCGAAAAGCAAGGCAAATTGCAGCGTGAGGCCGGATGGCTTTCTACTAGCGGAAAAAGCCGATTTGGTTGCTGGTCGCGAGCAAGGTTCCATTGCCAGACCAAAGTTCAACGCGGGAATCACTCTTGCTGTTCCTGACCACGGCGCCGGAGACACGCATCACCAGATAGTCCGATCCGGCCGCGGCAATATCGTCTTCGCTGGCATATATATAAGTTGACATGGCAACCGTAGATCCCGGATGAAACTCGTTGCTGAGAAAAAAGGTTCGCGGCATGGGTACGTCGCAAATGGAGATAATGCTGATACGGTCCAGCGGCCTGCCATCCTCTTCCTTGATCCAGACAATCGTCTCCGGCGTTTCGTTAACCTGAAAAGGAACACCCTTCGCGATGCGCTGATCATAGGTTCGAATCCACTGGGGTGCCTGACCCTCCATTGGTTTCAACTGGGGATTGTTCTCCGGGGCAGGTATTTCAGGCATATCGATTTGATAGTTTAGTTCGACAGGGCGCCTGTTGCTCGAGACAATATCGCCGACGATGACGAGATTTCCGGCCTGAAAGAGCTCGATCCGCCAAAACTGTGTAGAAGCCCCTGATTTGAGCAGCTTTGACTCAACATTGACGTCACCCGGTCCGACACCGGCTATATAAGTGGTTTGCAGGGAAACAATGGGGCTGGTCCGATCAGGATGGTCTTCAACGGCTCTTGCCATGATTGCCGCAACCCAGCCACCAAATGCCGCGCCCGTAGGATTGCGATAAACATCACTGGCTTCGATAGTATATTGTCCGTCGCCGCACGGTATGAGTGCGGTCTCGCGGTCAAACAGAAATGTCATGAAGTTGCCCTGAAATCTATATTATTGAATTTTCTCGATCTTATATCCGCGCTTTTCAAGCATGGCCTGAACGGCGTCTGGCCCGACAAGATGAGCCGCGCCCACTGCTACAAATGATATGCCCGGGCTTTGCAGCCTTTTGTCCAACTGTTCGGCCCAGTCCTGATTACGGGCGACCAGCAGTTTCTCTCGCGTTTTGGGATCTTCCAGTATCCCGCCACTGGAGAGTTCGACAATCTTGTCCGTATCTCCGGAAATCCAGGCATTGAACAGTTTTTCAAATGCTCCCTTGGTATCGGCCGCTTCTTCAACGACGCTGGTGAGCATGTCGCGCTGCTGCGATTCAGGCAGGGTGTCGAAATATCCAAGCTGCTGCTCTATAGTCTCCAAGCCTTCAACGGGTTTTTTAAAATCAGCAAATTGCGCGATCAGCTTTTTCTCCACGCCTTCACTGGATTCAAGGCCAAGCGCATTGGTCTGCGCGGAAGCCAAAGACAGCGCGGCTGCCCAGCTTTCCATACGGTTCAAGGCAAATTCGGGGATGTTGCTCTTGTCAATTACCGCATCAAGATCATCGCGGAGCGAGGGTTCTACCCGAGTTTCAATCTCCGGCTGATCAGGAGAGATGGCGAGCTTGGAAAATATTCTGGCCGCATTCTGGGTGTCCTCAAGACCGAGCACTTCGATTATCAACCGATCTGAATCCTTCAGGGCGATTTCCAGCAACGGCGTTCGCCAGTTCACGTCTTTGGGCAATATGTGGATTGTTCCGAACATATAGGCCGAGCCTTTTTGCTCCGGCTTTGTACCGGTCACCTTCCAAAGAGCCGGTTTGCCTTCCTTTACAGTGTTCAATTGCACTGGCGGTGCGGCGTTGGAACAGGCCGCAAGGCAAAATGTGGCAATTAAAGCGAGTAGAGCGCGAAGATGAATCATGACTGCTATTTGGGCATGATAAACGCGAAAAGAAAGGTGCAGCGTTTGAAATTACCTAATATTTCACCCGTTTTGCCTTCAAACCGCGCTTTTTTAGCTGCTCCTGCAAACTGGTTTCACCAGCCAGATGACCTGCACCGACTGCCATGAAGACAGTCCCGGGTTGGTCCATACGCTCGTCTACCCAGACTGCCCAGTTGGCATTTCTGTTTGAAAGCAACGTTTCGTAAAGGATTTTTTCCTCCAGACCAGCGTTCATCAGTTCCGCGAGCGCGGTGATATTGGCATTGGCCCAATGCGCGACCATGTTTTCCATACCATCGGTCATTTCATCGATGGTATCCACATTGAAGTTCAGGAAGCGGATTTGAACATCTTCGGGCAGATTGTCGAAAAAACCCAATTGTTGTTCCGGCGTTTCCAGCCCGACAATCTTCATATTGCGCGCCTTGGCCTGGGAAGTCAGCGCATCTTCGACGCCGCTATTCGTATCATATCCGCTTTTCATCAACGGAACGAGAGACAGGCTGACACTGGCAAACCACGGTTTCAGGGGATCAAATGCCGTGACTGGCAGGTTCAGTGAAGTGAGGGCCGCTTCATAGTCCGCGCGATCTTCTTCGCTGAGCTTTTCGCGCAAGGAAACACCCGTTTTGTCGATTGCCATGTCATTGACGATCTTCATCATGGCAGCCGGATCTGGTTCGATCATTTCAACCACCAATTCATCGGACGCATCGAAAGCTTCTTTCACCGCCTCATCAAACCACGTCAGGCCTGGTTTCAGAATATGCACTGTACCGAACAGGTAAATGGTTGTGTCTTCGTCTTTCACTACCCAAAGCGCTGGATCCGGATCATCCGGTATGGTGGCGATTTCGGTTTTCTGGGGAGCTGCGTCTCCGGCAGATTGTGGAGGTGTTGCTTCGCAAGCGGCCAATCCCAAAAATATTGGAACGATAAACAGGTAAGAAAGCCAGCGTCGCATCATGGGTAACATTTCCATTTTCATTGAAAGCAGGAAGATTTGATCGAATGCTCCGGTTAATCGAACATTTTCGGCCCAAATCCTAGCGATATTTAAGTTTTGAACAAAAAAAGATGCAGATGCTAGTCACTGCTTTACCACTCTGCTAATTGCTCAGTTAAATTAGGAGAGTCCCGATGAGCCAAATTCACGCCCGTACCTGTCATATCTGTGAAGCCAATTGCGGCGTTTTGGTTGAAGTCGAAGGGCGGGAGATTCTCTCTATCAAGGGCAATCCCGATCATGTTTTAAGCCGCGGCCATATCTGCCCCAAGGCAACGGCTATTGCCGATTTGCAGGATGATCCGGATCGCCTGCACAAGCCGGTCAAGAAAGTGAACGGCGAATGGCAGGAAATTGGCTGGGAAACCGCGTTTCAGGAGATTGCCGCGAAGTTGAAGGACCTGAAAGAAGCGGGTGCTAAACCCGCCATGTATATGGGTAATCCCAGCGCGCATGATTATGGTATTTCAACACAAATCAGCACCTTGCGTCGTGCGATCGGCCTGAAGAACATTTATTCGGCTTCCACGCTCGACCAGATCCCGCATCATGTGGTGCAATATCATATGTACGGCCATGTCAGTCTGGCCGCCGTGCCGGATATTGATCGCAGCCAGTATCTGGTGATTGTCGGTGGAAACCCAGCGGCCTCCAACGGCAGTATCTGGACGGTGCCGGACTTCAAGAAGCGCGTGAAGGAGATGCAGGCGCGTGAAGGCAAGCTGGTTGTGATCGATCCCCGCCGGACCGAAACCGCGAAACTGGCTGATGCGCATCATTTCGTGAAGCCGGGTACGGATACAGCCCTGTTCATCGGGATATTGAAAGCGGTCTTCGATGATGGTCACGCGGATATTTCCCGCCTTGAAGTGATTATGGACGATAGCTGGGGGAGTATTGAGCCTGCTATTGCCGGTTTTGATATGGCTGAACTGTCGACTCATTGCGGGATAGCGGTTGAAGACATGCGCGAAATAGCGGCGCAACTGGGAGCTGACCAACCGGCCGCGATTTATGGCCGAATGGGCGTTTCTGTCTGTGAATTTGGCACACTCAACCAGTGGCTGATCCAGGTCATTAATATTGCAACCGGCAATCTCGACCGGGAAGGTGGTACGATGGTGCCGGAACCGGCGCTTGATACGATCAATTTGGTGGGTAGGGGCTCTGTGCGAAAAACTCAGACGGCCCGCGGTGAAATGCCCGTGGTGATGGGCGAGTTACCGACCATCACTTTTGCCGAGGAAATGCTGCGCGAAGATGACGAGCGAATCCGCACCCTATTTGTTGTCACCGGCAATCCCGTCCTTTCAGCCCCTGATGGCGCGAGACTGGATCGGGCGCTGGAGAAGCTCGACCTGATGGTATCGTTTGACATGTATGTCACCGAAACCAGCCGCCACGCCGACTATATCCTTCCGCCTTGCGGCCCGCTGGAAAAGGACCATTATCCTTTCTTCTTCGGACCTCTCGCGGTGCGCAACTATGCCAGCTATTCGCCTGCGATCTTTGACATTCAGGACGGTGAGAAAGCCGACTGGGAAATCATCGCCGAACTGGCGCGCGAGATTCTGGCGACAGGCGGGCAGGATGTTCCCAATATCCGTGAACCGCGAGACGTGCTCGACAATATGCTGCAAAGCTCGCCCGCAGGCCTGACTCTGGCAGAGGTTGAGGCAGCGCCGAACGGGATTGATCTCGGGCCGTTGCGTCCATGCATGGCGGACCGCCTGATGACCGAAGACAAGCAAATCCAGTGCGCCCATCCCGATTTTCTGGCCGAGCTACAGCGCTTTGCCGATTCTCTGAGCGATGCCCGCCCGGACATGTTGCGGCTGATCGGCCGCCGCCATGTGCGGAGCAACAACAGCTGGCTGCACAACAGCAAGCGCCTGCTGAAAGGGCCGGACCGTTGCACATTGATGGTCCATCCCGATGACGCGGCCGAGCGCGGTTTGACAGATGGTGATATGGCCACGGTCGAAAGCCGGGTGAACAGCGTCGAGATTGTTGTCGAGGTCACCGATGACGTCATGCCCGGCGTGGTGTCGATCCCGCATGGCTTCGGTCATGGCCGTGAAGGGGTGGGGCTGTCTGTTGCCGCGTCAAAACCGGGCGTGTCGATCAATGATCTCACCGATCCCGCAAGCTTTGACCGCTTGTCCGGCAATGCGGTCCTCAATGCGACGCCGGTAACGGTTGCGCCGGTACGAGAATTGGAAGCGGCGGAGTAGAGCAAAAACGCCAATCACGGCTTGACCCTTTCGGGCGCTTTCGCCAAAGCAAGCGCGACACATATTGCACTCGCGAAGAAAGCTTTCACATTGTCGGATACGAACCTGTCCCAGAAGCCGCTCAGCTTCCAGCAGATCATCCTGAAACTCCACGATTACTGGAGCGAACAGGGCTGTGCGATCCTGCAGCCCTATGACATGGAAATGGGGGCAGGAACGTTCCACACGGCGACGACCCTGCGTGCGCTTGGTCCGAACCCGTGGAATGCCGCTTTTGTGCAGCCTTGCCGCCGGCCCACAGATGGCCGCTATGGCGAGAATCCGAACCGGTTGCAGCATTATTACCAATATCAGGTGATTCTAAAGCCTTCCCCGCCGGATATTCAGCAGCTTTACCTCGACAGCCTGACCGCCATCGGCATTGATCCGATGCTGCATGACATTCGTTTTGTCGAAGATGACTGGGAAAGCCCGACACTCGGCGCCTGGGGTCTGGGCTGGGAAGTCTGGTGCGATGGCATGGAGGTGACACAGTTCACTTATTTCCAGCAGATGGGCGGTTTTGATTGTAAGCCAGTGTCTGGCGAACTGACCTACGGCCTGGAGCGGCTCGCCATGTATATACAGGGCGTCGATAGCATCTATGACCTGGATTATAACGGGAATGGAGTCAGTTACGGCGATATCTTCTTAGACAATGAGAAGCAAATGTCGGAGTGGAATTTCGAGGTTGCGAACACCGAAACACTGTTCGATCTTTTCAGGAAAGCGACGGCGGAGTGCGAGAACTGCCTTGAGGCAAAGCTCCCCATTCCGGCCTATGAACAGGCGATCAAGGCGAGCCATGTGTTCAATCTGCTGCAGGCGCGCGGCGTGATCAGCGTGCAGGAGCGGGCCAGCTATATGGGTCAGGTCCGCGATCTCGCGAAGGGCAGCTGTGAAGCCTATATGGCGAAAAACGGGTGGGACGCATAATGGCCGATTTCCTGCTTGAACTGCTCTCCGAAGAAATTCCCGCGCGGATGCAGGCGAAAGCCCGTGCTGATCTGGAGCGGTTGTTTGCCGCGCAATTATCTGACGCCGGCCTGAAAGCCGCGGATATCACCGTTTACTCGACGCCAAGGCGGCTCGCGCTGATCGCAAAAGACCTGCCAGCGCAGACCGAGGCAGTGAGCGACGAAGCCAAGGGGCCACCGGAAGGCGCCCCCGACCAAGCCGTTGACGGCTTCTGCCGCAAAAATGGTGTGACCCGTGAGCAACTGGAAGTGCGCGAGGTCAAAGGGCGCGCGACCTATTTTGCCGTGATCAACAAGCCGGGCCGCGCAACAAGCGATGTGTTGGCCGAAGCAATCCCCGCGATCATCAAGGCCTTCCCATGGCCCAAATCCATGCGCTGGGGCGATGCCAGCCTGTCGACCGAAAGCCTACGCTGGGTGCGGCCTTTGTCTGGCATTGTGGCGATATTGGGCGATGATCTGGTGGAATGTGAAATTGACGGCGTGACGTCAGGTTATGAAACGGTCGGCCATCGCTTCCACCATGACGGAGTGGTAACGATCGGCAATGCCGGTGATTATGCCGAGAAACTACGCGCCTGCCATGTACTGGTCGATCAGGCCGAACGCGAAGCGATCGTCCGCGAAGGTGCGGCCAAGGCGGCATCGGATGGCGGTCTGGAGCTGGTTGCGGACGAAGGCTTGGTGATCGAAAATGCCGGCCTGACCGAATGGCCCGTGCCGCTTCTCGGCGGCTTTGATCCTGCGTTTCTGGATGTACCGGAAGAGGTCATCCAGCTCACCGCCCGGGTGAATCAGAAATATTTTATCTGCCGCGATCAATCCGGCAAACTGGCACCGAATTTTATCTGCACCGCCAATATTGACGCCACAGACGGCGGCGAGGCGATTGTGGCGGGTAATGAAAAAGTGCTGGCGGCAAGGCTGTCCGACGCCAAATTCTTCTGGGAACTTGACCAGAAGACGCCGTTGGAGGATCATGCCAAGAAATTGAGCAACATCGTGTTCCATGAAAAACTGGGCACGGTTGCCGACAAGGTAGAGCGTGTGGCCAAGTTGGCCGAGTGGTTGGTTTCTTTAGAAGGGAATGGTTTTTACCAGTCCAGCCCCGGCGATACATTTCATGGTGAAGTGTCTGAGGCCGCACGTCTCTGCAAAGCCGATCTCGTCACCGAAATGGTGGGCGAGTTTCCCGACCTGCAAGGTTTGATGGGCGGCTATTATGCAGAGAAACAGGGCAAGTCAGAGGCCGTCGCGAATGCGATCCGCGACCATTACAAGCCGGTCGGGCAGGGCGATGAAGTGCCCACCGATCCGGTAACGGTGGCGGTGAGTTTGGCGGATAAGCTGGATACGCTGGTTTCTTTCTTTGCCTACAACATGCGTCCAACCGGTTCAAAGGACCCATTTGCACTCCGAAGAGCAGCTATAGCTGTTATCGCTCTTTTGTTAGAGAACGGTATTCGCGTAAACTTGGGCAATCCTTTGTTTAAGATGACTGGCGAATTATTGCTCAGAACTGAAACTTCTGCTGCAAAAGAATCATTAAAAGCATACGCAGCGCTAGAACCTTTCGTAGGTAGGAAAGCCGCCTCAGATGCAATTATAGTAGCGTTAAAGGGGTCGGAGAAGTCGCCGGAAGATGAAGGTCAGGAAATCGTTGAAAAAGCGGGTAAGGCAACAACTGCACTTCTAGACTTTTTTGCCGAACGTCTGAAAGTCCAGCAACGTGAAGCAGGGGTCCGACACGACCTGATCGATGCTGTGTTCGCGCTGGGCGGAGAAGATGATCTCGTTCGTTTGCTAGCTCGGGTGAACGCCTTGCAGGCTTTCGTGGAAACTCCAGACGGTGGAAACCTACTCGCAGGTTACAAGCGTGCGTCGAACATCCTGAAGAAAGAAACTGCGGAGCAGGTCGAAGCAAAATCCCTTTCCTACACACCCGAAAAAGCCGAAAAGGCACTGATCGACGCGCTGGATGCAGCGCAGCCGGATGTGACCGCAGCCATTGCAGCGGAAGAGTTTGAAAAGGCGATGACCGCGCTGGCCAATCTGCGTGCTCCGATTGACCAGTTTTTCGAGGATGTGACCGTGAATGACAATGACGCTGACAAGCGGGAGGCGCGGCTTGCCTTGCTCGCCCGTTTCCGCGCGGCCGTACATCAGGTCGCTGATTTTTCCAAGATTGAGGGATGATGTGATTGCCGCTCAACACCCTGTGAATTGTGTGAACTTTGAAACTGCGCAAGCAGATCGCATGATGACTCATCAGGATGTCATGGTTGGCGAAACACACCCTGTGATGTGTGTGAACTTTGGGCCGATAAATTTCGGAGATAGAACATAATATGACTCAATATGTATATCGTTTCGGTGGTGGCATGGACGCCGATGGCGCGCCAACAGATGCTACCGCAGCACGTAATTTATTGGGCGGCAAAGGCGCCAATCTCGCGGAAATGGCGAACATTGGCCTGCCAGTGCCTCCAGGCTTCACCATCTCCACCGAAATGTGCACGCGCTTCATGAACGAAGGCGGCGTCTATCCCGACAGCCTGACCGGCGAAGTGACGCAAGGCGTCGCGCATATTGAAAAGATTACCGGCAAGACATTTGGTGATGCCGCCGATCCTCTGCTGGTTTCCGTTCGTTCCGGCGCGCGGGCGTCGATGCCCGGCATGATGGACACGGTGCTGAATCTCGGCCTCAACGACGAAACCGTTGAAGGGCTTGCGAAAACCTCTGGCGACGAGCGTTTCGCCTGGGACAGCTATCGTCGCTTTATCCAGATGTACTCCGATGTGGTACTGCAACTGGATCATGACAGCTTTGAGGAAGCGCTGGAAATAGCAAAGGAAGATAATGGCTTCTTTACGGATACTGAGATGGAGTCTCAGCATTGGAAGGCGCTGGTTGCCGAATATAAGGGCCTCGTCGAGGAACAATGGGGCAAGCCTTTTCCGCAGGATGTAAACGATCAGCTCTGGGGGGCGGTCAGCGCTGTTTTTGGCAGCTGGCAGGCAGAGCGGGCCAAGGTCTATCGCCGGCTCAACGATATTCCCGCCGAATGGGGCACCGCTGTCAACGTACAGGCGATGGTTTTCGGCAATATGGGTGAGACATCGGCTACTGGTGTGGCCTTTACCCGCAACCCCTCCACCGGTGACAGCGCCTATTATGGCGAATGGTTGATCAACGCGCAGGGCGAGGACGTCGTCGCGGGAATCCGTACGCCGCAATATCTCT
Organism: Parasphingorhabdus sp.; assembly: GCF_059726685.1. Taxonomy (NCBI): domain Bacteria; kingdom Pseudomonadati; phylum Pseudomonadota; class Alphaproteobacteria; order Sphingomonadales; family Sphingorhabdaceae; genus Parasphingorhabdus; species Parasphingorhabdus sp. The sequence goes on from NZ_AP041068.1 coordinate 2,209,653, forward strand.
CCAAAGCCGCGCGTGAAGAAGCCAACGCCAAGCCGCTTTCCATGGAAGAGGCTATGGCGGAAACTTATGGCGAGTTGACCAACGTTTTCGACCTGCTCGAACGCCATTATCGCGATATGCAGGATATCGAGTTTACCGTGGAGCGCGGAAAACTGTGGATGCTGCAGACCCGTGCGGGCAAACGGACGGCCAAGGCAGCGCTGAAAATCGCCGTGGATATGGCAAATGACGGCCTGATTACCGAAGAAGAAGCGGTGGCGCGGGTCGATCCCATGGCTTTAGACCAATTGCTCCATCCAACGCTTGATCCCGACGCGAAGCGCGACGTGCTGACCACCGGTCTGCCGGCCTCTCCCGGCGCGGCTTGCGGGATCATCGTGTTCGATTCCGATACGGCCGAGCACCGCACAGAAATGGGCGATGACGTGATCCTGGTGCGGGTCGAGACCTCTCCGGAAGATATTCATGGCATGCACGCCGCCAAAGGCATTTTGACCGCCCGTGGTGGCATGACGTCACATGCGGCTGTCGTAGCACGCGGCATGGGTCGTCCCTGTGTGTCTGGCGCTGGTAGCCTAAGCATCAATAACGAGACAAAGCTGCTAAAAATCGGGGATCGTGAGCTGAAAGAAGGCGATGTTCTGACGATCGATGGCAGCAATGGTCAGGTGATGGCTGGACGCGTGAAGACGATTCAACCGGAACTGGTTGGCGATTTCGGCGTGCTGATGGAATGGGCGGATAAAGTCCGCCGTCTGGGCGTGCGCACCAATGCCGAAACGCCGCAGGATTGTAAGGTTGCTCGCGATTTCGGCGCCGAAGGTATCGGTCTTTGCCGGACCGAGCATATGTTCTTCGAAACCTCACGGATTACCGCAGTTCGCCAGATGATCCTCGCCGCCAATGAAGCGGGCAGGCGGGAAGCGCTGGCCAAGCTGCTCCCCGAGCAACGCGAGGATTTCCGCCAGATATTTGAAGTCATGGTCGGTTTGCCTGTGACGATCCGCTTACTCGATCCGCCCTTACACGAATTTTTGCCGCACCATCAGTCGGAATTTGAAGAAGTGGCAGCCGCTGCGGATGTCGGCGTGGAAACGCTGAAACAGCGCGCGAATGAACTGCACGAATTTAACCCGATGCTTGGCCATCGGGGTTGCCGGCTTGGTGTGACCTATCCGGAAATATACGAGATGCAGGCGCGAGCGATATTCGAAGCGGCCTGTGAAATCGCGGAAACCAGCGGTGAAGCCCCAATTCCAGAGGTTATGATCCCGCTTGTGGCCACCGCCCGAGAGCTGGAATTGATGAAAGACGCTGTCGACCGCATGGCAGAAGAGGTCTTCGCCGAAAAAGGCCGCCGCATCGAATATCTGGTGGGTACCATGATCGAGCTGCCCCGGGCCGCCTTGATGGCCGGGAAAATTGCCGAGCATGGCGAGTTTTTTAGCTTTGGAACCAATGACTTAACGCAGACTACTTTGGGCGTGTCGCGTGACGATGCCGGACGCTTTCTGACCCAATATGTCGACAAGGGTATTTTCCCACGCGATCCATTTGTCAGCCTCGACGTCGAAGGTGTCGGGCAATTGATCGAACTGGCCGCAGAGCGGGGCAGGGCAACGCGCGGCGATATCAAACTCGGCATTTGCGGCGAACATGGCGGTGATCCCGCATCAATCGCGTTCTGTGAGGAAAGCGGCCTGGATTATGTCAGTGCATCACCTTATCGGGTACCGATTGCGAGGCTCGCTGCGGCTCAGGCAGCACTCAAAAAGCTCTAGTCAGCTGGGCCTTTGAGGATCTGATCCACCAGCGCGTCATCGACATTGAATCTCCAGTTCTGGATCAGGCGGCGAGGGTGGAGTTTACTGTTCAGGCAGGACAGATGACAATAGACACCATGTGAGATAGCGAGGTTGTCCTTGCTGCTCATGTCGCGAAAAGAGAGGCTGGTGAGGTTCTCGGGTTCAATATCCTTGTCGCAGAAGACGCAGGGACTCAAGCCGCCGGAGATTTCCTCGATTTCCTCGGATGAAGGTGGATTGACGTTTACATCGGCATTAAGCCGAGTGATCAAGCCGGTAATCGCCACATTCCATCCAGCGCTGTCCTCAAGATTCTCGGACCACAGATCAAGCAGCTCGGACTCTCCCAAAACTTCGGAAACGGCCATTTTCGCCTGCGCGACAAGCGCAGCATCGGGTTTTGCGAAATTATCGACCTTTTTTAGCGCGTCCTCAGGTGCGTCTGGAGCGATTTGGCCCATCAACATCGCAACAATCTCAGCCGCAGCGATGATTTCAGATGCCAGATCGACGTCAATGTCTGCTTCTTCAAGATCAGCCAGTGCATCAAATTTGGCGGCGACATCCTCCAGGCTTGAAATCCCGGATACCCAGTCGAGTGCGCTGTCATTTTCAAAGCTGCCCGGACCCCAAGCGCCCATATTCCCTGCTCCTCAAATCAATGGGCAGATAAATAACAGCGTTTCGCAAAAAACAGGTTAAAATGGCTTGCCAGCAGAAGAATCTCCCCCTATCTGACTGCCTTCAATGCGCGCCCGTAGCTCAGCTGGATAGAGTACTTGACTACGAATCAAGGGGTCGGGAGTTCGAATCTTCCCGGGCGCGCCATTTTCTCCCATATTGTGCAAGATACGGCCATAGGTGCACTTGCGCTGTCGCCCGGCGAAGCGTAACTTGTTGGCATTGTGTATTTCTCCTACGCGTAAAGGATTGCCTTTTGGCCGACTATTCTGACACTATCGAAGATGCCCTTGCTGCCCGTGAAGCGGCTAAACTTCCTGTTCCTGACGAGGTGCAGGAAGCGGTCAAGACGCTTTTGCGCTGGTCTGGTGAAGATCCGGAGCGGGAAGGCCTGCTGGACACACCAAAACGGGTGGCGCGCGCCTGGAAGGAATATTGCGAAGGCTATCAGGAAAACCCTGCCATACATCTGGCGCGGACGTTTGAAGAAGTCGGCGGATATGATGAACTGGTGCTGTTGAAGGACATTCCTTTCCACTCGCATTGCGAACATCATATGGCGCCGATCATTGGCAAGGCGAGCATCGCCTATATGCCAACCGACCGGGTCGTCGGTATCTCCAAACTGGCGCGCGTGCTGCATGGTTTTTCTCGTCGTTTACAGGTGCAGGAGCGCCTGACGGCCGAGGTTGCTCAGTGTATCTGGGACAATCTGAAACCACATGGTGTGGCGGTTGTTATAGAGGCAAGTCATAGCTGCATGACAGCGCGCGGTGTGCGGACACCTGGCGTTGGCATGACGACCAGCCGTTTATTGGGTTGTTTCCTTGATGATGCACGCAGTCGCAAGGAAGTGATGAGCCTGATGGGCTATTAGGCAGGCGCCTATTCCATCCACATGCGCATGAGATTATATTGCAGTGCCTGCATGCGGGTATAGTTTTCATCCCTCATGTTGAGGCCTTCCAGGGCAGCAACTTCGTTCAGCTCATACATGAGATTGCGTTTCATAACGTCCCGGATTCGGCTTTGGATGAAAGTGATCGCGACCATTCTTTCGCCTTCGGAAATCGGCTCGACTTCATGAAGGGTATGGGATGGATAGACAATTGCCGTCCCGGGGAGACCCTTGAAGCGCATTCCGGCTTCGCCCTGTGTCACATGTAACGCACCGCCCTTGGAATCATTCGGTCCGTTCAAAAAGATAGTGCAACTGATATCGGACCGAATGGGACCATCTGGCAGAGGAATGATGGCACTGTCCGCGTGCAACCCATAGTGCATGCCTGGTTGGTAGCGAGTGATGAGCGGCGGAGCGATCTTTTCTGGAAATGCGAAGTCCGTAAATTCCGGGTTTGTCATCAATGCGTCATGCAGGATTTTGGATGTCTTGTTATAAGCCTCAAGATCATGAAGCTGCAGGTTGTTCTTCACTTTGGAATGGGGATTGCTGATTTTCCCGTCCACAAACTGCGCGCTATTGGCGATGGCTTTAATTTCGTTAACTTGACCTTGGTCCAGTATCTTGAGTTGTTTGAACATTATTTTCTCGTTTCAATCCAGTTTATGGCCTCGGCCACCAGAGGGAATCTGCCAGCTGTTTCCTCTACCCACGCTATCGCTCCAAGAATAGCCTGTGCGTGATCCCGGTTTGCCTCGGCAAGCAACTCCTGCCGCAAGTTCGGACTATAATCATGTTCCGGTGCTTTGGAATAGGAAGACATGATGGGGCCTGATACCAACTCGCTCGCCTTTTGCTCCGACAGGTCAAGGCCGAAATGGGATGCTGCTGATACCAACTGTCCGGCAGGATCATCAAGGAACGATTCAAAATCCATCCACAATATGTTGGCAGCTTGACTTGCCTTCTCAGCCACGAACAAGGTCACGAGTTCGCACATCCAACTCATGGCCACACGCTGGGCCAGCGATAATTTCCATAAATGTGCCGGTGCATCGCCCAGATGCCGGGACAATCGCTTCAATCGTGCGCCGGCCATCATTTGTGTTTCCTGCACAGAGGCTTCGCCCGCTAATATTGTCGGGATATAGCGGTCCAGTGGAGCATAGAGAAATAGCGCGTCGGTAGGCGTCGCCAAAAGCTGTGGCGCCAATTCGCTGACAAAGCTGCTTGCCTTGATCATCACTCGTTGATCAGGATCGAATGAACGCGATAACCAATGTACAGTCTCTGAAAAGCGCTGCTCATACATTTCGGGCGACCAGGGGCTTTCTGGTTCGTCCTTAATTTGTGATATTTCGCAGAGCGTCCGCAGCAACTGCGGTTCTCTTAACGCCAGTATCTCGTCAATCTCGCCAAGCAGTCGTGATAACAGGGTAGACCCGACATGCCCGATATGGAAAATATATTGTGGTTTGGCGGTTTGCGGCAGGTCGATCGCAGATAATTCTGACCAGGGTACCAGCTGTCGCTGCAATTGCGGGGTTATAATGCGCTGGTCGAGGAAACTGGCCTTGCGGTAATCGCCTTCGGTCAAATGCGACAGCAGCACCTGATCGGATGGCAGGTCAACCAGATGAGGCAGAAGCCGGGCATCCTGAGAAAACTGATTTTGCCAGCTATTGGTCAATATGCCCTCAATCCTAAGAAAAAGCCCGGAGGCGGATTGTTACTCTGTAACGCACCAGCTCCGGGCTTTTCAATCACTTGCTGAGAAAAACTATGCTTTGTCTTCAGCACTTTCTTCTGTTTCTTCAGCAGCTTCCTCGGAAGTTGCTTCCTCTGAAGCTTCCGCGGCGTCTGTTGCTTCGGTTTCTTCACCGTCGTCTTCGCTTTCAGGTGCCAAAGCCGCAGCAGCCAGTTCAGCCTGCTCTTCTTCAAACATCTGGGCGATCACGTCGATGCCATCTTTCTGCAGTTCAGCTTCGTCGTCAGAGCGAGCCACATTGACTTCAACAGTGACAGAAACTTCAGGGTGCAGACGGATGCGCACGTCGAATACACCAAGCGTCTTGATTGGTTTTTCGAGGATGACCATGCTTTTTTCAACATGGGCGCCATCAGCATTGAGTGTTTCAACAATATCGCGAACTGAAACCGAACCGTAAAGCTGGCCGCTGGCGGAAGAGGCGCGGATCAATACGATCTGTTTGCCATCCACATTGCCGGATGCTTTTTCAGCATCTTTGCGCTTCGCTTCATTGTCCGCTTCAATCTGCGCACGATTGGCTTCGAAAACCTTCTTGTTCGCTTCATTGGCGCGCAAGGCTTTCTTGTTAGGCAGCAAATAGTTGCGCGCATAACCGTTTTTCACGGTTACGACATCGCCAATGCCGCCCAGTTTTTCGACTCGTTCGAGCAAAATAATATCCATGTCTCTTGCTCCTATTTCACGAGATAAGGCAGCAGGCCGAGATGGCGTGCGCGTTTAATTGCCTTGGACAATTCGCGCTGCTTCTTGGCAGAAACTGCGGTGATACGACTAGGTACGATCTTGCCGCGCTCGGAAATATATCCCTGCAGCATTTTCACATCTTTATAGTCGATGGGTTGTGCGTTCTTACCGGAAAAGGGGCAGCTTTTGCGGCGACGGAAAAATGGGCGTCCCATATTGATTACTCCTTTTCTAGCTTAACTATCGTCGCGGTCACGGCGAGGGCGGTCACCACCACGATCTCCGCCACCACGGCGTGAGTCACGGTCTGGCTTGCGCATCATCACGGACGGGCCTTCTTCATGCTCGTCGACGCGGATGGTCAGAAAGCGGATCACGTCTTCGTTGATACGGGTTTGACGTTCCAGCTCGGCAATGACGTTGGTTGGCGCGTCGAGACGCAGCATAACATAATGGGCTTTGCGGTTTTTCTGAACCTTGTAAGCCAGCGTACGCAGGCCCCAGGTTTCAGTCAAAACAACTTTGCCATCATTGGCTTCAACAATTTTCGTAGCTTCCTGAGCGAGACTATCGACTTGAGATTGGCTCAAGTCCTGCCGCGCGAGGAAGACATGCTCATAATGCGGCATGCTTCATTTCCTTCATGTTACCGATCGCTGACGCCGCACCATGCTGACACGCCCCTCCGGCTTTCTTCTATTTCCCGTGATTCTTTTACAGGAATCGCCGGGAAGCGCGGCCTATGGCGAAGTTTTGTCCATAATGCAAGGGCTGGCTGACTTTCATGTGATCGAAATTTCCTGACCGTCAGATACACCACTCAAGTTCATGCTCGGTAGCGCTGCGATTTTCCGCTTTTACCCGGTTGGTGACCATCCGGTCATAGAGCTTTTTAACGAGGTTACTGCCGGTTTTTTCAAACAGGAACGGGAAAATTCCGTGTAAAAGGCAGGCAAAGCCAGCCGCCATCATCGGGATGCCAAAGCTGGATGCCATCATGAAATGTTCGGCATAGGTTTCCCCTACTGATGCTGGATGTTCGGTAAAAAACTTCATATCTGCTCCTGATTTGATCTCAGGTATCTTAATAATCGATCAGAGAACAAAATCTTTGCCAAATCTCAGCGACGATGAATTCAATTTAGAAAATATTTTTGCCTAAGACTGGCAAGATAGAAAATATTTTCAAATTATCATTGATTGTAGGCTTCAAAGCAATTGAATGGCGAGCATCGAGAGCAGAAACGCCATCGCCGTTGTCATGATGACCGGTGCGAAGCAATGCCAGCCATGGGACATTAATCCAGCCAGATTGGACTTTATCGCGGCTGCCACCACGGCGAACAGCAACAATGTACTGGCCAACTGATTGCCTGCACCAACCAAAGACGAGGGCAGGACTACCAAGCTGTTTAGCCCCACCAGCAGGATGAACCCGACGATGAACCAGGGCATGCCCTGTCGAAGACCAATTTTCCGCGATGTCGGGTCGGTATCTTTCACCGCCATTTTCTGAAGCACCATTGAGACAATGATCAAAACCGGCGCAAGCAGCGTCACTCGGGAGAGTTTCACCACAGTCGCAACCTCTCCGGCTTCGGGAGAATAGGAAAAGCCGCCGCCGATGGCTTGAGCTACATCATGGATAGACGCACCGATCAAAAAGCCTGCCTGCTTGTCGTTCAGGTTTAGGAAACCTGCTATGGCCGGATAGAAGGTCATAGCAAAAGCACTGGCTATGGTTGTCCCCAGCAGAACGATAGTGAAGCGCGATTGATCTATTCTTTTGGTGCCAATGATGCTCCATAGCGCCAGCGCGGCGGAAGCGCCGCATATCGCCGTCGCTCCGCCGGCAAGCAGGCCAAAAAGCGGATCGAGCTTGAACAGTCTGGCCGCGATGATGCCAGTAAATATCACAATCGTCATAATGGCTATCAGGGCAATAAAAGGGATGATGCCCAGGCTGCCTATTTCGGCAAAACTAATCCGCATTCCGATCAGAACGATGCCGATGCGCAGAAGTGTTTGGGATGAGAAATCCAGCCCCGTAGACAGGCGCTTGTCTGCATTCACGAAACTGAGCGCAAGTCCCAAAAGCAGTCCCATTAATATGGCGGGCGGTCCATAATGTTCGCTCAGCCAGAGCGCCGCCAGCGAAACCACACCGACCAGCATAAGGCCAGGTAAGTGCGACAAAAGTGTCTTTTTTTGAGTGGGTTCGGCAAGTTGCAACTCACCATATAAGTCAGCCACCAAAGGAAGTTGACGATCATGTTGTGACAATCTGGTCTCCGGTCCAATGGTGATGATATGCGTGTCGCCGGCACATTAGGCGAGCGGAAGGGGAATGCAATCCACTTAATGTCCAGACAAAGCAATCCCGCTCTTTTCAAGGCTCAGACATTTCATACCTCTTCAGCATTGCTATCTGCTTGCTTATAAAACGGCTGCGCTCGGCGCGCTCTCAGTCGAGATTCCTACTCGACCAGATACAGCGCCAGCGAACAAAAAGGAGCCCTGCCGAAACAGGGCTCCAAGTATTGTGCCTTTGGGAGGCGAATTAACAACAGGAACGTTTCTTAGAATTCAAACCCGACAGTCACGCCATATTGCCGCGGTGCAATTCCGGTTCCGAAAGTGAACAGACCGGCCACTGGTAGCGCAGAGCTCAGTCCGCGGCTGTCCGTCAGATTACGTCCGAAGGCCCGGACATATATTTCAGTGTCATCGCCCAGGATATGAGTATAAGTGATCGATGCTGAAAGATCGTCCTGCGCTTGATGCAGCCCGCGCGGGTCGTTCTGTCCGAAATTGCCCGGAGCGGCGACAATGGTGGTCTGGTAGGAACTGGTCGTACTATATTTCGCGTTGAGATTAATCGTACCGTCACTGCCAAGAGGGACTTCATAGTTGCCCGCGATTGAAAATGAGACATCCGGCGTTCTGCGCAAGTCACGGGAAGACGCATCTTCGCCGGCATCCTGAATACCGTCCAGGTTTACATCGATGAAGAAATCATCGTAGCTAGCATCAAGAAGACCAAGAGAACTGGTGATGGTAAAACCTTCAAAAAGCTCTGCTCGCATATCAATCTCGGCCCCGAAAATAGTTGCATTAGCGGCATTTAGCGTGACGGTTTCCTGAGGGTTAGGCGAGCCTGGTGGCGTTGCTTGCACCACATCCTCCTGCTTGTCGTTATAACTGCTGTAAAAGCCCGCTATATTCAAAGTGACACGACCGTCTGCGAACTGGGTTTTCGCTCCAAGTTCAAAGGAGTCAACGGTCTCGGGATCAAAGGACACAGCCACTGACGACGGGCTGTTGGCGCGGCCGTTAAATCCACCTGATCGATAGCCTCGCGCATATGAACCGTAAACGAGGATATCGTCGCTGAACCGATAGTCCACACTGACACGGGGTGTAAACTGGCTCCAGTCATCTTCGTTGGACAACGCGAGTAGCGGACCAGGTCCGGCAAAAATCGAACGCGTATATTCTTTTTCGTCCTTCGAATAGCGCGCGCCGAGACTGACGCGGAGTTGGTCGGTCAACTCAATATCAAAATCTGCGAATACAGCATACGACTTCGTCTCATGATCGGTTTCAGCCGGCAGCGTAAACCCGGTTGGCAGCGTCGTGCCCTGTTGCAGTTGATATTCATTGTTGAAATAGAACAATCCGACAACGCCGCTGAAGCCCTGTGCAAACTCGCCTGCCAAACGCAATTCCTGGCTGAACTGTCGATATTGCTGCGCCCGGTTAGTGGTGAAGAACGAGATGGATGCACCATCAAAATCCTGAATCACCAGCTCGTCAGACTCTTTCAGCGCAGTTATCGAAGATAGGGTGAGGTCGCCTATGTCATAATTTATCCGTGCGGAATAGGAGTCCTCTGTAAACTGGACATCGCCGAGCACGTTGCCGAAAACCGTGTACAGGTCTTCGCGCGTATTGCGATTACACTGCTCAGCCAGCGCGGGAACAGGAACTCCACATATGGCTTCACCGGTTTGAGATAGCGAAGCAACCGCGGGGTCACCGCCGATTTTTGTGACCTCGGCGGTTAGCAGTATTTCAAGAGCATCGCTTGGTTCTATCAATATCGTACCGCCGGCACCGCGTACACTGTTCGAGCCGGTCCGTTGCCCCAGCGTCACGTTGTTGTAAAAGCCATCGAAAGTACGGTCAGAGAAAAACAACTTTGCGCCGAATACATCCCCATCCCCGAAATTGAAGACAGCGTTATAGTCCTCGCGGCCATAATTGCCGAAACTGGCCTCGGCCCGCAAACCGAACTCTTTTGTTGGTCGTGTCCGTTCAACATTAATCACGCCGCCGATTGTGTTACGGCCGAAGAGCGTCCCCTGCGGGCCCCGCAAAACTTCAATTTGTGCAAAATCAAAAGCGTTGGTGAGCTGAGCGGTATTGGTTCCGATAAAAACGCCGTCAATCACGACGCCCACAGTGGGCTCAAAACTCTTCTCGACATCTTCAAAACTCACCCCGCGAAGTGAAATAGCGCCAGCACCGGGTCCAGCGCCCACAGGATCAATCACCAGACTGGGCGACAATGTTTCAAGATCTTCGATATTCAACGCGCCTTGCGCACCCAGCTGTTCGGGACTGACCACCGTCACTGCCAGCGGCACGTCCTGCACAGACTCGGAATCACCGCGCAAACGACCGGTCACAACGATGATGTTATCTTCTTCAGCGCTTTCACTTTGCTGGGCAAAGGCCGGTGTGCTGATGCCCGCCATCAAACTCAATATTGTCCCAGCCGCTAAGCTTCGCTTTAAAACCTGACTATTGTTGCTCACGACAACTCTCCTCCCTTTGAACAGCCTATTTATTTTGGCCATTTCCATTAATTAATTGATCATTCATATAAAAAATGAGTGGATCATTCTCCACAATCAAAACTGACAGTAGTGGATCGGCAGGGGAGCATCTTGAAAAACAGAAATAGAATATTGCCATTGGGCCAACGCGCCACACGATATTTATACGCCGCGATGTTCAGTATACCGTTGTTCGCTTGCCAAAATGCGTCTCCAGTTAACGATAGTCCTGAAGCGGAGAGTGAACTTCTCCCGGCCTCGGAATATCCCGACCAAGTTTTTTGGGGAGATCTGCATGTTCATTCCAATCTGTCTTTCGATAGCAACAGCTTTGGAAACCAGAATCTTGGCCCGGAAGCAGCATATCGTTTTGCGCGGGGTGAAGAGGTCGAGACATCGACCGGCCAAAAGGCAAAGCTAACACGGCCTCTCGATTTTTTGATGGTTGCGGACCACGCCGAATATCTCGGGTTCCTGAGTGCGTTACAGCAAGAAGACAGAACCGTTCTGGGATCGGATCTGGGCAAGCGCTGGAAAGGATATCTCGACGGCGATGAGGGGATGGGGCCGATCATGACCGAATATGTTGCCATGGTGACCGGTGCAGCGCCTCAGGAAGTTCCCGACAGGAAATTCAATCAATCAATATGGAGCAATGTTGTCGATATTGCGGAGCGCTACAATCAACCGGGGAAGTTCACTGCTTTTGCCGGGTATGAATGGACGTCAATGCCAGGAGGTCGCAACTTGCATCGCGTAGTTGTGTTCAAAGATGGTCCTGACAAAACCAAAACCATAATTCCATTTTCTGCCTTGGACAGCGATGACCCGGAGGATCTATGGAAGTTTCTGGAGCAATATGAAACAAAGACCGGTGGATCCGTTCTGGCGATAGCGCATAATGGGAACTTGTCAGGCGGAATCATGTTCGATGATCAAAGACTTGATGGCACGCCCCTTACCCAAGAATATGCAAAAACCCGCTCGCGTTGGGAACCAGTCTATGAAGTAACGCAGGTTAAGGGTGACGGCGAGGCACATCCGCTTTTGTCTCCTGACGATGAGTATGCAGATTTCGAAACCTGGGATGAAGGTGATATATCGCAAACACCCAAGCCTCAGGACCCCGCTCTAAAAAAACAGATGTTGAAAGGCGAATATGCTCGTAGCGGTTTAAAGAAAGGTCTTAAATATGCCGCAGATTTAGGGGTAAATCCGTATGAGTTTGGACTGATGGGATCAACAGATAGCCACACTGGCCTGGCCACTGCTGATGATAACAATTTTTGGGGCAAATTCAAGGATTCTGAGCAATCTGAGTCGCGGATCACCAGTAAGATGGGAGGCGCGCTCTGGTCGAATTCCAAACTCACTGCATCAGGTTACACTGGCGTTTGGGCGCAGACAAATACCCGTGAAGAGTTGTTCGCTGCTATTCAACGCCGGGAGGTATATGCGACAACTGGTCCGCGCATTAAGTTGCGTATTTTTGCCGGTTGGGAATTTTCCAAAAATGACCTGGAAATCGGCGATTTCGTTAAAAAGGGTTACGACAAAGGTGTACCAATGGGAGGCGTACTGTCACCCGTCTCCGGTAACGAAACGCCTCGCTTCATTGTCAGTGCGATGAAAGATCCTGATGGTGCAAGCCTTGAGCGCGTACAAATCATCAAGGCATGGCGGGACAGTGAAGGTCGACTTAACGAAAATATCTACGATATCGCTACGACCGAAAACGTATCTGGTGAGGCCGAGGTGTTGGCTTATTGGCGTGATCCTGATTTCCGAAAAGAACATCACGCATTTTATTATGTGCGTGTTATTGAAGTTCCGACAAAGCGCTGGACCACTTATGATGCTGAGAAATATGATGTTGCGTTACCATCAAATATCCCAAAAATGACCCAAGAACGGGCATATAGCTCCCCTATATGGTATCGTCCGCTATAGAAGGTCGGAAAAACCCGCCAACCCAAAAGGATCGATCGACTTTGAACATTGAGATTCAAACCAAGAAGAAACCCGGCCGCCCACAAGGTAGCTTCGCGCAAAATACCAAGAAACGATTGTTGCAAGCTGCAACGAAGCAATTTGGCGAGCGGGATTTTGCAGAAGTCAGCATGACAATGATTGCTGAAGAAGCTGGTTTAACAGGAGCCGCGATCTACAATTATTACGATTCCAAAGACGCGTTGTTCCTCGATGCCGTGTCACTTTACATCGAACAGAATACGGAAATTCTAACGGAAGCATCGCTTGTTTATGGTAGCTGGAAGGACCGCCTGAATAATGTACTTGAGGCAATTAAGACTATCTACAAGCGTGGGATCCGGAATCAGCTTCTAACCAGTACTACGCAGCTGAAAATCGCCAGGGAGCCGGAGAAATTTGCTCCAATTCTGCAACTCAGGCAAAATTATAGCAGCATTTTCCAATCGATTATTGCGGATGCCTTACAATGCGGGGATCTACCTGATGAAACTGACGTTACCATCATGGGGGACCTGCTAATGGCGTTGACAACAAACGGCATAGGAGCGGTATTGGTTCATCGAACATCATCGCAGGAAATTGATGCCGTCATAGATAGTTTTCGCATGTTGATTGGTATAAAATATCCAGACTCCAACACGGGCACGGATAAACCGCTTTAGAGTAACCGATCTATCGAACAGCAACATCGGTTGCCCAAAAATCTTCTTTAGTCAGTAGATTAGTTGAATTTCAATGCCTGCTTTTGCTCGTAAAGCTTCGACCCAACCTCACCTAATGAATTTGAACATATGCCCGCCGATTTTTCGCATCTGGATTTCTTCCGAACCCTCGGTAATCCGGTAGCGGCGGTGGTGGCGGTAGATATGTTCGAAGGGTTTGTGACGGGAATAGCCCATGCCGCCATGGACCTGCATCGCGCGGTCGGCGGCGTCGCAGCACAGGCGGTTGGCGCGGTAGTTACACATGGACACCTGCGCGGAGAGATATTTGGCGACATCGACCTTGGCCATGCCGTCCATCTGGGCGGCGGTCTTGTATATCAACTGCCGCAGCATGGCGGCTTCGGTGTGGAGCTCGACGAGAGGAAACTGGATCGCCTGATTGACCGAAAGCGGTTTGCCGAATGGTTTGCGCTCTCCGGCATATTTAACCGCTTGATCGATACAATATTGCGCCGCACCCAGTGATGAGGCCGCCTGACGGATACGGTTTTCATGGACAAAATGCTGCGCGGCAGCGAGGCCCATATCGAGGTCACCCAATATCTGGTCCGCCGGTATCCATACGTTGGTAAAGCTGCATTTGGGATGATCGGTGGGCATGTTGAATGTCCACATATATTCACCAACCTCGAAGCCCTCCGCGTCGGTGGGGACAAGGAAACAGCCAATGCCCTGTGCATCGCCATCCTTGCCGCGGTGGCGGGCAAAGGTCATCACATGGGTGGCGACATGCAGGCCGGTGGTCCACATCTTGTTGCCGTTGATCAGCCAGCCGTCGACGCCATCACGCTGTTCCGGCACGGCCGTCGTGTCCATCCATGTCGCATCGGAGCCGTGATCCTCCTCGGTCAGGCCAAAGCACCATTTCATCTCGCCCTTCAGCATCGCGGGAACACATTCCTGCTTCTGCTTTTCGGTGCCAAAGTCGCGCACCATCAGTGGCTGGACGAGATTGCCAACGATGGAATTTTCATTCTGCAGATCATTATGCAGACCCAAACCTTTATGCGCCAGATGTTCACGAATCCGCGCCATACCCAGATTGGAACCGTCCTGTCCGCCAAATTCCTTGGGCAAGGCATAACGAAAATGCCCCGCGGCATCGGCGGTGCGGCGCATTTCATCGAGAAGGTCTTCCCATTCCTTGCTCGGCAGACCGTGATTGTCCCAGTCGGTCCGGCTGTCCTCCCGGCGATGGTCAAAAAAGCGGATATTGTCATCGCGCTGTTCAATCGGCTTGATTTCAGCTTCGATAAAATCATCGAGAACGGTGAGATAATCTTCGATGTCCTGGGGAATTTCAAAACTCATATCATGGCTTCCATTTGTTTAGGGCGACGGCAAGGCCGGCATATTTGGGTTGGTCGATGGACAGGCGTTCCAGTGCAGACCGCCTGAGGTGATCCCAAAGGCCGGGATGATCTGCGGTGATACTTCCTTCTGAAAGTGCGGCACAAAGCTGTCCATGGTCAAATCCAATAGCTTCAAGCCGTGCGTCGGCTTCTGCCTTGAAAGCTGATCCAAGGCTCGCCTGCCGCTGCGCAATGCCAAGGGCGTTACCGGCCACTCTGGATTGAAACCGGTCATGGCCTTTCAAGTCGGGTTGAACCGTTTCCATGTTCCATTCGCCCAGAGCCGTGAGCAGTTCACCATAGCTGGTTTCCCCCTTGGTATCCTGCGCTTCGGGGATTTTCCAATCGAGCGAAGTACAGATGTTTTCAGGCAGGACCTCTTCGAACAGCAAGGCCAGATCAATCTCGACTTCTGAAACACGGCGGCCAATCACAGTGCGCTCTAATGAGCGATCCCCGTGACTGCGCCAGATTTCTCCCATCACCAGACAGGCAACGCCCCACCAGACAGTGGAATAGATCAACCAGAAACGGAACCGGTCCGGGTCGACATTTTCGCCGCTGTGCTGGGCATAAGCGGCAAGAAAGGAGTCTGCACTGTCAAAACCGCCTGCGACTTTCTTATAATGACCGAAGCGCCAACTGGGCGTGCAGAGATAGGCCAAATCCTGAACCGGATCACCCAATCGCGCCAATTCCCAGTCCAGAACGGCGGAAAGTCCGGACGGCGCAATCATCAGATTGCCCATACGAAAGTCGCCATGTACCAGCTTTTTGGTCCGGCTATCCGTACTATCTGGAGCGTTTTGTTTCAGCCAGTAAAAAGCATATTCATAGATCGGGATTGCTCCGCCAATCTCGTCATATTTGTCTTTCTGCAAAGCGATGAGTTCCAGCGGTGAATAATATTCCAGACGGTCGGCCAGTATTCCGGGATCCATATTGTGGATATTCCAGAGCTCTGCCGCGCACTGGTCGGTCAATTTGCTTTCGGCCTCTGCAAATTCCGGATTGCCGAGAATCTTGTGGGGCAGGGTCTCACCATCTGCCTTGTCCATCACAAAGCCTTCGCCAAGATCATCTTCCGGCGACAGGCGTGCCCGAACGGTTGGCGCAGTGACGCCCGATTGCACCGCAAGATCAATTACATCGGCCTGGGTTGCCAGCGATATACCCCGCAAGCCTTCGTCGTCCGGTGAAATGCCGGCAGGCAAACGGCGCAGGACAAATTCCTCCCCTGCATAAGCAAAGGCCCAGCTTTCCATACTGGCGCCACCTGAAAGTCGTTTGAGCGCGGAAACTGAACCGTTGGAACCCAATGCCGTAGCACAAAAAACAGCCAGTTTTTCTTCGGAAAGCTTATTTTCCATATTGAAAGCTTAATTGGTCAATTAAAAATTGGCAATCGCTATAATGGTAGAATAGTTCTGGCGATTTACGTCGTGATACTTGCATGCGAGGTCATTCCCTCTTACCTGCGGCTACAGCAAAACAAATCCATAAGGGGTCAGTATGAGGGCGTTTATTTTTCCAGGACAGGGCAGCCAGGCGGTTGGCATGGGCAAGGCGCTTGCCGAAGCTAGCAACACGGCGCGTGAAGTTTTTCAGGAAGTCGATCATGCGCTTGAGCAGAATCTGTTCCAGTTGATGTGCGAAGGGCCGGAAGATGAATTGACCCTGACGGAAAATGCACAGCCGGCGATTATGGCCAATGCGATCGCGACCATGCGCGTGATGGAAAAAGAGGGTGGCAAGTCGCTTGCTGACCTATGCTCCTATGTTGCTGGTCATAGTCTGGGCGAATATACCGCGCTTTGCGCCGCGGGCGCGCTGAACCTTACAACAACCGCCGAATTGCTTAAACTGCGCGGCCAGTCCATGCAAAAGGCGGTGCCGGTAGGTGAGGGCGGGATGGCCGCTCTGCTGGGCGCAGATATCAAAAAAGCCGCTGGTCTGGCGAAGGCCGCAGCGCAAGGTGATGTGTGTACCGTGGCAAACGACAATGATCCGACACAGGTCGTCATTTCCGGGCACATGGGGGCTATTGAACGCGCCATCGCGTTAGTAAAAGAGCATGAAATTAAACGCGGTGTATTGCTGCCGGTATCGGCACCGTTTCACTGTTCACTGATGCAACCCGCGGCGGAAGCCATGGAAGGGGCACTGGCCGAGGCCAGCATATTGCCACCCGCTGTACCGGTTTTTGCCAATGTCACTGCCGATGCAGTGAGCGATACGGATGAAATCCGCCAGTTGCTAGTTCAGCAGGTCACCGGAACGGTCCGCTGGCGCGAATCCGTTTTGAACCTGTCCGAGGCAGGCATAGAACAGTTTGTTGAATTTGGCGGCAAGGTGCTTGGCGGTATGGTGAAACGGATCAACAAGGAGGTCCAGACAACCAGCCTGATTTCAATGGATGATATTGAAGCTTTTCTGGCTTCGGTCTAAACGCGCTGCCTATATTAAAGACAGGAACAAAAATGTTTGATCTCACAGGAATGACTGCGCTGGTAACTGGGGCTTCGGGCGGAATTGGGTCCGCGATTGCCAAATCTCTGGCAGCCCGTGGCGCGACGATTGCCTTGTCCGGCACGCGCAAATTGACATTGATGGATCTGATTCCGGAATTGGAAGGGGAGGGACATGTTGTGATCCCGTGCAACCTGTCCGATGCCGAGGAAGTGAATGAGCTTGTCCCCCAGGTGATTGAAAAGCTTGGTAAACTCGACATATTGGTCAACAATGCCGGGATCACCCGTGACGGGCTGGTCATGCGCATGTCGGATGATGATTGGTCAGACGTACTGAATGTCAATCTGGAATCGGCTTTCCGTCTGGCCCGTGCTGCGGCGCGGCCGATGATGAAGGCGCGCCATGGACGGATAATCTCGATTACATCGGTTGTTGGTGCCACTGGCAATCCAGGGCAGGTCAACTATGTCGCGTCCAAGGCCGGACTGGTTGGCATGTCCAAGGCACTGGCCCAGGAATTGGCGTCGCGCGGGATAACTGTAAACTGTGTCGCTCCCGGTTTCATTGCCACGCCGATGACGGAAGCTCTGACAGACACCCAGAAAGAAGAGATAAACCGCAAAATTCCGGCGGGAAAAATGGGTGCGGGCGAAGATATCGGTGCGGCGGTGACCTATCTGGCCAGCAACGAGGCTTCTTATGTCACTGGTCAGACGCTGCATGTCAACGGCGGCATGGCGATGATCAGCTAACGGGCGTTTCAGATGCTCTCCACTTTATTGCTGCTGGCAATGGCCACAAACCCCGGGCCATCCCTGCCGACGGATGGATTGCTGACCATTGAAAATCTCGATTGTGTGAGCAAGAAAGTCTCGGCCGATCAGGCGCAGACTTATTTTGCGATGGCGCGCAAAGGGGAGGAAGTCGACGCCTTTCAATCAGCAAACAAACTAACCGACAACTGTCAGGCTGAGCATGGCTGGACCGATATCCAGACGCGCAGCGCGTTTCGGATTTCTTTGATGGAAGGATGGTTGTTGCAAGAAGGTCTGATCGAAAAAATTCAGAATTTGGGCGATTTCAAGCCATTTCTCGACCAATATTATCGCGATAATGTGAAACCAACCGGGCGCTATATGCTGGAAGATGTTTTTCTATCCGGCAAAATGGATAAAGATTTGACCGCAGCAGGCTACCCGGAAGACAAGGAATTGCGTGAATTGGCCTATAATTATTGGGAATGGCGCGGCGCTCTATTTGGTATCGAGGAAGATTTTCGGAACGGTGAACTGCGACAATAGCGTGTAATGTTATGCATACATTCACAAAGCCGCGCTTGCCCTCTTGCAAGCGGCGCGCCATGCCACTAGGACAAAATGGAAATTAATACCAAAGAAGAAGGAACTCTCATGAGTGAGACTGCAGACCGCGTAAAAAAGATTGTTGTTGAGCATCTCGGCGTTGAAGCCGACAAGGTGACCGAAGAAGCGGCATTCATCGATGATCTGGGCGCTGACAGCCTCGACATTGTTGAGCTTGTGATGGCTTTTGAAGAAGAATTCAGCGTTGAAATTCCTGACGATGCAGCTGAAAAAATCGCAACGGTCAAAGATGCGATTGATTTCATCGATAACAATAAGGGCTAATTGATTTTGGAATGCAGCCTGATATCCGGGCTGCTATTCCGGGGCCAATGATCGCTAAATAATTACAAAGCGGCTCACCGGCCTGGGATGCATTTCCTGAACCGGTGGCCGCTTTTGAATTGGGGCTTAAGCAAGCCTGAAATAAGGAGCATAAAATGCGTCGTGTTGTAGTGACCGGACTGGGTTTGGTAACGCCTCTTGGAGGAGATGTCGAAACAAGCTGGGGCAATATTCTTGCTTCAAAATCCGGCGCCGGAAAAATCACACGCTTTGATGCTTCTGACCAGAAATGTCATATCGCCTGTGAAGTCAAACCGGCTGATCATGAATATGGCTTTGATCCCAATTTGCGTGTCGACCACAAGGTCCAGCGTCAGGTTGACCCTTTCATTGTTTATGGCATTGATGCAGCGGGACAGGCATTGGAAGATGCGGGTCTTACCGAGCTGAGCGATGAAGAGAAGCTGCGCACCGGTTGTTCCATCGGCTCCGGCATTGGCGGTCTTCCTGGTATCGAGAAAGAATCACTGGTTCTCAACGAGCGTGGACCTGGACGGGTTAGCCCTCACTTTGTTCACGGACGGCTGATTAATCTGATTTCCGGTCAGGTTTCGATTAAATATGGCCTTATGGGTCCCAATCACGCGGTTGTGACGGCGTGTTCCACTGGCGCACACAGCATTGGTGATGCAGCGAGGATGATTGCTCTGGATGATGCGGACATCATGCTGGCTGGTGGTGCCGAGGCAACGATTTGCCCGATTGGTATTGCCGGTTTTGCGCAAGCGAAAGCATTGTCCACCAAACGTAATGATGACCCGACCGCTGCGTCGCGGCCCTATGATAAAGACCGTGACGGCTTTGTTATGGGTGAGGGCGCGGGCGTTGTTGTTCTGGAGGAATATGAACGAGCCAAGGCACGCGGCGCGAATATCTATGCCGAAGTGGTAGGCTATGGCCTCTCTGGTGATGCTCATCACGTAACCGCACCGCATCCCGATGGTGTCGGTGCCTATCGCTCAATGGAAATGGCGCTCAAGCGCTCTGGCCTGACCACGGCGGATATTGATTATGTCAATGCGCATGGCACCTCGACCATGGCGGATGTCCTGGAACTGGCCGCCGTACGCCGTCTGTTCGGCGATGACATTGCGACCATGTCGATGAGCTCGACCAAGTCGGCCATCGGCCATTTGCTGGGCGGTGCTGGTGCGGTGGAGGCGATATTCTCTATACTGGCGCTGCGTGACCAAACTGTACCACCGACGTTGAATTTGGATGATCCGGAAGACAGCTGCGAAGGCGTTGATCTGGTGCCGCATGTGGCCAGAAAACGGGAAGTGAAAGCGGTTCTCAGCAACAGCTTCGGCTTTGGCGGAACCAATGCCAGCGTCATTATGAAGGCGGTATAGCACCACCATGCGGCGCTTCGGTTGCCTCATCCTTGTTATCGCCACGGTCATTGTCGGCTTGGTAGCTGGTAACTTCATCTATAGCTGGACCGCCTCCGGACCATTGGAGCAGGAACGGACATTTATTGTTCAGTCAGGTTCCAGTCTCGGCATGGCGGCCAGGGCACTTGAGGAAGATGGCGTCATCAAGTCCGCCGATGCTTTTCTGAATCGCGCCAAGATTTTCGGTGGATCGGAACCGATCAAGGCGGGTGAGTTTGTTATTCCCGCAGGCGCAAGTAATGCGACGATATTGGGCATTCTGCAAGGCGGGAAAACAGTGCAACGGCTGATCACGATACCGGAAGGCACGCCCTCGATCATCGTTCATGAAAAATTGATGGCGGAAAAACTGCTGACCGGAGATATCCCGGTACCGGAAGAAGGCTCGTTGCTGCCGGACAGCTATAGTTTTGAGCGTGGGGAAAGCCGTGCGGCGGTTGTCGCTCGGATGCAAAAGGCGATGACGGATACGATTGCCGAATTGTGGCCCAAGAAAACCGCAGCCAGCGTTGTTAAAACACCTGAAGAAGCCGTCATCCTTGCGGCAATTGTCGAGAAGGAAACGGCTCTGGCCCGCGAACGGCGGACCGTTGCGGCTGTCTATAGCAACCGGATCAATCGCAACATGATGCTTCAGGCCGACCCAACAATCATCTATCCGATCACCAAGGGCAAGCCGCTGGGACGGCGCATAAGACAGTCCGAAATCGCGGCAGTGAATGACTATAATACCTATTCGATGGTTGGCCTGCCCAAGGGGCCTATTGCCAATCCCGGACGCGCTTCCATCGAGGCGGTGCTTGACCCGGCAGACAGCGATTATCTCTTCTTTGTCGCGGACGGCAAAGGCGGGCATGTTTTTGCCAAAACACTGGCCGAGCATAATGCCAATGTCGAAAAATGGTTCGCCATCCGCCGCGAACGGGGCGAGATGTAGGCGGCTATGGCTAGTCTTGCGATCAACAGCCTTATGGCGTCAATGCTGGCTTTGTCCGGTCCGCAAACGTCCGACAAGGCCGAAGACGGTGTAGCGCAAACCGCACCTGAAGAGCGCGGTACCGATGCATCACAAAAACTGCTGGGACGCTATTATCTGCGCGGCGTGATGGAAACCGCTTCCGGCCTGCAATTGTCAGATGATGGCAGTTTTCAATGGTATTTGAGCGTTGGAGCCTTGGACATAATTTCTGGCGGCAGCTGGAGCGTTCAGGATGGGCAGGTGACTCTGATATATGATCCGCCAGAAAAGGATGCGCGTTATGATCCTATTGGGACCGTGATCATGAAGATCGACGGAGAAAACCTTGTTCCGCCTGCAAAAATGGGCCGAGGCATCTATGTGAAAGCGAAGCCTCGACCGGATCGCGAGTAGAACTCAAACTACGATCAGGCTAATGATCAGTAGTTGAACCGGGTTTTCAAACTATCCCGCGCTTCCTGATATTCAGCAATCAACCGGTCGACCATATCTTGTACGGAACGGACTTCATCAATCGCACCAATGCCCTGACCACTGCCCCAGATATCTTTCCAGGCCTTCTTTTCGGTATTGCCACCGGAACCGAAGTTCATGGTCTTGTAATCGCCTTGTGGCAGATCATCCGGATCAAGACCGGCATTTTCGATCGAACCACGCAGGTAATTTCCGCTAACGCCGGTAAACAGGTCGGAATAGACGATATCCTTGGCACGGCCTTCAACAATGCCGTCTTTATAGCCTTGATCGGCATTGGCTTCCTTGGTCGCGATAAAAGCGGAGCCCATATAACCAAGGTCCGCGCCCATAGCCTGAGCGCCCAGAATGGATGCGCCGCAACCGATAGAGCCAGAAAGGGCAACAGGGCCGTCAAACCACTGGCGAATTTCCTGCATCAACGCGAAAGGAGAAATGACCCCAGCATGGCCGCCAGCACCGGCCGCAACGGGAATCAGGCCATCGGCGCCTTTTTCAATCGCTTTATGGGCAAAGCGGTCGTTGATAATGTCATGCATGGTGATGCCGCCCCAATCATGGACAGCGGTATTCAAATCCTCGATGGCGCCGAGAGATGTAATGATCAGCGGCACCTTCCACTTGGCGCAGGTCGCCATATCCTGATCGAGCCGATCATTGGACTTGTGGACAATCTGGTTCACGGCAAAGGGCGCCGCTGGCTTGTCCGGATTGTCCCGGTTCCATGCGGCAAGCTCTTCGGTAATCTGGTGCATCCACTCATCGAGCAGACTTTGCGGCCGTGCGTTGAGGGCAGGGAAGGACCCGACTATTCCGGCTTTACACTGCGCAATGACCAGTTCCGGTCCCGATACGATAAACAAAGGTGAACCGATGAGCGGCAGGCGAAGATTGTCGAAAATGGCAGGTAAAGTCATAAGGTCCCCAATTAAAAAGACTAAACAGAAAAGCTTAGAAACCCGCCATACCGCAAGCGGCAGCGGATTCCACTGTTATTTTAACCGATTGCTTAATTCGGGCGCTAAATCCTGTTTACCGCGCTTAGCAACGCTTCTACCGAGGCTCTGGCAACATCGCTATTGATACCGACACCATAGAATTCACGGCCGTCACCGGTCTTGCATTCGACATAGGCAGCTGCCTGTGCGTCTTTGCCTGAACCCAGCGCATGTTCCTGATAGTCCATGATCTCCAGTGTAATGCCAAGCGAAGAGGCGAGGGCATCGACCACACTCGATATCAGACCATTGCCGCGACCACTGACGGACGTCTCGCCATCGGGGCCTTTGATCTTTCCGACAAATATGCGTTCGCCGCCGGTCTGGCTCTCCTGATAGTCGATCAGGCTGTATTGGCCGCCGCCATCGAGATGATAGCGTTTCTGGAATGCACCCCAGATATCTTCTGCAGACAGTTCCCGGCTTGTCTCGTCGGCCAGTTCCTGCACTGTGCGGCTGAAATTGGCCTGCAGACGTTTGGGCAGCTTGAGCCCGTAATCTTGCTCCAATATCCAGGCGATACCGCCTTTGCCGGACTGGCTGTTGACGCGGATCACAGCTTCATAGTCGCGGCCAATATCCCGCGGGTCGATCGGCAAATAAGGGACATTCCAAAGTTCGTCATTGCGCTGGTCCTGTGCTGCAAAACCCTTTTTGATCGCGTCCTGATGGGAACCGGAAAAAGCGGTGAAGACCAGTTCACCGGCATAGGGATGGCGTTCCGGAACCGGCAGCTGGTTGCAATATTCAACCGTATTGACGATTTCATCCATGTTGGAAAAATCAAGTTTGGGATCAACGCCTTGCGTGTACATATTGAGGCCCAGCGTCACCAGATCGACATTGCCGGTACGCTCACCATTTCCAAACAAACAGCCTTCGACACGGTCAGCACCCGCCATCAGGCCAAGTTCCGATGCCGCAATGCCCGAGCCTCGGTCGTTATGTGTGTGCAGACTGATGACTACATGATCACGCTTGCTGATATGCTTGCACATCCATTCCACCTGATCTGCGTAGATATTCGGCGTTGAAGCCTCGACTGTCGCTGGCAGGTTAAGGATCAGCGGTTTTTCTGCTGTTGGCTCGATAATTTCCATCACCGTTTCACAGACTTCCAGGCTGAATTCAATTTCGGCTGTGGAGAAGGTTTCCGGCGAATATTCGAAATGCCAGTCGGTATCAGGATATTTTTCTGCCTGTTCGCGCAAGATCGTTGCGCCTTCTTTGGCAATATCCTTCACGCCGTCTTTGCCTAGCTTGAATACAACATCACGCCATGCCGGTGAGACCGCATTATAAAGATGGACAATGGCCTGCTTGGCTCCTTCCAGGCTGGCAAAACTGGTTTCGATCAGGTCGCGACGGGACTGGGTCAGTACCTGCACCATCACGTCGTCGGGAATGCTGCCTGACTTGACCAGGCCGCTGATGAAATCAAAGTCAGTGGCGCCAGCGGATGGAAAGCCGACCTCAATTTCCTTGATTCCGATTTTGACGAGCAGATCAAAGAAGCGCTGTTTCTTTTGCGCATCCATCGGATCAATAAGTGCCTGATTGCCGTCTCGCAGATCGGTGGAGAGCCAGCGCGGTGCCTTGTCAATGGTGCGGGAAGGCCATTGCCGGTCCGGCAAATCAATCTGGCGAAAGGGGCGGTATTTTTGAGATGGAACAGGATGCATGGTCGATACTCTTATGCTGCAAGCGATTTCACGCAAGGCGGAAATGGCTAATTAATTTCAATTTTCTGGAAAAATAATCCCTTAGACGGGGCCGCTGCATCGAGCAGCAGCACAGCTACGCCTAAGGGCGCATAAGTCGGTGTAGCTCTAGGTTTGAGGCACATCTCATGCTGATCTTCATATCTGGTGCGGTGCAAAAATCAACCATGCCGGTGAATTTATTTTGCGGGAAGTGAAACCTTTTTGCTCCGCTCGTCGAAACCATCCACGAGCATGACGGCTCAACGAAATTATTTTTACCCTGAATCACAAGAACTTAAACCTTATCAAGGAACTGAAAATGAAAAATCTTATTGTGCCATTGGCACTTGCACTAGCAGCAACCACCGGAACATTCGCGCTGCCGATTGATGCGGCCATCGCTGGCCCGACTTACACAGGCGTTAAGGGCGGAAACACTGCCGTAGGTGGTTATGACGTGACGTCTTACTTCACTGGCAACGGTGTTCCGGAAAAAGGAAGCAAGGCGCACAAAGTAACTTACAAAGGCGCTGACTATTTCTTCAGCAACGCCGCCAACGCCAGGAAGTTCAAGGAAAAGCCGGCACAATTTGCGCCGCAATATGGCGGCCATTGTGCCTGGGCCATGTCCCGCGGTTCGCTCGCTCCCGGTGATCCGCTTGTTTATAAAGTGGTCGATGGCAAGCTCTATCTCAACGTCAACAAACAGGTTCAGAAGACCTGGCTGACCGACGTTGCCGGTTTTATCAAGAAAGCTGACATCAACTGGCCGAAATTCCCGGACGACGCCAAATTCGGCGGCTAATCCGGTTCCCCTATTCGTCACGTAACTTTTTAGCTTAAACACTTACGACAAAGGAAACATCATGAATAATCAACGCAAACTCTCCGCAATGCTGGCTGTCATGGGCGGCCTGTCCCTGGCAACACCTTCGGCAGCTCTTGCCACCTGTACGGCAGCTGCTCCAGTCGCCCAACCAGCCTGTGGCGCATGTGCAGCAGCATGTGCGGCAACCGGTGGAGCTTGTGCCGCCGCCGCATGCGGTGCCTGCGCCGCCGCGGACTGCGCGGCTGCCGCTTGTGCCGCAGGATGTGCTGCCGATGCCGCAGCCTGCGCTGCTCAACCCGCTGCTTGCGGCGCCTGTGCCGCGGCCTGTGCACCCCAATAAAGAATAGTGGTTTGAGGGGGTTAGCTTGTGCTAGGACGCCAGTTCCCCCTCAAGCGGATTACCTAAAGGAATTCACAAATGAACAAGACATTTTTAGCAGCAATCATGATGGCCACATTGCCAATCGCCTGCTCCGCTCCTTCGTCTGAAACGGCAGAAACAACGGAAACGGCTGAAGCCACAGTTATCGAAGTCTCCGATGATATGAAATTGCCTGTTTTCACCGGTCCTGCCGGATCTGAAAATGTGGCGGTAAGCGGCTATGACACTGTCAGCTATTTTGAAGGCGACGGTGTGCCCGTTGAAGGCAGCAAGGAGCATCGCGTCAGATATAATGGCGTTGAATATCACTTCGCTTCAGCCGAAAATGCGTCTAAATTTCAGGCTGAACCTGCAAAGTTTGCCCCGCAATATGGGGGACACTGTGCCTGGGCGGCCTCCCGCGGCAAGCTCGCATCCGGTGATCCGAAACTCTATGCAGTTGTCGACGGTAAGCTCTATCTGAACTTCAATCAAAAGGTTCAGGATACCTGGAACGAGGATATTCCCGGTTTTATCGAGAAAGCCGACAAGGAATTCCCGAAGATTCCAGCGGATGCCCGTTACGACGACGCTTAAGTCCGGCTCAGGTATCGATCAGGGCGGTGGAACACGGTTCTGCCGCCCTTTTTTGATACATAGGCAAAAATTAACCGGGATCGGATAAGACTGCGTCTTTCAAGCGTTTGCAAGGTGCAAGAATGTACAGACTTGTCTATATCAGCACACCAAAGCCGGATATCACTCCGGCAGAAATGACAGATATTGTGCGGGTCGGGCGGCGGAACAACATCAAGAACGGCATAACCGGCCTTCTAATTCAGGATAGACGGCGCTTTCTCCAGTATCTGGAGGGGGAGGCAGAGCAGGTCGAAGAGACCTTTGCCCGGATATCCGCTGACAGACGCCATTCCGCTATAATCCAGCTAAAAAATGGCTATATCGGGCGGCGCCAGTTTCCCAAATGGGAAATGGCTTCGAAATATGTGGATGGTGACGCCAGCCTGCTATCCGCCGTCAAGGAACTGGTAAGTGACTGCGACCGTGACGTGGCAAATGAACTGATGAGCTTTGCCGAAGCCCGGGACCGCGCCGCGTAGCCTCTTCGAAGCTGACATCGGCACGGCCTTGTATTTTCTTAGGCTTAGTTCTTTTCTTTATCTACCAACTGGTTGGCACCAATCCATGGCATCATGGCGCGAAGCTCGGCACCGGTTTTCTCGATTGGATGTGCTTCGGCCTGTTTCCGAGCCGCTTTCAATTCCGGTTGGCCAGCGCGGTTGTCGAGAACGAAGTCCTTGACGAAACGGCCCGATTGAATGTCGGCCAATACCCGCTTCATTTCGGCTTTTGTCTCATCAGTGATGATCCGCGGACCGGTAGTTATATCGCCATATTCGGCTGTGTTGGAAATGGAGTAGCGCATGTTGGCAATGCCGCCTTCATAGAGCAGGTCGACGATCAGCTTGGTCTCGTGCAGACATTCGAAATAGGCCATTTCCGGCGCATAACCGGCTTCGGTCAGTGTCTCGAAGCCCGCCTGAATCAAATGGGTGATCCCGCCGCAAAGTACGGCCTGTTCACCGAACAGGTCTGTTTCGCATTCTTCACGGAAGTTGGTTTCGATAATGCCCGAACGACCGCCACCGACACCGGAAGCATAGGCGAGTGCGACGTCATGGGCGTTGCCGCTCTTGTCGGCATGGATGGCTACCAGGCAGGGGACACCGCCGCCACGCTGATATTCACTGCGCACCGTATGGCCAGGGCCCTTTGGTGCAATCATGATGACGTCAAGGTCTTCGCGTGGCTCAATCAGTCCGAAATGAACATTAAGGCCATGCGCGAAGGCCAGGGCAGCGCCCGGCTTCATATTCTCATGATAATCGGCAGCATAGATAGCGGCCTGATGCTCATCAGGCGCGAGGATCATGACGATGTCGGCCCAGGCGGCGGCGTCGGCATTGCTGAGCACCTTGAAATCGGCGCTTTCTGCCTTTTTCGCCGTTGCGGATCCTTCACGCAGGGCAATAGCGACCTCTTTGACGCCGCTGTCACGCAGGTTCTGCGCGTGGGCATGGCCCTGGCTGCCATAGCCGACAATCGCGATTTTCTTGTCCTTGATGAGACTTAGGTCGGCATCTGCGTCATAATAGACTTTCATTTTCTTTCCTTATATTCGAATAATTAAAGCAGTGAGTGTGATGATTCCGATGCTGGACAAGAGGATCCAACCGGGATGTTTGAACTTCGCCAGAACGGCGTTGGCGACACCAAGTCCGATGAAAGTGACAGCTGTTACTATCAGCTGCAGGTCATTGCCAACGGCAAGACCGCCTGCGGTCATCGCCAGATATAGAGCAATGAGCAGAAGCAGGGCGGTCGTCGAATGCCAGCCGAACAGAATGATTGCGCGCCACGTGGGATTGGACAAGATTTCGCTTTTTCCCATCAGCAAGGGGCCTATCAGACGCCTTTGACCTGCGACCGAATGGAAAAATGCGAGAACCACTATCAAGCCTGCCGCAATAAAGAGCAGCATTTCGCTCATGCCGCATCCAGTCCCCGACCGATGGCGACAACGCCGGTTCTGCCAACTTCGACAAGGCCGACTTCGCGCATCAGGGCAACGAATGTCTGAATTTTATCTGGCGCGCCGGTAATTTCGAAAACAAAGCTTTCGGTTGTCGCGTCGACCACCCTGGCCCGATAAACATCGGCGAGACGCATTGCTTCGATCCGGTTTTCGCCTTTTCCAGCCACTTTTACGAGAGCAAGCTCACGTTGCACATGCGGGCCGGCTTCGGTCAGGTCGCGGACACTGTGCACCGGCACCAACCGGTCAAGTTGGGCAATGATCTGCTCAATCACATGCGGCGGACCGTTTGTAGCGATGGTTATCCGGCTGATCGCATGATCGGCGCTGATATCGGCCACGGTCAGGCTTTCAATATTATAGCCGCGCGCGGTGAACATCCCCGCGATGCGCGCCAAAATACCTGCTTCATTGTCAACCAGCACGGCCAGGACATGGCGTTCGACTTTTTCTTCCTTGATATGCATTAAACAAGCGCCTTTGCGTTATCATCCATCGTGCCTTTGACGTCCTCTGGCGTCAGCAACATCTCAGTATGGGCGGCTCCAGATGGTATCATCGGGAAGCAATTGGCCAGTTTCGCAACGCGGCAATCGACCAGTACCGGGCCATCGGTTTCAATCATCTTGTTGATTCCGGCCTCCAGATCGGAAGGGTCCTTGATCAATATACCGGTCCAGCCATAGCTTTCAGCCAACTTGATAAAGTCTGGCAGACTATCGCTATAACTATTTGAATAACGGCTTTCATAGGTCAGTTCCTGCCATTGGCGGACCATGCCCATATATTCGTTGTTCAATATGAAAATCTTGACCGGCAGGCGGTATTGGCTGGCCGTACCCAGCTCCTGAATATTCATCTGGATGGACGCTTCGCCGGCAATATCGATCACCAGTGCATCAGGATCACCCAGCTGCGCACCAATAGCAGCAGGTAGACCGTAACCCATAGTGCCCAGGCCACCACTGGTCAGCCATTTATTGGGTTTCTCAAAATCAAAATGCTGCGCAGCCCACATTTGGTGCTGGCCGACTTCGGTGGTGATGATCGGGTCGCCCTCATGCGTGGCTTCCCACAGCTTGCGGATAGCCTCTTGCGGCATGATTTCGGTCTTGCTTTCAGGATAAGCAAGACAGTTGGTTGCACGCCATCCTTTGATCCGCGCCCACCATTCCTCATAGTCCGGAGCGTTAAATTTGCGCCCTTTCAGGACAGCAAGCAGTTGCTCCATAACACGTCCGACATCACCGATAACTGGCAGATCGACTCGGATTGTCTTGTTGACCGAAGATCGGTCAATATCGACATGGATTTTCTTGCTATTGGGCGAGAATGCATCAATCCGGCCTGTAATACGATCATCAAAGCGCGCGCCGAGACAAACCACCAAGTCAGCGCGGTTCATCGCCATATTGGCTTCAAACGTACCATGCATGCCCAGCATCCCGAGCCATTGTTCAGAAGAAGCTGGAAAAGCGCCAAGCCCCATCAGAGTTGACGTGACGGGTGCACCCAGCAATTCCGCCAACTGGCAAAGGGTTTCGCTCGCTTTCGGGCCGCTGTTGATAATGCCACCGCCGGTATACAGTATCGGCGCCTTGGCTTGCATGATCATCTCAGCAGCCTCGTTTATGGCTTTGAAATCACCATCAATTTGTGGCTGATAACGGGGGTTTATCTTTCCGTTATGTGAGCGGAATTCGGCCTCCGCGACCTGAACATTTTTGGGAATGTCGACCACAACCGGGCCCGGACGGCCTTGGGTGGCGATATGAAAAGCTTCTGTCAGAACGCCAGCAAGGTCAGATGGTTGCTTTACCAGATAATTGTGCTTCGTGCAGTGCCGGGTAATGCCAACCGTATCGGCTTCCTGAAAAGCATCGGAACCGATGAGATTTGTCGCAACCTGACCGGTGATGACAACCATCGGGATGGAATCCATCAACGCATCGGTAATCCCCGTAACCGCGTTGGTTGCGCCGGGACCGGATGTGACCAGAACAACACCGGGTTTGCCGGTCGAGCGGGCATAGCCTTCCGCCGCATGGGTCGCCGCCTGTTCATGGCGGACCAATATGTGCTTGATTTTGGGATGATCATAGAGCGCATCGTAAATTGGCAGCACAGCGCCGCCGGGATAGCCAAATACGGTGTCGACACCCAGATCGAGCAGGGTTTGAACCAATATTTCTGCACCGCTTTTTTCGGCCACTTTAAGCTCCATAATCATTGTTAAGCCCGCAACAGGCGGGCGTTTGATAGGCGATGCTGCACTGCAAGGCAATCTACAAGATTGGGCACAGCATCCGTTCGAACTGGGCGGCGCTACATATTTATATATATTATGTCAAGGCCAATTATTATAATAAAATAACAATATCATCGATATTATCATTATTTATGATCTCTTGAAAGCGAGGCCAATCGTCGGGGCATTGATTACGGAACCAGGTATACTGACGCTTGGCATATTGCCGTGTGGCGGCCATGGCCCGGGTCTTCGCCTCTTCAAGATTTATTTCGCCATCGAGCCAGGCGCCGATCTCCGGCACACCAATGGCGCGCATGATCGGGCAATCGTCTGATAAATCTCTCTTTAGAAGCGCTGTAACTTCTTCTTTGGCGCCATTATCGAGCATGTTCTGAAACCGCCGATCACAGCGTTCGTAAAGCCATTCGCGAGGTGGCAGCAGAACCAGCGGGTGCAGATTGATCTCGTCAGCTATTCCGCCGGCCATATGAGCGTGCCAGTGTCCCATAGTTTTTCCGGATGACCGAACAACTTCCAGCGCACGCATGATGCGGCTCGAATCCCTCGCGTTCAAACGCTGTGCAGACGCCGAATCTTCTTTTTGGAGGGCGGCATAGGCGTCAGCAATGTCCATTTGACGCACCTTCTCACGGACAGCGGAGTCGATTTCGGGTATCGGTGCGATCCCGTTCAGCAATGTGCGGACATAGAGACCGGTGCCGCCAACCAGTATCGGTAATATGTCGTGGTCATGAGCCGAAGCTATTTCGGTCTTCGCATCATTGGCCCAGCGCGCCGCAGAACAAGTCTCGGCTCCATCTATGTAACCATAAAGCCGGTGATCGATCCTGCCCATTTCCTGCTCATCAGGCCGCGCGCTCAGAACCTGTAGATCGGCATAAACCTGAGCGCTGTCAGCATTGATGATCACAGAGGGTTGCTTTTTGGCCAGCTCCAGTGCCAAGGCGGATTTGCCGCTGGCCGTAGGACCAACGATCAGTGCAACATCTTTCTTGTCTTTCGGAGAATATATGCTCATCGCCACGCTAATAGCAGCAGATCAGCTGCAAAAGGGAGAGCTAAGTTCTGCCGCAGACCGATTGACGGACGCTGGCGGGAAAATCTCCCGGATCAGCGATATTATTGACGGCAAAGCAGCGGATATTTTCCTCGAGGGTGAGCTGGCGACTTCACGGGATGTCCTGTCGGCCGAAAGTGCCGCAATAGATTTTGTCGTTCAGCCGTCTGAACATCGCGAGAAAAAACTGCTGATATCCGACATGGACAGCACGATGATCACGGTCGAGTGCATAGATGAACTCGCCGGCTATGCGGGGATCAAGGATCAGATCGCGGAGATTACCGAACGTGCTATGCTCGGCGAGCTGGATTTTGAAGAGGCATTGCGGGGCAGGGTCGCGCTACTCGCTGGCCTGGACATTTCGGCGATTGACCGATGCCTTGCTGAAAAAGTCGAAATCATGCCGGGGGCCGAGACCCTCGTAAAGACTATGGCCGCGCGTGGAACGAAGACCATATTGGTTTCTGGCGGTTTCACCCGATTTGCTGATCCGGTGGCCCGCAAAATCGGATTTTCTGTCGCAGAAGCGAACATATTGGCAGAAGCGGACGGGATTTTGACCGGAAAGCTGACCGGTGCAATTGTCGATGCGCAAAGAAAAGCGGAATTGCTAAAGCAGAGCGCAAAATCCGCAGGACTGTCTCTCGATCAATGCATGGCCGTGGGGGACGGCGCCAATGATATTCCGATGATCGCATTGGCCGGAATGGGTGTGGCCTATCGTGCCAAACCAAAAGCTGCGCAAGCCGCTGATGCAGCGATCAAACATAATGATCTTAGAGCCCTGCTATACATACAGGGCATCGGCTCTCAACATTGGATGAACGACTAGGCCGCTCTACCGAGCCCCATTATCGTGACTTTACAATGCAATCGTTGCCGGATGCCTTGACACTTCCGCAAACCTTGCTCGCTTGTGCCTTGGTGGCAAAGGGACCCGCTTGCAATCGCGTGATCGAGCCGGCTGCAACCAGATAGGGCTGCAAATTGTTCAGGGCAGAAACCCGTTTCTCCAGATTGTTCCATAGTGCCTTGGCCTTGTTCTGGTCGCCAAAAGCACCCAGTTGAACGCGCCAATTGCCGGTTGCTGCCGTGCGAACGGGGGCAGGGGCCGGTGCCGGAGCAGGCTTAGCCACTGGCGGTGCTTTAACGGGTGCTGGAGCCGGAGGCGTTGCAACTGGTGGCGGAGCGACAGGTTTCGGCGCCGGAGTCGGAACCGGAGCAACAGCTTTCGATGCGGGTAATTGTGCGGTCTGTATCGCGCCACTGGATGGCGTTGCTCTCAAACCACCGACCTGTGCAGTCCGGACGCGTTTTTCATTCTCTTCCATCTGGCTGGCCAGTTCAATGGCCCGGCGGCGCTTGTCGAGGGGAATATATTTGTCCATCTGCGCCATATTGGAAGTCGCCTGTGGCAATCCGGCGGCAGAAGCGCGGGTCATCAGGGCATAAGCCCTGATCCAGTCTTTTTCGACAAAATCGCCATTGAAGTGCCCGGTACCCAATACATATTGCGCACGCGGTTCGCCGCGGTTGGCTGACGCCTGCAGATAGGGCAGGGCCTCTTTCCGGCGCTGGTTCTGAAAAAGGATCAGGCCATAATTGTCACTGGCTTGCAAATGGCCCTGGTCGGCCGCACGTTTATAAAATTGTTCGGCTTTGGCCAGGTCCATGGGTACGCCGCGCCCAAGCTTGTAGGCCTGACCCATATTAAACTGCGCATCGGCGTCGCCTGCGCTGGCAGGTCCACGCCATTCGGCAACAGCGGCTTTATAGTCGCCGCGTCCCCAGGCATCGACACCGTCTTTTACATCGGCCAATGCGGGCGTGCCGAATCCGAAAACCGCAGATGCAATTAAGATACGGCGCGCTATCTTGGAATTTTTCATGTGATCAGGCCCTCGGTATTCAAATTGCTGACAGTCATCTTATGCGTAATTTGTCCTTAACGCCAATTTGCAAATTATTCGTAACCTTAAACCAAAAATCTGACCGGTGACTGAATCGAAATCTAACGCCGTGTAAAATAATTTTCCCGCGCAAAAAAACATCACGCGTTTGTTAACCCTATTTTAGCCCTGTTCTGTCAGAGAAGGCGATGAATGAATTTCAGACGTCCTGATCAACACGTGATGATACTAAGGGGAATAGAGTGCGAGTTCTAGCAATGGCATCCCAAAAAGGTGGTTCCGGCAAAACAACTTTGTCGGGTCACCTGGCCGTACAAGCCCAACTGGCCGGAGCCGGCCCGGTTGTCCTGATCGATATCGATCCACAAGGTTCTTTGGCCGATTGGTGGAACGAACGCGAAGCGGAACTGCCTGCTTTTGCGCAGACCACTGTATCTCGCCTCGCTGCCGATCTGGCGATCTTGCGGCAACAGGGCTTCAAACTGGCAGTGATTGACACCCCGCCAGCCATTACCATGGCAATTCAGTCTGTCATCTCCGTGGCTGAACTTATTGTTATACCAACGCGTCCCAGTCCGCATGATCTGCGCGCTGTGGGTGCAACCGTCGATCTGTGTGAACGTGCCGGCAAACCACTATTGTTTGTCGTGAACGGCGCAACGCCGAAAGCAAAAATCACTTCGGAAGCAGCTGTCGCGCTGTCTCAGCACGGGACGGTTGCCCCGATTACCGTGCATCACCGGACAGACTTTGCCGGATCGATGATCGACGGCCGTACCGTTATGGAAGTTGATCCCGATGGACGCTCTTCTCAGGAAATCCAGCAGCTGTGGGGTTATATTTCCGACCGTCTCGAGAAGAATTTCCGCCGCACCGTATTTTCATCACCTGCCATGGCGCCGACAACCAATGTCGGAGTTCCTCGGCCCGGAAGCAATTTCGGTCGCCGGGTCATCGGGTCCTAATGGGAGGAGCAGAGAATATGAGCGAACCTAAACCATTAGCATCCCTGTCATCTTCCTTGCTGGCACGCAAAGGCGGCGCCAAGCCTGCCATGCGGCGTCAAGGAATGGCATTTCCAACTCAGTCTGATCATGAAAATGAAGACCTGGGGTGGAATGACATGGGTTATGACACCAATCCTGATCATGAAGCAGGCCAATCGGACACGAACGGACCTGTCGATGCGGATCAGTATCATTACAATCCTTTGGCAGGAGCGATTCCCGAGGTTGTTCCGGCGGTTAAGAAACAGCAAGAAGAAATTGCTGCGAAGTTGAGCCAGCAGCCGCAACGCGAAGAGCAAGTTGCAGCAGAACCCGAACAGAAGGTCGAGCCTGTTAAAAAGGAACAGGCGGTTCCTGTTCCCCTCTCTATTTCCCGCGAAGTGGCACCGGTTGCTGAAAATTCCAGCATCGGAGTTGCTCCACCTGCGCGTAAGAAGGCAAATCCTGCCAAGTCCGCAGTCAAAACACGTCGTCCGGCACAAAAGTCGCGAACACGGAAAGCCAAGGCTGCGTTTACCTTAAGGTTGGACGCTGACAGGCACCTGAAACTGCGGTTGGCGACGGCTGTGAAGAATGTTTCGGCACAGCAGTTGGTAACCAAAGCCGTGGACGAATATTTGAGGTCTATCCCCGAACTTGACGACTTGGCAGAGCGCATTCCGTCACGCGGCGCTGCTTAAAATAACGATACAGAATTTAATTGCGAGGGCATTGATATGAAACGCGATACGATATTGAAACTGGCCGCTTCGACTATGGTCATTTCGACAACTCTGACCGGTTGCGGTCCTTTCGGAGGTGGTTCTGTCGCATCTTCATCGAGCAAACCTGCTACGGTAAAAGATGGCGCAAAATACGCCAAAAAAGCTGAAAAGGCTCTCCGTAAAGGCCAGGTCGAAAAAGCGATTGCCTATGCAGAGCGGTCCGTTGCCGGTGTGGGCAGTGACCCGGAGACACGAGCGTTGCTTGGTCAGTCTTACCTGGCCGCCGGTCGTTTCCATTCTGCGGAGCGCAGTTTTCTTGATGCCATGGAACTGGGTAAGAGAGATGCACGCACGATCTTGAGCCTGAGCCTGTCACAACTGGGCCAGGGAAAAGCCAATAAGGCGAAACAATTGATCGAGAATAACCGGCAATTCATTCCAACGGCAGACTATGGTCTGGCTTTGGCTCTGGCCGGTGATTCCAAAGGCGCAATTGCCGAGCTCGAGCAAGCCATTCGTAGCTCTAACGTTACCGGTCGTACCCGCCAGAATCTGGGATTGGCCTATGCTCTGGACGGTCGGTGGAAAGAAGCAAAATTGATGGCAATGCAGGATATGACACCTGCCACTGTCGATAACCGCATCATGCAATGGGCACAAATGGCTCGTCCGGGTGCTTATGAAGTGCGCGTAGCGTCCTTGCTCAATGTTCAGCCAGTTGCCAATGATCCGGGTCAACCTATTCGTCTCGCACTGAATGCTGCTCCTGTTGTTCCCGTTGTTGCTGCGGCGACGCCAGCCGAAGATTATAGCCGGGAAGTTGCCAGTTTCGATTCTGAAACGCCGCTTCCAGCTGTCGGTCCAGCACCTGTGGCAGACTCCGACGTCGACTTCATGGCCAAGGAAAATAACGTTAAAGTGACAAAAGTCGCAGTTCCTGCAAGCAAACCTGCCGAGGAAAAGAAAGCTGCTAAATCTGCCGCACCAGCTCCGGAAAAAACCTTCATTGTTGAAGGCTCGGACGCACCGGTACCGGTCAAAAAAGCAACGCCTGTTTCGACGGCTGCGGAGCAAGTTATTGCCGCGGTACAGCCAGTGTTGCAAAAAGTGGCTTTCACACCGCGTGCCCGAGCCATCTCCAATGGCAAGCATTTGGTGCAGCTCGGCGTATTCTCTTCACCTGAAAATGTGAAGCGCGCCTGGGGCATTTTGTCGTCGAAAAATAAAGACCTGGCGGCGTTCCAATATGCAAGCTCGCCGATCCAGCGCAATGGCAAGACGCTTTATCGTCTGGCTGCGATGGGCTTCGGCAATGAACAGGCAGCCAAGGACATGTGTGTCGGCATTAAAGCCAAGGGCGGCGCATGTATTGTTCGCAACGTTGAAAAAGTGCGTCCGACACAAATGGCTAGCAAGGCACCGCAAAAGCTCGCCGCACGCTAAAAATAACCAAACCAACATCTTAAGGGCGGGAAAGCTAAAGCGCTTTTCCGCCCTTATATATTCCGCGAACGCGGCCTTGTACTGGCAGTTTGTCAAATGGCGTATTGCCTGCCGCTGCGGCCATTGTTTCGGGTATCGACCTGCCACGGCGCTTCCGGATCGATCAATATCAGATCGGCTTCATAACCTTGTGTAATTTTTCCGGCTTCGACACCCAATATTTGTGCGGGTGTAGCCGATAGCAGCTCAAACAGACGAGGCATGTCCACCAGTCCCTCACGAACAAGATTGAGCGACAGTGCGAGCAGTGTCTCGGCACCCGCCATACCGAATTCGGCTTCGGCAAAGGGCAGGCGTTTGTCCTCTGGCCCGCGCGGATCATGGCCGGATGAAATCACATCGATAGTGCCGTCCTTTACCGCTTCCAAACAAGCCTGGCGGTCTTCCTCGCTGCGCAAGGGCGGTGATAGTTTTGCAAAGGTCCTGAATTCGCTAATTGCGATATCGGACAGGAACAGATGCGCCGGGGTAATGCCGCATGTTATCGGCAGGCCTTCTGATTTGGCAGCGCGAATCAGGTTCAGTCCTTGCGCTGTGGTGACTTGCCGAAAATGAACATGCGCGCCGCTTTCCCGGACTAGACCAATATCCCGGGAGATGGAGAGCGCTTCCGCTGAGGCTGGTGCACTGGACAGGCCCAGACGGGTAGCGGTTTCACCTGCCGTTGCCACGGCTCCCGCGGTCAGTCCGCTATCTTCGCTATGAACGATGACCGGCATGTCCAGCGACCGGCAATAATGGAGCAGCTTGAGCATTATGCCGCTGTCTGCAATCCAGCTTCTGCCAGTGGCCACGGCACGGGCCCCAGCCTGTTTCATCAATCCGATTTCCGCCAGTTCGACACCCTTCAGCCCTTTAGTCGCAGCTGCAAGAGGGTGAGACCACAGATCAGGTTTTCCTTCGGAAGCGTTATGCTTGATCATTGCCGGCAAATCGAGCACCGGTGCCTGGTCCGGCATCAAGGCGGCACGGGTAATCCCTCCATAGTGGAAAGCAGGCTTGTCGATCGCAAAAACGCCCAGATCGATGATACCGGGCGCCAACAGCGATCCAGCACAGTCGACAGTTTCGTGATCTGCAGATGGTTTGTCTTCACTGACTTCGACAATGCGATCATGATCTACGGACACGTTTACGGATTGCGGGGCCTTCGCCTCGGGGACCAGAACCTGTGCGTTGATGAAAGTCTTTTTCATGACCATCCCTCCACACCGCGCGATCGTCGGGTCAGAACATCAAGACAAGCCATGCGAACGGCCACACCCATTTCTACCTGTTCTGTAATGGCGGACCGATCAAGATCATCTGCAATATCACTGCTGATTTCGACACCGCGGTTCATCGGACCGGGATGCATGACCAGAGCGTCCGGTTTTGCCAGTGCTAGACGTTCTCTAGTTAATCCATAGAGATGATGAAATTCTCTGGGACTGGGGATAAAATCGCCATTCATTCGTTCATTCTGCAGCCGCAGCATCATCACGACATCCGCGCCATCCAATGCCTGTTCAAAATTCGAAAAAGCCTCCACATTCATCCGGTCGAGAGCCGCCGGTAAAAGCGATGTCGGAGCGCAAACCTGTACTTTTGCACCCAATGTCGTCAGGCAGTAGATGTTGGAACGAGCCACGCGGCTGTGCATGACGTCGCCGCAGATTGTAATTGTCAGCCCACTAATGTCGCCCTTGCGTCTCTGAATGGTCAGTGCATCAAGCAAGCCCTGGGTGGGGTGCTCGTGGCTGCCATCACCGGCATTGAGCACGGGGCAATCCACTTTATCGGCAATGAGTTGCACGGCGCCGGAACTGGCATGGCGAATGACGATGGCATCGGCGCGCATCGCATTGAGCGTGACCGCCGTATCGATAAGGGTCTCTCCCTTTTTGACGCTGGATTGCGCGGCATGCATGTTCACGACGTCTGCGCCCATCCGTTTGCCGGCAATTTCGAAAGAAAGTAGCGTGCGCGTACTGTTTTCGAAGAAGGCGTTAATGACCGTCAGGCCGTCGAGCCTGTCAACATGTTTGCTCGATTGGCGGTTCAGATCGACCCATTGCTCGGCTTCCTTGAGGAGAAACAATATCTCCCAGGGCTGCAGTCCGGCGATACCCAATAGATGGCGATGTGGAAAAGCGTCCGATCCTGCGGGAAACTGATGCCCGGCAGTCGGCGGTGAACCTGTTTGATCAATTGTCATTAAAGTCAGCCCTATAGAGGCATCATTCCAAGGCGGCAAGCCCGTCAATTGCGCCCTGCAAAATATAGGCGGCAGCCATCTGGTCGACCACTTCACTGCGCCGTTTCCGGCTGACATCCGCAGCAATAAGATCGCGTGTTACGGCCTGCGTGCTCCAGCGCTCATCCCATAACAATATGGGTAGGCCAACCGGGCGTAAATTCTGAGCAAAGGATTTTGCTGCCTGAGTCTGTTTGCTTTGACTGCCATCAAGGTTGAGCGGAAGGCCAACGACAAAGCCTGTAACATGTTGCTGCTCGATGACTGTTTTGATTCGTTCCAGATCTTTGGAAAATTTACGCCGCTCTATGGTTTCCGCCGCGGTGGCGATCATCCACTGCGCATCGCATAGCGCCATGCCCACAGTCTTGGTGCCAACATCAAGCCCCAGTAAGCGTCCACCATCGGGCAGGGCTGTCCTGAAAGCGCTCCGGTCTTCTGTCATTAGCGCGAGAGAAATGCGGTCATCCTTTTTATCACATCTTCGCGAACGTTACGCCAGAACAGGCTGTAATCATAGACATGATAATTGTTGCCGGGCAGGGTGTAAGGCCCAAGATCCGGCGGGTCGCCGATCAGCAGGAACCCGCGATCATCGCAGCGCGCAGGTACCGCGCCCTCGATCAGAGTTGCGTCGCTTAACTCGTCATTGGGCACAAGCGTTCCGAGATTCAGCTCCGCAGGCGATTCGGAATTAGTGTCGCCGTTAATCGGGTTGGTGCACAGCAGATTTGTGTCTTTGCGTGGCTTACCGCTAAATCCGATGGTCGTGTCATAAACTTCGACAATCCGGCCATAATCCGCAGGTTCGGCAAAGCTTTCCCAGCTGAGCAGGCAATTAGTTTGTTCTGCCGTTTCACAGACATCCAGGCCCAGAGCCGGGACATCCGCCTCTATCGACACCGGCCAGCCAACGACATAGGCTGCAACAATGCGGTTGGCGAGCGGTGTGCCCGCAACCCGGTCTTTCAGCAAATTGGTGAGATGCAGGCTGCCCTGGCTGTGGCCTGCGAGTATGATCGGGCGGTCATCCGGAACTTCTTTGATAAAAAAGTCAAAAGCGATCAAAACGTCCTGATAGGCCGCATCCAGAGCTTGTTGCCCCTCTTTCTTCTCCGTCAGAAAAGCGCCAAGCGTGGCTTGGCGGTATCGCGGAGCCCAGACATCGCCAGCTTTGTTAAAGGCGCTGGCCTGACCGCGCAGGAAGATTTTTGTGCGATCCTCTGTCTCTTTATGTCCAAGAGGTGCGTTCCATTTAGACTTGTCGATAAATGATGTGGGATGCACAAAAAATATCGCCGCACGCTGGTCTTCTTTCGGTGCGTCGCCATTGGGTTCATAACCCTGCGGTAGCCACAGGGCAGGGTTGCCTTTCTTGATCTCGGGCCGGGCATACCACATGGCAACATCGGCATAGATATTGTTTTCCAGCACTTCCTGTGCCTGAAATTCGGTGTCGGGTACAAACACAACTTCAGCCAGTTCTTCTCCATAAACACGCAGCACAAATGCGCCCGCGAGAACCAGTACGACCATGATCGCAACAAAGTAGAGAAACTTACGCGCCAATTATTTTACTCCAATTTGGGCTATAGCCGCTCATTCAACTTGAAGCAGCCTCGCGCCAATGCTAGCGGCGCGAAGTACACTATTTTAGTGATATTACCCGAAAAAAGATGAACCGATAAAGAATGAATCATGTCAGTCGATAAAGAAACCGTCAAAAAGATCGCAAGCCTGTCTCGGATCGCCGTAACTGAGGCAGAAGCCGACGCATTGGTGCCAGAGCTCAACAACATCCTCGGATGGGTCGAACAGCTGGGCGAAGTGGATTGCTCCAAGGTCGAGCCGATGACCGCCGTCATCCCTAACAAGTTGCGTTTGCGCGATGATGAGGTGACCGACGGCAATGTCCGCGACAAGGTTCTCGCCAATGCGCCGGTGGCCGAACATGGCTTCTTTGGCGTGCCGAAGGTGATCGAATAATGGCTGAGATTTTTGAACTGGGCATTGCGGGTATCCGCACGGGTGTTGCATCGGGCGATTTTACGGCCAAGGAAGTCGCCGAGACATTTATCGACCGGGTGAGCGCGGCAAAGTCGCTAAACGCTGTGCTGGTGGAAACACCGGACCATGCGCTGGCGGCCGCAGAGGCAACCGACAAAGCGAAAGCAGCCGGCGAAACTCTAGGTAAAATGGCTGGCGTGCCGATTGGTATGAAAGACCTTTTCTGTACCGAAGGTGTCGCTACGACGGCTGCAAGCCTGATTCTAGACGGTTTCACACCGCAATATGAGTCCACCGTTTCCGCGAACCTGTTCAAGGCTGGTGCTGGCATGCTCGGCAAGCTGAATATGGACCAGTTCGCCATGGGTTCGTCCAATGAGACGAGCGCTTTCGGCAATGTGATTTCACCATGGCGGCGCAATGATGGCGGTAATACCGATCTGGCGCCCGGTGGTTCTTCAGGCGGCAGTGCTGCCGTTGTGTCCGGTCGTATCTGTCCAGCAGCAACCGGAACCGATACAGGCGGTTCAATCCGCCAACCCGCAGCTTTTGTGGGTATTACAGGTTTCAAGCCGACTTATGGCCGCTGTTCGCGCTGGGGCACGATTGCCTTCGCCAGCTCGCTCGATCAGGCGGGGCCGATGGCCCATGATGTGCGCGATTGCGCGATCATGCTCGAAGCGATGGCAGGCTTTGATCCCAAGGATTCAACGTCACTCGATCTGCCTGTTCCCGAATGGGAAGCAGGCCTGAAAAGTGACCTTACCGGCAAGCGTATAGGTATTCCCAAAGAATATCGGGTCGACAATATGCCTCCGGAAATTGATGCGCTGTGGCAGAAAGGCATAGAGTGGCTGCAAGACGCCGGCGCGAAGATTGTCGATGTGTCGCTACCGCACACAAAATATGCACTGCCGGCCTACTATATCATCGCCCCAGCAGAGGCTTCATCCAACCTCGCGCGCTATGACGGTGTGCGATATGGAATGCGCGACCTGCCGGACGGGGCAGGGCTGCAGGATATGTATGCCGCTACCCGCGAATCAGGCTTTGGCCCAGAGGTGAAGCGCCGGATCATGATCGGCACCTATGTGTTGTCGGCGGGCTATTATGACGCTTATTACACGCAGGCCCAGAAGGTCCGGACGTTGATCTCTCAGGATTTCGACAAGGCTTGGGAAAGCTGTGACCTGCTGCTAACGCCAACCGCACCGAGTGCAGCCTTCGGATTGGGTGAGAAAGCCGATGATCCGCTGGCCATGTATTTGAACGATGTGTTTACGGTCCCAAGCAGCTTGGCAGGATTACCAGCTATATCCGTTCCGGCAGGACTGGATGGGCAGGGGCTTCCTTTGGGATTGCAGATTATTGGCAAGGCCTTGGATGAGCAAAGTGTGTTTAACGCCGGTCTGGCGATGGAAGAACGCGCTGGCTTTGTCGCGAAGCCGGAGCAGTGGTGGTGAGTATGACGGAATCAACATATCGTATCCAGGGCGCAACCGGTGAATGGGAGGTCGTGATTGGCCTTGAAGTCCATGCGCAGATCACCTCCAACGCGAAGCTCTTTTCCGGCGCATCCACTGAATTCGGGGCCGAGCCCAATACCCAAGTCAGTCTGGTTGACGCTGCCATGCCGGGAATGCTTCCGGTGTTGAATAAGGAATGTGTCCGTCAGGCAGTGCGCACCGGCCTTGCGATCAACGCACAGATCAACAAATATTCGCGTTTTGATCGGAAAAACTATTTCTACGCCGATTTGCCGCAGGGATATCAGATTTCTCAGCTATATCATCCGATAGTGGGCGAGGGGAAAATCGAAATTTCGCTCGATGAGAAAGATCCTGATGCCCATGGCAAGACCGTAGGCGTTGAGCGTATTCATATCGAACAGGATGCGGGCAAGCTGATGCATGACCAACATCCGACGATGAGCTATGTCGATCTTAACCGTTGTGGTGTGGCGCTAATGGAAATCGTTTCCATGCCTGACATGACATCGCCCAAAGAAGCAGCGGCTTATGTCCGTAAGCTCAGATCCATTCTGCGCTATGTCGGCAGCTGCGACGGCAATATGGAGCAAGGCTCCATGCGTGCGGATGTCAATGTTTCCGTCCGCAAGCCTGGCGACGAGCTAGGCATTCGGACAGAAACGAAAAACGTTAATTCCCTGCGCTTCATACAGCAGGTCATCGAATATGAAGCCCAGCGTCAGGTCGATGTGCTGGAGGAGGGAGGCGAGATCGTTCAGGAGACCCGTCTGTTTGATCCGGACCGGAACGAAACCCGCTCGATGCGCTCCAAGGAAGATGCGCATGATTATCGCTATTTCCCCGACCCAGACTTGCTGCCTCTGGAACTCGAAGATGACTTTATCTTCGATTGCAAAGCGAGCCTGCCCGAGCTTCCGGACGAAAAGCGGGCACGGTACAAAAATGTTCTGGGTCTAAGCGCCTATAACGCTGCCGTTCTTACCGCAGAGCATGAAACCGCTCTGTGGTTCGAAGAATTGCTGGAAACCACCGACGAGCCTGAGAAAATCGCAAGTTCAGCTGCCAACTGGTTGACCTCCGAGCTATTCGGTGCGCTCAACAAAATGGGCCTGTCCATTGAGCAAAGCCCGGTATCCCCGCAGCAGGCAGCGGAATTGCTTGGCTTGATTGCTGATGGCACCATTTCCGGCAAAATCGCTAAACAGGTGTTCGAGATCATGCTCGAAACCGGTGATGGCGCCGCCAGAATCGTTGAAGAAAAGGGCCTGAAGCAAGAATCCGACACTGGCGCGATCGAAAAAGTCATCGCTGACGTCATGGCGGCGAACGAAGATAAGGTCGCCGAATATCGCGGCGGCAAGGACAAATTGTTCGGTTTCTTTGTCGGTCAAACCATGAAGGCCATGCAAGGGAAGGCCAATCCACAAGTCGTGAATGAGCTTCTAAAAAAGACGCTTGGTCCAGCGGGATAACAAGGCCGGGTAAATTAGCGACGCGAACGCGCAAAGCGGGCTTGCCCTTTGGGCACCTTTCCGCTAGGCGCACGCGTCAATCAAAATTCGATAGTGATTTGACGGTGTAACTCGTGCGGGCGTGGCGGAATTGGTAGACGCGCCAGATTTAGGTTCTGGTATCTTCGGGTGTGGG
Source organism: Parasphingorhabdus sp. (assembly GCF_059726685.1). Taxonomy (NCBI): domain Bacteria; kingdom Pseudomonadati; phylum Pseudomonadota; class Alphaproteobacteria; order Sphingomonadales; family Sphingorhabdaceae; genus Parasphingorhabdus; species Parasphingorhabdus sp. Next base: position 2,253,771 of record NZ_AP041068.1, read on the forward strand.
GGTTCGAGTCCCTTCGCCCGCACCAAAACACCGAAAAACAGGTCGAAATGGAAATAATGAAGGCATTAAAGGGTAATCATGCAGATTGTTGAAACGCTGAACGAAGGTCTGAAACGGGCCTATGACATCAAAATCTCCGCGAAGGACATTGAAACGCGCGTGGATAATGAGGTCAAGAAACTGGCTCCTCAGGTTAACATGCCCGGTTTCCGCAAAGGCAAGGTTCCAGCGAATCTGGTTCGCAAGATGCATAATGATGCCTTGATGCAGGATGCGCTGAGCAGCACTGTTCAGGAAAGCGTCGAGAAAACAATCGCTGACAACAAACTGCGCCCCGCGATGCAGCCCAGCGTTACCCTGGCTGATGGCTATGAAGCTGGCAAAGATGCTGAAGTCAAGGTTGAGCTAGAGATCTTGCCAGACGTTCCGACACCATCCGTAGATGGTATCAAACTGGAGCGCCTGCAGGTCGAAGCAGACGAGAAAACGGTTCAGGAATCGCTCGACAAATTTGCCGAGAGCCAGAAGCAGTTTGAAACAGCACCCAAAAGCCACAAAGCGAAAATTGGCGACCAGTGCCTGATCGATTTTGAAGGCAAGGTCGATGGCGTACCTTTTGATGGTGGCAAAGGCGAGGGCATGGCGATTGAGCTAGGCTCAGGACGCTTGATCCCTGGTTTCGAAGACCAGCTGGTTGGCAAGAAAGCCAATGACGAAGTGTTGGTCGAAGTGACCTTCCCGGAAGATTATAATGTCGAGACCCTGAAGGGCAAAGACGCGACGTTCGACGTCGTGATTGGCGAAGTGCAGACCGCCAAAGCCTCCAAGGCCGATGACGAAATGGCGAAATCCATGGGTCTGGAAGGTCTCGACCAGTTGCGTGAATTGCTGAAAGGCCAGATCGAACAGGAACTGAACGGCCTGACCCGCACGCACATGAAGCGCAAGTTGCTCGATCAATTGGCCGCGTCACACGACTTTGAAGTACCTCCAACCATGGTTGAAGCTGAATTCAACCAGATTTGGCAGCAGCTGGAGCAGGAAGCAGCTCAGGAAGAAGATCCTGAAGCGGCCAAGAAGGAAATGGAAGACGAGAAGGACGAATATCGCGAGATCGCGGTCCGCCGTGTTCGCCTTGGCCTGCTGCTTTCCGAAATCGGACAAGCTAATGGCGTGGAAGTTAGCCAACAGGAAATGTCCATGCTGATTCAACAAGCTGCTCAGCAATATCGCGAAGAAGATCGCCAGCGGTTCGTTGAATATATCCAGCAGGATCAGATGGCAGCTGCGCAGCTGCGTGCGCCGATGTATGAAGATAAAGTCGTCGACTTCCTGTTTGAAAAAGCAGAGATTACTGACAAAACGGTAACTCGCGAGCAGTTGGAAGAAGCTATCGAGGCGGAAGACGAAGGTGCAGCCAAACCAGCCAAGAAAAAGGCACCGGCGAAGAAAGCTGCCGCCAAGAAGCCTGCTGCTAAAAAGCCGGCAGCCAAAAAACCAGCCGCCAAGAAGCCGGCAGCGAAAAAACCAGCTGCAAAAGCAGCTCCTGCGAAAAAAGCTGCAGCTAAGGCGCCAGCCAAGAAAGCGCCCGCGAAAAAGCCAGCTGCCAAGAAACCGGCAGCGAAAAAGCCTGCGGCGAAAAAATAATCTTAAATTTATACACTAGCCGGACATGTATCCATGCTCCGGCTAGTGATATTAGCAGGCAGCGTTAAAAGCTAACTTCGCTGGCCTTGTTAATGACGGTACCCAAGATACCGTATTCTTTGGCTTCATCTGTCGACATCCAGTAATCGCGGTCGATATCCTTGCGCACACGATCAATCGATTGTCCGGTTGTCTCTGCGATTTTCTGGGCGATTCGTTCCCGCATTTTGACAATTTCTTCGGCCTGGATCGCGATATCGGATGCTTTTCCGCCTGCACCGCCAGACGGTTGGTGGATCAGAAAGCGCGTATTGGGCAAACAGAATCGCTGTTTTGCTGGGACGCCCAGAAAAATATGCGTGGCGATGCTGGCCACCCAACCGGTGCCGATCACCGCAACGGGCGCGCTGATATACTCAATAAGATCGTGGATCGTGTCACCCGATTCCACATGACCACCCGGTGAATTGATGAGCAGCCGGATGGGTTCGTCACTGACATGGTCAAGATAGAGCATCTGCGCTGACACGCGCTCCGCCAGTTTCTGATCGACTCCACCGAAGATCATCACCGTCCGCGTTTCCAGCATCCGTTGCATCATGAAGGCCATAGGATTTGACGCTCCATTGTCCTCATCGGCATGAAATTCCGGAATGGATGGCGAATATGATGGCATAATTATCTCCTGCAAAAATGGGGGTGTTTTGATTATACGGCGAGCATAGCCGCGGGTTATTTGATGCGCAATGTCATCCAATGACCATAATGGCTTGGAAAAAATCCTTAATCGACTTGAACATTGCTTAAGATACACCGATGTAGGGCTGAACGGATGGGGACTCCGGTTCACGGGACCTCCATTTTCATATCCTGATTTTCACAGAAGGCACTAAATTACCATGCATGATCCGATCGTCGACGCTCTTGTTCCCGTCGTTATTGAGCAATCCAACCGCGGAGAGCGCAGCTTTGACATTTTTTCACGGTTGCTGCGCGAGCGTATCGTCTTCGTAACGGGTCAGGTTGAGGATGGTATGGCTTCAATCATTACGGCCCAGCTATTGTTTCTGGAGTCGGAAAATCCGAAGAAAGATATCTATCTTTACATCAACTCACCCGGCGGCGTTGTAACCGCGGGCATGGCGATTCACGATACAATGCAATATATCCGTCCTCGCGTCGGTACGGTTTGTGTTGGTCAGGCGGCTTCGATGGGCAGCTTCCTGCTTGCTTCCGGAGAGCCCGGCATGCGTATGGCAACAACCAATGCCCGGATCATGGTGCATCAGCCTTCTGGCGGTGCACAGGGCATGGCATCTGACATCGAAATTCAGGCCAAGGAAATCCTTCGCATCCGCAGCCGGATGAACGAGCTATATGCCAAATATACCGGTAAACCGATCAAAGAGATCGAAAAGGCAATGGACCGGGACACGTTCCTGGAGGCTGATGAAGCCAAAGCCTTTGGCATTGTCGATGAAGTTTACGACAAACGGCCAAAACCTGCCGATGAAGATGCTAAATAAGGCGTTATCGCGCACCTAAATGAAAATTAAGCCGCTTTTGATAGGCTTATGCATAGCAAAAGATGGTGCGGAAAAAACCGGTAGCATTTTGTATTTTGGAAGTTAGATTGCAGTTTCTAGCCCAGTTTTAAGGACTTTTTATGACGAAATTGACGGGATCTGATTCGAAGAGCACGCTTTATTGCTCTTTCTGCGGAAAATCCCAGCATGAAGTCCGCAAGTTGATTGCCGGACCAACCGTATTCATCTGCGACGAATGTGTTGAGCTGTGCAACGACATTATTCGTGAAGAAACCAAGGGTGCAATTACTGGCAAAAAAGATGGTGAAGTACCATCGCCTCAGGAAATCTGCGATGTACTGAACGATTATGTTATTGGTCAGGATCGGGCAAAACGTGTTTTGTCTGTGGCGGTTCATAACCATTACAAACGTCTCAATCACGCCGCGAAATCCGGCGATATCGAGCTCGCTAAATCAAATATCCTGCTCGTTGGACCAACGGGCTGCGGTAAAACGCTATTGGCGCAGACTTTAGCAAAAACCTTCGACGTGCCTTTCACCATGGCCGATGCCACGACATTGACCGAAGCAGGCTATGTCGGCGAAGATGTCGAGAATATCATCCTCAAGTTGCTGCAATCTTCCGATTACAACGTTGAGAAGGCGCAGCGCGGCATCGTTTATATCGATGAAATCGACAAAATCAGCCGCAAGGCGGAAAATCCGTCCATTACCCGCGATGTGTCGGGAGAGGGCGTTCAGCAGGCCTTGCTGAAGCTTATGGAAGGAACGACTGCAAGTGTTCCTCCACAAGGCGGCCGCAAACATCCTCAACAGGAATTCCTGCAGGTCGATACGACGAATATCCTTTTCATCTGCGGCGGGGCTTTTGCAGGTCTGGAAAAAATCATTGGTGACAGGCTGGAAGCCAAATCCATCGGTTTTGGCGCTCATGTTGCGGCACCGGAAGAGCGTAAGGTTGGCAAGCTGCTGGCCGAAGGCGAACCAGAGGATCTTTTGAAATTCGGCCTAATTCCCGAATTTGTTGGTCGTTTGCCGGTTATTGCAACGCTGGAAGACCTGGATATCGACGCGTTGGTTCAGATTCTGCAGGAGCCTAAAAACGCTCTGGTCAAGCAATATGCAAAACTGTTTGAACTGGAAGATGTTGGCCTGACCTTCACCGACGATGCTCTGGTGGCTATCGGCAACAAGGCGATTGAACGCAAAACTGGCGCTCGCGGCCTGCGGTCCATCGTGGAGAACATCCTGCTCGATACCATGTTCGACCTTCCTGATCTGGAAGATGTGGACGAAATCGTTATCGACAAAGATGTGGTAGCTGGCACGAAAGAGCCGGTAAAGGTGATTGCGAAAAGCAGCAAGGCCAAGAAGGAAGACGCGGCTTAAACGCTTGGGCCATTCCATTGAAAGCGTAGACTTTCGTGAGCGTTTCTTTGCGACCGCTTAGTCCCGGAAACGGCTACAGATCTGCCGAAAAGTGTTGAAACGTCTCGTGAAGCAGAGCCGCCACAGGTCACCGCATTTGCCTCACCATCCAAAGCACAAACAGTATTGTTTTGCTCATCTGGTTTATTCTACGTTGTAAATCAGCCAGTCTGGATGCCAAGCTCTGACTAAGGCTGGATCACCATCTTGGGGGCAGTTCAATGGGAAGATATCTGGTACCGCTGTTCGGACTTGCGGCCATGTTATTGGTGGGCTGGTATGGTTATCGCGCCTTTGTGCAGGAAGACATCCCGCTTCCGCTGACTGAAACTGCCGAAGCAGCGCCTCAGGATCGATTGCCGACGCTACCCGATGACTGGCATGGTAAGATTGATTATCTCAGCCTTGATCGACGCATTGCAGCGCTCGTAGCACGTCCCGAAATGGCAGGGCTCGCTGTTGCTATTGTAGAGGATAGCGAGCTTCGCTTTGTCCAAACCTATGGCGTAACAGATAAGCGCAGCGGCGAGAGGGTAACACCACAGACGGTGTTCCGATGGGCCTCCGTATCAAAGGGAGTGGCGGGTTCACTGGCGGCCAAACTATCGGAGGAAGGGGCGCTTGATCTCGACGCCACACTGAACCGCTGGCAGACGTCGCTGATGCTTCCCAGAGAAGCTATGTCACAGATCACGCTGGCGCAGCTTATGTCGCACCAGACGGGACTCACGAAAAATGCATATGACCGCAAACTCGAGGATGGCGAAAGCCCTGGTCTGCTCCGTACAAGGCTGGGAACCGCGCCGTTACAGTGCATGCCAGGCACCTGTCATAGCTATCAGAATATTGCATTCGATACCGCCAGCGAGATTTTGGGGCAGGCGGCGGATACCATATATGCCGACGCAGTGCAGGTGCAGTTGTTTGAACCGCTTGGTATGGACAGCGCCCGGTTCGGTATGATCGGTCTAACCGCGGCTGACAGCTGGGCGAGGCCGCATCGCGGTAATGAAGTAAGGACCCTTGTGGAGTCATATTGGCGTCTCCCCGCAGCAGCAGGTGTAAATAGCAATATTGTCGATATGACGCGCTGGCTTCGGGCGCAGTTGGGCGCAAATGAGAATGTCCTGTCTGTTTCTGCGCTGGAACTGGCCCATAATCCCTTGGTCAAAACCGGACGGGTTTATGGCGGTGATCTCGCCCGCGCCTTGGCAGAGCCATCCTATGGACTGGGCTGGCGCAGTTTTACCTATCACGGTCGACGATTGATCGGACATAGTGGTGCGGTGGATGGATATCGTGCGACAATCATATTTGATCCTGCCGCCCGCACCGGAGTAGTTGCGATGTGGAACAGCGGTTGGGGTATGCCCTTCAGGATACCCTTTGCTGCGCTTGATAGCTATTATGGCAGTGCCTTAGATAGCCAATCTGCAATTGACTGGCTCGACCTTTCCGATCTGCCACTTCCCGAGCCGTGACAAGACTCTTTTTCTGACAATCAAACCGGTCCCTGACATCCATTTGCTCCCAAAAACGGCTATTTGTAAACGCATCCGTCCAGACCTTCGCGCTTTACCACATTAATCCTTGCGGCGATCGTATTGCCGTAGCGCCGGGTAAAGCCGCTGGCACCGTTTACAGCGCGTTTTTTTGGCAAGGGCAGGGCGGCGGCTATGCGTGCGGCCTCAATTTTCGTCAGTTCAGAAGCGTCTTTCTTATAGTAACGCTGGGCACCGGCTTGCGCCCCATACGTCCCGATTCCCGTCTCGGCAACGTTAAGATAGACCTCCATAATCCGCTTTTTCCCCCAGATTTTCTCGATCAGAAACGTGAAATAGGCTTCCAGGCCCTTGCGGAAATAGCCGCCGCCCTGCCAAAGGAAGACATTCTTTGCGGTTTGTTGTGATATCGTGGAACCGCCGCGGATGCGACCGCCCTGGGCGTTGCGCTTCATGGCCGAGCGTATGGCTTCGCGATCAAAGCCGTCATGGCTGCAGAACTTGCTGTCTTCCGCGGCAATGACTGCTCGTGTAAGATTGGGAGATATGGATTCCAACGGTTCCCAATCCTTGGTGATGCTGTTGTCATCCATGATCATCGTAGCCGTGACTGGGACCGGCAGGAATGCCATCAATCCCACCCACGTGATGGTAATCAAAAGAAAATAGACTATCAGCTTGAAAAACAGCTTGATGATACGTGAAGGCAAGCCTTTTGATTTTCGGCGAGATTTTACAGCCATGGTCACCAAATAATGAAAAAGCGCCCCGAAAACAAATGCTGTTTCAGGGCGCTAAAATCTTTAGAAATTCTCGGAAGTTGAAGAATCAACCTGCTGTAAGCAGTTGTTTTTCTCCAGCAATACGCAGCATAGCTTTTTGCAGCTTCTCAAACGCTCGTACCTCAATCTGTCTGATCCGTTCGCGGCTGACTTCATAGACCTTGCTCAAATCTTCAAGCGTTTTGGGATCCTCCGACAAACGTCGCTCAGCAAGAATGTGCTGTTCGCGTTCGTTGAGCGATTCCATTGCTTCGGTCAGCATCTCATGGCGGAAATCGGCTTCCTGCGCGTCAGCAATCTGCTGGTCATGCAGCGGCCCGTCATCTTCCAACGTGTCCTGCCACTGGCCGCCATCGCCATCTTCCGACAATGGCACGTTCAGCGACGCATCGCCGCCCATGGACATGCGGCGGTTCATATTGACTACTTCATGTTCAGCCACGCCGAGATCGGTGGAAATCTTGTTCACATCTTCAGGTGACAAGTCGCCATCTTCAAACGCTTCAAGGTTATTTTTCATCCGGCGCAGGTTGAAGAAAAGCTTCTTCTGCGCGGCGGTCGTGCCCATTTTTACGAGGCTCCAGCTGCGTAACACATATTCCTGTATCGACGCGCGGATCCACCACATGGCATAGGTTGCCAAGCGGAAACCTCTATCGGGTTCAAATTTCTTCACGCCCTGCATCAGGCCGACATTGCCCTCCGAAATCAGGTCCGAGACGGGCAGGCCGTAGCCGCGAAAGCCCATGGCGATTTTTGCCACTAGTCGCAGGTGGGAAGTTACCAACTGGGCAGCCGCTTCCTGATCTTTATGTTCAGAATAGCGTTTTGCCAGCATATATTCTTGTTCGGGTGTTAATAACGGAAATTTACGTACTTCCGAAAGATAACGGTTCAGGCTCGCGTCCCCCCCTAAGGCAGGGATTTTTGCCGGAACATTGCTATTATTAGCCATTTTTGTTCCTTCTCTGGTTTGCCGCCGGGCCTCATCAAGCACCCATTGGTCTCATTCCATATAGTATCTAATATCTATACACGCAACTTACTGAATAGTTCCTGCATATCGGGTGGAAAGTTACAGTTAAATAACAATTTTTTTCCCGTTATGGGGTGAACAAATCCAAGAATAGCAGCATGTAGTGCCTGACGGCAAAATCGAATATCTTTTCTGCCGGAAAGCAATGATTTTCGACGAGTACCATATAGCGGATCGCCGATAAGACTATACCCGATATGGGACATATGGACCCTTACCTGATGGGTACGTCCCGTTTCCAGCGTACATTCCACCAAAGTGGCACCATTTAGCGGTTCCTTGGTGGTATAATGTGTAATTGCAGTCTTTCCCTTATCATCGCCGACCACGGCCATTTTCTTGCGATCTGTATTGCTGCGACCAATATTACCTTCAATCGTTGCCGAATGCGGATTCGGTCGACCCTTGCATATCGCAAGATAGCGGCGCTCGATATCATGGGCAGCGAACAACGCGGTCAGACCCTGATGCGCTTTGTCTGTTTTGGCCGCCACCATCAATCCGGAAGTATCCTTATCAATTCGGTGGACAATCCCGGGGCGAGTCACACCGCCAATGCCGGATAGCTGCCCTTTGCAATGATGGAGTAAGGCGTTGACCAATGTTCCATCGGGATGACCGGCGGCGGGATGAACTACCAATCCGGCGGGTTTATTGACGACAATCAGGTGATCATCTTCGAAAACCACATCCAGCGGAATGTCCTGTGGTTGTGCAGGGCCTTCAATCGGTGCGGGAACCGTCAGTGCGAATGTTTTGCCCGCACATTTCTTGGATGCGGGGTCAGTGCAGGTGGCTCCATCAATCAACAAATTGCCGCTTGCGATCAGATTTTTGATCCGTTCCCGCGACAAGTCATCCAGAAATCCCGCCAAGGCTGCATCAAGCCGTTGTTTCTTGTCGGTTTCTGGCACGATGCCGGATTTTATGGATTGCCCCGCTGTCATCGCCTAGATGTGGGCTATGAAACTGGTCATATCAAGCGCGATATTGGGCGATTTGCAGCAACTTGCCCTTGAAATGGCTCCTGAGGAGGCTTGCGGGTTGCTCTTTGGCGATAATGGGACAGTTTCGCACTTTAAGGCGACGCTAAATATCGCGGAAAATCGCCTCCGGCATTTTGAAATCGACCCCGGTGATCTAATTGCTGCGGAACGAGCGATGCGGAACGAAGGCCCCAAAATAATCGGCTATTTTCATTCACACCCGTCCGGTGATGTGGAACCGTCAGAATCAGATGCTGCTATGGCGGCAGCAGATGAACGGATATGGCTAATTATCAACGGTGAGGAAGCAGCCGCATGGCAGGCAACCCAAAAGGGTGAAATATATGGTCGCTTTGATCCAATCACCCTTGATTGCCAAAGCACAAAAGGCCAAACAGCCGACAATTGAGTTTTCACAAGTTAAGGGCCCTTTCCCATGTCTCAATCCGGTGTCGATCTCGCTGCATTGCTTTGTTCAAAATTATGTCATGATCTGTTGAGCCCGGTTGGTGCAATCAACAATGGTCTGGAGTTGCTGGAAGACGAAACGGACCCTGAGATGCGGGACCGTTGTCTGGATTTGCTTGCGGACAGCGCCCGGGCATCGGCGGATAAATTGAAATATTTCCGATTGGCCTTTGGCGCCGCGGGCGGTTTCGGTGACGAAGTCGATCCTGCCGAAGCAAAACAGCTGGTCGAAAGTCTGGTTGGTGATCAGGGTAAGATTACGCTGGGTTGGGCTGTTCAGAGCGGCACGCTGCCGAAAAAAGCGATCAAGATTCTTTTGAACCTGGCCCTTATAGCACGGGAAGCGCTGGTGCGCGGAGGGCAATTGGATGTTGGTGCGGAGCAGGGCGATAATGGTATCGAAGTTGTCGTCCGCGCTGAAGGACCGAAAATCGCATTGGACGACGGTATTCGTGCGGCATTGGAAGGCACGTTGCCGCAATCGGCATTGACTGCCCGTACAGCTGCAGCTTGGATGTCCCGTGAACTGTCATGCGAGAATGGTGGTGATCTGCGGGTATCACCCGATTCCGGTACAGAACTCTTGCTGGGCGCGATTGTCGCCTGATAAAAGGGACTGAAGGAGGCATTTACGATGGACATGATCTGGACGCCTTCTCCCAATTTTGACGAGCGTAAGCTGCCAGTCAGCATATTGGTGATGCACTATACCGGCATGAAGGACGCCGCGTCGGCCATAAATTGGCTCGCGAATCCCGACGCCAAGGTATCCGCTCACTATGTCGTGACCGAGGATGGTCAGATCGTGAACATGGTCAAGGAAGAAAACCGCGCCTGGCACGCCGGACGCGGCTATTGGCGCGGCATCGAAGATGTGAACAGCGCCAGTATCGGCATTGAAATCGTAAATCCGGGCCATGAATGGGGCTATGTGCCGTTTCCCGAAGAGCAGATGGATGCCGTCACACGGCTCGCCCATGATATTGTCAAACGCCACGCTATTGTGCCGACCAATGTCATCGGTCACAGCGATCTGGCGCCGTCACGAAAGCAGGATCCAGGCGAACTGTTCGATTGGGATAGGCTTGCCAGACACGGCATCGCGCTCAAAAAACCGCCTCTAAATCTTGGCGAACCGCCATGGACAGATGGCGGTTTCATGTTGGCTCTGGAACGCTTTGGCTATGATATTACCGCTGAGAAAGATGCAGTCGTAGCTTTCCAGAGGCGTTTTCGCCCTAAAAACATCGACGGCGTTATCGATGGTGAATGCCGGGCGCTACTATTGTCTTTAATGCTCGACAGAGAGCGTGGAATCACTAAATAGAGCGCACCAGAGGGTCGGCCAGTCGCGGGAATATGACAAATATTCGCGAGGAAAGTCCGGGCTCCACGATTTAAAGGTGCCGGATAACGTCCGGCGGGCAGGGGAGTGATCGCCTGTTCAGGGACAGTGCAACAGAAAGCAGGTCGCGAAGGCTTCGGTCCCGTGATGTTGAAAGGGTGCGGTAAGAGCGCACCGCGGGTCTGGTAACAGCCCCGGCACGGTAAACCCCACCTGGAGCAAAACCAAATAGGGGCGGCATATGGCTATTTCGGCCTGCAGCCCGGGTTGGTTGCTAGAGCGGTGCAGCAATGCATCGCCGAGATGAATGACTGGCTATTCCTTGCAAAAGGATGGACAGAACCCGGCTTACAGACCCTCTGGTATTTAATTATGGCTGGAACAGGCGCGGGGCCTTTGTTAGAGAGTGATATGCCAAAAGCAAGACGATCCGATAACTGGGGCTTTCCCCGCTGGGGCAGCTATGAAAGCTCGCGCGAAACCGAGCAGGTGAAGATTTGCGACCGGCATGGCTGTAACGAGGCAGGAAACTGCCCGGCACCCAAATCACCCAATAGCCCGGACCGCTGGTATTTCTGCGAAAAACATGCGGCGGAATATAATCGCGGCTGGGATTATTTCGAAGGGCTAGACAAGGAAGAGCGCGCAAAACGGGAAGCCGACGAACAACGTGACGCCAACGCCTATCAGGAAGCGAAACATTATAGCTGGATGGGATCCGGCGATGGCAGTCGGTCGCGGGATGAGATGACGGCGCTGGAAATATTCGATCTGACACCGGATGTCGATTTTGAAACGGTCAAGAAAGCCTGGCGCGCAATGGCGAAGGAATATCATCCCGATGTCAATCCGGGTGACGAAGAGGCTGCCAAGAAATTTCAGGCGGCGCAGGCGGCCTTTGATGTACTGAAAATTGCCGAAGAACGGCGGGTCTGGAAGCCGGTTTAAGGCTCTTCAGTTGTTTCGGTGTCTTTGTTCATTCGGGTTTGTAATTCGGTAATCTCTTCGATCGTGTATCCACCAGAAACCTGAGCCGTTCGTCCGTATATATATTCATTTAACACGGGCGTACTCAACAGCTTGTCTTCGAAGCAAAGGGCAAATCTCTTCCCAATGCGTCCTTTCTGAACAGCGGCAAATTTGTCATAACCAGTTTCGGAAAATTCGATGTTCAGCACTGGTTCGTTTGAATAAGCGCCAAAGCCGATCCCAGCATAATGGATATCGGAAGCCACAAGTCGCAGCTCAAAATCCTGCTTTGGCTGTGCCGAGCAATCATGTTCATAACTGGGCTCGTCCACTTCAACATCTGGAGCCTCTGACCCGGCAATTAGAAGTAAAGCAGGCAAAATCATACCTGATATCGCTCTGCGGTCTGATTGATCAACGCAATCATGTTCGGGATTCCCTGGGTGCGATTGGAACTGAGCTGGTTTTTCAGGTCAAACGGTGCGAGCTTTTCCGCAATATCGGTTTTCAGAACAGCATCAATCGGTTGGTCCTGAACGGTTTCTAGAACCAGCGCGATGATACCTTTGGTAATGGCGGCGTTGCTGTCTGCCAGAAAATGCAGGCGGTCATCATCCTGTTTCGTTGGATAAACCCATACTGAGGCAGAACAACCACGAACCAGTGTTGCATCGGTTTTGAGGGCATCGGGCATCGGTTCTAGTTCCTTACCCAAATCAATCAGAAGCCGGTATCGGTCATCAGCTTCCAGAAATTCATATTCTTCTACAAGATTATCAAATTTGCTCATCCCCGCCCGCTAGCAGGGCAGGGGATTCGCGTCATCCCTTTTTAGGGGCGGTTGTTAAAGCTCCACTCCGGCGGCAATCGCTTCCAGCTTGCGGATGCGTTCTTTTAGGTCCGCAACTTCAATCCGCGATGTAGCACTGGGGGGATTTTCCTCGCGCCTTTGTTCCAATTCCTTGGACTTAAGGTCAATCCAGTCCCTCCACCCACGCAGAGCGATAAGGGAGACCGCTGTTAGTCCAATCAAGGTAAATGCAGCAATCATCAGGTAAAAACTGGGTTCTGGCATGATGCTATCCTCTTTCTCTTCCTGCTTCGTTGGGGGACCGTCTTATTGGTCCCGCAATTTCTCAATTTCATTTTCCAATTCGCGTGCGCCGCGATCATCGGTGGCGATTTTCTCCAGAACAGCGACGCGTTCCTTGAGATATTTGACTTCCTCGCGCAGTCGTCCGGCGTCGGGGTCAGCTGATGGAGTCACAGTGATGGCATTGCCATCTTCATCTTCCAAAATTCCGTTTTGTGCTCGATACTTGCTGGTCATAACCTTACCAATGGTAATCACGATAATTATTGCGACGACAGCTTCTGCCCAACCCATAATTCCTTTTTCCTTCCTATTCCTATTTGCTCAACTGTCTCTCAGCTTCGCGATTTCACTCTCTAATTCCCGTGCACCGCGCTCATCGGTTACAATTTTCTCCAACGTTGCCACGCGCTCTTTCAGATATTTCATATCTTCCTGCATGCGCCGGCCATCTTCACTTTCCGGTAGCCGCTCGCCGAGGAGCATCAGCTCTTTTTGCTTTTCCAGCATCTTGCTTTGATGGCGGGTCCATATGGCGAGGCCGCCGAGCAAAAATGGTGCAAGAGGTATCAACACCCATAGTTCATCGAACATCAGTTCAGCTCCTTCACTTCTGGCTCATCGCGTAGACTTTCAATTTGTCCAGCAACATCAAAGCCTTTATCCGTAACAATTCGCTCCAACACGCGCACCCGCTGCTCCAGTTGTTTGTTATTGACAGCATATTGAGCAGCTTTTTCGGCGGATATCTCGGACTGCATCTTCAATATCTTCTGCTGATGACTGGTCCAAATTGCGAAAACTCCAACGCCGATGCCGGCAAATGGGATCAACAGGGCTAGATATTCAATCATATTGATCTCCTTAGTTTTTCGGTGCGCGCAGGGCTTCGATTTCGTTTGTCAGACGATGGCTATCGTCGGTCACAATCCGCTCAACATTAGCAAGCCGGTCTTTCATCGATCCGATCTCGGCGCGCAGTTCCGCATTTTCTTGTGTCAGCAGTTTGACGCGTTCCACCGCCTCGTTGTCTGTTTTCGGATAAACCGCTTTGCCCCACTGATTCTCAAGCGGATAGCCGTTTTTGATCCGCATCCAGGTTGTTGCTACCCATCCCAGTGTTACGACTGCACAAGCAAATCCGATGGGCCACAAAATAGAGGGGTTAGCTAAAATGCTCTCCATTATCCCTTCTCCCGCAACGCTTCGATTTCATCTGCTGTTCGTTTGGCTGGATCAGTCGCGATTCGCTCCAGAACTGCAAGACGCTCCTGCAAGCGATCGATCTTACCAACCAACTCTTCATTTTCCGCAGAGAGCAGCTCAATTTTGCGATCGGCCTTTGGGTCATCCTTAGCGGTTGTCCCGCCCCACTCATCTTCAAGCGGATAGCCATGTTTAGCCCGGATCCAATTATTGATTATATAGCCAGCATAACAAACGGCGATAATGGCGATAACAAATCCCGGTCCACCCCAATTCATAGTCAGTCTCCCTAAATTCTGTGTGGCTTAGCGCAGTTTTTCAATCTCATTCGAAAGTGCGCGGTTATTACTGGTGTAGTATAATTCCATATCGGCAAGACGGCGGTCAATCTCACGAAAGCGTGATTTAACGTCTCTGGCCGTGCGGCGCGGGGATTGACGGACTCCTTGCCAAAATTCCCGTTCCTCTCTGTCGCCATAAAGTTCGATCGGTTTGGGATCAGCCGATTTTGCCGCGATCCAATAAGCAACCAAGGTCCATGGAAAAGCGAAAGTCACGGTGGCCATCACGGCAGCTAACCTGACCCACATAACGTTTATTCCGGTATAGTCGGAAATTCCGGCGCATACTCCGCTCCATTTGGCGCGCTGTTTATCAAGATAAAATTTTGTGCGGATCGAAGCCATGATTAGCGCCTTTCTTTTTTCAAGAGATTATCGAAATTTTCGAGTGTCGGTTTGGGTTCATTGCCTGCACCCGGTAATGCTGACTGCCGCCAGTCCGGATTGTCTGCTGCCATGATCCGTTCTATTGTCTCCATGCGTTCGTCCAATCGGCGTGCCATTATGTGCAAATCGTCGAGCAGTTGCTCGTCTTCATTGGTGATGGTTGCAGCCGTCTTCCATTTTGTAACATAATGGAAAATGATCCACGGGAACGCGACAAACAGAGTGACAATCGCAAAAAACGGGATAAGATCGTTCGAGTCCATTATTTGTCACCTTTCTGGTCTGACTTCTTCATGGCCGCCTTCATAGCTTCCAATTCATCATCAACTTTGTCGCTGCTTTCCAGCGCAGCAATCTGATTTTCTAGTGTCGCCGGCTCACCGCCCATCGTTAGCGCATCGGCACGGCCCTCGGCCTGGTCCACCTGACGTTCCAGATACTCAAATTTTGAAAATGCATCATGGACCTTGTCGCCATTATACATTTCACGGATTTTATAGCGGTTCTCGGCGCTTTCGAGCCGGTTAACCAGGCTGCTCTGGCGAGAGCGTGCTTCCTGCAATTTCTTTTGCAGCTTGGCGATATCACCTTCTGAAGCGCGCAGGGCATCGTCTAGCACCTGAATTTCAACCGTAAGCTGTTCAGCCATATCAGCGGCTTTGCGTTTCTCAATCAGCGCCGCCTTGGCGAGATCTTCGCGGTCCTTGGAAAGGGCCAGTTGCGCTTTTTCGTTCCAGTCTTCAGTCAGCTGGTTCAGCTTATCAATATGCCGGCGCATTTCTTTTTGGTCGGCAATGGTCCGTGCGGCAGAAGCGCGAACTTCGACAAGGGTTTCCTCCATTTCCAGGATGATCATGCGGATCAGTTTTGACGGATCCTCCGCCTTGTCGAGCATGTCCGTGACATTGGCGGCGATGATATCGCGCGTTCTTGAAAAAATACCCATGGTTAAACTCCGGTAGTTGCTAGCATTGTGCCTGGAATGGTTCGAACGTTCAGGCTGGTCTTCATAAAATTCTACGTCTTCAATCTGGAAAGGTGGCCGGGACCGTACTTCGGCAAGGGGGAATGAAGGAGTCCCGGCCATTTCGCCTGTCACGCCTTATAGCTGACAGTTGGGGAAATTGTACCATCTTCAGAGATGGTCGGGCCTTGTGCTTCGGCAGGGCCCACGGCGCTGATCAAAATCGTCAGGCTAAACAGCAACACGGAAATGATGGCAGAAACGTCGGTTCTGCTCAAATTCATTGATTTGCCTGTTTTCGTAGCTGCTGACATGTTGTCCTCCGTTTGGTCGATTTCCAGTCCCTTGCGGGTTCGAAACTAACATTGCAGGAGGCGTGCCAGTTTTTTAACTGTTTGATATATTTAAATAATATAAGTTTTTGGAAAAATGAATATGGTATTAATTGCTATTTAATAGGAATTTGCACTATATATTGGCTATGGAGCGCGAAAATCAGTTTGTTGGGGAGTCCGGAGCTTTCCTTGATGCAGTCGAAAAAGCCAGTCGGGCGGCCACTCTGGACCGTCCCGTACTTGTTATCGGAGAGCGCGGTACAGGTAAAGAGCTCATCGCTGAACGTCTCCATCGACTAAGCATGCGTTGGGATGGTCCTTTGGTTACATTAAACTGCGCGGCCATGCCCGAAACGTTGATCGAGGCTGAATTGTTCGGCCACGAAGCCGGTGCCTTTACGGGTGCGACCAAGAATAGAGTAGGGCGCTTTGAAGAAGCTGATGGCGGCACCTTGTTTCTGGATGAATTGGGAACATTGTCTTCTGCGGCGCAGGAGCGATTGCTCCGGGCGGTTGAATATGGCGAGATTACCAGAATAGGATCATCGCGACCACAAAAAGTGGATGTGCGGATCGTGGCGGCTACCAATGCCGACCTGCCGAAGATGGCGGACGAAGGGAAATTCCGGGCGGATTTGCTTGATCGCCTGTCATTTGAAGTCGTGACGCTGCCGCCGCTTCGCTATCGTGAGGGGGATGTTCCGGTTTTGGCGGACTATTTCGGGCGACGCATGGCTGCTGAACTGGAATGGGAACAATGGCCAGGCTTCGGTCAGTTGGCATCCGAAGCGCTGGCGCGTCATCAATGGCCCGGTAACGTCCGTGAACTCCGCAATGTGATTGAACGCGCCGTCTATCAATGGGGTGATTATACGCGGGCTGTCGATCATATCGTCTTTGATCCGTTTGAATCGCCATGGAAACCGAAAGAAATGCCTTCCCGGCAATCGCTGCCAGTTGAAACCCAAAGCACGGATGAAAAAGCTGAGCCTGCCCTAGCAGCGCCGTCTGCAGAACCAGAATTTGCGGCTGTTGATGATATGAAAGAAGCGGTCGAAGCGTTCGAAAAGCGCATCCTTGAAGCCGCATTGGCCAAATCCCGCTACAACCAGCGGCAGACCGCCAAAGCGCTCAATTTGACCTATGATCAGCTCCGGCACTCACTGAAACGCCACGATTTACTGGGATAGGTTTTGTCAGCACTATCCGCATAGAGCTCTTGAGGTGGTTCTCTTGAACAGAATACCACAAATCTTAACTAAGTTATTCGAAACAATGGGGTGTGAGGGCATATGAGAGAGCGTGGTGAGACGGCAACCAAACGGAATCTATGGACCCGTGCACAGGATATGGCTCTCAAGGCTCCACCGGAACGTAATCGCTATGTCGATTTTCTGAGGGCGTTTTCCATTCTTGCGGTGGTTATCGGTCACTGGTTGGTCGCGGCGCCGTACATCGAAGATGGCGTGGTACAGGGCGGGCATCTGCTGGGTATATTGCCCTGGACCCAATGGCTGACCTGGGGCTTTCAGGTCATGCCGGTATTTTTTCTTGTCGGCGGCTTTTCACACGGACTTTCCTGGTCCGCGAATTTGCGTAACAACGGTTCCTATGCGGGATGGTTTACGGGGCGACTGCGACGGTTGATCAACCCGGTGCTGCCGCTTTTCCTGATCTGGACAGTGTTCGCTCTGTTTGGGACCGCGATGGGCGTGGACCGCAAGATTGTTGAACTGGCGGCCCAGCTTGCGCTGATCCCGGTCTGGTTTCTGGCGGTTTACCTGATGGTGGGGGCGGTCGTGCCCTATACATATGCCCTGTGGAAGCGCTTCGGCATGGTATCATTCTGGGGCCTGGTGGCGGGTGCAATAGCCATAGATGCAGCAACGTTTGCGCTGAACATACCTTATGTGAATTTTGTGAACTTTGCCTTCATTTGGCTCGCCGTTCATCAATTGGGATATGCATGGAGCGAAGGTTATTTTGCGAAACCCGCCAAAGCATTGATTTGGGGCATAGGAGGTTTGATAGCACTCGGCCTGTTCGTCGGTTTTGGCCCTTATCCGGTAGCCATGATAGGCGTACCGGGTGAACCGGTTAGCAATAGCATGCCGCCGACTATCGCTTTGCTGGCGCTTGGCATTGCACAAACCGGACTTGTTCTCGCGTTGGAGCCGATGGGACGGCGGATGCTCGACAATCTCAAGATTTGGACCGGTGTTGTCCTGCTGAACGGCATGATCATGACGACCTATTTGTGGCATCTGACGGCGTTTGTTTTGGTGATGGTTGCAGCCTGGTTACTCGGCGGCATTGGCCTGGAAGCGGCTCCGGGCAGCAGCTTGTGGTGGTTGGCACGACCGATCTGGTTTGCGCTTTATATCGCTGCCTTGCTTCCGCTGATCATGATTTTTGCAAAATATGAGCAAGCCGGAACGGGTGGGCAGGGGGAGAAAGCTGATCTGCCTCACTGGAGATTGATTGTCGGACTGCTGTTCGTTTGTGCTGGCTTGGCAGCGACGGCCGCGATCAGCATTGCCAGCCCGCTCGGTGTCACAGGCGTACGGCTGTGGGTGGTGGCAATGCCCTTTATCGGTGCGGCCTTTATCGGTTTCGGTCCGGCCCATAAGATCGCAAAACGGCTCAGCTAGCTCTGGTCACTTATGAACAAGAAAAAAAAGAGGGCCGTAAAGCCCTCTTTTCAAAATCGTTTTAAATCACTTAGCCGCCGAGATTGGCGTTTACCATGCAATAGAGCATCGGCAAGGACAGCAGCGTATTCGTCCGCGAAGCCATCAGCGCCACTTTGGCCGCTGATGCTTTGGCGTCTGCATCCGCTTCAACCATGCCCAATACCTTTTTCTGATTTGGCCAGATCAGGAACCAGACATTAAACGCCATGACCAGCGCCATCCACATGCCGATCCCGATCAGCAAATAGCCTTCCTGCAGAAGCAGCGCCTGCGTCAGATATCCGGTCAGATGGGCAACGACCAATCCGGTGATTACCGTGAACAGCGCGGCCCAGCGGAAGTAGAAAAGGGCGCTCGGTGCGATATGCTTGGACACTGCCGGTTTGGCTTCGTCAGGAATATTCGGCATTTGCGGAACCTGAACGAAGTTGAAATAGTAGAGCAGGCCGATCCAGAGCACGCCGAAAAATGTATGTAGCCAGCGGAAAACGCCATTTACCTGGTCACCCAGTGGGCCGATGCCGACAATAACAAGTACGGCGAGCAACAAGCCCACCAGCATCACCAAATTCAAATTTCCGAAAAGCTTCGCCATTATGATCTCCCCCAGTGTTGTCTGTAACAATGTGGTAATATTATGCCTTCAAGCCATTTTTGTCACGGAAAAAGGCTGGGCCTGTCAGATACGCTCTAATGGACAGTTGCCCATGGAACCTTTTGTCACCATATGCGCTTTCTGAAAGTCATTCTAACAATGGAGAAAATTCTCAATGTCCTTTGAACTTCCCCCGCTTCCTTATGCAAAAACCGCATTTGGAGATCTGATCTCTGAAGCAACGTTCAACTATCACCATGGCAAGCATCACAATGCCTATGTAACCAAAACCAACGATGCGATTGCAGGTACGGATCATGCGGGCAAAAAACTGTCGGAAATTATCAAGGCTGCTAATGGCGGTCTCTTTAACAACGCCGCGCAGGTGTGGAACCACAGCTTTTACTGGCTGTGCCTGAGCCCTGAAAAAAAGGAGATGCCGAAAGAATTGAAGAGCCGCATCGAAGCGGACTTTGGTTCTGTTGAGGTGTTCAAGGAAAAGTTCAAAGCGGAAGCCGTTGGACATTTTGCGAGTGGTTGGGCCTGGCTGGTGCTGAACGGCGACAAGCTTGAAATCACATCGCTGCACGATGCGGACAGCCCGGTTGCTCATGACATGAAACCACTCCTCACCATCGATGTGTGGGAGCATGCCTATTACCTGGACTACCAGAATGCGCGTCCGGACTATGTCTCTGCATTGCTCGACAATGCGATTGACTGGGATTTTGTCGCCCAGAACCTCGACGGTGAAGGCGTAAGCCGCGCTGATCAGGGTTAATTGCACCCTTGTATGAATTTCGGAACCGCGCCTCGTTGAACCGGGGCGCGGTTTTTTATTGGGCTTCTTCCGCCTCTTCGTCATCCTGACCAAGATCAAGACCGTGCCGCATCAGCATCGGGACGTTGGCGATGGCGAAGATGAAAGACAATATGGTGATGCCCCACACTTTCAGCGTCAGCCAAAGGTCAAAGCTGAGGAAAAGGCGCATGGCTTCGTTCAGCATGGCCATCGCGACAAAAAATATTGCCCAGTTGCGTGACAGTTTGAGCCAGCCCTCGTCGGACAACCCTTCATAAGCAGCCTGCAGTAAATATTTGAGCATTGCCTTCCCACGTAGCAATCCGACACCCAGTATCACCGCAAAACCCAGATAGATAATCGTCGGCTTGATCTGGATAAAACGCGGATCGTTGAAATAGATCGTGAGTGCACCAAAGCCGATCACCAAGACGGCTGACAACCAGAGCATGGGGGATATCTTGCCCAGCTTCCATTTGGAAACGATAACAGCGATCACGATAGCTATCATGAAAGCCGCAGTGCCGTATATTGCTGACAGGACCGGGTTGTCCCCAGGGACAGCGAATTTATAGGTCAGGAAAAAGACTAACAAAGGCCCGAAATCGAGCGCAAAGCTCAGGCCCTTGTTTTCCTGTTTCGGTTCTACGTTGACGACGTCATCACTCATTCTTCAATTCCTGCTATGGCCGCCGCCAGATCATTGGCGTCAAACGGCCGTAAATCTTCCATGGTCTCTCCGACACCAATGGCATGAATCGGCATTTCAAACTGCTTGGCGGCGGCAACAAGTACACCGCCGCGAGCAGTTCCATCGAGTTTGGTCATGATTAGACCGGTAACCTTTGCCACTTCTTTAAATACTTCAATCTGGGACAAGGCATTTTGTCCTGTGGTTGCATCCAGAACCAGCACAACGTCATGCGGAGCTTCCGGATTGAGCCGTCCCAGAACACGCCGGATCTTGTCCAGTTCATCCATCAATTCACTGCGGTTTTGAAGGCGGCCTGCTGTATCAACGATTAATACATCAATTCCGGTGGCCGTGGCCTGTTTAACGCCTTCATAGACGATGCTAGCGCTGTCACCGCCTTCCTTGCCGCTGATGATAGGAACACCGAGCCGCTCGGCCCAGACTTTAAGCTGACCAATTGCTGCCGCCCGGAATGTATCACCGGCAGCCAGCATGACGCCATAATCCTGCTCCAGGAACAAATGGGCAAGCTTGGCGATGGTCGTGGTTTTTCCCGAGCCATTGACGCCTATCACCAATATGACTTGTGGGCGGGGAAAGGCGTCAATTTCCAACGGAACCGCCACCGGCTCCAATATACTGGCAATTTCCGATTGGATTATTTCGCGCACCGCATGTTCGCTGAGGCCTTTTTCAAATCGCTCGTTTGAGAGCTTTTCACGAATGGCCGCGGCAGTCGCGGGGCCAAGATCTGAAATGATCAACGCATCTTCAATTTCGTCAAGAGTAGCGTCGTCCAGTTTTGCCTTGGTCACCAAGCCGGTCAGGTTTTCTGTCAGGCGGCCCGACGTCTTGCTGAAGCCGCCAAACAGACGGTCTTTCCAGCCCGGTTTTTCACTCATACTATTTTTCTTCCGATCAGTTTCCGGTCATCGGACGCAATGACTTCAACAGGGATGATTTGGCCTTCTGGCATGGTTTCTTCGAAACTGATATGGGCAAAATTTTCCGCATATCCAGCCTTGCCATTCAGTTCGCACAGCACATTTTGCCGTGTCCCGACCAGATTGCCGCGCCAGGTCTGCGCATTTGCACTCACCTTTTGACGTAAAAGCCGGGCACGTTCCTTAATGGTGGCCCCATTGACCTGGGGCATTTTGGCAGCAGGCGTGCCCTGTCGCGGGGAATAAGGAAATATATGACCATGAATGATATCGCATTGATCAATAATATCGAGGCTATTCGCAAACATGGCATCGGTTTCGGTCGGAAATCCGGCGATGATGTCGGCACCTATGGCTATTGCGGGGCGCTTCTCCTTCAACCGCGCGACAAGTTCTATGGCTTGCTCGCGGCTGTGGCGGCGTTTCATCCGTTTGAGGATCATATTGTCGCCTGACTGCAGCGAAAGATGCACGTGCGGCATCATCCGGCTTTCGTCCGTCAATATGTCAAACAGGCGCTCGTCAATTTCCACGCCGTCAACGGAGGACAAGCGCAGCCGCTTGAGTTCGGGAACGTGGCTCAAAACCCGCTCGACCAGCAGGCCAAGGCTGGGACTACCCGGTAAATCCGGACCGTAGCTGGTGACATCGACACCGGTTAGCACGACCTCGTTAAAGCCTTGGTCAACCAGCGACTTCACTTGCTCGACAACCTGTCCTGCTGGCACGGACCGGCTGTTGCCGCGGCCATAGGGAATGATGCAAAAGGTGCAGCGGTGATCGCAGCCATTTTGCACTTCGACAAAGGCGCGGGACCGCTCGGCAAAGGCGCTGACCATATGCGGTGCGGTTTCCCTGACCTGCATGATATCTGACACCCGGATATCCGGCTTGTTGGTATCCAGTCCGAATTTGAAGTTATCGGCCTCATATTTATCGAAATTGCCGACCACACCAGATGTCTCAGGCATATCTGCGAACATCTCCGGATCAACCTGTGCTGCGCATCCGGTTACGACCACAATCTTGTCCGGATTATCTTTCTTGGCGCGACGTACTGCCTGACGAGTCTGGCGCACAGCTTCATTGGTGACGGCGCAGCTGTTGACGATAACCAATTCATCCGCATTGACCCTGGAGGCATTGATTGTCTGGCGAATTGCTTCGCTCTCAGCGATATTCAGGCGGCACCCCATACTGATAATATCAGGACCACTCATGCAAAATCATCCCAGTTGGCTTCGCCAGAGAAGACATAGGTGGTCGGGCCTTGCATCATGATGGACCCACCTTCGTCCCACGTAAGGATAAGCTTGCCGCCGGGCAGATGCACATTGGCCGGGCTTTGTACTAATCCGCGTCTGATTGCGGCCACTGCCGTTGCACACGCTCCGGTGCCGCAAGCACGGGTCAAACCGACGCCGCGCTCCCAGACACGCAGGTACAGATCGCCATCTTTTACATGTGCTACGTTTACATTCACGCGTTCGGGAAACAGTGGGTCAACCTCAATCATCGGGCCGAGGCGATCCAGTTCAACGGCATCGCTGTCTTCAACGAAGAAGATAACATGGGGATTGCCTACGTTGACCGCTGCAGGGTCCTGTAAATCCTCCCAGCCAACCGGCATGTGTAGCGTATCCATGGCATAGGCGAGGGGGATCACATTCCAGTCGAAACGGGGCTCACCCATATCAACAATGGCGCCTTCATCCGTAACATGGCCAGAGATCATACCGCCATCGGTTTCAATCGACGTACCATCACCAAGCAATTTCACGACACAGCGGGTAGCATTGCCGCAGGCTTCGACCTCACCGCCATCGGCATTGTAAATCTGCATGCGAACATCGGCTTTACCGGAAGGTTTCAGCACAATCAGCTGATCACAACCAATGCCGCTATGCCGATTGGCGATGGCTGCTGCTTTGGCCGGAGGCATGGCGAAATCATCAGGCAATTCAGACGCGCGCGCATCGATAATGACAAAGTCATTGCCCAGTCCATGCATCTTGTGAAATTGCCCGATAGTCATGATGGGCGATTTAGGGATGACCAGCCGGCAAGTCCAGCAATAGAATTAGTCGGCTATTGCTCTTATTGTTTGTTTAACCCGCTTTGAGCTGTGGTTGATCGGCTGGTACTTCGGCAGCTTCATCAACCTCGGTTTTGTCCAGCGGCTGCGCTGGCAACAGATTGCGTTGCCCGAGCACTTTGCGGGCCTGTTCCATTGAGAGCGGGCGACCATAATGCCAACCTTGACCCTTGGCACAGCCCAGATTGCGCAACTCATTTTCTATTGCTTTGTCTTCAATACCTTCTGCGGTGATTGGCATACCAAGACTATCACCAAGGCCGGTAATCGCTTTTACGATGGCCGCACTTTCCGGGTTTTCCAAAATCGACGTTACGAAGCTGCGGTCGATCTTGATCCGGTCAAAGGGCAGGGCGCGCAAGTGAGCCAGCGAACTATACCCTGTACCAAAGTCATCCAGAGCAATCTGGATTCCCTGATTTTTGAGACTACCGACAATAGACTGAGCCAGGCTGAGATTTTCAAACAATGAGCTCTCGGTGATTTCAATTTCAAGCCGGTTTGGCGGAAAGCCCGTTTCCACCAGCAGCTTGACGATTTTTTGCGCCAACCATGGATCAAGCAGTTGAACCGGTGAAATATTGACTGAAACCGTCAGGCTGGGGTCCCAGTGCTTGGCACTTTCAAATGTCTGTCGCATGATGCTGAGTGAAAGATCACCGACCATGCCGGTTTCTTCTGCAATCGGAATGAAGACTTCCGGCGAAACAAGACCCTGTGTCGGCGATTCCCAGCGCGCTAGCATTTCAAAACCGGTCAACTTGCCAGTCGCGAGATCAATCTGTTGTTCGAAATAAGGAACAAATTCGCCTGCCGGAATACCGCTGCGCATGCCGGATTCAAGGGTATTGCGGGTCTGCAGCTCCTGTTCCATCGAAACATCGAACCAGCAGAAACGGTTTCTGCCCTGTTTCTTGGCGCTATACATCGCGATGTCAGCGCGGCGCATCAGAACATCGACGCCTTCGGATTCAAAGTCGAAACGCGCCATGCCAATCGAGGTGGTGACCACCAGATGGTTGCCGTTCTCGACAATCGGCATGGCAATACTGTCAATCAGATCATCAGCAATACGATCCACCATTTCAGGCTGATCCGGGTCAAAAATGAAAGCACAGGCAAACTCGTCGCCGCCAAGCCGTGCCAAGAGGTTGTTGGGTGGAATAACTTTTGAAATTCGCGCGGCTACTTCTTTCAGCACGATATCGCCGGCACTGTGGCCATGGACATCGTTAACGGTTTTGAAATTGTCGAGATCCAGCATCAAAAAGGCGGTGCTTTTGTTTTTACGCTGCGCCGTAGCAATCATATCCGAAGTCTTTTCGGTCAGAGTCCGGCGGTTCAGGAAACCGGTAAGCGGATCCGTTACCGCCAAAGAATGCGCCCGTTCTTCTGCAGCAGCCCGTTCTGTAACTTCTGCCGCGAGGTCGCGGTAACGACGCCAGCCAAATAATATGAGGGCGATGTTCAGAAGAAATGCCGAGACGAGCATTTTATCGCTGCCGCCGCCATAACCGGACAAAGAAGCAATTGCTTCTGTTATAACGGTTCCGCCAGTTCCGACGAACATCAAGATGGCAAATATAACGATCAGGCTGGTCACCACATCTCTGCGCGCCGACACTGCATATTTGTTGTTGGCCTTGATATTATTTGAATCGGTCATGTTTTGCTCCACGACGGCTATCCCCTAATTTTGCAAGCTGCCTATTGCCTTAATAATTCTCAATTTCTGGTTAATTTTCGCTAAATTAAGGGATTTCTAGGGTTGCGAGTCTCTTAAGGATCGACTAGGGGCATCTCAAATAACGACAGATTATCTGTTGTGGTTTCAGTTTCGAGTTCAAAAAACTCACACGTCGGTCAGCGAGGTTTCGCCCACCGGCGTTTTTTGCGTTGCCCGGTTTTGGGTTTGTTTTTAGGCTGATTTCAGCCGGTTTGAGAGAAAGGAAGACGCCATGTTTGACAAGTTAAGCGACCGGCTCGGCGGCGTCTTTGACAAACTGCGTGGCCGTGGGGCGCTAAAAGAAGAAGATGTTCGCGGCGCGATGCGCGAAGTGCGGATTGCGTTGCTGGAGGCCGATGTTGCGCTTCCGGTTGTAAAGGATTTCGTTGAAAAAGTTACCGAACAGGCCGTTGGTCAGTCGGTACTCAAGTCCATCACGCCTGGCCAACAGGTCGTCAAGATCGTCAACGACGGTCTGGCGGATATGCTGGGTGCCGAGGTCAGTGGCCTCGAACTCGCAGTCGCACCACCCGCGATAATCATGATGGTCGGTCTGCAGGGCTCTGGTAAGACAACCACGACGGCCAAGATCGCCAAGCGCCTGAAAGACAACGAGAATAAAAAGGTCATGATGGCCTCGCTCGACGTCAATCGTCCGGCGGCACAAGAACAACTGGCGGTATTGGGCGAGCAGATTAATGCTGCCACGCTGCCAATTGTCGAAGGCCAACAGCCGGTCGAGATAGCCAAACGCGCGCTTCAAGCTGCAAAATTGCAGGGTTTCGACGTTCTGATGCTCGACACTGCAGGCCGCCTGCATGTCGATCAGCAGTTGATGGACGAAATGAAGGCTGTTGCCGATGTCTCGAAACCGCAGGAAACATTGCTGGTCGTCGATGCTTTGACCGGT
Source organism: Parasphingorhabdus sp. (assembly GCF_059726685.1). NCBI lineage: Bacteria > Pseudomonadati > Pseudomonadota > Alphaproteobacteria > Sphingomonadales > Sphingorhabdaceae > Parasphingorhabdus > Parasphingorhabdus sp. The sequence continues at coordinate 2,280,268 of NZ_AP041068.1, forward strand.
CAGGATGCTGTCAATGTTGCATCCAACTTCTCCGAGCAAGTCGATCTCAGCGGTGTGATCCTAACCCGGATGGATGGCGATGCCCGCGGCGGTGCTGCACTTTCGATGCGGGCGGTTACCGGCAAGCCGATTAAATTTGTCGGTGTTGGCGAGAAAATCGACGCGCTGGAAGAATTTCATCCGGAACGTGTTGCTAGCCGTATTTTGGGCATGGGCGATGTTGTCAGTCTGGTGGAAAAAGCCGCTGCAACGGTCGACAAGGAAGAATCCGAAGCGCTGGCCGAGAAAATGGCCAAAGGTCAGTTTGACCTGAATGATTTGCGCTCGCAGCTGCGCCAAATGACCAAAATGGGCGGTCTGGGTGCATTGGCCTCGATGATGCCGGGCATGAAGAAGGCCAAGGCGGCGATGGCGGGCGGCGCGATGGACGACAAGGTTCTGGTCCGCATGGACGCGATTATCGGTTCGATGACCAAGGAAGAACGTGTGCGCCCCGGCTTGCTCAACGCCAAGCGCAAAGTGCGCGTAGCCAAGGGGTCCGGTACCACGGTGCAGGACGTGAACAAGCTCCTGAAAATGCATCAGGAAATGTCCAAGGCGATGAAGAAGATCAAGAAAATGGGCGGGATGAAGGGTTTAATGTCGATGTTTGGCGGTGGTGGCGGTGCTGCAGGCGCGGGCATGGGCGGTCAAAATGGCGGCATGGGTGGAATGCCGGGGCTACCAGACATGTCTCCAGGCGGATTACCACCTGATCTTGCAAATTTATTGAATAAGAAGAAATAGTTTTAGAAATTTAATTTATTATATTGTTTTAGAAAGGTTTATTTATGTCAGTAGCTATGAGAATGGCCCGTGGTGGTTCCAAGAAGCGTCCTTATTATAAAATCGTGATCGCCGATGTGCGCGCACCGCGTGACGGCAAGTTTATCGAACGTATCGGTAGCTATAACCCGCTGCTCGCCAAAGATGACGAAAAGCGCGTTGTTCTGGATCTGGATCGTGCGAAACATTGGTTGAGCGTTGGCGCCAAGCCGTCAGACCGTGTTGCTCGTTTCCTCGATGCTGCTGGTTTGATGAAGCGCGAAGCGCGGAACAACCCGAACAAAGCCAAGCCTGGCGAAAAAGCGACTGAGCGCGCTGAAGAGAAAGCGGAAAAAGCCGCTGCAGCAGAAGAAGCTGCCAAGGAAGCCTCAGCCGCTCCTGCTGAGGAAGCGCCAGCAGAAACACCTGCAGAAGAAACGCCAGCTGCTGAAGAAGCTGCTGCAGAAGCGCCTGCCGAGGAAGCAAAAGCCGAAGAAGCACCTGCTGAAGAGGCTCCTGCTGCAGAAGAAACGACCGAAGAAAAGTCCGAGGGTTAATCCTTGGCCAGTGTTGATCCGGACACGTCTGTCCCCCTTGCCGTCATCATTGGCGCGCATGGGGTGACAGGCGAGGTCCGGCTCAAGCTATTCTGCGAGGCTCTCGACAGCCTCAAGCAGTATAAAAGTTATAATGGCGGAAAACTGACGCTGAAATCCGTCAAACCTCACAAGATGGGAGCGATAGCGCGGTTCGCTGAAATTACCGATCGCAATGCAGCTGAGGCCGCGCGTGGTATCGAACTGGCCATCCCCCGCTCCTCTTTGCCAGCGCTGGATGAGGACGAATTTTATCATATCGATATTATTGGCCTGCGCTGTGTCTCCGACAATGGCGAGGAACTGGGCAAAATCTTTGCGATCTACGAATTTGGCGCCGGCGATGTCATCGAGATTGAACGTGCCAGCGGCAAGAAATTCATGGTACCCGTTGGCGCGATCGATATGCGGAACGATCCGGCAATCGTGCTATCGGAATTTGTCGAGCCATGAACGGTCCGATATTCTTTATCGCTTTAATTGTTATCGTAGTTGCCTTTCCGGCTTTCATTGGCTGGAAATTTAAGCAAAAATCGGATCAATTTGTCCGTATGGCCAGCACGATAGTGGCAGGACAAGTCATCCTCACGCCTGGAATATTATGGCTCGCCTATTCCGAAGATCGCAATTTTGGTGATAGTCCGCTGAAAGCTATAATCATATATGCTGCCATGGGTTTGATGATTTCCATCATGACTTTTGTGATCATGGAGATCCGGAAAACGAGTCAGGATAAATGACCTTCACCGCCCAAATCCTAACGCTATACCCGGAAATGTTTCCCGGACCGCTCGGCACATCGCTCGCGGGCAAGGCGCTCGACGAGGGCAAATGGGCCTGCAACCCGATCCAGATGCGCGACTTTGCCACCGACAAGCATAAGTCCGTCGATGATACTCCGGCGGGTGGCGGTGCGGGCATGGTTTTGCGGGCTGACGTCATGGCATCGGCGGTTGATCATGCGCTGGAACAGCAACCAGCCGCGCCTATTCTCGCGATGTCACCGCGCGGAAAGCCGCTGAAACAGGAGCGTGTACGGGAAATCGCTTCCGGTCCCGGTGTAACCATACTCTGCGGTCGCTTCGAGGGATTTGACGAGCGGATTTTCGATGCGCGGCCGATTGAAGAGGTCTCGATTGGCGATTATATCCTCTCTGGCGGAGAAATGGGTGCTTTGGTGCTTTTAGACGCTTGCATTCGGCTGCTTCCCGGGGTAATGGGCGCGTCTTCTAGCGGAGATGACGAAAGTTTTGAAACCGGACTTTTGGAATATCCGCAGTTTACCCGGCCTCAGAAATGGGAAGGGCGTATTATCCCTGAAGTCTTGCGATCGGGGGATCATGCGAAAATCGCTGCTTGGCGGAAACAAAAAGCAGAGGAAGACACACGGCTAAGGCGGCCCGATTTATGGGAGCATCACAGGGATGCTCCGGATCAGTCGCCCTCTGGTGCGCGAGGACAGAAAAAGGAAGATCGGTCATGAACCTGATCCAGACACTTGAGAAAGAAGCTGTAGAAGCATTTGCAGCCTCTAAAGAAATACCGGAATTTCGCGCTGGCGACACGCTGCGCATTGGTGTTCGCGTCGTTGAAGGCGAGCGCGTTCGTACCCAGAATTTTGAAGGCGTGTGCATTGCACGGACCAGTCGCGGCATGGGCTCCAGCTTCACCGTAAGAAAGATTTCTTTCGGCGAAGGTGTCGAGCGTGTGTTCCCGCTTTACTCGCCTAACATCGAATCCATTACAGTGGTCCGCCGCGGTGTCGTCCGTCGTGCGAAACTTTACTATCTGCGCGGCCGTACAGGTAAACGGGCCCGTATTGCGGAACGCCGCGTGAACCAGCCTGCCAAAGGCGCTGAAGCAAAGTAAAGAAAGCTTCATAACAAATTCAGGCAGCCGGTTCTCCCCAAAAGGAAAACCGGCTGTTTTCATATTCAGCACAGGAAAAGTTTCATGGGTTACAAAGTTGCAGTTGTTGGTGCGACCGGAAATGTCGGGCGCGAAATGCTGACCATTCTCGCCGAGCGCGAATTTCCGATCGACGAACTCGCCGCCGTGGCGTCTTCGCGATCACAGGGAACAGAGATCGAGATTGGCGATACCGGCAAGATGCTGAAGGTTCAGAATATCGAGCATTTCGACTTTTCCGGATGGGATATGGCGCTTTTCGCTGCTGGTTCCGGTCCGACCAAGGAATATGCGCCTAAAGCCGCTGCTGCAGGCTGTGTGGTGATCGACAATAGCTCGCTCTACCGCATGGATCCGGATGTGCCCTTGATCGTTCCGGAAGTGAACCCGGATGCGATTGAAGGCTATAAGGCCCGCAACATCATCGCGAACCCCAATTGCTCGACCGCGCAGATGGTTGTAGCGCTCAAGCCACTTCATGACGCCGCGAAAATCAAGCGTGTTGTCGTGTCGACCTATCAGTCCGTATCGGGTGCCGGAAAAGGTGGCATGGACGAACTGTTCGAACAGTCCCGTGCGATTTTCGTCGGTGACCCCAAGGAAAATCAGGTCTTCACCAAGCAGATTGCATTTAATGTGATCCCGCATATCGATGTTTTCCTTGATGACGGTTCGACCAAGGAAGAGTGGAAAATGGTCGTCGAGACCAAGAAAATCCTCGACCCCAAGATCAAGCTGACCGCGACCTGCGTGCGTGTACCCGTCTTCGTTGGCCACAGTGAGGCTATCCATATCGAGTTCGAGAACGAGATTTCCGCCAAACAGGCGCAGGAAATCCTCCGCGAAGCACCTGGCATCATGCTGGTCGATAAGCGCGAAGACGAAGGCTATACCACGCCGGTCGAATGCGTCGGCGACAGCGCCACCTATATCAGCCGCGTGCGCGAAGATCCGACCGTAGACAATGGCCTGATCATCTGGTGTGTGTCCGATAACCTGCGCAAGGGTGCTGCGCTCAATGCAGTACAGATTGCTGAGCTATTGGGGCGCAAGCATTTGCAAAAGGGTTAAATTGTCCAGTGGCTTATTTTTGCGTCTGTTTTAGCCCAAAAGCCTCAAACTAACGGTCAAGCGCCTCCAAAACCCGTAAGGGCAAAAGATCGAAGAGAACCGCTATGCTGTCCCGTACCTAGTTGCTGGGTTTGGTTTGATGACGGACTGGTCATGGATCACCCCCTTGCGTTGAGTTTACGGAACAAAAAGCCTGGTGCGAACCTTGAGAGCAGCCTGACCGTCGAGGCCAGTCCGGGGGCGATTTCGAGTGTGTTGGATTGCAGTCCCCTGATGAACAATTTTGCTAGTTTCTCGGGCGCAAGCTTTGGAACGTCGGTGACAGCCTCCGCCATGGGTGTGTCGGTAAGCGGTGGAAGCAGTTCGAAAACCCTGACATTTGTACCAATCAACTGATGCCGAAGCGCTTTGGTATAGGCGTGTTGCCCCGCTTTTGTTGCGCTATAGATGGGGCGAGCTGCATCGGGAACATATGCGATCGCCGAGGACACGTTAACAATCGCTGTTTCTCCCCGATCAAGAAGGTGCGATAGAAACTCATGCACCATGCGCAGCGTGCCATTCAGATTGATATCGACCTCGGCCAATTGGCTGGCAAGGTCGGTGTCATTGATCAACGAGACCTCATTCGAGACACCGGCGCAGTTAATCAGAATATCGATATGGGGACCAAATTCATCCGCGAGCTCGGTAACTGCGATATCATCTTGAATGTCACATAGTTGGTAGCTGACATTGCCGTGCTTCTCAGCCAGCTTCTGTAACGGGGTTTCGCGTCGACCGCATGCAATGATCCGGTTTCCCGCATCAGCCAAATGCGCGCACAGAACTGATCCAATTCCGGAACTTGCACCGGTGATGAGAATGGTTTGATTTGTTGTTTTCATTTAGGTTTCCAATTCACTTTAGCTTGAACTCCAAAAACGGCTTATCAGCCCAATACTTTGCTTTCGAAGCAGCGTAGCGTCGTACCTTCAGGCCAAACCGCCCAGTGACATGTTTAGTTGCCTAGCCGGCAGCCTCAAGACTTAAGCATGAATTTTTCTATGCGCACGCCCGTTTGGACGCGCTCTATGGTCTCTGCCATAAAGGTGGCACGGTCACGGTACATAGATAGCAAATAGTATATCGACAATCGGGGTGTCCGCCTTTTCACCCAAAACGACATCGGAACTTGCCTTTACAATCCATCTCAGTGCAGTGAAGTGAAATGACATTACAAGCTGACGTTTATTGGTCCTTCCGATCACCCTATAGCTATCTCGCGACCCGCCGTTATGTTGCGCTAACGCAGGAATATGATCTCTCGATCAACCAGCGTTTTGTTTATCCGCTGGCAATCCGGGAACCGGATTTTTTTGAGAAAAACCACCCCAATTGGCTTGGTTACGTGTTCAAGGATATTTTTCGGGTTGCGCAATATATCGATATTCCGATGGCGCCGCCGAATCCTGATCCAATTGTGCAGGATATTGCCACGCGCAAAATATCAGGTGATCAGCCGCACATCTTTCTGCTCACACGGATGGGGCAGGCGGCTTCCCGGCGCGGTAAGGGTCTGAAGTTTGCCGATGAAGTATCGCGGCTGATCTGGGGCGGCGTGCAGGGCTGGAACGAGGGCGATCATCTGGAGCAAGCGGCTACTCGGGCAGGACTTGATCTCGCCGAACTGAAAGCCGAAGCCGAAAAGCATGCGGAAGATTTGGACAGCGAAATCGCGGACAATCAGAAAGCTCTGGAAGCCGCCGGTCACTGGGGCGTGCCTACCTTGGTGTTCGACGGAGAACCCTTTTTCGGACAGGATCGGATCGAACTGGCGGTCTGGCGGATGAAACAAAAGGGATTGGCCGAGCGCTGACATTAGCGCGTTCCGACGTCACAGAAGGAGCAAAGCTTGAACCAATGGCAAATTGACTCTGGGCTTTTACTCGGTTCAAAGGCGTAACTTGGCGGGCAAGAAAGAGGAGAGTTGAGCAATGGAAAGGACATTAACGGGTAGCTGCCTATGCGGAACTGTCCGTTATGAACTCAAGCCCGGTTTCAGGATGCGGCCTTATGCTTGCCATTGCACGGATTGTCAGCGGCGAACCGGGAGTGCGTTCAGTCTGCACATGGGTGTCATGGCGAAGGATCTGACCATTGAAGGCGAGTTAAATGAGGGAACATTTGTGCAGCCCAGTGGCGCGATCAGTACCATCACAGGCTGTGCAAAATGTATGAGCCGTATCTATGCTGCGCACGATAAAAGACCGGGTCTGGCAAGTATCCGCGTCGGCACCCTCGACAATAGCAAGGATGTAAGCCCCGCTGCGCATTTTTGGGTTTCGAGCAAACAGCCGTGGATCACTATTCCCGAGGGCGTCCCAACTCTCGAAACGCAACCGCAGTCCAGCGAAGAGTGGCTGCAATATGTCGGTCCCGAATGAGTGATACGCATACCGGAGGCTGCCAATGCGGTGCGGTGCGCTATCGGCTCAGCGGTTCGATACCGCCCGCCTATGCCTGCCATTGCGGGGAGTGCAAGAAACAGAGCGCAAGTGCTTTTTCAATGTCCATTCCCATGGCTTATGAAGTTTTGACTGTGACCGGTACGGCGAAGGTGTTTGAAACCACGGCACATAGTGGGAAACGGAAATACAATTATTTTTGCGGGGATTGCGGAACGCGGCTGTGGCATAGTGGAACCAATCCGCCGTCAGCGATAACGCTGAAAGTCGGCACCTTGGATCACTCAGAGTATATTGCACCAGTCGGTCATTTATGGGTTTCCAAAAAACAGGCTGGTATCATGCTGGATCCGGAAACGGATCAGCATCAGACACAGCCAGACAATGTGAGCGCCTGGCGCAATAATTTGGGGCAATGATGGTAGATATAAAAAGCTGGGACTTCTCTTCCTTTGACGGGGTGAAACTGAAAATCCATGAAACGGGGCAGGGCCGCGCTGTCATTCTACTCCATGGACTTTTTTCCAATGCGGAGACCAATTGGATCAAATTTGGCCACGCTGGTCATCAGGCGGAAGCTGGCTTTCGAGTGATCATGCCCGATCTGCGTGCCCATGGACAAAGCGAGGCGCCACATGAACGCGATGCCTATCCACAGGACGTACTGATCAAGGACGCGCTGGCGCTGATTGAGCATTTTGATCTGCCGGATTATGATCTCGGCGGTTTTTCACTCGGCGCCCGGACAACCGCTAAACTGCTCACCACAGAAATTGCACCTGGAAAAGCGATCCTTGCGGGTATGGGGCTGGAAGGTCTGGCAGGTTGGGATCGGCGGCAAGGCTTCTTCCTCAAGGCGATTGAGCTGCGCGACACGGCAAAACGTGGTGATCCGCATTGGATGGCGATTCAGTTTATGAAAAGCCAGAAAGTCGATACCGTGGCTGCTGCGCATTTGCTAAAGACATTCTCGGATATGCAACCGGACGCCATAGAGACTATCACGACACCAACGCTGGTGCTTTGTGGATCGGAAGATCGAGACAATGGCGACCCCGAGGCGCTGGCAAACCTGCTGCCACATGGGCATCATGTCGCGGTACCAGGCACGCATATGAGCAGTGTTACCGAACCCGAAATGGCGCAAGAGATGGTGCGTTTTTTGAGCGCAGATCAATAAGGGAGAGAATGACAGATGCCGAGATATATAAGTTGGCGTAATTTCTGGATTTTCTGGTTGGGCGGTTTCGCGTTGTTCCTCGTTCTGGTGGTAACCGGTGGGCCGCTGATCACAGATGTCGCTCCTACCGGAATTTTGGATCATCAAAGCGCGGCGACGGCCGAGCGGGTTGATGCCATTCAACTAAGCTGGGCGGAGGCAGGGAAGATGAGTTATGCCAAATGGTCCATGATCGGCGATCTTGTGTTTATCGGTCTTTATTCCATTGGCGGAATATTGGGCGGACGCCTGATCTGGCAGGAGGCTAAATCTCCGTCACTCAAGAAGCTTGGCCTGTTCATGGTGCTGATCTATTTTCTGTTCGGGCTGTTTGACTATGTCGAGACGCTGAGTCAGATCACGCAATTATTGCAGGAAAAGGGTAGCGATACGCTGGCGGGCATCGCCGCTTTTGCTCGACCGATAAAGATCGTAACCTGGATCATCGGCACCATCGGCATGATCATTGCCCTTATCTGGCGCCGACGCGAAAACCGCGCTTGACGCTTCCAGGATAAAGTTTCAATTCATGCCAAAATAAAAGCCACAGAGGATACATCATGAAAACAGCCGCTTCGATCATCGCTCTTGCCGCCATAGCGTTCAGCGCACCGGTTCACGCAAAACATCATGAAGGTGGTGAAGTGCCTGATAAAGCCAATCCTACGGCAGATGATGCAAAGAAGTTCGTCGAGGAAACCGAAAGGAAGATGTTCGATTTTTCGGTCAATGCGGGGCGGATTTACTGGATCAATGCAACCTATATCACCGAGGATACGGATGCCTTGGCAGCGAAGGTCGGTGCCGAAGGGACTACCATGTCGGTGCAGGCCGCGATTGATGCAGCCAAATTCAACAATGTCGCGGGACTTGATGCGGTAACCACACGCAAGCTCGACAAGCTGCGCGGCGGTATTGTGCTTCCCGCGCCAACCACGGAGGGCGCCGCAACGGAATTGAACACCATCGCCACCAAATTGAACTCTGCCTATGGTAAAGGCAAAGGAACGCTAAAAGGTGAAGAGATTAACGGTTCTGACATCGAAGCGGCCATGGGCACAAATCGTAACCCGGACGAACTCTCCGAAATGTGGGCAAGCTGGCACAGTAATGTCGGCGCGCCGATGAAGGATGATTATGCACGCATGGTTGAAATTGCCAATGAAGGCGCAAAGGAATTGGGCTTTGCCGATGTCGGTGCGATGTGGCGCTCTGGCTACGACATGCCGGCGGATGATTTTGCCAAGCTAACAGACAAGCTGTGGAACCAGGTGAAGCCACTTTATGATGAACTGCATTGTTATACCCGCGACAAGCTAAACGAAAAATATGGTGATGCGGTACAGGCCAAAACCGGCCCGATCCGCGCAGACCTGCTCGGCAATATGTGGGCGCAGGAATGGGGTAATATTTACGAAATCGTAGCACCTGAAGGTGCTGGTGATATTGGTTTCGATACGACCGAATTGCTGACCTCCAAAGGCTATGATGCCATGAAAATGGTGAAAGCCGGAGAGCAGTTTTTCTCGTCCCTTGGTTTTGATCCGCTGCCAGATACCTTCTATGCACGGTCACAGTTTACCAAGCCGGCAGACCGCGAGGTCGTTTGTCATGCCAGCGCCTGGGATATCGACAATGTCGACGATATCCGCATCAAGATGTGCATCAAGGTCAATGGAGATGATTTTGTCACGATCCACCACGAGCTCGGTCATAACTATTACCAGCGCGCCTATAACAAGCAGAGCTATTTGCATCTCGACGGCGCCAATGATGGTTTCCACGAAGCCATTGGTGATATGATCGCGTTGTCGATCACACCGGAATATCTGGTGCAGGTCGGCCTGCTGGATGCGGACAAGGTGCCGAGCGCTGACAAGGATGTAGGGCTGCTTTTGCGTCAAGCGATGGACAAAGTCGCATTCCTGCCATTTGGTCTATTGGTAGACAAATGGCGCTGGCAGGTTTTCTCCGGCGACATAAAGCCCGCCGAATATACACAGGCATGGCATGATCTGAAGCAGCAATATCAGGGCATCACGCCGCCCGTTGACCGGCCCGCGGACGCGTTCGATCCGGGTGCGAAATATCATATCCCGGGCAACACACCTTACTCCCGTTATTTCCTGGCGCGCATCCTGCAGTTCCAATTCTACAAGGCGGCGTGCGATGCGGCGGGTTGGAAAGGCCCACTGCATCGCTGCTCCTTTTACGGCAACAAGAAAGTTGGCGCGCGTTTGAATGCCATGCTGGAACTTGGTGCATCCGAGCCTTGGCCAGATGCTCTGGAGGCCTTTACCGGTACGCGCGAAATGGACGGGTCGGCGATGATCAGCTATTTTGAACCGCTGATGGACTGGCTGAAGGAAGAGAATAAGGGCAAATCCTGCGGATGGTAGGCATTAAAAAACCGGCGGGAAACATGTGCTCCCGCCGGCCTTTAGCTGTTTGATCCGTATTAAAGCTGGTCAAGCATATAGTCGGCAGCGCTAACCTTGAAATCACCGGGTGCTTCGACATTCAATTCTTCAACCACACCGTCATTGACGATCATTGAGAAGCGTTGGCCACGGGTGCCCAAACCAAAGCCGGAACCATCCATCTCAAGACCTACGGCCTTGGCAAAATCGCCATTGCCATCTGCGAGCATGGTGACATCTTCAGAGCCAGCATCCTTGTTCCAGGCGCCGAGAACGAAGGCATCATTGACGGCGGTGCAGGCGATTTCATCGACGCCTTTGGCTTTGAGCTCTTCGGCCTTCTCGACATAGCCAGGCAGATGCTTGGCCGAACAGGTAGGAGTATAGGCACCGGGGACTGAGAAAAGGGCCACTTTCTTGCCCGCAAAATAGTCTGAGGAGCTGACTTGCTCAGGGCCATTTTCTGTCGCTTTGACAAGGTTTACCTCGGGTATTTTGTCGCCTTTATTGATCATGTTAGTCGCTCCTTATGAATTTTTGGGGATATCGGTGTTTGTTATTCTGTTGTGGTGACAGCATCATGAAATTGCAAGCAATGTAATGATAATGCTCCGTTTATCGAATTTACCATGGGCACGGCGTGATAAGTGACTTATGCTAAAGACATGGATTATCCGCTCTATTTTTCCGGCCAATTTTTGCTTGCGACACCGGGCATGGCTGATCCGCGGTTTGCCCGATCCATCATCGCAATTTGCTCGCACGATGAGCATGGCGCACTCGGCATCAATATTGGTGAGACATCAACGGACATCAGCTTCAACGGCATTTTGGAGCAATTTGATATCGAATCAGACACCCTGGAAGATCGCGGTGTTTTCGTTGGCGGACCGGTTGAGGTGCATAGGGGCTTCATTCTCCACAGTCTCGATTTCAACCTGTCGGATACCCTGCAGGTTGGCGATCGCTGGGGATTGAGCAGCTCGCTGGATATATTGGGTGCTATCGCCAAAGATCGTGGCCCGAGGAAATGGATCGCCGCGCTGGGCTATTCCGGTTGGGGAGCAGGGCAGTTGGAGCAAGAACTGACCCAAAACGGATGGTCGGTGACACAAGGGGAGCCAGAATGGCTCTATGAAACTGAGGCCAAAGATAAATGGGAAATGGCCTGGAAGGCACAAGGGATTGATCCAGGCATGTTGTCAGGCCAATTTGGCAGCGCATGAAATCAGGTGAAGATTACGATTATCCCATAATTATCGCTACTTGGATGCTGAACATCGCTTAACCAACGCCTTTAGAAATTCCCTAAGTCAGAAAGAACAATTGTGTAGTCCTCAATGGGAATAGGGGATTAGGGGAATGTCTAAGTTTAACAAATCCGTTTTGGTCGGGATAATTACAAGCGTCACATTGGCGGGATCCGCTCAAGCAGCCTGCTGGACACCGGCAGCAGCAGATGCCGCTCATGTTCGGGACCTGCAATCCCGCCTCATGGTTGCCGCGCTACGTTGCGTGAAGTCGGAACATGATGTTCTGCCTCATTATAACCGCTTCGTTCGCGACAAAAAGCCGGTGTTAAAACTCGGCAATGGAATACTTCGGGGACATTTTGCGAAGGGCCGGAACAAGAAACAGGCGATGAAGCATTATGATCGCTATGCAGTTTCCTTGGCCAACAAATACGGTGCCGGTTCCGGTGATTTGTCAGAATGCAAAACCATGAAGGATCTGGCAAATTCTGCGGCAGATAGTGACGGCAAGCTTTCATCGCTGGTCAATATTTCCCAGTTTCACGGATTGTCACCGAATTTGCCAGGTGGTCGCTGTGGGATTGTTATCGCATCAAGCGAAAATTAATAACTAAATTACAAATATAAAGACATCTTTATATTTGCTTCCAAAGCCGCAAGAAGCTAAGGAATGATGAAACTGCCGCCCGGGGTTTCCTGTGCGGCAATTCGTCTTTCAAGGAGAATGAATGTGGCTACCGCAGCGGATACACAAACGCAGGATTATGTGATCAAGGATATTTCCCTGGCCGATTTCGGTCGTAAGGAAATCGAGATTGCCGAAACTGAAATGCCCGGCCTGATGGCTTTGCGCGAGGAATTTGGTGCTGAACAGCCTTTGAAAGGCGCACGGATTACCGGTTCGCTGCACATGACAATACAAACAGCGGTGTTGATCGAAACACTTCTGGCACTGGGCGCAACGGTGCGCTGGGCTTCCTGCAATATCTATTCAACACAGGATCATGCCGCCGCTGCGATTGCCGCTGGTGGAACGCCAGTATTCGCCATCAAGGGCGAAACGCTGGAAGAATATTGGGCTTATGTCGAGCGTATCTTCGATTGGGGTCCGGAAGAAACCTGCAATCTGATCCTGGATGACGGTGGCGATGCAACCATGTTCGCGCTTTGGGGTGCACGTGTGGAAGCTGGTGAAGAGCTGTTCACACCTGAAAATGAAGAAGAGGAAGTCTTTGTTGCGACGCTGAAGCGCTTTGTGGCCGAACGTCCGGGCTATCTGACCAAGACGGTTGAGACCATCAAGGGTGTTTCTGAAGAAACCACCACTGGCGTTCACCGTCTCTATGACCTCGCCAAGCAAGGCAAATTGCCTTTCCCGGCGATCAATGTGAACGACAGTGTGACCAAATCGAAATTCGATAACCTCTATGGTTGTAAAGAATCGCTGGTCGATGCTGTTCGCCGCGCTACCGACGTGATGCTGGCCGGTAAAGTGGCCTGTGTGGCTGGCTTTGGTGATGTTGGTAAAGGTTCTGCTGACTCTCTCCGCAATGGCGGCGCACGGGTCATCGTGACTGAAGTTGATCCGATCTGCGCGTTGCAGGCTTCGATGGAAGGCTATGAAGTTGTCACCATGGAAGAAGCGACCAAACGCGCTGATATCTTCGTGACCGCCACAGGCAATAAAGACGTGATCACCGTCGACCATATGCGCGAGATGAAAGACCGCGCGATTGTCTGCAATATCGGCCATTTCGACAGCGAGATCCAGATTGCCGGTCTGCAGAACATGAAGTGGAACGAGATCAAACCACAGGTCGATGAGGTTGAATTTCCGGATGGCAAAAAGCTCATCATTCTGGCGCAGGGACGTCTGGTCAATCTCGGCTGCGCGACCGGTCACCCGAGCTTCGTGATGTCGGCCAGCTTCACCAATCAGGTGATGGCGCAGATCGAACTGTGGTTGCGGCCTGAACAGTATAAGAACGATGTTTACGTTCTGCCAAAGCATCTCGACGAGAAAGTAGCTGAGCTGCATCTCGCGAAATTGGGCGTGCAACTGACCAAATTATCGCAGGAACAGGCCGAATATATTGGCGTAACACCAGAGGGCCCGTTCAAGCCCGATCACTATCGCTATTGAGTTCGCGCTATTGATGAAGAAACCGGATGGGCTTGCAATGGCTCATCCGGTTTTTTGTCCTAGTTGGCCGTAAAACGCGTTTTGTTTTTGGTCGGCTTTCTCGGGAAGACAGGCCATTTATTCTGAGCAAGCGTGCTCAGGCTGGCTGATTTGATTCCGGCTTGCTGTTCATACATCCAGTAATTGCGCAATATAATCGAGACATATCCGCGGGTTTCGACAAAGGGAATGCTCTCCATATAGAGAAGCGGGTCGTCTTTATCCTGAACTTCGTTGTTCCAGCGCTGGACCGATCCCGGACCGGCATTGTAAGCTGCGGCCACCTTGGGCAGCTTGCCGCCGGTGATCGACGAACTACCGAGATATTCGAGATAAGACTGACCATATTCCAGATTGGTTGATGGCTCGAACAGTTGCGATTTCTGAAAATTCCGTCCATTTGCACGGGCAATATCACCGGCTGTTCCGGGACGAACTTGCATCAAGCCAATAGCATTAGCCGGGCTGACAGCTTTGCTGCGAAAGGCCGATTCCTGCAATGTGTGAGCATAGACAAGGGCTGGGTCCACGCGCCATCCACCGTCGGGTTTCCATTTGGGAGCGGGAAAGCGTGCCTGTGCATCGGGTTTAAACCCGCGAGGCGCATGATGGGCGAGCCATAGTTGCGTACGCGGCAAACTGAGCTCGCGTGCCAGCTTTAACAACGCGGCGTGATCACTGGAATTGCCGATCCGCGCCTGATGCCGCAAAACTTCGTCAGCGAGGCCATCCTCGCCAATTTCGACCAGGGCAATTGCGGCCTTGACGTTTTCATGCTGCTTCAGCGTCTTCCAGTCGCCTTTTTCAAATCCGGAATTGGATTTCTTCGCCGCTATATCCATGCCCAATGTCTGTGCAGCAAGAAGTCCGTAAAAACTGTCACTACGCTTGGCGGCTGTTTGCAGCTTACCTTGCGCCTTTTGCGGCTGACCACAGGCAATGTCGGAACGAGCGCCCCAATAGAGTCCGGCGGCTTGCAAATCAGCGTTGGCGGCGCGGCGGCCCACATTATCAAAGGCAGCAGCAGCCGTTTGACAGTCGTTCAAACGCCAGGAAGACAGACCGGCGACCCAGTCGGCATGAGCAACCCAGGGGCCGCTGCCTTTCTGGGCCTTTTGCGCCATGCGTTGAGCGGATCTGTCATCATTTTCGATATAGTATGACCACGCCACTCGCTGTTCCAGTTCTGTGCGCGCCTCAGAAGAAAGGACATTCTCGGTCTCGAAAAGCAGCGCCTCCGCCGATTGCGGGCTATCATTCTTGATGAAACTTAAAATGCGACCGCGAATGGCGTTGGCAGCACTGTCGGATTTGATCGCATTGGGTTTTTTGCGAATGGGTAGGCCAGGGACGTAAGAAAGATTACGCCGCTGCGGAAGATTTGGAAGCAATTGAGCGCCACGCTTTTTTGCCAGGCGGCCCAGCTGGGCGGCCTGCGGAATATGAGGAGCTTCATTGACCAGAACCAGAAGTGGTCCCAATTCGGCGCGGGGAGAATTTGCAGCGAGAAAATATTCTGCCTGAGTAATGGATTTCAAGGGACCATTAGGCGCATCGGCAATCAAATTCTTCGCCGTGTCCCATTCATTGCCGCCCATCGCTTTGAAAATCGCGCGATAATGTTCGGATTGTTTACGCTTTAACTGTGATGGAATGTCTTTCGCGATCGACGAGCTTTTGAACAACACTGCGCCGCCATCTTTCGCCAGCGCCGGCGTGAAGGGCAGGGAAATTAGGGCAGCGGTAGCCGCAAGTTTCAAATTTAAGGAAAACTGGTTTTTCATCTACTCGAAATCCTGGTCAGCAATTGCAAATCTCTCCACGCTTCTGCTTTGAACTCCGGTCTTTCGATCAAAATTCGCGGATGAAACGTGGCAATTGCCTCGGTTTTGGCTGAAGCATGGTTAACAAATTGTTTATTTTTGCGCGCTGTGAGCAAGTTTTCGCTAAAAAACAAGTGCGACGGCGTTTCACCAAAGGCGATGATCCGCTTTGGCTGCACCAACTCTATATGATGGAGCATACGTTTTTTTAGCAGCTCGTGATATTGTGGATCAATACGACCGTCATATGAACGGGCTAAAGAGATTGAAGCGGAATAGGTTTTGTCCGAATCGCATCCTATAGCTCTCAGCATATTCGCCAACAGGGCTGCGCTTTTCTGAGAAAAATGTGAATTTTCTCGCAAATCTCCCTGTTCTGGCATTCCAACAATAACCATGATTTCCGGCTCGATGACTCCGCTCGGCAAAACATGGTTTTGCGACCATTGCGCTTCGATCAGGTTTTCAGGTCGTGATAACCATGCGACAAACTGGTTGTGCTCTGCCGGATAATTGTCGCTGATGCGTTCAGTTGACGCCTTTGCTTTTGCTAAATCAGGCTTGCTTTCCGTAGGGGCAGTCGGAACAACTGGCTTTGGTTCCGCTGGCTTGATGGCAGGAGCTGTATCGCCCAATAGCGCAGATGGTTCATCGTTATAATGCAGATCAACACCCGCCAGGCTCCACCAGTCGCGAAGGCTTTCCATCTTCTCGGCAGACGTGTTTTCATCAGGTGCAGACGCAGAAAAATTCATCTATGCATAGAGTCATGAGTTGACGAATTGGTCAATTGGCGGGCAAGCATGTTTCTGTCCAAAGGGTTGCCGTTTGCGGTAGGGCGAATGTAAGAAAATTTTATCGAGTTGAATACAGGAAAAATACAATGAGTGAACGAGAATCTATGCCTTATGACGTGGTCATTGTTGGTGGGGGACCAGCAGGACTAAGCGCGGCTATCCGCTTCAAACAAATGGCCGATGAAGCGGGCAAGGATCTCTCGGTGTGTATTTTGGAAAAAGGTTCCGAAATCGGTGCGCATATCCTGTCCGGCGCAGTTGTTGATCCAAAAGCACTTGATGAACTGCTTCCCAATTGGCGTGAAGAAGATTGCCCGATGGCAGCGGTTCCTGTGACTGACAACCAGCATTGGGTTCTGACCAAGAACAAGAAATTCTCCATTCCGCACATTATGACACCGCCTTTCATGCATAATAAGGGAACCTACACAGGGTCGCTCGGCAATTTGTGTCGTTGGCTTGGTGAGCGTGCCGAAAACATGGGTGTCGAGATTTTTCCGGGATTTGCTGCCGCTGAAATTCTCTACAACGAAGATGGTTCCGTTAAAGGTGTCGCGACAGGTGACATGGGCGTAGCACGCGATGGCAGTCGCAAGCCTGACTATCAGCCAGGTCTGGAACTCCATGCAAAATATACTTTCTTTGCAGAGGGTGTTCGCGGACATCTCACAAAAATTCTGAAAGAGAAGTTCGCGCTGGATAAGGATAGCCAACCACAGATTTACGGCCTTGGTATCAAGGAATTGTGGGATATTGATCCCGACAAGCATGTCCCAGGCCGTGTCATTCACAGTCAGGGCTGGCCATTGGGAGAGGGTTCTAACGGCGGCGGTTTTCTTTACCATCAAGCCGATAATCAGGTGGCTTTAGGCTTCGTCACGTGGCTCAACTATGAAAACCCCTATCTATCTCCGTTTGAAGAAATGCAGCGCTGGAAGCAGCATCCCGAAATCCGCAAGATTTTGGAAGGTGGCAAACGCATTTCCTATGGTGCCCGCGCAATTAATGACGGCGGCTTCCAATCTGTGCCGAAACTGTACTTCCCCGGCGGTGCGCTGATCGGCTGTTCTGCCGGTTTTGTGAATGTTCCGCGGATCAAGGGTACGCATACAGCGATGAAAACCGGAATGATGGCAGCGGAGGCGGCTTTTGAGGCCATTGTTGCTGATCGTCAAAGTGATGAATTGGCAGCCTATGGCACAGCTTATGAAAATAGCTGGGTGCGTGAAGAACTACGTATTGTTCGCAACGTTCTGCCTGCCGCCGAAAAATATGGCGATTTTCTGGGTTCGATCATCGCTGGCATCAACATGTGGGCGGAGAATTTCAAAATCAAAATGCCTTTCACGATGAAGCATCATCCGGATCATACGCGTCTGAAACGGGCAGAACATTGTGAACCTATCGAATATCCAAAACCCGATGGCGTGATAAGCTTTGATCGTTTGTCTTCGGTATTTTTATCCAATACCAACCATGAAGAAGATCAGCCGGTTCACTTGCAATTGAAGGACGCATCTATGCCGGTGGATGTGAATCTACCCGTATTTGCGGGACCATCGCAGCGTTACTGCCCAGCAGGGGTCTATGAATTTGTCGAAGACGATGCCGGCAATCCGAAATTCCAGATCAACGCGCAGAATTGCGTCCACTGCAAAACCTGTGATATCAAAGACCCGAACCAGAATATCAACTGGGTTGTACCCGAAGGCGGCGGAGGTCCCAATTACCCCAATATGTAAACCAGGTTTTGGCGTATTTATCATTGCCGCATTATTGAGTGGCCCGGCTCTTGCCAAGCGCAGCAATGGAGCTGATGCGCTTAACCGATATGTCGAAGCACGATTGGCAGAATCGTCGGACAAACCGGAAGCCGCCGCGGCTATCTATGCAGAAACCCTGAAGGAACAGCCGGACAACCTGTTGTTGGCGAGCAAAGCTTACGTAAAAGCGATTGAATCCGGCGATTTTGATCTGGCAATCAAAGCGATCCGGACCTTGGACACACGCGGCGGTATTGATGCGGAAATGCCTTTGCTTTTATTTGCCGATGCCTTTTCACGTCGCGACTATAAGGCGGCCGAAATAGCTTCTCTGCAGCTTGAATCCTTGCAGAATTTTGGTTTTTTAACACCATTTCTGAACGCTTGGCTTTCCACTGCTGACCGAAAAAGCCCACTTGCGGATCTTGCCGCAGCCAAGAAAGACACGACCGGTACCTACTATCATCAGGAACAATTGATATTGCACGCTTTGGCTCGCGGCTACGAAGACGATGTCATGCAACTGATCGATGCGATTGTTGATCGCAATGAAGCACGCATGGCGCCGGTGCGTATTGTCATTGCCCGTCATTTCCTGGCCAAGGGCGACGAAGAGACCGCCCTGGGAATATTGAATAAAAAACGCACGGGCCCGGAAAGGAAAATGTTCGAAGATATAGAGCTTGGCAAAGGTGGGGCGTTTTCCCAGAGGGTGGATACGCAGGTGGGAACAAGCTTTCTTCTGCAGCGGCTGGCATCTGATTTGGGATCCCAGCGGGCCTATTTTCTTGGCTTGGTTAGCGCACAGGCAGCCGCCCAGATTTCGCCAGATAATGACTATGGGCAGCTGATATTGGCCGAGGCTTACGGTAATACCGAAAATAATCAGGCCGCCCGGACAGCACTCAAGGAAATAGCCAGTGACAGTGCCTACGCCTTGCTGGCCATCAGCATGGAGGTGGCGCGCTATGTTGACGATGAAGATTACACAAGCGCGCAAAAACGCTTGAGCAAAATCACTGACGCCATGCCTGAGACGCCTGAATTGAGGGCTTTGCTGGGGCAACTGCTTCAGGCAAGCGATAATCACAAAGAAGCTGCCACAGCCTTTGAACAAGCTATAGCATTGGCGGAAAAGAGAGGCGCTCCAGATGCGTTACTTGCATCATACTGGCTGTCACTGGGCGCCGCACAGGAACAGGCGGGACTTTGGCCCGCAGGTCTAAACTCACTGAAAAAAGCCGACATGTTACAGCCTGATTCGGCGAGCATATTGAACTATCTGGGTTATGCGCAGCTGGAACGCCGCGAAAATACTGCTTCCGCGATCGCTGCCATCCGCAGGGCACATAAACTTCGGTCATCTTCCCCCGCGATTACCGATTCTCTGGGCTGGGCCTATTATGTCACCGGTGAGCATGAAAAAGCGGTCGGATATCTCGAACTGGCCCGGGCAGGGGAGCCACAGGACCCGACGATCAATGAACATCTGGGCGATGCCTATTGGGCGGTCGGGCGCAAATATGAGGCGCGCTATGCTTGGAAATCAGCGAAGTTATTCGCTGATGCTGAAGATATGCAGCGCCTGAAGGAAAAAATCGACGTGGGCCTTCGTGCCGATCTTGTTTCTCCTTAATGTCCCAAAAAGATCAGAATGTTGGCGATAGCGAAATCGCGTGCGCAAAGATCAATCTTGCGCTGCACGTCCGCAAGCGTCTCGCCAATGGCTATCATGACATTGAGACAGTGTTTGCTTTTCTTGACCATGGGGATTTGCTGTCCGTCGAACCGCACGACGAGATCACGCTGTCGATCAGAGGCCCCTTTGCCAAGGGCCTGAGCGATAAGGACAATCTGGTGCTGGACGCCGCCCGTCTGTTGGCCTCTCACGCTAGCGAGTCATGCGGTGTGAGAATTCTTCTCGACAAACGCTTGCCTATTGCCTCGGGTATTGGCGGTGGCTCCGCTGATGCCGCAGCGGCACTTCGCTTGCTAAACCGCTATTGGGCTACCGGGCTATCGCTGTCTGAACTTGCGGAACTTTCTGCCCCGCTGGGGGCCGATGTGCCAGCTTGCGTTGTCAATCAGACATGTATCGGAAAGGGAATTGGGCAGGATCTGATGCCCTTGTACAATGGCGCGCTGGCGGGGCATTTTGTGCTTTTGGTAAACCCGCTCGTTCCGGTATCTACAGCATCCATTTTTAGCGATTGGGATGGCGTCGACCGCGGCGCCCTGCCTGCTGGAAGCCCTCTGGATATTGTCCTGTCCGGACGCAATGATTTGCAGGGCCCGGCAGAGCGACTTGTTCCTGTCATTGGCGATATTTTATCGAAGTTGAATGAAACAGGCGCCTTGGCTTCAAGAATGTCGGGATCAGGCGCGACCTGCTTTGCTCTTTATGAAACAGAACATCAGGCGGGGGATGCCGGAAAAATGATCAACGCGGCATTGCCAGATAGCTGGACGATGATCGGAGGACTGAGATGACCGAAGCGTTCGAAATTTTCGGAGTTCCGCAAGAACACAGCGTACTGGTCGTAGTTGATCATGCCGCCAATCATGTTCCAGATGATATTGACCTTGGTATCGCGCCGGAGCTTCTGGAAGATCATATCGCTTATGATATCGGCGTTGCCAATATCGCGCGCAACATGGCCGAGACGCCGGGTTACCTGTCGATATTGGGAACAGTTTCTCGCCTTGTGGTCGATCTCAATCGCTTTCCCGATGAACCCGGCGTAATTCCGCTGCGCAGTGACGGCGTGCTGCTAACCGGGAACGCCATCGGGGACAGAGAGAGAAATGCGCGTCTGGACCGGTTTTTCCATCCATATCATGATCGCGTTGCGGAGCTGATCCGCGATCTCGACCCAGCGCTGGTTTTGTTTCTGCACAGCTTTACACCGATGCTACGGTCTGACGAAATCGCCAAGAGACCCTGGGAAATCGGGGTCCTTTACAATGAACAGGAAGCTGCCTCTCACCTCGCCATCCAGCATCTGGAAGAGGAAGGACTGGTTGTTGGTGACCAGCAACCCTATTCAGGCAAAGACCTCCACGCGACGATGAAACGGCAGGCGGAAGATATCGGCAAAGCCTATACAGAAATCGAGATTCGGCAGGATTTGATTGCACATGAAACCGGTCAGCGCCGTTTTTCAGAAATATTGTTACGAATTTGTGATAAAGTACGAACAGGGCTTGCGTGAGAGACGCAGTTTTGGAAGGAGGATCGGCAATTACAGCCACCTCTTTTGCAGGATCAATAAATGACCCGGACGTTCGATAAATCCAAACTACCAAGCCGCCATGTCAGTGTCGGCCCGGAACGCGCACCACAGCGCAGCTATTATTATGCCATGGGCATGACCGAAGAAGACATCGCCAAACCATTTGTCGGCATTGCGTCTGCTGGCAATGACAGCGCGCCTTGCAATACATTGCTGGATGCACAGGCGGATATGGCACGTCAAGGCGTCATCGAAGCCGGCGGCACCCCGCGCCGGTTCAATACGATCACCGTGACTGACGGTATCGCCATGGGTCATCAGGGAATGAAATCCTCACTCATATCGCGTGAAGTGATTGCTGACTCGGTGGAGCTCAGTGTGCGCGGCCATTGTTACGACGCATTGGTAACCTATGCGGGCTGCGATAAAAGCCTACCCGGCATGATGATGGCGATGTTGCGGCTCAATGTGCCTTCTATATTTGTCTATGGAGGCTCCATATTGCCGGGCCGTTTCCACGACGAAGACGTTACTGTTGTGGATGTTTTTGAAGCTGTCGGCCAGCATAGCGCCGGAAATTGCCCACTGCAGGAACTGATCGAACTCGAGAAAGTGGCGTGCCCCGGTCACGGAGCATGTGGCGGTCAGTTTACCGCCAACACCATGGCCTGTGTCGCTGAGGCGATCGGATTGTCATTGCCCAACAGCAATATGGCCCCGGCCCCCTACGAAAGCCGTGATGACATGGCGGTGGCGGCAGGACGTCAGGTTATGGATTTGATCGAACGCAACCTGCGTCCACGCGATATCTGCACCAGAGAGGCTTTTGTGAACGCGGCCCGTATCGTTGCCGCCACTGGCGGTTCAACCAATGCGGCGCTTCATCTGCCAGCCATGGCAAGCGAGGCGGGTATAGATTTTGATCTGTTTGATGTGGCAGAAGCCTTCAAATCGACGCCTTATCTGGCTGATCTGAAGCCGGGCGGCAAATATGTCGCGAGAGACATGCATAATGCTGGTGGTGTCTATATGCTGATGAAAACCATGATGGATAATGATCTGCTGAACGGTGATTGCATCACGGTCACCGGCAAGACATTAGGCGAAAATATTGAAGAGATTACATGGAATAGTGACCAGAAGGTCATATATGATGTGAAGAATGCGATTACCGAAACCGGCGGCGTAGTCGGCTTGAAGGGATCGCTCGCACCGGAAGGTGCAATCGTGAAAGTCGCTGGAATGGCGCGTTTACAGTTTCGCGGTCCAGCACAAATATTCGAATGTGAAGAAGATGCCTTTGATGCCGTCGAAAAGCGCGAGATCAAGGAAGGCTCCGTCATCATCATCCGCAACGAAGGCCCGAAGGGTGGTCCGGGCATGCGCGAGATGCTGGCAACCACGGCTGCGCTTTATGGTCAGGGTATGGGCGAGAAGGTCGCCCTTATCACCGATGGCCGTTTTTCGGGCGCAACGCGGGGTTTCTGCATCGGTCATGTTGGGCCAGAGGCAGCCGATGGTGGCCCAATCGGTTTGGTCGAAGACGGCGATATGATAAATATCGACGCTGAGGCAGGTACAATCGATCTTGAAGTTGATGAGAAAACCCTGGAAGAACGCCGTTCACGTTATACGCCTCATGTGAATGATTATGGGTCAGGTGCATTATGGCGCTATGCCCAGAATGTTGGCCCGGCCTATAAGGGCGCTGTTACTCATCCCGGAGCGAAAGCGGAAAAACATGTCTATGCGGATATATAGCGGTTTTGCAGTTATCTTGCTTGTGACAGCATGCGGAAAGCCGGACAATGGAAGACTGGCCGAAGCAGAAGATAGTGCAGCGGCTCAGGCCGCCGATGACGGCAGGATCGAATGTGCGATCAATGGCGATAGCGACTTTTCAAGCGGCTGCCAAACGGAACGCCTGTCCGGCGAAAATGGCGTAACCCTTATCGTGCGGCATCCCGACGGCGGTTTTCGCCGGTTCAATGTCCTAACCGACGGTCGCGGGTTGGAAGCTGCTGACGGATCGGAGAAAGCCAGGATCGAGATTGTCGAAGATGACAAGATCCTGGTAAGTGTCGGTTCCGATAAATATCTCATGTCAGCGCGCATGAAGACATCAGACACGGCAGATGCCGCCAATCAAGCGGAAGAACCGGCACCACAAGCCGGGAACTAGGCGCGCTATGCTCAATCATGGGCATATCCTGACTGCTGCCGAGATGCAGGCTGCCGAACAGCGGCTCATAGATAGCGGAACATCCGTAATCGAGCTGATGCACAGGGCCGGAACCGGGGCCGCTGAATATATCTGGCGGGCCGCACCACATTGCCCCACTTTGGTGCTCTGTGGTCCCGGCAATAATGGCGGTGACGGATATGTCATTGCCCAGGCGTTGCTTGAAAAAGGGACCGACGTCGCCATAGCGGCGAGCGGCGAACCTGCGACGGATGCGGCGAAAAACGCAAAATCTCTGTGGCAGGGACAAACATATGCACTGGATGATGCTCGACCGGCGAAGCAATTTGTCGATTGCCTGTTTGGAACCGGACTCACCCGACCAGTATCCGGCACTCTATTGGATCAACACCAACGGCTGTTCGACGGGGCAGGGCGACGGGCAGCGGTTGATTTACCCAGCGGAATCGAAACCGATACCGGCGCGACACTCAATCCGGTTTCCCGATATGACCTGACTATTGCGCTGGGAGCCTTCAAGCCTGCCCATTATCTTGCACCAGCTTCGGGGTTTATGGGATATCTGGCCAGGGTCGAGATAGGCGTTGATGCAGCCTCAACCGTCCAGTTACTAGCGCGACCGACAATGGAGGCGCCTAAGACAGAAGATCACAAATATACAAGAGGGCTTGTTGCTGTTGTCGCTGGCCGCATGCCGGGAGCGGCCAAACTGACTGGCCTAGCCGCTCAGCGATCAGGGGCTGGCTATGTGAAGATATTCGCTGGCCCTGACTTCTCATCGCCCAATCATAGCATCGTTGTCGAACCTTATGAGAATGGGATTCAACTGCAAGAGCAATTATCCGATGACAGGATTACGATCATTGTCATCGGGCCAGGGCTGGGCCGTGACAGTCATGCGGAAAAGCTCTTGGATTTGGTCTTGGATATCGAAAAGCCGGTTTTGCTCGATGCCGATGCTTTGATTCTTTTGGGCAGAAGGGATCTCAGCGGTCTGAAAGATCGATCATCTCCGGTCATCATGACACCGCATACCGGTGAATTTGCGGCAATGTCCGGAAACGGCAAAGGTTCGAAAATCGATCTCACGAAGATACTGGCTATCGATAGCGGTGCTGTTGTCGTTCACAAGGGCAGCGACAGCGTGATTGCCAATGCTGAAGGCGCGGTGTCTCTGTCACCCTCATCGTCAAGCTGGCTTTCTACAGCAGGAACGGGCGACGTTCTTGCCGGTATGATCGCAGCCCGCTTTGCGAATGAGAAAGACGCTTTCCTGGCCGCAAAACAGGGGCGGTGGCTGCATGGCCGTGCTGCGAAACTCGCCGGGCCCAGTTTTTCACCGGAGATACTGATTGATCATATCCCGAAAGCGCTACAAGAGTGCTTATGAGCACCGAAACCGATTCAAATATCATCTTGCGTGTTGCAGCCAAAGGCGATGGCGTGACCGCTGATGGCCGCCATGTCGCCTTTTCAGCGCCGCTTGATCGGTTGAGTGAAGAAGGCGGTCTTATAAAAGGCCCGCATCACGTCGACCCGCCTTGCCAGCATTTCAAGGAATGTGGCGGGTGCAGCCTGCAACATCTGGATGATGAAAGCTATGCGCAATTTGTAATTGACCGTGTCGCTTATGCGCTGGAGGGGCAGGGGCTTAGTGCGGGAACATTGCATCCTCCTCAGATTTCAAAACCCAACAGCCGTATCCGGGCCAGCCTGCGCGCGGCGATGATGGGGAAAAGCTTCAAGCTCGGGTTTAGCGGGGCGGGCAGTCATAGAATTGTTGATCTCAAGCAATGCGAAATCATGCGGCCCGAGCTTTTTGCCGTGATTGACCCGTTGCGCATTTTTTTGAAATCGGTGGCCCGGCGCAAGCATGACATGAATGTCGAGATCAGTCTGGCCGATCAAGGTGTTGACCTGTGTGTAAAAAATTATGAGCCGGAAAGTCTCGAACAACGCGAGGCGTTGGCTGCCTTTGCGCAGGCCAATAATCTAGCTCGGCTGTCCGTCGATAATGGTTATGGTCCCGAAACGCAGTGGGAGCCCGAGCCAGTTACGGTAACATTTAACGGCATAGCGGTGGCCTTGCCGCATAACAGTTTCCTGCAGCCCACAGTGGAGGGAAAAGCCGCACTGGTCGCCGCGATGCTGGAAACCGTCGGCGATACCAAATTGGTCGCAGATCTGTTTGCGGGTCTTGGTACATTCACATTTGCACTCGGTGACAGTCATAAGGTCTATGCCGCGGAAGGGTCCCGGGATGCAATCGGGGCGCTGAAAATGGCCGCGAACCTGTCCGATCGTCAGATATTTACGGAACATCGTGATCTGTTCCGGCGAGCTCTCAGTCCAGAAGAACTGAACCGGTTTGGAGCAGTAATATTGGATCCGCCTCGTGCCGGTGCGCGGGATCAGATTGCGCAGATCGCGCAATCGGATGTGCCGAAGATTTGCTACATAAGTTGCAACCCCGCAAGCTTTGCGCGTGACGCAAAACAACTTTGTGATGCCGGGTATAAGCTGGACGCGTTGTGGCCTGTGGGTCAATTTCTATGGTCGACCCACGTGGAGCTGGTTTCTAGCTTTACCAAGGCATAGACGGGATAATCTAGTCCCCGGACCAGTTCACGCCGGCCTTTGACCGCGTATCAACCGTCAGGTCAAACACGTCCGCTCTGGAATAATGGCCGTCTACGTCGAGTGCAGCCTTTGCTTCCTTGCCAGCATCGAGATCGATTTCAGTCGCGAGGATCATGTCCTTTTCACCCGCTTCTGCCAGAATAGTGGCATCAGGCGCGACAATGATGCTTTGACCAAATTGTAGCTGTGTGTCTGGAATTTCTTTAAAGAGCGCCAGCGCTTCGTCATTGCCACCGACCAGTTTCAGTCCTTCCAGCAAATGATCGCGATGCAACAATGTGCCCACGGCCAGCACATGACACCCGCCCTCAAAGGCATAATGGCGCGAGGCAATCTGATAGGTCTCCCTCACCGTCGGCCAGGCGGCGACATGGACGTCTTCCCGCAAGTTATGCATTGCAGCGCGAGCAAGCGGCATCCAGTGCTCCCAGCAAATCAGGTTCCCCGCGCGGCCCCAATCGGCTTGATGCACATTGATGGTTGAGCCATCGCCGCGGTTCCAGATCAAGCGCTCGCCATGGGTAGGGACCAGCTTGCGATGGTTTAAAACCGGCATGTCCGGGCGGAACAGCATCTGGTTGTTGTAAAGGCTAGAGCGCAGGCGTTCATGCACGCCAATGGAAATGCAGAGCTTCTTCGTATCCGCCAGCTCCTGCAGTGGCGCCAGTCGCGGGTCATTTTCGACGATCGCCTGATCCATCAAGATGCGGTGCAGGGCCTTGCTGCCCGGATGATCCCACAGCGCGGCGCCGGGTGCCTCATCAAGCCAGATTGGATAACCGCCGAGAAACGTCTCTCCAAAGCCAATCATCCGGACGCCTTCGTCGCTGGCCTTGCGGACTAAATCGACGGCCTGTTCAATGCCCTTGTCAATGCATAGGGGAACCGGTGCCGCCTGGACTATTGCGACATTCAAGAGATTGGACATGGGGAGGGCCGTTTCTGGTTAGTGGAACACCGCAAGCGCTGCATGGATAGCCAGAGCGATAATACACAGGCTGGACAAAGCAAATACCAAAAAGCGATACATGATCTTGTTCACCGTTGCCTGGATCAGGCTGTGCAGGACGCGTAAGCCAACATAAGCCCAAGCGATAGTCAGGTTCAGACCATCTCCCTGTCCGACAATCGCCAACACGATGCAGACGGCGTAGAACAATGTCGGTTCGGTAAGCAGATGGTTATAGTTATGTGCCTTCCACTGCACTTCCGGTGGCAGCAGAGCGTCCAGACCACCAGCGGTGGATTCGCGACTCAGTTTGTCCGGATCTACCTTCGCCTTATTCATCGCCGGAATGCGTGTGACATACATCCATAACCACATGATCATGGTCCACAATATGAGCGCCACTACAGGCTGTAAGATAGGACTATTTTCCATTTCATTCCCCCAAAAAGATCATATAAAAATCATACAAAAGTCGTGAAAAACGCATTCATCGCCATGATCAGCAGACAGATTGTCGATGTTACGAACAGCAGAAAGCGTACATTCACGAGATTGACCGTCGCCTGCCAGATGCTGTGAGCGATCCGCAGCAATACGTAGGCCCAGGCCAGATACAGGTTGATCCCGGTCCCAGCCTCGGCGATCGCCAGGATGATGACCGTGGCGTAAAACAGCGTCGGCTGTTCCATCAGATGGGTATAATTGTGGGACTTCCACGCAACCTTATCAGGCAATTGCGGATCGACATCAGGACCTCGCCCCCCCGGTTTGGCCGTTATGTCGATACCCATTTTCTTGGCCGCTGGCAGCCGTGTTCCAGCCATCCAGAAAAGCATCACAAGTGACCAGATGACCAGCAGAGCCGCTGGCGCCAATATTGCAGTGCTCATGATAGCTTCCTCCCCTATTCGGCCAAATATGGGGCGGAACCTGCGTTACATATTGTAAATTGTCAAATGCAACTTAGTCGGACGTCATGCGCCGGGGAAGGACACCACGTTTTCGTGGTCCGTCCGGTCGAGATTATCGCCGACATAAACGCTCTCCATGGGCTCATCCGCCACGTCATAATCGTCGATCGATCCATAGCCGTTAAACTTGGTTCGCATCGCCGATCCATAGGCGCCGAGCATACCAATCTCGATATAGTCACCGGCCCTTACATCCGCGGGCAGGACAAAGGGACCCGCCATATGGTCCATGTCGTCGCAGGTGGGACCGTAGAAACTATATTCGGTCAAAACCGCGTTGTCCGAATAATTGCCCAGTAGTTGCACTGGGAAGCGCCAGCCAATATGGGCCGCGTCAAACAAGGTGCCGTAAGCGCCGTCATTAATGTAAAGCTCGTTCCCACGGCGCTGTTCAACCTTCACGATCAGCGAATTATATTCGGCGGCCAGCGCGCGGCCAGGCTCACACCAGAGTTCGGCGGAATAGCTGATCGGTAGATCTTCAAACGTCCGGTCAATCGCACTGAAATAATGGTTGAGTGAAGGCGGTGCCATATCGGGATATATGGACGGAAACCCGCCACCGACATTCACAATATCCACGGTGACTGAAGCCGCAACAATTGCGGTTCGCACGCGTTCCAGTGCGTGGACATAAGCCAGGGGCGTCATCGCCTGACTGCCAACATGGAAACAGATGCCCAGTTCATCAGCAACTTGACGACTACGCTGCAGCAGCTCGACAGACGCATCGACTTCCACACCGAATTTCGATGCCAGGCTGATCTGCGCAAATTCAGACGCCACTTTGATACGAACGCAAAGCGTCAAATCGTCCGCACCATCGGTCGCCCGCTCAATCTTCTCCAGCTCTTCGATGGAATCGAGCGAAAATACGCGCACACCATGATCAAAATAAGCTTCGCGGATGACCGCTTCGGACTTGATCGGATGCATGAAGCACAGCACCGCCTCTGGCAGCGTATTGTGGACGACACGTACTTCTTCAATCGACGCGACGTCATAGTGTGTCACGCCTTCATTGAACAAGAGCTTCAAAAGTGCAGGAGACGGGTTCGCCTTCACCGCATAGAGCGACTTGCCGGGAAACTGTTCGACAAAATAGCGGGCGGCCCGCCGCGCAGCGTGCGGGCGGTTCAGCAAAACTGGAATATCGGGGCTAAGAGCCTTCGTCAGCTCCTGCGCATCATGGAAATTGTGCAACTCAAGGGACCCCCTTAGATTTAAAGATCGATTGAGCTGCCTTGCGGAATCGCCATGCTGTATCGTGGTCGGCCATGGGGCAGCGGGGGCGGCTATATGCGCGCCTTTGCAATCTGTAAAGTCTCTATGACCGATAATTATGGCACAAATGCGGAATATTATTGCGATGCAGCAATTTCTGCCGGAATTTAACTGAGCCGATCGCGAAATTCCGTCCAGTCAAACGTCTTCACACAGCGCAAATCGTCGGTCTCGCTATTCCATAGCCAGATCGAGGGCAGCGGCACGCCGTTAAATGTGTTGGTTTTGACCATGGAATAATGGGCTTGATCCAGAAAGGCGATCCGCTGGCCAATATGCGCCGGTTCAGGCAGCCGGTAGTCGCCGATAATATCGCCCGCCAGACAGCTTGGTCCGCCAAGCCTGATGGCATCTCCTTCGCTGGCCTCACCAAGCATCGCAGGTCGATAAGGCGCTTCGATGACATCGGGCATGTGGCAAGTCGCTGAAATATCGGTTATGCCAACTGGCATGTCGTTATCGAAAACATCCAATATCTCACCGACCAATATACCGGCATCGAGCGCAACCGCTTCGCCTGGTTCGAGATAAATGTCGCAGTCCGATTTGGCCTTGAGGTCAGACAGGAATTGCACCAGCGCCTCGCGATCATAATCATCCCGCGTGATATGATGACCGCCGCCAAGATTGATCCAATCGAGCTGATCGAAATAGGGCGCAATCAGCGGTTCGATCTTGGCCCATGTCTGTTTCAGCGCATCGAAATTCTGCTCACAAAGATTGTGAAAATGGATGCCAGAAATCGCGCTAAAATGCTCTGGCTGCAATTGTGAAACGGGAAAACCCAATCGGCTATGCCGCTGGCTAGGATCATATTTGGGTGTTTCACCAAGAGCAAGTTCGGGGTTCAGGCGAAGGCCGATATCACAATTGCCCAACCACTGATCAGCCCCACTTTTCCACCTGTCGATCTGCGCTGGATTGTTGAAAGTGACATGATCGGAAAGCGTCAAAATCTCAGCAAGTTCTTCTGCTTTATAGGCCGGTGAATAGGTGCTGATGGAGCCATTAAACTGCTCTTTGGCGAGCTTCGCTTCCCACAGTCCTGATGCACAGAAACCGTCGAGATATTCATCGATTAGCGGCGCCATAGACCACATTGAAAAAGCCTTTAGCGCAAGCAGCACTTTTGCACCGGATCGCGCTTTTACATCGGCCAATATCTCAAGGTTCCGGCGAACAGCCGCTTCATCCACGACAAAGGCAGGCGAGGGGACCCGCGCCAGATCAAAATGCGCAAATGCGCCGGGATCGCCTGCTTTGGTTTCCATCTAAAATGCCAGAGGAGCGTCCAGCTCTTCCAGCGTCCAGGGCAAGCCATGCTCGTTCAGCATTTCCATAAACGGATCAGGGTCAAATTCTTCCATATTGAACACACCGTCACCGCTCCATTGACCGGACAGCATCAGCGCCGAACCGATCATCGCCGGCACGCCGGTGGTATAGCTTACGCCCTGATTGCCGGTTTCTTCAAATGCGGCTTCATGGCTGCAGATATTTTTCACATAGAGCGTTTTCTGTACGCCATCTTTTTCGCCGGTCGCGATCACGCCGATATTGGTGTTTCCTTTTGTCGTCTCGCCGAGACTGGCCGGTTCAGGCAATACGGCTTTCAGGAATTGCAGCGGTATGATCTCGCGGCCTTCATACATGACCGGATCAATGCGGGTCATGCCGACATTTTGCAGCACTTCGAGATGAGTCAAATAGGCATCACCAAAGGTCATCCAGAACCGGATGCGCTTGATTTCCGGGATATGAGTTTTGAGCGATTCAATTTCCTCATGATACATGAGATACATGTTCTTCGGGCCCACAGCCTCGAAATCAAATTCCTGTTTATGGGATAGAGCAGGGGTTTCGACCCATTCGCCGTTCTCCCAGTGGCGCGCCGGCGCAGTCACTTCGCGGATATTGATTTCCGGATTGAAATTAGTTGCGAAATGCTGGCCATGATCACCGCCATTGCAATCCAGAATATCGACTGTGTCGATCCGGTCGAAATGATGCTTCTTGAGCCAAGATGTGAAGATGGAAGTAACCCCCGGATCAAAGCCGGAGCCGAGCAGTGCCATGATACCGGCGTCCTTGAAGCGGTCCTGAT
Source organism: Parasphingorhabdus sp. (assembly GCF_059726685.1). Taxonomy (NCBI): domain Bacteria; kingdom Pseudomonadati; phylum Pseudomonadota; class Alphaproteobacteria; order Sphingomonadales; family Sphingorhabdaceae; genus Parasphingorhabdus; species Parasphingorhabdus sp. The sequence goes on from NZ_AP041068.1 coordinate 2,311,935, forward strand.
AATCCCATTGCCATTTATATTCGAACTTGGCTTCATCGCGTGGTTCGTAATTGGCGGTGTCGAGATAATCCGTCTTCGTGGCCAGACACGCGTCCATGATTGGCAAATCCTGATAGGGCAACGCCAGATTGACCACCAGGGCAGGTTGCACCTGTTCGATCAGTGCGGTCATTGCGGGGACGTCATCCGCATCAATGGGCGCGGTTTCTATCGATACGCCAGTGCGGGTTTTGACGGACTCGGCGATGGCTTCACATTTGGACAGCGTACGACTGGCCAGCATGATCTCGGAAAACGGGCCTGTTTCTGCGGCTATTAGCTGCGCCATCTTGTGCACTGCCACTGAACTGACACCGCCTGCACCGATCACTAAAACCTTGCTCATGTTGTGCACTCATTTCGCTAGAGGAATCATCTAACCGCATATAGAAGGACGCCATGACAGAGCAATTACTTTTGGACCCGAACCGGAAACCTTCTGCCGAAGGCGTACAGCGGGCGGCAGACAAGGTTAGGGAAATCTTGCCGCAAACGCCGCTATTGCCGCTCACCGTCGATGGCAAGACGATCTGGTGCAAGGCGGAATGCCTGCAACCTATCGGTGCCTTCAAGATACGCGGGGGATGGCACCGTTTGACCGATCTCAGCACAGAGCAACGTCAAAGCGGTGTGGTGGCGTTTTCCAGCGGTAATCACGCGCAGGGTGTGGCTTGGGCGGCGCAGCGTCTTGGGGTCAGGGCAACCATCATCATGCCTGCCGATGCACCACTCGCCAAACTGGAGAATACCAAGAAACTGGGTGCGGAGGTGATCACCTATGATCGTCTTGCCGATTCCCGCGAACAACTGGCGGCAGAACTGGCCGGCGAGAGTGGGGCGGTTGTCGTTCCCAGTTTTGATGATCCGTGGATTATTGAAGGGCAGGGCAGCACCGGAGTCGAAATTCGAGAACAGATGATTGCTCAGGCCGGAACACCGCCAGACCATCTGGTAGCATGTTGTGGCGGTGGCGGACTGGCGACCGGGATATTACTGGTCAATCCAGAAGCGGACATAACGGTTGTCGAACCCGAAGGCTGGGACGATATGAAACGATCGCTGGAGGGCGGTAGCATTGTCCCGGTGCAGGATAATCCGCCGCCCACGGAATGCGATGCTTTGCAGACGCTTTTGGTTTCACCGCTGACTTTTGATGTTTTGAAAGCGCGGAAGGCTAATGCTTTGGCTGTAACCAAAGCGGAGGTGCATCACGCAATGCGGGTTGCGTTTGAAAGATTACGTCTGGTAGTGGAGCCCGGAGGGGCAGTGGCTTTGGCAGCGATTTTATCTGGCAAAGCGACTGCAACGGACAGAACAGTGATCACAATTTCGGGTGGCAATGTCGATCCGGAACGGTTTGCCGCCATAATAGGTGCTTGAAACTTCGGTAAATTGCCATAACCTCTGCGGATTAGGTCATGCCCCAAACCACTGAAACAGATCGCGCCCGCGCGCAGCTCTCCGCCCTGATCGGTCAGGCCGCTGGCGGTGACCGTCAGGCGTTTCAGGATATATATAATCTGACGTCGGCGAAACTTTTTGGTGTTTGCCTCCGTATCTTAAATGATCGCCAGGCATCGGAAGATGCACTGCAGGACGCTTATGTGAAAATCTGGCGCAATGCAGGGCGGTTTGATCCGCAGCGGGCCAGTCCGATAACATGGCTGGCAACCATCGCTCGCAACACCGCCATTGATCGAAAACGATCTGGCGGCAATCGGGTAATGGTTTCGGACGATGCCATTAAAGATATGGCAACGGATGAGCAAAGTGCATTGGATCGGCTGGAAAAACAGGAAGGTGCAGATATTTTGAACAAATGCCTCGATAGTCTGGAAGCACGGCAACGTAACGTGATCCGTACGGCTTTCTTTGAGGGGCATAGTTATAATGAGTTGGCGCAAAAACTGGATACTCCTCTGGGGACCGTCAAAAGCTGGGTTCGCCGGGGATTGAAGCGCTTGAAGGATTGCATGGACGATGGTTGACGAAACGGAACCCCTGAAGGATGGCGAAGCGCCGAATAATGAAACTCTAGCGGCAGAGCTGGTGCTTGGCCTGCTTGATGGTGATGAGAAGGCCACAGCGCTGCGCAAGCAACTATCCGATCCCGCATTTGCCAAGTCAGTTGATGACTGGAATCGGCGGGTCGATCCATTGTTTCAGGAGTTTCAGGATGTTGAGCCAGCTCCGTCTGTCTGGGATGGCATCGAAAGCCGACTGGATGGCGGCACCTTTGACGATACGGTTGTGCAGCTGAAACGTTGGCGAATGGGTGCGATTGCCTCGGGCGCGCTGGCCGCCTGTCTCGCGCTTGCTTTAATTGTTGGCCCGGGCCCCTTTGCGCCAACTTCCGAGTCCCAGTCTGTCGCGGTTGCGCAACTGACTGGCAAAATTGAGGGGCTGGTGCTTGCCGTGTCCTATGACCCCCAGACTGCCGAAATGCGGGTCGATGTTGACGGCATGCCCGAAACGGAAACCGAACCGGAACTGTGGATTGTAGGCCGCGACGGCTTACCCCGCTCGCTGGGCCAAATCGGCCGCGACGGTATCAGCCAGATGACGGTTTCCAGCGATCACCGGAAATTAATCGATGCCGCGGCAACGTTGCAACTTTCCATGGAACCACCCTCCGAAATACCCCATGCCAAACCTACCAGCGAACCGGTCGCTACCGGCAAGATAACAATTATCTGAATTTTTTTGCATCCGTTGGAATAGTCATTCCGTAACTCCTCGCATATCCAGCTTCGGATATGAATTTTTAGGAGTTACCCCCATGAAGAATATTCGTTTTTCCAAAGTCGCTGTTGCGCTAGTCGGTTCGCTGGCCTTGGTGAGTGGCGGCGGTGCTTACGCCAAGCATCATGCAGAAATGTCCTCACAAAACATAGTCGAGAAAGCCGCCAGTACAGATGATTTCTCCACTCTTGTGGCCGCAGTCACGGCAGCCGATCTCGCCGGCACCCTATCCAGCGATGGCCCTTTCACGGTTTTCGCACCGCTTAATTCTGCATTCGCAAAGCTTCCAGCAGGAACGGTCGAAACACTGGTAAAGCCCGAGAATAAAGAAACACTAACCTCGATACTGACCTATCATGTCGTATCGGGCCGTTTCAAAGCCAAGGATGTCATGGGTCTGATCAAACAGGCACCCGATGGCGTTGCTTCTATTCCAACTGTCCAGGGTGGTGCTTTAAAGGCCTCCATGGGTAGTGACGGTTCGCTGATGCTGACTGATGCCAAGGGCGGCACATCAAAGGTCGTGATGGCTGACGTCAACCAGTCCAATGGCGTCATTCACGCCATCGATACAGTTGTGATGCCTTAACCGACCGAATCCAAATGAATCCCTCCTAGCCTGCAGCGCGAACGCGCTGCAGGCTTTTTTCATGAAATCATCTTTTTCAGAGTTTCCACGCGATCGGCTTCTTCAGCGGGCTTGTCGGTCCTGATGCGTGATATTCTTGGGAAACGCATAGCCAAACCCGACTTATGGCGTTTGCTTTCATGCACGGAATCAAACGCGACTTCCAAAACCATTGTTTTTTCGACTTCGCGGACAGGACCAAAACGATTCAGTGTATGTTGCCTGACAAAACGGTCGAGCATTTTCAGCTCGTCGTCCGTAAAACCTGAATAAGCTTTTCCGACAGGAAAAAGCTCCCCATCTTCCGTCCAGCAACCAAACGTATAATCAGAGTAGAATGAGGATCTCTTTCCGGAGCCGCGCTGCGCGTACATCATAACGCAATCTGCCACCAACGGATCGCGCTTCCACTTATACCAAAGACCCGTTTTCCGGCCTGATATATAAGGACTATCTTTCCTTTTGAGCATCACGCCTTCAATCGCTGCATCTCTTGCACAGTCCCTGATTTCGCTGAGATGATCAAAATCACGCGCGTCCAGTATCGTTGATATGTCGAAGCGCTTGGTATTCAGTTTTGGCACGAATGTTTCGAGCGTGCTCCGGCGGTCAATCCAGCTCCGCTCTCGCAAGTCGGTTTCGCCATCAAATAAAATATCATACAGCCTCACAAATGCCGGGTAGTCATTCTGCATCTTTGCCGATACTTTTTTGCGGCCCAATCTTTGCTGCAAGGCATTGAAACTTGCTGCCTCACCGCCCTGATATTCGCCTCGAACAAGGAGCTCGCCATCCAACACGCCAACAGCGGCAAAGGCTTTCGAAACATCGGGAAAAGACCGGGTGATGTCATCTCCTCCTCTACTAAACAATCGTGTTTCTTGTCCGGTGCCAACAATCTGAATACGGATACCGTCCCATTTCCACTCGGCCGCATAGTCAGCCAGATCAACCTTTCTGTCTTCTAGCGGATGGGCCAGCATGAATGGTCTGAAAAACGGGACGCCGGTCAGGTCTGGGCGATCAGCCTGGCCTTCTCCCCATGAGAACAATTCTGAATATGGAGGCTCCAACGCATGCCACACCTCTTCAACATCTTCGACCGACATATCAAAGGCTTGCGCAAATGCTTTTTTTGCTAACCGTGCGGAAACGCCTACACGCATTCCCCCGGTTGCCAGCTTCAATAGTGCGTAACGTTCATTGGAACCCATCCGGTCCATGAAATTGGCCAGCAATATTGGTGCATCCGCGCGGGTGACCGACGCCAACTCGTCCACAATTTCACCTACAGTCGGTATCCCGACTACCGATTTATCAGTCTGCTCAGACCAGATAAGCGCCACTGTTTCTGCAGTGTCTCCAACAAAATCACGACTTAATCGAAATAGCGTTTCATCGACCCGTTCCATTGCCATATTGCGGACAGCAGAAGCTTTGACAGTCGGGAAGTCCAGCTCGCCGGTTAATGCTGCCAATACCCAGCCACGATCAGGGTCAGGTGCCTTTTTCAGATAAGCGCTAATCAAACCCAGCTTGTCGTTGCGAGACCGCGTATAGATGAGCCGATCAAGGAGGTTTGAGAAATCCTGCATGTGTCAGTCATCTTCCTCTTCGCGGCCCACGAGCTCCAATGCTTTTGCCTTGATCTGGTTCAGGGCACACCAATGGACCAGTGCATCTTCACGGCCATGTGTCACCCAAGTTTCCGTAGGAGATACATCTTTGATAGTCTGGGTCAGTTCATCCCAATCGGCATGATCTGACATGATGATGGGTAGCTCTACATTGCGTTGGCGGGCCCTTTGCCGGACGCGCATCCAACCAGACGCCATAGCAGTTACCGGATCCGGTAACCGGCGGCTCCAGCGGTCGTTAAGAGCAGAAGGCGGAGCGAGTATGATCTGTCCGCGCATGACTTCTTTTTCGGTCTCCATGACCGGTTGAATGTCTCCCAGATCGACGCCAAGCTCCCCATAAAGCTTACACATTTTTTCCAGGGCACCATGCAAATAGATTGTGTCATTATATCCCGCGGCTCTTAACTCCCCAATGACCCGTTGCGCCTTGCCCAGCGCATATGCGCCAACGAGTATGCAACGCTCAGGATGAGCTTTTTTTGCAGACAGTAATTTCTGGATTTCTACATCTGTGCTTGGATGCTTAAAAACAGGGAGTCCAAAGGTGGCTTCGGTAATGAAAATATCACAGGGTATTACCTCAAAAGGAGCGCAGGTCGGATCCGCTCGGCGTTTATAGTCTCCGGTCGCAACAACCCGCTCACCTTGATACTCCATCAATATTTGCGCGGACCCCAGAACATGCCCTGCAGAATGGTAACTTATCTTAACGCCGCCCAGTTCGATTCCTTCGCCATAGGGAACTGGCTGGCCTTCGTTAGTCCCATAACGGAGATTCATGATTGCCAGAGTCTCTGGAGTAGCCCAAACCTTTTCATGACCACCTCGCGCATGATCAGCATGGCCGTGCGTGACCAACGCACGTGAAACCGCGCGGGAAGGATCAATCCACGCATCTGCGGGTTTGACATAGATGCCATGCGGGTGGGGTTCTATCCAATGGGATGATTTGATCATACCCATCTATAGCGCCAGAACTTCAAAAAGTTCCAGTGCAACGCAATCAGGCTGCGAGTTGCAATTCCATTCTGCCCCAGATCTCAACCAGAGCCTTGGTAAGCTCGGCCATCATTTCTTCAGTGTGGACCGGGCCAGGCGTAAAGCGCAAGCGCTCCAAACCTCTTGGAACCGTTGGATAATTGATGGGTTGAACGTAAACACCATATTCAGCCAACAAGATGTCGCTGATCTTCTTGGCTTTGACTGGATCACCCACCAACAGCGGGACTATGTGAGTGGTAGAGTCCATCACAGGTAGACCCGCGTCAGAGAACATGGTTTTCAGCAATTGCGCTGCCGCCTGCTGGCCATCACGCTCTGCATTTGATTTTTTTAGATGCCGCACACTTGCTAAGGCGCCTGCAACAAGAACTGGAGACAGGCTGGTGGTAAAAATAAAACCCGGTGCGTATGACCGGATTACATCGATAATCTTTTGATCGGCGGTAATGTAGCCACCCATCACACCTACTGCCTTGGCCAGCGTACCTTCGATAATTGTGATACGGTCTGCCGCTGCGTCCCGCTCTGAAATGCCGCCGCCATGGTTTCCGTACATGCCTACAGCATGGACTTCATCACAATAGGTAAGTGCATTATACTTGTCAGCCAGATCACAGATAGCATGTAATGGTGCTACATCACCATCCATAGAATAGATGCTTTCAAAGGCAATCAGCTTGGGAGCGTCTGGATCTTCCGCAGCCAACAGCTCTTCAAGATGCTCCAGATCATTGTGACGAAACACGCGTTTCTCACAGCCGCTATTCTTGATACCTGCAATCATCGATGCATGGTTCAATTCGTCGGAGAAAATAATACAACCTGGCAGAATTTTGGTCAGCGTCGACAGAGTGGCTTCGTTTGAAACATAACCGGATGTGAAGAGCAGCGCACCAGATTTTCCATGCAAATCAGCCAATTCACTTTCCAGCTGAACATGATAGTGCGTATTGCCACCGATATTGCGAGTGCCGCCTGAACCGGCGCCCACATCATGCAAAGCTTCTTCCATTGCAGAGATGACATCCGGGTGCTGACCCATAGCCAGATAGTCATTGGAACACCAGACAGTAACCGGCTTTGGGCCATTATGGTGCGCGAAGCAGCGCGCGTTGGGAAAGGTCCCTTTGTTTCGCAATATATCGATAAAAACACGATAGCGACCTTCACTATGAAGGCGATCAATCGCTTGAGAAAAAACCTTATCGTAGTTCACTTTACACCATTTCCTGTGTCATTTTTCTATCAAGCGATCCCTCAAAAAAGCCCAATAACGGCCTTTTCAACGAATTTCCAGCGCGAACCATTCGCAATAAGCTATTTCGCTATAAGGCTTCCAGTTTTGTGAGCCCAAATTCATCCAAGCTATTTTGATAAGGCGGCAATTTCTCCAAATCACCAGTCGTCACAAACACACCGTTTTCAGAGGTTTTTGGCCAACTGACGCCGCGACTAAGATATGCAATTCGTCTCGCAATTCCTTGTGAACCATCGATAAATTGAATGTCTCTTACAAAAGATTTTTGCAATTCCGTTTGCACCAATGGAAAGTGAGTACAGGCTAAAATGACCGTATCTATCTTTTCGCCATCCTGTTGTTCGGTCAAGCCCGCAACCGCGGCCTCAATAAGGGTGCTATCGGGTACCTCACCACGCAGTTTTGCTTCGGCAGCATGCACCAGATCAGAAGCGCCAAATCGTATCAATTTTTTGTCAGCTGCAAATTCTGAGGCCAAACGATCGACATAGGGCTGACGAATCGTAGCGCGCGTGCCGAGTAGGCCAATAACTCCGGTTTTCGTCATTTGGCTGGCTGGCTTTATCGCAGGGACCGTTCCCACGACCGGAATGTCGAGGACAGATCGAACCACATCAAGCGCGATGGTGGACGCAGTGTTGCATGCGATCGTGACCAATTGCGGTTTGTAGCGTTCAACAAGCCGGCCAAGCAAAAGAGGAATTCTCGTAGAAAGCTCGTCTTCAGATTTCATGCCATAAGGCATACCTGCATAGTCAGCCGCGTAGATAATGGGCGCTTTAGGCAACAATTTCTTTGTTTCACGAAGGACCGACAGTCCTCCTATGCCTGTATCGAAAAATAGAAGCGGGCCGGACATGTTTGCTTGATTGCCTGTCATTATTCGGCCCTTAACTAAGGTAAACGCGTTCTTCAACCGCATCGATTGATCTTACAACTGGTTGATCTTACCTGTTTTTACAACGCAAAACCCTTGCTCAAAGGCTTTCTTACAGATAGCCCTCGGAAATCAAAGGGGATTTGGTACGATGCAATCCATGTGGATTGAACCAATTTTGGCTGTTTTCTTCGGTTATATGCTGGGATCGATACCCTTTGGCCTGCTGTTAACACAGTTAACGGGCAGCGGAGATCTTCGGACGATTGGGTCAGGGAATATTGGTGCGACCAATGTTTTACGGACTGGTAACAAGGCGATTGCGGCGCTGACGCTGTTGCTGGATGTTGGCAAAGGGGCCGCGGCAGTGCTTGTTGCAGCGAGTTTTTCGGACGGATTGGGCGTATTGGCCGGAATGGGTGCTTTTTTGGGGCACCTCTACCCTGTCTGGCTGAAATTCAAAGGTGGCAAAGGCGTTGCGACCTTGCTGGGCATTGTTGCCGCATTAGACCCTATATTGGGTATAGTCTTTGCCGTTACATGGATCGCAGCCCTAGTAATTCTGCGCTATTCTTCCGTCAGTGGCATGCTGGCGTCCGTCTCAGTCCCTATAGCCGCTGTAATAACCGCCCATTATTCATGGACCCCGATGTTTATAGGTTTCGCATTACTTGTAATCTGGAAGCATCGCGCTAATGTCGAGCGACTATTAGCAGGCGAAGAACCCAAAGTCGGAGCCTCCTGACTTCCCCTAACCGTTACACGGTATGTAAGATGAATGACGATTTTGATCGGCTGCGGCTGATTCGATCCGCCAATATCGGCCCGGTCAGCTATATTCAGTTGATCCACCGCTATGGCTCCGCCGCGAAGGCGCTGGACATGATTCCCGAACTGGCAGCACGAGGCGGGGGCAGGGCGCCGCGCCTTGCTGAACGGGGCGCTGTCAAACGGGAGATGGACAGGGTTCAAAAACTCGGAGCGCGCTATATTTTTCTGGGCGACCCCGACTATCCCTTTCTGCTTGCGGAACTGAGCAACGCGCCACCCGCGCTGATTTACCGTGGTAACCTCTCCCTGCTCGGCCATCCCGCCGTTGCAATCGTCGGCGCCCGCAATGCCTCTGCCGCCGCATGCCGCTTTGCCAGAGACCTTGCGAACGCACTTATGTCGGAAGGCATAACGGTGGTTTCCGGTCTGGCGAGGGGAATAGACACCGCGGCACACCAGGGGTCGCTTGCCAAATCGGCTGTCGCGGTCATCGCTGGCGGGATAGATGTTCATTATCCGCCCGAAAACGAAGCGCTGCAACAACAGATCGCGCGAGATGGCCTGCTGATTGCAGAACAACCGCCCGGCACCGAGCCCAAGGCAAGGCATTTTCCCTATCGCAACCGTATCATCGCCGGATTGACAAGAGGCACAGTGGTTGTTGAAGCCGCGCCGAAGTCCGGTTCCTTGATTACAGCGCGTCTGGCATCCGAGGCGGGACGCCATGTCATGGCAGTTCCCGGATCACCGCTTGATCCACGCTCCCGGGGTTGCAACGGCCTGATCCGGGAGGGTGCCATCCTTATTCAGTCGGCGGAAGATGTTCTGGAGCTCATCAGTCATTTTGATGACCAGGCAGCGGGCGCAAACATGCCCTATGATCTGTTTGACAGTACAGGTGATGGAGCGAAGTTCAGGGAAACACCGCCTGAAGACATTGATGACGCAGCACGGCAGGCTCTAGCCGATTTGCTGAGCATGACGCCGGTATCAGTGGATGAGCTGGTCCGGCAATCCGGCCTATCCGCTTCGTCGGTACAGATGATTTTGCTGGAGCTTGAGCTGGCAGGTCGATTGACCCGCCATGCTGGTGCCCGCGTAAGTTTGCCTAGTTGAAATCCTTCAAAATTCGGCTAAATGGCATTTTCGTCGATCAAGGGCTTGACGAACGTCTAACCTGTGCAACAGCCTCGCGCGTATACGTGAGACAAATGAAAATCGGAAAATATGCAATTAGTAATCGTTGAGTCACCCGCCAAAGCGAAAACAATCGAAAAATATCTGGGTTCGGATTTCAAGGTACTGGCTTCTTACGGCCATATCCGCGACTTACCGCCCAAAGATGGCTCGGTTGACCCGGACGATGGTTTTTCCATGGTCTGGCAGCCTTATTCGGACAAGACCAAGCAGCTGAAAGCGATTACCGACGAATCCAAAAAGGCGACCCGCCTCGTTCTCGCAACTGACCCTGATAGGGAAGGAGAAGCGATTAGCTGGCACGTGCTTGAGGTTCTGAAGAAGAAAAAAGCACTGCCCGAAAAAGTGGATCGCGTGACGTTTAACGCAATTACGAAATCGGCAGTTACCGAGGCCATGGCTCATCCGCGGACGCTGGATGACGATTTGATCGACGCTTACCGTGCCCGCCGCGCATTGGACTATCTTGTCGGTTTCACGCTGTCACCGGTATTGTGGCGCAAGTTACCCGGTGCCAAATCCGCTGGTCGCGTCCAGTCGGTCGCACTGCGTTTGATTGTCGAGCGCGAGCGCGAAATCGAGGTTTTTAATCCACAGGAATATTGGTCGATCACATCGCAGATGGAGCAGGGTGGTCAGGCATTTGAAGCCCGCCTGACTATCCATCAGGGTAAAAAGCTTGGCAAGATGGATCTGTCCAACGAGGCCGAAGCAACTGTTGCCAAAACAGCGGTTGAAAACGGCCTGTTCACGATTGAAACAGTTGAAACCAAGCCACTTACCCGCAATCCGCCGCCGCCGTTTACAACCTCAACCTTGCAACAGGAAGCGGCGCGTAAACTCGGCTATTCGGCAAGCCACACCATGCGGATTGCTCAGCAGCTTTATGAAGATGGCGCGATTACCTATATGCGTACGGATGGCGTACAAATGGATGACAGCGCCATTTCTGCCGCGCGTAAGGCGATTTCCGATCGTTATGACGCCAGCTATGTCCCGGACAAACCCCGTGTCTACAAGTCCAAAGCCAAAAACGCTCAGGAGGCCCATGAAGCCATCCGTCCAACCAGCTTTACCCGCGACAGTGTGGGCAGCGGTGATCATGCGAAGCTTTACAGCCTGATCCTGAAACGCGCCATGGCCAGCCAGATGGCCGCCGCACGTCTGGAACGCACGACGATCGATATGCTCGACGGTACCGGTCAGACCGGTCTGCGCGCAACCGGGCAGGTTGTGAAATTTCCTGGCTTTATGGCACTTTACGAAGAAGGCCGCGACGACAGCAAAGATGAAAATGGCGGCTTGTTGCCAGCTATGTCCAAAGGTGACAGCCCAGCGAAAAAATCCGTCGAAGCCAATCAGCATTTCACCCAACCTCCGCCGCGTTACAGCGAAGCAAGCCTGGTCAAGAAGATGGAAGAACTCGGCATTGGCCGTCCTTCTACCTATGCCTCGATCATCAAAACGCTCAAAGATCGAGCCTATGTCCGAACCGAAGGAAATCGTTTCTTTGCAGAGGAAAGCGGGCGCCTCTTAACAGGTTTTCTGGAAAGATTTTTCCAACGCTATGTCGCTTATGAATATACGGCAGAGCTGGAGGATGAGCTGGACGAAGTCAGTGGCGGCCGTGCAGAATGGCAGAAGATTCTCGAAGCCTTCTGGCATGATTTCAAACCCAAGACAGCCGAAGTCATGGAGAAACTGCCGTCCGAAGTTACGGCGGAACTCGACAAATTTCTGGAGCCTTATCTGTTCCCGGAAAAAGAAGACGGCAGCGATCCGCGCCTATGTCCTCGCTGTAACGAGGGCAAGCTGGCCTTGCGCGGTGGCCGCTTCGGGGCCTTTGTAGCCTGTTCCAACTATCCTGATTGCAAATATACGCGCCGTTTTGCCCAAGGCGGCGGAGCCAATGCTGACGAGGACGAAGGCCCGCAGGACTTGGGCATCGATCCCGATACGGATGAAAAAATCACCAAAATGGTCGGCCGCTTCGGCCCCTATGTCCAGCGCGGCGAGGGTAAGGAAGCAAAAAGGTCTTCTATTCCCAAAGATGTGCCGGCGGAAGATTTTGGCCTGGAATGGGCATTAAAACTGCTTTCCCTGCCACGCGAAGTCGGCATGCACCCGGAGACGGGCAAGGAAGTCAACGCGCAGATAGGCCGCTATGGTCCCTATTTAAGCCACGACGGCAAGTCCGCACGGCTTGAAAATACTATGGAGGTGTTTGAAATCGGTATGAACGCGGCGGTTGCGAAGCTCGCAGATGCAGCGAAAAACGGTAAAGGCAGCCGCAGAGGCGCTGAGCCGTTAAAGATCATGGGCAAACATCCGCGCACCGAAGAAGAAATCAAGCTGATGGATGGCCGCTATGGTCCCTATGTCACCGATGGCACAACCAACGCGTCGCTGCCCAAGACGGTGGACAAGGACCAGCTGACACTGGAAGAAGCGGCGCAGTTGATTGATGATCGCGCGGCGAAAGGCCCAGCTAAAAAACGCAGGAAGAAGGCGGCGCCTAAGAAGAAGGCTGCGGCGAAGAAAAAAACCGCAGCGAAGAAGAAACCAGCGGCTAAAAAGGCGGCAGCGAAGGCAAAAGCGGAATAGCGGCGTTCTCTGCATGCACAACATGGTTGAGGATGCAAGATTATGGAACCCTCGGTTCTTGGCGAAAAGTATGACAAAATTGCACAGTGGTGGAATGATCGTCACAATAGTTCCAGCTACGGAGTGGAACAGTTCAAAAGGGCGATTGGTTTTGCGCCAGATGGCGGTTCAGCTCTCGATGTAGGATGCGGAGCTGGCGGGCGGTTTATCCGTATTTTGCAATCAAATGGATACAAGGTTACCGGTCTGGACGTATCCAAAGAAATGATACGACTCGCTTCGCAAAATCATCCTGAAGAAGATTTTATTCATCAAGACATCAATTCGTGGGAAACATCAAAAAAGTTCGACTTCATCGTTGCTTGGGACAGTATTTTTCATCTACCTCTCGACATGCAAAAGCCAGTTCTTACAAAGCTATGCCAGCTTTTGAACGAGAATGGAGTGTTGATATATACTTTTGGGGATGGGTCAGGCGGTGGCGAAAGTGAATGGTGTAACGACACTTTTTATTACAGCACGATCGGGATAACTGAAAACATCCGAGTCCTCTTGGACAACGGCTTGTCGCTGATGCACATGGAACTTGATCAATATCCTGAAACGCATGTCTACGTTATTGCAGTTAAACAATTGCGATGAGCGGAATGTCGACAGTCTAAACTTAGCGTTCAATGTCCGCTTTCAAGATAAAGCAAACATCCTTGAGAAAGCCCAAAGTCCCTTAACCCAGTTCAACCCCACGCCCTGATTCAGGTTTTGTTTCCGTGGTATAAAAGTTCGCCAACCAATCGGTAATCTGGGGAACGGAAACCCGTTTATGGAATTTAATCCCGATTTCCGATCCTTTTTGCCACCTGACGGTACCGGTTATGTCACCCAATTGTGGAACCACCAATGTCAGTTGATTGCCAACTTCACACAGATAATCAGCATCAATCCGGATTCCGGCGGGTGAAATATCGCAGATTTCGGCTTTGACCAAAGTTGAACCGATCCTGAAAACTATGGCTTGCCGCATGTGCACCCGCGGCAACCGAGAGAGTTGGTACTTATTGTGGACCCGCAAGCTTGCGAGCAGTTCATTCACGTTGATTTCATTTTGGAATTGCATGCCCACCAATGCGTCTTTGCGCCAGCGTATGCTCCCGGTAAGTGCCACGTCATCAGTCAAAGCAACTGTTGCGGTGTCTCCCATTTCAAAGCTGGGATGTATCTCGATCATGACGCCGCTTCCCGAGATATTCTTTATGAAGCCCCAACCTTCAGCCGTGCCCGATACGATTTTTGCCAGGCGAAAAACAGTGAGCTGACGTTCCTTTTTCCGACGTTCCTGGTCGATTTTCCCGTTGCTGCCATTAAAGGCTCCAAACTCAGCCGTTTGAACATTACCGACCATTTAATTTTACCTTATTCTGAAGTGGATAAAAAGAGTGGCTCAATTGTTGTGCGAGGGCCGCCGCCATTGTTGCTATGATCGAAGTCCTGAAACACTGTATTTATAACGGTCGTCTGTTTACTATCTTAAGGGGCGATTTCGTCTAATTGTACGATGGATTGCGAAACGCCTTTAAGGACGTGCTCCACCTTTAGGATTGGTATCTGCCGTCCCTTAAATAGAACCCTGTTTTTCCGTCCAATGATCGGATGATTGAAGCGAACCTTATCTTCCGCAGCTTGATGGTTGTGATTCTGGCATTGTTTGCCACGGTGTTTGCGGTCATCTATCTATATGATCGCAAGCAGCATATGGCGGGATGGCTTGCCTTCGCCTATCTCTGCGGCCTTGGGGCGTTTCTGGTAGATATCAGTCGATCATTTTTGGATCCTGTTATTTCGGATATGGTGGCCAAACTGCTGTTCTGGTGCTTCAGCATAGGCCTGATTTTGGCAATTTTTTCACACTATAGAGCGCGGTATCCACTGATCGCCATTGGCGGGATAGCAAGCGTTGGACTTATACCATTACTCTGGTTTAGCTTCGTTGGCCCTGATATCATCATGCGGTCAATTTTCTCGTCCCTGACTGCGGGGTTGATATTATCCTGTGCGCTACCGCTGTTCTGGAAGAAGCGCAGCGGCGTGCTTGACAACATCATGTTCTTTCTGATCGCAGCATTGTGTTTCATATATTTCCTACGACCATATGTGATTTACGGAGTCCTTGATGCGACACACACTGCCGCCAATTATCAGGGGTCCGTTTATGCTATGGCATTGCACGCCTCGAGTGCCATTTGCGGCCTGGCATGCGGTGTCGTGATGCTGATAGTAGTCGGTCATAACATTATCCTCAAATATCAACTGGCTACCACGACCGACCCGCTTACCGGCCTTATGAACCGGCGTGGACTCGATCAGTTTATCAGCAAAGAACTCGGCAAAAACGCGATGACAGACCGTGCGGTAATGATTGTCGATCTCGACGAATTCAAGAAGGTAAACGACAATTTTGGCCATGAAACCGGTGACAATGTACTCACACGAGCCGCATCGGTTCTACAGAGAGTGACTGGTAATCTGGGTAAGGTAGGGCGCATCGGCGGCGAAGAATTTATTGTAATCCTCGACAGAGTAACGTCGGGAGATCGCCTGATCGTGGCGCAACATCTGAGGTTATCGATCGGGATGATCGTTCACCCCGAGATTGCGCCTGAAGATCGAATAACAGCCAGCTTTGGTTTAGCCGTGATACTCCAGGACGAGAGTTTTGCCATGGCCTTACGCCGCGCTGATTCGGCGTTGTACGAGGCCAAAGCCGGGGGCCGCAACTGTGTGGTTGAGGCGCATAATGACAACAGCTTTACCCAGATTAGATATATCGAACGTTACTAGACCAGGCGGCGAATATTCGACATCTGCGCCTATTTAACCCAATCCAATCCCATATCCTGATAGAGGCTCTTGTCTTCATCCCAATTCGCGCTGACTTTGACGTGAAGATAGAGATGGACGGTCTTACCCAATATTTCGGATAGTTCGGCCCGGGCCTTGGCACCGATATCCTTGATCTGGTGACCGCCTTTGCCAAGAATGATCGCGCGTTGGGTTGGCTTTTCTACTAGGATTTGCTGGTGAATTTCCAACGAGCCATCTGGACGTTCCTTATATTGCTCCATCGCGATGGCTGTCGCATAAGGCAACTCCGCATGAAGCTGGCGGAAAACCTGTTCCCTGGTAATCTCGGCCGCCAAAAGCCTTTCGCTAACGTCCGACACCTGATCTTCGGGAAAATGCCACGGGCCTTCAGGCATCGCGTCGACCAGAAAGGACTTGAGCTCGTCGAGCCCATCACCGGTTTTGGCGCTGACAAAAAACGTTTCACTAAACCCGCACAAATCATTTAACTTGGTGACATGGGTGAGTAATTTGTCCTTCGCTGCAATGTCGACCTTGTTCATTACCAGAATCAATTTTTCCGGACGGTGCTTGATGCGTTCCACAATCGACGTGACTTTGGGACCAAGACCCGCACGCGAGTCCACCAGCATAACGATGATATCGGCATCTTCTGCACCATCCCAGGCGGCAGAGACCATCGCGCGGTCAAGTCGGCGGCGCGGTTCAAAAATACCAGGCGTATCGACGAGGAGCAGCTGCGCCTCATCCTCAATCGCGATACCTAGCAGCCGAGTACGCGTCGTTTGTGGCTTAGAACTGGTGATCGCCACCTTCTGACCAACAAGGGCGTTGATCAACGTCGATTTACCTGCATTGGGCGCGCCGATCAGCGCCACTACACCGCATTTTTGAGTCATGTGTATTTTTCCAGAAACAGTTTTGCAGCGGTTGTCTCGGCGGTCTGAATCGAGGAAGCCGTTGCTTCCACTTCACCCACCTTATTGATACTGGCTTTCACTGTGAAGCGCAGATCATGATGCGGACCAGCTTTCTCAACCAGCTGATAAACGGGCATCTTGCGATTATGTGCCGCGGCCCATTCCTGTAGCGCGGATTTGGGATGCCGGACATCCTTCGCCATGCCGGAGATCCGTCCGCCCCAATGTTTGAGGATGAAGTCTTTCGCTATGTCCATCCCATGATCAAGATAAACAGCTCCAATCAAAGACTCCATAACGTCACCCAAGACCTTGGCGCTCTGCCGGGCGCCATCATCTCGTGCT
Source organism: Parasphingorhabdus sp. (assembly GCF_059726685.1). Classification (NCBI taxonomy): domain Bacteria; kingdom Pseudomonadati; phylum Pseudomonadota; class Alphaproteobacteria; order Sphingomonadales; family Sphingorhabdaceae; genus Parasphingorhabdus; species Parasphingorhabdus sp. The sequence continues at coordinate 2,328,817 of NZ_AP041068.1, forward strand.
TGCTTACCAAGTAACAAATGAGTGGAAACTCCGGTGTCTCGCGCAATCTCTCCGCAGACTTTGCCCGAGACTAGTCCATTGAGCCGCTGAGACAGCTTGCCTTCCGGTTCATTCGGGAACTGTTTGTAAAGTTGCGCCGCTATGGTGAGTCCCAAGACACGGTCACCCAGAAATTCCAGACGCTGATAGTCGTCATCACCAAAGCTGCCATGGGTCACTGCACGGATATAAAGCGTCTCGTCACCGGGTTTCTTCCCGGTTAATTTGGTCAGCCAATCCAGAAATTCCGGTTTATTCAAAGCCCTCTCCAATACGCCCCCACCGCGCCGCGCTAAACCAAGTCCATGGTTTGATCCACTCGGCAGACCCGTCGGTCGAGAAGACCGAAACCAGCGCACGTCCTACCAGATTTTCTTGTGGGACCATACCAATAGCTTGTCCTTCTATTGCAGGAAAACGACTATCGGCGCTGCGATCACGATTGTCACCCATCAGGAACATATGTCCGTCTGGTACAACAAAAGTCTCTGTATTGTCGCCTTCGGATGCTTCGTTGACGTCGAGTACCTTGTATTTTCTGCCGTTGGGTAGTGTTTCTTCAAACTGAGGATAACGACAAATTCGTTCGCCATCGGCATTGGTTGTTTCAAAATATGTGGCATAACAGGGGCTGTTGACAGACACAGCATGTACATAATCGTCAATCTTCTTGCGCTGGACCTCAGCACCATTGATCGAAACGACACCGTTGGTCACCTGAACAATATCACCGGATAGAGCGATAACCCGTTTGATATAATCATCAGTGCCGCTGGGCGGTGCCTTGAAGACGACTACATCACCGGGCTCAGGCGTGTTGGCTAATATTCTGCCTGGAATGACAGGAACACCGAACGGCATGCTATATTTGGAATAACCATAGGGCCATTTCGCGACGAGCAGATAATCCCCGACCATCAGACGCGGCTGCATGGATTCCGAAGGGATATTGAAAGGCGAGACGATGAAGCTGCGCAAAATTATGACGAACAAAGCCAGTTTTACGAGGAAGACCATGAAGTCAGCGGTTTCAGAGCGCGGAGCGGATTTATCTTTCATCGCGCCCCTTTGCTGATAATGGCGCGTGCGGTCAAGAGACAGTATTTAGCGATGATAGCTGGTGATTTGGCCTTGTTCATCAAAGGGTCGCAGGATAGAGCTAAGATCGAAAAGGCGGGGCTACTAGGTCGTTGTAAATAACAAGAAAGAATATGCTTTGGATCATTGGAACGCGATTGAAACCCAATCCGCATCAACTTTGAAAAACCTGTTCGAAGCGGATCCGGAACGGACCGAGCAATTCGGCTTCGAACAATCCGGTATCTATTTTGATTTTTCGAAAACACACATGGACAGTGCCTTGCTTGAAGTCTTTCAAAAGCTTGCCACTGACAGGAACCTGTCCAAGCAAATTGAAGCCCTGACCAGTGGCGTCACCATAAATACCAGCGAAGGTCGCGCAGCGGAACATACAGCGGAGCGCGGAATAGGTGCAGAAACCAGTGTTGAAAATGCCCAATTGCTGAAAAACCGCATGCAAGCTTTGGTTCAGGCAATCGAGGCAAGTGCGCTTGGGGAAATTGAACATATCATCCATCTTGGAATAGGTGGTTCGGCATTGGGACCGGAATTACTGCTCGAAGCGTTGAAAATCGGCGATGAAAAATATCAAACGGCGGTCATCTCGAATATTGATGGTTGCGCGCTAGAGCCTGTGTTGGAGCGATTTGATGCACAAAAGACGCTGCTCGTCATAGCATCGAAAAGCTTCACCACAGCAGAAACATTTCTGAACGCGAGATCGGTTACGGACTGGATGACGGAGCAGGGTGTCTCTGATCCATTCGGTAAAATCGTTGCGTTGACGGCAATGCCCGACAGGGCCGTTGAATGGGGAATTGATGAAAGCCGTATATTGCCGTTCTCGGAGACAGTTGGCGGGCGTTATTCACTTTGGTCCTCGATTGGATTTAGCGTTGCGCTTACGCTCGGCGTCGAGGTTTTCAATGACTTGCTCGCGGGTGCAGCGGAAATGGACGAGCATTTCAAACAGACGCCATTTGATCAGAATATTCCGGTTATAGCTGCCTTCTGCGACCAATATTACAGCCAGGTCAGGAATTGCGAGACACGCGCAGTCTTTGCCTATGATGAAAGACTGAGGCTGTTGCCGGACTATCTGCAACAGCTTGAAATGGAAAGTAACGGCAAATCGGTTTTGGCAGATGGCAAACCGCTGGATCGCCATAGCAGTCCGATAGTCTGGGGCGGGGTAGGGACCGACGCCCAACACGCCGTGTTCCAGCTGCTGCACCAAGGTACCCATCTGGTGCCGGTTGAATTTTTGGCTGTGATTGAGCCGGGCCATTCATTGGCGGCCGAACATCATCTGGGATTATTACTCAATTGTTTCGCACAGAGCGCTGCGCTGATGGCCGGCAAAACTTCCGATGATAGTAATCGAAATTATCCGGGTGACAGGCCATCAACGACTCTATTACTGGACGATCTCGACGGGCGGACACTAGGGGCACTCATTGCCTTTTATGAGCATCGCACTTTTGCAAATGCGGTACTCTTGGGCATTAATCCGTTTGATCAATTTGGTGTTGAATTGGGCAAAGAAATGGCCAATGCGCTTTTGGCAGGGGACAGTAACCAAATGGACGCTTCGACCGAAGCATTAAAAAACCGGGCATTTCCCGCCTGAGTTATCAAGGAATAAATAATGTCGGAATATGATTATGACCTGTTCGTCATCGGCGCGGGTTCAGGTGGAACCAGAGCGGCGCGGGTGTCGGCTTCATACGGTGCTAAAGTTGCAGTTGCGGAAGAATATCGCGTAGGCGGTACTTGTGTCATTCGCGGCTGTGTGCCGAAAAAGATGCTGGTGTACGGCTCTCATTTTTCCGAAGATCTCGAAGATGGCAAAAATTTTGGCTGGACTTGGGAAAATGCCAAGTTTGATTGGACAAAGCTGCGCGATCATATTCTTGCCGATGTCGATCGGTTGAACTCGGCTTACACCCAAACCCTGAATAACCATGATGTCGAAATCATATTGGAGCGCGCTGAGATTGTTGGCCCGCATGAAGTGAAACTGGCCAGCGGCAAGACCGTAACCGCCAAATATATACTGGTTGCTGTGGGCGCTTGGCCTGATGTGGCGGAATTCCCAGGCAGTGAGCATATGCTGACTTCCAATGAAATGTTCCATCTGGAGAAGCTGCCTGAAACAGTCATCATCTCCGGTGGCGGGTATATCGCAAATGAATTTGCCGGCATATTCAACGGCCTCGGCAGTGAAGTCTTCGTTGTAAACCGCTCGGATGTGATCTTGCGTGGTTATGACGAGAGCTTGCGCGACCGTTTACTGCAGATTGCGATGACCAAGGGTATAAATTACAAATTCAACTGCACGTTCGACAAGATTGAAAAACGCGAAGATGGCGCGCTAGATGTCTACATGGACGGCAAGCCTGCCATGCGGGCCGATGTTGTCCTTGCTGCAACCGGTCGGCGTCCGAAAATTGATGGCCTTGGCCTCGAAAATGCTGGCGTCGAAACCAACGAGAAAGGCGCCATCAAGGTCGATGAGTATAGCCGGACCAATGTCGATAGCATCTATGCCGTCGGCGATGTGACGGACCGTGTTCAGCTGACCCCGGTTGCCATTCGCGAAGGACAGGCTTTTGCCGATACCGTATTCAACAATACACCGCGGACTGTTGATTATGATTGCATCCCGTCAGCGGTATTCTCTCAGCCGCCAATTGCTTCCGTTGGCCTGACCGAAGGCGAGGCGCGGACACAATATGGCAACATTAAAGTCTATTCGTCTGACTTTCGGGCAATGCGCAATGCTTTTGCGGATCGGCCGGAACGCAGTCTTTACAAGATGATCGTAGAGGCAACGAGCGAGAAAATTCTCGGCCTGCATATGATCGGCCCCGATGCGCCGGAGATTCTTCAGGCAGCGGCGGTCGCGGTCAAAGCGGGTTTAACCAAACAGGCGTTTGATGACACCGTCGCTTTGCATCCCAGCATGTCGGAAGAATTGGTCTTGTTGAAATAGGTTGACGTTACGGCAAAGGTCGTTTCGCGAGAAACTTAATTGATCGATTAATTTTTATTGACGATTGCATAATCCTCCGTGCATTGGCTAGGGACGTTTCCGTAGCCAAATCACAGTTCCAAATCATCTTGGGGGATTCATGCAGACGATTATCGAGCAACTCGAAGCCAAGCGCGCTGAAGCGCATCTCGGCGGCGGTCAAAAACGGATTGATTCTCAGCATGCCAAGGGCAAGCTAACCGCTCGCGAACGGATCGAAGTGTTGCTTGATGAGGGCTCGTTTGAAGAGATCGATACCTATGTCGAACATAATTGCGTCGATTTCGGCATGGAAGAGACGAAGGTACCCGGTGATGGCGTGGTCACTGGCTCCGGTACAATCAACGGCCGCCTCGTCTTTGTCTTCAGCCAGGATTTCACGGTCTTCGGCGGTTCACTGTCCGAACGCCATGCCGAGAAGATCTGCAAGGTGCTAGAAAATGCCATGAAAGTCGGCGCTCCGGTGATTGGCATTAATGATAGCGGCGGCGCGCGTATTCAGGAAGGTGTGGCGTCCCTGGGCGGTTATGCCGACGTGTTCCAGCGCAATGTTCTGGCGAGCGGGGTTATCCCGCAGCTCAGCCTGATCATGGGACCTTGTGCTGGCGGTGCCGTCTATTCACCTGCGATGACAGACTTCATCTTCATGGTGAAGGACAGCAGCTATATGTTTGTTACCGGACCCGATGTGGTGAAGACGGTGACCAATGAAATTGTAACGCAGGAAGAACTGGGCGGGGCAGTGACCCATACAACCAAGACCAGCGTTGCTGATGTCGCTTATGAGAATGATATCGAAGCGCTGCTCGCAGCACGTGATTTCATTGACTATATGCCGCTGAGCAATCGGGAAGAGGTGCCAGAGCGCCCCACGGCTGATCCGTGGGACCGGCTAGAGGATAGTCTCGATACTCTTATCCCCGCCAACGCCAACCAGCCTTATGATATGCATGAGGTCATTCAGAAAATGGTCGATGAAGGCGATTTTTTCGAGATCCAGCCAGCCCATGCCGCCAATATAATTTGCGGCTTTGGTCGTATAGAAGGCCAGACGGTAGGGGTGGTTGCCAATCAGCCGATGGTTCTGGCTGGTTGTCTCGACATCAATGCTTCGAAGAAGGCAGGGAGGTTTGTCCGCTATTGTGATGCGTTCAATATTCCGATTGTGACCTTGGTAGACGTGCCCGGCTTTCTCCCCGGTACTTCGCAAGAGCACAACGGCATTATCAAACACGGTGCCAAGCTGCTCTTTGCCTATGCCGAAGCAACGGTACCGAAGATCACGATTATCACGCGCAAAGCCTATGGTGGTGCTTATGACGTCATGGCGTCGAAGCATTTGCGCGGCGATCTGAACTATGCGTGGCCGACTGCCGAAATCGCAGTAATGGGGGCCAAAGGAGCAGTCGAGATTATCTTCCGTGGTAAGACCGAAGAGGAAATTGCCGAGAAGACTAAGGAATATGAAGACCGTTTCGCAAACCCGTTCATCGCGGCGCAGAAGGGCTTTGTTGATGAGGTAATCATGCCGCATTCAACGCGGAGAAGGGTGGCATTGGGCTTGCGAAAGCTGCGCAACAAGGAGTTAGAGAATCCTTGGAAGAAGCATGACAATATTCCTTTGTGATTGAAAGGCGTCGAGACTTTAGAATGCAAGCCGAGAAACGCTGGCCAAACTTGTATCAGTTTCTAGGTGGTTACGTGCATCAAAATTGGGATGATTTTTATTCCTCGCCTGAAGAAGCAATTGACCATGCAATATCAGAATTCACTTCGGAAATGTTGAGCGCTGTTATTCTTGAATGGTCTGCATGGAAGCAGGGAATAGCCAAGAAAACTGATCCCCGAAAATCTCTAAATGACGGTTTTGGTGTGAACGTGTTTTTCAGATTTCCCAATGACGCCAGAAAATTCATGAAAATGATTGATGAAAAACTGGATGTTGCAACCACCCCACCAAATCAACGCGATGGGATATCTAAATAAATGCCAACAGGACTAGTAGCCCTTCTCGACGACGTCGCAGCCATTGCCAAGGTGGCCGCAGCCTCAGTTGATGACATAAGCGCCGCGGCGGCGCGTGCAGGTGCCAAATCTGCCGGTGTTGTGATCGATGACGCTGCGGTCACCCCGCAATATGTGACAGGTTTTAGCCCGGCGCGCGAACTGCCGATGATCTGGAAGATCGCCAAGGGATCGATCAAAAACAAGCTTCTGTTCCTGCTTCCGGCAGCGGTTCTCCTTGGCCAGTTTGCGCCTTTTCTTATCCCGATCATCCTGATCCTTGGAGGTCTCTTCCTTTGCTACGAGGCTGCGGAGACGGTGCTTGAGTGGCTCCATGTCGATGAGACGACTAAGCATGACAAACCTGCCATTGTCGAGGGCCCGGGACGCGAAGATGAAATGGTATCCGGCGCTATCCGTACTGATTTCATCCTGTCCGGTGAGATTATGGCCATCGCCCTGTCCGAAGTGACCGAAGAGGTTTGGTGGCAACAGGGCATCATCCTTGCGTTGATCGGTATTGTGATAACAGTGGGTGTTTATGGCGTGGTCGCCTTGATTGTTAAGATGGACGATGTGGGTTTGCACCTGGCGACTGAAAATGACGGCTTCGTGGCTTCCTTCGGCCGCAGTCTGGTGGCGTTCATGCCGAAATTACTCGCGACTATCTCGATCATTGGCACATTGGCCATGGCGTGGGTTGGCGGAGGCTTGCTGGTACACAATATCGCCGCCGTTGGCTGGCATGGCCCGGAGCATCTGATCGATATTATTTCCCATCCTCTGGTTGGGTTATTTCCAGAAAACGCCCAGCTATTTGCCAGCGGGATCAGTTTTGCGATACTATCCGGATTGTTCGGCGTAGCCATCGGCGCAGTGATCGCGCCATTGGTCCACAAAATCATTCCGCACGGAGAAGCACATTGAAACTAGGCCGCCTCAATCATATCGGCGTCGTCACACCGTCCATTCCGGACAGCATAGCGCATTGGCAAGATGTCATGGGGGCGACGAAAATCCACGATCCGTTTGATTTGCCGGCGCAGGGCGTAAAGGTCTGCTTTGTTGACACACCAGCTGACGGTCCCACCAACGGCACGCAGATTGAACTCATCGAACCGCTTGGCGAGGACAGTCCAATCCACGGCTTCCTTTCCAAGAATCCATTGGGCGGACAACATCACATCTGCTTTGAAGTGCCAGATATCCATACCGCCAAATCCGAATTCGAAGCCATGGGCAAGCGCGTTTTGGGCGAACCGCGCATCGGCGCGCATGGAACACTTATCTTTTTTGTGCATCCCAAGGATATGGGCGGGATGCTAACCGAGATAATGGAAACACCTAAGGATCATTAATCCACCACAGAAAATACTATAAAGTTGATCCGGCATCGAACCGGCTTGACGCCACTCAAAGGGACAAAATATGGAATTCGAGAATATCAAATTGGACATCGCCGATCAGGTGGCAACCATCACGCTGAACCAGCCAAGCCGCTTGAACGCTTGTTCTCTGGACATGGCGGATGATTTGTTACTGGCACTGGACAAGCTGGAGGATGCACGAGCCGTCATCATTACCGGTGAAGGGCGCGCCTTTTGTGCCGGTGCCGATCTGCAGGCCAAAGGCGGCGACAGCGCTTTGTCAGGTGGGCAGGGCTCTTATGCGGCGCTGAATCAGCACTACAACCCGCTGATGCTGAAACTCGCCAAGCTGGATATTCCGACTATCACCGCGGTCAACGGCCCTGCCGCCGGCGTGGGTTGCTCCATTGCGCTGGCCAGTGACTTTGCCATTGCCGGTAAATCCGCCTATTTCTTGCAGGCCTTTGTCAATATTGGTCTGGTGCCCGATGGCGGTGCCAGCTGGATGCTCACCCGGCTGGTGGGCAAGGCCCGCGCCACCGAGATGATGATGCTCGGCGAAAAAATTCCCGGCGAAAAAGCCGCAGATTGGGGGTTGGTCTATAAATGTGTCGACGATGCAACCTTGATGGATGAAGCCAATGCACTGGCGAAGCGACTGGCCGGCGGACCAACTATTGCGCTGGGTGTCATGCGTCAAAATCTGGCCGCGGCGCTGGAAAGCGACTATGCTTCGGCCCTGTTGAAAGAAGCAGAGGGGCAGCGACTGGCCGGTGACAGCAACGATGCACGTGAAGGTGCGATTGCCTTCCTGCAGAAACGGAAAGCCGAATTTAAGGGCGAATAATGACTGACAAACCGACGATAGAAGACTGGAAAGCGCTCGCCAACAAAGAGGTTAAAGGGCGTGACCTGACGTGGGAAACGCCGGAAGGCATCGCTGTGAAACCGCTTTACACAGCGGATGATGCCGGCGATCCGGGCCTTCCTGGCTTCGGTCCCTTTACGCGCGGTGTGAAGGCCAGCATGTATGCCGGACGACCATGGACCATTCGTCAATATGCTGGCTTCTCTACCGCCGAAGAGTCCAATGCCTTCTATCGTCGTAATCTCGCTGCTGGTCAGAAAGGTCTCTCGGTAGCTTTCGACCTCGCGACCCATCGCGGCTATGACAGCGACCACCCTCGGGTTGTCGGCGATGTCGGTAAAGCTGGCGTCGCGATAGACAGTATCGAGGACATGAAAATCCTGTTCGACGGTATCCCGCTCGATACCATGTCGGTTTCGATGACCATGAACGGCGCGGTTATTCCTTGCCTAGCTTTCTACATTGTTGCTGCAGAAGAGCAGGGCGTCTCGCAGGATAAACTGGCCGGCACGATCCAGAATGACATTCTCAAAGAGTTTATGGTCCGCAACACCTATATCTACCCGCCTGCGCCTTCCATGCGGATTATTTCGGATATTATAGCCTATACGTCCGAGCATATGCCGAAATTCAATAGCATTTCGATCAGCGGTTATCATATGCATGAAGCCGGTGCGACGGCGGTACAGGAATTGGCCTTCACCATTGCCGATGGTCGTGAATATGCCAAACAGGCCATGGCGACAGGTCTCGACATTGATGCATTTGCAGGCCGCCTGAGTTTCTTTTTCGGCATCGGGATGAACTTCTTCATGGAAGTCGCCAAGTTGCGTGCCGCACGAACTTTGTGGCACCGCGTAATGACCGATCTCGGCGCACAATCGGAACGGTCCAAGATGTTACGGACCCATTGTCAGACATCAGGCGTTTCGCTGACCGAGCAGGATCCATACAACAACGTGATTCGGACGACCATCGAGGCGATGGCCGCTACATTGGGCGGCACCCAATCACTCCACACCAATGCGCTGGATGAAGCCATTGCTCTGCCGACCGACTTTTCCGCCCGGATTGCCCGCAACACACAAATTGTTTTGCAAGAAGAAGCCGGCATTACCAAAGTCGTCGATCCGCTCGGCGGCAGCTATTATGTCGAAGCCCTGACCGACGAACTGGTCGAAAAGGCCTGGGAGATTATCGAGCGGGTGGAAGCTGAGGGCGGCATGGCCAAAGCCGTGGCCGATGGCTGGCCCAAGGGCATGATCGAGGAAGCTGCCGCTGGTCGTCAGGCGCGGGTCGATAAAGGCGACGATGTTATTGTCGGGGTGAACAAATATGTTCTAGAAGACGAGGACCAGCTCGAAACACTCGATATCGACAATGCCAAAGTCCGGCAGGGGCAGATTGCACGCCTCGACAAGATGCGCAAAGAGCGCGATGAAGATGCCTGTCAGGCTGCGCTAAAAGCCATTACTGAAGGCGCTAAAGCCGATGGCAATATGCTTGCTCTCGCAGTCGATGCCGCGCGTAAACGCGCGTCTCTCGGCGAAATATCCGATGCGATGGAAGCGGCCTTCGGTCGCTATGCAACCAAGCCGACACCGGTGAAAGGCATTTACGGAGCTGCCTATGAAGGCGATCCTCAATATGCTCTGGTGGTGGATGGTGTTGATGCCGTGTCCCAACGCCTGGGCCGCAAACCGAAGATCCTTGTCGCCAAAATGGGGCAGGATGGCCATGACCGCGGTGCCAATGTCGTGTCCAGCGCTTTTACCGATATGGGATTCGATGTGATATCCGGTCCGCTATTCCAGACACCGGGAGAAACCCGCGATCTGGCTCTTTCGGAAAATGTTGATGCCGTAGGCGCGTCCAGTCTGGCCGCTGGCCACAAGACGCTGATCCCTGAATTGGTGCAGATGCTGCGCGATTCGGGACGCAGTGATATCAAGGTTTTTGCCGGCGGCGTTATCCCGCCGCAGGACTATGAATTCCTCCGTAAATCGGGTGTTGTCGGAATCTATGGACCGGGCAGCAATATTGTGGAATGTGCCGCAGACATATTGCGCCTGCTGGGCCACAACATGCCACCCGAAACCGAGGAAGCCGCTGAATGATCGACCCCGAGACTATCTCCCCCCAAAACGAAAATGATGTTAGACAAGACTGGTCCCGCGAAGAAATTGCCGACCTGTTCAATCTTCCCTTTGATGAATTGCTGTTTCAAGCAGCCACTGTACACCGTCAGCATCACACTCCCGGTCAGGTCCAACTGTCCACCCTTTTGTCCATCAAAACCGGTGGATGTCCGGAAGATTGCGGCTATTGCAATCAATCCGCCCATGCGGAAAGCGGCCTGAAAGCTGAAAAATTGCTCGACGTGCGTTCGGTTTTGCAAACCGCGGCACAGGCCAAAGATCGCGGCTCATCGCGTTTTTGCATGGGTGCTGCCTGGCGCAATCCCAAAGACCGCGACATGCCGGCGATTATCGAAATGGTTAAAGGCGTCCGGCAAATGGGCATGGAAACGTGCATGACCCTTGGCATGTTGACAAAGAAACAATCGGACATGCTGGCTGAGGCAGGGCTGGATTATTATAACCACAATATCGACACTTCACCCGAGCATTATGAAAAGGTGATTACGACGCGGACCTTTGATGATCGCCTGGAAACACTCGAAAATGTAAGGACCAGCGGAATCAATGTCTGTTCCGGTGGAATTGTCGGCATGGGCGAAACCCGGGAAGACCGGGTTGGCTTTGTGCACGCATTGGCGACATTGCCGAAACATCCAGAAAGCGTTCCGGTGAACGCGCTGGTTCCAGTCAAAGGCACGGTGCTTGGCGATATGCTGGCCGATACGCCGCTGGCTAAAATCGACGATATTGAGTTTGTCCGCACAATTGCAGTGGCTCGGATCACCATGCCTTCATCCATGGTACGACTATCCGCTGGTCGGGAATCAATGTCGGAAAGCACACAAGCGCTTTGCTTTATGGCAGGAGCGAACAGCATCTTTACCGGCGACAAGTTGCTGACGACCGGCAATGCAGGTGATGACGCGGATGAAGCGTTGTTTGAGAAATTGGGGTTGGTTCCGATGGAAGCGGAGCAGCGAGATGATGCGCTTGAGGCGGCTGAGTGACATCAAAGAAAACCCTTTTTAAACTGTTTGTGGTGACCTTTATCGGCGCCTTATGGTTTGGCTCAGCCGCAATTTTCTGGACATTCTCCAACTCTCAACTTGGTGGCTGTCAAAACGCACTGGAGATAGAAACTAGCGGTAGGGAATGTGGTGGGCCGTCATTGCTTTTTTTGGCTTCAGTTATTCTTCCCTACCTATTTTCCATTTTGTTGATTATTCGCGAGAAAAAGTAGATTATGTTCAAAAAAATTCTAATCGCCAATCGCGGTGAAATTGCTTGTCGAGTTATTCGCACGGCCCAGAAAATGGGTATCAAGACCGTTGCTGTTTATTCTGACGCCGACGCGCGGGCACCGCATGTGCAGATGGCGGACGAAGCGATCCATATCGGGCCATCTCCTGCCGCAGAATCCTATCTGATTGCGGACAAGATTATTGCGGCCTGTAAGGAAACTGGAGCAGAAGCGGTACATCCCGGTTATGGCTTTCTCTCCGAACGCACCAGCTTTCCGGAACAGCTAGCCGAAAATGATATCGCCTTTATCGGGCCACCACCTAATGCCATCGCGGCCATGGGTGACAAAATTGAATCCAAAAAACTGGCCGAGAAGGCTGGCGTCAGCGTTGTTCCCGGCCATATTGGTGAGATTGATGACACCGATCACGCCGTCAAAATTTCTGGCGAAATCGGTTATCCTGTCATGATGAAAGCCAGCGCCGGCGGCGGAGGCAAGGGCATGCGCCTCGCCTGGAACGAGAAAGACGTTCGCGAGGGTTTTGAAGCGACCAAACGCGAAGGTCTTGCAAGCTTTGGCGACGACCGTGTGTTTATCGAGAAATTTATCGAACAGCCTCGCCATATTGAAATCCAGGTGCTTGGCGACAAACATGGCAATGTCATCTATCTTGGTGAGCGGGAATGTTCGATCCAGCGGCGACATCAGAAAGTTGTCGAAGAAGCGCCATCTCCCTTTGTTGATCCCGAGATGCGCAAGAAAATGGGTGAACAGGCGGTCGCTCTATCCAAAGCGGTGGATTATCACAGCGCTGGTACGGTCGAACTGATCGTCGGCGCGGACAAGAGTTTTTATTTCCTTGAAATGAATACCCGGCTTCAGGTCGAGCATCCGGTAACCGAATATATTACCGGCCTTGATCTGGTCGAGCAGATGATCCGCGTCGCCTATGGTGAGAAATTACCGCTGACGCAGGATGATGTGACCCTGACCGGTTGGGCGGTCGAAAACCGCGTCTATGCCGAAGATCCCTATCGCAACTTCCTGCCGTCCACTGGGCGTCTGGTTAAATATAACCCGCCAGAGGCCGAAGAGGGCATCAGGGTAGATGATGGTGTCGCGGAGGGCGGTGAAGTCTCAATTTTCTATGATCCGATGATTGCCAAACTGATCACCTATGGCGAAACCCGCATCGAAGCCATTGATCGTCAGATTGATGCGCTGAACCGGTTCGAGATTACCGGTCCGGGCCACAATATTGATTTTCTTTCAGCGCTGATGCAGCACAAACGTTTCCGCGACGGCAATATCACGACCAATTTCATTGCCGAGGAGTATCCAGACGGTTTTCAAGGGGCACCAGCGTCAGATGATTTGCTCTGTAATCTCGCCGCGATTGCTGCTTTTGCAGCCACTGCCCATGCGGATCGCGCACGCCGGATCGACAATCAATTGGGTCAGCGGCTGCAACCGCCGTCTGAATGGGAAGTCAAAATTGGTGATAGCGTTCAGCAGGTTTCCGTATCTGAAGAGGGTATATTGGTCGATGACAAGGATGTTGACCTGTCCGTCGCCTATACGCCGGGCGATAGCCTGATCCTCGCCAATATTGGCGAAGAACCGCTTTCCGTCAAAATATCCAAGACTGCCAATGGCTTCGCGCTCAATACGCATGGCGCGACCCACAAGGCGCAGGTTTTGCCTGCCCATATCGCGCGACATGCGGTGCATATGATCGAAAAGGTCCCGCCCGATCTTTCCAAATACCTGCTTTGCCCAATGCCGGGCCTGCTTGTGGCGCTGCACGTCAAAGAAGGCGACAAGGTGGAAGAAGGCCAACCATTAGCGGTGGTCGAGGCCATGAAAATGGAAAATATCCTGCGTGCAGAGAAAAATGCAGTCGTGAAATCCGTTGAGGCGGAACAAGGGGATAGCCTTGCCGTCGATGCGGTGATACTCGAACTGGAATAATCAAAGTACCTTGGGGAGGGCGAATATGGCCAGTGAGGCAGCCGTTGCAATGCAGCGCGAACCAACCGACAAGGAAATCAAGCTTGTCATCGGCGCGTCATCCGCCGGAACGATATTCGAATGGTATGATTTCTTTATCTACGGAACCTTGTTCTACATCATTGGCCCCACCTTTTTCCCAAGCGGCAATGAAACACTTGAAATCCTGTTGGTTTGGGCAACTTTTGCCATTGGCTTTGGTTTCAGACCTGTAGGCGCCGTGTTGTTCGGCTTTCTGGGCGATCGGCTGGGGCGCAAATATACGTTTCTGGTTACCGTCACGCTGATGGGGATAGCGACCGCTGGTGTTGGACTGATTCCCAGTGCCGAAACCATCGGACTGGCAGCGCCAGCAATTGTTATCTTCCTGCGTGTTTTGCAGGGACTAGCGCTGGGCGGCGAATATGGCGGTGCGGCCATCTATGTCGCGGAACATGCTCCAACAGAGAAACGCGGCTATTATACCAGTTACATTCAGGCCAGCGTAGCCGGCGGCTTTGTGTTGTCCATTGGTGTGGTACTGGCTTGCCGTTTCCTGATTCCAACCGATGATTTCAACGATTGGGGCTGGCGGATTCCCTTCTTACTCTCGATAATACTACTCGGCATTTCGCTGTGGATGCGCTTGAAGTTGAATGAGAGTCCGGTTTTCCAAGCGATGAAAGCGGAGGGAAAAACCTCCAAAAACCCGTTCACCGAAAGCTTTTCCTATCCCGGCAACAAGAAACGGATTTTCGTCGCGCTGTTCGGGATCACCGGAATACTCACAACCATATGGTATACCGCATTTTTCTCCGGCATGTCCTTTCTGCGCGGCCCCATGAATGTCGATGATCTGACGGTTGACTTGATCCTGTTTTTTGCTGGCTTAATTGCCATGTCATTCTATCTCGTCGTTGGCAAATGGTCAGACAAAGTGGGACGGAAGAAGCCGATTATCGTTGGTGCAATCCTGTCGCTATTTCTTCTTTTCCCGTCCTTCTGGGGCTTGGGGCAGCTCGCCAATCCCGGACTGTCGGCGGCATCAGAGGCTACTCCGGTTCGTGTAGAAGGCACAGCTTGCAGCACGGACCCCTTTGCCGAGCTGTTCAGCCGTGAACAAAGCGACTGCGGCAAGATTTTGGAGACGCTGACAGCCTCCGGCGTTGCCTATACGGTCACCGATGCATCAGAGTTGAAACTCTTCGCTGGCAGCGAGGAAATCACCGTCGACACCGCTTGGTTCAGTGACGGAGCGGCGCGCCGGGACGGCATTCGCGGCGCATTAAATGCATCAGGCTTTGATTTTGAGGAGCAGCAGCTCGGAGCTATGCGCATATTGGGAATAGTCGCAATATTGCTCGTTTTGGGCGCGCTCAGCGCACTCACTTACGGATCAGTAGCGGCGCTGTTAGCTGAGATGTTCCCACCAAAAATCCGCTATAGCTCCATGTCGATACCTTACCATATCGGGGCGGGATATCTCGGCGGCTTTCTGCCACTGATAGCAGGCTATATCGTTGCCCGATCGGGTGATGTCTATTCAGGCCTCTGGTATACTTGGGTCGTCGTTGCCTTTGGAGTGATCATAGCTTGGTGGGGCATTCCCAACGACCCGGAAGCAGCACTCGACGAAGCAGATTAAACTGACTATCGCCGCATCATGAGCGATAAAGTCACTGATATACCATCACCCGTAAGGCTGCGCTTGGATGCCGGCGCCTTGCTATCCAATTGGCACGCCCTGGATGACATGAGCGGCGCTGCCAGCGCTGGAGCAGCGATAAAGGCCAACGCTTACGGCCTTGGCGCGGTTGAAGTTTTTCAGCGTCTGCAATCCGCAGGTTGCCGGGATTTCTATGTCGCCAATTGGCAGGAAGCCGGGGAGATAGAAGCTTGTGCGGAGGCACATACCAATATCTCCGTCCTAAACGGTGTGCGTCTGGAAGATATGCCATTTGCCATTACATCATCGGCCAAACCGGTATTGAACAGCATGGAACAAGCAGCGCGATGGCGTGAAACAGGGCGTCCATGCGATCTAATGATCAATAGCGGGATGAACCGCCTGGGCATCAATGTTTCCGAATTGCAGCAGTGCGACTGGACCGAATTGAATATCGACATTGTTATGAGCCACCTGGCTTCTGCAGACGAGGATGTCTCCCAAAACGAAGCTCAACTGGATCAGTTTGCCAACGCGCTGCAACTTGTGCCCGGGAAGCGACGGAGCCTCAGCAACAGCGCAGGTATCGCTTTGGGGCAAAACTATCATTTCGACTGCACCAGACCTGGGTTGTCTCTTTACGGAGGAAAGCAAAGACCGGCGCTTGTTGAGGCAATTCAGCAGGTGGCTTTCCCGGAAGTGCAAATTCTACAGACCCGTAACCTGCAACATGGCGATCAAGTGGGCTATAACGCCAAATATACAGCTGAAAGAGACCATCCAATTGCCATATTGGCGATGGGATATGCCGACGGATATTTGCGCGGCTTTTCCAATACAGGTATATTTTTCAAGGATCAGACCAAGCTTCCCGTTCTCGGCCGTATATCAATGGATTTGGTTGCGGTTGATATATCCGACGCTCCTGACCTTAAAGAATCTGATTGGATATCTGCGGATTATGATCTGCTGAGAGCATCGCGCCAGTCCGGCCTGTCGCAATATGAACTGATAACTGGTCTGGGCAATCGTTACAGCCGTTACTGGGCTTGATTTGAGCATCTGCCATATCGCAAACGCACATGAACTAATCGGCTAAATTCCGCGCCGATTGCAATATACAAAACTCAGCGAGCAGCTTTGGTTGCGGCGATGCACAATTTTGTCTAAAGCGGTCGGAATAGCAAAGAATTTTCAAGCTCTATCGACTTAATATGATAAAAAATGGCGATATGGTTCACAGGAGATAACATGGCGAAGACAAAAAAGGGTGATCCGGACGGCCCGATCATAATTAAAAAATATGCCAACCGGCGGCTCTATAATACTCAGACATCAAACTATATCACACTTGATTTTTTGGCAGAAATGACACGTGATGATGTCGACTTCGTGGTCGTCGATGCGAAAACCGGTGATGACATTACACATAATGTGCTCACCCAGATTATCGTTGATGAGGAAAGCAGCGGGCAGAATATGTTGCCGGTCAATTTCCTGCGCCAGCTTATCTCCATGTATGGCAACAGCATGCAGTCGCTGATGCCGTCCTATCTTGAAGCATCAATGGACAATTTTCGCAAAAACCAGAAACAGTTTCAGGAAGCTGTCGAAGGGGCTCTCAATAAAAACCCCTTGGGACAGATGGCCGTCAAGAACCAGAAGCAATTTCAGGAAGCCATTGAAAATGCCTTGAAATCCAGCCCACTGGGCAGCGTCGTCGAAAAAGCGTTAAACCCGCTCGGACTTGGTGACAAAACGGCCTCTAATGATGAAGAGCCCGTGTCAGAACCAGAGCCGGAAGAGGAAGAAATGTCTGCCAAAGACAAAGAGATTATGGATCTCAAACAACAGCTGGCGGACATTCAATCGAAGATCGATAATCTCGACGATTGATTTTACGCCTCCGCGTCTCCGAATTTTTGAAACTTTTCCGACAGGAACAGAATACGTGAAGAAAAATGCTCTATCCGTAACCAGAGAAGCTGACTTTTCAGCTTGGTATCAGCAGCTTATTGCCGAAGCCGATTTGGCTGAAGAGTCCGGCGTGCGGGGATGCATGGTCATGCGGCCGTGGGGCTATGGCATCTGGGAGCGGGTGCAGTTTCTCATGGATCAGCGGATCAAGGCTACCGGTCATGAAAACTGCTATTTCCCATTGTTCATTCCGCTGAGTTATTTCGCCAAGGAAGCCGAACATGTCGATGGCTTTGCCAAGGAAATGGCGGTTGTTACGCATCATCGGTTGATGAAGGACGATAGCGATGGCCTTGTTGTCGATCCAGAGGCAAAGCTTGAAGAACCCTTGGTGGTCCGGCCAACGTCCGAAACGGTGATCGGTACGGCCTTTTCGCGCTGGGTACAAAGCTGGCGCGACCTGCCAGTTATGATCAACCAGTGGGCCAATGTTGTGCGCTGGGAAATGCGGACACGGATGTTCCTGCGTACCAGCGAGTTTCTTTGGCAAGAGGGCCATACCGCCCACGCCACCCGCGACGAAGCGATGGAAGAAACGCTCGACATATTGGAAATGTACCGCAGCTTCTCTGAAGATGTGCTGGCGATGCCTGTTGTTGCTGGCGAGAAACCCGAAAATGAGCGTTTTCCTGGCGCGGACGCCACCTATTCCATCGAAGCAATGATGCAGGATGGTAAGGCATTGCAAGCTGGCACATCGCATTTCTTGGGCCAGACTTTCTCCAAGGCTCAAAATATCCGCTATCAGGACAAGGAAGGGCAGTTCCAATTCGCTTACACAACGAGTTGGGGCACGTCCACGCGGCTCATCGGCGGCGTGATCATGACGCATGGCGACGATGATGGCTTACGCGTACCTCCGCTTATTGCGCCTTATCAAGTGGTGATCATTCCCATGTTGCGCGACAAGCCAGAGGATGAAGAGGTTCTCGATTTTTGTACCGCGCTTACGAAACAATTGTCCGGACTGCGGGCTTTTGATGAGAATGTCCGGGTGAAACTCGACAAGAGCGGTGCCAAGGCATCGAACAAACGCTGGGCCTGGGTCAAAAAAGGTGCGCCGCTTATTCTTGAAATTGGTCCTCGCGATGTCGCGGAAGGCAATGTCTCCGCTCTTCGCCGCGATGCGCTGTACAAGGATAATGGCAAGCTTGATGCGCAGATTCTTGCGAAAGATACCTTTGCGGACCAGGTGCCGGCGTTGTTGGAAGAAATTCAATCCAAACTGCATGGTGAAGCCAAGCAACGACTGGATTCCAATATTAGGCGCGGTTTGACCGATTTTACGGATGTTCAGAAATTCTACAAAGAGAACAAAAAATATCCCGGTTGGTTGGAAGTCCAATGGTGCCGTGCAACCGGAGAAGAACTTGATCAGATTGAAGAGAGACTGAAAAAACTGAAACTGACCTTCCGCAATGTACCGAACGAAGCGGCAGCGGTGGACGGCAATTGTATTTTCACGGGTAAGCCAGCGGTCGAACGGATTCTTATCGGCAAAGCCTATTAATGGCGAAATCGTCCAAATCTCACAAGCCAAGACAGGTTCCGTCGCGCAAACAGATATTGGACTTTATCGAAAAGTCGGACCAACCCGCCGGTAAACGCGAAATCGCCAAAGCCTTTCGCTTACGTGGGTCGGACAAAATTGCTCTCAAGGCTTTGCTGAAAGACATGGCCGACGAAGGCCTGATCGACAGCACACCTGGCCGGGCCTTTCACAAAATGGGCGGTATTCCCAAGGTCACGGTGCTGAAAATCGTCGAAATCGACGGCAATGAGGCGATTGGCATGCCCGAACGCTGGGAAGCCGAAGCCCCCGCACCCCGGCTGCGTATCAAGGAGCGTGGTCGCCGCGCGGCCTTGGCTGTTGGTGACCGTATTCTCGCGCGCACGGAAGAACGTGGTCAGGGCCATATCGCCTTCATGATGAAGAAAATTGCCCAAAGCAGTGATATGCTGATGGGCGTTGTCGAAAAGGACGAGCGCGACCGGTTCTGGCTGAAGCCTGTAGATCGAAAAATTAGACGCAGCACAGCTATATCCGATTTGGGTGACGCGGAGTTAGGAAACCTCGTTCTTGCAGAGCCCGTCGGTCGCGGTAGTCAAGTGAAGGCACGCGTTAAAGAAGTCCTAGGTGATCCTTTTGCACCCAAATCATTCAGCCTGATCGCCATCCATAAATATGAAATTCCGCTAGAATTTCCGACAGATGTTTTGGATGAAGCCGCGCATGCCACCAAGCTGGAACTCAGCAAAGAGGACAGGGAAGATCTCACCGATCTGCCCATAGTTGCGATCGATCCTGCCGATGCGCGCGACCATGACGATGCTATCTGGGCGGCACCCGATGATGACCCCGATAATACGGGTGGTTTCAAGGCGATTGTCGCGATCGCCGATGTGTCATTCTATGTTCGAAGCGGCAGCAAGCTTGACCGCGAAGCATATAAACGCGGCAATAGTGTCTATTTCCCGGACCGGGTCGTGCCGATGTTACCGGAGGCACTGTCAACAGATGTATGCTCGCTCAAGCAGAATGTCGATCGAGCGGCTTTGGCGTGTCATCTAAAAATCAATGCCAAGGGCAAGGTCATATCCTCTAGGTTTTCGCGCACGATTGTGCGGCTGACCGGCAATATCGCCTATGAAGATGCGCAGGCTGCCATAGACGGGAAGTTTGATCACCCGATGAAGGCAAGCGCCCTTGAACCGCTTTGGGCCTGCTGGAAATTACTTGCAAAAGCCAGAGATGACAGGGAACCGCTAAACCTCGATTTGCCGGAAAAGCGGGTAGTCCTGGATGATCAGGGCCGGATTGCCGAGATTGCGACGCGAGAACGGCTCGATGCGCACCGCCTGGTAGAGGACTATATGATCGCGGCCAACGTCGCTGCGGCTAAAATGCTCGAATCCAAGAAATCACCGCTTATTTACCGGGTTCACGAAGTACCCTCGCGCGAGAAGCTCATCGCGCTCAAGGACTATCTCAAGAGCTTTGATGTCAGTTTTGCGATGGGGCAGGTAATCAAGCCATCAGTATTCAATCGCCTGATTGAGCAAGTTGGCGAGGCGGAGATTTTGCCTCTGGTCATGGAGCAGATATTGCGCAGTCAGACACAGGCCTATTATGGGTCCACCAACATGGGGCATTTTGGACTTTCGCTGGGCAGCTATGCACACTTCACCAGCCCCATTCGGCGCTATGCCGACCTGATTGTGCACCGCGCTTTGGTGAGTGGTTGCAAATTGGAACAGCCGAAACCCAAGAATGATCTAATCCCTGCACAAAGCGGGTTGAGCAAGGACATGGCTGACAAGCTGGACCTGATATCCGAAAAGATCAGCCAACTGGAACGGCGCGCGATGATGGCCGAACGTGAGACGGTGGATCGTTATATCTCGGCCCATTTATCCGATCATGTTGGTCAGATACTGAAATGCCGGATCACCGGTGTCCAGAATTTCGGGTTCTTCGCCACTGTAGAGGAATTGGGTGGCGACGGCCTGGTTCCTGTCCGGACACTGGGTGTGGAACGGTTCGACTATGACGAGCAAAAGCAACAACTCGAGGGTGTTGAAACAGGCGTAACCTATAATATCGGGCAAAAGCTCGATTTGCGATTGGTCGAAGCCAATGCTGCCACAGGTAGCCTGCTCTTTGAACTTGCGGAAGGAGCCAATCACATGCCGGGTCGCCATGAGCCCCGGCGCGGACGCAGTGGCCCCAAAGGAAAGCCGCATCGTAAAGGAAAACGCGGTCGTCCGGCAAATATTCGTCATCGCAGCCGATAATGTAACCGGATGAGCACAGGGAACGAATAAGCAGGCACAATCATAAAAGGATATCCTGATGACGACCCTGATACCGACTCAAGCCGTTCCAGATTTCACTGTACCGATGACAGATGGCGGGCAGTTTCAACTCAGCCAACGTGCCGGTGATAACTTTACTCTGTTGTTATTCTATCGTGGTCTGCATTGCCCGATCTGCAAAGGGCAATTGCGCGACCTGCAAAGCAAGCTCGGTGATTTCGCCGAACGCGGCGTTACTGCTGTCGCCATCAGCATGGATGATCAGGAACGCGCCCAAAAGTCGGCCCATGATTGGGGCATTGATGAGCTGATGCTTGGCTATGGTCTGAGCGAAGACATAGCTCGTGAACTGGGTCTGTATATCTCTGCCGGACGACCAGACAGCCCGGAACCTTCGATTTTCTCTGAACCGGCTCTGTTTCTGGTCCGTCCAGACCAGACACTCTATTTTGCCAGCGTCCAAAGCATGCCATTTACACGGCCGCCACTAGATCAATTGATGATGGGTATAGACTACGCGCTGGCCAATGATTATCCGGCGCGCGGCGAACTGGGCTGAATTCCTAACTTAGGCGGTCAATCTCTTCCTTGCTCAGTGACCCGGGTACAACCATTACCGGGCAGGGGAGGGTACCCGCTTCCGTTGCCGCAAAGTGAGTCACCAACGGACCAGGCGAACCATTACCAGCGGCACCCAGAACGAGGGCCGCCAATCCGTCAATCTCGTCCATCAATTTGCGAACATCCTTGGCGCCTTTACCTTCCTTGACGGTGATAGAGGGCCTGATTCCGGTTTCGTCAAACAAAGTACCCGCAGCGCTTGAAACTAAAGCTTCGGCCCGGTTCTTGGCTTCTTCCTCTAACGTAGCCTGTACGCCGCCCCAAGCAACGAATCCTTCGCTCTCCACCAACGCCAATATGTGCAAAGCACCATTGGTTTTCATCGCCCGGCGTGAAGCGAAACGAAGCGCTATGCTTGCCTCCTCGGTTTCGTCAATAACCACTAGGTAAGTACGCATGAAAACTCCCCAACTGACAGCGCATTTCTACTATTAAAACCATGCTTGCGATAAAAGCCTGTGATATGCAAGATTTACACAGCTTGCGCTTTCCTGTGATTTGCGCATAAACGCCTGCAACGTTGATATAGAATAAGGGTTTCCTCTCCATGCCGATCAACCTTCAAATGCCCGCTTTGTCACCGACGATGGAAGAGGGGACGCTGGCCAAATGGCTAGTCAAAGAGGGCGATGAGGTCGCTTCTGGCGATCTATTGGCCGAGATTGAGACTGACAAGGCGACGATGGAGTTTGAAGCGGTTGATGAAGGCACGATTGCTAAGATTGTCGTTGCCGAAGGGACCGATAATGTCAAAGTCGGCGAAGTGATTGCTATCATTGCTGAAGAGGGCGAAGATGTTGCTGAGGCCTCGAAAGGTGGTGAAGGTTCCGCGGAGAAGCCCAAGAAGGAAGCACCCGCTCCGAAAGGTGAGGAAAAGCCTGCGAAACCGTCACAGGACGTTACTCCAAAGGTTACGGACCCGGCCCCGAAAGGTGACGCCCCGGCGTCCGATGGAGAGCGGATCAAGGTCAGCCCGCTGGCCCGGCGTCTGGCCGAGCAGAAAGGCGTTGATCTCGGCGCGCTCAGCGGCTCCGGTCCCGGCGGACGGATTATCAAGGCGGATATTGATGCGGCCGAAGGCGGCTCAGCGCCAGTTAAAACCGCAACCGCTGCGCCCGCACCAGCGCCCGCCGCCACGCCTGCACCGGCACCGGCGGCCAATGACTTCGATATCCCGCATACATCCGAAAAGCTGTCGGGCATGCGCAAGACCATTGCCCGCCGCCTGACCGAGGCGAAGCAGACCATACCGCATATCTATCTCACCGTGGATATCCAGCTCGACAAGCTGCTCAAACTGCGTAGCGAACTCAATGCGACGCTGGAACCACGCGGCGTCAAACTGTCGGTCAATGATCTGCTGATCAAGGCGCTGGCGGTCTCGCTGATGCAAGTTCCGAAATGCAATGTCTCAATTGACGGCGATCAGCTCAAGACATTTGCCCGCGCCGATATCTCGGTGGCCGTGAGCATTCCCGGCGGCTTGATCACGCCGATTATCACCAGCGCCGACACAAAATCACTCAGCACCATCTCCACCGAGATGAAAGATCTCGCAGGCCGCGCCAAGGACGGCAAGCTCAAGATGCACGAGTATCAGGGCGGCACGGCGAGCATTTCCAATATGGGTATGTTCGGCATCAAGAATTTCGATGCGGTCATCAACCCACCACAGGCGATGATCATGGCCATCGGGGCAGGACAGAAGCGCCCCCATGTCATTGATGACAGCCTGCAAATCGCGACCATCATGAGCGCCACCGGCAGCTTCGACCACCGGGCCATTGACGGCGCCGACGGCGCGCAGTTGATGCAGGTGTTTAAAGAGCTGGTGGAGAACCCGTTGGGGATGCTGGCTTAATCACAATTGCAAAAGCTCTAGTCTCCTGTCCCTCACGGAAGAGGAGCAGAAATAAAGGAACAAAATGGCAAAATCCTACGATCTCATCGTTCTCGGTTCCGGTCCCGGCGGTTATGTCGCGGCGATCCGGGCTTCCCAACTCGGCCTCAAAACCGCCATAGTGGAGCGCGAAAATCTCGGCGGCATCTGCCTAAACTGGGGCTGTATCCCGACCAAGGCACTACTGCGTTCAGCAGAAGTCTTTCACAATATGAAGCATGCCGCGGACTACGGTCTGGCAGCGGAAAAAATCAGTGCCGATCTCGACGCGGTGGTCAAACGCTCTCGTGGGGTTGCGAAGCAATTGAACCGGGGCGTCACTGGCCTAATGAAGAAGAACAAGATTGATGTTGTCATGGGCGATGGCAAGATTGTTGAGAAAGGCAAGGTGGCCGTCAAGACGGAGAAGGGCGAGGAAGAGCTCACCGCCAAGAATATCATCATCGCCACCGGCGCACGGGCTCGCGATCTGCCCTTTGCCAAGGCGGACGGCAAACGCATCTGGACCTACCGCCACGCCATGACGCCGCCGGAAATGCCCAAGAAACTGCTGGTTATCGGCTCTGGCGCGATCGGGATCGAATTTGCAAGCTTCTATAATGATATGGGCGCGGACGTGACCGTGGTCGAGATGATGGACCGCGTTGTTCCGGTGGAGGACGAGGAAATCTCAAAATTCCTCGAAAAATCCCTGAAAAAGCAGGGCATGACGATCATGACCGGCGCTGGCGTCAAGAGCATCGAGACATCGGCCAAGGGCGTCCAGGCGGAGATTGAAGACAGCAAAGGCAAGAAAGCCAGCCATGACTTCAGTCACGTCATTGTCGCGGTCGGCATCCAGCCCAATGTAGAAACGGTCGGTCTGGACGAACTGGGCATCGAACCTGATGAGCGCTTCCATATCAAGACGGACGCGATGTGCCGAACCAATGTCGAGGGCATTTATGCTATCGGCGACGTCACCGGCGGCCCCTGGCTGGCGCACAAGGCCAGTCATGAAGGCGTTATCGCGGTAGAAGCCATAGCAGGCGGCCACCCGCATGCCATGGATGTGAATAACATCCCGGGCTGCACCTATTGCCATCCGCAAATTGCCAGCGTCGGCCTGACAGAGGCCAAGGCTAAGGAAGCCGGTCATGACGTCAAAGTCGGGAATTTCCCGTTTATCGGTAACGGTAAGGCCATCGCACTGGGCGAGACGGAAGGCTTTATCAAAACCGTGTTCGATGCCAAAACCGGTGAATTGCTGGGCGCACATATGATCGGTGCGGAAGTGACCGAGCTGATCCAAGGCTATACCGTGGGCAAGACGCTGGAGACAACCGAAGCGGAATTGATGAATACCGTCTTCCCGCATCCAACTCTGAGCGAAATGATACACGAAAGCGTGCTCGACGCTTATGAGCGGGTTTTGCATATGTGAGGCATCGTCTTTCTCCCTATCAAGGGGAGAGGTGTAAAGTAGGGAACGATAGGATGGCAAAAGGCACGCATGATTATGTCGAGGATGCTCGCAACGAAACGATCCTGATCAACGTCAACGGCACTATCACACCGCGGGCCGAGGCCATGGTGTCGGTGTTTGACAGCGGTTTCATGCTGGGTGACGGGGTTTGGGAAGGCTTGCGGGTCCACAAGAGCCGTATAGCGTTTCTCGGCGCGCATATGGATCGCTTGTTCGAAGGCGCCAAAGCCATCGCCATGGATATTGGCATCAGCCGGGAAGAGCTGGTCGCGCGGCTTTATGAGACGATAGAGGCTAATGGCATGACCGCTTGCCATATCCGCCTGATGGTGACACGCGGTATCCGCTCGACGCCTTATCAGGACCCCAGGGTGGTAATTTCGCCCGCGACCATTGTTATTATTCCCGAATATAAGGAAGCTCTGCCAAGCACGGTCGAGAACGGCATCCGGTTGTTTACCGTCCATGTCCGGCGCGGCGATCCGGCGGTGCAGGATCCGAAATTGAACTCGCACAGCAAGCTGAACTGCATAACGGCCTGTATTCAGGCGACACAGGCGGGGGCAGATGAAGCGTTGATGCTGGATCCGCAGGGTTTTGTCGCCACTTGCAACAGCACGCATTTCTTCATTGTCCGTAAAGGCGAAGTGTGGACATCCAGCGGTGACTATTGCCTGGGCGGGATCACGCGGAGCAATGTTATCCAGCTTTGCCGCGAGAATGATATTCCGGTGTTTGAAAAGAATTTCTCCCTGACCGATGTATATGGTGCCGATGAAGCCTTTGTGACCGGGACTTTTGCTGGTGTTGTGCCCGCAACAGAGGTCGATGGGCGCTTACTGAGCGAGGGCAGGGGGCCGATGGTCGAACGTCTGCAAACCCTTTACAAAGCGCTGATCGAAAGAGACACGGCGTCATGACGTCACAGCCCGTTCGTATTGCCATGTGGTCGGGCCCGCGCAACATCTCGACCGCGATGATGCGCAGCTTTGGCAGCCGCAGCGATTGTGCTGTCACCGATGAGCCATTTTACGGGGCATTCCTCAAAAAGACTGGTTTTCAGCAGCCAATGGCGGATCAGATCATTGCTTCGATGGATTGCGATTGGGATGCCGTTACATCGGCAATGCGCGGGTCGGTTCCGGGCGAAAAGGCGCTTTGGTATCAGAAACATATGCCGCATCACATGGTTGATAAGATTTCTGTTGCCGACTTTCCGGAGCATCGACACGCCTTCCTGATCCGTAAACCGGAGCAGGTCGTCGCCAGCTATGCCGCCAAACGGGTGGAAGTCACGCCCGATGATCTGGGATATCAGAGACAGGTTGAATATTTTGACCAGGCCGCTCAAATCACCGGCTCTGCGCCGATCGTGATGGATAGCGCGGATATATTGCACAATCCCGAAAGCCATTTGAAGGCGCTTTGCGGGGCGCTTGATATTCCTTGGGACTCGGCGATGCTGCGCTGGAACACAGGGACACGGGATACGGACGGGATATGGGCCTCACACTGGTATAACCGGGTCATAGATACCACAACATTCGCACCGCCAAAGGAAAGCGAACCCGTGCTGTCCGATGCCCAGCGAAAAGTAGCGGATGCGTGCCGGCCATTTTATGACAGACTGTCAGGCTATCGACTCAAGATTCTCTAATATTTGACAAAAAAGGCCATTTTTTGTGATTGAGGAAAAGGCCCCGTCATCGCTCCAGATACGCTTTTCATAGCATTATACCGGTATGTTATGATATAGTTCCGTCATAGCTTTTAGGAGGATTTTATGTTCATATTAACAACTGTCGCCCTCTTAAGTGCCGGTATGGTCGATGCGGAAACGAGCAGGGTCAATTACTCGAACTGCCTAACCGATTTCACCGTCACCCATCTTACCCAGAAAACCGCGCGCGGCCCGTTTAAAAAAGCCGCCAAGAACGCTTGCACAGATGAACGCAGCGCCATGATAGCAGCGATGAAAAAGGATGAACTGGAATTTGGCAGTACGGAACAGGAAGCCACAACTTATGCTACCGAAGAAGCTGACGGCGTTCTGTTTTCCTTCACTGACGGTTATTCGGGTTACATGAGTTCGGGTACCATGCCGGTGAAAGAAGAATAGAGAATTTCGTCCTCCGGCATAGACTAGATTATCGCCGAAGCGTGCGCCCCAAGTTGACCAATGCGTCGCCGCGACAAGTTCAACCATGGCAGAAAATGGCACAAATCTCAGCTATTGGTCATAACGTCGCATAGTGTTCGCATCGCGCGTTCGCTCTTTTATGCATGACTTTCCTAAAAGCAGGCGGGACCCGCAAGAAGGAAAAAATCATGTATAAGTTAATCTTTTCAGGCGCCGCGCTCCTGCTGGTCAGTGCATGCGTATCTTCGAGTGAAGATGTCGAATCATCGTCGGATGAGTTTATCCCGGAAGGCTATGATCCCGACGCCGGCCCGGCAGAGCCAAGCGACGAACCTGAGGATGATCCCTATGTTCCCGAAAGGAGCGAGGAAGGACCAAGGAGCTGACAAAGTAAAATGGTTATGAAGACCCTGCTCAACGAGGTGGCCTATGCGATGGAGGCGCCGGAGTGCCTGCTGCCGCACTTGCCATATCTGCTTCAGGACTTGCCCTCGTTGAGTGGTTCTGAGGACGACATTGTCAAAATTCTCAGCGAAGTCGGCTTCCCAAGTGGCGGCACTGTTCTGGATCTGGGGTGCGGACGAGGGGACATAGCAACCCGGGTGGCGCGGGCTTTTGAAGCCGAAGTCACAGGCGTAGACGGTCATCCGCCGTTCATCGATATTGCGCGGCAGTCGGCGAAGGAAGCGGGGCTGCAACAGCGCTGTAGATTCGTCGCGGCCGATTTGCGCCAGTCGCTCGCCAAACCTATGCGTTACGATGCCGTTTTGATGATAGCGGTCGGACCGGTGCTTGGCGATCCCGCCAAGACCATGAGCATGCTTCGCACCGTCGTGCGCGATAGCGGTTGGATCATCATCGACGATGCATATCTGGATGACGGCGTGCCTCCATCGGAGGATTATGAAGGCTATCTCGGACGGGAAGCGATGGAGGCGGGACTTATCCATTTCGGCGATACAATCGTCGCGCGGCGGACACGAAGCCCTGCCGGCAGGGCGTTCAATGCGCTCGCGCTTGATGCCATTCCCAAACGCGCCGCCGCGCTTGCGGAACTGCACCCGGAACTCACAGACGCGATCAGCCAATATGTCGCGAGACAGATTGAGGAAGTTGCACTGATGGATGGTCCGGTGGTCCCGACATTGTGGGCGATACAGAAAACTACCGCTTGATATCACAGCGCACTTCGCTTCAACCTCTCAGCTGGCTGGCGGACAGGGTGGGATTCGAACCCACGGTACGCTTGCACGCACGCCGGTTTTCAAGACCGGTGCATTCAACCACTCTGCCACCTGTCCGCTCTAGCCGAAAGCCTCCTAGCGCCCTCTTTTTAAAAGCGCAAAGATTATTATAGCTATTGCATGTTCCGGCTGAAAAAGCCGTGATATAAAGATTATCCGGCGGGTCGTTGTTCGTGTGCGATATTTAGGGATTCCCCTGAGAGTCAGTTTGTGCGACAACATGTTGAAGAAGGGAAGTTTTCCATGCGTTTCACCTCTGCGATTGCCCTCAGCGCGCTTGCATTTTTCAATTTACCCTATTCCCACAGCGACAATGCTGCGGTTGCGCAGTCCACGAGCGGCTTTGATAGCTATATGCAGCAAGTCGGCCGCAAGGCTTTGCAACAAGGTGTCAGCCAGCGCACGCTGGACAGGGTCTTACCCAGCCTGACCTATAATCCCCGCGTCATTCAGCTTGACCAGTCGCAACCTGGCGGCCGGCCCAATAGCGCTATTCCGCCCTTCGCACCGTATAAACGCCGGCATGTTGATGCCGCACGGATTAACGGCGGTAAGGCAAAATACCGCCAACTCATTTCAAAACTGGCCGATGTCGAACGCGAATATGGCGTGCCGGGACCGATGATCATGGCAATTTACGGTCATGAGACCAATTACGGCCGGATTACCGGGAATTTTGATATTCCAAGAGCCCTCGCAACCTTGGCCTATGAGGGTCGGCGTCGCACCTTGTTTGAAGCGGAATTTCTCGCGGTTCTGAAGATGATCGATAATGGTGTTCCGCAGTCCGCCATGAAGGGCAGCTGGGCAGGGGCCATGGGCAAACCGCAATTCCTGCCCTCGGTTTATCTCCGGCTTGCCAAGGACGGCAGCGGAGACGGTTATGCGGACATCTGGAACAGCGAAGCCGATGCGGTTGCGTCAATCGCCAACTATTTCGTGAACGCCGGATGGCGGCGCGGTGAGCCTTGGGGCATTGCCGTGCGGGTTCCTGCGTCACTCAACCGGGACGCAATAAAAAACAAAACCAAAGCCGTGCGGTGCCCCAGGGTACATGAACGGCACAGCCAGTGGAAAAGCATGGCCGAATGGCGCGCGCTGGGTGTCGCGCCTGTAACGGGACGGCGTTTGAGCAACAACACCATGGCAACACTGCTGGAGCCCGATGGGCAAGGAAAGACCGCATATTTACTAACCGGCAATTATCGTGTGATATTGGACTATAATTGTTCAAATTTTTACGCGTTATCAGTGGGGCTATTGGCAGATGAAATTCGCAGTTAGAATATTAAGTGCCAGCGCACTTGTCGCTTTGCTCGGCAGTTGCGGCACGATTGATGGTGTGAATGACAATGCCGATGTTCGCGTTCCAACCCCGTCTTCCGGTTCCGCATCAAGCGGCATAACCGACTATCCGGTCAAGATCGGTAAACCCTATCAAGTCCGCGGCAAAACCTATACGCCGGAAGATGTCTCTAGCTATGACAATGTCGGCTACGCCAGCTGGTATGGTGACGAACTCGCCGGCAATCCGACCGCTAATGGGGAGCGGTTTAACCCGAACGGCATCAGTGCTGCCCATAAAACGCTGCCGCTGCCGAGCTATGTCGAAGTCACCGCTCTGGATACCGGACGGACAATATTGGTCAGGGTGAATGACCGCGGCCCGTTTGCGAATGATCGGCTGATTGATCTCTCCCATGGTGCAGCTAAGCAGCTTGGCATCGATCAACAAGGCGTTGCAGGTGTACGGGTGCGCAAAGTCAATCCGAATGAGCAGGAACGTGTCGTCCTGCGCAACGGCGGAGCCGCCACCGAACGGATAGCGACGCCAGATTCCCTGTTGACCATTCTACGCAAAAATCTCGCCAAATTGCCAACACCGGATGCAGTAGTCCAACGCGCCAGTGCTCCGGCACCAGGCAGGGCAGTCAATAATAGCGGCATTGGTGCTTCTTATGTCCCGACATCAAGTTCCGCACCGGTGCAGGCTGGTTCGCGGGATGGAAAATTCATTATCGAAGGCGCGGGACAGCAAGCTAACCCGCCAAAAACCGCAAAGAAGCGCACGGTAAAGCAGGCGGCGAAAAGCAAAGCCCCGATAGCAGCTGGCGGTTACACTGTTCAAGTCGCGGCATTCGGTAACAAGAACCGCGCCAATGCGATGGCTCGCAAAATCGGAGCAAAGGTTATGTCCGATGGCAGCGGGCGGATCTGGCGTGTGCGCTATGGCCCCTACGCCTCCGAAAATGATGCCAAAGCCGGGCTGGCACAGGCGCGAAAGCGCGGCTATAACGAAGCAAGAATCCTGCGTCCCGGAAAATAAAATCCGGTGTGCAGGTCCAATTGCTAACATCTGATCTGGAACCGGGAATTTAATGAACAGGACTTTTTGGGCGTCACTGCCGCTACTCGCCATTTCCTCTGCTGTCCTTGCGGCACCAGTCTATGAAACCGACGCACCGATTGCCTATATGACAGACCTGTCATCCGGCGCGATCCTGTTTGAAAAAAACGCGGACAAGCAAATTCCGCCCGCATCGATGGCCAAGATGATGACCGTCTATGTTGCTTTTGACCAGATTGAAAAAGGCAAGCTGACCCTCGACCAGAAAGTGAAAATCCAGCGGGCAACTTGGCAAAAATGGACCGGGCAGGGCTCCACGATGTTTCTCGGCGTCAATGACGAACCAACGGTCAAAGACCTGTTGCACGGCGTCGTCACACTATCCGGTAATGATGCCAGTGTCGTTTTGGCCGAAGCCATTGGTGGTACGGAAGAAAATTTCGCGGTTCTGATGACCAAAACCGCCAAGCGCATTGGCATGAAAAACAGCCGCTTTGGGAATAGCACAGGATGGCCGGACGAAGGCAAAACCCTGGTAACCGCGCGCGATCTTGGTATTTTGGGAACCCGGCTTTCTGCTGATTTTCCAAAGCTCTATAAGGATTTCTTCGGACTGACCGAGTTCACTTGGGGCAAAACCAACAGTGGCGAGCCGATTACGCAGCCCAATCGCAATCCTCTGCTCGGCAAAATCGACGGTGCCGACGGTTTGAAAACCGGACACACTGAAGAGGCTGGCTTTGGTTTTACGGGTTCTGCCGAACAAAAGGGCCGCCGTATTGTCTCCGTGCTGGCCGGACTGGACAGCTATAGCGGACGCAGCAATGAATCGGTAAAATTCATGAACTGGGGCTTCAACGCCTGGGAAACCAAAAACCTGTTTAAAAAGGGCACAAAGGTTCAAACGGCGGAAGTCCAGCTGGGCGATAGTTCTTCTGTTGATCTGGTTGCGCCCAAAGACTTGTTTGCCACACTGCCAAAGGGTTCTGACGGACAGCTCTCCATGAAAGTGCGCTATACTGGCCCAATCAAGGCACCAATCGCAGCGGGTCAGCAAATAGCAACCCTGCTTGTGTCCACTGATGATGCAGGTACCCAGTCTATGCCCTTGGTCGCAGCAGAGGCGGTTGAGGAAGCTGGTTTCTTTGACCGGGTCTGGGCTGGACTTAAATCCTTGCTGGGTTTCGCGTGACCGGACGTTTTATCAGTCTGGAAGGCGGGGAGGGGACTGGCAAGTCCACACAGGCCAAGGCATTGGCGACCGCTCTTGAAGGCCGGGGACTTAAAGTCCATCTGACTCGCGAACCAGGTGGTACGCCGGGTGCAGAGGTCATTCGCGAGCTTCTGCTAAGCGGCCATGATGAAAAATGGAATATGCGGACCGAGGCGCTGCTATTTGCTGCCGCAAGGTCTGAACATTGCGGTTCGCTGATCAAACCAGCACTGGAGCGCGGTGAATGGGTTATCAGCGACCGGTTTGTCGACAGCAGCCGCGCCTACCAGAGCGTCAGCGGACTATTGAGCGATGAAGATATCATGGCTTTGCACAGTGTCGGCAGCGAAAACCTGATGCCTGATCGCACTTTCATCCTCGATTTACCGGAAGAAGTCGCCGCACGCCGTGCCGACGCCCGGGACCGCGGGGACAGCGATCGCATAGGTGGCCGTGACAGCGACTATCATCGATCGGTCATGGCCAAATTCCGGCAATATGCCGACGAAGAACCAGATCGGGTAAAATTGGTCGATGCATCGCAATCACCAGAGGATGTAACAGCAAATTTGCTGCAAAACCTGACCGACCTGATAGGTTGACGGCATGACGTCATTCATCGGGCATGACAAGGCACAGCGCATTTTCCGGCAGTCTTTTGACAAGGGCACCCTGCATCACGCATGGATATTGGCCGGCCCCAAAGGTCTGGGCAAAGCGGGATTTGCCAAACAGGCAGCGCAGTTTTTACTAGATTCCGATATTCAGCGGCCATCGGATGGTGGTGGATTTGATCTGGATGACGAAAGCCAGGGTGCGAAACTGCTTGCCGCCCGAAGTCATCCGGACTTCCGGCTTGTCCAGCGGGGCGGCAAAACCGACAAGGAAGAAAAAAAAGCTCGGGAAGAGGGCGTGGATTCGCTGGAAGAGCATGAACTCAAGCGCAATATCTCTATTGCGCAAATCCGGGACCTGCAGTCACTATTCGCTACACAGGCTTCGATATCGACCTATCGGGTAGTCGTAATTGACGCGATTGATGATCTCGAACGCGGCGGCGCCAACGCGCTGCTCAAGAATCTCGAAGAACCGCCCAAGGACACAGTGTTCCTGCTGGTAAGCCATGCTCCGGAACGGCTATTGCCGACCATCCGGTCGCGCTGTCAGATATTGCGCTTTGATCCATTGGATGATGATCAGATGCGACAGGTGCTCTCAAGCGTCGCCCCTAAACTGGAAGAGACGGAATTAAATGCGTTGATCGCAGCAGGGGAGGGATCGCCGGGACGGGCTTTACAATATGTGGATGCCGGGCTGGCCGAGCTCGAAAATCTCGCCCGCGATATCATGCGCACCGGGGACAAAAGCAATCAGATCAAAAATGATCTGGCACGCAAATTATCGCTCAAGGCCGCAACGCTGCGATATCAGGCCTTTCTGGCCCGTGCGCCCAGCCTGATGGCCCAGCATATAAAATCCACCGGTAACAAGCCCAGTGGCAATGCGATCGAGCTCTGGCGCGAAGCCAGCGATCTCGCCGCGATGGCCTCTCCCAAGGCACTGGATAACCAGGCGGTTATATTTCGTCTCGGCAGCCTGATGGGATCGCTTGCCCAACGCGATGAGCGCGCATAAAGAGAAACGATAGACGTCAGGCCCTGTCACGATTCGAGCCGGATTTTGGAAAGGGATACAAGAAAGCAATTCATGTCCGATCCATTTTATATCACGACGGCGATCAGCTATCCCAACGGCCCGCCGCATATTGGCCATGCCTATGAAGCCATTGCAACCGATGCCATTGCGCGCTTTCAGCGTCTGTCTGGCCGCGACGTCCGCTTTCAGACCGGCACGGACGAACATGGCCTGAAAATGGCGCAGGCCGCTGCTGCCAAAGCTATCGCTCCACAGGAACTTGCCGATGAAATGGCGAATCAATTCATAGTGATGTGCGACAAACTTAACGTTTCTTATGATCGTTTCATTCGTACCACGGAAGCGGATCATCACAAGGCCAGTCAGGCTATCTGGCAGGCCATGGAAACCAATGGCGACCTGTATCTCGATAAATATGAAGGCTGGTACTCGGTTCGTGACGAAGCTTATTATGACGAAGACGAGCTGATCGAAGCCGAAGGTGAGGGCGGCACAAAGGAAAAGCTGTCTCCGCAAGGCACGCCGGTGGAATGGACGGTTGAGGAAAGCTGGTTTTTCCGTCTGTCTAAATATCAGGAACCGTTGTTAAAACTCTTCAACGAAAATCCGGGATTTCTGAAACCGGACAGCCGCCGCAACGAGATGATCAAATTTGTCGAAGGCGGCCTCAATGACCTGTCCATTTCACGCACCAGTTTTGACTGGGGCGTCAAAGTTCCGGGCAGTGAAAATCATGTGATGTATGTCTGGGTCGACGCCCTGACCAACTATCTCACCGGCCTGGGATATCCTGAGAAAACAGACCTTTATCCAAAATACTGGACCGAGGGCGGAGATATTGCGCATATTATCGGCAAGGATATCGTGCGCTTCCACACCATTTACTGGCCCGCTTTTCTGATGAGCGCAAATTTGCCGCTTCCCAAGCAGGTATTCGGCCATGGTTTCCTGCTCAATCGCGGGCAGAAAATGTCAAAATCGGTTGGCAATGTGGTCGATCCTATTGCTTTGGCCGATGCCTTCGGTGTCGATCAACTGCGCTATTTTCTGCTGTCCGAAGTGATTTTCGGCAAGGACGGCAGCTATTCCGCAGAGATGATTGTGACCAAGACCAATGCCGATCTTGCGAATAATTTTGGCAACCTGGCCCAACGTAGCCTTTCGATGATTGCAAAAAACTGCGATGGAAAGGTCCCTGAAGCGGGACCAAAAACTCAGGCAGAAGAGCAACTTATCAGCGATTTGAAAGCTTGTTTCGCCGATATGACCGCACTGATGGAGAACGGCGAGTTTCCCATCCACGCGGCCATTGATCTGCTGCGGGAACGGCTGAGTGCAACCAATCAGTATTTTGCTGATCAGGCGCCCTGGGCGTTGCGAAAGACCGAACCCGCCCGGGCTGACACTGTGCTTTATTATACCGCAGAATCCATTCGCCAACTGGCGATCATGCTGCGCTGGGTCATCCCGGAAAGTTGCGACAAAATGCTCGACCTTTTGTCGCAAAGTGCCGATGAGCGCGATTTTGAGCATATCGCTACCGCAATTGAATCTGGCCTGACAATACCGGCACCAAGCGGCATTTTCCCCCGTCTGGACATGCCCGCAGCCGATGGAGAAGGGTAATCATGCTCGTCGATAGCCACTGTCATCTCAATTATAAGGGCCTGATCGAAGAGCAGGGCGCTGTACTCGATCGCGCACGGGAGAGCGGCGTTACAGCAATGCTGAACATCTCGACCCGCGAGAGCGAATGGCGCGATATCGTGGCAACCGCAGAGCGCGAAAGCGACGTCTGGTCCAGCATTGGCATTCATCCTCACGAAGCCGATGCCCATCCTGATATTGATCTGGCGAAACTGGTCAAGGAAGCCGAACATGAACGCGTTATCGCCATCGGCGAAACCGGGCTTGATTATTATTACGACCATAGCGACCGCGATCGCCAGCGACAGAGCTTTCGCACGCATATTCATGCAGCGCGCGAGACGGGGTTGCCGATTATTGTCCATACGCGCGATGCAGAGGACGATACCGCAGCGATCATGGCCGAAGAAATGGAGCAGGGCGCTTATACCGGCGTAATCCACTGTTTCACCGCCAGCGAAGACTTCGCTCATAAAGCTTTGGATTTAGGTCTTTATATTTCCATCTCAGGCATCGTCACGTTTAAAAATGCCAAGGATTTGCAGGCAACAGCGGCAAAATTGCCGATGGACCGACTGTTGGTCGAAACCGACGCCCCGTTTCTTGCACCGGTACCGCACCGCGGAAAGACCGGAGAACCGGCTTTTGTGGCCGATACAGCCAAGTTTCTTGCTGAGTTACGTGGTGAGGATTATTCTGAACTTTGCGAGATAACCGCGGAAAATTTCTACCGTCTGTTTAACAAAGCGCGTCCCTGATTTTGACCCAGAAACCCGCAATGAAACTCACCGTTCTCGGTTGCGGCACATCCTCCGGAGTACCCAGAATCGGAAATGATTGGGGTGATTGCGATCCGAATGAGCCCAAAAACCGACGGAGCAGGGTATCGATCATCGTCGAAAGTCCAACCACCCGGATATTGGTCGACACATCACCGGATCTCCGCGCGCAGTTTCTGGCCTGCGACATTGATTATATCGACAATGTCATCTGGACCCATGATCATGCAGATCATTGCCATGGTATTGATGACTTACGGCAGGTCTTTCACAGAAAACGGGAGCCAATACCGGCCTATGCACGGCCTTTTGCGCTGGAAAGCCTGAAACAGCGTTTCGCTTACGCTTTTGATGGCCATAAATATCATCCGTCAATCTGCGACGCTCGATCACTCGCAACAGACATGGAAATTGGCGATATAACCGTCAAATGCGTAGATCAACCCCATGGCGGCATTACGTCCGCCGGACTGCGTTTTGAATATGGTGGAAAGGCGATATGCTATGCC
Source organism: Parasphingorhabdus sp. (assembly GCF_059726685.1). NCBI lineage: Bacteria > Pseudomonadati > Pseudomonadota > Alphaproteobacteria > Sphingomonadales > Sphingorhabdaceae > Parasphingorhabdus > Parasphingorhabdus sp. Next base: position 2,365,562 of record NZ_AP041068.1, read on the forward strand.
ACTGACTTCGGTGAAGTTACTGAAGATATGGAGAAATTATTCAAAGCCAGTGATGTGTTCATAGTTGATGCACTCCGCGAAAAACCGCATCCGACCCATGCACATCTCGGCATGACGCTGGATCTGATAAAGGCCGTAAACCCGCGGTTAAGCCTGCTGACGCATATGGACAAATCGATGGATTACAACCATCTCTGCGCCATATTACCGGAAGATATCCGGCCCGCTTATGACGGTTTTGTGATAGAGATTTAGACGTGACCGAAGATCAGAATATCAATCTTGTTTTTGCGATTGGCGCTTTGGTGCTGGTTGCCAGCGCATTGTTTTCCCGCCGCATCGGCTTGGGCGAGATTGTCCGGACCGCGCTGAGCTGGGTCGCAATATTCGCCATATTCATCGTCGCATTTTCCTATCAGCATGAAATAGTCGGCGTGTGGAACAAGGTAACCGGAGAATTGACCGGCGCAAACGAACAGCAAGTGGTCGGCGGGACGCTAAAAATACGGCGATCGTTAGATGGCCATTACTGGGCCGATGCTGAGGTAAACGGTATGCCAGTCCGGTTTTTGATCGACAGCGGTGCCACAACGACCGCCATGACACTCAAGACAGCTCGGGCGGCCAATATAGATATCAATGAAGGTGGTTTTCCAACATATCTGAACACCGCCAACGGAACTGTCGAGGCACAGCGCGGATCCATTCAGTCGTTGAAGGTCGGGCCAATGACGGCATTAGACCTGCCAGTGGTTGTGGCCGAAGCATTCGGCGATTCCAACGTTCTGGGAATGAATTTCCTGTCAGAAATGAAAAGTTGGCGGGTAGAGGGGCGTGAAATGATCCTGGAACCACATAATGCAACGCCCAATCAATAATTTAACATAATATATATTATCAACCAATTATTGATTGGATTGGAAGCCGGCCTTTTTCTTCAACCGCACCCTCTTCTAGCGGTTTGTTGAATCCAATGGTCTGAGCTTGAATGCAACTTCGGAGATTGCATTGGTGATCAAGAGCAAATCATCCACGCCTTTCTCGGCCAGAGAAATTTCTGGAATTTCAGCATTCGCATTCACAATGATCAACTTGTGTCTTTCGGCAATGGCCAGATATCTTTGCAGAACCTTTAATGGCATCGCCAACTCAATTGCCATTGATTCAATCGAGATGGTTCGGAGATCCGAAACCTCCAAAGCCAGAAGCATGTCGCAAACAGGATAAGCCGGAATACCATAATTCTTCTGAAAATGGCGTTCGACAAACTGACGGCAGGCAACCAGCTTGGAAACATAACTTTTATGCGCTTGATCAGAGAGTTTATCTTCAATGTTCCGGTCAAAAATGTCCGGTAACGGTACGATCGAGTTCAGCTGTTGCTGCTTTTTGTGATGGCTGTTTTTCATATCCTGTTGCCCACATGTTAAGCTTAGATTGAATCAGCTTTCAACCCCGATAGTTACGATCAGAGAATTTAAGTGAAACTTGGCATCTCATTTATGAACTAACTTCAGAGTCGGGTGTGCCTCCCCTACCTTCTATGTTCATTAAGATTTCACGTGCCTCGACAATCTTGACCGCGGCAAGATGGATATTCGCATCATCCAGCTCCCGCAATATCCCGTCAAGCGCATGGATGATCAATTGGCGGTTTTCCAGCTCTGCTATGGGTTTGGTCATTCAAAATATATGAACGATGGCGCTCGGTTGTGAAACCGACAAAACCAGGGTGATACCAGTAATTACAATTGTGAAAATATTGCTGAGAAGCAACCGTAATCGGGCTTCCCATTTTCACCGTTCTACGCTAGCGAACAGCGATATTTCTTACGGAGCTATCAATGCAGTTTGACGAAGTTGTCCTCGGACGCCGAAGCATCCGGGGGTATAAGCCCGATCCAGTTCCACAGGAGCTTATCGAAGAAATCATCGGCTTGGCGATGCGCGCACCGTCTTCCATGAATACGCAACCCTGGAATTTCTATGTGATCACCGGTGAGCCGCTGGAACGTATTCGCAACGGTAATACCGAGCGGATGCTCGCCGGCGTACCACAATCACGTGAGTTTCGAACGGGTGAGGCCTTTGCGGGGCCTCATCGCGAAAGGCAAATCGGCGTCGCCAAGCAGTTATTTTCCGCCATGAAAATCGAACGCGATGACAAGGATGCGCGGCAGGACTGGGTTATGCGCGGGTTCCGTCAATTCGATGCGCCTGTGTGCGTGATTATCACTTATGACCGCGTTCTCAATGGCAGCGACGACACACCTTTCGATTGTGGCGCTGTTGCGACTGCACTGGTGAATGCAGCGTGGTCGCGCGGTCTTGGTACAGTCATCAACAGTCAGGGCATCATGCAATCGCCAGTCGTGCGTGAACATGCAGGGATCGCTGATGATCAGGTTATAATGAAGAGTATCGCGCTAGGCTGGCCGGACGAGACTTTTCCCGCAAATGGCGTGGTTTCAACCCGCAAGTCGATTGATGAAGCCGCCACCTTTGTGGGCTTCGATAACTAGGTACCAGACCACTAAGTCTGAAGCGATGCATACATGGCGGCTGCCAGTCCAAATCCACGCGGGTCGCCCAGAAGGCCGCTTTCCATCTTGTTCATTACATAGGAAAAGCATAGCCGGGCATCCTGATCGATTATGACTGATGACCCGCCGTAACCACCCCAGAAACAGGTATTGGGGTTTGGGCTGATGGGCAAAAGGGCGCTGTTCAGACCATAGCCCATGCCAAAGACCAGCGGCACGCCCAAGACAAGATCGGTTCCCTCAGACTGCTTTTCGAAAACACGCCTGGTCCCTGCTTCCGACATTAAAGTCTTGCCAAATGCTTTACCGCCATTTGCCATGGCTGTTTGCGCGCGAACTATGCTTCTTGCATTTCCCTGACCATTGGCTGCCGGTATTTCGGCCGCGCGCCATTCCCTTTTTCTGGGCTCGGTGGCATCGACGGCGGGATTTGCAAATGTCCGTCCGGCAATAGTCTCCGGATCAGGAGAAACCGTGTCTTCAGGCGGAACCAGATTGCCAATCCGCTCATCCAATTCTTCACCTGCCCCTATATGAAAATCTGCATTTGTTGGTTCTGCAATTTCCTGCCGAAAGAAGTTGCCAATTGATTGGCCGGTCACCCTTCTTACGATCTCGCCAATAAGATGCCCCTGGGTAAGTGCATGGTAACCGGACTGGGTGCCCGGTTCCCACCATGGTTCCTGACGTGCGAGCGCACTGGTCATCCACTCCCAATCATAAAGCCTGTCGCCTTCAACCGGTTCCGTCATCCCGGACAGGCCCGCCATGTGGCTCAGAAAATGCCGGACTTCGACTGCCTCCTTGCCGCCTTGCGAAAATTCCGGCCAATATTTTGCAGCGGGCGCGTGGAGATCAACTTCCCCTCGATCCGCCAGCAGCAGCAGTGACATTGCCGCCATCGTTTTGGTACTGGACCACACATTGACGAGCGTGTCTTCCTGCCAAGGCTTTGTCCGCTCTTCATCCAGATGCCCACCCCACAGATCGACCACGAAGGCGCCGTCAAGCGTGATCGCAACAGAAGCACCAATATCGCCATGTTCACGAAAGTTGGTTTCGAAAGCCGCTTTGACTGCTTCAAAGCGGGGATCGCAATATCCGTTTATGGGGGCTGTCATTGAAACTCCGTTTGTTTTGTTAATCTGAAACCTCGCCAAGTTGTTGAACACAAACTGACAAATCATGCAATCAGCAGCTTTGCTAACGCTCCCTTTTCTGGATACCAATCGTTTCAGATCCAGCATTGGCAGAGTCAAAGATAGCCGATAAGAAAGGTTTCTCGCTGCCCTGCACCAAACCCGCAGGCAGCTTGCTAAATCATCTCAACATTCGTTCGAGGATAGATAATCAGTGATTGAACCCCTTCTTGATGTCATGCGGCGGCTACGTGATCCGAAAACAGGATGCGAATGGGACACCGTCCAAACATTTGAAACCATAGCGCCTTACACTGTTGAAGAAGCTTATGAAGTTGCAGACGCCATTCAGCGCGAAGATATGGATGGGCTAAAAGACGAGCTGGGTGATCTTCTGTTGCAGGTCGTGTTTCACAGCCAGATTGCATCGGATGAGGGCCATTTTTCTTTCGGTGATGTGGTCGATGTTATTTGCGAAAAGATGATCCGGCGCCATCCGCATATTTTTGGTGAAGCGGACAACAGCCCCGGCTGGGAACAAATAAAGGCAGAAGAACGCGCAGAAACCGGTAAATCCAGTACACTGGACGGCGTTGCGATGGCCCTTCCCGCCCTGCTGCGTGCTCAGAAAATTCAGAAGCGGGCCGCGCGGGTCGGTTTTGACTGGCCCGACAAAGTACCCGTCAAAGCAAAATTGCTGGAAGAACTTGAAGAAGTGGAACAAGCCAAGACCCCGGAAGATATACATGAGGAAATGGGCGATCTGCTCTTTTCGGCTGTGAACCTATCGCGTCACTACGGAGTGGATGCAGAGCAGGCACTGGCCGATGCTACTCGAAAATTCTCCAAACGTTTCAGCAAGGTAGAAAGAACAGCTCCGCGCGATATGAAAGACATGTCGATCGACGAGCTTGAGGAAGAATGGCAGAAAGCGAAATCCGCTTCCTAAAGCGCGTGAAATCGTCCCCAGTTCCGATTTGACATCTGGACAGCCAATATCAGAGCATCATTTTCCTGCTCGGATTCCAGAACGCGTCCATTTTCGTGCAACCAAGCCAGACGCTTGCCGTCCGACAAAGGTAATGTCACGGTTTCAATATTATGATTGCGCGACAAATTGGTTGTCACCATCTCCACCAGCGCATCAACGCCCTGCCCGGTTGCGGCAGATATCGGACAGACATTGTCGGGAATATGCTCTGGTAACTGTATGCTATCCGGATCATCGGAATCGATCAGATCAATCTTGTTCCAGGCTTCAATGATGGGAGCCCCCTCCCCCTCTTCCAGGTCCACGCCCAGTTCCGACAGAATCTGTTCGACATCGCGGGCCTGCCCATCACTGGAAGCATGAGAAATATCCCTGACGTGAATTATCACATCCGCCGCGGTCACTTCTTCCAACGTCGCGCGAAAGGCGGCGACCAGCTGTGTCGGCAAGTCAGATACGAAGCCAACGGTGTCAGAGATGATCGCCTTGTCATATCCAGGCAGCGGAAATTGTCGCATGGTGGGATCAAGTGTCGCGAACAACAGGTCTTCTGCGAACACCTCGGCACCTGTCAGGCGATTAAAAAGCGTTGATTTGCCAGCATTTGTATAACCAACTAGCGCGATAACTGGCCAAGGTGCCTTTTGACGGCGCGAACGGTGTAGCGTCCGGGTTTTCCGGAGATGCGAAAGTTCCTTGCGCAGTTTCGCCATACGGTCGCGGATCATCCGGCGATCCGATTCAATCTGTGTCTCACCCGGGCCGCCGAGGAAGCCGAAGCCGCCGCGCTGCCGTTCAAGGTGAGTCCAGCTGCGAACCAGGCGGCCTGCCTGATAGTCGAGATGGGCCAGTTCCACCTGCAGTCGCCCCTCGGCTGTCGCGGCCCTCGCGCCAAAAATCTCAAGAATCAGGCCAGTTCGGTCAATCACCTTAACCTTCAGCTCTTCTTCAAGATTGCGCTGCTGGATAGCGCTCAACGTGCCGTCAACAATCAGGATATTGGCATCGTCCTGTGCCAATATGGTCTTGATCTGATCGACTTGACCCGAGCCGAATAAAGTCCCCGGCTTTGGCGCACGAACGCCAAAATATTGCGCAGAAGTTGTTTCCAACCCGATTGCCAGGGCGAGGCCGATCGCCTCTTCCAGCCTATATTCCAGTGCATTTTGACCAAGCGATCCCAGGTCGGGGTGAACAATGACGGCTTTGTCTTCACCGCCGTCCAGTTCCTTTTTTTCAAATGGGATCAATGAGAGCCTTCATCTGCATTATTATAGTCGGCGAGATTTATCGCACCGTTCGGCTGAATGGTCGAAATTGCATGCTTGTAGACAAGCTGCGCCAAGCCTTCACGCTCCAGCAAAATACAGAACAGATCATAAGCCGCCACTTCGCCTTGCAGCATCACACCGTTTACCAGAAACATGGTGACGGGATCGTTGCTGTCACGCACAGCGGTCAGAAACACTTCCTGCAATACCCCATTGCGGCCTTTCGCCCGTTCCATCAGATCAGAAAATGGCTGCATATCAAGGCTTTGCGATGGCATGATGGTCGAAATTGCATGCTTGTAAACCAGTTGTGACTGGCCATCACGCCGCAACAATACGGAGAAATTGTCGAACCAGGTTACAATACCCTGCAACTTTACGCCTTTGACCAGAAACATGGTCACGGGCATTTTCGATTTGCGGAGAGAGTTTAAGAAGAGGTCTTGCAAATTATTTGATTTATCGGTCATTTTTGACATCCGGTTTTTGGCGGCGAGATGGCCGCAGAGAGGGTTTTTAGCTGCGACTATAGCTATTGGGGGAGCCGCGCTTTCGACATATATGGATTCAATAGCGAAGCTACAACTGGAAACGGTTCATTGTTTATTCGGCAGCCTGCTTCTTTTTCGCCGCAAGGCCCAAAATTTTAAGCTTTCTGTGCAATGCAGAACGTTCCATTCCAATAAAATTGGCCGTTTTTGAAATATTGCCCGAAAATCTTCGGATCTGAACTTTGAGATATTCACGTTCAAAGCTTTCCCGCGCCTCGCGCAACGGGGAACCCATCAAAGAGGCCACGCCCTGATCCAGATCATCGTCATTGCCCAATATCTCGGGCGGCAACATCTCTATCTCAATTTTCGAAAAATTATCTTTCGGTGCGAGGATGATGGTCCGCTCAATCACATTCCGCAATTGACGAACATTGCCAGGCCAATCGCATGCTTGGAGAGCAGCCATAGCTTCTGCCGATATTTCTGGCGGATTCAGCCTCTGGTCTGCAGCAAAACGCGCAGAATAATGCTCGACAAGGGTCGGGATATCTTCGCGGCGTTGGTTTAGTGGCGGCAACTCAACCGGTACAACATTGAGCCGGTAGAAAAGGTCCTCACGAAAACGCTTTTCCTGAATTTCTTCGTCCAGATTACGGGATGTCGCCGAAACGACTCTTACATCAACCTTAACGCGTTGATTACCACCCAAACGAGCAAAGCTTTGTTCGGTTAGAACACGCAATATCTTGCCTTGGGTATCAAGCGGCATGTCCGCCACTTCATCAATGAACAACGTACCGCCATGAGCTTCTTCCAGCAGCCCGATTTTCTCCACAGTTCCGTTTTTCTCGGTTCCGAAAAGCTCTTCCTCAACACTTTCCGGAGATAAACGGGCTGCGCTTATCGTAACAAATGGCGCGTTTGCCCGTGTGCTCCAGTTGTGCATCAGCCGCGCGGCGACTTCCTTTCCTACACCAGCTGGACCAGAAATAAGCAAACGACTGCCCGTCCCGGCAACACGCTTTAAAGTCGCACGCACGGAATTAACCGACGCGCTGTTACCCGTTAACTCATCAGCAAAACCGACCCGGGCTTTCAATGCCTCATTCTCGCGGCGCAGACTTTCTGTTTCAGTAGCCCTGGCCACCAGATGCATAAGATGTTCGGCTTCAAAGGGTTTTTCGATAAAGTCTACCGCACCCTGTGATATTGCGGCGACAGCCGTATCGATATTACCATGACCGGAAATCACAATTACAGGCAGCTTTGGATCGATATTTTTTATCTCCGTCAAAAGCTCCAGTCCGTCCAGTCGGGACCCTCTCAACCAAACGTCCAGCAAGACAAGAGACGGTTTCCGTTCTTTAACAGCAGCAAGGGCTGAATCGCTGTCGGCTGCCACTCTTGTCTCATAACCGTCATCTTCCAGAACACCGGAAATCAGTTCCCGGATATCGGGTTCATCATCAACAATCAGGATATCTAATGCCATTATTTCGACCTTCTAAATTGGGGGTAGTTTATCAGTTTGTGGTAGACGTTCGCCGTCGGGGCTGGTGCGCTTTTTCCCAACAGTTTCCTGTATTTCCGTCTCTGCACTTCGTGGGGCAAAGCTCTCACTCAGGCGTGCCAGCTTTGTCGGATTCAGGTTTATGGTCACACGGGTACCGCTTCCCTGTTCCGCGGCGCATGAATCGGTAAAGGCGATACTGCCGAAATGTTCCTCGATTATCTTTTTGACAATGGCCAGCCCCAGCCCGGTACCCTTTTCTCTCGTCGTCATATAGGGCTCAACAATGCGTTCGCGCTCTGCCGGCAGTCCGATACCATTGTCATCCAGCTGAACTTCTACATCATCATCGTTTCGACGAACACTTACGCATATTTGGCCATCTTCGAACGAGAAATCCTCTGCGGTATCCGCTTTTTGTTCAATCGCCTCTACGGCATTTTTGACGATGTTGGTTAGCGCTTGCCCCAGTTGTCTGCGATCACAAACCAAGGGCAGGTTCTGGTCATTGGATTCAAAACGGAATTTGATCGCGGAATGGGCGACTTCTTGCAAAAACACTGCTTGCTTGACGATATCAATCAGATTTTCCTCACGGAAAACCGGCTTCGGCATTCGTGCGAAAGAGGAAAACTCATCGACAATCTTACGCAAATCACCAACTTGGCGAACAATTGTTCCGGTCAATTGCGAAAATATGGACCCGCCTTCAGTAACGTTCTTGCCAAAGCGCCGCTGTAGCCGTTCTGCCGCCAATTGGATCGGTGTCAGAGGGTTTTTAATTTCATGGGCAATCCTGCGAGCCACGTCGGACCACGCAGCACGGCGCTGGTCCAGCAACCGTTGCGTTATATCTTCAAAAGTAATGACATGCCCTGACTGCCCACCAACTATCTTCACTTCCAGGGTGCGGATTTCATTACCGGACGAAAACTGGATAATGGTATTCTCAATCCCTTCGCCAATTAGGTCTGCGAATTCGGGCGCGACGTCCGATATTTGTTTGTCCAGCAGATCCTGACTTTCCTTGGCCAACAGTGCCTGCGCGCGGGAATTTATGAGTTGGACCTTTCCAGTCTGGTCCAAGCTGATGATCCCTGCCGTAACCGATTCCAGAACTGTTTCGATAAAAGCCCGCCTGCTTCCCAACTGTTCATTGGCGGTCAGTAATGCCGTAGTCTGTGTTTCCAACCGCTCCGTCATGCGGTTAAAGGCTCTGCCCAGCGTACCAATTTCATCCTTTTCAAAAGGTGCGGGTACCCGGGACGCCAAGTCCCCTTCCGTAATCCGCTTGGCGGCATGGACCAGCTCGCCAACCGGCCTCACCATTCGATCCGCCACTGCCAGCGCGATCCAAAGTGCAAGACCAACAATGAAAAGGGATACAACAAAGAGGGCGATATTGAATTGCAATTGAAGACTGCGGGATCGGGTAAACAGATTATCATAATCTGCCAGAACAGACTGCGCCCTCTCCCATTGACTGAGAGCCAGCATATCTGAGTCACGGGCAGCATATAAAAAAACCTGAGAGTCCAGATCAAGAACAGTCACGGCTTCGATCTTGTTGGCCTTAGCGGTAACAACATAATTCTCACCGGCCATCAGTTGATTGATGACTTGTTCGGTTATCTTGATGTTTTCGTCGCTATTGTCAGGATTAACTGCGGCGGCCGTGCGCGCAACCCCATCCTCCCCGAACTGAATAATTGCCGATTCATTCAGTTTGCGGGTCAGAACCTGAAACGAGTAATTTTCTGCAAATTCAGGATGGTTGATCCCCTTTTCTGCCAAAAAACTGCGTAGGTCACTGGCCATTGTAATCGTCTCCGCACCAACATCCCGGCGGTTTTGATCATAATATCCACGCGCCAGACTATTGGCGTTTTCCAACATCCCGCGAGCGCGATCGGAAAACCAGAACTCCACGCCATATTGGAAAAGTAGTGACGCAAAGATCACCACCAGCAACATTGGCACACTGGCTACCAGCGAGAACAATGCGACCAGACGAACATGCAGACGGCCACTGGTACCTGTGGCAGATTTTGCTGCCCTGCCTTTTGCAATGCGACGGCCGAGTAGGACCAGCAACGTAATTGCCGGAATAAGATTGGCCACCAGCAATGCCGCCGTGAGCGGAGGTGAGATGAAATCAGTCCGACCTGATTGGGAACTCAATAGAAAGTAGCTACCGCCTGCGGTAACCAGAAACAGAAAAATGGCAGCCCATTCTACACGCTTCATCGCTTTATCATCTTCAGAGAGAAGCGATAAACGGCGCAACCAAACAGGTGTTCGCTTTTCAATAGGGGCCTGCGGAGCGTTCATTGTGCCTCTAATACAACAGTTTCGTTGTAAAAACAGCACTAATGAAACAAATATGTCACGATTTGACGTGTGATCCGATCATTCTACCGCGATTGCGCTGGGTCAATCTCATATTCCGTCAATTTTTTCCGCAACGTGTTGCGATTTATGCCCAGTATATTGGCAGCTTTTATCTGATTGCCATTAGCCTTGCGCAATATTTCCTCAAGCATTGGTCGCTCGAATTTTTCCAAGGCCTTGGTGTAAAGAGAATTGCCATCTTCTTTATCGAGCAACAGATCACCGACAATCGATTTCACCTGATCTGCAAAACTATGTTCAAGGGACTGGTTATGCTCCTCCCCCTGCTGTGACTGAAGAATCTGCCGTATCGCGGTTTCCGATAATTCTTCCTCGCGCGCTGTTACAACAAGTCGATAGATGAGGTTTTTCAGCTCCCGGACATTTCCGCGCCAACCCTGACGGGAGAGTAGTTCCAAACCGTCATCTGTCAGCACCTTCTTTGGCAGTCCTTCGGATGCTGCCAGATTAAGGAAATGTTTCGCCAATGCCGGAATATCGCTGGCACGGTCTCTTAGAGGTGGCAGCTCAATTGGGACAACATTGATCCGGTAGTAAAGGTCTTCACGGAATTTACCTTCCTCAATCAGATTTACAAAATCCTGATTGGTCGCCGCGACAATGCGAACATCCAGTTTAATCAGCCCCTTACCGCCGACGCGGTTAATTTCACCGGATTGCAGGGCGCGCAATAATCGTGTCTGCGCGTGCATCGGCATATCGCCAATTTCATCGAGAAATAACGTACCGCCCTGTGCCTGCTCGAACTTGCCGGCTGCGCTGCTAACCGCGCCGGTAAAAGCGCCTTTTTCATGACCGAACAGTTCCGCTTCAATCAGATCAGTGGGGATCGCTGCCATATTGACGGCTATGAAAGGCCCTGCCTTGCGGTGGCCCAGATTGTGGATCGCTTCTGCAACCAGTTCTTTGCCGGTGCCGGATTCTCCAAGTATCAAAACGGACAAGTCGTTGCGTAACAAGCGAGCAATCATCCGGTATACTTCCTGCATCGCCTGGCTGCGCCCGACCAGGGGAAGGTTGTCCTCCTCCATGGTGTCTACAAGACGTCCCTCGCTGGGTGGCTTCATTGCCTGCTGTACAACTTCGACCAGTTCATCGAGATCGAAGGGTTTAGGGAAATACTCAAAAGCACCAGTTTCCGAGGCCCTGACAGCCGTATTTAGCGTATTCTGTGCAGATATAACAATGACCGGCAAGTCGGGATCACGGGCGCTGACTGCGTCCAGAGTAGCTATACCGTCTTCTTCACCCAAACCGACGTCGGTTATAAGCAGATCATATTTGCCACTGGCCAACAGTGCATCACGGTCGGACACAGTCTTGCAGCTGTCCACTGCCATACCTTCCGCCTTTAGTGCAGTTGAAATAATGTGACTGACGGAAGGGTCATCTTCAACGAGTAATACGGTTTGCTTGACCATCAGTTATCCTTCGGTGGCTATCGGCAAAAACAGAACGAATTGTGTATGCTTTGCACTACCCGAACGCTCATATCTAACACGTCCGTTCATATCGTTGATCAATTTGCGAACAAGAGCCAAGCCAAGTCCCTGCCCTTCCTTTTTTGTTGATACAAATGGTGAGAAAATATCACGTTCGAGTTCCGGGGGAACGCCAGGCCCGTTATCCCGGACAATGATTTCCACAGGAAGGCGCACCATCTGATTGGAGCCATGAACCGAGAGCGATGCGCCAAAGCTATAGCGTGTGATAACCCGGATATCCGGCTGTTCCAGATCTTTGGTAGCGTCCACTGCATTGGCCAGAAGATTGGTCAGGATCTGCATCAATGCGTCCGGATCCACCAACACCTCCGGCAATGAGGGATCAAACTGGTCGCCAATTTTCAGATCGCCATTCCGTGCGGTCTCAATCGACTGACGAGCACGATCAATCAGTGAATGAACGTTCACCGGCTCCAGTTTGGCGGGCTGGTTCGTCGAGAGACTTTGCATCCGGTCCAGCAGTTTGGCGATCCGTTCAACTTCGCCTTTTATCATGTGCGTCAATGTTCTTTGATCCTGGTCAATCGAACGATCGAGAAGTTGCGCCGCCCCCTTTATGGCAGCCAGCGGATTTTTGATCTCATGCCCCAATATATCTGGCGCTCGCACCGAGAATTGATCCTGCTCACCTTGTTGCTGTTCAATCACCGGTCCATCGGTTGGCAGCGGCGCAATGGAAACGATTCGCCAACGCTGATCAGCAGGTATGGTATGAATATCAAAATTCACCAGCCCCCCCTGCCGCCCCTTCAGGGTAACAGCAACACGACGGGCCGCAACATTAGCATCCTTGTCCGTCAGGGCGTTGACCAAACGGTCATCTTCAAATTGAAGCTGGTTGGAGATATGATCGCCGATGAGATGCTTCGCGCTTTGCCCAAAAAAATGCTCCGCGACCGGGTTTACTTTCGCAATTTCATGATTTTCATCAATAATCAGCAGGGCGTCCGGCAGTGCGACAAAAATCTGCTCTGCCGACGGCAATCCAGTCATCAGGCCGCCGCTTTGTCGAGCCAGGGTGCATAGAAATCCTGCAGCATCGCAAGCACTTTTGATGCATCCATTTCCTTGTTCGCCAGGTTCCGGAATTCAGCGGATCCGGGCAGGCCCTTGGTGTACCAACCGATATGCTTGCGCGCGACTTTGACGCCAATATCTTCGCCATAAAGGTCCAGCATGGCGCGGTAATGTTCCTCAAGGACCGCATATTGGGCTTGCAGGTCGGGATCAGGCAGCGTTGTGCCATGCTCAAACCAGTGCATCACTTGCCCCAGCAGCCATGGCTTACCATAGGCACCGCGGCCGATCATCAGGCCATCAGCGCCGCTTTGTGCGAGAGCTTGTTCGCAATCGTCAATGGTACAGATATCACCGTTGACGATTACCGGGACCGACACAGCCTCTTTAACCTGCCTGACAAAAGTCCAGTCTGCGCTGCCTTTGTACATCTGACACCGCGTCCGGCCATGAACTGTAATCATCTTTGCACCAAGATCTTCAGCAATATGAGCCAGTTCCGGCGCATTCAGGCTGTTATGGTCCCAGCCCATCCGCATTTTTACCGTGACCGGTACATTCACAGCTTTCACCGTGGCCTTAATCAGTGCAGCTGCAAGCGGCAGGTCCCGCATCAACGCAGAACCGGCATCTCCATTCACGACCTTTTTGACCGGGCAGCCCATGTTAATGTCGATAATCTGCGCGCCTCGATCTTCATTAAGCTTGGCCGCTTCAGCCATAGCGTCGGGTGAGCAGCCTGCTAGCTGCATCGATACTGGTTCCTCAGTCGGGTCCCACGCACATTTCTGCAAAGATTGACGCGTTTCGCGGATCATCGCCTGGCTGGCAATCATTTCAGTGACGTTCAAACCAGACCCGAAACGCCGCACCAGCTTTCGGAACGGCAGATCGGTTACACCAGTCATCGGCGCCAGCAATACCGGGCTGTCAATCGTGATTTTATCAATCGAGATGGGTTTCAATGTCATGTCATATGCCTAAAATTTAAGCAGCCTTTATCGTCAAAGCGGCTGGCAGGCAAGAAAGGACTGGGCTAGGTCAATGGTAATGAGTGATTCTAGCGTCTCCAGCCAACAAAACCATGCCCTGATTGTTGCAGCCGGCCAAGGTGCTCGATCAGGATTGGGACAGCCCAAGCAATATGCGCAGATCAATGGACAGCCAATGATCCGCTACAGCGTAGCCAGCTTTCTCGATCATCCGGATTTCAGCAAAATATGGATCGTAATCGGCTCCGGTCAGGAACATCAATTGAATGAAGCAATGGCCGGTCTGTCCGGTTATGAAGTCGTTATTGGCGGCGCAACACGTCGGGACAGCGTCCGCAACGGCTTGTCGGCCATCGCCGCATCGGGTGGCGCAAAAAATGTGTTCATACACGATGCCGCCAGACCGTATCTATCCGATACCATAATAGACCGGCTACTCAGGTCGTTAACAGTTGAAGCTGCCGCCATTCCAGTGCTTCCCACGATTGACACAACGATAAATCTGGACGGTGAATATGCCGGAGACACACTTGATCGGAGCCAACTCTGGCGGGTGCAAACTCCGCAAGCGTTTAATTTTGATAAATTGGTGAAGGCTCACACAACATGGCCTACCGGCAAAGAAGCGACCGACGATGCTCAGGTTTTTAGGGCTGCTGGCCACAAGATAGCTGTTGTCGAAGGCGACGAAGCAATGAAAAAATATACCACAGCATCTGACTTTGCTGCATCATCGGAAGAAAATATGGCACAAATTCGTACGGGAATGGGTTTTGACGTTCATCAATTGGCTTCCGGCGAAGAGCTTTGGCTTGGTGGTCTCAAAATCGATCATGTTAAAGGCCTGGCCGGACATAGCGATGCAGACGTTCTTCTCCATGCCCTAACGGATGCGCTGCTAGGTGCAGCTGGAATGGGTGACATTGGCGATCACTTTCCGCCCTCTGATCCGCAGTGGCGTGGGGCATCTTCCGATAAATTTGTCGAATTTGCCGTGTCGGTCATCAAACAGAAAGGTGGTCGGATCAATAATGTTGATATGACCGTGATTTGTGAGGCACCGAAGATCAAACCCCACCGGGAAACAATGCGTCAGAATATTGCCGAAATGCTCGGTGTTTCTGTTGATCAGGTCAGTGTAAAGGCGACAACCACAGAACGCCTGGGCTTTACCGGGCGCGGGGAAGGCATCGCGGCACAGGCAGTAGCTACAATAACGATGGAGTAGGAGTTATGTTCAGAAAAATTTCAGCCGCATCGGCTGCAATCGCGCTGGTAAGTGCAACCTCGGCGCAGGCTGCAGAGACAAAGCAATGTATGCCAGCGGAAACGGCGGAGTCTCTCATAACTTACATATTGCCCGGTGCCTTGGGTGCGGTCAGAACCAAATGTGCAAGCACCCTGCCCGCTTCTGCTGCATTGCTTCAGGTCGATTCTGAACAGATGCAAAGATATGAAGCAGCTTCGCAAGAAGCTTGGCCCGAAGCCAGCGCAGCCATTGGGTTGATAGCGGGTCAGGATTTACCGGAAAATATCGAAATGGATGCCATGCGTCCGTTTGTAGATGCAATGATTCCCGCAATGCTGGCACAAGAAGTCAAATCCAAAGACTGCGCTACAATCGACAAAGTTTATGGGCTATTGGAGCCTATGCCAGCCGCAAATCTGGCCAGTTTGACCGTGATGTTGGCGCAGCTGGGCAGCAATGATGATCAGGAAGGCAGAAAAGACCCCTTCAACATTTGCAAAGCACCTTCGGAATAGGCTAGCGAAACGCCATGCAAAATCTATTGCCAGAAGAACTCGTCACTTTGGCGAACCGGGTCGTTGATGCCAATCGCAAAGCCGGCCGACGTATCGCTGTTGCGGAAAGCTGTACAGGCGGTCTCGTTGCGGCGGCGCTTACCGAAATTGCCGGAAGCAGCGACGTTTTTGAATGTGGTTTCAATACATATTCGAATGACGCAAAGCAGAGTCTACTGGATGTCAGCGATGATTTGCTGGAGACATTTGGTGCGGTATCAATTGCCGTGGCGTGGGGCATGGCACGAGGAGCCCTGGAAAAATCCGGCTGTGATGTCGCTGTCGCGATAACGGGCGTCGCGGGCCCGGGCGGTGGAACAGAGAAAAAACCGGTCGGAACCGTCGTTTTTGCCAAAGCGGAAAAGGGAAAAAGCATTGATGATGTCGTCGCCGACCGCCACGATTTCGGTGCCGACAAAAGCCGTGCAGATATCCGCCTTCAAGCCGTGCTGGTTGCGCTGGAACTGTTGTTGCCGGACACATCTGAATAGTTACTGCCGTAGACCTCTTCAGCACGTTCAACAAATGCGCTGGTCATTTTGTGCAAGGCTTTGGCAAACATCTGTCCGGCGAGCTTTTCAAACATCCTGTTTTTGAAAGTAAAGGCGACATAAAAGTCGACATAGCTTCCGCCGCTGTCCCGTTCGCGAAAAACCCATTCGTTGTGAAGCTGTTTCAACGGCCCATCGAGATAATCCACTTCAATGGTCCGGTCAGTAGCGCTTTTGACCACGCGGGATGTAAATTGCTCGCGCAATCCTTTGAAACCGACAATCACATCAGCAACCATTTCGGTATCGCTGTCTGAACGGACCCGCGTGCCCACAACCCAAGGCAGAAATTCTTCATAACGCCCGACATCCGCCACCAGCGCGTACATCTGCGCGGCGCTGTGAGGAAGTTCGCGGGTCTCCCTATGCGCCGGCACGGGCTAGCTTTTCCTCACGCGCCTGACGCATTTTGGCAAAATCATCGCCAGCGTGATAGCTGGATCGGGTCAGCGGGCTGGAGGCGACGAGTAAGAAACCTTTAGCTCGAGCAATGGACGCATAGGCATCAAAGGCCTGCGGTTTGATAAATTCGTCCACCTTCACATGCTTGGGTGTCGGCTGCAGATATTGCCCCATGGTCAGAAAATCGATGTCCGCAGAACGCATATCATCCATTACCTGATGCACTTCCAGTCTTTGTTCACTCAGCCCCAGCATGATACCGGATTTGGTGAAGATCGAAGGATCCAGACGCTTGACCTGCTCAAGCAACCGCAGCGAGGCATAATAGCGCGCACCGGGACGGATATTGGGATAAAGCCGGGGCACTGTTTCCAGATTGTGATTGTAGACGTCAGGCCGCGCGGCCACGATGGCTTCAACGGCAGCATCCGCCTTGTTCCGGAAATCCGGTGTCAAAATCTCTATCGTGGTATCCGGTGTTGTCCGGCGAAGTGCCTCTATGACTTTGACAAACTGGCTAGCACCACCGTCGGGCAGATCATCACGATCGACCGACGTAATCACAATATGCTCAAGGCCCAGTTTCGCTGCAGCATCTGCCGTATGTTGGGGTTCCAAGGGATCAACCGGCATCGGCATGCCTGTCTTCACGTTACAAAAGGCACAGGCCCGCGTACAGACATCACCCAGGATCATCACTGTCGCATGCTTCTTGGTCCAGCATTCGCCGATATTCGGACAAGCGGCCTCTTCACAAACGGTATTCAGCTTATGCTCTCGCATCAGTTTTCGGGTTTCTTCAAAACCCTTACCCATTGGCGCTTTCACACGAATCCAGTCGGGTTTACGCTGGCGAACGGGTTTTCCTGACGGCGGCGGGATTTTTGTAATTTCGTTCATTTCTATCAAATAGCGATGACGGACGCGCTTGCCAACAGCGATCAGACTGCTAATCGGTTAACAACTCAATTTAATAGTGAGCTGCAATGATTATCGAAACGCTGACCTCCCCGGTTATCCTGTTCTTCATTCTCGGTTTTTTTGCTGCTTTCATCCGATCTGACCTGTCCATTCCCGAAGCCTTCGCCAAGGCCATGTCCATTTATCTGATGGCAGCCATTGGCCTGAAAGGCGGAGTCGAGGTGGCTTCTACCGGCTTCTCCATGGATCTTGCCGCAGCCGCTGTTTCCGGCGTTCTGCTTGGTTTCACGCTTCCTGTCCTTGCTTTTATTTTGCTCCGGTCTTTCGCGAAACTCGGGGCGATTGATGCTGGCGCCGTCGCTGCGCATTATGGGTCGGTTAGCGTGGTGACTTTTGTGACCGCAGTAGAGCTGCTCACCGCCACCGGTTTGCGGCCGGATGGCTTCATGGTCGGCGTCATGGCCCTGATGGAAATTCCGGCGATCATTACCGGTCTGCTGTTGGCCCGGGCCTATTCGAAAAGGCTACAAGACACTGACAACCCAGCCAATGACACCAATTCGAATCTGATGCACGAAGTTTTGACCAACGGATCAGTTATCTTGCTGCTCGGTGCTTTTGTAATTGGTTTTGTCGCCGGTGCAGAAGGATTTGCACCGATCGAGCCATTATTTGCTGTCGGCTTTAAAGGGGTTCTCTGCCTTTTCCTGCTGGACATGGGATTGATAGCTGCCCGTAGACTGCTGGAAACACGCAAGATTACGATACCTCTTGCGACATTAGGAATATTGCTGCCGATCATTAACGGAACAATTGGAACGGTAGTCGGAACCTTGGTCGGACTTGACCCCGGATCAGCGGCCATATTGGGCGTGCTGTGCGCCAGTGCATCCTATATCGCGGTACCCGCGGCCATGCGCCTTGCCCTCCCTCAAGCCGATCCGGGCATTTATCTGGCCATGTCACTTGGTATAACCTTCCCTTTCAACATCCTGTTCGGTATTTCTCTATTTGCCGCAATCGCAAAATTTCTGGGGTAAGACATGGTCGCTACAGTGCAACGAAAACGGATCGAGATACTGGTGGATAACCCGCTCATCCCGAAAATCATCAACTATGTGAAACAGGTTGATATTTCGGGCTGGAGCGTGATCAAAATTGCTTCTGGCGGCGGCCGGGATGGTCGCTGGCAACAGGACGAGGTTAGCGGGGCGGCTGCCAAATCGCTGGTGCTGATGATAGCCAATGAAGAAAAAGCTGGGCAGTTGGCTGATGTTCTTGCACCGTTGCTGGACAGCCATGGGCTGTTGCTGACTATCGCAAATGTGGAGGTCGTTCGGGGGGAACGTTTTTAATGCCAGAATTTCATGCGCTACTGGAGGGGTATAAACGCTTTCGCGAAGATGCCTATCCAAAGCAACGCGCTCGTTATGATGCACTATCCAAAGAAGGTCAGGCGCCGCCGGTCATGGTCATTTCCTGCTGTGACAGCCGGGTGGATCCTGCGACTATTTTTGATACCGGACCGGGACAGATGTTCGCGCTGCGCAATGTCGCCAATCTGGTTCCACCCTATGACGATAGCGGTGGAATGCACGGAGCATCCGCGGCCATAGAATTTGGCGTTACCGGATTGAACGTAAAGCATATCGTGGTGCTTGGTCATGGCCAGTGCGGAGGTATCAGCGCCGCGTTAAAGGGCGGAGAACTGGGCGAACCCGGTCACACGTTCATTGATGAATGGATGTCCATCATCACCGATGCCCGCAACGAAGTCGTATCCGCTGCCCCGCCTGATCCGCAAAGGGAACTAGAGCTTGAAGCGATCAAGATCAGTCTGAAAAACCTGCGCAGTTTTCCCTTCATTGCCAGGCGTGAAAAGCAAGGCGAGTTGAAGCTGCACGGGGCCTGGTACGCTATTGGAGAGGCGACGCTCTTTACTCTTGATGAAGCTACCGGACTGTTTGAAGCGGTGGAATAAGGGAGCAAATGAACCAGCCTTTTCTGGACGATATAGCGCTCTCTCTGGAAGAAGCCTGGCGCCTGCTGATCGATGGATCGCAAAACCGCAAATCACCTTTGCATACTCCTGCTGTTGCGACAGTCAGGGAGGACGGTCAACCAAGCCAGCGGATCATGGTGTTGCGGGAAGCGGTTCGTGAAGATCGCATGCTGCGATTCAATACCGATCATCGCGCCTCCAAGGTCGCTGATATTGGTAACAAAGGCATGGTTTCCATCCTCGGCTATCACCCCGAAGCAAAGGTACAATTGCGCCTCTCCGGCCGGGGACATATCGAACAAGACAGCCCTGCCTGTGAATCGGCCTGGAATGACGCGACACTCTATGGCAAGCGCTGTTATCTTGCGGATCCTGCGCCAGGCAGCGCAGTAAACTTGCCAACGTCAGGCCTTGATCCAGACATTGAAGGCCGAAAACCCGAAGGCTTTGAAGTGGCCCCTGCCCGCGAAAATTTCGCGATTTTGCTGGTAGAAATTGACCGCATCGAGTGGCTCTATCTGGCCCATACCGGTCACCGGCGCGCGATGTTCGACTGGGATCCTGAAAATAATAGCTGGAACGGTCAATGGCTTGTTCCTTAATGGCTTCAAAAGCTTTTTTCCTTGAAGGCGTGTCCTGCCGAGTTCATCAAGCTCGCCATGACAAAATCACATAATGACAATATCGCCCTGCTAATAGACGCCGACAATGCCAGTCATGCTGGGATCGATCCGGTACTGACCGCACTGGCCGAACTCGGCACTGTCAATATCCGCCGCGCCTATGGCAATTGGCGCAAACAGTCGCTCAAGGGCTGGGTCGATATCCTGCATAAATATGGCATCGAACCGCAGCAGCAATTTGACATGACCAAGGGCAAGAACGCGACCGACATGAAAATGACGATCGACGCGATGGACCTGCTGTTCCGCGGTAAAATTGGCGGATTCGGTATCATGAGCAGCGACAGCGACTTCATGCCGCTAGCCATGCGCATCCGCCAGGAAGGCATTGATGTCTATGGCTTCGGCAGCAGCAAGACGCCCGAGGCGTTCAAGCAGGCCTGCAGCCGGTTCATAGATGTCGATGCCCTGATCAAGGCGGACAAAGCCGACGAACATGTAACCGCCGATGACGAACTGCTCAAACTGCTGATCGATGCCTATCAGGCCAGCAAACGCGATGCAGAAGGCTATGCGAGTTTGAGCGAAGTCGGCAAGATAGCCGGAAACCGTTCTAGCTTTGATGTCCGCAACTACGGATTTTCACGTCTGTCCGACATGTTTGAAGAGGTTCCGAACTTTCAGACCAAACGGGATGATAATGGGCAATTATTTGTGAAGCGGTTGCGATAAACCCTAGTCGCGGCTTTGGGCGCAGAAGCGGGCATTGGACAATAAAGGTTCAACCCAATCAAAATCCCACTCTGATTGACACTGTACTATGGTGACGATACACCTCTGTCGGAGGAGAACGACGATATCCTATTTCAAATTCCTAATGATTACTGCTGCCACGACCACCTTTGTCGGAACAGGATCGCTTGTTGCTCAGGAAGCCGTTTCCGAATTTCGTCAACATCCCTTCCTTGAATTTGACATCGAAGGGAATCGGACGGCGGATGTTTCACTAGCCGATGTCGATAGCGACGGCGATCTGGATGCGATTGTTGCAAACGGGCGTCACTGGGCCCAGCAAGATTTTGTTTATCTAAATATTGGAAATGGCAAACTGCTTGAAGCCTTACCGTTGGGACGTCAAAAATCAGCCAGCTACACTGTACAAACAGGCGATTTGGATGGTGACGGCGATCTGGATGCAGTGGTGACAAGAGACATGCTACCAACGCTATCCTTCGCCAATGATGGATATGGTCGTTACAGTTTGGTAGGCGAAGTGCCGCAAAGTGCTGGACCTGCTCGATCTGCAGCCCTTATCGATGCAGATGGCGACGGTGGCTTGGATCTGGCGGTGGTAACGCGTCGAGCACCCGACCGGCTCTATAGGGGTGATGGAAAAGGCGGTTTTTACGAAGGAACTGACCTGCCCGACAAAGGTTATGGATCGACAGGTATTGCTAGTGGGGACCTAGACTCTGATGGAGACGTTGATTTGGTCATCGCTCGCCGAGATGGCGCTGCGAGTGTGATAATGCAGAATGACGGTAAAGGCACTTTTCATTCGATCTTGCTAACCGGCAGCGAAGGAGATCACCGTAAAGTGGCACTCGCTGATATGAATGGCGATGGTAAGCTCGATATTGTTCTGGTCTCTACCGACAAGCTGCACTTAATTTATCAACAAGATAGCAATAGCAAATTTCAGAAACCACGCTCGTTCGGAGAAAAAGGTGAGGCTGTTCAAGCACTTGCCGCAGGCGACATTGACCAAGATGGCGACATAGATTTGGTGGCGGGCGCAGATGGCCCAAACATATTTTATGTTAATGACGGTACTGGGCAATTCGCGCGGCAAATCATACCCAGCGAAGCCGACACATATGGTGTTGCGCTGGGTGATATGAACGGAGATGGCCTTCTGGATATAGTGTTTGCCAATTCCGGAGCTGCAAACGAAGTAGTGCTCTCGCGAAAACCATCGCAATCTAAACCTTAGGGGCTGATCCTAATGTCCGCTTTCCGAATTTGGCGGACAAAACCAACCAATGTCAGCAACTATCACCGCGTCAATTTCTTGTAAGCCACCCGTGTCGGCCGATCCGCCGCATCGCCCAGTCTCCGGCGCTTATCTTCCTCATAGCTTTCAAAATTGCCTTCAAACCATTCGACATGGCTGTCACCTTCAAAAGCAAGGATATGGGTCGCCAGACGGTCGAGGAAGAAGCGATCATGCGAGATGACCACGGCGCAGCCGGCATAGCTTTCCAGCGCGTCTTCAAGTGCACGTAGCGTTTCGACGTCAAGATCGTTGGTCGGCTCATCCAGCAATAGCACGTTGCCGCCTTCCTTGAGCATCTTGGCAAGATGGACGCGATTGCGTTCACCGCCGGAAAGCTGACCGACTTTCTTTTGCTGATCAGTGCCTTTGAAATTAAACGCACCGACATAGGCGCGTGTCTGCACTTCATTCTTGCCAAACTGGAAATAATCCAGCCCGTCAGATACTTCTTCCCAGATATTCTTGCTCGCATCGAGATGATCGCGGCTTTGGTCAACATAGCCAAGCTTGACCGTATCTCCCAGTTCGATGGAACCGCCATCGGGTTCTTCCTGTCCCGTAATCATTTTGAAAAGTGTGGTTTTACCCGCACCGTTAGGACCGATAATACCGACAATACCACCCGGTGGCAGTGTAAAGCTCAAATCTTCAAACAGAAGCTTGTCGCCAAAGGCTTTGCTCAGATTTTTCGCTTCAATCACTTTGCTGCCCAAACGCTCCGGCGTCTGGATGAGTATCTGCGCCTTGCCAACTGTGCGACTTTCCTGCGCTTCGACCAGATCATCAAAGGCCTTAATACGCGCCTTGGACTTTGTCTGACGTGCTTTCGGAGATTGACGCATCCATTGCAGTTCATGTTCAATAGCTTTTTGGCGACTTTTATCTTCACGCTCTTCCTGCGCCATACGCTTGGCTTTCGCGTCGAGCCAGTTGGAATAATTCCCTTCAAACGGGATGCCTTTACCGCGATCAATTTCGAGGACCCAACCCACGACATTATCAAGGAAATAGCGGTCATGGGTGACGAGAATGACATTGCCGGCATAATCGATGAGGTGCTTCTCCAGCCACGCGACACTTTCCGCATCAAGATGGTTGGTTGGCTCATCGAGCATCAATATGTCGGGCTTGTCGAGCAGCAGGCGGCACAGAGCCACACGGCGCTTCTCACCGCCCGACAGGTCGGTCACAGGGCTGTCACCGGGCGGGCAACGCAACGCTTCCATCGCTATTTCCAATTGGTTGTCGAGCGTCCAGCCATCCACAGCATCAATTTTTTCCTGCAGCGTGCCCATTTCTTCCATCAGCGCATCAAAGTCCGCATCTTCCGGCGGGTCACCCATGATGGTCGAAATTTCGTTGAAGCGATCCACCAGATCAGCCACCGGACGTACGCCGTCCATGACATTTTCCTTCACGGTCTTGCTGTCGTCCAGCTCGGGTTCCTGAGCCAGATAACCGACGCGAATCCCCTCGCCTGCCCACGCTTCACCCTGAAACTCGGTATCCTGACCGGCCATGATTTTCATCAATGTTGATTTACCGGCGCCGTTCTTACCAATGATGGCGATTTTAGTACCAGGCAAAAACTGCAGGTGAATATTATCCAGTACTGGCTTTGCGGCACCGGGGAAGGTCTTGGTCAGACCTTTCATGACATAGCTATATTGGACGGCCATCTGGCGGTATCCTTTAATTTCGATGTGGTTAGATTTGCGCACCGCCTAGCGAAATGAACCGCAACTCGCAAGAGAGCATTGGCAAACGGCAAAAGGCAAGTTAGGCAGTGGATCATGATAAAAACCACCTCATTGTTCACCCCTCTTGGAACCGCGGCAACGGCGCTCCTCTTTTCCACTGCAGCTTTGGCGGATTCGCATGATCCGGCGGACATTCAGGGCAAGGCGCTGAAGGATAGCCTTGCCTATGAAATAACTGAAGGCCTCACCACTGAAGTGGGCCCGCGTCAGGCCGGAACCGAGGCAGAAGCGCGGGCACGCGACTGGTCGGTAAAAAAGCTGAAAGCACTGGGCTTTCAGAATGTACGCAATGAACCCTTCATGATGCCTACTTGGGTGCGTGGTACGGAAACGGCCGAAGTGACGGCCCCCTACCCTCAAAAATTTCACGTCACCGCACTGGGCAATAGCGCGAGCACGGGCGAGAATGGCATCGAAGCCGAAGTGGCTTATTTTGACTCCCTCGCCGCGATGCAGGCCGCGCCAGATGGCAGCCTTGCCGGTAAAATTGCTTTTGTGACGCATGATATGCATCGCACACAGGATGGTTCCAGCTATGGCACCTATGGGCCAGTGCGCTGGATCGGTCCCAGTATTGCCTCGCAAAAAGGCGCTTTGGCCTATGTGATAAAATCTATCGGCACCGATTATCATCGCAATCCGCACACGGGTAATATGAATTTTCGGGAAGGTGTGAAGCCTATACCGGCAGGCGCGCTATCGCTGCCGGATGCCGATAATCTGGAGAGGATGATCAAACTCGGCAAGCCTGTTACCATGAAACTCCTGATGACACCGCAAAATATCGGACAACAGGAATCCGGCAATGTCATCGCGGAAGTGCCAGGCCGCGATCCTTCCAAGGGCATGATTCTGGTAGCATGTCACCTCGACAGCTGGGATCTTTCGACCGGCGCTTTTGACGATGCCGCCGGCTGCGGTATCGTGACCGCTGCCGCCAAGCACATTATGAATCACGGCAAACCGCTGCGCACGATCCGAATCTTGTGGGCCGGAGCGGAAGAAGTCGGCCTGTGGGGCGGAAAAGCCTATGCCAAGGCGCATACTGGCAGTAAACATGCTATCGCAATGGAGTCAGATTTCGGTGCTGACAATATATGGCGCGTAGAGTTCAATCTCCCGGACGCCGCAGAAGAGTTGGAAAAGAAAATCGCACAAGCGCTCCTGCCACTGGGTATCGGTGCACTTGGCCCTCCGGCCACTGGCGGTGCGGACATACGTGACATAATCGCCAGCAACAATCTTGCTGTGATTGATCTTCAGCAAAATGGCACACGCTATTTCGATCTGCATCACACGCCTGATGATACGCTGGACAAGATTGACCCGGAACAACTGCGTCAAAATGTCGCGGCCTGGAGCACCGTGCTGTCAATCATCGCCAATAGCGATGTCGATTTCACCATGCCACCCAAAGAATAGTGATGCGTAGACTGCCGCTCCTGGTTGCAATTTCCATCCTAACGGCTTGTTCAGAAGCGCCGCTTGAGGATCAGAGCGAAGAGGCCGTTACGGAAATTGAAAGGCAGATCGAAGGCGACGCCAAATCGCTGGAAGAGGCGGCAGATGAAGCCGTCAGAGTCCTGGAAGCGGAAATTGAGGAAGAATTGACAGCGGACGGATTTGCACGTCCCGTTCCAACAACACCGCGCGTTTCCGACGATCAAGAACAGTAACGAAGCATCTCTCTATCGGACCGTTAATGGTTAAAATCCGGTCGACCATATTAACTATATCCCGATAGCCGACTTTAGCTCGCATTCCGTATCTCCTGAATATCGGTCAAAGTGCCGGTACCAATCGCATGCCCCGAAATTTGCGATGATTGGAGAACAGGATATGATTTACGGCGATTCACTGCACATTGATGCACAGGTCAGACAGAGCAATTCGGGCAATATGCCCTGCGTGGTCAAAACCATATCGGACACCATCATAAAGATCGAATGCGCTGCACAGCTCAATCCCGATATCGCATTGACCCTCAAAATACCGAGCATGAACATATTGACCGCCAACCTTCTGTGGAAGAAGGATGAAGAATATGGCTGCCAAATCGATTATACATTTCACCCTGCAGTCATCAAAAGCATGATGGAACGGCTCGATCGCAAACGGGCAACTGCTCTGGTTTAATTTTATTCTCGACCAGCCAAGTGCTGTCTTAGCTTATAACCAACGACACCAACGCGTTCCGGATTGTGCATCGGGAGCGATAACTGTTTTAAATGGTCGTTACTGTAAAGTCAGGTCACCCTTCGCTTACGCTCGGGATTTTTTCGGTCGCCAATTCCCGGATCGGTTTTTGATCCGAAAAAATGGTCGGGGAGACAGGATTCGAACCTGCGACCCCCTGGTCCCAAACCAGGTGCGCTACCAGCCTGCGCCACTCCCCGACGCGCGCTTCCCCTAGCGATGATTCAGGGAAAAGCAAAGAGTTTTTACGTCTATTTCAAACCTAGCGTAAAAAGGACGACCTGTCGCCCCGTTTTACAAGAGGTTGGTGGGCCCGGAGGGACTCGAACCCCCGACCTAGCCGTTATGAGCGGCCAGCTCTAACCAACTGAGCTACAGGCCCCAGAACAACCTCATTTCCATAAATTCGGTTCTTCAAGGATCGCTCCGATAGCGGAAGCGCGGGCGATTTGGCAAGCAGCTAAACGAAATAATTGCGGGAGCCGGATTTGTCAGCTCACCAGGCAGAAACTATTTGTCCTTCAAACCGGCGACGGCCATCAACTGATCGAGACTTATTGGTGATGCACCGCGTTCCAGCAAATGGTCGATCACCTCACGCCACCAATCGTAAAATCGGTCCAGATCCTGATCTGTTTTCACATAAGGCGTGTGCCCTGCCGAAAGCGACGGTGAATGAAAGGAGAATACCAGCAATTTCAAATTATCATCAAAGGCAATATCAATAGCTTCTTTGGCTTCCCGTGCTGAAACGCCTTCTGGCGTTAGCGGAATGCGCTCCAGTACCTTGGACTTGGAGAACAGCGCACCAGCCATTTTTGAACGGTTAAACAAAGCTGACAAAAAATCGCCCTGCTTTCTCAGAAGTCCTGAAAAAACCGTGGTCAATGGCAGTTCCAGCAGGCCTTTTTCATGATCAAGCCAGAAGGGATCAGGGCCGATATGCGAGAAATCCGGCCCCGACTGATCCCGATAATCAAACCGCGATCGCACGCTGCTATCAATCAGGAAACCATGTTTTGCGAGAATTTCGATGCTATTGGGTCCCACACCATAGCGCCCTGCCCGATAGATTATTGGTCGCTTTCCTGTCCGGTCCTCTATCCCGTCACTCAGGGCGACAATTTTCGCCTCTTCCAACTCTTTCGGAAGATTGCCGGCATAGCTATTGTATGGACTGGTTTCCTCTTCAAAAGGTGGATTGATCCAAGGGTGCAGGTGGACACCAACGGATGCATTATTTGACGCCGATACAGATTTCAGAAACGCCGCAGCCTCATCATTCTCTATGATTGAATAATCGACGAAATATATGGGTTTTATATCATATTTCTCAACGAAGGATTGAAAGCGTTGGAGCTTTCCAACGGATAGAGTCGTGTGACCAGTTCGTTTAAATGGGCCGTCCCAGTCAAATTCTTCTTCAGTATCTACGCTGATCAGAAAACGGCGGCCAAAATCTGCCGGAAGATGCAAATGTCTGTTCTTTTCAAGGCTGCCAGAGCCCTGTTGTGCATTTGAAAACATCACGGCCCCTCTTTTAGATCGCACTGCCTTATTCGACTATTCGAATTCCGTTTCCTTAACACCAATTTCGCTAGTCGTGGCGGCTGGCAGGGTCAAGGCTATCCTCTCATCCGATATGGTGAGCGTACCGTTGGCCGACTTTGCCAGATTGCGCACCAGGCGGAGCGAAAATCCCAATCCCAAAAGCGGAGTATCGCTGCCATCACCCTCTATGCCGTGGGAAGGATCGAGTAATTGTTCTTCCGATACACCCTGAATACGGGAAGGGCGAGAGAGGCTAAAATAGTTGACCGGCTGTGAACCTATCCGAGTCCGCAAATCCGCTCGTAATTCTTCACCATTCTCACAGGCGATAATTGCTGCGGATAGCAATCGGGCAAAGATCCGTTCCACGGATTCACTTTCCAGAGCAAAGGGGCGGACCGGTTCGGCCTTGGTCATGTGCAGATCGACCGATTTACTCTCGGTCAAACTTTGCAGACGCTGGGCGAGACGCTCCATAAGCCATTCAGGTTCGGTTAGACCGGACTGGCTTTCCATCTGACCCGCATCGATTTTCGCCGCGATGTCCAGATCTTCAAAGCCGGTCAGCAGTCTCTGCGCTTCATCCATGATACTGCGTGACAATGTACGATATTCAAAAGACGCGGGGCCGAACAGCTGCTGTTCGATGATTTCGCTAAAGCCAATAATCGCATTAAGCGGCGTACGTAGTTCATGAATAAGTTGCTGCAATTGTTCGCGCCGCTCTACATCAAGACTGTTCTGACGGGCATCTTCGGCGGCATTCGGGCGCCTCATGACACCGCGATACCCTTTGAAGCGACCGGTTTCGTCACCAAAATACGGAATGGCTGACATCCGCCAGTCCCCTGCTACAATCGGTGCACCGCATAATCGCATCCGTGCATTTTCCAGCGGCATTCTCTGGCGAAAGGCCGCTGCGCCATATGCATCAGGACCAGGTCCATCATCGAAGGTAGGTTCTGCAATTGTTACTCCCACGATAGCGCCTTTGGGTGGCCCCTCTGCCCAAATGATCGTACCGCTATCGTCGGTTTCAAAGTTAATCCCGTCTATAACGTCAACAAAATAGCTACGATGCTCTGCATCGGTCATGGAAGATTGGGCTACTTTTGCTTCACGATTACGCTGATAGTCTTCTATTCTTGCAACCAATGTGCTGATTTGGGATGCATCATCCGGCTTTTTTTCGGGCTCTCCATTATCTTGAGCATCCACGTCTTCGATCATGTCATCATTTGCCGATATCAGAGGCGCCGAATTGTCTGCTCCTCCCCACGCATCGAGATTCAAGACATCTCTTGTAAGCGGACCCAAATCCGAACGGGCCCGCAAGCTATTGTTTCCCCGGGGCGACAACTGAGGAATTACATCAACCCATTCCTCATCCTGAAGATCTGCCGCAGTTATCGCCGCATCGCATACAGCATCATTGTCGGCACAAAGATAAACCAGCAATGGTGCGGACCTTAAACGGCCGTTTAGTGCCTGTACCGCCGCAATTCGGTCAGTTTCATCAACGCGCTCATGCAAATCACGCAGCCGCGTGAGACCAGACTGCACATCATCATTGACCAGGCGTCCGGGTTTTTGCGCCATCAGGTCGGCGACCTGACGCCATTGCAGCGCGGCAGCATTACCCTCAGGCAGAGAGCCTTTGAGCACTGTTTTCAGACGATCATCGTAACGCAATGGCAATTCCGGAGTGAAGGGTTTAGATGGGCTTGTTAACAAGTTGATAACCCCAACATCCAGATATCGTAACCCCCGAATATGTCGCGTCACAATGTGGGACAAGTGGGCAGCTGTTGCTTGGTGCACTAATTATATTATAAGAAGATATTGATTCGCGAACGGAAATTGCAGAGATATGCCCGACATAAATTTGGACGAAATTGACTTACAGATTCTGGAACGGCTGCAGAATGAAGGGCGTGTTACCAATGTCGAATTGGCCAACAGCGTCGGACTAACTGCTCCCCCCTGTCTGCGGCGAATGCGCGCGTTGGAAGACAGTGGGATCATCACAGCATATCATGCAGCGATTGATCCGGCAAAAATGGGCTTTACGATCACTGTCTTTGCCATGGTCAGCCTGAAAAGCCAGGCAGAATCAGATTTGAAGGCGTTTGAAGAGCATATCGAACAGCTTCCCGAAGTCCGCGAATGTTACATGCTGAACGGCGAGATCGATTTCATGCTCAAAGTTGTGGCAAAGGACCTTCAGGAATTTCAGGACTTCCTGACCAGCAAATTGACCTCCGCACCCAATGTGGCCAGCGTGAAAACGTCTCTGACCATCAGATCCGCGAAAAACCTGCCGGGCGTCCCGATCGGAGAGTAAAAGCAGCAGAAAAAAAGGGCGCCAAAAGCGCCCTTTTTCTTGATGAAGATTATACTGCTTAACTAGCACTC
Organism: Parasphingorhabdus sp.; assembly: GCF_059726685.1. Lineage (NCBI taxonomy): Bacteria > Pseudomonadati > Pseudomonadota > Alphaproteobacteria > Sphingomonadales > Sphingorhabdaceae > Parasphingorhabdus > Parasphingorhabdus sp. The sequence goes on from NZ_AP041068.1 coordinate 2,395,716, forward strand.
GGCTCCACAGGAGCAGGTGCGGCACTGGCTGTACCCGCCGCTTGCTGATCAATCCACAAAGACCAGAAATTGGCAATATCTTTGCGGGTGCCGGTGACGCCTGAAAATGCCTGCTTGGCGCCATCCCAGTTTTGCTGCCCAACGTGGGAAATACCAAGACCCACTTGAGCTCGTGCGGAATCTACACCGCCTTTGCTAATAGCCGACTGATAAAGCGAAGCGGCTTTGGCATAGTCTCCGTACCCCAGCAGGGCATCGGCGGTCGCCAGAGCGATTTTGCCATTGGCAGACTTGGCTGCATCACGTTCGGAAGCACCGAGACTGGCTTTGTCAGCAGCAACTGAGCTGCGCGCAGCGGCCAAAGTCTCTTTCACGTAAGAACTGGAAGAGGAAACGTCCCCTTTGGCCAACCCTTCTTCCAGAAGAGAAACAACTTCACCTGGCAACCTGCGTGGATCAGCAGCATCGGCATATTCAAAATAATCCCGTTCGCTCTCCATTGCATCAGCTTTGCGCATCAGCCGCATAAGCTCCAAATTTTCTTGGTTCGAGAGTTTTGGATTGGCCGAATCACGATAGACTGACAAGGCGGCACGCCAATTTTCGCCTGTCGGGTAAGCTTCAACAAGCTTGTATGTCCACTTACCGGCAGCACCATTTGTATTATTCTTCATCGCAATACCGGCACCGCGGCGATACCAGTCTTCAGATGCTTTGCCGCCTTTAGCCTTCTCCATTTCAATGGCGCGGTCCAACGCAGCAAGCCCTTCTGGGAACTTGTTTTGTTTAAAATTAGCTTCAGCTATCAACGCTCCGACATTGTTGTTGGTATAACCGGCGTCAACGGCCTGTTGGAGCGTTTGCGCGGCTTCAGCATAGCGCCCCGCCCCATAAGCGAAATTGCCAGAGAAGAACAGGAAGGAAGGCTGTTGTTCCGCCGGGGTCTTCCCACTGGCCAATGAGGCATTAATGCCTTTTTCCTGCAAGCCGGTATCCTTCAAAGTCGAACCCAGTTGAATGGCTAGCTGCCCGGCAATAAACTGGTCATCGCCTGCAAGAGGTTGAGCTAGCAAAGCTTCTATTAGTGGTTTAGCCGTTGCAGGTGCTTCACTTGCCATAGCTTGCTGAATCTCAGCGACCTGGGGGCGGATTTCCTTACTGATTTCAAGCTTGGGCGCCTTGCCCTTTTTCTTTTTCTGCGCGTGCGCCTCCTGCGGCACAGCAGAAATGGCTAATGTTCCAGCAGCAGCCAGAGCAACGGCCATAGAAAAATGAGATAGAAAACGCATAAAATTCCTCCGAATAAAAACTTTGTGTCACCGAACCCGTATCGGATTTTCGAATATGGTTGCACCATAAACTGTCTTGGCTTTATTACCAAGTTTCACATGCTTTTATAGAGTGAATCCGCTGAATAGTTGTTGAACGGAGATACTTGTAACCGCCTCTGTGCACCGACAAAATGTATAAGGGTGTAAATTCCCCAACTATGAGGTTAGTTAAACGTGATTGCCATTATCTCACCTGCCAAGTCGCTCGATTTTGAAAGCGAACTCCCTCCTTATCAACCAACTGAAGTACGTTTTCCGGATGAGACAGCACGATTGGCCGGAGCGATCTCAAACCTGTCGAAAAAGAAACTGAAATCGATCATGCCCGTTTCGGACAACCTGATCGATCTGAATCATGGGCGCTATAGTCGTTTCTTCGATCAACCCGAACGTCCAGCGATCTATGCCTATAGCGGCGATGTTTATACCGGTTTTGAGGCCCAGAGCCTAAGCAAAGAAGGGTTGCACTTTGCTCAAAGCCATCTGCGAATCCTTTCGGGTCTGTATGGCTTGCTCCGTCCCCTTGATTCGATCAGGGCTCATCGCCTTGAAATGGGAACGAAATGGGCACCGCGATACAAAAAATTGACCGACTTCTGGAAAGACAAAATCGCGAAAGAGCTTGCCGGAGATTTGGACGGATCAGAAGAGCGCGTAATTGTAAATCTGGCCAGCAATGAATATTGGGCAGCAGTCAAACCGCATACGAACAAACTGAACGCCCGGATTGTCGAAGTCGATTTTCGCAAAGACGGGCCGGATGGACCGAAGTTTATCAGTTTTGAAGCCAAACGAGCCAGAGGCATGATGGCGCGGTATATCTGTGAGCACCATCTGCAGGATACTGAAGCGCTTAAGGGCTTCGACAGCGATGGATACCAATTTGATGCCAAAAACAGCACCAAGGACAGTCTGCGCTTCGTGCGCTCATGAACAGCAAAGCTGCGGTTGTAGTGGGAACCTCGGGCGGCATCGGGCGCGCCATGGCCGATGCGCTGGAACAGGAAGATGAATTTGATCGGATAGTTCGGTTTTCGCGTGGAACGGATAGCCCGGTAAAGCTTGATTTGACATCCGAAGATTCGATCCAATCGGCGGCTGACTGGCTGCAGGAACAGGATATCAAACCGCATCTGATATTTGTCGCAACTGGGCTGCTTCATAATAAGGAAAACGGGCCCGAAAAAAGCATGCGGGAGCTGAATACCGAATGGGCGCTGGAGAATTACCAGATCAATGCCATTGGCCCGGCCCTGATTGCCAAACATTTCCTGCCGTTAATGCCAAAAGACAAGATCACGAAATTTGCAGCCATATCCGCCCGCGTTGGGAGTATTTCTGATAACCGGTTAGGCGGATGGTATGGATATCGGGCTGCAAAGGCGGCATTGAATATGATCATCCGTAATCTTTCGATCGAATGGGCACGCAAAAACAAGCGCAGCATCATTGTTGCTTTGCACCCCGGTACTGTTGATACCGGCCTCAGCAAGCCATATCAGAGCAATGTTCCACCCGGCAAACTGTTTGACCCCGAACGCGCAGCCGTGCAGCTTCTGGACGTTCTCGACGGCCTGAAACCGGTCGATAGCGGCAAGATTTTCGCGTGGGACGGGGAAGAAATCAAACCCTGAATCGAGCGGCCAGTTTTTCGTGTAAATTCGACCCGAAAAGCTGGCTTTTAGAAGCTGCTTCCCCTAGAAGAATCGACAGAAAAAATCCTATGAAAAAGGCCCGTTTGTGAACGAACAAACCACAGCACCAGAACCATCTGATATTGAACCAATTGATATCGTCGATGAAATGAAATCGAGCTACATGGACTATGCCATGTCGGTCATCGTCAGCCGCGCATTGCCCGATGTTCGCGATGGCCTGAAACCCGTCCACCGGCGGATTTTATTCTCTTCTCAGGAAGGCGGCTTCATCGCCGGACGCCCCTATCGCAAATGTGCCAAAATCGTCGGTGACGTGATGGGGAACTATCACCCCCATGGCGACAGTGCCATTTACATGGCTCTGGCCCGAATGACGCAGGACTGGTCAATGCGGGTGCCGCTAATCGACGGTCAGGGCAATTTTGGCTCCATGGATCCGGATATGCCTGCGTCCATGCGCTATACCGAAGCGCGGCTCAACAAGGTTTCAAACAGCCTTCTCAACGATCTCGACAAGGATACGGTCGATTTCATCGACAATTATGACGGCAGTCGGCAGGAACCATCGGTTTTGCCCGCACGCTTCCCCAACCTGCTCGTTAACGGGGCGGGCGGTATCGCTGTCGGCATGGCAACCAACATACCGCCGCATAATCTTGGCGAAGTCATCAACGGTTGCCTTGCCTATATGGATAATTCGGCGATTACAGTCGATGAACTCATCGATATCATTCCCGGTCCCGACTTTCCGACAGCGCCCCTGATATTGGGGCAATCCGGCGCGAAATCGGCTTATAAGGAAGGGCGCGGCTCGATCATGATGCGCGCGCGCCACGAGATTGAGGAAGGTCGCGGCGACAAGCGTTCAATTGTTTTGACATCCATTCCCTTTCAGGTCGGCAAGTCGGCACTGGTGGAAAAGATTGCCGAAGCAGCCAAAGACAAGCGCATTGAAGGCGTTTCCGACATTCGCGACGAATCAAGCCGTGCCGGTGTGCGGGTGGTCATCGACCTTAAGCGAGACGCGACCGCTGATGTCGTGCTGAACCAGATCTGGCGTTTCACCCCTGCCCAATCCAGCTTTCCAGCCAATATGCTGGCCATTCGCGGCGGGCGTCCGGAAGTGCTCAATCTGCGCGATATTATCGAGGCATTTGTCAAGTTCCGCGAAGAAGTCATTACCCGGCGGACAAAATTTGAATTGAACAAGGCGCGTGAGCGGGCTCATGTCTTGCTCGGTCTGGTTGTGGCCGTCACGAATATGGACGAAGTGGTCCGGATTATCCGTGGATCATCGACGCCAGCGGAAGCGCGCGAATCCTTGCTGGCCCGCGAATGGCCGATCGCTGAAATCGCCGGCTATATCAAGCTGGTTGAAGCCATAGAAACCGAGGTAGAAGGCGATATCTACAAGCTTTCCGCCGTTCAGGTGAAAGCCATATTGGATCTGCGCCTGCAGAAACTGACGGCTCTTGGCCGTGAAGAAATTGGCGATGAGTTAAAAGAGCTTGCCGCCGCTATTGAAGAATATCTCTCAATACTGGCTGATCGTGTAAAGCTTTATGCCGTGATGCGCGAAGAGCTGGAGGCGGTGCGCGATGAATTTGCGACACCGCGTATCAGCGAAATCACCGCTGCCTGGGATGGTCTGGAAGACGAAGACCTGATGGAACGCGCCGAAATGGTCGTTACGGTGACCCATGGCGGTTATATCAAGCGAACACCGCTCGATACTTTCCGCGCACAGCGACGCGGCGGTAAAGGCCGTGCCGGGATGGCTACCAAGGATGAGGACGCGATTACTGAATTGTTCGTTACGTCCACCCATACGCCGGTGCTGTTCTTCTCCACCCATGGCAAGGTTTACCGCCTGAAGGTTTGGAAACTGCCAGAAGGCGGGCCTCAGACCAAGGGGCGGCCGATGGTCAACCTGTTACCATTGGCGGATGGTGAAACAATTTCGACCGTCTTGCCACTGCCGGAAGATGAAGCGGAATGGGGCAAACTGCATGTCATGTTTGCGACTGCCAAGGGCGGCGTAAGACGTAACAGCATGGACAGTTTCACAAACGTTCCATCCAACGGCAAATTTGCGATGAAATTTGATGAGGATAGCGATGATCACCTGATCGGAGTGGAATTACTAACGGACAATGACGACGTGCTGCTGGCAACCAAAAATGGCAAGGCCATCCGCTTTGCCGGCGATGCTGTTCGCTCTTTCCAGAGCCGTACATCCACGGGGGTCCGGGGGATTGCACTGAAGGGCGATGATGAGGTTATCTCCCTATCGGTATTACGCGGATTTGAGGCAACGACGGAGGAACGCGATGCTTATCTGAAAGCCGCGCCGTGGAAAGAGAATGAAAACACTTCAGAACTGCCTCCTGAACGTCTCGCAGAATTTTCGGAAACCGAGGATTTCATCCTTACTGTATGCGCCAACGGCTATGGCAAGCGCTCAAGCGCCTTTGAATATCGCCAGTCCGGTCGCGGTGGTCAGGGCATCCTGAACATCGACAATATCAAGCGTAACGGTACCGTTGTCGCGAGCTTTGAGGCTAAAAATGAAGAGCAGATCATGCTCGTCACCGATCAGGCTAAGCTTATCCGTATGAAAGTCGCGGATATGCGGGTTATTGGCCGCAATAGCTCTGGCGTGAAGCTGTTTGACGTCTCACCGGGTGAAACAGTCGTTGGCGCGGCCAAGATCGATGAAGAAGATGAGCCAGAGAATGAAGCCGAAGAGCTGGTTGCCGAGGAATTGGACGAAGCGGATGGTTCCACAGAATCCGGCGCAGAAACCGAAACCGGCGATGATCCCGAAACATGACCGCCAGCGCACCGAGCTTTCTGGTTAAAGACGGTGCGCTGAGCTGGCCTGAAATATCGGATATGCGGCAACGTATTTATCCGCCGGAAAAGTTGATCCACACGCCGATGCACGGCATCGAATGGGCGCACGCGCAACGACGGGTGCTACTTTATGTGCAGGACGAGGTCAGAGCTGTCGCAGGCATCCACGAGCGCGAAGTCCTTTGTGATGGCGAGAAAACAAGAGTTGCCGGAATTGGCGGCGTCATGGCCGAACCCGAGTTTCAGGGCCAGGGTTATGGAAAACAGGTGATGCTTCATCTCATGGAACTTTTGAAAACCGAAGCCAGTTGCGCATTCGGTCTTCTATTCTGCGAAGATCACAATGTCGCCTTCTACGACAAACTGGGATGGGCGCTGTTCAAAGGCGATATGGTGGTTGAACAACACGGTATAACCGGCCCATTTGCCTTCAGGAACACGATGGTCTTACCCATAAACGGGCCAGCGAAGATGGACGGTCATGTCGATTTATGCGGATTGCCGTGGTAGGCTCTTTGGCGGTCGGTAGATTTGAGGAGAGGGTTATATGTCGATTGTGGTCACACCATCAGGTCAAGCTTGCGGCGCTGTTGTCACCGGACTGAACCTTTCCGCCCCGTTAAATGACGAACAGGTGGCAGAAATCCGCGCTGCCTGGTTGAAATATCACGTGTTATCTTTCCCGGAACAAAAAATGTCCGACGATGATCTGGAACGTTTCACTCTTTATTTTGGTGGATTTGGACATGACCCGTTTTTCGATCCGATTAAAGGCCGGGAGCATATAGCCGCCATAAGACGCAATGCCGATGAGACATCGCCGCTTTTTGCCGAAAACTGGCATAGTGACTGGAGTTTTCAGGAAAACCCGCCCGCCGGCACTTGCCTGCTCGCGGTCGAAATTCCACCTGTTGGCGGCGATACCCTGTTCGCTGACCAGCATGCCGCACTTGATGCCATGCCCCAGGAGATGCGGGCAAAGCTGGAAAGCAAGACGGCTATCCACAGCGCCCAGATGGCCTATGCACCTGACGGCGCCTATGGCGAAAAAGATGAGGGGCGCAGCATGGCGATCCGCCCTGACGAATCAGCACGAGAGACACAGGTTCACCCGTTGATCCGTAAACATCCCGAAACCGGGCAGCTCGGCCTGTTCAGCTGCATGGGCTATATTATCGGCTTTGAAGGCATGACGCAGCAAGAAGCCCTGCCCTTGCTGACGGAACTATATGCATGGCAGAGCCGCGAGGATTTTATATATCGCCATAAATGGGAACCTGATATGCTGATCATGTGGGACAATCGATCGGTATTGCACTGCGCAACGGGCGGCTATGAAGGCCATGACCGGCTGCTGCACCGGACAACAATTGCCGCCAGTGCCTGATTTTAGGGGTTCGGGATCGCCATCTCTTTGCGCAACGTCCGCACCACACCGGTTACAATCAAAAATTGTCCAACATAGTATAGCGGCCAGATCGTCCAGCCCGGAATGGCAGAATTCTGAAGAAAACCCATTTGCGCAAAAATAAACAGATCAGAGACAATGAATAGCAACGCGCCAATCCCCACCCGATAGCGGGGAAAGCTGCTGGTCCAAGCCATCGCGGCCATGACCGACAGAAACAGGCTGTAAACCGCAAGCCCCAGCGCTTCTGAACGATCAAACGGCAGCGACCAAGCGATGAACATAGTGATGGGAACCAACAATAGTGCAAAGGCTTTCTGACTGAACGAGGTCTGGGGCCGCCGATGCCGCCAATAGAGCGCTATCGCTATGCAATGCCCAACAATGAAAGCCCCTGCCCCGGCCATAAGATCAAATTCGATCAGCATGTCACCTAGCGCACCGAAAGCCATGACGGCCGCGATCAACTTGCCTTCAAAATTATGCGCCCGCCGTAAGGCGTAAACGGCCAGAAACCCGACACCTGCCCCCTTCCAGAACATCAGATACATGCCCGGAATATTGCCATCTTTCACAAAGAAATAGCTGATACCGAACAGCAGGCTAAGCAGCAGATAGGGCCGGGACTCGATAATCGCGCGTTTCATACCGACGGCCTATCATGCTCGCTCCCTCTCTGCCAGATTGACTTTTGTAACTATCGGCAACACAGAGACGCCATGACAGATGTTCACATAATTGGCGGCGGACTCGCCGGATCAGAAGCAGCATGGCAATTGGCAGAAGCCGGCATAAAAGTTCGCCTTTCAGAAATGCGCGGAAGCGGCGACATGACGCCTGCGCATCAGACAGACGGACTTGCAGAACTGGTCTGTTCCAACAGCTTCCGCTCGGATGATGCTCAGAAAAACGCTGTGGGCTTGCTTCACGCTGAAATGCGGGATCTTGGATCCATCATCATGGGTGAAGGCGACAAGCACCGCTTGCCCGCAGGTTCTGCACTGGCCGTGGATCGTGATCATTTTTCCGACGGCGTCACCAAAGCACTGAGCGAGCATCCGAATATCGAGATTGTCCGCGAACGGATTGACCAGCTGCCCGACAGCGGCCTGACCGTCGTAGCAACCGGCCCGCTCACCGCCATGACACTGGCCGAAAGTATTGGCGCGGCGACCGGTGAAGACTCCCTGGCCTTTTTCGATGCCATTGCACCGATTGTTTACAAAGACAGCATCAATATGGATATCGCGTGGATGCAGTCGCGCTGGGACAAGGTCGGCCCCGAAGGAGACGGCAAGGATTACATCAATTGCCCAATGAACCGGGAGCAATATGAAGCCTTCATTCAAGGCCTGCTCGACGGCGAAAAGACAGATTTCAAGGAATGGGAGAAGAATACGCCCTATTTCGAAGGCTGTATGCCGATTGAAGTCATGGCGTCACGTGGTCCCGAAACCCTGCGTTTTGGCCCGATGAAACCGGTTGGTCTCACCAATGAACATACCGGCGAGAGCGCTTATGCGGTGGTACAGCTGCGGCAGGATAATGCGCTCGGCACACTCTGGAACATGGTTGGATTCCAGACGAAGCTAAAATATGGCGCGCAAGCCGAATTGCTGCGCACCATTCCCGGCCTTGAAAATGCCGAGTTTGCCCGCATGGGCGGGTTGCACCGGAACACGTTTATCAACGCGCCAAAATTGCTCGATAGAGAAATGCGTCTAAAGAAAGCGCCACATATTCGCTTTGCCGGTCAGATTACCGGTTGCGAAGGCTATGTCGAAAGCGCTGCAGTTGGCCTGATGGTCGGCCGCATGATCGCGGCAGAGGTCAAAGGCGAAGCATTTAGCTATCCACCGCAGACGACTGCTTTCGGTGCGTTGCTCTCCCACATCACCGGCGGCGCCGATGCCCGGGACTATCAGCCAATGAACGTCAATTTTGGACTATTTCCGCCTTTCGAGCAGCGCGTGAAAAAGAAGGAACGGAAAGAAGCCTACACCGCCCGCGCCCGAAAAGATTTTGTAGACTGGCAGCAATCATTTCAAAATGAGCCGGAGGCCGCCTAGCATTTGCATCGAGATGCCGTTCGCTTTGGCCGGGTGCTTCTAAACTCGGATCGGGTCAGTTGCCCGTTTTCATCCGCGTCTGCGCCAGCAAAACGATCACTGGTTGCAACTGCCCATTCTTCAAAGGTCAGCAGGTTGTTACCGTCCCTATCCAGCGCTTTGAAAGCTTTCGTGCGGCTGCTCATCAGTTCAAGCCGGGTTATAACCTCGTCACGATTACGATCATAACGGTTGAACCGCCGCTCCTCACGAGACGCTTTATAAGCTCTGGGCGGCGTTGGCGGCGGCGGCCCCGGTTCTAGCGCGGTTTCATCAGCCTCTGGCAAGCCTTCCGATTCCATCGGTTCGGGAGGGGGCGGCGCATCCGGAATCACCACTTCCTGACTGTTAGCGCCAATCCACAGGAATAGTCCCGCCGTCATCAACAACATCATACTTCCGGCACCAGCGACATATCTTTTCATGTGCTGGCCGCCCTTTCATGCTGTTCTTCTTGGTGTTAACAGCCGGTCACGCCATGCCAGATGATCTTACTAGCGATCGCCGGACGATAAAGATCGGCTGTTAACGATCCTTTTTTTACATCACTTTGCGTCAGTTTACAGAAAATTGAGAGTGGTCGACCGCTTCTGTCAAAACTCACCGGATCATCGCTACTATATAGTTGGATACATTTATTGAACGCCTGCCCTCGCATTTTTTCATCGGAACAATGGCGGGCAAAGTCCCAAAGGGCCCAAGCTTGTGCGGCTTTCCTTTGTTTCACGCTAAGCGGACTGGAACCGCCGCTGGCAAAAGAGAAAAGTCCTCCGCCCCGTTTCTCCGCATATTGATCGAACTGTCGATCGTCCCACGGAAAATCTTCGAGCAAATATTCCCACCCTTCCAAAAGATGCAGCAGTGGCGACAGATCAGCTCCCTTTTGCTCTGCCTGATTAATCAGTGCCACCAATGGCTCGCCGGTTGGGCGTTCAGTTACAGCCTTGGTTAAAATATCCCGCCACCAGGTTAACCGCATTTGTCCAATCAATATTTCCGACGTTGACCGGATAACGTCGGCAAATCTGGCGTCCAATGCAAAAACAAGGGCATAGCGTTCGCGATCAGGCTTCTTTGCATAGGCCAAAACCAGTCGCCGCAAAGGATCAAGTTGTAAAACCGCGTCATTCATGCAGGTGCCGTCCACAGTTTTCCAACGAAAATCAAGGTAAAGATTGCTTTAACCATAGCCCTTGGTCAGCCGCTAACCCTTTTCTCTCTATCAGACACGCTGAATTGAAATCCACCGGCGTGAATTAATGACGCATAGATCAGAGGCCAGGGGCATGGTTGACAAAAACGAGATGAAATCGCGAGTGTCATTTCTACAAAGGCTGCGCAAAGACGCCGCCGGTAATACATTGGCAATGGCGGCTGCGGCTCTTTTCCCTATTGCAGGTCTGGTCGGCGGCGGTGTCGACATCGGCCGTGCCTATATGGCGCAAGCGCGGCTCCAACAGGCATGTGACGCCGGCGTTCTTGCCGGGCGGCGTAACATGACCCAGGATACTTTGACGGCGGCCGATATAGCTGAGGCCAACAAGTTTTTCGATTTTAACTTTCCCGAGGGATCGTTTGGATCAACCGCTTTTGACGCAACAATCACGGACAGTGATGGAACCGAAGTATCAAAAAATACAATAGCCTTTACCGACGGTGCCGATGCCCGGGTTGTTAATGGCGAAGCGCGAACCACGATCCGAACCACGCTCATGCGCGTTTTTGGCTATGAGAACATGGTCATCGAAACAGATTGCAGCAGTCGCCTTGATGTCGGTAATGTTGACGTAATGATGGTACTCGACGTCACCGGTTCTATGGGTAACACAGTAACGGATGGCGGCACCAGGCTGGACGCGTTGAAAGTCGCAGTTGAGGATTTTTACGGAATATTGGGTCCCGGCGGCGGTGTTTCAAACGAACAGATCCGTTACGGCTTTGTACCCTATTCCAGCACCGTCAACGTCGGTGAAATCCTGTATGATGCTGATCCAACCTGGCTTACCGGGGGCACTGCAGGTGATCGGGCGACTTATCAAACCCGTAAAGCGACTTTCGAAGTCGAGGATAAAACGGATCCCAGATACAGCATTACAGAGAATGAGTTTGTTGAATCACTCGCCCAGCTTGACGGACCAGAATGCACGGATCGATATGCGGAAAACCTGAATGTCGAAACCTATTTCGTCCCCAATCCATCAGGCAATCCCCTGATCATATCAGAGTCGAGGACCGGCGACCTAAAAACGGTCGTTTCCGACGTTTTTGAATACAGATCATGGGATGGTAGTACCGATGCGCCGCCAGCCGGAGCGGTTGGCAGCGCCTTTTGGCGTCAGTGTGAACGCACCCGGACCAGAACCACAGAAGTCATTCCCGTGATCCAGGTTGACAAATGGCAGCCGGGGGCAGTCCGCATTACAGATTGGTCTTATGATGCAGAGACGCATGGTGTTTATGATTATGTGCGTTCTATCAAACCCGCCAATCCCGCAGCACAAAATCCGACGACCGACGGTGAAGACCTGGAGCGCTGGGACGGCTGCATCGTTGAACGCAAATCCAATACGTCCATAACCACGGCCACAACTGCCATCCCGACGGATGCGCTTGATCTGCAAATTGATCTGTTGCCAACGGATGCAGATTCCAGATGGGCTCCATTCTGGCGAGACTTAAAATATGATCGTGCAGATACAAATACAGCGACGTCAGGGTCAAAAATTTCTTTGAGCGGAGATTCTGCAGCCTGCCCGGCACCCGCCCGGAAACTGCAATCTTACGCGACCTATGATGATGGTTCGTCAAATGATCTGGAAAGCTATATCTCCGGATTGCAGGATGGTGGTTTCACCAACCATACCATCGGCATGATCTGGGGCGCTCGCTTGCTGTCAGAGGACGGATTGTTCAAGGCTGAGAATTCTACCGCACCAAATGGTTTCAGCATTGGCCGGCATGTTGTGTTCATGACCGACGGCAACATGGTAATCCGGCAGACCAATTATGGTGCCTATGGCTATCAAAAACTGGATAGCAGTATCGCGGCTGCAAATGCTGGCGATACAGAGTTGGCGGCGCGACAAGCCCACAGGTTCCAGTTAATGTGCGCTGCAGTCCGCGCAAAGGGTTGGACCGTCTGGGTCGTTCAATTTGGTTCTTCCACCGTGTCGGCGAACATGTTGGCCTGTGCCAGCAGTCCCGGTAACGCCGCTGCGGCAACCGACAGAGCAACCCTTCAGGCTGCTTTCTCGAACATTGCACAGAAAATCGGCGGATTGAGGTTGTCAAACTGATGAATATACAATCAAGACTTTCTCGCCTGAACCGCGACCAAGAGGGCGCAACACTCATGGAATTCGGCCTGATCGCTGGTCCCCTGATCGTGCTGCTGCTTGGAATCATGGAAATTGGTTATCAGGGCTATGTCGACACCTTGTCAAAATCCGTGATGCACAAGGTCGCGCGCCAGGCCTCGGTTGGCGGCAAAACCGAAGCCGACGTCAAAGCCGACGTCGTAAAGGGATTGGGCCCGCTTTTACTGAAAAATGCGACAGTCGATGTCAAAGTCCGTAGTTATTTCGAGTTTACCAATATCGGGAAACCGGAAAAACTGACGACCGATCTCAATGGTGACGGTAACCTCGACAGCGGAGATTGCTATCTTGATGGCAATGGTAACGGGGTGTTTGATGTGAACACCGGTAGAACCGGAACCGGTGGACCCGACGATATTGTGAACTACGAAATCACTATCGATTCACCCCGAATATTTCCGCTAGCCAGCATGTTTGGCGCTAGCAAAAGAATGACCAGCTACAACGCTACGGCCGTCCGGAATCAGCCTTATGGTTCCCAGGTCGCCGACCCAGAATTGTGTGAGCCGTGATATGAGCAATATTTTGAGAAAATTTAAGCCAAAGAAAATCATGCCTGACAACCGGGCAACCCGGTTTTTCGGTAAACTCCATCAGGACAAGAGCGGCCTGGCGCTGATCGAATTTGCATTCGTTGCGCCGTTCATGCTGACGATCGGCCTTACCGGAATGGAGACCGCCAATCTCGCTGTTGGACATTTGCAAGTCAGTCAGGTCGCCATGCTTGTCGCGGACAACGCCTCACGTGTCCGCAATACTATTGATGAGGCTGACATTCGGGAAATTTTCACTGGTGCCCATCTGACTGGCAGCAGCATCGACTTTTCGCCCAATGCCAGAATTATCCTGTCAAATCTGGAGCATAATGGCTTGGCTGGTGCGGATGAAGGACAATGGATCCGTTGGCAACGTTGCTACGGCGGCAATACAAGCTATTCATCCAGTTTCGGCGCTGAGGGCGATGGAGAAACCGATGCGTCTCTGGCTGCAGGTATAGGACCGACCGGCAAGAAAATCTCGGCGACGCCTGCGTCAGCTGTCAACTTTGTCGAGGTCATATACGACTACAAGCCTCTGATATCAGATCGCTTTTTTGGAAATATTGTCATCCGTTACGAAAGTGCTTTTGTGGCGCGTGAACGCAATGACCATGCGATGCGAAATGCCAGCAGTATTCCGAACGGGCAGAGATGGTTATGCAACCGTTACGACGTCATAACCTGAGTTAGAATCTAACGGTAACATACCTTCTTTGCGGCGACGATAATCCGATCGCTGTCGATCAGCGCTGCTTTTTCAAGATTGGCGGCATAGGGTAACGGAACGTCTTCGTTTGTCACCCGCGCAACTGGTGCATCGAGATCGTCAAAACCCTCTTCCATACAAACCGCGATAATCTCGCTCGCGATGGAACAGGTCGGCCAGCCTTCCTCGGCAACCACCAGACGGTTGGTTTTTGCCAGACTCTGCAAAACTGTTTCTGTATCCAGCGGACGCAATGTGCGCAGGTCGATGACTTCTGCATCAATACCCTCACCTGCCAGCGTATCGGCAGCTTCAAGCGCCAGACCAACGCCTATCGAATAGCTGACAATTGTAACATCGGCGCCTTCCCGCATGATCCGTGCTTTACCGATTGGCAAAACATAGTCGTCCAAATCCGGAATCTCGAAGGACCGTCCATAAAGCAGCTCGTTTTCAAGAAAAACCACCGGATCGGGACAGCGGATCGCCGCCTTTAACAGCCCTTTGGCATCGGCCGCATCATATGGCGCCATCACAATCAGACCCGGAACACCGGCATACCAGGGCCCATAGTTCTGGCTATGCTGCGCGCCGACACGGGACGCAGCACCATTAGGGCCGCGGAAAACAATAGGACAGCGCATCTGTCCACCAGACATATAATTGGTTTTTGCTGCCGAGTTGATAATCTGATCGATAGCCTGCATCGCAAAGTTGAACGTCATAAATTCAACAATCGGTTTCAGCCCGCCCATAGCTGCACCAGCGCCAATGCCTGCAAAACCGTGCTCAGTAATCGGCGTATCGATCACACGCTTGCTACCAAATTCATCCAGCAGGCCTTGAGTGACCTTGTAGGCGCCCTGATATTCAGCGACCTCCTCACCCATCACAAAGACACTGTCATCCGTGCGCATTTCCTCTGCCATGGCATCACGAAGCGCTTCGCGAACAGTAATGCTGGTCATGGTCGTGCCTTCTGGAACCGCCGGATCATCGGCGCGAGATACCGGCGCCGCTGGAACTGGCTGAACTATTTCCGGCGATGAATCTGACTCAGGCTCCGGTGATACTTCGGGAGCGGAAGACGGCACAGGTGATGCACCTTCCTCCTCATCCTCTCCGGTCATCTCGGCGATCACTGCACCAACCGCGACACCATCTGTACCCTCTACTACAATAATCTTCGAAATCACGCCTTCATCGACTGCTTCAAATTCCATCGTCGCCTTGTCGGTTTCAATCTCTGCCAATATGTCGCCAGAGCTAACCTCGTCACCTTCCTTGACCAGCCATTTGGCCAGTGTGCCTTCTTCCATTGTTGGCGAAAGCGCGGGCATTTTCAGTTCAATCGCCATCAATATTGTCCCACCAGAACGTCAGTATAGAGTTCGGACAATTCGGGTTCCGGGGATTCTTCGGCAAAATCTGCCGCCTCCAGCACAGTCTTGCGCACCTTCTTGTCCAGTGCTTTCAAATCTTCTTCTTTAACCCCTTGCTTCATCAGCATGGCTTTCAGTCTTTCGATCGGGTCCGATTTCTCACGCACATCCTGCACTTCGTCGCGGCTGCGATATTTTGCCGGGTCTGACATGGAGTGGCCGCGGTAGCGATAGGTTTTGAGTTCCATCAACACTGGGCCTTTGCCAGCACGCACATATTTAAGGGCTTCTTCAACAGCACCGCGCACCGCAAGAACGTCCATACCATCCACTTGAACACCCGGGATACGAAAGCTTTCACCGCGACGATATAACTGGTCTTCGGAGGAGGAGCGGTTGACACTGGTGCCCATCGCATATTGGTTATTCTCGATGACGAATATGACGGGCAGCTTCCACAACTCCGCCATGTTGAAGCTTTCATAGACCTGCCCCTGGTTGGATGCACCGTCTCCGAAATAGGCAAGACAGACACCGCCATCTTCCTTGTATTTATGACCAAAGGCCAAACCGGTACCAAGAGAAACCTGCGCACCGACAATGCCGTGCCCGCCATAAAAACCATGTTCAACAGAGAACATGTGCATCGAGCCGCCCTTGCCCTTCGATATACCTGACGCCCGGCCCGTTAGTTCGGCCATGACAATATTCGGATCGATACCGCATGCAAGCATGTGACCATGATCGCGATAGCCGGTAATGACGCTATCCTTGCCCGGTTCAATCGCAGATTGCAGGCCAGTGACCACAGCTTCCTGACCGATATAAAGATGGCAGAAACCGCCAATCAGACCGAGGCCGTACAGCTGCCCCGCCTTTTCTTCAAAACGACGGATGAGCAGCATCTGCTCGTAGAAATCCATAAGCTCAGCTTTACTGGCTTTGTAGATGGGCGTTTTGAGAGCCTGCAAACGGCTGCTTTTTCGTGTCGGAACCTTCTTCGGTGCTGCTTTCGGCGTCCGTTTGGCTGGGCGTTTAACCGGAGCCTTTGCTTTTGATGGGGCTTTCTGGGGAGATTTTGCCACTCTTGCATCTTCCTGTATCTTGGGTTTGCGACACCTTAAACAGATAAGATAAAATTCCCAAGCCTTATACGCCGGAAAACGCTACAAAAAATCCGATAAAGCTCAGAGCTTATTTCAACGGAACGATAATCTCGTCCGGATGCACAAAATTACCCTCTTTACGAAGCAATTCGCCCACCAGGTCGGGATCAGCACCATTAGGATCGAGCAATTTCACACGGTTCTTCAATGCGTCCCGCTCCGATTCCAGAGCGGCAAGCTGTGTTCCGCGCTCATCAAGCGCAGCGCGATATTCGCCCCATGCCAGAACCCCCGTAGGACCAAGCACGGCGTAGCCAGCAATGGCGAGAAGAGTCAGCAGCGCAAAGCCCGGCCCAAGCGCCGCTTTGATCAAACCACCGATTTTCTCTTTATGAGCCATATTTCTCTTGAATCAGAATATTGATTCGCTGGCAAGCGCTTTTACACTTTTATTTCAGGCAGATTTCTTCAAACCGCTGAAGCGTCTCTAAACCGCGTCCAGTTCAGGAAAAAATGGATCGACCTGCATAATGAGCAACCGTATCCAGTTCTTCCTCAATCCGGATCAACTGGTTATATTTCGCAAGCCGGTCAGAACGTGCGAGGCTGCCAGTTTTGATCTGCCCACAATTGGTTGCAACCGCGAGATCGGCAATGGTCGCATCTTCTGTCTCGCCCGAGCGGTGCGACATTACGGCCGTGTAAGAGGCATTATGCGCCGTCCGCACGGCTTCCAGAGTTTCCGACAAGGTGCCAATCTGGTTGACCTTCACCAACAGGCTATTGGCAAGACCATCTTCAATACCCTGTGACAGGCGCGCCGGGTTCGTCACAAACAGATCATCGCCTACCAATTGAACTGTATCGCCCACTGCATCGGTCAAAAGTTTCCAGCCTTCAAAATCATCTTCTGCCATGCCGTCTTCGACCGACTTGATGGGATAATCTTTGCACAGCTCTGCCAGATAGTTCGACATTTCCGCAGGCGACAATATCTTGTCCTCACCTGAGATATGATATTTGCCATCTTTGAAAAACTCGGTTGCCGCGCAATCCAGCGCGAGCACCACTTCATCTCCTGCCTTGAAGCCCGCCTTCTCGATAGACGCCATGACAAAATCCAGCGCATCGCGGGTTGATCCCAAATTGGGTGCAAAGCCGCCTTCATCGCCAACGGCCGTGGCCAGTCCTTTTTCCGACAGGCCTGCTTTCAGTGTGTGGAAAATCTCTGATCCCCAACGCACCGCTTCCGCTAGGCTGCCAGCCCCTACAGGCATGACCATGAATTCCTGAAAGTCTATCGGGTTGTCAGCATGCTCGCCGCCATTGATGATATTCATCATTGGTACGGGCAAGACGCGGGCAGATACACCGCCGACATAACGATAAAGTGGCAATCCTCTCGCGTCAGCAGCTGCTTTGGCGGCTGCAAGGCTGACACCCAATAACGCGTTGGCACCCAAGCGGCTTTTATTTTCCGTCCCATCAAGCTTGATCATGATGGCATCAAGCTCTTCCTGATCTTCTGCATCGATGCCAAGCAACGCTTCGCTCAGCTCTCCGTTAACGGCTTCAATTGCCTTGAGTACGCCCTTGCCAAGATATTTGCTTTTATCGCTATCGCGCAGTTCGACGGCTTCGTAGGCTCCGGTAGATGCCCCGGATGGCACCGCTGCACGCCCGAAACTGCCATCTTCCAAAAGTATATCGACCTCAACTGTCGGATTGCCTCGACTGTCCAGAATCTGGCGAGCGTGAAGATCTAATATAGCGGTCATTTTTTGAGAAGACTCCTGCGGAAGGTTGCGTATCGCAAAGCCCTTATCCTTATGATAGGCTCGTGGCAATAATCAGCTGTTTGTATAACAGTGTCACTTCGGCAATTTACCCTTGAATCATAAGGATTAGACACCATTTAATTTTAAGGGAAAACCGGTCGATAGCTTATCGGCTGCATATTGTTGGCAAGGGTTTTGAGGAAGGAATTTTAATTATGGCCGTCGATCAGGAAAAGAAACCATCAACTCGCAAGACACCGGCGAAAAAACCGGCTGCGAAGAAGCCAGCAACAAAAAAGCCTGCAAGCAAACGGGCGACTGCTAAAAAATCGACACCTGCAAAAGGTGTTGATGTCAAAAAGACGACAAAGGCAAAACCATCTGCTCCCCTGAAGGCTGGAGCAACACGCGCCGCCTCTTCAGAAACCAGTGCGGCAACCGATTTGAAAGACCGTGCCATCAACAAAGCCCGCTCGACCGCGAATGACGGGAAGGCCAAAGCTGGAGAAGCCATTGGCACTTTGAGCGAGATGATCGAGAATAGCGCCAAGACGATCGACGAGAATGTCGGCGAAAAATACGGCGATTATGCGCGATCGGCAGCCGATTCCGTGTCCTCCTTTGCAGAGAAGGTCAATGCAAAAGACGTCGACGAGATGGTCGAGGACGCGCGCGAGTTCGTACGCAAAAAACCCGCCGTCGCGATAGGTGCCGCCGCCGTTGTCGGCTTGCTTGTTGCCCGGCTGATTAAGTCAGGGATGGATGATCGCAGCTAAAGCGGTTATCGTCAAAAAATCAGTTTGATCGGGACGGGTGATAAATATTGGACGACAAGACCGTGGCCATGGAAGATCCGCCGTCACCGCCTGACAAGGTGGCGGAACCGATAGACATGCCTGCTGCCGATGATCAATCGATTAAATCGCAGATTGACGGGTTGGTAGATGATGTCCGCAAATTGGCAGAGGCAGAGCTCGAATATTACCGGGTAAAGCTATCCGTCAACATGGAGGCGACCAGAACCGTTTTGATTCTGTTCAGCGTCGCCGCCATAGTAGGAATAACCGGCTTGGTTACGCTGATTTTGGGCATATTGCTGATATTGTCACATTATTGGGGACCTGTCGCCGCAACAGGCCTGTTGACCGGAAGCGCTTTGCTTGTGACAACAGTCTTGACGAACATGGCAATAAAACGGGCGCGCAAACTACCTATTGATGAAAATGAAGAATGAAAATGACCCAAAAAAATGATGATATATTCAAGCTGCGCAACCTGGCGATTGAGAAAAAGGAAGCGCGGGAGAATCTGAGCGAGGATCTTTCCGAGACAAAAGAACGCCTGCGGCCTGCCAACCTTATTCAGGAAGCGAAGGATAAAGCGCTGGACCGGGTTCAGAAAACCGGCGAAAGCGCTCTCCAGGGCGTGAAAGACAATCCCGGAAAAGTGGCCTCCGTGGCGGCCGCGGCAACATTGTTGGCGCTGCGCAAACCGATCACCAATTATTTTACCAATCGCCGCGCCGATAATGATGGCGCCAAAACCAATGATGCTGAGGAATAAGCCATGAGCAGATTATCCGATAATATTGAAAAGGCGCGCGCCGCGTCCCGGGAACGGCTCGAAATAGCGAAGGAAAAAGCGGGCGAAGGCACTGGCATCGCCCTCGAAAAAATGTCCGAAAGCAAGGAGCGCGCAGCCGCACTGCTCGGTGACGGCAAAGCCAGGGCAGCCGAAGGTGTAGCCGCAACCAGGAAGATGGCCAAAACCGCCGCTGACAAGTCAGAAGAAACAATTACCAAAAGCCCATTGGCAGTCGTCGCCGGCGGCCTGGCGCTGGGTGCACTGGTTGGCTCTCTGCTTCCCAAGAGCAAGGCGGAAACCAAATATGTCGGGGGGGCCGGCAAAAAGCTCAATGAAACCGCCAAAAAAGCCTATGGTGCGGCCAAGGAAGCCGGTCAGGAACAGATTGAAAATCTCGGCCTCGACAAAGACAGCGTTCAGGACCAGATTAAAGATCTGCTTGGCAAAGCCACTGAAGCTGCTAAGAGCGCCGCCGAAGCCGCAGGTGATGCGGTCAAATCGGAAAAATCTGGCAAATAATTGAAGTTGGGGCACATATGAGCGATCGCAGCAAAATGCATCTGGTAATGGGCGGACGGGTCAAGGACCCGCGCGGACTGGACTATGAAAATCTCGACCAGGTTGACCTTGTCGGCGTCTATCCCAGCTACGAAGAAGCAGAAGACGTGTGGCGTTCCAATGCCCAGCGCACGGTGGACGATGCGGAAATGAAATATGTCATCGTACACCTGCACAAATTGCTGGAACCGGAACTTCCCGCCGAAGACTGATTGCGATGACGATCAGGCGTTTTTAAAACGCCATTGCAGCAGGGGCCGGGTGAGCATCAGCCCGGCAACAAAACCGCCAATATGCGCAAAAATCGCGATACCGTTCAGATTACCGCGCGTGGCGACGCCGATCATCAGCTGAATACCGATCCACGCAAGAGTCAGCCACGCAATACGCACGATATGGCCCGGAAATGGCCCGACAGGTTTCACGTCATTGCGCGCAAATAGCAGTGCATAGGCGCCGATAATCGCTGATATCGCTCCGCTGGCACCGACAACCGGGATGACGGAGTCGCCGTTAACCGCAAACTCAGCCAACGCCGCGGCGTAAGCGCCGACAACATAGAGAACTGCCATCAATTGTGGTCCCAGCGCTTGTTCCACAAACCGCCCGCAGAACAACAACATCAGCATATTGAACGCGATATGCATAAGCCCGCCATGCAGGAACGACGATGACATCGGCGTCAGCCAGGCCGGCACCATCCCACTTATGCCGTCAAATTCCGGCAGTCCGTCTCCCAATCGTATAGGGAAAAAGCCCCCACGCAGGATCGCATCCTGTTCCAGACCGGAAATCCAGAGCAACAGGAAGACCACGACATTGGCGATGATCAACCCGTTGGTCAGCTTTCCGTTCGGCAGGTTCATATCATATCAAATCAGATAAACTCGATTTTTTCGAGCAAATAATATTTGTCGCCTGCAGGCACGGTGACCTCAATTTCGTCTCCGATGCTGCGTCCGATGAAAGCGCGTCCGATCGGGCTATTATAGCTGATCTTGCCCACTTTGGCATCAGCTTCCGCCTGGCCAACAAGCTGATATTTGACCGGCTTGTCATCTTCGTCGAGCAGAGTCAAAGTCGCGCCAAATACGGCTTTATCACCCGAAAGAGTCGTTGGATCGATGACCTGCGCACGGCTCAGCTTATCTTCAATGTCGGCAATTGTTGCCTCAACCTGGCCCTGACGCTCTTTTGCGGCGTGATATTCGGCATTTTCCGACAAATCACCATGCGCGCGCGCTTCCTCAATCGCATCAACAATGCGCGGCCGCTCTTCCTTAAGCGCCTTCAGTTCGGCTTCCAGTTTGGCGTGGCCTTCGGCCAGCATCGGTACTTTTTCTACAGCCATTTTTGGCCTTTCTTCCTTCAATTCGCGGCGGTTTTCAGGACCACAGCGTCAAAAATAGTTTCCCGGCGCCCCTCCCTGTGAAGGCTCGCCCGCAGTGTGACAGATTGTCGGGAATTAAGTCTGCGAAGACTTATAATAAGACTGAAGCGCACGAACTTCAAGAGTCTCGTCGCGCATGGCCGATATTGCCTCCATCGCCGCAACACTTGCCGTCGCGGTCGTATAATAGGGAATCTTGCCGTTCAGCGCCCCTGCCCTGATCGATTTGGAGTCTTTCAGCGACTGCCAGCCTTCAGTCGTGTTGAAAATCAGATCAACATCGCCATCGATTATCCGGTCAACAATATGCGGCCTGCCTTCGGCAACCTTGTTGACCTTTTCGACCTTTATGCCCTTCCCAGTCAGGTAATCAGCCGTGCCACTGGTTGCGATCAGCTTGAAACCCAGTTTTTCGGCCAGTCGAGCTGCCGGCTCTATGACCTTCTTGTCGGTCTCTTTGACCGAAACAAACAGGGTTCCTCCGTCGGGCAGATGGTTATTCGCCCCCAATTGTGCCTTGCCAAAGGCAATAGCAAAGCTGTTATCGATGCCCATGACCTCGCCGGTAGACTTCATTTCCGGTGACAGGACCGGGTCAATTCCGGGGAAACGGTTAAACGGGAAGACAGCTTCTTTCACAGCAATATAATCGATATGCCTATCAATTGGTGGCAAGTCCTTGAGTTTCTCTCCAGCCATTACACGCGAGGCAATCTTGGCAATCGGCACGCCAATAGCCTTGGCGACAAATGGCACCGTCCGGCTGGCGCGTGGATTAACCTCGATCAGATAGACTTCGCCGTCTTTCACAGCGAACTGAATGTTCATCAGGCCGCGCACTTTCAGGCCAAGGGCCAGCGCCTCCGCCTGCCGCTCCATTTCCGCAATGATTTCATCGCTGAGATTATAGGGCGGGATGGTGCACGCACTGTCGCCGCTATGGACGCCGGCTTCCTCGATATGCTGAAGCACACCGCAAACAACGACCTGATCGCCGTCACAAATGGCATCGACATCGACTTCCACGGCATCGCGCAGATATTGGTCAACCAGAACAGGCTGATCGCCGGAAACCTGCACGGCAGTATTGATATAATCTTCGAGCTGCGCTGGCCCGTCGACAATCTCCATGGCACGGCCGCCAAGCACGAAACTTGGCCGGATCAGTACCGGATAGCCGATACGTTCAGCGATTTTCACCGCCTCCTCTTCGGTTCGTGCCATGCCGTTATCGGGCTGTTTCAGCTTCAGATCATTGACCAGTTTGGCGAAGCGCTCGCGGTCCTCGGCCAGATCAATGGCATCAGGCGTCGTGCCAAGGATTGGAATTCCCGCATCTTCGAGCGCAGAAGCCAGTTTCAGCGGCGTTTGCCCGCCAAATTGCACAATGACGCCGACTAGTTCGCCCTTGCTCTGCTCTACCGCGAGGATCTCGAGAACATCCTCGGCGGTCAGCGGCTCGAAATAAAGCCGGTCCGACGTATCATAGTCCGTCGAAACCGTTTCCGGGTTGCAATTGACCATGATGGTTTCGAAACCGGCATCGGCCAGCGCAAAACAGGCATGGCAGCAGCAATAGTCAAACTCGATCCCCTGCCCGATCCGGTTGGGTCCGCCGCCCAAAATTACCACTTTCCGGCGATCGGAAGGCTGCGCTTCGTTTTCCGGCTCACCGAAAATCGGCGCTTCATAGGTCGAATACATATAGGGCGTCTTGGCCTCAAACTCCGCCGCACAGGTATCAATCCGCTTGAACACGGGCCGCACGCCCAGCTTGTGACGCAGCTCGCGGACTTCCTTCTCGGTCGTCGCGCCCGCCATGGCGGCAACGGCGTCGTGAACCAGTCCGTGTCCGCCAGCAACCGCGCGCCCTGCCCCGCCCGCGACATGCACGGCATCGACCGCCAGCTTGGCAAGCCGCTCGTCGGAAAAGCCCATGGATTTCAGCTTGCGCAGTGCTTCCGGCCCATTGGGCAGGCCGTTGTCGAGAATATCCTGCTCGGCATCGATAATCTCTCGAATCCGTGCCAAAAACCAGGGATCATAATGAGCGATCTCGTGGATTTCCGTATCGCTAAAGCCCTCGCGCATCGCCTGCGCCGCGACCAATAGGCGATCCGGCGTTGGCCGCGCGAGTTCAGCGGCGACTTCATCCCTAGAAGCCCCCTCGAGAGCCTGCACCCGGTTAAAGCCGTCCAGCCCGGTTTCCAGACCGCGCAACGCCTTTTGCAGCGATTCATGGATATTGCGACCGATGGCCATGACCTCGCCGACGGACTTCATCGCTGTGGCGAGCAATGGCTCCGCACCCTTGAACTTCTCAAAGGCAAAGCGCGGAATTTTGGTGACGACATAGTCGATCGTCGGCTCAAACGATGCCGGAGTTGCGCCAGTAATGTCATTGTCAATTTCATCGAGCGTATAGCCCACCGCCAACTTCGCCGCGACTTTTGCAATCGGGAAGCCGGTGGCCTTGGATGCCAGCGCCGATGAGCGCGAAACACGCGGGTTCATCTCGATAACGACAAGCCGCCCATCCTTCGGATTGACTGCGAACTGTACGTTGGAACCGCCTGTTTCGACTCCGATTTCTCGCAAGACGGCCAAAGAGGCATTGCGCATGATCTGATATTCTTTGTCGGTCAGCGTCAGCGCCGGTGCGACGGTGATCGAGTCCCCGGTATGCACGCCCATCGGGTCGACATTTTCGATCGAACAGATGATGATGCAGTTATCCGCTTTGTCGCGGACAACCTCCATCTCATATTCCTTCCAGCCAATCAGCGATTCATCGATCAGCACCTCATTGGTCGGAGAGGCTTCGAGCGACGTCCGGATATAGTGGATAAATTCTTCGCGGTTATAGGCGACGCCGCCGCCGGTGCCGCCCATGGTAAAGCTGGGCCGCATAATCGCAGGCAGACCGATATCTTCCAGGATTTCCAGCGCCTGCTCTTCGCTATGCGCCACGGCGCTACGCGGGCTTTCCAGCCCGATCTTGTCCATCGCCGTTTTGAACTGTTCGCGATCCTCGGCCTTGTCGATCGCCTTGGCATCGGCACCGATCATCTCAACGCCATATTTGTCGAGCACGCCCATTTTGTTGAGGGAGAGCGCCGTGTTCAGTGCCGTCTGTCCACCCATGGTCGGCAGAATCGCATCGGGGCGTTCCTTCTCGATAATCTTCTCGACAATTTCCGGCGTAATCGGCTCGACATAGGTCGCGTCCGCCATCTCCGGATCGGTCATGATCGTTGCCGGATTGGAGTTGACCAGTATGATCCGGTAGCCCTCTTCTTTCAGAGCCTTGCACGCCTGCGTGCCCGAATAGTCAAACTCGCAAGCCTGCCCGATAATGATCGGTCCAGCGCCAACGATAAGGATGGATTTTATGTCAGTTCTTTTGGGCATTATGCGGGGTTCTCATCGGAAATTGGACCATTTTCATTACAACTGAAGCATCCCCAACCATCATGATCGATGCCGAATTCCTGCTCGATTTCAATATATTTTCTGGTCAATTTGCGCATCGAGTCCTTCTGTGTGTCGGAATGTATCTGGAGTTCAATCTGCCATCCATCTTCATAACGTTCGACTTGTGCTGAACGAAAACCCCATTCCGAAGCTGCGTCTTTAAAACGGCTTAATTTGGCTAACTCGCCAACAAACTGAACATCAATCTCTCGGACGACATGTGGTCGATCGCCGCCATCCAGCATACGATCCAGAATTTCTTGATCGGTTGCCCATTCTTCAGCGAAATGATCTGGATCGACAGCGTCGCTCACCCCAATCCCCCCACAAATTTCTCGAACAGATAGAAACTGTCCTGTGGGCCCGGACTGGCTTCGGGATGATATTGCACACCAAAGGCGCGCTTGCCGGTGATGCTGATGCCGCAATTGCTGCCGTCAAACAGACTTTTATGGGTTTCAACGATGGTGTCCGGGAGCGTTTCGCTGTCCACCGCAAAGCCGTGGTTCATGCTGGTAATTTCAACCAGCCCCTCACTATCATCCCAATCGCCGCCGACCCGCTGCACCGGATGATTGGCGCCGCGATGACCCTGATGCATTTTGACGGTCTTCGCGCCCGCCGCCAGTGCCAGCATCTGGTGACCTAGGCAGATACCGAAGATCGGCATATCCTTGTCGAGCAGCGCCTTGATCACCGGAACCGCATAATCCCCCGTCGCCGCCGGATCGCCGGGGCCATTGGAGAGAAATACGCCCGCAGGCTCCAGCGCCAAAATATCATCAAGTGATGTTTGCGCAGGAACAACAGTGACTTTTGCACCAGCTTTCACAAGATTTCTGAAGATATTCCGCTTAGCGCCAAAGTCCATCGCCACAACATGCGGCCGTGTCTCCATATCCTCCACCGGCGCATAACCGTGGCCCAGTCGCCAGATGCCGCTGTCCCAGATCTTCGTCTGATGGCCAGTCACCTCAACCGCCAGGTCCATGCCTTCCAGTCCAGCCCAGTCGCGGGCTTTGGCGAGCAAGTCATCAATATCAAACTGCCCATCCCGATCATGCGCAATCACCGCATTGGGCGCGCCGGCTTCCCTGATCCGGCGCGTCAATGCCCGTGTATCGACACCAGCCAGGCCAATCCGGCCATTGTCTGTCATCCACTGATCAAACGGCTTGCTGTTACGAAAGCTGCTCGGCTCAGTCACATCTTCACGGACAATGCAGCCCAGCGCATGTGGCACATCTGCCTCGACATCCTCGTCATTGGTGCCGACATTTCCGATATGGGGAAAGGTGAAGGTGACGATCTGTCCGGCATAGCTCGGGTCCGTCATAACCTCCTGATAACCGGTCATCGATGTATTGAAACAGACTTCACCGACCGCAGAGCCGGATGCGCCAAAGCCGCGTCCCCAGATAATAGTGCCATCGGCCAATACCAATATCCCAGTGGCGCCCTTGGGAGCGGCGGGGATGCTGGTGTCGGTCATGGGCATTGTCCTTATCTATGGCGGGAGCCGCATGCTCCTGCGCTTCAAGCAAATTTCGCCGTGCCTAGGTGTAGTTTTTTACCGTCACAATCTATGAAAAAAAATAAGTTGCGGCTATGTTGGTAGCTTATTCCAAAATTACGGGGAACGCTATGATTCGCGATGACGTGAAAGCGGCACAAATTGCGGCTATGAAAGCCGGCGACAAGGATCGCACAGCCGCGACACGGGCCATGCTGGCCAAGATCAAGGACAAGGATATCGAGCTGCGCACCAAGGACAGCAAGCTTGATGACGATATCATGGTGACCGATGTTCTGCAGAAAATGGCAAAGCAACGCCGCGAATCGATTGAGATGTTCGAATCAGGTGGCCGCGATGAATTGGCCAAGGGCGAGAAGATGGAACTTGCCGTGATCGAGGAATTCCTGCCCGCGCAGCTGAGCGAAACCGATACGGCGGCGTTGATTGACGGTATCAAGACAGAACTTGGCGCAGAATCGATAAAAGATATGGGTCGCGTAATGGCGGAACTCAAATCCCGCCACGGCAGCGAAATCGACATGAGCAAGGCTAGCGGTCTGGTGAAGGCTGCGCTCTCCTGATGAAGGAAAGCTTGTGGCAGCGCTATCTCAAATGGCGGCTGCGCAATGTTGAAATTGTGGAATGCGATGACAATGGCCTGACTCACCGTTTTCGGAAGAAAACGGCCCATTTGCGGTGGGATGATATCGAAAAGGTCCATGCGTTCAAACGGGATCTGGTAACCATCGATTGTGTATGTTTGGCTTTCACCTCCAAAGATGGCATTATCGAGATAGCGGAGGATGCCGAGGGATATTCAGAAGTTTTGGAAAGGTTGGAAAATCATCTTGGCGTAACGCCTGAATGGATGTTGACCGTCATGTTCCCGGCATTTGAACCCAATCTCACGCAAATTTATCCGATGGCCGACGCCTCATGACTCTGTCTCCCCAATGGCTTGATGAACTGCGCAGCCGGACGACATTGTCCACGCTGATTGGCCGGACGGTGAAGGTCCAGAAGGCAGGACGCGAGTTTAAGGCCTGTTGCCCGTTTCATAACGAGAAAACGCCAAGTTTCACGATCAACGACGAAAAAGGCTTCTACCATTGCTTTGGTTGCGGCGCGCATGGAGATGCCATCCGATGGATGACGGACCAGCGCGGCCTCAGCTTTATGGATGCGGTGAAGGATTTGGCGGCCGAGGCACAGATGGAAGTCCCTGCCCCCGATCCGCGGGCCGCGCAGCGCCAGGAAGCCCGGGCGACATTACATGACGTCATGGCGGCAGCACAGGATTGGTTCGTTACGCAGTTTAACGGGATTGAAGGCGCGGCCGCTCGTGAATATCTGAAAAATCGCGGTATCTCCGAGAACACCATCCGCGAATTTGGTTTTGGTTTCGCGCCGGATTCGCGTGGTCGGCTCAAGGAAGCGCTCTCAGCTCATGGTGTCGATCAACTGGTCGAGGCGGGCCTGCTCATAAAAGTCGACGATCGTGATCCTTATGATCGCTTTCGCGGCCGACTGATGATCCCCATCCGCGATCCACGGGGTCGGGTTATTGCCTTTGGTGGCCGGATATTGGGCGATGGTGAGCCCAAATATCTCAACTCGCCTGATACGCCCCTGTTCGATAAAGGTCGTACACTTTACAATCTCGACAAGGCCTCACCGGCATCCCGTCAAACCGGACGGATATTGGTCGTGGAAGGCTATATGGATGCCATTGCACTGGCCCAGGCCGGTTTCGAGGACGTCGTCGCACCGCTGGGCACCGCGCTGACAGAACATCAGATCGAACGGATATGGAAAATGGTGGAGGCACCGATCCTCTGCTTTGACGGGGATAATGCGGGTCAAAAAGCC
This sequence comes from Parasphingorhabdus sp., assembly GCF_059726685.1. Classification (NCBI taxonomy): domain Bacteria; kingdom Pseudomonadati; phylum Pseudomonadota; class Alphaproteobacteria; order Sphingomonadales; family Sphingorhabdaceae; genus Parasphingorhabdus; species Parasphingorhabdus sp. Next base: position 2,424,356 of record NZ_AP041068.1, read on the forward strand.
GCCATGCGGGCTGCCTTGCGGGCCTTGCCGATATTGCGGCCGTCCCACAGCCTGAACTTCATCGCGCTGCCGGCAGGGCAAGACCCTGATGACTTGCTGCGATCAGAAGGACCACAAGCATTTGCAGCTTTAATCGACCAACCACAAATGCTCGGCGACAAGATATGGCAAGTGGAATTTGAGGCCGAACCGCTCAACACGCCGGAAACCAAGGCAGGCCTGAAAAAACGACTATCCGATCATGTCCGTGATATAGCCGATCAGGATATCGCGCAGCATTACCGCCAGGATTTTCAACAGCGATATGAAGAGGCCTTTTTCAGAAGGCGTGACAACGCCCCAGGTCAGAAACAGTTTGCACGTTCGAAAGGCGGTTTCAAATCTCAATATGTTTCGTTCAAGCCAATGGACGATACCAAGTCCGTTTTGATCGATGGCCATGACCTGCGTATTGCAAAAGCGATTTTGGGCGGCCTGATCCGCCACCCTTCCCAGATTTCCAAGCATTTTGAAGAACTAACCGTGCTGCGGTTGGCCGATTCGCAGATGCAGGCATTGCTATCGGAGTTGATACATGCGGCAATGAGCAAAGAAATGCTTGATATGCAGGGCCTTCTTACCATATTGGAACAGACAGATTGTTATAATGTCGCAAAAGGGCTGTTACGGGCCGATGCGCTGAATTTCACTTTCAACCGCAAACTGCCAGATAATGCCCCGTCGGACGATATCGAACGGGCGCAGAATGATTTGGCAGAAGCGATTAAGGTAATCACTGCGCGACCGGGACTGGAAGCGGCTTTGGCGGAGGCAACACGGCGGGTGCAGGATAATCTCGATGAAGAAAGCTATGCGGAGCAACAAAGATTGCGGCAGGCAAAGCAGGAATTTCATGACAGATTAGTTGAACTCACCCAGGTCGATGACATCGTGTGAATTGTGTGAACTTTGAAGATTAGTTTTTAAAAATAAGGGCCCTGAGACTTGGCAAGCAAAGCAAAAAAACCAGCGGTAACAGAAGATGCGCCGCTCATTGACATGAATGAGTCCGGTATCAAAAAACTTCTCACGAAGGCAAAGAAACGAGGCTACCTGACCTACGACGAATTGAACGAAGCCATGCCGCAGGACCAGATGTCCAGCGAGCAAATCGAAGATGTGATGTCGTCCATATCCGATATGGGCGTGAAGATTGTCGAAAATGATGACGAAGCTGCCGAGGAAATGGGCGGCGATGAAGTCGAGTCCATCGACGGTTCCGACAAGGATAAGAAAACAACCACCGCTGCCGCGCCGAAAAAAGCAGCTGGCGACCGCACCGATGATCCGGTGCGCATGTATCTGCGCGAAATGGGCGCTGTCGAACTGCTCAGCCGCGAAGGTGAAATTGCCATTGCCAAGCGTATCGAGGCCGGCCGGGATACAATGATCTGGGGCCTTTGTGAAAGCCCGACAACCTTTAATGCGATTATTGAATGGTCCACTGCCCTTAATGATGGCGAGATGCAGCTGCGCGAAATACTCGACCTTGATGCGATGCTGTCAAAAGATCCTGTGCCGGAAAATCTTGAAGACGAAGATGATGATGACGGCGAAATCAGCGAAAAAACGGCAGGCCCGTCTTTCAAGGATGATGACGAGGTTGAAGACGAACCGGAAGCAGCCGAAGGCGAAGGTGACGATGAAGACGAATTGACCGAACGTCGGACCAAGCGCGTTGTCGAAGAAGAGGAAGAAGATAATACGCTTTCTCTAGCGCAGATGGAAGAAGCCCTGAAACCAGAGGCTCTCGAAAAATTCGCAACCATCACCTCCGTATTCAAGAAATTCTCGAAATTGCAGAACACCCGCATGGAAGCCTTTGCGGTTGGTGATGATTTCCCTGCGGCGTCAGAGAAAAAATATCATAACCTGCGTGAAGAACTCACCGCTTTGGTCGAAAGCGTCCAATTTCATGCCAACAAGATCGAATTTCTGGTTGACCAACTTTACTCGTTCAACCGCCGGTTGACGGCGCTGGGCGGCCAGATGCTGAGGCTTGCAGAGCGGCACAAGGTACCGCGCCGAGCCTTTTTGGAAGGCTATGTCGGCCATGAACTGGATGACGGCTGGCTGGCCAGCATGGCCAAAACCGACAAGAAATGGGCGGCCTTTGCAGAAAAGGAAGCAGTATCTGTTGAACGGATTCGCGCAGAAATCTCCGATATATCGGCCGCAACCGGAACATCGCTCGGCGAATTCCGCCGTATCGTCAACATGGTCCAAAAGGGTGAGCGCGAGGCGCGCATTGCCAAGAAAGAAATGGTCGAAGCCAATTTGAGGCTCGTTATTTCCATCGCGAAAAAATATACCAACCGCGGCCTGCAGTTTCTCGATCTGATCCAGGAAGGCAATATCGGCCTCATGAAAGCGGTTGATAAGTTTGAGTATCGCCGCGGATATAAATTCTCGACCTATGCAACATGGTGGATTCGTCAGGCGATTACCCGATCAATTGCCGATCAGGCGCGGACGATTCGTATTCCGGTCCATATGATTGAAACGATCAACAAGCTGGTCCGCACCTCACGCCAGTTCCTCCACGAGCAGGGCCGTGAGCCGACTCCTGAAGAAATGGCAGAGCGTCTGTCCATGCCGCTTGAAAAAGTGCGCAAGGTCATGAAGATCGCGAAAGAACCGATCAGCCTGGAAACACCAATTGGTGATGAAGAAGATTCGCATCTGGGTGACTTTATTGAAGATAAGAATGCGATCATTCCTGTGGACGCCGCCATTCAGGCGAATCTCAAAGAGACTGTGACACGGGTGTTGGCAAGCCTGACACCGCGTGAAGAGCGGGTTTTGCGGATGCGTTTCGGCATTGGCATGAATACCGATCACACACTGGAAGAAGTCGGGCAGCAGTTTAGCGTGACCCGGGAACGTATTCGCCAAATTGAGGCAAAGGCATTGCGGAAACTGAAACATCCAAGCCGCAGCCGGAAAATGCGCAGCTTCCTGGATCAATAAAACTCGGTTTTCCGGGGTTTTCGACCATTTCTATACTATGGTTTGCACTTAGCTAACGCGGCGTAAACCGGGTATTTAGGTTTATGCGCTAATCACGAGTTGTAACGCGATTTGCCGGGCATCAAACGTCAGGCAAGTCACCGGGAACTCTAACGTGATGTGAGCGCAATGCCAGAAACCAGTTTAATACCATCCGCGCGACCATCTTTGGTGGACCATGTCGCCGAACATGGCACGCAATCTGCCAGCTATATTGAAACGATCGAGAGCGATTTCACGGCGTTAAGCGGTGCGGATATTGCCGATATCGCTCATTTTCTTTGCGTTTTGCACGGCCGCCACCCCGGCGTGGTCGATCATGCCGCAACCAAGACCGCTGATGTTGTCGCCCGCGAATGGCTTGTGGAAGCGATGGACGGTTTTTCCGCCGAACGCGCTTTTCTGACAACTTTGACTGTCGCCGCCGGACCGATATCGGGCGTGCGCACTGAAGACCAGAGCAATGCAACGGTGCTCGCCCAGCGCAAGGCGCTTGAGATGCTCTCACAGTCTGACCGCAACGGCTGTGCCCTGGGTGCATCCTTTGCCCTTGTTCTGGATTGGCAAGCTATCCGGCCATTGCTTGAAAAGGTCGCCGTAAAACTGAGTATAGAACCCAGAAAAGCGATTTTACCTTCAGCGGAAGCAACGCGTGTTCTAAATACTGAACTGTCGCAATCCAGTGCGGTTGAGCGCGCAATCAATTTTGGCGTAGATCAGATATTGACTCAACATCGCGGCCTTTGGCAGCTGCTTGAAGCCCGCAAGAATGCGCGTAACGCAAGCTGACCGGCAACATCGCGCATTTGTTTGATTAACTAAATGATTAACTTGCCTCAAAACGGCCTTTTCCCTATCGCTATTCCATTGACGTTTACGGCAAGGGAATATGGAATATGCGTTTTGACGGTACCAAAGATTATGTAGCAACCGATGATTTGAAGGTTGCGGTCAACGCTGCCGTGACGCTTCGGCGCCCATTGCTTGTAAAAGGCGAGCCCGGCACCGGTAAAACCGTTCTTGCACATGAAATTGCCAAGGCTACTGGCGCGCCATTGATTGAATGGAATGTAAAGTCCACCACGAAGGCTCATCAGGGTCTTTACGAATATGATGCGGTTGCGCGGCTTCGCGATGGTCAGTTGGGCGATGAGCGTGTCCATGATATCTCCAACTACATCCGCCGAGGTAAACTCTGGGAAGCCTTTACCAGTAAGGAATTGCCGGTCCTGCTGATTGACGAGATTGACAAGGCGGACATCGAATTTCCCAACGATTTGTTGCAGGAACTCGATCGCATGGAATTCCATGTTTACGAAACGAAAGAAACCATCAAGGCCGCGGAACGGCCGATTGTGGTGATCACGTCCAACAATGAAAAAGAATTGCCCGACGCCTTCCTGCGCCGCTGCTTCTTCCACTATATCAAATTCCCGGATCGCGAGACGATGCAGGAAATTATCAACGTCCATTTCCCTGATATTCAAGGGGTTTTGGTCAAAAAAGCGATGGATATTTTCTACGATGTTCGGGAAGTTCCAGGCCTGAAAAAGAAACCGAGCACTTCGGAGTTACTCGACTGGCTGAAGCTTTTGCTTTCTGAAGACATGCCTCTTGAAGTGTTGCAATCGCAGGACCCAAGCAAAGCCATTCCGCCACTGCACGGGGCCTTGCTCAAGAATGAGCAGGACGTCATGCTGTTCGAACGCCTGGCATTCATGGCGAAACGCGAAGCGCGTTAAACGGAGCGAACCAGATGTTCTTCAACTTCATGGACGAGCTAAGAGCAGCGGGAATAACCGCTTCGCTTAAAGAACATCTGGTGCTTTTGGAGGCGCTGGACAAGGAAGTTATCCAAAGCCGTCCGGAAGAATTCTATTATCTGTCTCGAGCAACTTTTGTTAAAGATGAAGGACTTCTGGATCGCTTCGACCAAGTATTCTCAAAGGTTTTCAAGGGTATTGAAACCAGTTACGGGATGCAGGAAGAAGATATTCCGCTCGACTGGCTGAAAGCCGTTGCGGAAAAATATCTGTCCGAAGAAGAAATGGCCGAAGTCAAAAAACTTGGCAACTGGGACGAGATCATGGAGACGCTGAAAGAGCGTCTTGCCGAGCAGGAAAAACGCCATGAAGGCGGCAGCAAATGGATCGGCACCGGTGGTACTTCTCCTTACGGTAACAGCGGCTTTAACCCCGAAGGTGTCCGGATCGGTGGTGAAGGCGGTCAAAAGAAAGCCATCAAGGTTTGGGACAAGCGCGAGTTTCAGAATCTCGACAACACCAAGCAACTTGGCACACGGAACATCAAGGTCGCCCTGCGGCGGTTGCGGAGATTTGCCCGTGAAGGATCTGCCGACGAGCTGGATATCAACAGCACCATCAATGGAACCGCCAAGAAGGGCTGGCTCGATATCCATATGCGCCCTGAGCGACACAATGCAGTGAAGCTGCTTTTGTTTCTTGATGTAGGCGGATCGATGGATCCTTTTATCAAGCTGTGCGAAGAACTTTTTTCCGCTGCGACTACCGAATTCAAGAATCTCGAATTTTTCTATTTTCATAATTGCGTTTATGAAGGTGTGTGGAAGGACAATCGCCGGCGTTTCTCAGAACGGACAAATACATGGGATATCCTCCATAAATATGGCCATGACTATAAGCTGATTTTTGTCGGTGACGCGTCAATGAGCCCTTATGAAATCACGCATCCCGGCGGTTCCGTCGAGCATTTTAACGAGGAAGCCGGCGTGACCTGGCTTAATCGGATGACCAATACTTATCCCGCGACCGCTTGGTTAAATCCGGTACCGGAAAAGCAATGGGGTTATTCTCAGAGTGTCAAAATCGTCAAGGAATTGATGAATGACCGTATGTACCCGCTGACGCTGGAAGGTTTGAGCGACGCTATGAAGGAATTGACCCGCAAACACGGGTCATAAAGCGCTACGCTTCAACCGCCAGCAAGGTTGTTCCCTGGTATTTTTCAGCCGCTGCATCAAAAAGGTCCGATGGTTCAAACTGCCGATCTTCGACCACCACCTCTTTCAGGCCTGAAAGTTTAAACGTGCCTAATTTCAACTCGCGAGGCGGTTGCCCTTCCCTCTCGATCGTGACGGCATCAACATGCATCTCATCATGACGAGTATAGAGAATATGCGGCGCAAGGGTAACCTGCATTTTGTTATAAGTGGCAGTCACACATTTTTTCAGCGCAACGCCTTCCAAAAATTCTTTGTTTGGTAGCATGGCTGCAAGATATCAAAAATAGAGGACCACGCAACAGAAATGTTGCATTGCAACATTGCCTAAACCGGCCAACTCACTTTCGAATATCTCTTACATATGGTAAGATTTCGCAGAGGAGGTCTCCCATGCATAAAATATTCCTGCCCCTGACACTGCCGCTATTAGCCGCAACTGGCCCGGCAAATGCAGCTCCCAACCCCGCCAAATGTTTGGATATTGTCGAAAATATTGACTTCGACAAAACAGACAAACCAAAGATGCGTACGCTCGACAGAGAAGCGCCCGCAGCAATAATTGCTGCGGTTGACCGGCGGGTGGATAATTGCCCAGTGCTTGTGGTGCTGGATGACCAACTGGCTGGCGAGCCGCGCTGGACCGCTCCTGAAACCCCGCCGATAGCAAAGAGGCTTCCGGCCTTAGGGCGTTAGGATATCAGTAAATCAGATGATCCTTTAACATCTGTCCCCACATCCGCTCCTCAGGAGCAGCTATGGCTTCCAGATCGTTGGCGATTGCCGATGGATTATCAATCCATTCGCGTAGCGCAGGGCCGCCATTGATTACATCAAAGGCTAGCTTCCCTTCCTCATATTCATAAGCAAAGTCCCGCCATAGTTCGTACCCGAAGTAGAGCTTGCTGATGGCTTTCAGCGCCAGCGCCTGCAATCGCCATGGACGGAAAGCAGCGTGATCGTAAAATGGGCCCTCCGCATGAATCTGGACGCCATTACAAAGCAATCCGACATGTTTATGGAAAGTTGGTTCAAACCAGCATTCTCTTAACGCGCAGCCTTCCAGCCATTGCGGCGCCTTGCGCTGCATTTCGGCAATAACCGCTTTGGCATCGATGTCTGGTGCGCCAAAAAGCTCCAATGGACGCGTTGTTCCACGCCCTTCCGATAATGTCGTTCCCTCCAGCATGACGGTGCCGGCATAGGCCCGCGCCATTGACAGGTTCGGTGCATTGGGACTGGGATTGATCCAAACGCGATCGGTCGGCCAACCGAAGCCTGGGCCCTCTGGCTGCCACCCCTGCATTTCAATCACGCGATATTCGACATCAAGATTGAAATGGCTGATAAACCAGGCGCCCATTTCTCCCAGGGTAAGGCCATGGCGCATCGGCATTGGCGCAGCACCGACAAAGCTCTCCCAACCTTCTTCCAGCATCATGCCTTCTATGGGGCGACCGGCGGGATTGGGGCGATCAAGTACCCACACGGTTTTGTTCTGCTCCGCGGCTGCTTCCAACATGTACAGCAGAGTCGTAATGAAGGTATAAATCCGGCAACCCAGGTCTTGCAGGTCGATGATCAGAACATCAAACGTACTCATCGCTTGGCCCGTTGGTCGGCGGGAATCTCCATACAGGCTGAACACTGGAATTTCGTGAACTGGATCCACATAGTCCGGCGATTCAATCATGTTGTCCTGCTTGTCACCACGCAGACCATGTTGCGGGCCAAAAGCGGCGGTGAGATTGATATCGTCACACCGCGCCAAGGCATCGAGCGAGTGAGTTAGGTCTTCGGTGACAGAGGCGGGATGAGCCAATAGTGCCACCCGTTTACCGGCAAGCGGCGCTCGCAATTCCGGCTCGGCGAGAAGTCGATCAATTCCAAATTTCATAAATTACCTGCTGCCTTCAGTTGATGTGAAAAGCAATCTTTGTGATGGAAATCCGGCTTTCCCGGAGGATGAGACAAAGCCCAATAGGATTTAGGGCCGCTATTTTCGGCTATTACAGCCGAAAAGGATGCGTTGAGGGGTACTTCCCCCCAGATATCCGGCAACCCCAGTGTGATTTCAACAGCGACATGAGAATCGCCTAGATCAAGAAAGATATCCGGCTTTTTGGGCAATTGCAGATGCCTCATGCCATCGCGGTAGTCGGAAAACTGGTAGGCAGCCCATCGACTGGATGGCGAAAAGTTAAACTCGCAATATCTCTTGGCCGACGATTCCTGCAGGAACAGCTCGAAACAGGTGGTTTGCCAAAGTCCGTCAGTTCGCTGAGCTTCGGTCCACTCCGGCAGATCAAGATCGTGAAGCAGGCCTTCAGCATGATATCTCAGCCACAGGCTTTCGTGATCCTTCCATTCATAGGTCAGTGAAATTTCGTCCACCACAGAGACAGGCGTCAAAGGATGGCATTGCAGGTCTAAACGCATATTGCGAGTTTCCTCTGCTGCATGTAACGAACCACTCCATGACCAATTATCAATCTGATCTCCTCCGCTTACTGAATGATCGCGGCTATATCCACCAATTAACCGATGCGGACGGGTTGGATGCTGCTGCATCCAAGACGATTATACCTGGATATATCGGATTTGATGCGACGGCACCCTCTCTGCACGTCGGTAGTCTGGTCCAGATCATGATGCTGCGCCGTATGCAACAGGCTGGCCACAAACCGATTGTGGTCATGGGCGGCGGCACAACCAAAGTGGGTGATCCTTCTGGCAAAGACGAGAGCCGGAAGATGCTCAGTGCGGAAGATATTGATGAGAATATCGCGAGCATCAGGCGGATTTTCGACAACTTCCTGACATTTGGCGATGGTCCGACCGATGCAGTGATGATCAACAATGCTGATTGGCTTGATGCCCTGCAATATGTTGATTTTCTGCGTGATATCGGACCGCATTTCACGATCAACCGGATGTTGACATTCGACTCGGTAAAGCTCCGTCTCGACAGGGAGCAACCCCTCACCTTCCTGGAATTTAACTACATGATTCTTCAGGCATATGATTTTCTGGAACTGTCCCGGCGTAACGAGTGCCGGCTGCAGCTGGGCGGGTCTGACCAATGGGGCAACATTGTAAACGGTATTGAGCTCACGCGGCGTATTGACGGCAAACAATTATTTGGTCTGACAACACCGTTGATTACCACCGCCGATGGCGGAAAGATGGGCAAAACAGCCAGCGGAGCCGTGTGGCTGAATGCTGACCAGCTTGCTCCCTACGACTACTGGCAATTTTGGCGCAATACACAGGATGCGGATGTTGGCCGGTTTTTGAAACTTTTCACCGACATTGATCTTGATGAAATCGCCCGGCTCGAAGCTTTGCAAGGTTCCGAGATAAACGAGGCCAAGAAAATCCTTGCCGATGCAGCAACGGCCATGGCCCATGGCCAAGATGCGGCGAGAGATGCGGCGAACACGGCCCAACAGACGTTCGAGCAAGGCAATGCGGGCGGCGATCTGCCGGTTTTTGAAGTGGCCGACAGTGAAATTTCTATCCTCAACGCATTAGTGAGCATTGGTTTTTGTGCATCCAAGGGCGAGGCTAAACGGATGGTCGCAGGCGGCGGTGCGCGCATTGATGATGAACCCATCAAGGATGCGGGCGCGATGATCGCTGTAGCGGGCGACGATATCAAAATTTCCGCCGGTAAGAAGAAGCACGGTCTTTTGCGACGCGCAGTATAAAAGTGCGGATTTTTGTGACGCTGGTTTACCTTTTATTGGGGAAATTAGGTTAATTAAGGGTTTCATCAATCGACGGAGCGTCCTTAATGCCAAGCGTATCGAACAAAAAAATGCCCGAATTACGCCGCGCAACGCGTTTTCCGGTTGATTTCGAAACGATTTGCGAAACCCGCAAGGATGGTGAGTTTTCTGTTAAACTGAGCAACATTTCCGCTCATGGCTGTCAGTTTATTCACGAGGTTGAACTCAACAAGGGTGACCGTGTTGTCGTTCGCCTTCCCATAGCAGGCCGTATCGAGGCATTTCTGGTATGGTCCCATAGTGGGCGTTCCGGTTTTGAGTTTGAGCGCGTCATCCGCGAGCCGGATTTTGTAGCTCTGCTTGATCAGATCGGACATTCCGAACCAGGCCCGGCCTAGCCGCTGCGGATCAAGCTGACACCCCAATCTCTTTCAAACAGATATAGCGCGATACGAGCGGCCTGACCGCGCTCGCTGCTAAGTCCGCCGTCCCTGTCCAGCAACAGCCGCGCATCATCTGTCGCCGCCGAAATCAGTTGCGATATCTGATCCGGCGTGGCTATCCGAAAGCCGGCATCACCGGATTGCCGCGTACCCAGTAATTCGCCCGCGCCGCGCAACCGTAGATCTTCTTCGGCGATCTTGAAACCGTCATTGGTCTCGCGCAGCAAAGTCAATCGAGCCCGGGCCGTTTCGCTGAGAGTATCGCCGCGCAACAGCAGGCAGTTGGATTTGAGATCCCCCCTTCCCACACGGCCGCGTAACTGATGCAATTGCGCCAAGCCGAAACGATCGGCAGCTTCGATGATCATCAGGCTGGCATTGGGTACATCGACGCCAACTTCAATGACAGTAGTCGCCACCAGAAGCCGGGTTTCGCCGCGCTGGAATTTTTCCATCACGGCGTCTTTCTCAGGCCCTTTCATGCGCCCGTGAACAAGTCCGACCTGATCGCCAAATCGCAGTTTCAGGGCGGCCGCGCGCTCTTCTGCGGCAGCCAGATCGCTTTTCTCGCTCTCTTCCACCAAAGGACAGACCCAATAGGCCTGACCGCCGCCCGCGATATGGCGACCGAGTCCGTCTACCACTTCAGGCAAGCGGCCATCTGAAATAACCCGTGTTTCGATGGCCTGACGCCCTGGCGGCAGTTCATCAATCCGCGACACATCCATCTCGCCATATTGGCTGAGCGTTAGCGTCCGCGGTATCGGCGTGGCTGTCATGGCCAGAAGATGCGGCGTATTTTCCGCTTTTTGGGTGAGCATCAAGCGCTGCGAAACGCCAAATTTATGCTGTTCATCGATAATCGCCACCGCGAGCTTCTTATACTGCACCTTCTCCTGAAAAATCGCGTGCGTACCAACCAAAATGTCGATCGAACCATCGGCAAGCCCCATCAGGGTAGACTCGCGAACCTTTCCCTTGTCACGCCCCGTCAGGATCGCAAGATTAACAGGGAGCCCGGTGAGAAGCTTTTGCAGTCCTTCAAAATGCTGCCGTGCCAGAATTTCCGTCGGCGCCAGAAAGGCGCCCTGATAGCCGGCCTCAACCGCGCTGAGTAATGCCATCAAACCAACCAATGTTTTCCCTGACCCCACATCACCCTGTAAAAGCCGAAGCATTGGCGACGATTGTGCCAGATCGCCTTCAATTTCCGATATGCACCGCTTTTGCGCGCCGGTCAGCTCGAAAGGCAGCTTGATCTGATCCCGCAGGCGCCCGTCGCCTTGGATCGGAATGCCTTTCTTGCGGCGATTGCTTGCGCGGACAAGCATGAAAGCCAGTTGATTGGCAAAAATCTCGTCATAGGCGAGTCGGTCGATATTTTCGGCATCTTCCCGGCTGTGCAGAGATACAATGCTTTCCCGCCAACCTTCCCATTTCTTGGACTCGAGCAGGCTTGGCTCAATCCACTCAGCCAGCTGCGGAGCCATATCCACGGCTTGCGTGACCAGCTGCCCCATCCGCTTATTACCCAGACCATCAGACAGCGGATAAATCGGCTCAACCAGCGCAATGTCCTTTTCTTCCGCCAATTCCAGCACATCAGGATGCAGCATCTGCAGCTCGTCGCCATAGCGCTCCAGCTTGCCCGAGATGATTTTGCTTTCCCCGAGCGGCAGCAATTTCTTTGGCCAACCGGTGTTCCGTCCAAAAAAGGTCAGGCTGATATAATTACCCTGCGCGTCAGTCGCCTGCACACGAAACGGGCTTCGCGGTCCGCCGCTCCGATAGTCTGTCGGCGTCACTTCCGCGATAATCGTCAGGCCGACATCCGCATCGTCCAGCTCCTGCACCCGTTTGCGCCGCATCCAATAGCTCGGTTTATGATAGAGCAGGTCCTTCACACGCGTCAGGCGCAGTTTCTCCAGTGGCTTGGCAAGCGCTTTGCCAACACCTTTGAGCGACTGTGTTTCGCCAAATAATGGATTGAGTATCTCGGGCCGCATGTCTATCCGCCTTATACGCAAGCGGGATCAATATACCAGACACAGTCCCTGTGCATTGATGCAGTCACTAAGCAAAGATTCAGGAGCAGATATGGAACGCGAAGTCAGGCTCAAACGGCTCCATTTTCGCAGCTGGCACCGGGGCACGCGGGAAGCCGACAATATGATCGGCGGCTTTTTCGACAAATGGGGGAAGACCTGGTCCGACGCGGAAATCGACTGGTTTGAAAAATTGCTTGAGGAAGAGGATGTCGACATCATGGCCTGGGCGATTGGCAAGCAAACACCGCCGGAGCAGTTTCAGAACGATCAAATGACAGCCATGCAACAGCTAGACTATTTTGATTTCACCAAGTGAAAACCTTCAAGTTAAGAATGATATAGATTCCATAAGTGTCTTATTTAGATAAATTATTATCCGCAGAAGGCGGAATGACGCTTGCTGGTGTAACAGCGGGATATCGCCCCTATTGTCTGGCGGATATTGCCACACAGTCCGGCAAACGAACCGTTTTTGTTGCAACTGATGATGCAGCGATGAGTGCGGTGGCAGAAGCGGCGCGTTATTTTCAACCGGAACTGGACATCATTGAATTCCCGGCTTGGGATTGCCTGCCCTACGATCGTGCGTCGCCTGCTTTGCACACGACTTCGGAACGTTTGGCAGCCCTTTACCGGTTAGCGGCCCCTTCCTCGGGCGGCCAGCTTGTGATCACGACTGCAAATGCCGTCACACAAAGGGTTTTGACTCCGGAGCGGGTAAAAGAACTGGTCACCCGACTGGCACCCGGTACCGTGATTGAGCAGGAAAAACTTGTTTCCTTTCTCTATGCCAATGGCTTTGTGCGGGTCGATACAGTTGCGGATAGCGGCGAATTTGCTGCGCGCGGAGGGCTGATTGATCTGTTTCCTCCGGGCGCCGACAAGCCGCTGCGTATCGATCTCTTTGGCGACGAGATTGACACGCTGCGCCAGTTTGATCCCGCCGATCAGCGCACTATCGGGAATATCGACGGCTTCGATCTGTTGCCTGTTTCAGAGGTCTTACTGGACAAAGAGAGCATCACCCGTTTCCGAACCCGTTATCGGGAGCTGTTTGGTGCGGTTGCTACCAGTGATCCGCTCTATCAATCCCTTTCGGAAGGTCGCCGGCTTTCCGGGATGGAGCACTGGTTGCCATTGATCGAAGAGCGGCTCGCTAGTTTTTTCGACTATCTTGCAGAAGATACGCTCGTTTTTCGCGATGCAGCAGTTACTGCAGCTGCAGACGCGCAATTTTCTTCTATTCAGGATTATTACAAAAACCGGCAAGAAGCCGATAAGGCAAATTTATCGAGCTACCGCCCACTAGAGCCGGAAATGCTTTATCTGGAGCCCTCAGAATGGCAAGAACAGCAGACCGACGGGCCCATTCACATCATGAGCGAGTTTGATGAACCGGAATCATCGACCGTTCTATCTCTCTCTGTGTCTTCGCCTCGCGACTTCTCACCCGAACGTGCGCGTAACGAGAATATTTACAAGGCTTTGGCTGTACATCTGAATACACTTACAAAAGCTGGTACAACTGCCGTTGTCGCAAGCTACAGCAAAGGCTCTCGCGCTCGGCTTTTTGACCTGCTCAAGGATCATGACGTCAAGACGGCAATGCTCTGTGATGACTGGAAAACCTGCAGTACAACCGAAGCGGCGGTTGCCTTGACGATATTGCCACTGGCGGCTGGTTTTCGCACAGACAGTCTGGCTTTGCTCACCGAACAGGATATTTTCGGCGACCGCTTGGTCCGCAAGTCCAAGCGGCGCAAAAGCGGTGATGCATTCCTTGCGGAGCTTTCGGCACTCAGCCAAGGCGACCTGGTTGTGCATCTGGAGCATGGCATCGGCCTATATGAGGGGATTGTATCCATTCCGGTCGGAGAAAGTCCGCATGACTGCGTCTCTCTAAAATATGCCGGCGGTGACAAACTGTTTGTTCCGGTGGAGAATATCGACGTTCTAAGCCGATATGGCGAAGGTGGCGAAACAGTCGTGCTTGACCGCCTCGGCGGAGAAGGCTGGCAGCGGCGCAAATCCAAGCTCAAAGAACGCATCAGGGCGATTGCGCATGAATTGCTCAAGACCGCCGCTGCCCGGGCTCTGCAACCAGCAACTCCGGCGCGGATTGAAGCTGGTGATATGGCCGGTTTTGTTGACCGCTTTCCTTATCAGGAAACGGACGATCAACAACAGGCCATCGAGGAAGTCCTCGGCGATATGGGATCCGGCAAGGCAATGGACCGCTTGGTTTGTGGTGATGTCGGCTTTGGCAAAACCGAGGTCGCCATGCGCGCTGCCTTTGCCGCAGCCATGGCTGGTATGCAGGTGGCCATTATTGCTCCCACCACTTTACTCGCACGTCAGCATTTTACGAATTTTGAAAAGCGCTTTCGCTCCTTCCCTCTCAATATTGGTCGATTGTCCAGATTGGTGCCGCCTGCAGAAGCGAAGAAAACGAAAGAAGGCATGGCCAATGGCCATATTGATATCGTCATCGGTACCCATGCTTTACTGGCTAAATCCATAGAGTTTCAGCGTCTTGGACTGATCATCGTAGATGAAGAACAAAGATTCGGTGTCACCCACAAAGAGCGATTGAAGGCAATGAAATCGGACGTCCATGTCCTGACCCTCACCGCAACACCCATTCCGCGAACCTTGCAAATGGCGATGACGGGTTTGCGTGAACTATCGGTTATTCAGACACCGCCTGTAGATCGGTTGGCCGTGCGTACATACGTCATGCCTTGGGACCCAGTTCCTCTGCGCGAAGCATTGATGCGCGAACATTATCGCGGCGGGCAAAGTTTCGTCGTCGTACCGCGCATTGCGGACCTGCCCGATATTGAAGAATTCTTGAAAGAATATGTGCCTGACATCACCTATGTTGTTGCTCATGGCCAGATGCCTCCGGCGCAGGTCGAAGAACGCATGTCAGCCTTCTACGATAAGAAATACGATGTCCTCCTGGCGACAACCATTGTCGAAAGTGGTCTAGACATCCCCAGCGCCAATACCCTGATCATCCATCGTGCCGATCGCTTCGGCCTTGCGCAACTTTACCAGCTTCGCGGGCGGGTTGGCCGGTCAAAGACGCGGGCTTATGCCTATATGGTCACACCAAAGGACAGGATCATCACCGAAAAGGCGGAAAAACGTCTGAAAATTCTCGGTGATCTCGACAGTCTGGGTGCGGGCTTTGAGTTGGCCAGTCATGATCTCGACATTCGCGGAGCCGGAAATCTGCTTGGCGACGAGCAATCCGGCCATATCCGGGAGGTAGGTTTCGAGCTCTATCAATCGATGCTGGAAGACGCCATATTGGAAGCCAAGGCCAAGGGCGCCGGACTGGACGCAGAAACCGAAAGCTTCTCGCCACAGATTACCGTCGATGCGCCGATCCTGATCCCCGAAAACTACGTCCCCGATCTATCGCTCCGCATGGGTCTGTATCGGCGTATGAACGGACTGGATAGTCATCAGGAAATTCAGGCTTTTGCAGCAGAAATGATCGATCGTTTCGGAGAATTGCCGGTCGAAACCGACAATCTACTCAAGCTGATGGAAATCAAACTGAACTGCGTCAAAGCCCATATTGCCAAGATTGAAATGGGCCCGCGCGGCGCATTGGTTAGCTTTTATAACGACAAGTTTCCTAATGTTCCGGGGCTGCTGGCCTATGCCGAGCGCCTGAAAGGTACCGCCCGGATCAGGCCGGATAACAAGCTGTTTATCGAACGGCGATGGCGCGATCCCAAGTCGCGGCTCCATGGCCTCACACAGCTGACCACGGGATTGTCAAAACTGGCGCAGCAAAAAACAGGCTAGTTACTTCTTAGCGCAAATATCTCGAATTCCTCTGGCGATATAGGGCCAGACCGCAGGAATCCTTGGAAATATTCGCAACCTTCCCGGGCCAAGCTTTCCAGCTGTGCCTCGGTTTCTATACCTTCGGCAATGACCGCCAGATCAAGGCTGCGCGCCATGTTAATGATCGATTTCACGACGACCTGGTCTTTCGTGGATCCACTAATATCACTTGTTAGACCACTATCAATCTTCAGATAGTCCAGCGGCAGATTCTGCAAATAGGCCAAACTGCTATACCCGGTCCCGAAATCGTCGATGGCGATCCGGACCCCCTGCTCTCTCAGCGCCGCAAGACGCTGTGCCGCGGTGGACAGATTGCCTATTAATTCAGACTCTGTGATTTCAAGTGTAGTCCGCTCCGCGGAAAAACCGGACGTAGCAATATTGTCCATAATATTTTGGGCAAAATCTGGGGCAGCTAGATCCCCTGCCGTGACATTGACCGACAGCCGCAGAAACGAAAGGCTATCCGGCCATCTGGCCGCTGTGGCGAAAGCGGCGGCATGAATGTGCAATGAGAGGAGTTTCATCAGACCGGCCCGGTCGGCCACAGAAAACAGCGTAGCGGCACCCAAAAACCCCAGTTCAGGATGATTCCACCGGGCAAGTGCCTCGGCACCGATCAGCTGTCCGTCATCCACTTTAATCTGTGGTTGCAAGGCAATCGTTATCTCATCGCGCTCCAGCGCGTGGGCCAGGTCACCTTCCAGCTTTTGCTCCAGCAAAATATTTTTTTCGGATGACCCACTGATTTTAACGGGCACAGCATCAGACACCATTGTCTCTGCCAAGGCCAGGGTCGCTCGTCTAACTAACAGCGTTTCATCTGATGAATCTCGTCCAACCGCGACGCCCGCGCGCGCGACGAGTCCGATTTTACGGCCTTCAATAGAAATAGGCCCGAAATTGCGGGCCAAAAGCTGCTCTGCATAGCTAGCCAATTTTCCTGCCATATCACCTGGATCGCCATCCAGTGTCTTCGCGACTACAAAATTTTGGCCGTCCATTCTGGCAACCATGCATTTGTCGGATGGCTCATCAATAGTCTCGGCAATCAACCGCTGACCGGTGCGGCGCATGATTTCATCGCCAATAGATCGCCCATAGGCCGCATTGATCGTTCCGAAATTTTTGAGACCGATGATCATCAGACCAAGATTTTCACCTCGCTCCAAACGATCCCGCATCCAGCTTCGCGCCGCTGATCCGTTGCGCAGGCCCGACAAAAGATCGCGATCGGTCCAGCTGTGGTTGCCCTCTTCTGCGGCGACACGTTCCAGACGGCCGTGAATATAATCACCGGAAACATGCAAATGATGGATAACTTTGTTACCATTTAACAAATGAGACACTGCGGCCTGTGGAGCTCCGGTGCGCAGCCGCCCAAAGGCACCCCGAACCCTGAACCGCTCATCCGGCGAGAGAATACGGTAAATGCCGGTCGCGGGATAAGTATCAAAATCTACATTTTTCACATTTTCCCGCAGTTGATCGCTGATCCAGTTTTGCTGCAGTCCCGTTTTGGAAAAAGCCCATTTTTCCTCAGCCTGCGCAAGTAAGCTATTGAAATTCTGTGTAGCCTCCGAGCCGCCACGAATATTTTCTACATAGCGATAGGCAAAATTTATGGCCGGACCGATGTCCGCGTGCGGGTTGGAAATATCGAGAAAATGGGTGGCCCCGGCGTCATGACACTTAGCCGCGATATCATTACGCATGGCTTGATCGGCAAAAGCGAGGATTGCGATACCGCTATCATCCACTAGTGCAGCAATATCCGAAATCGCTTTCAAGCCATCATCAACGGCTTCGCGCAGGTCGATAACGGCAATCAAGGCGTTCGAAGACAAAAAACGTCCCGCCAGTTCATCCCGTCGCCGAGCCGAACTGACGCGCCAACCCATCGCAGAAATTCGTGCTGCCATAGGGTCACGATCATGAAAGGACAGCAAGAATAAATGCTTGGCGTCCCTTTGACCGGAGATAGGTGAGGATTCCTGAATGACTTGCAATACCCTTATATTTCATATCGGGGGCGCAAACGGATACCCAGTCCCCCTATTCTTTTCCATAGCGAGCAAACCTTTATAGCCCGTTGCCTGCTTCTAAACAAAACGCTAGGATTTAAGCCAAAGCTGGTATGGAAAAAACACAATGCTCGATGGATTTGGCCGCAAAATAGACTATCTGCGCATCTCGGTCACCGACCGATGCAATTTCCGCTGCCAATATTGCATGTCCGAAAAGATGACGTTCATGCCAAAGAGCGAGCTGCTGACCCTGGAGGAAATCACGCTGATAGCCGAACGGTTTATCGGCCATGGGGTTAAGAAAATTCGCCTGACCGGAGGAGAACCACTGGTCAGACGTGATATGAGCGATGTGATCCAAAGGCTTGGACGTAAAGTCAAATCAGGTGAACTGGAAGAACTCACACTCACCACCAACGGGTCGTTGCTGGAAGAATATGCAGATCATCTGGCAGAGCATAATGTGCGCCGGATAAATGTCAGCATGGACACGCTTGATCCCGACAAATTTGCGGAGATTACACGCGGTGCCGATGTCCATCAGGTGCTTTCCGGCATCTCAGCCGCCCGGCAAGCGGGTATAAGCGTAAAGATCAACATGGTTGCCCTCCGGGACTTTAATCAGGACGCGCTGATGCCCATGGCGGAATATTGCGCGAAAAATGGTCATGACCTGACGGTTATCGAGACAATGCCCTTGGGTGACGTCGGCGCGGACCGGAAACTGGAGCATATTTCAGCAGAGGAATTCATCGCTCCCCTATCAGATCAATATTCTGTCAGCCCGATAGGGCACAAGAGCGCGGGCCCTGCCCGTTACATGGCGGTGGAACCACTGGGATTGCGGCTTGGCATGATTACGCCGCTCAGCAATAATTTCTGCGATAACTGCAATCGGCTGCGTCTGACCACAGATGGCAAAATATTTATGTGCCTTGGTCACAACGCGCATGTTGATTTACGCGCCGCCGTGCGCAATGAAGGCATTGAGGCTGTTGACCGGTTGCTTCAGAAAGCTTTGAAGCTCAAACCGTTACGACATGATTTTAATGCGCAACTAGACGGGTCCGCAGAGATATTGGAGCGTCACATGAACGTCACGGGCGGATGAGCGAATCAAAATGGGCACTTGTCGTGTCCCCTACCCCGCAGGCACAGGAAGCGGGAAACAAACTGCAGCCTTTGATGGACTGGGTTCCGATTGAAGAAGCGGATCAAGCTGTCGTTCTCGGCGGTGATGGCTTTATGTTGCAGACATTGCATCAAATGCTCAACCGGCGAAAAATCATGCCGGTTTATGGAATGAACCTAGGCACCGTCGGTTTCCTGATGAACAACTGGCACGAAGACGATCTGGTCAGACGCATTGAAGGCGCACGGCCGTTCAAGGTCCGCCCGCTCAAGATGGAAGTCGAAACAATTTCCGGCGCCAGTTTTGTGCTCCCGGCGATCAACGAGGTGTCCCTGCTCAGAGAGACGCGGCAAACCGCAAAACTCGAGATTCAGGTCAATAACCGAATCATGCTGGAAGAACTGGTTTGCGACGGCATATTGATCGCGACACCAGCGGGATCGACCGCCTATAATCTGTCTGCCAACGGACCGATATTGCCGCTGGGTTCAAATTTACTGGCCCTCACGCCGATCAGCCCGTTCCGCCCGCGGCGTTGGAAAGGGGCGATTTTGCCGGACAAAATGCCGATCAGCATCAAGGTTCTAAATGCCGAAAAACGGCCTGTTAGTGCGGTTGGCGACCAGCAGGAAGTCCGCGACGTCGCCCAGGTAACAATCTCCATCGATCGCAATCAGACACTGACCATGCTGTTTGATCCGGAGCATGCTCTGGATGATCGGATAGCAATGGAACAATTTGTCGTTTGATGGCTTGCCGGGTGCGAATGACGTTGCTATAGCCGCGCTCGTTGTGATGCAAATCGCTTCTATTCCCCGGTAGCTCAGTGGTAGAGCAATCGACTGTTAATCGATTGGCCGATGGTTCGAATCCGTCCCGGGGAGCCATTTTTCTCTCAAAACAAGATCATGAATATATGCCGATGCGGTCACGTTGGACCGATCGCGTGCCTATTTCTGCGCCCATTTGATCTCGAACTCGAGCGATGAGCATCCGCCTGTTGCTCACATGGAAAGCCGGTTTTGTTTTCGATATTGGCGACTAAAATTCTTTTGATATCAAATAATTAACAATGTAATTGACTTGAGCGAGTGTGACCTTTCGCAAACGCCCACCAAACCGCATCACCATTTCATATTTGCCAATGTCAAAGAGCCAAGCCCAGTATAACTCATGAGACGGGTTGTAGGAAAGTAAAGGAATGTCTGCTTTATCCTGAAAGCGGACACTAGCCAGCCGACCGTTCCAGCTTCAGTAAGGATGTGATTGATTTGGCAGTTTGCGCTCCCATTGCGACGAGCTCCTTTTTTGGAGCACCGGATTTGGCTCTTGCCGAAAATGCGACAAGCGTATTGGAGGCGACGTGCGCAGCCGTTTCGATTTGATTTGCGCTGCTGTTTGGTGCTGATTTCAAAATCCGCAATCGCATCAACTCATCGAGTTGTTCCAATCCGAATTTCAGTCGAGATTGAATCTTCACTTCATCTGCACTTGAAGGAGCCGTGCCAAACACCAGGCATCCCGGCGGGACCTGACTGTCGCGATAGTAAATGGACAGCATGGCGGCGTAAAAATCGGTCAGTGCCGTTTCAAGGTCGTCCGCGGCATGCAACGCGGGCACAGCAGTTGTCGCGACCTGTGTTCCAAATTCGTCCATTGCTGCAATATACATCGAGAGCTTGTTGCCAAAGGCGCGATACAGGCTGGGCCGGCTTAGTCCGGTTGCGTCGGACAGGTCGTCAAGAGAGACGGCATCAAAGCCTTTTGACCTGAACAGTTCCACTACAGACTGCATGGCAGTGTCCGTGTCGATTGTCGCGGGGCGCCCCCGTTTGGGTTTTAAATTTGGCATTATGTACTGTTTCGCATTTAATTATTGACGTTTCGATAAAAATGTACGAAACGGTACAAAATTGCAACCCTATGGAGCACACCATGCTGATTCAGTCCCTCATCTATCCCGGATTCACGACGTTGGATCTTGTCGGCGCCTTACAACCATTGGCGCAAATTCCAGGAGCCAAAACCGAGATCGTCGCTAGTGAGGCGGGCGCAAACCCGACCGATACAGGTGCATCGATCATGGTGGACGCAACCTTCGAGACCGCTTCCAATGCACCGGACGTCATCCTTGTTCCGGGCGGCGGCACACCTTCAATCGATATACTGGAGGATCAGGCCACAATGGATTTTCTGGCCAGGCAAGGAGAATCAGCCAGTTGGATCGTATCCGTTTGCACGGGCGCCCTTTTGCTGGGGAAAGCGGGTCTTTTAAGAGGTTACAAAGCGGCTAGCCATTGGGCTGTGATCGATACGCTTGAGGCGTTCGGCGCGACCCCGGTCCATCAGCGCGTTGTGATTGATCGCAATCGTTGCACAGGCGGCGGTGTGACGGCTGGCGTTGATATCGGATTGACGATCGCAGGGCAGCTTGCCGGAGAAGATGTGGGCCGGGTCATCGAACTCATCCTTGAATATAATCCAGCGCCGCCATTTGGAACCGGACACCCGACATTGGCAGATGCAATAACACTGGAAATGGCCAAAGCCGGTGCAGAAGGGGTCATGCAACCTGACCGCATTCGCCAGATTGCGGCGGCCTGATTACATGAAAACCGGGACGTTTGATACCATTTCGATCTTCAAAGATGTGCGAGTGTGGTTCAATGCGATGGGCACTTTGCCCTGGAACATCAGGCTATGGGCTTGTTTCTATCCATTGCCGCAGATTGTCGGCGGTTTGATCTTTATTCTGACACTTCCGGGCGCGGTTATCTTGTTCGGACGTATTTTGTCGGGCGTGATAGCCAGTCAAATCCATAAACGATCACCTTTCTCCAAATTGATGGGACCGGTCGGACATACGCACTGGATCATCATCGTCCCTTATTTGCTGTATGAGTTAACGACGCAAGATCTCTCGCCAACACTATTCTGGTTTGTCAGCTATGTTATCGGAACAACCCTGATAAGTGGCATTATCGATGTCATGGAGCTTCGGACATACCTCAAAAAGGGACATATTGCATATAAACGGTGACCAATTGTCAATTGAGCTAAGCGCTGATCCCGTGCCAATGGCCGCTTTTGCGCCCATAGCGGACACTAATTCTCACCCTCTGATCACTCACCCAAATTGCTGCCAGAATATCCGGCCGGCCACATAGAGGATCAACAAGGCTGTCAGACGCCGGATCCAGTGTTCCGGCAATGCCTTGCTCGCCAGAAAGCTGCCGATTTGTCCGCCCACCAGCACGCCAACGAATAGGGGCCAGTAGGACAATAGCATGTCGACCCCCTGCCCCTCCTGTCCCCATGCCGATTTCATCAGCTGACCGATTAACCCGCTTGCCGAATTGACGAGAATGAAGATACTCGCGGTCGCGGCTATTCTGCGGCTATCTGACCAGTTCATCAGCAAAAGGATCGGGGCGAGAAATATGCCGCCACCAATGCCAACCATGCCGGACAGAAAACCGATGCCGCCACCGATCAAGGGAGCGAACCAGCCACCGTGCTCCCTTGGAGTCTGTGAACCAACCATTCTGCTTTTGAAAAAGGGCTCTATGAGGAGCAACAGAGCGGCAACAGTCAAGGAAAGACCCAACAGGACGAGAAAACTGTCCTGATCTATGGCCAGACGCCCTCCTAGCCAGGCCGCAGGCACCGATAACAGCAGGATCGGCCAAATCCTCTGCCACTCGATCAGTCCTCGCACCTGAAAACGTAATGTTCCACCCATGACGACGATGATGTTGCAGATCAGCGCAACAATCGGCAGCAGGCGATAGTCTATATCGGCCAGAGCCAGCAGCGCGATATAGGTCGAACCACCGCCGAACCCCACCGACGCATAGAGTGCCGCTGTCAGCAGGAAGAGTAAAGCAAGACCGGCAATGCCAACCGCCATATCAGGTCTCGTTCGGCATGCTGCTTACAATATCAATATTTGCCGTGACAATGCTTGTATTTCCGGCCCGAGCCGCACGGACATGGTGCATTTCGGCTCACCCCGTCAAAATTGATATCGGCGGGAGCTGCGCCACCAGACTGCCGTGGCGGCAGCGCAGTCGAGACCGTACCCAATGTGCCGCCGTCAATATCGTTGCTGTCATCTTCGCCGGTCAGCGGATCAATATGCGTGGTCAGGAAATCGGGCAGTTCCGGCAATTCCGGTACTTCAATTTCTTCCTGACGATGGAACTGGCTGACGGCGATGGTTTTCGTCACGCTTTCGCGGATGACTTCCAGCATGCGTTCGAAAAGACCAAAAGCTTCTTTCTTATACTCATCCAGTGGTTTCTTCTGGGCATAGGCGCGCAGGAAGACAACCTGCCGCAGCGCATCAAGCGTAGCCAGATGTTCTTTCCAGTTATGATCAAGCGATTCCAGCAGAATTGATTTTTCAATCTGCACCCAGATTTCCGGATCAATCTGTTCCACTTTTGCGTTAAAATCGGCATCGGCCAATTCGGCAATTCGTGTTTCCAGAATCTCCGGCTCAACTGCATCTTCCTGCAGCCAGGCATCAATATCGGGCTTCAGACCGAAAACCTCTTCCACACGGGTTTTGAGCGCTTCAGTTTCCCATTGCTCTGGATAGCTTCCCGGTGGGCAGCAATCGGCAACAATGGCGTTGACCGTCTCAAGCCGCATATCCTCGACCACATCGCCGACCGTCTCTGCGTCCATGATTTCGGAGCGCTGCTCGTAAATCACCTTGCGCTGGTCATTCATCACGTCATCATATTCGACAACCTGCTTCCGCGCTTCGTAGTTGCGCGCTTCAACCTTTTTCTGAGCTGTTTCAATAGCTTTGGAGAGCCATTTACCACCAATAGCCTCGCCATCTTCGAGGTTTTTGTTCATCATCTTGGCGAACATTGTCTCAGTCCCGAAAATCCGAAGCAAATCGTCTTCCAGACAGAGATAAAAACGACTGAGGCCAGGATCACCCTGACGACCGGAACGACCACGCAGCTGGTTATCGATACGGCGGCTTTCGTGCCGTTCCGTACCCAGGACAAACAGACCGCCTGCCTCACGGACCTGCTCACGCAGCGCCCGGACCTCTTCTTCAATTTTGGCCACGGCCTTGTCGCGCTCTGGCCCTTCTTCCATATCGGCCAGTTCCTGCTCAATACGGAAATCAATATTACCGCCGAGCTGAATATCGGTACCGCGACCAGCCATGTTGGTGGCGATCGTAACAGCGCCCGGACTACCGGCTTGCGCAACAATATGCGCTTCCTGTTCGTGGAAGCGGGCGTTGAGGACGTTGTGGGTCACATTTTCCTTTTTCAGGAAGTCTGACAGAAGTTCTGATTTTTCGATAGAGACCGTACCCACCAGAACAGGTTGGCCCTTATCGCTATGCTCCTTGATTTTCTTGGCGATGGCCGCGAATTTATCCAGCGTATTCTTGTAAAACTCGTCATTTTCATCAAGCCGCTGGATGGGCTTGTTTGTAGGAATGGTTACGACGTTCATCTTGTAAATCTCGAAGAACTCCGCCGCTTCCGTCTCTGCAGTACCGGTCATGCCTGACAGCTTTGGATACATACGGAAATAGTTCTGGAACGTGATCGATGCCATGGTCTGGTTTTCAGGTTCAATCTGAACACCTTCCTTGGCTTCAACCGCCTGATGCAGTCCATTGGACCAACGCCGACCATCCATCATACGACCGGTAAATTCGTCGATAATGACAACCTTGCCATCCTTGACGATGTAATCGGTGTCCCGCTTTCGCATGACATTGGCCATCAAGGCTTGATTGAGGTGATGGACGACCTGGGTATTCTCAAAGTCATAGAGGTTACTGCCTTCCAGCAATCCGGCCTCTTCCAGCAACCGTTCGGCTTTCTCGGTCCCCTCTTCGGTCAGCGATATCTGGCGACTCTTTTCATCTTTTTCATAATCTTCTTCGGTGATGTCTTGAACAACTTCGTTCACCGAAATGTAGAGATCGGACTTATCATCCGTTGGGCCTGAGATGATAAGCGGTGTTCGCGCTTCGTCGATAAGAATTGAATCCACCTCATCGACAATCGCAAAGTTGAAAGGCCGCTGCACCATCTGGGCGCGGTCATGTTTCATATTGTCGCGCAGATAGTCGAAACCGAACTCGTTGTTCGTGCCATAGGTAATATCGGCAGCATAAGCCTCGCGGCGCTGCTCTTCGCCGATATTGGGAATGATCGTTCCGACGCTCATGCCCAGGAAGTTATAGACCTGGCTCATCCACTCACCATCACGGCGAGCAAGATAGTCGTTCACGGTAACAACATGGACGCCCTTGCCTTCAATCGCGTTGAGATAACAGGCGAGCGTAGCGACGAGCGTTTTACCCTCACCGGTCCGCATTTCGGAGATTTCACCGCGATGCAGTACGATGCCGCCGACCATCTGCACATCATAATGGCGCTGGCCCAGGGTCCGTTTGGCTGCTTCACGGACAACCGCGAATGCCTCTGGCAGAATATCGTCGAGCGTTTCGCCATTGGCCACCCGTTCCCGGAAATACGGTGTTTTCGCCTTTAGCTCATCATCGCTAAGTGGTTCGATTTCTGGTTCGAAAGCGTTGATTTTATCAACCACTTTCATAATGGATTTAACGTAACGGTCGTTAGAAGACCCGAATAGGGATTTGGCAAAGCCGCCGATCATGATGATTTCCGATATTTCTTTAGGTATTGAGCGGGTTTAACGCTCATTCTTGACTGCATTTAGGGACGATTGGGGACAAATCAACGTAGGTGATCGTCCGAGCAGGCGACTAAGGCGCGCCTTCTTCATGCTCCAGCTTGTCGCCATTGGTCGACTGGACCGGCAATACTGGCCAGTCAGCTTTAGTATCGCCTCCGCCTCGTGAGCGCAGCGCAAGGGCCGTATCGCTGTGGATGAAGCCTTGCGTGGCGTTATCATGATCAGCTGGTACTGCCAATTCCCTCGCGGCAGCGACCTCATTGCCGGCTGTTTCTGTTGCCATAGCAGCAGCCGGCGGATTAACGCCCACTGCATTGAAAAGCAGCAACATAAAACTTGCAATATAGACGTTCATCAATAAGCCCTGTGAGAAGAACTTCGCTTTAGCAAACCAATAGATAAAGGCAAGTTAAGTGTCAGAAACCAAATCACCCCTTGCCCCGACCCAAATACCCGATCTTCCGGAAATTTCGGGCGTCACCTGTCGCATCGCCCGGGCGCGATACAAGGAATGGGATCGCTGTGACCTGACCTATGTCGAACTGGCCGAGGGTACATCTGTCGCAGGCGTACTGACCCAGAGCAAATGTCCGTCAACAGAGGTGGAATGGTGTCGGAAAGCCCTGCCCGGTGGCAAAGCAAGAGCACTGGTCGTCAATGCTGGTAACGCCAATGCCTTTACAGGCGCGCGCGGCATGGAGGCAGTGCAACGGATATTGTCGCTCACCAGTAATTATTTGGGCTGCACGGAGGAAGAGATATATGTGTCTTCTACCGGCGTCATTGGTGAACCATTGCCAAAAGATCGCGCAGAGGCCGGCCTGAAGGCGGCTTTCACATCCGCACCTTGTGGCTGGGAAGATGCTGCGTCGACGATCATGACCACCGACACCTTTCCCAAAATGGCAACCACAAGCGCAATTGTCGGTGGGAAGACCGTTCATCTGAATGGTATTGTTAAAGGCTCCGGCATGATCGCGCCGGATATGGCGACGATGCTCGGTTATATTTTCACTGATGCCGCAGTGGATGCCGGTTTTCTGCAGGAAATGCTAAACGCGGCAACGGCGAAAAGCTTCAACTGCATCACGGTCGACAGCGATACATCGACCAGCGACACTGTTTTGGCTTTTGCCACAGGTCAAAGTGACACCCCTGCCCTGACATCGTTTGAAGACGCTGGTGCTGATGCGTTTCAGGCAGCCCTGAGCGATCTATGTATGCAACTGGCCCATCTCGTGGTCCGCGATGGCGAAGGCGCCAGCAAGTTTATCGAAATTGCCGTTACGGGTGCGCAAAGCGACGAAAGCGCAAAACGTATCGCTTTGTCGGTTGCCAATTCCCCGCTCGTCAAAACCGCGATTGCCGGAGAAGACGCCAATTGGGGCCGGGTCGTCATGGCAGTCGGAAAAGCTGGTGAACCGGCAGACCGTGACAAGCTATCCATCGGGTTTGGCGGTATCACGGTTGCCCGCGACGGTCTGGTTGTACCCGATTATGACGAGGCTCCGGTTGCCGAGCACCTGAAAGGCGACGTAATTGACATCAGCGTCGATATCGGGATCGGTGACGGGAAGGCCACAGTCTGGACCTGTGACCTGACCCACGGATATATCTCAATAAACGCCGACTACAGGAGCTAAGATGACCGAAATCATATTGCATCACTATGAGAATTCCCCATTTGGGCAAGCGATGCGGCTGGCGCTGGGTTTGAAGGGCATAGACTGGAAGTCGGTGCAACAACCTGACATCTGCCCCAAACCTGATCTCAGCGTTCTGACCGGCGGCTATGAACGCATACCCGTGCTGCAAATCGGGTCGGAAATTTATTGCGACACGGCGGTCATTGTTGACGCGCTGGAAGCGCTTAAACCCGAACCAAGCCTCTATCCCGAGCCACTTGGCTTCGCCGGTCGGATGATTGCTTTATGGTCGGGCGGCCAGTGGTTCATGCCTGCAGTCGGGGTCGCTCTGGGCACCAACCCTGAGATTGTCAGCGATGAATTTTGGGAAGATCGCGCCAAGCGGTTCGGCATGGATCGCCGGAAATTCCTGCCGATGGTGCCGCATCTGACAGGGCAGTTTGAGGCCGGCGCAGCGTTGGTTGCAGAAACCCTGGCCGATGGACGAGACTATATCAGCGGCGACACAGCCGGGCACGCGGACCTGATGCTGTACATGAACATTCGCTTCGCCAGCTTTGCAGGCAAAAAACCGTCCGACTTCGGCAGTAATGTCGCGGCCTGGTATGGTCGCATTGACGGCATTGGCTATGGTAATTTCGAGGAATGGACGGGACAGCAAGCGATCGAATATGCCCAAGCATCAGAGCCGGTCAGCAGCGGTTCCGTGGGTTCGGCATCCGGCTTTTCCGCTGGTGATAAGGTTTCCGTGAGAACCGAGACGCCCGATCCTGCAGCCGTTATCGGAGAGTTGGTGGATCTCAATGATAGAGAGATAGTCATCAAACGAGAGGATGAACAAGTTGGCGCACTCCATGTTCATTTCCCGCGGCTAGGGCAGATATTGTCGCCCGCATGAGCCATTCCAGCCATCATCTGTCGGTGCAGAATATCCTAAAGGATGTAGCGAAAGAGGTCGTACTCCCACATTATCAGAACCTCAAAACCGTCGATATTGAGGAAAAGGCACCCGGCGATCTGGTAACCGTGGCTGACAGGCTGAGCGAAGAGATGCTCAGCGAAAAATTGGGTACTCTCCTGCCCGATGCAGCTATTGTGGGTGAGGAAGCCAGCGCCGCCAACCCATCGGTCATGGATCATCTGGTTGACAAGCAGGCCTGGATTATCGACCCGATTGATGGAACCGGAAATTTTGCAGCAGGTAAACCGCCTTTTGGAATGATTGTCGCGCTGTCGCAGGAAAATGAGACTGTCGCTGGCTGGCTCTATGATCCTCTGCAAGACCGGCTTTGCTATGCTGCGAAGGGGCAAGGTGCCTTTATCAATAGTGAAAAGCTTAGCGTATCAGCCGATCCGGACGGAAAACCCATAGCCGCTCTGGCCACTGGCTTCATGACGTCAGAGCAGAGAGACAAGCTTCTTCTCGCGGCTGAAGGGCATTATGAGATTGTCGATATTCCGCGCTGTGCGGCTGAGCAGTATCCACGATTGGCGCTGGGCACCAACCACATTTCGACCTTTGAACGCAGCCTGCCCTGGGATCATGCTGCTGGTATTTTGTTTCTGAATGAAGCGGGCGGGAAAGCGGCGCGCTGGAACGGTGACGCCTATCGGCCTGCAGATCGCAAAACCGGGTTGCTCGGGGCCTCATCACCGCAATTGTGGGATGAGGCCGCCGAGCTTCTGGGGGATGTTTTTACCGATTAAGCTGGCCAATATTAGGAGGGCAGGCTTTCTTCCAGCCACGATTTGAGCTGGCTTTTTGGCGCTGCACCGACTTTGGTTTCTACCGGTTCACCATTGTTGAACAGGATCATCGTTGGAATGCCGCGCACACCGTATTTTCCGGGCGCATCCGGGCTGTCATCGATGTTGAGTTTGGCAATTGTCACCTGCTCACCCAATTCATCGCTGATTTCTTCCAGCGCTGGGCCAATCATCTTACAGGGGCCGCACCATTCTGCCCAGAAGTCGACAAGCACGGGGCCGTCGGCTTTCAGGACATCTTGTTCAAAACTCTCGTCAGTAATTGCTTTGGTAGCCATAGGGAATCTCCTTTGCTTGTTTGAATATAATCTAGGCCCGCACAGCCCATTGCTCAAGTCTCTGCCCGAAAAGGATTTTCATGGGCGCTCAAAGCTTGGCTTGTTGCTGGGCTTATGCCGTTCGATCAGATCGTCGGAAAGCTCCAGCAGGGTGGGACCATGCGTGTACAGCAGGGCGGCTTTAGTGGGGCGTCCGGGGAAAATCTTTTCAAGTGCGGTGACATATGCAGCCATTTGGCGCAGATAAGACAAAGGCGCATTGGCAGCTTCTTTGGGCACTGCGCGCCCCGTTTTGAAATCAATGACGGTGATCAAATCATCAGTGATCAAAAGACGGTCAACGGTGCCCGAAATCACATGCTCGTCAACCACTGCCGCGATCGGGGCCTCGGCAAAGCTGCCGGGAGAGAACAGCTCTGACCATGCGGGATTGCCCAAGACTGACAACACCGTCTCAATAAGCGCCCGACGCTCTGCCGGATCACTGACCTGTTTTTGCTTGGCGAGCCAGCGGTCGGCGACATCCGCTCGGTTTTCAGGCGAAATATCAGGCAGCCGCTCGAACAGGCTATGGAGCAGTTTACCGCGTTCGGCCGCATCGCGCATCGCCTTTGCCGGTGGCGGGTTCGCAGCATCGTCCGGGCCCATATCCGACGGCGTCAAAGGCCGCGGCGGTCGGGCCTCTTTTGGGGCTGGTGCAAATAACCATTCTGGCAAGGCGGCCTGCTCTTCATCTGGTAACGGCTCGGCGGCCTTGGTCCTTCGTCCGGCTTTGTCCGGTGCATCAGGCCCCGCATATGTTCGCTCGGCAATCCAGCACACGGAATCCGTTTGCTCCGTTCCCAACGCAGTCAAGCCATGCTCCACAGCGTGATACCAACTGGACTCCGGCACGACACCTTTGGCTTTTGGCCCCAGTGTCCCGGTGACGACGAGATGTTCCTCCGCGCGGGTCATGGCGACATAGAGCAAACGCCAATGCTCTTCCCGTTCCCGGGAATCTGCCACAGTGGCATAGGCGTCCAGCAATCCGATACGTTCGGCTTTGCGAACCGGTACGACAGGATATTCAAGATCATCATCCGGTCGCGTCGGATCCGGGATATCAAAGCCGCCGCTTTTCTTGTTCGCCGGGTCAAATGTCGCGTTGGCAAGAATGACCAGCGGTGCTTGCAGGCCCTTGGCCCCGTGGACAGTCATCAGGCGGACTTCATTGCCGCCCTCCAACTGGTCCCGCTTGATCTCGACATCACCGCGATCAAACCAGTCGAGAAAGCCCTGCAGCGTCGGAATATGGTCTTGTTCAAAGGCTAGCGCGGTATTGAGCAATTCCTCCAGCGGATCGAGCGCGGCATGGCTAAGGCGCGCCGTCAGTTTCTTGCGTCCCTGCATCGGTCCGGAAACAATGGTTTCCAGAAACTGGTAGGGCGTGTTGAAGTCGGCCATGTTTAACAGGACACGCAAAGGTTCGACATGCTGTTTCAGCCGGTCCTGCGTGCGCAGATATTCCCACAGGCTTTTGTCCTTGTGCGCCTCCCCGCGATAACCGCGTTCCAGCAGGTCATCCTGCGACCAACCCAGAAGTGGAGAAACCAGCAGTGATGCCAGATTAAGATCATCTTCCGGTTGCAAAACAAAGCGGATGGCGGCCAGTAGGTCCTGCACAACCAAAGGTTGGTTGAGGCGGATCCGGTCGATACCCGCGACGGGAACATTTTCAGCAAAGAGCCGCGCCACGATCAAGGCGCTAAGGTCATCGCGCTTGCTCACCAGGATCATGATATCCTTGGGTTCAAGCGGCCGATTTTCGCGGTTCAGCCAAAGCGCTGTTTCGGGTGAGAGCCATTCCTTAAGCTGAATCGCAAGCCTTTGGGCAAAAACCCGTTTTTCGTCACTTAGCCAGGTCTCGTCATCATCCGTATTGCTAACCGCGCCATGGGCAACGGGCCTCCAAGTCGTTACGCTTCCCGGCTCGCCCGCATAGTGGCTCTGATGGGATGGTATAGCCTTATCCAGACCAAGTTCCTTTTCCCCGACATGTTCCAATACCCTGTCGACCACTTCGAGCACTGGCGGTGTGGATCGAAAACTGCGGTCCAGTGACAGGTCACTGAAGGGCCGTTCCGACGCCTCTGCCCGTGCAAAGAAATCATCACGCGCTTTGACATAATTATGCGGGCTGGTTCCCTGAAACCCGAAAATCGCCTGTTTGAAGTCACCGACAGTGAACAGGGTTCGTACTTTGTCAGCATTCGCCCCCAGACCTGCGAAAAACTCTTCGGCCAGAGCCCGGACAATATCCCACTGGGCGAGATTGGTGTCCTGTGCTTCGTCGACCAATATGTGGTCGGTGCGCTGATCCAGCTTGTAGCGGATCCACTCGGCCATATTGCCCTGATTGAGCAACTTGGCGGTCATCCGGATCATATCGTCAAAATCGACCACGCCCTGCAGCTTCTTTGCATCGCGATAGCGATAGTAAAAACCGCGACCGGCATTGAGAGCGCCTGCAAACAGATCGGCATAATCAAACAGCGCCTTGGTCTCGATCAACTGGCGGCTGCGATCGTACATATCGACGCTAAGCTCATGGTAGTGCGGTGCAGCCTTATCCAACCCCTTTGGCACCGAGCGCCACTCGCCGTCGGCCTTGGCCCAAATTTTATGGAGCTCGGGCAATGTTTCTGCCCGGTCGGCGGGATTGGCGGCGATCCAGCCCTGTATTTTTTCGATATATCCGGTCGCCGTCTTCGTTCCCCAACTGGCCAGCGCATCCGCCATGTTCTGCAGTGCCGTGATATCAAAGACCTCATCGCTGCACCGCTGCTCAAGCCAGCTTTGCGCATCGCCATCAACCGGCAGCCCCAGCAATCCGCGAACGAAAGGAAGCACGCCGCTGGGAAGGCTTTCCATCGCGTCGGCCTTGGACGCGCAGGTCATCAGATATTTTTCGGCTTCCTCTTCCCCCATCCGCACGCTGAGCGCCTGAATCGCCTGAATTATCGCGGTATTGCCCGCCGCCTCTTCGTCCAGCAGCAAATCGCCTAGCGCCTGGCGCGCCAATAGCTTCTGGTCGCGCTCTTCAATCGGTTTGAACAGTGCCGGAATCTCGGCCTCTTCCGGAAAGCTCGCGAGCAATGTCTGGCAAAAGCTGTGGATGGTCATGATCCTGAGACCGCCGCCACGCGCATCCAATACGCGGGCGAATAATGTCCGGGCATATTCCCGTGTCGCGGGATCAACCGGTGCGCCAATAGCGGACAGGTCAGCGGCCAGTTTCGTATCGTCAAGCCGCACCCAACTGGCCAGTTGCCGGTGGATCCGGTCGGCCATTTCGGCCGCCCCTGCCTTGGTGAAGGTCAGGCATAATATATGTTCCGGATTCACATTTTTGCGGAGCAAAAGCCGGAAAACCCGTGCGGTCAGCACCTGTGTTTTGCCAGTACCAGCAGATGCACTCAGCCAGATATTGTCATCCGGCTGCACCGCCTCATTCTGTTTGTCGGCCAGCGGAAAAAGCGTCGGCGTGTCACTCATGCTCGCCTCCCTGCTCCGACACGTCGGCGCGGCCGTACCACTCTTCAAGCCGCATCAGCTGATCATAGTCCGCGTAAGGCGCATATTCCGGATGGAGCTTTGCCACCATAGGTTCATCGCCATGGATATAACTGTTCACCGCCTTGGTATATTCCGTTACAGCATGATCGACCATCTGATCAGCTTCTATCTTGTCGGGACTGCGCGGGTTGGTCGGCGTCGCAATATAACCAAAGCTGTTTTTGCCGCCCTGCTTTGCCAGTGACCAATATTCAAAGCCGCTCGTTTTGCCTGACAGTCCACCGAAATCACCTTTTTCGGCAATAGCACCCAGCAGGCCGAGCTGCAGAGCAAAGCCTTCCTTCACGGCTTTGTTGGTCGGCGGACCTCCGGTTTTATAGTCGACAATGGCTAGACCACCGTCGGCCATGCGATCAATACGATCGGCTATACCGAACAGATCAACATCGGCGATTCTTGCGACACCCTTCTGTTCCGACTTCAGCGGCGCGCGCCCGTCTGCGCGCTGCTGCGCCACGGTATCGGCAATCCATAACAGACCTTCCATCAAACGCGGCGCCCATAAAGTGCGCATCAGGGGATGCGAAGAGCGCTCATTCAAGAAGCCTTCAGCGCGTCGTTTCAGAGCGTCAGGATCATAGCCATCCTCTTTCGCCCATTTGTCCAATATGTCATGGATGATCGAGCCGCGCCATGCCGGGCTTGGCTCAGCATCAATCATGTCGAGCGAGCTCAGACGCATGATTTTGGCTGCGTAAAAAGCGAAGGGGTCGGCAATCAGCCTGTCTACATCTGTCACCGATAACTTCACCAACCGCTGATCCGCAGTCGGCTCCGGTGCTGGCTGTTCGATCCGGATGTACTCCTCCGGTTGATCGATGCGCGTTGCCCATTGCCGAGCGATGGGATGCTCTTTCAGATTGGGGCCGCACATTGCTTTCAGGCGGAGCAGGAAGCGCGAGGCAATGGCCGGGCCAGACCCGTCACGCTGAGCCCGCGTGAGAATCACTTTTTGCGCGCCCATGGCACCAACCAGGTCATGCGCGGACAGGCCGATTTGCCGTTCCTGCGCCGGAAGCCCCAGAGATTTGCGAACCATCGGTGCCAGCCATGGGTCTGGCGTGATTGCCTGCGGCCAACTGCCTTCGTTGAGACCGCAGCAGATAACCAGATCCGCCTGTTGCAACCGCGCTTCGAGCAGGCCGTAGAGCGCGATGCGAGGATGTCCGCCATAAGGGGGACGCACGGGCATATCGGCCAAAAAGGTCTCAAAATATCCGGCAATCTCAGGTGCCTGGATATTCATCGGTCCCAAGGCTGCGCGATCTTCCATATCGGAAAGAAAGTCAGCCAGTTGGCGGCCTGCCGGTCCGGCCCAGACCTGGCCGTTGGTCAGCAGGTCCGCCAATTGACGGATTTCTTCCAGCATCTCGGTCCAGTTCATGGCTCCGCTCAAGGCTGTGGCCGCTGGCGCAAATATTGCCCGCACATCTGTCCACCACGGACGCAAATTGTCTCGCAGGCTTTTGGTGCGGCGATCTTCACTTTGGAATAGGCTATCAATTCCAGCCAATCCCGGCGCTGGCCGGGGACCGCGCATTAACAGGTCCAGTTTGCGAACCTGAGTAAGCCAATCCAATCGTCCTTCCCCTGCCCGCACCAACGGATGTTTCAGCAATGCGAGAAACTCAGCCGGAGGAAATCCGTCTGTTGCGGCGGACATCAGGGCCAGGAAGAATATGCCTTCCGGTTTTTTGGACAACGGCTGTCCCGCTGTATCGTCCGCATTGATCATCCAGCGCTCGAGATGCGCAGATATCCGGCCTGCCAAGGCCCGATCAGGCGTGATTATCGCAACGCGGCGTTCCGGTGTCTCCAACGCCTCACGCGCCAACAGCGCAATAATCTGCGCCTCTTCGGCACTGTTGCGCGCTTCCACTGTCTGCACACCGGCCAGACTGCGTTCATCACTATCCAGCGACTGCCAGCGCGATGTCAGCTTCGGGATAGCAAAGGCATTGCTGAGTGCCCGGCTGCGCTTTGCCGCCGCTCCGCTGGTCCCTGTCCTTGGCCAGCGCATGATCTCGCCGCGCGCAATCGACATGCGTTCGAGCAGCAGTTTCATGTGATATTGCGGATGGGTTTCCTGTGCGCGCTCAGTTTTTCCCGTCTCGGCATCGGGTTGAAACGGGCCAAGCATGTCCCATTCTTCATCAGCCATGACCATGTCGAGGTCCGGCAAGACCACCATTCCTTCTGGAAGGAAGGCAATGGCCCGCAAGAAACGCGCAATAGCTGGAGCGGAGGTGGTGATACCAGCAGCGACCACAAAATGATTGGGTGGAGCCGTTTTCCATGCCTTCACAGTTTGATCGAACAGCGCATTGCGCCGCGCAGCTTCATCCACGGCGCCCATATCCGTCAGCTTTGCTTGCCATTTCTCGGTAATCACGCGAAAAAACGCGAGCGCATCCTGCCAATGACCGGACAGTTCTGGTTCCACATCAATATCAAAAAGATCCTTGAGTGCGATTTCCTCGACCGTCAGTTGATCCAGCGTCCGGGCAAATTCGCGCGCCAGCCGCAGTGCTTCCTTGGACAATAAAGCCCTGCCCTTCGCCGCACTTTCCCTTTCAATCAGCTGAGCCAGCATCAGCAGGCGATCCAGCGGATCCACTGATGGTGCTATGTCGAGAGCCAGCTCGCCCCGATCCAGCGCAACTCCGATGGATTCGTCCAGCTCAAGATCACCAATCACCGCCATTTGCGGTAACAGCAGCCCGTCTTCGCTGAGCCTAACGAAAGCATCATGGACGGCACGACGCGCCCGATTATTGGGTAGGATTATGAGACCCCGTGCCAAACCTAATGGGTCTTTGGCAAACCGGTCAATCAACCCCTGTGCAAGGGCATCGGCAAAGCCGCCATGCGCGGCGATATTGTAAATGGCGGGCTGAAGCCGCTTGCTCATGCGGGACTATGCACGGCTCATCGCCTGTTCCGTTGGCGCGATTGCGTCAGGCGATCCGACTTCAAACCAGCTGCCTTCATGTACCAGTCCAAATAGCCGCCCTTCTTCGATCGCACGATCCCACAAAATATTGGTCGAAAACGGCCCCTCGGGTGCATCGCGGAGCAGACGTTTTGATAAAAGCTGGATGCCAGTGTAAATGAAAGGCGCCTGACGATCCGGCAGACGGCGGGACACCCGGCCATGGTCATCAAGCTTGAAATCCCCGGCGCCCTTATAATTGTGCGCGGACGTTTGCGGAACCAGGAGCAGCAGCGCGTCCATTTCCGCGTCATTCCAGCGCTCTTCCAGCCGCTGCAGGCTGTTAGTAGGGCCATCGGTCCAAAGATTGTCGCTGTTGATCGCAAAGAACCGGTCCTCATCAATCAGAGGCTCGGCCTGCACCAGTCCTCCACCGGTTTCCATCAGCTGCGCGCGTTCGTCGGAAATCCGGATGTCAAAGGGATAATTGACGGATTTGAGATGCGCTTCCAGCGCGTCGGGCAGATAATGGGCGTTGACGACAACCTTCATCACTCCCGCTTCCCACAATTTGTCGAGGCAATGGTCGATCATCGCCTTGCCCGCCACTTTGACGAGCGGCTTGGGCCGTGTTGCGGTCAGCGGGCGCATCCGTTTGCCAAGGCCAGCCGCCATGACCATTGCCGTTTCAACCTTGCTCATGCCTGCGATGCCGCAATCGGTTTGTTGCGGATATCCGCCGGAATATTTCGGTCAAACCAGTCCGCGACCGGTGCAAGATCCGGATGCGCCAGATCTTTTTCAAGCAACCGCCACATGCGGGGCAGAAAATCGAGATAACGCGGCTTGCCATCACGAACAAAAAGCCGGGTAAATATGCCGATGATCTTGGTGTTCCGCTGCGCTCCCAAAATCGCATAGTGGCTACGAAATTTTTCGGCTTTATCTGATGATTGTCCGTCCAGGTAATAGTCGATCATCGCCTTCTCCAAATCGTCCGAAACATCGCGGCGGGCGTCCTGCAACATC
Source organism: Parasphingorhabdus sp. (assembly GCF_059726685.1). NCBI lineage: Bacteria > Pseudomonadati > Pseudomonadota > Alphaproteobacteria > Sphingomonadales > Sphingorhabdaceae > Parasphingorhabdus > Parasphingorhabdus sp. The sequence goes on from NZ_AP041068.1 coordinate 2,461,610, forward strand.
GACACCAGATCATAAGCAGCGTGACCGGCCAGTGCATCCTGAAAGTCGAGCAGGCCCAGACGATTGTCATCCAGCAACATGATGTTTTCGGCATGATAGTCACGAAGGACGGTTACAGGCGATTTTTGGGATGCTATTACCGGCTGCAAAACCCCATGCCAGGCATCGACAAAACCCGCCGCGTCCACATCCAATGCCTGCGCCGGGCAGTACCAATCCGGGAGCAGGTTTACTTCTCTCAGATATTGCTCCCAGTCGTAAGGCGCTATGTCGGCCGCCGGCTTCTCGTGCAGCGCCTTTATCAGGTCCACTGTTTGCCGATAGATTACTTCTTCGTCCTCGGGATGGTGATCAAGATGCTCCCGCATCCGGTGGTCGCCAAAATCCTCCAGCAAGACCAGCCCATGATCGAGATCTTCGCCAAAAATTTCTGGTGCAGCGAAATCCTGAGCCTTCAGGTGGCGCGCAATATGAATGAACGGGCGCGGGTCTTCGTGCGGTGGCGGTGCGTCCATCAAAATCGCCTTGCGGTCACCGGCAACAACTCGAAAATACCGGCGAAAAGAAGCATCGCCCGCCACGGGCAAAATCTCTGCGCCGCCCCAGCCATGATTGTTCAGAAAATCCTGCGCCGTTGCAGGCGGTGTCATGTTATTGGCCATCTGTCTTTCCAAGCGGGACCAGCCGTCCAAGTCAACTGGCGAGTGTCATCATTTTCGATTTCAAGGGTAAGCTGCAGCGCATCGCTCCAGAAAGAAGCCGGCATACGGTCCGGCCACTCCGCGATCATGGCACCGTCCATCAGGATATCATCAAGGCCGAGTTCCTGAACTTCATCAGGCTCCTCGATACGATAAAAGTCCACATGCGCGACCGGAAGCCTGACCTCCGGCGGATCATATTGCTGCACAATGGCAAAGGTCGGACTTGGTACGTCATCGCCGAAGCCGAGACCGCGCAATATGCCGCGTGCCAGCGTGGTCTTCCCTGCCCCCAGCGTGCCAGTCAAAGCGATCTTGTCACCGGGGCGCAAGGCCTCCGCAAGCTTTTTGCCCAGTACCAACGTCGCGGCTTCATTATCCAGTATCAACGGCATGCCCTGTCTATTGCCCCACTGTTTATTGCCGCGGCAGGTGAATGGTGACCAGCGTTCCCTGACCCGGTTCAGAGGTCAATGTCAGTTCACCGCCGTGCGCCAGCATCAGCTGCCGGGCCAGCGGAAGCCCCAGCCCCCCGACATTCTCCCCAGTCTTGTTACGCGACCGGGCGAAACTGTCGAATGCCTTCGATTGCTGACCAGCGCTCATACCGGGGCCATCATCGGAAATATGGATGACCGCCTGTTTCACGTTGCCGCTGCCATTGATCAGCAGGCGTCCGCCGTCGCCGGTATAGCGGATGCTGTTATCGATAATTTGCCCGATTGCCTGTGACAGTCTTTTCCTGTCGGCCAAGGCTGACCCCAGAGTGTCATCCAGCTGCAATTCCATCTCGATGGTCTTGGCCTGAGCATCATCGGCGAACTGCGCCGCGACATCCTCGACCAGCTTGTTCAGGTTCACCTTCTCCTTGGCAATGGGAAGGGCACCTGCTTCGCTTTGGCTAAGGTCCAACACGTTATCAATCTGCATACCCAGACGTTTTACCGATTGCAGGATCGCCCGGGCATATTCATGGCCCTGCTCCGTCAGCGGCCCGGCAACCTCGTTATCCAGCAATTCTGCAAACCCGCCAATCGACGTCAGCGGCGTGCGGAACTCATAACTCATGTTGGACAGGAAAGACGCCTTGATTGAATCCGCTTCGACCAGCGCTTCATTGCGTTCGCGCAGGGCCAACTCAATGCGGCGACTGTCGGATATGTCGAGCATCGTAAACAGCGCATTGCCGTCCGGCAGCGGGATAGCAGCAAATTCAAAACGGCGCCCGTCGACAAAGGATATCTGTCCGCTTTGCTGTTCGCGCTCGGACGTGGCCGTACGCACCATCGCGCGCACCTCCGATATCCGGGCGGGCTGCTTCAGCTGCATGGCCATTTTCTGCATCAGGGAATCGACACGCGGATGCTTGCCGAGATCCTCTTCTTCCAGATCCCAGGTACTCGCGAATTGATGGTTCCAGATATTCAGCTTTCCGTCAGCAGAGAAGACCGCGACGGACTCAAACAGATTGTCGAAAGTCGCGGTGCGCACACGCAGCAAAGTGTCTCTGGCACTGGCCAGCTGTACCTGCTCGGTCCGGTCTTCTATGATCATCAACAGACCGCCATCAGGTGTCGGATTGGCGATCACACGCAAATGGGTGCCGTCCGCCAGTAACCAGTTCTCCTCGATCGAACCGGTGGACTGGAACCATTGGGTCCGCTCCTCCCGCCATTCGGGAAAATCGCGAACTTCCGGAATCCGGTTCATCTCGCGCATCCGGTCCAGCACCCTTGGGAATTCCGGACGCTCGGCAATCCATTGTTGCCGCATGGAGAATATGCGCTGGAACGGCAGGTTACAAAATTGCAGAGACTTGTCCGCATCAAACTGCACCACGGCGGCCGATATCTTGTCGAGCATATCGCGCTGTGATTCATTAAACCGGCGCTGTTCCTTGCGCGAATCTATCAGCTCCTGAATATCGATCGCATAACCGGCAATGCCCGACTTGCCGAGCGGCACGTCGACCACCTGCGTTGTCCGGCGCTGCCCGCCAATAGTGGTTGCAACAACCCGTTCATGCGGCTCGCCCTTCTCCCTCGCCTGAGTCGCCGCATCGGTCGGGCTCACACCGTTTATTGTCTCAATCAGCTCAATGCCTTCTTCGACCACTTGCGCGCCATCACTGGCGTCCACAGCCCTGACATAAGCGCTGTTCACCAGTGTGAGCTTCATATCGGGCGAACGATGCCACATCGGCATCGGCGCGGCCTCGATCAAAGCCGACAAGGCATCAAAAGCGGCATGGGCTTCTTCATTCTCTGCTCGCAGTTCATCAATCTGGCTTTGACTCTCTGTGGCATCGAATATCCATAAAAGCGCGCTGCCATTGGGCGCGATCTGCTGATCCGCCAGACCGCCCCGGATCAGCAGGGATTTGTCCGACCCGATAACCCTGATAGCGCGGGTGAAGCTGCTTCCCGATTTCTGGGCAAGATTAACATCCTGCGTGAGTGCTTCCATATCCTCACGGCTCATCCCGGCATTCTGGCTGTATAATTCCGAAATATGTGATGGCAGATAATCAAAGCCCAACCAGTGCATCAATCGCTGCGATGCCTCCAGTTTTCCGTCAGACCTAACCAATAATGGCAAGGCCGGCGATGTTTCCAGCAGCCGGCCCAAACGACCCGATTGCCGCAAGGTTGATTCCGCCTTTTTCTTCATCGCCAGACCGGTCCACACCGCCCATGCGGACGCAGCCAGCCATGCGGCGAGAATCAGGCCCAATATGACAGCGGTTAAATCCGGAACGTTCGACATTAATACAAGCGATTAGACGGTTCGGGCAGCCGCGAAAAGCCCCTATTCTTTATGGCTTAGAAAAGTCGGACAATGTGGGTTATAAAGCAGCCGAAAATTCATCGGAGAATCCCATGCCTATAGACGAAAGCCGGACCTTCAAGCCGATCAACATCGCCCTTTTGACGGTGTCCGATACCCGTTCCATCAAGGAAGACACGTCCGGCGACATCCTTGCAGAGCGCATTGCGGACAAAGGCCATAACCTGATTTATCGCAACCTGATCCGAGACGACAAATCAAAAATTGTCGCGCAGCTGCACCAGTGGATCGATGAAGAGGTGGTCGATGTGATTATTACCACCGGTGGCACCGGGTTAACTGGGCGCGACATAACACCTGAAGCACTCGATGCGGTGAAGGACAAGGATATTCCCGGCTTTGGCGAATTATTCCGCTGGCTCAGCTATGACAAGATCGGGACATCCACTGTCCAGTCCCGCGCCTGTGCCGTGGTGTCGAGAGGCACGTATATTTTCGCACTGCCCGGCTCTAATGGTGCGGTAAAGGACGGTTGGGACGGCATATTGGATACGCAGCTCGACAGCCGCCACCGGCCCTGTAACTTCGTCGAACTGATCCCGCGATTGCTGGAGCAATAGTTATTTGTTCTATTTTTGTTCTCATGCTATAGAAGATGCATGGAACAGGAAAAAAGGCCGCCTTTGCCTGCGCTGAAAGGGCGCGGCGCGGTGACCAACAGCGACAGCAGACGATTCAATTTGCCAAGCCGCGAAGCCGATGGCGACTGGTTGGACGAGCGTAAGGCGCTGGGCGACGGACCTACCAAGCTGCGCACCGAGGTGACGACTGAGGCACCCAGGTCGATATTGAGCTTTAACACATCACCGGATATCCCTTTTGATCGCTCAATCAACGCCTATCGCGGCTGCGAACATGGCTGCGTCTATTGTTACGCCCGCCCCACCCATGCCTATCATGACCTGTCACCGGGGTTGGATTTTGAAACCAAATTATTTGCCAAGCCTAATGCTGCGACCTTGCTGCGCGAGACCCTTGCCAAACCCACTTATCGCCCAGCTCCCATTGCCATCGGCACCAACACCGATCCCTATCAACCGATTGAAAACCGCTATCAGATTACGCGCCAGATATTGCAGGTCATGCTGGAAACACGTCACCCGGTCGGCATCACCACCAAGTCCAACCGCGTGATTGATGATATTGAGACACTGGCTGAATTGGCTCGTCTGAAGCTTACGGCCGTCGCTATTTCCGTCACGACATTGGATGGTTCCCTAGCGCGCATACTAGAGCCGCGCGCGCCCTCCCCGGCCAAACGGCTGGAGGCGGTTCGCAGGCTGCGGGACCTCGGCATTCCCGTGCATGTCAACATCGCGCCGGTCATTCCCGCCATCACCGATCATGAAATTGAAGCGATAGTGGCCGCTGCCGCAGAACATGGCGCACAGAGCATTTCCATCATTCCGGTGCGCCTGCCGCATGAGGTCGCGCCCTTGTTCGAACAATGGCTCGAAGCGCATTTCCCCGACCGCAGACAAAAGGTCATGGGTATCATCGAGTCCCTACGCAGCGGCAAGAAAAACGATCCCAATTTCCACAGCCGTATGAAAGGAAAAGGCCCTTGGGCAGAATTGCTGCACCACCGCGCCTCTATCGCCGCTCGAAAAAACGGTCTGGGGAAAACGAAATTCGCTCTGAGGACGGATTTGTTCCGGCGGCCGATTGTCAAAGGCAGTCAGATGGAATTGTTCTAAACCATTAGAGACCTTCCGGTTTCAAATGCTTTGCGAACCAGCGATCCATTTCCTGGCGCACTCTGAACTGATGTTCGATAAGAGTATGTGATCCGCCATTGATCAGCAACAACTCATAGGGGCGATTGAGTGCATCAAGTTTACGCGCCATCGCAATGGAATTCCATGCCTCCACACGCTGGTCGGCTGTGCCATGCAGCAAATAGACAGGCGTTTTGGTCGACAGCTTTTCTGGCCAGAATAATGGCGATAAAGATGTTAAGGCCGCGTCCTTGTCTGCGGCATAGGATTCGACCACATCTGGATAAACAAATTCATCAAACTCCGCACGGCGCTTGGAGTTGAGATGATCCGCGCGCGCACCGACAAAAAATGCTGCATCTATGGCATCAGTGGCAGCCAGCACTCGATAACCAAGCCCGCCGCCACGGGAGAAGCCCCATAGTCCGACCTTCTCAGCATCGGCTTCCGGCAACTCCTGCACCATTTTCATCAGGTTCAAGAGATCGGCACGATCGCCGGCCCCCAAATTGGGCTTTCCTTCGCTGCCCCCTTCCCCGCGAAATGTCGATGCAACAACAATATATCCTTGCTCTGCCAACCGATGAAATTCAAGAATCTCGAAAAATGTAATCTTGCCCCATTTCGCGACGCCGCCATGCGCAAACAGAATGATCGGAAGAGGCTTCGCGAGAGACGATAACACCGTCCCCTGCGGATGCAGACTGCGCGCCCGGCATGACTAAAATGAAAGCGAGGGTGATCACTACTGCTATTCGCGACCAGCAATATCGCATATTTCAAATTCCCATAAATTGTTATGATATATCATCAGTATTCTGTTTTAATTGGCCAATCAAGCCATACGCACATCTAACCATCGAAAAATGACTGACCCAAATCCAGTCCATACCGAAACTTGCCTTTCCTTCGGCTGATGCCAGGGTTACATTTCCTCATGACCGAAAAACAAAATGTTACTTACGCCAGCTATCTTGCGCTAGACACCTTGCTGTCGGCCCAGCACCCGAAGTCGGATAATGATGACGAGATGCTCTTCATCATCATCCACCAGACCAAGGAGTTATGGCTGAAACAGATTATCCGTGAAATGCATCTCGCGATTAATCAAATTACCAATGACGCGTTGATTCCGGCCTATAAGGCGCTCGCCCGGGTCAGCCGGATACAGGCGGTGATGACGCTGAGTTGGGATGTGCTCTCAACCATGACGCCGAGTGATTATAGCCGGTTTCGGCACGTGCTTGGAGAAAGTTCAGGGTTTCAGTCCGACCAGTTTCGGACGGTTGAATATCTGCTGGGCCTGAAAGACAAGGGCTTTCTAAAATATCAGGATGACCGGCCAGAAGCAAAGGCCGCGATGCAAAAGGCATTGGAAGCCCCCAGCCTTTGGGACCATGCCATTGCCGCGTTGGCCCGCGCCGGCTTTAATATTCCCTCTACCATTCTCGAACGTGATTTCAGTATATCGCACGTTCCCTCACCAGAAGTGGAAGCCGCTTTCCTTGCAGTGTACCGTGATACACAACGCTATTGGGAGCTTTATCAGCTGGCCGAAAAGCTTGTTGATCTGGATGATGCCATGGCGACCTGGCGGCACAAGCATGTGTTGACGGTGGAGCGCGTTATCGGCGGCAAAATGGGAACCGGCGGCACCGCCGGGGTTTCCTATCTGCAATCCACCCTGTCCAAGCGCGCCTTTCCGGAACTCTGGTCGGTGCGGACGACCTTATGAGCTGGAAAACACTCTTTTCCAAGGCCCTGACAGCCGATCCTGATCGCCTGCATTTCGCCGCGCACAGCCATCACCTTTGGCCGGATGCGGCTTATGAAGGCCATATGGCAGCCTGCGATGATGCCATGAGATTGGCCGATCACAAATGGGACAAGGTCATGGGGCCGGTCTGGGCGGAGGCACAGGGCCATGTCGCCGCCGAACTCGCCCTACCCGATCCGGGCACCATTGCCTTTGCTCCCAATACCCACGATTTTCTCATCCGTATCCTATCCGCCATCCCGGTCCGTCCGGTCCGCGTTCTGACAACCGATGGGGAATTTCACAGCTTTCGGCGGCAGATGGATCGCTGGTCGGAAAGCGGAGATGTCATGGTCGAAGTGGTCCCTGCAAATAAGCTGGCAGAAAAAGCGCAGTCCGGCGGCCATGACCTGATCTTCGCCAGTCAGGTGCTGTTTAACTCTGGCACGGTACTGAACGGAATCGATGAATTGGCCGGACTAGCGCGCCCGGAAGGCCCCTGGGCGGTCATTGACGGCTATCACGGGTTCATGGCGCTTGATACGGATCTATCCGCAGTTGCGGACCGGATATTCTACCTGTCCGGCGGCTATAAATATGCGATGTCGGGAGAAGGTGTCTGCTTCCTACACGCTCCGCCCGGATACGCACCGCGGCCGCCGGTGACTGGCTGGTACGCCGCCTTTGACGATCTGGCGCTGCCGCCCGGCGAGGTTGGTTATGCCCCTGATGGTCGCAGGTTTTTGGGCAGCACTTTTGATCCGTCCGGCCTCTACCGATTCAACGCGGTGCAGAAGATGTTATCGGAAACGGAACTATCCACTAGCAGGATATCTGACCATGTCAGGGCATTGCAAAAGCAGTTTTTGAAACAAGATCCGCTGCCGAACATGCACCTGCTGAACCCGCTTGACGAAGCACCCCATGCCCGGTTTCTGGCGTTCAAGGGCGAGAATGCAGCGGCCCTGCACGCAGCGCTTGCGGAACGGAACGTAGTGACCGATGTCCGCGGAGATGTTCTGCGCATCGGTTTCGGCCTCTATCATGATACGGATGATGTTGACCATCTGCTGCGGTTTCTTGCCCAAATTCAGGCGCTGGAATAGCTTGTGAACTTTCAGCTTGCGCCCGATCATCCTAACTGTATTATATTAGCAATACAGTTAGGATGTGATTATGCGCTTGGTCTTATCAATTATCTGCCTGTTCACGCTTGTTTCTCCTGCGGCTGCACAGACCATCAAGCTGGATATCGATATTTCCCAGGCTGAACACCTGCTTGAAATTGCCTGTTCGAATGCGGAAATTGATGAAGTGGAATGGGCCGCATCAGAGCAGTTACAGGCACAATTGGCCCACCATAGGCAGTTTGCTGAGCGTTTCTCGTTTGAAAATTATATGACCGGGTTGCGGCGCATTTCACGCTGCGAAACTCCATCACCAGACCCGTTCCGGTTCTCCACACTTGTCGAACGCCGCGACGAAATGCGTGATGCCATCGATTTTCTATCCCGCAATCGCAAGCAACTAAGCGCACGTGTCACAGAACTCCTGAAACCCTATGTTCCCGAGGACTTCAAGTTTGAGGGAAAGGTCGTCCTTGCTGGAGCAAGCTTTTCCTGCGGCGGATTTCAAAAAGATGGCATCTTCTTCGTCGATATCCCTTGCTTGGCCGCGGATATGGAAGGCGAATATGATGCGATCATAAGACTGATCGCCCATGAAACCTATCATTCCATGCAGAGCAGTTTTGCCTATCCCACGTCACCGGGATTGAGCGAGATTAAAACACAAGCTGCGGCCTATGACTTCATGTTCGAGCGTTTGGCGATAGAGGGATCCGCATCGCATATCGGCGACATGCGGGACATCAAGGGAGATGGCAGATATTCGAATTTTTCCCGTTCACTGGCCCGAAGAAACTTCCGTCATCTGGAATATAATTTCCAACTATTCGACTATATGATCGAAGCGATCGACCATAAACCGGCAGAAATTGAAAACCGGTTTCCGGAGATATACGGTCTGGCCTTTGACGGCTCGTTCGGTGAACATTCCTATTTCGTCGGACAACAGATGACAGCAGAAATTGAACATAGCTTCGGGGTGGCGGCCATAGCCTGTCTGTTAAAATTGCCTTTCGAGAATTATATCCTCGCCTACCAGCATGCGCTGCAAGATGGTGATAATCTTGAAAAATCAGCAAAATTTTCCACCGCGACAATGGCAGTTGCGAATGACCGACGAACAGCCAGGTCCGGCGAGGTGGATTTTCGGAAATGTATTTCTGAGTAATGGGTTTTTGAAAACTTCTGCTTTGGCTGAAACGGCTGAGCAGTTGGACTTAAATATTTTCACTTTCCACCGTCAATTCAAGCCGCAACTAATCTGGCTCCGAGTATCTGTTCATGCTTCACAAAATAAGAACAAGTGAGCTTGAGTTGGGCATGTTTGTTCATTCGATGGATGCGTCGTGGCTTGAGAACCCGTTCTGGCGTCCACGATTAGTGCTGAGAGAAACCGAACAGATTGAAAGACTTGTCTCCAACGGTATCACTTGGGTAACAATCGATGATACCAAAGGCAAAAGCCCGCAAAAGCCTTTGGAGCAGGAGGCAGCTTCCGTAAAAGCAACGGAGCCTGAACGCTCTCAAAAGCCCGCGACAGTTTCGAAACGATCAGCCGGGACCGCTCTAAGGTCATATGTACCGCCAACGGAGGAACAGCGTTTCACACGCCTTTCACCACGTGAACGCGCAGCGGAGGTACGCAAGGCATCAGGCGCTATCAAGCGCTCAAGAACAGCGGTCATGAACCTTTTTGAAGATGCCCGTCTTGGAAATGCGGTCAAGTCCAAAAAACTGGCCCCGTTGGTAGAACAGATATCCAATTCGGTGAGCGTTGATCCGACAATCATCCTCAATATAGCGAGGCTGAAAACCAAGGACGAGTACACATATCTCCATTCGGTAGCAGTATCCGCGCTGATGATTAACCTGGCTCGCAAAATGCGCCTGCCGGAAACCCAGATTAAGGATATTGGCATGGCCGGCATGCTTCACGATGTCGGCAAGATGGCCATTCCCGACAATATTTTATCCAAGCCCGGCAAGCTGGATGACAACGAATGGGAAACCGTTCGTAATCATCCGCAAAGAGGACATGAAATTTTGTCCGCATCGGAAGGCGTATGCGATATCGCGTTGGAGGTCTGCCTCAGGCATCACGAAAAGATGGATGGGACGGGATATCCCGGGAAACTGCCCGCCGATGATCTGAGCATTATCACTCGCATGTCATCTATCTGCGACGTTTACGATGCGATCACGTCACAGCGTCCCTACAACACGCCTTTGTCGGCATCACAGGCTCTTGCAAAAATGCAGTCCTGGTCAGGACATTTTGATCAGCTCATCCTTCGTGATTTTGCAGACAGTCTTGGCGTTGTACCGATTGGAACCCTTGTCCGTCTAAACCATGACGAATTGGCCATAGTGATTGGCGAGTCCCCCTCAAACTATGCCGCGCCTGTCGTGCGCACGTTTCAGGCGCTGGACAAAGACCGCTCCATCACTCCCCAGGACATCGACACCGGCAGTGAAAAATCCCGAAAAATATTGGCGATTGAGGAACCGGAAGATTGGGGTTTTACTGATTGGCCGGTCTTCTCGGCAGAACTGCTGGCTGCAAATGTCCCCGATTGACGGGTTTAATGAAGAGAAGTCTTTTTCACAACAAAGCGCTCTTGAACTCAAGCTTCCGCCAGACTTTTCAGTTTATAATCCTTATACTCATCGCGAAGCGCGCGTTTCAGGATTTTACCGGTCGCTGTATGCGGCAATTCATCGATGAATTTCACTTCGTCTGGCAGCCACCATTTGGCAACCTTGTCGGTCAGATAGGTGATTATCTCTTCACCGGTTACATCGGCATCCGGTTTTTTGACGACGAGCAACAGTGGCCGCTCATCCCATTTTGGATGATAGACACCAACTGCTGCGGCCTCCGCCACCCCGGGACAGCCGACAGCAGCATTTTCCAGTTCGATTGAGCTGATCCACTCGCCGCCGGACTTGATCACGTCCTTGGCACGATCGGTGATCTGCATTGTCCCGTCGGGATGGAGGACTGCAACGTCGCCGGTATCGAACCACAGATCATCCTCAACCGCTTCTTCATCGGCGCGGTAATAGCGCTGGATGATCCAGGGGCCTCGGATTTCCAAGGTTCCACTCGACTCGCCATCGCGCGGCAGGACATTGCCCTCGTCATCCACAACCCTGAGTTCGACACCAAAGGGAGGCCGTCCCTGTTTACAGATTACGTCGACCTGCTCGTCAAAGCTCAGATCATCCCAGTTGGCGGGAAGCGAGCCGGCCGTACCGATAGGCGAGGTTTCCGTCATGCCCCAGGCATGGGCCACGCGCATGCCGTTTTTCATGAGCCGCTCGATCATCGACCGCGGACAGGCGGAACCGCCGATGGTGATGACCTGCAGCTCGCCATAGTCGCCGCCATTGGCATCCATATCGGCAAACATAGAGAGCCAGACTGTCGGCACACCGGCGCTATGGGTCACGCCCTCGTCACGGATCAGTTTCCACAGAACTGGCGCCTCATTGCTGGCCGAAAAAACCATCTTAGCGCCAACCGCCGCACAGGCAAAAGGCAGTCCCCAGGCATTGGCATGGAACATCGGTACGACAGGCAACATCACGGAGCGGGTCGCAAGGTCCATAATATCGGGCTGCACCTCGGTCAGGGCATGCAGGACATTGGAGCGATGTTCATAGAGCACACCTTTGGGATTGCCGGTGGTGCCGCTGGTATAACAAAGGCCGCAGGGATCATTCTCATCGACATCAACCCAGTCAAAATTTCCGTCTTCGGCATCAACCAGCTCGCGGAAGGTGGGATAGTCGCCCTTCTCTCCGTCAAACTGGATATAATGTTCAACCGTCTTCAGCTGCGGTTTCAGCATTTCGATGATCGGAGTGAACATCTTGTCGAAAAGGAGGACCCGGTCTTCGGCATGGTTGATGATATAGACCAATTGTTCTTCAAAAAGCCGCGGGTTCACGGTGTGGAGAATGCCGCCAATACCTGCAGAGCCATACCAGCTGATCAAATGATGGGCATGATTCATCGCGATAGTCGCGATCCGGTCGCCCTTTTTCATACCAAGCCGTTGCAGCGCCTGAGAAAATTTCTGCGATTCTTCACCAATTTCACCCCAATTGGTGCGGGTGAGCGACCCGTCGGCCCAATAGCTGACAATTTCTCGTGTGGAATGTTCACGCGCTGCATGGTCAATCAGATTGGTGATTTTGAGCGCGCTGCCCTGCATAGCTCCAGCCATTGGTCTCTCCCGATAGTTATTGGCTGTTTTTTTGACAGAAACGGCTCAGCTTACAAGTCTTAAATTGGGCCCTGAATTGAGTCGTGCATTGGAATTGCGATGACGAACTGGCCGCGAACCGCTGGCAGGGCCCAAGCGGATATTCTCCAGTCCAGTAATATGGCTCAGTGTTTCAGCCGCTTGCGCATCCAGCTGAAAAGACCGGCCAAGGCAGATTTGCGCCACTTCTCCATCAAAGCTGGGAACCGTCGCGATCAACTCGCTCTTGCCGCCTGCCAATGGTGCGAGAAAATTCTTCAGCTCCTGCAGCGCGTCGAGATCGGCAACCTCCAGCTCCATCCGGGTTCGGGTGGTCTTTTCCAGACCGTCCATGGCCTGCGCCCGCCTAATCGCCACCCGCGGACTTTCGTCATCAGACCGCTGATCAAGTTCGACATTGAGCAGCGCACAACTGCCTTCCTTCGCCATCTCCGCCAGCAATTCGCATTGCTCTTCCTCAAAACAGCTGCCGGAAAACTGCCCGCTGCTGTCCGACAAATCGACCAGCACAAACCGTTTGCCGCGCTTGCTCTCCCGCCAGCGCACGCCCTCGATCAGGGCTGCCATTACCGCAGGTTTACGTTGCCCCTCGGCAATCGGTCCCTCTTCACACAAGGCTGCGTAGGTCATGGCCCCGTGAGAGGAAGTTACCGCCTGAAACTGCGTTACCGGATGAGAAGCGAAGTAGAAGCCGTAAGCATCGCGCTCGCGCATCATGATTTCGCTAAGATTCCAGTTGCTGTTCGCTGGCAGCCGGATGGCCTGCATGTCACTGGCTCCACCCTCACCGAAAAGGCCGCCCTGCCCGCTCGTCCGTGCCTCTGCCGCACTGTTAGCGACGGAAAGCAACATGTCCGCCCCTTCATAAACGGCAGCGCGATTGGGTTCCATTTCATCAAAGGCGCCCGCGGCGGCAAGACTTTCAATCTGCCTTTTGTTCATGCCCGACGGATCGACGCGATTTGCAAAATCATCCATCGACTCGAATGATCCACTCTCGGCACGTTCGGCGACTAGCGACTGCATCGCCTTCTCGCCGACATTTTTAAGCCCCGCCAAGGCGTAGCGCACGGCGAGCAGTGCACCCTCCTGCTCTTCAACCGCAAAAGATGGCCGGCTTTTGTTGATCGATGGCGGCAATATCGTCACGCCGAGCCGCTTCATATCATCAACAAAAATGCTGAGCTTGTCGCTCTGATGCATATCGAAACACATGGAGGCGGCGTAAAATTCATGCGGATAGTGGGCCTTGAGCCAGGCGGTCTGATAAGCCAGCAAGGCATAAGCGGCCGCGTGGCTTTTGTTAAAACCATAGCCGGCAAATTTGTCGATCAGGTCAAATAGCTCGTTAGCCTGTTGGCTTTCGACGCCATTTTTCGCAGCGCCTTCGACGAAAATACTGCGCTGTGCATCCATTTCCGACTGGATCTTCTTACCCATCGCACGCCGCAGCATATCGGCTTCACCAAGCGAATAGCCGGCAATAACCTGGGCGGCCTGCATCACCTGTTCCTGATAGACGATGATTCCGTAAGTCTCTTTCAGGATATCTTCGAGCAGCGGGTGCGGATAAGCCAGCTCGGCGCGCCCGTTCTTGCGATCTCCGAAGAGTGGAATATTGTCCATCGGGCCCGGCCGATAAAGCGAAACGAGAGCGATAATGTCTCCGAAATTTGTCGGCTTCACTGCCGCCAGCGTCCGCCGCATACCTTCAGATTCGAGCTGGAACACACCGACGGTATCGCCTCTTTGCAGCAACTCGAACACTTTGGGATCGTCCCAGGCCAATGCCGACAGATCAACGTCGATATTGCGTTCGGCGAGCAACTCCACTGCCTTCTTCAAGACGGAAAGCGTCTTCAGCCCCAGAAAGTCGAACTTTACCAGACCGGCCTGCTCGACAAATTTCATATCAAACTGGGTTACTGGCAAATCCGACCGTGGATCGCGATAGAGCGGCACCAACTGGTCCAATGGCCTATCCCCGATGACCACGCCAGCAGCATGGGTCGAGCTATGACGCGGCAGGCCTTCCAGTTTCATCGCCAGGTCGAACAGGCGCTTCACATCGGCCTGCTTATATTCCTGCGCCAGCTCAGAAATACCGTTCAATGCCCTTTTCAGATCCCATGGATCCGTTGGATGATTGGGCACCAATTTGGTCAACCGGTCGACCTGACCATAAGGCATCTGTAGAACGCGGCCAACGTCGCGCAAAACCGCCCGGGCCTTCAACTTACCGAACGTAATGATTTGGGCGACCTGCCCCGTGCCGTATTTCTCCTGCACATATCGGATCACTTCACCGCGGCGGGTTTCGCAGAAATCGATGTCGAAGTCAGGCATCGACACACGTTCCGGGTTCAGGAAACGTTCGAACAGCAGCCCCAGTTTTATCGGATCAAGGTCGGTGATTGTCAGCGCCCATGCGACCACCGAGCCAGCACCAGAACCACGCCCTGGGCCTACTGGAATATCCTGATCCTTTGCCCATTTGATGAAGTCTGCAACGATCAGAAAATAGCCCGGAAACCCCATGTTGACGATGACGTTGATTTCAAAATCAAGCCGGTCAAAATATTCCTGCCGCTCTGCTTCTTCCATATCACCAGCATGGGCAAGGCGTTCCTCAAGCCCTGCTGTCGCATCACGGCGCAACTGTTCTGCCTCTCCAGCAAGATCACCTGCCAGACTTGGCAAAATGGGATCACGGCGTGGTGGTGAATATGCGCAGCGTTTTGCTACCACCACCGTGTTTTCAAGCGCTTCGGGCAGGTCGGAGAATAAATCCTCCATCACCATATCGCTCTTTATCCACAGATGCGGAGACGGTTTGTCGCGGTCATCATTCTCGACATAAGCGGACCCGGCGATACATTTCATCGCATCATGAGCTTCGTGAAATCCAGGTTCGGCAAAACAGCTTGGATTGGTGGCTACCAGCGGGATATGCCGGTCCATTGCCAGTGTAATCAAACCGGACTCAGCTGCCATTTCAACTGGATCATCGCGGCGGGATAGTTCGATATACAGACGGTCGGGGAAATATTGCTGAAGCCGCGACAAATAGGCCTCTGCTTCCGATTGCTGTTCTTCAGCAAGCAACCGGGTTACGCCCCCTTCCCCGCCACCGGTTAATGCCAAAAGGCCGGCATTATGCTGTTCCAGCATCTCAAGCGGAATATGGGCATCGAGCTCTGCCGGGCGCTCCAGATGAGAAGCCGACACCAGTCTGCAGAGGTTTTGATAACCATCTTCATTCTGCGCATATAGCGCGATCCAGTCCAATGCCGGTTTATCGCCCGCACTGCTACCGGGCCGCGCTACCCTCAAAAAACAGCCGGTTATTGGTTGAATGCCATTGGCTCGGCAGCCGTCATCAAAAGCCATCGAAGCGAAAAGCCCTATGCGGTCCGTGAGCGCAATTGCCGGAAATCCACGGTCCTTGGCCACTGCACCCATCGCCTTTGGCTCCATCGCGCCGTCCAGAATGGTATAGGCCGAAAAAGCACGCAGATGAACGAACGGAGTCTTGGACATGTACTAAGCTCTAGCGTGGCAGAAGAGTTTTGACCACGATCAGATCGAATCAACGCGACCTATCGACCGGTTTTCCACAACTAGTTTGGATTTTTCCTAAAGGAGCGCTTCAATCTCGCTTTTAAGCTGCTCCGGCTTCACCGCTGGTCCGTGGCGAGCCACGACATTCCCGTCGCGATCAACGAGGAATTTGGTGAAATTCCATTTAATTCGTGAACCCAGCAGACCAGATTTCTCAGACTTCAGATAATTCCACAAGGGATCGGCATCCTTGCCGTTGACATCAATCTTTCCCATCAAAGGAAAGCTCACATCATAGTTCAGCGTACAGAAATTCTTGATTTCTTCTGCATCACCAGGTTCCTGATTGCCAAATTGATTGCATGGAAAGGCTAATATTTCCAATCCTTTATCTGCATATTCTTTGTGCAACACTTCCAAGCCTTCATATTGCGGCGTAAACCCGCATTTTGAAGCGGTATTTACGATCAGCAGCACTTTACCCTTATATTGGGAAAGGTCCGACATCGAACCGTCAGCTTGTTTGACTTCAAATTCTGTAATTTGCATCGATGCACCCCGTTCTTTGCAATTTTGTTCCCCGATACTAGGCGTCAGATTGGTAGTCGCTTGTCAAATGTCAAAGCCTATCTTGCTACGCTCTGAAAAAACTAGCTTAATATCCCGTCATGAAGCCGAACGACACGGTCCATTTTTGCCGCCAGGCGCTCGTTATGTGTTGCGATCAACGCAGCACTTCCCTCTTCGCGAACCAAAGCCATAAGTTCGGCCAGCACGATATCCGCCGTTGTTTCATCGAGGTTTCCGGTGGGCTCGTCGGCCAAAACCAGTTTTGGTGCATTCGCCAACGCTCTTGCTACCGCCACACGTTGTTGCTCACCGCCTGACAGCTTGCTGGGCTTGTGATCCAACCGCTCACCAAGTCCCAAGCTGACGAGCAGTGATTCGGCACGCTCTTCGGCATCTTTCTGAGAAATACCGGCGATCAGTTGCGGCATCACGACATTTTCCTCGGCTGAAAAATCAGGCAGCAAATGATGAAACTGATAGACAAAGCCAAGCAACTCCCGGCGGATCCGCGTATGGCCGCTGGCCGACATCTGTGCCGTTTCTTCGCCATCCAGCTTGATCGACCCTTCAAATCCGCCTTCAAGCAAACCAACAGCCTGCAACAAAGTTGATTTGCCTGAGCCAGACGGCCCCAGCAGCGCAACGATTTCGTTGGATCTGATATCGAGATCGACGCCCTTGAGCACGTCAATCTGCACATCGCCCTGCTTGAAGCTGCGTTTCACGTTGCGCAGTTCAACGACCTTGGCTCCGATATCATTCATAGCGAAGCACCTGTACAGGATCCGTGCTTGCTGCCTTATAAGCGGGATATAGTGTCGCCAGGAAACTGAAGAGAAGCGCCAGCATCGCTATGCCAAACACTTCCATCGGATCCGTTCTCGCCGGTAGTTCCGTCAAAAACCGTATCGATGGATCCCACAGGTTCTGACCGGTTATCGTCTGGACAAAGTTAATGACACTTTGCCGGAAATATATGGCGATAAAGCCCAATATTATCCCCGCCGCGATGCCCAGTGCCCCGATGGATGTACCAACAGTCACGAATATCCTCGTCAACGAGGCCCGCGATGCCCCCATTGTTCGCAATATCGCTATGTCACGCGTTTTGGCGCGGACCAGCATGATCAATGATGACAGGATATTGAAAACCGCGACCAAGATAATGATCGACAGGATTACGAACATGACAACGCGTTCGACCTGCAAAGTTTCGAACAGAGAGGCGTTCATGGATTGCCAATCTGTTATCTGCGCGCGCCCATCTATTTTTGGATACAAAGGAGCTATTATATTTTGTACATTTTGCGCATCATTGGTTTGTATTTCAATCATGCCTACTTGATCGCCCAACAACATCAACGTCTGAGCGTCCTCCATGGGCATGATTACGAAAGCTTTGTCATAGTCGTAAACGCCCACTTCAAATATTGCTGCTACCTCATATGATATTTCTCGCGGCACGGTACCAAAAGGTGTTGATCTCCCTTGGGGGTTCATCAGTGTAACGCGGTTCCCGAGTTGAACCCCAAGAGTTTGGGCCAGCCTGCTACCGATTGCAACACGCCCACTGTCGGGAGCCAGAGCGCGCAGATCACCCGCAACCGTTTTTCCATCCAGTGTGTCGTTGGTGAGGATATCTTTGACCAGCATCCCGCGCACTAATACCGCCTCTACCCGGCCATTATGTATGCCTGCCAACGGCATTTCTATTAGCGGTGACGCAGATACCACGCCGTCCGTTTCTCGCACATCTTCAAGCAAATCACGCCAATCCGGAAGCCGCCCGCCATAGCCTTGAATCACGGCGTGCCCGTTTAGGCCCACAATCTTGTCGAACAATTCCGCACGAAAACCGTTCATTACGCTCATGACAACGATCAAAGCGGCGACGCCCAGCATGACCGCGACAAGACTGATGCTCGCCACGAGAAAAATAAAGCCCTCGCCCTTGCCGGGCAGAAGATAGCGTTTTGCGATGACCCATTCATAACGGGATAGAAGCATAGGAGTTTGATCTTCCTGAAAAACTATTGTGGCTTTACGGTTGTGGAGCGGTGCAGGCAAGAGTGATGCTGGCTAAAATGCTGTTGCTATTATGACACAAGCCTGAACCAATATTGCACATTTGTGAAAATTTGCATGACAATAGCGGCCATCGCGATCAGAGTTAGTTACAGAATCAATTACCGCTTAATGGTCATGGTTCAGGGATCCTTTCTGGTTCCGCCGCATGTTGGGGGACAAACGGCGTTGAATAAGACAGGAAAACAGGGGGACGATATTATCGTCACCATTTTCGCCCGGAGTCAGAAATGGCTCCGGGCGTTTTTGATTCCGGTCTGCTTGCAAGCATCTTCAACCTCTTGAAATCGGAAAATATGACAATATCTTGGTCAGGCGAGATGCCTTTATGGATTTCGCACTACAGAACCGGGCGCCATCTTGGGCCCACCATTTTAATTGCTCATAAGAGGATAAAGATATGAACCGTTTTGATTTTACCCCCTATCGCCGCTCAACCGTTGGTTTTGACCGGCTGTTTGACCTGCTCGAAAATAATGCGCGAGCCCAGCAATCTGAAAATTATCCCCCGTTTAACATCGAACGTAATGGCGACGATCATTATCGAATCACGCTGGCCGTTGCAGGTTTCAAGGATGACGAAATTGAAATTACCGCGCAGCAGAATCTTTTGCTCGTAGCTGGTAATAAAGGCAGCGACGAAAATGAAGGAAAGCAGTTTCTGCATATGGGAATTGCCAACCGCAACTTCGAGCGCCGCTTTGAACTTGCCGATTTCGTCCGTGTCGATAACGCCGTATTGAGCGATGGCTTGCTGGTCATAGATCTGGTGCGCGAAATTCCGGATGCGATGAAGCCGCAGAAAATCGCCATCAATACTGGCGACAACGTTACCAAGATTGATCACAAACCTGAAAAATCAGAGGATAAAGCTGCGTAAATCGGCGATCCAAACAGTATCGAAGGCAGCCAACCATCTTTGGCTGCCTTTTTTATTTTGGATCAGCAAAATTCATAAAAATGGGGCAGCCGGATGAGGATCCGACTGCCCCTGACACCCGCGTGGTGTCACTCTTGACGAAATTAGCCCGGGTCGCAAATGGCCAACTTCATTCAAGAATCCGCATTGGCAATGTTGGAAAGGACGGCGTGATTCAATATTCGCACCTTTCCGCTTTCAACCGAAACAATGTCATCTTCTGACCAGGTTGAAAGTTGCCGATTAATATGTTCCCGCGACATCCCGGCAAAATTGCCCAACTCGCTTTGACTCAAATCCAGTTTTAAACGCCCCTCTTCTGCGCCGACGACTGACAATCTCAATAGGTAACGCGCCAACCGCGGTCCTGATGTGTAGGCACGGTCGCCCTCTATCATTGTATTGGCGGTCCTGATGCGGTTTGCCATTACCTTAAGTAACCGTAATGCCATATTTTTATGGTTTTTCAAAATTTCTTCAAAAGCCGCCCGCGTAATGGTCAAAGCCGTTGTCGGCTGAATAGCAGTGACACTGGCAGTTCTTTCACCGCCATCAAGCAAAGCGATTTCGCCCAGAACCTGACCTGGCTCGGCATAATCCAGGACAATTTCATGGCCATTGCTGGCGATCATGCTGGTCCGCGCATTGCCCGATAATAATATCAGTAATGAGTTTCCAGGATCACCCTGCATGATCAATTCATCCCCTTTTTCATATTGCACGAAATGCCCGCGCAATATCAAATCCGCCAATTCCGCTTCATCACAATCAGCGAATAGACTATGTTCAGCCAATATTTCTGCAAGGTCTTCGGCCTTCACTAAATTCGCTCCATCCCAGTGTCTTGCGTCTGTTAACTGTTTGATAACCAATTATCATGGCTTGAATGTGACAATAGTCACTTGGTGTAAAAAGGATTGGATAAATTAGACAAGTCGGCTTTGTTTTACCGCCGCTGCGATAAAGGACGCAAAAAGTGGATGCGGATCAAAGGGCTTGCTCTTGAGCTCCGGATGATATTGCACGCCGACAAACCAACTATGGTCGGGACGCTCCACAATCTCGGGAAGCTCGCCATCTGGCGACATTCCAGAGAATATCAATCCGGTCTTTTCCAGCCGCTCAACATAGCCCTTGTTGACCTCATAGCGGTGGCGATGCCGCTCGCTAATCACATTAGATCCATAGATTTCGCTGACTTTGGAACCTTGCTGCAAACGGGCCTCATAAGCACCTAGCCGCATGGTGCCACCAAGATCACCACCCGACTCGCGTTTTTGCAGGCCTTCTTCCGTCATCCACTCGGTAATCAGACCTACAATCGGTTCAGCCGTTTCGCCGAATTCTGTTGTCGAGGCCTCATCTATGCCGGCCTGATTGCGTGCTGCTTCGACACAGGCCATTTGCATCCCAAGGCAAATACCAAAAAATGGCACATCATGCTCGCGTGCAAATCGCACGGAGCCAATTTTACCTTCGCTGCCCCGTTCGCCAAACCCGCCGGGCACCAAAATCGCATGCAAAGGCTCCAGATTGGCAGCCAGATCACTCTCATCTTCAAAAAGCTCGGCATCAAGCCAGCGCACCTGCACTTTGACCCGGTTTGCCAATCCACCATGGAATAGCGCCTCTTGCAGTGACTTATAGGCATCCTGAAGTCCCACATATTTGCCGACGACGCCAACGATGACTTCGCCTTCGGGATTCTCGATCCGCTCCATCACATCGGTCCAGCGGGTCAGATCCGGCTCCGGTGCATTAATGATCCCGAATGCGTTCAGGACTTCCCGGTCGAGGCCTTCTTCATGATATTGCAGCGGCACGTTATAAATACTGCTGGCGTCAAGCGCCGGGATCACAGCTTCTTTTCGGACGTTACAGAATTGCGCAATTTTGGCGCGTTCACCGTCCGGCAAATCATGTTCACAGCGGCAAAGCAATATATCCGGCTGAATGCCCAGAGACGTCAGCTCACGCACGCTATGCTGCGTTGGCTTGGTCTTAAGCTCTCCGGCGGCCGCGATATAGGGGACCAGCGTTACATGGACTGAAATCGCATTGGCCCGTCCGACCTTGTTGCGCAGCTGCCGAATCGCCTCAATAAACGGCAGGCTCTCAATATCCCCTACCGTGCCGCCAATCTCGCACAGCACGAAGTCGATGCCGTCGAGCTTATCCTGGGCAAATTCCTGAATAGCATCGGTAACATGCGGAATGACCTGCACCGTGGCACCCAGATAATCGCCGCGGCGTTCCTTGGTAATGATCGACTGATAGATTCGCCCAGAGGTCACATTGTCCGATTGCAGCGAAGGTACGCCGGTGAACCGCTCATAGTGCCCCAGGTCCAGATCGGTCTCGGCACCGTCATCGGTCACATAAACTTCGCCATGCTGATAGGGCGACATCGTTCCGGGATCAACGTTCAGATACGGGTCCAGTTTGCGAATTCGCACCGAATATCCGCGTGCTTGAAGAAGCGTGCCGAGGCTCGCTGCCATGAGACCTTTGCCTAGTGAGGAAACCACACCGCCGGTAATAAAAATATATCGCGCCATGGGAGGAAAGGCTTAAGGCGTAACGAACCGAAATGGCAAGCGTGCGAATCCGAAAAAACGATATTTATTTTCAATCGGTACTAAAATTTACGTCCCGACACGCGCCATCATAAGACTATCTGATGGCAATCCACATTTTTTTGGAGAACAGGGTTTACTGGTCCAGAGGAACCGAACTCTCCGCAGGCGCTTCTTCTTCTGCTGCCTGTGCTGCTGCAGCCGCCAGCGGGTCATCACCGACCAGAGGTACCGCATCAGCAGGTGCAGCCGGAGCAACCGGTATGCTGGTATCACGCTCCAGAGTCTGGTCAATCGTCGAAGGCTGTCCTTCAGACGCAGCAAGAAAAGCCAGCGAAATGGACAAAGCCACAAACAGAACCGCCAATACCGTGGTCGTCCGAGTCAACAAGTCAGCTGCGCCGCGTGCGGACATCATGCCTGACGGACTGCCACCAACGCCCAAGCCGCCGCCTTCTGAGCGCTGCATCAATATAACGCCAACAAGAGCAGCTGCGACAATGGCCTGAACAACGGTGAGAAATAGAAACATGAATCAAATCCGAACGTAGTGATTTATCTTTGTGCAGCGCACATAGCGATTGGATGGTGCGAGTTCAAGCCGTGAAACAGCTTGTCTCGGTACTTGCCTGGGCTGCTTGATCCGTCAGGCTGCGGCAGCGGCCTCAATGATCGGTCCGAATTTCTCGCCTGTCAGGCTCGCCCCTCCAACCAGGCCGCCATCTACGTTCGGAACAGCGAGCAATTCCGATGCATTGCCACCGTTCATGGATCCACCATAAAGAATGCGAACCGCATCCGCACCATCGCCCATCAGCGCACTCAGCTTGCTACGAATGGCCGCGTGCATTTCTTCGACATCGGAGGCTTCCGGTACCCGGCCCGTGCCAATTGCCCAGACTGGTTCATAGGCAATCGTCAGCCATCCGGCGTCTGCATCATCGGGAAATGATCCTTCTAACTGACCGCAAACAACGTCAATCGCCTGCCCTGCATCGCGCTCTTCTTCAGTTTCACCGACACAGATGATGGCGCCCAGTCCGGCAGCATGAACCGCTTCGGCTTTAGCTTTAACATCGGCATCGGTTTCATGTTGGTCGGCGCGGCGCTCGCTATGGCCCAATATCGTCATGGTGGCACCGGCCTCGCGGATCATTGCTGCTGACAGGCAACCGGTATGTGCACCATTACTGGCAAAATGGCAGTCCTGTGCACCAATCGCAAATCCAGGAACAGTCTCTGTCGCCAACGCAATCAAGGTTACCGGGGGGCAAATCGCGACATCAACATCTTTATGGTTTTCGGCAATGCTGGCAATATCTGCAACGTCCGATAATTGTTCACGCAGGCCATTCATCTTCCAATTGCCAACGATATATTTGCGATTTGCCATATTCTCTCCGCTCCTTTTCAATTCTGCTTCTGCGCTAACAAATTCTGATCGGCCTGCCAAACGCGTTTAAGCGAAATATCGTTTGCCCAGATGCCTTTCGACTTGCCCCATGCCCTTTTGCTTGAACGAAAAACACAAGCCGCCTAAAGCATCAGCAAATATATTTGCCCTAACAGAATTGCAGCATTTTCATGATCACATTTTTCCGCAATATTTTCTCGTCGAAAATCGGCCTGTTCCTCACCATGTGCTTCGTAGCCCTGATCGCGATTGCTTTTGCATCGGCCGATGTTACTGGCACAGGCGCCTTTGGCGGTGTCACCGGCTCAGGTACGGCCGCGACAGTCGGCGATTCCAAACTGACAACCTCGGAGCTCAACCAGTCGGTAAACAATGCCTTTCGTGCAGAACAACGCGAAAATACAGGATTGGACCTAAAAACCTATGTTGAAGGTGGCGGTTTTGACAGTATCCTGGACCGGTTAGTCAACAGCTTTGTCATTGCCGATTTCGGCAACAAATATGGCATGACTGCAGGCAAACGACTGGTCGATGGTGAAATTGCGAGTATCCCTTCTTTTCAGGGCGCCGATGGTCAGTTTAGCGAAGAAAATTTCCGCCGTGCACTGCAGCAACAAGGGATCAAAGAGCAGCAGCTTCGCGATGACTTTACCCGTAACTTGCTGGCGGACCAACTGCTTCCGGTTGCGGGTTTTGGCGCGTCGGTACCCCAAAAACTGGTGACGCCTTATGCCTCCTTGCTGTTGGAAGCTCGTCAAGGTCAGGTTGCCATCATTCCGTCGGCAGCTTTTGTAGAAAATGTGAAGCCTGCTGATGCTGCCCTTGCAGCTTTTTACAGCAAGAATGGATCGCGCTACACCATCCCCGAACGCCGGTCGATCAGCTATGCCTTGTTTTCCAAAGAGCGGTTTAACGAAACAGTAAAACCGACCGACAAGGAAATCGAGGGGCAATATAATCTCGACAAAGCCAAATATGCGGCCAGCGAAACCCGCAACATAGATCAGGTAATCTTGCCGACCGAGGCAGCAGCCAAAGCGCTTGCCGACAAGGTTGGCGGCGGCATGTCGATCAGCGCCGCTGCTGAATCTGTTGGACTGTCCTCCGCTGAAATGGGATCTGTCAGCAAAACCGAATTGGCGGGAACAACGTCGCAAGCCGTTGCCAATGCGGTTTTTTCAGCGCCTTCAGGTGATGTTACCGAACCAGCACAAAGCGCCTTGGGTTGGCACATTGCCAAGATTAACGACATCCGGACGGTGCCGGCTCAAAGCCTGGAACAAGTCCGTGCGCAAATTGTCGCTGAACTCAGCCGTGACAAGATTGATGAAGCGCTGGCTGAACTGACCGTTAAAATGGAAGATGAGTTTGCCGCAGGCTCATCATTAACTGATGTTGCCGAAGCGGAAGAGCTGAAGATTGAGTCAACTCCAATGCTGCTTGCCAATGGGCAAAATCCTCAAGACCCCAATTACAGGCCGATACCGGAGATGCAGCGCATATTGCCGGTCGCGTTCCAATTGGATGATGATTCCGACCCACAGGTCGTGGAAATCATACCGGGTCAACAATATGCAATCATGGCCGTGAGTGAGATAGCCGTTGCAGCTCCACCACCGCTCAATTCCATCAAGGAGCTGGTAGCGCGTGACTACATATTGGAACAGGGATCGCAGAAAGCCAAAGTGGTTGCTGACAATATCGTGAAACAGGTCAGTGGCGGCGCTTCGCTCTCCAAGGCCATGGCTGATGCAAAAGTGAGGTTGCCGGCGATCGAGACCGTAAGAAGTACGCGCGCCGAGCTGGCCCGGCAGAGCCAGCAAGGTAACGTTCCACCGCCCCTGACATTGATGTTCAGCATGGCGGAAGGTACCGCCAAGAGTTTGAAGGCTCCTCAGAACCAGGGCTGGTTTGTTGTTAACCTGAACAATATTGACCGCGGCGATGCGTCCGAGCGAGCAGATCTATTGAGCGCGACAAGCGGGCAGTTCAAACAGGTATTCGGAAATGAATATACCGAACAGTTCATCAACGCGATGAAAGCCGATGTCGGTGTGGAAAAGAATGAGGATGCTCTGACGGCCCTCAGAAACCAGCTGACCGGCCGGACTAGATGATCCGTTCCCAGCCTTTTCCGGACTGATCATGCGCAGCTTAAACATCGCCGCCGCCCAAAATGCCTTGGACGCCGGAAAGCCTGCCCTCATCTGGCGCAAGCAGGTGGCGGATACAGAAACACCGGTATCCACTGCATTGAAGCTGATGGAAGCTGAGCGCGGTGATTTCCTGCTCGAATCTGTGGAAGGCGGCGAAACCCGTGGGCGTCATAGCCTTATCGGGCTTGCCCCTGATCTTGTGTTTCGCGCGGATGACGAAAAGGCGGCGATCAACCCAAACTGGCTAACCGATCGCGAAGCGTTCGAACCGGAACAGGCGGGCAGTCTTGATGCCTTGCGGACATTGGTCAAGCGCTGCCAGATGGACGTCCCGGAAGGGTTGCCACGGGCGCTGGCCTGCCTTGTCGGCTATTTTGGCTATGAAACGATCGGCTTGGTGGAAAAGCTTCCCAGAGCTCCACAGTCCGAACTGAACCTGCCAGACATGCTATTTGTGCGCCCGACCGTGATCGTGATTTTTGACCGGTTGGCAGACGAGATGTTCCTGGTCGCTCCCGTATGGCCGGAAACAGCGGGAGATGCGGGGGACAAGATATCCGCTGCCGAAGAACGGCTGGATGAAGTGGAACGGCAAATGGCCGCAAAGGTTCCGCCGCTGGCCTCCGAAACCCCGAATTTAAATCCGGAAAACATGGTCTTCGAACCGAAGCTGCAACCTCAGCAATATGAAGACATGGTTCTCAGCGCCAAAGACTATATCGAGGCCGGAGACATATTCCAGGTGGTATTGGCGCAGCGTTTCACCGCGCCCTTTTCCCTGCCACCGGTTGAGCTTTACCGTGCATTGCGCCGGATAAACCCCTCTCCTTTCCTGTTCTTCCTCGACCTGCCCGGCTTTGCGCTGATCGGGTCCAGCCCGGAAATATTGGTGCGTGCCCGGGACGGTGAAGTTACCATCCGCCCGATTGCCGGAACCCGGCCGCGCGGTAGCAACACGGCACAAGACAAAGCCAATCGTGACAGCCTGCTTGCCGATCCCAAGGAGCGGGCGGAACATCTGATGCTGCTCGATCTTGGTCGAAATGATGTCGGACGCGTCAGTACGGCCAACAGCGTAGAAGTCACTGACAGCTATACGGTCGAATTTTACAGCCATGTCATGCATATCGTTTCCAACGTCGTCGGTGAACTGGCACCGGACAAGGACGCGCTCGACGCGCTGTTTGCCGGTTTCCCGGCCGGCACGGTCAGCGGTGCCCCGAAAGTCCGTGCCTGCCAGATTATCGCGGAACTGGAGCCTGAAACCCGCGGCGCATACGCAGGCGGCGTCGGTTATTTCTCCCCCGATGGCAGCATGGACAGCTGTATTGTCCTGCGCACCGGCATCGTAAAAGACGGCATACTGCACGTACAGGCCGGCGCTGGTATCGTGGCAGACAGCGATCCCGCCTATGAACAACGCGAATGCGAAGCGAAGTCGGGCGCTCTGCTCGCCGCGGCGAAAGAGGCTGTGCGGCGCGCGCAGGATGTAAGCTTTGGGCAGTAGCATTTTATGAAGTTCGACAATATTGGCGCTACGAAAAATTGAACCTTTATTGCCGCTTTGGGCACGAAAGCGCGCGTGAGTTGGAATTAATAATCACTACAGGCACTCCACTCCCAGCTTTGCGCTAATCAAACTCATCAACATGTCCACATATCGACGCATCTCGTCCGCATCGGTGATTTTTCGCGAATTGGACCAAAGGCCCAGAACTGACGTGGTAGTAAACTCGGCAAGTGCGGTGATTTCCTGATCATTCAATGCGCCCGTCAGGGCGTTTTCTCGAACAAACACTGCCCGAAATCCCTTGGTCAAACGGTTGGTATGGAATTCCAAATATCGTTTGGTTTCCTCGTCAGCAGGTTCGAGCTGCGCTAGCGTGTTCACCACCAGACATCCTGGCATGGGTCCATCAAATGACTCCTGGCTAGCAATTCCGTCGGACAAAAACTGCTTGATGTCGGACAATCTCGCACCATGTGCTTCAACTTGCCCAAACTTGGGCGTTACTGCCACTTCCTGATAGCGAGCGAGACAGGCGTGGAAGAGTTCACGCTTACCCTTGAAGTCACTGTAAATCGAACCGCGACTAACCCCCGTTTCGCGCACCAGATCGCCCATTGATATCGCATGAAAACCGATGTTCCAGAATGCGATAAGAGCGTTATCAACAAGGTCGGTGCGAGATTGGGATGTCGGTCGAGGCATATCGAACCTTGTATTGGAACGTTCGTTCCAATACAAGGTTTTTCGACTCGACATAGGCAAGGAAAAATAAAAATGGCCACCAGCTTTCGCAACAAGAAGAAATTCCAGACGATTCACGGCAAGCAAATGGCTTATGTTGAGGAAGGCGAAGGCGAAGGCGATCCGATTGTCTTTCTGCATGGCAACCCAACGTCATCATATTTGTGGCGCAACATTATGCCGCATCTTGTCGGGCGCGGCCGCCTGATTGCTCCTGATCTCATAGGCATGGGGGATTCTGAAAAACTCGAGAATAGCGGGCCGGACAGATATACTTTTGTGGAGCACCGTAAATATCTGTTCACATTGCTTGATCAGCTCGGTGTGAATGAGAATGTCACGCTTGTCATTCACGACTGGGGATCAGGGTTAGGGTTTCACTGGGCGCATCAACACCCGGATGCGGTCAAAGCTATTGCGTTTATGGAAGCCATCGTTGCCCCCATTCCCAGCTGGGACAATTTTCCCCAAGACTTTGCGGATATCTTTGGAGGATTCCGGTCACCTGCTGGCGAAGAGATGGTTCTTGAAAACAACATGTTTGTTGAAGGCATCTTGCCGGGCGCAATCATGCGTCAGCTCACCGACGAAGAGATGAACGAATATCGCAAGCCTTTTGCCAATGCCGGTGAGGACCGCCGACCGACACTGACATGGCCACGCCAGATCCCAATCGCAGGAGAACCGGCTGATGTTGTCGAAATTGTCGGCCAGTATAATGCGTGGCTGGCTGAAACACCGATTCCGAAACTGTTTATCAATGCCGAACCGGGCGCCCTGATTGTGGGACCTGTGAGAGATATGGTGCGTTCATGGCCAAATCTAAGCGAAGTGACTGTCGCTGGCACCCATTTTATCCAGGAAGATTCGCCTGAAGAGATTGGGAAAGCAATTTCGGATTGGCTGCCAGACTGAAGATGAGTTCAACACCAGTCAAGAGTCCGCTTTCAAAATCCGAGCAGGAGTAGACAATGCCGATTACAGCACGATGTGCATGCAAAACCGTATCGATAGAATTGGCCAGCAATCCGCTTCGGTGTTTCGTTTGCCACTGCGACTATTGCCAGCGCATGACGGGTTCCGTCGGGAACGCGGTTGCGGTTTTTCCTGAAACAGACGTTGTGACAATGTCTGATGCGCTTGAACTCGATCCCCAGATGCCCAAATGGCCGGGGGTAAAAAGATATCTGTGTACCAAATGCTATTCCAATGTGCATTGGGTGAACCCGAAAGCATATCCCGGGATGCGACTGGTGTCCCTCGGATGCCTCGATGATCCATCGGCCTTCAAACTTTCAAGCACGGTTCAAAACCAGCATCGGCCGACATGGTGCCCCGAACTGGATGCTCCCAAGACGTTTGAAGCCTACCCCTGATAACCTGCCAGAGTAGCTCAATGTCAAATCCTGCCTTTACGATAACCAACGAGATTTGGACTTGGACCAGCGAAAATCGGCGTGGCAGCTATCATTTTTTGTCGGTACCCGATGATGTTGGGGAAAAAATTGAGGCACATGCCGCCGTCACGCGACTGGAACTGGGGCAGCCGACGAAGGGAGGTTGGGGCGCAGTCAAAGTGGAAGCGACAATAGGCGACACGGTCTGGCAGACATCGATCTTTCCTGGCATTGATGAGAATGCATATGTGCTTCCCGTTAAAGCCTCGGTGCGCAAGACGGAGGGCATCGTCGCGGGTGATAAGGTTAACTGCAAACTTGAACTGATTTAGCACGTGATTGGTGGATTGGCGTTTTTCGCTTGTTTCGGCCGGCGCATGGTAATTTCTCAGTTGCTGGTGTGATCACGCACATGGGTCATTTTGGTCTGAAACGGTAGTCGGTTTCCAAACCAAGAAATCTGCCGTTGGACATGACGGGATCGCGGAGACCCTATTCCAGCATCTTCGGTGCTTCTTTCTGAAGCTTTTCCTTCAGCTTGTTGGCGAACATGGCAAGCAAGGGTGGCAAATCAAAAATGGCGTAAACCTCGTCTTCGCGAACCTGCATCTCACCGCCAATACGCTGCCCCATCACTGCCAGTGTGCAGTGCATCGTGTCCTCTTCCCAATGATGGTCCGTGACCGTCGCACCTGGCACGCTCTCGCCCAGCGTGTGCACGCCTGCACCAATGCGGCTGCGCGCTTCGGCTAGCCCCAATTTATGTGGAATGTTGACGGTTACCGGTTGGCCCATATTCTTGTCTCCCGAACCTTGACCTTATCACGCGGATTTTGACCGTCAAACGATCTGCTTGATAAGTGCCAGAAAAACTTGGCCTGCGATGCTTTTGGCATTAGGCAGCATCCATGATTTTGGTTATCGACAATTATGACAGCTTCACCTTCAACCTTGTCCATTATCTCATGGAACTTGGGGCCGAGGTTCAAGTCGAGCGAAACGATGCGCTGAGCGCCACCGAGGCTCTCGCAACCGGGGCTGATGCGTTTCTGATTTCGCCCGGCCCATGTACACCCAATGAAGCCGGCATCTCGCTTGATCTGGTCGCGGCCTGTGCCGATGCGGAAAAACCATTGCTCGGCGTTTGCCTGGGCCATCAAAGCATTGGTCAGCATTTCGGCGGCAAGGTGGTTCGCGGCGGATTGATGCACGGCAAGACTTCACCGGTAAAACATAACAATAGCGGCGTGTTCGCAGGATTACCCTCCCCTTATACGGCGACCCGCTATCACTCGCTGATTGTCGAGGATATTCCGACTTGCCTGCCGGTAAACGCCACCGCCGAAGACGGATCCGTCATGGGTTTTCGCCATGAAAGCCTGCCCATCCATGGTGTTCAGTTTCACCCCGAAAGCATTGCCACCGAATATGGCCATGACCTGCTCGCCAATTTCATGACACTGGCCGGGCTGACACCTAAACAGATCGCATGACCGAAAAAATAATCTTCACGCCCACAGAGGAAGACCTGCGCGCGGCCTACGGTTTGCATCTGAAACAGATGGGTGGGAAGCGGCTAGGCTATCTGCTGCTCTTCGGCTTGGCGATTGGCTTGGCCATGGCGGCATATGATGGCTTCGAAAATCTGCCGGCAGCACTCGGTCTGATCGTCGGCATGACGATATGGGCCGGGATTGTTGCGCTAGCGATGACCATCCTGATCCCGATATGGTGGGTGCCGCGCCTGTCCAAGAAAATTTATAAACAGCAGAAAGACTTACGTCTGGAAACGACCAGCTGGTGGGATGATGACAAGCTTTATTCCGGCAACGAGCAAGGCCATGCCAACCTGACCTTTGCCGACATGGTCAAATGGCGGGCGGACGACAAAACCGTTCTGCTCTATCGTTCCGATCATATGTTCAATTTCCTGCCCGCCCGCATATTCAAGGATGAGGCGCACAGGAACGGCCTGATCCGGCGGCTGCAGGATGCCGGTGTACCGGGGGAGGAGCAATCATGACGACCTTACCAGATCCAGCCATCGCGCTGTCCAGTGCAGACGCCCGGACCGCTTTTGCGGCTATACTGGACGGCAAAGTCGATGGCGAAGCGATCAGTAATTTCCTGGTCCAACTGGCTGACCGCGGGGAAACGGCCACGGAAATTGCGGCGGCGGCGCAGGAAATGCGGGCTCGCATGATTATTGTTGAGGCGCCTGCAAATGCAATTGATGTATGCGGAACCGGCGGGGATGGGAGCCACAGCCTTAATATTTCTACCGCCACGGCTCTGGTCGTCGCGGCCTGCGACATCCCGATGGCCAAACATGGCAACCGTGCCGCATCAAGCAAATCCGGGGCTGCTGACACGCTAGAGGCTCTGGGCCTCGATCTGGCCAAAGCGGCAACCGGCGGCGAGCAATCCCTGCGCGAGATTGGCATCGCCTTTTTCTTCGCCCCCAATCACCATCCCGCGCTTGGCCCGCTGGCTCCCATTCGCAAGGCTATCGGGCGGCGAACGATTTTCAATCTGCTGGGTCCGCTCTGCAACCCTGCCCGGGTCAAGCGGCAGCTTATCGGCGTTGCCTCTCCTGACCTGGTGGAAACCTATGCCGAGGCCGCCGCGCAGCTTGGCTATGACAAGGTGATGGTGGTGTCCGGCGAAGAAGGTCTGGACGAGCTTAGCATTTCCGGACCGTCCAGGCTGGCCATAGTCGAAGGGCAATCGATCACCCACAGCCGGATTACGCCGGAGGATATTGGCCTGTCCCGTCACGATGCCGATGCTATCAAGGGCGGTGACGCCGAATATAACGCCAAAGCGCTGAGAGCGCTGTTGCAGGGCGAACCTTCCGCTTATCGCGATGCCGTATTGCTGAACAGCGCCGCCGCTTTGATGGTCGCTGGTGAAGTCGATAGCTGGGAGGCGGGAGTTGAAGAGGCAGCTGAAGCACTCGACAAGGGTCTGGCCAATGCCTTGCTCAATTGCTGGATCGCTAATCAATGAGGTGCGGGCAATGAATAAACTGACCGAAATATGCGCGGCCAAACGCCTGCATGTCCGCAAGCGCCGTGCTGATATTTCCTCATCCTCCATGCACGATCAGATGCGGCATCAGGCTGCGCCGCGCGGTTTTGTCCGGGCCATTGAAGAAAAGTCGGAAACAGGCTTCGCACTGATTGCAGAGATCAAGAAAGCCAGTCCCTCGAAAGGGCTGATCCGTGAGGATTTTGATCCACCGACCCACGCACGCGCCTATGAGGCCGGTGGTGCCGCCTGTCTTTCGGTGCTAACCGACATGCCCTATTTTCAGGGCGCAGACGAATATCTTGTAGCCGCCCAGGCGGCATGCGCCCTGCCCTGCTTGCGCAAGGATTTCATGATTGATCCATGGCAGGTGGAAGAATCCCGTGCGCTGGGCGCCGATGCGATTCTGATTATCATGGCCGCTCTGGACGATGCTCTTGCCAGTGAAATAGAAGCGGCAGCGATGGAATATGGCATGGATGCGCTGATCGAGGTGCATGATGAGGTGGAACTGGAGCGCGCGCTTAAACTGAAATCAAGACTTTTGGGTATCAACAACCGCAACCTCAAAACCTTTGAAACCAGTCTTGAACAAACCGAGCGACTGTCGAAGCTAGTCCCCGATGACCGGATCATGGTATCCGAAAGCGGGATTTTCACGCATGATGACTGCCAACGCCTGTCGCAATCGGGCGCACGGGCCTTTCTGGTCGGAGAGTCGTTGATGCGGCAGGATGATGTCGAAGCGGCGACACGGCTGCTCCTGACAGGTAGCCCGGAAAAGGGATAGGCATAAATGAGCAAACTTACTCATATTGACGGCGACGGCGCGGCGCATATGGTCGATATTTCAGCCAAGAACGAGACGGTGCGCGAGGCGCATGCCGAAGGTTTTATCAGCATGAATCCAGATGTGCTGGAGGCCATCAGGGCCAACAGCATGAAAAAGGGTGATGTGCTGGCCACCGCCCGCATTGCCGGGATCATGGCGGCAAAGAAAACCAGCGATCTTATCCCGCTCTGTCATCCGCTGGCGCTCAGCAAAGTTGCGGTTGATTTTGAATATCAGCATGATGGTATAAAGGTTCGGGCAATGGCACGCTTAACCGGCAAGACAGGGGTTGAAATGGAGGCTTTAACAGCCGCTTCAACCGCACTTTTAACAGTGTATGACATGTCCAAAGCGATGCAGAAAGACATGGTGATTAGCGATATTCGCCTGCTCTCCAAATCAGGCGGAAAATCAGGAGACTGGACCGCCGAATGAAGCCGCTGCTGCCCCTGGAAGAAGCGCAAGAGCGCCTGATTGCCATGGCACAGCCCTTGCCTTCTGAAACCATTGCCATAGGTGATGCGCTGGGGCGTTATCTTGCAGAAGACGTCATGGCTGGTCGCGATCAACCGGCAGCAGACATGTCAGCAATGGATGGATATGCCATCCGCTTTGAAGACCGCGACGGTCCCTGGCAACTGGTCGGCGAATGCAAGGCCGGAAGCCCGCCCTGCCCAGCAATACTGCCGGGTCAGGCCGCCCGCATTTTCACCGGTGCCCTGCTACCCGAGGGCGCCGATACGGTTGTCATGCAGGAAAATGTCGAGCCGGATGGTGACAATATTGTCCTGACCAGCGATCCTTCTCCTGTCAAAGGCCGTCATGTCCGCTTTCAGGGCGGCGACTTCAAGTCTGGGGATGTGTCGCTAAAAGCTGGCATTCAGCTCAATGCCGCCGCCTTGGGTCACGCCGTCATTGCCGGTTCGGGCAGCGTCAGCGTGGGTCGCCGTCCCAAAGTCGCGATCCTCTCCACCGGCGACGAGCTGGTTGCCCCGGGCACGGATACGAAGCCGCACCAGATACCGGCAAGCAATGATGTCATGATCGCCGCCATGCTGTCACAGCTGCCAACAATAACCCGTTGCATCAGCCGGATAAAAGATGATCTGGATAGCCTGTGTGAAGCGCTGGAAAGCGCCAGGGACTGCGATGTCATCGTCACCATAGGCGGCGCTTCGGTGGGCGACCATGATCTGGTGGCGCCTGCGTTCAAACGGCTTGGCGGGCAAACGGATTTCTGGAAAATCGCGATGAAACCGGGCAAGCCGCTCATGGCCGGGAAGCTGGGTAACAGCCTTGTCCTCGCCCTGCCCGGCAATCCCGGCTCCGCCTTTGTGACGGCAACCCTGTTTCTGGTGCCTCTGATCCGCTATCTTGCAGGTGCGCAAAGCTATATGCCCGTCATGCAAACGGCGCAAACCAGCACGGTGTTGCCCGCCACCAGCCAGCGCGCCGAGTTTCTCCGCGCACAGCTTGTCGACGGCGCCATTGCCGCCTTTGACAGCCAGGACAGCGCCAAGCTTTCGATACTGGCAGCGGCCAACGCCCTGCTCTTCCGTCCTCCGCACAGCCCGGAGCAACCCGTTGGCGCAGAGGTTTCGTATATCGCCATCTAAAATGCTTGACTTGGCACGGTTTGTTTCATAATTGTTCCTTATTCGTTCCCGATAAGGACATGAAACATGCTCACACCGAAACAACATGAACTGCTTTGCTTCATTCATAACAGTCTGGAGGAATCAGGCGTATCCCCCTCTTTTGAAGAGATGAAGGATGCATTGGGCTTGAAGTCAAAATCTGGCGTTCATCGGTTGATCAGCGCTCTGGAAGAACGCGGCTTTTTGCGCCGCCTTCCCAACCGGGCACGAGCCTTGGAAGTGACCAAGCTACCCGAAGGCGGTAATTTGAAACCGGCTGCTTCCAATGTCATAAACATTGCCCCTGAGCAGGCTCCCTCAGCACCGATGAAAGAAATTCCTGTCGCGGCCAATGATGTGATCGAAATTCCGCTTCATGGCAAGATTGCAGCAGGCGTTCCGATCGAAGCCCTTGAAGGTCAGTCCGCGCTCAGTGTTCCAGCGGCATTGCTGGGCTCCGGCGAGCATTATGCGTTGGAAGTTTCCGGCGATTCGATGATCGAAGCGGGTATATTGGACGGCGACTATGCGCTTATTCAACGCACGGAAACAGCGCGTAACGGCGAAATCGTCGTTGCGCTGGTCCATGATGAAGAAGCTACACTGAAATATCTGTTCAAGGATAATGGACAGGTCCGCCTTGATCCCGCAAATCCAGCCTATGAGCCACAGATATTTGGCGCAGGAGAGGTGCGGATACAGGGCAAAATGGCCGGACTGTTGCGGCGCTATAACTAACGATAGCTGGGTACAGTTTTATTCAGGGCTGCCTTTGATTTCTGCCGCTATTTTGGAAGTTTTCTCTTTCGGCTGCATATTTTTGGGCTCAGTGAAGCGCGTCCATTGATGACGCCCGGAACGGCCCAAAACGGTTCCAATCTTTTGGTTCTCCAGATCTATCGTCATACCGCCAACCTGGCCCAATAAAATACGATCCGCCTTAAGCCAGCGTGGCTGACAACTGATAGGGAGGCGCCGTTCGCTGATCACAATATCGGCACGCCGGCAGGCCGCTGACAGCGCCATGGCCGGAATATAGTAAGAGCTGCGCGTTGCAACGATCACCCAGTCTCGGCCTTCCCCCTCCATGATAACTGTGCAGCTATCTGCATTACACTGCGCATTTGGCCAGTCCTCTAGGGCCGTGGCTTCCCCATCAATCCCGGCATTTTCCAGCAACATGTCGCGAATGAAGTCACCGCTGCGCGTGCGAAGCATCGCCAGCTCCCCCGCGTCATTGCGGATCCCGACATGACGACCATCTCCGGTAATGTAGAGATCAGGAGCGCGGGTCGTGGCTATCATCAGGACACCAATTGCTATAGGAGCAAGACCGCAGATACGCCAAGACTGACTCCACAGGGCCAACCACAAGCCACCGGCAATCACTAACCCAAACGCGGCCAGTGGCATGGTCGGTAGCATGGTTACTGATCCCGGTCGACTGGATACATAGTGGGCCAACACCAGCAGACTGCTCAGCGCCTTTTCACATAACCACCAGAACGGTGCACCCAAACCAACCGTATCAAGTAGCAATGCCAATGCTTCCAGAGGCATAATCACAAATGTTGTCAGCGGAATAGCGATGATATTGGCCAGCGCGCCATAAATGCCGGCTTTGTGAAAATGGAACAACGCAATGGGCATCAATGCCAGCTCGACGACCAGACCAGTGAGGAAAAGCGCCAATATGATCCGCCCCAGTCGCCTGAGAAGGACTTCCTCCCGTCGTGCGAACAATGCCTTTATTCTAGGGTGTTCGTGCATCGCAATAATCGCGGTGACAGCGGCAAAACTAAGCTGAAAGCTCGGTCCGACAAGGGATTCCGGCCAGATGATGAGCACAAACAGGGCCCCTGCCGCGACCATGCGCAGGGTGATGGCACTGCGCCCCATGACGAGAGCCATGAGAACCAGCAATGCTGCGACACATGCTCTTATCGTTGGCACCTGCGCGCCGGTCATCAATGTATAACCCAGCGCTGCCACAGCTGCGCAACCCGCAGCCACCAGAGGCAGCCGAAAACGCAGCGCTAATGTTGGAAATAGCGCCAAAATACGCAAAACTAACAAATAAACTGCACCGACAACCGCCGTTACATGCAGGCCGCTGATTGACAAAAGGTGCGCCAACCCACTGCGCCGCATGGCTTCAGCATCTTCGTCATTAATTGCCCCGCGATCGCCAGTGGCCAGGGTTGCACCAATCGCCCCTGCCCCACCGGCCATGCAGGACTGGACATGGTTCGACAGCACCTGGCGATATTCCGGCATGGATGAAAGCGGTCCCCAAGACGGCTGCGCTGGCTGAACGACATGAATTTCCCCCAATAGCTGACCGGTAGCACCCAGCCCCATGAACCAGGCACGGCGGGAAAAATCATAAGCACCCGGAAGACTGGACATCGCCGGTGGCATTAACCGGGCGCGAAGCTGAATGATGGTGCCCGGCTGCAGGTCGGCTACCGCCTTTTCAATTGGAACATTCACGCGCACCCGCGGTGGCAAATCCTGTTTCTCATGCGTATCCAGCGTCAACCGGACAATGTCGCGGGCACTGACCACTTCCACCTTTTCAATTTCTGAATGGAAAGACGCGACCATTGGCCGTTCCAATACCGGCGCTGCCACAGCCCATGAGCGGAACCCCATGAGCGCACAGCCGATGCCTATTAACACCATGAACCAGAAAAACGCGTTGCCTACCCTTCCGCCCATATTCAGGGCTTTGACACTTAAGGCCAAGCCGCAAGAAAGTGCGATAAAACCTATCCAAAGGGCTACATTTGCCAGCAGAAACCAGACCGCGATTCCCGCGCCAACGCCAACGGGCATCCATAAGGCCAGCCGGTCGCGCTCTTTTTCAAGCTGCATTTCCAGGCGTTTGAAAATTTCCAAATTTCCAAGATATTCAGGCAATTGTCGTGCGTGAAACGGCATGCTAAGGGCCTTGCCATTCGAACCGGAAATGGCGGCCATACCGATATCATCGGGCGTTACGCCAGGGCTATTCGGATCAAAGCCACTCTGCATTATTTTTGCCTAACACAGGGAAACACCAAGCGTGAATCTTAATAAATCAGAACAAGTCGTCACGCGTTTCGCGCCCTCCCCGACCGGGTTTTTGCATATTGGCGGCGCACGTACGGCGATGTTCAACTGGCTATTCGCTCGGCATCATGGCGGCAAGGCGCTACTCAGAATTGAAGATACCGACAAGGCGCGATCCACGCAGGAAGCGATTGATGCGATTCTGGAAGGGTTGGACTGGCTGGGTCTTGATTGGGATGATGAACCGATTTTCCAATCGGAACGCGCGGCGCGCCATGCAGAAGTCGCGCATGAGCTGCTCGATGCCGGAAATGCTTATAAATGCTTTGCGACACCGGAAGAACTGGCCGCCATGCGTGAGCAGCAAAAGGCGGAAAAGAAGCCGATGCGCTATGACGGCCGCTGGCGGGATCGCGATCCGTCCGAAGCGCCCGAAGGTGCGCCTTATGTGATCCGCCTGAAAACCGAGACTGGCAGCAAGATGACCATCAAAGATGCGGTTCAAGGTGAAGTGTCTGTGCAGAATAGCGAGATTGATGATTTCATCCTTTTGCGCTCCGACGGTACGCCGACTTATATGCTGGCAGTCGTGGTCGACGACCATGACATGGGTGTAACGCATCTGATTCGCGGGGATGATCATCTCAACAACGCGTTCCGCCAGATGGCGATGATCCGCGCGATGGGCTGGGCCGAACCGGTTTACGCCCATATTCCACTAATCCACGGCAATGATGGCGCCAAGCTCTCCAAACGGCATGGCGCACTGGGCGTGGAGGCCTATCGCGATATGGGAATCATGTCCGATGCGATGTTCAATTATCTGCTTCGCCTGGGTTGGGGGCACGGCGATGACGAGATAATTTCGCGTGAACAGGCCATAGAATGGTTTGACCTGTCAGGCGTTGGCAAATCACCTTCGCGCTTTGATGCCAAAAAAATGCAAAACCTGAACGGTCAATATATTCGCGATGCCGATGACAAGGCGCTGGTAGCGCTGACAATACCCTGGATTGAGGACGAGCTGGGAGCAAAATTGACACCGGCTGAAAGCGATTTGCTGGTCCAGGCCATGCCGGTTTTGAAAAGCCGCGCCAAAAACCTTATCGAATTGGCTAATAATAGCCTTTTTCTCTATAAAAAACGACCACTTGACCTCGACGAGAAGGCACAATCTCTGCTAGATGCTGACGCACGGCAGCTGCTTGAATCGATTCATTCGACTTTGACCGACCTTGACGACTGGACGATCCA
Organism: Parasphingorhabdus sp.; assembly: GCF_059726685.1. Taxonomy (NCBI): domain Bacteria; kingdom Pseudomonadati; phylum Pseudomonadota; class Alphaproteobacteria; order Sphingomonadales; family Sphingorhabdaceae; genus Parasphingorhabdus; species Parasphingorhabdus sp. Next base: position 2,500,766 of record NZ_AP041068.1, read on the forward strand.
GGCAACCGAGGACCGGGTGAAGGCCATAGCAGAAGCCGCCGAATTGGGGTTAGGAAAGCTTGCACAACCTATGCGGGCCGCCTTAACGGGAAGTACCAGTTCACCCGGAATTTTTGACGTGCTGATACTCTTGGGCAAGGAAGAGTCATTGGATCGTCTTGCAGATCAAATAAAATAACCTGAATTCTCAGGAGCAGAAAGGACAATATTGTGGGCAACAATAGCGCATCATTTAACCTAGACGGCGAAAATTACGAATTTCCCGTCATGCAGGGAACCGAAGGACCGGATGTCGTGGATATTCGGAAACTTTACGGACAGACTGGTGCCTTCACCTACGATCCAGGGTTCAAATCGACAGCCAGCTGCGAATCTGAATTGACGTTTATCGATGGCGGCGAAGGCATATTGCTGCATCGCGGTTACCCCATCGGTCAACTGGCCGAACATAGCAGCTTCATGGAAGTGGCCCACCTGCTCTTGCGCGGAGAGCTTCCAACAGCAGACGAATATGCGCAGTTCACCAACACGATCACGCGCCACACGATGCTGCATGATCAGTTTTCGACCTTTTACAATGGTTTCCGCCGCGATGCTCACCCGATGGCGATCATGTGCGGCGTCGTAGGTGCTCTGTCTGCTTTCTATCACGACAGCACGGATATCAGTGATCCCGAACAGCGGATGATCGCAAGTCACCGGTTGATCGCCAAAATGCCGACCATTGCTGCGATGGCGTATAAATATGCCGTCGGCCAGCCTTTCATGCATCCGGATAACAGCTTGTCTTATACAGGTAATTTCCTGCGTATGACCTTTGGCGTTCCCGCCGAGCCTTATGAAGTTGTCCCAGCAGTTGAAAAAGCAATGGACCGGATTTTCATCCTTCATGCTGACCATGAGCAAAATGCTTCCACCTCAACCGTGCGGCTCGCCGGTTCTTCGGGAGCCAATCCTTTTGCCTGTATTGCTGCCGGCATTGCTTGCCTCTGGGGCCCTGCCCATGGCGGCGCCAATGAAGCGGCACTCAACATGCTCCATGAAATCGGTCACCCTGACCGGATTCCGGAATATATTGAACGTGCGAAAGACAAGAATGATCCATTCCGCCTTATGGGCTTTGGTCACCGGGTTTATAAAAATCATGACCCGCGTGCGACGGTCATGCAGAAAACCGTCCGTGAAGTCTTTGACGCATTGAAAGTCACCGATCCTGTCTTTGAGGTTGCTCTGCAACTAGAGGAAATGGCTCTGAACGATGACTATTTCAAAGAGAAGAAGCTCTTCCCGAACGTAGATTTCTATTCCGGCATCATCCTTTCCGCTATTGGTTTCCCGACCTCCATGTTTACCGCGCTCTTCGCGCTCGCACGGACCGTCGGCTGGGTTGCTCAGTGGAACGAGATGATTTCTGATCCCGGTCAGGTTATCGGGCGTCCGCGCCAGCTTTATACCGGCCCCACACAGCGCGATTATGTGGAAATTGGCAAACGGTAATCTTGGAAAATATGGAAAAAAGGGAGCTTCATAGCTCCCTTTTTTGTGCCTAAGCGGCGCGTGATGGCAGGCTGAGTTTAAAGGTAGAACCTTTGCCAACGGCGCTCTCGACTGTCAGGCTGCCGTCCATGGCATTGGCCAGACGACGGGAGATGAAAAGGCCCAATCCGCTGCCGCCGTCGCCAGAGCGCCCTAGTCTTTCGAACTTTTCAAATATGCGCTGCTGATCATCTTCGGCAATACCATCGCCCTGGTCACGCACGGTAATCACTGAGAACTCACCCTCTGAAACAACCTGCAACTTAATGACCGAACCATCGGGAGAGTAACGGATTGCATTCCCGATCAGGTTGACCAATATCTGCAAAACCCTACGAAACTCGCCCTTTACCGGCATTTCCAGATCTTTGTCAGGCAAGTCAATTCGGATCTGGTGATCGGCTGCCTTAACCGCGAGCAGGCCAGCAGCCCGGTGTGCCAGATCAACAAGATCAATATCATCTGCGGCAACTGAAAAACTGGTCCGCTGTATTGCTTCGAGATCGGACAGGTCATTGACCAGATCCATCAAGTGGCGACCGGCGGAGGCGATATCCTTGGCATAATCGGAGTAATCTCCACGCAATGGCCCTTCCAACCGGCTACCAATAGTCTCGGCATTGGCGATAATCTTGCCCAGTGGCTGACGCAAAGCCGGGCCCAATTGGGAACCGAAAAGGGAATCGCTGATCAGTTCGCTTTTTTTGATCGGCAGACTTGCCTCGTCTTCATTCTCTTTGGCTTCCCGTTCCTCATCCAGTTCCAGCGCGAAGCGATAGCCGGAAAACAGGCCATCATTATCAATCAATGGCTGCCCGGACAGGTTGTAGAAGGACCTTTTTCCGTTTCTCTGGCGAACGTGCTGACCGCGCACCGGCTGGCGTTCAGATATTGATTCCACCAACACGCTCTGTTTGGATGGCTCTACAAAGTCGAAAATATCCAGCAGGGATTGACCGATATATTTCTCAACTGCATCCAGATCACCGGGCATGGACAAGGCCATGATACGCAGGGATGCATCGGTCCGGATCGACCCTCGCCCATTGAGCCGGTCAAAATCACGCTGCCGCCCAGATGCCTGACTGCTTGTCGAAGGCGCAGGCGTTTCTTTCCAGTCAACGATGCTGATCCCGACATTGCCATACTGGTCACCAGGTTGAAGACGAATCTCAACCCACATGTTGATCAGGTTGTCTTCATCAGCCGCCTGCACTGGGCGTGACAGGTTCATGTTCAACTGCCTGCTCAAACGGCAGAGATTTGACAATTGTGGCACAGCCAGCGGCCCGCCCTCATAGCCGCCGCAATGCAGGTGAAGGCGCAGCAGCGGCGGGTCCGCCGAGACCAGACGGCCATCACCATCCAGTTGTCCGCGAACCGGCTCGGCCAGATTGCCGGTAACCGGCATTAGTCAGAAAACCCCGGAAGGCCAGCATTTAACTGACGCTGCGCATCTTGGAAAAGTTTGTTGCCAGCCCACTTACTGACCAGTTCTGCGGCCTTCTCACCATCAATCTCGTTATAGGAAGCGGGGGTCAGTAACTGACCACTACCGTCCAGCACACCGAAAATCGATATGGCATGGTCTGTCGGCAAATCAACTGCACGCATGGTCAGAACCAGTCGAACCATATTGGGTTCAGCGGTAAATAATATGAGTTGATCAACTGACAGTCCGGAGCGCTTTGCCAGACGGGCAAGAAAAAGATCCAGCCCGTCATAAAGTGGATGAAGATGATGTTCATCCTCTGCCAACTGATCGACAAGTTGCGCCAGACGGCGTGCGCGGCTTTGCGTGCCAACGCTCTCATCATGTCCGCCCAGCAGTTTCTCTGCTGCTTTTTTCAGGTCCGGTCCATCATAGCCGGAAAGCTTTTGAATCGCGGCAACCACAGGCCACACAAGTGCAAACAATATTTCTGCAGGAAGACTGGCGATATGAGCATGAATGGAACCAGGCGCCGCATTGTCGCGGCTTTGTGCCACAAGCGATGCCATCGCGGCGTCCGCAATCGCCGCTTCTTCATTGTCGAGATAGCGGGTCAAAACAGCTTCCAGATCGGACTGTGAAATTTTCTGCAAAAGCCGCGCGCCCAGTTCTACCCGCTGTACGCTGATGAAAATATGGTTGAGCAGTGTTTTGGTTTCCAGCAAACCCGCATTTTGAAGCAACGGAAAACTATGTCCTCTGTCGCTGTTGCCAATCTCGATAATCGTATCATGTGTCAGGCCAAAGTCTTCGACAGCAATCATGCAGATTTCCGTTTCGATATCCTGCACGATAGACTGCAAATATAGGCGGCCGTTGGACAGCATGCGATCAGACAATATGATGTCCGATTTCGGAAAGAGCGCGGCAGCAAGGTCGTCAGACACAGCGGCGCTTGAACCGCTGATTGCGGCAGCCTGCTGAACAAGGCCAGGGCCCGTATTCTGGTCCATCAAAAAATCTCGCTTCACCATGGGTTTAGCCGTAGGCCAATGTGGTTAATATCTGGCTAAGTGCAATGTTTTCTATTTTTGAGATGCAGCGCCAGATTCCGAAGAAAAATAGTCGCGTCGTTCTGCAACCAGATAAACCAAACAGAACAAGGCAGCGGTGTAGAGACCAAGGGAGAATGCGCCAAAAGCAGCAGTGATCAATAAAATCAATAGAATCAAAGGTTTATCAGGCCTTACCCAGTTCAATCCGGTATCATCCTTCGCCGCGTGAACGAGCCATAAATTACCAATTAGTAGCAGCAATATTGATATGTCAGCGAACAAGGTTGCCGAAGACGCTGTCCGCAGGACCGTAATTGTCAAAACGATTGCGGCTACCAAATAGAATATTGGTGCGGTCCAGTCAGGCTTGTTCAATTCGGTCGAAAACATGGAAATCCGTTTGTGGAGTACCAAAACCACGGAACCGAGAAACAGAAAGCCCAGCGAAGCGGCAGGCCATATGATAAGTCCAAGTCCCAGTGCGATTATCGAGCAGGCAATACTGGCCATCCCAAAATATTTCTTCGCATCGGGGGCCTGCCAAAGTACTGGCATCAGTTTGCGCATCAACGGCCAAACGACATATCGATCGAGGAAATTCTGCTTGGGAATTCGCACCGCACCGAGCCGCCGGTCGGCATAAGCCAAACTCCTCTCGGCATCGATCAGCTGGGACACTACATCGGACTGCATGTCCTCGTCAGATACCAGCTCTCGCTCACATTCCGACTGAACCGCGGTACGAAGCAATGCAGAGCCGACGTCCCAATCATCGGGGATATTCGATATCTCCTCGAGGCGTGTGGCTTTTAAAAGAGCTATGCCGAGCCATCGGTGGCTGAGATCAATCCGCTCAAAACTGTCGTAATTATCTGCATTTGTTACGACATAGATTGATTCAACGGATTTCCTGCTCAATTGAGCTTCAATCGGCTTTGCGGGGAGAATACCATCCCCAAGAAAAATAAAGTCGTCATTTTCTGACGCATATTGCCCCAGATCGCTGGTATCGCGGACAATCTCGGCATCAATATTCTGGCGCTTCAGGGCATCAACATATTGCAGCAAAGCCCCGGGCATAGTTGGGCTCAGCAATATAATCTTCTCTGCACCCATATTTCGGACAGATCTTACTTGCTGTTCAATGACATTACCATCGAACAGCGGCAGCATGCCAGCAGGCCCATGCCCCACTTCATGCTCGGTCGATACGGAGATAAGGGCCAGTCTCAAAAATAAATCCCAATTTGCCAGTCAACAGACGTGAGCATCATATAGGATTTACCGCCATGGCATCAAAGCGATATCTTCATCTATTAGTGCGGATATATGTGGTGATTAGTCGCGATGATCTTCGATCGCGGCAATAGCCCGTTCGAGCTTTTTTAGCACTGTCGGTTCACCCGGAGCAGACGTAACCGCTTCTTCCGCCAGATCCAGTACATGAGTCGCACCGAAACTGGCCGCCAACCCCTTCAGGCGCAAAGCAGCATATTCCCAATTGGCATCACAACGTGCGCGGTGAAGCAAATCGACTTGCCGTTTTGCACTGTCCAGAAAGGCGGTACGCAATTCCGCGATGAGTGACTGATCGTCACCAACTGCGGCGGTTAAAGCCGCGTCGAGCGCTCCATAATCGAATGACATGGGCATTTCTTACGGTGCCATGGTTAACTTATAGTTTCTCTGACCGATTTTTATGGTAAAACCGACTCATGACAGGTGGATCGAAAATTATCGGAATCAGGCGTGACCGGGGTGAAGAACCTCATATGGAGCATGTCGAGTTTGACGAAACAGATGGCAGTGATGCCCTTGAGCTGAGCGAAGACGAGGGCAGCCATGCCGTTGAAAGCGAAGCGGATCAGGAGCTTGACGAGGTAAGCAGTGATGAAGAATGGAGTCATTATGCCGATGACGATATCATTCGTACGTCACGATCTCATTACATTGCACCGGTGCTGTTGGGTCTATCCATAGCGTTATGGACCGCCTTCTTCGCGTGGGCCAATCGCGACATATTTACCACAATCCCGACGATGAAGGGCGGGATTGACCTATTGTCTCAATATTGCCTGCCAATTGCGACCTTCGCTATTCTCTATCTGCTCTACATGCGCAACAGCACCCGGGAAGCCAAGCGATTTGATGACGTTGCATCATCTTTACGAATGGAATCCGAGCAGCTGGAATTCCGTTTGAAGACGGTGAACAACGAACTGGCGATGGCGCGTGAATTCCTTGCCGGTGAAACGAAAGAACTGGAAACGCTGAGCTCTCAATCGTCGACAAAACTCAACGAAGCAGCCAGCAATATCAAATCGGCCTTGAGCGATGGCCTGTCCAAGATGAAGAAATTGGATACGGTCGGCGATACCGCTTACAAGAATCTCGAACAATTGCGTGAGCATCTGCCCTTCGTCATTAGCACAGCAAAAGACGTGACCAATCAAATTGGAAACTCCGGTCGTGCTGCCCAGACCGAAATGGCTGCGATGGTCAATACATTGAGCCGGATTGGCGATGTTGGAACGGCGGCGAAAGCCAGTCTTGATGAACTGACCAAACGTTCGGAAGATTCGCTGTCCAATCTTGAAACAACCGCTGAAGCCATAAAAGAAAAATTGACCAAGCAGCTGACTGAGACGGAAACAGGGTCGACCCGTATTGCTGACATTTTGAAAAACACGTCTGCCGACGTCATCGCTGCTTTGCACAAGACCCGCTCCGAACTGGCGGTTGAAACTTCCGAAAGCTCTGAGGCGATCAAGAGCGATCTGGCGAGCATAGAAGAAACCCTGACTCTGGTCGGCAAAACGGCTGATGATGAAGAAGCGCGGTTGAAGGAACTTGTGGCTGAACTCCATCAAAGCGTGGCGGATATCTCGACCAAAGTGGAAACGCTCGACAATGAAAGCGGCGAAAAAACCGCCAAGCTGGCCTTTGCGATGACTGCGCTCGAGCAGAATAGCGACGCACTCAAGAAATCCATCGAAGAGGGCCATGGTACTGCTGATCAGATGATCGAGCGCGTCGAACAACTGCTTGTCGCTCTTGATAGCGGCGCGCGGGAGCTGGACGAAACATTACCCGCCGCGTTTGACCGGATGAACGAAAAATCCGAAGCCAGTTCTGCCATGTTCAGCCGCATGACTGAAGAAGCCGAAAAGGTCGGTACGGTAACCGATGAAGTGACCGCCAAAATTGAAAAATCGGATGAGGCCATTGAGGAACAGCGCGCGAAACTCGCCAAGCTCAGCGATGATGGCATTATTGCGACCGACAATGTTCTCGGTAAAATCGAAGGGCTCGCGAAAGAATTGCAGGAAGTCCGTGACCAGAACGAAGCTCTGGCCGAAAGCGCTGGCGAAAAACTGGTCAGCGCCCTGCTGCGCGTAAAAGAGACTGCTCGCCAGGCATCGGAACATTCGCGCGAGGCATTGGAAAAATCTATTTCAGGATCTGCCGAGACCTTTGAAAAAGTCAGCGAAGAAGCGCTCACCAAGATTGTTGATGAAAAAATCTCTTCCATCGCGCCGAAGCTGGAAACTGCCGTGTCCAAAGCGGTCGCGACGACGGAATCTACCGCTGGTCATTTGACGGCACAGCTTGCCGCCATTGAAGACATGACCACCAAATTGGAACAGCGCATATTGTTCGCCAAGGAAAAGGCGGAACAGAGCAGCGACGAGAATTTCACACGCCGCGTCGCTTTGCTCACCGAATCCCTCAATTCCACGGCGATCGACGTCACGAAATTACTATCCAATGAAGTGACCGATACGGAATGGGCCGCTTATCTGAAAGGCGACCGAGGTATATTTACCCGCCGGGCCGTACGCCTGCTTGATACCGGAGAAGTGCGCGAAATTCTGGCGGAATATGACAATAATTCAGAATTCCGCGAGCATGTGAACCGCTACATCCACGATTTTGAAACAATGCTGCGCGGCGTACTTGCGACCCGCGATGGTAGCGCAATCAGTGTGACGTTGTTGTCATCGGATATCGGCAAACTCTATGTCGCTTTGGCACAGGCTATTGAACGGCTTCGCAACTAAAAGCTCATCACTTTCGGGTTACTGCTGTTCCAGTCTGTCACGGCTGCCGAAAAAATCTATGTCATCAACGGTGATCCATTGATTGGTATAGTTGAAATAAAACAGGATAAAGGCAAGCGTCGCCAGTAATGTCGTAAAGGCCAATGTCCGGCCCGGTCTGAAATTGACCGGCGCTCCATCTGCCTGCCCCTTTACCATTTCTGTGCCCGTTTCCGAATGGCTGCGTATGCCAAAGGGCAATATAATAAAAGCCGATAGCACCCAGAACAGCACATAAATGGCGAGAATCGAAGTCCAGTCCATTGACGTTACGCCTCAATAACCAGAACCGAAACAACCGGTTTTTTGCCAGTCCATTCAGTTGCACTGCGTCTGACCAACAAACGTAACTCTTCTGAAAATCTGTCGATATCACTTACAGGTTTTTTGAATTTCTTCATTATCGTCTCACACATCTCGTCGAGAAAATCTTCCTCATCTTCTTCCAGCGGCACACCTTGTAAACGCAGCATGGGTTGGCCCATGATCTTGCCCCGTTCATCGAGACCGACGGCCACCGATATGCTGCCATTATAAGCAATTTTCCGACGTTCGTTAAGTGTCTTGCCATCGGCCGGTATGATCACATCGCCATCAAGAACCAGACGCCCCGTCCTCTCCTGACCTATGATTTTCGGACCTTCCGGTGCAAGCCGAACGATGTCGCCATTTTGCTGAAAGATGTTCTCCGGAACGCCCTGCTCTTGTGCAAAGCGTGCCTGTTCTTTCATGTGGCGGATTTCGCCGTGCACCGGAACCAATATCTGGGGCCGAATCCATTCATACATGCTGGCCAGTTCCGGACGCCCGGGATGCCCGGATACATGAATATGTTCCTGCCGGTCCGTGATCATCACAACGCCCTTGGCGGCAAGCTGGTTCTGGATGCGGCCGATAGCGATCTCGTTGCCGGGAATTTGTTTGGAGGAAAACAGGACATGATCGCCTTCTGTCAGTTTGATCTTATGGCTATCACCAGCAATCCTCCCCAAAGCCGCTCTCGCTTCGCCCTGCCCGCCCGTTGCGATGATCATGATTTCATCGCGCGGAATGTTCATGGCTTCATCGAAATCCACAGTGGGCGGAAAATCCTTTAGATAACCGTTCTCGCGAGAGTTTTCGATCATCCGGTCGAGCGAGCGCCCGGCGACGCACAGCTGGCGACCGCTATGTTTTGCAACTTCGCCAAGCGTCTGGAGGCGTGCCGCATTCGATGCAAAGGTCGTTACCAATACCCGGTTTTCCAGGCCTTCAACGACCCGCATCAGGTTGCGATAAACATCGCCCTCCGACCCCGACGGTGCATCGTTAAAGACATTGGTGGAATCGCACACCATTGCCAATATACCCTCATCGCCAACTGCTTTTAACTGCTCCGTTGTCGAGGGGACGCCAAGCATCGGTTCGTCATCCAGCTTCCAGTCGCCGGTATGAAAAATCTTGCCATATGGCGTGTCAATCAGCAGGGCATTGCCCTCGGCGATGCTGTGCGCAATTGGCAGATAGCGAAAACCGAAGGGCCCCAGATCAAAGCTGCCTTCATTGGGAATGATGTTCAGCTCTACATCATCCTCCAGACCAGCTTCCGCCAGTTTCCGGCGGATCAGGCCCGCCGTAAACGGTGTTGCATAGAGCGGAACATTCAGCTCTCCAGCAAAATAGGGAATGGCGCCGATATGATCTTCATGGCCATGCGTAAGGACAATGCCCAGCAGGTTCTTGGATTGCTTTTCAATGAATTCAAGATCGGGCAAGACGAGATCGATACCCGGATAGCCGGGATCAGCGAAAGTCATGCCCAGATCGACCATCACCCATTTCCCGTCACAGCCATAAAGGTTGACGTTCATGCCAATCTCCGCTGACCCGCCGAGAGCCAGGAAGAGAAGTTCGTTTTTTGGTTTTATCATTAGGTGCTGGTTGCTCTCTGATAGAGGATTAGGAGTCCGCGCAAGGTAAGGTCGGACTCCAGATGGTCAAATACGTCTGTATGTGCATCAAATAAAACAGACAATCCGCCAGTCGCGATAACTGTGGTAGGGCGGCCGATCTGCGCCTTGGTCCGTTCAACGAGGCCTTCAATCATTGCAACATAACCCCAGAAAATGCCGATCAGCATCTGGCTTTCGGTTGTCCGCCCGATAACATTGTCATCTTCCGGTGCTTCAAGAGCGATACGCGGAAGCTGAGCGGTTTTCCCGACAAGAGCATCCAGCGACAGGTTTATACCCGGCGCGATTACACCGCCTTTATAAGCCCCGTCATAATCCGCGACATCGAAAGTGGTGGCGGTGCCGAAATCAATGATTATTACGTCCTGCTTATACTTTTCATGAGCTGCAATGATATTGAGAACCCGGTCCGCGCCCACCGTATCGGGTTGCGCCACATCCAGCGCCACACCCCATCCAGCATCGCCGCGACCAGCCACCAGCGGTGTCACACCGAAATATTTTTCCGATAAAACGGTCAGGTTATGCAGCGCTCTTGGCACAACAGTGCCAATTATAACGGCATCAATGGCGTCGATACCCAGCCCTTCAAGATCCAGTAATTGCCGCAGCCATACGACATATTCATCCGCTGTGCGCCGTGGGTCGGTTGCTATACGCCAACGCGCCTTAACCTCGTCTCCGTCAAAAAGCGCAAATACAACATTGGTGTTGCCGGCATCTATCGCGAGCAGCATGATTGATCCTTCCTTCTAACCGACATCAACATCACCGGCATGTATCTCGATAAGCGCTCCGTCAGCCTTTCTCAAGCGCAGCGCTCCCTGATCGGACAAGCCCGCATATTCGCCTTCCAGACGATTGCCCTTTTCATCGCTGGTCGACAAGCGCGTTCCCAAAGGATGCGCTCGTTCTTGCCATGCTGTAAGAATTGCGGGCAAACCTGATTGTCTCCACTCCTTCACAGCATCAGCAAAATATTGCGCCAGCGTCTCCAGAAAGCTTGCGGCAGTCAGACCAGCCTCGGCTCCTTCTTTGTGGAGGCTCGTAACAATACGTCCTTCAACCTGTGGAGCGACGGCGATGTTGACGCCTATGCCAACAACGACAGCCTCACCCGATCGTTCCAGCAAAATACCGCATATCTTATGGCCAGACACCAATATGTCATTGGGCCATTTCAGCCTGATGTCATCGTGCGGTACGTGAGCGTTTATTGCCTTGTGCACCGCCAAAGCAGCGACAAACGACAAGGTTGATGGCTGAGGGTCTTCGGTACGGCACATGACCATGGTGCTGCAATAGAGATTGCCTTCCGGGCTTTCCCATTTGCGGCCGAGACGTCCAATTCCACCACTTTGTTTTTCCGCGCGAAGCCACAAACCTTCATCGGCACCATTCAAGGCGCGTGCCTTCATATCCGCATTGGTCGATGCGGTTTCAGCCACTGTTTCTATATGAAAGGTCAGAATAAAGCCTGAGCCGCCGTTGCTGTAGCCGGTGCCAGCAGCGGAATGGTGAGATATCCCAAAGGCGACACAGCCAGAGCCATCAATCCGATCAATCCATTCTCGGTCTTGTGGCCTGTTTTGGCAATCTGACCGGCTGGATCATCGAAATAGATGATTTTGACGACCTTGATGTAGTAGAAAGCACCGATCACCGATGCTGCGATACCGATAACCGCCAGCGGCAACATGCCCGCTGCAACGGCTGCATCAAAGACCAGAAACTTGCCCCAGAAGCCGAATAATGGCGGAATGCCGGCCAGCGAGAACATGAACACGGCAAAAGCAGCGGCCAGTCCCGGTCGTGTTTGTGACAGGCCGGCAAGGCTGGATAATGATTCCAGTGGCTTGCCTTCTGCATCACGCATTTCCATGACGCAGATGAAGCTGCCCAGCGTCATCGCGACGTAAATAACCAGATAGAAAAGCATCGCGGAGATGCCCTGAGCCGTACCTGCAGCCAGACCAATAAGCAGGAAACCGACATTATTGATCGAGCTGTAGGCAAGCAGGCGTTTGATATTCTGCTGACCAATAGCCGCGACTGCACCGAGCACGATGGACGCGAGCGCGACAAAAACAATGATCTGCTGCCATGTTGATGTCTGGCTGCCAAAGGCGTCAATAATCACCCGAACCGTCAGAGCGATTGCCGCTACTTTGGGTGCACTGGCGAAAAAGGCGGTTACCGGTGTCGGAGCGCCTTCATAAACGTCCGGCGTCCACATATGGAATGGGACGGCGCTGATCTTGAACGCGAGACCGGCAAGCACCAGTACGACGCCGATGAGCGGTCCGGTCGACAGATCACCGGTCAACGTATCCGCGATAACCGAAAAACTGGTTGATCCGGCAAAACCGTAAACAAGTGAAATCCCGAACAGCAACATACCGCTGGCCAATGAACCCAGCACGAAATATTTCAAACCGGCTTCAGAGGAGCGGACATCATTGCGGATGATACTTGCCAAAACATAAGCGGACAGGCTGTTAAGCTCCAGTCCGATGTAGAGCGTCAACATATCCACGGCCGATACCATCATGCCCATCCCGACGGTCGCGAACAGGATTAGCACCGGATATTCCGGTCGATAGGTGCCACTGGCCTTAAAGAAACGCGGCGCGATGATCAGTGAGACAATCGCCGCAAAATAGATCAATAGCTTGGAAAAACTGCCAAACCCGTCCATCCGATAGAGTCCGTAAAAGGCATCACCGCCAAATTCAAAGGATGGATTGGTCAGGAATTCCAACGCGTAAGCCGAAGAGCCGAACAGGGCGGCCACCGCCAATATACTTATAAGCCTGGCCGACTTGACGCCGCCCCATGCCGCGACAAGCAGCAATATCATGCCGCTCACCGACAAAATAATCTCGGGCAGCGTGAAAATCAGTGAAAGTCTATAGTCCATCAGTGCGACTCCCCGTGGCCGGCTTCGGCTTCATGGCCCTTGGGTACCGCTGTTGCTTGCCCCATTTTCAAATGCGCATCCCCTTCTGGCGCTGCGCGGTCAATACGGGCGACAAGCGTCCCGACATCGCCGCGAATTGGCGCCATAAAGCTTTCCGGATAAACACCCATCCACATGACCGCTGCTGCGATTGGTGCGAGCAACGCCATTTCACGAGCAGACAGATCCGGCATAGCCTTGACATCATCATGAACAAGCTCACCAAATGCGACGCGGCGATAGAGGTAGAGCATATAACCGGCGCCCAAAATGATACCGGTCGTCGCAACCAGCGTGACCCAGCTATTCACTTTGTAGAGTCCGACCAGCGACAGGAACTCACCAACAAATCCGCTTGTGCCGGGAAGGCCAATAGATGCCATTGTGAACAGCATGAACAACAGCGCGTATTTCGGCATGTTAATCGAAAGACCGCCATAGCGGTCAATTTCTCTTGTGTGCAGACGATCATAGATCACTCCGACACAGAGGAACAGCGCGCCCGACACCAGACCGTGGCTCAGCATAACGATGATCGCGCCTTCAATACCCTGACGGTTGAAAGCGAACAAACCCAGTGTCACAATGGCCATATGGGCCACTGATGAATAGGCGATCAGCTTCTTCATGTCCTGCTGCACCAAAGCGACGAGGGAGGTGTAGACGACTGCCACCATCGACAGGCCAAAGATCAGCCAGATAAATTGCTCTGACGCTTCCGGGAACATCGGCAACGAGAAACGCAGGAAGCCATAACCACCCATTTTCAGCAACACGCCCGCCAATATCACAGAGCCGGCGGTCGGCGCCTGAACGTGTGCATCGGGCAGCCAGGTATGGACCGGCCACATCGGCATCTTGACCGCAAAGCTGGCGAAGAAGGCCAGCCAGAGCCACGTCTGTGCCTCAGGCGCAAAGTCATAATTCAGCAGCGTCGGAATATCGCTGGTACCGGCATCCTGAACCATCCACAGCATCGCGATCAGCATCACAACGGAGCCAAGCAATGTGTAGAGGAAGAATTTGTAACTTGCGTAAATCCGGTTGGCGCCGCCCCAGATTCCGATGATCAGATACATCGGGATCAGGCCAGCCTCGAAAAGGATGTAGAACAGGAAGATATCCTGCGCCGCAAACACGCCAATCATCAGCACTTCCATGAACAGGAAGGCCGCCATATATTCGCCAACGCGGTCCTTGATCGACTCCCAGCTCGCGCCGATACATATCGGCATCAGGAACACGGTGAGCATGATCAGCATCATCGAAATGCCGTCTATGCCCAGTGCCCAGGCGAAATTGCCGAAAAGCTCTACCCGCTCAACATATTGCCATTGCGGCCCGCCAATATCGTAATTGGCCCACAGAACGACACCAAGAGCGAATAGCACCAGAGTCGTGACCAGCGCGAGCAACCGTGCCGCTTGCGCATTTAGAAACAGACAGATGATCGCGGCCAGCATCGGCAAGCCCAACATCAGCGACAGGATCGGGAAATCAAGCTGGTTCATCAGTTTGCTCCCCGCACGATAAGCCACGTCACCGCAGCCGCCAATCCAAGCAGCATGACCAGCGCATAGCTATAGAGATAACCGGTCTGGAATTTCTTCGCGACCCCCGCACCGCTAGCCACAACCGCCGCGACACCATTCGGGCCAAAGCGATCAATCGTACCTTCATCGCCGGTTTTCCAGAACAGCCGCCCAAACCAGAAAGCAGGACGTACAAAGATAAGATCGTACAATTCGTCAAAATACCATTTGTTGAAGAAGAAATTATAGACCGGCTGAAAGGTTGCGGCCAGACGCGCTGGACGATCTTTGCCGCGGAAATACATCAGATAGGCCGTCGTCAGACCGATGAGCATCGCGACTGTCGAAGCGAGTTTTACCCAAAGCGGTACCTCGTGAATTTCATGCATCAAATGGCGATCAAACGCCAGACTACCTGCCCAGAAGCGGAAGCCCTCGGTCGCATCGATAAACTGATTGTGGAACAGAAAGCCTGCTGCAATCGCACCAAAGCCGAGAACACCCAATGGAATCAGCATAGAGAATGGGCTTTCATGCGGATGATAACCGCCAGTTGAATCTTCTGCCGTTTCAGGTGTCTTGTGAACGCTATGCTGAATATGTTCGGACTGGATCCAGCGCGGCGTGCCCCAGAAGGTCAGGAACATCAGGCGCCAGCTGTAAAAACTGGTCAGCAACGCCGCGAGAACGCCAATAGCAAAGGCAAACTGGCCGGTACTTGAACCACTTGCAAAAGCAGCCTCGATAATCGCGTCTTTCGAATAGAAACCGGCAAAACCGCCGAGACCGACAATACCAACACCGGTAATCGCCAGCGTCCCCGCCATCATCGCCCAGAAGGTCAACGGGATTTCTTTCCGCAAGCCGCCATAATAACGCATGTCCTGTTCGTGATGCATGGCATGGATCACCGAACCGGCACCGAGGAACAACAGCGCCTTGAAGAAAGCGTGCGTAAACAGATGGAACATCGCCGCGCTATAGGCACCAACACCTGCGGCAAAGAACATATAACCGAGCTGTGAACAGGTCGAATATGCAATCACACGCTTGATATCATGCTGGACCAAACCGACGGTCGCTGCAAAAATCGCCGTGCAGGCACCAACCACTGTCACAACCGCCAAAGCCACTTCACTGGTTTCAAACATGGGCGAAAGACGGCAAACCATGAACACACCCGCAGTAACCATCGTCGCAGCGTGGATAAGCGCGGACACTGGCGTCGGCCCTTCCATCGCGTCAGGGAGCCAGGTGTGCAGTCCTAATTGCGCAGACTTGCCCATCGCACCGATAAACAGCAACAGACACAATATGGTCATCGTATCAAGTCGCATGCCGGCAAATGTAATTGTCGATCCTGCCATCGCAGGCGCCGCTTCCAGAATTTCCGGAATCGATACAGTGCCAAATACAAGGAAGGTACCGAAGATACCCAGCATGAAACCAAGGTCACCGACCCGGTTGACGACAAAGGCCTTGATCGCGGCGGCACTGGCCGTCGGTTTCTTGAACCAGAAACCGATCAGCAGGTAAGAGGCGAGCCCCACACCTTCCCAGCCAAAGAACATCTGCACCAGATTGTCGGCGGTCACCAGCATCAACATGGCGAAGGTAAACAGCGACAAATAAGCGAAGAAGCGCGGTTGATCGGGGTCTTCGTCCATATAGCCCCAGCTATACAGGTGAACGAGAGCCGAAACCGTGGTCACAACAACCAGCATGACGGCGGTCAGCGCATCAACCCGCAGAGACCATTCAAAATTTAGATCGCCCGACTGCACCCAAGTCAGCACGGGCACAACTTCGGCGGCCCGGGACAGAAGGACATAGTCGATAAAGATCGGCCAGCTCAGCGCGCAAGACACGAACAGGGCGGCGGTGGTCACGAATTTCGCCGGAACATTGCCAATCACCCGATTGCCAAAGCCTGCGACGATTGCTGCCAGCAAGGGCAGGAAAACGATAAGCTGGATCGTCAAGTCCTTAACCCTTCATCCGGTTGACATCATCAACGGCAATCGTGCCGCGCTGACGGAAGTAAATAACCAATATCGCAAGACCGATAGCCGCTTCACCTGCCGCAACCGTCAGGACAAACATCGCAAATATCTGCCCGGTCATGTCACCCAGAAAGGCGCTGAACGCGACCAGGTTCAGATTGACCGAGAGCAAAATCAACTCGATCGCCATCAGGATGATGATGATATTCTTGCGGTTCAGAAAGATACCCAGCATGCCCATCACAAACAGGATGGAACTGACCACCAGATAATGTTCAATGCCGATCATAGTTCGACCCCCTTGCCGACTTCTGGCTGCTCGTTGCGTGTTGCGTCTTGCGGACGCCTTGCGACCTGCTCCTGAATATTCTGGATCCTGACACCGCCGCGTTTGCGGTTGGTCAGAACAATCGCACCGACCATGGCGACCAGTAGAACAAGACCCGCAGCTTCAAATATAAACACATATTTGGTGTAAAGCAGCGTGCCCAAAGCTTCGATATTAGAAGGCCCGCCTGCCGGAGGTCCAACAACAGCCGTTGCTTCGCCCATCCCGCCAGCACTCCATGCTCCGATACCAAATATGATTTCTGCCAGTAATACGAGAGCCAACAAAAGCCCCAAAGGCAGGTTTTTCATGAAACCGGCCCGCAATTCGGCAAAGTCAATATCGAGCATCATCACGACAAACAGGAACAAAACCGCCACTGCGCCGACATAGACTATGACCAGCAAGGCCGCGATAAACTCGGCACCAACCAGCAACATCAATCCCGCAGCGTTAAAAAACGCCAAGATCAGCCACAAAACGCTATGCACAGGATTACGCGCAAAGATGCAAAACGCACCGCTGGCGATGACGATGGATGCGAATAGATAGAAAGCAAATATTTGCATGTTTACGGTTTCCGTAACCCCCTTAGAATCCTGTCAGCGCCTTAACGATAGGGCGCGTCGGCGGCAAGGTTGGATGCGATGGCTCGCTCCCATTTGTCACCATTTTCAAGCAGTTTTGCCTTGTCGTAGATAAGTTCTTCACGTGTCTCGGTCGAATATTCGAAATTCGGTCCTTCAACCACGGCATCAACCGGACATGCCTCCTGACAGAAACCGCAGTAAATACACTTGGTCATATCGATATCATAGCGCGTTGTGCGGCGGCTGCCATCCTCGCGCGGTTCCGCCTCGATCGTGATCGCCTGTGCCGGACAAACCGCTTCGCACAGCTTGCAGGCAATGCAGCGCTCTTCCCCATTGGGATAGCGGCGCAGCACATGCTCGCCTCGGAACCGCGGCGAAATCGGGTTCTTCTCATAGGGATAGTTGATCGTCTTCTTAGCCTTGAAGAAATATTTCAGCGTCAAAGCATGCGCTTTTAATATTTCCCAGAGCGTAAAGGCTTTTATGGTTTGTGCGATGCTCATAGCGGCCATCCAAATTTATCGATCATTACATATCCGCTGACCAAGAATACCCAGAAAATGCTGATCGGCAGGAAGACTTTCCAGCCCAGACGCATGAGTTGGTCGTAGCGATAGCGCGGAACAGTGGCCCAGGCCAAGCTGAAGATGAAGAAAATCAGGAACATCTTCAGGAACAGCCAGATGATGCCCGGTACAGCGTAGAGCGGCTCCCAATCAAACGGCGGCAGCCATCCACCCCAGAACAGGATGACGTTGAGCGCACACATCAACAGGATATTGGCATATTCACCGAGCCAGAACAGGGCGAAGGACATAGACGAATATTCGGTCTGATATCCGGCAACGAGCTCGCTCTCCGCTTCGGTCAAATCGAAGGGTGCACGGGCCGTTTCCGCCATCGAGCTGATGAGGAACATCACGGCCATTGGGAAAAGCAAGGGATTGAGGCCATATGCGCTGACGGCGCCGAAGATATGGCCTTCCTGCGCTTTGATAATCTCGTTGAGATTGAATGTGCCGGCAAACAGCACGACCGAAATCAGGATGAACCCGATGGAGACTTCATAAGATATCATCTGCGCCGCTGCACGCATGGCAGAGAAAAACGGATATTTGGAGTTACTCGCCCAACCGGAAATCACCACGCCATAGACACCAAGCGAACTAATCGCGAGAATGTAAAGCACACCGATATTGATGTTGGCGAGGACCATTTCCTCGCTGAATGGAATGACCGCCCAGGCCAGCAAAGCCACGGTAAAGGTAATGATCGGTGCCAGCAGGAACAGACCTTTATTGGCGCCGGATGGAATAATCGTTTCCTGAAGGAACACTTTCAAACCATCGGCAAAACTCTGCAACAGACCGAACGGCCCGACCACATTGGGGCCGCGGCGCAAAGCCACTGCGGCAATAATCTTGCGATCAACATAGATGATCATCGCCACGGCCAGCATCAGCGGCAGCGCGATGAGCAGGATCAGAGCAAGCGTAGCAACAAGCCAGCCAAGCTCAGGGCCAAGAAAAGTCGATTGGAGATATTCGGTCATTCGCTTCGAACCTTGTCGTAAATCGCAATCAGAACATGAATCATTGCGCCGCTAGCAGCCATATATGCAGCCTCAACAACACCCCAATACAATGCAGTTGAACGAGCAATTGTCTTCATAGGACCAAGATCAGTCGCGTATTGCATCGATTCCGAAACAGTTAGCCAATCGTTCGTGTATCTCCAAATACCTGTAACCAAGGCCAAAAAATAGAAAATATATGGAAACCGCCTTACGAATTGAGGAAGGTCTTTCATTCCGCAGCCTCCAGCATATCATCACCGTGCAGCAATTCTGCCGAACAGCGCTGCATCGTCGCGCTGGCGCGGGCGATGCTGTTGGTGAGGTAGAAATCCTTGATCGGATGCACACCCTGCCCTGTCGGCTTGTCAGGCAATCCGGACGGCGGAGCCCAGTCAAAAGACACAAGGCCTTCTTCCGCCATTTCGGGATGATCCTTGAACATCTTGCCGCGCAGCTCTTCAAAACTGTCAAACGGCAAAGTCTTGCCGATCACATCGGATAAGGCCCTTAAAATGCTCCAGTCTTCACGTGCATCGCCGGGAGCGAAAATCGCTTTGGTGGACCGCTGCACCCGGCCTTCCAGATTAACATAGGTCCCGTTTTTCTCGGTATAGGCAGCGGCCGGCAGGATCACGTCTGCCGCATGCGCGCCCGCGTCACCATGATGCCCGATATAGACTTTGAAGCTCTTATCAAACGCCGCATAATCCATCTCATCCGCGCCGAGCGAGAAGAGAAGCTTTGGTTTCTTCGCTGCTATCGCCTTGATGCCGCCATCATAAGCATAGCCGAGCATCAGTCCGCCCGTGCGCGAAGCACCGATATGGAGCACGTTAAAACCGTTCCAATCGTCACGGATCAGTTTATATTTTGCCGCCAGTTTCAAAGCCGCGCCATGTGCGCCTTCGACGCTCAATGCACCGCCACCCAGAATGAGTGCGGGCTTCTCGGCATTTTTCAAAGCATCGGCCACGGCCTTGGGCAACTTGGCCAGCAAGCCCATATCATCGCCCAGCCACTCCACCGGATAGGTTTGATCCGCTTCCGGACCGATACCAAAGACTTTCGCGCCGCCTTTACGGACAGCTTTACGAATACGCGTGTTGACCAGCGATGCTTCCCAGCGCGGATTGGTCGAGACCAGCACGATCACATCGGCATCTTCAATGCCGGCAATGGTCGTGTTGAAATTAACTGAAGCCAGATTGGACACATCATAAGACAAGCCTGTCTGACGCCCTTCGAGCATATCGGACCGCATGGATTTCAGCAGCCGCTTGGTCGCATACATGGTTTCGCAATCGACCAGATCACCGGCAATGGCGGCCACCGAACTGCCAGCCTTGACCGCAGCAATGGTCTCAAAGGCCTCATTCCAACTCGCAGGAACCAATTTGCCATCGCGGCGGATATAGGGCTTATCCAGACGACGCTTCATCAGGCCGTCAATCGCGTGGCGCGTCTTGTCGGTCGCCCATTCCTCATTCACATCATCATTGACGCGAGGCAGAGCGCGCAGCACTTCGCGGCCGCGGCTATCGATACGGATATTGGTGCCGACGCCGTCCATGACATCGATGCCCATGGTCTTGGTCAGCTCCCAAGGGCGGGCCTCAAACGCATAAGGCTTGCTGGTCAGCGCACCGACAGGGCAAAGATCAACAACATTGCCTGAAAGCTCACTATGCACAGCGCCTTCAAGATAGGATGTAATCTCCATCCCCTCACCGCGTCCAATCGCTCCGATTTCTTCGACACCGGCCACTTCTTCGGCAAAGCGGACACAGCGGGTGCAATGGATACAGCGGGTCATGATCGTCTTGACCACCGGCCCCATATATTTCTCGGTAACAGCGCGCTTATTCTCGTCATAGCGCGAGCCGCCCTTGCCATAAGCCATGGCCTGATCCTGCAGATCGCACTCGCCGCCCTGATCGCAAATCGGACAGTCAAGCGGGTGGTTGATGAGCAGAAACTCCATCACCCCTTCGCGGGCCTTTTTGACCATTTCGCTATCGGTGCGGATTTCCTGACCATCAGCGGCCGGCAAAGCACAACTCGCCTGCGGCTTGGGTGGCCCAGGCTTTACCTCGACCAGACACATGCGGCAATTGCCGGCGATGCTCAGGCGCTCATGATAGCAGAAGCGCGGAATTTCCTTACCCGCAAGCTCAGCAGCCTGCAGTACGGTTGCGCCCTGTGGAACCTCGAGTTCGACGCCATCAACGGTGACTTTAGGCATTAGCTTTCAGCCCCTGTTTCTTCTTTAATTCGAACGGCTTGGGCAGCAACATACCGCATTTCCATATCATAAGCAGCTTCCGCCATAAGCCCGCGCAACGACATGGCCGTGAATTTGACCTGGTCACCGTTTTCGACCGGCAAGCATGCCCCCATATAAGGTTGAAGCTGACCAAATATCGCCTTTTCCTGTTTGCCGGTCGGTTTACTAGCAAACAGATGTAATGCCAAAGCCGTTTGCGTGCGCACCACGCATTCCGCAAAGGCGCGAATCATAAATTGCGCCCGCTCCGATTTCGTTCCCAACGCATCAAATGCCGTTTTGGTATATGTTGTCGGCATTGAGCCATAGTTCGGCACTGGTTGCTTCTTATATTTTTGATTCAGA
Organism: Parasphingorhabdus sp.; assembly: GCF_059726685.1. Taxonomy (NCBI): domain Bacteria; kingdom Pseudomonadati; phylum Pseudomonadota; class Alphaproteobacteria; order Sphingomonadales; family Sphingorhabdaceae; genus Parasphingorhabdus; species Parasphingorhabdus sp. The sequence goes on from NZ_AP041068.1 coordinate 2,522,461, forward strand.
TATGCTGCTGCCAACGATCCGCGAAATAACTCCGCCTGAAAACGCATCTGTGATCCATTAGGCAGACAACTGCGATATTTCTTTGTGAAAGCGGTGACATCCTCATCCATTTTTTCGTCCCACTCGCGATTCTCCAACAACACGCGTGCGCTGTCCATGCTTCGCTTCGCAGAGCAATTTGAAAAACGCCAAAATTCGCGTGCCGCTGCTTCCGGTGAAACAGATGTGCGATCATCCGGGAGGTGTGACCCGGTCTTTGCTTGCGCCGGTAGTGCGGCAAGCAAAGGTGCAACCAACGCTATGACAACAAAGGACTTCACTCCGCCGCCTCCATCACCGGTTCAGCACCGGTATTCTCACGAATACGCCGCTCCAGCTCTGGTCGGAAATGGCGGATCAGGCCCTGAATTGGCCAGGCCGCCGCATCACCGAGCGCGCAAATGGTATGGCCTTCGACCTGTTTCGTGACTTCATGCAGCGTATCGATTTCCTCGATCGTCGCATCGCCGTCGCGCAGGCGTTCCATAACGCGCCACATCCAGCCCGTGCCTTCCCGGCACGGCGTGCATTGGCCGCAGCTTTCATGTTTGTAGAAATAACTCAGTCTTGAAATCGAGCGGACGATATCAGTGCTCTTGTCCATGACGATGACCGCCGCCGTACCCAGACCAGACTTGAGCGCGCTCAACCCGTCAAAGTCCATCGGCGCATCCATGATTTCATGGGCCGGCACCAGTGGCACCGACGACCCGCCCGGAATCACCGCCAGCAGATTGTCCCACCCGCCAGTAATACCGCCGCAATGCTTTTCGATCATATCCTTGAACGGGATCGACATGGCTTCTTCGAAAACAGCGGGCTTTTCGACATGCCCAGAAACCTGAAACAATTTCGTGCCGTGGTTATTCTCGCGGCCAAAGCTCGCAAACCAGCTCGCACCGCGTCTCAAAATGGTCGGAACAACCGCGATGGATTCGACATTATTCACCGTTGTTGGGCAGCCATAGAGGCCAGCACCGGCAGGAAATGGCGGTTTCAGGCGCGGCTGGCCTTTCTTGCCTTCGAGGCTTTCAATCATCGCGGTTTCTTCACCGCAAATGTAAGCGCCTGCACCGCGATGGACGAAGACGTCGAAGTCATAGCCGGATTTGGCAGCGTTCTTGCCAATCAGCCCAGCGTCATAGGCTTCCTTGACGGCCGCTTCCATGACCTTGGCTTCGGCAATATATTCGCCGCGTATATATATGTACGCCGCCCGCGCACGCATGGCGAAACCGGCAATCAGTGCGCCTTCGATCAGCTTGTGCGGATCATTGCGCAGGATTTCGCGGTCTTTGCAGCTGCCGGGTTCGGACTCATCGGCATTGATGACCAGAAAGCTTGGCCGACCGTCGGGTGACTCTTTCGGCATGAAGGACCATTTCAGACCGGTCGGAAAACCCGCACCGCCGCGACCGCGCAGGCCGCTTGCCTTCATCTCTTCGATAATCTTGTCATTGCCGCGCTTTATAATGTCGGCCGTATTATCCCAATCGCCGCGCTTCTGCGCAGCTTTCAAATCCCATGACTGAAAGCCATAAACGTTGGTGAATATCCGGTCCTTGTCCTGGAGAAAGTCAAAAGCCATTATTTCTTACTCCTGCGGCCCCAGAGGCCGCCTGCAACCGCAATCGCAACCACTGCCAGCGCAACCCATCCTGCATATCCGTCGAGCAGCATCCTACCACTCCTTCCGGTAATCGTGATTGGCCTTGACCATATCTTTCAAAATCACTGGACCGCCTTCTGGTTCACTGGTCTTGCGACCAATTTGTGAACCGACCGGAATTTCTTTGCCGTCGGCCAGATCTTCCAAAATACGCGTCATGATGTCGTAATCGAGATCTTCGTAATTATCGTCGTTAATCTGTACCATCGGGGCGTTGGAGCAATTGCCCATACATTCGACTTCGGTCAGCGTGAACAGGCCATCCGGTGTCGTCTTGCCCTTGGCCATGCCTTTATTCTTGCAGGCCGCCATAACGTCGTCACTGCCCCGCAACATGCATGGTGTCGTGCCGCAAACCTGTACATGGAAACGTCCAACCGGCGCGAGATTATACATGGTATAAAAAGTCGCGACTTCATAAGCGCGCATATAGGGCATGTCCAAATAAGCTGCGACATATTCGATCACCGGAACCGGTAGCCAGCCCTGTGTTTCGGTATCCGCGCCAACCTGACGCTGGGCGAGATCAAGCAAGGCCATAACCGCCGATTTCTGGCGACCTTCCGGATATTTCGCGATCTGCCATTTGGCGAGTTTTTCATTCGCTGGCGTGAATTTGAAATCGCCCCACTTGGCGCGCACTTCAAGTTCATCAGGTATGTTTGGAGCTTCAGCCATCTACATCACTTTTGTTTCGCGTATCAAAACGCGCTTCCCCGATTTCATCCCAATGCTTTGAGAAATATATGTTCAACCAGAAGCCAGCGGCAACCAGACCCACCATCATGGTCAGCAAGATAATGTTCCAGATCATATTTTCAGGCCGCCACAATTCCCAAAGCAGCATGATCGCTACAATCACAAAGACCGTTGCACCGCCGCCGAGCCGCCATCTTTTCGATGTGTCGGGAGCATCAGCCATGGTGCAATCTCCGTTCGAGATAACGCCCGGCATATAGTCCGACAACCGCTGCGAAGGCAGTCGACAGCGTTTCTTTCAGGCTGACTTCACCATGAAACGCCATAAGATAACCCGCCACAAGCGAAGCAAAGCCAGCGAACGCGGCAATAAAAATGATGATCTCGCGACCGATCACCGGTCACACTCCCCGAACACGACATCCATCGCGCCCAATATGGCGGTGGCATCGGGCAGCATATGGCCCTTGGTCATGAAATCCATCGCCTGCAAATGCGAGAAGGCAGTTGGTCTGATCTTGCAGCGATAGGGCTTGTTGCTGCCATCGCTGACCAGATAGACGCCAAATTCGCCCTTCGGGCTTTCGGTCGCGACATAGACCTCGCCTGCGGGAACGTGGAAGCCTTCGGTATAAAGCTTGAAGTGATGGATCAAGGCTTCCATCGACTGTTTCATCTCGCCGCGTTTGGGCGGGACGACCTTGCGGTCGCTGCTTGCCACTGGACCATCGGGCATTTCGTTCAGACACTGGCGCATGATCCGTGCGGACTGGCGCACTTCCTCGACCCGGACCATGAAGCGGTCATAACAGTCACCGCGCGTTCCCACCGGTACGTCAAATTCCATGCGGTCATAGACATCGTAAGGCTGCGACTTCCGCAAATCCCACGCAATGCCGCTGCCGCGGATCATAGGTCCGGAAAAACCCCAGCGGACTGCGTCGTCCTTGGACACGGTGGCAATATCCACATTGCGCTGTTTAAAAATACGGTTGTCGATGACCAGGCTCATCGCGTCTTCAAAGAAAGACGGGAACTCGTCCAGCCAGTCGGCCATGTCGGTGAGCAGTTTCAGCGGCACATCCTGATGCACGCCGCCGGGCCGGAACCAGGCGCTGTGCATACGCGCGCCGCTGGCACGTTCAAAAAAGGCGAGACATTGCTCGCGAATTTCGAACACCCAGATATTGGGCGTCATCGCTCCGACATCCATCACATGCGCACCGATGTTGAGCATATGGTTGCAGATGCGTGTCAGTTCCGCGAACAAAACTCTCAGATATTGGCCGCGCAGGGGCACTTCGATATCGAGCAGCTTCTCGATCGCCAGCACATAGCTATATTCCATCGCCAGCGGAGAGCAGTAATCCAGCCGGTCAAAATAAGGCAAAGCCTGCAAATAGGTTTTATGCTCGATCAGCTTTTCGGTGCCGCGGTGGAGCAAGCCGACATGCGGATCAACTCTTTCGACGACCTCACCATCGAGCTCCATCACCAGCCGCAAAACGCCGTGCGCCGCGGGATGCTGGGGACCGAAGTTGATTGTGTAATTCTGGATTTCCAGATCACCAACCGTGGGATCAGCCTCGTCTGCAATACCATCCATTTCGTCGAGATAGTCAGCCATTATTCCTTGGCCCCCTTATCGTCACCATCTTCCGACTTTTCATCGCTTTTTTCATCACCGGGCAGGATATAGTCCGCTCCTTCCCAGGGCGACATGAAGTCGAAGCTGCGGAAATCCTGCGCCAGTTTCACCGGCTCGTAAACCACACGCTTGGCTTCTTCGGAATAGCGCATCTCGACATAGCCTGTCAGCGGGAAGTCCTTGCGGAACGGATAGCCCTGAAAGCCATAGTCGGTCAGGATCCGACGCAGGTCCGTATTGCCGTCGAATAGCACGCCGTAGAGATCAAACACTTCACGCTCGAGCCAGCCAGCCACTTCCCAGATATGGGTTACTGTCGGCACCGGCATGTCTTCGTCGGTTGTTACCTTCACCCGGATGCGATGGTTTTTGGTCAGGCTGAGCAGATGATAGCAGACCTCGAAACGCTCGGGGCGATCCGGATAGTCAACACCGGCAATCTCGACCAGCTGTTGATATTCATGCTTGGTCCGCAATTTTTCCATCACATCGGGCAGCTTCTTGCGGTCAACGGTAAAGCTGATTTCATCATAGGCTTCGACCGTATCAAGAACGGCCGCGCCCAGGGATTTCGCGAGAGTGGCAGCAACGCCTTCGTTGCTGGACATGGTTGGGGCCCCGTTTGCCATATTAACGCTCTAGTGTCCCGATGCGGCGGATCTTCCGCTGCAATTGCATCACACCGTAAAGCAGCGCCTCCGCCGTTGGCGGGCATCCCGGCACGTAAATGTCAACCGGTACGATCCGGTCACAGCCGCGCACGACCGAATAGCTGTAATGGTAATAGCCACCGCCATTGGCACAGCTGCCCATGGAAATGACATATTTGGGTTCTGACATCTGGTCATAAACCTTGCGCAAAGCGGGTGCCATCTTGTTGCACAGCGTTCCTGCCACGATCATCACGTCAGATTGACGCGGACTGGCACGGGGAGCAGCGCCGAAACGTTCCATGTCATAACGCGGCATATTGACGTGAATCATCTCTACCGCACAACAGGCGAGACCAAAGGTCATCCACCAGAGCGAACCGGTGCGCGCCCATTGGAACAGGTCTTCAGTGGACGTGACAAGAAAACCCTTGTCATTCACCTCTGAATTCAAGTCTTTGAAAAACGCCTCGTCCGGCTGCGTATTTGGGGCCATTGGCGTACCATCAGCATTCAGAATAACGTTGCTGCCAGTTTCTACTCCCAATCGAGCGCTCCCATTTTCCATTCGTAAATAAAGCCGACCGTCAGGATGAACAGGAAGATCATCATCGACGACCAACCGGTCCAGCCAATCTGGTCGAGTGATACGGCCCAGGGGAACAGGAATGCTGCTTCCAGATCAAAAATGATAAACAGGATGGCGACGAGATAAAAGCGCACATCAAACTGGCTGCGTGAATCTTCAAAAGCAGGAAAACCGCACTCATATTCCGACAGTTTTTCAGGATCCGGACTATGCGTGCCCGTCAGTCGTGATACCCCCATGGGCAGAAAAACAAACAGGGCAGAAAGGCCAAGAGCCACTGCAAGAAAAAGCAGTATTGGCGCATATTCGGTTAGATCGACCACAAAAGACTCGTTTCGCTAAAATTCAGGGCCGCTTTTAGGGATAGGCTCACCAAGCTGCAAGGGCCAAATGGCCAGAATTGGCGCTATCTATTGCTGTTTACATTGTTACAGCAGCGACCTCGCCAGAATTTTGTGCAACTTGCTGTGCAGTGCCTCGTTCGCGGCCAATATTTCACGCTGCCCGATCGGTTGGTCACCGCCGGTATAATCGCTTACAAAACCGCCGGCTTCACGGACCATCAATATGCCCGCCGCGACATCCCAAACCTGCAGGTCGGCTTCCCAGAAACCGTCATAGCGGCCAGCAGCCAACCAGGCGAGATCGAGCGAAGCTGCACCATTGCGGCGGATTCCCGCCACTTGCGGTGCAATGGAACCGAAAATGCGTGACCATTCGGCCAAGTCGCCATGCCCCTTGAAAGGAATGCCCGTGGCGATCAGCGCCTCGGACAGGTCACGCCGAGCCGAAACCCGCAAGCGCTTGTCACCCAGATAAGCGCCCTTGTCCATTTCCGCCCACCATGTCTGGTCGGAAACCGGCTCGTAAATCAGACCGCTGGTAATCTTGCCCCAGCCCTGTCCATCATAGGACCGTTCTTGCACAGCGATGGAAATCGCAAAATGCGGTATGCCGTGAAGGAAGTTGCTGGTGCCGTCGAGTGGATCAACAATCCAGCGCGGTTTGCCTTCTTCAGCTTCAATCATGCCGCCTTCTTCAAGCACAAAGCCCCAGCCCGGGCGCACCTTCATCAACTCATCATAGAGAATGCGTTCGGATCGCATATCGGCTTTGGATACAAAATCAGCCGGGCCTTTTTTGGACACCTGAAGATGCTCTACTTCGCCAAAATCGCGGCGCAGGCGTGATCCCGCCTTGCGCGCGGCGCGTTCCATGACGGTTATAAGGGCGGAATGTGCTGGCATGTAATCCTCTTGCTATGCCTTGCCGACATATTCGCGGGCATAGACATCAACAATGATCCGCGTCCCGGCCGAGATAAATGGCGGCACCATGACACGTACGCCATTGTCGAGAACCGCAGGTTTGTAGCTCGACGAAGCGGTCTGGCCTTTGACCACCGCATCGGCCTCCACAATTTCGGCTTCGATCTGGTCCGGCAACTGCACGGAAATCGGTTTCTCTTCGTAAAGCTCAAGCTGAACATCCATACCGTCCTGCAAAAACTCAACCGCATCACCAAGCAAATCTGTAGGTAATGTAATTTGCTCGTAATTTTCCTTGTCCATGAAAGTCAGCATATCATCATCGGCAAAAAGATACTGAAACGTCTTGGTATCCAGCCGAACCTTCTCGACTGTATCAGCGCTGCGAAAACGGACATTGGTCTTGCGGCCATCCACCAGGTTCTTCATTTCCACCTGCATATATGCACCGCCTTTGCCGGGCTGGGTGTGCTGAATCTTAGCGACCTTCCACAGGCCGTTTTCATAATCCAATATGTTGCCGGGACGGATATCTACACCGCTGATCTTCATGGAACGTCTCGCTTTCGGAAATCTTGTGTTGCGGCCCTCTATAACGGCGAACGAAGATAGGCAAGCATAGCGAAGACCGGATATGGCGATTTCATACAATACATTCCCCTAAGCACAATCTACGCGCCAGATAATGGAAAATGTCCCGGATCCGGTGTCGCCCGAAGAAACAACTGCTCCCGCTGCTGGTTTATTCAGCGGGACCGAAGCACCTGTGCCCAATTCGTCACCGGCATGCCATGACGGCTTTTTGAGCGAGATCGAACGCATGCCGCATTTCGGAATTCCTTCGGAAGAGAGTTTCGTGAGAAACTTCCTGAGAGGACGTAAGGGACTTTTTGTCATCAGACCCTGAACGATTGCGGCTTGATATCTGCCGTTATGTCTTTTTCATACAATACAGCGCACTGACATCAATGTAACTAACGGATATGGCGCAAGCAGAAATCCTGAAACCCGATCGAAACAAGCCCCCAGAAGAAACGGACCCATGCGATCCGGTTGCGTCTGGCCTTTTCGGCTATTCCATTAGTGATGGCATGGTGCGTTCCACTATACCGCTCCCTGAATATGTTAGAGATTTGGAACAACTGCCAAATTTTGCACCACCTTCCAAAGACCAGTTTTTGGAACAATATGTTGAATCGAATATCGGGGTGAACGAAAGCTCTTCCTGAGCGCTGTCCGTTCGATGGCTTAGCCTGCCAATATTTCATTGAAACGTTTGACCGCGTATGTCGGACCCTCCGGATCGTTCCAGACCGAGCCGCTGACCGCCAGAAAATCGGCACCCGCATTAACCAGCGGCTGACAGTTATCCGGTGTAATCCCCCCAATGGCAACGCAGGGAATTTCCATGATCGTTGACCACCATTTCAATATATCGACCTCTGGCCGGTGATGGGTTTCCTTGGTCGTGGTGGGAAAAAACGCACCAAAAGCAACATAATTGGCACCGCCCTCCCCGGCCTCCATCGCCAGATGCCGGCTGTCGTGGCAGGTTATGCCGATTTGCATCTGATCGCCTAATTCAGCCCGAGCATCTTTCAGGTCGCCATCGCCCTGCCCCAAATGGACACCATCGGCTGCGAGACGCTTGGCCAAATCAACATCGTCATTCACAATGAAAGCGACATCATGCGCATCGCAGATCTCTTTAAGTGGTTCAGCCAAACGTTCCGCTTCGCCCTGCTCGACATCCTTCACGCGAAACTGGAAAGCAGCAACAGGCCCCGCTTCCAAAGCCTGTTGCAACCGCTCCGGAAAGTCACCACCGACATCAAGCGGTGAAATCAGGTACAGTTGGCAGGATGGTATAGTCATGGTTGTTACCCCTCAATTATCCCGAACAATGCCGAGTAGAAACCCGTCCCATTTTTTTGAACCGACCGTTTGAATAGCCGTGGCATCGACGAGAGGATGGTCTTGCAAAGCGCCGTACAACGCACGTGTGCCGGGCACTTTGGGATCAGAACTATCGGCATTGATAACCTCACCCTCTCGAACGACATTGTCAAAAACCAGCATGGCTCCGGGGCGGGAAAGACGAATTGCATGTTCCAGATAGGCCGCATAATTTTCTTTGTCCGCGTCAACAAAAACAAAGTCGAACCGGGATGCATCACCCGCCTCCAACGCTGCGAGTGATTTCACCGCCTCACCGACTATTATTTCGACCTTGGGCGCCAGCCCGGCTTTCTCGATATTGCTTCTGGCCAGCGCGGCATATTCAGGCTCCAGTTCCAACGAAACAAGATGACCATCCTCCGGCAACGCACGTGCCAGCGAGATGGCTGAATATCCGCCCAGGGTTCCGATTTCCAATATGCGTTTTGCGCCTACACCGCGCGCAAGCAGCTCCAGCATCCGCCCCTGAGTGGTCGAAACATCTATGGCAGGAAGGTGTTCACGTGCATTGGCAGCCAGACAGGCGTCGAGCGCCGGATCGTTACCGATCAAATGCTCGACGATATAGTCATCCACATCTGACCAACTTGGATCGGACTTTGCCAAGTGCTGTTCCCTTATACTTTGACGGTCGAAGCCTTGTGGATCTGATCAATGGCGGTGCCCAGCGACTGGTCAAATTCTTCGTCGGTCATGGAATGACGCAGATCCTGCAGCAAAGCACGAGAGAAACTTGCGATCATACCACGGTTTTTGGCCAGTTCGGTGCAAGCCTCATCGCGTGAAAACCCGCCAGAAAGGGCAACTACACGGGCCACCCGGGGATGGTCGACAAGCGGCGCATAGAGATTGGCTTCGGCCGGGATCGACAGTTTCAGCATGACCTTGCGATCTTCTGGAAGCGCATCAAGCTGCTTCGTGATCTCTTCCAGCAAGATGGCGTCGCATTGGGCGCGCTCGGCGCTCTTTATGTTCACCTCAGGCTCAATCATCGGCATCAGGCCGTGATCCAGAATCTGGCTGGCGACGTCAAACTGCTGTTTTACAATCGCTGCGATTCCGGTTGGTGAAGCGAGATTGATAACCGAACGCATCTTTGTACCAAACACATCTTTTGTTTTGGCACGTTCCAGCAATTCGCCAAGACCGAGATTAGGTTTCATCATTTGAACACCGTCGGCCTCATCTTCCAAACCTTTGTCCACTTTCAGGAATGGCACGACACCGCGTTCCCAAAGCAGTGTCGGTATCGGTTTCCCGTCCGCTTCGCCGTCCATGGTTTTTTCAAACAGGATCGCGCCGATGACTTTTCCGCCGCCAAAGCTTGGTGCAGTCACGATACGGCTGCGCATGCCGTGGATCAGGGCGAACATCTCGTCATCGTTGGAATAGGCATCTTCATTGACACCATAGCCTTTCAGCGCTTTTGGCGTAGACCCTCCGCTCTGGTCCAAAGCCGCAATAAATCCTGCGCCATTTTCGATTTTGTCCATCATCTTCGGATCATGCATGAAATTCGTCCTCGTTCAGTTAGATTGTTCGACGAGGATATCGATATCCCGCCATATGATACGTTCATTGGGAACCATGGTCCCATAAAGGTCTTTGTCTTCAATTCCGTCCGGAGCCCCGCCCAAACGGGTATATAGGCGGCGGGCACGGTCATTACCGACTACCACATGCAACCATATTCCTTTGCGGCCATTTGCCTTGGCTGCACGGGCAGCTGCGGCAAGCAGTTTGCGACCAATGCCCTTGGACCGACCCTCGCTGCGAACATGGAGATTATCGATATAGGGCATCTCTTCATCCCAGACCGCAACAAAGCCCTGAACCCGATCATCTTCGGCTACCAGAACGATGTCCTGCGGACCAATCTCAGCATTGCGCCAACGCTCTGCCATCATTCCGGAAAGTTGATTGTCCAGCAGGTCTTCAGACAAATAATCCCGATAATTTTCCTGCCAACTGCGCGCATGGATTTCGGCGATTACCGGCCTGTCTCTATCTTCTGCAGGCCGGATATTCATCGTTGCAAGGCCTTTACGCCCGGCAATTCCTTGCCTTCCATCCATTCCAGAAATGCGCCGCCAGCGGTGGATACAAAACTGAAATCATCGGCAACGCCGGCATGATTAAGCGCAGCAACCGTATCGCCGCCGCCTGCAACGGAGAGCAAGGAGCCTTCCTTGGTCAAAGCCGCGGCTGTTTGTGCGAGCGCGACCGTCGCCATGTCGAAAGGCGGTGTTTCAAACGCCCCCATTGGTCCGTTCCAGACCAGGGTTTTACAGGTTTTCAGCACATCGGACAACGCTTCGACAGCTGCTGGCCCGACATCAAGGATCATTTCATCGTCGGCAACCTCATGCACATTAACGGTGCGGGTTGGCGGATTGGGAGCAAATTCCTTTGCGACGACCACATCATAGGGCAGATGCACCGTGCAATCGGCCTTGTCCGCCGCTTCTAGTATCTCATTGGCTGTACCGGTCAGGTCATGCTCGCACAGTGATTTGCCGACATCAACGCCGCGCGCCGCCAAAAATGTGTTGGCCATGCCGCCGCCGATGATCAGATGGTCCACTTTCTCAACCATTTGCCGCAAAACGTCGAGTTTGCTGGAAACCTTCGCCCCGCCAACAACAGCGACCACCGGATGCTCTGGATCGCCTAGCGCCTTATCAAGCGCGCTTAACTCCCGTTCCATCGAACGTCCTGCATAGGCTGGCAGATGTTCGGCCAGACCGGCGGTTGTCACATGTGCCCGGTGGGCAGCGGAAAAAGCGTCATTGACGTAAAATGTGCCAAAAGAAGCAATTGCCTTGGCCATGCCCGGATCATTTTTCTCTTCACCCGGCGCGAAACGGCTGTTTTCAACGACCACGATGCTACCATTGGGTAAAGCATCAATAGTATCGCGATCTGGCATCTGCATGAAGCCGACGTCCCGGCCCAGCACCTTGGCCAGCGGTGCGACCACGGGCTCCAGCGAATATTTCATATCCGCCTTGCCCTTGGGTCGCCCGAAATGGGCCAGCAACAACACTTTGGCACCGCGATCGGCCAGCTCTGTCACGGTCGGCACAACGGCTTTCAGTCGCGTATCATCCGTAACCTTGCCGTCCGCCATTGGGACGTTCAGGTCCACCCGGACCAGTCCGGGTTGCCCTGACACGTCACCAAGATCATCCAGTGTTTTAAAGCTATTACCAGCCATTGCTCAGAACCTTTCTGTTTAGAGCAATTTTGCCATGACGGTCGCGGTATCGATCATCCGGTTGGAGAATCCCCACTCGTTGTCATACCAGCTCACCACGCGGGCCAGCTTGCCGTCCATGACCGATGTTTCCAGGCTGTCGACCGAGGAACTGGCCGGCTGATGGTTGAAATCGCTGGAAACAAGCGGCTTGTCCTCAAAGACGAGAACACCGTTCATAGGCCCGTCAGCTGCGGCTTTCAGCGCTCCGTTGATTTCCTCAACGCTGGTATCGCGGCCTGGCGTGAAGACCAAATCGACCAAACTTACATTGGGCGTTGGTACACGAACCGAGGAACCATCGAGCTTGCCGTTCAACTCCGGCAATACCAGACCCACCGCACGAGCAGCACCCGTTGTCGTCGGAATCATGTTAACCGCACCGGCGCGTGCCCGGCGCATATCGCTGTGCATCTGATCGAGCATGCGCTGGTCATTCGTGTAGCTGTGAATCGTGGTCATGAAACCGCGCTCAATGCCGATCGCGTCGTTCAGCACCTTGGCAACGGGCGCGAGGCAGTTTGTCGTACAAGATGCATTGGAAACAATGACATCCGATGACGTCAATACGTCATGGTTCACGCCATAGACGACTGTTTTCAGGTCACCTTTTGCCGGTGCAGAGATCAAAACGCGTTTGGCGCCTGCATCAATATGGGGCTGCGCCGCTTCCACCGACTGGAAGAAGCCCGTGCACTCCAGAACGATATCAATACCCATTTCGCCATGGGGCAGCTTGCCGGGCTCGCGTTCCGACGTGACAGCGATTTTCTTGCCATTGACTATGATGCTGTCGCCATCGGCGCTCACTTCGCCCGGAAAACGGCCGTGGACGCTGTCATATCCGAACAAAAGCGCGTTGGCGTTCGCATCAGCAAGGTCATTAATCGCAACCAGCTCAAGACCGCAGTCCGGGCGTTCCAATATAGCACGAGCGACCAAACGGCCGATGCGGCCAAATCCGTTAATTGCTACTTTTGTCATAAATGTTGCTCCTTTGAATTCCAGTTTCTTGCTGTTTTCAGCCCAGTTTTGCCATTATTTGTGGTGTAATCGCCTCTGCGGTGAGACCAAAATGTTCGAACAGGTCATTAATCGGTGCGGATGCGCCAAAACTGTCTATGCCGAAGCGCAGGCCGTCCAGTCCGGTGTAACGCTCCCATCCAAAGGTCGTTCCGGCTTCAATGGAAACCCGCAATGTTCCGGACCCGCCGAGCAGCTCCGCTTTATAATCATCAGATTGCGCATCGAACAATTCGGTACAAGGCATCGACACGACATCTGCACCAACGCCATTTGCCTCCAGTTTGGCCGCAACATCCATCGCCAGCGATACTTCAGAACCCGTGGCGATCAGCACAACGCGTTTAGCGTTCTCCGCCGGTTTCATTAAATAAGCGCCTTTTTCACAATGGTTTACGCTGACGTCATGGCGTAACGGCGGCAGCCCCTGACGGGTCAAAGCCAGCGTCGAAGGCCCTTCCGACCGCTTGATAGCCAGGGCCCAGCATTCCGCTGTCTCGATTGCATCGGCCGGGCGGAACACTTGCATATTCGGCATGGCCCGCAGGCTTTGAATATGCTCAATCGGTTGGTGGGTGGGCCCATCTTCACCCAATCCAATGCTGTCATGGGTCATCACATAGATCGCGCGTGTGTTTTGAATGGCGGAAAGCCGCATTGCACCACGGCAATAGTCGGTAAAGACCAGAAATGTGCCGCCATAAGGGATGATACCGCCATGCAGCGCCATACCGTTCATGGCCGCCGCCATGCCAAATTCGCGGATGCCGTAATAGATATAGCGCCCAGAATAATCATCTTTGGTCAAGGGCTTGGTCGAATCCGTCTTGGTATTGTTTGATCCGGTCAAATCAGCGCTGCCGCCCACCATTTCCGGCAACGCAGCTGTAATCGCACCCAATGCCATTTCAGAAGCCTTGCGGGTAGCGACTTTGGGTGGATCTTGTGCCAGGCTATCAAGATAGTCCTGCATCGCACCACTGTCGGGCAAAGCGCCAGACATCCGACGCTCAAACTCTTCAGAAAGAGTATGAGCTTTCAAACGTGCTTCCCACTCCGCCCGTTTTACCGCTCCTTTTTCACCAATTTGTCGCCATGACGCCAATATATCATCTTGAATTTCAAAAGGTTTTTCATTCCAACCCAATTGCTCACGGGTTGCCGCTATTTCCTCTTCCCCGAGCGGAGCGCCGTGGGTTGCGGAGGTTCCCTGCTTGTTTGGAGAGCCGTAGCCAATTATTGTCTTACAGGCGACGAGTGATGGTCGTGGATCGGCTTCCGCTTCTTTGAGCGCCTTGCGAATATCGTCAAAATCATGCCCGTCACAGGACACCACATGCCAGCCAGAAGCCCGGTAACGCGCCGGAATATCCTCACTGGTAGACAAATCCGTGCCGCCATCAATGGTTATACCATTATCGTCCCACAAAACGTTGAGGCGGCCCAGCTGTAGATGTCCGGCCAAACCAACCGCTTCATGGTTGATTGCCTCCATCAGACAGCCATCACCCGCGATAACCCAGGTTTTGTGATCCACCAGATCATCGCTGAAATGCGCGTTCAAATGCCGTTCGGCAATCGCCATGCCGACGGCCATGGCAAAGCCCTGCCCCAAAGGCCCGGTGGTTGCCTCAACGCCTTCCAGTTTGAAATTTTCAGGATGGCCCGCACAAGGCGACGATAATTGCCTGAAATCCTTGATATCCTGTAATGTGGGACGCTCATAACCGGTCAGGTGTAGAAGCGAATAGATCAGCATGGACCCATGACCCGCAGACAGGACAAACCGGTCGCGATCCGCCCATTTTGGCGCTTTCGGGTCGAATTTCAGGAAATCGCTGAACAATACGGTCGCCACATCGGCCATACCCATGGGCATACCCGGATGGCCGCTATTGGCCGCTTGCACCGCATCCATCGACAATGCGCGAATGGCATTTGCCATGGTTTTTTCGGAAATTTTATCGGAAACGGCCATGTTTTTCGGATCCCCCAGCAGTGATCAAATTATGGCAACGATGGAATATTGGAAATCTACCGATTCGCCATTTTGACACACCCTTTGATGGCCTGCGCTCATATCGTCAAGGCTGCGCTTCACCGATCTAGTGTTTACGCAGCGGCCCGAGATTGTTACCAATGAAACACAATAACTTATAAGTCGGAACCAAGTCATGGAAAACGAACGAGTGATCCTCGCGATCGGCCGCATAGAGCGGGCGCTCAGTCGCATAGAAACGGTCAAGGCAGCCACAACTGCCCCACAGGTCGATCCAGAGCTGGAAAAACGGCACGCGGCGCTGAAAGAAGAAATGAAACAGGCCATCCATACGATAGACGGGCTGATTGCCCGGCAGGAGCGCTGATATGGCACAGGTGAAGCTGGAAATCGGCGGCCGTTCGTTCATGGTCACCTGCCAGGATGGCGAAGAAGAGCATCTTGGCAAACTGGGAGCCATGGTTGACGCAAAAGCAGGAGAAGCTGGCGATCCTGCAGGGTTAACCGAAAGCCGGATGCTGTTGTTCACATCCCTTTTGCTGGCGGACGAACTTCATGCCACAAAAAATGCCGACCGCAATGAACCGGCACCTCAACCCGCCATTCCACCGGCTGGTAAGCCCCAGAAAACCAACGATGCTGAAGATGAACGCGTGCTCCTTGCGCTGGAAAAACTGGCAGATCGCGCAGAAGCCTTTGCGAACAGCCTTGAGCAGACCGCCAATGTTCCCTAGATAGCTGTTGACGGGTACTGCCTGGCACGAGCCAGAAGCGAACATCCCTGAGGCGATATAACATCCAAGGGAGCTGTCCCTGCTCGGATTGCGGACTTTTTGGAAGTCGGGTTCGAAGCATATGGCGCCCACCTGACGTAATTGGCGTCAGAGGATTTTCCGGTAAACGACCCTGGCGGTCCCGTCACCTTTCTCCAAGAAAGATCTATCTTTGAATAACTTATCAGATGAAAAGAAGAAATTACGTGAAGAGTATAGGCGGCGACGCGATGCTTTTTACAGCCAGTTGGATGCTGCGACAAAAGGTCTGGCGTTCCGACGCCCTCCCTCGCCTTTGGCCAAACTGATTGAACAGAGCAATATCGTCGCCATGTACAGCGCAATGGGCTCTGAAGCTCCTACCGCCAAGCTCGCTGAATATTGTATCGAGATAGGAAAAATCATCGCGTTTCCGGCAGTTACAGGGGATTCCCCCTTGGAGTTCCGGCAAGTCGACACCATGGAATTGCTAGAAGCTGGATATCAGAATATTGCGGAACCCAAGGCCGATTGTCCAGTCGTGGTACCAGATCTCATAATAACCCCGATGATTGCTTTTGATCGATCAATGGGCCGACTCGGCCAAGGCAAGGGCCACTATGATCGGACCTTCGCAAAACACCCTGATGCAACCCGAATTGGCCTTGCCTGGTCGGTACAGGAAGCTGATAATATCCCGATGCAGCCTCATGACGTCACTTTGGACATGATCGTGACAGAATCTGAGATAATTCAACGAGTTAATATGACGTCATGACGACAGATCCGGACAAGAAACAGCCTTACAATCCGCCAGATGCACCCAATTGGCGCGCTCCTGTTGGTGTGATTTTGATGCTGGTCTTCATTTTGATCTGGAGCGGTATTGTTGTTAGCCTGATCGACTGGATCAGCGATCTGAATTTCTGGTTGCAGCTACCGATCTACGTAATCGCCGGGATAATCTGGATATATCCCATCAAACCGCTACTGCTATGGATAAATACCGGGAAATTCCGTTCCTGAACCGCCAATAACCTCTTTTTGAGGCAATGGCGCGAGTGACGAGACTTGAACTCGCGACCTCCGGCGTGACAGGCCGGCGCTCTAACCAACTGAGCTACACCCGCTTATGCACCGGCATGTTCGCCGGGATATGCAGTGGAGAAGCGCAAGTATAAGAGCTCTGCCTGACTGTCAACAACACTCTTGCAAAGATTCAAAGAAAATTTGCTTCCCGCTTATTGGGTCGCTGATTTGATTGCGAAATTCCGGCAAGCCCGATGACCGATCTGGCGTCAACTTGACCCAATAGGCCAATTTGAAATCACGGTTTTGCGAAGCCCCCATTTCGGATGAAAGCGTTACACAGTTTAACATATGTTACAAATCGTTACAGTTAAAATGGCATTAAGCAAACGTTACATTTCCTGCTGAAATATATGTTATATATCTGTTTTTTATGGATTTTATTTGAAATGACGGCAACGACTTTTTGACGTCATCTTTACGAAATATTTGCCTTTCTCCTGCATATCAAGTTCATGAATTATGTAGGAAAAGCATGTTTGACGGGCTGTCTTCAGCCTGTTGGCGCGATAGCAAAACGCGGTGCCATGACGCTGGCCGCCACGCTGTCCGTCATGACGCTGGGGACAGTGGGCATGTCCGCGGCCAATGCCGCTGGCACGATAGCTGGCACGGATATTCTCAATACCGCCCAAGCGTCCTACGATGGCCCCGGCGGTCCTGTCGTTATCGATTCAAATACCGTAACCATTACCGTGGACGAACTGCTTGATGTAACAGTCGCATCAGCCGACCCGGGTGACATTGCTGCAGATAGTGGTGCCACACAGCAAGTTACAACCTATCAAGTCACCAACACTGGCAACGGCAATGAAGCCTTTACGCTCACAGCCGATACAGCCAAGGGCGGCGACGATTTCGATACCAGTAACGCCGTTATCTATCTGGATACCGACGACAATGGTGTTTTTGATCCCGGTGTTGATACGATTTATTCACCCGGCTCAAATGATCCGGTATTGGCACCAGATGCTAGCGTAAACGTCTTTATATTGTCGGATATCCCGGTGTCCGCAACAGACGGGCAACGCGCAGAAGTCGAATTGTCCGCCGTGGCTATTACAGGAAGCGGCACGCCTGGTACCAGTTTTGCCGGTCAAGGTGATGGCGGCGGTGACGCCGTTGTCGGTTCAACCGGCGCCGACGGCGAAGCAAGCAGCTTCTTCTTGATACAGGCGGCGCAGGTCGCGCTGGTAAAAAGTGCGACTGTGACCGATCAATTTGGCGGCAATCAGCCGGTTCCAGGTGCGACTATTACCTATCAGCTCGTTGCTACAATCACGGGATCAGGCAGCCTGACCAACCTGAATATCACCGACGATATACCCACTGATACGACCTACACGGCAGAAAGCATCACTCTGGAAGGCGGAAACCTGACCGATAGCGATGCCGATGCTGACGCCGGGTCATTTGACGGCAGCGAGATTGCAGTCAGCCTGGGCACGGTTGCCGGCGGCCAGACCCGCACCATCACTTTCCAAGTAACGATAGATTGAGGAAAATCGGATGAAAATCAATCTTTTGAAACGTTTAGCAATGCTTGCAGCCCTAGCAATTCCGGGGATCACACCCGGCGTGGCCATGGCTGCCAATAATGTCGCGCTTTCCAGTGATGTTTTTGTCGAACGCAAGATCGAAAACGCGGACGGACAAACTTCCGTGATGTTGGAAGAACCCAAAACGGTCATTCCAGGCGATAATCTCGTCTTCGTTGTCAAATATAAGAATGTTGGCAGCACGCCAGCTACCGATTTCTCTGTCACCAACCCGCTCCCCAAAGCGGTCGCGTTCAATGGAACGTCTGATGGCACCGAAATTGTCTCCGTTGACGGAGGCAAAAACTGGGGGCCGCTTTCGGCTCTTACATATACGCGCACAAACGGGGAGGTTCGCCCTGCCCTGATGAGCGACGTAACGCATATCAAGTGGAAATTTAATCGTTCTCTTTCAGTGGGTTCGGAAGGAAAACTTGTATTTCGCGGGACAGTAAAATGACCGCAAACCGTATCGGATCGCCGCGGGGGTAAGGCGATCCACAATAGAGTGAAACAGGAGTACAGTAATGACCAGTAAACTGAAACTTCTCGTTGCCACAGGCACTGTTACTGCCGCAATGCTGGGTGCAAACCCGGCATTTGCTGCAGGAACGACCGCAGGCGACGCGATTACCAACAACGTCACCGTAAACTATCAGGTTGGCGGCGTATCCCAGACGGCTGAAACCGATTCAGACACGTTCACAGTCGACCGTAAGCTCGACCTGACCGTTTCGGAAGCTAATGGTGCTGCCCAATCGGTTACGCCAGGCCAGACGGCAGGCGCGCCTAATCCGGCCTTCCTGACCTACACGGTGACCAACGATTCAAACGATGTCGTCGACTTTGAACTGAGCGCTGCACAGCAAACAACCGGAGCCGCGACCCCATTTAGCGGTACCGATGATTTTGATGTGACCGGGCTGCTCATCTTCGTCGAATCCGGCGCAACTCCTGGCTACCAGCCAGCGGAAGACACCGCGACATTCATTGACGAGCTGGCTGAAGACGCCAATGCGACCGTCTATGTTGTCGGTGACATTCCGCTTGGTCTTGCAACCGGTGACGCCGCAGGCATCACGCTGACAGCAACCATCAAAGAGGGTGCTACAGGCGGAAGCCTTGGTGGTGACTACACCGTCAACGCGGGCGCAAATACCGAAGATGGTACTGTTAACGCAGCGAATATCGACAATGTCTACGTCAATGCATCGGCATCGGACACGGATAACTTCGTGATTTCCGCCGCCAATGTCAGCGTTGTGAAGTCCAGTTCCGTATTGTGGGATCCGGTAAACGGCAGCACCAACCCGAAATCCATTCCGGGTGCGGTGATCGAATATTGTATCGCCGTGACCAACGCGACGGGCAGTGCAACCGCTACAAGCGTCAGCATTTCTGATGATATTTCCGCTCTGGATCTGTCATTCTATGCAACGGCGCCGGTATCCGGACCAGCCACCATTCCGGCGGCTAACGGTGTTCGTTCTGCCCTTGCCTGCGATGGCACGGGTGTAAATGCCGACGCAGGTACTTTGTCAGAATCATCCGGTGTCATCACCGGTGATCTCGGCGATGTCGCTGCCGGCGTTACCGAAACGCTGCTCTTCCGGGCAACGGTCGACTAAAGGTCAAGGATTGCGGCGGCTTTCCGGTCATTCGGGAAGCCGCCGCCTCCCCCCTTTTGGATGCGTTGGTTAACCAATCTTATTAAGCCAGTCAGCCTGGCATTTGCTGCAGGAGCGATGATCGCGCCTGCCTCTATGATTCCTGCGCACGCCCAAAGCTTTCCCCTTATTACCAATGTCGCAGAGGCCGAATGGGACGTTGGCAGTACGCGCTTGCAAACCCCGTCCAATCGCGTCGATATTCAGGTTGTCGCACCCCCAACTGTGCCGCCTGAGATCACTTTATATCGTTTTGATGATCCGCCAGGCGCGGAACAGCTTAATCTTCCGGGAACAATCTGCAGAAGCTCTGGCGGCAATGTCCCGGTTGAGCTACGCGGCGCGTTCGCTGGAACCAATACCAGTCCGGCTGCTATCGCCCCAACGAGCAGCATCCGCGCTGGAGAGCCCCTAATTGTTTCAGTTCTTGCCCCAAACAAGAATCTGAACAGTGCCGCTATCGATAGTTTCGATGTTGTCCTCACGACGCCTTCTGGCGACCGTGAGACGATCAACATCATCGAAACCGAGATTAATAGCGGTCGTTTCGTTGGCATGATCAATACCGCAGCGATACCGCCCGCGCCGGTACAGAGCGATTGCGTTCTGTCTGTGCAGCCCGGCGATATGCTCAACGTTGGTATTGATGAGGTCAGCGGTAGTGCCATTGGCACAGTCGAAGTCGGGATATTGATTGATCCCTTTGGTGAAACCTTTGACAGCGGCGATGGTGCCCCTGTCGATGGCACACGGGTAACGCTCATAGACGTTGCCACGGGCCTGCCAGCTGAAGTTTTCGGTGATGACGGTGTCTCTGTGTTCCCCAGCACAGTGATTTCCGGCGGATCCGTGACCGACAGCGGCGGCAACGTGTATAATTTCACTGAAGGCTTCTATCGCTTCCCATTTGCCCGTCCCGGCCAGTACAGGCTGCTGATCGAGCCGCCAGCGCCCTATACGGCGCCCTCGGCGGCCACGCCTGAGGAGCTTGACGGCTTCCGGCGAACGGACGGCCTGCCCTTCACCATTGTGGACGGCTCATATGGCGGGATCATCACGCTGAATGATCCGGCGCCGGTGCGCGTCGACGTCCCGCTCGACAGACCGGGCGTGCCGATTACCCTCACCAAGGAGGTATCCACCGCGATTGCCGTCCCGGGTGATGCCCTCCAGTACCGGGTGACCGTGCAAAACAGCGATCCGGTGCGCACAACCGGCGCAGTTACGATTGAGGACCAGTTGCCGAACGCGATGCGCCTGCGCATCGATACTGTTCGCTATAACGGCGCTCTTGTAACGCCCATTGTGCAGCCCAACGGACAGAATTTCTCTGTCACTGTCCCTGCTTTGCCCCCAGCAGGCAGCGGATTACTCACCTATTTGGCTGAAGTCCGTCAGGATGCCAGCCCCGGAGATGCGATCAACACGGCCCAGGCGCGCGACAATCGCGGCGCCGAAAGCCCTGTCGCCAGTGTGCCCGTGCGCATAGAAAGGGACGGCATCTCCGAAAGATTCACGATTATCGGCCGCATTACCGACGGCGGATGCAGCGTTGACCCGCGCAAAGCCGCAGGAATTGGCGGTATTCGCGTCATGCTGCAGGACGGAACCTATACCGTCACTGATGAAGACGGCCGCTATCATTTTGAGGGCATCAGGCCCGGATTGCACGTCGTTCAGGTCGATCCTTCGACTTTCCCTGCCGATATGGCTCCGATTAACTGCGCGCAAAACACGCGCGCCGCCGGCAGCGACATTTCGCGCTTTGTCGAAGGTCGTGGCGGCGCGCTGAAACGCGCAGATTTCCGCGCCAAAAAGGTAGCTGCACGCGAAGTAACGACTGCCGAAAAATACGAGAAACCCGAAATTCTCTCCGATCAGGAAGCTGCTGGTGCCGAACGTAACTGGCTAGCCGGACAGGCACCGGGCATCGGCTTTGTTTTCCCTGAAACCGGCTATAACCCGCGGGTTAAGTCCCTGCGAGCAGCAGTAAAGCATCGCAAGGGCCAACGAGTCGAACTCTCTTTGAACGGCGAAAAGGTCAATCCGCTATCATATGAGGGCAAAGAGAAAAGCGCCAATGGATCGGTACAGATCAGCATTTGGCGCGGCCTGGATATTAAAAACCGGAAAAACACGCTCGTTGCGAGGGTTTTGGACAAGAATGGCAAGCTAGTCGAGGAACTGACCCGCGACGTCCACTATTCGGCCAGCCCGCTCAACGCAGAACTGCTGAAAGACAAATCCGTTTTGATCGCAGACGGCGTAACCCGGCCCATTTTGGCCGTGCGCCTGACCGACCGTGACGGCCGCCCTGCCCATCACGGCGCAACCGGAGACTTCAGCGTCCCTGCCCCTTACGCCCCCGCCATTGAGGTGGATGCACAGCAGGCAAACCAGCTTTCCGGCCTCGAACGCGGTGCCCCAGTATGGCGCGTAGAGGGCGATGAGGGCATTGCCTATATCGAACTCGCGCCGACAACGGCTTCCGGTTCTGTCAGCGTCACATTCCCGTTCCGCGATGGCGAAGTATCGCGCGAACAGCGCATTGAAACCTGGCTTGATCCCGGTGATCGTCCGTGGACCGTGGTCGGCTTTGCCGCAGGAACCGTGGGTTTCAACACCCTCGACGAGCGTCTGGAAGATCTGACCGAGGATGATGACAATATCAATCTCGATGGCCGTGTCGCGCTCTACGCCAAAGGCCGTGTCACCGGTAAATGGCTGATGACGCTGTCTTACGACACCGACAAAGAGGAAGATGAAACCCGCTTTGCTGGTGTCATTGATCCGCGCCGTTATTACACCGTTTATGCCGATCGGTCCGAGCAACGCTACGACGCCGCATCGGTGCGCCGACTCTATCTAAAACTTGAACGGCCGCAATTTTATGCACTGTTCGGTGATTATGAAACCGGCATCAACGAACCGGAACTGGCCCGTTACCAACGCGCGTTTAACGGTGTGAAAGCCGAATATCGCAGCGATCAGGTCAGCGCGCTGGCCTTTGGCGCGGACGCCGCCAATCGTTTCCGCCGTGAGGAAATTCAGGGCAATGGCCTGTCTGGCCCTTATGCCCTCTCCACCCGTGATATCATCGCGAACAGCGAGCGTATTACGCTGGAAACGCGTGACCGCCTGCGTTCGGACCGTATCGTCGAGCGCAAAGAACTAACGCGTCATATCGATTATGATATCGACTATCTCGCTGGCACCTTGCGTTTCCGCGAACCGATTTTAAGCCGCAGCAGCGGTCTCGATCCGCAATTCATCATCGCCGAATATGAGGTGCTTGGTGTTGGTGGCCGCGATCTCAACGCTGGTGGCCGTCTGACTTACGAGTCCAAGGACAAGAAATTCAAAATCGGCGCAACCGCGATCCATGACGAGAATGAAAGCGTTAAAAGCGATCTCGTCGGCGTGGATGTCCGCTACCGGCCCAATCTGAAAACGGAATTCCGCGCAGAGGTGGCTTCCAGTGACAGCGAAGACAAAACCGCCGATGTGCTGAACGGTGAGCCGCGCGGTGCGGATAGCGCCGTCGCCTGGCTGGTCGAGGCCGAGCATCATGGCTCCAATTTCGATGTACTCGCCTATGTGCGTCAGCAATCCGCAGGCTTTGGCCTGGGTCAGCTCAACGCGGCCGAAAGCGGCACACGCAAATTCGGCATCGATACGCGGGTGCGTCTGAGTGACAAACTGTCGCTTGCCGCTAGCGGTTATCAGGAAAACTTCCTGACCACCGATGCCCGTCGGCGCTCTGGCACAGCGGAAATCGAATATCGTAGCGATGATACGGCCCTGCGCGCCGGCGTCGTCCATGCCGAAGACAGATTGTCGGACGGCAGCGTCAATCGCTCTACACTTGCACGGCTTGGTGCGACGCAAAGACTGTTTGACGGCAAGCTGGAACTCGATGCGCAAACCGAATTCGCGCTTGGCGGACAGGATGAAAGTATCGACTTCCCGGCCCGTCACTCTGTCACC
This sequence comes from Parasphingorhabdus sp., assembly GCF_059726685.1. Taxonomy (NCBI): domain Bacteria; kingdom Pseudomonadati; phylum Pseudomonadota; class Alphaproteobacteria; order Sphingomonadales; family Sphingorhabdaceae; genus Parasphingorhabdus; species Parasphingorhabdus sp. The sequence goes on from NZ_AP041068.1 coordinate 2,546,293, forward strand.
GCACGCTACGCGATCACCAACGATATCAAGCTGGTCGGTACTTATGAAATTGCCGATGGCGAAAATATCGATGCGCGCACGGCACGCATTGGTGTCGATGTTGCACCATGGGACGGAGCGCGAGCGGTCGTTAGCGCCAATCAACAGGAAATTACCGAATTTGGCCCGCGCACCTTTGCGGCTTACGGCCTGACTCAGTCTATTCCGCTCGACGACAAGTGGACGATCGATTTCTCACTCGACGGCAACGAAACCTTGGGGGGTTTTGACCGCGGCGATGTGATTAATGATCAACAACCAGTCGCTTCGGGTGGTTTCCTGGGTAATGATGGCGCGTTGACGGAAGATTTCGTCGCGGTCACCGCCGGGGCAACCTTCAGAAATGATGACTGGAGTTGGGTATCCCGCGCCGAATATCGCGATGGAGATATTAGCGAGCGTTATGGCTTCACCTCTGCCGTTTTGAAACAAATCGGTGAAGGCAGTTCCCTAGGCGCCTTGGGCAGCATCTTTGTTGCCGAAGACGAAACCGGCACCAGCACAAGGGTGATCGAAGCGGAAGCCAGCTGGGCCCATCGCCCGGCAGACAGTCAGTGGTCGTGGCTCGAAAAACTCGAATTTCGCGAAGACCGCGTGCGCAATGCGACCGCGGGCACGTCCGGACCGATTGGCGGCGCGCCGCTGCTCGTCAATGGTGACGTAACTTCTCGTAGAATTATCAATAGTTTAAGCGTCAATTATACGCCGATTGACGCGGATGACGGCATCTTTACCGAAGCCGGAGAATATAGTTTCTTTTGGGGAAGCCGCTATGTTTTCGATAAATTTGGTGAAGATGATGTCGAAGGCTGGAGCAATGTGGTCGGCGCGGACGTCAAGTTCGACCTTTCCGACACCATTGATATCGGCGGACAGGCGACTGCGCGTATAGGCACGGATTTTGATACGATTGCCTATAGCGGAGGACCGAGCATCGGGATCACGCCGTTTAAAAATGGCTATATCTCGCTCGGCTATAATGTGGTGGGTTTTGAAGACCGTGACTTTGAAGAAAGTCGCTATACCAGAGATGGTCCCTTCATCACCTTCCGCCTGAAATTTGACCAGCAAACCTTAGGAAACCTGGGGCTTTAAGGGGTTAGTTGCGTCATACATCCGTCACCTTTCAGTTGATGGATCAATAAAGCTGATCGGATCAGCACCTAACTTTAGCAGGGCCGGAACCTTTGGGGAGGTGACAGCTTTACTAAGCGTGCTGCGCTATGTTTCGAAGCCTTGGGGTCAATCAGCGAACAACAATACAGGTGTTTCGAGCAAATGCTTGAGCGCTTGCACATAACTGGCGGCATCATAGCCGTCCACGACCCTGTGATCACACGAGATCGACAGATTCATCAGCTTGCGCGCCTGAATCTCGCCGTCAATGATCATGGGGCGCTCAACGATCTTGTTAGGACCGATAATCGCGACCTGCGGGCGCTGAATCACCGGTGTGGTCGCAATACCGCCCAAAGGCCCCAGAGACGTCAATGTTAGCGTCGATCCCGACAATTCGTCAGCCTTTGCGCTGCCATCGCGCGCAGCAGCCGATAAACGGCCGATTTCTGCCGCCAATTGCCAGATATTCTTGTCCTGTGCGTCCCGTATAACGGGCACCATGAGGCCTTGTTCGGTCTGTGTGGCCATGCCCAGGTGCACAGCGCCATGACGCGTCACAAGGCCTGCCTCGTCGTCATAAGTGGCATTGAGCATCGGAAATTGCGGCAATGATTTGCAAATGGCGACGATCATCAGGGGCAACATGGTCAGCTTTGGCCGGTCGCCGCGATTGGCATTGAGGTCCGCGCGCATGTCTTCCAGCGCCGTCATATCAATTTCATCGACATAGGAAAAATGCGGAATATGACGCTTCGATTCCGCCATGTTCTGCGCGATCTTGCGGCGCATGCCGATGACCTTGATCGTCTCGTCATCACGCTTCTGGGAAGCGCCAGCGGGCCGATAGCCCTGCCCGCTGCCATAGCTGAGATAGGCATCGAGATCGCTGTGGCGGATATGCTCACCCTGGGCCTTCACAAGGCTCAGATCGACCCCCATATCCGCAGCGCGTTTGCGCACAGCGGGGGTCGCGAGAACCTTGGCCGATGGTGCGTTTTCTGCTGTCATGACGTCACTTTTGGGTGGTTCCGTAACGGTTTTGTCACCTTCGGGTGTTGGCGCGGGAACTTCGGCCTCGGGCTTGCTTTCTTCTTTTATTTCAATCTCTTGAGGCGACGTCATAGCGTCGCTTTCAGCCTCTGCATCACTTTCGGAAGGCACCGATTCCGCGGCACTTCCGTCACCTTCCGCCTCAATCTGAACCAGCATCGAACCAATCGCAATGATGTCACCCTCTTCCCCGGCAACAGCTACAATCGTTCCCGATACAGGCGCTTCCATTTCAACGGTTGCCTTGTCAGTCATCATGTCGGCAATCTGGTCATCTTCCTCGACCCGATCCCCAACCTTCACATGCCACGCAACGATCTCCGCCTCGGCAATGCCTTCTCCAATATCCGGCAGGTTGAAAGTGTAAATGCTCATGATGTCAGCTCCCCGACTATCTTATCCAAAGCCTCGCCAATCCGGACCGGTCCCGGGAAGTAAGCCCATTCCAGCGAATGTGGGTAAGGCGTATCAAATCCGGTAACCCGCTCAATCGGTGCCTCAAGGTGGTAGAAGCAACGCTCCTGCACTAGAGCGGACAGTTCAGCGCCAAATCCGCTGGTCCGCGTCGCCTCATGAATGATCAGGCAGCGCCCGGTCTTCTTCACCGATGCCTCGATCGTCTCGATATCCAGCGGGACAAGCGTGCGCAAATCGATGACTTCTGCGTCGATGCCATGTTCTTCAACCACTGCATTGGCGACATGCACCATCGTACCATAAGCCAGCACCGTAACAGCATCGCCTTCCCGTACGATGTTCGCCTTGCCAATCGGAATCTTGTAGTAGTCCTCGGGAACCTCTGAAGATTCAAATTTCGACCAAGGCTCGACCGGCTTGTCATAATAGCCGGTGAATGGGCCATTATATATCCGCTTGGGCTCAAAGAACATCACCGGATCATTGTCTTCAATAGCCGAAATCAGCAGCCCCTTGGCATCGTAAGGGGTAGACGGAATCACCGTCTTCAAACCACAAACATGCGTAAACATGCTCTCCGGCGACTGACTATGCGTCTGTCCCCCAAAAATGCCGCCACCAAAGGGCGAGCGCACCGTAATCGCGCTGGTGAACTCAGCCGCAGACCGATAACGCAAACGCGCCGCTTCGGACACAAGCTGGTCTAGCCCGGGATAGATATAGTCTGCAAACTGGATCTCTGGCACAGGCCGCATCCCATAAGCTGCCATGCCGACGGCCACACCGATAATACCGCATTCGCTGATAGGCGTATCGAAGCACCGCGTCTTGCCATGCTTTTCCTGAAGTCCTGCTGTGGCCCGGAAAACGCCACCAAAATAGCCGACATCTTCGCCCATGATGACAACATCATCATCGCGCGCCATCATATTGTCCAGGCCACTGTTAATGGCTTCTATCATGTTCATAGTTGTCATTATCTAGATGCCTCCGCATCTGGCCATTTGATTTCCCGTTCCTTGTTCGCTTGCTCGCTCTGTTCTTTCAGATGCCAAGGCATTTCTTCAAACACATCCTGGAACATGGTTTCAAACGGCTGGTGCAGACCATGACCCAAAATGCCGTTTTTTTCGGCTTCCTTGGTCGCCACTTTCACGGCCTCAATACATTCTTTGTCGAGCGCTTCATGCTGCCCCTTGCTCCAAACACCGCGATGGATCAAATGGCGCTTCAATCGTGTAATCGGATCGCCCAAAGGCCATTCTTCGCGCTCCTGCGCGCTGCGATAAGCGCTCGGGTCATCAGATGTGCTGTGTGCCTCCGCACGGTAGGTGAAGTGCTCGATCAATGTAGGGCCATTATTGGTTCGCGCCCGTTCCGCCGCCCATTGGGTTGCGGCATAAACCGCCAATGGGTCATTGCCATCCACTCGCAAGCCGGCAATGCCATAACCTGCAGCCCGTGCCGCAAAGGTTGTTCGCTCTCCGCCGGCAAAACCTGAAAAAGAAGAAATGGCCCATTGGTTGTTCACGACGTTCATGATGATTGGCGCGTTGTAGACAGTCGCAAAGGTCATGGCGCTGTGAAAGTCGCCTTCCGCTGTCGATCCTTCGCCACACCAGGTCGCCGCAATACGCGTATCGCCTTTGGCTGCACTGGCCATCGCCCATCCAACAGCTTGTGGATACTGGGTCGCCAGATTTCCGGATATGGAGAAAAAACCCAACCGGCGCGAACAATACATAATCGGCAATTGTCGACCCTTCAACTTGTCTTCCCGGTTAGAGAAAATCTGGTTGATCATGTCCACCATCGGATAACCGCGAACAAAAAGTATCCCTTGTTGCCTGTAACTAGGAAAACACATATCATCGCTATGCAGCGCCATGGCTGCCGCAACTGAAGTCGCCTCTTCACCCGTGGATTTCATATAGAAGCTGGTTTTGCCCTGTCGCTGCATGCGGTGTAGCCGGTCGTCAAACGCTCGCACTTGTGCCATGGTTTTCAGCATCTTGAGCAGCGTGTCATCAGAAAGCTTCGGATCCCATGGCCCAACTGCTTTATAGTCTTCATCCAGCACCCGGACCATATCATACACCATTTCACGCATGATTGCCGGATCACTACTGACATCGGGACGCGGTTGATCACCTGCGCTTGGTATGTCTACATCGCTATAATCAACCGTATCACCCGGGCGATATTTCGGTTCAGGAACATGCAGGGATAATGGCGGTAAATTGGTTTTGCTATTGTCGTCAGCCATCCAAAATCTCCTGCTTCACTACATTGTTGCAGCGCAATATTTATTTCAATCTTTTGTTATAATATTTCATCTTTCCAAAAAGGTCAATATATCTGTCCTATGCCGCTGGACTAAAAAAGGGGCGCAGATATCTGCACCCCTTTTCCACTTTATGTTGAGCGATGTCTACATTCAGAAGCGCACAGACATATTTACGACTGCACGGTCATCGCGGAAGACTTGCTGCCCCATTCGGGTTTCAATAGCCGCACCAAAGCTCAATGGACCATTGGTCAGGTTAAATCCGCCTTTCATCTCGCCATAAGATGCATCTTGCAAACCAATGGGCAATGCAAACGGCAGGTTTTCTGCATCCAGGAAACGCACACTAAAGTTCGTGTCATTTCCGGAAATCCGGTTGACATAGTCCAGCTTCATCTCAGGCTGGAATGACCATCCCGAGGCAAAACCCATTTTGGTGCTGCCGGATATTTTCAATCCGACTTTGGCTTCCAGACCAGAACGACTAATCTCATCCACAGCCATAGCGAGACTACCGGCGTTATCACGGAACCCATTAACATCGTAGGATGAAAAGCCGATGCTGGCACGTGGTGTCAGTAGCAAACCATCTACATCGATGTTGTAGCCAGCTTCAACCTCACTCGCGAATGCCAAGGAACTGGTATCCAGACTGCTGAGAGCAACTGCACCGGTTATCCTGCTGTCCGAGTCAATCCGGGAATGTGACATCGACGCTTGCCCGCCGATATAGAAATTCCCGCCGAGACGATAATTACCGTAGACAGACGCTTGGTTGGTCTCAACATTCGCCAGACTTCCGCTAACTTGCTGAGCACCGTCAGCATAACCAAAGGCAGTGCCGAGAGTGGCGCGATCATTCAAGCCAAATTCCAGGCCCATGGCAATATGCCAGCTTCCTTGTTTGTCTTGCGCACCATTACCACCAAATGCCAATGCAGACTGATCATATCCAGCCGACATAAAGCCACTCATGTTCTCAGGTAGTTGCACTGCATTCCAGTTGGAAGACTGGTAGTTTCCGGCAAAGCTTAGCTGTGAAGCTGAGCTATTGGTGAGTTCGCGACTGTTCAGGACTCCCGGAGCACCGATGATCCTGATCTTGCCTTTCACACCTTCTTTGGCACCAAGCAACGACAGACGATCGGATACCAGATTACGCATGGCGGCGCCTTGTTGCTGATCGAGTGTCGTCGTCCGCCCGGCTTGAGATGCCGAGAGATTTTGGAAGGTCGCACTTAACTGACTGGCTTCCATAACATCAATCAAACCGAAGACGTCGGACAGATCGTTGTAAGAGCTGCTTCGAGCGCCGTCTAGCGCACTGGCAAATGCCAATGAAAATGGGTTGATAATGCCATTTCCGCTGAAGAAATCAGAGAAACGGATAGCCCGCATTCTCGCGGTTACGTTATTGGGACCATAAATCAGCTCTGGATAAAGTACACCAATCCTTCCAACAACGTCGTCAAAGGTGTTTTCCACACCACCTTCGGCTGTGACAATTTCAAAGGTTTGACCAAACCTCGCACTGTTGCGGCCGAAGGCATTGACTACCGCGGCGGTACCTCCCAAGGAAATGATACCAAGATTGTCGGCATCACCAAGTACAGCCAGCTTGTCATTGCCGGTCCGGCTAACGTCAAAAATTGACAACGTGCCGGAAGCAAGGATGACATCCCCCGCGATTGTTAAGGTGCCGGTATCACCAAAGTCGCGGCCTGGCGCTATCGAGCCATTTACAGAGGTCAGGAACGTGGGATCGAAAAGGCCATTCCCGGTCAATAACCCTACACCAAGAAAAGCCTCACCCGTCGTAAGAGTACCGCGAAGATCAAGCCAACCGCCAGTCTGCGTATAATCTCCCCAGACTTTCAGGTTTCCTCGCCTGCGAATATCTAACCGCGCTGCGCCCTCTAAATTCAGACGATCAATTGTTACGTCATCACGTAGCCTTGTTGCGCCAATGGCTGCCAGTGTTACTTCAAAATAGCGGGCGCGGACACCAGCTGATGGATCAGCGACTACGTTGTTCGGGACGAAGTTCCGACTTCCAGGGCCACCTTCAATAAAGACGCTATTCGGAGTGCCCTCATCAAACTCGACGCTTAAGGTTGAAAGGTCGAGACAGTCATCAAGGAAACAAACATTCCCAAATTTCGGTGTGTCGCCGGTAACGCCCTGAGCTTCAAAACCCGGCAGAGCATTTACGAGGTCTCCATCGACGCTGATGGCATAGTTCGGATCCATATCCTGAACCCAATGACGTGGGTTCATCCAGTTGCGCGTGCCGGCACGACTGGAAGCATAGACGTAACTGTTGTTTGCAACAATCTGATCCCAGAACAGATAAAGTGGCTGATAGAAACTTTGCGTGCCATAGGATGAGAATGGTTGGAATGTCAGTTCCGGATTGGGGTCATCCTCGCTTCCGAAAAACCTCGAACCACCAGACAACACGGATGTAATGACCGGTTTGTCGAAAAGCTCGTCAGCAACCAATGCGCTCCCAGAATCCCCGCCTGCTGTTGTTCCTTCGCGCGGCAAGGCAGCTCCGTCATACAGATCAAAATCGAACAAGCCATTTTCCGGATCAAAAACCGCTTCTCCCGCCGGACTATCAAAATCCGTATTATAAAGGGTCTGCGGCAATGCCGGGTCACCAGGTCCAAAGAGAAAATTATTCCTATCGTCCAGCGAGCTGGCGGATGAGATCATGTTTTCTGCAATACGACGGCGAAAATCAATGCCGAGATTGGAGCCATCGGGCCCCAGTCCTCTTGCTCCATATCCGTTTATTACGCCGTGCGTTTCTTCTCTCAATGGCGAAAACAAAAGTGTCCAGGTTGGGACACCGTCAGCATGTGTATCAAGCGTTGCGAGCGCGACATCTGCCTCTAAAAATCCGGTAGGTATGGAACGCTCATCATACCAGACCTGCTCAACATTGTAGATGTTGAAATCCACGTCCGTCTGATTTGCGGTACCGCCATCAAGTCCAACCCAACGACGAACGGCAGGAAGATTATCAGCGCTAAAGCCAAAGGCAATTGCCGTTCCACCTGAGGCAAAGCCATAGCTATCCGCAGCTTGGTCGTTCACGCAGTGGGCCGCAAATATGACCGTGCGAGGGTTAATCAAACTGCCGGTGCACAAACCTAAGCCAGTTGTATTTTGATCAGGCCGCACCGTCATCTGCCCCACGCCCGTCACATCAACAATATTATCGAAAACACCTACCGGGGGCGGGTCGTCCAATGTGAGATCATCCCGAATGACAATACTGGGAGCATTTTCAACCATTACGGGGCGGGATTGGGCGGAAGTGTCCGCGATACTTGGTCCCGTCTGCGCTTGAGCCGGCACAGCCAATCCGGCAAGACACGCTGTTGAAGATGCGGTTATAAATAAAGAACGGCTAAAGACAGAAAACGACATTCAAGCTCTCCCTAAGAGTTGGTTGAACTAATCGAAACTACTGTTTTAGGAACCCCTACGACTCGCTAAGACAGTACGAATATCACATTTTATTGTAAAATTGAATTGCCGCGATGCAATAAAGTTGCGCAGCGTTATGCTGCAGTAACCAGCTGCAGTAATATTGCACTGTAGTTTGGGATTACCGCCTAAACGGCAACAGGCGCAGAAATATGAGGTTGCGGGCTATAGTCCAGAACATCAAAGTCAGTAATCCGATAGTCGAAAACAGATTCCGGTTTCCGCAATATTTTGAATTTGGGGGAGCCAGCAGGCTCGCGCGATAATTGTTCTTCGACAAGCTCTGAATGGTTTAAGTAAAGATGCACGTCGCCGCCATTCCAAACCAGTTGCCCTGGTTCCAGATCACACTGCTGAGCGATCATGCGGATCAACAATGCCGCCGAAAATACATTGAAAGCAAAACCCAGCCCGAGGTCGCAACTGCGCTGATAGAGTATCGCCGATAGCTTGTCACCTGATACATAGAACTGATATGTTTTATGACAGGGTGGCAAAGCCATCTGATCCAATTCAGCGACGTTCCAACCCGTAAATATATGGCGACGAGAACCGGGATTGTTTTTCAGCCCGTCAACGAGCAATTTTATCTGGTTGATACCTTTCTCTTCAAGACGATAGAGCCCCTCACCGGCCGGCGTGTAGCGCGGCCAATCAACCCATTGTTTGCCGTAGACCGGGCCCAAGTCACCCCATTGCTTAGCAAACGCATCATCTTCGATGATCCGCTGTTCAAATGCATCTCGGTCGATTTCTTCACCGGTTTCTCTCCGGTACTTGTCCAGCGGCCAGTCGGTCCAGATATGAACTTTTTGTTCTACCAGCGAACGGATGTTCGTATCCCCGGTCAGGAACCAGAGCATTTCTCTAGCTGCGGTTTTCCAGAACACCCGCTTGGTAGTCAGCAGCGGAATCGCATCGTCAGCCAGATCAAAACGCATTGTCGCACCAAAAATTGCCTTTGTTCCCACACCGGTACGGTCCACTCGTTCATCGCCCTGCGTCCAGATATGCCGCATCAGATCGAGATATTGCTGTTCATAATGCTCACTGGGAATCACACGCTTACTCCATGTCAGTAGCGATCGATGCTATACAGCTCCACGGTTATCCTCAACCGGACAAATCATAATAAATTGGAACACTTCCATGACCATAGGCTTCAATCAGCATGCCGCCCATCGCTCAACTCATAGTCTAAAAGATCGTTATGGCTGCTGCATCGCCCAGGCTTTAAAATCACCAATGATCATTTTTTTTGGTGACTCAAGACAGCTAAACACGCCGTTTAAAATGGCAGCGAGAAACTGACGCAAATCAATCAACGCATAAGGAGAACGATGGGCGTCCAAACCTTCACTGGACAAGATTTGCATCATATCCTGATGGGACAGCAGTTTAACGATTTGGCTCCAATCCGCTTCTTCTTTTAAAGACATAAGGTTAGACAATTCAACAATCAGGAAACATTTAAAGTCCCGGCTATCCTCTTCCTGAGCACCCAGCCCAACACTGGCAATTGCCGACAAGAAAACGTCTTCAAATTTAACAATTTCGTTTACACTTCGATCTGGTGTGGATCCGATTTCCAGGCAATCCAATGCCAAACCAATCAAGAAAAGCTCACGCCATGAATAGGCAACGCCCTTGCCTTTTCCGGTATTAGCACCTGCAGGAAACCCAAGTCGTTGAAAATGCTGCAATCGCCCACGAAAGGCCACTTTTTTAGCGCTGGCAACATTATGTTTGGTGGATAAGATATCCAGTATCTCAGCATAGGTAAATTCCACTATTTCCCCCTTGAACAACAGCTGCGGATCTATCTTACAATGATGAACATCATTGTTCTTGTTTTAACCTTGTAATCGCAATGCTGAATTGGAGTTCCGGTGGCAAGAAGCATCACAACCAAAATGGTTCAATCCAATATCAGGCGCAACCTGCTTTGAAATAAGGTAGGATAGGATTGGGGACAAAATATTCGCATCTGGTCGCTTAAAAGCAATATCTCCCAAAAATAGAATGTGATTTGCCGGACTTAAGAGTGAATTTCTTCATTCTTTGCTCCCTCTGAACAAAAATGATCATTCGCAGAACCACTGCGCGAGCCGAGGGTAAACTCGACTCTGTACTCAAAAAACATAATTTTTGGCTGATTTCCAAAGGTTGGCTAACAAAGATACAACCCGATACAATACCAATGACGCGTTAACCTTATTTTGATTATCGCCTCTTATTGCGACTATATGACCACGCGCGTTCTAATCGTCGATGACCGGCCTACAAATCTCAGGATTTATGCCCAGTTTGTGACCATGATGGGGGAAGAATATTCCTCCGTCACATTTGCTGATCCATTGGAAGCGCTTGAATGGCTGAATAGCAACAACGCAGAACTGTTGGTTGTTGACTACAGAATGCCTCAGATGAACGGCGCAGAGTTCATCAAAAAAGTCCGCAAAATGTCTAAATGTGGTGATGTGCCAGCAATCGTGATAACCGCTCATCAGGACCGCGAATGCCGACTTTCCGCGCTGGATGCCGGTGCCACTGATTTTCTGCAGAGCCCGGTATCGCATGTGGAATTTTGCCGGCGCGCGACATCGCTTCTGACAAAAAGCCAAAAAAGCGACAATCTGAGAAAACGGGCGTCCGAGATCGAAAGGAAACATGCCGCACTTTCCGATATGCCGGATAGTAACGCGCCAGCAAACAAAAGCATGCTGGAACAGATCATCGATACAATACCCATCATGATCAATGCCACCGATCGGGCCGGTCGCTGCTTGTTCACTAATGCCTATCAATCGGCACTTTTTGACAAAACGCCGGATGAGATGGTCGGCCGAGATTTTGGCGAAATACTGGGCCCTGGCCTAGCAACAAATTCAAATCGCAGAAACGAGATAGTGCTGAAGTCGGAACAACCGATCCCACATTATGAGGAAAAATTTTCCAGCGATGGCGTTGAGCTTATTTTTCACTGCAACAAGTCTCCGCTGCTGAATCATAAGGGCGAGACAATCGGTGTATTGACTACTGCGGTCGACATCACCGCCCGCAAGTTTGCCGAAGAACATCGCACACATCTGGCCTTGCACGACATGCTGACCGGATTGCCCAATCGTGCGCTGCTGGCGGAAAAAGTGCGCAAAACAATCGACACCTGTCAAAAAACCGGTCAGGAATCTGCTCTACTGCTGCTGGATCTCGACCGGTTCAAAGTCATCAATGATACACGCGGCCACCACAGCGGTGATACATTGCTGCGGGAAGTTGCAGAACGGTTGCTCGATATTATCGGACCGGACGATTTCGCGGCACGTATTGGCGGTGATGAATTCGCCATTATTCTTGGTAAAGTCAGCGGACCTGATGCGATCAACTCCCGCTGCACAAAAATATTGAAAGCGATTAATGAACCATATTCCATAAGCGGAATCGAGCAGGTCATCGGAGCCAGTATCGGCGTTAGCTTGATTCCGAATGATGGCGACGAATATGAAGAATTGCTGAGGCTCGCTGACCTCGCGATGTACGATGCGAAAGCGAATGGCCGCAACTGTCATCGTTTTTTCTCCGAGGGCATGAACCAGATTGCCCAGGCAGATGCATCGCTTGAGATTGAATTGCGTGATGCCTTAAGTCAGGATCAGTTCGCACTTGAATATCAACCAATAGTCGATGCCAAAACATTAGAATATGTAGGTTTGGAAGCACTACTCCGCTGGGATCATCCAACGCGTGGACGCCTGCTGCCGGTGCAGTTTATTCGCGTTGCAGACGATACGGGAATAATGGACTCCGTCGGCAAATGGGTAATAGCCGAAGTATGCAGCCAAATAAGGCGATCAGCAGATGAAGGTGTTGATCTTCCGCGTGTTGCTATCAATGTATCCCCGCGTCAGTTTCAGAATCAGAAAATCTGCGAAGAAGTGTTGAAGAACATTGAGTTGAACCAGATTGATCCTTCGAAGATTGTGATTGAGATTACCGAAGAATTGCTGCTGAATAACAATGATCATGTGAGTGACTCTTTAGTCAGATTGCGCGAGGTTGGGGTTGGAATTTCGATAGATGACTTTGGAACCGGCTATTCCTCGCTACAATATCTAAGAGATTTGCCAGCCAATTGTTTGAAGATTGACCGTACTTTCATATCGCGGATTGAACATTCTGCTGCAGACCGTGCGATTATAGGTACAATTTCCCATCTCGCTCACGCGTTGGATATGCGGGTTATTGCTGAAGGCGTCGAAAATGATGCCCAGCTTGAACTGCTCCAAGCGTCAGGATGTGACGAGATTCAAGGCTTCAAAATAGCACGACCACAGCGTGCGTCAGACTTGTCGAAGTTGTTCGGACTACAACAGAAACATGTTGCCGGTTCGGCGGAGGGATAGCGGCATGCTACCTTTCTTGCAAAGCAAGCGCTCCACCAAGCACCGCAACACGCACAAACACGCCCATCATCACCGTCATTCACATCACAGCGATTCTGCCGAGCGCGGTCGTGACCGTGAGCGGGAGATGATCATAAACCGACTGGTTTTGATCGTGATCGCGCTAACCGTCACCTATTTCCTTGACGGGAATGCAGACCTGATGCTCGGCTTTCAACTGCACCTTTTAGGCAGCCTGGCGATCTTTATCGCTTATCGCTTAAAGCCTGGGCCAAGCAACAGTCGACGATTGGCGGGCTTGGTGGTTGACTTCGGTGTGTCGACCTATTTGTTTGAAATTGGCGGCGGAGCAGTTGCTGCGCTCTATCCATTATATCTGTGGGTAATATTAGGCTATGGCTTCCGCTTTGGTATCAAATGGCTTGGCATTGCGGCTGCGCTGGGAACAATGTCATTCGGTTGGACTATATATTCCGTGCCCTACTGGCATCACAATTTATCCCTGTCTTTAGGCCTCTTGGGTGGTTTGATCGTCGTTCCTGCATATTGTTCGACCCTGATTATCAAAATATCCAAAGCGACCAAAGAAGCTGAAAGCGCAAATAAGGCGAAGAGCCTGTTTTTGGCAAGTATAAGCCACGAACTGCGAACGCCGCTGAATGCCATTATCGGGTACGGCACACATTTGCTCGACATGAAACTGCCTGAAGCACAACAACAGATGGTGAGCACCAGCGTATCCGCCGGCCAGCATCTGTTACATCTGATCAACCAACTACTAACCTTTGCGAGATCAGATACGCAGGAAGAACTGCCGGAACCAAAAGAGTTCAGTATCGTGGATGTCATGACAGATGTACGTGACATCTTGCAGTTGGCGGCGGCGGAAAAAGGTCTGAGAATTCATCTAGAAGCCGAAGCACTGAGCGACCAAGCTGTTGCGGCGCAGCTTGACCATATCCGCAATATCCTGATCAATCTGACCAGCAACGCCGTAAAGTTTACGGAAACAGGTACGATAACGTTAAAGTGCGGAATTGAAGATGATGTCTCTGAAGCCCCCGTATTGTGGTGCTCAGTCACTGACACCGGGCCGGGCATACCCGCCGAAGCGCATGAGAAAATATTCGGCGTTTTCCAACAAGCAGATGACAGTATTATTGATAACTTTGGCGGCACGGGTTTGGGCCTTGCTATCTGTAAACAACTGGCGATGCAGATGGGCGGCGATATTGCGTTGGAGAGTACTGTCGGAAAGGGCAGCACGTTTACCCTTGCTTGCCCGGTTGAACCGGTCGTCGACGTCCAGGTTGTTCCCAATCCCGAAAGCTATCGAATATTGTCGCTGGGATTTGGTCTGAACGGACCGGACATTGAGCAAGAGGACGAAGGATCTGTTGTAATTGAGCATATTCAATGTGCTCCAAATGACCGTTTGGAATCAATCCTTAAAAACCGCCCACTCTCTTCATACGACATGGCTCTTCTCGATGAAGAAATCGCGGAACAACACAAAGATGACTCGATATTCTGGAATCACTTTCGCGAGGCCAAACTGCCACCTGTCCTACTCTCCAAAAGTGGCAGCAAGAGCCTGGACGAGATCAAACTGCGGGCCGCTTTCGCATCAGTATTACCGGCATCTGCAGACTTTGATACCGTGCGCAGCGTTGTTCAAATTGGTTGTTCTTTCAGTCGTATCGGCAAGAAATTGGAAGACAACCCTGACCGCATCATTCGAACATCTGCTTCGCTCAAGGTATTGGTTGCTGATGATAATCGCACCAACCAGATGGTCTTGCAAACCATCCTTATTAATGCTGGCCATGAAGTAGTCGTTGTTTCTGATGGCGAGCAAGCTCTTGATGAACTGGAGCAATATTCCTTCGACATCGTGTTTCTGGACGTCAATATGCCCAATATTGGTGGCATAGAATGCTGCAAGCTCTGGCGCCAGATAGAAGGTCCTCGTCATCATATCCCGATCATCGGCCTGACTGCCGATTCTACGTCGGAAACAGAGAAAAAATGCCTTGATGCCGGCATGGATTTACGGCTCACAAAACCAATAGAAGCAAGCGTTTTACTTGACACCGTTGCAGAACAGACAGGCAATTTCCATAAGGCAAATGAAGTGCAAGAATCGCTGCGTGATGATCCATTTAATGTAGTTCAAGTCATCGGATCAGAGTTGACAGATGACCCTCAACCACCAATTGACGCGGGGCAGATGGATTATTTGAAATCCATAGGCGACGAGGCGTTCGTTCAGTCAATCATAGATGCATATGTTGAAGACGCGTCGGACATTATGAGGGCCTTCAAAAAGTCGGTTGAAGACGGCAAGGTAGAAGATTTTCGTTTCCATGCTCACGCTTTTAAGAGCGGTGCCAACAATGTCGGCGCAAAAAAATTATCTCAAATCTGCAGCCACCTGGAAATCATAACGGAATCAGAATTCACGCAAAAGCGATTTGAATATCTCGTACAAATCGAACAAGAAGTGTCACTCATCAAAGCTTTCTTGAACGATCCGGAAATGGCTGAAGACGGCAAGACCGATAATGGGTATAGTGCAGCAGGCTAAGCTTGTAGCTAAACAGTCTTGAGCGAGCGGGCAATTCGACGCTCTTGCGCATTTGCAAGGCGTTCCATTTTTCTTACATCGACCTCATCAAGGTAAAGTGCCGTTTCTGCCCACATCTCTGTAATTTCGAGCAATTCATCGATCGTTACGGGATTGGCGAGGCGACGCGCTTTGTAGACAGCACGTTCAGCGTGGAACCGCTTCCGGTTTTGCTTGGTATATTCAATAATGGCTTGCTCGCCCTTACCGTCCTCCGCGAGGATATCAATCACGCCCATCTCATAGAGCTGTTCGGCGGTGAATAATTTTCCTTCGAGAATGAACTGTTCTGTCTCTTTGCGGCCGAGACGCTGACGCAGATAACTGTAGGCACCCATACCGGGGAAGAGATTGAATAAAATTTCGGGCAGGCCCAGCCTTGCACTTCTCTCGGCCACCAGAATGTCAAAAGCCAAAGCATGCTCAAAACCGCCGCCCAACGCATCACCCTGCACCAAAGCCATGGTAATGATCGGGGCGCCAAAACCTGTGCTGTTCGCATATTGCATATGCACGCAGGTACGGGCGTATTTCTTTAAAGCACCCAAGTCGCGACGCCGAATACAGTCCGCAAAATGTTTCAGGTCGCCGCCGAGATTGTAAATGCCAGGGGTACGCGATCCACAAACAAAATAGCGCATTGGGTCCTCGGTATGGGTTCCATCCATGGCATAATTTGTATGAATCCAGTCTTGGACCATCTGGATTTCATCGCCCAATTCATATGTGTAGCTGGGGCGAGATTTCTGGTTCATATAGCACCAGAAAATTTCATCCGTTTTGTCGAACCGCAAATCAATTTCATTGAAGTTCTGTTTGAATATATCGTAGCCAAGACCACGGTGCGGTGTGATCAGTGTTTCTGTCGCGTCGAATACGAGATCAGTCTCAGCATCGTTTACGGCTTGGCTTCGTAAATCCATATACATACTCTCCACATAATCGGGGCTACGTCGAAACTCTGACGTAACAATTTCCGAAGTGCTTGAGAGATATTTTTATGGCACGCCCCAAAAAGAAGCAAGCAAAAGTCCTTAGCTTAAATTACATCCTTAATGGACCAAAAAAAATACCAGTCTTTGGCGATGCTTAGTGGTAAATAAGTTTTTGTAAAATCTAGTAAATTTTTAGACCAGTATGACTGTTTTCGACAATATGGCTTGACCTTTTCGGCCAATCTTTCCCGGATAAATTACAGTTTCTTTCGATACTATCTATCCGGCATCAGCCTCTGAGCCTGCAGATGCACTGATTAGACCACGATAAGCACGGACAGCCGAACGCGTTCCTTTTGTTACTTCAAACACGTCTTCTGCAATCGGCATTGCAACATTATACTTTTTGGCCAAAGCCATGACCGTCGGCGCACTTTTGACACCTTCAGCAACCATCAGCATTTCTTCTATAATATCATCAATTTTGCGCCCCTTGCCAAGCTCGACACCGACATGCCGGTTTCGGCTCAACGGGCTCGTGCAGGTGGCGATCATATCCCCCATTCCCGTCAGGCCGGCAAAAGTCTCGGGCCGGCCACCCATGGCCACTCCTAATCGCGTAATCTCTGCCAAACCGCGAGTGATCAGAGCGGACCGGGTATTGTCCCCTGCCCCCAATCCATCCCCCATGCCAACGGCAATGGCGATAATATTCTTCAGGACTCCGCCCAACTCGCAACCCAGCAAATCGGTATTGGTATAGACACGAAACATTCCGGAGTGGAAAAGCTGCTGGAGTTGCTTGACGATAATCTCGTCTTCCATTGAGATCACGCTGGCGGCCGCCTGCCCGGCCATGATTTCCCGCGCCAGATTGGGGCCCGTTAGAACGCCCACAGGGTGGCCAGGTAAAACGTCTTCGATGACTTCAGTCATACGTTTGCCAGTGGAAAGTTCCAAACCCTTTGTCAGGCTGATGACAGGAACCCATGGTCGCAAGTAGGATTTGGCTTCTTCTAGCACATTGCGGAAATTGCTGGACGGAATTCCCATAACGAGTACGTCAGCGTCAGAGACAGCCTCACCGATAACGCCCGTGGCTTCCAGTGCTTCCGGCAACGCGGCATC
The DNA here is from genome assembly GCF_059726685.1 of Parasphingorhabdus sp. Classification (NCBI taxonomy): domain Bacteria; kingdom Pseudomonadati; phylum Pseudomonadota; class Alphaproteobacteria; order Sphingomonadales; family Sphingorhabdaceae; genus Parasphingorhabdus; species Parasphingorhabdus sp. The sequence continues at coordinate 2,563,795 of NZ_AP041068.1, forward strand.
AGGCAAATATTTGCTGTTTCGGTGATTGTTATTAATATCGTCGACAGTGTCGCTGTCTCGGGCCCATATCTTGATCGGAGCATTGCGCGAAACCAGTGATGCCACGGTTGTCCCCCAGGACCCTCCGCCCAATAGCCCAACGCGCAATTTCATAGCTTTTCCCCAAATTTTATCGCGACTCCTCTTCTTGAGAAGTTCTATGTGGCTAAACTGGCTGGAAATTTAATGTTTTGCAAGAAATGCCCGGTGTACGGCAGCAGTCTCTTTGGGTTTTTCGATCATCGGAATATGGCCGGTCTCCTCGAAAATAACGGCTTCACTATCCTTGATACCTGCATCCAGCACCGCAACACAGCTAACATCAATCAACCGATCATGGCGCCCCCAGATAATCAGGCTAGGCGCCGCTACCTCGCCGAGGCGATCATTGAGAGGATGATTGATACCGGCACCGGCAATTTGCCAGAATATTTTGTCGAGAACTTCTCTATGGGCTTCGGCCTCTGCAAAGAATATTTTCTTGAAGTTCTTTGGCATCGGCACTGGTTTATAAGAAACGAAAGCCATAAGCCGATCAACATCGGAGACGTCGCTCAGCGCCAGGGAATTTTCTCCCTTTTCCGCCGCAATTGCCAATTCGCTCTTCACGTCGCCCATGACGCCAGCATTGTTAAACAAGGTCAATGATGCAACTTTATCCGGATATTCCATTGCAAATTGCAAAGCGATAAATCCGCCCATGCTATTGCCGCCGATATGACATTTGGGGACATTGATAGCGTCCAGAAACGCACTCAGTCGATGGACCTGCGAGAGGATATCATAGTCACGATCCAGAGATCGGTTGTTCTCACCAAAGCCTGGCAGGTCCGGTGCAATCAAACGATGATCCTTGGTGATATGCGGTGCGTAGATTGACCAGTTATCCTTGTCACCACCAAAACCATGCAACAAAACGAGTGGCACACCCTCCCCTCGTCCACCTTCCAGATACGGCCAGGCATTGTCACCGACTTTGACGGATTTTTGCCGCATTCCTCCCCGAAAGCGCAGCGAAGCTGTCATGAGATCATAAAGCGCCTTCGGAAACACGAAATAGGCGACCAGTACAGCCAATATTATGGCGCATAAAATATATAGAATGATCATCATTGCGAAATTCCCCCGTTCGCACTTCTGGTCGCTATTTTGTCAATATGCGATCCATCCAGTCAGTCATATCCGTCAGCACCGCATCTTTTTCCGGTTCATTAAAAATCTCGTGAAAAAGTTCCGGATAGATCTTCAACATTTTTTCGCCGGAGCCAATATTCTCATTGAGAAACACCGACCCTTCCGGCGCTGTTAGGCTGTCTTTTCCGCCGTGCAGCAGCAATATCGGTAATGTTATTTTGGCGGCGTGGCTTTGCACCAATTCCATATTGGTCATCATTTCGGCTGCCAGCCGGGCACTGATCTTGGTACCGGACACCAACGGATCGGCCAAATAATCCGCGACAACCTTCGGATCGCGGCTAACTCCATTGGCATCCAATGCCAAAACGCCCATTGTGGGCGCCAGTTTTGAGAGAAGTTTACTGAGCCCTTTCATGACTGCAGAAGGCTCTTCCGTCGCTTTAATCGCAGGACCAGACAACACAGCTGCCGTGAAACGAGACGGATTTTTGAGCAGGTAGGTCGCACCAATTAAACCGCCCAAACTATGTCCGACCAATATCAGTGGTAGCCCTTTTTGTTCCGCAGGCAATTGTTTGATCAGGCTATCCAAACCATCATGATAAACTGAAAAGTCAGGGACGAAACCATTTGCTCCGTCTGACCTTCCATGCCCCCAATGATCAAGGGTTTGAACGGCAAATCCGTGTTTAGTGCAATGATCCGCAAAATATCCGTATCGCCCGCTATGTTCATCATAGCCATGAACCAATATAATGACCGCTTTCGCAGCAGTTTCCGGCGTCCAGCTTTGGCAATAAAGCGATGCACCCGCGGCCGCCGATGGCGCGACCAGGGTCAAACTCGCCTCTTCATGCCTCAAGCGATTTTCCTTTTCATCACAAGTTCGTGATCATGGGCCAGTTCATTTTCATATTCAAACAATATGCGGTCCAATGTCTGGCTTATTTTGGTCTGGGTTCGCACCATTTCAATTTTCGGCCAAGTCGTCCGCTCGCCAAGTTGTATCAGCTCACTAATTTCTTCCACCGACAAATCGCTTAGTATTTTTGCCGGGCTCCAGAACATCGTCGGACGGATGATGTTGATATCGCCTGTATAGTCCTGATTAATGACGGATAGCGTCATATTGGCCATACTGTTCAGTCGCGGAAAATAGGATAGCGGCTTCTGCATAATTTCGACGTTGGCGTTGAGCCAAGCCTTCATCGTCGAAGTCGTTGCGTTCCGGATCGCGGAAATCGGAGTCCTCTGCTGCTTCACATCAGTCGCAAAGGGCGTGATTAGCGGATTTGCTTGACTGACAATATGGTGATTAACCCCATAAAGCCGCCCCAACCGCTTGGCCGGCAAGTCATGAGTTACAGAACCATCAACCCATTTACGGTTGGGCAAATAAGGTTTGCGTTCACCTTTATGATCCTTGGCTGCCAATGTCACAGGAGGATAAACGCCCGGTACGGCGCAAGAAGCCATAACCGCTTCCCGTATATAGACATTGGGTGATGCTATCGCGTTCAAAAGGCGTGATGTTTGGTGCTTTTCCGCCGGAGCGATCGAAACATTCAAATGCCGTCCGGTCAGTTCATAAGCCTCCTGAAACGTCAGATCCGGAATCATATTACTGATACGCTCTCGGATCTCATCTATTTTCAGGCGCCTTGTGCCACCGAATATGCTCAACCCGGTCTGCGAGGCTATTTCATCACTGCCTTCAGTGACTAGATTTTCGGGTTCAAAAAATGGGGGAATCTCATGATCCACATGCGTGCTGATCAAAGCGCCAACGATAGAACCGCCACTGGAACCCGACATGATGTGCGGCAATAGCCCTTCCGACCACAAAGCTTTCACCACGCCCATATGGAAATACAGAAAGGCGCCTGAGCCGCTCATTAAAAAGGCAGAACGACCGTAGCAATGTTGCGCCCGACGAAAGAAATCGAGTTTCTCTTCAAAGGGAATATCATCAACCTTATCACTCGCCAGATATTCCAGCGAATTGACAATGGCATCCACATAATCCTGAATCAGTTGCTTCGTGCCAAATTTGGCTTTTTGGTGCAGGCGGTCATTGCCCATACCATCCATATTGCCGTGGATACCTTCATTCAGAGCATAAAGCAGGCCCGCATTATCCTGGGCTTTCCAAAGCTTTGACAGGCGTTTCAAACGTCTGCGAATAGAGGCATTATCAAAATGCTTGCTATCGTCAGAGGCCTTCCACTTGTCGACACCAGTGGAGCGATCGTGGGCGGCTGCGGCATCAGACCAGTCGGAATAATTTTCCGCTTGGGCCATCGCCTTTTCCATCTTCAAAGTTGTATTCAAAATCATAATTTACTCGCTTACTGTCAGACCGAATACACGCATTGCTGAGGAAAAACACCCGTTAACGGGAAAATTAGGTAGTTATCCACTACTTATTTGACCTTATTCTTTGGTGCTCGTCTCGGCGTCTTGGATACCCGGCGATACATGACCGAAGCATCTTTGGGTTGCGGTGCCTTTTTGGCGGGCGTTGTCCTTGCCTTCCGTCTGCCCGCCGCTGGCTTTGCATCCCTAAGTTGGACAAAGGCGGCCTCAATGCATTCGCGGAAAAATTCAATGTCAGGCATGATTTTTCTGTCGGTTGTAACCGCAAAGGACATCGTTCCATTGTAGCTGGGTGTCGCGATAAACAAGCCCATTCCATTACCAAGCGGCGCCATGCCATATTGATGCGTAAGTTTCGCACCATTCATATACATCGGCATTTGCGGTCCCGGCACATTGGAAATGAAGACGTTGCTCATCTTGGGAGCGAAACGCTCACTGGTCAGGATCTTAGCAACGCCAGCCATAGTCGCACCGGGAATATGCTGGGTAAGGTCCGTCATGATCCGTGCACTCAAACCAGATTTGGCGGCTTTCGTTTCCCTTGTCGTATTGCGCACTGCTTCCAGTCGTTCCAGCGGATTGGCAATATTGGTCCACAGATTGACTGTCATCGCGGTAATCTTGTTACCGGGTGTATTTTCCTGACCATCCCGCTTTCGTGCATTAACCGGGGCTACACCCACCAGCGTTTCTTTTGGCAGTTCCTTATGTTTCATCAGATATTTACGCAGTGCGCCGCTACAAATGGTCAGTACGACATCGTTAATTGTCGCACCCTCCACTTTGGTCCGCATCGCCTTTAGCTCGTTCAAATCGAAACTGACAGCATCGAACATTTTATGCGGTGAAACTGCACCGTTGAACCGGGTCTCGGGAACAGTGAGTCCACCCACCGCCCCATCACTGGACATGTTTTTCTGCGCTGCATCCCAAAGGGTAGGAGTTAGCTTTAATACAGCGTTGGCCAGCTTAACGGGTGACGACAGATTGCTGGAAAGGGCACGGTTCATGACATCCGACGAAGACGGCACATCACCATAGTCCCAATCGGAAGCTGGCACCTCCATCGCCGGTGTGCCCTTGGTATCCATGTCGCTGAGCGCCGTAAAAAAATAAGCAGCCGAGGCACCATCAATCGCGGCATGATGCACCCGTGTCAAAATTGCATAACTGCCCTTGCCATAGCCTTTGACCCGATCGAGCCCTTCCACGACATACATATCCCATAGGGGTCGGTTCATATCCATCGGCTTGCTAAAATGGCGAGCCACATGAATGCAAAACTGCCGCCAATCGCCCGGCTCTGGCAATCGACCATGGGAAATATGCGCTTCGATATCGAAATGCTGGTCTTCTACCCAATAGGGATGATCAATATCGAAAGGCAGCCGGTAAAGCTTACGTTTGAATACCGGGGATATATGAAGTCGACTGCGGACATGATCGATAATGTCCTTAAATCGCACCTTTTTGGTAGGCGCAGTCGATGGATCATAGACATAGACCGCCATGACATGAGTCAAATTTTCCGGTGTTTGGATATAAAGGAACTGGGCGTCTTGGGCACTAAGCTGATGCAACATATATCGTTCCCCTAAATCTAGTGATCTTAATCAAAAATCTTGTCAGCCAGGCTAAGCACCTCAAGCCTCGATTTTTCCATTCGGCGCGACAATGCTCGGAATTTGCGAAGCAGAGCTTTTCGGTTCGCTATGGTTTCTTCGGTTGTTTCGCCGGTTAAATCCTGACTGGCAGCCATCTTGAAACCATTTTCGAACAAAATTTTGCCGATGGAGGCTTCGCTGGTGATGCGCCGCAGCAAATATGCCTGTCGCCCCTCTTTCAGAGCCTCTTCGACACAATGCTTCTTGTCAATGACCTGCCCTGGCTCCAGCCGGGACAATATATCTAGCACGACCGTGTAAGATTCCACGAATGGCAAGAATACTGCGTGACCAATAAGCGGTTGAAACCGGTTCGTCAGACTCTTGAGCATAACGCCGCCCTGATCGAGCTTCATCTGCCAATCCGGGCAAGCGCGGGTCAATTCTGCTTTCAGATTTTCGCGATATTCATCCTTCGGCGGATAGAAAAATTCAAATTTGAACAGGTCTCGTAACCTGTCTGTTTCATCCCAGAATACGTCCGCAGCAACTTTATCCTTATCTTCCCTAGCCTTAAGCAAAGACATTTCAATAATTGCCTTGTCTAGAAAATGATGAATGATTGAATTGCGATAATAGCTTGCCAGTGGATGTTTTTCGGGCTGGATAGCGTAGACGGTACTCGAACCCTGATCGTAACGCACAAACAGGCCACTATTGACCAAGGTATCGACAACCCTTTGAATGCCTTCCAGATTTTGCTTGGTCAGATCATCGCTGAACCGAATATAGCGTTCCTGTGCCCATTCCACGAAGAAGTTAATCACAGCGCGCAATTCATCGGCCGTCATCGCGCGGGGGGCCGTACCCAACAGACTGAGACACATGAGTGAAGTCAGCGTTAGCGGCGTGGCCCGGTTGGCCTCCACTGCCACCTCAAAAGCGATTTTGGAAAGCCCAATACGATCATCAGGCTCCGGGGCATTGCCAACAATAACGGGTTTGCCAAAGTCCACATAGACCTTGCCCATAGGTTCTCGCAGGCTGCGCAGATAGCCGACAAACCAGCTCAGCGACTCTGCCTTTTTGACCCGCCCCGTTTGCTCGGTCGCATATTCCTCGACATCACGGATCAGATCGAAACTCGTTACAACCGGGATGATATGGACATTTTTAATATCATTCAGATTAGCGCTGTCCATGACATATTTAAGCAGGCCGTAGCGTGGCGGCATCAGCTTTCCGAGCCGTGAGCGCGTACCTTCAAAAGCCCAGGTCATCGGGAAGCGTTTTTCCAACAAATAGCTGACATAGTGACGCAGGACGAGCTTATAGACCGGGTTGTTTTCAAAACTGCGTCGGATAAAAATCGTCCCTGCGCGCCGCAAGACAAAGCCCAGTCCAAAGAAATCCAAGTTAATTCCGCCAAAAACATGCACCATGGGCAGGTCATTTTGGTAGGCCAGATCAGTTGGCGTTACTCCATCAATGTAGGTTTTGTGTGTGAAGAGCAGCAAGGTGGGATGGTCGCGCATTGTTTTGCGCAATCGCGCCAGCTCGTTTTTGTCGAACACGATCTCATCTTCATAGCCCTGCGACAGCATGAAGCGATCTAACCGAGCCTTCATATCGATGAAAAAAGCGCTGGGCCGGGCTATAAGCTCCTTCATATATTTGCTGGCTTCTTCGTACAGAGCCGTTTCCGGTTTATCCAGATCGGTCGCGAGCTCTGTCATCGCCGCACGAAATTTTGAGCTGGTACGCAATCCATCGGCTACAAAGCGAGGCACTTTATACCGCCGCCCACGAAGGCCGCGTTCTTCTATGTCGAGAACCAAACCAGCCTGACGCGCCACAAATCCGGCAAACTCATTCTCATCGTCGCCCTCGGCATGCAGCGCATTTTGATGTTCAAATCGCTCTCGTAATTCGCCGATAGTGGCCGGTTGCCCAGTCAAGCAATGGGCGCGGCGCTTGTTGCGAACCAGTATCATGCGAGCCCGAAAGCTGCCGGGCGTCCGGGGATCGCCAAAAAGAGCATGCCGTTTTTTGAGAGCCCGGCTCTTCTCGAAATTCGGTATGCGCCAGGCAATACGGACCGGTATCACCATTGTATCAGGATCAGCATCCAGTTTTCGGCCCAACTCTTTTAACCGCAATCGGGCGCGCTCATCGGATATTGGAAGGCTGACCCAGTTTATCTCCCGGTCTGGACCGCCTTCAGCCAGCGACGTATGGAGCCAATCCAGCAGATGACGTCGCTCCACCCGGTTACGGGCATCAATGACAAATAGTTTGGGCCCCTGTGTGAGTAGAGGTACCGCCTTTGCTATTGCCTTCGATTCATCCATTCCGGCTCCCTATTTTTTCGTTTTTGTCGGCTTTTTGGCGGGTGTCTTTTTGGGCGCAGGTTTTCTCGCTGATGTGCCGCCGGCCGTTGCTTTTTTAACAGATGGCTTTTTGACCACAGGCTTGCGCGTTGCAGATTTCGGTGCTGTTTTTCTAGCAGCAGGTCGAGGAGTTGCTTTTGCGGCAGTCGCTGTTTTTCCGACCGTCGGCTTTCGGGTCGACCCAACCTTCTTCGCAGCCGAAGCCACTTTCTTGGGAACAGCCTTTGCTTTTGATTTGCCGCGACCAACCGTCTTTGCAGTGGATGTTCGCTTCGACGCTGTCTTGACGGGTGCGGCCTTCGTTTTGACTGGCGCGTGCACGGGTTCCTCATCCTCTTGCCCCAAGGCTTCCAGGAACATGCCTCGTACCTCGGCAACATGAGCATCAAGCGTTGATTTTTTCCACTTACTGGTATCGACCGGCGGCAAAATATCGACTTTCACCGTGGCCGGTCGCATCACAAATTCATTTTTAGGAGCCACATCGCCAGCATTGTGGATAACAATCGGAACCATCGGGACACCAGCTTGCATCGCCAGATGGAAAGCACCTTTCTTGAATGGCCCCACTTTCGGCGACAATGTCCGGGTCCCTTCGGGCGCAATACAAATTGATTTGCCGTCAATTTTGATCGCGTCGACCAATGGCTCCATCGCCTTGATGGCGTTGCGGCCATCGGCCCGGTCAACAAATACGGTTCCGGCCATCTCCATGACCTTGCCGATAATTGGCGTATCCTTCACCTCTTTCTTGGCAATGCCGCCAACATCTTTACGTACCAGCTTTGCCATGATCATCACATCGGCCTTGCTCTGGTGGTTAAAGACAAAGATACATGGCCGATTGACCCAGAGATTTTCTTCGCCAGTGATATCCAGCTCCACGCCCGTCAGAGCCGTGGCAATGTCACCAAATAGTCCTGTCGAAAAATTAGTCGCCTCCCGCTGAGATCCGGTTAAGGCCCAAATCGGCAGTCCAGCAACAAAAGACGTAACTAGCGAACCTGTGGCATATATCGTTCTGAGATAATCAACCGGCTTGCCTTGCCCGCGGCTGTCAAATTTCTGCAGAGGCCAACCACGTTCCTTGGAAATTTCAGTAAGCTTGCCGTTGGGATTCAACGGCCGTGGTTTACCGACCCGCTCCAACAACTCCAGATCATCATCACTATCTGAATAGAAATAACTCTTGCTCAAATCCAGCTTGTGCTCTTTCGCAAGTCTTTCCGCAGCGATAACCTTGCCCTCGCCAAAGCAGAGCGGACGGATGATATTTCCAGTAAATTCTCCGTTTTCAACTTCATATTGTGAGCATAACACATGCTCGATATTCAGATCCCGCGCGGTGGGTTCAATCTGGTAAATGGTAGCCGACGAAACGATCGCAACAGTATGACCCTTCGCAATATGCGCTTCAATAAGTTCACGGGATTCCGGGTAAACTTTGCGCGCGATGTGTTTTTCATAAAGCTCTTCGCCAAACTCAAAATAGCTGTCTTCGGTCACGCCTTTCATGAATTTCGAGGCAGCTGACATTAAGCCAGAAAAGCCCATGCTCCCCATGCTGTATTGGGCCATTACATTAGCAGTTTCGACCAGCTCTTCCGCAGTCATCTCCCGGCGCTTGATCTTTTCCCATAACATGGCTGTGGCAGAGTAGCCGGCAATAATTGTGCCATCAAAATCAAACAACGCACCAATATGCGGCCCGTCAGGCGCCTCTAGCACGTCCTGCAAATGGGAAACCCGATCAGCCATATTAACCCTCAAATAATCCAGACCCACCCGGCCTTAGCTCATCCTGCCAAAAAAATACTGCGTTTCCCAGTCTTTATTGGTCAAAATGCATATTAGACGACAGAGCAGACCACTTTGTCCGGATATGAGGCAACTAGCAGAATTCATACACCGACGTCGAATGCCAGGCTCTCGCGCGCTTAGTGATCCAGTTTGGCGGAGAGACAGGGATTCGAACCCTGGGTACGATCGCTCGCACAACGGTTTTCGAGACCGCCCCATTCGACCACTCTGGCACCTCTCCGCACTTGGTTGGAAACCATGGCCTGAGCAGCCATAAGCGTCGAATCTGCGGCGCGCTTAGACCATGATTTATGATTTGCCAAGCGAGAAACAGCGATGATAAGCAAATGACCGGTGCTTGCATCTGTACCGGAACTGATTAGATTAGAACTATGGCTCAAACCAAATATCTTGCGTCCACCAATCCGCTGCCAAAAGGCACGCCGCCCGTGTTAAATGCGAATTTCACGATAGGCGACGTGGTAAAACATCGCTTATTTGATTTTCGCGGCGTGATTTATGACATTGATCCGGTCTTTGCTAACAGCGATGAATGGTATGATGCCATTCCAAAAGACTTGCAGCCTTCAAAGGACCAGCCATTTTATCATCTATTGGCCGAAAATGCAGATAGCAGTTATGTGGCCTATGTCAGTCAACAAAATCTGCTCGAAGACGATAGCGGAGAGCCCGTTATGCATCCCGAAGTCGGAAAGATGTTCAAAGCCGAAGATGACGGCAAGTACAAGCTCCACCGGATTCACCGGCACTAATCCTGTCGAAGAACTAGGATTTGATCTTCCAGCCCTTTGACAAGAGAATATAGCAAAGGGCTGTCAGCCCAATATTAATCCCCAGCAGAACAAAAGAACCGACAATTATCGGGGAATCGGCTGCGCCCAGAAACCCGTAGCGAAAACCGGAAATCGCGTAGAAAAACGGATTGAAGTGACTGAACGCCTGAAATGTGGGGGCCAGCCTGTCAATCGAATAGAATGTCCCTGATAGTAAGGCTGCGGGAGCCACAACAAAATTGGTCACAGCTGCCGCATGATCGAATTTTTCCGCCCAAATCGATGTGAGAACACCAAGCAGCGCTAGCATTGCTGAGCCCATAAAACCGAACCAGAGCACGGCCCACCAATGATTTACGCTGACATTAACGCCCGGCCAAAGTGCCATGGCCAGCCAAACAGCGAAACCAACCAGTGCTGCCCGGGTTATTGCAGCTCCGACGAGGCCTGCGAGCAATTCGCCGACAGACAATGGCGGCATAAGATAATCTACGATTGTACCTTGAATTTTTCCGACCAAAAGCGAAAAACTGCTGTTAGCGAAGGCGTTTTGAATCATCCCCATGCAGATCAGGCCCGGTGCAATGAAATCAGCAAACGGCACCCCCAGGACAGTGCGATCTCCCCTGCCCAATGCTACGGTAAAAATCACTAAAAATAGCAAGGTAGTAATCGACGGCGCCCAGACAGTTTGAAGCTGTACCTTAAAAAAGCGGCGTACTTCCTTCCAGTAAAGCGCCAGGAAACCTCCCCAGTTGACGCCACGTATGGCCGGCACACCGGGCTCGGCATAAGTCTGTGGAATAAACTCGGATTGGTCAGAATTGTTATTTTTAGGCTGGTCTAACATAGGCTTTTCGCCTATCTGCTCCGGACAGCAATCACAACCCATATTATCTTGGCCATTCGCATATGATTGAATATGCGGCGACAAGACTTATATTGGGCGCAGTAGTGGAACAGATTAGGATTTTGCATGGCTTGGACCGACGAACGTATCGATCATTTGAAACAAATGTGGGAAAAAGGCCTGACAGCGAGCCAGATCGCCGAAGAATTGGGCGGCGTTAGCAGGAATGCAGTAATCGGCAAGGCGCATCGCCTCGGCCTGAAATCCCGCCCATCACCAGTGAAAGCCAAAGCGAAGACGGCAAAGGGCGATAAACCGGCTCCCAAGCCGAAAAAGGCAGCGGTCAAAGCGACCAAGAAACCCAAGCAGAAAGAAGAACATGTAGCTCGCCGCGCGATGCCGCCACCAACGCCCGCTGCTCGCACACATGCTGCGCAACAGTCCAAAATGCCGAAGCCTGACGGACCCAAAATCGTATCCGTTGGACCTGGCGGCTTTTTGCGTCAGGGCCCTGGTGATCAGCAGGCACCCATTCCACCCGCACCGCCGCGGCGTCTGGTTCCTGCCAAACCCAGTGAGGAAATTGCTGACAAAACCAGTCTGTTGGACTTGAACGATAAAATTTGCCGCTGGCCGATGAACCATCCTGGTGAACCGGACTTTCATTTCTGCGGTGAAGAGGTCAATCCGGGCTTCCCATATTGCGTAGAGCATTGCGGCAGAGCATTTCAGGCACAGTTGCCACGCGGCGCACGGCGTGCACCGCCACCACTGCCCTTTGGTGGCCCCAGAGTTCGTTGAATCAAGCAATAAGACGTTATTTTACAGACCATTTGGCAGGAGGCCCAACAAGCCTCTTGCCAGTCTGACTCTCACACTCTTATAGGATCATTATGTCTGATGATCTTTTTGGCGGTGATCCGCCAACCAATACAAAATCCGGTGAATATGATGCCTCTGCAATTGAGGTATTGGAAGGGCTAGAGCCTGTCCGCAAACGTCCCGGCATGTATATCGGCGGCGTTGATGAGCGCGCGCTGCATCACCTGGCAGCAGAGGTCATCGACAACAGCATGGACGAAGCGGTGGCCGGCCATGCCAGCCGTATCGAGATCACACTTGATAGCGACAACCGTTTGACTGTCACTGACAATGGCCGCGGTATCCCGGTTGATCCCCATCCCAAATTTCCGGATAAGTCAGCGCTGGAAGTCATTATGACTACCTTGCACTCCGGTGGTAAGTTTTCGGACAAAGCTTATGCCACTTCAGGTGGCCTGCATGGCGTTGGTGTCTCGGTTGTCAATGCCCTATCCTCTGACACTGTTGTGGAAGTGGCGCGCAACAAAACCATCTATCGCCAATCATTTTCACAAGGCAATGCTGTTTCAAAACTGGAAGAAGTGGGCAGCACGCCAAATCGGCGCGGTACCAGCATTTCCTTTGTTCCAGACACCGAAATTTTTGGGGAAGGCAATAGATTCAAGCCTTCCCGCCTGTTCAAGATGGCTAGGTCCAAAGCCTATCTCTACGCGGGTGTGGAAATCCGCTGGAAATGTGATCCAGAACAGGCCAGCGAAGAGATTCCCGCAGAAGCCGTATTCCAATTCCCCGGTGGGCTTTCCGACCACTTGCGCGAGCAACTGAGCGGGCGGGAGTGCGTCACGACAGATTTCTTTGCCGGCAATCAGGAATTTCCGGACAGCGCTGGTCGGGTCGAATGGGCCATCACTTGGCCGATCTGGACCGATGGCAGCTATAGCTGGTATTGCAACACCATTCCGACACCCAATGGCGGCACCCATGAAACCGGTCTGCGCAACGCGTTGGTCAAGGGCATGCGTGCCTTTGGTGAACTGGTGCAGGTAAAGAAAGCTGCGCAACTCACGGCCGATGATATCATTTCAGGCGGCGAGATGATGTTATCCGTATTTATCCGCGAACCACAATTTCAAAGTCAGACCAAAGACCGGCTGACCTCGCCTGAAGCAGCGAAATATGTCGAAAATGCAGTACGTGATCATTTCGATCATTTCCTGACGGACAATATGGACCGCGGCAAGGCGCTGCTCGGCTTCGTCATGGAGCGCATGGAAGAGCGTTTGAAACGCAAGGCCGAGCGCGAAGTGAAGCGCAAAACCGCGACCAGTGGCCGTAAAGTACGCCTGCCCGGCAAGCTTACCGATTGCTCTGGCAATGACCCGGCCGGAACCGAATTGTTTATCGTCGAGGGCGACAGTGCTGGCGGTTCTGCCAAACAGGCACGCAACCGAAAAACGCAGGCGATCCTGCCGATACGCGGCAAAATCCTCAACGTTGCTTCTGCCGCTAGTGCCAAGATTTTTGCCAACTCGGAAATTGCCGACCTGACGCTGGCATTGGGCTGCGGCACCCGCAAAGACTGTGATCCGGACAATTTACGCTATGAGCGCGTGATCATCATGACCGACGCCGATGTCGATGGCGCGCATATCGCAACGCTGCTGATGACCTATTTCTTTCAGGAAATGCCAGAGCTTGTTCGCCAGGGTCACTTGTTTCTTGCCCGACCGCCGCTCTATCGCCTGACCGCTGGCGGCAAGAGCCTCTATGCGCAAGATGACGAAGCGCGGGCCGAAATCGAGAATGGACCGTTCAAGGGCAAAAAGGTTGAAGTCAGCAGGTTCAAAGGCCTTGGCGAGATGAACCCGGGTCAGCTTAAAGAGACCACCATGGATCCTGATACGCGATCCTTGTATCGCGTGACCCTGCCCCAGGAATATGAGAACCGCGCGGTTGTGAAGGATCTCGTTGACCGCCTGATGGGCAAAAACCCGGAGCACCGGTTCAATTTCATCCAGCAAAACGCGGCCAGCCTTGATGAGGAAGCCATTGATGCCTGACCGGTTTGTCCGGTTCTGGCTTTTCGCAGCACTTGTCGTTATGTTTTCTACAGGGGTTCCCTCTCCAGCAAGGGCGGAACAAATGACAGCTGTTTCTTCTGAATATCAGGACCGCGCGTCCGAACTTCTCGAAATTCTAAAAGGATCACAAAAAGAAGAGAGCTTTTTTGCAAGCTCGTTTCTTGACGCGATACCTGTAACGCAGTTTCGAGCGCTGGTGACACAGCTCCAAAACCAATATGGCGAGCCATTGTCCATCGCCCGTATCATCCCGGCAAGCAAACAAGATGGCACCGTCGAGATTTCTTATGCCAAAGCCACCTTGGCAATGCGCATGGTTCTGGATAGTGCCGCGCCTTATCCTGTGATCGGACTGCAGGTCACCGGTGCCAATATGACCGACGACAGCATCGACAAGATCAAGCGGGAGATGGAAGCACTACCTGGCGCTGCTGGGTTCGAGATCGCCGAAATCGGTGCAGATCAAGCAAGCATCATAGAATCTCTAAATGCGGATCGACAATTTGCTATCGGCTCCGCATTCAAACTCTATGTCCTTGCCGCACTCTCAACCAAAATAGCCGATAGCGACCGAAGTTGGCGCGACGTTGTTCCTCTTTATAGAAAGTCATTGCCATCCGGAATTTTGCAAGACTGGCCGGATCGAACTCCGATGACGCTGCAAGCCTTAGCGACACTGATGATTTCCGTGAGCGATAATACAGCAACGGATATATTGATGACCGAACTCGGCAGTAAGGCGATCGATGATCTGGTCTATAAAAGCGGTCACAGCGCGCCTGAAAAAATGCTTCCGATGTTGAGCACGGTCGAATTTTTTGACCTCAAAATGCCCCATAATGCCGATGTTCGTAGGCTCTACATTGGCGCAGGCGATGGTGAGCAACGGGACCTGCTGAGCAGATATAATATCGGCCTTACACCGGAATCGATTGAAATCAGCAACCTTGCCAATAAACCACAGCATATCGATACGATTGAATGGTTTGCATCGCCTTCCGATATAACAGGCCTATTGGAAATGATCGATAATATCGAGGATCCGGTCGTGAAGAAAATCCTCAAAATCAACCCTCTGATTCCGCCGGGAGATGCTTTGCGCTGGAACTATATTGGCGGCAAAGGCGGTTCGGAGCCGGGCGTCATATCCCTCGCCTTTTTGACCAAGTCGAAATCGGGCAAGACCTATGCGGTTTCAGGAAGCTGGAACAACATCGAGGCGCCCGTAGACAATGACGAATTCACTCTGATGATGAACCGATTGTTGAATCTGGTTGCCGCTCGTTAAATTATCGACTGACATCCTGCCAATCATCACGCAGCAATCCAAAAATCAAACTGTCTCGGATTCCGATATGTGTTTCCCATTCCTGCCGCAAATGCGCTTCCTGTTGAAAGCCCAAAATCTTCAGCAGCTTGATTGAAGGCAAGTTATCAGGATCAACATCTGCGTAGATGCGCCGAAGACCAAGTTCTTCGAAGCCATATTGGATTACCCTGTTAACAGCTTCTCGCGCTATTCCCGTTCCCCAAGCAGAACGGTTCAGAATATAACCAATTTCTCTAACATTCGGTCGGCCTTCCGATCTTATAAGGACAACCCAACCCAGCGCCGTATCGTCTTGGACTGTAGTGATCGCCCAAGTTCGCCAGCGCGTGCCTTCGCAATTCTGGGCCACATAGTCCCGCGTTTCCGCGACTGTTTCATGCGGTCCGCTAGACCACCAGCGCATCAGTTCTTCATCCGCAAAAACGGGATGAAGAACTTCAGCGTCATCGACACGCAAAGGACGCAAACGCAACCGCTCCGTCGGCAAAATAGGGAAGGTCATACTGTTAGCGCAGCGACCAGTGCCTTGACCTTTTTCTGCCGCCATTGGGGAAGCGGGGCCACCAGCCAATAGCCGCGAGAGGATTTGCTGTCCTCTCCGATAACTTCTACCCGTCCTGCTGCAATATCCTGCTGTACCAACATCTTGGGTACCCAGGCATGCCCAAATCCGTTGGCAGCGGCCTCTATTGCCAAACCACCATCTGCCACGCGCATCAAGGTTTCTTCACCTTCCGATATAGGACAGCCGGGCCAGTCAATTTTCTGTCCGGCCTTCCCGCCGGGAGCAGCCACTTTGACAAACATCGTGTCACCAATGATCACACCTTCATTATCGCCGGGACCATCTGTCAGGCCAATCGCCACATCCAGATTGGCTTCGGTAAAATCCGCGCCGCCTTCTGATGCAACCAGTGCGAAACTGACATCTTTGTTGTCCTGTGAAAAGCTTGCCAGCCGTTCATTCAACCACTTCGCGGTCAAATCGCGCGGAGCTGCAATTGTAAGCTTATGGGAAGACTGACCGGCCTGCATAGCCCGCACCGCATCTTCAAATTCCAGAAAGCCGGATCGCAGTGCGTCGAGGCCAGCGGCCGCTTCGTCTGTCAGTTCCAGTCCTTTTGGAGTGCGACGAAACATGACAACGCCAAGCATGTCTTCCAGCGCACGGATTTGCTGTCCAACGGCAGCCGGTGTCACCGCCAGCTCATCAGCCGCCCGTGTAAAGCTGAGGTGCCGAGCGGCGGCATCGAGCACACGAAGCCCGTTAAGCGGCAAATGCGTACGCTTCATTGCTCTACAGTAGGTGCAGTAAGAGGGAAATGAGGAATGCGAACTTCAAAAGCTTCTGGTTCTTCTCCTACGAACATGAAGTGTCCCGCCATCGCGCCGCTTGGCGTGTTGAGCGGACAACCTGATACATAATCGTGCGACTTGCCGGGCTGGATAATCGGCTGCTCACCAATAACACCATCGCCATCGACCCGGTGCAGGGCACCCCGGGCATCGGAAATTCGCCAATGTCTGGTCATCAATTGAACCGCGCTATCGCGTTCATTCTCTATGCGAATATGATAGGCCCAGAACCAGCGCAAACCGTCAATGTCCGATTGTTCCGGTAAAAATGTGACCGACACCCGAACGGTCACACCGTCGGTAGTTTCTGAAAATGGGAAGAACGCCTGCATCATCTTCTTACAATAGCGTCAAAGACCAATAGACGAAAGGGCCTGATCCAAATCTTCAACCAAATCGGCGGGATCTTCCAGGCCTACATTGATCCGCAGCATGTCTTCGCTAATCCCGATTTCCAATCTCGCGTCTTCACCCAAGCCATGATGGGTGGTCGACGCGGGGTGGCACATTAACGATCGACTGTCCCCAATATTGTTCGAAATATCTATCAAATTCAATGCATTAAGAAGCCCATGGGCCTGTTTTCGACCACCACCCACGTACAGCGAGAAGATCGGTCCTGTCGCTTCCATCTGGCTCATCGCCAGATTATGCTGCGGGTGGCTGGGCAGACCGGGATGCAATATTTTCTCTATCCGCTGCTCCAAAAACTTGCCCACCTCAATGGCATTATTGCTCTGTTTGCGAATCCTCAAGTCGAGCGTCTCGAGTCCCTTCAGCACGACCCAGGCATTGAAAGCACTGAGTGTGGGGCCCGTATTTCGGGTAAACGCAAGCAAGGTTTCCTCGATAAACTCTTCGCTGCCACATACCGCACCGGCCAGCACACGCCCCTGCCCATCCATCATCTTGGTGGCGCTATAGGCAACAACGTCAGCGCCGAATTCCATCGGTCGTTGCAGCACATTGGTGGCAAAAGCATTGTCGACAACGCTGGTAATGCCTTTGGCGCGCGCCAAATCACAGACTGTCCGTAAATCAATAACATCCATGGTCGGATTGGCTGGCGTTTCAAAAAAGAAAACCTTGGTCTTGGGTGTGATGGCCTTTTCCCAATTCTCGATTTCGCGGCCATCGATGACGGTGGTATCGATACCGAATTTCGGAAGTAGCGAGTCCGTTAACCAGCGACAAGAACCAAAAAGCGCGCGGCTGGCCACGACATGATCACCCGTCTGCAACTGACACAACAAGGCGGCCGTCATTGCCGCCATGCCAGAAGCCGTGGCCCGGCATGCCTCTGCGCCTTCCATCAATGCGATCCGTTCTTCCAACATTTGCACCGTCGGATTTTGCAACCGGCTGTAGGTCATGCCTGATTGCTCGCCGTTAAACCGTGCTGCGGCGTCTTCCGCGCAATCATAGGAATAGCCAGAGGTTAGGAACATCGCCTCCGACGTCTCTCCAAATTCACTGCGCATCGTGCCGCTACGGATGGCTTTTGTGGCAGGGCGCCAGTTTTTCGTAATCTCTCTGTTTTGGCCGGTATCTCTTTTCATGTCTTTTCCTAAGCCTGTTGACGCTTAACTGGCAAGCCGCGCGACGACGGCATCGCCAATTTCCTTCGTGGAAGCGCTGCCACCCAGATCATGCCCCAATATGCCCTGCTGCAATACATCAGCGACGGCCCGCTCAATCCGTACAGCTTCTTCCTCCAACCCGAAACTGTGGCGCAGCATCATCGCAGCGGACAATATCATTGCAGAGGGATTGGCAATGCCCTGCCCCGCGATGTCAGGCGCGCTGCCGTGAATAGGCTCATATAGGCCTTTCGTTCCAGTACCCAGGGAGGCTGATGCCAGCAGACCTATCGACCCGACACACATGCTCGCTTGGTCAGACAGGATGTCACCAAAAATATTGCCGGTCAGCATGACATCGAATTGACCAGGATTGCGCACCAGCTGCATTGCCGCGTTGTCGACATACATATGGCTGAGCTCGACATCGGGATAATCGGCACTGACTTCATTTACGACTTCGCGCCAGAGCACCGATGTTTGCAGGACGTTGGCCTTGTCTACGGAGCAAAGTTTCTTGCGACGTCCTTGAGCGGCCTTGAAAGCGACATGTGCGATGCGGCTAATCTCTTCCTCGTCATAGGCCATGATATCATAGCCTTCTCGCAAGCCGGCATCTGTCGTCCGTCGGCCCTTTTCACCAAAGTAAATATCACCGGTCAGTTCCCGCAAGATCAGCAGATCGATTGCACCGGCAATATCCGGTTTCAACGCTGACAGGTTTTCAAGGCCAGCAAAGGCTTTGGCCGGGCGCAGGTTCGCAAATGTCTGCATTTCCTTGCGCAACCCCAGCACCGCTTGCTCAGGACGCAGGTGACGGTCCAGATCGTCACAGTCGGGATCACCAACAGCCCCGAACAAGACGGCATCGGTGGCCATCACCAATTCGAGTGTCGCCGGCGGCAATGGATGACCATGGTTTTTGTAAGCCACTCCGCCGACATCGGCTTGATCCAGCTGCAGATCGTGCAGCCCCATCGCTTCTAACACGCGCAAGGCTTCCGTCATGATTTCCTGACCTATGCCGTCGCCGGCGAGTACCGCAATATGCATGCTTTTTCCTCAACTCTTTGCTCGCATCCCTGCCGCGCCTGAAGAGATTAGGCAACCACCCTTTTTAAGCGATCCACCAAAACCGTGCGGGACGCCATGACGTCATTGCGACGATCCTCGAAAAAATGCCGCTTGAGGAAGAATCCGGTGACTTTCAGACCATCAAAAATATCATCCCAGTCGGGGGTAGCTGGTTCCTTCAAAAACCGCGGCAATGGCAACAGCTTGTCCCTATAAACCTGGCCCGCCCCCAGGCTAACCGCCGTCGCACTTTTGGGGCTGATGAACACCAGGTCATCTGCATCCCCCGTCACGGTACATTTATCCAGTGACAGACCAAATCCCAGTTCGGACAGCAGAAGTAACTCATAACGCACAAGAGCGACTACCCATCCTTTAGCAGATGGCGCACCGCATATAGCGTCCAGCAACGCTGAAAGCGCACTGTGCAGCTGCGGGTAACTATGCTCTTCAGGAAGGATTGCTGCTGTTAACGCCGTAACCCATTCGAGCGCAGCGCTAGCGAGCGGTTCACCAAGATAAGCGCCACGGCTTTGCTGCAGTTCAGCAGTCATCGATGCCAGTTGATCCTCTGTTCGTGCACGATAGTCGGCCTGAACGATGTTCGACGGAATGAGAATGGGCCGCATTGTCCGCGACCTCGCGCCCCTGACATATCCCGCCATCAAGCCGTTTTCGGGCGTCAAAGACCGCACGACCGCGCCATGCTCGCCATGCTGGCGGACTGAACAGATGATTGCGGAAGTGCGCAGACTAGCCATGGAAATAGTCATATACTTTCTGCGCCACAGTCGCCGAAACCCCGGGCGCGCCTTGCAGATCTTCCAGCGACGCGTTTTTCACCGCTCGTGCCGTGCCGAAATGCAGCAACATCGCGCGCTTTCGCGCAGGACCAATACCTGGAACGTCATCCAGAGAACTATGGCCAATAGACTTGGCGCGCTTCTGGCGATGGGCACCGATCGCATAGCGATGTGCTTCATCCCGCAGCCGCTGAAGATAGAATAGAACGGGGCTGTTTATTGGTAGGTTCAACTCGCGCCCATCCATGAAGTGGAACGTTTCGCGCCCAGCGTTGCGATCCGGTCCCTTGGACACGCCAATCATGTTGACATCCTCAACCCCGATTTCTGCAAGTGCATCCTTGGCAGCACTCATTTGCCCCTTGCCACCGTCAATAAGTACAAGATCGGGCCATTCGCCCTTCTCACGATCAGGGTCTTCTTTCTGTGCCCGCGCGAAACGGCGTTCCAGCACCTCGCGCATCATCGCAAAATCGTCACCTGGTTTGGTATCGGGGTTTTTAATGTTGAACTTGCGATAGGCACTCTTTCGAAAACCTTCCGGGCCAGCGACCACCATGCCGCCGACCATATTCGTGCCTTGAATATGACTGTTATCGTAGATTTCGATGCGATCCGGTACTGTATCAAGCTCAAGCAAATCGACCATCTCGCGCATAATCTTCGCCTGTGTCGATGATTCTGCAAGCCGGCGGTCAAGCGCTTCTTCTGCATTGCGAATTGCTTGTTTGAGCAGTTTTAAACGATCCCCGCGCTGGGGTCGGGATACGCTGACTTTATAGTCAGCTCGTGTTCCCAAAGCCTCTGCCAGTAACTCCTCATCGGGCAAATCCCGGTCTAGCAACACGAGCTTTGGCGGCGGCATACGATCATAGAATTGCATCAGAAAACTGGAGAGAACTTCCTCAATCTCAACATTATTGGTGTGCGCCGGGAAAAAGCTGCGGTGCCCCCAATTCTGACCCCCACGAATGAAGAAAGCCTGTATGCAAACCGTCGATCCTTTAGCCGCCAGCGCGAATATATCAGCATCTGGAAGACCAGCTGCATTCACCGCTTGATTGCCCTGAATGAAGGTGAGCGCCTTTAATCGGTCACGATATAGAGCCGCCATCTCGAAATCGAGTTGCTCAGAGGCCCGTTCCATCTGGGCGCCGAGCTTTTGTTGCACCTCAGTCGATTTGCCAGAGAGAAAATTCCGAGAATCCTCAACCAGCTCGGCATAATCTTCCTTGGTGATCCGATCGACACATGGCGCCGAACAGCGCTTGATCTGATAGAGCAAACAGGGCCGCGAACGGTTGTTGAAAAAGCTGTCCGTACACGACCGCAGCAGGAAGAGTTTCTGCAAGGCGTTGAGCGTCTGGTTTACCGAACCGGCACTGGCAAAGGGACCGAAATATTTGCCCTTGGCTTTCTGTGCCCCTCGATGTTTCTGGATACGCGGAAAATCATGATCTTCGCGCAACAGGATGAACGGAAAGCTCTTATCGTCGCGCAACAGAACGTTGTAAGCTGGTCGAAATTTCTTGATCAGCTGCGCTTCGAGCAGCAACGCCTCCGCCTCACTGCCCGTCGTCACAATTGTCATTGACCGGGTCTGCGCAACCATCCGCAACAAACGGTGCGGCAAGCGATTCATCTGCACGTAGGAACCAACCCGGTTTTTCAGCGATCGCGCCTTGCCCACATAGAGCACATCACCGCGACTATCCTGCATCCGGTAGACGCCCGGTCGCGTTGGCAGGGTTTTCAATGTTTCGCGGATCGCGGCCATGCCGGTTTCGAGATCGGGTGTCTCGTTACCGCGCACTGAATAGGTGGCTTTTTCTTCGTTAAAACGGTCAGGAGATTGCGGGCCGGACATAGAATATATCTAGGCGCAGGCGCTGATGATTACCAGCACCCAGTCCAAACCAGAATTACCTTATCTTAGTTAAGCTTTGTACCGAGATCACTGATCGTTTTGTCGATCATTGACTTGTCTGCTGCCGCATCATGTTTAGCAGCGATCAGGTTCTGGGCTGCGATTGTTGCCGCTCCAGCAGCCTTGGCACGAACGTCGGCAATCGCCGAACGTTCTGCAGCAGCGATCTTGTCTTCCGCCATCTTCTTCCGACGTGCAATCAGGTCTGTAGTCGCTTTCTTCGCGTCTGCGACAACCAGTTCTGCTTCGCTTTCGGCTTGTGCCAAAATTTCAGCTGCTTCGTCATCGGCCGCCCGCAAACGGGATTCATATTTCGCGCGAAGCTCTTCGGATTCTTCCCGTAGCTTCTTGGCTTCATCGAGCTGTTCTCGAATATCGGCGATTTTCTTGTCCAACGATGCGCCGATCGCGGCAGGAACTTTTTTCCAGAGGACCAGGCCGATAACCACCAACATCGACAGCGAAACAAATACGGTTGCATTGAAGATCCCAAATACGGAAGGCGTAACATGCTCTTCACCAGCACCTGATGCCAGCATTGCAATGTCAGTCGCAGCTGAAGCGAGAATAGCGAAATCAACCATGTTTCAAAGCCGCCTTTGTTTCCTTCAAAGCCGCCGCTTTGGTCACTTTCGCGCCCGAGATTTTGGCAACCATATCTTTTGCAACTTCCGCTGAAACGCCTTCAATTTCTTTCAGGGCTTCGTCGGAGCGTGCCTTGATATCCGATTCTGCCGCTGCCAGTTTCGCGGCAATATCGGCATTAGCCTTGGTTTTGCGCTTCTCGGCAGCTGCATTGGCTTTCGCCTTGCTGGCTTCCACCACAGCTTGAGCCTCGCTACGGTCTTTTTCCATTTTGACGCGATAGCTTTCTTCCAGCTCGTCCGCCTTGGAATTGGCTGTGCGTGCCGCTTCCAGATCGTCTGCAATCCGCTTATCCCGAGCATCAACCGTGCCCTGGATTTTCGGAAACATGCCTAAACCGATAACAAGGAATGTGAACCCGAAAGTCAGCAAAAGCCAGAAAATCTGAGATCCATAGGTTGCGGCAATTTGATCAATTTGTGGCATCGAACCAGAGGCTCCAATAGTTTGAAACAGCGGAGCGGCGTTTCTGCCACCCCGCCGGTTTCATATCATATGTTAGGCAACGAAAATCAGGATCATTGCGACAACAAATGCCAGCAGACCCAAAAGCTCAGCAGCCGCAAAGCCGATGAACAAACGGCCCTGTTGGCCGTCAGCAGCGGATGGATTGCGCAGTGCGCTTTCCAAGAAGCTTCCGAATACGTTACCCACACCTACGGCGGCTACACCGGCACCAATTGCTGCCAGACCTGCGCCCAATAATTTTGCTGCTTCTGCGTCCATGATAATAACTCCTGTTCAAAAATATCGTTTGGAAATAAAGTCTTGTTTCAAATTAATGCAGGTTTTCCGCATCATTTATGTAAAGCGATGTCAGCAATGCAAAGACATAGGCCTGCACCACCGCCACCAGCAATTCGAGAGCGCTGATACCAATCATCAGCGCAAAACTTGGGATACCAACCAGTACGCCATAACCGGCACCAGCGTTGGTGCTGTTGATCACGAAACCAGCCAGAACTTTCAGTAAGATATGACCCGCAGTCATTGCGACAAAAAGACGCAGAGCGAGGCTGAAAGGACGGACCAGAAAGGACAATAGCTCAACGATGAAGATGAATGGTATCATCGGAAGCGGCGTCCCGTGCGGGATGAACAGCGAAAAGAAATGAAGCTTATGTTTGGCAAAGCCAACAATCAGCACAATTGAGAAACTCATGATCGCCAAAACGCCGGTCACGGTCAGATGGCTTGTAACGGTAAAGGGATGCAATCCAAAAACGCCTACCGGCAGCAGGCCAAAAACGTTCGAAAAAAGGATAAACATGAATAGGGAAAACACATAAGGCGCATATTTGCGGCCAGCGGGACCGATATTGGCCTCCATCATATTGTCGATAAAGCCTGTAAAACCCTCAACCATCATCTGCCAGCGACCAGGAACCAGCTCCCGCTTCATGCCGCCCAGCATGAATACCCAGAGCCCAGCGACTGCAACCAGCATCCAGACCGCGCTATTGGTAAACGCAATCTGCTGTCCGCCTAGTGAAAAGCCTTCCAAAATCGTCTGTACCTCAAATTGGTACATTGGATCGATTTTACCTTCTTCAGTCGCCACGCAAGGGACCCCTGTTTTCTAAACGGTGCGCAAAAGTCATTTATGCTTCTTTGCGCTCTCGTTTGAGAGTTTAATAATATTCCTGAATGCCACGATGATCCCCAGAAACAGGAAAACCAAAAGAAGCCATGGCGAGGTCCCGATAAAATGATCGAGCACCCAGCCGACCAAAGCACCGCCACCAATGCCTGCAATCAAATCCGCCAAAACCCGATTTCCGAGCCGATAATTATCATCGACCCCTTTTTGGGTTTTGCCTGATCTGACCGCTTCTTCTGATGTTGCCTGATCGATCCGCTTTTTCAGCGCCTCTATCTTTGCATCATCGTCCATCAGATTTACCAGGTCCATTCTCTGCCGTGATTCTTTGTAAAACTATTGAAAATCAGCGGAAAAGCCGATTAATATGGTTCTACTCACGACAGCGAGCAGCCCCGCTAACCGCGCCCGTTTAGAAAAGCGGGTGCGTCAAGTCAACAGCGATGCTGCACTGCAGAAAATTCGATAAAAAATCAGTGATTTGAAACGAAAAAGGGCACGCCGATTTTGGCGGCGCGCCCGTTGTAATAATAATATCTCCAAATGACCTTACGGGCAGCGCGAGTCACGCGTTGGCGCGGCCGAAGTTCTGGTCTGCCAGCTGCCATTGGGTGCCTGATATTTCTCACCAGCCACCGTGCGCATGATCAGATTGCATCCCGAGGTAAAAGCAAACTGCTCCACCGTCGAGTTGGTTTCCTGAGCCTTGCGGGTATAGGCCGCCTTGCGCTTGATGTTCAAATCTTCGACCATGGCTTTCACCGATGCCGATGGAGAGCTCACATAACCGAGATAGCCATCAGGCTTCTCACCAATTGCGCCAGAAGCGCGTGCTGCTGCATAGGCTGGATCGCGCTGTGCCATGACCGGCGTCGCAACAATTGCGGTCAAAGCCAAGCCACCAATGATGGCAGCCGCCTTATTTTTCCGTATAAACTCAAACATCAGAAAATCTCCGCTTCACTGTTAATCAAATCCTTCGCATCGCCATCCAGACGATACACGACCTCTTGTTTAATATTGATATTCAGGTTGATCACGATGGGTTTATCTGGCGCAGAAACCTGCACACATCCTGCCAGAACGGCACTTAGCCCCAAGGCGACACCAGATATCAGGCCGGTTGTCTTCCTATTCCTCATAATTGATCGAATCGCATTTCCAGACCGATCCGTCAATTGGCATATCTTATGGCTCATTGTCGCTTTCCCATGGCTGAACAGTTGATTCAGGATTGTCTTGCAATGCTTTTGCCGCCTCTGCGGCCCGCTCTTCCTGCGCTCTAAGCAGGGCTGGTAAATTCTGCCCCACAAGTATTTCTGGTTCATAAAAGGCCTTTGCACTGCTCATCAGCTGCATGAAAGGCGCCTGAATGCGGACATTGAATTCAAGGGGCACCTTGGCAATTTGCTTCGTGAAGAAATTTTTGCTCGCACTATCACCTTGCTGCAGCCCGGCAAATTTCACTTCGGTGATAATCTCACCATCAATAGCACCGTCCATGCCGATCGTTAGCTGCTCATATTTAAGCGATTTCAACGCGTTAAAGGCGAAGTTTGCGAAGGTTCCCATATCTTCGTAGGTCAATTCACCAATATAGGATAGCGAGCCGCCGCCTTTGCGCGCCACCAGATACCCTCCGGCAATCCGGCCGCCATCCTGATCAAAGACCATTGGCAATTTCCCATCAAAAACCCCCGAAGCCGTGATGTTTTCAAAATCAAATTGTGTCAAAAACTGTGCAGCATCGACACCAACAACGGTGAATTCCAACCGCCGCTCCGCGTCCTCACCCAGATCAAGGATAGTCGGTTCGAGATAAAGCATTCCGCCGGCAAAGGGCCATTGGCCGCCTTCCACCTGCATTTTATAATCAGGTAACAGACGATAGAAAAGCTGGCCATTAAAGGCCGCAACACCTGGATTGACCTCTGCCATCCGAACAAGCTGCCCCTCCGTGGTTTCGAGACCAAGCAAATCGGAAAATTCTATTACCCCGGACAGTCCGGTAACCGGTCCAAAGGCTGCGGCGAGATTGATAGAGTCCGTCTGAAATCTGCCCGTACTGCGGACGCCATCACCGGCTGCATCCCAATTGATTCTTCCGTTACCCGTCACGGTACCGTCGACATTGGCAACTACACCAAGCGTTAAAGGCGTCAGCAATTCTGGCTGCAAACGGTCGTCAAAGGTTAACCCGGAAACCTCTATCACGGCCTCGCCCGTACTACTGTCCAACACATGAAGAATGTTGACGGCCGCCACCGCACGTTCTGTCGTTGGTTCCCGCAACAAGCCTTCAGCGGTAATTTGACCGTCAGAAAATTTGATCTGGACATTTTTGCTGATCAGCGGGCGAAAGCGTTCAACCTGCTCTTCGTCCCGCACACGCAGCTGTGCGTCAGCCAGGAACGCGCCATCGAGATAGCGCCAGTCACCCTCTACATCATTTAATAGCAAGGGAACGTTCGCGATCTGCCCCTGTGCGCCGGTGATTTTGCCGGTGATCGTTTGCCCGAAAGCGGCACTGAGGCGCGCCATGTCAAGTTTCGTCATACTGTCGGCTGTGCCCATGCGGAGGGAAACATCCTGTGCCGTGACACCATTGGCCATGGAAAAACCAAGCGCACCGCTGGACAGGACAAGTGGTGTTCCACCAACAGTACCGTTCAGATCAAAAGACGGCGCGCGGGCCGCGACATTGAGGTCGCCGCCCTCGCTGGACACGATGCCGCGACTGTTCTCAGGACAAAGCCGTGTGCGGGTCGGCCCAGCGACAAAAGACGCTGAGCGCAAACTGGCAAATTGCAAATCGACACATTCGCGGAACAGGGAAAAGCCCCCTCGCCCACCAAAACTGCCGTTAACCGGTACCTGAAGACCTGTAATCCGGCCGTCTGGTAGTGGGCCGGACAGGATCAAGCGACCATCGAAATTCGTTCCGCCGCCGGGCGCAGGCGCAAAGCTGAGGCTTGGAATATTGAGTTTCGCTGTTCCGGCCTGATAAGCGGCCATATTTACGCTGCCGGCAAAACCGCGTGAGAGGCTGCCGTCATTCAAATCTATTCTGGCGTCGGGGAAACCGCCGCCATTGAGCAGGAAATCGCCTTGCGCGAGCATCCTCACATCATCGCCGACAAAGGTAAGCAAGATCGCGTCATCCAACGCCATCTCTCCACCGGAACGGGAAGTTGCATTTAGCGCATTAATCGCCAATTTGGTTCCCGCCGCTCCTGTATCAAATCGGACATCGCTGGTTAGATTGAGAGAATTGCCCGCGTTACGAATCGCTTTTGCCAGCTTTGCCGCAATGGGTCCGATCGGCGTCCCATCCGTCGACGTTGCCAGCCGTGCCGTTTGCCCGAGCATGCTGGTGGATAATTTTGCTGACCGAATTTCAGGCGCGCCCTCAAACCGCGCTGTTATCGGATCATCGCCATAGCCAATTTGAAAAGGTCCACTAACCCGCGCAATGTTCGCGCGACCATAAGGTGAAGCCACTTCACTTGTTGTCAGATCAATATTGCCACTGCTGCGGTCTAGATCGCCGTTAAAGCCAATTGTCGATTTTACTTCCTTGGCACTATAATCGGCGTAAACCAGTGGTCCGCCCGATATACCGGCATCGCCTGACCAGCTTGTAAAATCCTGACCCAGTTCCAATGCAAGCTGAACGCCGATATCTTTCGCTGACAAGTCCAGATCGGGACATTGCACATCGGGAAGGCGCAATGGACCATTCAAACGGGGTTTGCGCTGGCTGATCGCAATCTCCCCAAAATAACTGGGATCGGAAATCAAGCAGCCGCCCAAATTCAGGCTTTTGCTCAATGCAGCGAGCTCACCTTCAAAGCCGTCATGCAAGTTGCCAGCGCCGTTTAACGCCAACCCAACCGCACCAAAGTCGCTATCGATCCGCAATTGCGCGCTTTCAACGGTCAGTGCAATATCAGGCAGTGCCAGAGGACTATCATCTTCCGGATCCGAAAACTTGTCCAGTGCTCCAAGGGACAGTTTACCGTCTTGCAAACGACCAAATGCCTTGACCCCTGTTGCTCGGACCCAGTTTATTCCGGCCCCGCCTGTCCCCACACTATTTCCGATTTCCACCAGGTCCGCTGTCAAATCAGGCTGCTGGGGATCGCCAATTACCAAATTGCGGATGACCTGCTTTCGCAAACCGATATCTTCGATCTCGTAACTCGCCTCTATGTCCAGATCATTGAGCTGCGAGCGGACGAAATTATCGGCAATAGTGATCCGACTGAACCACAAGATGAGAAAGCCGACCAGCAACAGAAACAGGACCAGATAGACAAATAGCCGTCGCCCCAATCGGCGCCCTATCGGACCTTGGTCGGTTTCTTCCTCCATGGCGATTGAAATGCAGAAGTCTAGCTTAAGTTGCAATGTACAAGTGCGCAGGACGAATAGTTTTTACGTCATTTTTTTGGAATTGGACATATTCGGCCAATTCAGCAGGTTAATGGGCTTTCTTATCTCATTTCCCGACAAACAATCTATAGTTCGGCCATGCCCGCTCTGGATAACGCCCAAAAATCCAAACGAAACACAAAAGGCCATCACGGCGAAGGCCATCGCGCCCGACTGCGTGAACGCTTGCTAAACGGTGGCAGCGAAGCACTTCTGGATCACGAGCTCGTCGAATATCTGCTTGCTCTAGCCATCAGGCGACAAGACACGAAACCGTTGGCAAAGGACCTTATCGATACATTTGGTAGTCTGTCAGCACTACTGACAGCCGATGGGGAATCGATCAGAAAGGTAACGGGAATGGGCGAAAACAGCACGGCGGCGATCAAGATTGTACAGGCAGCCGCGCTACGCATGGTTTCCGAGCCCGTCCGTGAACAACCGGTTCTGACAAGCTGGCAAGCGCTACTGGACTATCTTCGCGCGGATATGGCGCATCTTGTCCACGAAAGGGTCCGGGTATTGCATCTTAACAGCAAAAACCGTTTGATCCGTGATGAGTTGGTCAGCGAAGGCTCGATCGATCAGGCGGCGATCTACACAAGAGAAGTCATCAAACGAGCGCTGGAACTCGGGTCTGCGGCGATAATATTGGTCCACAATCATCCGAGTGGTGATAGCACACCCAGCCGTCAGGATATCGCCGTTACCAAGGATATATGCGATGCCGGCAGAAAACTCGGCATTGCGGTACATGACCATATCATCATCGGTATCGACGGCCACACATCCTTTCGATCAAAAGGTTTGATCTAGTACCGCTTTAAGCACCGCTATCCTTGCCAGTGATCAAGCGAATGCCGAGTTGCAGTGTGAAATAGGACCATATCCAGTTTACCAACACTGCTATCCGGTTTCGCATCCCGGAGAGAAAACCGACATGCACCGCGCCCCATAGCCACCAGGCCAAAGCGCCGTGTAATTTCATAAAGCCAAAATCAGCCACAGCGCTTTTGCGGCCTATGGTCGCAAGACTGCCTTGGTGTTTGTACTGGAACGGCGCAATCTGCTTGTCGTCCAGAAGCTGTTTTTGGATATAGTTGGCGACATAGACCCCCGCTTGCTTGGCGGCAGGAGCCAGTCCCGGAACCGGATTGCCGTCCCACGCATTGCTACCTGCTGTATCGCCAATAGCGAAGACATTCTCGTGGCCTGCAATCCGCAAATAGTCATCCACAGCGACCCGCCCTGCTCGATCGGTTTCGGCATCCAGCCATTTACCGGCAGGAGAGGCAATCACTCCGGCGGCCCAGAGCACCGTTTCCGTCGCAATTTCCACATCATCGCCGATTTTGACGCGGTCAGCGGCAATATCCGTCACGCGCGATTTCAGCCGGATATCCACACCCAGGTTGCCAAGCGAAGCCGCTGCATGCGCCGACAAATCTTCAGGAAACGCTGGTAATATCCGGTCGCCTGATTGCACCAATATGATCTGCGCTTGAGCTGGGTCAATTCTACTAAACTCATCCTTCAGCCCCTGATGGGCCAGTTCGGCAATCGCGCCCGCCAATTCCACGCCGGTAGGCCCTGCCCCCACGATGACAAAGGTCAGCAAGCGCTTCACCCGCTCAGGATCATTGGATGATTCTGCCCGTTCAAAAGCGCGTAGCACGTGGGCACGCACAGACACGCCGTCTTCAATGGTTTTCAGGCCGGGTGCATAAGGGGCCCATTCATCCTTGCCGAAATAACTGTGCGAAGCGCCAGTGGCGAGAACCAGATGGTCATAGTCCAGGCTGTTCTGCCCATAAGTCAACGTCTTCGTTTTGCTGTCAACGCTGCTAACCTCACCCAACAGCACCCGCACATTGCCGTCATTGCGAAACAATCCCCGGATCGGGGTAGCCACATCGGCAGGTGACAGCGCGGCTGTTGCAATTTGATAAAGCAGTGGCTGGAACAAATGATAGTTATGTCGGTCAACAAGCGTGATCCGCACAGGCAGGTTTTTTAATTTGGCCACACAGGCCAAGCCACCAAAACCGGCACCCACAACGACAATATGCGGCCAATGTTCGGGTACATCCTCATATTTGCGATCAAACAAAATATTATGTTCCAGCCAGTTTGAGATCATCCGGTCGACAGATAGATAGCCAGCGCCAAATATGATCATCAATCCAAAGAGCAACATGGGATAAAGTGTCAAATCCGGATGCAGCCCCATTACTGCCAATGTGCTGAGAGCGACTATCAACGCAAAGCCAGTTAGCGGAATAACCATTCCGACAACCAGCAGCAGGGCCAATCCAATGGCTATGATTGGATCAATGCCAGCAAAGCTCTTCACAGGCAGAAATAGCTCCGCCTCCGTCACACTTGTCAGACCAGCAACAACGAGCAAGGTCACCGCCAGCCATATCCGAATGATCAACAGCCAAGCCGGTGCAGCCTTATCCGTCAAATATTCAAAAAAGCGCGTGATGGGATCAGCAAATGGCAGAGCGCTGCCGCTCAATCCTCCGGCCACGGCGCGATCGAAGGAAAATCCTTTTGCCCCGCGCAACACAAACCAACCCAAAATAGCGATCAGCCACAAATTGAGATCGGTCGGAACATACTCAACCTGACTCACCACGAGCAGCATCAATATGGCGAGCGCGGCTTCCCGGGTTAACAGGCCGATCAGGAGCAATATCGGCGCTACGATTTCGATGGTCACGCCAATCACCGCCGCAGTCTCTGGCGCCATCCACGCAACGGGATATTCGAACCGTGCAAGGCTCAGCGCCGTATCCCAATCTGATAGTTTCACGACACCAGAACGAAATATCGTCTGCGCGACAAAAAGCCGGACAAGCAGATCGAAGACCGGGCTGATCAAGCCGATTATGGAACGATAGGTCTTCACCCATATACGGAGCGTTACCCGCAAAAAAGGTGACAGGCGTTCTTCTTGCAGCATGGATTGATCGACAGTCATTTCATGATCCCCTCATCACCTTATTCGCGCGATGCCTGTTTAAGTTACACCACCTCAACACGCTCAAATATCGTCTTAATATAGAAACATCGGCATACCTTCTATCTGCACGAGATTGGCCCGATATTCGCGCGCATCGTAAAGACCAGATACGTTAACGCCTTTGGTTCCGCCCAGCAGCGTCCCAATAGGCACGACACCGTAGTTGCCATCTTCAAGGCAAACCATGTTCGATGTGCGACCTTCCTCGATCAGTTGCACAGCCAAGGCGCCAAATGCGAATCCGACCATCCGGTCCATTGCATCCGGCTCACCAGCCCGCATCAGGTAGGCGAGTTCCTGAACAATTGTCCGCTCGGGCGACCGTGCCTCAATTTCTCTCGCCAATTGCGTGCCAATGTTAACGCCGATCCGATTGGTGTTGGATTTGCTGATCTCGCCATCATCCGTATCGCTACCAGCCAATTGAGCCCCTTCCGATACAAGGCAGATGGCGTAGCTTTCCGGATTATTCGCCTTGTCTTTCAGCAATAAGGGCAACAGCACATCAATATCCGCAGGAACTTCGGCAATTACAGTGCGGTCTGCTTGGGATAAAAATCCGGACAACAATGCGGTTTCTCCGGAACGGCGTCCAAACAGTTCTATAACCGCGATCCGTTCGTGGCTGGCCACTGTCGTCCTGAGCGCATTTATAGCGGCGACGGATCGGGTGACGGCGGTTGAAAAGCCGATACAATAGTCGGTACCGAACACATCATTGTCCATAGTCTTGGGGATTGAAATGACATTGCGTCCCAAACTGGCGAGATGCGCCGAAAAGCGCAATGTTCCATCGCCGCCCATGGTGATCAGCGCATCCACCTTCAGCGCATCGAGTATATCCAGAACCTTTTGTGTTTGGTCACCTTCGCTGGTGTTTCTGGGGTCGCAGCGTGAGCTGTGCAATATGGTTCCGCCCTGCCGATCAATACCCCGCACTGCATCTCTATCAAGCACCATCGCCGAATTTTCCAGCGACCAGGGATCGGTTGGATCTGTTTCCAGTACCCCTTCCCAACCGCGGCGCAGTCCAATGACGTCCCAACCGCGCTGCCAGGCTGCCATCGCAATCGAGCGGATACATGGGTTAAGGCCAGGAACATCGCCACCGCCGGTTAATACTGCCAGACGCATATTTTTCTCCCTAATGAACCACGTTGCCGACTCATAATGTAGCTGCTAGCGGGTCGGCAAATCTCCGGTCATGCTATGATTGGATTAAACCAGCTTTTTCAGTTTCAAGGAAAGAAAAAATGATCCCGCGCTATTCTCGCCCCGATATGGTTGCCATTTGGGAGCCCGAATCCAAATTCCAGATCTGGTTCGAGATAGAGGCGCACGCGACCGATGCGCTGGCCGAATTGGGCGTTGTGCCAAAGGATGCGGCCGCTGCGATTTGGGCCAAAGGCAAATTTGACGTTGCCCGGATTGACGAGATCGAACGCGAGGTAAAGCATGACGTCATCGCCTTCCTGACCAATGTTGCCGAAAATGTAGGTGAAGAGGCCCGCTTCATGCACCAGGGTATGACATCAAGCGATGTGCTCGACACCTGCGTAGCGGTTCAGCTAACCCGCGCGACGGATATATTGCTAGATGATATGGACAAGCTGCTCGCAGCCATCAAAACCCGCGCTTATGAGCATAAGCTGACCCCGACCATTGGCCGCAGCCATGGCATTCATGGTGAGCCGGTCACTTTCGGTATGAAACTGGCACAGGCTTATGCCGAGTTTGAGCGCAATCGCGAACGGCTGTTACTGGCGCGCAAGGAAATCGCGACCTGCGCAATATCAGGTGCGGTGGGTACCTTCGCCAATATCGACCCGAAAGTCGAAGCGCATGTGGCTGAAAAAATGGGACTGGAAATCGAGCCGGTATCGACACAGGTCATTCCCCGCGATCGCCATGCGCAATATTTCGCGACGCTGGCTGTTATTGCTTCTTCAGTGGAACGCCTAGCGGTCGAGATTCGCCACTTGCAGCGGACCGAGGTTCTGGAAGCGGAAGAATATTTCTCACCGGGACAAAAAGGTTCGAGTGCGATGCCCCACAAGCGCAACCCGATTCTCACCGAAAATCTCACCGGACTTGCCCGCATGGTAAGAAGCTATGCCCTGCCCGCGATGGAAAATGTTGCTCTATGGCATGAGCGGGATATCTCTCACAGCTCAGTCGAACGGATGATCGGTCCTGACGCCACAATCACATTGGATTTCGCCCTCGCTCGTCTGACCGGTGTTGTCGAAAAACTGCTCATCTATCCGGAACGCATGCAGAAGAATCTCGACCGGATGGGCGGGCTTGTGCACTCCCAGCGCGTGCTGCTGGCACTTACACAAGCAGGTATCAGCCGGGAAGACAGCTACCGCATCGTTCAGCGCAACGCGATGAAGGTCTGGGAATCAGATGGCGAAGTGGCTTTGCTTGACCTGCTGAAAGCTGATCCCGACGTAACGGCAAAGCTATCGTATGAGGAGTTGGAAGAAAACTTTAATCTGGATTATCATTTCAAGCATATCGACACGATTTTCGATCGGGTTTTTGGCGGCTGAAGTCCGAGACAAAAAAATCCGCCATGTGATCCAGAACGGCAACACTCTGGTCACTGGTCGAAATTACGGGTAATGTGCATGAAATGGGTAATTGAGGGTTCCGAATGCAATTCATAAAAACACTTTTCTGGGTTATATTGGCGGTCATTTTGGTGGTGTTTGCTGTCAATAACTGGTCACCAACATCGGTGCTGATTTGGCAAGATATCCGTATCGACACGAAACTGCCCGTCCTCGTTATTGGCGCGTTTCTGTTGGGTTTCGTTCCTTTGTGGATCCTTCACCGCACATCAAAATGGCGTCTCAATCGCCGTATCAAAACACTTGAAGCAGCTGCCCGCCCTGCACCGGTGCCCGCAACTACGACAAGCTCTGCTACCAAACCCTCGCCGGCCCCCGCTCCACAAACAAAGCCCGCCGCGGCTCCGCTGGACTTGGGTAAGGAACAAATCTCCGAACCTGCGACTGCGGTTTCACCGATTACCGGCGACGATAAGGCTGCAGGCACATGAGTAATCCCATATATGTCGCGCTTGATACGCCCATATTGGACAATGCGGTCGCACTCGCCAAATCGATCAACGGCCATGTCGGCGGATTGAAACTCGGCCTAGAGTTTTTCTGTGCCAATGGCCATCACGGGGTTCACGAAATTCAGAAAATCGGCTTGCCGATTTTTCTAGACCTGAAACTCCATGATATTCCGAACACGGTCGCGAAAGCGATGCAGGCGATTAATGTCCTTGAGCCCGCCATAGTCACGGTACATGCTTCCGGCGGACGGGCGATGATGGAAGATGCCAAAGCTGCGGCAGGCAGTAACACCAAGGTTGTCGGCGTTACCTTGCTAACCTCTCTCGATCAAAATGACATGGGCAAGATCGGTTATAGCGGCACTCCGCATGATCAGGTCGAACGCCTGGCCAATCTCGCCGCCGAAGCCGGCCTGGATGGCATCGTCTGTTCCGGCAATGAGGTGGGCGCGGCGCATAAAATCTGGAAAGAGGGCTATTTTGTTGTACCCGGCCTGCGCCCAGCCAATGGCAAAGCCGGTGACCAGAAGCGTACAGTGACGCCTCGCGCAGCGCGTGACAATGGCGCCAGCGTCCTCGTCATAGGCCGCCCGATCACAGCTGCGGAAAATCCCAATGCAGCGGCACGATCCATAGAAGCAACGCTTTAAATCAGTCGATGAAAACGCAGATCAAAATATGCGGCCTTTCCGACATCGCGACCATCAAGTCTGCCGCCAATGCCGGTGCCGATTATATTGGTCTTGTGCATTTTGAAAAAAGCCCGCGTCATGTGTCGCTGGAACGCGCAGCCGAACTGCGTGAAGCTGCTCCGGAGTCATTGAAAATAGTATTGTTGCTGGTCAACGCAGACCCGAAACTGACCGGGCATGCGATCAACTTTGTCCGCCCCGATGTGATCCAGTTTCATGGCAGTGAAACACCCGAATGGATCAAACTGGTGCGCGATCAAAGCAATGTCGAGATATGGAAAGCCCTCGGCCTGCGCGACAAAGCAACGCTCGCAAAAAGCAGTCGATTCGATGATGCTGCTAACCGGCTGTTATTCGATGCTCCCGCAAAGGCCCTTCCCGGCGGAACAGGAACGAGCTTTGACTGGTCTGTCCTGAAGGGGCATGATCACAAATTGCCATGGGGTCTTGCCGGCGGTTTGGATGCCGACAATGTCGTGAGTGCGATGAAAGCGACGAGTCCTCCACTCGTCGATGTTTCCTCTGGCGTTGAATCCGCGCCGGGCGTCAAAGATGTGGACAGAATCGCTGCCTTTTGCCAAGCGGTTCGCACATATGACGAAACACGATAAACTCTCGAACAGCTTCCGCAATCAGCCCGATGAACGTGGCCATTTTGGTCAGTTTGGCGGGCGCTATGTGGCCGAGACCTTGATGCCGCTGATCCTTGATCTGGAGAAGCATTATCGCGCCGCGCAGGCTGATCCTGCTTTTGCGGAAGAATTTGATGACTTGCTCGAACATTATGTCGGTCGTCCAAGCCCGCTCTATTTTGCCGAGCGCCTGACCGAACATGTCCGGAAAGAGGCACCGGAAGGCAAAGGTGCGCAAATCTGGTTCAAACGTGATGAGCTCAACCATACCGGCGCGCACAAGATCAACAATTGCATTGGCCAGATATTGCTCGCCAAACGCATGGGCAAGACCCGGATCATCGCCGAAACCGGCGCGG
The DNA here is from genome assembly GCF_059726685.1 of Parasphingorhabdus sp. Lineage (NCBI taxonomy): Bacteria > Pseudomonadati > Pseudomonadota > Alphaproteobacteria > Sphingomonadales > Sphingorhabdaceae > Parasphingorhabdus > Parasphingorhabdus sp. Next base: position 2,600,239 of record NZ_AP041068.1, read on the forward strand.
GTCAGCATGGTGTTGCGACAGCCACCGTTTGCGCTCGCTTTGGCCTGCCCTGTGTCATCTATATGGGCGCAACCGATATTGAGCGGCAGAAGCCGAATATTTTCCGGATGCGGTTGCTCGGCGCTGAAGTCGTGCCAGTGACCAGTGGTTCTGCGACGCTGAAGGATGCAATGAATGACGCATTGCGCGACTGGGTCGCCAATGTACATGATACTTTCTACATCATTGGTACCGCCGCTGGCCCGCATCCCTATCCCGAGCTGGTGCGCGATTTCCAAAGCGTGATCGGTCGCGAAGCACGGGCGCAGCTGCTCGAGCGCACCGGTCGCCTGCCCGATCTTTTGGTGGCGGCTATTGGTGGCGGTTCTAATGCCATTGGTCTGTTTCATCCGTTCCTTGATGATCCAGACGTCGAAATGCTGGGTATTGAAGCGGCGGGCCATGGTTTAGAAAAAGAACATGCCGCATCGCTGGCAGGTGGTAAGCCTGGCATATTGCACGGTAACAAAACATATTTGCTGCAGGATGAGGACGGCCAAATTGACGAAGCCCATTCGATCAGTGCGGGCCTCGACTATCCTGGCATTGGCCCTGAACATAGCTGGCTGAAAGAGTCAGGCCGGGTTCGCTATGACAGCGTGACCGATACCGAAGCGCTGAAGGCGTTTCAACTGCTCTGCGGCACCGAAGGGATTATCCCCGCACTAGAGCCTTCCCACGCTATCGCTGCTGTTGCTCGCGAAGCCCTGAAGATGGACAAGGACCAGATCATTCTAGCCAATCTATGTGGCCGCGGAGACAAGGATATTTTCACCGTCGCTGAGGCGTTGGGAACAGAGATATGACCCGCCTGTCCTCATCTTTCCCGACTGACCGGGCAGCTCTGGTTGCCTTCGTAACCGGCGGCGACCCGACCGCTGCCGACACGGGCGTCATCCTCGACGCCCTTGTCGAAGGCGGTGCCGATATCATCGAACTCGGCATGCCCTTCACCGATCCGATGGCCGATGGCCCGGCTATTCAGGCCGCGAATATCCGAAGCCTTGGCGCGGGAACCAAAACCGCTGATATTCTTAGCATCGCGACTGCTTTTCGCGAACGCCATCCCACCGTTCCTCTCGTCCTGATGGGCTACGCCAATCCGATGACCATCCGCGGCGCCGGCTGGTTTACCGATGCTTGTGTCGAAGCTGGTGTCGATGGCGTGATCTGTGTCGATATTCCCGTCGAGGAAGATGATAGCCTGGGCGATGCGTTGCGCGCGAAGGACGTTGCCGTTATCCGTCTTGCCACGCCAACGACCGACGCGGAGCGCTTGCCGGAAATCCTCAACAACGCTTCGGGCTTCCTCTACTACGTCTCCGTCGCAGGTATTACGGGCCTGCAACAGGCGGCACAGGCGAGCATTGAAGAAGCGGTTGCGCGTCTGAAGGCCGGAACGGACCTGCCCGTTGCAGTGGGTTTCGGTGTCCGCACACCGGAACAGGCCGCTGATATCGCCCGCGTTGCCGATGGCGTTGTCGTTGGCTCGGCAATTGTCGAGATCATCGCCGAACATGGTTCCAATGCTGCGCCGCATGTCAAAGACTATGTAAAATCACTTTCTGATGCTATCAGAAGCGCACGATAAAAATCTGGGGAATTGACGCATGTCTTGGCTTAGCAATGTCCGTAACAAGATCGCTTCGATCACCAAAAAAGAATCACCGGATAACCTCTGGCACAAATGCAAAAAATGCGAAGCGATGGTGTTCCTCAAGGAATATGAGGACAATATGCATATCTGTCCGAAATGCGAGCATCATGGCCGCATCGGGCCGATGACCCGTTTTGAGCAGATCATGGATGAGAATAGCTGGAAGATTATACCCTTTTCAGCGGTTCCAGAAGACCCCTTGAAATTCAAGGATCAGAAAAAATATACCGACCGCCTGAAAGCCGCACGGACCAAGACCGAAGAACAGGACGCTTGGGTGAATGTTACTGGTACAATCGAAGGACATAAGTGCGTAGTTGGTGTTCAGGATTTTGCTTTTCTAGGCGGCTCCATGGGGCTCGCCGTTGGACAGGCTTTTGTCGATGCAGCCAATCGTGCCATTGAAGATCAATGCCCACTTATCTGTTTTACCGCTTCAGGTGGTGCGCGGATGCAGGAAGGCACCCTGTCTTTGATGCAGATGCCTAAAACAACAGTGGCTATTTCAATGATGAAAGAAGCCGGCATCCCTTATATTGTTGTTTTGACAGATCCAACTTCGGGCGGCGTTATGGCAGCTTATGCAATGCTTGGAGATGTTCAGATTGCAGAACCTGACGCTACGTTGGCATTTACGGGGCGACGCGTGATTGAGAATACTATCCGTGAAAAATTACCTGACGATTTCCAAACTTCGGAATATTATTTCGATCACGGTATGTTGGACATGGTTGTTCACCGCAAGGAACTGCGCGCAGAACTGGCCCGCGTCATGAGCTATCTCATGGCCTGGAAAACAGCGGCTTAACCCAGCCGTACCCATTCATGGCAGACGGCGCACGCTCCGACCATCCGGCGGTTCAGAAACAGCTCGATCGGCTTTCGTTGCTATCGCCCGGCCGCGATGTGCTAGGGTTGGAGCGGATCAAAGCGGTCATGGAGCGCGTGGGCAATCCGCATCTGAGTCTGCCTCCGGTTTTTCATGTCGCGGGGACAAACGGGAAAGGCTCCACCTGCGCCTTTTTGCGCGCAGCGATAGAGGCGGAGGGGATGAAAGCACATGTCTATTCCAGTCCGCACCTGGTTCGGTTCAACGAGCGGATCAGGCTGGCCGGGACACTGATCGAAGATGAATATCTCGCGGCTTTACTAACGCGCGTTCTCGACGCCAGCGAAGATATTAATCCCAGCTTTTTTGAAGCGACCACAGCGGCGGCCATGATCGCCTTTGCCGAAACATCCGCTGATGCCTGCATTTTGGAAGTCGGTCTGGGCGGGCGGCTCGATGCAACAAATATTGTGCCTGCACCTGCAGCGACGGGCATGGCAGCACTTGGCATCGATCATGAGGCTTTTCTTCTTTCTCCCGAAGGCGGAACCCCAGCCGATCCGATGGTGCGCATTGCATGGGAGAAGGCAGGCATTGCCAAATCCGATGTCCCTCTGCTCACTCAAAAATACCGTGATGATATGGCGAAAGTCGTGGCGGAACATGCCGCCACCACCCATGCAAAATATCTGCCGCGTGGCGAAAATTGGGACGCTGCGGTCTATGATGACCAGATGCATTATCGCGATGACAGGGGCAAACTGACCCTGCCCTTACCCGCCTTGCCCGGCCCTCATCAGGCGGACAATGCAGCTCTTGCGATCGCCATGCTGCGCCATCAACACAAAATAGAGATTTCCGAAGCAGCCTTTCGCGCCGCGATGGGCTGGGCGAAATGGCCTGCGCGCTTGCAAAAACTGTCACCGGGTCCGTTGCGGGACATTCTGCCAAGGGACACCGAAACGTGGCTCGATGGAGGGCATAATGTAAATGCCGGCGAGGCTTTGGCGGCCCATTTCGACAGCTGTGCCGACAGTTCCATCCACCTGGTTCTCGGCATGCTCGCTAACAAAGACCCTGCCGCGATTGTCGGACCGTTAAAACCCAAAATCGCCAGTATCACCGTTGTGCCTGTCGAGGGTCACGAAGCGCATGAGATGGCGGATTTCATGGGCTCTGAAGTGCTTGTTTCAGATGCTCCCAATGCTATGGAAGCTTTGAAGGTCATCGCCAAGCAGAAGCCCGAAACCGTTATGATTGCGGGATCTCTCTATCTGGCTGGCACGGTTTTGGAGGCTAATCGGCAATTGCCGGATTAAGTTGTCTTCGGAGCTTCCTCTTCAATCGCATGCTCGGTACCCGCAGTACCTAAGGACCGGTCCACCAATCCCGACCGAATCATCAGCCAGAACATGATAACCCCGGGTAAGGCGGCAAGCGTCGTCAAAAGGTAGAAGTTGACATAGCCCATCCACTCAATCAGCGACCCAGCCGTCGTTCCGGTTAGAAATCGTCCCAAAATACTGGCAGCCGCCGAAAGCAAAGCGAACTGGGTTGCCGTAAAACTCAAATTGCAAAGTGCAGACAGATAGGCGACCACGGCGACGCCGCCGATACCACTGGCAAAATTCTCAAAACCAATGGCCGCTGCCATAGCCCAGTTATTGTGGCCGCTTGCCGCCAGTCCGGCGAACGAGAGGTTGCTGACGGCCATTAAAATGAGACTCAGCATAACTGCTTTCTTCATACCCAATCGGGAATAGACGATACCGCCTACGAATATACCGATCAGAAAGGCGATGAAACCAAGACTGACATCATAAAAGGCAATCTCGTCATTGGTGAAACCGAGGTCCTCGAACAACAGCCGGAAAGTCAAATTTGCTAAAGTGTCGCCAATTTTGTGGACCAGTACGAACAACAAAACGACAGGCGCGCCGGAGCGTTTGAAAAATTCTACCAGCGGACTGACATACGCAATCGCCGCTTGTATCGGTCCTTTGAGTGGCTGCGGCTCCTGACGCCGAGCAGGTTCACGCATGATCAGCCCGACAAACACAGCAAACAGCGCGAACAACGAACAGACATAATATGCGATCGACCAGTTGCTGCGCGCTGCAATGACAAGCGCAACCGCACCCGCCGTGGCTGCGCCAATGCGCCAGCCATATTGCGACATCCCTGAGCCGACACCCAATTGTTCGGGCTCCAGCAATTCGATGCGATAGGCATCAATCACGACGTCAAAGGTTGCCCCCGCAACACCAACCAAAGTCGCGGCCACGGCGACCGCGATTATATCGGCTTTGGGATCCAGTGATCCAAGATAGATGATCGCGGCCATTGCCAGAGCCGCAGTCAGGATCAGCCAGGACAAGCGCTGGCCCATTCGGCCGATGATCGGAAGTTTCACGACATCGATAATGGGAGCCCAGAGCCATTTGAAATTATAGGCAAGAAACGTCAGGGCAAAGGCCGTAACAGTGGATTTCTCGATCCCCGCCTGCGCCAGGCGTGTTGTAAGAGTTGCTGCTATCATCGTCAGCGGCAGCGCCGAAGAAATGCCGAGGAAAAAGGCCGATAACGGTGCCGCTTCACTATAGGGTCTGACACCAGCGGGTAATATTTTACGCCATCCGATGTCTGCTGTTTGTTCACTCACGCCATACTCTCCCTCGAACTGAGAGAAACACTAGCGGCAAATGCTTCGAATGCCAGTCAGATTTTTTGAGACAGCTTAAATATCGAGCAACTTGGCGCCCACAATCGTGCCTGCGCCGGGGCGCTGGACGATGATCGCATATTTATCGGCCCCGGTGACATTCAGATCCGCATTTGACAGCTTGACCTCCATCGAGGTGCCGTCCCAGCTGCCCAGGCTACGCTCACTTTTTACTACATTTGTGTAATGCAGCTTGCGTCCGCCATTTTCGCCGCGACCGACTTGTACGGTTTCAGAGGAGCTAAGCGCGAGCAAAGAAACCCCAGCCATGTAGCGAGATTGCCCTCTGATGGTAACGGTCACATCACCATTGTCATCGCGATTGGTCACGATCACAGGACCGGCGCTGTTTTTCGCCAAACGGACCAGCGATCGTACATCGCCTTCACGGGAGCCGACGGCTCCGCCACCGCCATTGACAACCATCTGAGGTGTATAAACACCGGAACCAGCCTTACCTTTGGCGGCATAGGTTCGCTGCAGCCGGGTGTTTTCTTCCCGCGCCAGCGTATCTTTCCAACCAAGGCGATCCCAATAGGTTACAGGCCGCGAAATCACCAGCAGGGAGTCATCTTTTGCTAGTCGGGATGCTAACATGTCTGCAGGAGGACAGGATGAACATCCCTGACTGGTGAAGAGTTCGACGACGACCGGGGTAGGGGGAACCGTTTCGTCGCCAAAAGTTTTCGCGGGTGTAGTTGCCTGCGCAGATGCCTCACTTGATGACTGGGCGATTTGGGCACCCATAAAGCCCGCAAAAGCAGCAGCTGCAATCATTGCTGGCAGTATTACTTTACGCATCGAGAGACCTTCCTAACAAGTAACTATTCTGTCATTCGCGCCCACCATCCTGCAGGTTACAGATTGCGACAAAGTTTTTTTTCCGCCATGCGCAAAATCATGACCGATAAAGAATCAGGTAAAATCTATAAGGCCAAACCAACGCGCGGTGCAAAGCAGCAGCCAGCAAAGGCCAAGCCTGTCGAAGCACCCGTGCGTGAGGGACAGCGCATAGCCAAATTGCTGGCTCGTGCCGGTGTTGCATCGCGCAGGGAAATTGAACGGATGATTGGTGACGAACGGATTGCCCTCAACGGAGTGACTGTCGAACACCCTTCCTTGTTGCTGAAAAACCTGACCGGGATTACCGTCGATGGCAATCCCGTGGCGGAACCTGCGCCTGCCAAACTGTTCCGGTTTCATAAACCCAATGGCTATATCACTGCCGAACGCGATGCTTCGGGCAAGAAAACCATCTATGATGTGCTGCCCAAGGATATGGAACGCATCATGCCAATCGGTCGGCTCGATCTCAACACCGAAGGCCTGTTACTGATGACCACGGATGGCGAGTTCAAGCGCGAGATGGAACTTCCCAAAACCGGTGTTGAGCGGACCTACCGCGCACGCACTTTTGGTGACATTACACAAAATCAGCTCGAGGAACTATATCGCGGCATCACCATCGAAGGCATGCATTACGGTCCGATCGAAGCCAATCTGGAGCGCCGCACTGGACGAAACCAGTGGATTGAAATGACCTTGACCGAGGGCAAAAACCGCGAAGTCCGCCGCGTGCTCGAACATCTTGGTCTAAAAGTTTCGCGCCTGATCCGCACCCGTTATGGGCCGTTTATACTTGGTGATCTCGCCAAGGGTGAGATTGACGCTGTCCGCCGCCATGATTTGGTCAAGTTTCGGAAGACTTTAAAATGAAGTTTGGGGAATAATGCGAGTTATCGCAGGCGACTGGCGCGGACGCAAACTTGTTGCGCCTAAGGGGGAGACCACCCGTCCAACCGCGGACCGTACCCGCGAGCGGCTATTTTCTATGCTTACCAGTCGCTTGGGCGATTTTGCCGACCTGCAAGTGCTGGATCTGTTTTCAGGTTCCGGTGCACTCGGCCTTGAGGCTTTGTCGCGCGGCGCGGCGCATTGCACTTTTGTGGAGCAAGACCGTGATGCGTTAAAGGCTCTGGAGAAAAATATCGAAACGCTTGGTGCAAAGGCCGACATCCGCATAGGCTCCGTACTTGCGCTTGGTCCGGCGCGAACGCCTTATGATCTTGTTCTGATGGACCCCCCGTATGAAACCGGGGCCGGTGCAGTGGCGCTCGACAAGCTTAATCGCCATGGATGGTTCGCGCCGTCAAGCTGGATTGCTATTGAAACGTCTCGCAAGGAAGAGGTCGACGTCAAAGGTTTCACGTTGGAAAGTCAACGCGATAGCGGCAAGGCTAGGCTCCATATTTTGCGACCCACCTAGTTGCCTTGCCGCCTCAAGAGGTCAGCTATTCGCTGCCTCAAAAGCAGATGCAGTTTCCTGCTCTTGATTTTGTGCGTGGGTATAAAAGGTCGTCGTCGCCATCAAAGCGGTCGCGAGGATCGCACTAAACATCAATCTTTTACTCATTATCGATTCCAATTCTTGGGAGGATTTTCTGTTGATCGCTATTTGGTGCAGCGCAACATGAATTACAACCTGCACCTTGGGTCATGTCAAAAGTGATATTGGCCTTGCCGCCGCTTACGATGTTCCCTAACTGTTCACCTGTGACCGATGCTTCGAATATACCCGCCGAGAGCGATCCACCCTATGTCAGGGGCCTGAATGCGCCGCAGCGCGATGCTGTGCTGACAACCGAAGGACCGGTTCTGGTTCTGGCTGGTGCAGGCACAGGCAAGACTGCTGCTCTCACGCGGCGGCTGGCGCATCTGATTTACTCCCGCAAAGCGTGGCCATCAGAAGTTCTCGCGGTGACATTTACCAACAAAGCAGCGCGCGAGATGAAAGAGCGGATTGGTGCGATTGTCGGTGATGCGGTCGAAGGCATGCCTTGGCTCGGCACATTCCACAGCATCGGCGCCAAAATGCTGCGCCGCCATGCCGAACTGGTCGGACTGCAGAGCAATTTTACGATTCTCGACACAGACGATCAGTTGCGCTTGCTCAAGCAGTTGATTCAAGCCGAAGAACTGGACGAGAAACGCTGGCCTGCGCGGGCGCTTGCCGGATTGATCGATCAATGGAAAAATCGCGGGCTAAACCCCGCTGATCTCGATGCCAATGAAAATGAACGCTATGCCAATGGCCGCGGTCAGGAATTTTATGCCGCCTATCAGGCGCGGCTAAAAGCTCTCAATGCCTGCGATTTTGGCGACTTGTTGCTCCATATTCTCAACCTACTCAAAACCGATCGGGAAATATTGAAGCTCTACCAAGAACGCTTCAAATATATTCTGGTCGATGAGTATCAGGACACGAATAGCAGTCAATATCTCTGGCTTAGGCTGCTCGCGCAGGAACGCAAGAATATCTGCTGTGTTGGCGATGATGATCAAAGCATATATTCATGGCGCGGCGCGGAAGTGGCCAATATCCTGCGCTTCGAAAAGGATTTCCCCGATGCCAAGGTCGTCAAGCTGGAGCAAAATTATCGCTCTACGCCGCACATATTGGCTGCTGCCTCTGCGCTGATCGCTAACAATAGCGGACGCCTTGGTAAAACCCTGTGGACCGAGGAAGAGGACGGTGACAAGGTGCAAGTCACCGGCGTTTGGGATGGTCCTGAAGAAGCAAGGCGCACTGGTGAGGAAATGGAAAGCCTACAGAACAAGGGCGTTTCCCTCAACGACATGGCGATTCTGGTCCGTGCACAATTCCAGACACGGGAATTTGAGGACCGGTTTATCTCCATCGGTATGCCGTACAAGATTATCGGTGGTTTTCGCTTTTACGAACGCGCCGAAATTCGCGACGCCCTCGCCTATCTGCGTGTGATAACCCAGCCGGCAGATGATCTGGCGTTTGAACGGATCGTCAATGTGCCAAAGCGTGGGCTTGGGGATAAAACTGTGGAAAAAGTCCATCGGTTAGCCCGAGCGCAAGGGATTCCGCTGGCAGCAGCAGCGCTCAGCATTTGTGATACGGACGAATTGCCGGCGCGGGCGAGAACCACGCTTCAGGAATTAATGCGCGGTTTCGCCAGATGGCGCACCAATGCCGATGAAGTGCCGCATGCAGAATTGGCACGGATTGTTCTGGATGAATGTGGCTATACCACCATGTTGCAAGCCGATCGCACACCTGAAGCAGCTGGGCGGTTGGAAAACCTCACCGAGCTGACTCGCGCGATGGAGGAATATGAGACGCTCGGCGATTTTCTGGAACATGTCAGCCTCGTCATGGACAATGATGCAACCGATCATGAAGCCAAGGTCACGATCATGACCATGCACGGCGCCAAGGGCCTGGAATATGACCATGTCTTTTGTGCCGGCTGGGAAGAAGGCGTGTTTCCGTCCCAGCGCAGCTTAGACGAAGGCGGGATTGCCAGCCTCGAGGAAGAACGCCGTCTCGCCTATGTCGCGATCACGCGAGCGAAGAAAAAATGCACTATTTTCCACGCAGCTAACCGGCGGATCTATGGGCAGTGGACCAGCTCCATCCCTTCCCGCTTCATTGGCGAACTGCCAGCGGAACATATCGAAGAAGAAACCAGTATGATGGGCGGCGAAAGCCTGTGGCGCGCCAACTGGTCGGAACGTGCCGATCCCTTCGCCGATGCCGCGCGCGGATCAACACGAGGACCCGGTTGGAAACGGGCGCGCAGCACGGGCAGTTTCGATAGTACACCCAAAAATATCAAGGAAGCCAGGCGAAGCGCCGTCTCCCTTGGCAACAAGGGCCGCGACGATGTTGCCGTAGGCATGCGCGTTTTCCACACCAAGTTCGGTTATGGCGAAGTGATGGAAAAAGAGGGCAACAAGCTGGAAATCGAATTTGAAAAAAGCGGGCAAAAACGTGTTCTTGATAGTTTTGTAGAAGTCGCCTGAAACGCACCAAGCTGAAGATACGGAGAAGATCATCATGAAAATCGCCATTATCGGTGCCGGCCTGTCCGGGCTGGTTTGTGCCGATGCTTTGATAGGTGCGGGTCATCAGGTCCGGCTTTTTGACAAGGCGCGTGGACCAGGTGGCCGCATGTCAACGCGGCGCGCCCAGACTGCAGCAGGCGAATTGCGTTTTGACCATGGGGCGCAATATTTCACAGCTCGGGCGCCCGGCTTTCAGGCCGTTGTCGAACAGTGGCAAGAGAATGAGCTAGCCGCGAAATGGCCAGCGGCGGGCGATGAGGCATGGGTCGGAACACCGTCAATGAATACGCCGGTCAAAGCGATGGCGACTCATCACGATGTCACTTGGTCTATGCGGATCGAGAGTCTGGTGAAGCAACAGGATCATTGGCAGATCCATGGCGAAGATGGATCGTTGGAGATACTGTTTGACGCCGCGGTCATTGCAGTCCCGGCAGAACAGGCCGCAGACTTGCTTGACCCTCTGCACAGCCGTTTTGCCGACACAGCGCGCAGCACTGTTTCCGATCCCTGCTGGACGGTCATGCTGGCCTTTGCCGAGCCTCTGGCGACCGACATAAGGATATTAAAAGACCGTGGAGCTATTGGCTGGGCCGCCAGAAATAGCGACAAGCCGATGCGCGAAGGCGCAGATAGCTGGGTCATACAGGGTTCGCCGGATTGGTCGCGGGACCATCTGGAAGATGATCCGGAGCAAGTATGCGAGGCTTTGGTCAAAGAGTTTACCAACAACCTTGCAATGGAATTACCGGAGCCGATCCATGCCGCCGCCCATCGCTGGCGCTATGCGCGATCGGGCAGCGCTGGTGTGGAAGCGCTTTACGACAATGAAGCCAAGCTAGGTGCTTGTGGCGACTGGTTGCTTGGTCCCCGCATCGAATGTGCATGGCTCTCTGGCAATGCGCTCTCGCAAATGATGCTGGGCTGACGGTTTACCGGACTAGACTGGCACTTTTCGCCATTCGCCAGAAGGCAAATCATCCAGACCCCATTCCCCGATACGCCAGCGCACCAGCCGTAAAGTCGGATGTCCCACCGCGGCGGTCATCCGGCGCGCCTGCCGGTTTCGCCCTTCCCTAATAGTGAGTTGCAGCCAGCAATCTGGGACGGTTTTGCGATAGCGGACCGGCGGATCGCGGGGCCACAGATCGGGTGCATCAATGCGCTCAACGTCAGCTGGCCGGGTCAAACCATCCTTTAGACGCACACCTTGCCGTAGCTGATCAAGGCAGCCTTCTTCAACATTCCCCTCAACCTGCACCAGATAGGTTTTCGGCATCTTGTATTTGGGATCGGCAATCCGTGATTGCAGCTTTCCGTCATCGGTGAGCAGCAACAAACCCTCGCTATCGCGGTCCAGCCGCCCGGCGGGATAAACGTCAGGCAAGTCGATATAGGCGGACAGGGTCGGCCGGGTCGTTTGCGTGCCGCGGTCGGTAAATTGCGACAGCACTCCAAAAGGCTTGTTGAACAGGATCAGTTGCGACATGGCACGTCTTTGGCACTGACCGTGCCCATCGGCAAATGATTAGGTGTTTGACCGTGGCTCTTTATATCAACACGAACATCGCGCCTTACTAGCCAATGGCACCATCTTGCCAATCCAGTACGGTCAGATAATTGGCCAGCCGGTTTTGCTCCAGCTTGGCGATCAGGGCATTATCATGAAACGGGACGAGCAGATCACTTAGCGGACCAGCCCAGGGTGCATCGACATCAAACAATATCCCCAGACCGAAGACGGCCGGAATTTCGGCATAGGCCATAGCGCGTCCATTGGCTTCCGCTTCGTTGATAAAATCGATAACCGCGCATTTCACGCCATTGCGCTCTCCGCCCTCATGTAGCGCCCAGCCAAAATGCCCCATTCCGCGCATACCCTGTTCGCGAAACAATCCAGAATGCCCGGGTTTTGCCCCGCTATCCATGCAGTAATCATGGCGATATTCATCCGGTATGGCATCGGGCGCATAATACATATCGCGGTGAGCCGCGGGCCAGCAAACATCATGCATGATCGCAAAGAACGGTTTTTTGTCCCGGGTGCTTGCCGCCTCAATGGCTTTGAGTTCGTGATAGACCGTAAACCAGTTATGGTCCCCATCGACCAGCCAGAGATCGATATTCTTAAGCTTTGAGAACGCGTCCAGACTTGGCTTTGCGATATGAGTGACCTTTTTGTGGGCAGCCACCCAGTTCAGAAACTCAGGTTTTGGAGTTGGATCTATGCTGTAAAGATGACCATCATTCGCCTCGGCATAGTCCGCCAATATGCTTGTCATCCCGCCATATTCCGCACCGATTTCGGCAATTTTTGAAACACTGGCGATTTCCATCGCATTGACGATAACATCGGAAAATTCCGACATCGAATGAATCAGGAGATCGGGCATATTCAGGCAACCTTTCGTGCTGCGATTTTGGGAGAATTACTCAACACAGTCGGCCGAAAAACGAGGTTGAGCATCAATGAATCACCGGTTGTAACAGTAGGTGGCGGAACGAGCATGAATGCATCTTTCCTGCCGCAACGGTGAAGTCCGGGACCATTTTCCGTCATGCCTTCATAGACCGGATGTGCCGCAATCGCGTCATCATCGATTTTCTTCGCCATGAAATTTTCGATTTCCTGAAAATTGACTTCCTCTACCTGAAGCCATTCGCAGACTTGTCCCAGCATGATCGCAATATTGAACCGCCCGTTACCGGCTGGAATCAGGGCTTGATAGTAACCATCACCCGTCGGGTAAGCATCAATTTCCACCTGAATATGCTCTTGGTCGTCGGCGAGCATAACCGGGATTTTCATACCCCCGCTCTGGAAATCGTTTTGCCGCAAATCAAGCCCGAAGCGATTGCCGGTAAACAGAGGAAGCAAAGCTTCCATCCCTCTCTGCTTTAATTCCCCAGGCAAATAAATCCGGGAGATGTTTTTGGTATAGAATAGCCCGCGGCGTCTTATGCCCTGTTCCGCCGATTCCGGATCGATAAACTTGAGCATGTCTTTTGTGCCCAGATTTACGTCATGATTGAAGTTTTCAAAGATCCCGATCTCCCGTTCAACGGGCAGGAACAAGAGACGTGAAAGACAAGCTGTCGCCATTTGACGGGCGCAATCGCTGTCCCATGAGCGTGGCGTCGTCGCCCAACCGTCGCCGATTTTCTCAATATAGCTTAAACAAGCCGCTTGCGCCTGATCACGCTCCTCACTCTGTTCTCCCTTGATATCGGCCGTGTCGCGCTTTGGCTCTCCTGTCTCGCTATAGCCAAGAACGGAACCATTGGATTGCGTGCTGAGCTGCTCCAGAACTGCAATAGATTCGCACAGAGCATTGAGTGCACTATTGTCATAGTGGCGGATATCGATGAGGCCTTTTTTATCGAGATCGGTGATCATCAACTCACGAAGGAGGAGATAACGACCAGATATGTCGAGACCCATTTCGGAATTGAGCACCGGTTCGATCACATTCTGGACCGACCCATTATATCCCAGATCAACAAAAACAACGGAATCACTGTTTTCCACACCATTATTTTCAAGATGCGCGACGAGTCCGGCTCTGAATTTTCTGGAACGGACAACGATTTTTTTGACGTTTTTCTGTTTTAGAACCTCACGGATAAATGCCTCGGGTGTTCTGATACCAGCCAGCTTCGCTATCTCGTCTTTGCCGAAAAGCAGTTGTCGGCAATAAGCCGCTTGCCGCTGGCTTGAATATGCATCTTTCTTGTTGCTCGTTGCTTCGGCCATCAAAAAGGATTTGATCGCATCCTTGTTCGCGAAACTGGCTGCATTGGCGGTGAAGCGACTAAGTTCGACCATCGCAACTTGGTCAGCATATTCCGGATAGATTTTCGTGAAAGCCTGTGCCGGCAGATAGCCGTCTCTTAGCAGAAAAAGCAGCTTGGGCTTCTTTCCCGTCTTCGCTTCAATGTCATTTGCCTCTTCTGCGATCCAGTGAGAGAAACCCTGAAATATCGGACCCAAAACGTCATGACCAAATTGAAAGGTCGGATCATCTTTTTGTCGTAAGGAAACCTGTGCACGATGCGGCTGCAAGGCCGGAGAGACTTTACGGATATCTTTATCCATTATGGTCGCAGCCACTGCTTCCAATCGTAGGCGCTCGGCAGCTTCATCATCAAATTGCTCGAAGTGAACACCATGAATCCCCAGTTTTCCAGGTGCCTTGAAATCGGCTTCGAGATTGTCGCCCAAATGAAGGATCTTGCCCGGCGAAATCCCGAGGTCAACCAGCACAGGTTTAAAAAGACCTCCTGCCTTGCCCATGCCATATTCGCAGGAACAGAATATCCGGTCGATTTTATCAGCGATTTCCGAACCGGCTGCGTCTGTTATCAGCCGGCGAAGCAACGGTTCCGGCAAATATGTATCGGAGACGATAATTACTTTCAGGCCGCGACTCTTGGCGCGCTCGATTAAAGCGCTGACCGGCTGAAAGGCAAAGCAATGCCGGGCCTCTGCCAAAAGCTCTGCTTCGATACATTGTGAAATACGGGCGTCATCAGCGCCGAGAAACATCTTGTGATAAATTTCTTCAATCGTGACGTCATTTTTGTTCTTGTTGAGAATGAGCGCCTTGCGCGCACGCTTCTCCGCCAGGACACGCAGTTCCATGTTACAATCCGGGATATCGAGATCATGAAAAACGTCCGTTGGCCGGTTCACGTTTCGCCAGATCAGCGTATCAAAACAGTCCAGTGACAATATCTCAATATCTTCATCCAGATCGTCCAGAAGTGTTTCGATTTCCCAGGCTGCAACGGTTTTCTTCATAGGTTTCGGTCCTCTTTTGCGGATCTGACCATCACGGCGATCCTGCGCCGCCACGATACAAACGCAAACGGAAGCGCAATATTTCGATATCTTGAGCCGAACAGAGCAAAGCCTGTGCCAGTTTTGGTTGCAGGCATTGGAATGACCCATTTACCAGCTTTCCTTTGGTTCAAAGGCCGACAAGGCAGTTGTTTCGGCAAAAAATTGCCACCCACCGGAAAATATTTGCCGCTTTCATGTAGTGAGCACGGTCGGCATCGACCTCTAATTGTTGGTGATTATTCTCTCGGCTTTTGTATAGGGCAGCTATGCAATTGACCGATTTCAACCCCGATATTTTTCTGCAGGACTATTGGCAAAAGAAACCTTTGCTTATCAAAAATCCATGGCAGTCCTGGGAAGACCCGCTGGAGCCTGATGATCTGGCCGGATTGGCATGCGAAGAAGGTGTCGAATCGCGCCTGATCACACAGACAGACGCAGCGGATGGTTGGGCACTTGAACAAGGCCCGTTCCCTGAAACACGGTTTGGTGAACTTGGTGAAAAACAGTGGACTTTGCTGGTACAGGCGGTTGATCACTATGTCCCGGAAGTGGCCACCCTGATCGAACCGTTTCGCTTCATCCCCAACTGGCGGATCGATGATGTGATGGTCAGCTACGCAACCGACGGCGGCGGCGTAGGACCACATTTTGATCAATATGATGTTTTTTTGATCCAGGGTTTGGGCCGGCGCAAGTGGCAGGTTGGCGCATTGTGCAATGAAGACACAAGGCTATTGCCGCATGATGACTTGCGACTCCTCGCCAGTTTCGATGCCACTGATGAGTGGATTTGCGAGCCCGGTGACATCGTCTACATCCCGCCCGGTGTAGCGCATAATGGCATCGCTATTGGCCAGCACTGCATGACCTATTCAATCGGTTTTCGCGCGCCATCGCGCAGTGAACTGATCGGCTATTGGGCCGACGACCTTCTTGCGGATATGAAAGATGACGACCGTTACGGCGATCCGGCACTCAAGCTGCAAGACAATCCAGGGGAGATTCAACCGGCGGCTATCGATCGGCTGCACAAAATGGTCTTGGAAAAAATGGCCGACCGGGACGCGTTTGCACGCTGGTTTGGCCAATATAGCAGCACACCAAAATATCCCGATGTCGACTGGCGCACCGAAGCGGCCATTGGCGTGCTGCAGATCAGGAAAAACCTCGCCAGTGGTTTGCCCCTCTACCGCAATCCCGCCAGCCGCTTTTCCTATATCCGGCAATCGGCCGGCTCGGTTCTGCTCTTTGTCGATGGTGCATGCTACACCTGTGCCGATCAAACCAGCGCTTTCGCAGAGCAATTATGTGTGCAGGTTCGTGTAGAACTGGATGAGAAATTTGTCGGATCGGATGACGTCATAACCCTGATTTCGGAACTATACGACCGAGGCAGCCTGATCTTTGATAATAACCGTTAAGAAGCCCTTTTTTGAAAGGCGTTTTCCTGTTCAAACAGTGATTTAGCTCACAGCAGAGTAGCAGATGAAAGCTTAACATTACCGGCCAATACATATTTTTTTTTGCCGAGCTCACGGAAAGCGCTATAAATGGCCGTGGTAGGGTCATCTTCCGTGTTGCGGAGCACGGAAACTGTTTGTTTGAGGCAGCCTAGTGATTACAGACCTGAGGAAATCCGATCCCTCGACGCGTTTCGAAGCGGATATTTGTATTATTGGAGCAGGCGCAGCGGGTATTACGCTGGCGCGTCGCCTGGATAATCTGGGTAAGAAAGTTTTGCTGCTGGAAAGCGGCGGCATTGATTTTGAACCTGATGTTCAGGCGTTGGCTGATGGACCATCAACCGGCCATGACTATTATCCTTTGGTGGATTCACGGTTGCGGTTTTTTGGCGGAACCACTGCCATCTGGGGTGGGCGCTGTGCGGAGTTTAACCCGATTGATCTCGAACGCCGGGACTGGATACCCCATAGCGGTTGGCCGATCTCGTTT
The DNA here is from genome assembly GCF_059726685.1 of Parasphingorhabdus sp. Taxonomy (NCBI): domain Bacteria; kingdom Pseudomonadati; phylum Pseudomonadota; class Alphaproteobacteria; order Sphingomonadales; family Sphingorhabdaceae; genus Parasphingorhabdus; species Parasphingorhabdus sp. The sequence goes on from NZ_AP041068.1 coordinate 2,617,163, forward strand.
GATGATCTCAAACCTTATTATGATAGCGCGCGGGCACTGCTTGATTTGCCGGCGAATCAATCGCCTGAGGATCTTTGGGAGCAGTTCGGACAACAGCCCCCTGCTTTCGAAACAGAGGGCCTGACAACGGATTTCTGGCAATTTACACCGCAAACTGAACGCTTTACATTGCGCAAATGTCAAGATCTGGTGGACAGTCAGAATGTGCACATCCTGTTACACGCGACCGTCACGGCCATTGAAACGGGCAACGACGGGCAACAGGTCAACGGACTGTCCGTTACTGACATTTCCGGGAAAACCGCCGCCGTCTGCGCACAGCAATATGTGCTCGCGGCAGGCGGGATAGACAATGCGCGGCTGCTTCTTAACGCCGATATCGGCAATGGTTATGATCAGGTCGGTCGCTATTTCATGGAACATCCCCATGCACGCGGCGGTCAAGTCAAAAAGGGGCAGTTTTGGCAGCTACTGAAACTACTCAACGGACGGATGCGCGACTCCGGCGGAGATGTTCATGCAGCGCTGATACGTCCCTCCGACGCCATGCAGCGGCGCGAAGGAATACTTAACAGCGCCTTCTCACTTGCCGTCAGACAGCAGGCAAAGGCGGACATGATCGCGACGATGAAAGCCTATCATGGCCTGAAACATTCCCTCTCCCCTACCCAGTCGAACCGGACGCTGTGGCTCAATATCAAAAGAGCCGCCATGCGCGCCCATGAAATTGTGGATCCGCTTCGTCCGTGGATGCTTTTGGGTTTTGGCTGGCGTCTCAGCGCCGTGGTCCGGGCGGAGCAGGCCCCTAATCCCGCAAGTCGGGTAAAACTGGCCACGGAGCGCGACGCGCTGGGCATGCCGCTGGCAGAACTTGACTGGCGTTTTAGCGATATCGACAAGCGTAGTGTCAAAGTCATGATGCAGGAATTTGCCAAAGAACTCGAACGGCTTGGTATCGGAAAATTTGATCCGGCCCCATGGCTGGAAGATACCGAAACACTTTGGACCACCGACCGGCTTATCTCTACTCATGCCCATGGCGGTTATCATCATATGGGAACGACCCGGATGTCAGGATCACCGCGCACTGGTGTTGTCGATGCGGATTGCCGTGTGCATGGATTGCATAACCTTTATGTCGCTGGCAGCTCGGTTTTTGCAACGTCAGGATGGGCCAATCCGACCCTGGGTATAATGGCGCTTAGCCTCAGATTGGCAGACCACTTGATTCATCGAGAGGCAAAGGCAAGCCCAAGCATTTCGATGGTAAACGTGTGAACCGGATCAGCCCGCAACAATTGGCTCGCCAAGATCCAGCATCTTGCCATTGGTGACGATCACCCGGTCACCAAGCTTGACCTGCTCAAACAGCAACCGGGCAAATTCATGGGGCACGCCAATGCAGCCGCGTGTCCCATATCCCCATTTCACTTCAGCGGCATGAATGGCAATACCGTCATTGGTTAGGCGCAGCATATAGGGCATCGGGACATGATAGATGTTGGAGACATGATCCTTGCTTTTTTGGGTAATCGGAAAAACACCGGTCGGCGTCGGTTTCAGAGCATCGCCGAATTTTATTACCGTCGCCCCAATTTCATAGCCGTCCCTGAAAACAGACAGTGATTCGGCCTTTAGATCGACGGTGATCACAATCTCACCATCTGGCACACCTTCATCGTCCCATTTATAATACCCATGCACAAATGGCTCATCAATCTGAAGGATACGCTTGACGACAAAAGGCGATGCCGGTTTCGACTGTATCGCAGAAACCGTATCCACAGCATTCGCCACCGGTGGAATATCTATTGCAACATCCGTAGGCGGAACAGTTGCGGCTATAGAGGTATCAAGCGGTTTCTCGGGCGACTTGCTGGACAGTTCGCTTGTAGACTGAGTAGCCGGTGTCTCAACGACAATAGCCCGGGTAGCTCCCAGAGTCAGGAGTGCAGCAAGTCCAACTCCTGCCAAAAACAGTATCGTCTTGCTGATCCGCATTGCGATATCATGAGTCATGTCCAAAGCCCCTCAAACGTTAAGAAGCTGTTTACCAAAATCAAAAACACGCAGCCATCACGGATTTCGGCCTGTACCGCTGGGAGACGGAGAAACAGGAAAGATTAAAAAGCATCGTTAAAAGCTGCGCTGACCAGCTATTGGTCTACCGGACCGCATACAAAACTCACTTGTGGCAAGCAGCTGACAGAAGCAGTTGCACAAGACTTTTGATCCGATATAGCAAAACCATGACCTTATCAGCAGCAGATGCCCAGACACTTTTACAGGATAGCGTGACGGCCCTGCGGGCCGGAAACGCGGTAAAAGCGCGCTCCCTATTGGAAGAATTGCAACAGGCTGGCGATGCGATCGACCCGCAATGGCTGCTGATGGCCCATGCATGCCGCATGATGGACGATAACGAGGCGGAAGAAGCGGCTCTCCAAAAATTACTCGCGATAGACAAACGCCATCTGGCGGCTTTGCTTTTGATGGGCGAACTAAAAGCCCGTCAAAATGATGATCGTGCGGCTAATGGTTTTTACAAAGCCGCCCTGAATATGGTTAGCGTCGGTGCCAGAGTAACCGATGATCTGCGCCCCAAACTAAAACAGGCAGAAGAATTTCTCGCCGGTGCACATGGCCGTTTTGAAAACTTTCTCTTGCGCAAACTCAATGAAGCCGGTCTCCAGGGTGATGATACACCAAAGCCTGTGACCAATGCCATTGACATGTTGATGGGCAGACGGGAGATTTTTCACCAGAAACCATCAATGTTCCATTATCCCGGAATGCCGCAGCGCGAATTCTATGAACGACGTGAGTTTCCTTGGCTGGAACATCTGGAAGCTGCCATTCCCGATATGAAAGACGAACTGGCTGCTGTACTCGCAAAGACACAAAAATTCTCACCCTATGTCGAGTCGATTGCCAATCGCCCTCGCCCCAACAATCCTTTGCTGGATGATTCAAGCTGGGGAGCTTTTTATTTCTGGAAAAGCGGTGAAGAGATTACCGAAAATACCGCGCAATGCCCAAAAACCGTATCAGCGCTGGGCGCTGCGCCTATCCCGATCATAAAAGAGCGTTCCCCAATGGCACTCTATTCAGTGCTGGAAGCAGACACCCATATCGCGCCACATTATGGTCTGCTCAATACACGTTTAATCTGTCACATACCGCTTATCCTTCCGGCCGATTGTGCGTTGCGTGTGGGCGGTGAAACACGGCCGTGGAAAGACGGTGAAGCACTTATCTTTGATGATTCTTTCGAACATGAAGCCTGGAACCGCAGTCAAGAACGGCGCGTGATATTACTGTTTGAAGTCTGGCGGCCGGAAATTTCCGAGACCGAGCGATCCGCGCTGACCACCATATTCGAAGCAATCAATGAATATCAGAAGCCGGTCGCTATCTGATCATTTCTCAACAGGGGCGGTGGCGGCTGGACACCGGATCGCCAACGCAAGTTTATCTATCATTTATCCCGCATCGGGCTTGTTTCAGCCGCCGCGAAAGCCGTCGGCATGAGCCGAACCTCTGCTTATAATTTGCGAGATCGTGATGGAGCCGAGAGTTTCGCTGCTGCATGGGACCTTGCGCTTGAGATGGGATACGGCAATGCCGACGATCATGCGATAACGCGGGCGTTGGACGGTTATACTGTACCCTATTTTTACGGCGGCCTGCTACGCGGGGAAATTCGGCGCTATGATAACCGGCTGTTGCTCGCTTCATTGGCGGCGAGAGATGAAAGATGAACCCGTTTGCCGCTCTTGAAAAACGGTTCAACAGAATTTGACCCCTGTTTCACGTATCATTTGTCAACTTTCGTCGTGAACAAACACAGCCATATCCGCCAAAATAAAAATTTGCTGTTCTCAACAGGCCGAGCTGCCTAGAGTCACCCGAAACAATTGATCTTCAAAGAAATCCAGAAACCATCGCCCAGACCGCACCTCATCCTTTTGCGATAGCCAATTACCGCTATTTGTGGTTCTCACGACTGGCATCCATGTTCGCGCTCTATGCGATGATGCTGATCCTCGGCTGGCAAGCCTATAATCTGGCCCGCGAAGATATGGGCATAGGCGCATCGGCTGGCATATTGGGCCTGCTCGGTTTGCTACAATTTGTGCCTCTGTTCATTCTTACTCCTTTAGTCGGGTGGGTAGCTGACCATATGGATCGGCGCTGGATTGCACGAATTGTGCTGGGCGCTCAGGCCGCCATTGCGTTGGTCCTCGGACTGCTTACGGTTTCCGAACAGATTACTCTCTGGTCGATTTATATCATCGCCGTTTTGCTGGGAATATGCAGAGCTTTCCTTGGACCAGCGGTCACGTCGCTTGCGCCTAACCTGGTACCAAAGGAGTCTTTGCCCCGCGCTATCGCCCTTTCGACCATCGCATGGCAGGTCGGCGTTATCGCAGGGCCCGGTATGGCAGGGCCACTCTACAAAATTGCGCCCGCCCTGCCCTATTTTGTCTGCGCTGCGCTTTATGCGTTGGCGACGCTGGCGATCTTCATGATCGGTCCGGTTACGCGTAGCGCAATCGACCGCACCAAAGGCCCGCTGCGTCAGGTGATGGATGGCATGTCCTATGTCTGGACCAACAAGCTGGTTTTGGGGGCAATTACACTCGACCTGCTGGTGATGTTTCTCGCCGGTGCGACAGCAATGATACCGGTTTTTGCCAAAGACATATTGGGGGCTGGCGAGATTGGCCTGTCACTCCTGGCGGCGTCTCCTGCAGTTGGCGCGGTTATTGTCGCCGGCATATTTTCCTTTGCTCCGCTGTCACGCAATGTCGGCAACATGATGTTGATAGCCATGGCGGTCTTTGGCATTGGAACGATCGGTTTCGGGCTCAGCACGTCCCTGCCCCTTTCGATGGCCTGCCTCGCTCTGTGCGGAGCGGCCGATATGTTCGGCGTTTATGTACGCAGTTCCCTGATACAGCTGCACACGCCCGATGATCGGCGCGGCCGGGTCAATGCCGTCAGCCAGATGACAATCAGCGCATCCAATGAACTGGGTGATGCCTTGTCTGGCGGGCTCGCTGTTTTATTTGGCCCTATTGCAGCCATTGTCGCAGGCGGCGCAGGTGCTATAGTAGTGACAGGAATTTGGTCGCGCCTGTTTCCACAACTGGGTGCGGCCAAGACTTTTGATCCCCCGGAGGATTTGGAGAAAGACCAAAACCAGACGGCTAGTGCCACATGAACATGTCTAGGAGAACAGACCAATGATCGCCGATAATATTCTCGAAACCATCGGAAATACGCCGCATATTAAGATGCAGCGCCTGTTTGGTGGTGCCAATGTCTGGATCAAATCAGAGCGATCCAATCCGGGCGGATCGATCAAGGACCGGATTGCGCTGGCGATGATCGAGGATGCCGAGAAGTCCGGAGCATTGAAAGCTGGCGGCACGATTATCGAACCGACATCCGGTAATACCGGGGTCGGCCTGGCCATGGTCGCCGCAGTGAAAGGATATAAACTGGTTCTGGTTATGCCGGAATCAATGTCGCTTGAACGGCGCCGCCTGATGCTGGCTTATGGTGCCAGCTTTGATCTCAGCCCAAAAGAAAAAGGCATGAAAGGTGCTATCGAACGCGCACAGGAATTGATCGAATCCACGCCAGGGGCTTGGATGCCACAGCAATTTGAAAATCCTGCGAATTTCGAGATTCACAAACAGACCACAGCGCAGGAAATACTGGCGGATTTCAAAGATGACCCGCTAGATGCGATTATTACCGGTGTTGGCACCGGAGGCCATATTACCGGTGTAGCCGAAGTGCTGAAACAGGAATGGAGCGGATTGAAAGTCTATGCCGTCGAACCAGCCGGTTCACCGGTCATCAGCGGCGGCCAGCCCGGCCCCCATCCCATTCAGGGCATTGGCGCCGGATTCATTCCGGGTAACCTCCATACGCAGAGCATTGATGGGGCCATTCAGGTTGAACCGGCGGATGCAAAAGCCATGGCGCTTCGCGCCGCAAAAGAAGAAGGCATGCTGGTCGGCATAAGTTCCGGCGCGACAATGGCTGCCATTGCTCAGAAGCTGCCGGAACTTGGTGACGGGGCCAATATACTGGGCTTCAACTACGATACCGGTGAGCGCTATCTATCTGTACCAGAGTTTCTGCCCGAAGAATGAGCTCTATCGAAGTCAACACATTCACCTATCATCATGGTGATCTGGAACTCGCGGGCTATATGGCCCAGCCGAGCCGCTATCCGCGCGCCGGCATATTGATTGTTCCGACCATCGCTGGTCCGAACAAGATCATGTTCGAACGCGCACGCTGGCTTGCCTCACAAGGCTATGCTGCGATGGTCTGCGACCTTTATGGTCAGGGTGAAATTACCGACCACCGTGTGGCTTCGTCCATGGCCAATGCGCTTCGGGCGGATCCCGAAAATTATCGGGAACGATTTCGCTGCGCACTGGACGAACTCCGCACACGATCCAAGCTCGCGAACCATCGCATCGCTGCGATCGGCTATTGTATGGGCGGAGAAATCGTCCTGGAGATGGCACGCGGCGGCGAAGACTTGGCTCTGGTGGTCAGCTTTCACGGGTTACTAGCGACGCCGCTTCCGGCAAAAAGGGGAGCGATCAAGGCACGGATACTGGTCTGCCATGGCAGAGCGGACCCTCTTGTTCCGCCAAAACAGGTAAGGGCTTTCCTGGAAGAAATGGATATCGCCGGTGCCGACTGTCACATGCACACATATACGGGAGTAGTGCATGGCTTTACCGACCCCTTAAGTGACAGCAAGCCACTCGATGCGGTTGCCTATAACAAGTCGGCAGATCAGCAAAGCAAGGCTGCAATGTTGAGTATGTTCGAAGAGCTTTTTTAAAAAAAACGCCGGGCAAAGCGCGACCCAGCCCGACGTTTTAAGGCAGACTGTTATTAATCGGGTTTGCCGTCGCCATCGTCATCCAACAGATCGGGTTTACCGTCACCATCAGTATCCCAGGCGTCTGGCTTGCCGTCGCCGCTGCGGTCCCATGCATCCATCGTGCCATCACCATCGGTGTCAATTGTTGGCGCAGGAATTTCGGATTCCATTGGCTCTTCTTGTGTATCCTGGGCGGCAATCGCGCCAGTGGCCATGGAGAAACCGACACCAACAGTTATCAAGTAAGGTGTCATCCTTCGCACTGGCTTCAAAGTCTTTTTGGAAGTCATTGCATCTACTCCTAATGCAGATCATTCCCCTGTCTCGCGCAGTAATGTCCCGCCGCCACCCGCAAAACAAGCGGGCAGCGGCTAGACGAGACAAAAACAAGACTTTGCGGCGGTTTTTGAAAACTGCCCGATATCCAGCACTATCTGCCGCTAAGCAAAACAGACCTAGGCGACTGCGAACATCTCAGGTTCGAGGCCCATTATTGCTTCGCTTCCACCTTCGATTTTGCGGCGCAGCGAACCAGTGTCAGGGAAAAAGCGTTCGGAGAAATATTGAGCGGTCACCAGCTTGCTTTCATAAAACTGTGCATTGTCTTCACCCGAAGCCAACGCTTCCGAAGCTGCTTTTGCCATTCTGAGCCACATCAGACCCAGAGCAACAATGCCCATGATATGCATGTAGTGATGGGCGCCTGCCCCGGCATTATTCGGGTTGGCCATAGCATTTTGCATAAACCACATCGTCGCTTTCTGAAGCTCGCCATTGGCTTTTTCGAGACCTTCGGCAAAGCTTTTCAGTTTGTCGTCACCCTTGGCTTCTTCGACCTCTTTGGCGATCACAGCAAATAATGCCTGCACACCGCGGCCACCATTTTGCGCCAGCTTACGGCCAACCAGGTCCATCGCCTGAATACCGTTAGTGCCTTCATAGATCATGGCAATACGGGCATCACGGACATATTGTTCCATACCCCATTCGCCAATATAGCCATGCCCGCCATATACTTGTTGAGCATTGGTCGCGACCTCATAGCCCTTGTCGGTGCCATAGCCTTTGATGACAGGCGTCAGCAACGACAACAGGTCATCCGCCGACTGGCGTTCTTCTTCGGTCTGTGCCTTGTGAATCAGATCAGCCTGAAGTGCACCCCACAAGCACAAGGCTCGCATACCTTCGGTAAAGGCTTTTCCGTCCAGCAGCATCCGACGCACATCGGGATGAACGAATAAAGTGTCCGCTTTTGCCTCGAGATCTTCTGGCCCGGTTAACGCCCGTCCCTGACGCCGGTCGTTGGCATAGTGAACGGCATTTTGATAAGCGACCTCCGCAATGCCCAAGCCTTGCTGACCTACGCCCAGACGCGCGACATTCATCATAATGAACATGGCCGCAAGACCTTTATTCTCTTCACCGACCAGATATCCGGTCGCGCCGTCATAGTTCATCACACAGGTCGAGTTTCCGTGAATGCCCATTTTATGCTCAATAGATCCGCAGGACACCGCATTCCTGTCACCAAGCGAACCGTCTTCGTTGACGATGAACTTCGGCACGATAAACAGAGAAATACCCTTAACACTGTCCGGTGCGTCCGGTGTCTTTGCAAGCACCAGATGAATGATATTGTCGGACATGTCATGTTCACCAGACGAGATAAAGATCTTGGTCCCGGTGATTGCATGAGAACCGTCGGCATTGGGCTCGGCCTTGGTCCGGATCAGTCCCAGATCTGTACCACAATGCGGTTCGGTCAGGTTCATTGTTCCGGTCCATTCACCCGACAACATTTTGGGAACAAACTTGGCTTTCTGTTCGTCACTGCCTTTGGCCAAAATGGACGAGATCGCGCCGTGAGTGAGCCCCGGATACATTGCAAAAGCCATATTGCCGCTGGCCATATATTCTTCAAATGCCATCGAAACGATATGTGGCAGGCCTTGGCCACCAAATTCTTCTGGCCCGGACAAAGTACCCCAGCCTGCCTCGCGATATTGCTTATAGGCATCCTTGAAACCGGTGGGTGTCGTCACACTGCCATCTTCGTGCCGCGTACAACCTTCTTGGTCACCGACCTGATTGAGCGGAAACAGCACGTTTTCAATAAACTTGCTGCCTTCAGTCAAAATGGCATCAATCATTTCAGGCGTGGCATTTTCGAAACCCGGAAGGTTTGAAAAGCGTTCAATTCCAAGAACGTTGTTGATGATGAATTGCGTATCACGGACGGGCGCTTGATAATTTGGCACTTTTTATGACTTTCTCTTAAATGGGAATAGCCAGATAATACTGGCAAATTGTCCTCTAACTCTGTTGTACTTTGGCGTCTTTCACAGCCTCTTGCACAATCTTTATAAACTCGGTCAGTTCTTTAATCGAACTGTCTATGTCGCTTCGCTGTTGCTTAAGCAGGTCTACTTTTTCCTGGCATCGATCAATCGTCACCTTCATTTGCGTAATTCGCCCGTCACCAAGATCATAAAGATCAATCATCTCGCGAATCTCGGTCAGGCTGAAGCCGACGTTTTTAGCGCGCATGATCCATGCAAGACGTGCCCGATCACGTTTTGTATAGATACGAGTCAGACCTTTGCGATGCGGTGCGATAAGGCCTTCGTCTTCATAAAAACGGAGCGCACGAGCCGTGACTCCAAATTCCTCGGACAGATCGGAAATCGTAAAGGTTTCGCGATTCTTTAAGTCAGGCGTATCAATCTCGGCATGGTTAAGCGATTTCGACATGCCTCCTTGTAGCTTACGCTAACGTAAACGTCAATACTAACCGCTGGGACATAAGCTATCGATTTCACGACCGCGGGTTGATCGTGCTACCGCGTCCCCTTCTCCCACCAAGTAGAAACTAACGCCGTCGAGAACCGCCCGTGGCGTGCAATAGCTCGCACAAGTTTCTGGCAAATTGCCCGGGAAGCGAAGAGAAACGCCATCAAAACTTGCGGTAAAACCACATCTTTGTTCGCTGTCCAAAATTATCTCAACGTCTTCGCCTAACCGTCTAGCAGCCCCCAACCCTTCGCATTTGCTATCTGGTCCAAAAACCGCGAGTAGGCCAATCTGATAACCGGCTTCATCATTACCAACCGCGCAAAATCGATCTTCTCCCAGATCACTTTGTCTCTCAAAGGCTCCTGATAAACTAACGTTGCGAACATCTGGAATAACGCCCGCTTCGATCGCCGCTCTTTCCAGCTCTGAAGGCTCGTCTGTCGAAACTACAAGAGGTTGATCGGATTCTGTACCGGACTGATTGCAGGCAACCAATAAGCACGCGGCCAGTGCAACAACCCTGGGTCTCATTCGATATGCACCAAGCCGTCCTTTCCCACTATGCGGTAAAAACAGCTCGGGACTCCTGTATGGCAGGTCGGTCCAGCAGGCTTGGCCCTGATCCATACAGCGTCTTGATCACAGTCAATGCGCGACTCGACAACTTTCAGGATATTGCCGGACGTCTCACCTTTTTTCCACAGCGCCTGACGGCTTCGCGAATAGAAATGCGCGACACCGGTTTCTACGGTCAAATGAAGCGCCTCGGCATTCATAAACGCCACCATCAGAACATCGCCTGACGAATCGTCTGTGACAACGGCGCTTATCAAACCGTTCGAATCATATTTGGGATCAAGCTGCGAACCAGACTCGCGGTCGGTATTTTGATTATCGATCATTCGCTTGAATTAGGGTTACCGACCACTACATGCAACGCAAAACCGGTCTTTCCGTAGTCAAGTCTGTGAAACGCGACAAATATGATATTTTTATGACCAAGGGGGAAGACAAACCCGGGAATCAAATCTATATCCCTGCCATCCCCTGCTGGCGTCATTAAGGCGCGTATATTTTGGGCAGCAAACAAGGTGCGATATGCTTACAACCCACCCGTTTGAAGATGACAAACTACGTGAAGAATGCGGTGTATTTGGTGTCGCCGGAGTTGAAGACGCCGCCGCGATGGTTGCTCTGGGCCTTCATGCCTTGCAACATCGCGGACAGGAGGCAGCCGGAATCACATGCCGCAATGGCCGCGAATTCTATAGTCATCGTGCCCTTGGCCCCGTGGCAGGCAATTTCGATAGCCAGGAAGTCATGGACAAGCTGCGCGGCGACTATGCTTGCGGCCATGTCCGCTATTCAACTACCGGTGCGGGAACATTACGCAACATTCAGCCGCTGGAAGCAGATCTTGCTTCTGGCGGTTTTGCTATCGCTCATAACGGAAATATTTCCAATGCACTGAAGTTACGACACGAGTTGGTGCAGAACGGATCGATATTTCAGTCAACCAGCGATACCGAAGTGATCATTCACCTGCTGGCGACATCAAAATACCGGACACTTCTGGACAAGTTTATCGATGCTCTCAGAAAGGTGGAGGGCGCCTACTCACTCATTTGCATGACACCGGAAGGCATGATTGCTTGTCGCGATCCTCTGGGCATCCGGCCTTTGGTGATAGGTAAAATTGGCGATGCCTATGTTTTCGCATCAGAGACAGTGGCCCTCGACCTTGTCGGTGCAGACTATGTCCGAAGCGTTGATGCCGGCGAGTTGATCGTAGTCTCCAACGGCGAAATGCGTTCGCATCGACCATTTGGACAAACAAACCCTCGCCCCTGCATTTTCGAGCATGTCTATTTCTCGCGTCCGGATTCCATCGTCGATGGCTCGTCAGTTTACAGCGTACGCAAAGAGATCGGTGCGCAACTCGCCATCGAAAACCCCGTCGACGCAGATTATGTCATACCCGTTCCAGACAGTGGAACACCCGCTGCCATCGGTTATGCAGAACAGTCAGGCATCCCATTTGAACTGGGCATCATTCGGTCCCACTATGTCGGCCGCACTTTCATTCAACCCGGTGACGGCGTCCGTCATCTTGGCGTAAAACTTAAGCACAATGCCAACAGACCATTGGTAAACGGTAAAAAAATTGTCCTGATCGATGACAGTATCGTGCGTGGAACCACCAGTCTGAAAATCGTCCAGATGATGCGCGAAGCTGGTGCCGCAGAAGTGCATATGCGTATCGCCAGCCCGCCGACCATGCACAGCTGCTTTTATGGTGTGAACACGCCAACACGGGAAAAATTGCTGGCTGCGATGAAATCGGTGGAGCAAATGTGCGAATATATTCAAGCAGACAGCCTCTCCTTCATTTCCATAGATGGACTTTACAAAGCCGTTGGTGAGGAATCACGTCAGGAAGTGGCGCCACAATATTGTGATGCCTGCTTCACCGGCGCGTACCCAACACCGCTCACAGATCAGGAAGGTGGGCAGCAGCCTGATCAACTTACCCTGTTAAATGAGAAGGTGGCGGCAAAAGAAACACCTATATTGGTCGAGCAAGTTGGATAGGTTTGAAATTTAAAAATGAGTTTTGAAAATCAACTGGCGCTGGTCACCGGCGCAAGTCGCGGTATTGGTGCTGCTACTGCTATCGCTTTGGCGGCGAAAGGCGCGCATGTCATATTGACGGCTCGCACCGCGCAAGACCTGGAAGAGATAGAAGAGAAGATTCACCAGGCCGGTGGACATGCTACTATTGCGCCTCTGGATCTCACCGATGGGGATAGCATAGGTCGCCTCGCTCATGCCATCTCGGATCGCTGGGAAGCGCTTGATATTATGGTCCTCAATGCCGCCATGCTTGGGACTTTAACACCCGTCCCAGCCATTGACGGGAAGGAATTCAATAGTCTTTTGACACTCAACCTGATCGCACAGCAAGCATTGATCGCTGCGTTCGATCCGATGATGCGCAAGAGCGAAGATGCGCGCCTACTCGCGATCACCAGCAGCGTGGGCCGATCTCCCCGTGCTTTTTGGGGGGCTTATGGAGCCTCCAAAGCTGCGCTCGAAACGTTGGTCATCAGCTATGGCGAAGAGATGCGTAACCTTGGAAAATTACGCACCGCTATAATCAACCCGGGCCGCACTCGAACCAATATGCGAGCAAGCGCCTATCCCGGCGAGGACCCGCAATCGGTCAAACCGCCCGAGGTCGTGGCAGATCGCATGGTTGAAATTCTCGCCAGCGATTTTGAAACCGGCGAGCGTTTCGATATCAGTTAACAGCAGCCGCTTCGGTTGCTTCTCCATTCTCTGAATCCAGATAGGCTTTCACCGCATTGAAAAAGGCGATTCGTTGAGCACCCTGCTCTTCCGGGGTTGCACTTGGCCAATTGCTGTTACTGGCGACAACCAATTTACGAGCCGGATCGATGAATATCCCCTGCCCGAAAATACCCTGACCGGCAAAGCTGCCGTCATCAAAAGTCCACCATTGATAACCATAGCCGCGGCCTGGAACGTCGATATCAGCCTGTTTGGTTCCGGCCTTGGCAAACCATCCATCCGGTACGATGGACTCGCCATCAATCATACCGCCATTCATTGCGAACTGGCCGAAAAGCGCATAGTCCCTGACGGTCGCAGAAATACAGCAACCGCCGATTTCCTTGCCGCCTTCATTCAGCAGCCATTCCCCGTCCTGTGACATGCCATAAGGTGCCCAGACCTTTTCAGAGAGATATTCAGATATCGTCTTGCCTGTCGCCTTGGCTACCAGCACACCAATGAGATTGGTTTCACCTGTATTATATTGCCAACGTGTGCCGGGTTCTGCTTCGCTTTCCAACGTCTTCATATACACGATAATCGGATCAACACCGTCAACCGGCTTGGTACTATTGAACAGCGCTACATCGGATTTGGGATCGGCATAATCCTCGTTCCATTTGACACCGGACGTCATGGTCAAAAGTTGCTCGACAGTCACCCCGTCATAGCCGCTACCTTTTAGCTCCGGGATATAATCTGTCAGCGGATCATCGATTGACTTGATGAAGCCGTCTTTGATGGCCGCGCCGACCATTGTTGACACCAAGGATTTCGCTACAGAAAAAGATGTCCAGCGATCATCCTTGCCGAATTCCATCCGATATTCTTCCAGCCGGATTTTACCATCCTGCAATATCACAATGCCAGCCGAACGCTGATCAGCCATATACTGATCTACAGATAGCATCTTCCCATCCACCTCAAACTCTTTCGGGAACGCTTCACCCTGCTCCAGCACTTTCGGTGCATCGCCAGCCGCGATCGTGTTTGATGGAACGAGCGTATCCATCATACGAAAGGCTTTGTTGCGCTGATCGTCTGTCCAGAACAGAATGTTCTTGTCTGTAGGCAGTCCAGCTGCATCAGCAGCTACTTCCTTGACCTTCTCACAACCCGGCAGCGCCAGACATAGTCCAACACCCGTCATTGCCAATGTCAATTTTTTCCCCAAACTCATGGTCCACTCCTGTTTTTCATTTTTCTTTTGTTAAAGTAACTTGCGAGACATTGATACCGCCGCCCCTGAAGCCGCCTTCACAATATGTAAGATAATAGCGCCAAAGCCGAACAAAATGCTCATCAAATCCCGCTGGTAATTTGCCTTGATCGACGACCGCATCGAAACGCTCGCGCCAGATTTTCAGCGTTTCCGCGTAGTCAGGACCAAAGTCGCGGTGATCCGACCATGCCAGTCCGCGCTCTTCTGCAAGCGCCCGAAACCGCCTTTCCGAAAGCAACATTCCGCCGGGAAAAATATAGGTCTGAATAAAGTCAGCACTGGCGGCATATTGTTCGAAAATATCATCGGCGATGCTGATATATTGAATGGCAGCATGTCCACCTGGTTTCAGATTGCGCGCCACGCAATCGAGAAAGTCAGGCCAGTATTTCTGCCCGACCGCTTCGACCATCTCAACGCTGGCAATCGCGTCATATTGTCCATCTACGTCACGATAATCCTGAATCAGGAAATTGGCCTCCGGATGTTGCTTGCGCGCCCATTCGGTTTGCTCGTCGGATAAAGAAATACCGGTTACGTCCAGCCCGTGGTCTCGCGCCAGTGTTCCCGACAAAAATCCCCAACCGCATCCGATCTCCAAGACCTTCTGACCGGGCTTGGTATCGAGACGGCTGGCTATCGCCGCAACCTTCTTCGCCTGCGCTTCGTCTAGCGCTTCTGCTTTTCCTTCCGCATCTTCGAACAATGCGCTGGAATAGCTCATGCTTTCGTCGAGCCACAGGCGGTAGAAATCATTGCCCAGATCATAGTGATATTGGATATTCTGCCGGGCGCCTGTTTTGTCGTTATGCCGCCGCGAATGGCGCATTTTGGCAATAAATCGAAATATACCGGCAGCCCGCCCGGTGTCTTTCAATCCATCACGGTTCCGCGTGAATAGATCAAACACCGGCACCAAGTCCGGACTTTCCCACTCGCCGAGTTCCCAGGCGCGATACCAGCCAACTGAACCGCTATTCACCAGACGCAGCAAAGCTGTCCAGCTATGGAGCGTGATTTCCGCCATTGGCCCTTCGCCACGTCCACCAACAATGCGAGTGGTGCCATCGGGCAATTTGCCTTCAAACGTGCCATGATCCATGCCGGCGTCGATCCGGTCCAGTATCCGGTGAAAGCCCGGCGCGGTCAGGCGCGCGAACAATCCGCCCCCTGTCCCGAAGCGCTTACGCGCGTCAAGCAGGTGTTTGCCTCGTTTTGGTGCCTCCGCATTCATGATGCAAATATGGACCAGTGGTAACTGCTTGGCAATGCGGAACTATCCGTATTAATGACTAACAATTCAAGACCCCGGAGCCGCAGCAGAGCCAGCCAATATGCCGCCATCAATGGTCATTTCGGTGCCAGTGATATAGCTCGCCTCGTCCGAAGCCAGCAGCACAGCAACAGCCGCCACCTCTTCGGCCTCACCAAAGCGCCGCATCGGCGTATCCTTTACCATCGCTTCAATCGCGGCCTCGCGCTGCGCGCCTTCACCCAACATCGGTTCCCACATCGGTGTCATGATTGCGGCGGGATGAATCGAGTTACATCGGATATTCAATCCCAGCTGCGCGCAATAGAGCGCCACCGATTTGCTGTGGTTACGGATGGCAGCCTTTGAGGATGCATAGGCCGCAGCACCGGGAATGCCCACCATACCGGATCGTGACGAGATATTGATGATCGAACCGGCGCCCTTTTCCTTCATCGCGCGAATGGCATAGCGGCACCCCATGAAGGTGCCATCGAGATTGACCCGGTGCACCGCGCGCCAGTCTTCGAGCGAGGCATTTTCCGGGTCATGTGGCGCAATGCTTGCCTCAAACCCGGTAACCCCGGCATTGTTGACGACGACGTCCGCCGAGGGATGCAGCTCGGCCAGATGACCCCAATCCGCTTCCTTTTCGACGTCGAGGACGAGGGTGGGACTTCCCAATTCCTGTCCAGCCTGCGCCAATGTTTCGGCATCCTTATCGGTCAAAAGGACCGACGCTCCCTCGTCTATAAAGGCCTTGGCAATAGCTTTACCAATGCCGCGAGCGGCACCGGTGATAACGCAAAATTTTCCTGATAGTCTGTGCATAAAAGATCCTGAATATAGGTGTCAAAATATCCAGCCCGGCGGACTGAAGGGTTTCATTTTGATTTGCCCGAAGGCGACCTAACTATTCATCGACCTGATATCCTCTTTTCGATTGTTCGGATGAATAAGCATATATTTCAGCCATTTCAATCCTTTCCCTCACTTCACTTGCGCATAGGCATCCAGCGCCCGCGCGCGCGCCTCTTTGTGCGCAATGATTTTTGAACGATAGCTCGGCGGTTTAGCCCCGCTTTCCTCGGGATCATGGATATAGGGATCGCTGATATCCGCCAGTTCCGGCACCCATTTGCGAATATAGTCTCCTGCATTGAATTTTTCCGATTGGGTAAGCGGTGCCATGATGCGAACAAACATATTGCTGTCGACACCGGTTCCGGACGTCCACTGCCAATTGACGCTATTCGACGCAAAATCGGCATCAACAAGCGTGTCCCAAAACCATTTCTCGCCTTCGCGCCAGTCGATCAGCAAATGCTTGATCAGGAAGCTGGCCGTGATCATGCGCACGCGGTTGTGCATCCATCCGGTCGCCCACAATTCCCGCATACCGGCATCGACAATCGGATAGCCGGTCTGACCGCGACACCAGGCGTCATAGTCCTTGCGGACCTTGGGCTCAGACATGTCGCGCCACGGGAACGCGCGGAATTTTTCACGATAGCTTTCCCCGCCATATTGCGGGAATTGCTGAATGATATTTTGCGCATAGTCTCGCCAGACAATCTCTTTGAGATATGTTTCAATCTTGGCACCCTGCCCAGCCAACCGGTTCCAGATCGCGGCCGGACTGATTTCTCCGAAATGCAGATGCGGAGACAGGCGGGACACCAATTGTTCGGATGGCAAGTTACGGCCTTCATCATATTGGGCCGCTTTATCGACAAATGCCTCCAGACTGTCCTGCGCGCCTTGCTCACCCGGCGTCCAATGGTCGGCAAATCCTTTCGCCCAATCCGGTTTGGTTGGAAGCAAATTCCAATCATCCAGAACATCACTGTCGGGCCAGTCGTCCGGCGATTCCAGTGCCTTTTGCGGGACAATCGCTGGCGCCGGCGGCATCCGTTCGCGCAGGGATTTCCAGAATGGTGTGTAGATTTTATAGGGTCCGCCACTACCGGTCTTCAATGTGCCGGGCGGAAGGAGATAATTGCCGTGGTGCAGAACGAGTTCAGTATTATCATTCAATTTGGCCCGTAATTCCTTCTGCGCGTTGAGCCACCAAGGCTCATAATGATGCAGCGCGTGGATCTCTTGGGCACCGCGTTCCTGAGCGAGTTCAGCCAGGATATCGGCCGCTTTGCCGCGACGCAGGATCAACCGTGATCCTTTGACCCGCAAATCGGCATCGAGTGATTTCAGACTGTGATGCAACCACCAGCGCGATGCACCGCCCATTTTGCGATGCTTCGCCGTTTCGTCATCGAGGATATAGATCGGGACGACCGGGCCTTTAGCGGCGGCGGCCGCCAATGCTGCCTGGTCAGCAAGCCGCAAATCTCGGCGGAACCAGAGAATCGTAGGTGACGTCATTGATCACCTTTGGCGGTTTCCCCTGCTCCCGGCTCTGCATCGTTCGGTATTACAGTGGTTATGGCGAAACGGTCCTGAACCAGCGGGCTGCGAAACCGCATGTCGGAAATGTTCAAGGTCACACCGTCTTCAGATGCAGCATCCTTGTCCTGTTGCAAAACCGGCATTCTCGACCAAAACAGAAACGCATCTACATCTGGATCTGACCTTCTGGCTTTATCAACCATGGCCTGCGTTGCATCATTCTCTATCCATTCACCTTTCCAGTAAAAAGGCTCCGGATCGAGGAGATCAAACATCCCTTCGCCATATTTGGCGTCGACACCTTGACCCATTTGCCACAGCATTTCCCGCCGCCAAAAAGTAACAGGTACAGGATTGGCAACCACCTGATCTGGTTTCAGCCCTATACGCTGGGTCACCGCCAGTTCAGTGTCTGTTTCCGCTTTGCCGGTAATCAGACCATTGGCAAAAATATAGGCACAGATCACTGCAAAGCTTATCCATGCCGGCCGCTGCCAGTCGTCCCTGCCCTTTTTCTCCCGCCGCCGTGATATCCAGACGCCCGCGATCATCGCCGCCCAGATCCAGATATCGATAATGAAGATGCTATCGCCATAAAACCATTGCGAGGAAAAGGGCTCGAGCAACCGAATGCCATAGCTGTTGAGCCAATCGAGTGCAGGATGGCTGAGACAACCGATATAGGCCAAAGCCAGGAGCCAGCCCTTGTGAATGGGTAATCGATCTGCTGGCCGTTTGCCGCGTCTGGTCTGCCAGCCATCAAACCATAGCATGATACCGGTGAGGATCAGTGGCAGGATCGCTATCGCAATCGGACCATGCGTAATGCCCCGACGCATGGCAAGATGCTGATGGCCGCCAAGTAGCGGCGCAAACGCATCAATATCGGGAAGATTCGCGGCGATTATCAACGTCGCCATGCCCAGTCCGGTTTTCTTTTTCAGACCGAGTTGGCCAATTACAGCCCCGGCAAGACTATGCGTAAGATTGTCCATGCGATCGGCGGCCTAGAGCAGGTCGAGAAAGTTGACAAATGATACGCGAAACGAGGGTGAAATTCGGTTGAACTGTTTCATATCAGCGACGAAATTTCCGTTCAGAATCGCCCCACCCCATAGCGTGACGAACAGGACTGAAGCCTTGCCTGCATGCTGGCAAAGCAAATCCTACATTGCAAGCATCAAGTGCTGGAAAAGGCCGCTAAAGTTCCGGCCCGTCCTCGGTAACGGTCCAGGTCTGACCTTTGTTGAGCAGCGCCTGCAGATCCGCCTTCTTACCTTCCGCCGCCTTCGCATTTTGCTCAACGACAGCGCTTTCGAATGTCGGACGCGGGTCGTCATAAAGAACACCAATGGCCATCGGGAATTCCCCGAACGGCATTTCAATCAGCATATGCGCGACAGAACGATTGGTCACGTCATGGACGATCACATTGGCCGCCTGCCAGTCACCATCGACCACATCGACGACTTTCAACGACAGGGTTTCACGATCTAGCGTAATGCCCTTTTCGCCTTTTTCAAACAGCATCGGCTCACCATCGGCGAGCAGGAGCTGGGTAGAAGCGGCGGTTTTCTTAGCCGCAAATTCCTCGAAAACATCTTTGTTGTAGACGATACAGTTTTGAAAAATCTCTATAAAAGCGGCACCCTTGTGCGCATGGGCGGCTTTCAGAACATTGGTCAAATCCTTGTGCACGTCAATGCCGCGGGCGATGAACCGGGCGCCGGAGCCCAGTGCAAAGGCACAGGGAGAAGCGGGCCGATCAACCGAACCGTAAGGCGTGGACGGGCTGCTTGTACCAACACGTGATGTCGGGGAATATTGCCCCTTGGTCAGACCGTAAATCTCATTGTTGAACAGCATGATCTGGCAATCCAGATTACGCCGCAACAGGTGCATGGTGTGATTGCCACCGATGGACAGCGCGTCACCGTCACCGGTAATGATCCACACATCCAGATCGGGATTAGCCAACTTGGCACCCGTCGCCACTGCAGGTGCGCGGCCGTGGATCGTGTGAAAACCGTAAGTTTCCATATAATAAGGAAAGCGAGAAGAACAGCCGATCCCACTGACAAACAACGTATCTTCCGGACGGACGCCGAGATCCGGCATCGTCCGCTGCACCGCTTTCAGAATCGCATAGTCACCGCAACCCGGGCACCAGCGTACTTCCTGATCGGTTTCCCAGTCTTTCAGCGTCGTGATTTTTGTCATCTCGTTCATGACAGATTCTCCTCAATCGCCGCTTCAATTTCGGCAATGGTAAAGGGCTGGCCCGATACTTTGTTTACAGGCTTTGCATCGACCAGATATTGATCGCGCAACACAGTTTTCAGCTGCCCGGTATTCATCTCCGGCACTATCACCCGGTCATAGCTTTTCAGCAAATCGCCGAGATTTTTCGGCATCGGCCAGACGTTACGAATATGGATATGACTAACGTCCTTTCCAGCCTCCACGGCACGGCGTACCGCCTGATGGATTGGTCCAAAGGTTGATCCCCAACCGACAACGGCCAGCTTGCCGCCTGCTTTGCCCAGCGCAACATCCTGATCGGGGATGCTGTCGGCAACGCCCAATACCTTGTCGCGCCTGATCTCGGTCATTTGCTGGTGGTTGGCCGCGCCATAATCAATATGGCCGGTATCGATGCCTTTTTCGATGCCGCCAATCCGGTGCATCAATTCCGGCGTGCCCGGTTTGATCCATGGCCGCGCGAGTTTTTCATCACGCGCGTAAGGTTTCAATCCGTCTGCCGGCATTTTGTCCAGGAAGGTTGTGGGAAACGGTTCCAGCGTATCGACATCCGGGATCTTCCAGGGCTCTGCCGCGTTGGCAATATAACCATCGGTGAGCAGCATGACCGGCGTCATATATTGCACCGCTATCCGCACCGCTTCAATCGCACATTCAAATGCATCGCCCGGCGAACGCGCCGCGATGACCGGCATAGGCGCATCACCATTGCGGCCATAAATGGCTTGATAAAGATCCGATTGCTCGGTTTTGGTCGGCAAACCGGTCGAAGGCCCGCCGCGCTGTGAATTGACAATCACCAATGGCAGCTCTGTCATGATAGCCAGCCCCATGGCTTCGCCTTTCAGCGCAATACCGGGACCTGATGAGGATGTAATGCCCAATTTGCCCGCATAGCTCGCACCAATGGCGGCCGCGATCGCGGCAATCTCGTCTTCGGCCTGAAAAGTTGTGACGCCAAATTCTTTGAGACGCGACAAGTGATGCAGGATCGCCGAGGCTGGCGTTATCGGATAACCGCCGAAGAACATCGGCAAGTCTGCCAACTGCGCACCAGCCACCAGACCGAGCGACAGGGCTTCTGCGCCCGTCACCGTGCGATACTCGCCCGGTGCCGACGGAGCAGCACCCACTTTGCGTGTCGTCAGATGACCGCTGCCCAGACCGTCACCGGAAAGTTCGGCGGTTTCCCCATAAGCATGCCCCGCATTCAGCGCGGCAATGTTGGAATCAGCCACATCGGGCAATTTCGCAAATTTGGTCTTGAGCCAATCAATAATCGGCTCACGCTCGCGCTCGAACATCCACAGCGCCAGACCCAGCGTCCACATATTTTTACAACGCAGTGCTTCTTTGTTGCCCAGTCCAAAGGGCTTCACCGCTTCGAGCGTCAGCGCAGAAATATCCAACTTGAGCAATTGCCACTTGGCCAAAGAGCCGTCTTCCAGCGGATTATTTTCATATTTGGCTTTATCGAGATTGCGTTTCCCGAATTCACCCTCGTCAGCAATAATCAAACCGCCTTCACGCAAGGCATCGACGTTGGTCTTCAAGGCAGCGGGATTCATTGCGATCAGAACATCAGGCTGGTCGCCCGCGGTCTCAATGGCGCGGCTGCCAAAGTTAATCTGAAAAGCGGAAACGCCGAAAAGTGTTCCTTGCGGCGCCCGAATTTCAGCAGGAAAATCAGGAAAAGTCGCGAGGTCGCTACCTGCCAATGCCGTGGACAAGGTAAACTGCCCGCCGGTAAGCTGCATGCCATCGCCGCTATCGCCAGCAAAGCGAACGACGACATTCTCCGCATTCGCCGGCTGGTTATTGTCTGAATCGTCCTGTTTAAGCGCCGTAGCCATAAATAATTTCCGTACCCAAAACTCTTTAGAAGATGCGGTAAAGCACTTCTCCCCTCTGCTTCAAACCATAAAAACTACTAGGGATAAAGTTTTTGTTTGAAACGGGAGAAATAGATTGCATCTTGCCTAGTGAACCCCGGCTGATCTACTCGCCACAAGATCAGTAGCAAATCAATATGCAACAATACGGAGATAAGAGGATGACGACGGCTTTTGTGAGACCCGATGCCCAGGCGATGCTGGCGATGCTGGAAACGGCCATGGAGGTCCCGATGGACCAGATGGAGCCAGCTGCTGCGCGCGAAGCCTATGTCGGCATGCGTTTTCTGGTCGACGCAGAACCGACAGAGCTGGCGGTTATCAAAGATCTGACCTGTCCGGGGCCCGCTGGCGATATCAGGCTGCGCTACTATGACAAACAGGCAACGCGAGAAAAAGGCCCTGCAATCATCTTCTATCATGGCGGCGGTTTTGTCATTGGCGATCTGGAAAGCCATCACCCCTATTGCACGGAAATGGCAGCACAAATGGATCTACCGCTGATCGCAGTGGATTATCGGCTTGCGCCGGAAGCACCCTTCCCCGCTGCACCTGATGATTGTGAAGCCGCCACCCGGTGGATCGCAGAAAATGCCAGTAGCGCTCTTGGCATCGAAATAGATGGTCTGATCCCCTGCGGCGACAGCGCGGGCGGCAATCTGGCGATTGTGGTGGCACAAGACTTGGTCAAAAAACCAGCGGCAGTGCCCGTTATTGCACAGGTTCCCATCTATCCTGTCGTCGACAGTACGGCGTCCGAAGGATCAATGCAGGAATTTGCGGAAGGCTTTTTATTGACCAAGGACTCGATGGACTATTTCATGGGTCATTATGCCGGGGTCACTGGCGACGTGCGCTGTGACCCTATCCACGGAGATCTGCCCAGCAGTCCGCCTACGGTGCTCATCACAGGCGGTCTAGACCCGCTCCGGGACCAAGGTCGGGCCTATGCGGCCAAGCTGATTGAAGCCGGTGTTCCGGTGACCTTCATGGAAGCCAAGGGTAATATTCACGGGCTGATTTGCCTGCGCAAGGGCATTCCCTCCTCACAACAGGATGTTGATGACATCTGCAGCGCTCTGAAAGCGACACTGGCCGCTCTATGACCGATTTCAGCCACCTTCCTTATCGACCTTGCGCCGGCATCATGCTTGCCAACACAGATGGCAAAGTCTTTGTCGGGCAGCGACTGGATGCGCAGGACAGCAAATATCCTGATGCCTGGCAAATGCCGCAGGGCGGAATTGACAAGGGCGAGGAAAGCGAGGCCGCGGCGATACGCGAGCTTGAGGAAGAGACGGGTATTTCTGCCGATCTTGTGCAGGTAATTGCCCGCAGTGCAGAAGAATATTTATACGATCTGCCCGACGAATTGTTAGGGAATATCTGGAAGGGAAAATACCGGGGCCAGCGTCAATACTGGTTTCTGATGCGGTTTACAGGCGAAGACAAGCATGTCAATATCGCTACGGACCATGCGGAATTCTCGGATTGGCGGTGGGCCGATCCATCAGATTTGCCCGAAATGATCGTTCCATTTAAACGAGATCTTTATCGCGCAATATTGAAGGAATTTGGACCGCTAATCTGAGTGTAAACTGGAATAGTTACGGGAATATAGTATGTTGCAGAAGATAGTTTGGCCGTTTTCACTAGCGGCTGCTGGCATAGTATCGCCAGCACAAGCAGCTCTTCCTGAACCGGTAAAGGCCATGATTGAGGCAGCCATTGCGTCCGGCAAAGACGCGGAGGTAAAATCCGTTGTTAAGTTTGCCAAAGTTGCGAATCCCGATGATGTTGCCGAAATTGATGCAATGCTTGCAGCATATACCGCAAAGAAAACACAGCTCGCAGCAGCCGAAAAAAAGGCAAAAATGGAAGCGCCCTTTTTCGAAAACTGGACAGGTGAAGGAGAGCTTGGCGGCTTTCGCAACACCGGTAACTCCAGCAATGTTGGCATAAGTGGTGGAATCAAACTGGCAAAGGATGCCGTCGATTGGCGCCTGAAATTTCGTGCACGCGCCGATTATCAACGTAGCAACGGGGTGACCAGCAGAGAGCAATATGCAGCCGCGCTGGAACCAGAGTATAAGATTGATGACCGTCTTTTCATCTATGGATTGGCGCAATATGATCGCGATCGCTTTCAGGGCTTTTCTTCACGCTACACGGTCTCTGGCGGGATCGGCTATACCGTGATCAAAGAGAAAGACATTTTCCTAGATGTGAAAGCCGGACCTGCCTGGCGGCTCACCGAATTTACCGAAGGCGGGTCGGACAGCAGTATCGCCGGCTTGATCGGTCTTGATCTGGGCTGGCAAATTGCCAAAAATCTGAAACTGACTCAGGGCGCAGGCGCAACGTTAGCCTCGGATGCGCAAAGCCTGACGAGCGCCAATGTGATATTTTCTTCCGGTACAAATACTCTGACAGCCACGACGGGGCTGGATGCCAAGATTAACGGAAAGCTGTCTGCGCGCCTTTCTTATGCAATTGAGCACGAGACCAATCCGCCCGATGGGCGCGAAAAAACCGACACGCTTAGCCGTGCCACCTTAGTTTACGACTTTTGAAATAGATCAGTTAGGCTTGACGTCGTCGGCTTTCTCATCGCCGACTTTCGGTTTCGGAGTCACCGCCTGAGCAGACAGAACAGGGGTCTTTTGAGAGGCGGTTATAGCCGAAGACAATTGCGCTGTTTGTGGACAACGGGTCCGGCACAATGTTTCGATCCGCGACAGATTGATTTTGGCCTTTTCAACTGCACCGCGTTGAACCAGCGCTTCGCCCTGTCCTGCCAATGCATCCAGATTATTGGGATCCAGGATCAGTGCCTCACGGTAGAATCTTATGGCTTTACCCGGCAGTTTCTGAACTCGTGCGATCTGGGCCATAGCGATGAAGGCAGACCCGTTTCGTGGATCAACAGCCAAGGCGGTCTCATAGAGGTCTGTAGCCAGCTCCAGATTACCCTTTTTCTGAGCGGCTTCTCCCTGCTGCATATAAGCTACCGAACGCGCCTTGATTTCCACATCTGCTGACTGGCCAAAACTGGCACTGGAAACAGTGGCTAAAACCAGGGACATCGCAAGGGCGGCGGGTGAAAAACGCATAATTAGCTCCAATAAAGACTCAGGCTTTCTAGCAGAGCCACCTGCACGTTCGGTGAACATGCCGGTGCCTGTCATGATCTGCTATCACAATTTTTCGAGGCAGGTAAAATAAAAGCCATCCGTTCCGTCTTGATACGGGGTGAGTAGAGTTCCTTTACGATATGGCCGCCCTATCGGCAAATCAACCTCTATATCCCGCCATTCCGGATGGTTTTTGACGAAATTCTCGGTTTGGTCGCCGCCTTCAGCATCCAGAAGCGAACAAACCGCATAGACAAGCTGGCCGCCCGGAGCGACCATGGCACTAGCCAGTTCCAGTAATCGCGCTTGCAATTTTACCGTTTGATCAAGTCTCTTTGGCGTCATCCGCCAGCGCAGTTCAGGATTCCGCCGCCATGTACCGGTTCCCGTGCAGGGCGCATCGACAAGTACGAGATCACATTTATCCTTGAACGGAGCCAGCGCTTCATCCTCTTTTTTTGGTGACAGCAGCAAGGTTTCAATATTGTTGGCACTGGATCGGCGCAAGCGCGGTTCAATGCGGCTCAGGCGCCCACGATCCGTATCGGCCGCAATGATGCGGGTCTCATCCGGCAACTGTGCCGCCAACCCCAGAGTTTTGCCCCCTGCCCCCGCACACATATCCAAAACCAGCTTGGGTTCCTTTAGCAGGCAGGCTGCTACTATTGCCTGACTGCCCAAATCCTGAATTTCGATCTGGCCACTGTTATAAGCCTTGCTATTCTCGACGCTTGTCCCGGTCGGCAAGCGATAGGCGTTAGGCAAAGGCAATGTTTCGATTTCCGGCCATGCGCCCTTAATCGCCCTAGCATCGCCCTTTTTGGGATTCAGCCGGATATCGAGTGGCGCGCGGTCAAACAACACCGCCTTCTCTTTTTCGTCGATCAACGCAGCAAACCGTTCTGAAAGCCAATTTGCTATAGAAACTCCACCGGCTCGTGCTTCATTTTCCGTAAGCGCAGTCGGTCCATAGGCTGATCCATCGAACAAATCCCGCAATTCGGGTTGTTCCTCCGCCAATCCAGCCATAGCGGCCCGCCCACTCTCCGGTCGATCGCCAAAGCGTCTAATAGCCGCGTAGATATGCTCACGGACAGCTCGACGGTCTTTGGAACCCGCATATCGTCGTGCCATGAAGAATTTCTTGGCAATATTATCGGCTGATGCGCCATTATCCCGTGCTGCAACAATGACTTCGTCGAGCAGTTCAATAGCCGCTTGGAGGCGCGCCGATGGAGTCATTCGGCTATGCGGCTATCTTTGTTCAAACAGTGAAACTGCGTTTGGGTATCAGCACCGTATTGCTTCGTCGCATCCTCAATGGCTATGACCGCATAGTCTTGACACGCGGCCACGGTCTCGAAGGGCTCAATCGTCCACAGAGGATCGGCCTGATCTCGCCCTTCCGGCCAAACCAGCAACAGCAAAAATATCTTTAATTCTACCATCAACCAGTCCCTTTACCGTGTGGGATAATTGGGTGCTTCCCGGGTGATAGAAACATCATGCACATGGCTTTCCTGCAAACCGGCATTGGTAATGCGGACAAATTCGGCATTTTCTCGCAAATGCTGCAATGTATTTGAGCCGGTATAGCCCATAGCCGCCTTCACACCGCCGACCAATTGATGCACGACATCGCCAGCCGGACCTTTAAACGGCACTTGCCCCTCAATACCTTCAGGTACCAATTTCATCTGATCTTTGATATCCTGTTGAAAATAACGATCGGCGGATCCGCGTGCCATCGCCCCAACAGATCCCATGCCGCGATAACTCTTGTAAGCGCGTCCTTGATAGAGGAACGTCTCTCCCGGCGCTTCTTCCGTTCCAGCCAGCAGAGACCCGACCATGACTGATGATGCGCCAGCCGCCAGCGCCTTGGCGACATCGCCGGATGTACGAAGGCCGCCATCGGCGACGATAGGTATACCGGATTTAGCTGCTTCTTCGGCGCAATCCATAATTGCCGTCAATTGCGGTACTCCCACGCCAGCAACTACGCGGGTCGTACAAATCGACCCCGGACCGATACCCACTTTGATGCCATCTGCGCCAGCATCAATCAGCGCCCGCGTTGCAGCAGCGGTGGCAACATTTCCGGCAATAATCTGCGTCTGATTGGAGCGTTTCTTGACCTCCTCCACCGCTTTCGAAACCATTTTGCTATGACCGTGCGCCGTATCAATGACGACCAGATCACATTCCGCATCAATTAGCGCTTCGGTCCGCTCCAGACCTGCATCGCCAACCGTTGATGCAGCCGCCACCCGCAAACGCCCCGAACTATCCTTGGTGGCATCGGGATAGGTCACCGCCTTTTCAATGTCCTTGACGGTGATCAGTCCCACACACCGATAGCCGTCATCAACCACCAACAGTTTTTCAATGCGCCTCTGGTGGAGCATTCTACGGGCTTCTTCCTGACTGACGCCTACCGGAACCGTGACTAGATCATCCTTCGTCATCAGTTCGGAGACAGGCTGCCGCGGATTTTCTGCAAAGCGGACATCTCGGTTGGTCAATATACCAACCAGTTTTCCGCTCGCTTCCACCACAGGAATACCTGATATCTTGTTTTGCGACATGGTTGCTTCGGCGTCTGCCAAGGTCGCATCCGGCGCTATGGTGATCGGATTGACAACCATACCGGATTCAAATCGTTTTACCTGCCGTACCGCAGCAATTTGTTGCTCCAGCGTCAAATTGCGGTGAAGCACACCAATGCCGCCCATCTGGGCCATTACAATAGCCATGTCAGCCTCTGTCACGGTATCCATCGCTGAAGACAAAACCGGAATATTAAGTCCGATTTCCTTGGTCAGCCAAGTCTGGGTATTGGCCTGGCTTGGAACAATATCGGACGCTCCGGGCTGCAACAGAACATCGTCAAATGTAAGTCCGGTTCGGATTTCTCTGCTGCTCATGGAAGGCCACTTTCTGATATGCTGAATTCGATTCTGTGGCGGCCCATGTAATCAGTTCTGCAACTATTCGCCAGCACTATTCGTCCCAAGTTTCCCGTCATATTTGAAAGGATAGGAGTCGACGCTACCGAAATAGCGACCCAGCGCAACATGGAAGTTCGCATCGTCTGCGGCGCCGCCCAACAAAAGTGTTTCATCCACTTCATCATCAACATCGTGATAGCGACCATTCAAAAAACTATCGAGACGCTCCTGATCTGAAAAAGCGCTGGTTATCATGAAGGCCGGGATATCTTTCTCCAGGAAAACATAGCCATCCTGGCGCTTCAGAAAAGCATTGGCTTTGTCGGTCTTGTCTATTTCCCGATCTTCTGCAGCAGCGACTTTTTCAAGATCCTCGTCCAAACTCGTCTTACCGCGTCCGACAATCGCCAACAGCTTACCATCTGGTGCCAAAGCCACGGTGTCCACATTGAACACAGCGACAAGATCTTCCAATGGGAAACTAGGATCAGCGGCAAAGGCTCTGGCGCCAAGCAATCCACTTTCCTCCGCCGTGGTCGCGAGAAAATAGATATCCCGATCCGAGCGATCCTTTACCAGCCGCTTGGCTGTTTCGATCAGCAGCGAGATACCGCTGGCATTATCGACCGCGCCATTGCAGATTCGGTCTACGGTGGGCTCCCGGCGACATTCACCAAGATGATCCCAATGACCAAGAAACAGCACGGCACCGCTACCTGGTTTGCGTCCGGGAATTTTTCCAATGACATTGTGGGATTGATAGGATCGCACCCGGGTACTGGACGTCAGATCTGCATAGACGCCCGTTTCCACTGGACTAAACGCGCCCGAAGCCGCATCTTTGAACAGTTGCTTGTAGTCGACACCAGCTTTGCGCAGCAGCTTTTCCGCCGCCGCCTTGGTGATAATACCTTCCATACCGGCATGATATCCCTCAGCGTCGATATTGGTGCTGGCGCGGCGAAAGCGCCTGGCCAGACGGGCATAACGAGCCTCACTACCTGCAATTGAGATGACTCCCCATGCACCAGCGGCCAGGACTTTTGCTTTGCGTTCACGATAGCTTGGGAAATCCTCGGTTCCAATTGGCGAACCCACAAACATGAAAGCCAATTTGGTCGACACGGCGTCTGCCAGTGAATCGGTGCTCTGGTTACCATAGCCTACGTGGACGATGGGGACATTGGTCGATCGCCCTGATTGCATGGAAGAGCGCAAGATGATCTGATCATCATCAATCCGAATGGTCTTTTCCCGCTCGCCCTTGAACCTCGTAAAGCGCACAGTCTGCTCCAATGGCGTCCGATCCACCAGAGCTACTGGCGCATACCAGGTTGACGATCCGGCTGCGGGCACCAATCCGGCCTGCTGCCACTGCGCCGCGATATATTGAAGGGTCTTGTTCTCTCCCTCCGTCCCGGGCTTCCGGCCACCGAAATCATCGCTCGCCAATATTTCGATATGAGCGCGCAAATCCGTTTCTGAAATATCCTCCGCGTGGGCCGTCATTGAGAACGAAGAAATCAGAGCGGCAACGGTGACATAAAAACGCATGAAATGTGGTAACCTTGTTCTTGAGGGGAATATTCGCTTTTTCCTTGGCATTATACGGCAAATAATCAATGATAATCAGACTTAAGGATGGAGGGCTTCACAGATGGAATTCACAGCCGCATTTTTCTTTTTCCTGTTGGTGATCATATATCTCGGCGCGAGTATCAAGATTGTTCGCCAGGGCTATGAATATACGATCGAATATTTTGGTCGTTTCACCGCCATCGCAAAGCCGGGCTTCAACTTCTATCCAGCATTTTTTTACCGTGTAGGCCGAAAGGTCAACATGATGGAGCAAGTACTCGACATACCGGGTCAAGAAATCATCACCAAAGATAATGCGATGATCTCCACCGACGGCGTGGTATTCTTTCAAGTGTTGGAAGCCGCCAAAGCCGCTTATGAAGTCAATGATCTTTATAACGCCATCCTCAATCTGGTGACCACCAACCTCCGGACTGTGATGGGTTCGATGGATCTGGACGAAACGCTATCCAAACGGGATGAAATTAACGCGCGCCTGCTCACTGTGATTGATGATGCGACGACCCCTTGGGGCATTAAAATCACCCGCGTCGAGATTAAAGATATCCGGCCGCCACAGGATATCGTGAACGCCATGGCGCGGCAGATGAAAGCGGAGCGTGAGAAACGGGCTAATATTCTGGATGCAGAGGGTGCACGGGCTTCCGAAATCCTGCGGTCAGAGGGCGAAAAGCAAGGCGAAATCTTGCAAGCAGAGGGTCGTAAGGCATCTGCTTTCCTCGATGCCGAAGCGCGTGAACGCGAAGCGGAAGCCGAAGCTAAGGCGACCAAAATGGTGTCCGAAGCGATCGCAAATGGAAATGCTCAAGCGATCAACTATTTCGTCGCGCAGGACTATGTCAAAGCCGTCGAGAAATTTGCGGTCTCACCCAATGCTAAGACCATCCTGTTCCCGGTCGAAGCGACACAGCTTATCGGGACATTGGGCGGCATTGGCGAGCTGGCCAAGGAAGCGCTGGGCGACAATGACGGTGCCGTGACACCGCCGCCCCGTCGCAAGGGTCCGTTTGAACAATAAGGCGAACAGATATGGATATCATTGAACAGATAATGTCGCTGGAATCGCATTATCACTGGCTGATAATTGCGCTCCTGTTAGGCATTGGCGAGATCATGGTACCGGGCGTGTTTCTTATATGGCTGGCAGCGGCAGCCGCGGTTACAGGCTTTGTTGCGATGTTCGTCGACATCACCGTCGCCGGTCAATTCACGCTGTTCGGCTTACTCTCACTAGCATCGGTTTTCTTTGGCCGCCGCTGGTATTTGGCCAATCAGGTTGAAAGCGAAGACCCATTGCTCAATGACCGGTCCGCGCGGCTTGTCGGCCAAACCGTTACGGTGGTCGAAGCGATCAGCGCAACCAGCGGCCGCGCAAAAGTTGCTGATGGTGAATGGCCCGCAAAAGGACCAGATATGAAAAAAGGTACCACAGCGCGGGTTACAGCTGTAGAAGGCGGCGTCCTCCAACTCGAGGCGCTGGAGGACTAGAACCGTTTTTAGCTTAGTTACGACAATGCCTATTTCTTGAAGAAGCCCTTGGCCATATCCGTAATATCATTTAGCGGATTGCCATCGCCATCCCGGTCGAGGAAACCGCTGACTTTACCAAGGATACCGTCTT
Organism: Parasphingorhabdus sp.; assembly: GCF_059726685.1. Lineage (NCBI taxonomy): Bacteria > Pseudomonadati > Pseudomonadota > Alphaproteobacteria > Sphingomonadales > Sphingorhabdaceae > Parasphingorhabdus > Parasphingorhabdus sp. Next base: position 2,648,571 of record NZ_AP041068.1, read on the forward strand.
CTCCACCGAGTTTTTCCATCAGACCGCCTTCGCCATCCAGACCCGCTTTTTCAGCCATGGCGGGCATCAGGCCTTTTAACTTCTCCGCATCGACACCGGCTTCTGCCGCAGCTTCCTTGATCGCGGTTGCTTTATCAACGCTGCCATCCTGCAGTTTCGTGAAAAGCGCTTCTCCGCTGGATTTCAATTCATCGGCCGACATGCCGACTTTCTCGGCCAAGCTGTCCAAATTCACATTGTCGGGCAACATGCCCAGTGCATTGTCCAAAAGTCCCATTGATCGTCTCCTTCGTTGATATTAGCGGGTCAGCTTACCGGCCATGCCGATAATGTCGTCGAGAGGGTTTCCATCCCCGTCCAGATCAAGCAATGATCCCAACCCGCCAAGTCCGCCAGAAGAGGCTTTGGAACCACCACCCAATAGCCCTCCAATAAGGCCGCCCAAGCCGCCTCCGTTACCTGAATTGTCACCGCTTTGCTTCGCCATATAGCCAGCAACCATCATCGCAACGATGGGCAGCATTTTCTTGAGCAAGTCACTACTAATACCGGTTTGCTGTTCTGCACCGGCAGCAACTGTACGGCTGACTTCTTTCGATCCAAAAATCTGACCGAGAATTTCATTGCCCTGGCTCACCGGTGTAGGAGGGCTGCCTAGCACACTGTCGAGCAGCCCGCCACCGCCCAGCTGTCCCAATAGACCACCCAGTCCATCCAAACCCGTGGGTTGTGCCTGCGTTGTTTTCTTGAAACCGCCTAAAATGGATGGAAGTAGCGCCGCAGCCCCCGCTTGAGCCACGCTTTCGTTCACCCCCAGCTCGCGTGCCATTGTTTCGATGCCACCAGATTGCTGCAAAACATCCAAAATATTCATCACCGGTCTCCTTTAATCCCAAAAATTTCTGCTTTGATTCTGTTCTCAGGGGCCCTTTGTACCAGATTTTTCCCCGCCTAAACGCGCAACGGGAAAGCTTTACCAGTGTTTACACTCGGGAAACCTATAAATCGGCCGAAATTCGGCTTCCGGTATTTGACTCTGCAGGCTGTAACACCGAAGAAACCATCGAAGGGGCGAATGACAAGACCCAAGGAAACCAAAGAGGAGCACATCATGAGCATATTTGGAAAAATCAAAAACGCAATTTTCGGTGGTGAAGCAAAAGCCGCTGAGCCAGAAGCTGCCCCGGCGGCAGAAGCAGCGCCAGCGGCTCGCGCAGCCATTACCGAAGTGGATGTTACTGCACGGCTCGACAATATTCCAGGATCAGACAAGCTAAACTGGCGCACATCGATTGTGGACCTGATGAAGCTCGTCCAGATTGACGCGAGCTATGAAAACCGTAAGGCGCTGGCACAGGAACTCGGCAATGCGGGCTATAGTGGATCGGCAGAAGACAATATCGCGCTGCACAAGCGCGTCATGTCCGAAATTGCAGCCAATGGCGGCATTGTTCCGGCTGAATTGAAAGACTGATTATTCAGTAGTTTGCTGGACGTGATGTCCAAATGATTTTAGGCGGGGGCTATGAGCGATCACGGCCCCCTTCCTTTTGGCCCCCTTCCTTTTGCCGAAGCGCCCAAAAACTGCCGTCGCTGTCCAAGGCTTGTGAGCCTGCGCAAATCGCTCCGAAAAGATCAACCGGAATGGTGGAATGCACCTGTCCCGGCCTTTGGAGACCCCGACGCATGGCTAGCGATTGTTGGTCTCGCGCCAGGTAAGGAGGGCGCAAACCGGACCGGCAGAGCCTTTACCGGTGATGCATCCGGTGATCTGTTGTTCGCTACGTTGAACAAGGTCGGCCTGTCCGACGGCGAGTTCCAATCCCGCGCAGATGACGGTGTGACTCTAAACGGCACAATCATCCTAAACGCCGTCAAATGCCTGCCGCCGGAGAACAAGCCCAATGGTGCGGAGATTAACAACTGCCGCCCCTACCTGATCAAGGCGCTGGATGGCTTGCCCAACTTAAAGGTCATCCTCGCACTCGGCAAAATTGCTCATGACAGCGTCATAAGGATGACAGGCAGCAGACTGGCGGACCATAAATTCGCGCACGGTGCGGTACATAGCTTGCCCGGCAATCGTATCCTGATCGACAGCTATCATTGCAGCCGGTACAACGTGAACACCAAACTATTGACGGCCGAGATGTTTGAAGCGGTTTTTAGAGCTGCACTGGCGCAAAACTAGCGATCCTCAACCAAACGCCCGTAGAGCTCCGGCCGGCGATCTCGGAAGAATCCCATGCCTGCACGATGCTTACGTGCCTGTTCCAGATCAAAGGTCGCCACAAGCACGCCGCTCTCGTCTGCGCCATATTCCAGCACCAGATCACCCCATTCATTGGCGATGAAGCTGTGGCCATAAAAGCTTTGCCCTTCTTCCTCACCAATGCGATTGCTCGCGACCACGGGCAAACAATTGCTGACCGCATGCCCCTGCATCGCGCGCCGCCACATCCGGCTGGTGTCGAGGTCGGCATCATAGGGCTCGGAACCGATCGCGGTCGGATAAAACAGAATTTCAGCGCCCATCAGCGCCATCGCCCGCGCGGTTTCCGGATACCATTGGTCCCAGCATATTCCGACGCCGATGGTAGTTCCGCAAACATCCCAGGTCTTGAAGCCGCTATTTCCGGGGCGGAAATAGAATTTCTCTTCATAGCCTGGACCGTCGGGAATATGGCTTTTGCGATAGACGCCTATGATCTCACCATAAGGATCGATCATCGCGATGCTGTTATAGTAATGCTGGCCATCCCGTTCGAAGAAGCTCGCCGGGATCGCTGCGCCCAGTTGCTTTGCTAGTTTTTGCATGGCCTGCACCGGCGCGCTGTCTTGCACCGGTTTGGCGAGCGCGAACAGCGCTTCATCTTCTGTCTTGCAGAAATAGGGACCGGCAAAAAGTTCCGGCGGCAAAATGATCTGTGCGCCCTGCTCGGCTGCTTCAGCCACATGCGCGCTGACAGCCTCGATATTTTCCACTTCGCTGCCGTTCAAGGACAGCTGCAAAGCGGCAACAGTGATATTCTGTGTCATGATGTGCTCATAGCTTGATGCCGAAACGAGCCGCAATCGGAATTGTCGCGAGATAGAGGATTATCGTCACCAATATGCCGGCAGACAGAGAAGCCCAGAAATTTATCCCCTGACGCAACATGACCGGGATGATGAGAAACATCGGCAGGCTGGGAATAACGTAAAAGAAAGTCGCCTGTACATGCCCGGCGAGCAGTTCCGTATCGCCTGTGTCCCGCCACAACCAGATCATCGCCAATATAGAAATCAATGGGAGTGAAGCGATCAGCGCGCCCATGGCGGGATAGCGACGGGCGATGATTGCAACGATAGCCACAATGACCCCCGAAACTATCGCCCGGACCGCAAACTCACCCATAGATCAACATGACGTCATGGCAGCTTTTTGAACAAAAGGGTCATGCGATCAGACTCGCCAATTTCAGTATATTTGGCTTTGTCCGTATCGCCTTCAGCATAGCGTGGCGGCAGGGTCCAGACACCTTTGGGGTAGTCCGCCGTATCTTTGGGGTTCGCGTTGACTTCGGACTGCTTGACCAGTTCAAAGCCATGCGCCTCCATGAATTTCACCACGGTATCAGTGCGCAGATAGCCTTTATTGCCATCGGCATAGCTAAACGCCGTGCCGTCCTTCGCGCGATGCTGAATAATACCAACCATGCCGCCATCTTTCAGCATATTGCGCATCACCTTGATTTCGCTGTCCGCCAGGTTCCAGCGCATCAGATTGTGCATCATCCGCGGAATGATGACGTAGTCTGCGGTGCCATTGGCCTCTTCAGGAACCTTGTCGGTTGTGTAGGCAGAAAATTTCGCGGCTGGCATGCCGGTCCATTCGGCTACATCATTGGGAAATTTGGTTGGGAAGCCGCGAATACGTTCTTTTGCCTCGTCTCCGAATGGCAGGGGATCCGGCGCAAAGGTCAGTCCGATAAACTTGCCTTTTTCTGCGACATAAGGTGCCAATATCCTGGAGTACCAGCCTCCACCGGGAACATATTCGACGACCGTGTCGTCGGGTTGGATATCAAAGAAACTGATGGTCTGGGCCGGATTGCGATACTTGTCACGAGCCTTGTCCTCTGCACGGCGTTCATGCGTGATGACAGTACGCAAATTTGTTTCACCTGACGCACCATCTTTTGCATGATTTTTTGCGGAAGCCGGAGCAAGTGTCAGTGCTCCAAGCGCCGTCACTGCGCCTATCATAATCCATTTCTTTTTGGTCATCATTCCTCTCCTGCGGCAATCATTCAATGAGAGAGGCTATACAGATTATCGCCTCTCTCAAAGATTAAGGTCTTTTCTTGAATAGTAAGGTCATCCGGTCGGATTCGCCAATGGCCTGATATTTCGCTCTGTCTTGGTCCTTGTTCGTAAGGACAGGCGGCAATGTCCACACGCCTTTCTCATAGTCTTTTGTATCTTTCGGATTGGCATTAATCTCAGACGAGTCCACCAATTCAAAGCCGTTCAGTTCGAATAGCGCGATAACCGAATCCTGCTTGAGATACCCTTTTGTTCCGTTGGACATTGCATAAGGCGCATCAGCATTTGCACGATGCTGGACAACGCCGATCATGCCATCATCAGCAAGAATGTCTCGCAAGGCGCGTAGTTCGGAATCGGCACGCGTGCCGTTGAGCATTCCGTGCAGTGAGCGAAAGATCACCACCCGGTCAATCTTGCCTTTCATCTCGTCCGGAACTTCGTCGCTTTCAAAAGCGGCAATTTGATCGGCAGGAATGCCGGTCCATCCTGATGCAGCGTCAGGGAAACGCTCCGGCCAGCTTTTAGAGCGACCTTCGCGTGCACGGCTGGTGAAGTTAATGCTGTCGCTGTTGCCATTCACCGCGACATATTTTCCATTGGCGCTGAGATAGGGCAATAATATTCGCGTGTACCACCCGCCTCCCGGGCCATATTCCGCAACGGTATGGGTCGGTTTTATCTGAAAGAAAGCGAGAGTCTTAGCAGGATTACGATAAACGTCGCGCGAATTGTCATCCTTGCGCCGATCATGATTGATCACCGCCATCAGGTTAGCATCACTTTGCGTCGCGCCAGCTTTGGCATCATCTTCCGCCAGTGCGGGCGCCCCTGCGGCTGCCAATAACGCGGTTGCGACACCAGCGAATAAAAGCTTCTTTGTCATTCTTTCAGGCCTTTCAGTTGGGGATTATCTCTCTGATAGACGACATAAATCAGCTGCACAGACATGCAAAGCAGTTTATCCAGAGACGTCTTCTATCACCTTGAATTTCTTTGCAACCTCTGGCCGCGGATAGAGCTCATCCAGCGCAATGGACTTGCCCGTGTCCTGAACGATACGGACATGTTTGCGGCCCAATTGACGTGGCTCATCAACGCCGCAGCTATGGGCCAGCACTTCAACTTCGTGAACAAGACTTTTGCAATAATTGGCGACCTTGACCTTTTTGTCCGACGGATCAAGCCCTCGCTGCAACCTAGGATCATGGGTTGTGATGCCGGTAGGGCATGTATTCTTGTTGCATTTCATCGCCTGAATACATCCTAGCGAAAACATGAAACCGCGCGCGCTGTTCACGAAATCCGCGCCCGCACATATAGCCCAGGCCACCTCGCTGGGCGTAATCCTTTTGCCCGATGCGATAATCCGGACGCGCTGCCGCAAATCATATTTGTGCAGGATATCAGAAAGCATCGGCAGACTTTCATCCAGCTGCAGACCGACATTGTCCATCAACGGCATCGGCGCGGCACCGGTCCCGCCATCACCGCCATCAAGCGTGAAGAAATCCGGTGCACTCTCTATACCGCGACGATGAATTTCCTCGCAAAGGCTCTCTATCCAGCCATAGGCACCGACCACCGCTTTAATGCCGGTCGGCTTACCAGTGACTTTGCGGACGTGATCAACAAAATCGAGCATGTCTTCCACGCTGTTGATTTCTGGATGGCGATTGGGAGAAATAGAGGCCTCGCCTTCCGGGATGCCGCGTACTTTTGCAATTGTCTCGGTGACCTTCGCGGCGGGCAGGATACCGCCCTTTCCTGGTTTCGCACCTTGCGACATTTTAATCTCGAACATACGGACTTGCTCGTGATCCGCTATCGCTCGCAGTTTATCGTCGTTCAAACTACCGTCATCATTGCGCACGCCATATTTGGCGGTACCAATCTGAAAGACGATGTCACAACCTCCCTCGAGATGATAAGGTGACAAACCGCCCTCACCGGTGTTCATCCAGCATCCCGCCATTTTGGCTCCATGAGACAGTGCTCTTACCGCCGGTACAGACAGCGCACCGAAACTCATCGCAGAGACATTGAACAGTGATTTGGCTTCAAAGGGTTTCTCGCTATAGGGACCCAATGTGCATGTTGCGGTTTCTGCAGCATCTTTCTCTAGCGTCGGAAACGGGCAATTGACGAAAATCGGGGTGCCGGCCGGATCAAGGTTTTTTGTAGAGCCAAAAGCAATCGTATTGCCCGTACCTTTTGCCGCGCGACCAACCCATTCCCGTTCCGCCCGGTTAAAGGGCATTTCCTCTCGGTCCATGGCAAAGAAATACTGCCGGAAAAATTCGCCCAGGCTGCTGAACAGGTGGCGGAAGCGTCCGATGACAGGATAGTTGCGGCGCACGGCATCCTGTTTTTGGGTTATATCGATAACGAACAGAACGATCACACCGGCCAGACCAAGGCCGAGCAAAAAAACCAGTATATATGTGAGCGTGCTCAAAACACTCAAAATTCCATCAGCCATCGGCCATCCCCTCAATCATACAGAAAGAGGTTAGCATTTTGCTCCCCTCAAACATAGTTCGTTTGAATCGGGTTGAGGTTACAGAAAATCAGGTCTGGGGGATTTGCTGCGAGATACAGTGAAAGCTCCCGCCGCCATGCAGCAACGCTTTGCTGGAAAGGCCAATGGCTTTGCGATCAGGAAATAAATCCGCAATAGAGTCGACAGCAGCCGCGTCAGAATCGGCTCCATATTGCGGAACCACAACAACGGTGTTTCCGATATAGAAATTCATATAGCTGGCAGGTGCAATGTCACCGTTGATTTCATACATGCCAACTGAAGGGATGCGGATCACGTCAAGACCAGCCGCAGTTGCGCGACTGGCCGCTTCGTCAAAAATATCGGCATTTGGATCATCAGCGTCACTGGTTTGCGGAATCGCGACTTTCCCCGGTGCTACAAAGCGCGCCAGATTATCGACATGGCCATCGGTATGATCAGCGATCAACCCATCGCCAAGCCAGAAAATATGCTTAATATTCAACGCTTGCCGTAACTTCTGGCGCGCCTCATCCTTGTTCATATTATGATTGCGATTGGGATTGAGCAGGCACTGTTCGGTGGTGAGGAGTTGGCCAGTACCATCTCCATCAATGGCGCCGCCTTCCAATATCCAGTCATGCGAGGAGATAGGCAGGCCTGCCTCTGTAGCAAGACGCCGCCCGATATTCTGATCGCCCGCCATCTCAAACTTTCGGCCCCAGCCATTAAAGCCGAAATCATGGGCCAGCCTATCCCCACCGACCGTTATAATCGGCCCGGTATCACGCAACCAAATATCGCCAAAAGGCTGGTGCATGACTTCGATATTGTGATGAACCAGTTCGGACGCTCGTTTGACATCCGCTGAGTCCCGACAGACAAACTTGACCTGCTCGCCATTGCCATCATCACAAACGGCATTGGCGAAGGCGGCAACTTCATGCTGCGCCTCCGCCAATTGCTCAGGCCATTCATTTGGATTGCCCGGAAAGCCGATCCAAACCGCTTCATGCGGCTCCCATTCGGCTGGCCATCTCATCATATAAGCAAGTGGTTAGAGATCAGGCCCCGGCGCGACTCTTGTCACGGATATCACGAAATTCGTCGCCTTCATTCCAGTTCGGCCAGTCTTCGGTCATCGCCAGCATTCTAGCAACGGTATAATAGACCTTCAGATCACCCATCACACCGTCCCAGTTCCAACTCGGATCAAATTCGTCTTTCGGTCCATGGTACTTGTTCTCGGTATAATCCTGGCTGATCGCTTCACCAGCGGCCCGGCCACCTTCAACAAGGTCTTCACCACCTTCGAAATAAATCATCGGCACGCCGAGTTTCGCGAAACTGAAATGGTCGGAACGATAGTAAAAGCCTTTTTCAGGTGTCGGCTCAGCCTCGGCAGTTCGCCCGTCAACGGTCAACGCACCTTCCAGATAGCGATCGAGCTGCGATTTGCCTTTGCCAACCACTACGACATTTTTTGCAGGACCAGCCATGCCAAAGGCGTCCATGTTCACACCGCCAACCGTCTTGTTGAGCGGATAGATTGGATTCTCGGCATAATATTTTGATCCGAGCAGGCCGGATTCTTCCGCCGTCACCGCCAGAAACAATATGCTGCGATCCGGTGCGCCTGCCTTGACATGCGCTTCGGCGAGAGCGACCAATGCGGCCGTGCCGGTGGCATTGTCGACAGCACCGTTACAGATATCATCACCGTCAGGTGCTGGCTTACAACGCCCCAGATGATCCCAATGCGCTGTATAAAGTACATATTCATCAGGTCGGGTCTTACCATTGATCATGCCGATGACATTCTTGCTGTCCATTTTACTTATATCATTTTCAAATGACATGGATGCAGTCACGCCTAATGGCATGGCTTTAAATTCCTTGTTCTTCGCGGCGGCCATCATAGCTTCCAGATCCTGACCGGCGCTGGCAAAAATCTTGGCTGCCACATCCTTCTGAACCCAACCATTAGCCTTTGTCTGATCAGCGCCACCATTGGCTGACTGCGCATAAAATTGCGGTCCGCTCCAGCTTGATTCCACCACATTCCAGCCGTAGGCCGCTGGTGCTGTGTCATGAATGATCAGTGCCGCCGCTGCACCCTGACGTGCGGCTTCTTCGTATTTGTAGGTCCAGCGCCCATAATAGGTCATCGCCCGGCCGCCAAATTCACCTTCCAGGCTTTCGGTTCCGAAATCCGGATCGTTTACAAGTATGACAACGGTCTTACCTTTGACGTCGATGCCCTCATAGTCATTCCATTTCCGCTCAGGAGCGTTGATGCCGTAGCCGACAAAAACCATCTCGCTATCCGACACGTCAATTTCCGGCTGTTCCTGATAGGAGGTGATGACCATCTCGGGACCATATTTGAAGCTCATGTCGCTAGTGCCGCCCTTGATCGTCAGGTCGGATACGTTTTTCGCTTCTATCTCGACCAGCGGAACATCCTGAAACCAGCTATCACCGTTGCCTGGCTCCAAACCGGCTTCGGCAAATTCTTTGGTCAGCAGAGCAAGCGTTTTTTCTTCGCCAATAGTGCCCGGTGCACGCCCTTCAAAGGCATCGGAAGAAAGCTCCTGCGTAATGTCGCGCATCGTATCGACCGATAATTCCGGTGCAGAGACCTCTGGCAGTGGGACAGCATCTTCAGCATCATCCACCTGTATTACACAAGATGTCAAAGCCAGCGCCGGTATCAGCGCAAGGGCAAACCATTTCTTTTGCATTTCAAGGTCCTCATATCAAACTATGCCTGACGGCTATTGGGTGTTTAGTGGCAGAGACCGTGGGCAAGCGCAAGCTATGCACGCTCCTCATATAGTCTGAAATACAGATTCGTTCTTGCGTTATTAATTGCTCATGCCGATAGTGCATTATTCATTCAGTTTACAGTATTGTAATATCAGGGGGCATCATTGCTAAACATTTCTAAGCCGCTTTTTGCGGTTTCTGTATTCGCATACACTTTTTCAACTCCAGTCTTCGCCAATGACCAAGCCAAAATATTCGGTTCGATGCCAGCAGTTCAGAGTATCAGCCTTTCCCCTGACGGCACTAAAATAGCCTTTATCTCACCCGGCCCAGGCTTGCAGACAGACCTCTATTCCATCGATCTGAATAAGGGCAACGAGCCAGTCCGTGTAACGACCTCTTCAGGTGATCCGGAAAATCTATTCTGGTGCGGTTGGGTTTCCAATGAACGTCTGGCCTGCAAAATCGGAGGATTGGAAAAATATGCCGGCGATATCTTAGGGTTTTCGAGCATGTTTGCAGTCAATGCTGATGGCAGCAAGCCTATGCTTCTTAGTAAACGACCGCCACGAAATGCGATTGGTTATAATTTAGGCGGCGGCAATATTATCGATTGGCTGCCGCAAGATGATAACATGATATTGATGACACGCTATCATCTGAAAACAGGTGCTGCGGGAACACTTATCAGAAATCTCGATGAAGGCCTGGCCGTCGAAAGAATCGATACCATCACCGGCAAATCGAAAATGATCGAGCGACCGAAAGATGAAGCGGTCGAGTATATTACAGACGGTGTCGGCAATGTCCGCATCAAGGGGAGCCGGATTAAGAAAGGCAGCACGGAACTGGATAGCGGTCAAATTCAATATTTTTATCAATCCGACAATGATTGGCGATCTTTAGGAAGGCTCGATTATTCGAATCGTAGGGGGTTCAACCCTTATGCGGTCGACCCAAAAACCGACCGTGTCTATGGTTTTGCGCCGTATAAGGGGCGCAAGGCACTGGTGTCAATAGCGCTGGACGGTAGCGCTGAACAACAGGTCGTCTTCGCACATGACCAAGTTGATGTAGATGCATTGATCCGGATTGGCCGAAACCAGCGAGTGGTCGGGGTCAGTTATGCCACCGACAAGCGGAAAGGTGTTTATTTTGATCCAACACTTGAAAAGTTAGCGAATGCGCTCGGCAAAGCATTGGGCGAAAATTATTCAATTCAATTCGCTGATGCGAGCCTGGACGAAAATACGTTGCTAATCTGGGCTGGCTCAGACGTTGATCCGGGACAATATTTCCTATTTGACAAGACAACCAAGCAGTTAAGGCCATTGTTAGGTGTTCGACCATCGGTTGAAAATAATAATTTGGCGGAAGTGAAGCCGATTTCTTACCCAGCTGCCGATGGCACAATGATACCGGGCTATTTGACCATGCCGGTTGGTACAGCCGCCAAAGATCTACCCGCGATCGTCATGCCGCATGGTGGCCCAGGTGCACGAGACGAATGGGGATTTGATTGGCTGGCACAATTTTATGTTAGCCAAGGCTTTGCAGTACTACAGCCTAATTTCCGCGGTTCCGCCGGATACGGAGAGGAATGGTACAAAGAAAATGGCTTTCAATCTTGGCGTACATCTGTTGGCGATGTTAACGACGCAGGTAAATGGTTGATCTCTCAGGGGATTGCTAAACCGTCTGCCCTGTCAATCGTAGGTTGGTCCTATGGTGGATATGCGGCGCTACAATCAGCAGTACTCGATCCAGATTTATTCAAAGCCATTGTCGCCATCGCGCCGGTGACTGACCTTGCTACTCTTAAAAGTAACTCCAGGGCTTATTATAGCGGAGCAGTCACCCGGGAATTTGTTGGCAGTGGACCACATGTACGGGAAGGCTCACCTGCTCAGAATGTCGATAAGATCAACGCCCCCGTTATGCTTTTCCACGGGGACTATGATCGCAACGTGGCGATAGAACATTCCAATCTAATGAACCGCAAACTGAAATCGGCAGGCAAGCAAGTGACATATATCAAATATGAGAAACTCGCACATAGCCTTAGAAACTCGCAGGCACGTCAAGACATGCTCGAAAAATCCGCGTCTTTTCTTCCCAAGTAAAATAGAAACAAGGCACAAAAAAGGGCGGCTCCAACGGGCCGCCCTTTTTGGTATATATCGCTGAACCAATTAGCGTGAGTAAAACTCGACGACCAGATTGGGTTCCATCGTTACCGGATAAGGCACCTCGTCCAGCGTTGGTACGCGAACATAGGTTACTTTGTCAGTGCCGTCCGGCGTGACATATTCTGGAATTTCGCGCTCTGGCAGGCTCTGTGCCTCGATAACCAGCAGCATTTCTTTTGCTTTATCGCTCAGCGAAACAACATCATTTGGCTGCACTTTGCGCGAAGCAACATTACATTTAACGTCGTTGACGCGAATGTGGCCGTGGCTAACCAGTTGGCGAGCAGCAAAGATGGTTGGAGCGAATTTGGCGCGGTAAACAACCATGTCCAAACGCTGCTCCAGCAGGCCGATCAGGTTCTGGCTGGTATCGCCTTTCATGCTCGATGCTTCTTTATAAGCACGCTTGAACTGTTTCTCGGTTACGTCGCCATAATAGCCTTTCAGCTTTTGCTTGGCGCGCAGTTGAATGCCGTAGTCAGACAGTTTGCCTTTGCGGCGCTGACCATGCTGACCAGGGCCGTAGTCGCGGCGATTGACGGGTGATTTGGGGCGACCCCAAATATTTTCGCCCATGCGGCGATCAAGTTTATATTTCGAGCTGGTACGCTTTGTCATTTCACTGACTCCTAATTTGCTGTTTCAATTCGTCCCGGAATGCACCGAAAATCCGCTTGGATTAACGCGGCTACCGCTTCACCGGGGTGCGGAGCCAATTGCAAGACGCGGCCTATGACGATCTAGTGCGCGATTGTCAAGCATCTGCAGCCCTAAAAATCGCTCAAAAATCCCCATCATTACTCGACTTGGGTGGTCGCAGTGATTAAAGGCGCTGACATGACAGAAACGACGACGCTTCCTCCAATGGAAACCATGACAGATGTCCGCGAACAAGTGGACCGAATTGACGGCGAACTTATCGCCCTGATGACCCAGCGCTTTGCCTGCATGGACGCCGCTGCGCGGATTAAACAGGATCGCACTGCTGTGCGTGACGAGGGACGAAAAGCAAAGGTTCTGGAAAATGTGAAACAGCTTGCCAGTAGCGCAGGCATTCCGGTTCCGACCATGGCCGCGATTTGGGAAATGCTGATAGAAACGTCGATCAGCTACGAGCTCGAAAAATGGGATCAGATGCGAGACAGCTGATCTGTCAAAAGCTCATTTTTTCACAAATGGCTTTTCCAGAGAGCTGATAACACCGCGCCACGTCTGAACTTCTTCATTGGTCCACGCCGGTTTGGTGATCATATTGCGGAGCGTCACTTTCGTCGCTGGTGCACGATCAGGCGGATAGAAATAACCGGCCTCTTCCAGCGCCCGTTCCAGATGTTCGTAAAAGCGGTCCAGTTCGATTTGCGGAGCCGGTTCGCGCTTTTTTGTCTCGATTGTCGGCTGCACGGTTTCGCCGCCATCCAGTTTCGACAGCTCATAGGCGATTAAAATCACTGCTTGAGCCAAATTGAGTGAACCGAATTCCGGGTTTATAGGTACGGTGATGATCTTGCGGGCGAGCTCGACATCGACCAATTCCAGCCCGGACCGTTCCGGGCCGAATAGTATCGCGCATTTGCCGCTGGCGGATGCCATGTCTTCCGCCGCTGCTGCAGGGGTCAGCACTTCTTTGGTCATACCGCGTTTACGAACCGTAGTGGCATAGACATGCGAACAATCCGCCACCGCTTCGGCGGTTGTCTCGAAAACCTGAGCGTCCTCTAACACACTATCTGCGCCAGCCGCAGTGGGACCAGCGGATGGATTGGGCCAGCCGTCACGAGGATCCACGATCCGCATGTCGGTGAACCCGAAATTCAGCATAGCCCGCGCCGCCTTGCCGATATTCTCACCCAGCTGTGGCTTCACCAGAACTATGATCGGCTTGCCGGTGCTCATTTGCCGCTGGTATCGCCGATACCCACATCTTTCACGCTGCCGGCGAATTCCTCAAAATCCTTGGCCTCGGTAAAATCCTTATAGACCGACGCAAAGCGGATATAGGCAACGCTATCGAGTCCCTTAAGGCCTTCCATGACCATCTCGCCGATGCGTTTGGACGGAATCTCATTCTCTCCGCTAGTTTCCAGCTGCCTCTGGATACCTGACACCAGTTGATCCATCTGCTCCTGCGCAATCCCGCGCTTGCGGCAAGCCAGAGACACGGACAAATCGATCTTGGACCGGTCAAAAGTCTCGCGGCGGTCCTCGCTTTTTACCACTGTGATCTCGCGAAGCTGTATCCGTTCAAATGTTGTGAAACGGGCGCCGCACCCCTCACATTGCCGCCGCCGCCGGATGGTCGTACCATCTTCGGTGGGCCGGCTATCTTTTACCTGACTGTCATCATGGGCACAAAAGGGACAACGCATAAAGGTCCGTTTCGCTTATTCAGGGTAAATTGGAAAACGAGAGCATAGCTCTTCAACGCGCTGACGGACATCGGCTTCAACAGCCGGATCACCGCCTTCTCCTTTTTCACGCAAGCCATCAAGTACGTCAGCAACCATGTCACCAATCATCTGGAACTCCGCCGGGCCAAAGCCTCGGGTTGTACCTGCCGGTGAACCAACACGAATGCCGCTGGTTTTCATCGGCGGCTGCGGGTCGTTGGGAATGCTGTTCTTATTGCAGGTAATACCAGAACGCTCCAGTGCTTCATCGGCATCGCGGCCGGTGATACCAAGCGGTGAGAGATCAATAAGAGCAAGGTGCGTATCTGTACCACCAGCAACCAGATTGGCGCCGCGTTCCTTTAAGCGCGCCGCCAATATTTTGGCATTTTCGATGACAGCGGAAGAATAGCTGGCAAATTCAGGGCGCAACGCTTCGCCAAATGCGACCGCTTTGGCGGCGATGACATGCATTAGCGGACCACCTTGCAGACCCGGGAAAACCGCCGAGTTTATTTTCTTCGCAATGGCTTCATCATTGGTGAGTACCAGACCGCCACGTGGACCACGCAAAGTCTTGTGCGTGGTGGTCGTGACCACATCTGCAAATTCTAGTGGACTAGGATGATAGCCAGCCGCCACCAAACCAGCGAAATGAGCCATATCGACCATGAAGATCGCGCCGACCGCATCTGCAATGTCACGGAACCTGGCAAAATCGATTTGGCGCGGATAGGCAGAGCCACCAGCGATAATCAGCTTTGGCTGGTGTTCTTTGGCCAGCGCCTCAACTTCCGCATAGTTGATCAGATGATCGTCTTCATTGACACCATATTGGACAGCATTGAACCACTTGCCCGATTGCGCGGGCTTCGCGCCATGCGTCAAATGGCCACCTGCATCGAGAGACATACCAAGAATGGTATCGCCCGGCTTGGTCAACGCGAGCATCACGGCGCCGTTTGCTTGTGCCCCTGAATGCGGCTGAACATTGGCAAAGCCACAATTGAAAAGCTGTTTCGCCCGCTCGATGGCAAGTGTTTCAACATCATCAGATGGAGCACAGCCCTGATAATAGCGGCGGCCGGGATAGCCTTCTGCATATTTGTTGGTGAACACGGAGCCTTGTGCTTGCAACACGGCCTTGGAAACGATGTTCTCAGAAGCAATCAACTCGATCTGATTTTGCTGGCGCGACAATTCCGCATTGATTGCACCGGCGACCGCGGGATCACTCTCATCCACCGAAAAATCGAAAAACCCGGTCGGACGGATATCCTGTATATCTGCGACATTACTCATTACGCTGCTCCTTCGGTCTGTGGTGCGGACAATTTGTCGACGCGGCGTTGATGCCTGTCTCCGCCAAATTCGGTGTTCAAAAAATTGTTCAGGCAGTCTTTCGCGATTTCGATGCCAACCAGACGCGCGCCCATTGCAATAACATTGGCGTCATTATGTTCGCGAGACAGTTTCGCTGAGAGACCTTCAGAAACCAGTGCGCAGCGGCAAGCCGGGTTACGATTGACGGCAATGGATATGCCGATGCCGGAACCACACAAGGCAACACCGCGCTCCGCACTTCCCGATGCAATGGCATCGGCGAGTTTATAGCCATAATCAGGATAATCGACGCTTTCCGTCGTCATTGGACCCAGATCGTCAACTTCATGCCCGGCCTCCGCAAGCCACTCCACCAAAGCGACTTTCATGTCGATAGCTGCATGATCAGAAGCAATGGCAATACGCATAAGCTTTGTCCTCAATATCCAGACAAGAATCGAATGCCCGCTATCTAGTAGACGTTATCCTTATACGCCACCAAATATTGCCCTCTCTGGCTATAAATTTACGATAGACAAATAGCAGACTTCACAAGAGACTGTAATGCATGAAAAACAACGCTGTCAGCGGCACGGAAGGCTATGCCAGCCAAGCCCCTTTTCTCTTGGAGCAATATGAAAAACTCTCATTTGAAGAGAGCTACGCAGCAGCAATCACTTGCTTCCCTCGAACGCCGAGCAGGATATTGGATATTGGTTCTGGTACGGGACGAGATGCCGCTTGGTTCGATAAGAGAGGCCATGACGTTATTGCCGCCGAGCCCACAAAAGAAATGCGAGAAGGCGCAATCCGGCTTCACCCTTCACCCGACATCAGGTGGCTGGATGACAGCTTACCCGATCTGGAAAAAATCAGAAGTCTGAACGAACAGTTCGATTTCATATTGATCAATGCCGTTTGGATGCATCTCGATAAAGATCAAAGAGATACCGCGATGAAACATGTGTCCGCGCTGCTCAACCAAGATGCACGTTTCTTTATTTCACTGAGACATGGCCCCGTTCCCAAGGGTAGACGGATGTTTGCGGTTTCAGCGGACGAGACAATGGAACTGGCATCGTCGTTCAAACTCGTCCCGATTTACAATGAGCGAACTGAATCTCTATTGCCCAACAACAAGGCGATGGGTGTTCGGTGGACAAAACTGATATTTGAACGCCAGGCCTAGCGTCAAATTTCCATCTGACTGCCCAGCTCCACCACGCGGTTGCTGGGAAGTTTGAAAAATTCCATGGCGGTGGCGGCATTGCGCAGCATCCATGCAAAGATTTTCTCTCGCCAGATCATCATCTTCGGCCTCTCTGACGGCAACAATGTCTGCCGCGAAAGGAAGAAACTGGTGGTCATCATGTCAAAGTCCATACCGCATTCCTTGACCTTTTTAAGAGCCGCCGGGACGTCCGTTTCCTGCATGAAGCCATAGTTCAGAATGAGTCGGTAGAAACCATCGCCGAGATCTTTAACCTCTATGCGTTTTTCCGATTCCACATAGGGCACATCTTTGATGTTGACGGTCAAAATCACTACCCGTTCGTGAACCACTTTATTATGTTTGATGTTGTGGAGCAAAGCGGACGGAACACCGACCGATGCAGAGGCCATGAAAATTGCCGTTCCGGGAACCCGGGTTGCGCTGTTCTTGGCGGACTTGGTGAAGATTTCAATCGGCATCGCCGCCTCTGCCATATTTTCCCGCATAATCTTGCGTCCCTTGGCCCAAGTCGTCAACAATAGGAAGGCGAAACCACCGACCATTAGCGGGAACCAGCCGCCTTGCGGAACCTTGGTCAGGTTTGCCGCAAAATAGGCGCCGTCAACGAGGAAGAACAGAGCAAGCAGAGGAACGGCATACCACCATTTCCACTTCCACAGTGTGAAAACCAGAACTGCAAGCAAACATGTATCGATCAGCATAGCACCAGTCACCGCAATACCGTACGCAGACGCGAGACTGCTTGAACTCTGGAACGTAAGCACCAGGATCAAAACCGCGATCATGATTGTCCAGTTGATCACCGGAATGTAAATCTGCCCAGCTTCGGAAGCACTGGTATGTTTGACTGTAAGCCGGGGGATGAAGCCCAGTTGAATCGCCTGATGCGTGACCGAAAATGCACCGGAAATTACAGCCTGGCTGGCAATGAAGGTAGCCATGGTGGCCAATATGACCAATGGCAAGCGCAGCATTTCAGGGGCGAGCAGGAAAAACGGGTTCTGGATTGCTGCCTCGGCCCCTGCCTGATCCAATCCGATGATCATCGCGCCTTGGCCGAAATAGTTACATAGTAAAGCAGGCATCACGAAGCCGAACCATGCAATACGCATAGGTTTGCGGCCGAAATGCCCCATATCCGCAAATAACGCGGCAGAACCGGTCACGGCCAACACGACCGACCCCAAAGCCAGAAAAGCCTTGAAACCATCGATCAAGAAGAATTGAACAGCATACCAGGGGTTCAATGCGAGCAATATTTCGGGCGTATGGAATATCTGCGTCAGGCCCAATATTGCAATAACGGTAAAATAAACAAACATCACCGGTGCAAATAAGGCCCCGATTTTCGCCGTCCCCCGCGACTGGATAACAAACAGAAAGACCAGCAAACCCACCGCAATCGGAATAACCATGGGCTGCAGTCCGCTATTGACCACGGTCAGTCCTTCAACGGCTGACAAAACCGAGATCGCCGGTGTGATCATACTGTCGCCGTAAAATAGCGAAGTGGCAAAGACGCCCAGCAATATGGCGACCCAACCAAATTTTGATCGTCGCAACGCCCCGGATAGCAAGGCAACCACTGCCAGGCTGCCGCCCTGCCCCTTGTTGTCCGCGCGCATCAATATGGTCACATATTGTATCGCGACGACCAGTGTCATGGACCAGAAGATGAGGCTGACCACACCCAATACGTGGATCTTGTCCAGCTCAAGTGGGTGGGCACCTACAAATGTTTCGCGAAAGGCATAGAGCGGGCTGGTACCGATATCGCCGAACACAATACCAATCGCGCCAGCAGCCAGCTTTGCAACTGCACTTCCCTCTTGGCGCGAACCGTGAGGCTGGATTACGCGATTGCGTTTCCGTTTCGGTTGTGTCGTCGATTCAGACATTGATTGCCGTCTTGGCGTTCCCCTGATTGGGTCGAAATGGTTGCGCTACCCCCGCACATCTGTTTCGACAAGCGCGCGCGATTAGCATGGGCCTCTATAGCACGCAACCAGAGCCACAGATATGCCGATCAACCTCCTGATATACCTATATTTTAGTTACCAGCAGATGGGCTTTGAGGCATCGGCAGCGCGGATTGCATTTTCTCCATAGCCGCCAAACGCGACTCGAGATCCTTGCGCCATGGCGCATCTTCCGCACTACGATCTAACAACTCTGTCCAGATCGCACGCGCCTGATCAATCTTGCCAGATTGCGCATAGGCCATGCCAAGGAAAAACGGCGGTCCGGGGTGCTCAGGAGAAATATCGGCTGCTTTCTGAAACGCAAATTGGGCAGCAGGGGTGATCACACCATCTGCATGAACAACTATGGCATTCCCTAATCCGACCCACAGGTCGGGATCGTTAGGGTGTTCCTTGACCCCATTACGCAGATAATTGGCCGCTGCTCCATGCCGGCCACTGCGATTCAAGGCATCTGAAAATACCAGCCATTCCCGCGCTGTGCCAAAACGCTGGCCCATTTCCTCCCGCGACGTGATACTGGCTTCATCGAAACTATTGGGCTTTTCGGTCGGTTCCACCGATACACCCGCCATCCCTGGATTGGCCTGCCAAGCATAGCCCGCAACGCCGAGCAAAAGAGCTGCTCCGGTCAATTCAAAAGCGGTCCGCGGCAATTTCCCCAAAAATACAAGCGCACCGAAAAGTACGATTATCATAACGAGTAGAATGAGCCAGCCCATCAGCCTGCATCCTTCTGATCTGTTTTGCGCCGCCGAAAAAGACCGCGTGCGAGCCATATGGCAAGTATCAATAATACCCCTGGCGCAATCCAGAGTGGCCAAGTTACCGCATTTACCGGGGGATTGTAGGTTACCCAATCACCGTAGCGCTCAATGAGCCAGTTGCGCACCTCCTCTGGCGTGGCACCAGCAGCAATGCGTTCTCTCACCTGACTGCGCATATCGCCCGCCATCGGCGCATCGCTGTCTGCAATCGACTGGCTCTGGCATTTCAGGCAGCGCAATTCTTCCATCAACGAGCGCGCTTTTTCCTCCTGTGCCGGGTCATCCAGCTGTCGATGGGCATAAGGGGACGCTGGGAGCGCGTTTTGAGCCATAACAGGTGCCGTGAACAGCAAGGCGAGCAGGCAAAGGAATCTGGTCATCCCGCTTTCTCCAATATTTCAAGCAGTTCCGGAACATCTTCCTTGCGGATATCACCGATATGTTGGTGCACAATCACGCCATTACCATCGATCACGAATGTCTCCGGAACACCCGATGAACCGAGTTCCAGTTGCACCGCGCTGCGCACATCTGTCCCAATCCGGACATAAGGATTGCCCCATCGGTTAAGGAAATTCGCGATATCCTCCGGCGTGTCGCGGCTGGCGATGCCGTTGATCGATACTCCTGCCTGCTCCAGTGCAAGCAGTTGCGGTGCCTCTGCGATGCAGGGCACGCACCAGCTTGCAAAAATGTTTAGCAATTGCGGCTTGCCAGTAGCCAGATCAGTAGTGGTCAGCGCCGGGCGCTGTTCAATGGCAGCAGGCAGCGCAAATTCCGGGATCGGTTTGCCGATCATTTTCGATTCAATGATATTATCCTTGGGCCTCATCAAGCCGCCTGCGACGATCGCAAAAAACAGGCTGAACAACACCAACGGAATCCAGAGCAGCCAGCGGTTCATATCACGGCCTCAGCATAGGCTCTCTGCCGCTTCTGACGGACCGCGCGGCGCAAACGGCCGACCATCGCCAGCAACCCGCCCAAAGCAATCAACACACCGCCATACCAGATTAGCGTCACAAACGGTTTCCACCAGATACGCAATTGCCATCGCCCTTGCTCGTCGCTGTCACCAAGAACGACATAAAGCTGTCCGTTCCAGCGGGTCAGCAGAGCCGCCTCGCTAGTCTGCATCTGTGCAGAGGCAAACATCCGGTTTTGCGGTGCGATCTCATGAATCGCTTCGTCTTCATATTGCGCTGTCACGCGCGCTTCGAGTGCAGTCCAGTTGGGACCGGCCACGGGTTCAATAGCCTGGAACTTGATCTTCCAGTTGTTGACCATGATTTCATCACCGGGCGTCGCAGCCACCAGTTTTTCTTCAGTGAAGCTGGTTTCTGACGCCATCCCGACCAGTGCAACAGCCACACCAAAATGCGCCAGAACCATGCCATAAACATGCATCGGCGTGCGGCGCAGGTTGCGTTTCCATAGCGGCGCAAAACTCGCCACGGCGATACCTGCTGCCAAGGCGAGACCCAGCAAGGGCAGAACTGACATTGATGAGGTGAATATGACCAGCGCAAACAGCGCTGCTGCCGTCAAAAAGACTGGAATCGAAATCCGGTTAAGCAAGGCTTTCGCCTGGTCACGGCGCCATCGCAGGAGTGGCCCGGCAGCCATTATCGCCACCAGAATTAATGCCAATGGCCCTGTCGCCAGATTAAAATATGGTGGTCCGACAGAGATCATCTCATCGCTGAATCCTTCTACAACCAAGGGGTAGAGCGTCCCGATAAAAACAATACCCAATATGGCCGATAGCAAAAGGTTGTTTGCCACCAGAGCGCCTTCCCTGCTGACAGGTTCAAATTGGGAACCTTCTTTGACAGTACCAACGCGCAGCGCAAACAAAGCCATCGCACCGCCGATATAAATGGCCAGCAGGGCGAGAATGAAGCTACCACGTTCCGGGTCAACCGCAAAGGCGTGAACGCTGGTAAGAACGCCAGAACGTACCAGGAAAGTGCCGATCATCGACATAGAGAAAGCAACAACTGCGAGCATCAGCGTCCATGCACGCAATCCATCACGTGTTGCCAATACGGTAACCGAATGCAGCAAAGCTGTGGCAGCGAGCCAAGGCATCAACGAAGCGTTTTCAACCGGGTCCCAGAACCACCAGCCGCCCCAGCCCAGCTCATAATAAGCCCAGTAACTGCCGGCTGTAATGCCCAGTGTCAGGAATACCCATGCGCCGAGCACCCATGGCCGCATAGCCTTTGCAAATTCTGACCCGACATCTCGCGTGATCATGGCTCCCACAGCAAAAGAGAACGCGATCGATAAACCAACATAACCGATATAAAGCGTCGGCGGATGCAGAGCGAGCCCAATGTCTTGCAATAGCGGGTTAAGTCCCTGCCCGTCTGCCGGAACCGGGAATATCCGTTCGAACGGATTGGAAGCAATCAACAGATAGGCATAAAAACCAATGCTGATAAAAGCTTGCGCGCCCAAGGTCGTCACCAAAGTCTTTGTTTTGAGATTGCGTTCAAAAATGCCAATACATGCGCCGGCAAGTCCCATGATGGCGACCCAGAGAAGCATTGATCCTTCGTGATTACCCCATGCGCCCGAAATCTTGTAGATTAACGGCTTGATCGCAACGCTATTGGCGACGACGAGCTTCACCGACATGTCGGACCGCACAAACAGCCAGACCAGCAGCAAAAAAGACAAGGCTACCAAAACGCCTTGGGCGATGGCCACCGGCCTGATTGCTGCAAAAAACTCGTCCTGGCCTTTGACCAGACCAATGGTGCATAAAGCAAATTGTAAGAACGCCATGCTGGCAGCGAGCCAGAGCGCGATAAGACCTGCTTCTGCAATCATTCGACCAGCGTATCCGTTCTCGTAATATTACCAGTCATATCAATGCCTTTCAGCTCGCGCGGAATATAATTTTCATCATGCTTGGCAAGCAACGTGTCGGCAACAAATAGACCGTCGGCAGTCAGCTTTCCGTCCGCTACGACTCCTGATCCTTCGACAAACAGATCAGGCGTAATGCCAGTATATGTTGCAGGCTGAAATGAAGCACCGTCGTGAACCGTGAATGTTACGGTTACACCATCATCGGCGCGTTGGATGGAGCCTTTCTGAACCATGCCGCCAAGGCGAATTGCCTGACCCACTTCAGGTTGCTTTTCAACGATATCTGAAGGCGTATAAAAATAATTCGCCTGGTCCTGCAGCGCGAAAGCCGCCAGCAGACCCGCGCCGACCAAAGCGACCAGCGCAAGCAACGCCAATGCCAGTCTTTGATGTTTTGCCTTCATTTACGTTTACTCAATTGTTTCGCCTTTGCTTCTGCCCTGCGCATGGCTGCATAGCTGCCCCAAATGACGATTGCCGTGCCGAGCAGCACTACCGCATAAGATGCGATTACAAAAGGCCAGTGATTCATTCTGCAGCCATCCTTTTCAGCCGCGCTTCGACTTTGGTTTCCGCCAAAATTCCGCGCATACGCATCAATACGATTGCCCCGAACAAAAGACTGAATCCAATAACATTTACCAGCAACGGCCATAGAAAAGCGCTATCAATGGAAGACCCTCCCACCGTAATACTCGCTGGCTGATGCAGGCTGTTCCACCAAACGACCGACCGGTTGATTATGGGAATGTTGATAGCGCCAACGATACCAAAAATTGCGGTTACCCGTGATACACCGCCTTTTTCGCTACTTGCAAAGGCCAGCGCAATATAGGCGAGATACAGAAAAAAGAGCACCAATACTGATGTCACACGACCATCCCAGACCCACCAGGTACCCCAGGTCGGTCGCGCCCAGATTGATCCGGTAATCAACCCCAGGGCGGTAAACAAAGCACCTGGAACAGCCACTGCACGCGCCGCAACCGCTGCCAGTGGGTGCCGCCACGCGATCTGCACGATACTGGCGATCGCAATTGCAGTCCAGCCGCCCATAGCCAGCCAAACAGTAGGAACATGAATATAGAGAATGCGAACGCTGTCACCCATCAAACGGTCGGCAGGAGCGTAGAATAAGCCATAGGTGGAACCAATGGTAATCAATGCCAGGCCAAGGATCAAAAACCAAAGCGTCAACGGCCTGGCAAGCGACAGAAAGCGGGTAGGATTTGCGTAAGCGTGCATTTAAAAAACGGTCATTGCCTCTTGCTACTGTGCGACCAGTAGAATCTGATTTTTTGATGGCAGAACTGCAGCAAAGCGACAAGTGTTTTTCTGGTCAGTTCGCGATCCACCAACTCCCTCCAAATTGATGATCCAGAAAACAAAAGTTAAATAACTGCCGTTAGCGCTATCGTAACCATGTGCCATTAAACCCGGAACCTCAAAACCGGAATTAACTTATCAGTGGGGCTGAGGTTAAAGAATAACTATGGCAGTCAAAGGTTTACTCAAGGCGTTTTCCAATGGTTCATCGGCTGAATCAATATCCGTCATTACATCTGAAAACCATTCCAGACGCCTGGAAGTCCTGGATGACTTTGAACAAGCAGGGATAAACTGGCTGTGGGCGACCGATGCAGAGGGCCGTTTTGTCTATCTTTCCGAAAAAGCAGCGGAAAACCTGAACAAGCCGGTTGATGAAATATTGGCACAGCCTTTAACGGCGCTTTTTGAGAATGATCCGGACAATCCAGATGAGAAATCAGATCGTCCGCTTCACTACCAACTCAGCAGGCGCAGCAAACTTCGCGACCTCGTCGTCCGGCGGGTGCCAGCGACATTGAGTCAGGACGACCATCCAACCTGGTGGATGATATCAGCCCATCCAAAGTTTGATGATTCAGGCGAGTTTCAGGGATATCGCGGGAGCGCCAAGGATATTACGGTCGAGTATCAGCGCAAGCTTGAAGATTCACGGTTAGCAGAATTTGACTCCCTGACCGGCCTTGCCAACCGCCATCGCATGGACACTCAGCTCACCGGAATCTTGGGCGCATTTAAGGCCGCCAACCGCAGCTGCGCGATCATGATGCTTGATCTGGACCGGTTTAAGCAAGTCAATGATACAATGGGCCATCCAGCCGGTGACGAGTTGCTTAAGCAAGTTGCCAAAAGGATGCGCACCATCATCGGTGATCGCGGTGAGATCGGACGATTGGGCGGTGATGAATTTCAGGTCATTTTACCGGACCTGGATGATCGCGGGAAGCTCGGTGAAATCGCTGAAAAAATAGTGAAAATTGTTTCACAGCCCTATCCCATTGAAGATAAAAGCGCGGTTATCGGTACATCCATCGGGATCGCCGTTGCCCCCTATGACGGTGTTGAAAAGGACGAACTGGTTCGCAGTTCGGATCTTGCGCTATATTCTGCGAAAAATTCAGGACGTGGCCAGTTCCGCTTTTACTCCGCAGATCTGAAGGATGAAGAGGAAGAACGCCGACTGCTGGTTGAAGACTTGCGCGATGCTCTCGATAATGACCAACTGGAACTGCATTATCAACCGGTGGTCCGCACCGATGATCATATGGTGGTCGGATTCGAAGGGTTGATGCGCTGGGTCCATCCTGAGCGGGGTGCAGTTAGCCCAGGCGTTTTCATTCCAATTGCGGAAGAACTTAATCTTATCAATCAACTGGGCGAATGGGCGCTGCGCAAAGCTTGTACAGATGCACTGCAATGGCCCAAATCGGTCCGCATTGCGGTCAATGTATCGGCTGTTCAATTTGCCAATAGCGGCTTCCCGGAAATTGTAATGAATGCCCTTGCATCCAGTGGGCTCGAGCCTGAACGTCTGGAACTGGAACTGACCGAGAGCGTGTTCATGGGCGATAGTGAAACCATCGACAATACGTTCAAAATTTTGAAGGAGCTGGGCGTCCGGCTGGCGCTTGACGATTTTGGTACTGGCTATTCATCGCTCAGCTATCTGCGATCGGCACCATTTGACAAAATCAAGGTCGACAAGAGTTTCGTCGATTCCTGTACTCAGAAGGACAAGAACAGCGCCAAGATCATTGCCGCCATTGTCAGCCTGTCCGAAGCGCTGGGCATGGAAACCACGGTCGAAGGTGTCGAGGCCTTTGATCAGTTTGACCTCGTATGCTCAAAGGGCGCTCGCTATATTCAAGGCTGGATCTACTCCAAGGCTCTCAAGCTTGAAGAAATCGAGGAAAATCTGGGAACCGGGCTTTTCAAAATTGAGCCCGATGGTCCCGACTTATACCGGCCCGACAGGCGCACGGTATTCCGCCGAATTGGCGCCATTCATGAAGATCACAGATATGATGTTGTCATGCGCGATCTTTCCAAAACCGGTGCCCGGTTTGAAGGTTTGCTCGGCGTTCCTATCGGTACCCAGTTGGTACTTGACCTAGGCGGCGGACAATTGGTTATCAGCACCGTCATAAGGGTAAAAGAAGCAACGGTCGCGACCGAGTTTGAAACACCATTGGTTAGCGATGGCGCGGGCGGTTTGTGCACCCGCCACAGGGTCTCGCCCTATGACTTGGCAGCAGCAGGAATGCCACTGGCGGCTTTGCCACCAGGCAATTATCCACTCGCCCAAAGCGCTTCAGAACAGACGAGCAAACCCAAGTTCATGCAAGTCGCAGTGTAAACCGAGGCTACCTACTGTCGCTGTAAGGGCCTCGACCTGGTAAAAAGAAAAAGACCTAACGGCCTATTAGCGCCCGAGCCATATTGTCGGCGACTTCTGCCGATGGCAACTTACTCGCTGCGCTTTCTTTCCAGATTTCTGTCAATCGTGCAGGGATTTTTGCAACCCGCCTATTGACCTCATTAACGTCGCTGTCGCCTAGATATTCAAGGCCGACGCTGATGATACCGCCAGAGTTGATGACATAATCGGGCGCAAACAGAATATCGCGGTCAAAAATCCGCTGTCCATCTTCCGGTGTCGCGAGCTGATTATTGGCACCACCAGCAACGATCGGAACGTTGAGCTGCGCAATTGAGACTTTGTCCAGAACCGCACCCAAGGCATTGGGACTAAAGACATCAGCCTCAAGACGCATCACATCATTTAAGCCAACGACGGTCGCGCCAATCTCCGCAGCTAAATTGGCCGCATGGTCCTTGTTGATGTCCGCAATGCTCAGCCGCGCACCATCTTCGGCCAGCAAGCGCGCCAATCCCCCGCCGACACTGCCAACCCCCTGAATCGCAACATGGATATCTTCCATGCTGTCGCGGCCCAACTTGTGCTTCACCGCAGCCTTAACACCAAGATAAACACCCATGGCTGTAAATGGTCCCGGATCTCCGCCAGCGTCACTTTGATCACTCACCGGCAGTCCAGAGACATATTGTGTCTGCTTGGAAACCTCGACCATATCGGCCGTGCTGATGCCAACATCTTCCGCAGTTACATAACGACCGCTCAGAGAATCGATCATCCGCCCGAAAGCAGCCATCATTTCGGGCGACTTGGTACGATTGCGATCCGCCAATATGACCGCTTTGCCGCCGCCAAGGGGCAGTCCAGCCATCGCGTTCTTGAAACTCATCCCGCGCGACAGACGCAGCGCATCAGTTACAGCGGTTTCGCGATTCTCATAATGCCAAAAGCGTGTGCCGCCAGCGCCGGGACCCAAGTGGGTGGAATGAAGGGCAATAATGGCGCTGAGACCGGTTTCAACATCGTGAAAAAAATGGACAGCTTCATGGCCGTCAAAATCTGGCAAATCCCACATTACTGACATTGGCAAAACCCCTCAATTGATGAGTAACATAATTTGGTAGAAACGTAATAATATTACAAAATACTTTTGTCACCCCAAGATATCCCCGGAACCCCTAACCATTTGAATATATGAGATATGTGATTTTGAAAATGGGGCGACCGAGGGGTCTCGAACCCCCGACCTCCGGTACCACAAACCGGCGCTCTAACCAACTGAGCTACGATCGCCATAATCGCAAGGCATCAAACTATGTGCTGCGCCGGGCTGCATAGGGATGCATGGGGGCAGCCGTCAAGTATTTAGCGCACCTGTCAGCGATCATTTATCGCGACATATTATCAAAGCGCATCACCGCGCTGACGATGGACCAGACGCGCCGGCTGGCGGGCCGCATCGACCAGGGCCCGTTCCTCCACCAGAGCGCTTTGCATTTCAACAGCCATGTCCAGCCTGAACCAGCGTGTTTTCAATTTCACTTGCCCCTGCACCTGTGATGGCGCCAGAAAACCGGCGGGAAATGGTTCTGCCCAAAAGTCATTGAGGCTACCATAACCGGTCTCCGTCCGCCGCCCAAGAAATTGCCGGGTTTGCACAATATCGGGATTGTTCGATAACATCGCCAGCAAGACAGCCTGTTCCGGGCGGAGCGTATTTACGTTGATCGGCGACAAATCAGTCGTCGGCAAAGCGCAGAGCCAAGGCGCAAGTCGGGCATATATATCACTCGTCATGCCTTTTATCGTGCGCAACTCGCTAACATCCATCATGATCGCATTGGCGGTGCGATAGGGCGTCTCCAGTTGCACGTAATATTCATCCTCTGCGCCCTGCGGAAATGGAACTGTATCGCTATCGATCCAGTCGGTAACCGAATCAGCGATTTCAACCGCCTGCCCTTGCGGGATTTCGAGCAACTCCATCAAACGGACAAATTGCGTTTGCCCTTCCGGTCGAGCCGAAAACACCGCGTCAGTCTGACTTACCAGACTGTTGATGTTAAAACAGTTTCCGCCATCGGTGAGCGCTGCGGTGATCAATCCACCAGGAACCGGAAACTTACGTTCCTGACCGTTCCAGCCGCCAAGATTGGTCGTCCGGCCGGGCGAGAGACTGACAATCTGCTCGGCCGATTGCATGCCGATGGACTCTGCAGCGATCAGATACGCTTTGGCCTGGCTGAGCTCGCGTGCATTGGATGCCAGCTTGGTCGCGCCCGCCAGCCGGTCGATCCCATGGGCGGCCAGCACGGCGATGACCGCGACCAGAAGTAGAACGGTCAGCAGCGCGGCACCCCTCTCACTTTTTTTTGCGACGTAAACCGGCTTCATAAATAACCGGTCCCGATCAGAAAGACATGACGATAGTTTCGCCCATTCTGATCAAATCGCATTTCGACCGCGCGCGGTAAATCGCTGAGCCTTTCCGTCTGCCAACGACTAACCCACTGCCCTCTCTTGTCGCGAAAACGCAATTGAAGTGCGCTTATGCCATCCAGCAAGACCGCAGGCTCGCTCACTGCACCGCCATCGGTTGCTTCATATTGCAGGCGTTCCAGCCGGCCGTCATTCAATTGATAGGACACACGCTGCATATTGGAGCGCGGCTTATTGTTGATATTGCTCTGTCCGCCGCGGGAGAAGGATAAAAACCCGCGGCTCTGCGACCCGGTTTCGCTCACAAAGGCGGCAACCCGATCCCCCTCTTCATTGCGATGCGGCCGCGGGAGCGCCTGACTCAAATCCGCCTCCATCAACGATACGAACCGCTGCATCTGCGCCATGTCGCTGAGTTTGGCGTCGGTAACTTCATTACTGTTCACTGCACCGCGCAAAAGGACAACACCGGCAACAGACAGCAGCGAAAAAATGAGCAGGGCCACCATCATTTCCACCAGCGTGAAACCGCGCTCTGCACCAGTACTATCGCCGTGATCTAGATTTGTGTCTGCCATGGTTAGCTTTTCTATATCCCGATTCTGCCGGACCGCAAAGAGCGGTTGCAGCATGCGAATTTTCATTTAGTCTGAGCACCATATTAGGAATGAGTTCGGACCGTTTGATGACAGATCAAAACACCACCTCTGCCGACTATCTGGTCGCGTTGGGCAAGGTACAGCGCTATCCCAACAAAAGCGTTGAACTTTGCCTGCTGAAAAATTTTATTGGTCGAAGTGAATGCGAGGAGCTTATCCAGCGCATTGACGAAAAGCGCCGCCCGTCAACAATTGCCGATGCCAACGGTGATGATTTTTTTCGCACCAGCGAGACCTGTGATCTGGATCATGATGATCCATTTGTATCGGCAATGGATGAAAAAATCTGCAACTTTGCCAATATTGACCCTGCCTTTGGTGAACCGTTGCAGGGACAACGTTATGCGGAGGGACAGGAATTCAAGGCCCATACAGACTATTTTGATCCCAATGGCCAGGATTTCGAGAAATTCTGCGCTGAATCTGGACAACGCACCTGGACATTCATGATCTATTTGAATGAACCGAGCGCCGGTGGGGCCACGCGCTTCGTCAAACTGAACAAGAAGTTTGTGCCAAAGACTGGCAGCATATTGTGCTGGAACAACATGGGCGCCGATGGCAGCGCCAATGATCTGACCCTGCATCACGGAATGAAAGTGCGTAGCGGCACCAAATATGTCATTACAAAATGGTTCAGGGAACGGCCCTGGCCGTGGGCGAGTTAGGTCATCAATAATGATTAGATTGCAGCATATTTCATGAAGATAGCCCGTTATCGCCCTGGCCCGGGGATGTTGGTTTCCGCCGCCTTTATCGGCCCCGGTACGGTTACCGCTTGCACCCTGGCCGGCGCGAATTTCGGCTTTGCATTGATATGGGCGCTTGCCTTTGCCACCGTGACCACCATCATTTTGCAGTCGATTGCCGTTAGGGTCGCGCTAGTTTCTCGTATGGGTCTCGCCGAGGCAATGATGCAAACGGTCGCTTCACCGTCCCTTCGGTGGCTGGCGGCCTTGCTGCTTATCGCTGCCTTGGCTCTTGGCAATGCGGCTTACGAGGCCGGCAATATATCTGGCGCACTGTTGGGTCTCGAAGCGCTTAGCGGCAGCTTTTCTGACAACCGCAGCCTTGCAATTGGATCCATCGCCTTGCTTGCCGGGGCCCTCATCCTGTTTTCCAAACCGCGCTGGGTAGAACGGATATTGATAGCAATGGTGCTGTTTATGTGCCTGTCCTTCTTGCTGACATTCCTGATCACCCGCCCCGACATGGCGGCAATTTTTAACGGCTTCATTCCCTCCGTTCCCCAAGGCGGGCTGCTAACAGCCATTGCGCTGATTGGCACAACAATCGTCCCATATAATTTGTTCCTTCATGCCGCGAGTGTACGGGAACGCTGGAAACAGGAGGATGATCTAGCCGAAGCACAGACGGACAGCGCTTTTTCAATCGGTCTCGGCGGACTTGTTTCGATCACCATATTGGCAACAGCGGCGGCCAGCCTGTTCGGAAGCGGCAAAGAGATTTCCAACGCAGTTGATATGGCTGAGCAGCTCAATCCGCTGTTCGGCAGTTTTGCCAGCGCTACGCTAGGTGCCGGGCTGTTTGCCGCCGGGTTAACCTCGGCCATTACCGCGCCGCTTGCTACTGGATATATTGTGCAGGAGATTTTTGGCAAATCCAGCACTGGTGCATCACGTATCCCGTTCAGGATCGGCGCGTTGCTTGTCATCTTGTCCGGCACTTTCGGCGCATTGCTGAACTACAAACCGGTGGAGATCATCTTCGTTGCGCAGATAGCCAACGGATTGCTCCTCCCTATCATCGCGTTTTTCCTTATCAAACTGGCCAATGACAGAGCCTTACTTGGCGGTCACGTTAATGGCTGGAAGGGCAATATTGCCGGAGTGATTATATTGGCGGTCACGACCATGTTGGGCGTCCGGCTCATCGCCCGGGCCTTGGGATGGTGGCCATGACTTTCTCGATCGACCTCAATGCTGATCTGGGAGAGGACGACAGCGCCGAAGCCATGGCGCGCGATATTGCCATTATGGACGTTGTTTCCAGCTGCAACATTGCCTGCGGTGGTCATGCCGGATCGGCAAAAACGATGCGAGCCATGCTGGTTGCCGCGAAAGAAAAAGGCGTGTCAGCTGGTGCCCATCCCTCTTATCCCGACCGAGCCAATTTCGGTCGGCAGAGCATGACTATTGAACCTACCACATTGAAGGCCAGTTTGCTGGAGCAGGTGGAGGCAATCAAGGCTGTAGCGAAAGACGTAGCGGCAGATATCACGCATCTGAAACCGCATGGCGCACTTTACAATGATGCGCAGGACGATGAAATACTAGCGGACATCCTCGTCGAAATCGCCCACATGGAAAATCTGGCGCTGGTCAGTATGGCAGAATCTGCAATACATGAAAAAGCCGCCAAAAACGGCGTTCGTTTTATTGCCGAGGCATTTATTGACCGGCAATATACGCAGCATTCTCGCCTCGTTTCTCGCACGGAAGCAGGAGCCATTATCGCCAATGATACCGAGCGCGTGAAACAGGGACTGGCTTTGGTCAAAGGGCAACCCATCACGGCGGTCGGTAATACACCAAAGATAATCCCTGCCGAAACGCTATGCCTTCATTCCGACAGCGACGGCGCACTGGAAACCGCTAAGGCAATGCGGCGCGCACTGGAGCTTGAAGGCATATCCATTGCGGCACCGGAAGCGTGAATATTGTCGACATTCACATATGCGATGACACCCTTTTTTGCCAATTGGGCGACCTCGACGCCGTTCAAGCCGCGAGCTCTGCCTTAAGGCAGCAAACCGTGTGGCGGGAGATTGTTCCCGGACTAGAAAGTTTTGCCGTACAGTTTGACCCTGCTCAGATCACACCGGATAAAGCGTCCGTCCTGCTTCGTGAACAACTACTGCAACCGCTGGCCGCTGCAGTGCCGCAAATAGAACCCATCGCAGTTCCAGTTTGTTATGACAAAATATTCGCCCCTGACCAGGAATGGATAGCCGACAAAATGGGAATGTCTCCCGAAGCATTGATTGCGTGGCACAACAATCTGTCCTTCACTGTGACGATGCTCGGTTTCATGCCTGGTTTTGCTTATCTGCGATGCCAAGAGGAAATTACCAAGATCGGCAGATTGCCAAAACCCCGACAGCAAGTGGAGGCAGGTTCGATCGGTATCATTGGTGACCAGAGCTGCATCTATTCTTTTAGCAGCCCGGGTGGCTGGCCGATTATTGGCCGTACACCTGTTCACCTGTTTCGTCCCGAGAACCACCAACCCGCACTCTTGTCTGCCAATCAAGTCGTATCATTCAGATCGATTGATAAAGCCGAATTTGAAAAAATTGCCGAAGAACAATATTCCAGAGAACCGGGCGAATGAGTCTCACCGTTCTCAAACCCGGTTTGCAAACGACTCTGCAGGGCTCTCCATTTTCCGGCCATAGGCATCTAGGCATGCCCGCAGCCGGAGCGGCAGATTGCCTGTCCCTCGCCCTGGCCAATCATCTGGTCGGCGAAGCTGCAGGTGCGATTGCGATCGAAATCACTCTCGATGATGCCAAATTTGTGGCCGAAAAACATAGTGCTATGGCTTTAACAGGCGCCGCCTCATTTTTCCGCATCAACGGCGAAGATCAGCCATTGCACAAACGGACCGATATAAAGGCCGGCGACGAGATTCATATCGGTCCGGCAGATCGGGGGTGCCGATCCTATCTCGCTGTTGCTGGGAAAATAGACGCCCAGTCTCTTTTGGGCGGTCAATCCACCTATCTCGGTGCCGGATTGGGAGGTTTTCATGGTCGCGCCGTGAAGGCGGGTGACAAAATCCAGTGGGCAGGGAATTCTGAACCTGATCCGACGGATACGAAAACACCCGTCGAGTTGCGCCCCAACCTGTCCGGAAAATATATCATTCGCGTGACCGCCGGGCCCGAAATTTCGGCCTTAACCCTCTATTCTCAAAGTAAATTATTTGAAGAAAAGTTTCAGGCCGGACGAAGAGCTAATCGGATGGGGCTCAATTTGCATGGCATTGTTCTCGAAATGGAGAATGACGATGAAATGCAAAGCGCACCGGTGTTTCCAGGGACAATCCAGTGCCCACCGGACGGAGAGCCTTTTTTGCTCGGACCAGATGCGCAAACAACCGGAGGCTATCCGCGAATAGCCCAAGTCATACGGGCCGATCGCCACCTGATCGGGCAACTGCGCCCAGGCTCGGAAATCCAATTCGTGAAAATCTCAAGTCTGCGGGCAGCGGAAATTTATCGCCAGAAGCTGTCGCTTCTCACGCCATGGCTTGGTGCCGTTAGCTTGTGGTGAGCAGAGGCCCTAAACCTCTGCAAACACAACTTAGTTTTTCTTGAGTGACAAACCGCCGAAACGCTTGTTGAAACGTGCAACCTGACCGCCAGCATCCATAAGGCGCTGGTTGCCGCCAGTCCAAGCTGGATGCGATGTCGGATCAATATCAAGCTGCAAAGTTTCGCCCTCTTTGCCCCAGGTAGAGCGGGTTTCGAACACAGTGCCATCGGTCATCTGGACCTTGATCATGTGATAGTCGGGATGCGTATCTTTTTTCATTTTTTGCTCCAAAGCGGGCTGGTTTCCGACCAGTTCCCTAAGCGTATAATAGAATGCGAAGCGGCGCATTAACTGCCACCGCTCCAAAGTGCAAGATTCTTTTGTCGTCTATCCTGCCAATTATGAACTGGGCGGATCAGCAATCATGGCTGTAAAACTGGCCTCGGCGGCCAATTTGTCGCCAATCATCGCTTTCCCTGAAAATTTGCAGACCCGAGGACGTTTCTGCACAAATTCAACATTGAGCGACAGCAAGCAGCCTGGCTCCACGGGATTGCGGAACTTTGCCCCGTCAATTGCCATGAAATAGACAAGCTTGCCAGAACCAACCAGTCCAAAGCTTTCCATCGCCAAAACGCCGGCAGCCTGGGCCAAAGCCTCGACAATCATAACGCCTGGCATGATCGGTCGTCCGGGGAAATGCCCCTGGAAGAAGCCTTCATTCATCGTGACGGCTTTCACCGCACGAATCGATTCGTCTTTGACCAATTCTTCCACACGATCGACCAGCAACATGGGATAGCGGTGCGGCAACACCGCCATCACCTTTGTTACGTCATAATCCAGCGATTCAGACATAGCGGTTATTAACGACCGGAAGGTTGTTCAGTTGCGGCCGGCTGCTGTGCCTGTTGTTGCGCCTGACCGGGCTTCCATCCAGCTGGCGGTGTAATTGTCGCGGAAGGAACCAGCTTGTTGAGTTCCGCTACGATGGATTCGGTTATGTCAACATAAGGCTCACGTGCGACAACGGCTTGTGGTTGCAGTACAAGATCAACATTTTTAGCCTTCATCGCCGCTTTGATCGCGTCGTTCAGTTTCATACCGACCTGCTCTTCCACATAAGCCGTGGCCAATGTGACACGCTGTTGCAGGCGAGCAAGCTCTTGCTGGCCAGATTGACGCTTCTGTTGCAAGGCCTGTGCCTGTGGTTGCACCGTCTGAGCTGTAGCACCTGGCTGCTGAACCGCTGCGTTGTAGGCATCGACCAGAGGTTTCAGTTCTGTCTGTAAAGCCGTTGCACGCGCGTTGGTCGCATCAATGTCTGCCTTATAAGTTGTTTTCATCTGCTCCACGGCCGTCCGGTAAGCCTGTGACCGAACAACTGCCGCTTCATAATTCGCGACGCCGATGCTGGTTCTGGACTGCGCAGCCGCCGGTGAGGCGACAACCGCTGGGACAGACAAGGTTGCAACGGCCAATGCCGCCGATTTCAAAAGTGTCTTGGTTGAAAATGTCATTAGAATTGTGTTCCTACATTGAAAGTAAATAGCTTAGTATCATCGCCGGGCTCTTTCAGCAAAGCGCGGGCGACATCAATCCTGAATGGACCGAATGGGGAATTCCAGTTGACACCTATGCCAACGGAAACACGGGGACTGGCAGTATCGCCAAAGAAGCTTTCTGTGAATGTGGTGGCGACCGGAAATGGATTACCGTTGGCGTCAGTGGCTTGCGGTGTAATAATTGCGTTGCCATTAGGATCTGTTCTCAAGAAACCCAGAGCATTATCAACAAAGACCGGATCCTGAATCTGCACGCCATTTGTATCAAGAACAGGTGCACCATTGCTATCAACACGCCCTATTGTTACGCCAGCACCGTTCGCGTCGCGTTCCTGAAGCCTTCCGACAAACTGAGGATTTTGCAAAATCGGCGTAGTGACCTTAAACACCGCACCGGCGTCAACAAAGATCGAAGGCCTCAAACCTAGCTCACGGGCTCCAGAACCAAGGGGAATTTCTAATTCAGCCCGCGCCAAATAATATGCCCGCCCGCCGATAGCGTCGTCCGTGCGTTGATTTTCGTTGATGATGATCTGGTTAAATGGATTGCCATTATCGTCCAGCGCAGGCTGCGTAAAGTTTCGAACAACCCGAGGACCAACCCCGCGAATACCAAAGCCACGAATTTGCGGTTCACCAAGGAAAAAGCGGTCAGTTAAGCGGATATCATCAATCCCATCAGCCGCACTGCCCCGATTCTCCAGCGGATGAATATACCCGGCCTCGCCGCTTATCGAGAAAATGAACTGACCAAATGGGCGCCAATATTTCGCCGCATTAAGGCGTCCCCTCAAATATTTGACGCTGCCTCCCAAACCGGCAAAATCGAGACTGCCGACGATAGTTTGACCGCGCGTTGGGCGAACTCGGTTATCGCGATCATCATAGATCAGAGACGCGCCGATTGAGGAGGTGGTACGTTTACCAAGCGCATCGCATAGAAAACGGCCAGCAACCAGAGGATCACAAGTATCATCAGCGCTGTTGCCACGAGTGCCATCACTATTAGAGTCAGTAAAAAACAAATCTCTATCCAAGGTCACGTCGTCGAAACTGAGGCCGTAGCGTAGTGAAGCAGATAGATATTCGGTGATCGGCACGCCCGCACGTACCTGGAAACCCGTTGTCAGCTGCTCAAATGTCGTCTCACGGTCATTGCCGACAAAGTTGAAGCTGTTCAAATCACGGCGAAAGACATCGACGCCAACCGCAATATTACGATCGAACAAATAGGGTTCTGTGAATCCAAATTCAATAGCTTGAGAGAAACTGGAATAGCTCACACTTGCCCGCAGTTCCTGACCTTTACCGCGGAAGTTGCGTTGACGGACAGAGGCCTGAAGAATGAAGTTCTCAACACTGGAGAAACCAGCTGACAGCTGCAATTCACCAGTTGCTCGTTCTTCTACATTAGCTTCCAATATGATCCGGTCGGGTGCACTGCCCTGCTTTTGTTCGATTTCCAGTTCGTCTTGGAAAAAGCCAAGAGACTTGATCCGGTTGGCCGAGCGCTTGACTTGAAAACTGTTAAACGCATCACCTTCATTCAGCCGGAATTCGCGCCGAACCACTTTATCGACGGTCAGCGTATTACCATTGATATCAATGCGCTCCACGTAGACACGATCACTCTCGGCAACCTGAAAGTTGATCCCCATGGTTAGGGTGTCTTTATCGCGCGTAAATTCGGGTCGGACGTCGGCAAAAGCGTAGCCAAACAGGCCGGCTGTCTCAGACAGGTTTTCCACCGTGTCTTCGACTTGCTTCGCGTTGTAAAAATCGCCTTCCTTCATCGGCAAAAGCGGGGTCAACGTTTCTGAAGTGAAATCTCGAATTTCGCTTTCAACTGTAACGTCGCCAAATTTGTAGCGATCGCCCTCTTCAACAACATAGGTGATGATGAAGTCTTTTTTGTCCGGTGTAAGCTCCGCCACAGCTGAAATCACCCGGAAATCCGCATAGCCTTCGGTCAGATAGAATTGACGAAGCTTTTGTTGGTCAAAAGCAAGCCGGTCCGGGTCATAGGTGTCGCTCGAACTGAAGAAACGATAAAAACGGGCTTGTTTTGTGGCCATTTCGCCGCGCAGCTTACCATCCGAAAACACTTCATTCCCGATGATATTGATCTGCTGAACCTTGGATTTCGGTCCTTCATTGACTTCAAAAACAATATCAACACGGTTTTGGTCAAGTTGAACCATTTTTGGCTCGACACTGGCTGCAAACCGGCCCTTGCGTTTGTATAGCTCGACGATACGGGCCACGTCGGCGCGCACCTTGGAACGAGTGAAAATCTGTCGCGGTGCCAAGCGAATTTCCGGACGGATTTTGTCCTCTTTGATCCGCTTATTGCCTTCCAGCAATATCCGGTTGATCACAGGGTTTTCAACAACTTCGATAACAACCGCACCGGCATTGTTACGGATGCTGACATCCTTGAACAATTCTGTTTCGAACAGGTCCTTGAGGGCCTGGTCGGCAGCTTCCTGCGTGTAGGTCTGCCCGACCCGCAGCTTCATGTAAGAAAGGACAGTTCCCGATTCCAGCCGCTGAGAGCCATTTACCACGATAGATCTGATCGTGTTGTCGACAGGCAGGACGGGCTCAACCGCCGGCGCTTCCTGTGCATAGGCTGGCACCGAAATGCCTGCCAATATGGTACCACTCAACAACATGGGCAGGAGCCGTTTTTTATGCTTCACAGACAAACTCGCTTTCACGCCTAAAACTCAAAAATACTAACCAGTGCATAAATGCATCAAGTTTTGCGAAACCCCCTGCCCCAACCGGAGCGATCAATCAATGGTCAATCAACAGGCTGTTAACCAGAGATTGCTCTGAATAATCCAAAAGAGGCTAAATCATTAAACGTCACCACCAACATGAACATTACCACCAGTGCAAAACCCGATCGAAATGCCCATTCCTGAACCATAGGATTAGCAGGCTTTCGCCGGACCGCTTCTATGGCATAGAACATCAAATGCCCACCATCGAGCATGGGGATTGGCAGGAGGTTGATGAACCCTAAGTTAATTGAGATTAACGCTACAAAGAATATGAACTGGCTCAGTCCAGCAACAAATTGTTCACCTGAAACCTGTGCAATTTTAAGCGGTCCACCTAATTCTGTAACCGACCTTCGGCCACTGATCACCTGTCCCAATGTTGTCACGATGAGATCCACAATCTCGCCGGTCTGACGCGTTGCGACAACAGGCGCCTCCCATAGCGGGACATCCCGTCGTTCGACGCTACCCGGCGATATCCCCAGCAGGCCAATCCGGTATTCATTTCCGAACCGGTCTTTCTCAATACGCACGCCGATTTTGGCTTCTTTTGCGATGACCGTACCATCCCGCTCGAAGGCGATCTCCACAGTTTCATCAGGAATGATAGAAATTTCGCGCGATAAATCAGTAAAACGGGCAATAGAATCACCATCAATAGAGACGATTTTATCGCCTTCCTTCAAACCGATACCGTCGGCGGTCGAATTTTCTGCAACCGTTCCAACCACCGGTGGTGTCACGCTCTCTCCAAAAGTCAGGGCGAAGCCCGCTAAAATCAAAATGGCGAAAAGGAAATTAATCGCTGGCCCTGCAAAAACAATCGCAGCCCTTTGCCATAAGGATTTAGATTGAAAGGTTTGATTGCGTTCTTCCGGAGGCAGCTTCAGCCAATCGTCGCCGGGTGTACTGGCAGGATCCATATCTCCAGCAAACTGGACATAGCCGCCAAGTGGCAATGCGCAGATTTTCCATCTGGTGCCGCGCTTGTCATTCCAGCCGACCAATTCCTTGCCAAAACCGATGGCGAACGTATCGGCCTTTACACCGCACCAGCGTCCGACCAGATAGTGCCCCATTTCATGGATAAAGACGAGCACACCAATAGTGAGCAAAAAAGCAAATAAAGTCAGCAATATGCCTGGATTTTCGGTCAAACTCTAACATCCTCAATCATGGCTGCGGTTCGTTCCCGCGCTTCTCTATCAATCCCAAAGATATCCGCAAGTTCATTGGGTATAGGCGGGCTATAGCTGTCAATAATGCGCGATACAATCTCAGTGATTTCCAGAAACTGAACATCTTCCTTCAGGAAGGCTGCAACCGCAATTTCGTTGGCTGCATTCAATATGGCCGGAACCGCACCACCAGCCTCTATGGCGTCACGCGCCAGCTTTATCGCCGGGAAGCGATCATGATCAGGCGTTTCAAAGTCCAAGCGAGCGATTTTGGCCAGATCAAGCGGCAAACAGTCAGTTGTCATGCGTTCTGGCCAGGCCAGCGCGCTGGCGATCGGAATGCGCATATCCGGCGACCCCAACTGCGCCAATGTGGACCGGTCCTTATATTCCACCATGGAATGAATAACCGATTGTGGATGGACCAATATGTCAATATTCTCCAAACCAACCGGAAACAGATGATGGGCCTCGATAAGCTCAAGCCCCTTGTTCATCATGGTGGCACTATCGACAGATATCTTGGCACCCATGTCCCAATTGGGATGCGCCACGGCCTGCTCTGGTGTGACCGACGCCATCTGTTCTCTGGACCATGTTCTGAAGGGTCCGCCGCTGGCCGTCAGCGTAATCTTGCGAACCTGATCAACGCGCCCGCCCTGTAAGGACTGGAAGATTGCATTATGTTCTGAATCCACCGGTAGCAACGTTGCGCCGGCCGCCCTGGCCTGCGCCATCATCAGCGCACCGGCGGAAACCAGAGCCTCTTTATTTGCCAGCGCGACTGTCTTTCCGCACTTCAAGGCCGCCAGTGTTGGCGGCAAACCGGCACAGCCAACGATTGCAGCCATTGTCCAGTCAGCACCCAGCGCGGCAGCGTCAACCAGCCGTTCCGGCCCGGCGGCAACTTCGATTTTTGTGCCGGTTAGCAGGTTTTTGAGGGCTTCATACTGATTGCTATCAGCGATAACGGCAATCTCAGCGTCAAATTCAATGGCCAGCTTCGCCAGTTCTTCAGCATTACTATTCGCGGTCAGTGCAAGAATGCGATATTTGTCACGCTCCAGACGAACAAGGTCGAGCGTGGATGTACCTACCGAACCAGTGGCCCCGAATATGGAAACAGTTCTGGGTGATGCGTGGTTCATTGGCCGCCAAATAATATGATGATCGCAACAACAGGTGCGACCGGAATCAGGCCATCCAGCCTGTCCATGACTCCGCCGTGGCCGGGGAATATGGTGCCGCTATCCTTGACCCCTGCCTGCCGTTTCATCTGGCTTTCAAACAAGTCGCCCATTTGAGCGAGCACAGCCAGCGGAATGCTCAGCAGGACCAGACGGAACGGCAGTTGAAAGTAAACGTGCAGGGCAAAACTGAACAAGGCTGTCACAATCACGCCCCCGATCAATCCCGCCCAGGTTTTGTTTGGGCTATATGTTGGTGCCAGCTTTGGTCCGCCGATCGCACGGCCGGAAAAATAGGCACCAATATCCGTCGCCCAGACCAATGCCAGCGTCCAGAACAGAATGAGCAACCCATTATCAGTTCCTCGCAGATACAAGACAGATAGTGCTGGTAATCCAGCATAAATTATCCCTAGAGACAATTTTATCGAGCGGTCAAAAACCGCGATGAACATTGCCGCACCCAATAGCAGTCCGAGCGCAAGAAACGACGGTCCGGCGGCCAGATATGACATGATAGCCAGCGGAACAGACAGAGCGTAAAGGGCAAGGCGCTTATTCTCCAGCCGCCCAGTCAGTTCAGCCCATTCAGACATTATGCCCAGTGACATTAATATCACCAAAAACCACAAAGCGTGCCTGCCAATTTCATGGTCGCCCACTACAAGCGTAACGACCGTTACTGCCACCAGTGCAACGCCGACAATGATCCGGGTCAACAGTTCATTCGGCGGCTTTTTTACAGGACTGGCGGGATCGTTCATGACTCAACGTCCGCCGAAACGGCGTTCCCGGTCCCCAAATGATTTCAAAGCGCGCTGCAGCTCCCTTTTATCAAAGTCTGGCCATAGGGCATCGGTAAAATAGAGCTCGGAATAAGCCGCCTGCCAAAGCAGGAAATTGGAAAGACGTAATTCACCAGATGTACGGATCAAAAGATCAAGCGGTGGCAGTCCGGCTGTATCCAGGGCTCCAGACATATGGCTAATGTTAATCTGATCTGGCTCTACATCACCCCGCTTCACAGCCTCAGCAATATTCTGCACCGCCCTCAGCATTTCGTCCTGTGCACCGTAGTTCAAAGCAATAGCGAGCGTCATCTTGTCGTTGTCAGCCGTCCGCTCCAGAGCATTGTCGATCAATTGCACAATATCACTGTCGAGTGCCTTGTAGTTTCCAATGACCTTCAGGCGAATGCCGTTTTCATCAAATTCATCAATGTCCGACTGAATATATTGGCGAAGCAAACCCATCAAATCAGTGATTTCATCAGCTGGCCTGCTCCAGTTTTCTGAAGAGAAAGCATAGAGGGTCAGCGCCTCGACACCCATTTCTCCTGCAACCCGAACAATGCTGCGAACAGTCTCGACACCCTTTTTATGGCCCATTGCCCGGGGCAAATGTTTCTTTTTTGCCCAGCGACCATTGCCGTCCATAATGATCGCGACGTGACGCGCGCCATAGGTCAGGTCAGCTACGTGTGATCCCTGCGCATCTGGATCGATCGATCCTTTCTTGGATGGCGCCAGCCTCACTGTGTGAGGATTTCCTGTTCTTTGGCAGATGACAGCTTGTCTGCTTCTTCGATCATCTGGTCGGTCAGTTTTTGAACCTCTGTCTCCAACCGTTTCTTGTCATCTTCACCGATTTCCTTCTTATTCTCATCGGCCTTGATGTCATCCATGCCGTCGCGCCGGACATTGCGGATTGCAATCCGTGCTTTTTCAGCAAACTGACCAGTCATCTTGGCCAGTTCCTTACGGCGCTCTTCGGTCAGGTCGGGAATGGGCAGCCGGATATTTGGGCCATCAACCATAGGATTAAGACCCAACCCTGCGGACCGTACGGCTTTTTCTACCGGCTGAATATTGCCCTTGTCCCAGACTTGAATAGACAGCATGCGGGGCTCTGGCACGGACACTGTTGCCACTTGGTTGAGCGGCATCTTTGCGCCATATACTTCGACCGTAATGCTATCGAGCAACGCCGTATTGGCACGCCCTGTCCGCAATCCGCTCAGATCGTGTTTCAAAGCCTCAAGAGAAGCATTCATCCGCTTTTCAAGGCTGCCTTTATCATATTGTGCCATCGCTCAATTCTCCCAATATCTATTCTGTTGCACCGACGATGGTCGCCGTACCGCCACCGCCAAGGACGGTCGCCAGATTGCCTTGCTCACGGATGGTAAAAACAACAATCGGAATATTATTTTCGCGGCACAGCGCGACAGCGCTGGCATCCATCACCTTTAAATTGTCAGTCAGCACCTGATCGAAGCTCAGCGCATCATAGCGCGTCGCATCCGGATTGGTTTTCGGATCAGCGTCATAGACACCGTCCACGCTAGTCCCTTTAAACAGAGCTTCACAGCCCATTTCCGCCGCGCGCAAGGCCGCGGCCGTATCGGTCGTAAAATACGGGTTGCCGGTGCCGGCCGCGAATATCACGATTCGCCCTTTTTCAAGATGCCGGACGGCTTTGCGGCGAATATAGGGCTCGCAAACGCTTGCCATTGGGATGGCTGACAAAACCCGTGTGTCACACCCCATTTGTTCGAGCGCATTTTGCACGGCAAGCGCGTTCATTACTGTGGCCAGCATGCCCATATAGTCCGCGCTGGTCCTATCGAAACCTTTAGCCGCTGCCGCCAATCCGCGGAATATGTTCCCGCCGCCGACGACCAGACATAACTCATAACCCGCTTCTTTCGCAGACTTCACTTCGGCCGCGATCCGATTCACGGTTTCCGGATCGATCCCGAATTCTCCGGACCCCATCAACGCCTCGCCAGAAAGCTTCAGCAAAATGCGTTTAAACGCTGGTCTTTTCATGCAAACTCCATCCCGCTAACTGTCATGTATCAGCACCAAATACGACAATGGCGCAGACCATAGATAGTCCGCGCCATTGCGCCAAGTGTTAATGCGCCCAACTGTTATTTGGACGCAAATTTGGGTATTAGCTGCCGAGAGTCGCGGCCACTTCCGCTGCAAAATCTTCTTCTTTCTTCTCGATGCCTTCGCCAAGCTGGAAACGAACATATTCGATCAGCTTGATTTCAGCGCCAGCATCCTTGCCAGCTTGCTCGACGACCTGAGCGATTGGCGTTTTATTGTCCATGACGAAAATCTGGCTGAGCAATGCGTTTTCCTTGGCAAATTTCGCCATCGCGCCGTCGACCATTTTCTCGACGATATTCGCTGGCTTGCCGGATTCAGCGGCTTTTTCAGCGGCAATTGCGCGCTCGCGGTCCAGCATGTCCTGATCCAGACCATCAGCGTTCAACGCCAATGGGAAGGCCGCAGCAATATGCATAGCGATCTGTTTGCCGAGCGGCTCCAGAACGTCAGCGCCGGCGGTACTTTCCAGCGCGACCAGCACGCCGATTTTACCCATTGTAGGCGTCACGGCATTATGGACATAAGGCACAACGGTTCCGCTGCTGACTGCAACAGTTTTCATCCGGCGGATCGCCTGGTTTTCGCCGATGGTCGCGATATTATTGGTCAGGGTGTCCTGAACCGTACCGCCAGCAGGATAGTCTGCCGCTGCCAGAGCTTCGACATCATCGCTGCCCAGACCCAATGCAACTTCGGTCACGCCGGTTACAAAGGCTTGGAACTGGTCATTCTTGGCAACAAAGTCGGTTTCACTGTTCACTTCAACAGCAACGCCTTTGGTACCGGATACAGCCACGCCGACAAGACCTTCAGCCGCGGTACGGCTGGATTTCTTCTGAGCGGCAGCAAGGCCCTTGGTACGCAGCAAATCAACCGCTGCTTCCACGTCGCCATTTGTTTCGTTCAATGCTTTTTTGCAATCCATCATGCCAGCGCCGGTGCGCTCGCGCAGTTCTTTCACTGCTGCTGCGGTAATAGCCATTTTTTAAGTTCCTCAATTTCGTGTGTGAGAATGATATGTTCTTAATAAAATGAAGGGGCAGCACCGATGCCGCCCCGCCATTTTCCTATGCGGTCAATATATGACCGCACCAAGATGCTTCAAGCTTAAGCCTTTTCGTCGGCTTTCTTGTCGTCGTCCTTTTTAGCGGCAGCTTTCTTGGCTG
Source organism: Parasphingorhabdus sp. (assembly GCF_059726685.1). Classification (NCBI taxonomy): domain Bacteria; kingdom Pseudomonadati; phylum Pseudomonadota; class Alphaproteobacteria; order Sphingomonadales; family Sphingorhabdaceae; genus Parasphingorhabdus; species Parasphingorhabdus sp. The sequence continues at coordinate 2,692,779 of NZ_AP041068.1, forward strand.
GTGCTTTTTTGGCAGGAGCCTTTTTCGCAGCTGCTTTCTTGGCTGGTGCCTTTTTAGCTGCCGGCTTTTTGGCCGGAGCTTTTGCTTCTTCAGCAGGCTTTTCTTCTGCCGGTTTTTCTTCTGCAGCAGGAGCTTCTTCAGCCGCCGGTGCTTCAGCCGGTGCCGCTTCGATCTCTGCAACTGCAGCCGCTTCACCAGCAGCCATTGCGCTTGCATTAGCTTCGCTGGAAACAATCGCTTCTACCGGTGGAGCAACTTCTGCACCCAGGTCTTTACCTGATGCAACAGCAGCTTCCTGCCCGCCCTTGGTCGCAGCCGCAGCCACGGACTCACAGTAAAGACGAATGGCACGTGCCGCATCATCATTGCCGGGAACCGGGAATGCGATGTTGCTGGGGTCGACGTTGGAATCCAGGATCGCAACAACCGGAATGCCAAGAACATTGGCTTCCTTGATGGCGAGCTCTTCCTTGTTCGCGTCGATTACGAACATTACGTCGGGAATACCGCCCATATCACGGATACCACCCAAGGACAGTTCCAGCTTGTCGCGCTCACGTGTCATCTGCAGGGCTTCTTTCTTGGTGAAGCCAGCCATGTCACCGGAAAGCTGCTCTTCAAGCGTCTTCATCCGGCGAATCGAGTTGGAAATTGTTTTCCAGTTGGTAAGCATACCGCCGAGCCAGCGATGGTTGACGAAATGCTGTCCACTCATCCGTGCGGCTTCTGCGATAGGCTCCTGTGCCTGACGCTTGGTACCAACGAAAAGAACCTTGCCGCCGGAAGACACTGCATTGGCAATGAAATCAAGCGCGCGAGCGAACAAGGGCACGCTCTGCGAAAGGTCAAGAATATGGACGCCGTTGCGGGCACCGAAGATATAGGGTTTCATCTTCGGGTTCCAGCGGTGGGTCTGGTGGCCGAAATGCGATCCGGCTTCAATCAATTGCTGTAGGGTGACGACAGGGGCCGCCATAGTACTTCTCCTTATCCGGTTATGCCTCTGGAAAGCTAAGAACCTCAAACGACCTGAAAGGCCGGTATCAGCACCGGTATGAGCGCTTTCCATGTGGAATGAGCGTGCCGTTAGAGCGATGCGCGGGGAAATGCAAGCCTAAACTTCGGAAACGCGGCAAGACTGGACCGATAGGCCCATCATCGCCGCTAAGCGTTCCTGATTAACTGCCCGGGCCGTGCGCCAGTTGATTCATCAAATCGACGGATCACTTCCCCTGAAACAATGGTAGCGTCATAACCGGTCGCGCGCTGATGAAGTCGCTGACCACCCGCCGGCAGATCACGTACGATTTCAGGCAGGTGCAGTTTCAAGCCGTCCAGGTTGATGACATTGATATCAGCCTTGGCCCCCGGCTTCAGCAAGCCACGCTCCGGCAGCCCAACCGCTTTGGCCGCTTTGTGCGACAGCATATGTACCGCCTCGGCAAGGTCAAAACGCAGATCTCCCGGATTTTGCACAAATTGCGTCAGCAAAAAGGTTGAATAGCTGGCATCGCATATCGCACCATAATGCGCGCCACCATCGCCAAGGCCTGGGATACAATGCGGATGACTGAGCATTTCATGCGCACTATCGAGCGTCGCATCTTCGTAGTTGCCCAGCGCAGCGAGAAACAAGCCTTTGCCTTCGGTTTCGAGCAGCCGGTCATAGGCAATTTCCTGTGGCGAGCAACCTTTCGCCTTCGCCTGCCCGGCCATGCTCATTTCCTTTGACGGCGCATAATCCGGCGGATCATCGAGAGGGAACAGCCAGTTCCAGTCCCGGGCGAGCTCGTTAAACGGGTGGCCTTTTTCAAAGTCTTCAGTGATCAGGGCTTCCCGCAACTCCGGATCGCGCATAGCAGCGACCTGTTCCTCTACAGACAAGTCGGCAATTTTGGACCAACTCGGGCAAAGCACGAACGGATGCACCGTCAGTTCCAGGCCCGCGATCAGGCCAATCGGGCGCGGCATGATCTGCGCCGTGGCCTTGCCGCCGCTGGCATTGGTCTGGTCTATCATGTCGAGCACCTTGCGCCAGCGCGGCGGGCCGTCATTCCCTGAGGCCAGAGTGAAAGTAGCGGGCCGGCCGCTTGCCTCGACCACCCGCTCGATCACCTTATACTCTTTGTCCCAGCCAACAAAGGCATCAAGCACGACCTGAAACGTGCCGGTCCCGGCATCGGCCATCCCGCTGCAAATCGCTTCCAGTTCCTGAACATCTGCTTCGAATGTCGGGATGCTGCCGCCATCTGCCGTTTTGTGAATCGACAATCGCGACGTGGCAAAACCCAGCGCGCCTGCTTCAATTGCTTCCTTAGACAGCTTGCGCATCAGCGCCAGATCATCCTCATTGGCCGGTTCTCGAGAAGCGCCGCGCTCGCCCATGGCATAGACCCGGAGCGGAGAATGCGGCAGATAAGCGGCGACATCAATATCGCGTTTGCCCTTCGCCACAGTATCCAGATATTCCGGAAATGTTTCCCAGTTCCATGGCAAGCCATCCGCCATGACGACCCCGGGTATATCCTCCACTCCTTCCATGACGTTGATCAGCAGATCATGATCCTCCTTCCGGCAAGGCGCGAACCCGACGCCACAATTGCCCATCACCGCGGTGGTCACACCATGTGAGGACGAAGGGCTCAATTCTTCCGCCCAGATGCACTGCCCGTCATAATGGGTATGCACGTCAATAAAGCCCGGCGTCACAATCCGGTCAGTGGCATCAATTTCTTCGCGGCCGCGGCCGTTGACCTCTCCAATGGCAGAGATTTTACCATCGGAAACAGCAATATCACCTTCGATAAGCGCGCCGCCACTGCCATCGGCAATAGTACCGCCCCGGATAACCAGATCATGTTCCATATTCGTCTCTCTCATCCTCTGATTACCTGCACCAGGCCGCCTATAAGCGAACCCAATACGAAAATGTAAATGGGTGGCATACTAAGATAAATCCAAATCAGGCGTTTCTCCGACGCTCTGTGATAACCTAAAGCATAACCGACGCGCATGAATGGCCAGATTGATCCAATCCCGGCAGCCCAGACCGGGCTTACCGCATAGGCGAAGAGCCATAATCCAGGCAGAAACAGAACCAGATGCTCAAGTGTATTATGATGAGCACGGACATAGCGTTCATATTCCGGAGGACCGCTGTGCGATGGCGCTTCAATTTTGAACCTGCCCCGGGCCAAACCGGCCATCAGCAGAGTGAAATAGTAAGCCAACAGTGCTAGCGCGCTGACGATTACAACATAAATATAAGGGTCTACCGACATTCACTCTCTTTCTTTCGATAGTCCGATCATAGAGGGGGTGAAACGGAAGACCATTATGTAATTGGATAAGGTCGGCCCTTTGAAAACAGACCAAGCCTGACCATTGCACAACTTGACAGGGCGTGAGCTGCCCCGGCTCCGAGATTTCCGCATTAGCAGCAGGATGTAACCTTTTCGCCGCTTGATGCGTATTTCAGGCATGTTTCAGATAATATTTGACAAGAGAACATATTTAGAACATTAAAGGGTCATAGAAAGAACATACGGGATTTTGACATGCTGACATTCGCTATTGCCACCTTTTTTGCCCTCGCCTTGATTGGCGCAGTTCTGACCATCGGGATGATGTTTCATGCTTATCAGGACAAGATAATGGCCGTGATAGTTGCGGAACTTGGTGAGAAGAACGTCGGTGCACTGGCTGTCTCGCAGCGCAATCGTAGCTCAGCGAACAAGGCTTACCGGACTAGCCCGCACCGCCGGACTGTTCGGACAGTTCCTCTGCGCGCTGCCGCTTGACCTTTGCGTAGCTTCGGATGCTGAACGGAATCAGAACGATATAGCCGATACTGATCACACTTAATGTTATCCACGGATTGTTGATAAGCGCGACACCAAGCAGAGCGAAGCCGGCAAGAGCCTCCAGACGGATATTCTTACGCAACCGAAGTGAAGACCAACTATAGGTGGCTGTGTTAGAGATCATGAGGAAGGCGATGAGCACAATCCATGGTCCGACCGCAAAATAATGGCGAAACAGGTCCTGATCAGTAATCACCCAGAGATATAAGGGCAGCATGGCGAGACCGGCAGCGACCGGAGCCGGAATGCCAGTTAAAAACCCGGCCGACTTGTGCGGCTGATCCTCGTCATCGATATGAGCGTTGAACCGGGCCAGCCGTAACGCACACCCCACGGCCATAGTCAGGGATATCACCCAGCCAAATTGCGGCATATGCTGCAGTGACCAGAAAAACATGACAAGCGCTGGTGTCACGCCAAAAGCGATCACATCAGAAAGCGAATCGAGTTCTGCACCAAAACGGCTTTGTGCATTCAACAACCGGGCGATGCGCCCGTCCAATCCGTCCAATATACCGGCCAGAACAACGGCACCGGCAGCCAGCACCCAATTTTCCAGAAATGCAAAGCGCACACCGCTGAGGCCAACACAAAGCGCCAGGGCGGTCACCGCGTTCGGCGTAAAGGCTCGCAGCGATATACCCCGCTCCGGTCGTTCCGTGGTTTTCTTATCAGCCACTAACTAGGTCGCGCCCTGAATATTTGGCCCGGTCGTCATTGACCAATGCCTTCAATTTCTTTCACTTGCCCGATCTCGGCAATAATCGTTTCTCCGGCGATGGTCCGCTGTCCCAGAACTACATTGGGTGTTGTGCCCTTGGGCAGGTAAACATCGACGCGGCTGCCAAAGCGAATCAGGCCAATACGCTGCCCAACCGCAACAAAATCGCCTTCTTTCACAAAGGACATGATCCGCCGCGCGACCAGTCCAGCTATCTGGGTAAAGCCAACCTTCAGGCCATCGTTGCGTTCAACCATAAAATGCTGGCGTTCGTTTTCGTCACTGGCTTTATCAAGGTCGGCATTCAGGAATTTGCCCGATATATAGGCCTGCCGTTTCACCGTGCCTTCAATGGGCGTGCGATTGATATGCACGTCAAAGACGCTCATGAAAATCGAGACGCGGATCAGTTCCTCGTCACCGAGACCGCCCTCACCCTGCAATTCCAGCGGTGGTACGACCGGCATGATCAAATTGACCAGCCCGTCCGCCGGTGCAACAATATATTTGTCGTCCAGAGGTGTGACCCGTTTCGGATCACGGAAAAAAGCCAGCACCCAGATCGTAACACCAGCCATTGGCCATGCCAGTGTTTCCCATGCGAAAAACGCAAAGACTGCTGTAATGGCCGCCGAGATGACAGCAAATTTACGGCCTTCGGGGTGGACCGGTGGAAAAGACCATTTGGCTTCGCCAAGGCCTTTGTTTGAATATTTTTCTATCGCCATGCATGTTCCTTAGAAGCAGTGTCCTGCTCTGACAATACTCCTACAGCAGTTTTGCAGGATCAATGACGAGAGTTTTGAACAGATGGTTGAACATATTGCGATCTTTGCTAAGAGATCGTCATCTTAGATTCCTCCCACCGAATGCTTCGATAAACATTGCTTGCAGGAAAGAATAATTTCTATGTCTAAAATTAAGGTCAAAAACCCGGTCGTCGAACTTGATGGCGATGAGATGACACGGATCATCTGGCAATGGATTCGTGAAAAGCTAATCGAACCTTATCTGGACATTGACCTGCATTATTATGATCTCGCCATACAGGTGCGCGATGATACCAATGACAAAATCACGGTTGATGCCGCCAATGCAATCAACAAACATGGTGTTGGCGTAAAATGTGCAACCATCACGCCAGACGAAGCACGGGTTGAAGAATTCGACCTCAAGCGGATGTGGAAATCACCAAATGGCACCATCCGTAATATTCTTGGCGGTGTTGTTTTCCGTGAGCCAATCGTAATTGATAATGTGCCCCGGCTCGTACCGGGCTGGACTGACCCAATCGTGGTTGGCCGTCACGCTTTTGGTGACCAGTATCGCGCAACTGACTTTAAAGTCCCTGGCCCGGGTAAGCTTCGTCTGGTTTTTGACGGTGACGATGGCACAAAGATCGATGAGGAAGTGTTCCAGTTCCCATCTCCTGGCGTTGCGATGGCTATGTATAATCTGGATGATTCCATCCGCGACTTTGCCCGTGCTTCCATGAATTATGGCCTTAATCGCAACTGGCCTGTCTATCTCTCCACCAAGAACACGATCATGAAAGCCTATGACGGACGCTTCAAAGACCTGTTCGAGGAAGTGTTCGAAGCCGAGTTTAAGGATAAGTTTGAAAAAGCGAACATCCTCTACGAACATCGCCTGATCGACGACATGGTCGCTGCCGCGATGAAATGGAGCGGGAAATTTGTCTGGGCCTGTAAAAACTATGACGGTGACGTTCAGTCCGACACGGTTGCACAGGGATTTGGTTCGCTTGGTCTGATGACGTCAGTGCTAATGACTCCAACCGGCAACACCGTAGAAGCAGAAGCTGCACATGGTACGGTCACCCGCCATTACCGCCAACATCAACAAGGTAAAGCCACTTCGACCAATCCTATTGCGTCCATCTTCGCATGGACTCGCGGCCTGATTTATCGCGGCAAGTTCGATGATACGCCAGAAGTCACGCGCTTTGCTGAAACGCTCGAGAAAGTCTGTATCCAGACCGTGGAAAGCGGCAGCATGACGAAGGATTTGGCGATCCTCATCGGTCCGGATCAGAGCTGGATGACAACCGAACAATTCTTTGAAGCGGTTCGCTCCAATCTCGAAACGGAAATGCAAAACTGGAAATAATCAGACTTTCGGCGACTGGATAGCCTCTCGCCCCAGCCCCATTCCGATGACGGTACCGGGAATCCGCCGCAATACTGGCACACGGTTCAATATCCGTAACGGCAGAAACGGTTTTTCAATAGCTTCATTGCGCGCAAGTAATGGGGCAATGAATCGGTCTTGCGCAAGTTTTTGAACGGCCTGCATACGTTTGACCGGTTTTATACGGCGTCGATAGATCTGCTCCAATAACATATCAGGATTCTTTCCTTGCGCCATGGGTGCGGCAAGAACATTTGCGGCCGTGACGGCGTCTTGGACAGCAACATTAATTCCGACACCGCCAATAGGCGACATAGCATGCGCTGCATCGCCAATGACCAGCAAGCCAGGTCTATGCCACCTCAGCAGCCTATCTAGAGAAACTTCCAGTGTCTTGACCTGCGCCCAGTCTTCTATCTGATCAAATGCGTTGGCTAGATCGGGTACCAAGGTCTTAAGGCTGGCTCGGAATTTCTCGATACCTTCTTGACGTACCGCATCAGCCTTTCCTTTTCCGAACACATAGGCGCATTGAAGATATTCACCGCGGTCAATCATTACCATGAATCGTCCCGCGCTGATGGTTCCGGCCAGATCGCCGGCATAGTTATGCGGTTTGTCGACCCGGAACCAAAATACATCCATCGGTGCTCCAATATTCTCTATTGGAAACTCCGCTTTTTCGCGCAGAACAGAGCGTCGCCCATCAGCCGCAATTACCAGTTTCGACCGCAGAATTTCGCCCGAAGAGGTCAGCACGCCGCTTACCCGGTCTTCACTGTCATAGTCTAGGTCGGTGGCTTCGGTTTTCATGCGAAGTTCAAATCCCGGATAAACGGAAGCCTGAGTCGCGATAAAGTTGAGCAAGTCCCATTGTGGCATCATCGCGATGTACGGCGCGGCAACCGGAAGGTGCTGCATATCAGCGATCCGCATGATCCTGCCAGCAACCCGAACAGAAAAACTGTCCAGTCTGCTGTGCGGTATTTTCAACAGTTCATAGAGCAGTCCCAATTGGTGGAACAGTTCAAGTGTTGAAGGGTGCACCGTGTCACCACGAAAATCTCTCAGAAAATCAGCATGTTTCTCTAGAACAGTCACTTTCAAACCGGCCCTGGCGAACAGCAAGCCCGCCATCATCCCCGCCGGACCGCCACCAACGATCAATATATCAGTGCTGGCTTTATTCATGATGGCATTTGCTCAATTGATAGTGCTGACAAATACCATCTTTCGCGTATAGATGACGCCATGTCCACTCCACTCGACAATCCCGCATTTATCGACGCTATAGTCATATTGGGAGCGGCGGGGCTTGTCATTCCCGCCTTCGCGCGTTTCAGGATCACACCGATTATCGGTTTCATTCTGGTCGGGATTCTGCTTGGCCCTTCGGGACTCGGCGCTCTGTCAGGCCAATATGACTGGCTCAAGTTTGTCACGATTAATGATCGGGAGGCGATAGAACCCTTTGCCGAGTTCGGGATAATCCTGCTGCTATTTTCCATCGGCCTGGAACTTTCATTCAAGCGGCTGTGGTCGATGCGGCAACTCGTATTCGGCGTCGGCGCTGCAGAGTTGACCATCTCCGGTTTCATCATTGGTTTTGTTCTTTATCTGATAGGACAGAATCCCGCCGGCGCACTGGGTCTCGGCCTAGCCTTGGCGTTGTCATCTACGGCTCTTGTACTGCCGATGTCCGGCACAAAAACCCCGGTGGGTCGCGCTGCGCTAGCCATGCTCCTGTTCGAAGACGTTGCCATCGTGCCGATCATTTTTCTGCTCGGCGCCCTCGCACCTTCCTATGCCAGCGGATCGTCGTGGGAAGAGCTGATAAACACTCTTATTATTGGCGGCGCGGTGATAATCGGGATGTTGGTGCTTGGACGACTATTATTGCCGCGGATTTTTGCACAAGCGGCACGGACAAAAAGTCCTGAACTCTTTTTGTCCGTTAGCCTGCTGGTCATCATCCTCGCCAGCCTTGCGACGGCCGCGACTGGTCTTTCGCCGATAGTAGGTGCACTTTTGGCCGGACTGCTTATCGCCGAGACCGAATATCACGGCGAAGTTGAAGTTATCACTGCTCCCTTTAAGGGGCTCGCACTCGGTGTATTTCTAATCACTGTCGGCATGCAGATCGATATTCGCGTCATTCTGGAAAACTGGGCCAGCCTGATCACAGCTGTTGTCGGGGTGGTACTGGTAAAGGCAATTGTAACCGGCGGCTTGCTGCGGTTTGCTGGTGCACGGCCGGGTACAGCCACGGAGGCTGGCGTATTGATGTCCAGCCCCTCAGAAACCACCTTGATTGTTCTGGCAGCCGCCACCCAAGCGCAGCTTATCCAACCACAAACGGCCGCTTTCTGGCAGATTGTCACGGCAATCGGCCTTACGATCACCCCCCTATTGGCCAGGTTTGGCCATGATATGGCCAGGCGGATTGAGTTGCGGGGTGAAAATATCGAAGCCACCGATGATCAGGTGATCGATGCCGAAAAAACAATCATCATCGGTTTTGGCAGGGTCGGACGGCTGATCGCGGACATGATGCAGGCACATAACCAGAACTATCTGGCGATAGAGTCGAATATTGATGTGGTGGCGGACGCCCGGCGGGACGGTTATCCGATTATCTTTGGGAATGTAGCGCGCAATGAAATGCTGGATCGGCTGCGACTTGGGCACGCTAAGGCGCTCGTATTGACGATGGACGAACCGGTTCTCTCCGTCCAGGTTGTGAAGAAGGTTCGCGCATGGGTTCCCAATTTGCCAATTATTGTACGCGCCCGGGATACAGAGCACGCGGCCGAGCTTTATCAGGCCGGTGCCACCAATGCGGTACCTGAGGCACTGGAAGGGTCTCTGCAGTTATCAGAGGCGATACTGGTGGAAAACGGCGTCGCCATGGGCCCTGTCATTGCGTCCATCCATGAGAAACGGGATCAGATTCGGCACCAGATCCAAAAAGACGGTGATCTAGAAGTTGGACCAAAGCTCAAATCATCGGCTTTGGACGATAGCGCCGTTCCTGCGACAAAACTCAGTCCGCAAGAATAGCCTTTATTGCAGCAATAGCATCATCGGCTTTGGTGCCATCCGGTCCGCCGCCTTGCGCCATGTCAGGGCGACCACCACCACCTTTTCCGCCGACAGCTGCGACAGCAGACTGAACCAGATCAACTGCATTATGAGAGCCGGTCAGATCATCCGTTACGCCGACAGCCACTGTGGCGCGGCCATCGTTGACCGCGATCAGGGCGCTGATACCGCTGCCCATTTTCTTTTTTTCTTCATCAATCAGGCCGCGAAGCTCTTTGGGGTTTAGGCCATTTATCACCTGGCCGCTAAAAGAAACATCGCCAATGGTTTCCACTTTGTTCTTTGCGGAGCCGCCGCCATCTCCGGCCAGCGCCAAAGCCTTTTTCGCTTCCGTCAACTCGCGGTCGAGCTTCTTACGCTCTTCCACCAACGCGGACACCCGCTCGGCTGCCTCCTCGGGAGAGGCTTTCAAGGCAGCGGCAATGGATTTCAGCTTGCTGTCCCGTTCGCCTAACCACAATCGGGCTGCTTCGCCGGTCAATGCCTCGATGCGACGAACACCGCTCGATACTGCCGATTCAGAGACGATTACCATCAAACCGATATCACCCAGCGCATTGACATGGGTTCCGCCACAAAGCTCCACCGAATAGTCGGTATCATCTTCGACACCCATGGAAAGAACGCGAACTTCATCGCCATATTTCTCACCAAACAGGGCCAGCGCACCAGCGGCAACCGCATCGTCCGGACTCATCAAGCGGGTCACTACCGTGCTATTGCCCCTCACCTGCGCATTTACATCAGCTTCAACCGCCTTGATTTCTGCGTCTGTCAAAGCAGCCGGATGAGAAAAGTCAAATCGCAGACGGTCTGGCGCCACCAAACTGCCCTTTTGTGTCACATGATCGCCCAGATGGTGTCGCAGCGCCTTATGCAGCAAGTGGGTCGCGCTATGATTGGCGCGCAGTTCGGTCCGGCGTTTTGAATCGACCACCAGATGGACGGTATCACCGACGGCAACCGCTCCGTTATCTATTTTCATTTGATGTGCGTGAAGGCGGCCAAGCGGTTTGCTCGTATCGGCAACACTGGCCGAGAACCCGTCCTGCCCAGACACCATACCGCTGTCACCCATCTGACCACCGCTTTCACCATAGAACGGTGTCTGATTCGTCAGCATTATGACTTCATCACCGGTGCTGGCAGACTGAATTTCTTCGCCGTCCTTGACTAGCGCAATAACAACACCATCACCGGATTCCGCGCTATAGCCCGTGAATTCCGTGCTGCCTTCGCGCTCAGCGATGTTGAACCACACGGTCTCCGATGCCTGATCTCCAGATCCCTTCCAGGCGGCGCGAGCAGCGGCCTTTTGTTCTGCCATGGCAGCATCGAAACCATCGCGGTCGACACCCAGCGATTTGGCCCGCAAAGCGTCTTCGGTCAGATCATAGGGGAAACCATATGTGTCGTAGAGTTTGAAAGCGGTAGTGCCGGGCAAGACATCGCCGTCGTTCATATCGGCAATCTCCGCATCCAGCAGCTTGAGCCCCTTGTCGAGCGTCCGGCGGAAATTGGTTTCCTCCCGCAACAAGGTTTCCTCGATAAGCGGTTTCGCACGGATCAGCTCTGGAAATGCATTGCCCATTTCACCGGTTAACGCGCCGACCATTCGGTGCATCAACGGGTCCTGAGCGCCCAGCAAGTGGGCATGGCGCATGGCGCGCCGCATGATCCGCCGCAGCACATAGCCGCGACCTTCATTGGCTGGCAAAACGCCATCGGCGACCAGAAAGGATGATGCACGCAAATGATCAGCGATAACGCGGTGGCTGGCCTGGTTGTCCCCTGTTGTTTCGGTGCCGGTTAAAGAGCCAGATTGCGCGATTAATGCCTTGAACAGGTCAATTTCATAATTGTCGTGTGTTCCCTGCATCACGGCCGCAACGCGCTCCAGCCCCATGCCGGTATCAATCGAAGGCTTCGGCAAATCGATACGATCACCGCCAGCATGCTGTTCATATTGCATGAACACCAGATTCCAGATTTCTACAAACCGGTCGCCATCTTCATCCGGACTGCCAGGAGGGCCGCCGAAAATATGATCGCCATGATCGTAAAATATCTCGCTGCAAGGACCGCAGGGACCAGTGTCACCCATAGACCAGAAGTTATCATTGGTCGCGATCCGGATGATCCGTTCTTCCGGTAGTCCTGATATTTTACGCCACAAATCAAAGGCTTCGTCATCAGTATGATAGACGGTCACCGTCAGTCGATCGGCGGAAATTTCCCATGTCTTGGTAATTAATTCCCAAGCGTTGTGGATCGCCTGCTCCTTGAAATAATCGCCAAAGGAGAAGTTACCGAGCATTTCAAAAAACGTATGGTGCCGGGCAGTGTAGCCGACATTATCAAGGTCATTATGCTTGCCACCGGCACGAACGCATTTCTGGCTTGATGTCGCCGTCGGGAATTTGCTCTTCTCAGCGCCCGTGAAGATATTCTTGAACGGCACCATGCCGGCGTTGATAAACATCAACGTCGGGTCATTGTGTGGAATCAGCGGAGACGAAGGAACAACTTCGTGCCCCTGTGCTGCAAAATATTCCAGAAAAGAGCGTCTTATGTCGTTGGTGGTAATCATGAAATCGACTTAGGCGAGGCCCGTCCGGTTTACAATCCCGTCAATTGATCAATCAGCAAATTCTGATGCACGATCATGCATAGGCATAAGGACCGCCTTTTTCGAGCGCAGTCTTATACTGCGGCCGTTCATGAATGCGTTTGAGCCATGCCTGCAAATTCGGGAAACGATCATCCAGACCAGCGCGTGCCTGGCTCGCCTCTAGCGGAAAGCTCATCATCACATCGGCGGCTGTAAGTTCGCTACCCGCAAAATAAGGGCGAGATGCGAGTTCGGTCTCAAGCCATGATAGCAGGTCCTCTACCATACCCATTATAGGTTTCTTTGCCGGCCAGCCCAGAAATCCTAGGCGGTTAATAACAAGTGTGCCGAATAGCGGCGGCATCATCGATCCTTCGGCAAAGTGGAGATATTGGGTGTAAAGTTGCGCCCCGGTCCTGTCCTCCGGCGCCCCCAATGTGCCACCCGCTTTCCTGACAAGATATTCGACAATAGCGGCCGTCTCGATAATCACCTGACCATCATCTTCGATCATCGGTGATTTGCCCAGCGGATGGATTGCTTTCAAACTGTCCGGTGCGCGTTGTGTCTTCGGGTGCCGTTCATAGCGCTTGATCTCATAAGGAAGCGCCAATTCTTCCAGCAACCAGAGGATGCGTTGGGACCGGCTGTTTTCGAGATGATGGACAATGATGGTCATGAATTCCCCTTTTGAAGTGATCGCAAATTTACCAGCTCGGTGTTCTACTGCACCCAAAGTTCACACAAATCACACCAGGAAGACCGCAAAAAACGTGAACCCGCCAGGTTTTTCCAACTTTTGACAGGAAATTGTTGGATAGCAAATGAAAAGGGCCGTCCTGACTATCGGGGGACAGAAGGACGGCCCGGATGCCAAGGTCCGTCTCGGGGAAAACGGACCGGCAAAACTTGAATTTTGGAGAGAAGGATAGGGGCGGATCTAGCCCGCCCCTGCACCTATTTTATTCGGCATCAGCTTCAGCGTCGCTATCGGCGCCGACAGGCCCGGTCATCATCTCATCGGCAATTTCTTCTTCATTGCCGCGAATTTGATTTTCCAGCTTGGCCATCATTTCCGGATTCTCAAGCAGGAAGCGTTTCGAATTTTCGCGCCCCTGTCCAATACGAACGGAATCATAGGAGAACCATGCGCCTGATTTTTCGACCACACCGGCTTTCACACCCAAGTCGATAATCTCGCCGACTTTGGAAATGCCCTGCCCGTACATGATGTCAAATTCCACTTGCTTGAACGGCGGTGCGACCTTGTTCTTGACCACTTTCACACGGGTCGAGTTACCGACAATATCATCCCGTTCCTTGATCTGCCCGGTGCGGCGAATGTCGAGACGAACCGACGCATAGAATTTCAGTGCATTACCACCCGATGTGGTTTCGGGATTGCCGTACATCACGCCAATTTTCATACGCACCTGGTTGATGAAGATCACCATGCATTTGGAACGGCTGATCGAACCGGTCAACTTACGCAGTGCCTGACTCATCAAACGCGCCTGAAGGCCAACATGGGCATCACCCATTTCACCCTCAATCTCAGCGCGTGGAACCAATGCAGCAACCGAATCGACAACCAGAACATCAATCGCGTTTGAGCGAACCAACGTATCGGTAATCTCAAGCGCCTGCTCCCCTGTGTCGGGCTGGGATATGATGAGTTCGTCAATGTCCACACCAAGTGCATTGGCATAAACAGGGTCCAAGGCATGTTCGGCATCGACAAAGGCTGCCGTGCCGCCTGCTTTTTGCGCTTCGGCGATGACATGCAACGCCAATGTGGTTTTACCGGAACTTTCCGGACCATAAATTTCGATTACACGACCCTTTGGCAATCCCCCGATGCCAAGTGCGATATCCAGCCCCAAGGAACCGGTAGAGATCGATTCGACCTCCATCGCCTTGCGGGAACCCAGCTTCATAGCCGAGCCTTTACCAAAAGCGCGATCAATCTGCGCCAACGCGGCGTCAAGCGCCTTTTGTCTGTCTGATGAGTTCAATTGATTATCCGATTCTACGACTTTTAAATTGCCGGCCATTTGCCTGTCCCCTTCGCTAAATGCTTGTACACTATCAATCAATGATGGATATGATGTACCGCATTTGTTCTACTAGAACAAGAGTGGAACAGAATTTTTTTGAAATTGCATAAAACACAATTTCATTAAGCACTTATGTGCAATATTAAATGCTATTTGGCATGTTCGGCCAAAACTTCTCCTACGGCCTCGGCGATTTGAGCGACGGAAAAAGGCTTGGGCAGGAACGCAACATTGTCGAGATCAATGGACTTGCGCAATTGCTCCTCGGCATAGCCCGACATGAACAGGATTGGCATATCGGGATATTGCGCCCGCACCTCTTTGGCCATGGCCGGTCCATCCATGTTTGGCATGACCACATCCGATACGATCATATCAAAAATCTCCTCGCCCTCGCCCAGCGCTTCGATATGCTGTAGTCCTTCTTCTCCATCACTGGCCGTAACAACTGTATAGCCTTGCCGTGTCAACGCCCGTTCAGCGACAGCACGGACCATATCCTCGTCCTCAACCAGCAGGATGTGACCGCTGCCCCATAGCTCTTTCTTCGCCACGGCCTTCAGTGGCTCTGACGACGGCAATGTTTCCTGGTCAGAAACCTGGTGTACGGGGAAGTAGATGGAGAAAGTCGCACCTTCGCCCGGTTTGGAATCAGCAAAGATATAGCCACCGGACTGTTTGACGATTCCGTATACCGTGGACAGGCCAAGTCCGGTGCCCTTACCGACTTCCTTGGTTGTAAAAAACGGTTCAAAAATTTTGCCGATAACCGCTGGAGGAATACCGTTGCCCGTATCCGTAACAAAAAGCGCTGTATAGTCACCGACCGGAAGGATATCGCGCTTCATTGCCCGGACGTCGGACGGGGCGATCATTTGTGTCGTGATCGATATCTTGCCACCATTGGCGCCGCTGGCATTGATGGCATCGCGCGCATTGACGCCCAGATTAATGATTACCTGTTCCAATTGCCCCGGGTCGGCGCGAACCAGGCCAAGATTGCGGCCATGCTTCACTTCCAGCTCGATGCTGTCATCAAGCAGGCGCTTGAGCAGATTGGATACGTCAGCAACCACATCGGGCAACTGCAGAATTTGAGGCCGCAATGTCTGCTGCCGCGAAAAGGCGAGAAGTTGCCGCGTCAAACCAGCGGCGCGATTGCTGTTATTCTTGACCTGCTGAATATCATCATAGTCACTGTCACCAGGCGCATGCCGGAGTAACATCAGATCACAATGACCAATAATCGCGGTCAGGATATTATTGAAGTCATGCGCCACACCGCCAGCCAACTGGCCGACTGCCTGCATCTTGGTCGCCTGCGCCACCTGACTTTTCAATTTGGTCTCTTCGCTATTATCCTTGATCGATAGCAGGACCGCTGCATCACCAAGCCCGCGAATCCCGGCCATGCCCAAAGCGACCGGATCATCTCCACCATTGCGCAGCCGGACCGCAAGATCGCCGGACATGGAAGGACCACTGGCATAGCGCCGGACCGCGTCTGCCACCGCCGATTTGTCATCCCGGATCATCAGATCCCCCGGATAGAGCGGTTTCTCTCCCTCCTGGACACCAGCAACTCTGCCAAAGGCATTGTTGAAAAACAAAAAACGCCCATCACGGTCGGTCAGAGCCAATCCTAGCGGGAGCAAGGACAGCATCGATTCGACTTGCTCCAGTGCCTGACCGCGCTCGACTGCGCCGCCGTCATCGTCAATGAGCAGGATCAGCGCCGGACCTTTTTCCTGTTCGCGGTCCAGCGGGATATGGAACAGGCGAACCGGTGTACCATGTCGGCCATCACGTTCGAAAAAGATCGTGCCCTTGTCATCAGACCGCAGGAAATTGATAAAGTTGCGGCCGGATATATTGGCTTCTTCACGGCCTGTGGCTCTCAAAGCAAAACCCTGGTTGGAAGCCCTGATCCGGCCCTCGCCGCCAATAACGGTCGCCAGCACGCCCGCTCCGGACAGCGCCCGGCCTGTCGCACCCCCGACCATGCGGATCGTGTCGTCCAGTACATCGTTGCGGCGCTGCGGCTTGAATTGCCAAAGCAGATATTCATCGCCCTGCCCCGCACGCACAACCTTCGCATTATATTCAGCCACCCCGCGCTTCAGCCCTTCGGCATAGCCGCGGCCATCTCGCCATGCGTTCCTGCCAGCGGTGGTCAGCAACTCATTCCCGCCATCCTGTAACGGCAGTTCTGGTGGAATCGCCGGACCGTTAAACCATTTCGTGAAAAGTTCATTGGCGCAAACCAGGCGCCCGGCGCGATCTGTAATGGCCAGACCAATTTCGGATTGATCGGCAACCAGCCGAGTGACCGCCCAATCGGCAATGGATGCTGTTTCTTCATCTGCTGCCGCATTTTTCGGACGCAGGAAATAGACCACTGCACCGGTCGTTATTGCCAGTGCCAGGAAAGCCAGAAGCAGCGCTGTGTTTTGAACCTGCCAGTATAATAGCCCGAGCGACACCGAAATCGCGGCCACCAAAATCACGATACGCATGCGCACATCATTGGCCGCCTTGCGCGTGCTGGGGTTCAACAACCCGATATTATCGCGGGCTTCACTTGCCATCGAAATCTCTATCCAGGCCGAGCTTCTCTATCCGCCTCTTCCACTTTCGGGCCGTCCACCAACGCCAGCCAAAAGAGCTGATCACATAACCAATCCCGCCAAATATGATCCCCAGCAAGACAAAGCCAAAAAAGGTCACGCCCACTTCCCGAATAATCCATGTCGTCCATTCAACCAGACCATTGACCTGGCCATCCCCTGATATGCCACTGGTTATGCCATCCATGCGTAGGACAAACCGGCCAAGCTGGTTCGCAATTGCCAACCAGAACGGATAGGTAAAGGGATTAGTGATGAATGTCGTCACGGCCGCGATTGGAACGTTTGCACGGATCGGCAAAGCCAGGAACAATGCCACGAATGTCTGGCCGCCCAGTGGAACCACAAATCCGGTCAGCAGACCCAGCGCAACTCCGCGCGGTACCGACCGCCGCGTAAAACGCCACAGATCAGATCGCAGAAACCGATGGGCAATCGGCTTGAGATAGCGGTTATTGGCCATCCCGGCGCGGGTCGGCATTTTTTCTGCGAACCAGCGGTAAAACCGCTTGATCGTGCGCGCGCCCCAATCTTTGTCTGGTGAATTCGGATCAGCCATGTTCGCGTAACAACCGCCCCTGTTGACGTTTCCAGTCGCGGTCCTTTTCAGTCGCCCGCTTATCGGGGGCCTTTTTACCTTTGGCCAATGCTAGCTCAATCTTGGCTCGCCCCTTGCCATTGAAATAGATGGACAAGGGCACAATCGTCATGCCCTTGCGCATTACGGCGCCGTAAAATTTGTTGATTTGCCGACGGTTAAGCAGCAACTTACGCGGACGCTTCGGTTCGTGATTATGGCGGTTCCCGTGACTCCATTCCGGGATATTGGCGTTGATCAGCCAGACCTCGTCATCTTTCACCTCGGCATAGCTTTCGGCAATAGTCCCAGAGCCGAAACGTAAGGACTTCACCTCTGTTCCTGTCAGCATGATGCCCGCTTCAAACTTCTCATCCAGATGATAGTCATAGCGCGCACGCCGATTTTCGGCGACGACCTTCTGTTTGTCAAATTCAAGAGGACGAGGCTTCGCCATCAGATCAAACCGGCTCCCTCCAGCGCCGTGTCCACGGCTTTGCGGGCTGCATCGGAAGGCGGCGTCATCGGCAAGCGCAAATCAACCGGAAACTCGTCAACGACCCGGGACAAGGCATATTTCACTGGCCCGGGCGATGCATCGGCGAACATCGCCTTGTGAAGCGGATAGAGCTTGTCATTCAACTCACGCGCTTTTTCATAGTCGCCAGCAGCGCAAGCCGCTTGAAATTCGGCGCATAGCTTAGGCGCAACATTGGCAGTCACCGAAATGCATCCGGCACCGCCAGATGCGTTAAAGGCGAGAGAGAGTTCATCCACACCGGACAACAGGCAGAAATCATCATCGCAGGCAAGCCGGTGATCGGTAACCCGGTCAATTTCACCGCTGGCATCCTTTATTGCAATCACAGTTGGCAGTTTGGACAATGCCGCCACCGTTTCCGGCAATATATCCGTCACGGTGCGCGCAGGCACATTATATAGCACCAGCGGCAAGTCATTTTTCGTCGTCAGTGTCTCAAAATGGGCGTAAATGCCTTCCTGGTTGGGCCGATTATAATAAGGCGCCACGACCAGTCCGGCCGCTGCGCCGCATTTTTTGGAAAAATTCAAATGGAGCAAGGCGTTGGTGGTGTCATTGGAACCGCAACCGGCAATGACCGGCACCCGTCCGGCGGCTTGTTCGATGCACACTTCGATAACACGATGATGCTCGGCATTGGACAAAGTCGAGGACTCACCGGTGGTCCCACAGGGGACCAGACCGCTACTACCTTGCTCTATTTGCCAGTCTACCAAGGCCCGAAATTCACCTTCCGCAAACGATCCGTCGCGAAAGGGAGTCACCAGGGCCGGAATTGAGCCGGAAAACATGGAAATACTCCTTTAAATTTGGCTAAGAAATTGCCAAGGCTTACTCAAGCTTAACAATGATATAGTTCTTCGTTCAGCGCCTGATAAGGAGCCTACCCCCAAAATGTCCAGTATGGTATCAAGAATTATTCTCGCAAGCCTGCTTTTAACACCAGTAACATGCATGGCTGCAGAGCAAAGCGGCGGTGCGACACTGTCCGACCCCACTGGTGGAAATGCCGTACTCGGCCTGCAACGCTGGCGTGTTTTGACGCAATCCGACAATTATTCTTTTGAAGATTATGCCGGTTTTCTTGTCACTTATCCTGACTGGCCAGACGGCGCGCGTATGCAGCGCAATGCAGAGCAGGCAATTGATATCAACAATTTCTCCGCTGGCCGGGTGATTGCCTTTTTTGACCGCTTCGCACCGCTAACCAATGCCGGGGCGGCAAAATATGCCGTTGCCCTGCAATCCAGGGGGGAAACGCTAAAAGCCAATGCGATGGCGCAGCAGGCATGGCGTGGCGGTACATTGACCGACGAAGATGAAGCAGCCCTGCTCAGCCGGTTTAGCTCCGCCCTCACAGTGGATGATCATGATGCCAGGATGGATGCGCTTTTATGGGCACGGGCGACACAGGATGCAGCTCGGCAGCTCGGTTTTGCATCATCCGGGCGCCGCGCGGTTTTTGCCGCCCGCCTGGCCCAGCTGACCAACGCACCGGATGCCAATGCGAAAGCCGGAACCGTCAATAGTCTGGGCCAGTATGATGCCGGCTATATAGCCGACCGCGCACGCTATTTGCGTAATAAGGGGCAAAGCTACAATGCGCGCCGGCTCATGGCCAACCGGCCGGAATTGCGGATCCGACCCACTAGCGATTCCCAGATCGCCACATGGTATGAAGCCAATCTGATCAATGCACGCGCTGCATATAACGACCGGCAATGGACAGTCGCTTATAACATCGCATCGAAAGTCGACGATGCCTATGCCGGGCCAACGGATATTGCAGCGCAGAGCAGCCGGATCCGTGACAAATATTCCGACCTCACCTGGCTGGCCGGCAATGCCGCCCTCTGGGGTCAGCGTAATCCGTCCAAGGCGGTCGCGATGTTTGACCGTTATGCGCGTTCCTATAACAGTCCCAACATCCGCTCCAAAGGCTATTATTGGGCTGGTCGTGCAGCCGCCGAAGCAGGACAAACCGCTGAGGCAACAAGCTTTTTTGAGAAGGCCGCGGCCTTCCCCGATCATTTTTACGGTCAGCTGTCGCTGGAACGTTTGGGCCGATCCCTTCCCACATTTAACCGGAAACCGGCCATCGAGATCACTAACGAAGACCGGCGCACCTATGACCAGAGTCCTCTGGTCATTGCCACAAAGGCCTCCACACGGACTGGGCCATGGAAAGAACAAATTCGTTTCCACCGCGCCTTGGCCTATGAGGCCGACAGTCCAAAAGACTATTTGTTGATCAGTGACTTATCAAAGCGTATCGGTGCCCGTGATCTTGGCGTGATCAAGGGAATTAGCGCGCTTGGCGCAGGCGTCGGCCCCATTGATGAAACCTCTTTCCCGACCATGCCAGTTCCTTCCGGTCATCAGAGCAGATGGACCATCATTCACGCGGTCACGCGGCAAGAAAGCCAGTTTGCACAAGGCGCGATCAGCCATGCCGGTGCGCGCGGTCTGATGCAGCTGATGCCCGGCACTGCGCGAGAACAATCCGGCAAAATAGGATTGTCCTATAATCTGTCCGGTCTGACCGGCGACCCCCAATATAACATCCGGCTGGGAAGCAGTTATTTTCAGCGGATGTTGAGCTATTATGGCGGCAGCTATCCGCTGGCCGCTGCGGCTTATAATGCAGGGCCGGGCAATGTGAACAAATGGCTGCGGCGCAATGGCGACCCGCGGCAAGGCGGTATCGACTGGCTGAAATGGATTGAAGACATACCGATTTCCGAAACCCGCAATTACGTCAAACGCGTGCTGGAAAATGCAGTCGTCTACGACACAATGAATCCGCGTGGTCCGACGATCAAAAGCGATACACCGCTGACCCGCTATATCGGGAAAAATTACAAAGGTTGATGGGAAGGTCGGCTTTATTGCGGAAGTAGACACTAAAGAGACATCGCTTCAGCCAATGTTTCATGAAACCATCTGATCGGTTCCTCTGCACCCGGTCCTTCGGCCAGCGCACCGATTTCAAACGCAGGCGATTCCAGTCCGCGTTGGTTGCGCTCACAAATCCAAACGTCTTCGGTCTGAAAATCCCCGGTTTCAAGCGGATGCTGCTTCCAGTTGTCGGATGAGATAATGTCACTGTCACCATTGTAACCGGGAATAAATTTGCGTTCGTCCCGTGATTGTCCTGTGCCAGCCCAATGGCGGACATGAAGGAGAGAACGTGAGGGAGAAACGGGTTCAAGCCATGACAGGCTAAAACTATAGGGCGTCGCGGTAATCAGTATGTTTGGGAAAAGGAAATAGACACCGCCAAATTCAATATTTTCAGCTGATTTCACCGGTTTTGACCACCAATCAGCAAATTCCTTACGTATTTTGGCGGGTAGCGAGTGGCGGACGCCTTCTTCATCCATCGCATACCAGATCATGTGGTCGCCATATCGCTCCCAGATATTTTCATCAGGCGTTGGCCCACCGAGCGTATTCTCATGCAGATAGGCCAGATGATAGCCGTCAATGGCGTTCTCGACGAACACCTTCCAGTTGCACTTCATGTCGTAGGTAAGCGATTTGCTTTCCCGCAGATCGCTTGCACTCAAATCATGAGGCCAGGCTTTATCGGCGATAGGTGCGATCCAGCTTTCAAAATCTGCCTGGGGATCGGGGTGAACAAAAATCATATCCTGAAACACACCAACTGATGCAGGCTTTAATCCCATCTTTGAGCGATCCATATCCGGGAAGCATGATGACATGTTCGGTGCTCCCCGGAGTTGGCCGTTCAGACTGTAGGTCCAGCGATGATATGGACAGATCATGGCTTTACCGATATTCCCTTCGCCTCCTTCCACCAATAGTGTCCCGCGGTGACGACAGACATTGTGATATCCCGCCAAGGAACCATCGGCCAGCCGGAGTACCAGAAGCGGATAGTCTCCGCACATAAGCGCTCGAAAATCACCTTCTTTTGGCAGATGACTTCCCAGTGCCGCAAAGGACCAGCTGTTGGAAAAAATTTTCGATTTCTCGCGCTTCTGCCAACTCATTTCGACATAGGCTTTGCGAGGTAGTAATGTCATCGGCTCATTCCCTTTTCAAGATTGTCTACCAAAGCCAGGGCGGCGGCCCTGGATGCACCGCGCAAACGGGACATATCGCCGATCAGGGCAAAGCTATCGACGTTGAAATAGATGCCCAGGATTCCAGCAGCACAGGCTTCCACCCTGTCTGATGCCGCTTTTTGGAAATCCTGCCTTATGATGCCTGTCATCACGTCAAGAGATTGATCGATCCAGTCGCGCAGTCGCTTGGCAAGTTGCTTGTCCTGCGCTCCTCCGGCAATCAGCGCTTCGGTTAGCAGAACCAGTTGGGAGTCGCTGTAACGGGAATCGAACAGATACTCGATCAGCGCTTTGGTTTTGTTCTTTTCGGGAAGAGCCTTAGTCAACGCTGCCCATTGATCATCCGAGCGCGCAAAAAACCGCTCAATCAAGGCCAGCACAAGATCGTCCCGATTGCCGACATTGTGGCGGATTAACGCCCGTGCCAGGTTCGCTTCTTCGGCAATCCTTTCCAGGGTTGCACCTTCTATTCCATAACGGGCCACACAGCGCTCAAAAGCCTGCAGAATTTGTTCGCGGCGTTCTTCTTTCAGTGCAGGACGCGGCATGGAATCTCCATTAAATTATCAACATTGACAATTTAATGTAACTCTCTATTTCAATATTATCAAGTCTGATAATTTAAGATTCGGAGTAAAAATTTGGATTTCCTGTTTGAGAGCATCGACCCCTCTTGGGTTGAATATTGGGATGCCATGATCAACGACTGGTTTTTCGTCGGTGCGTTGATCTTCCTCGCGCTGGAATTCGTTCGCTATCGTATGAAAGGACGTCTCAACTGGGATATCATCGGCGACACGATTACCAACTACATCACACTTGCCATGTTCATTGGCATCAATTTTCTGGTGCTAGGCGGGCTTTACTATGTCTTTGTTTACGGATCGCAGGATTTTGCGCTGTTCGAGATTGATACCAATCTGGCCACGATCGCTATCTGCATCATTGTCGCCGATCTACTATACTATTGGGAACATCGCTGCATGCACCGGTTCAACTTTGCCTGGGCGACACATAGCGTTCATCATAGCTCACCGCATTTCAACATTTCCGTGGCCTATCGCTTTGGTCCGATGGATGGGCTTTGGCCGATGTTCGGGACCGTGATCATGGTTCTGCTCGGGTTCCATCCGATTGTGGTCGCTTTTGCCGAGATCATGGTGCAGCTGTATCAAACAGCCTTGCATACGGAGACGATCAAGAAACTACCGCGCCCGGTTGAACTGATCTTCAATACACCTTCCCATCACCGCGTCCATCATGGCTCAAACCCTGAATATCTGGACACCAACTATGGGGGAATATTCATTGTCTGGGATAGGATGTTTGGCACCTTTGCCGAAGAGAAAGCGCCTGTCGTTTACGGTCTTGTCAAGCCGATCAACAGCAACAATCCATTGATCGCCTTTTTTCACGGCATTTATCGCGTCGCCGAAAATGTCATCACAGCAAAGGGATGGCGCAACAAGCTCGGCTATTTCTTCGGTCCACCGGAATTTGAACCGGATAAAGTCGCACAAGACCGATCATCGCACTAACAAATCTGAAAAACGGATATTTCCATGCCAACGAATAAACAACGTATCGCTGCCGTTGCTGCAACCGCAACCATCGTCCTTGGTGGAGGTTGGCTTGCCAGTCTGATATCGCCTGCCAACGCCAGCGGTACAGATGCTATTGCGGCGGAAAACACTGGGCCAGTCTCCTCTCAGACCAGGCAACAAGAACCATCGGAAAAACCGGTTCAGGTTTCACAGCAAGAAGAGCAATTGCAGGCACCTTCTGGCAGGACAATGCAAGTGTCGATCAACGGCATTCGCAATAGTCACGGCAAAATCTACATCGCGTTATTTGATAGTGCGGAGGCGTTCAATAGTTATGATTATGATCGCGCTGTCGGGTTTAAGGGACCGCCGGCCAAGGAGGGCTCCTTGACCGTCAATTTCCCGGACCTTGCCGAAAAGCCTTATGCCATTTCGGTATTCCATGATGAAAATGGCAATCAGAATTTTGACCTGTCAGGTGGATATCCCTCGGAAGGCTACGGCACTTCGCACGCAAAAAGCGCCTATGATGAACCAAAATTTCATCAAGCCAGCCTTATGCCAGGTTCAATAGGTATCAGGCTGCACTATTTAAGCTAGAAGTGATGTCCGTTTCTGCACCCAAATGGACATCGGCAGTCCAAGAACCGCGTTCAACCGCATTTACGATCCCAACATCCATTAACCCCATTGCCCCCGTCGCATCCCTCGCCTAAATCTTTCAACATGAGTATTTTTACTGGCAATCATTTCTTTCTGCCCGTCATTGCAATTGCTGCATTGGCGGCCACCACTCCATTGGCAGGGTGCAAACGAATACCCGATGCTGATGCCAACCGTCCGGAAACCGCGCTGGCCTATCCGCCGGCGTCTCGGCCGGTATCCGAACTTGCTGGCAATCAATGGTCGACCGAAACCGCACGCGACAAGGTTGGTGAAGCGGAAGAAATCATGAAGGCTGCGGGAATCGAACCCGGCATGACAGTTGCTGATATTGGTGCTGGTGAAGGCTATTATACTGTCCGGTTGGCTGAAAGAGTCGGTGCCGAGGGACGGGTATTGGCACAGGATATCGACAAGGACGCAATAAAACGGCTTGCCGATCGAGTCGCTCGCGATGCGCTGGACAATGTCTCCATAAAGCTGGGTGCGCCAGATGATCCGCGCCTCCCCGAAGACAGCTTTGACCGTATTTTTCTGGTCCATATGTACCATGAGGTGCGGGAACCTTACGCTTTTCTGTCACGGCTGCGTCCTTCCATCCGCCGGGATATAAATGGTGGCAGCTATGATGGCGGCGAAGTGATTGTTGTCGATGTCGATCGCCCCTTTGTCCAGCATGGTATTCGGCCCAAACAGCTATTCTGCGAATTTGAAGCGGTTGGTTATCAGCTGATCGGCTTTATGGAGCGACCGGAACTTGGCGGCTATTTCGCACGCTTTCGCCCGGTAGGCAAAGCGCTGCTGCCAGGCAAGATCAAGGCTTGCGAGTTAGAAAAGTAAAAAGCTTCGTATATGTATTTGAGCCCGCAAGCCCTGCACCCCGGGCATTATGCGTGTTCAATAATATATATACTATAGGTGCTTAACTAGCTTTCATCACCCATTTTCAGAGCAGCAATAAACGCCTCTTGCGGGATACTGACATTGCCATATTCACGCATTTTGGCCTTACCCTTTTTCTGCTTGTCGAGCAGCTTCTTCTTTCGGCTGATATCACCGCCATAGCATTTGGCGGTCACATCCTTGCGCATCGCTGCGATTGTCTCGCGGGCTATGACCTTGCCGCCAATCGCCGCCTGCACCGGGATCTTGAAAAGATGGCGCGGGATCAGATCCTTAAGCCGCTCGCACATATGACGTCCGCGTGATTCGGCAGCTTCACGGTGGACGATCATGCTGAGCGCATCAACCGGATCGCCGTTGACGAGAATGTTCATCTTGACCAAATCGCCCGTCCGCAGACCAACCTGATGATAGTCAAAGCTCGCATAGCCGCGCGAGATACTCTTCAACCGGTCATAGAAATCGAACACGACCTCATTGAGCGGCAACTCATAGACGACCTGCGCGCGGTCTCCGACATAGGTCAGATTCTTCTGCACGCCCCGCCGGTCCTGACAGAGTTTCAAAATACCGCCGAGATATTCGTCCGGGCAATAAATGGTCGCCTCAATCCACGGTTCTTCGATATGGGATATTTTCACGACATCCGGCATGTCGGCGGGATTGTGGAGAAACTGCTCCGATCCATCATTCATCACCATTCGGTAAACCACAGATGGCGCGGTGGTGATCAGGTCAAGGTCATATTCACGGGTCAGGCGTTCCTGAATAATTTCCAGATGCAAAAGGCCAAGGAAACCGCAACGGAACCCCTGTCCCAGCGCGGCACTGGTTTCCATTTCAAAGGTAAAGCTGGCGTCATTAAGCCGCAGTTTGCTAATGCTTTCACGCAGCTTTTCAAAATCCGCGGCATCGACCGGGAAGAGACCGCAGAACACGACGGATTGCACTTCTTTGAAGCCCGGCAATGCTTCTTCCGCTCCGCCTTTAACGGTAGTAATCGTGTCACCAACTGCTGTCTGGGATACTTCCTTGATCTGCGCTGTAATAAAACCGATCTCACCCGCAGCCAATTCCGGCAATTGCTCAATCTTCGGCCGCATACAACCAACTCGGTCAACCAGATGCTCGGTGCCCTGCGCCATGAACTTGATCCGCTGTCCCTTAGTCAGCACACCGTCAATCACACGGACAAGAATGACAACGCCCAGATAAGGGTCATACCAGCTATCGACCAGCATGGCCTTCAGCGGCGCATCGCGGTCGCCGCCCGGTGCCGGTATTTTCTCGACAACCTGTTCCAATATGTCTTCGATACCAATGCCGGACTTGGCCGAAGCCAGCACCGCTTCGGATGCATCTAGACCGATAATCTCTTCAATTTCGGTACGGACCCGTTCTGGTTCCGCTGCAGGCAGGTCGACTTTGTTGAGCACCGGAACAATCTCGTGATCATGTTCAATCGACTGATACACATTGGCGAGCGTCTGGGCTTCAACGCCCTGTGCCGCATCAACCACCAGCAGTGCGCCTTCGCAGGCGGCCAGGCTGCGCGACACTTCATAGGCAAAATCGACGTGGCCCGGTGTGTCCATAAGGTTCAGCTCATAAGCTTCGCCATTTTTAGCAGTGTAGTTGAGCCGCACCGTCTGTGCCTTGATGGTGATACCGCGTTCCCGTTCGATATCCATATTGTCGAGCACCTGCTCGCTCATCTCGCGCTCGGTCAAACCGCCAGTATATTGGATCAGGCGATCCGCTAGAGTGGATTTGCCATGGTCAATATGCGCGATGATCGAGAAATTACGAATATGGGAACGTTCAGTCATGTCCGCGCCGATAGCAGGGGTTTTCGCCGCTGTCAGCAGGGAAACGCGTAAAATGCGCGCCGCCTGGACATAGTCGTTCGGACGGCGCGCATATTTCTATATTATCGGGGAAATATCACCCGAAACTAGTTACCGCCGCCAAGAGGAATGCGGAAGCCGACATTGAACAATGATTGCTCACTCTTCACGCCCAAAGTCGCGGGCAACAGATTGACATCATAGTCGCCGCGATCCGTGGCACGATAAGTATATTGACCGAAAAGCTCGAAGGACGGGCTCAGTCTGTAAGTCACACCAGCTATACCCTGATAGGCGAAACGGGTCTTCTTATCATCAACCACATCGATTCCCGATGGCGCATATTCGACATCCTGTCTGGTAAAGCCAACGCCCGCGCCCACATAAGGCACGAGACTTTCACTGATCTTGAAATCATAGAGAGCATTGGCAAACAGACCATAGTTTTTGATCTGGCCGTCATCGGTACTCAATACCGCACCTACGGTGGGATTGGCCGCATTGGCGGCACCACGGGTCAGTATCGCGGAATCTAAGCCGTCAATCACGGTTCCACCAACGGCTAAATCCCGATGCAAATCAACATTGGCCTTGTTGTAAAAGCCTTGCAGTTCCACCCGGAAGCCATTGTCAAAACGATAGCCAGCCAACAGATTCAGATCGAGGCCGTTATTGAGCTCTGTCGTCCAATCGAGATCAGTACCCGATGGAATAGCGTCAAAGTCAGCCGTTGCTGCTACATCGCCTTCAAATTCTCCGCGATTTTTTGAATCACTTGGTAAATTCAGTCCTGCCGATGCACCTACATAAGGCTCTCCGGCATGTGCGGCACCGCTGAACGCAAGAGACGTTCCTGCGGCAAGGACTGCAAATAGTTTATACGAACTACGCATATTCAACTCCAAACCCCTGTTCGGTGTTGCCCCGCTCGCGTGAATTGGGCATGCGCCTGATTATTTCAAGAAGATGGCAACTCGGCCCATCGCAAAATGGGCCGATTTTGGGTGATTCTATCACCGTTCGTCGTAAATTGTGGCACCGGTGCATCACCAGCGCTGCAGGTTCGCGGACTGCCGCTGCTAGTAGATTCCGCCCTCATCTTGAAGGAAGTCAGCATCATTTTGTGCTGGCCGGTTGCGGTTGTTGGCATCACGTTCGCGTGCTGCAAGTTTCGCGGCTCTTATTTGTGCCTTTTGGGCTTCCAGACGTGCCAGCAGTTCTTCCTTGCGGATGGATCGCCTTGGTTCGGTTTCCGGTTTAAATACGTCCCAAATCACGGCCGACCTGGGGTCATCGGACGGCCAGCCGCCAAAGACCCGCTTGCCACTCTTTCGGTCCACCCTGACCATACGGATACCGCGCGGCGCAACAAACGGCGTTTTTGGCATTCCAGCCATGGCTTTTTGAGCAAATTCCTTGAAAATCGGTGCGGCCAAAGTACCGCCCTGGGCATAGCCGCCCATATTAGCAGGCTGGTCAAAGCCCATATAAACACCAGCGACCATATCTGGGGAGCCACCGACAAACCAAACGTTGGTAGGACCACTTGCTGTTCCGGTCTTGCCAAATAGCGGACGGTTCAGGCTTTTCAGATTCTGCGCGGTACCGCGGGTGATCACACCTTCAAGAATATTGACCATCTGATAAGCCGTCATTGGATCCATAAGCTGTTTCCCGGCCGGACGCGGACGCGGCATTGCCTCGCCGTCCCAATCATCCCGATTACAATCTTCACAAATCCTTTTATCGGCACGGAAAATGACCTTGCCCTGACGGTCCTGCACGAAGTCGATGACCGTAGGTTGCAGTTCCCGTCCATGATTTACCAACATGGAATAGGCATTGGTCAGTTTTTCAACGGTCGTATCACCGGCGCCAAGCGCAAAAGCCAGATAGGGTTTATAATCGCCTATACCCATTGTCTTGATGGTCTTTACCACGTTGTCCATTCCCGCATCATTTGCGGCGCGTACGGTCATCAGGTTACGGGATTGCTCCACTCCCCAACGCAGCGTTTGCTCTCCTGCCCCGCGAGAGCCGCCGAAATTGCGGAAACATTTGCGGCCGAGCGCCGCCGATTGATAAACACAAAAGGGACTGTCGACAATGATGGTCGCTGGCGTCATGCCTTGGTCCAGCGCGGTGGCATAAACAAACGGCTTGATTGTGGAACCCGGTTGGCGCTCTGCCTGCGTTGCGCGGTTAAACGAACTCATCCGGTCATCAAACCCGCCCTGCATTGCCCATATCCGGCCGTTGCGAGGGTTTTGCACCACCATTCCGCCCGAAACCTTGGGAACATTGCGCAGCACATAGCTGCTGCCACCGGCCGGGCTTACCGCGATAATATCACCTGCGGCCAGCTTACTCGGCGCGTTCCCGATGCGCCCGGTTGTGCCATCGGTAAACCCGATTTCAGCACCATTGCCCGAACGGTTCAAAGCAACCGCGATGCGCCAGTCAGCATGGTCAGTATTGATGAAAGTTGAGGCCAGGCGCTGCGCCCACTGATCATCCATCTCGATCTTGTTAATCGGTCCGCTCCAGCTTTTGCCGCGACTATAACGCAGCAAGCCATTGCGCAGAGCAACCTTGGTATAGTCTTGCAATTCGGGGTTCAACGACGTGCGAACCCACAGGCCGCCGGAATAAACGCTATAAGGTCCGGCTTCCTCATTCTCGCCAAATTGCTCGATCAACTGGCGCCGGACTTCCTCGATAAAATAGCCGCCAACGCGCTGAAAGCGCGCACCGCGAGAGCGGATCGCACCCAAAGGTTGGGCAACTGCCAGATCATGCTGTTCCTGCGTGATCCAATCATTGTCCAGCATCCGACCCAATGCCCAATCGCGCCGGTTAATAGCGCGCTGTTCGTTATTTTCAGGCCGATAGTTGGACGGCCCCTTGGGCAGGATCGCCAGATACGCCATTTCATGCAGTGCCAGTTCATCTACGTCCTTGCCAAAATAAGCCTGAGCAGCGGCCTGCACACCATAAGCGTTCCGGCCAAGAAATATCTGGTTGAGATAGAGCTCCAGAATCTCTTGCTTGGTCAGAACCTCTTCAATCCGGTAAGCCAGCAAAGCCTCCCGTACCTTGCGGCGATAGGAAACCTCATTGGTCAAAAGCAGGTTCTTGGCAACTTGTTGTGTGATCGTGGATGCACCGACCGGCCGTCCGCTGCTTGAGATGTTGGTCACAATCGCTGTTGCGATGCCGGGATAGTCGAGACCGCCATGTTCAAAAAATGTCCGGTCTTCTGCGGCCAGATAAGCGCGTATCAATAGCGCAGGATATTCGGCATATTCCAACTGTACCCGGCGTTCACGGGCATAGCTGTGAACCGGTTCGCCATCGTAAGCGCGCACCATTGTGGGCAATGGCGGCTCATATTGCTGAAGGGTCTTCGCATCAGGCAGGTCGCGAGCGAAAATAACCCAGATCAGCAACCAGCCCAGCAAGCATAATGCGACAAAGGCCAGAAACAGCCGAAACCAACGATTTTCCCACAGTTTTTCAACACGATTGAGAAAACCGCCAGTGTTGCGTTCCAGCTTGTAGGCAAGACTTTCGGGCGCGCTAGTGCCTTGATTATCGGGTGTATTTTCGACCATATACTGCGCTATCTAGCAGTATCAGGAGCATTTTCCAGAGAATATCGACGAAAAACTTTACCGACACATGATGTTACAAAAGTCAGTGTTACGATATCCGCTATTTGGACCCCGCACCAGAGCTTTGCGATCCGCGCTGTGCCAGTTTCCGCGCGAAATGTGCTTCGATTGCGTTGGCGATACCAATGGCAACCTTCGACTGGCCGGCACGGGAGCTCAGCAGTTCGACATCCTCTTTGTTGGTCAGATAGCCACTTTCAAACAAAACCGACGGTGTGTCAGGCGCTTTCAATACCACCAGAGACGCGAAGCGATGTGGATTGGTGCGGAACTTTATCATCCGCTGCCCTTCGCGGATCAGCAGCTTTGCAAAATCGGCGGATACATTCATCGTTTCGCGCTGGGTCAGGTCGATCAATATCGATGACACGTCGCGATTTGACCCGCCAAGATTGACGCCATTGATGATATTCGACCGATTTTCACGTGCTGCCAATTTGGCCGCTTCCCGGTCAGATGCCACTTCGGAAAGGGTATATACGGTAGCGCCAGCGGCTGATTCATTGCCTGCAGCATCGGCATGGATAGAGATGAACAGATCCGCATCCAGCCTGCGGGCGATGCCGTAACGCTCCTCGAGCACAAGATATTTGTCACTGTCGCGTGTCATCGCCACACGCACCCGGCCACTGGCAACCAGCTGATCGCGAACAGCGCGTGAAATGGCGAGAGTGATGTTCTTTTCGCGCTGACTGCCATGCGGAGAAATCGCCCCCGGATCATGGCCGCCATGGCCCGCATCGATAACAACCAGCGGCCGGCTTGGGTCATCAGGACCACTGATTTTCGGGAGATCCACAGTGTCTTGCGGTTTTCCCAGGGGCACCTTCACGCTGTAGGTTTTCTTCGGGGGTTCGGCCCGGAATTTAACCGGCGGAAAGAAGGACTTACGCCCCTTCTTGATCGCAGCACCGCCAACTGATTGCATGCTAAGTTTCAGGCTTTTTCCATCGGCGGAAAAACTGCCTCCGGTAATGACTGCAGGACGATCGAGATCGAAAACGATCCGCGCCGTATTAGGGTCATACTGCCCCTGACGCACGGATTTTACGATCCCTTCAGCGTGGCCGCCACGCCCGGCTTTGCCGCCTTTGATGTCTACGGCAATGCGATCGGGACCAACTAGAGAGAATGTCGACGCACCCTCCACCAGACCGTCGAAAGAAACAGTTATCTGACCATCGCTGCTATCGATACGGCTTACAGAGCCCGCACCTGCAGGGTTCAGGGCCAATAGCGAGGATGCTAAAATTGCTGCGAATGGCATGGCCGCCTTATGCAATGTGCCAGCCATGTCGGTCCAGTTAAAATTCATATCGGCGGCATCATCCTCGGTTTCCCACCACAAAACGCGGTAAAAACCCTATTAAGGATAAGCCTATAAGCGCCGGTAAAATGACTTGGTTAACAGCATTTTTACTATATTTGCGATGAACTTAACCCCTATTCGCAACGATAGTATGCCGGTGGTCCGATACGGTGATAGTTTGTGTTGCCGATTTGCTATTGCGGTGCTAGCACCCCATCTGTGTCGTCAGAAATTTTAAAAACGGCACGAGCTAAGCTGGATGTTTATCCAGCATATACAGGTTGAAGCGACATGAGGCATGACATCTCCGGCTCCGAAACTCTTCCACAGGGAAGCGTTTCTATGGACGGAAAGACCCTGGCTAACGGCCCGGGCCATGCATTTGTCGCAGACACATTTTTTTCAGAGATATTTGAAATTAACCGGATGACGCCGCCCGCTCCCCCTATTTCGGCAGCGCGCAAGAAGACGTCGTCCCTTTTATATTGCATGGTCCCGCCGGGAGCATTCCCGCCGCATCATGCCAGGAGTATATTGAATGACAACGCGCATGTTAATCGACGCGCGCCACCAGGAAGAAACCCGGGTGGCGGTCGTAAAAGGGAACAAAATTGAAGAGTTCGATTTTGAATCTTCCGAACATAAACAGCTAAAAGGCAATATTTATCTAGCAAAAGTGACGCGGGTCGAACCGTCGCTACAGGCCGCTTTTGTCGACTATGGCGGAAATCGTCACGGGTTTTTGGCCTTTAGCGAAATCCATCCCGACTATTACCAGATTCCAAAAGAAGACCGCGAACGCCTGCTCGCAGAGGAAGCCGAGCATGCCGCCGAAGAAGCGGCCCTGCGCGCTCAAGAGGAAGAGGAAGAAGATGCACCGGCAGACATGGTGCGCAGCGAAGCGACCGAAGAGCTGGATACCGCACTGGTTGAAGTCGAGAAAGACGAAAGCGTCGATACAATTGATGTCACCGAAGGCGAAGTGCCAGCCGAAGATACCAATGGCGATGACAGTGACGACGACGAAGATGGCGATGAAGATAGCGGCGATGAGGAAGACGGTGAAGCTGAAGACGAAGCCGACGATGATAACGATGCATCGGCAGACAGCGACAAAGAAACCGAAGCCAAAGGTCGCAGCAGACGCGGTAAGGGCCGCAACCGCGGACGTGGTGGTCGTGGCGGCAAAAACGTAGCCAAAGCCAGCGATCAGGCGCGCCAGAAGCGCATGGCCCTGCGCAAGCGTTACAAAATTCAAGATGTTATCCAGCGCCGCCAGGTTGTTTTGGTGCAAGTCGTTAAGGAAGAGCGCGGCAATAAAGGCGCGGCTCTCACCACCTATCTGAGCCTGGCCGGCCGCTATTGTGTGCTGATGCCCAATACGTCTCATGGCGGCGGTATCAGCCGGAAAATCAACAATGCCGGTGATCGCAAGCGGTTAAAATCGATCATCGCCGATCTTAATCTACCCAACACAATGGGCTGCATCGTTCGCACTGCAGGCCTGTCGCGGACCAAACCGGAAATCAAACGCGACTTCGATTATCTTGCCCGGCTGTGGGATGAGGTTCGGGAGAATACATTGGGTGCAGTCGCCCCCAAGTTGATCCACAGCGACAGTGATCTCATCAAGCGCGCCATCCGTGACATCTATAATCGCGAAATTGAAGAAGTGCTCGTCGAGGGCGCAGATGGCTATACAGCGGCCAAAAACTTCATGAAATTGCTAATGCCCAGCCACAGCCGCCGCGTAAAAAGCTATGCCGACCCGGTATCGCTGTTTCAGCGCTATGGTGTCGAAGATCAGCTTTCGGCCATGTATCAGCCCGAGGTTCAGCTGAAGTCCGGCGGTTATCTGGTGATCAACCCGACCGAAGCTTTGGTGTCCATCGACATCAACTCTGGTCGTTCCACGCGGGAACATGGCATTGAAGCGACAGCGGTCAAGACTAACCTGGAAGCCGCCGCGGAAATTGCGCGCCAATTACGACTGCGTGATATGGCTGGACTAGTGGTTATCGATTTCATCGACATGGATCGTCACGGCAATATCCGCAAGGTCGAGCGCGCGATGCGCGACGCGTTAAAAAATGATCGCGCGCGCATTCAGGTGGGCCGGATTTCCAGCTTTGGATTGCTGGAGATGAGTCGCCAACGCCTGCGCACCGGCGTATTGGAAGCTTCAACCAAGGTCTGCCCGCATTGTGAAGGTACAGGACTTGTCCGTACGGCGTCCTCTTCTGCGCTTTCAGCCCTGCGTCTGATCGAAGAAGAAGCGGCCAAAGGCAAAGCCAAACAGATTACGCTGACGGCCAGCCAGGAAGCCACAATCTATGTGCTGAACAGCAAGCGGCACGAGATTGATGAAATTGAAAAACGTTACGGCGTTTCAGTAGAGATCACACCTGATGGAGAAACTGAAGGCGCGCGGATGGAAGTCAAAGGCTCTGGCGGCCCTCCCAAAAATGTTCCGAAATTCGAACCGATTGTCGATGAAGATGATGACGATATTGTCGACACCGCTGAACCGGATGAAGAGGCAGAAGAACGTCCCCGCAAGCGGCGGCGGCGGCGCGGACGTCGAGGACGCGGCGGAGATCGTAACAACGAAAGCAAGGTCGAAACAGGTGACGGCAACCAAGCCGCCGATAAACAGTCCGACGAAGACAGTAAAACGGAAACCGCAGAGCAAGGCAGCGATGATGGCGAAAAGCCAAAATCGCGACGCTCCAGAGGTGGACGCAACCGGAAGTCGGATGATGAAAAAGCAGCAGAGACTGGTTCCGATGACAATGCTGAGGTAGCGGAAAAACCGAAGCGGACCAGCCGCTCACGCAAGAAAGCGGAAACGCCAGTTGATGAAACGGACAGTGCACCAGCCGCCGATGACGGTGTAGCGAAAGACGACGAAGAGAAGCCAAAGCGTCGCCGCGCACCACGCAAAACCAAAGCATCAGCTGAAAAATCAGATGCAGCGGCGGAAACGACCGATGACGCGAAGGTAGAAAAACCGGCGGCAAAAAAAAACGACTCGTTCAAGGGCCAAAAAGGCTGATGCGGACGGCACGGAAGCCGCTGAAAAACCAGCCAAGAAGGCCCCCGCCAAAAAGACAACAGCGAAGAAGTCGGCTGCAAAAAAAGTTGATGAGAGCGCTGCAAAGGAAAGTAAGGTCACTAAAAAAACCGATGATACGGCAGATAAAACCGACCAGAAGGCGGAATCGCCGCGCGGCGGATGGTGGCAACGGACCTTTGGTTGATTGTTGGCGATTAATTGCTTGAATATGGGCCTCTGTATACAGAGGCCCATAATCCCATCCCGACCGTTTTGGCCATTGCCGAACAAATTCCGGTTTGCAGAGGAATAGATAGATTTCATCGCAGGTTCACTCTGTTTGTGGTAATGGACAAGCGAATTTGCCAGAACTTCATCCAGAGGACGTCCCGAAGGAAATCTATGTCATCGCCGAATGATACCAAGCGCCAACCGTTTGCTCACCTTTCTCTCTCCCGCATCGGACAACTCATCACCGCGTTTCTCGCGATGGTCGCGATCACCGTTCAACCGGTTGCCGCGCAATCCATTCTTCGCGATGCCGAGACTGAAGCGCTGTTCAGCGATATGGTATCACCTTTGGTCGCAGTGTCCGAACTGGATGCAAAAGATGTCGAAGTTATCCTGATCAACAGTAGCCAGATCAACGCCTTTGTCGCGGGCGGACAGCGCATGTTTTTCTACTCCGGTACGATCGAGGCCGCCGACAGTGCGGTCGAAATTCAGGGGATCATGGCACACGAACTGGGTCATATTACCGGCGGTCATATCATCCGATTTGATGAGGGTATCAAGACCGCAACCGGCATTACCATTCTCAGCCTGATCCTGGGTGCCGCCGCCATTGCCGCAGGTGCTGGCGATGCAGGCGCCGGGATATTGGCCGCAGGTCAGCAGGCTGCGACCGGTAAATTCCTGGCTTTTAGCCGTGTGCAGGAGCGGGCAGCAGACTCCGCTGGCGCACGCTATCTTTCCGCCGCTGGGATCACTGGTCGGGGTTCGATTGATTTCTTCAAAAAGCTGCAAAATTATGAGTTCCGTCTCGGCATTCCGCAAGAGGATAGCTATGGCCGCACCCACCCGCTCTCTGGCGAGCGCGTGACGCTGCTCCGAGACGTCTACCAGGCCGATCCGGCATGGGACACACCGCCAGATCCGGAAATTGAAAAACGTTTTCAGCGTGTTAAGGCAAAATTGCTTGGTTTCACCAATGAACCGACGACCACGTTGCGCAAATTCCCGGAAAGCGACCAGAGTATCCCTGCCCGTTATGCACGCGCCTATGCCTGGCATAAAAGCGCTTATCCCGACCGCGCTTTGCTTGAGGTCAATAATCTCCTCAAAGATGCGCCGAATGATCCCTATTTTCTGGAACTGCACGGCCAGATCCTGCTGGAATCCGGTAGACCGAAAGAGGCTATCGCCTCACTTCGAAAGGCCGTACGCCTGACCAATAACCAGCCTCTGATCGCCAGCCTGTTCGGCCATGCACTGATTGCAACGGAGGATGAAACGCATTTTGAAGAGGCAGAGCGGGTCCTGAAGGCCGCCGTCGTTAAGGACAACCGTAATCCTTTCGCCTGGTATCAACTAGGCGTTGTCTATTCCCAACAAGGCGATACCGCGCGCGCGCAATTGGCGACCGCAGAAAGTGCCCTGCTGCAGCGCAATTACGGCAGTGCGATCCGCAGCTCGCAAATCGCTATGGCAGGAATCAAGGAAAACACACCGGAATGGATCCGCGCGCAGGACATATCTCTGATCGCGAAAAATGAATTTGAACGGTCAGACCGGCGTCGTCGCTAAGCTGGTTTGCAAGCAACGCTGACAGGCAAAATCTAAACTCCCCTGTAACAATTGTGGACAAAGGGACGAAGCTTCGACAAGGAGGCTTCGTCTTTTGGAATGGAAGAACGTGGAAAATACAAATAGAAAGTGGATGATTATGGCAGGTGGCGGTTTGGCCATAGCAGCGGCTGCAGCCGTCTGGTTCATGCAAACAGGCGGAACGTCCGCCAGCGACGAAACTGCGCGGGCCGCACTGGCGGCGGGCATTGACAACAAACAACAGGCGGCCATCGAGGCCATTGTCCGCGACTATATTCTCAAAAATCCGGAAATCATTCCCGAAGCTGTCGAGATATTGCAGACTAGGCAAAAGACTGCTGCAATTGATGAAATACGCTCCGATATCGAAGCGCCTTTTGCGGGAGCTGCTTTTGCGGGAAACCCCAATGGTGATGTTATCATTGTCGAATATTCCGACTTTGCCTGCCCCTATTGCAAACAGACGACGGCCGATATTGACCGGCTGTTGAAAGAAGACAAGAATATCAAGGTTGTGTTTCGCGAACTGCCTATCCTTAGCGAAGCGAGTAATGACGCAGCCCTGATGGCATTGGCGGCCGCCAAGCAAGGGAAATATTACGCCTTCCACAAAACCATGTTCGCTACGGGACGCCCTACCCCATCAACAATCGAAAGCGCGGCCAAGGAAGTCGGCCTGGATATGGCCGCAGCCCGCAAGTTTATTGCGACGCCAGAGGCTCAGCGGGAGTTACAGAACAACATCGAGGTCGCCCGGAAGCTTCAGTTTACCGGAACACCGGCCTTTGTGGTGGGCAATCAGACCGAAGTCGGCGCGGTCGGCTATGATGGTATCAAGGATATGATCGCCAAGGCACGCGGGTCTAAATAGTCCGAGGTTTGAGGCCTGGTTGAGAGTGAGCGTGTCGGGTAAATCGCGGGGTGAGAGCCGGTCGCGCCCGGTATCAGCCATTCTCGACGCTTTCCTACAAACCACGCTTTGTGATAAAAACTGACCAGCTCTTTCTCAGTTTTGAATATCATCCCTGCACGCTATTCTTGCACTTGCGACTATGAGAATTGTGTGAACTTTGAACGGCAGTCGACTGGATAGATATCGCTAAAAGGACACAGTAAACATTGTAAACTTCGCCGCCATTGGCTTTTCAGGCGGTTTCCGACCGTCCCTTGAAACCTTGAGCCACCACATACCATTCGGATGAACCCTTGCGGCTTGCCGGAGGTTTGGCATGTTTGACAGTCTTGAAATGCTTTTTGAGCATGGCCAGCAATTCGTTGTCAGTCCCGCCGGCCAGGACCTTTGCAACAAAAGCGCCGCCTTCCTGCAGGTTTTCAATCGCAAAATAGGCGCCGGCCTCCACCAGGCCCATGGTACGCAGATGGTCTGTCTGCTGATGCCCGACCGTGTT
This sequence comes from Parasphingorhabdus sp., assembly GCF_059726685.1. Taxonomy (NCBI): domain Bacteria; kingdom Pseudomonadati; phylum Pseudomonadota; class Alphaproteobacteria; order Sphingomonadales; family Sphingorhabdaceae; genus Parasphingorhabdus; species Parasphingorhabdus sp. The sequence continues at coordinate 2,731,351 of NZ_AP041068.1, forward strand.
GGCAGCCATGTCAGAAAGGACGAGATCAGGCGCACAGCCCAGCGCATCCATCAATTTGTCTGGCGCGCTGTCATCCATAAAATCCATTTCAAAGATGGTGACGCCTTCGATTGCATCGACCGGCAACAAATCGATGCCAACAATCTTCGCCTGCGGAACGAACTTGCGGATGACCTGGGCCCAACCGCCCGGCGCAATACCAAGATCGACGACGGCTTTGGCCTTGCGGACAAATTTGAAACGCTCGTCCAGTTCCAATATCTTATAGGCTGCACGCGAACGATAACCATCCGCTTTCGCCTGTTTGACATACGGATCGTTCAACTGCCGTTCCAACCAGCGTGTCGAGCCGATTTTCCGGCCCTTGGCGGTTTTTACGCGCTGTCGTTGTCCCGACCTGCCCCGGCTCATGGCGATTTCCTCTTCATTATCGCCGCACCCTTTCGTTGGAGGACATCAAGGAACGCAATATACCTTCCCTAATCCCGCGATCAGCTACACCGACCCGGCTTGCAGGCCAGATGTCGAGGATGGAATCGAGAATGGCACACCCACCGACCACGAGATCTGCGCGCTCTTTGCCGATACAGGGTATCGCCGCACGTTCCTCTGGAGAACATGCCGCCAGCATAGCACTGATGTCGCGCATTGATTCGGCTGGCACAATTAAACCATCAATGACCTTTCGGTCATAATGCGGCAGTTTGAGGTGCAGACTGGCCAGCGTGGTCACGGTGCCGCTGGTGCCCAGCAAGCGAAAATCACTATTGTCGGAAGATGGCAAGCGACTGGCGAATTCCGCAAAACTGTCAGTGACCCGTGCGCGCATGTTGGAATAGGCCTGTTCGCGCGCCTTCGCATCGCTGCCATCATATTTCTCGCTCTCGGTCAGCGAGACCACGCCCCACGGCGCGCTGAGCCAATCGATGATTTCGGGGGCCGCTCCGGATGTATCGACCAGCACCAATTCTGTTGATCCGCCGCCAATGTCGAATATCAAAGCTGGCCCCTTGCCCGGTTCCAGCAAAATCTGGCACCCAAGTACGGCAAGACGCGCTTCTTCCTCGGCTGTAATGATATCAAGCGCAATGCCGGTTTCCTGCCGCACACGGTCGATAAACTTGTCGCCATTGCTTGCCCGTCGGCATGCTTCTGTCGCCACGGAACGCGCCAGTGTTACATTGCGGCGTTTCAGTTTGTCGGCACAGATGGAAAGAGCCGCAACAGCCCGGTCCATCGCGCGGTTGCTGATCCGCCCTGTCTCGACCAAGCCTTCACCTAGCCGCACGACGCGGGAAAAGGCATCGGTCACGATAAAACCATCAGCAGAAGGTTTTGCGACCAGTAGCCTGCAGTTGTTCGTACCTAGATCAATCGCCGCATAAGACCGCAATTTGGGCCAGCGAGCACCATTATTTCGATAGGGAGGCGCATTTCGACTCCCGTTTTTATGTGTCGCCGCATGTTTCGGGCGGGCCGTCTTTGCCGGTTTTCCGCCGTCCTGTCGTTGCGGCGATGGGGATGATTCATCCACCATAACCGTTACTCTTATATTTCTCCGGATCGGGTAATACCGCCGGTACTTGACTGTAGAGATAACCCCGGGGCGTTCGATGTGCAAGAGTTTAGCGCTAAACGACCCGCCATCTCGCGGATTTGAAAAACCTTGACCAGCTTGCATGCCGGGCCTATTGCGCGCCCCGGTACTCCCCTGTCGTCTAATGGTAAGACTACGGACTCTGACTCCGTCAATTGAGGTTCGAATCCTCACGGGGGATCCAAAACAAGCAATGTCTTGAGGAATATCTATATTCGAACGAGAGTCGGTTGTTTGATTTGCAAACACCTTTAAGGACAGCCCAATCGCAGTTTTGACGCCTGGCGGTATGTCGGTGGCACATGATTCCGTAGAGGCAATTGTACTTCCGGTAGCCCCGATCACCTGCATACTGATATGCTGCTAGCACCAAAAACTTCCTTCAATTTTTCGGAATTCTGCACTACACGGCTGGCACATCAAATATGCCATCTAATTCAGGAAAGAGGAGACAATATGCTCAAGTTCAAAACCCTAACAGGGGTGATTGCTTTGTCGGCTCTCGCAGCAGCCTGTTCCGGTGGAGGATCAGAATCCACTCCGCCAGCAGACACAACCGAATCAAAAGCATCAGAGCCAGCGTCAGAAGTAACTGAAACGACTGCTGCGCCTGCTGATTCTGGAACACCCGCTGCCGACGACATAGCAACGCTTGATGGTGTTGAATATGCCAGCCTGACCGGCGACGCAGAGGCCGGGAAAAAGGTATTTACCAAGTGCCGCACTTGCCATGTCACCGACCCAGGGGTGAACCGCATTGGTCCATCAATGGCAGGAATTATGGGCAATCAGGCAGGTGCAGTTGAAGGATTTAACTACACTGATGCCAATAAGAATAGCGGTATTACCTGGACCGAGGAAAAAATGTTCCAGTATCTGGAAAAACCGCAACGCGTGATTCCAAAGACAAAAATGGTCTTTGCTGGCCTGCCGGATGCACAACAGCGGGCGGACGTAATCGCCTATCTGAAAGACCCGAGCTAATTGTCTGCCCGTTGTATGTCTGGAAAAGGGTCAGGATTTTTTCCTGACCTCATCTCTTACATCTCTTTGGGCGAGCTCACGCCGACGCCAGACGTCAATGCTTGCAACCGCTCTGCCTTTTGGCAAGAAACGGCATGTGGTTGAGAAAAGTTTTGGAGGCCCGAGCCGGAATCGAACCGGCGTACACGGATTTGCAATCCGCTGCGTCACCACTCCGCCATCGGGCCGGAGAGGGGGCGCAATTGCTTCGCTTTGCCGGCAATGTCAACCCTAACTTATCCCGGTGTGCGTTTCATGATGTTACGCAAAAGTTGCTATCATTGGAAAAACGCCGAAATCCGTCTTGGCTGCGTCGGCAAGTGCGGCTAGAAGCTAACAGAATATTTCCATACTGTATTGCGTTAATAATACAGAGATGGCATGGTTCGTTTTTGAAATATACTAATACACATCAAGGGTGGTAAAGTGGGTCACGAGAACTTCAAGGAAATGCGCAAAGCGATGGTTGTCAGCCAGCTGCGGACAACCGATGTCAGCGACCCTCGTGTCATTGCCGCGATGAGCCATGTTGCACGGGAAGATTTTGTGCCTGCCGCATCACGCAGTGTCGCCTATTCCGACCGTGGTGTAACCATCGGCGACGGACGCGCATTGAACGCGCCACTCGCCACGGGGCGCCTGCTGAATACGGCCGAATTGAAAAAGGACGACAATGTTCTGCTGATAGGGGCCGCGACAGGTTACACCGCTGCGGTAGTCGCACAACTTGCGGGTTCGGTCGTCGCCGTAGAGCAGTCATCAAAGCTTGCGACTAAGGCGAAAAACAACCTGAGCGAACTCGACAATGTCCAGGTTGAAAAAGCGAGCCATAGTGATGGTTTTGCTGAAAGCGCACCTTATTCTGTGATCATTATTGACGGCACCGTTGATGCCATATCGAACGCGCTGGTCGAACAACTGCAACCCGACGGCCGGCTAGTGGGAGCGATCATGGATAACGGCGTCGCGCGTCTTGTCATCGGGCACAAGGCAGGTGGCACTATTGGGTATCAATATTTCGCAGATTGCGGTGGCGTCGCCCTGCCCGGCTTTGAACAAGCCAAGAGTTTCAGCTTCTAAGATGCGGGTATTCTTGCAAAACTTCCCAGGGAGACGTTTTTCAATGTGTAAGCGCCATCTGTTGCTTAGCGCCGTCGCCGTTGCGACGTTCTCTACTCCTGCCCATGCTGACACTCTGCGTGAAGCTTTTGTCGCTGCCTACAAAACGAACCCGACATTGTCCGGAGCGCAAGCGGGGCAGCGCGCGGAAGATGAGAATGTTGCTATCGCCAAAGCCGATGGGCGGCCGAATTCAGGATCCCGCTTCACCTTTCAGGAAAATTTTCTTCGAAACTCGAACAGTTTTAACGCACCTCTTCGGCAAGCAAGCGCAGGAGGTGAATTCAATGTGCCAATCTATTCCGGAGGCAGGGTAAAAAATGCTGTGCGTGCTGCTAAAACGCGGGTTGTCGCCGGTCAATTTAGCCTGCGAGGTACCGAGGCCAGCTTGTTCAGCAACGTAGTCGCCGCCTATATGGATGTGATGCGGGATGAGGCCGTTGTGCGGCTCAATCGCGCCAATGTCGGTGTTCTAGCCGTCAATCTGGAAGCGACCAGTGACCGTTTTGAAATCGGTGATCTCACGCGTACCGATGTTGCCCAATCCGAATCGCGCTTGGAAGTTGCCAAGGGAGAATTGGAATCTGCACGCGCAAACCTGATCACGAGCAAAGAAAATTATATTGCCTTAGTAGGACAGGTTCCCGGTGAGCTGCAATCACCACCACCACTTCCCAATCTACCAGAATCACCCGATGAAGCCGTAGATATTGCCTTACAACACAATCCCGACCTGCTTGCAGCCAAAGAACGAAGCGCAGCATCTGAAATCGATATCAAAACTGCAAAAGGCGCGGTCAAACCTACAGTCGAGGCCTATGCTCAGGGTAGCTATGTCAATTTCCTTAACACGCTCGGCGGCAATGTTCCGGGCGTGAACTTTGTTCAAGAGCAATCGAACGCAGAAGCTGGTGTGCGCATGACTGTTCCAATCTATCAGGGTGGACGGCCAGCGGCGCAGGTGCGACAGGCACAGGCGCGATCGGGTCAGGCTTATGAACAGCTTATAGAGACAGAACGCAACATCATCGCGCAAACACGCGCCGCTTATTCCAGCTGGCGCGCATCCGAGCGAGTCATCCAGTCGTCGGAGCGAGCCGTGGCAGCCAGCGCGCTGTCCCTGGAAGGCGTCAGAGCTGAAAATAGCGTAGGCAACAGAACCATCCTCGACATTTTGAACGCGGAACAGGAATTGCTCAACGCACAGGTGCAATTGGTAACAGCGCGGCGCAACAGCTATGTGGCAGGCTTTACGTTGCTGGCTGCCATGGGCCGTGCGGAAGCTCGTGATCTGGGTCTTGAAGGCGGCCCACTCTATGACCCGCAAGTCAACTATGACCGAGTTAAAAACCAGTTCTACGATTTTCAATCGGACCCAAATCCTGAACCCCAGGCGACCCGGACTGTAGATACACCCGCACAAACGGCTGACATAGAGCCCTTGCCGGAGTCGAGAGAAAGCGAATAAGACCGGGCGGCTAACGGTTGCCGATCTAGAGGTTAATGCGCTAAAGAGATTGGACAACTAGCGGCTTTAACATTTTTTGAGTTTGGGGCTTTTGCAAATGGCAGAACAAAATAAAGAATCGTCCATGGAAGAAATTCTGTCGTCGATTAAGCGAATCATTGCCGAGGACAAGGCGATTGACACAGACCGCTCTGCCGAAAAAAATGAAGATACTGAGCAAGGCGAAGATGCTGCATCGCACTTGAAGCCTGTTCCCAACAACGTAACACCTATCGCACCGCTGCCAAAAAATATTGCGACCAAAAGCAGTAAAACCAAAAAACCCACTGTGAAGACCACCGGCGATGATGACAGCGTTCTCGAACTAACCAATGAGGTGAAGGACACCGGACCATCCTCGGCTCAAGGTGTTTTCGGAGATCGCCGTAAGGAAGAACGGTTGATTAATGATCAGAAGCTCGATTCTATGCGTCAGTCCTTGTCAGCGTTGGTCGCTATGGAGGGATCCAGCACCCCGGCTCCAACAAACCCCAGTCGTGGCACCTCTCTGGAAGACCTCACCCGAGACCTGATGAGACCGATGCTGAAAGAGTGGCTGGATGAGAATTTACCAAAGCTGGTCGAGGAAATGGTTGCTCGTGAAATTCAAAGGCTGAACGACAAGTAATTTCAATCCCAATTGCTATAGCGCGCAGGCCTGCTAAACCGGCGTTTATGAACAATCTATCCAAAGCATCATGTATCGCCTTGTTGATCACAGGCGCGCTTTTGTCCACCCCCGTGGCTCTTGCTCGATCAATGACAGCAGAAGACCTCGCCACGCTGAAACGCGTTGGTTCTGTGACTGTTTCGCCCGATGAGAAATGGGCCGCTTTTGGCGTAACTGAAACTGATCCGGAAAGCTATGAACGCTCAAAGGGGCTTTACCTGCTTGACCTGACCAAGCCAGATGCGGTTCCCTTGCGTATTGCCGACAAAGCGAGCGCAAGTGAACACAGCCCTTCCTTTTCTACTGATGGAGGTTTGCTCTACTACCTTTCCGATGCCAGTGGAACAGAACAGCTTTGGAAGGCTGCGATAACTTCTGATGGACAGGAGGACGAACCGGTGCAGGCTAGCAACCTCCAAGCCGATATCGCTGGCTTCAAACTATCCCCCAAGGGCGACAAGGTTGCGGTCTGGGGAGATATCGCCAAAGATTGCCCGACATTTGGTTGTGGTAAAGCTGAAGGTGGTGATGGTAATAGAGCCCTGCCCGGTCCTGGTACAGGCCGTGAATATGGAAATCTGTTCGTGCGCCACTGGTCGAGTTGGGAAAAGCCCGGCAACTACAGCCGGATTTTTGCCTTTGATTTGCAAGATGGCAAGCTCACCGGCAAGGGAACTGCACTAGATGGCGATCTTATAGGCGATAGTCCTTCAAAACCCTTTGGCGGCGGAGAAGAAATTTCCTGGTCTCCAAGTGGAAGGGGCTTGGCCTTCACACTGCGCAAAGCAGATCGCAATGAACCCAAATCAACCGATCTCGACATTTACGGCGTCGCCCTTTCCAGCGGCGAACCGAAACTCATGCCAGGAAACGGAGACGCAACAGATACCTTGCCTGCTTTCTCTCCGGATGACCAATGGCGGGCCTGGGCGGCAATGGAACGCCCGGGTTACGAAAGTGATCGCAAGGTCATCAAACTGCTCGGCAAAGGTGAAGAGGAACCCAGGATACTAACCGGCGACTGGGATCGCTCTGTCAGTTCGATCACATGGACACCGGACAGCAAGGCGCTGATTGTGACGGCTCAGGAAATTCTCGACTATGCAGCCTTTCGAGTGGACATTGCCGATGGCAAGGTCACTCGTCTGACCGGAAGTGGCAGTGTCGGAAATATCACGCCGTTAAAAGACGGATCGATGATTTTCACCAGAAAAAGCCTGCAAGCACCGGATGATATCTATCGCCGGGATGCTGATGGAAAGGTTACGCAGCTTACCAATATTAATGGCGAGAGGCTGGCGGAGATTAGCAAAGTTGCTGTGGAACGCTTTAGCTTCAAAGGTGCTGGAGGCCATCAGGTCTGGGGTCAGATCATCAAGCCGAAAGGCACCAAGGAAAAGCTACCGATGGCGTTTTTGGTGCATGGCGGGCCGCAGGGCAGCTTTGGCGATAGCTGGTCTTATCGCTGGAATCCCAAGGTCATGGCCGCGCAAGGCTATGCTGTGGTGACAATCGATTTCCACGGGTCATCGGGCTATGGTCAGGAGTTCATGGACAGCATCAATCAGGACTGGGGCGGAAAGCCGCTTGAGGACCTGCGTTTGGGTTACGAAGCGGCACTGAAAGTTGACAAACAGATAGACGGGACACGATCCTGCGCACTGGGTGCCAGCTATGGCGGCTATATGATGAACTGGATTTCGGGCCAATGGCCGGATCGGTTTGACTGCATCATCAACCATGCCGGCATATTTGATCTGCGCAGCTTTGCCTTTTCCACCGAAGAATTGTGGTTCGATCAGTGGGATCATGGTGGGCCCTGGTGGGAACGCGCTGATCCGGAAAAATGGAATCCGGTCCAGCATATCGACAAATGGAAGACACCGACCTTGTTCATCCATGGCGAGAAGGATTTCCGCATTCCCTATACGCAGTCAATAATGCCGTTCACCTATGCACAGGAACGAAATATCCCATCCAAGCTTTTGATTTTCCCTGATGAAAATCACTGGGTGCTCAAAGGCAAGAATAGCATCCAATGGCACAACGCGGTGTTCGACTGGATGGGCCGCTGGACCAAGGAAGGCCAAAGCGAATGAGCTTTTTTCCCACCGAAACTGACGGCGACACCGTAATCGTCACCCTCACCAACGCGCCGCGCAATACGTTGTCGACTGAGTTGCTCAACGAGGGCACGGAAGTATTCCGGAAGTTGTCACAGGACAAACCCAAAGGTGGCGTGGTGCTAACGGGAGCGGGCGAACATTTTACCTGCGGCATGGACACCAAAATTGCAGCATCCCTCGATGAGACTGGGCAAAAGCAAGCAATTGCTGCGATCAACGCTTATGCCGCATCGCTCCATCGCCTGCCCTGCGCATTTGTATGCGCGGTCAATGGTAACGCCATTGGCGCTGGCGGGATCATGATGTTGTGCGCTGACTGGATTTATGCCGCCTCTGGCCACTATAAAATCGGACTGCCCGAGGCCAAGGCCGGACTGCCCTTCCCGCCCGTGCCGCAAGCGATATTGGATCATTGGCTGGAACCCTCATGGCGGCGGCGCTTGGCACTGTCGAGCATGTTGCTGAAACCCAATGAGGCCATTGGTGCTGGCATGGTCGAAGCGACCCTGATGCCTGGCGATTTGATCGAAAAGTCAGTGGCAAAGGCGCAAGAGTTAAATGCACAACCGGGATTTGCCGCCTGCAAACGGCAATTACGGGCCAAAGCCAATGCCGAAATTGACGCAATTTTGCACGGTTGAATAACAGCGCAAGCGCTGGCAAAGGCAGCGCATGACATTAGATAAAAATTTCGACCCGGCGGCCATTGAAGCGCGCTGGTATGCACATTGGGAAAAATCCGGCCAGTTTCGCCCTGAACGCGGCGATGCGGAGCCATTTACGATCGTCAATCCGCCGCCCAATGTCACCGGAAGCCTGCATATTGGCCACGCGCTCGATAACACGTTGCAGGATATCATCATCCGTCACGAAAGGCTGAAGGGCAAGGATGCGCTTTGGGTGGTCGGCATGGACCATGCCGGCATTGCGACCCAAATGGTTGTCGAGCGGCAGATGGAAGAACGTCAGGACAAGCGCACCAACTATACGCGCGAAGAATTTGTCGAAAAAGTCTGGGAATGGAAAGAGGAATCCGGCGGTGCGATCACCGGACAGCTCCGCCGTTTGGGCTGTTCAATGGACTGGTCGAACGAGCGGTTCACCATGGACGACGGCATGAACGAAGCCGTGCTCAAGGTGTTCGTTGATCTCTATAATGATGGCTTGATCTATCGCGACAAGCGGCTGGTCAATTGGGACCCGTCGTTGAAAACCGCGATTTCCGATCTGGAAGTCGAGACTACGGATATGAAAGGCAATTTCTGGCATTTCAAATATCCGCTGGCTGATGGCGTAAAACTCGACAATGGACAGGACTATATTGAGGTCGCGACCACGCGGCCCGAAACGATGCTGGCCGATATGGCCGTCGCCGTGCACCCCAGCGATGAGCGCTATAAAAGCGTCATCGGCAAAGAGATCGAGCAGCCGATTACAGGACGCCGCTTCAAGGTTGTTGAAGACGAACATGCCGACCCAGAACTGGGTAGCGGCGCGGTGAAGATCACACCGGGCCATGACTTCAACGATTTCGAAGTCGGGAAGCGCGCCGGTTTTGCGGCCAGCGAGATGCTCAACATGCTTGATGGCGAAGCCAATGTTTGCCAATCGGCCGACGGTCTGGTGCCGGACGAATTTATCGGCCTTCACCGGTTCAAGAAAGACGGCATCGATGGCGCGCGCGAACTGGTGGTGCAGCGGATGAAGGAACTCGGCTTCCTGATCCCGCATGTTTCTAAAAACAAGGACGGTGAGACGCAAGAGCATGATGCCGAGCCGCGCACCATTGCAACGCCTTTTGGCGATCGCGGCGGTGTGGTGATTGAGCCTTGGCTGACCGATCAATGGTATGTCGATGCCGAGACATTGGCGCAGCCAGCGATCAAGGCCGTCCGCGATGGCAGTATCGAGATTGTCCCGAAAACCTGGGAGAAAACCTGGTTCAACTGGATGGAAAATATCCAGCCTTGGTGTGTGTCGCGCCAGCTTTGGTGGGGGCACCGGATACCAGCCTGGTTTGATGAAGCCGGTAAAATCTATGTCGCTGAGGATGAGGCAACCGCGCAAGCACAAGCCGGCGAAGGTGTCGCGCTGACCCGCGATCCCGACGTTCTCGACACATGGTTCTCCTCTGCCCTCTGGCCTTTCGGAACGCTCGGATGGCCCGAAGAAACCGAAGACCTGAAGCGCCATTACCCGAATGATCTGCTGATCTCCGGCTTTGACATACTGTTCTTTTGGGATGCGCGAATGGCGATGCAGGGCATACAGTTTATGAAGGACGTACCTTGGAAGCGGCTCTATCTGCATGGGCTGGTGCGCGCCGAAGACGGCTCGAAAATGTCCAAGTCCAAGGGCAATGTTGTCGATCCGCTCGGCTTGATTGACCAATATGGTGCAGACGCCTTGCGTTTCTTCATGGCGGCAATGGAAAGCCAGGGCCGCGATATCAAAATGGATGACAAACGGGTCGAAGGCTATCGCAACTTTGCGACCAAGCTCTGGAACGCCTCGCGCTTTTGTGAAGTGAATGGCATTGGCGCGAGCAAAACGCTCCGCGCGCCACAGGCCAAGCTGCCGGTCAACCGCTGGATCATTTCCGAGGCGACCGAAACGCTGGCCACCCTCGACAAAGCGTTGGGTGACCTCCGCTTTGATGCAGCCGCCAACACCATTTATCACTTCACCTGGGACCGGTTCTGCGACTGGTACCTGGAGCTAATCAAACCACTGCTGCAAGGTGATGATGCGGCTGCGGCAGATGAAACGCGGGCGGTTGCCGGTTGGGTGCTCGACCAGATCATTGTGATGCTGCACCCGTTCATGCCGTTTATCACAGAGGAACTGTGGCACAGCATGGCTTCCGAAACCGGTGGTCGGAACTATGATCTGATTGTCGCGAAATGGCCGGAACCGAAAGCGGAAATCGATGCCGATGCCAAGGCAGAAGTCGACTGGCTCATCCGCCTGATCTCGGCAACCCGTACAGCAAAGGTCGAACTCAATATCGCGCCGGGCACGAAGATGACTGCCCATGTTCGTGATGGCGATGATGCCCTGCAGCAGCGGATTGAGCGGCAGGCATCTGCTCTGGATCGGGTTGGTCGTTTGGAGAGTTTCTCCTTTGATCCAGCACCTGAGGGCGCAACCGCACAGATTGTTATCGATGGTGCTACCTATGTCCTACCGCTGGCCGGTGCGATTGACATTGATGCCGAAAAAGCACGTCTCGGCAAAGCGCTGGAAGGCGTGTCCAAAGAAGCCAAGTCTCTCGAAGGCAGGTTAGGCAACGCCAATTTTGTTGAGAAAGCTAAACCGGAAGCGGTGGAAAAAGCCCGTGCCGATCTCGCCGACAAAAGCGCGGAAGCGGAACGGCTGCGGGCGGCGCTTGCACGTTTGGGTTAGCCGCTAACCGCCAGATCCGTCATCTTGAACTTGATTTAGCATGGTCAAGACGGTCTGGTTTTAGCCTTGCCCTAATTCGTATCGCCGCGCCGCATTTTCTCAGCCGCTTTTCGCATTTCCGCCGCACCTTCGCGCATCTCGGCGGCACCGCGGCGAAACTCGGGCGCTTGTGCCAGCAGTTCATCTGCCGTCAAATTGCCTTCGTTCCACTTGTTCCGTTTGGCGGCTTCAGCCTCACGAAAGGCCGCATCACTTTCCAGCCGGTCGGCATAGGCTTCCATCTTGTCGGCGCCGCGCAGCATTTTGTCCGCGCCTTTTTCCATTCCGATCGCGCCCTTTGCCATACCGGCGGAAACCTTGGCTTCGATCTTCTTAGCCAGATTTTCGCTCCATTTTTTGTCGAACTTATGCTTGCCATCATGCGCCTTGCTAGCCGCAAACGGGATCACGGACGTCATGGCAATCAGCGCCAGCCCTGCAATTGCTCCCGTGAATTTTGCATTTGTCATTTCTGTTCTCCATCCAAACTGACCGGGCATCATGTCCGGCCCATTGACTACAGATGTAATCGAATGGATCGAACGCGCTATTGGTCTTCGACCAACAACCTATGAACAAAGATAAAAGTTGGCCTGGGGATTAACGCCCCTGACTTCTCCAGCGCTTGATAACCCGTTGGATAATCTCTTCCTCGCCGCCGTTTTCGCGCCACAGTTCGCTGAACATCGGATCTTCCGACGCAGGACGGCGTTCTTCGACCAGCGTATCAAGCGATACGCGAATGGGAATCGCGACACCCTCACCGCAGCAAATAACCTCTCGGTTTCTCAGTGCAGGAATGGAGTCGAGAAAACCGCGTGCACCCTCTGGCATGGCGGCTTTCACGAAGGCTTGGTCACGATCGTTGTTCAGACGCATGGACAATATGGTACCACATTGCGACAACACACCCTCGGCCAAATCCGATGGACGCTGCGTAATCAGGCCCAGCGAGACGCCATATTTACGGCCCTCCTTTGCAATCCGGCTCAAAATATCGCGGACACTGCTGTCGCCGCCGACATCATCATTGGGGATGTAACGGTGGGCTTCCTCGCAGACCAGCAGGATCGGACGCTGGGGTTCATTTTTTGCCCAGATGGAATAGTCGAAAACCAGACGGCTCAAGACAGCGACCACAGTCGGTGTAATCTCCGAAGGTACGGCTGATACATCGATAATCGAAATCGGTTTGCCGTCGGAAGGCAGGCGGAAAATTTTCGACAGGAAGTCTGCCATCGTATCGCCAACCAGCATGCCGGAGAACATGAAGCTGTAGCGTGGATCGGCCTTGATCTCGTCAATCTTGGTCTTCAGCCGCATGTAAGGCGCCGAATTGGTGGACTTGTCCAGTTTACCCATTTCATTTTGGATGATCGTCGTCAGATCGGACAACAGGTAAGGTACCGGGCTATCCACGGTCAGCTTAGCCACACCCTGCGCGGCCTGGCTCTTGGCCTTCGCGGCCAGCAGACATTTTGCGAGAATGTCACAATCCATCTGTTTGGCATCACCAGTGGATTGCACAAATACTTCGCAATGCTCGCGAAAGTTCATCAGCCAATAGGGCAGATTCAGATTGTTCACATCGAACAGGCGTCCGTTACTTTTAAAGGCTGCTGAATATTCACCGTGGGGGTCGATCATCAATATGTGACCCTCTGGCGCGATGTCGCAAATCTTGTGCAGGATCAGCGCGGCCGATGTCGATTTACCGGTACCGGTCGATCCCAGAAGCGCGAAATGCTTGCCGAGCATGGCATCGACATATAGCGCACCGCGAATGTCGTCGGTGGGATATACCGTACCGATTTCAACATTGGCGCGGCCATCGGATGCGTAAACCTGTTTCAGATCAGCGGTCGTAACCGCGTAGATCAGCGAACCGGGAACCGGATAACGGGTCACACCACGGCGGAAATTATAAATATGACCGGTGAGCCGTTCTTCATCGCCCTCGCCCAGAAAGTCAATTTCGGCAATGATCAGGCCGGCCTGACCTTCGTAAAGTTTCTGCGTGCGGATGTTGGCGAGCAACCATGTCTGTCCGACACGGATTTTAACCTGACTACCGACCTGCCCAGCCATTTTTACGGTTGCGTCGGGATGTTCAGTCAAACTGCCCAGAACCGCTGCATCCATGACGATGCGAGAGCCTGATCCGGCAATTTCAATGACTTCACCAATCTTGTGCCCTTCAGACCGCTTCGGCGTCGCTGTTGGCGCAGATGTGGCCACCGGTTCGGCCGCTACGTCATCATCATCGGAAGGAAGCGGGCGAGCGGCTGGAAAACTATGAGAACCCATATCAGACATGAAGGCACAATCCTGTATTGTTTATCTACCGGCAGGATTAAGCCATCATGGTTAAGGAAGATTTACCGGCGTTTCAAAAAGGTAAACTGTTGGCGAACTATGCCTTTGCGTCAGATTTTCCGGAACAGATAGCCTGCGGCCCAGCCCAGAATGACGGAAATCAGAACCGCCAAAAGGCCGTAGATAAAACCGTTTTCCTGTGACAGGTTAGTGATGAACCGTCCCAACCCGATTTTTTCGATGGTAATGTCTTTGATTTCAGCCGCTTCAACGCGGCCATCAATGATCAGGAACGTCTCGGCAGAATATTTACCAACGGGCACACTGGCAGGTAAATTGATGCGTGCCTGATAAAGGACGGAATCAGTAATTTCGACGCTGTTGGGCAGATTCTTGTACAATCTGCCGCGCGTGTTCAAATCCACCAGACCATCGGTAAACCGGTCCAGTTCCTTGCTGTCGATGGCGCTGGCGGGTGACAATTGCAGATGATCGAGACCAAGTTCATAAATATCGGCCGTCTTGTCATCGACAATCTCTTCCACCGGCCGCGAGGAAGCAACGGCATAATAACCGGGGGCGGAGCGAAATTCGCTGCTTGCAGCGTTGATCCAGATTCCCGCTACCTGCTGCTTTTCGCGCAGTACAATAGATTCTGTCGGGCCTTTGAGCACGACGACAATATCGGCCTGATCACGGTTGGGCGTGCCGGGTGGATAAGTGATCGCACCAAATAACAGCAGCTGCGCGCCGTTAAAATCACCCTGGATACTGATCTTGTCCTGCGACACATCAGGCACCAGAACCGGCGTGTTCGCCGCGGTCAGAAACAGGGCACCAAGAGCGCATGATATCGTCGCGAATTTTGATCTCAGCCCGGTCATAACAACTGCACCGTGTAAATCTCGTCCGGCTGGAAACCAAGCCCCAACGCCATGCGAATGGCAACCAACAACACCATGACAGCCAAGGCCAGCCGCAGATATTCCGGCCGCATCCGCTGCGCAAATTTCGCGCCAAGCTGCGCGCCGGTGACACTGCCGATCAGCAGCAGACTGGCCAGAACGATGTCTACTGCTCTCGTTGTCATGCTGTGCATCATGGTTGAGGCAATGGTGACAAACAATATCTGAAAAAGCGAAGTGCCAACCACGACCTGCGCGCCCATGCCGAGCAGATACAGCATCGCCGGAACCATTATAAATCCGCCGCCAACACCAAGTAGCATTGTCAATATCCCGGTCATCAGGCCGAGCACGAAAGGCGCGATGGGCGAGATATAGAGCCCGGAACGATAGAAGCGCCATCGCATCGGCAGGTTCGCGACCAACGGATGATGCCGCCTTTTGCGCGCTGGTAACGGCTTGCCGGAGCGAACCGCCTTGACGCTGCCCCAGGATTCTTTGGCCATCATTGCGCCGATACTGCCGAGCATCAGGACATATAGTACGGAAATTACGGTATCAATCTGACCCCAGCGCTGTAGAATCTGGAAAAGGCCAGTGCCTATCAAGGTACCAACAATCCCGCCAACCACCAAGATTGCTCCCATCCGAAAATCAACGCCCTTCCGGCGCATGTGGGCCGCAACCCCGGAAATACTGGCACCCGTAACCTGTGTTGATGCCGATGCGGCAGCGACGGTTGGCGGAATGCCATAGAAGATCAAAAGCGGCGTGGTGAGGAAACCACCACCAACACCAAACATGCCGGACAGGATACCCACCAGGCCGCCGAGCAACACGATAACAAACGCATCGACCGACAAATTGGCTATTGGGAGGTAAATATCCATATTTCCAAGGACTAATCCCTTTTCGTTACAGGATAAAGGGACTTGACCTAACTATGGTCAAGAATCTTTGAGAAACCCGAAACACAAGATCATCAAAACCCCGTTGCGACAGTTACGGCCAATCCGGAATCCGGCAGTGCATTCCCGCCAACTCGCTGCCGCCAATCTAGTGAAAGTCGCGTATCCAACTTACCTAGCGGGATATGAAGATTGGCCCGCGGTCCGATATCGACGCGCGTCAATCCTTCTTGCCCTCCAGCCCAGATCCCGGCCCCGGCCGTAACCTTATAGTCACCGCGCGCCCATAACCTGCGCTGTAAGGTCGCCGAAGCATCAAAAAAATAGCTGCTATCATCGGCAAAGACAAAACCTGCCTGCCCATAGGTTTCCAAATTGAAATCGGCCAACAGCCTATCCGGCCCGGTTCCTCCCGCCAAGTAGACCGATGTCCCGCGATTGCGAAAATTCTTTGCACCTAGCCGTTGTTCAGCAAATACGGACAAGGGCAGCTTGGTGATAGGCTTGGCCCTTATACCGATCGCCAATTCCTCTTCACCAGCGGTGGACAGGGCAGTCGACAGGCGAACAAAAGTCGATAGGCTGCGCCGCTGGTTCCCCGCCAGTCGATAGGCCACAATGGCTCCTGCCTGGCTCCCGCCATATTGTCCGCCCGGCGATTGCGCAATTGGTGCCGCCGCGCCGAACTGTGCCAGACCGTTATTTTGCCTAGCAAAGGCCCAGAGGTAGCCAGATAGAGGCTTTGATGACGGAAGTAAGCCGGCAGCTCTTTTGGAAGCCGAAACCTCAATTGGTGATATTGACGGTATCGACTCCCCAACACCCTTGGAGTTGGGCGGTTTTAACGGTTCAGATTGTTTTTTCACGAGTAACGCCCTTTGTAGCCATTTGCCGGAAATGCCCGCCACCAAAGACGGCGCCTTTTGGAAGTGAGCCTGTCCTTGCCCTCGATCACCTAGCGGTTCCGGCTCACGGCTGATTAAGGCAATTTTATCAAAAACAGCCGGTGGCGGGATCAAGGGTTTGACGGCGTTTTCACCTTGCGGCACGCTAGCATCAATTTTTGCGGCCATTGCTGGCTGCAAATTCGCAGAGGGAAATATCGCTTCCCAAACAATCCGGACCGCTATCCAGAAGATAGCAATAGTGGAGAGCGCTCTCAAAGGAGCACCTTTATTGATGGACATGGGTTTATTGGCTCCGGCGGATGTTTTCGGTTGCTCTTAGCCGCTTGACGTTGGCAGTATCGGGATGAAAGTGGTTTGTTTTTTCCCATCTGGCCGGAGCACCGGAAAGAATTTGCAGATACTGAACAAGCGCACGCTTGGCCGCCAATATGTTGATCATATTGGCTACAAATGTTCGAGGAACCGAGAGCAAGGCTTCGCGCAATCCGTAAAGCGCAAATACAAAATAGCCTTTGATTGCCAGTCGCCACAACAAAAACAGGGCATTGAACGCAAGCATGGTTTTCAGCAAACCAGAAACCGGTCCGGGCTGATAAAAGCCGGTCAGGCCGACAACATATAACAATCCCGTCAACAGAATTGCGATGTAGGCCAATGCCAGAATTATGGCTGCGAAACTGGCTTTGCGATCGCGCAGGCGCATCCAGTTTTCACGCCAACAGGCTTTCCATCCGAGCCGATCCCAGCCTGACAAGGCGATGCCGATCATCCAGCGGCTTTTCTGTCTTATCGCATCTTCAAAATTGTCCGGAAAAAATTCCTGTGTAGCCACCCATTGACCATGTCGATCTTTGAGCCGCGCAAAAATTCCGCGGGCGTCGCCTTCGGTAAGGTTGATGCCAAGTTCGTAATCCTCAGTAAGACTGGACGCGTCAAACGGGTTGCCCTGGGTTCGGGCGGACAGCTTACCGAGAGCACCCCGGCTGAAAGCACATCCCACTCCTGCCGCCGGGATGGATACACCAAGCGCTTCTCTCAACACCATTTGTTTGCCGTGCAGTTCAGCAAACTCGTCGCCATAATGACCCGCCACCCATGTCGAGCGCGAAGCGCGGCGCGGAATGACCGGTATCTGTACAAGTGATGCGCGGTCGATCAGATAGTCGAACAATTCCAGAGCATTGGGGTGCACAAGATCCTCCGCATCCTGAAGAATGATGGCCTTGTAGCCGGTCGATTCAAGAATCTCGTCTTCGCATAGTGCTCGCCACAATCGGTTCAGACAATCCGCTTTGGACGTCGGGCCATCATGGTCGCAAATAATGATACGGATGTTCCGCGCACCGGCCGCCACATCCGCTACCGCCGCGATTGTCTCATCATCATTGGGGTAGCAGCCGACGTAGATACGATAGTTGCCCTGACCCCATTGCACCAAACATCGTCGCAGCATGATCCCTATAACGGCGGCCTCACGCCATGCCGGCACAAATATGGCAAGCGGTTGATCCTGGTCCGAAGACGGCAGTTGCTCGACAACGGCACGATCATATTGGCTGTAGATCAGGAATTTTCGTTTCGCGGAATGAACGATCCACATCATGTCAAATATGATGTCGTCAATGGATCCGATGATGAAACACAAGCTTGCGAAAAGCAGCAATTCCTTTTGTACGACCTCAACAGCCGGTAGAAAATAATCATTCATTTGTTGCGACGCCCCCGTCGTTTCAGCAATATTACCAGTCCAATTCCTCGCCTGAAACAACAATGCTGCAACCGCTGCCTGCGGAAATGAGCCTACCGAGATATATATCCATGTAACATAATGTAACATATTTCAAAGCAATTTATTGAAAAACCAGACAATGCGTGCTGGACTTGCAAGACAGATCAGGCCATCATCTCAAAAAACAGATTTAGGAGATGATATGAGCGCAACCCAGGCCCAGGGCTCGCCCACCACGAATACCGGACAGGCATTTGGTACGAGTGGTTATCGAAACTACGTTCTGTTTTCATTACTTGTTGTTTACACGCTCAACTTTATCGATCGCGCCTTGATTGGCGTTATCTCAGAACCAATCATTCAGGAATTTCAGCTCACGGACTTGCAGTTCGGCTTGCTTTCGGGCTTTGGATTTGCCCTGACCTATACGCTTTTCGGAATTCCGATCGCACGGTTTGCAGAGCGATATAATCGGGTTCGCATCATTGCATTCAGCGTCATCTTCTGGTCGGTCATGACCGCACTATGCGGTCTTGCAGGAAGCTTTCTTGCCCTTTTGGTGTTTCGTATCGGTGTTGGAATCGGTGAAGCAGGTTGCACGCCGCCAGCCAATTCGATCATCGCAGACTATTTTCCACCGCGAAGCCGGGCGCGAGCGCTCGCCATTTATGCGATGGGCGTTACCCTCGGTAGTGCATTGGCGGCGGCTTTTGGCGGTCCGATTGCAGAGATTTTTTCCTGGCGTGAGGCGTTTATAATATTGGGTTTGCCGGGCGTTCTCATTGGCCTGGTTGTTTTGTTCACGATCAAGGAGCCACCGCGCGGCTATTCTGACCCTCCCGGCACGCCGCAGGTTGAGAAGCTGGGCTTTGGCGAAACACTGAAAAGACTGAGCGGAAACCGCAGCTACTGGATCAACGCCTTGGCTGCGACGATTGTCGCCTTTGTTGGTTACGGAGTTTCCAGTTTCCAGGTGTCGTTCTTTGTTCGTGTGCATGAACTGAGCATTGCCGATGCCGCCCTCCAGCTGGTTCTTCCCGTATCGCTCGCAGCAGCGGCCGGAACCTTTGGAGGAGGATATGCGATCGAGAAGCTAAGTGGTCGCTTCGTCAACGCCGTGGCCTGGGTCCCAGGCTGGTCGCTTATCCTGTCGCTGCCGCTCTATTGGATTGGCTTTTCAACAAACAGCCAAGCGACGGCATTGGTCATGCTGATCGTAGCCGCCTTCCTGCACTATACCTATCTGGGTTCGCAATATACGATTGCTCAAGGTGTGGTCGATGTCAAAGCACGGGCGACGGCAATCGCCATATTACTGTTCGTGGTCAACTTGATCGGATATGGCCTTGGCCCTCTGTTTGTTGGAGCGATCAGCGACTATCTGTCCGCATCCTATATCGGTAGCAATGCCGCTTTGGGTGGTCAGATGACACTGGAACTCTGCAAGGGCACCGATGCGGACATTTTGGCCGCGGGCAGCCAGGCGGTACTGGAAGCCTGTCGTCAAACTACTGGTGAAGGTGTTCGGGATGCACTGCGCTTTACAGCCATGATTTACGGGCTTTCCGGCCTTGCTTATCTATGGCTCTGCAAGCATCTGCAAAAAGACCTGCTCGCCAAAATGAACTAAGCGCTCAGAGAAAAATTCCGAAGAGTACCTATGTCCAAGCCTGAACCCTGGCAGCTGTCAAAGGCAAGCTATCCCTTTTCCAATGTCACCCAGACGCGCTTTGGTGATATGGACCTGCTTGGTCATATCAACAATGTCGCGATGGCTGATCTGTTCGAAAATGGCCGGGTCCGTTTCAACCGGTCCATGGGTATGGAAAACCGCGCGGATGGCGACCGCTGGCTGATCGCTGCGGTGCAGATCAACTATCTGCGGGAAGCCCATTTTCCTGAGGATGCAGAGATTTGCAGCGGCATTGGACGCATCGGTAACTCGTCATGGGATATCTTGTCGGCTGCCTTCCAGAAGGACCTGTGCGTCGCCACCTGCACCACAACATTGGTGCTGACCAACCCGCAGGGTGCCAAGGTGATTGACGGCGAATTCCGGGCGTTGCTCGAAGCGCAGATGGTAAAGCGCGGCTAGGCACTAGTCGTTAAAGTTGGCCGCGCGTTTCTGTATGAAGGCCATGACAGCTTCTTTCTGGTTGGGCGCCCTGCCCACCTTGTCCTGTTCGACGCTTTCCATCATCAGGATCTCGTCTTCGTTCATGTCCGGCAGCTGGTTCATCAACCGCTTCGCGGCCTTGATCGCATCGGGATTCTTGCTCGCAATTTCCGCCGCCAGCTCCATTGCCTTTGCATGCGGATCATCGGCAAGATGCGACACGAAGCCCAGCTCTTTGCCCTCTTCGCCGGAGAAAATCCGGTTGGTGTAGGTCAGCTCCCGCAAGATATCATCCCGCACAAAGCTCCGCCAGGTCGAGTAGCTGCCCATATCCGGGATCAGGCCCCAGCGCATTTCCATAATCGATAATTTGGAATCCGGCGTGGCAATCCGGACATCCGCAGCCGAGGCAAATTGTAGGCCGCCGCCGACACAGGCACCATGAATGGCCACGATTACCGGCGCGGGAAGCCGCCGCCATTGCAGCACGACATGCTGATATTTATTCGCGTTGCCATAGCTACGATCGACCAGACTGCCGGTCGTGCTCGACTGCGTGAAGCTGGCCATGTCCAGTCCGGCGCAAAATCCTTTGCCATTGCCCGACAGCACAATCGCCCGCACATCCTTCATCTCGGCAAGCTTGTCGGTCGCATCGATGATCGCATCAATCTGCTCCGGATCGAGCGCGTTCATCTTGTCCGGCCGGTTAAACCGGACATCGGCAATATGATTTTCAACCGAAATGGTGACGCGTTCTGACATGATTAGGCTCCCGTATTTCTGGGCTATGATTGGATTCGTTCAGTTATTCAATCGCCAGTTTAATCGCTCGATTAACCAACGGCAACTGATCATTGCCAAAATACATCCGTTCGCCACCTTGATAAGGCACAAAAATGCTGGGCGAGCCATAGGCGCCGCGGGCAATTGCTTCCTCGGTATTGGCGCGCAACCTGTCCTTCACCTTCTGTTCCTGCGTCCGCGCAACCAGTGCCTCACCGTCCATACCGATTTCATTGGCAATTGCCGCCAATACCGCTGGGTCATCCAGATTGCGCTGATCGGTATAATAAGCATTGAAAGCCGCAGTCGCGAA
Source organism: Parasphingorhabdus sp. (assembly GCF_059726685.1). Taxonomy (NCBI): domain Bacteria; kingdom Pseudomonadati; phylum Pseudomonadota; class Alphaproteobacteria; order Sphingomonadales; family Sphingorhabdaceae; genus Parasphingorhabdus; species Parasphingorhabdus sp. The sequence goes on from NZ_AP041068.1 coordinate 2,752,818, forward strand.
TTCATGCAGCGCCGGTTGATCGTCTTCCAGCGCGCAACATGCGCGCATCGCGTGCACGGATTTCACCGGATGATGTTCGCTAGGAAAATTCATCGGCACACCGGCCAATGCCGCCCAGTCTTTCATCACCCGAAAGCTGTGCACGAATTTCGGATTATCGGGATTTTCGCGCGCGGCATAGACGCTTTGGTTCACGGCGTTGAACACTCCGCCGACGAGAAACGGCTTCCAGACAATGTCTGCGCCGTTTTCTTTGATAATCGGTTGGATATTGTGGAAGGCCAGACAGGTCCATGGGGATGAAAGATCGAAGTAAAATTCAACTTTAGTCATGCTCATTCCCTTATTCCGAATAATGTCTTGCGCACTTCGGCATCATCCTGTGGATTGCGATTAATCTTGTCACGGCCCAGCGCCATGCCGCGCCGCAATCCCTCACGTTGTTTCAGCGTCTCGTACCAGCGCTTCACGCTCGGAAAATCTGCCAGATCAATTTCCTGCCGCTTGTACGTTTGCACCCACGGGAAACAGGCCATGTCCGCAATGCTGTAATCCTCTCCCGACAGATAATCATGACCCGCGAGCCGACCATCCATCACACCGAACAACCGTAGCACTTCATTGCGATAGCGCTCGGTGGCATAGGCAATACGATCCGGTGCGTAGAGTTTGAAATGCCCATGCTGCCCCATCATCGGGCCGAGCCCACCCATCTGCCACATCAACCATTCGGTTGAAGCAATCTGGCCGTGCAGATCGGCCGGCAGGAATTTCTCTGCCTTGTTCGCCAGATAGAGCAGAATCGCACCCGTCTCGAAAACACTGACCGGTTCATCGCCTTCGATCGGATCATGATCGACTATCGCCGGTATCCGATTATTGGGGCTGATTGCCAGAAACTCCGGTTCAAACTGCTCGCCAGCGCCAATATTCACCCATCTGACATTATAATCGAGCCCACATTCCTCCAGCATCACACTGATTTTCCAGCCATTGGGCGTGGGAGCAAAATAAAGGTCGATCATTGCAGGTTACTCCACACAGAAAGGAGACAAATTATACGCGATATGGGGCTGAAATTCGATTGAGTCGAGCGATCTCGATGATGAATGGAACTCGGGAATCAGATAGGCATGCAACAGACATAAGCCATGGTCGCACAAAAGCGGTCTTGTGGAACAGAAAAATTGTGGGAATTTGTGTCTGGCAGGAACACCGCAGCAGTTTGTTTTCGGAAATTCTGCTCCGGGCCGCAAAAGGGAACATCGGTATTTGGAGATAGTGACCACCGTGCTAGAAACACTAAATCTTGCTCGAACAACGCAGGATCAAGCGGGGGCAGGAAACCGAAAATGAAAAAATTACTGAATGTTCTAAAATGGATCGCATTCCTGTTTCTTGGTATCGCTGTCTTCGTTGGAATATTGGCATGGTATCTTCACACCGATATTTCAAAAGAACGAAAAACCCGACTTCAAGATTCAGAGCATTATGTCGATGGTGCATTTGTAAATGAGGAACGTCAGGCCGAAAACGAGCTTGGCATGGATTTCCTTGGGGAACAGTTTTTTGGCGAGCAGCAGCGAGAACCGGAAGGTTCCGTTCCGGTAACTCCTATAGATGTCAGCGATTTGCAGAATAGTCCTCGACCGGGTCTTCGATCTACCTGGCTTGGGCATGCCAGCGTATTGGTAGAAATTGACGGTTATCGCATTTTGACCGACCCGGTGCTGTCGCAACGAGTGTCACCTTTCCAGTTTATCGGGCCCAAACGAACGCACAAAGCACCGCTTGAGCTGGAACAACTGACTGGTATTGATGCGGTCGTAATTTCCCACAATCACTATGATCATCTGGATGAAGCGACAGTCCGGCATTTGGCGACCCAAGGTACGAAATTTTTTGTTCCACTGGGGGTGGGACAATATCTTGAAGACTGGGACATTCCAGCGACCCAGGTGATGGAAATGGACTGGTGGCAAAGTGCCAGTATCGGTGAACTGACGATTGTCGCCACGCCCAATAGACATTATTCAAGTCGCGGGTTGCTGGACAACAAAGCGACGCATTGGAGTTCCTGGGCAATTTCGGGAGGAGCTCACAAAGTTTTCTACAGTGGTGATAGTGGTTATTCCAAACTGTTCGCCCAAATAGGAAAGCAGCTGGGTCCATTTGATTTGAATATCATAAAAGTGGGTGCTTATGGTCCCGGTCAGTCGTGGAGTGATATTCATATGACGCCAGAAGAGGCTGTCCAGGTCCATTTGGATGTGGGCGGCAAACGCATGCTTCCGGTACATTGGATGACGTTTAATCTGGCTCTTCATGATTGGGATGAGCCGATCGACCGTGCCCTGAAAGCTGCCTCCGACAAGAAAGTTGAAATACTGACGCCGACTATTGGTGAGGTGGTTGAGGCGGATCAACCGCATGTGAACATAAAATGGTGGCGGGATGTCGATTGACAATGCGGACGCCGGACTCCCTTTCCTCTGCACGTGGCCAGGAAGTGAAATTTGGCTTGCCTAGTGGGAGGTATTGCCTAACCACATTGCCAACTGAAAGCGATTGGGGATCGGAGGCTTGGCGTGAGTGATACAAAAACCGTAGAGCCAGGCAACACCAACAAACCGACCCAGGCACCCCCCACACCGGCAGAAGAAGCCGGCAAGATTGATATTAGTTTCTCACAAGGTCTGGCCGCATTTCTGGCGGCCAATAATATCTCGATAGGTTTTACCTCTTACCAGACCGGTCGGCTTTATCTGGCCGGTCACGGGGCAGATGGAAAGCTGGCGTTGCATGAAGCCCTGTACCCCCAGGCCATGGGTTTATCCGGCGACGCCGATCGCATTTACCTAGGCACGCTGACCCAGGTGGTTCGCATGGAAAATGTGCTGGCACCCAACCAGTTGGCAAATAACGCACATGACAAGGTCTTTGTTCCGCGAAATATGCAGACCACGGGCAATGTCGATATTCACGAAATCGGTATCCGCAAAAACGGTCATATTATCTTCGTGAACACCCGACATAGCTGTCTGTGCGAACCCAGTGTAACGCACAGTTTCAAACCCATCTGGAAACCGGATTTTATCTCCAAACTGGTGCCAGAGGACCGCTGCCATCTCAACGGATTGGCGATGGTCCAAGGCGAACCCAAATATGTGAGCGCTGTTTGCCAGTCCGATGTGGTTGATGGCTGGCGCGATCGCCGGCATGATGGTGGAGTTATCATTGATGTTGGCAGTAACAAAATCCTGACCGATGGGCTGTCCATGCCGCATAGCCCCCGCGAATATGATGGCAAGGTCTGGCTGTTAAACTCAGGCACGGGTGAGCTGGGGTGGCTGGATCCCATCGATAATAGCTTCACGCCCTTTGCTTTTTTCCCCGGTTTCTTGAGAGGGCTGGTTTTTCAAAATGAGCATGCCTTTGTGACATTGTCCAAGCCGCGGCATGAACGTTTCGAAGGACTGGAGCTCGACAACAGGATGAAGGAAAAAGATGCCGACCCCTGGTGCGGTATTCAAATAATATCCTTGGGCAGCGGCAATATCGCTCAATGGTTGCGCTTTGACGGCGCGATTACGGAGCTGTTCGACATTTGCGTCCTGCCGGGTGTAAAGAATCCCATAACCCTTGGCCCCAGCTCGGTAGAGATCAGGGACTTCATAACCATCGAAAACCCTGACAGGCCGATCTGAGCTGTTTGATCACATTCTTGCGGCAGTAGAGCGATCCGGTGATCAGTCAGAATGGATAACCTGAAAATAAACGCGTTGCGATTTTGACATTGCAGGATCGTCCTGTTTCTATGGCTCTGCGACCATGTTCTTTCAGTTCAGAAACGGAAAAGCTACAATGAAACTCACTCTCCGCTCTGTATCGCTGCATCTTGCGCTGATTTCATCCTGCTTGTTTGCATCCGCCCCTGCCATAGCTCAAACACCGTTAAAGCGCGCGCTGAACGCAGCAGAAAACGGTCCAGCCTATTCCTATGATATCAGCTATGTGACGCGCGAAATGAATGCAGCCGGACGGATTAATCCCAGCCGCCCTGCTGGTCAGCGGGTAAAAGTGTCCCGACCGGCAAAATCCACCTGGACCGATGAGTTCAAAAAAGCCGTCAAGGAGATCGAGAATAACGGTTATAAGGGCTTTTGGTGCAGCGAAATGGCAAAAAGTATTCCGGCAAGCGCGCGGCTCGTCAGTCAAACCGCCACGACTGCGACCTACGCCTTCAAGCCGCTACCGGACCCGGAAGAAAAGGCCAGCAAGAAATTTGTCAAGCATCTGACCGGACGGGTCACAGTGGACAAAAAGGCTCCTGCAATCTTAACCTACAGCTTGACGGCCTCGAAATCTTTCAAGCCAGTCATTTTTGCCCGAATTAATCAGTTTAATCTACAAACAAGTTGCGCCAGAGCGCCAGACGGGCGGACCTATGTAAAAAGCTCTAAAGTCGCGGTTTCGGGCTCCGCACTCGGCAAGAGTTTCGACGAAAAGACAACCCGAACGCATAGCAACCTGCGACAGGTGTCTCGTTAGAACAACATTAGGCCGGAGGATAGTCGATCACCCGCTAAACTTGCATAACTCGTAAATTTAAGTATGATGTTATATCATTACAATCATTTATCGGAGTAATAATCAAAACGGGAGAGAGATAAAATGCCAACTTATCGACCAAAGTTTCGCCAACATGGTATCCGCGCTTCCGACAGCCAGCCGATGTCGCAACTGAATATCACACCGCTCATTGACGTGCTTCTGGTCCTCTTGGTCATGCTGATGCTCTCCATTCCCATCGCTACCCACAAAGTCGAGATCGCCTTGCCACCGCCGATCCCTGGTACCGGTGAGCCGCCGAAGGTTAATGTTCTGCGCATAAACAATGCAGGACTAACTCTTTGGAATGGCCAAGCTGTGAGTGAAACGCAGCTTAAATCGCGACTTGCGGGGATGATCAAGGATCCCGACAAGCCACAGCTCCATATGCAGACCGATGCCAATGCGCGCTATGAGGTATTTGATCACACCATAGCCACCGTCAAACGATCCGGTGTTCAGGCAATTGGATTTGTCGGAAACCGACAGTTTGAAAAATGGGATAGCCACCTGAATTGACTCCCCCCTTTCGGGCTGACAGACTAGTTTTCCAATGGGAGACTACGATGATTGGCCCGGAACTTTTTGACTTCCTGCGGGAACTGGAACAAAATAATGACCGCGAGTGGTTCAAGGCGCGCAAGAAACGCTATGAAGCGGAAGTCGTCGATCCGGTCACCGATTTCATCGTCAACATGGCACCCCGGATCGCGGCGATAAGCCCGCATATAACAGTTGATCCCCGTCCCAATGGCGGCAGCCGTTTTCGCATTTATCGCGACACGCGTTTCTCGAAAGACAAGAGCCCCTATAAAACCCATGTCGGCTGCCAGTTTCGCCACGAAGCGGGCAAGGATGCCCATGCGCCTGGCTTTTATGTCCATCTCGGCCCGGGCGAAGTTTTCTTCGGTGGCGGCGTCTGGGGACCAAAGGGAGAAGCGCTGCGCAGCATCCGTCAACGCATTGTCGACAAACCGGCGCGCTGGGAAGAAGCCGTCGAGGGCATTGATCTTCGCGGTGATCAACTGGTTCGCGCACCCAAGGGTTTCGATCCCGACCACCCCCTGATCAACGACCTGCGCCGCAAAAGCTTTTTCAGTTTTCAGGATGCGGATGAAAAGATCGCAACATCAGCAAAGTTTGAGGACGCGGTCGAGGCGCAGTTTGAAAAGGTCGCGCCGCTAATGGGATTTGTCGCCGATGCTTTGGGCGTCGAGTTTTAGGTATTTTTTGCCAGAAGAAAATGAGTCGTGGTTGGCGATCTTAACGTTCCATCATCTTGCACATATTGGCGGACCGCATCGGTTAACTCGGCGATAATCGTCTCGATCAGTTCGTCCGCCGCGTCATCTTCCGGATCAATGACCGCTTGTAACGCGCCGTCGGCATCTGGACGGCCAAGAAAGATTACATCGAACAGCACAAAGTCGCGCACCGCTGGCAAAGTCGTTATCATCTCCCGGCGCTCAACCGCTTGTACGTCAAGTCCGGCTTGCTCGGCGACCGACCGGATTTCCTCCGGATCGCCATAAGAGAACGGCGCGATCGGGACAATATCGCTGCCGATGTTGCGCGCCAATATATCCTCGAAAGCGCCAAAGACCGGATTGCCATCATGCGCCAACGTCCAGACAGCAGCTCCCAATCGACCCCCGGGCTTCAACACCCGTGCCGCTTCGCGCAATGCCAGCACTTTATCTGGGAAAAACTGTAACCCCTGCTGACATAGCGCCACATCAAAAATGTCCTCATCAAAGGGTAATTCGAGAGCACTCGCGACCTGAAACTTCGCACGCAGCGCATAATCTTTTTCCCGTTGCAGGGTTTCCGCCTTGGCGATCATTGGTGGTGCGACATCTACTGACGATATTGTTGCCACCTCAGGCAAATCAGAAAGCTTGCGGGAAACAACACCCGTACCACAGGCAATGTCGAGACAGGCACCCGAAGCCGCAACAGCTTCGATAAGCGGATCGGACCAAGGCATGAACAGCCCCTCCGATAGATAGCTTTCATATAGATCCGGCGGTGTTCGTCCCGCGATAAAGTCGCTTATCAATGACATTGTCGGCTCCCATCTCCCGTCCGTCATCTAACATATATGATATTGGGAAAACAGGCGCACCGACACCGGCGGTTTTCCTGCCGGATGATCCAAACAGTTTTGTCAGTCGCTCCCATGGAAGTCCATGATAAACTCACTGTCATAGGAGATTACTATGGCCGTCGAGACCAAGAGAAGTTTTTGCCGTTTTTGTCATGCCAGCTGCGCAATGCTGGTGGATGTTGAGGATGACAAGGTCGTTGCCGTGCGCGGCGACAAGGAAGATCATTTGTTCAACGGCTATACCTGTATCAAGGGTCGTCAGCTCACCGATATGCACAACCTGCCCAACCGGATGATCACCAGCAAAATCCGTCAGGAAGACGGCACGTTCAAGGACATTACAACGGCAGATGCCTTGGCACTGGCCGGCGCGCAGATGAAAAAGATGGTCGAGGAACACGGCCCCCACAGCATCGCAGTCTATTGCGGCACCAATGCGTTTCAAAATAGCGCTGTGCTTGGTACATCTTACGCCTTTGCGCAGGGCATTGGCTCCCGCAACTGGTTTACCAGTGTTACGGTTGACCAACCCGCCAAAGTGTTCACCACGGCCCGCTATGGCATGTGGATGGGTGGCGGTAATGCCTTTACGGAATCAGATGTCGCGATGTTTGTTGGTAACAATCCGATCGTCTCCCACTATTCCGGGGGCATGCCGACATCCTCTCCGTCTCGCGGCCTGCGCGATGCCAAGGAACGCGGTCTGAAGGTGATTGTTGCCGATCCGCGGGTCAGCGACATGGGGCGGCTGGCAGACATTTACCTGCCCGTGAAACCGGGCGAAGACCCTGCCCTGCTCGCTGGCATGCTCAATGTCATCTTTGCGGAGAAACTCTATGACCAGAATTTCGTCGCCGCCCATGTTGATGGCGTTGAGGAACTGGAAGCCGCCGTCAAACCGATGACGCCTGATGTTGCGGCACAGCGTGCCGGTGTGGATAAGGAAGAGCTGGTCAAGGCCGCCCGCATGTTTGCCGGCGCCAATAAAGGCCGCGTTGTCACGGGGACAGGCCCGGAAATGGCGGGCAATGGCACATTGACCGAATATCTCGTCGCCTCACTCAATATCCTGTGCGCGCGTTTCAATCAGGAAGGCGAGAAAGTATCCGCCCCGATGGTTTTCAATCCATTGAGCGGTGCGCCCAAAATGGCTCAGGTCGCACCGCCCACCCCGATGTTCGGTGAAGGCTTTGCCAAGTCCCGCATTCGCGGTTTGGGCATGTTGGGCAAGGAAATGCCTTGTAATGTGCTGGCCGATGAAATCCTCACCCCCGGCGAAGGCCAGATCAAGGCGCTGATCTCGATTGGCGGTAATCCCGAAATAGCTTTCCCCGATCAACAAAAGGTCCGCCGTGCACTGGATGAATGCGAACTTTTCATCCAGATCGATCCATGGATGTCTGCCAGCGCCAAGCGCGCCGACATCATCCTGGCACCCAGCATGTGTCTGGAGCGTGAAGACATCAACAATGTCTCCGATGCGTTCACGGAGGAGGCCTATGCCCATTATACAGAAGCCATGGTCCCCGCCCCCGGCGACACGATGGATGAATATGAAATGCTCTGGTGGCTGGCCAAGCATATGGGCATCGAGATGAACTATCCCGGTGGCCCGGTTTCAATGGACGAATGCCCCGACAAGGCAACAGTTCTTGACTTGATAACCGAAGGCTCGTTGCTGAAACCCAGTAAGGCGAAAACAGATGCGGCGGCACTCGAACGCAAGGGCGCGGCGATCACTTATGACGAGTTGCACCCGGTTGTCGGCCCTGCTGACCCGGACAGCGAAAACCGTTTTGATCTCAATGCCGGAGCTATGCCGAGCGAACTGATCGACTATGCGGCCAATGATCCGGTGAAAGATGGCTTTGACTTCCGCCTGATTTCCCGCCGGTCGAAGCATCGCTATAACAGCAACGGCCATCCCTTCCCTAAACTTGTCGAGAAAATGCCGACTAATCCCGCCTTTATCAATCCCGATGACATGGCCAAGGCGGGCATTGATGATGGCGCGATCATCGAAATCACCTCGCCCACTGCATCTATCTTCGGCATGGCCAAAGCAGACGAAAAAGTCCGCCCCGGCGTCATCTCTATGAGTCATGCCTTTGGCGACAGTGAGGCAGGCAAGGTTGATGTGATGACCAAGGGTGGATCGACCAACCGGTTGATTGTCGACAATGATCATCTCGATCCGATTACCGGTCAGGCGGTGCAAAGCGCGATTCCAGTGCGGGTAAGTGCGGCTTGATTCACCAAGTCAGGAAATTGGAGTAGCCCTCTCTCGTTCCGGCCTTTAAAAAGTCTTCAATTGACAATCGAGCAGCTGCCTGCAATAAATATATCCACTGGATATATAAGGGCCGCTATGACACCATATGACATGATCCGGGAAAGCATTTCCCAAACCGTTCCATTTGCCAACCATACCGGGGTTGAGCTGATTTCAATAGAAGATGGCGTGGGCGAAGCATTACTGCCTGCGCAAGACGTGACGCTCAACCACATTGGAAGCCAGCATGCCGGTGCGCTGTTTACGCTCGGCGAAGCGGCATCCGGTGCTGCGATGGCGGGAGGTTTTGTATCGGTTCTGATGACGGTAAGGCCGGTGGCGGCCAATGCCTCCATCCGATATGTAAAAGTGGCCAAGGGTCCGATCCGCGCGTTTGCGAAACTGTCCCAGCCGGCAGAAAATCTGCTGAGCGCGCTGGATGAAGCTGGCAAGGTCCAGTTTGCCGTGGAAGTTTCCATGCGTGACGAGGCGGAAGAAGAAGTTGCGACCATGCAAGTCGACTGGCACGTTTCGAAGGCGGCTACTTGACCAAAGAATCCCGCGATAACTATCATCATGGGGACTTGCGCCAGGCAGTGCTCGACCTTGCACGCAGGCGTATTGATGAAGGCGACGCAGAGAAGCTGAGCATGCGATCTCTGGCCACCAAGATCGGCGTGGCACACCGCGCGATTTACAATCACTTTGCCGACAAGGACGCGTTGCTGTCGGCGGTCGCTGCTGGTGGTTATCATGAGCTTTCCGGTCTTCTCGCCAAGACCAGGAATGCCGCGGAATTTGTCCGCGCCTATGCGACATTTGCACTGAACCACCGTCACCTTTACACGGCCATGATGAACCGCAGTTACGCACAGTTTGAAAATGTGCCCGAATTACGCACCGGTGCTGATGCGATGATCGCTACGTCGATAGCCGTGCTTGCGCCCGACCAAGGCAGCGACGATGACAAACGCAGGGCTGTGATGCGTTACTGGATGCTCGTTCATGGCGGTGTTGGACTTCACAGCTCGGGCACACTCAAGGACCGCCCGGACGAAGACTTTATCAAGGAATTGCTTGCAGTAGCTGACTTGGGACCCCCACCCGACGAAGCTTCGCAGGCGCTCTGGTCGACAAAAAAGACACTCTAAGTTAAATCTGCATCCGTTTGTTGGATTACTGATCAGGATTTGCGCTCCGAGACAACCTGAACTGACGGGCGCTTGGCAAACGGCACAAAAGTCGGGACACGGTCACGATAATCGCGATAAGGTTCTCCTATCTCCTCAATCAGGTCCGCTTCCTCAAACGGTGTCGCCAACAGGATGTAAGCAAGGGTCGCGCCTGCAAAAACCAAATGGCCGACCGTGAAATGCGGCGTCATGAAAGGCGCAAGCATCCAGCCGAGACTGATCGGATGACGGACCAGCGCATAGAGATAACGCGCGGTCATTTTGGATGGCGCGGGCTTCGTCTCCCGGAAATTCTGCCAGGCTTGCGCGAGCCCCAGAAAACCAAAATGGCCGAAGTGAAACGTCGCCGCGACCATCATCATCCATATGCTGATATATCCGGCATAGATGAAACCGGCCGCCAGCCCGGACTCCACATGCCATATCGTGATCGGAATGGGCTGCCAGAACACGACAAGCAATGCCGTCATCGCCGCAGTCATATACAGATAGGTTGCGCGTTCGATCGGCGCCGGAATGATCTTGGTCCACCAGCGCTTGAATGACGTCCGCGCAGTAACCGAATGGTGCAGACCGAAAAGCGCGATCAGTCCGGCATTGACCAATATGGCGGGCCAAAGCGCAAGGGATTCGTCATCCGTTGCGCTTTGGCCGCTTATCCCCTTGGGCACGCCAAAGTCGATCAGAAAACCCATGATGTAGACAAGCACGGCCATGCTGAGGGCATAGGCACCGAGGGCGTAAATCAGCATCAGGCTTTTGCGTATCATATCCGTATTCCTTTGGCTCGCGATAGACCTATGACCAGTTTTTCTGATGATCCGCGTGGGTTTTCAGATAGGCGCTGTGATCAAAATAAGTGTCATAAAAACCGGTATCGAGCTTGTGCGCCTGAAGATACATCAGCGTCAAGATAGCCGGAACTTTAGCTGGAAACCGGCCGAACGTATCCTGCACATATTGCGCCATCGTCGCCACGCAATCGACAAACTCATCGTTGATCGGTGCCGCGCTTCGGCGGACAGCGTCAGTCTCCTTATAGTGGCCAGGCGTATTACTGTTGAATGGACCGCCTTTACCAAACTTGCGTTCAACCACTGACTCTACTGCAGCGCGCATATCCTTGAAATGGGGCTGGCAATGCCCCTCCAATATGCCCTCCAGTCCAGTTACGTGCGGCAACGGCTGATCCGGCAACATGTCAAAGCGAAAGCCCAGACCGGGGACATCCGGATCACCGCTGGCGCCCAGCACGCTGAACGGATTGAGGCCGTCATACATCCAGCCGCCAAGCCCCATAGCCTGCAACATGAGTGCACCGGCATAGCAGGAACAGGACAGCTCTACCGTCACTTCATTCGCGCTAACCTGCTCAACAAAAGTCATTGGGTACGGGTTCTCCAGGTCAACCAGATGTTTGAATTTCTCCAGACCCGGGATCGGGCGATTGTTGATATCATCATAGATGCACACACCGCCCTGAACGAAATAGCACAGCGCCATGATGATATGCTGCGCCAGATCTGCGACCGGGAAGATCATCGTGCTGCCCGGCACATTGGCGCACCATTCATTGTGCATTTCCATATGCTCAGGGCGTGTTGGAATGTTCAAGCGACCATCTGCAATCTTGACGATGCGCGACTTGTGCGCATCCAGATAGGCTTTGAGATCAGTATCGCCATTGGGTTTGGTCGCACTCGTCGCCGGCATGTCGCGAGTGGGGAGGAAATAGACGCCTTTGTCATCAGTGTAGAAAAATTCCGTAATCTGGAACCCCGCACATGATGGAAAAGTTCGTCCGCCCGCGGCCCCGGCATAGTTGGGGATGTGCGGCAGATAATTGGGGTTATGGGGGATCAGGTTTGACCAGCCGGTATTGCCTGCAACGGTCGTCAGCAACAACATCTGCTCCAGCTCTGACAGAGCTTCCGGCTTTTGCTTTGACGTATAAGCAAGCGGCCCGTCCGAGATGGATGCACCGCGCGCAAAGCGCCGCGACCGACGGCCGTGAATGGCCTCGATCAAAGGGAAATTCACTGCGTCGACAAGGCCCTTGGGCAAGTCAGGAACGCGATTCAGCAAGATATTACCTTTTGATTTCAGCGTGGCGCCGGCGGCGCTGGCACCAATGCCGGCAAGCATCGTTCCGGCACCAAGCATCGAAGCACCAAGAACCTTGCGCCGCGATGTTCCAAAACGCGTTTTCACTTCATGAGGGGACATGATTTTTCCTTCTAAATTCTCATTGATTTTCTATGTATCCAGTGGATACTTAATAACTGAAACAGGACGTTTCTGTCAACATTCATGATTACTAGGGGATTTTACCACCTTAACCATGACCATGTTTCAATCACTTAAAGGCTTTTTTTCAACATGTTAGTTGAGTTTATCCGGACAAGGTACCGCTCCACCTCAACAAATTGTTATCTGGTAAATTAAGACTTGACCAAAATTTCTAACAGGCTGTGAAATATTCCGGAATAGAGCAATGAATATTGAGATCTGTGGGGATCGAAGGGCAATATTTGGCGCCCTGATCATCAAATGCCAAATTGATCAGACGCAATTGAAGACCACCATGCCCAAAAGAACGCCACGTGATCGCGGGGCAGACCAGAGGAAAATCTGTGGATATGCTTCAAATTGTTGCAAGTGAGGACCAATGCTAACCTTCAATGAAATTGGCAAATTAGATCAATGTGACAACCCGGCCAGTCTATGGAAATATGTTCTGAAAATCGCTCGACAATATGGATTTCGAGCCACTGTATATGCTTGCCCGCCACCCCACAGAAAGCCAACACATCCCGATACCATTATTAGATATGTTGGTCTCTCAGATGAACAATTCCAGAAATTCGCCATCACAGGACTGATCGAACAGGGTCATATCACAACCGAGAACAGCCTTTCAAAAGGCTCGGCATTTCGCTGGACCGAAATTGCCAATTTAACGAACAGCCGACAACTGTTCGAAAATCTTAAGCAAGACGCCAATAGCGCAGATATTGACGAGGGTTGGATATTTCCTGTCTTCGGACCGCAGTCCCGCAACGGACTGGCCTCCTACGGCAAGCCCAATAGCGAGCGGCTCATGGACAGCGAAGCTGGATTGCAATTCCACATTTTTGCGCAGATGGCGCATTTGCGCTTTTGTCAGCTAACACCTGATCTCTATGGAATAGACAAGTCTTTGTCCAAGAGAGAAATGCAGATCATTGCATGGGCCGCAAAAGGAAAATCAAACTCCGAAATCGGTACAATTCTAAAATTATCAGAAAGCTCTATCGACAGTTACATGCGCCGTGCATTTACCAAACTGGACGTGCATGATCGCACATCAGCATCAGTAAAAGCAATAAGCATGGACCTGGTGAGGACGTAAGGCAGTCAAAACCAGCGTTTATCAAAAAAGCGTATCCTTCAAGTACAATAAATCACGGCGCTGACGCCAGACAGTTGTTGAGCCAAGCAGCGATTTGCTGCTTGGTTTTCTCGCTGGCAAGATAGCGAAATTTCGGTGCCGTATAGCGATTGAAATTCTCAAAAACTGCATCGCGTTCGAGAAGGTAATCTACACATCTTTGGCACAAGGACTTCGACCTCTCCTGACGGTCCGATATCGCGCCAATTGTCGTTGATTGATCCGTTTTTTCGGAAACATATATGTCCAGCAAAACATCCCAAATAGGGTCGCCAAATGTCAGGCCTTTGAAGTATTCGGATCGTAATTTGTTTTGCTCAGCGATATGCGCGGTGAAATTGAGATGGGTGACATCAGAATAACTGGAGTTGTCATTGCCTGGAACACTCTCTGTATCTTCTTCTTCGTTCAATATGTCCTCCCACAAACTATTGACCCGGTTATTCGGAGAAATCTTAAAGTATAGAACCACTGATAGTCACGCCCCGAGACCACGTGACAAGACTTTCTGATGAACAGGTCCCATAGTTTTCGCCGCCGATTTTGATACCATAGCGCCGCTGTCTTTCTTCTATCACTATTGCCAATCGACCATATGGTCGTCGTTATGCCATGAAGCGATATTGGGAGAGATGAATAGACTGATGTCGATGGATGCAGCTTATGTTGCGCAGATGAAGCGCCTGATGGAGTGGGAAGCATCGCGCTCTGCGCCGCCGGACGGTTTTCCGTCTCTGCCTGACCTTCCTGCGGGTCGTTATACTTCACAAGCATATTATAATCTGGAACAACAGCATATCTGGAAAAAGAGCTGGCTGTTCGCCGCGCATATTGATGAAATCCCGGAACCGGGATGCTTCATGAAATGGGAGAATACAGGAACACCGGTTATCATTGTCCATGGCATGGACGGTCAAGTACGGGCATTTTATAACACTTGCCGGCATCGCGGGGCGCCTGTTGTTACCGAAGAAAAGGGCCGCTCACCGCGTTTAATGTGTGGCTATCACAACTGGACTTACAAAACCGACGGCACTCTTGTCGGTGTGCCGGAAAAACAGGATTTCCCAGCCGATTTCGACTTTAGTTGCCGCAGCCTGATCCCGGTCAAATGCGAAATGCTGGGCAATGTAATCTTTGTGAACTTTGATGATGACGCAATGCCGCTGAAGCAGTGGCTCGGCCCCGTCTGGAATGACTGGGAAGAATTTCAGTTCGACAAGGTCAAACTCGCCGCGCGCCACTCCTTTGACCTCAACTGCAACTGGAAGGTGGCGATGGAAGCCAATATGGAGGTCTATCACGTCCCCTTCATCCATCCCGAAACCGTTGCGCCACTGGTTGATAGCAAACGTAATGTGAACACCATCTTCCCCAATGGCCATGCCCGGATGCTCGCCCCTGCCCCGCAGGAAACCGACCGCGAGCATGTCAGAGCCGTTGACTCTCCCCCGGAATGGCAAGAGATTGATACGGTCGGCGAACTGGGCCGCACCTGCACGCAAAGCTACACCATGTTCCCCAACTGGGTGTCGCCGCTATCAAATTATTTTGTACCGCCTTTGGTTTTCTGGCCGACCGGGCTGAATACAACCCGGTTGGAACTCGTCACGATGGCGCTGGACTGGGGGGACGGTCCAGCGCCAGACTTATGGACGGTACCGGATGAGAGCAAGCCAAATGGCAGGGATATGAGCCCGATTATCCTGGAAGACACGCAATTTGGCGAGATGATCCAGAAATCCATGGAAAGTGACGGGTTCAAGAGTGTGCCTTTGAGCTATCAGGAAGCGCGTATCTACAGTTTTCATCAGACCTGCGACAAGATGATCGGTCTCGATAACGTGCCGGACGAGCTTGCAGTGGAACAGGTGATCGGTGAAGAATGGGTCCATCCCAATGATCCACGCGTGACCCAAATGGAGCAATTGCAGGCGGCGGAGTGAAAATCTGCGGATGATGCCGCCAGTGATAGCACTGGGTAATCAAGCCTCTAGCTATTCCCTTCACCCTTCCCTAAATGCACAACCATGCATTTCTTAGATCAAGCCAAAATATATGTGAGCTCGGGCGCGGGCGGCCCTGGTGCTGTCAGTTTTCGGCGTGAGAAATATATTCAATATGGCGGTCCGGACGGCGGCAACGGCGGCAAAGGCGGCGACATTATCTTCAGAGCGGTCGAAGGTCTCAACACCCTGATCGACTTTCGCTATACCCAGCATATAAAGGCACAGCGCGGCAAAGGTGGCGCTGGCCGCAATCGCACCGGTGCGGGCGGTGAAGATCGAGTCATCCAAGTACCGGTCGGCACGCAGATTCTGTCCGAAGGCAAGGAACATGTGCTGCTCGACTTCACCCGCGAAGGACAGGAAGAACTGTTCCTCGAAGGCGGCATCGGTGGCCGCGGCAATGCCAGCTATAAAAGCGCGACCAATCGCGCGCCCCGACAGCACCAACCCGGTGAACCGGGCGAAGAAGCGGCGGTCTGGCTGCGGCTCAAACTGATTGCCGATGCGGGTTTGGTTGGCCTGCCCAATGCAGGCAAGTCGACGCTGATCAACTTTGTCAGCAATTCAAAGGCCAAAGTGGGCGCTTATCCCTTTACTACTATCCATCCACAATTGGGCGTCGTCCAGCACAGAGGCCGCGAATTTGTTCTCGCGGATATTCCAGGCTTGATTGATGGCGCTGCCGAAGGGGCCGGCATTGGAGACCGGTTTCTCGGTCATATTGAGCGCTGCAAAGTGCTACTCCACCTGATCGATGCAACCGGCGATGATCCTGTAGCTGCCTGGAAAACCGTGACCAAAGAGCTGGAACAATATGGTGGCGGTTTGTCCGAAAAACCCCAGATTCTAGCACTCAACAAGGCCGATCTGCTTGATGACGAGCTAATGGACGCAATTGCTGATGATCTGCGTGCCGCAGGCGCGGCGGAAGTGTTGCCACTATCAGGTGCGACGGGCCAAGGCATGGATGCGGTACTTGACAAAGTACTTGAAGCAGTCGGGGCAAATAGCTCAATCGAAAAGGCTGACCAACTCGCCAGCGATAGCGATGGCGATGAGGAGGAAAAAGCAGACTGGTCACCGCTGTGAGCTTGCAGGATAAGAAGAAGATTGTCGTAAAGGTTGGCTCATCACTTCTAATCGATTCCGATGGAACGACGCGGCGCGCTTGGCTGGAAACACTGGTTACGGACATTGCGAAGCGCCACCAGGCTGGCGCGTCTGTCATTATCGTATCGTCCGGTTCCATCGCATTTGGTGCACGCAAACTGGGTTTTGAAAAAGGCGGACGCGCCAATCTGGCTGATGCTCAGGCGGCAGCATCAGTCGGACAAATTGCCCTCAGCAGCCTGTGGTCCGAATTGCTGGCAAAACACAACATCACCGCCGCGCAGATGCTGCTGACACTGGACGATATGGAAGATCGCAAGCGCTATCTGAACGCCACGGCGACGCTTGACCGGCTGGTCGACAAACGCGCAGTACCCGTGATCAATGAAAATGACAGCGTTGCGACGGATGAAATCCGATTTGGTGACAATGACCGGCTCGCTGCACGGGTCGCTCAGGCAGCCGGGGCGGATCACGTGCTTTTGCTCTCCGACATTGATGGTCTTTATGACCGAAGCCCGCATAGCACCGATAAGGGCCAATTGATCGATACCGTCGAGCAGGTCGACGAGCGTATATTGGCCATGGCTGATGGCAGCTCTTCATCCGGCTTGGGTTCTGGCGGCATGACGTCAAAACTGGAAGCGGCACAAATTGCCAATATGGCCGGGATTCCGCTGTCCATCATATCAGGACGCGACGATCATCCGCTGCAACGCTATGAAACCAACGGTATAGGAACCCTGTTCAAAGCGAACGGAGGCAAAAATGCCCGTAAAAGCTGGCTTGGCGGCCGGCTTACGTCAGTTGGCACTATCACGGTCGATGCTGGCGCTGCCGCAGCTCTTCAAGATGGTGGCAGTCTCTTGGCGGCTGGCATCGTCTCGGTAACCGACGGTTTTGCGCGCAGTGATGTTGTCGATATTACCGATCCCAATGGTCAGGTGATTGCACGCGGGCTGGCCGAATATGATGCACTGGACTGCGTAAAGATTATCGGGCGGCGCAGCTCGGAACTCGAAGCCTTGCTCGGTTACGCTCCGCGCAGTGCTGTGGTGCACCGTAACCAGATGGTGCTGGTGTGAAGCCGGGCATGGACAGGTAACCGCATGCGGACGAAACCAACTCTGGCAATCACCGGTGCGACCGGTTTTGTGGGTAGCCATCTGCTCAACCTAGCGGTGCGCGCCGGTTTTCCCGTGCGCGCCCTCACACGCCGGACACAGGATGACCGCCCCAATGTGACGTGGGTGCGCGGTGCGTTGGATAACCCGGCCAGCCTTAGCGTGCTGTGCACGGGGGCAGATGTAGTGATCCACATCGCCGGGGTTGTAAATGCCCCAACGCGAGAAGGCTTTGAAGCTGGTAACGTCGCTGGCACCTTGGCGGTCGTAGAGGCGGCCAAGAAAGCGGGATGCAACCGCCTCATTCATGTCTCGTCGCTCGCGGCGACCTTGCCAAAGCTGTCTATCTATGGCGATACCAAGGCCAGAGCGGAAAAGATCGTCGCATCCAGCGGACTCGATTGGACGATCATCCGGCCTCCTGCCATTTACGGGCCCGGAGACAGGGAAATGCTGGAGCTGTTCAAGATGGCAAAAACCGGCTTTATCACCCTGCCCCCCGATGCCGACGGGCGGCTATCGGCGATCCATGTTGACGACCTGTCCCGCGCTCTGATGACCATCATTCCAGAGCATGAAGATCTGACTACCCAGATTTTTGAGGTGGACGACGGCAAGACCGGCGGCTGGACCCAGACCAGCTTCGCCAAAGCCGTCGGATGGGCAATCGGCAAACGGATCAGGCCAATAGCAACACCAAGATTTCTGTTGGAATTTGGTGCAAAAGCCGATCGTTTTTTCCGCCGTGACAAGGCCAAGCTTACCGAAGATCGCGTCAGCTATTTCTGTCATGATGACTGGACGGTCGATCCCGCCAAGCGCCTGCCGCCCGAATTATGGACGCCGCAAATCGAAACGCGGCAGGGTCTCAAAGACACCGCAAAATGGTACCGGCAGAATGACTGGCTCTGACGCCTCCTAAAATCACTAGCTGCCATCTCCAGCAAACGAGCGCATAATTGCGGCTGGGAGAAGATGTTATGGGAAGCAATGCTGCGGTGCGCGATGACGTGCCCACTTATGATTTCGACATATATGGCGAACCGGCGATCAAGGCTGATGTGCATGATGCCTTTCTGGCACTGAAAAAAGAAGCACCTCCCCTGTTCTGGACGCCCAAAAATGGCGGGCACTGGATTGTCACTGACAGCGACATGATGATCGATTTACTGCGTAAGCCAAATATCTTTTCCAACGAGAATTTCTCAATTCCCCATATCGAGAACATACCCAAAACAATCCCGCTGTCTCTCGATCCGCCAGAACACCGCCCCTATCGCCAGATGATGCGGCCGTTTTTCGAAAAAAAGGCAATTGCACCCCTGCAAGAGCGGATTCAGCAATGGGCAGACAGGCTTATCGGTGCGGTCAAGGCGGATGGGAGTTGTGAATTTATCGATGCGGTCGGATCGCGCTTTCCGGTATCGGTTTTCATGGAAATGCTGGGACTGCCGCTTGACCGGTTTGATGAATTTCGAGCTCTTGTGGACGAGAATTTTGCGCTGGCCGGGACACCCGAAGTCGCGCAGGTTCAACAGAAAATCGTCGCGATGCTGGCGGATTTTGTGAAAGAACGTCAGGCAGATCCAAAGGACGATATGATGAGCCATATCATCCGATCCGATCTTGACGGGCGCGCCCTGTCTTTCGAAGAATTACTTTCGATCGCGCATCTGCTATTTCTGGCGGGACTGGATACTGTGGTCAATGCGCTCAGTTTCAGCATGAAGCATCTCGCGATAGATACAGCGTTGCAGACCAGAATTATTAATGATCCCACCTGCATCCCCGATGTTACCGAAGAATTGCTGCGCCGCTACAGCTTCGTCAATCTGCCCCGCCAGATCAATGAAGACACGATATTGGGCGGCCAGAAACTGTCCAAAGGTGAAAAGATCATTTGCCCGCTCGCAATGATCGGTTGGGAGGACAAACTCAACGAAGATCCGATGACCGTTTCGGTGGATCGCAAGCATTATCGCCATGGCGCTTTTGGCTCGGGCATTCATACTTGCCTGGGGCTGCATCTCGCACGGATGGAGCTGCATATTTTCTATGAGACCTGGTTCCGGGAGATTGGCCGGTTTGGGCTGAACCCGGACAAACCGCGGGGCGCGATGCGTGGTGGTGTGGTTTGGGCAATTGAGGAACTCTGGCTCAGCTGGGAATAGAATGACCTTAAAACAACGGTCCAGCAAACTGTTCTGCGAGATATGTCACGAAAGTCATTGATAAACCGAGAAGAAATACCCTGTATGCCAAGCCAAGATAGCGATATTTCTTACGCTCCAGCACGATACCCATTTGATAAATGTCGCGCAACATCGTGCGATAGACCGTCTCTTGATCAACGAAGTTTTCTGTCAAAAGCTGATCCTTGAACTCGTCTTCGGATATTTTTGAGAATGCCCCGAAGAACAGCATATTGGGGTTGGCACCGGCCCGTATCTTTGTTGCCGGCATCACGGCAATCGCGGCCAGGCCAGCCGCGCAAAATGCCGAAATCGCTAATATCAGCAGAGGCAAGGAAAAGCTGCTCGCATGGCTTTGTCCAATGGCCAGAGTAAAAACCACGAATGTCGCGCCAATCAGCATATTGGCCTTGTGATCAGCCATCAGGCTGAGTTGAACATGATGTTGCTGGGTCGTGCGCAGCAATTGGATGACTTCATCCGGCCATTTTCGGTCCTCGGTCATGTTTCACCCTCCGCACAGGCGCGACCCGATGCGCCGCGAGAGTGACATAATCGGCGCAATTGGGCAAGTTACGGCGCATATGCCCACCCTTGTGCCCTGTTTCGGCCTTATTCGCTTGCCAATGGGGGCCTCACATTGGCAAAGGTTGTTTGAAGAAACCGGGCCGGAATATTGGGGAATTAAACATGGCAAGTCGCAAAGAAATTATGGCCAAGGTGGAAGCCTTGATCGGACCATTCAACAATAAGGGCGTCGAATTGAAAGACGACACCACCTTTGCAGGAGATCTGGAGTGGGACAGCCTGACGGTGATGGATTTTGTCGCTGCAGTGGAAGATGAATTTGACATCATCATCACCATGAACATGCAGGCCGAAATCGAAAATGTCGGTCAGCTTGCCGACGCCGTTGCCAAGTTGATGGATCAGTAACAGCATAATCGGCATCCGGAACCCGTTTCAAGATGACGAAAACACGAGAGTATAATGACCGACCTTCTGAGTAAATATGATCCGCTGATTCAGGAACGCGAAACCCTGCTTGCAACCGGCGTTAAGGACCCTTTTTCACTGGTAATGGAAGAAGTGAAATCGCCTACTGTTGCCATATGCAATGGCAAGGAAACCATTCTGCTCGGCACCTATAATTACATGGGCATGACCTTTGACGATGATGTCCAGCAGGCCGGACTTCAGGCGCTCAAGGACTTTGGCTCTGGAACAACCGGCAGCCGCGTTCTCAACGGCACATATAGCCCGCATAAAGATTGCGAAGAGGCGCTCAAAGAATTTTACGCGATGGACCATGCGATGGTCTTTTCCACGGGCTATCAGGCAAATTTGGGAATTATCTCTGCGCTGGCCGGCAAGGGTGATTATGTTATTCTGGATATCGACAGCCATGCGTCCATTTATGATGGCTGTTCCATGGGCAATGCAGAAATTGTCGCGTTCCGCCACAATGATGTCGAAGCACTGGAAAAACGGCTGAAGCGCCTGCCCGCAGACGCTGGCAAGCTTGTCGTGCTTGAAGGCGTCTATTCGATGCTTGGCGATGTTGCACCGCTCAAGGAAATGATCCGTATCTGCAAAGAAAATGGCGCAATGACCTTGGTTGATGAAGCGCACTCAATGGGCTTTATCGGTGAAAATGGCCGCGGCGTCTGTGAAGAACAAGGCGTTATCGACGATGTCGATTTCATCATTGGAACGTTCAGCAAGTCAGTGGGAACAGTCGGCGGATTCTGCGTCTCAAACCATCCAAAATTTGAAATCATGCGGCTGGTTTGTCGCCCCTATGTGTTCACGGCCTCTCTACCACCGAGCGTAATGGCGACTGCGAGCACCTCGATCCGTAAGCTGATGCACAGCGGCAACAAGCGCGCGCATTTATGGGAAAACAGCAAGAAACTCCACAAAGGCCTGCGCGATCTGGGCTTTGAACTCGGCACACCGGAGGCGCAAAGCGCGATTATCGCGGTCATCATGCCGGACCTCGAACGCGGCGCGATGATGTGGGAGGCTCTGCTAGCAGAAGGACTCTACGTCAATCTGGCACGACCACCGGCGACACCAGCCAATATGACATTGCTGCGCTGCTCACTTTGTGCTGAGCACACAACCGAACAAGTCGATCAGATTCTTGGCATGTTTGAGGCAGCTGGCAAAGCGGTTGGAGCGATCTAATCCTCCTCGCGGGAGACAGGAATGACTAACCCCATACTCATCGAACAACGCGGCGCGATTGAAATTCTTTCGCTCAATCGGCCGGACAAGCTCAATACGATGAACGAAGACATGATCTTCGCACTGCAGGATTATTTTCGCGGACTGCAGGACCGGCATGATATCCGGGTCGTGCTGTTTCGCGCAGAAGGACGGGCCTTTTGCGCAGGCCTAGATATCGGTGCCTGGAAAAATGATGGTTCACGTGGGCAGGTTCAACATATCTGGCGCACTCAGCGATCCATCGCCACGGTCATGCAACTTATGCGGCAATGTCCGCAGCCGATCATATCATTGGCTCAGGGAGCGGCCTGCGGTGGCGGTTTTTCTCTGCTGCTGGCGAGTGACGTCCGCTATGGCGCACCCAGCCTGAAAATGAACGCCGCTTACATCAAGATCGGTCTGGGTGGCTGCGATATGGGATCAAGCTATTTCCTGCCCCGGCTCGTGGGGTCGTCACTTGCATCGGAATTACTGTTAACTGGCCGTTTCATTTATGCTGAACGCGCTGAAAAACTGGGGCTAATCAGCGAAGTTGCTGACGAAGACAAATTGGTCAGCACTGGCCTCTCTCTCGCGGAAGAAATGCTCGATACAGCGCCCATGGGCCTGCGTCTGACCAAAGATGCGCTTAACCGCAATATCGATGCTCAGAGTTTTGAAGCAGCGATGGCGATTGAAGACCGACAGCAAGCCATGCTCAGCATGACCGAAGACAGCCGCGAAGCCGCCAAGGCCTTTTTCAGCAAGCGCAAGGCGGACTATAAGGACCGCTAGACCGATCGCTTAACGATCGCGATTTTCGGTGCCCTGGCCTGCCGTGATGAAGAGCGCGGTTGCCTCCCCTTCAACATCTGCCGTGTGCCAGACGCCGGGAGGATTGATCGCATATTCGCCCTCTTCGAGCGCGATTTGTCTCTCTGACCCATCTTCCATTTGCTGAATGAGGGACATTTCGCCTTTGACACAAACGACGGCTTCAGCACCGACAGGATGCATTTCCCATACTGTCCACGGTTCAGTAAAATGGTGTAGCGACACAAGGCGCCCCTCTGCTCCGTCATCGGCATGACGTTCACCATAGGCCTGATACCAGTCCGGATCGCCAGTGAAACGAGGTTCGGAAAATGCTGTTGCACCTAGTCCCAGATGAATCGGGTTATCGGTTAGTTTGTCAGCCATAGTAGCGCCTCCCTGAAATACAGGTGCACATTCTACCCTATTTAATCGCACCACCGGCAATTAATCTTGGCAACATGGTAAGCGCGCCTAGTATCGGCCACTTGCGCTGCCACGGTTTGATTACGTAGTCGGTACCAGCATGACGGTTAATCTTCCACGCAAGATAATCAATCCCGCCAGCATAGGTCCCAGATGCCTTTGCCAGCCGCGCGAGGGTGAGTAGCTTGCCATTGCGGCGCAACACCTTCCAGCGTTTCTCCGCTTCTGCGGTCGACAGCTCGCCAGATTCTGATGGATCCTGATCTTGCAGGGTTACCATCGTGGCAAGACCAAATCGTTGATAGCGCTCGGGATCAGCATCAACGACGGAGCCAGGGCGATTGGCCCGTTCAGCCCGTAACTCTGCACCATAAGTCAGTTCGAAACCACGATGCCAGATCAGTATGGGCGCCTGCGGCTGAATTCCCAGCACCGGTAAGGTGAGCTCAAACAGGGTCACGGGCGCACAGGCAATCGCCGCCACAACTTTCTCACGCGCTGCGTCGTCGGCGCACCAGACCAGGCGCGACGGCTGCGCAAAGCGCGCCCATACGCTCACAGCGCTAGCCTCCAGTCCATTTAACTTGTGGAAATCTTCTTCACTCAGCACTGCAATTTTGGCGACCAGCCCGTCATGCTCGGCCGGAAACACATTCGGCGGCAGGAGCTTGTTTGCTCGGACCAGCCAGCTTTTGCCGTAGGCTGCTTCATAGCTGGACACGATCAGATAGAAATCCAGCATCTGCCCTTCCAGCTCCGTCGTTCGAAGACAAGAACCATAAAAGAGAACCGCACGGGACGCATCGCCATATTGCGCAGCGACCGCCTCTGCGAAAGCAGATACACGAGGATCAACCGGCTCTGCCAGCTCCTCTTCTACAAGGGGTTTCAGATGATTCACCCGGCGGATGATAGCCTAAGCAGCGAGGCGAAGGAAAGATACCGGCTTGGTCGATTTCAAAACAATCGGCTGGCCTTCCTTTGCGCGGAAAAGTTCGCCATCCATAACAACATTGCTATTCTTACCCTCAATCCGGATCATGTCGCCCTGCTCGAGATGAATACCTTTTTGCACGGTTTTACCCAGCCGGCCAAATAACACTGACAAGATGAATCGGACCAGCACCATTGGTTTCTGGTCGATCGCCATGAATTGCAGGCGTCCGCGTTTGCTCCGTGAACGTGTAAAACGGCGCATCAACAATAGTTTTTCCAGTGTCGTTACGATCAGAATTGCAAAATTGCCTTGATATTGCCCCTTTTTGATCAGCGAGATACTGATCGGTGAAGGCCGGTTCGGCAGAAACTTCGCTCTTATTCCAAACAGAACCGAGGCCAGCGCCGCAAAAACCGTCAAAACATGGGAAGCCGCATTGGGCAGCCCCAGAGGATAGATTTTGTGACGGCAATAAAGAATAAACTCCGACAGGCCAGCGCCGCCCAAGAACATGCCAAGCACGACCTTGCTATCTTTGTTGCCATCGGACAAGGCAATCAGTTCGCGGTCGACCAGATGCTCATGCAGATCATGTTTTGCCATTTCGACAATACGTTCCAGCGCCTTTAATGGATTACCCTCTGCGCCAAGGTCCAGGGCGATCAAGTTGGTTTTGCCATTGGGCAGTACAGCAACTGGCGGCGGATTGTCGCCAAAATGCCCGCCCTGATACAATTCGGTGAGAGCGGCCTGAACGGTGCCATCACCACCGTTAATCACGAGAACCTTGGGTTTCACTCTGGCGATGGTTTGCAGCGCCTTGGTGATCTCATCAACAGCATCCACCTCATAGTGGAAAACATCGCAGTTTTTGACGCAATAAGAGCGCACTTCCGGCAATATCGCACGGTTACCCGTGGAATTTGGATTAGAAAGTAGCGCTACATTGGCCATTATTCGATTGCCTGTTTCTCTTTAATATCTGCCCATCACAGATATTTCATTTTGATACTGATAGATTTCACTTCGTCACCGACCGCAAATTTGGTCTTCTTGTAACTGGGTTTCCCCAGGTTAAAGATATTGATGCTCGGATTGTTCGACATACCGCCACCATCTTTGGAAATATCGGTCTTGCCATTGCCATTCACGTCATGGCGCACGGCAATGCCATACATCCCACTGGATGGGACGGGCACGCAAAAGGTCATATTGTTGTTCTTTGCCGGCGCTTCAATCCGGTTGATCCAGGCGCCTTTCTTTAGCCATTCTGCCTTGGTCCCGCGATAACTTTGCACCCGGATTTTTCCGGATGCCGCCTTGACGCCACTTATATTCACCAGGACGGCAGGACCATTTCCGGCCTGACATCTGCTCAAATCATTCGAAATTTTCTGTCCAGCGGTCGCTGCCGATACTGGCATGGCCAAAAGGGCGGTTGAAAGCGCAAAAGACGCTGCAATTTTCAACATGACGAAAATACTCCTAGTCGTTATACCCGCGTTCAAACTGCTGCGGATAGAGAATCAACCCCCTGATATAAATGTGGTTATGAAAATGATTTGCGGCAGAAACATGGTAAGAGGGCGACGATAAGTTGAAATTTCTCAGTTCCACTGATCGCTACATAGCCCGTTTGATCGCCGTTCCGCTCTTTAGCACGCTGGTTATCGCGGCTATGTTGCTCGTACTCGAAAAGATGTTGCGGCTATTTGACTTTGTTGCGGCAGAGGGCGGACCGGTCAGTGTGGTCTGGCGAATGCTGGCCAACCTTATTCCAGAATATCTCTCACTCGGAATTCCTATCGGCCTGCTGCTGGGAATATTGCTAGCCTTTCGAAAACTGGCCCTAAGCTCCGAACTAGATGTTTTTCGGGCGGTTGGTCAGGGATATGCCCGTCTTTTGAAAGTGCCGTACATGTTCGCAGTGTCACTGATGCTGGTGAATCTTGCATTGGTCGGATTCATCCAGCCGCTGTCGCGCTATTATTATGAAGAACTGCGCTTTGAATTGCGCTCCGGTGCGCTGGGAGCGTCGATAAAAGTCGGTGAATTCACCAATTTGGGCTCCAGAATGACGATGCGGATCGAAGAAAGCCGTGATAACGGAACCAAATTAAGCGGTATGTTTGTCCGGGCTGAAAACAAATCCGGTCAAATCGTATCCGTAACCGCAGAAAATGGCCAGTTTCTGGCGACTGATGATCCCGATACAATCATATTGCGTTTGTCTCAAGGTGTGCTGATCCATGATGCGCCAACTTACGAAAAACCGAGGATATTAAGCTTCAGCAGCCATGATCTTCCTATCGACCTTCCGGATATCGAAGCCTTTCGGTCGAGAGGTGGTGCTGACTTGGAATATACAATTCCGGAGCTTGTCAGAGTGGGACTGGATCAAGATCGCTCCGAGACCGAGCGCAATCAAAGCCGCGCAAACTTCCATTTCCGGATGGTCGAAGTGGTCATGATGTTGTTGATGCCACTATTGGCTGTGGCCTTGGCAATACCGCCAAAAAGATCCAATTCCGCGCTTGGTGTCTTCATTTCGATCGTAATGATCGTGACTTATCACAAGGTCAACCAATATGGCGAAGACTTGGGAGCGCTCGGCATTGTTGACCCCATTATCGCTCTGTGGGTTCCATTCGCGCTGTTCGGCGGGCTCATTATCTGGATGTATCATATGGTCGCGAATGTTCCAGGCGGACAGCCAATCGCTGCACTGGAAAAGGCTTTTTCAAAGTTTGGCGGTGTGTTCAAAAGCATTCTCAATTTCAATCGAAAGCGCGCCGATGTTCGGGATTAGACCTTATGGCCTCAGCGACATGAACGGAGACGCATAGACATGGATTTTTTCCCGTCGCGAACGCTCGCCCTTTACATGGCAAAAATGCTGATGTTACGAACCTTGGCCGTGCTCGCGCTTTTGGTGCTGGTGCTGCAGGCGCTGGACCTACTCGGTGAAAGCGGGCGCATTCTCGCGCAGGAAGGAAATGGGCAGAGTGAACTGTGGACTTACGTTACTTGGCGGGCACCACAGCTCATCCAACGTTTTTTACCCTTTGCAGTGCTGTTGGGTA
The DNA here is from genome assembly GCF_059726685.1 of Parasphingorhabdus sp. NCBI lineage: Bacteria > Pseudomonadati > Pseudomonadota > Alphaproteobacteria > Sphingomonadales > Sphingorhabdaceae > Parasphingorhabdus > Parasphingorhabdus sp. Next base: position 2,780,336 of record NZ_AP041068.1, read on the forward strand.
CAATCATAACTGCCGCGACGCTAAACCAGAATAGCGAAGTTATTTCGATGAAAGCTGGCGGACTCTCCGCGCATCAAATTCTGGCGCCTTTAATCATTACGAGCCTGTTCGTCGCCATTATATCTTTTCTGTTCAACGAAATTGTCGTGGCACCGGCTACAGCCAAGCTCTCAGCCTGGGAGAAGGTTGATTATGGACCAGTACCGGCCGCGAGCAATGTCCGGACCAACGTTTGGGTCAAAGACGGAGACAATCTGATCAACGCAAAGACCGTGACCGGCCGCGGTACGGATGTGGTTCTGGAAGACATAACTGTCTATAACCGGACCAACAGCGGCCTGCGCAACCTGATGCAGGGTGACGAAGCACGGTTCACTGGGTCATCCTGGACCGTGACGGGGGTGACACAGTTTAACGTGCTGACCGGCACGGAGGAAAAAAGGGACAGCATCACAGTCGGCGATACTTTGCGCCCTGACCAGTTCACGCTTGCCGATGTTAAAGCAGATGGCTTGTCCTTCCCGCAGTTGAGATCCGCTATTGCGGAATTGAAAGAGGCGGGACGGCCAACAATGGCGCTGGAGGCCAGTCTATGGCACAAGATTTCAGGGCCCTTGTCTGCGGTATTGATGCCGCTACTTGGCGCAGTGGCCGCTTTTGGCCTGGCGCGATCAGGACAGTTATTCGTCCGCGCGGTACTCGGGATGGCGCTTGGCTTTGCCTATTTTGTCGCAGATAACTTCTCGCTGGCCATGGGAACAATTGGCGCCTACCCGCCGATATTGGCGGCCTGGGCGCCGTTCATTCTGTTCTTTCTGATCGGCGAAACAGTACTGATAAGAACTGAAGAATAAGCTTAGTTGGCGGCGGTTGACTGGCTCGACGCCGCGTGACCAGAACTGCCCCGCACCAATCCCATCACCAGACCCCATAAGCTGGTATGATTGGCCCGATAGTAGGTCGATCCTTTCGGCAACGCTTCGGCAATACGCCGATGTGCCTCACCCAGTCCATGATAAGGAACGCCCGGCAACAAGTGGTGTAACGCATGATAGCGCAGTCCAACTGGCGCCCACAAAGCTGGCAGAAGTCCGGGAGGTGGAACATTGACGCTGTCGAGATATTGCTCGGTCACACTCATGACTTCGCCATCATTTTCCCAGAGATGAGCAACCAGCGTGCGAATCTGGTTGAGCACCACCGAGCCCGCGGCAATCGCAACAGCAATCAAAAATGCTCTTAATGGCAAAAACCCGGTAGCCACGGCGGTCAAGACAACAATGGCCCAGATGCTTGCCGCAATTTCCTGCGCATACCACTGCTTTTTAAACTCGCCCTCAGGTGGACGGCGACGGAATTCCGGATTGATAATCAGACCGGAATAACGCTCAACAACCAGTTTTCGAAGTGGCGGAATCACTGCGGATAACGGCGCCAGCAGCCCATAGCGAATAAACAGACCAACCGGGGCCAATGCCGATACCAGCACAAACAACGGCACAGTGTAGGGTTTCATAAGGGCCAGCGGCAAATATTCCGGATCTTCAACGGTACCATAGCGCGTGCGAGCATGGTGGAGATTGTGGATCCCTTCGTACATGAAAGACGGAAGCAATAGCGGAACACCTATCAGGGCATTCCAAGCGAAGCGGAAACCTGGCAGCGCACCACGTCGGATATGGGTCAGTTCATGAATGAAGCTGCCTGCCCGATACAGCGCCAGAACCGAGACAATAGCTGACAGTATTGCTAAACCGATATTGTCCAGCATGACTGCGGCAACCATGGCAGCATAGCCAATTACAGTGGAAGCTAGCAAATCGGACCAATAGATCACCGGGCGAGCGGCATTAAGGTCACGCGTGACTTTCGCGGCAGTGCGGATCAGCTCATTGTCATCAAAAGCCGGGGCTTTCGCGGCGTCTGTAGCCTGAGGGGGAGAATGTTTCATAATATCCTGTCTTCGTAATGTGATGCCTACAGCAGTACATCATGGCGAGATGATGGCATTGCTATGGTTTCTCGCTCCGGCCTTCAACACAGACGAGACAGGCCCAAGCGCTTGACATGCTAGTCTGAATAACGCCACAGCATGGCAAAGCTAAGTGCAAATTATCACGCAAAAGGTGCAAATAATTACAGTGTCGTCGCATATAATCATAAAACCCGTTACCACCAAGGCCCAGCTCAAAAGCTTTGTCGAACTCGCCTATCGTTTAAATGCAAATGATCCGCATTGGGTGCCGCCTCTAAAATCTGAGGTTTACGCACTTCTGACTCCCAAAAAGAACCCTTTTTTTGAACATGCAACGGTCCAACTTTTCCTCGCAGAACAAGATGGAAGAATCGTAGGCCGGATTAGCGCACATATCGATCATCTGGCTTTGAAACAGCCCGTCGAACAGGGCTTGGGACCCGGCACAGGCAATTGGGGTCTGCTGGAAGCAGAGAATGAAGCGACGACAAAAGCATTGATCACTGCAGCGGAAAAATGGTTGAAAGAACAAGGCATGCATCGCATCATCGCTCCCATGAGCCTGTCTGTATGGGACGAGCCCGGCCTGCTCACCATGGGGCATGATCATAGCCCGACCGTGATGATGGGGCATCATAAGGCAGAATATCAAGGCTGGATTGAGGCAGACGGTTACAAAAGCGTAAAAGAACTGATCACCTATGATCTGCCCATCACAGACGGTTTCCCGCCGCTCATTGAACGAATTGTGAAATCGGGAGAACGCAGCAGCAAGCTGAGATTGCGCAAAGTCGATAAGAGACATTTTGACCGCGATGCCAAAATCATCATGAATATCCTCAATGATGCCTGGTCGGACAATTGGGGATTTGTTCCGCTAACAGATCATGAGATTGACCATGTTGGCGTCAAATTGAAGCCGATTGTATATGAAGACCTGATCATGATCGCCGAGCTGGAAGGCAAACCGGTAGCTTTTATGATGTCGTTACCCGACCTCAATGACCGAATTAAAAAAATGAAAGGCAGTTTGCTGCCCTTCAATTGGGCTAAACTGCTTTGGTGGCTTAAGTTTCCGACGTCGCCGACCATGCGCGTACCGCTAATGGGTGTCGTCAAAGACTTGCAAAACAGTCGGATGGCCAGTCAAATGGCATTTATGATGATCGAATATATCCGCCGGGAAGCCGTTGCCAACTATGGCGCGACGCGCGGGGAAATCGGATGGATATTGGATGATAACAAGGGGATGGTGGCAATTGCCGATGCCATCGAGTCCAAGATCAATCGGGTCTATACACTTTATGAGAAAGCAATTTAACCGACCCATTCATCCCGGTTTCAGCGCAATCATATTACGCATCAAAGCAACTCTGCCCCGCTTTTTTCAAGAGAAAATCATATGATTGCTTTCAAAGCTGCTTCTCACCTTGTTCCAGCCGCTGCGTTAGTAGCCCTGCCCATTCAGGTTTTTGCAAAAAAAACCAGAAAAATGTTCCGCCGAAATGAAGTATGTGGGCCCGGCTCCGATTTCGGTGGCGATACCAACCGTGGTTGCAGCATCTCCAAGGCCATCACCAACGGATCATGGCGCTTTTGCAGCCCTGTTCACGGATATGCTGACAAAGTCCAAAGCAACCAGCTTGACTGTTGCGCTGGCCAATCAAACTGGTTCCATCTGGACCAAAACACAAGGTTTGCAGGATACTGAAAAACTCCATTATTGGGCCAGTGTCGGCAAGAGCTTACTGCCATAGTTATCATGCAGCTGGTCGAAGATGGCCGCCTGTCACTGGACGCCAAACTGTCTAACTGGATTGATGGCGTGCCCAATGGTGACTTGATCACCGTCAGAATGCTGCTCAATCACACCTCCGGCCTTTACAGCGCAAATGAAGATCGGGACGTCGCCAAAAACGAACCGGCAGCGCTCAGCCTGAAAGACAGTGTCAGTATCCTCAAAAAACACGGCCCGCTTTTCTGTCCGGGGCAATATTGGCGCTATTCCAACACCGGCTATCTGTTTCTCGGTAAAATTGCAGAACAGGTTTATGGACAACCGTTATCACAGATTATTCAGAACAAGATCATCGATAAAATTGGTCTTAAAAACAGCTATATGGTCAATGTAGATGATAATATATCAGACATAGCTGAGCCTCGACCAAGTGGCGACCAAAAGTCTGATATCCGTACGCCAGGCGCGGCCGGACCAATGGCTGCAACATCTTCAGACATGGTTCTTTTCTGGCGCGCATTTCTAAATGGGGATTTGGTTAGCCCTGACACGCGCAGTGTAATGTTTTCTACCCTCTACCCTATGTTTGACAAGAACATGTTTTACGGGCTCGGCGTCATGGCCATGCGAGCACCAGGGCCTAAGGGTGAACCGGCTATCTGGATTGGCCATGCAGGCGGAATGCCGGGGATAAAAGCTTTTGTAATGATCGACCCGGCATCACTCCAATATGCCGCCGTTGCGCTGACGGGTGACGGTCCGGCCAGCGCCGTGGCCTATAATATGTTGCGGGAGTGGCAAAAGGCTTCCGCTCCCCAGCCAGAACGTTAGCCTCCGGACACAAAGCTCTGGGCACCATTGCGCACTACCGCGTCAATCCCGCGCATCCAAAGATCATTGTGCCCGCCATTCTCAATGGGTTGCGCTATTTTGGGCTCTTTGGCAGCGTCAAACAGTCTTTGTCCCATCTCAAAGGGTATCAATTCATCATTCGTGCCATGTATCCAGATTAGCGGCATATCAATTTGGTCTATCCGCTCGATGGAACGATAACGGTCCTTTATCAGCAGTTTCGCTGGGAGGATCGGGAATTGTCGCTGGGCCATCTCATCCATGCCAGTATAGGCCGCTTCCAGAATGAGCCCAGATGCTTCGTTGCGGGATGCGAGCCATATCGCTACACCGGTCCCCAAAGACTGAGCCGCAACGACAATCCGGTCAGCACCATAGCCCTGGACGAGCAACCAGTCATAATGGGCCTGTGCCGCCGCGTAGAAGGTCTCTTCGCTCGGCACGCCGGGATTGCCGCCATAACCCGGATATCCGACAGCCAGCACGCCTGCGCCATCTTGCGCCATCGCCTGATAAATGGGCAAGCGAACCGCTAGCGAACCGGCATTGCCATGGAAGTGGATGACAACCGGTTTCGTCGGATCGGCAGGAGGGCGCCACAGAGACAATAGTTCGGCGGCGCCTTTTGACGCTATTTTTACAGCTTCAAAGTCCGCCTCCTCCAATTGTTTTTCTGAAAGAACAATTTGACTAGGAAAATAGAGCAGATCACGCTGGAAACTGTAAGCCAATGCCACGATTGCAAAATAGAGCCCCGCAGAAATGGCCAGACTAGCCAGCAAGGCGCGCATCAGATGTTGAGTTCAATCCAGGTTGGTGCATGATCGCTGGCCTTTTCTCGCCCGCGATGTTCTTTATCAACGCCGCAACGGGTAAGCTGATCAGCAGCCGGAGGGCTGAGAAGCAGGTGATCAATCCGGAAGCCCTGATCGCGCTGCCAACCACCGCTGCGATAGTCCCAATAAGTCCAGATTTTGCCTGCAGGATAAGTAACACCCAGCGCGTCCGTCCAGCCGTCATTAACGATCCGCTGATAGGCCTGCCGACTTTCCGGCTGCATCAAGGCATCATTTTCCATCGCCTTAACCGAAAACACGTCATTATCGCGCGGGATGACATTGTAATCACCTGCCAAGATCGCAGGAATTTCCTCCTGCCAGATTTCAGCCGCGCGATCACGAAGGCGTTTCATCCAGCGGAGTTTGAAATCGAATTTGGGACCCGGCTGCGGATTGCCATTAGGCAGGTAAATACTGGCCACGCGCACTGTTTCGCCATTCGCACTCTTCACATTGGCTTCAAGGTAACGGCTATGTTCGTCTTCCGGTTCGCCATCAAGGCCGCGTTTGGTCTCTTCGGGTTGCTGATCCCGGGTCAATATAGCCACACCGTTAAAACTCTTTTGGCCATGCCAGATGGCACCATAACCAATTTTCTCGAATTCCGCCGCTGGAAAGCCCTCATCCTGCGTTTTGATTTCCTGCAAACAGGCGACATCCGGCTTGGTCTCTTCGAGCCATTCGAGCAAGCGCGGCAGGCGCGCTTTTATGCCGTTAATGTTAAAACTGGCTATTCTCACCGATGCAGCAATCAGACAGAAAAGCTGGAGCCGCAACCACAACCAGAGGCCGCGTTGGGGTTTGTCACCTGAAACGCACTACCACCCAGGGATTCAACAAAGTCCACTGCACTTCCGCGAACGAGATCAAGGCTGATTTCATCGACGACCAGCGTCACACCGGATTCCTGAACAGCAACATCATCAGACTCTACTTCTTCAGCCAAGCCAAAACGATATTGAAAGCCCGAACAACCGCCACCTTCCACCGCTAGGCGCAATATCGCCGGTTTCTCTTGCTTGTCGGCAATAGCTGCGACGCGCTTGGCCGCGTTGGGAGTCAGGATGATGTCCTGGGAAGAGGTTTGTTCTGCAGTTTGGGTCATGATCTTAAGATAGGGATTGCATAGCTCACTGTCAAAAGAAGCTGGGAATTAAAAAGGGCCGGCAAGCGTTTCAGCGTCACCAGCCCTCTTAGGCACCCTCTCCCAAAGGTGTGTCGGAATGAAATTACTCGGCCGGACCACCAAGTGCAACGCCCGGCGTCGCCTTTTCTGCCAGCAGGAAATCATTTGATTGCATGAACGGGACCGGGTTAACCGCTTCGCCCGCAATACGCACTTCATAGTGCAGATGGCTACCGGTTGAACGGCCGGTAGAGCCCATAAAGCCGATAAGATCGCCGCTCTTTACGCGGGCATTGGCTTTGACATTCAGTCGCGACATGTGACCATAGCGTGTTTGAATTTCATTGCCGTGATTGATTTCAATATAGTTGCCATAACCGCGAACCCATTGGGATCGGCCAACAATGCCATCGGCTGTCGCATAGATTGGCGTACCCACTGGTCCAGCCATATCAATGCCCTTATGACGGGCGCGGCGACCTTTGAAGGGATCAGACCGGAAACCAAAAGAACTGGTTAGTCTATAATTTTCAACGGGTTTGCGGGAAGGAATGGTCAGTTTGACGGGTTGCTTTTTGCCTTGACCAGACCATTTGTTAAAAAGGAGCCGAAAGGCCGGATCTGCTTCACCCAGGACATTGTCGGAGCTATCCGTTTTGCCTTTGAGGACATCAAGCGGAAGACTTGAGTCCGCATCCGCCGCCTCGGCTGCCATTGCTGTGGAAGAAAAAGTTATTGCCGATCCTAAAATCGCAACTGCTGTGACTTTTTTCACAACCCCTTGATACAAACCTACTACGCTATCGGTCATAAACTGATCGAATCCTGCTACTACGAACCAAAAATACATCCCGGCTCTGTTTTTTTGACAGAAAGTCTGCCCCGTTCCTGTGAGAAAAGAAGTAGGTTTATTTTGGTTAATTATTCAATACCAAGATAATATTCTTGGGTTAAACCGGCTGCAAGGCGCGCTGAGTCGTTGAATGGAGGCTTCAAACCGCCTCTGAAGTGCGTTTTTACAAGATTTTTCCAGTGGCGATGAGGGTCGGTTTTTTGCCGTTCACAGCAATATTCAAACCATTTTGTTCCAAAAAAGACGTGATTTATCTCGTCGTGATAAATACGATTTAATACTTTCGCGGTCAGCAGATCACCCTGTGTCTTGAAGCGTTCGACCGTGTCTAACGTGATATCCAAACCACGCGCTTCCAGAACCATCGGGACGATCGCCAGCCTTGCGGAAGCATCATAGGCTGTCTCTTTTGCAGTATCCCAAAGGCCGTCATGAGCCGGCAGATCACCATAAAAGCTGCCCATTTCACGCAATCGCCGGTCCAAAAGTACAAAATGCATCGCTTCTTCAGCGCCAACACGAAACCAGTCGTCAGCAAATTCATCCGGAAATTCGGCTCCAAATCGCCCGATCATGTCAAAGGCCAGATCAATCGCGACAAATTCGATATGGGCCAAAGCGTGGATCAGCGCGATGCGCTTGGTCACCGACGTTCCCTTGCCTCGCCGCGGCATCTGACCCGGCCGAAGCAGTTCAGGCCGACTGGGTCGGGCTGGCACGTCGGGCATTGGTACACCGAAATCCGGCTCCAACCTACCCTGCCGCCATTCTCTGGTGGCATGGCGAGCTGCCATGACCTTTGCGGCTGGGTCCGCCGTCATAAGCACGTGTCGCACAGCTTCGCCCGCCGATGGCTTCATGGCTGTTGCAATGTTCAAACTCGAGATCCTTAAACGGCCTGCACCGCTGCGAGCACTTCTTCGGCATGCCCTTTAACCTTCACTTTCGGCCAAGACTGCAAAACCTTGCCATCCGGTCCGATCAGAAAGGTCGAGCGGATGATGCCCATATAGGTTTTACCGTACATCTTTTTTTCCGCCCACACGCCGATTTTCTCAAGAAAATCGGTGCTTTCGTCGGACGCGATATCAACGGTCAGTTCCTGCTTGCTGATAAAATTCTGCTGACGTTTTGGACTGTCTGCGGACATACCAAGCACTGCGGCGCCTGCTTTTTCAAATTCCGGCAATAAAGCGGAAAAGTCTTTTGACTCGGTCGTACATCCCGGTGTGCTGGCCTTGGGATAGAAAAACAATACCAGCTTCTTGCCGTGATAATCAGATAGTTTCACCGTGCTGCCATCAGGCGCGGTCAAATCCATATCGGGCATCTGCTCACCGGCTTCTATCATATTATGTCTCCTAAAATTTCATGAGGGTCCGGCCGCAAGTGCCGATTCCATTCTTCAATAACGCATTGCCGGGCCGCGTCATACCCGTTCAAAAGGGCATCCCAGTTTTCCTGACCTGCCGCTTTCGCAATCAACTCACGGCTTGTCTCCGGCGGATAGTCGCAGGTCGGCGACATTAATCGCAAAGCCACCAGCAACCGCGTCATCAGTTCATGAGCGGCAACCATATTTTCGTTCAAATGTCCGCCAACAACCAACCCGCGAGCAGCCAATCCCAATTGCGGATGCAGGGCCTCTCCGGTTTTGAGTTGAAGGAAGTGAATGATAAATTCCCAGTCCACCAGACCACCCTCCATAAGCTTGGTATCCAGCGGTCCTTTGGGTGGTTTATGTTCGACAATATCCAGTCGCATTTTGCGCACAGCCTTGCGCAACGCTTCCTGCTCCCGCTCTTTCTGCAAAATAGTGACGATCTGGTCCTGCAACTGATCGCAGGCCGCTGGGCTACCATAGACCGGACGGGCTCTCGTTAGTGCCATATGTTCCCAAGTCCAGGCGCTTTCCTGCTGATATTTATAGAAACTTTCGATCGTTACAGCCATTGGGCCTTGCGTTCCGGAGGGCCTTAGGCGTGTGTCCACTTCATAAAGCGGTCCCGCTGCTGTAGGCACAGATAGCCCCGCGACGATACGCTGCGCCAGCCGGTTAAAATATTGCGTTCCACCCAACGGGCGTCGGCCGTTGGACTCTGCGCTGTGGTCCCCTGTAAACAGGAAAATCAGGTCCAAGTCAGATGCATGAGTCAATGCTTCCCCACCCAATCGACCGAGCGCAAGCACCAGTATTTCGCTGCCTTCAATCTTGCCGTGAGCTTCTTCAAATTCCGATATAGTAGCATCGGTGAGCACCCGGATCGCGGCTTCTGCAACACGGGCATAGCCAGCAGCTATCGCCAGCGGATCGTGACGGGATTCGATAAGCTGGGTACCCAGAGCAAAGCGCTTCTCCCCCACCCGCGCCCGCACCCTGTCGAGCAGCATCTGATAGTCATCACCGTCTTCGCGACGGGCAAATTGCTCTGCCAGCTCATCAACAGACGGCGGCAGATCTAAGGCGGTTGTATCGATCAATCCTTCAAATAATTCGGTTCTACGGGACAATTCGTCAGCCAGAACCGGCGCATGACTCAAAATACGGCTGAGCATTTCCCGAAGCCCCGGGCGAGCCTCCAGCATACGAAAGAAGTTGATCGCGGTCGGCAATTTGTCAATCAGGCTGTCCAGTCGAATGAGAGCCTGCTGCGGGTCCGGCGATCCGGCAATAGCCTCAATCATATCCGGCAATACGGCTTCGAAAGACTCCACAGCCGCAGGGCTTCTCAGCGCCGTGACTTTGCCACTGCGCCACCGCTTGATTTTATCGGCGAAAATACCGGTTTGTGCGACACCTCTTTTTTCCAGCGCCGCCACCAAAGCCTGATCGGCTTGCGGCAACACATCGCTGTTGTCGGAATCAATCAATTCATCATAAATCGCGCCAACCGCCTCGACAGACGGTTCCAGAAGAGCCAGCAGATCAATGCCCCGATCCAATCCATGAAGCTTCGCCACTCGGTCCATCCCAGCCTCATCATCAGGTAGGCTATGGGTTTGCTGGTCATTGACCATCTGCAGGCGATGCTCGATGACGCGATATAATTCGTAGGATTCAGACAATGTCGAGGCCTTGTCTGCTTTGATCCTTCCAGCATCTGCCAATGCGCTTAACGCCTCTCGCGTTGCTGGCACCCGCAGTTCCGGTTCACGTCCGCCAAAAATAAGTTGGTGCATTTGCGCGTAAAACTCTGCTTCCCGGATACCACCGCGCCCGCGCTTCAGGTCATAGCCGAGTCCAAATTTTTGACCAGCTGCATAATGGTCGCGAATTTGCACCGAAACCGCGCCAATATTCCGAATAGCACCATAGTCCAGCGAACGCCGCCAAATAAAGGGGTTGATTGTCTCCAGAAAATAACGACCCAAGTCCGCGTCACCGGCCGCAAATCGCGAGCGAATAAACGCCGCCTGCTCCCAAGCAAGCGCGCTGGATTCATAGTAGCTGATCGCGGCTTCAACGGGCAATGCGACTGGACTGACTTCCGGCGATGGGCGCAACCGCATGTCGACGCGGAAAACATAGCCATCGGCATCCCGGGTATTCAGCGCATCGACCAATTGCTGACCAATCCGGCGCGCGGCATCGCTTGGTTCTTCGCGGCCACGCGTGGGGATTTTTTCCGGATCGTAGATAAAAATCGGATCGATATCGGATGAATAGTTCAGTTCCCGGCTGCCATGCTTTCCCAGACCAATGACAGCAAAACCAGCGGCGTCGGCATCCGGATAGCGAGTAGCATAGATATCCGCTAACGCCTCATCCAGTGATCGGTCAGCAAAATCCGAAAGTTGCGTGACCACATCCGTCAAACTTAACTGTCCCGCCAAATCACCAATTGCCAAGGTCAGTGCCAGCGCCCGCTTCTCCCGCCTTAGCTTCTGGCGAACATTTTCAGCATTGGTGCCCGCTTCCTTTACAAATGCGAACGCGGCTTTCAAATCCTCTCCATCCAGCAACGCCATAAGTTCCGGTTGAACTTCCATAGCCATGCACAGATAAGGCGCATGGTCCTGCGCACGCTTCATAGCGTCTTTCAAACTCGTCGGTTCAGGCAGGCCTTTGATCATTGGCGAAGATATTTCCCGCGGAAATTGCTGGCAAAGGCCGCAAAAACTCCACCTGTAATAGCCTCTCGCATTCCAGCCATAAGTGACTGGTAAAAAGCAATATTATGCTCCGTCATTAACATGGCACCCAATATCTCCTTGGATCGGATCAAGTGATGCAGATAGGCGCGGCTGTAAGTCTGGCAAACCGAACAGGTGCAATCTGCATCCAGTGGCTCCAGGTCTTCGGCGAATTTTGCATTGCGAATATTGATCGGCCCGGTAGCCGTGAACGCCTGTCCGTTGCGTCCAGACCGGCTCGGCAGCACGCAATCAAACATATCTACGCCGCGCTCCACTGCGCCGACGAGATCATCCGGCTTGCCAACACCCATAAGATAGCGCGGCTTATCTTCGGGTAGTTGACCCGGTGCGTAGTCGAGTACACCGAACATCGCCTCCTGCCCTTCTCCTACGGCCAGCCCACCAATCGCATAGCCATCAAAGCCGATTTCGATGAGGGCCTGGGCTGAAGCCGCCCGGATGTCCTTGTCGAGAGACCCTTGTTGAATGCCGAATAGAGCGGACTTTGCAGCATGCTCTTCACCGCTGTCAAAACCATCGCGGGATCGTTTGGCCCAGCGCATGGAGCGCTCCATAGACAACATGGCTTCCTCTCGGGTCGCGCCATTTTTTGTGCACTCATCAAACACCATGACAATGTCGCTACCGAGCAAGCGCTGAATTTCCATCGATCGTTCTGGTGTCAGCATATGGCGAGACCCGTCGAGATGGCTTTGGAATTCCACGCCATCTTCACTCATCTTCGTAAGGTCAGAGAGGCTCATAACCTGATAGCCTCCACTATCGGTGAGGATAGGCCGATTCCAGTTCATGAATTTGTGCAAACCACCGAGCTTGGCAACTCTTTCAGCGCCGGGTCGCAGCATAAGGTGATATGTGTTTCCGAGGATGACATCGGCGCCCGTAGCGCGAACCGTATCCGGCTTCATGGCCTTGACCGTGGCCGCCGTCCCGACTGGCATGAATGCCGGTGTGCGGATATCTCCGCGCTGCATCGTAATTTTTCCGGTACGCGCCTTTCCATCCGTGGCGTCGATCGAAAAAGAAAAACGGTCGGCCATTAAAATCATCCTAATCAGCGAACTAAGGTTCGAAAAAACAAAGAATTTTGCGTTTTTTGCCTTATGGTGTAACCAAGGGACCGTTCTGTACGAATCCCTCAATAACTGTGCAGGATGGTAGCAGTTTTTCAAAGACCAAAATCGGGAGTATTTTATGACGAAGACAAAGAAATTAGGTTCAGCGGCAACCGCGCTTATCGCAGCCGCTGCTCTTTCCGCCTGTTCCGGCGGTGCCAGCGAAGCAACAGAAGGCGCTGAAGCTGCAGGTGAAGAAGTCACCGAAGTTGCGGCCGCTGAAAAAGAAAAATGTTTCGGCATCGCCAAAGCAGGCGAAAATGATTGCGCCGCTGGCGAAGGTACAAGCTGTGCCGGTACATCGGTTGTCGATTACCAGGGCAACGCCTGGAAATATACAGAAGCAGGCGAATGTGAACCCCAGGGTGGTTCGCTGACCGAAGTGGCCGACAATGATCCGCCGGTGCCGGTAGCTGCTGAAGGCTAAGGCTTTAACATACCAGAATTTAAAAGGGCGGCTCCTTTGGAGCCGCCCTTTTTCTTTCAGCACAATTATTCGCGCTTGACTATAGCCGGGTAGACACTGAGGGTCGGCTTCATGACAAAAACCCCCAGCTGCTTTACCTTGGCCCTACTTGCTGCTTCTATTCTTCCTGCCCAGGTTTTCGCACAGGAAACCAAATTGGAGGATTTCTCATTTCCTAATGTTCCGCCATCTTCTCAAAGCACTCCCCAAGCATCTGGCTCCGAAACAAATCAAAATCAGCAGCTAGCTGCGCCAAAGAAACCCGATGTCAGTGTTCTGAGGCGCATTATGAGCACGGCCCCCAAAACCATAGTCATAGAAGCAAAGCATCGGGATGACCTGCGAAGCTGCGAGGCGACCGAAGGTGAAGCGATGATGATTGCGCTTTATAATTGCTGGCCACTACTTGAAGGTTTCCAAGCCTATAGAGAAGCGAAGGAGATTGCCCGTGATCATCGCAGGTCTCGACGAGCTTTGATGCGGGAGAAACCGGAGTATCGCGGTTCGGAGGAATATCAGGCCAGTCTGGAAGCAGAATATGATGACGCAATAAAATCTGCGAAAAAGATAGAGGCTCTTGCTGGAAAAAGAGAATATCCAATGCAAGATATGCTCCTCTTCCTTGCCAATCTGATACAGTCATCTATCGCCAAAAAGCGGGATGATTATGAGACGGCGCTAGCAAGTGTAGACAATTCAATCATGCTGTTTGAGACCACTAAGATTACCGAACCAGATTTTGTAAATCTGGAGGCGCTGCAGAGAGAACGGGCACAGCTGCTGGACAGAATAACCCAGGCCAGCGAATAACTAGCTATTATCTGGTAGCAGAAGGCTTGAATCCCCGTAGCTGTAAAATCGATATCCCTTTGCAATCGCGTGGGCATAAGCCGCTTGCATAGTCTCGAGCCCCATCAGCGCACTGACCAGCATGAACAGAGTTGATTTTGGCAAATGGAAATTAGTCATCAGGCCATCAATGGCGCGAAACTTATAGCCGGGCGTGATGAAAATATCGGTATCCCCCGCAAAGGGCTGGATAATGCCATCTTCTCCGGTCGCACTTTCCAGCAGGCGCAAGCTGGTCGTTCCGACGGCAATTACGCGGCCACCATTCTGCCGCGCCTGATTGAGACGATCAGCAACCTCGGGTTCGATTCGACCCCATTCGGAGTGCATCCGATGATCATCAGTTTCGTCCACTTTCACCGGAAGAAACGTTCCTGCGCCAACATGCAAAGTAAGTGTTTCTTGACCCACACCAGCCTTGCTCAGGGCTTTCATCAAACCATCGGTAAAGTGCAGCGCAGCCGTTGGTGCCGCGACGGCTCCTTTTTCACGGGCAAACATTGTCTGATAATCTTCCGCATCGCGTTCGTCGATGTCACGTTTGCTCGCAATATAAGGCGGCAGCGGCATGCTCCCTGCTCTTCCCAGCAGAAGCTCGACAGGTTCGTCACCAAGAAAGTGGAGCAGAAAACTCCCGTCGTCATATTTTTCTTCGGCCCGCGCTAGAACGTTCTGACCAAAGTCTATGACATCATCAATCTTCAGTCTTTTGGCGTTACGAATAAAAGCCTGCCAACGCCTCAGGTCGACGCGCTTATGTAATGTCGCACCTATCTTCGCCTCACCGCGACGCCCCTCCAGCTGAGCCGGGATTACTTTGGTATCGTTGAAAACCAATATGTCGTTTTTTGACAGCAACTTTGGCAGTTCGGAGACGAGATGATCTGACAATTGCTCTGACCCGCAAACACTCAACAGCCGCGCGCTGTCTCTCGGTACAGCGGGCCTTAACGCGATATTTTCCTGCGGAAGCGCAAAATCAAAAAGATCAACGCGCATAGAGAAAGCCTAGGGGTTAATTGGCGCGTTCAGGTCGTCGATCGTGATCTCTTTTTCAGCTATTGGCGCAAAAGACCTAGGCGCTGGCGGTGCTTTGCCGTCAGCCGCAATCGAAGCCTGTAAAATCCTGCTCGGGCTCGCTGGTGGCTCGCCGCGATTGATCGCATCGACATATTGCATGCCGGCAGAGACCCGGCCGAAAACCGTGTATTTTTTGTCCAAAGCAAATCGCGGATAAAATACAATGAAAAATTGGCTATTCGCACTGTCTTCACTCTCGGCGCGAGCCATGGATACTACGCCTCTCAAATGGGGGAATGCGTGGAATTCAGCTTCTAGGTCAGGCAGCTCTGAACCCCCTGTACCGGTACCGGTAGGGTCTCCGGTTTGAGCCATGAAGCCTTCAATGACTCTGTGGAAAATAATCCCATCATAAAAACCCTGCCGCGTGAGCGTCTTGATCCGTTCTACATGGTTCGGGGCCATGGCTGGATATAGCTGTATTGTGACCCGTCCGCCGGTGGACAAGTCCAAATGTAGGATATTTTCCTCTGCCGGCACAGACGCCGGAGCCGGTTCAGCGGGCACCGCTTGTTCCTGTGCCGCTGCACCAGTACTGATCATGGCGGCAGCAAAAAGGGAAACAATATATTTGCTTAGCATATTAAACTACTCACCTATTCTTTGGTCATTTCGGCGGCGCTTATCTGCCCGCCCAATCATAATATTGCTGCCTATTGGACGAGATATGCTTTCGCCGCAATGAACTGCTTGTCAAAACCCGATTTTCATCTTTCCATTGCCCGCTTATTGTTCGCCCTTCAAGCCAGTTTCTGCCACGCGGGCAACCACTTCTTCACAGACTTTGGGCGATACAAATTTATGAATTTCGCCGCCATAAACAGCGATTTCCTTCACCAGACGAGATGCAATTGGCTGCAAGGAGACATCGGCCATCAAAAACACCGTTTCAATCTGATCATTCAGTTGCTGGTTCATGCCGGCCATTTGATATTCATATTCAAAGTCGGCAACGGCCCGCAACCCGCGTACGATCACGCTGGCACCCTGCTTTTGGGCAAACTTCATCAGCAATGCATTAAACGCGACCACCTCAACCGCATCACCCAAGTCAGCTGTTTCGCGGCGAACCATTTCCAGCCGTTCTTCGAGCGAAAACATAGGGGATTTCGAAGGATTGGTTGTCACACCAATTACCAATTTGTCTACCAGACGCGTCCCGCGCTGAATGATATCCATGTGCCCAAGTGTGACCGGGTCAAAAGTCCCAGGATAAACACCGACTCTCATATTACCTTCCCCCTTGGTTCACTGGTACCGCGACTAGCGGTCCCGCTGCACCGTAAATTCTGCGATGGCACGAAGCAAATTGGCTTCCTCACCATGGCCGTTTAAATGCGACTTGGCTTGATTGACCAGCATTTGCGCCTGGTCCCTTGCACGATCCAGTCCCATCAGACTCAAAAAAGTCTGTTTGCCAGCTTTTTCGTCTTTGTGCAGCGCTTTTCCAGCAACCGCTTCGTCACCCTCAACATCCAAAATGTCATCGGCAATCTGGAAAGCGAGACCAAGATCATGAGCATAGCCTCGCAATCCCGTCCGCCCTTCAACCGGGACGCGGCCCAATATGGCACCAATCTCGACACAGGCACTTATAAGTGCACCTGTTTTCAACTGCTGCAATCGCGTGACAGTCGGCAAATCAAATTTTGTGGTCTCAGCGACAAGATCCATCATCTGTCCTCCCGCCATGCCTGATGGTCCGGCCGCTTTGGCCAGACAAGCTACCATCTCGGCCCGAACAAACGGATCGCTATGGGTAGCGTCATCCGCCAGCAATTCAAATGCCAGCGCATGAAGCGCGTCCCCTGCCAGAACAGCCTGTGCTTCGCCAAACGCCTTGTGCGCAGTCGGCTTCCCGCGCCGCAAATCATCATCGTCCATGCAGGGCAAGTCATCATGTATCAGCGAATAGACATGTAATGCTTCCAATGCTGTCGCAGCCCGCAAGGCGCAAGTTTCATCGACATTGAACAGGCGCGATGTTGCCACAACCAATAACGGCCGCAGTCTTTTACCGCCGCCTATCGCAGCATGGCGCATTGTTTCAAAAAGCTGCGCGCGCGCATCATCCGGTACCATCAGCAGCAGATCGAACTGTTTATCGACCGCTGCTGCTACACGGTTCATTTCCTGCTGCAGGTCCAGATTGTTATTGGCAGGCACCTTCAGTCTTCGTCAAAGGCAGTGACGCCTTTAACCTTGCCATCACGGTCGAGAGTGATTTTCTCGATTTTTGCTTGGGCGTCTTCCAAACGTTTCTGGCAAAGTGTGCGAAGCTTTTCGCCCTGTTCATAAAGTGCGATAGACTGATCCAGCGGCACATCGCCGCTTTCCAGTTTTCTGACAATATCTTCCAGACGCCTGAGTGCATCTTCAAAATTCAAATCTGCTGTGTCGTCCGACATGTTTTGGGCACTTTCATTCATGGCCATTCCAATGACGGTGCTTTGGGTTTCGGTCAAGGCCTCGAAAGCTCAAATTCGTCAGTTTCGATATTCTGATCCCAATCTGGCTATTTTTCAGCATGAAGTTTACGGTCTCCTAAAATAGGGGAGTACATTATGTTTATCGGGCACTACGCACCGGCAATGATCGCCGCAACCCATCCAAAGGCACCGGGCCTCGGCACATTGTTTGTTGCGGGGCAACTTGTCGATTTCGGCTTTTTCGGACTAGCGATTTTCGGCATCGAAAACTTCCGGATCACGCCTGGGATGACAGTTATGAACCCGTTGGATCTGTACGATATGCCCTATACACACAGCTTGATTGGCAGCGGTGTTTGGGCTTTGGGCTTTGCATTACTCATCTGGCTGATCACCCGCAACAAAACCGGAGCTATCATCGGCGGCCTTGTGGTCTTGTCCCACTGGCTGCTCGATCTACTGGTACATGCGCCGGATCTCACATTGGCAGGATCACCGCCCAATCTGGGTTTCGGACTTTGGAACTATCCGGCTATCGCCATGCCACTTGAGCTAATACTCACCTTTGGTGCTCTTGCATTTTATGTATTTCGAACACGATCAACTGCTCCACTGTCTAAACTGGCCTTAGTACTTCTGGCCATATTGCTACTCGCTTTTCAGTTATTTAACTGGTTTGCTCCCGAACCGGAAGCCGCCGACCAAGCAATGATGATAACAGCATTGATCGCCTTCGCCGTCGCATCGGTTGCCGCGGCATTTGTAAGCAGGACACGGACACTGAAACACGCCTAGGAATTAAGGTCCACAAACAGGAAGCACTATGACCCAATTTGTCATCGCCTATATTATCGCAGCCGTCATTTTCGGCATCCTCGATTTCCTGTGGCTCAGCAATATGGCGAACAGTTTATATCGCCCAGTGATCGGCGAAATCATGGCAGACGAGTTTCGCAAAGCGCCAGCACTGGCCTTCTATCTGATCTATCTGTTCGGGATCATATGGTTTGGTGTCAAACCCGCACTTGCAAATGGCCAATGGAATACTGCATTGCTTAACGGCGCCCTATTCGGTGGCATTGCCTATGCGACTTATGATTTGACCAGTCAGGCAGTGCTTAAGGTGTGGTCGACCAAAATCACCCTCTATGACATCGCATGGGGCACTTTCGCGACAGGTGTGACAGCTGCTCTAACGGCTTATTTAGTACTAAGGTTCGTGAAAGCCTGAGACTGGATATTGCCCTCAATATAGCAATGTCCAGAAATCAGCTATTTATCAGTGCTTCCCTCACCAGAGTCGTAGTTGATCTGCAAATTTAGCAATATCGCTTTGACTGGTGGCAACAGGATCAAACAAACGAGCGAACACAGCACGATGCCTATGATAAAAGCCAATATCTTCGCAAATATGGTATCGGCCGACTGAACCAGCACCAAAATTATCGGTGCAAAAACAATCATCGTGAAAAAACCTACGAAGAAGGCGGGGCCATCAGCCGTATCGGCTACAGTTAAATCCTGGCGGCAATTTGGGCAATTGTCATGAAATTTCAGATAGCCTCTGAAAAGCTTTCCCTGTCCGCAATGCCCGCATTTCAGCTTCATACCTGATTTTATCAAGGCAATCACTTCGTCTTCCACGCTCTGTTCCTACCCATCTGTTCGAGGTCAGTCGGTCTGATCACCATCTCTTTGATCAATTTTTCAGCGATGAATTGGCTCGGCCAGTAGGGGGCGGAAGGCCGAGCCGTTCACTGCAACCCGGAAGGCTACTGCGAAGATCATGACAATCATTTGCTGAATTATGGTCAGATCACTTCATCGCCCGTCAGATAGGGTTTTTCTTACACGGAATAAATGGACTTTATGGAATATTATTGTTGACAGTAATTCATTAATGGCGACAGCTATCAACCATGCACCCGATAAACGAAATGTCAGTTTTTACCGAAGTCGTGCAGTCAGGCAGCTTCATTGAAGCGGGCCGCAGACTCGGACTGACTTCATCCGGCGTCAGTAAAAAAATAAGCCGGTTTGAGGACCGGCTCGGCGTCCGGCTGTTTAACCGGACAACACGTACCTTATCACTCACCGAAGCTGGAAACGCCTTGTTTGAGCGATGCGAGAATATTCTGACTGCCATCGAAGATGCCGAAGACACGGCACGGAATATGAGCACGGTGCCAAAAGGTGTATTGCGGGTCGCTGCCTCCGATGCGCTTTCGTTGCAAGTCCTGGTGCCATTTCTCAAGACATTCTCACGGGATTATCCGGAAGTTTCGGTTATGCTGCTACAAGGCGATGGCGGGATTAATCTGTTGAACGAAAGAGTTGATGTTGCGTTGCTATTTGAACGCCCTGTGGAAACCTCATTCATCGCACGCAAACTGATTGATGATCCTTGGGTAGTTTGTGCTTCACCGGAGTATCTTGAACAGTACGAAGCTCCAGTCACACCGCTTGACCTTCTCGGCCACCGCTGCCTGACAATCCACGCCAAAGGTCAAACAAACGATCAATGGACATTTGATGGTGGCGATGAAGCACAAACTGTCCGCGTCAACAGCATTTTTTCCGGCATTGGCCTCACAGTAAAAGCCGCTGCATTACAAAATATGGGGATCGCTCGCCTGGCGCACTTTCTGGTTTACTCCGAAATAGCGACGGGAAAGCTGCAACCCATTCTTACAGACAGGACGAAAAACGAAGATCGGGCGATTTATGCCGTTTACCCAAACCGGCAACACCTTCCCTTTAAGACCCGTGTCTTTGTTGATGCGTTGCATCAGTATATCAATAGGAATTTGATGGCCCCATAGTGGCTATTACTGGTCGGTAGTTTTACCAATATCCTGCATCCTGGCGGGAAGCAGCGATAATATTTCCTGCTGACGGTCTGCGGTGGCGGATGCCCATTCCCCGATTTCTGACAAGGTGCGGCCGCAACCCACGCAAAGGCCGCTCGGCGCATCTATCGCGCAGATTTTTTTGCAAGGGGATTCCATGCGGGATTCTTCAGCATGTTCGCGTCGCTCTGACAAGGTCAGCTTTCTCTTAAAAAACCTTGGATCAAGGCCAAGATCACGTTGCCAACTGCTCATCAATTTGCATCAAACGCTCTTTACCAAAATACATCTCACCATCAATGTACATGGTCGGAATGCCGAATGCACCTCGCCCGACAACATTTTCGACATTGTCCATCAATTCCTGTTTGACTGCCGGATCCTGTGTCTTTGCAAAAAGCTCCTCCGCATCAAAACCGCCTTCTGCAAGGATTTTACCAAGCACTTCTGTATCCGTAACGTCCAACTGCTCTTCCCAAATTGCAGGCAGCAATGTTTCGATAAAGGTTGCACGCTTTTCCGGTTCCAGCGCGACAAGCATCCGCTGCAGGCTAATGGTGTTGAATGGGAAATGCGGGTTCATCTGAAATTTGGTCATGCCATGTTTGGCGATGAAGCGATTCATTTCCAGCATCGCGTAGGCGTTCTTGCCCTTCACTTCCGCATCACGGATAAAAGGCGGCGCATTGCCGGTTAGCTTGTGCATTCCGCCAAGAAATGCCGGCAGCACTTCAATTTTGGCACCATGCTTTTCAGCCAGTGCCTTTAGCGGCTGCCAGATCAGATAGGCATTCGGGCTTACAAAATCGAAAACAAGTTCAATCGTCTTGGTCATCTGGGTTTCCTTATCATTGTGCCTGTGTACGGGAACGGATCATCACCATTTTTCCGCCCACGGCCGGACGTCCATTTCAAAAGTCCAGGCGCTGCGTGGTTGCTCGTGCAACATCACATAATTCTGTGCCAGATCATCCGGATTGACGACGCCGTCATTGGCTTTGCGCTCCTCATAATCCGGCAGCATGCCTTTGATCCAATCGGTGTCCACGGCCGCGTCAATCACGACATGGGCGACATGAATATTTTGCGGGCCCATTTCACGGGCAAGGCTTTGCACCATATTGCGAAGTGCGCCTTTCGCGCTGGCAAAGGCGCCAAATCCCGCCGCACCACGCATACTGGCGGTTGCGCCGGTAAAGATGATCGAACCATGGCCGCGTTTGGTCATGACACGCGCCGCTTCACGTCCTGCAAGGAAACCGGCAAAGGTTGCCATTTCCCAGATTTTCATAAACTTCTGCGCGCTGGTGTCGAGGATTGTCATCGGCACATTGGCGCCGACGTTAAACACCACGCAATCCAGCGGGCCGATATTGGCTTCGATATCGGCGAACAAAGCCTCCACCTGATCTTCCTTGCGCGCGTCACAGGAGAAACCGTAGGCCTGCTTGCCGGCGCTGCGAAGCTCTTCAACCAGTGGCTCCAGTTTCTCGCCACCGCGCCGTGCACCGCAGACAGTATAATCCTTCTCAGCGAAAGCGCGCATGATCGCGCTACCGATGGCATCACCAGCACCGATAACCAAAACCACTTTTCCCATATGACATCCCAACTATCGAATCATTTTCAGTTTCAATATGAAACCATGTTCTGATGCTTAAAGCAATGCGGTGTTGGAAAATGACAATTCGCACTAGGCGGAATCGGGACTGCTCGTTAAAGGGTTTTCATGACACAGACATCCTCGCGCACCGCTAAAAAAATTACACCAGAAATTGTCGCTGAACATGGCCTCAATGAGGAGGAATATAAGCGCATATTAAACGCGCTTGGCCGCGAGCCGAATATCACCGAGCTTGGAATATTCTCGGTCATGTGGTCCGAGCATTGTTCTTACAAGAGCTCGCGCCTGCATTTGAAGAAATTGCCCACGACAGGCCCTCAGGTGATTTGCGGTCCGGGTGAAAATGCAGGTGTAATCGACATTGGCGACGGCCAGGCCGCGATCTTTAAAATGGAGAGCCATAACCACCCGTCCTACATTGAACCCTATCAAGGTGCGGCAACTGGCGTAGGCGGAATCTTGCGCGACGTCTTCACCATGGGCGCGCGTCCTGTGGCCAATTTGAACGCGTTACGATTCGGACGGCCAGAACATCCGAAGATGAAGCATCTCGTCAAAGGCGTGGTTGCGGGTATTGGCGGTTATGGCAATTGTGTTGGTGTCCCAACCGTCGGCGGTGAAACCAATTTCCACGAAGCCTATGACGGCAATATCATTGTCAATGCGATGACCGTTGGCGTGGCAGATGCGGACAAGATTTTCTATTCAGCCGCTAGCGGTGTTGGCAACCCGATTGTTTATGTCGGATCGAAAACCGGCCGCGACGGCATTCATGGTGCGACCATGGCCAGCGCGGAATTTGATGATGACAGCGATGAGAAACGTCCTACCGTTCAGGTCGGCGATCCGTTTACCGAGAAGCTACTGATCGAGGCCTGTCTGGAACTCATGGCGTCCGACGCGATTGTTGCCATTCAGGATATGGGCGCAGCTGGCCTGACCAGCTCCAGCGTTGAAATGGCGACCAATGGCGAAGTCGGGATCATTCTGGATATGGACAAGGTGCCATGCCGCGAGACGGAAATGACCGCTTATGAAATGATGCTGTCCGAAAGTCAGGAACGCATGTTGATGGTCCTGAAACCCGGCCGCGAGGAAATGGCCGAAGCGATTTTTACCAAATGGGAACTGGACTTTGCCGTGATTGGTGAAGTGACCGACACGCGCCGCATGGTGTTGACCCATAAAGGCGAAACCGTATGCGATATTCCGCTCGGCCCGCTTGCCGATGATGCACCGCTTTATGATCGGCCGCATCTCAGCCAGAAAGAATATAAGGCGCATGTCGCAATTGAACCGCTAGGTGACATTCCCGAAAGCACCGATATTGGCGCAGACCTGCTCAAGATGATGGCAAGCCCTGCCCTCGCCTCGCGTCGATGGATCTGGGAGCAATATGACAGCCAAGTTGGCGCTGACACCTGCCAGCGCTCTGGCGGCGATGCGGCTGTCGTTCGCGTCCATGGCACCAACAAGGGTCTGGCGATCACCACAGACTGCACACCGCGCTATTGCAAGGCTGATCCTGCCGAAGGTGGCAAACAAGCAATTGCCGAAGCTTATCGCAACCTGACCGCTGTTGGCGCGAAACCTCTGGCGACAACCGATTGCATGAACTTTGGCAATCCCGAAAAGTCGCATATCATGGCGCAATTTGTCGGCTGTATCGAAGGCATGGCGGAAGCTTGTGAAGCGCTGGATATGCCGATCGTATCGGGCAATGTGAGCCTGTATAACGAGACCACCGGCGCGGATGGCGTGAGCCATGCGATTTTGCCGACACCTGCTATTGGTGCAGTGGGACTGATTGATGATCTCGACAAGATGATGACGATTGGGTTTAAGAATGAGGGGGACTATATTGCTACAATTGGTTTCCACTATGAAGAATTGGGTCAGTCGCTCTGGATGCGAGAAATTCATGACAGCGAAGTCGGAGCTCCGCCGACGGTCGATTTGAAAGATGAAAGCTTGACGGGCCGTACGGTCAGGCAGTTGATCAAGGATGGTAAAGTGACGGCTGTTCATGATGTCAGCGACGGTGGACTTGCCGTCGCACTAGCCGAGATGGCGCTAGCAGGCAATTTGGGTGCGGAAATCCAAGATATGACGAGCGCTTTTGCCTTTAGTGAGGCGCAAGGCCGCTACATTGTGACCTATCGCAACGAGGATGACCTAGATCCAGAAAAAGTGCCATTCACCAAAATCGGTAGGGTGAAAGGCGATGCGCTTGTCTTGAACGGACAGGCTGTTCCTGTCGCCAACCTCCGCGAAGCCAGTGACAGCTTCTTCCGCGACTGGATGAAAGACTAACCGCTCAAGCGTTCAACCCAACGCTGTCCAGAAACGGCGACGAAAACGCATCGCGCTCTGCCGCGTCGGGCAACAGCAATTTTCGCACCTGATTCCAGCGATCCACGCTGCCGCCATATCCGCGTCGCACGCGGGCCTTGGTAAGGTCATGCATCTTGCCCCAATGCTGGGTGAACGGCATCCCTGCCGCCTCCAGCCGCTGACCGGCCAGCGTAATCAGCTTGCGCGTCGCAGGCGTGTCGATGCCGTCAATATCAATGACACAGCATGGATCATAGCGCGTGAATGCCATCATACCGGGCGATTTTTGCGCATAGCGACATGTGAACACGACCGGAGCGCTTTTGTGGACCAGAAATGCCTGGCGCATGATTTCAAGCGCGGTTGTGACCTGCGCAATCGGCACGGCAAAACCAGAACTCGCGATCCCCTCTCGCGCGCTGGTGAAGCTGTATGTTTCGCCGGGCAGCCGCCATTCATGCGGCCGGTCGGAACGCACCTTCAATTCTGCCTGGATCAGCAAGCTTGTGGCCGTATTGCGCAAGTCTGGGAACATCTTGATCGCCGATGCAATCAAGCGCGGTAGATCGGTTCCCGGTTCTGCTTCGGATTTCAGGTTATAATCCGGTCGGTATCCCGGCGGACACAATTCTTTGTAGCGCACCGTCGTATACCCAATGTCCATTTTGTTGGGGTCAAGGATTACCTGGAAAAAATAAGGCCTACGGGTCTGGTCTGGCAAACCTGACCCACGAAAATCAAGCATGTTCAGCGCGCCTTGCAGTTGGCCATAGGGAATATGGAGCAGCGACGAGTTGAGCAGATAGCGTCCTGTAGAACGCAGCATCACGCTATGGACAATACCAAGAGCGCCGAGGCTGACAATCGCAGCATCAAATTTGGCATCATCCCGGACCAGCGTTGCGCCGAGCTTTGCCGCGAAGTTTGCCGTCATCACGGGTGCTCTGGCCGGTTCGATCCACAGATTCTGGGTGGCGGTAAGAATTTGAATGCCCGCAACTTCGCTTTCCATCGCGCCAACGTCGATTGCCGATCCATGCACTCCGGTTCCAATGGCGCCCGCTATCGTCTGGCCGTTGCTCGCCCCTGATGTCCGCAGCGCACGACGACGCGTTTTGGTTTCTAGCCGCTCGTTAATCTTGGAAATATTGGTCCCGCACTGCACCAGGTACAGGTCATCGACCGACGTGGCGCTGTTCACATCGACATCATTCGATCCGACCTTGAATGTCCAGTCGAGATTGGCAGTTTCCACTATCCAACCGTCCCTGACGGCAGGGATATCAGAGAAGGACCAGCGTGATCCGCAAGCCCGTATCTGCACCCCCGCTTGCAGGGCATCAGCGATAATGCCTTGTAACCGCGCTGCCGTTGCCCGCATTCCCGACATGGAGGCGCGGGTTGGATTTTCGTTATGCACCCTCAACCGCTTTGCAATTGGCACCTTGATATTGAAGTGATGGTTCACCCATTCAATATTATTGTTCACCTGAATCTGATTGGGGGGCATCATGTTTCTCCCGTCCGGCTGAATGTCGCGGACTATTCGTCTGTACTACCTTCATCTGAAGGCACTTTGGCACAGTAATATTCGATGGTAGCGGGTTGATAGAAACCCAAAGTCAGCACCGTGATCAACGATTGCCCGAAGTTTGTCTTTACCCGCACCTCATCGATCAGGTTGGTCTGACAATCGGCAACGTTGCGTGGCTGGCCCCGGGGAAGCAGATAGGCCTTGCTGTTCACTATTGCATGTTCACCGTCAGGGTTCGGGCGCTGCACAACGAGCCGGTGTTCGGCGCAACTCGACAGCAGCATAGCGCCGATCAAAATGGATAAAAACCGTATCTCCATGATCTTGTCCCCTCTCACAACCGGCGGCCCGTCGTTGAACGCAAAGGTTTGAAAAATCGGACGACCCGGATTGTTTATCGCTGAAACGCCGCCCGATCACAATGGGGGATTTATAACATCTGATCGGCGGCAAAAACTGACAATTCGCAATATGCCAGAGGAAATGGGCACCTAAGAACAATGTGAGTAATCACATCAAGAACAGGACAGCAATATGACGGAGCTACACTGGACAGAGGTCGGCAAGAATGCACTGACGCTGGTTCGCGACTTGTGCGTTCTCGGGATATTGGTGTTTTTCCTGTTTTTCCCAGTCGAGTTTGGAGAGCAATTGGGAAAGACAAATATTGGCCGCTTCAGTGCATTCGGGTTTGAGGTTGAATTGCAAGCCAAAGAGGTTCGCGATCAGGCCGAGGCCGCCAAAACAGAAGTTGCCGCCGCACAAGAGGCGATCGACCAGACGCTTTCTGATCTGAGAACATGGTCCCGAACCAATCCGCAAATCAGGTCGCGCGCCAATCAGCTGGAAGAAAAAGTCATGCAGTCATCAGAAAGACTGAACAAAGCGGAGATGGAGATAGGAAGCTCCGTCAAAGGCTACGACATATTGGTCAAAAAAATTGAAGCCGCACAATAGCCGCCCTTTCAATCCTATGCAGGCTGACCCAACAAGTTATAGGGATCTATTCCCTGCGCTTCATAAGCGGCATGGGCCTGTTTGTAATAGACCGGTTCACTGATATTCAAAAAGGCCCGTGCTTCGTCGAGCGGCATGGCCAGTATCTTTTCAATATCATAATAAGCCAGCCTCTTGGCCGCCTTACCAAGTTTTTGACCCTCGCGAACGGCTTTCAAGACGGGAGCATCGGACGGTGCCTGCTTCTTCATTTCCAGTGCACCGGCATAAGCAATGAATAGAATTCCAAGATTGGGATTCTGACCATATGTGAAGGCCAGCACGCATTGTTCGCCCAAAGCATCGCGGCCATAGCCGGTCAGGACATGCAGCAAATCATGCGTATCGCGCATCCGGTCGCCAAACCATTCGGTAACATCGTTGCGCTTTTCATAGTTCGCGCCGTAGCGGTCAAACTCAGCCACCAGTCCGGCAGCGGTCAGGCCTTCTTTTTCCATGAAACGAACATAGGCCTGTCCCAGGCTGTCGGCAGGAAGCTCCCGCAGCTTGTCATGATTATCTAGCATGGTTGGCAAATCGACATTGCGCTCCATCAATTCCTGCGCATGCGGACTTTTCAAAAAGCGCTTGGCATTGCGAACAAAGGCTTTGCCCGCCAGCGCTTCAATAATGTGGAATACTTCCGCCGTATCTTCCTTGTCCGCAATCAGGTTACGGAAATGACGAAACGCCTTGATCGGACGGATGCCCGGCGTGGAATGCTCAAGATTGAGAAGAGGCATATCCGCTGGAGAGATGGCTTGGGAAGAAGTCGTCATAAAAAGAATCGCTTTATTGTCTATTGTTATAAGCTTGATAACGACTACTGACATTAATGTCAATAATGATATTTTCTTTCCTACCATGCAGCTGATGGCTATGACAGCGCAGACCAATCCGGCTCGCGCTTGCCCGGTAAAATCGGGTGTGATTTGTGTGAACTTTGAAATTTAACATTCGCCAAGGAATCAGCGATGAAACCCCATGATACCCTGCCCTATACCGAGTTGCCGGAATATTCCGACGAGGAACGCGTGGCACGATCCAGAGCTTTTTATGACAGCCTGAAATTGCGGCGCACTTGCCGCTATTTCAGTGATGAAGCCATTCCGCGTGCTGTGATCGAGAATGCATTACTGGCTGCTGGCACTGCGCCAAATGGCGCCAATCATCAGCCATGGCATTTTGCTGTCATAGAGTCTGCGGCCAAGAAAAAGGCGCTGCGCGAAGCCGCCGAACAGGAAGAGCGAGAATTTTACGAAAACAAAGCCAGCGACGAGTGGCTGGAAGCACTTGGCCCGCTCGGCACCGATGCGGACAAACCGTTTCTTGAGATAGCGCCCTATCTTATTGTCATATTGGGTCAGCGTAAGGGCGGCATGATGCCCGGCGAGATGAAGCAAAACTATTATGTCAACGAAAGCGTCGGCATAGCCGCCGGCATGCTGATCACCGCGCTACATGATGCCGGTCTCGCTACCCTCACCCACACGCCCAATCCAATGAAGTTTCTAAACGAGCTTTGCGAGCGGCCAGCCAATGAGAAACCAATGATGGTACTGGTGGTCGGCAAGCCTGCCTCAGATGCCACTATCCCCGTTCATGCGACATATAAAAAACCGCTGGATCAAATTGCCAGCTGGCTTTGAAAATATCTATTCCATTCTGGTTGACCCAGCGAAAGAGATAAAATGAACGCCCCGGAAACCACACGCTATTTAACCCTGGACGCTTTGCGCGGCTTTGCTGTCATGGGTATATTGCTGATGAACATTATCGCCTTTTCCATGCCGGAAATGGCTTATATGAGCCCCTCCGTTTACGGTGGTACGGACACACCAGATGTCATCGCCTGGTTGCTGTCTTTCCTCTTCGTCGATGGCAAGATGCGGGGGCTGTTCACCATCCTGTTTGGTGCGAGCATGATGCTGGTCATCGAGCGCGCTCAAGCCAAGGGAGAAAATCCGGCGAAGGTCCACTATTCGCGCATGCTCTGGTTGGCATTATTTGGTTTAGCGCATTATTTTCTGATCTGGTGGGGCGATATCCTGTTTCTCTATGCCATAATCGGTTGCGTCGCATTCCTGGTGGCTCATTGGGACAGTAAACGGCTCATCCGTGTTGGATTGCTCATCTATTGCGTAGGGTTTGTAGTCTTTCTGCTGTTCACGGGCAGCCTGATCTACCTGCAAGCTCTTGCAATAGAGGCTGGGCCCGGTTCCGCCATGGACATGGAATATCAGGAAGCGATGAAAGACATCGCGACCAGCGCATCTGCATTGGCCAAAGATATCGCCATTCATCAGGGCAGTTACACAACTATATTTGCGGACAAACTCGCGGAACACTGGTGGGGTCCAATCGGTATGGTGTTGATGAGTTTTCCAGAAACGCTGCCGTTCATGATGATCGGTATGGCGCTTTACAAAAACCGCTTCATGACCGGTGAGTGGGAAACAGTGCGCTACAGGAAATTTGGCATTGGCTTTGCGTTCCTGGGCCTCCTGCTGTTGATTCCATTGGCGGCGTTGATGATATTAAATCAATTCGATCCGCTGATCGACTTTAACAGCAGTGTGGCCTGGTCGATGCCATCGCGCCTGATGATGACAATTGGTTATGCGGCCTTGTTCATTTTGCTGATCAAGGCTCTCTCTAACAGCCCCTTGCTGCACCGGATCGCAGCCGCCGGACGCGTGGCCTTTTCCAACTATATCGGCACCAGTATATTGATGACCTTTATCTTCTACGGCTGGGGCCTGGGTCTTTATGGTCAGATAGATCGTGCCGAACTCTATCTATTCGTGCCCAGCGCGTGGATTATCATGCTGCTCTGGTCCAAACCGTGGCTGATGCGCTTTCGCTATGGTCCATTGGAATGGCTGTGGAGATCGCTGTCACGGTTTGAGATTCAACCATTGAAAATCAACAGATCTTAAACAAGTGCGTTTTTGCTATTGCGATCTATTCTCATTAGCCTTATACGAGTCGTGTAAGGAGCCCAAATGGTTGTTTGTGTCTGCAATGCGATAAAGGAAAAAGACCTGCGAGCCGCGGTGCGCAACGGGTCTGAGAAGCCGAGCGAAGTCTATGCCGAACTCGGACGGAAACCAAAATGCGGCCAATGCCTGTCGTTTGCGCGAACCATTATCGAAAACGAAGTTGCGACCGCTTAGCATTCTCTTTATCAAATCATTGAAATAATTGGCTTTTCTTGGGAACAAGCCCTTCCCTACAGGGCTGCGCTCGTGTATAACGCTATCCAACAGATTTCCCCACTGAAAAGGAATACGCCATGAAGGGTGACGCAAAGGTCATTGATTATTTGAATGAAGCGCTGAAAAACGAACTGACGGCGATCAACCAATATTTCTTGCACAGCAAGATGCTAGACAATTGGGGCGTCAGCAAATTGGCCAAGTTTGAATATGAAGAATCCATCGACGAGATGAAACATGCCGACAAGCTGGCTGAACGGATCTTGTTCCTCGATGGCCTGCCCAACTTCCAGCTACTGGGTCGATTGAAAATCGGCGAATCTGTGGAAGAAATCCTGAAAGCCGATTTGGCGCTGGAGCACGAAGCACTACCACCTCTAAAAGATGGCATAGAATATTGCGAAAAAGTACGCGACTATGTGACGCGCGATCTGTTTGCTGAAATTCTCGAAAGTGAAGAAGAGCATGTCGACACGCTGGAGAAGCAGTTTGACATGATCGAGCGCATGGGCATCGAAAACTATGTCCAGTTGCAGTCAGAACCGGCGGAGTAAATCATTCAGCCCTAGCCGAGATGGTTGGTAAGACCGGTTGAACGGCGTCCAGCCTCCGCAGGCTGGCGCTGTACTACCGGACTCGTTTCATGCTCCAATATTGGCATTGTTTCCTCAAACAGGGGGCGCAAGCCAACAACCTGCTCTATTATTTCGTCGGGTGTCTGTTGATGCTCAACACATTTACGCGCGGTCATTTCGATGAGTTCGGCTAAAGCGGCCAACCGGATCGCGCCAAATTGCAGCGACTCTCCTTTTAGCTTGTGCGCCGGCATGACGACCTGGGCTGCGTCCTTGGCGCGTAGAGCAGCTTCGATCTTGACGATCGATTGCGCTCCATCTTCGCGGAAATAGCCTAATATGCGTACAAAATCAGGCCCAAGCGAAGATCGCGTTTCGCTATAGACCGCCCAGTCAATCAGTTCGCTATCAAGCTGCGTCAAAGATCATATCCCTAAGAGAAACAATAGAAACATATTTCTAGGGGATAGTTTAGAACCCAAACTGTAAAGACTTGGTTATCAGCATGGAAAAAAAATTAACCATAGCGCGGAATTGATGGAATGAACCAAGCTATCAATCTTTGTCATGATATGGGTTTTTGGGAGATCTTATGATCAGCCGCACCGGCACGCCGCCAAAACCCAGCTCGCGGCGGATACCGTTGATGAGATATCTGCGATAGCTTTCTGGCAAGTCATCCACACGCGTTCCGAAAATTACAAATGAAGGTGGTCTTGTCTTGGCCTGCGTAATGTAACGTAGCTTGATCCGCTTTCCACCCGGTGCCGGCGGCGGATTATCCTCGATCGCATCTTCAAACCAGCGGTTGAGTTTTCCCGTCGCAACCCGCTGCGACCAAATCCGCCGGCTCTTGAATGCCGCTTTCATCAGCTGGTCGATTCCCTTGCCGGTAAAAGCAGAAACAGCGATAAGCGGCACGTCTCGCACCTGTGCCAGACCATCGTCCAAGGCAGCACGAATACCGTTGAAGAGCTTGCTCGGCCCCTCCGCGACATCCCATTTGTTGATCGCAATGACCAGACAGCGTCCTTCTTGAATAGCCTGGTCAGCGATACGCAAATCCTGCGCCTCAAGTCCTTTTGTGGCATCAAGCAGAAGCACGACGACTTCAGCGAAATCTATCGCCCGCTTGGCATCGGCGACCGACAGTTTTTCCAGCTTGTCATTGACCTTGGCACGCTTGCGCATGCCAGCCGTGTCAATCAACCGGACCCGCCGATCCGGTTCAATGCCATCAAGCTTTTCATCCTCGGTCAGCGCATCATCATGCCAGACCCATTCGACAGCGATACTATCACGGGTAATCCCCGCTTCAGGGCCAGTAATCAACCGGTCCTCGTCGAGCATCTTGTTGATCAATGTCGATTTACCCGCATTGGGTCGTCCCACAATTGCCAATTTAAGGGGAGCCGCTTCATCAATCGGTTCGTCCTGTGCTGCGGCCTCAAAGGCCTCAACATAAGGACGCACTGCCTGAAACAGATCAGCAATGCCGTCACCATGTTCTGCACTCAGCGCAATCGGATCGCCAAAGCCCAGAGAATAACTTTCCAAAATTCCGGATTCTGCAGCCTTGCCTTCGGCTTTGTTGACCAACAATATGACTGGCGTTTTGGAACCCCGCAACCAGCGGGCAATTTCTTCGTCGAGCGGTGTCAGACCCGCTCGACCATCGATAACGAACAAGGCCAGCTCCGCCCCGGAAACCGCCATTTCCGTCTGATGTCGCATCCGTCCGGGAAGGCTCTTTGCATCTTCATCTTCATAACCGGCAGTGTCGATAATGTTGAACTCTAGCCCCAGCAGATTGGCTACGCCCTCACGCCGGTCACGTGTTACGCCAGGCCGATCATCGACAAGCGCCAGCTTCTTGCCAACGAGCCTGTTGAAAAGCGTAGACTTGCCAACATTGGGCCGCCCGATAATTGCAATATTGGGCAGCATGGAGCCGTTCCCGTTCCTTATCTAATATCCTTAGCGAAACGCCGAAATGCGGCCGCTATTGTCTAATATGTAGAGCATTCCGTCTGCTACGATTGGAGGCAGGGATACGCCTTGCTTCAGATCAAACAAGGTCGTGCTGCTGCCTTCTTCCAATGAGACAGAAACCAGATCGCCTTCGGTGCTTGCGACAATCAGGCGATTGCCAGCCAATACCGGGCCAGTCCAGTTGATCGGATTTTTCTTCTTTTCTTCGTTGCGGTAGGCCGCCAATTGACTGATCCACCGCACTTTTCCGGTCGGCCGGGCTATGCACAAAAGCTTCGCATCATCGGTCAGCACAAATACCCATTCTCCGGAGACCACAGGAGTTGCGATGCCAGCGATGTTCAGCTCCCAGATACGCTGTCCCGTGACCAGTTCGTAAGCCGCCATCCGGCCGCCCTGCCCCAATGCGAAAACACGTCCGCGATCAATGACCGGGTCAGCATCAATGTCCGACAGGGTAGCAACAGATGTTGAAATGCTGGTCCGCGCCAGTGCATCATTCCAGAGATTACGGCCATTTTCATAGCGATAGGCCGTTAACTCACCGGATGAATAGCCGGCAATGACCGTGCCCTGGGCCGCTGCGGGTGCAGCAACACCAAAGATACCGGCCAGACCAACAGTCCCAGCCTCATTCCATTGCACCGCACCATCAGCCTGACTCAGTGCATAAATCTGGTTATCCTGAGTCATGACATAGACATTGCCATTGGAGATCGTCGGTGCTCCGCGTAGCGGACCCGCTGGCCGGACTTTCCAGACCTGACTACCATCCGCTGCATTGAGAGCAACGACATCACCGACCCCATTGGTGGCATAAACCATTGTCCCCGCAGCGCTGGCACCTCCGCCAAAGCGAGAAGGCTTGCCATCGCTTTGCACTTCGATTTGCGTCGACCAGACTTTCGCGCCGGTTTTGGCATCAAAAGCATGTACCATGGCCCGGGTATCAACGACGAACAGACGTCCACCAGATACCACCGGGGCAGCGGCCAGCCGCTCTCTCTTGTTGGTTCCACTAACGTCAGCGGTCCAGACACGCGTTGAAGCCGAGCCCAACGCAACATGTCCCACCGATTTCCCGGCATTACCTCCAGACTGAGCCCAATCAGTATTCGCGCGAGGTGCCGGAACAATAACCGAGATACCAGCCAAGGCTGGATCTACCTCTGCACCACTTTCGCCGGTCAGAATGTTGGTCCGTTTACCCAAGGTCGGCGTGTCTTTTTTCTTGTCGTCTCCACCACCCAAAACGGCGCAACCGGACAATAAGGAAACAGCTAACAGTCCAGCACAAAACTTGGAGATATGCTTGTTTTTAACCGAAATCATTACTCTGTCTCTCCCTCACTCGCTGCCGGTTCTGCTGTTTCGGCGGCGGGATTAATCTCTCCATCGGTGTCCAGTTCAACCGCGTCTATTCCTTGTACTCCAGCCATCTGCAAAGCACGTGACCGGATCGTTGGTGGCACATTGTCATCCTTTGCAAGTTGCGCAAATAGCGGTCCTGCCAGATCTGTCTTTTCCAAATTCAAATAGGACAACGCAACCATTTCACCGGCACTGCCAAACCATGGATTGCCTGGCACCGCGAGCGGTTTCAGCCGGTCGATCACTGCCTGTGGCTCCAGCGTGTCAAATTCAGCTGTCGTCTGACGGATGAGCGCAAGATCACGAAATGGTTGTGGTAACTCTGAATCATCTACAATCGCCTGATACCCGGCAATGGCAGCTTTCGCGTCCTGTTTCTCCAGCGCAATATTCGCCTGCATCAGTTTAGCTGCGGCTTTATATCCTTCCTGATTCGCTTCTTCCAACGATTTCAGGGCTGTTGCCGCGCCATCAAGGTTATTCCGCTTCACGCTATCGATAGCAGCGACATATTCCTCACTGCGCACCCCAGATTCTTCTTCCAGACTGTTATTATAGAATATCCAGCCGGCCAGCGAGGCCAAGCCGACGACAACAGCCACACCAATTCCGATGCCATAACGGCGCCCGAAATTTTTCAGATCGTCCTCTCGAACAGCATCATCCACCTCACGCATGAACACCTGTTCCTGACGGTCTGATTGTTCTTCCGGGGTATCTTTGTCGTCTTTGGCCAACCTGGCCTCCTTCAATCTCTATTCTTTGGCAGGAAGCATCTATGTACCTCCCAAAAATTCATCGCTAGTCCTTTAGCGATGGCTCATGAAAAGTCCAAATATATCGTCCATTTCCGAATGCTGAACAATTGGTTGTTAAAACACGGGTTTCATATCATTTTTTAGGTTGATAAAGTTGATCAGGGCCTGGAAAACTGCGGTTTCGAACTTCCTCTGCATAGCTTTCTGCAGCCTGTTCGATATTTTCCGAAATATTGTGATAGCGTTTCACAAAACGCGCGGTGCGTTCGAACATCCCCAACATGTCTTCTGTCACCAGCACCTGACCATCACACTGGGCCGAAGCCCCTATGCCGATCACCGGTACGTCGACGCTTTTGGTCACGGAAATGGCAATCGGCTCCAGCACGCCTTCAGCAACCATCGCGAAGGCACCGGCATCGGCAACTGCCTTGGCATCTGCCAAGATCTTTTCATGCTCTTCCTGAGTGCGGCCTCGTGCAGCATAACCGCCCAGTGCGTTTACGGCCTGTGGTGTCAGACCAATATGCGCCATCACCGGAATGCCGCGCTGCGACAGGAAAGAAATAGTGGAAGCCATCGATTGGCCGCCCTCCAGCTTCACCGCTGCGCATCCGGTTTCCGCCATGATCCTGCTGGCTGATTCAAACGCCTGTTCCGGTGATTTCTCATAAGAACCGAAAGGCATATCGACGACAACGAGACTGTGATAGCTCCCTCGCACAACTGCAGCGCCATGATTACACATCATATCAAGGGTAACCGGTAAAGTGGACGGCAAACCGTAAATCACCTGGCCGAGCGAATCTCCCACAAGAAGCATGTCGCAGTGCGCATCGAGCAATTGGGCTGTACGGGCGGTATAGGCGGTCAACATGACTAAAGGCTCTTCCGTTTTGCCCTCAAACTTTCGGCGTTGAACGGCCGGAACAGTCAACCGTTTCAACGGTTTAGGAGTCGGATTGGCACGGCTGGTCGAAGTGTCGAGTGTGAATGTTGTAGACATGACAGATTACATAACTCCCACAATGCAATAAGGCCAGCGTTGCGTTTATTCGGAAAATGCGGCATCAAATAGGTCTCTCGCGACTCACCTTCACATTCCACCTCCAAACTATTGGAATTCCCTATGACATCGGCTCGAAAGCCGCAGTCCATATTGCTGTTCGTCGCGTTCATTGTGTTTATCGACATGATGGGAATCGGCTTGATACTTCCGGTCATGCCTTCGCTGATCACCGATCTAACCGGCGCCTCCATTGACCGTGCTGCAGAAATTGGCGGTTGGTTGCTCTTTGCTTACGCAATGATGCAATTCCTGTTTGCTCCAGTGATCGGCGGTTTGAGCGACCGTTTCGGCCGGCGACCTGTATTGCTGACAACATTATTCCTGCTGGGACTCGACTATGCGATCATGGCCTGGGCCCCTGATCTGGTCTGGCTATTCATCGGCCGGATCATTTCCGGTATCATGGGTGCGAGCTGGGCCGCAGCGAACAGCTGTGTTGCGGATGTTGCAAAGCCGGCAGAACGCGGAAAATTTTTTGGAATATTGGGCGGCGCAGGCGCTTTTGGCTTTGTCATCGGGCCGGGGCTTGGCGGAATATTGGGTGAATATGGAGATCGCCTGCCGTTTATTGCTGCATCGATATTAGCGCTTGTTGGCACGGCCGTTGGCATCATGATTCTCAAAGAAACGCTGCCTCCGGAAAAGCGCAGAAGCTTCTCTATTACGCGCGCCAATCCGTTGGGTAGCGTCATGCAAATGTCCAAAACACCGTTGGTAATCGGTTTTTTATCCACGATATTCGTACTCCAATTGGCTGCCCAGGCCCAGATTGCCGTATGGGCTTACTGGCTGATCGAACGATTCGACTGGAGCAAATTGGAAATTGGGTTCAGCGTAGCGCTGTTCGGAATATTGTTGGCCCTTGTCCAAGGTGTTTTAACCGGTCCCGTGATATTGCGCTTCGGAGAGAGACGGACGGCCTTAATCAGCCTGATGTTCGGGATGCCCGCCTATCTCTGCTTCGCCTTCGCCCCGTCCAGCGGGTTCGTCTATCTTGGTATCGTTATTGGCGCCGCTAGCGGCTTCGCCTTTCCGGCCATGCAACAGATGATGAGCACGCGTATAGAGGAGGATGCACAGGGCGAATTACAGGGTGCGATAGCAAGCATGATCAGCCTGACGTCAATTTTCGGCCCAGTAATGATGACTGGCATATTTGGCGCTTATGCAGACAAACAGGGATATTACTTTCCTGGGGCTCCTTTCATCGTTGGAACCGTTTTAATGGCGGTGTCGGTAATCATCTATGCGGTCACTGTTCGGCGTCATTATTCCGCAAGCAGCTGATCGGCGGCCTGAGATGCCTCTCTCGGACTATCACTGAACAATCCATCAATGCCCGTCGCAAGAAAGGTATTTATTTCCGCCTTGATATCGCCGTTGGCGGATGCTGTATCGCCACCTTGAAACTCGGTGGGCAGAAATATATTTTCGATGCGGAACGTCCAAGGATGCACCACAAGCCCTGCTTTGTGAGCGTCGGAAACAAGGCTCGTCGGATTTTCAAGACGCCCTGACATGTGGCGCGGAATCACGAGGTTTTTGGATGGCCCAATTCCATCGGCATATTCGGCTATTTCCGCCAGACCATTGCTCATCACCATGTCTGTGTAGCGAATGCCCGGTAGATCAAAAGGGCCGCCCTGATCGGCGACCAACTGAACCAGACGAATTTCGGTCTTTGCATTGAGCGCCCGCAAGTTACCAACTTCGAAAGACTGAATGAATACGGGATCATCAGCATCGGTAAAACCATATTGCTTGAGCAATGCTAGCATCGGTTCCTCATGCGCCAATCCAATAGAACTGAAATATGATGGATGTTTGGTTTCAGGATAAACGCCAATCCGCTCGCCTGTTTTCGCCTCATGCGCTTTGAGCAGCTTTAGCACTTCTTCAAAAGTCGGAATTTCAAACTGACCATCATATTTCATGTTTTCAGGCCGCACGTCCGGCAACCGCTCTCTGGCGCGCAAGGTCTTCAGTTCTGCGAGCGTAAAATCCTCTGTGAACCAGCCAGTATAGTCCCGTCCATCAATGGACTTCTTAGTTTTACGGTCGGCAAATTCTGGCTTGTCAGCCACGTTTGTCGTTCCGCTTATTTCATTCTCATGCCTGGCAACCAGCACACCGTCTTTTGT
Organism: Parasphingorhabdus sp.; assembly: GCF_059726685.1. Lineage (NCBI taxonomy): Bacteria > Pseudomonadati > Pseudomonadota > Alphaproteobacteria > Sphingomonadales > Sphingorhabdaceae > Parasphingorhabdus > Parasphingorhabdus sp. Next base: position 2,818,277 of record NZ_AP041068.1, read on the forward strand.
CAGAACCAAATCGGGTTCGATAAAATCAGCGCCGTAATCAATCCCGCGTTGATAGGCCTCCAACGTATGTTCCACTACGTTACCGCTAGCGCCGCGATGCGCGATCACAATGGCTGGCTGACCGGATAATGTCGGTGCAGGTTTGACTGACATGTCACTATTCTCCGATTGCGGACTGCATGCACTCACGATGACCAACAGCAAAAGCGGTAAAAAGATACGTCCAAACATCAAAGGGATACTTCCACGCCCTTCCAGAAAGCAATTCGGTCCTTGATCTCGCTCGCGGCCTCTTTTGGTTCCGGATAATACCAGGCAGCATCGGGATTCGTTTCAGCATCGACCACCAAAGAATGGTAAGAAGCGGTGCCTTTCCAAGGACAAAAACTGGTCGTGTCGCTGTCTGTCAGCATATCCGCCTTTACAGCGCCCCGCGGAAAATAATGGTTACCTTCAACCACCACGGTATCATCGCTTTCCGCGATTACTGCTCCGTTCCATTTTGCCGTAACCATCTTGCTCTCCATTGCTTCAAACCCAGGACTATAGTCACCAGAATAACCAGCGGCATCCATATCCATATAGCTTCCGATTGTAACACTTTCATTCCACGTGTGGAGATAAAATCCGATATGCCGATCGGTGACACTGCGATGGGCGTCATAGGCGCAAAATGGCGGGTTTCATCCCACGGCCAAAACAAAGCCGCACCCAATCCGCCATTTGTCAGCGTATCTAACAACCCGTGTGACGCCATCGCGATAAACAGGAAAAAAGCCGCCAGAAAAAAACGTCTTGGCCGGATTAGTGCGACCGCAAATAGGGCTGCAGCGGCGGCGAAAGCCAACGAATGCGTTGCTCCCCGATGCCCCCAATTATCGGCATAATCGATCCCGAAACCAAAGCCTATGACATCCGCATCGGGCAGCATCGCAAAAACGATACCCGTCACGATTACCGGAGCTGACAGGCGACTGCGACCCAGCAACAACGCCCCGGCAATCGGAACGGCCGCGTGGGTCATTATGGTTGGCATCGAATATGCTCTAGCTGTTACGCGCTGTCAGGCCTGCTGCCTCGTAATCTGCGGCTTTAAAACCGACAACTAGTTCGTCACCATGCTCCAGAACCGGGCGTTTAATCATGCTGGGGTTTTCCGCCATCAGCATTATCGCGCTGTTCTCGTCGATATTTTCCTTCATCATGTCAGGAAGCTTCTTGAAGGTGGTACCACGCTTGTTGAGCAGCGGCTCCCACCCCACCTGCATCACCCATAGTTCCAGCATATCCTTGGTAATACCGGATTTCTTGTAATCATGAAAAACGTAATTGATACCGTTTTTCTCCATCCAGTTGCGTGCCTTTTTGATCGTGTCGCAATTGGAAATCCCGTACATTTTGGTCTCGTTACTCATAATCATCACCCTATTTTTTCTGCGCAGCCAACCAGAGACAAATGTCGCTCACGGGACACCGGTCGCATTTCGGACTCCGGGATGTGCAGATTTTCTTGCCAAACTGAATAAGCCAGAAATGTCCATCTTGCAAAGCCCAATCGGGGTTTCGTTCTTCTAATTGTTGCGCTGTTCTGTTGGCGACCTGCGCATCGGTTCATCCATTACGATTGGAAAAGCGGTCGGAACGTAAAGAAGGACAAATATGATCATCTGGAGCTTTCTAACGTTTCAGAAGCACTTTCCGGACCCCTATTTCTCCGGCTTTATGTCGAAATGTAGCACATCCTCGCGGGTGCCAAGACCCGTGTAAAGCGTGATAGCGGGGTCATCACCATGATCTGCCTGAACAAACACAACCCATGCCCCTCGTTCCACCGCGATTTCACGCAAGGCATCAATCAATCGCGTTGCGATATTCTGCCGACGATATCTTTCCAGCACCGCCACGTCATAGAGATATATTTCGGATCGCTCCTGCTCGAGCTTTTGAATTTCATAGGCGGCAATCCCGCCTACCACCCTATCATCAACAAGCGCGACCAAGCCGATGAAATGATCAAGGGTCAGCAACTTTTCCAGATAATCCTTGCTGGAAGCCTTGGGATCATATGTTGCTTTGTCTTCGAACCCCTCGCCAAAAACGTAAAGTAGTTCGCGGGCAAGCTCTGTATCTGCAGGAGCCAATTGCCGGATGACGGCTGGGGAAGGGTTATCCATCAATCAAGCCTCCGTCCGATCGTGACAACCGGTTGCACCTCATATCCCAGCGCTTTGTAAAACCCGATAGCCTGTTCATTATCGTCCCGCACCATCAGCTGGATTTTTGGTGCATCGCGTTCACTCAGCCACTGCTCGGCTGCCGCCATAATCATCCGTCCAAATCCCTTCCGCCTGCCATCCGGCAAAACACCGAGATAATAGACCCAACCGCGATGGCCATCGTCACCGACCATGACAGTTGCCAACAGTTTTCCGTCCTCCTCGAGGCACAGGATATCAGATGTTGCACCATCAATAGCGCGTTTGAAATCGGCATCAGCATTATTCCATGGGCGGGTCAGGCCGCAGGCTTCCCAAAGCGATAGCACCGCCTCACGATCATCCGCCCCGGCCCGGCGTGTTGGAGGATGGATATTCAAGGTGCCTGCTTTCCGGAAGCCTGTCCTGTCTGACAATCGCCGCGCACCGGACAGTTCGCACAATCGGGACTGGAAGGTCGACAATGGGTCTGGCCCAGCTTTTTGACCAGCAGATGATGCTCGTCAATATCCGCTGCCGACCAGCCGGGCGGCAGAACCGGCATCAGGACATCAAAGCTGCGCGTCGTATCAGCTTTGGGCGGCACCAGCCCAATGCGCTGGACCACTCGGCGGTGGTGTGTGTCGATGACCAGCGCTTTGCGCTTCAGCGTGCTGTTGCTCATCACGCCCGCACTGATCTTGCGCGCAACGCCGGGTAAGGATTCCAGCCATATCATGGCTTCTGCGGTTGTCATATCCGTCAGATGAGACAGATTGGCGGCCCCGCATCGGCTAGTGATTTCAGACAGGCAATCCTTTAGCCGACTTGCCGAAAGGTCAGGAAAAGTCTGATTTGCGAGATAGTCCGTCAGCGTTTCCAGCGGCAGCCCTGCAACCGCCTCCCAACTGCCGAAATCAGCCAATAAACAATCTGTCGAGGCGTTGGATATTGCGGTTTTCGATCGCGCGCCGATCACACCCTGCACCAGCGTCCAAACCGGATCGCGGCGTTTGTCAGCAGGGCGTATGATCCGCCCGAAACGCACAATCAGCTGCTGCTGAACGCGGTCCAGCAAGGCAGATCGGGAATCGAAATCGAAGGTCACTTGCATGACCAGAAAGATGCCTTGCAACATCATACATGACAAGAGGATTGCGCTCGATCAGCGACAATCGGAACAAAGCAGCCGTCAGATATCGACGACGATCTTGCCGAAATGTGCGCCCGATTCCTGATGGCGGAACGCATCGGCCAGGTCCGCCAGCGGAAAATGCTTGTCGAGCACTGGCTTGATTCCATTGGCCTCAATCGCGGCGATCATATCAATCTGTTGCGCGCGACTGCCCACAGTCAGGCCTTGTACGCGCAGATTTTTGGCCATGAGCAGGCCCGTCTGAACTGGTCCCGCAAAGCCGGTCAACACGCCGATCAATGCGATATGGCCTCCAATGCGAGTCGCCATCATCGACTGGTCGAGCGTCCCAGGCCCGCCAATTTCGACCACGCAATCCACACCTGCACCGCCGGTGAGTTCAAGGACTTTCGGTCCCCAGGCTTCGATTTCCTTGTAATTGATCAGATGATCGGCGCCCAAGTCTTTGAGCCGCGACAGTTTTTCGTTGGATGAAGAAGTCGCGATCACCGTCGCGCCCGCTGCCTTGGCAAATTGCAGTGCAAAGATGGACACGCCGCCCGTGCCCTGCACAAGCACTGTGTCGCCGGGCTTCACACAACCATCGACGAATAACGCGCGCCAGGCGGTCAGGCCCGCACAGGTCAGCGTTGCCGCTTCGGCTGCGCTATAGCCCTTGGGCGCGTGGGTCCATGATGTCGTAGGTCCGACGGCCTGTTCCACTGCATAGCCGTCAATCCCGTCTCCGGGCACACGCTGAAACCCGCCTTCCGGTGGCGGGCCATCAATCCAGTCGGGGAAGAAGGTAGAAACCACTGCATCGCCGACTTTAAACTCGGTAACGCCCTCACCCACTGCTGTGACTTCGCCCGCGCCATCCGACATGGGAATGCGGTTCTCTGCGGTCGGCAGCATGCCTTTGACCACCGCATAGTCATGATAGTTAAGCGATGATGCGCGCAACCGCACCGCAATTTCACCCGGACCGGGAGCGGCAGGGTCTGGGAGATCAACCAGTTTGAGATTGTCGAGCGAGGCGGGGGATTGGAGTTGGATGGCTTTCATGGGGTTCTCTCCTTGCGTTAGTTTAGTTCTTCGTCAGCCTGAACCTTTTGATCCTCAAGAACCACAGCTCACTAAATCGCCCTATCACTCCCACTCAATCGTCCCCGGCGGTTTCGAGGTATAATCATAAACCACCCGGTTTATCCCCTTCACTTCATTGACAATCCGCGTCGCCACGCGCGTCAGGAAGCTTGCGTCAAAGGGATAGACATCGGCGGTCATGCCGTCGGTGCTGGTCACCGCTCGTAGTCCGCAGACGCTGTCATAGGTGCGGTGGTCGCCCATCACTCCGACCGTCTTAACGGGGAGCAAGACCGCGAAAGCTTGCCAAATCGCATCGTACAGACCGGCATTTCTGATTTCTTCCAGATAGATGGCGTCGGCTTTGCGCAAAATATCGCAACGTTCCTTGGTCACTTCGCCGGGAATGCGGATGGCAAGGCCCGGGCCGGGGAACGGATGGCGACCAACGAAAATTTCGGGCAGCCCCAGTTCGCGGCCCAGAGCGCGGACCTCGTCCTTGAAGAGCTCACGGAGCGGCTCGACCAGCTTCATATTCATGCGCTCGGGAAGGCCGCCGACGTTGTGGTGGGATTTGATCGTCACGCTGGGACCGCCGGTAAAACTGACGCTTTCAATCACATCGGGATAGAGCGTGCCTTGTGCAAGAAAATCGGCACCGCCAACTTTTTTCGCTTCGATCTCAAACACATCAATAAAGGTCTTGCCAATAAACTTACGCTTCTTTTCCGGATCGGTTTCGCCTTTCAGACCATTTAGGAACAGTGTCTCGACATCGAGATGCACCAACGGAATATTATAATGGCCCTTGAACAGGCTCACCACCTGATCCGCCTCTCCCTGACGCATCAACCCGTGATCGACAAATACACAGGTGAGCTGCTCGCCAATCGCCTCATGGATCAGCACGGCTGCGACCGCGCTGTCAACGCCGCCGGACAGGCCGCAGATTACCTTGCCATCGCCGACTTGCTCACGAATTTCCTTGATCTTGGCCGCCTTGAATTCCGCCATCGACCAGTCGCCGGCACAGCCGCAGACATGGCGGACGAAATTGGCGATCAGCTTGCCGCCATCTGGTGTGTGGACGACTTCAGGATGAAACTGCATGCCATAAAAGCGCTTTTCATCATCCGCGATGATCGCAAAGGGCGCGCCTTCCGTGGTTGCAACGATCCGGAAACCGGGGGCAAATTCGGTGACCTTGTCGCCGTGGCTCATCCACACCTGGTGTTTTTCGCCGACCTTCCAAAGACCGTCAAACAGGACGCAGCTTTCTGAAATCTCGATAAAGGCACGGCCGAATTCGCCGCTCTCACCGCCTTCAACCTGGCCGCCCAGTTGCGTCGTCATCACCTGCTGACCATAGCAAATACCGAGGACCGGAACACCGGCCTCCAGAAAAGCCTGCGGGATGCGTGGACTGTCTTCTTCTGTCACACTGGCCGGGCTGCCCGAAAGGATGATCCCTTTGGGCTTCATTCGCGCAAATGCTTCTTCGGCACTGTTGAACGGAGCAATTTCCGAGTAAACTCCGGCCTCGCGGACCCGGCGTGCGATAAGCTGCGTGACCTGAGAGCCGAAATCGACGATCAGGATGGTTTCTTCATGGGCAATAGACATGAAGAGCGCTTAATCTGGCACGGAGAAAGAGTCTATAGATTGTAGCGCGGATTATGAACTTTGTGCTCGAATTTAAAGCCGTGCGAGCAGCTTATCGATCTGTGCTTGCTGATCGGCACTCGCGAACGCCTTTAGGCTAGCTATCACACGCTTTGCGTCCGCCACTTTCCCGTTAGCGGCCAGCGCATTGGCGAGATGCCAGCGAATTTCCAGGTTACCCGGCGCACGGGAAGAAGCCTGCCGCAGCAGTTTCAACGCTTCGGTCTTGTCCTGCCCCGATTGCAGCAGCGTCCAGCCCAGCGTGTCCAGCACGTTGGGATCATCTGGCGTTAGCGCGAAAGCGGCGCGAGCGAATCTCACGGCCTCTGACTTGTTGTCCAACTCCAACTGCACCAGCGCGCTGTTGTTCATGACAATCGCATTGCCGTCGAGACCGGAAGCCCGCAGATCGGCGTAGATAGATTCGGCCTTGCTCCATTGCTTATTGGCTATGGCCTGTCCCGCGTCGGTCATTTTCAGCGCGATATCATTGCGCCCCTCTGGTACTTGCGCCCGGCTTTCAAAACCGGCGGCCAACGGGTCGTTTTGCAGTTTCCCAAGTCTGGCCGCCAAAGCCAGCAATTGCGGGGTGGCGTTGGCGCGCTGCGCTGCCGGTTTTACCAGTTCATATGCTTCGATTTCATTTCCCACGGCTGCGAGCGCCGATCCCAGCACCGTGGTGCCTTGTACGTGACCCGGCATGCCGACCAAGAATTTGCGCAGGCGCTCAATTGCCTGCTCATGATTGCCCTGCAAATAGGCGATTTCTCCGCGAAGCAGAGCAGCACCGGGTACATCATCCAACGCCTCACCTGCGCCCTGAGCCAGATCATGAGCCCGGTCGATATCGCCATCATTAAAGGCAATTCTGGCCATCAGGAAAAGCGCCATCGGATGGCCGGGAGCCAGCTCCAGAATGCGTTTTAAACTGGCTTTCGCATCTTTTGCGTTACCCAAATCTGCGTCGACGGCAGCGACAGAGAAAAGCGGCGTGATGCTATCGGGGTACAGTTCAAGCGACTTGCCGAAAGTGGCTTTCGCGGCAGGTAGATCCTGACGCATTAGCGCTAGTTGGCCGGACAGCAACAAGGCATCAAGGTTTTCCGGATCATGTTTGAGCGCAAGGGCAGCCGTACGGCGAGCTGCGCTAATATTGCGTCTATCCACTTCATAATTTCCGCGAAGCGCCAGAAGCCCAGGATCATTGGGCGCGGCGGCAAGGCCATCTGACAACGCGGCCACAGCTTCCTCTTCTCGGTCCAGCGCAAGCAGCGCCTGTGCCTTCACCCAATAAGCCAGGTTGGCATTTTCAGGGTCCGGGTTGTCAGTCAGGGCCAGAGCACGTTCCGGCATGTTGCGCAGCAGCAGCGCATGAGCCATCAGGCTTTTTACTTCCGCCTCATATTCCGCATTTCCCGACAGTTTTTTCAAAGCCGCTTCCGCACCGACACCATCGCCAAGACGTAGAAGCGTTTTGCCGTAAAGTAAGTTGGCCGCCGGGTCCGCGGTATCTTCTTTCAATGCAGACATCAGATAGATGCGAGCCCCGCGAAAGTCATTTTCAGCAAAAGCCGCTTCTGCATCTGCCATCGGATCATTGCCGTCCGACGAACAGGCGCTAAGCACAAGCGAAAGCGCAAGCAAAGAGGTCGTTACGGTGGATTTTGACGCAAGTTTCATGACCTTTGAATAGCCCCAAAAGCCTTTAAAAAGGGCTAATCCGCATCATGCCATAGCGGCCAATTGCAGACAAAAAGAAACCGGCCGATAATGAGCTCGCCCGGTTCCAGTACTCTGATTGAACTTAATGCTTATACAGCAAGCTTTTTGCGGCGACGGCGTGTGCCCGCCCAAAGTCCGCCCACGGCGAGGCCCAGTAAGCCCAGAGCACCCGGCTCGGGTACTTCCGATGCAATCTTGTCCAGGTTGAAATTAATATCCCAGTGCCGAACGGCATGACCGTGCGGGTTCAGGATATTCAGCCAGGCCGAACCGCCAAAATTCTTGTTCTTGTCATTGGCACCATGACCAAATTGCAGTGTGGTGTTGCCGGCAAATGGATCGTTCGGGTTCACGGTATAAACCGCACCGTCAATGCTGATCGTACCAGAACCGTTGGTGAAGAAATCAATATCCGGCGTATCGGTGACAGGATTAAAATTGCCGCCGCCATTCTTATAATCGAAATTAGTACCGTCGATGGTTTCCAGGAAATTGCTAAAGTTCAGGTCCAGCGTTGCGACCTGCCCCGAACCGTTAATGGCTGTACCGGTCAGTGTCGCCGTCTGCGCATCGGTATCATAGCTGAATGTCGTACCATCCTGAAAAGAATAGCGACGATTACAACCCCGGCCGGTATTGCCGGTGTAAAGACCATGCTTACAGGACCCGCCAGTATAATTGGTCGCTGCATAGTCGATAACCCCTGCCGAAGCCGGCGTTGCGTAAGCAGCTGCGAGACCGATGGCGGTCAGTGTTGCTATGGAAATCTTGCGCATGATGTTGTTTGCCCCGTTTTCTATCTTTTCATCATCCGGGTCCCAATCAGTTCAACGTTAACATTTGAACAGACGAGATCCGCTTAATGAAAAGATAAGCAGAACATATGCCATTTTTGAAAAAGACTTATATTACAGATAGCTGGTTGGTTAAATTCTTGTTAACCATGTCATAAATGTAATCATTATCGACAATAAAGCCTTTAGAGATGTGGTTAACCGGCCGCGGCAAGTTCTTGTTGGGCCCGATCCCGCAATTCCGTTTTCAGGATCTTGCCAATATGGCTGCGCGGCAGCTCTTCAATCAGGTGCAGTTCCGACAGGCGCTGGGTCTTGCCAAGTTCGGAATTGGTTGCCGCCTTCAATGCTTCGAGATCCAGCGATGCGCCGGGTTCCACCACCACGAATCCGACCGGTGTTTCTCCCCATTGCCTGGAGGCAACGCCAACGACGGCAGCATCAGCGACATCCGGTTGCGCCATCAACGCTTCTTCCAGATCACGGGGATAAATGTTGAAGCCCCCTGATATAATCATGTCCTTGGATCGGCCCATCAGCGTGATGAAGCCGTCCTCATCGACTTTGCCGATATCGCCCATCCGCTGCCAGCGGTCGCCATTTTCATCATACCAGCTGGCCTCCTCGGTTTTTTCCGGCTGGTTCTGATAGCCGCTCATCATGGTCTGCGAGCGTCCAACCAGTTCGCCCATCTCGCCAGCGGGCAAGCGGTTGAGTTCTTCGTCCACCGTGATCACTTCGCTGCCACCCCAAGCGATGCCGACCGTGTGCAGCTTGTCAGGATGCGCATGCGCCAGCAGGATGCAGACAACACCCCCCTCGGTCATGGAATAAATCTCGATAAGACCCCCGGGCATACGCTCCAAGACCTCGGCCTTCAGTTCCGCCGAGAAGGGCGCACTGGTGCAATATTTATGAGTGAAGTGGCTAAGATCATAGTCGTCAAAATCATCAAAATCCATTAACCGCTGATATTGCACCGGGACCAACATGGTATGGGTCGCACGGTTTTCCTGCGCCAGCTCCAGCCAGCGCTGGCAGTCAAACTTGCGCATGAGAATCGATGTCCCGCCATAGGCAACGGTCGCGACAAAAATACCAAGTGTCGTGTTTGAATAGAGTGGCGTGGAGAACAGCGAGACCTGGCCGGGTTGGCCGTAGCCGGAGTTTTCACCCACCGCCATCTGATACCAGCGCATCTGGCGGCTATGGACAATGCCCTTGGGTGTGCCGGTGGTGCCACTTGAATAGATGATGTTGAAGGGGTCTTTGGGACCAACGCCCGGATCGGTAGGCTTTGTGCCTTCTGCCGCCATCCAATCATGCATCAATGGCGCGCCTTCTTCTGCGGCATCCATCATGATATGCTTTAGCGGAGGCAAGTCGATGCCGCTTTCGAAAAGCTCGGCGCGTTTGGCCCTATCGACAAATAAATGCATTGCGCCGCTGTCAGCCATCATGTTGGCGAGCTGCTTAGGTGTGGCGGAAGTTGTCAAAGGGGCCGCGCAACCGCCCGCAACAATGGCGCCAAGATAGGCGATAGCGTAGCGGATGGTTGTCGTGCCCAGAATCGAGACCGCTTGCCCTTTTTCCAACCCATCTGCCTGAAGCTGGGCCGCCGCCCTGTTGACCAAAGCCGCAGTTTCCCGCCAGTTCAACCGTTCCTCACCATCGTCTAGGGCGATACGGTCCGGCTGGTTTGCAGCATGGGCATGGATGAGATCGGATAAGTGGCCAAAAGGTTGGTCGAGATAGGCGATAGGATCAATTTTTGTCATGCTGCGATGTTTCCTGCATCGCGCGCGAAAATGCAATCCGCCATTTTGCCAACCATCCGGAACATTACCTATTGTTTCGGGATGCGGATAACGGGAAACCCCGCTCGACTTGGCGCGAAAGCGGTTCTCGTTTCTGACTGGACCATCAATATCGCCACGGCTCAAAGATACGGAAACAGCAGACCCATGCCGATACCGCCCCTTCCTGAGCTGCCGTCCATTCGCCTCGGCCAGCAATCAGCGAAAATGCATAGCTGGATACAGACCCGGCTTTGGGCGCAGGTATTGGTCGCATTATTGCTCGGCATTGCGGCCGGGTTGCTGCTCGGCCCGGAAGGCGGCCTGATTTCAGCCGAAACGGCGCGCTGGCTGGGCGCCTGGCTCGCACTTCCCGGCCAACTTTTTCTGGGCCTTATCGCAATGGTTTTGATCCCGCTGGTATTTGCCTCGATCATCGGCGGTCTGACCGGCAGCGGGTCAAGTGATGCGCTGCAACGGATCGGGCTGCGCTTTGCCGGTTTCGTCCTCGCGACCACTTTCGCCGCGGCTACGATTGGCATCACGCTTGCCGGTATATTGCGTCCTGGTGCAGGGCTGGCCGGTTCATTCCGGGTTTCAACCGGTACGCCTGTCCCGAACGGCGAAGCGACCACATTTGATCTCGGCAAGGCGCCAGAATTGATTTCAGCGATCCTGCCCGACAATCCCACCGCGTCTATCGTGCAGGGTGATTTGCTGGCGGTTGTCGTCCTCGCCCTGCTGGTCGGTATCGCCGCGACACAGGTAACGCGAGACCGGATAGAGCCGTTTCTGTCTGTGCTCGACGCGCTATTGTCCATCTGCATGACCATCGTCAAATGGGCGATGTTCCTCGCACCCCTGGCTGTTTTCGGCATGATGGCGCAGCTGGTCATGCAGATAGGTCTCGATACACTCTTAGCCGTATCCGCCTATGTCGGTACCGTCCTGCTCGGTTTATTGCTGCTTTTCCTGCTGTACCTCTCCATCCTGGCCATTTTTTGCCGGATAGGGCCCATCACGTTTTTCAAGAAAGCGGGGGAAACCTTGCTACTCGCTTTCTCAACATCCAGTTCAGCAGCTGTCATGCCCTGCACCGTCCAGTCGGCGAAGAAGCTCGGTGTACCACGGGACATCGCAAACCTCGTTGCGCCATTGGGGGCAACCATGAACATGGCCGGAACGGCTTTGTACCAGAGCGTCGCGATCCTGTTTCTTGCGCAAATGTCCGGCATTGAACTTAGCGCAGGCCAGATCATGGTGATGACTGTAACATTGGTCGCCTCTTCTATCGGCGCTCCCGGAACGCCGGGGGTCAGCATCGCAATTTTGGTCAGCGTTGCTGCTGGATTTGGAATCCCCGCCGACGGCATGGTCATCGTGATGGGCGTCGACCGGATACTGGATATGAGTCGCACCAGCGTCAATGTCGCGGGTGATCTGACCGCTAGCACCCTGTTGCGCAAAGTCGCCGTTCTGGCTGCGAAACAACCAGCCGAACAAAGCATTTAGCCTCTACAACATGGTTTTCGAAACAAGTTCACCCTCTCAAACAAAGGACAAGAAATGACAAACTCCCCTATCCCAACCAACTGCCTGGTCGTTGTGGCCACTGGTGCTGAAGCCAAGCTATATCGCAATATCGGCGGCGAGGATGGTATCAAGCTGCGTGCAGAGAGTACGATCAATCCGAAAAACCTAAGCTCAGAGGGCCCATCCGGCTCCTATGTTGCCGATTCCTCACCAAAAGAGACCGATGAAGCGACTTTCTCAAAGCAACTGGCGCATCATCTCTATAGCCTTGTGAGCAGCGGCGGTTTTGACAGTCTCGTCTTGGCTGCGGATCCGGATAGCCTGGGCGAGATGCGGCCGCTATTGCACAAGGAAGTGACCGACAAGATCGTTCTGGAAATGAGCAAGACGCTGACCAACTCGTCGATCAAGGATATCGAACGAACGATTCAGAATAATTAGGGTCTGAAATCCCGCGAACGGGGCCAGACTAACCGGCGACCAGTCTGACGAACGTGCTTTCGACCCAGCCGCTTTTGCAGGGGCCGTCATAGTTACGCTTGGACCGCACCGGCGAAGACACACCGCAATCCTGTGATCCGCCGGTTGCGGCACCGTCAGCGTTTGGCTCTGCTGCTGCCGCGGTGTCATCATAAACAATGCCCAGCCATTGCTGGTCATGGCTGCGGGTGCAGATGTGGACCAACTGGCCCGCCGACAGGCTGTCCTTGCGTTCTGCGGCATCAAAAGGCGCGATCAGGACGTCAAGTTCAGCTTCCCGCAAGCCGGTGACACGGCCCATCGCCTGACAGGCATCAAAGCGAGGTCCGCCTTCACCAATACGCACCGGACGTTCACCGGGATTGGCACCAACCCGCTCCGTCCGGCCCGTGGGATTGGCGGTATCGGTCTGACTTTCCTGCAGGTCATCGCTGACTTGGGTTGTCTCTGAACAGGCGCTGGCGGCAAAACAAATCAGCACGGCGGGGATCAAGCTTCTCATCATGTCTATGGTCTAGACCAAAATACCGGCTTTTGGAAAGATTCGAATGAGGGCATGCCTCAAAGCACAATTTGCGTCTGGGTCACAACGGCAACCAGTGTTCCATCTTCCAACGATAACCGCGATTGCCATACAGACTGCCTTCTACCGACTTTCAGCGGCACAGCTTCGCCATAAACAATCTGCCCCTCTGGCGCGGCATTGAGGAAATTTGTCTTGCTTTCCGAGGTAGTGGTGCCGCTCGATCCTTCGGGCAGATTGGCAAAACCACCAAAAGCGCCCAGAACATCGGCGAACGTCATCACTGCGCCACCATGAATGGACGGCGTGCCGCGACCATTGCCTGCGGTACAAATATCTGGCCGAACCAGCATCTCGCCGCGGATTTTCTCCTTGGTCATTTCGGTGATTTTAATGCCCATAGTTTTGGCGAAAGGGACGATATCGGCGGGGTTACTCATATTTTTACGCTCTTTATCAGTTTGGTTCACGCGAAGACACTACCTTCTTATGGTTGTTCACAATAGGCTTTCAACCCTCTTTAAAGGTTAGAGAGCCGAAGTTCTTTAAAAGACCAAGTGGCAAGTGCATAAAGCGAATATTTCACCAGAATTTCTTCGCATTGTTCGCGCCTTCGCGCGAGAAAAAACTGGCAATTGTCCGGATATGTTAAGCATTTGAAAAATCAGTGAAATAATATGTCAAAATCTAACAATTTGCTTGGGTTTATCGGACCAAATCGCTATCCTGCAGACATGAGTGAAAACACAGAAAATAACAGCCCGGAAGGCACTGAAAACGCTTCCGACAGTTCCAACAAAAATGAATATGGTGCCGATTCCATCAAGGTCCTGAAAGGCCTTGATGCGGTTCGTAAACGGCCCGGAATGTATATCGGTGATACCGATGATGGCTCGGGCCTGCATCATATGGTGTTTGAAGTATCGGATAACGCGATTGATGAGGCTTTGGCTGGTCATTGCGACCTGATTCTGATCACCCTGAACGCCGATGGCAGCGTTTCTGTCGAAGATAATGGCCGCGGCATTCCTGTAGGGATGCACAAGGAAGAAGGCGTAAGTGCAGCAGAAGTTATCATGACTCAGCTCCACGCAGGCGGTAAGTTTGAAAACACTTCTGACGACAATGCCTATAAGGTTTCCGGCGGTCTCCACGGCGTGGGCGTGTCGGTTGTAAACGCGCTGTCCGAATGGCTGGAACTCAATATCTGGCGCGATGGTAAAGAGCATAATATGCGCTTTGAATTTGGTGATGCTGTGCGCTCACTGGAAGTCATCGGTGATGCCAATGGCAAAAAGGGTACGCGGGTTACCTTCTTCCCTTCTCCTGCAACCTTCAAGATTACCGAATTTGACTTTGAAAAGCTCGAGCATCGTTATCGCGAGCTGGCATTCCTTAACAGCGGCGTCCACATTCTGCTGCGTGACGAACGCCATGAAGAGGCCAAGGAAATTGATCTTTTCTACGAAGGCGGCATCGCGGCCTTTGTGCAATATCTCGACCGCAACAAGACCGCTCTCGTGCCGGATCCCATTGCCATTCATGGTGACCGTGATGATGTCACTATCGACGTCGCGTTGGAATGGAATGACAGCTATTATGAAAATGTGCTGTGTTTCACCAACAACATTCCTCAGCGCGATGGCGGCACCCATTTGGCGGCTTTCCGATCGGCTCTGACGCGAACGCTGAACAACTATGCCGAAAGCTCTGGCGCGCTGAAGAAAGAGAAGGTCAAGCTCACTGGCGATGACATGCGCGAAGGCCTGACCGCCATTGTGTCGGTCAAACTGCCGGATCCGAAATTCAGCTCACAGACCAAGGACAAGCTGGTCTCTTCCGAAGTTCGCCAGCCGCTGGAAAGCCTGATGGCTGACAAGCTAGCAGAATGGCTGGAAGAAAATCCGCAAAATGCGGCAATGGTTGTCCAGAAGGTGATCGACGCTGCTGCAGCCCGTGAGGCCGCCAAAAAGGCACGTGAATTGACGCGTCGCAAGGGCGCGATGGATATTGCTTCCCTGCCCGGCAAGCTTGCCGATTGTCAGGAACGTGATCCAGCGAAATCCGAACTATTCCTGGTGGAGGGTGATTCCGCTGGTGGTTCCGCCAAACAGGGCCGCGACCGCCATTATCAGGCGATCCTGCCGCTCAAAGGTAAGATATTGAACGTTGAGCGTGCGCGCTTTGACCGGATGCTCTCTTCCAAAGAAGTCGGCACACTGATTCAGGCCATGGGCACAGGTATTGGTCGTGAAGATTTCAATATTGAAAAGCTGCGCTATCACAAGATCGTGATCATGACCGATGCTGACGTCGATGGCGCGCATATCCGAACATTGCTTTTGACCTTCTTTTATCGGCAAATGCCGGAAATCGTCGAAAACGGGCATCTCTACATTGCGCAACCACCGCTTTACAAAGTCGGCAAGGGCAAGAGCGAGGTCTATCTGAAAGACGATAACGCGCTCGACAATTATCTGGTTGAGGCCGGTTTGCAGAATATGATCTTACAAACGGCTGAAGGCGCACGGTCCGGTGAGGATTTGCGCAATCTGGTCGAACATGGTCGGCGTATGCGCTCACTAATGACCTATGTGCCGCGCCGCTATGACAGCACCATTGTCGAAGGCATGGCGCTAACCGGCGCGCTTAATCCGCAACATGGCCCCGCCGAGCGGCAAGCCGCCGTTGAGGCTGCCGCCGCCTGGATGGACGCTGTGGACGAAGAAGGCCGCTGGTCGGGCAGTGTTTCCGAAGAAGGTGGCTATTTATTCGAGCGTCTGTGGCGCGGGGTCACAGATCATCACATTATCGAAGCCAAATTCCTAGAATCGGCTGAAGCGCGCAAGTTGCATAGCCTGGCATCCGAACAGAGCGCCACTTATGCAACCGGTAGCCGCCTTGTGAAGGGCGCGGCAGAAGATAGCGACGATGATGGCAGCGCAGGATTGGAAGGCGTATTGATCACGCGGCCATCCGAATTGCTGGACGCCGTATTGGCCGCGGGACGCAAAGGCCTGTCCTTCCAACGCTATAAAGGCCTGGGAGAGATGAATGCCGAGCAACTTTGGGAAACCACGCTGGATCCCGAAGTTCGCTCTCTGCTACAAGTGACGGTCGAACAGGCGGACGTGACAGACGAGATCTTCACCAAGTTGATGGGCGACGTGGTCGAACCACGACGGGAATTTATCGTCGACAACGCGCTGAACGTCGCCAATCTGGACGTTTAACTACAGTTCCGGCCACATTGGGCACAATAGCTTCGTTTTTTGATTATGGTTTGATATCGCATACGTAAGTAATGCGTTAAAACCATTATCGAAATTGTAGTTTTGGGAGGTCGTATGCCAAGGGCAGGAAAATTTGCGTCTCGTCTATACGCATATTTTTTGTTGATCACCGGACTATCGCTGCTCACTGCCTGCGCTTCGGTGCAAGATGCTCCCTTAGAGGTTGGCCAGAATAATAGCATACCCAAGATCATCGCGATCGGTGACATGCATGGAGACTATGCCCCTTATCGAGCGCTGATGCTTAAAGCTGGTTTGATGGACCAGCAAGGCAACTGGATCGGTGGTGATACCATCTTTGTACAAACGGGTGATATCCCGGATCGTGGTCCTGACACCCGCAAGATCATCGAAAGCCTGCAATTGCTCGAACAGCAGGCGCCTTCTTCCGGCGGCAAGGTCATTCCGATGGTCGGCAATCATGAAGCCATGAATGTGTACCGCGATCTGCGTTATGTCCACCCGGGTGAGTATGCTGCTTTCGCAGATGAAAATTCCGAAGCGGTCAGGCGCGATCACTATGCTACCCATCGCTCGGATATCGAAGCCAGATATCGAAAAAAGTCCCCAAAGCTGACTGCTGATCAAATCAAGACGGAATGGGAGAAAAATACGCCTTTGGGTAAGTTGGAACACCGCGCCGCGTGGAGCCCAACCGGCTATATTGGCAAATGGGTGGCGCGTAATCAGGTGGTAACAAAGGTACGAGGCTATTTATTCGCCCATGGTGGATATAGTCAGGAATTCAGCTGCTTTTCGCTCGATGAAATGAACATCGCGGCTGAAAAAGCGCTTCGCAAACAGGATCGATCACGCGACAATATCCTGCGCCACAGATTGGGGCCGCTCTGGTACCGCGGCAATGTTCGCGGCCGCGAGGATGAGAAGGGTTTCGATGCTGATAGGGAAATCGATATGGTGCTGCGAACCTATGACGCCACGCACATCATCATCGGTCACACACGCAATGAAAAGGGCATTCGGGTCAGCCGCGACGGCAGGCTAGTCCAGATCGATACCGGAGCTTCGGCCCACTACGGCGGTGTGCCGTCATTTTTGCGTGTCGAAAATGGCGAATTTTTTGCTCACACCAAAGACGGATTCACGAAACTGAAGGTCTCTGTAGCGGACCCTTCTTGAAAATATCCCTTACTGCTCGACGAATCACGCAACAAAAGCAAATCTCAGTAAAACCTATTCGGTAATTTCCAACCCGACGGCATCGGCCATGAAGCCGTAGATATCGGAATATTCCTCGATCAGTTTATCGGTCGGCTTGCCGCTACCATGCCCTGCCCGCGTTTCTATGCGGATCAGATGTGGTTTCTCGCCGGTGTTCAAAGCCTGCAATCTCGCGGTATATTTGAAGCTGTGCCCCGGCACCACGCGGTCGTCGGTATCAGCGGTTGAAACAATTAGCGCCGGATAGTCCGTGCCATCCTTTATATTGTGATAGGGCGAATAGCTCAGCAGTTTCCGGAAATCTGCCTCCTTGTTCGGATAGCCATAGTCATCGACCCAGTAACGACCAGCGGTAAACCGGTCGAAGCGCAACATGTCCATCACGCCCACAGCCGCATGGCCCGTAGTAAACAGGTCCGGCCGCTGGTTCATCACCGCTCCCACCAAAAGCCCGCCATTGGAGCGTCCCTCAATCGCCAGACCATCCTTAGGCGTGATGCCCTCAGCGATCAGATATTCACCCGCCGCGATAAAATCATCAAACACATTCTGTTTGTTCTGCAGACGACCGCCATCATGCCATTCCTTGCCATATTCGCCGCCGCCGCGCAGATTCGCCGAAGCATAGACGCCGCCTGCTTCGATCCAGGCCATTTTGGGCGCGCTATAACCGGGCAGAACCGAGATATTGAATCCGCCATAGCCGTAGAGCAATGTCGGTGCGCCCTTACTCAGGTCCAGATCCTTTTTGTGCACCAGAAACATCGGAATTTTCGTGCCGTCTTTGCTTTCATAAAAACGCTGCGACACAGTAATGCTGCCAGGATCAAACGGTATATCCGGCTTAGCCCATACAGTGGGTGTCCCCGCATCACCAAAGCTGTAAATAGTCGCAGGCTGATTGAAGCTTTCAAACGCGAAATAGCCTGCGTCCGCCTTGGCCGAACCGTCCAACCCTTTGACCTGACCCAGCCCGGGTAAATCAACCACACCCTCGGGCGTACCATCCAGCGCAAACAACTCGAGCCGGCTCTTGGCATCGTCGATATAATCCACTGCCAGTGTATCGCCGACCAATACCGCGTCATCGATAGTCGCCATATGCTCCGGGACGACCTCTACCCATTCCGGGGTTTCAGCACTGACATCAGTTTTCATGACCCGCAGGCGCGGCGCGTCCATATTGGTCATGAAATAGAGCGTATCGCCAACACCATCAATCAGTGACCAATTATGGTCAAATCCGGTGACCAACTTGCGCGGCTCAATCTCATTGGCATCCACCTTGACCAACGTGATTTCATAGCGATCGTCGGTTCCCGAAGAGGAGGTAATGACCACCCATTGCTTGTCCGAAGTAACCGTAGCGGTGTGGCTCAATTCCGGTTGATCGGGGGTAGCGTAAACCTTTATATCCTGGCTCTGCTCGCTCCCCAGAACATGCGCATAGATGGTGTGATTTATATTCAGCGACTGAAACGCTTCACCCTCTTCCGGTTCGGGAAAGCGGGAATAGAGAAAACCGCTATTGTCCGGCATCCATGCAAGATCGCTGAATTTAACCCACTCCACTGTGTCCTTCATAATCTCACCGGTTGCGACATTAATGACCTTCAGGGTGCGCCAGTCGGAACCGCCGTCCTGAACCGCATATGCCAGTAAACTGCCGTCGCCCGAAGGCTTCCATTCCGCCAGCGCCGTAGCGCCATCCTCTGACCATTCCGCTGGATCGATCAGCACGCGCTCTTCGCCATCTTTGCCGTCCCGAACGTAAAGTATGGCCTGGTTCTGGCCGCCACTCTTGCGCTCGAAGAAATATTTTCCGCCTGCCTCAACCGGCGGCTCAATCTCATCATAGTCAAAAAGCGCCGTCATTGATGTTGCAAGTGGTTTACGGTCTTCCAGCGTCACCAGATAAGCATCGGTCACCGCATTTTGCGCCTTCACCCAAGCCGCGACCTCGGCATCTTCCCGCACATCATTTTCCAGCCAACGATAGGGATCGGCAATAGACTCACCAAATTGCTCTTCAACCACATCGACGGTCTTGGTTTTCGGGTAGGTCAGAGCATCATCCTTCGCTTCTGTTTCGGTTTGGGCAAGAGCCGGATTGGAAGTGATTGCCGTACTGCTGGCCAGTGCCAGAACAAGAAGACCGGTGATACGCATAAAATTCCCCGAAAACTGTAAAACACAAAGAAAAGAGGCCGCGAGCTTATCGCCCACGGCCTCTATTATCAATTGAAACTGTCTTTCAGATGAAGCGGCTTATGCCTCTTCGAAATCTTCTTCAGCATTCTGGTCTGGACCACTGTCCTGACCTTTTGCTTCTTCATTACGATCCACCAGTTCAATCACTGCCATAGCAGCGGCGTCCGAATCGCGGAAACCGGCTTTGATAATCCGGGTATAACCACCGCTACGGTCGTTATAACGCTCGGCCAACTCGCCAAAAAGCTTCTTTTCCTGGGTCTCGTCCATCAAACGCGCATGGGCAAGACGACGGTTGGACAAGCCACCTTTTTTCGCCAACGTGATCAGTTTTTCTACATAAGGCCGCATTTCTTTGGCTTTAGGCAGGGTGGTCATGATCTGCTCATGCTTGATCAGTGCCGCAGACAGGTTTTTCAGCAAAGCCTGACGGTGAGCACCGGTCCGCTGCATACGGCGGCCCTTCATTCTATGACGCATATTCTATACTCCATTTTTGCCGACCCTTCCGGGCGGGAAACCGGCTCCCACTTTCCCTGAAGGGATCGGACGTTCGTATTGGGGCCGTATGAGGTACCCCGATGCAGGCCGATTTGCGGGTCGGCCAGTTTCCCGTTTAACCCAGCAGCTCTTGCTCAAGCTTCTTGGCCATTTCCTCAATATTTTCAGGCGGCCAACCAGGAATATCCATTCCCAGACGCAGACCCATGCTGGACAGCACTTCCTTGATTTCGTTCAAGGATTTGCGGCCAAAGTTAGGCGTACGCAGCATTTCTGCTTCGGTCTTCTGCACCAGATCGCCAATATAAATGATATTGTCGTTCTTGAGGCAGTTTGCGGAGCGAACGGACAGTTCCAGCTCGTCGACCTTCTTGAGAAGGTAACGGTTGAGCTGGTTGGCGTCGCTTTCCTGCTGACTCTGTGCTGCGGCCATGCCGATGGGCGACGACACGCTTTCCAAAGCTTCTTCGAAATGTACGAACAGCTGCAACTGGTCCTGAAGAATGCGCGCTGCATAAGCAATCGCATCTTCCGGGGTCACGGTGCCGTCGGTGTCGATGGTGAGGTTCAGCTTATCAAAGTCAAGCTCCTGACCAACACGGGCATTATCGACTTTGTAAGAAACCTGACGGATTGGCGAGTAGAGCGAGTCAACCGGGATCAGGCCGATGGGCGCGTCTGCCGGACGGTTAGCAACCGCTGGAACATAGCCTTTGCCAACATTGACGGTCAGTTCCATGTTGAAGGACGCGCCTTCATCAAGGTGACAGATAACCAGATCAGGGTTCATCACTTCGATGTCGCCGGAAACCGCAATATCGCCTGCAGTCACTTCTGCAGGACCTGTTGCAGAAAGCTGCAGACGCTTGGCGTCTTCGCCTTCCATCTTCAGAGCGATCTGTTTGACGTTCAAAACAATGTCAGTGACATCTTCACGCACGCCGGGGAGCGACGAGAATTCATGCAGTGCATTTTCGATCTTGATCGAGGTAACCGCAGCGCCTTGCAGCGATGACAGCAAAACACGGCGAAGCGCGTTACCAATGGTTAAGCCAAAGCCGCGCTCAAGAGGTTCTGCTACAAAAGTAGCTTTACGCTTGGGATCACCACCGGATTTTATATCGAGAACATTGGGCTTCTTCAGTTCTTGCCAGTTCTTCATATTGACAGTCATGGACTTCCCCTAGTGAGTTCAAAGAGTGGGTTGGACCGTTACCACTCCGAATTACCAAAAATTGGAAACTACCGGCCGGATAGTTCCCGTAAACTTGCGCGGCTTAGACGCGGCGACGTTTGGACGGACGGACACCATTATGCGGGATCGGCGTAACATCGCGGATCGAGGTAATGGTGAAACCGACAGCCTGCAGCGCACGAAGAGCGGACTCACGGCCGGAGCCAGGACCTTTCACTTCCACTTCCAGGGTGCGAACACCGTGGTCAGCTGCTTTTTTGCCAGCGTCTTCCGCTGCAACCTGCGCCGCGTACGGCGTAGATTTACGAGAGCCTTTAAAACCCATCATGCCCGCAGAGGACCAGCTTATCGCATTGCCCTGTGCATCGGTGATGGTGACCATCGTGTTGTTAAATGTGGCGTTGACGTGCGCGACGCCTGCCGAAATATTTTTGCGCGCGCTTTTCTTTATGCGCTGCGGTTCGCGTGCCATGTGATCAATTCCTACCTAATATCCTGAAGAGACAAGTTCCAAAATTCTGGAGACCGTCTTATTTTTTCTTACCGGCAATAGCCTTGGGCTTGCCTTTGCGGGTGCGTGCATTGGTATGCGTGCGCTGACCGCGAACAGGAAGACCTTTACGGTGACGAAGACCGCGATAGCAGGCCAGATCCATGAGACGCTTGATGTTCATTGCGGTTTCACGACGCAAATCACCTTCAACAGTCAGATCCGCGTCAATGGTTTCGCGAATCTGCAAAACTTCCTGATCGGAAAGGTCCTGAACCCGACGGGCGGGATCGATTTTCAGTTTTTCTACAATTTCAGCCGCTTTTGTGCGTCCGATACCGTGAATATAGGTAAGCGCAATGATAACGCGCTTGTTTGTTGGGATATTTACCCCGGCAATACGTGCCAATATTTTTCTCCTGCTCCACAGAGACCGATTCGCCGGCCTCTATCTCATCGCTAAGCTGTTAAAAACACATCCAAAACGCACAAAACCAGCGGACGCCACGAAAGCGTTGCCGGTTGTGTTGGATTTCGAATACGCACCAAATAGGGAGAGTCGCTGGCGCTGTCAATAGCGGTTTCAGCGGCGAACAGCGCATCCGCCTCGATATTGGCCAATATGGTCAAACGGCCCGGCTCCGCTTTCTTGTCCATATCCATTTTGGATGTAATAACGATGGTCATTCGGGCATCATTTGATGCGGCTATGCCGAGATATCAGCCGCTTTGGTCTGATCCCCCAATTGGTAGAACCCTTCCGCCGAAATGCGTTGTGCCAAGCGGTGCATGTTCTTCATGGGTCCCGTTTTCGCTGTGTCAATAAAGGCTTCCCATTGTTCTCGCGTCTGCCATTTGGCTATTGTCAGGATAATCTGAGGATCATCTGCAGCCTCTATGCAAAAGCTGCCCAACGCCCCTTCTACCGTTTCATGGATATGGTTTGTCGTCTGCTGCCAACTCTCCAGGAAAGCATCCTTGTTTTCGGAGGGGACAGACCATTTATAGATAACGTGAAACATCGGACCTTGTGGACTCCCGGCTGATGTCAACTTGGCGATTGAGAAACCTTAATGGCACAATTCTGCCTCAGCCTCCGATATTTTTGGAATATGGCCCGCCGGAATGGTCCCGGCGGGCCGATGATCCGTCGAAATTTTAAACCACCCCGTAGGCCAGCATCGCGTCGGCGACTTTCTTGAAGCCCGCGATATTCGCGCCCTTCACATAGTCGACATAGCCATCGCCCTGATCGCCATATTCGACGCACTGACTGTGGATTCCTTCCATCAATTCGGTCAGCATGGTGCCCAGACGCTCGTGGTTCCAGCTGATACGCTCCGCGTTCTGGCTCATTTCCAGGCCAGATACTGCTACGCCGCCAGCATTGGCCGCCTTGCCCGGTCCATACATGATCTTCGCATCGTGGAAGACATGAACACCTTCTAACGTGGTAGGCATATTCGCGCCTTCCGACACGGCTTTCACGCCATTGGAGACCAGCATTTTCGCTTCGTCTTCATTGAGCTCATTCTGTGTCGCGCACGGCAATGCGAGATCGCAGGCCACGCTCCACGGACGCTGTCCTTCGTGGAAGGTCGCGCCTTTAAACTCATCGACATATTCAGACATGCGTCCACGGCGATGGGTTTTATGATCTTTGACCCAGTCGATCTTCTCTTGGGTGAAGCCGTCGGGATCATGAACAAAGCCGCCGCTGTCAGACAAAGTAAGAACCTTGCCGCCTTGCTTGGTAATTTGTTCGGCTGCGTGGGTTGCAACATTGCCGGAACCGGAAATCACGGCCGTCTTGCCTTCAATCGTGTCCTTTTTGTGCGCCAGCATATTCTGCATGAAGTATACGGCGCCGTAGCCGGTAGCTTCCGGCCGCATTTCACTGCCGCCATATTCACGGCCCTTACCGGTCAGCACGCCTTCCCAGCGATTGGTGATCCGCTTGTACTGGCCGAACATATAGCCAATTTCACGGCCGCCCACGCCGATATCACCCGCAGGCACATCGGTGTCAGGGCCAATGTGGCGATACAACTCGGTCATGAAAGACTGACAGAAACGCATGACTTCTGCGTCAGATTTACCCTTGGGATTGAAATTGGCGCCGCCTTTACCACCGCCCATGGGCAAACCGGTCAGCGAATTTTTGAACGTCTGTTCAAAGGCCAGGAACTTCAGCACGCTTTCTGTCACGCTGGGATGAAAACGGATGCCGCCCTTATAGGGACCGATGGCATTGTTATTCTGCACCCGCCAACCGCGCTGGACACGGATATTGTGATTGTCATCTTCCCAGCAGACGCGGAACGACACCACCCGGTCAGGTTCGGCCATGCGGCGCAAGATCTGCGCGGCGTGATATTCTTCCTTGTCCTCGATAAACCCGTAAATATCTTGGGCGACTTCCTGCACCGCCTGAATAAATTCGGTTTGCCCCGGATTGCGCTTTTTCACGCCTTCCATGAATGTTGGAAAATCTACATGATCAGAAACGGCCATCGTCTTACTCCCCCTAGAGTGATTATCTGCGCGCCCGCGATCAATTGCGATGTCCTCGAGTCGCATTTGACTTGGGCATCATATTAACGGCAATTTATTCGATTGGTAAAGCTTTGATATTTGGCCCGATTTATTCGGCTTGCTCCGCTTCTTCGGGTTCGCTCTCTGGTTCCGCCTCCGTTTCTTCTTCCGGCGCAAAAAGCGCTGCAAGCCGGGTTAGCTGTTCGCCAATAACGCCATCGACCGCCGGCGCGATTTGATCGACCGGGAACTCCATGTAACCACCGACTTTGTAGACGAAGGATATTGCGGTGCTATCGCCATCGGGGCGCAGGCCAATAGTAAGCGTGCCTGTCACCGCCTCCCCTTGCAATGGGCCAAGCGCACCGGACATCCGCAAGGCTTTGTTGTTCTGCGCAAACACGACCCGCATATGCTGCACGCTGCCTTCAGCCGATTTGATATTGTCTTCGCTTACCGTGCGCAGCAGCTCGCAAAAACAGCCGCCAGCCTGCGGCACCAGATAGAAATTTTCGGCATTACCGGAAAAGCTATGCTCGCCATTCCACCAGCGGGCTGGTGCGATGATAGTTTTCCATACGACTTCGGGAGCCGCATTCACCGGAGCGGCATGTTTGACGGTAAAACCGTTATCCGCGGTATTGGTAACTTCTGCCTGGACGGCAGTGGCGCTGAGCGCAGCTGCCAATGGTAATATGAATCGGAACAATCTGTGTCTCCCCCTGTTAAGCGAGAGACTAGTCGGCGTCCTTGTCACTGGCAATATCTATCAGCCAAAGCTGACAAACGAAATCAGTCCAGTGCAAGCACTGCTTCAATGGCGCTGCTGACGGCATCCATGCTGCCCATGCCATCGACCTTGGTGACTATACCGCGCTCCTCATAGATGGGCAGGATCGGCGCCGTCTTGGCGCGATACTCATCCATGCGGGTGCGAACGGTTTCTTCATTATCGTCCGGGCGGCGTTTAAATTCATTAGAACCGCAGACATCGCAAACATCAGCATTGGCAGGTTGCTTGAATTTGTCGTGATAGCCTTCGCCGCAATTGCCGCAAGTGAACCGCCCGGTAATGCGTTCCACCAGTGCGTCAACGTCCACACCCAGTTCAATAACATGATCGAGCTTGCGGTTTCGAGCCGTCAATATCTCATCAAGCGAATGGACCTGCGCCTCGGTACGGGGATAGCCATCAAAAATAACGCCTTGATCGGAACCAAGTTCATCAAGCCTATCGCCAATAATGCCGGAAACGACTTCATCGGGAACCAACTCGCCAGCGTCCATCAATGCTTTGGCTTTTAAGCCAACCTCTGTGCCAGCCTTAACCGCTGCGCGCAGCATATCGCCGGTGGACAGTTGGACCATGCCATGCTCGTCTTCGAGAAGACCGGCTTGCGTACCTTTTCCGGCACCCGGTGGTCCCAACAGGATGATGTCCATAAGTTACTGTCCCCTATAACCTTACCAATCCCGGAGGAAAATTATTAGCGTTTGCGGCGGCCGCCTTTGAGTTTCGCTTTTTTCAGCAGATCGCCATATTGCAGAGCCAGCAAGTGACTCTGAATCTGGGTAACCGTATCGACGGTCACGTTCACGATAATCAGCAAACTGGTCCCGCCCAGGAAGAAGAGCGGCAAATTGGTTTGCGCCATAATATATTCCGGCAAAACACAGACAAAAGCCAGATACGCAGCGCCAACGACCGTAATGCGGGTCAATACATAATCGAGATAATCCGATGTATTTTTACCGGGCCGGATGCCAGGCACAAAGCCACCATTTTTCTTGAGATTATCGGCGGTTTCCTCGGGGTTAAAAACAACCGCCGTGTAGAAGAAACAGAAGAAGATAATACCAGCTGCATAGAGCGCCATATACAGCGGCTGCCCATGCGCAAGATATTGGTTCAACGCGATGATGAAGTCACCACTCGCGCTTTCTCCTGCAGCTGTATTTCCAGCAAACTGACTAACCGTCAGTGGCATCAGCAATAGCGAGGAAGCGAAGATCGGCGGGATAACACCGGCTGTATTGACCTTCAGCGGCAAATGACTGCGGTCCGCCTGCATCACACCATTTTGCGTGGCGCGCTTGGGATATTGAATGAGCACGCGTCTCTGTGCACGCTCCATGAAACTGATGAACAGCACCAGACCGACAACCATCGCGATCAAACCAACAATGGTCAAAGCGCCAACAGAACCAGTCCGGCTGCCTTCCATGAGATTGCTGACGAAAGTCGGCATCTGGGCGACAATACCGGCCATGATGATAAGCGAGATACCGTTACCGATACCGCGACTGGTAATCTGTTCACCCAGCCACATCAGGAATAATGTACCGCCGACCAGGCTGATCACCGCACCAATACGAAAGCCCATACCGGGATTCACCACAGCTTGGAGGCCGGATTGAGAGGCAAAGCTCTCCAGCCCAACGGCTATGAAATAGCCCTGGATCGCCGTCAGACCAACCGTACCATAGCGGGTATATTGGTTGAGTTTTTTGCGGCCCGCTTCGCCGTCTTTCTTGATCGCGGCCAATGTCGGTGACAAAGCGGCGGCCAACTGCACAACAATCGATGCGGTAATATAGGGCATGACACCCAACGCAATCAGGCTCATTCGCTCAAGCGAACCGCCGGAAAATGTATTGAAAATATCAAGAACACCACCGCGTGTCTGGTCATAAAGGTCCGCCAGCACGACTGGATCCACACCAGGAAGTGGTACGAAGCTGAGCAGCCGGAAAACCACCAACGCACCCAGCGTAAACCAGATACGTTTGCGGAGTTCGGTTGCTTCTCCGAATTTTGCCAGGCTCAAATTTGCTGCGACCTGATCGGCTTTTGATGCCATTTTAGTAGTTCCTTGCCCCGCCGTTCATGAAGGTTAGTCACCTTCAAATCAATGCATCGATCCCATATCGGATGTTGCTGCCCGAAAAACAAGGCTCTTGGGCATCAAGCTGAGCCGATACGGATAAAAAGAAAGGCCCCGTCTATGCTCTGAAGCTTAGCGGGGCCGTTGACTGGTTTAAATCAATCTTTCTTTTTGGCCCTGTTGGCGGCCTTTTTCTCTTTAGCCGGCTTGGAAGGTGTTGCCTTCTTTTCGCCTTTTGGACGATGGGTCGCTGCACCAGCAAGAATTTCGACTTTGCCGCCCGCTTTTTCCACCGCTTCGATGGCTGCTTTGGAAGCGCCAGCAACAGATATAGTGATTTTCGCCTTGATTTCACCTTTGGCGAGCAAACGCACACCGTCTTTGCCGCCACGGGTCAGACCGGCTGCGTTTAAAGCCGCCTGGTCCAGCGTACCTTTGTTGGCCAGCTTTTTGGCGTCGATGAACTTCTGGATCATACCCAGATTGACTTCAGCATAGTCGGTGCCGAACGGGTTGTTGAAACCGCGCTTCGGAAGCCGCATGTGAAGTGGCATCTGACCACCTTCAAAGCCGTTGATGGAAACACCAGAGCGAGACTTCTGGCCCTTTTGACCACGTCCGCCGGTTTTGCCTTTGCCGGAACCAATGCCTCGGCCAATACGGGTACGCAATTTGCGTGCGCCGTCATTATCTTTAATTTCGTTCAGTTTCATGTCGTGTACTCGCTTTCGCTTTTATTCGCACGGTTGTCCTCGGGCTTTACCCTTCAACAACCTCTACAAGGTGGTGCACCTTACGGATCATGCCGCGCACTTCCGGGGTGTCTTCCAATTCGGAAACACGGTGCATTTTATTGAGGCCCAGGCCGATCAACGTCTTGCGCTGTTCTTCTGGGCGACGGATTGGCGAACCAATCTGCTTGATTTTTACTTTAGCCATTATGCCTTACTCCGTAACTGCTGCAGCTTCGGCCTCAGCCTCAGCTTCAGAAGCGCCGCCGCGGCCAAGCAGATCGGCAACTTTCTTGCCGCGCCGCTGGGATACAGCCTTGGGGCTGGTCTGTTCACCAAGCGCCACGAAGGTTGCCCGGATCATGTTATAAGGGTTGGATGTTCCGTTAGACTTAGTCACCACGTCGGCAACACCAAGACTTTCGAAAACCGCACGCATAGGACCACCGGCAATGATACCGGTACCTGGAGGCGCCGAACGCAAGGTCACGTTGCCTGCACCAAACTGGCCTTTGCCGTCATGGTGAAGCGTACGACCTTCCCGCAATGGAACGCGAACCATTTTCTTTTTCGCAGCGGCTGTTGCTTTGGTAATCGCTTCAGGCACTTCGCGTGCTTTACCTTTACCAAAACCGGCACGACCTTTGCCGTCGCCAACCACAACCAGTGCAGCAAAACCAAAGCGCTTACCGCCTTTAACAGTTTTGGAAACACGGTTGATGTGCACCAGTTTCTCGATCAACTCTTCGCCCTGATCCTGATCCCGGCCACCACGACCACGGCCACGACCGCGTCCGCCATCACGGCCGCCGCGTCCACCGTCACGTCCGCCACGGTTTCCACCACGACCTTGACGCTCTTGTTTTTGCTCGGCAGGAGCAGCCTCAGCTGGTGCAGCTGATTCCGGCGCTTCTGAGCCTTCGTTCTTTGTTTCTTCAGCCATGCTTAAAACTCCAATCCGCCTTCACGTGCAGCGTCGGCCAAGGCCTTTACACGTCCGTGATACAGAAAACCGCCACGGTCAAAAATTACTTCGGTTACGCCCGCTTTTTTCGCTGCTGCTGCAACGCGCTTGCCAACATCGGCTGCGGCGGCGCTATCGGCACCCGTTTTTACCTTGGACGCCTTGTCGATTGTTGAAGCAGCGGCAACAGTCTTGCCCTCTGAATCATCAATGACTTGCGCATAGATATGACGACCTGTGCGGTGCACAGACAAACGAGGTTTTGTGAGCCCGCGCTTCCGCAATTTGGTGCGAACGCGTTGCTGACGCCGTTTGAATAGAGAAATATTAGCCATGGCTTATTTCTTCTTCCCTTCTTTGCGGAAAACATATTCGCCGCGATATTTAATGCCCTTGCCCTTATAAGGCTCCGGTTTGCGCCAGCGCCGAATTTCTGCGGCAACCTGACCAACCTGCTGTTTATCAATACCCGAAATTTCGACCGTGGTCTGATCCGGCGTCTTGATGGTGATACCTTCTGGAATGTCGAAATCGACATCGTGGCTAAAACCAAGCTGCAGGTTAAGGACTTTGCCCTTCACTGCCGCACGATAACCAACCCCGGTTATTTCAAGAACTTTGGTAAAACCTTCGGTTACACCGTCGACAAGGTTCTGAACCAGCGTCCGTTGCATGCCCCAGTAAGAGCGTGCGCGTGTGGTTTTGTTTGCTGGTGTGACCAACAAACCGCCATCGCTCAACTCATAGCTCAGATCATCAACCATAGGGGTAGAAAGTTCGCCCTTTGGTCCTTTGATCTTGACCAGGCCGTCTTCCATCGTGGCGGTAACGCCGTCAGGAATGCTAACTGCTTTTTTGCCGATACGAGACATTAGAACACCTCTGCGAGTACTTCGCCGCCAACATTCTGCTGGCGCGCTTCCGCGTCAGACAAAACACCTTTTGGCGTCGAAACGATTGTAATGCCCAGGCCATTGCGTACTGAAGGCAGCTCCTGAGAACCGCTGTAGATACGACGACCAGGCTTTGAAACGCGGGCCACGTGGCGGATAGCCGGCTCGCCTTCAAAATATTTCAGTTCAATACGAAGACCGGGGTGCTTGTTCACCTCTTCTTCGCTGTAGCCGCGAATATAACCTTCGCGCTGCAGAACTTCGAGAACAGCACCGCGCAATTTGGAAGCAGGTGAAACCACACTGTCCTTACGTGCTTGCTGTCCGTTACGGATGCGGGTGAGCATATCACCCAAGGGATCGGTAAAAGCCATATTATCTTCCCTTTACCAGCTGGATTTCGTTACGCCGGGGATAAGGCCTTTGTTAGCCATATCACGCAGCTCAATGCGGCAGAGACGGAACTTGCGGTAATAGCCGCGCGGACGTCCTGTTGTTTCGCAGCGGTTACGCACGCGGGTTGGATTACCGTTGCGCGGAATTTCCGCCATTTTAAGACGCGCCATCAAACGCTCGGTCTCGTCAAGAGACTGATCGTTGGCCATCGCCTTCAACTTCGCATAACGGCCGGCATATTTCTTAACCAGCTTCTTGCGACGTTCGTTTTTATTAATGGAACTCAGTTTCGCCATGACTTAAGTTCTCTTCCTTTCTTGCGTGTCTCCGAAAACCGGAAACTTAAAAAATTGTCTCTCGCGGATTATGCCGCGGCTTGCTCTTCTTCTTCCTGCGGAAACGGAAAACCGAACAGTTTCAGAAGCTCGCGAGCTTCGTCATTCGTTTTCGCGCTTGTCGTCACGATAATGTCCATGCCGCGCACCACATCGATGTCGTCATAGGCAATTTCAGGAAAAATAATCTGCTCTTTAATACCCATGGCAAAGTTGCCACGACCATCAAAACTCTTTGGATTCAGACCACGAAAGTCACGAATTCGCGGCATGGCCACGGTAATCAGACGATCGAGAAATTCGTACATCCGCTCACGGCGCAATGTTACTTTACAACCAATCGGCATGCCTTCACGCAGCTTGAACGTCGCGATGGACGTCTTGGCTTTGGTGATGACAGGCTTCTGACCAGCAATCAGTTCCATTTCAGCTGCCGCTGTCGTGGCTTTCTTCTTGTCCTGGCTACCTTCACCAACGCCCATATTCAGAGTGATCTTGGTGATCTTTGGCACTTCCATAACATTGGAATAGTTGAACTTTTCCTGCATCGCTTTGACGATCTGATCGTCATATTTTTTACGCATGCGTGGCAAATATTTATCAGCCATCGACTTTCTCCCCGGATTTCACGGCCACACGGACCATCTTTCCGTCTTTCTCTTCAAAGCGAACCCGTGTCGGCTTGCCATCTTTAGGATCGGCCACAGCAACCTTGCTGATGTGCATTGGCGCTTCACGGCGTTCCAGACCACCTTGCGGGTTGGCCTGTGTCGGTTTGCGGTGACGCACAGCAACATTGGCACCAGCGACGATCACTTTATCGTCTTTTGGCATAACCTTGGTCACTTCACCGGATTTGCCCTTGTCCTTGCCGGACAGAACAACAACGGTGTCACCCTTTTTGATCTTTGCATTGGCCATGATTACAGTACCTCCGGCGCAAGGCTGATGATTTTCATATGCTTCTTGGCGCGCAGTTCGCGAACCACAGGGCCAAAGATACGCGTGCCAATTGGCTCCTGCGCATTGTTGACCAAAACAGCGGCATTGCTGTCGAAGCGGATAACCGAACCGTCTTTGCGGCGGATATCTTTCTTCGTGCGCACGATCACGGCCCGGTGAACATCACCCTTCTTGACCTTGCCGCGCGGGGCCGCTTCCTTGATCGACACAACAATAATGTCGCCAACGCCAGCAAACCGGCGCTTGGAACCGCCCAGCACCTTGATACACTGCACGCGTTTGGCTCCGCTATTGTCAGCGACCTCCAAGTTCGATTGCATCTGGATCATGGATCCATTTCCTTCTTCATTCCGCCCCGAATATTCGGAGCACAGTTAAACTTCGCTAGCTTCAGCTTTCGGCTTTGACTTCGCCTTCGTCTTCAGCGGTAATTTCAGCAACCTTTGGTGTTGCAGGAGCAGCAGCAGCGCCAACCCGTTCCAGCACCTTCCAAGTTTTCAACTTGGAAATCGGTTTTGTTTCCTCGATGCGCACGGTTTCACCAGTGCTCATCTCGTTCTTTTCATCATGCGCATGATATTTTTTCGAGCGACGCATAATTTTTCCGTAAAGCGGATGCTTCACTTTGCGTTCGACATTGACGACAATAGTCTTGTCGCCTTTGTCTGACACTACTGTGCCGGTGAGAATACGTTTTGGCATATCGGTTCCTTACGCCTTTTCTGCGACGGCGGCTTTCGCGCGCTCGTTCTGCAGGGTTTTAATCTTCGCAATCGTGCGACGCACTTCGCGTATCCGACTTGGCTTTTCGAGCTGGTTGGTCGCAGACTGAAAGCGCAGGTTAAATGCCTCGCGCTTCAGTTCGACCAGATCGGCTTCAAGCTGATCGTCGGTTTTGGTCCGCAAATCTTCTGTCTTGCTCATGTCCTTAACCTTCCAAATGTGACGTATCGCCAAGGCGAGCCACAACTTTTGTCTTGATAGGGAGCTTCATCGCCGCACGCTCGAAAGCAACCGCAGCAATTGGGCCAGGAACGCCATCCAGTTCAAACATGATCCGGCCTGGTTTTACCCGACAAGCCCAATATTCGACCGAACCCTTACCTTTACCCTGACGCACTTCAGCAGGCTTCTTCGAAACCGGCACGTCCGGGAAGATGCGGATCCACAAACGACCTTGCCGTTTGATATGACGTGTAATCGCACGGCGAGCCGCTTCGATCTGACGCGCGGTGACCCGTTCTGGCTCCATGGCTTTCAGACCATAAGAACCGAAGTTCAGCGTCGTACCGCCTGGAGCCTTTCCTTTAATCCGACCCTTGTGAGCCTTCCGGAATTTTGTTTTCTTTGGTTGCAGCATGATGCTTTACCTATTCCCTAAAAATCAACGAGAGGGGCGAACGCCGGAAGTTTGCGCTTCCACCATCAACCGATCCTGAGCCATCGGGTCGTGACCCAATATCTCGCCTTTGAAAATCCAGACCTTGATACCGATAATGCCGTAAGCGGTGAGCGCTTCATGTTCAGCATAGTCGATATTGGCGCGCAGCGTATGAAGCGGCACGCGGCCTTCACGGTACCATTCAACACGAGCAATTTCTGCTCCGCCCAAACGACCACCACAAACAATTTTAATACCTTCGGCACCCAGACGCAGAGCGGACTGAACAGCGCGCTTCATCGCCCGGCGGAAAGCAACACGGCGGATCAACTGATCACCAATGCCCTGTGCCACCAATTGTGCGTCAACTTCTGGCTTGCGAATTTCAACAATGTTCAAAGACACATCACTGGAAGACATTTCACTGAGCTTGCGGCGCAGCTTCTCAATATCCGCACCCTTCTTACCGATGATAACACCGGGACGGGCGGCATAGATGGAAACGCGGCAGGTTTTGGCCGGACGCTCAATTACAACCTTGGAGATCGCAGCCTGTGGCACGGTTTCCAGGATATATTTGCGCATCTTGATGTCTTCCATCAAGAGATTGCCGTAATCAGCACCTTCCGCATACCAGCGGCTGTCCCAAGTCCGGTTAATCTGCAGGCGAAGCCCGATAGGATTACTCTTTTGACCCATGGTTTACGCCTCTTCTTCTTCGTGCTCGCGAACAACGATGCGAACGCGGCTAAATGGCTTGATGATCTTGGCTGAACGACCACGTGCGCGGGCTTTCCAGCGCTTCATGGTCAGGCTTTTGCCAACACTGGCTTCCTGAACGATCAATGCGTCAACATCCAGATTATGGTTGTTTTCTGCATTGGCGATAGCGGAAGCGAGAACCTTGCTCACATCCTTGGCCATGCTCTTTTTAGAGAAGGACAGGATGTTTAAAGCGTCTTCCGCTTTCTTGCCGCGGATCAGCTGTGCAACAAGGTTCAGCTTCTGGGCAGAACCACGAATGGAATTGCCAACAGCCAAAGCTTCATTGTCGCCAACGCGGCGGGGTGATGATGCCTTACCCATTATTTCTTGCCTTTTTTGTCAGCGCCATGGCCGTAATAGTTACGCGTCGGAGCGAACTCGCCAAGCTTGTGGCCAACCATGTCTTCATTCACGGAAACCGGAATGAATTTCTGGCCGTTATAAACGTTGAAAGTAAGCCCGACGAAATCAGGGAGGACTGTAGAACGACGCGACCATGTCTTGATCGGCGAGCGTGCACCAGCTTCCTGCGCGTCTTGCGCTTTTTTCAGCAGATGGAGGTCAACAAATGGACCTTTTTTGATGGAACGAGCCATGCTTACCTCTTCTTCTTAGCGTGACGCGACCGGATGATCATCTTGTCGGTCGTTTTGTTCTTACGAGTACGAGCACCCTTGGTTGGCTTGCCCCATGGTGTCACTGGGTGACGACCACCGGAGGTCCGACCTTCACCACCACCATGCGGGTGATCGACAGGGTTTTTCGCAACACCACGTGTCAAAGGACGACGGCCCTTCCAACGCGTGCGGCCAGCTTTACCGAAATTCTGGTTGGAGTTGTCGGGGTTTGAAACCGCACCAACCGTACCCATGCAATCGCTGCGGATATAACGCTGCTCCCCTGAGTTCAGGCGAACAATGACCATACCCCGGTCACGACCAACAATCTGGACATATGTGCCAGCAGAGCGAGCAATCTGACCGCCCTTGCCTGGCTTCATTTCCACATTGTGGATGATCGTACCGATTGGCATTTGCGACAATTTCATCGCGTTGCCTGGCTTCACGTCAACTTTTTCACCAGCAATGACCTTGTCACCAACAGCCAGACGCTGAGGCGCCAGAATGTAGCTTAGTTCACCATCATCATATTTGATCAAAGCGATGAAAGCAGTCCGGTTAGGATCATATTCGATCCGCTCAACGGTTGCCGAAACGTCGAACTTGCGGCGCTTAAAGTCCACTTTACGATATTTCTGCTTGTGACCACCCGCGATACCGCGTGAGGTTACGTGACCTTTGTTGTTGCGACCGCCAGTTTTGCGCTTGCCTTCAACAAGCTTCTTGACGGGCTTGCCTTTCCAAAGGCCGCTCTTGTCGACCAGGATAAGACCGCGTCGCGCAGGACTTGTCGGTTTATAGGATTTTAAAGCCATCTTAAATTCCCGTGGTGATGTCGATGGTCTGGCCTTCAGCCAAAGTCACGACAGCTTTTTTAACATCGTTGCGAGTGTAGGGGCGACCCTTCCACTTCTTGGTTTTGCCCTTTTGCACCATCGTGTTCACGCCTTTGACTTTGACATCAAACAACGCCTCGATAGCGGCTTTGATCTGCGGCTTGGTTGCGGTGTTCGCAACTTTGAAAACCACAGCGTTATTTTCGCTGAGCAAGGTTGATTTCTCGGTGATGTGTGGGCCGACAATTACGTCATAGTGACGAATGTCCACTGCTTCTTTTTTAGCCATTGAAGCGTGCCTCCAGCTTTTCAACCGCAGCGCGTGTCAGCACCAGGGTCTCATGGTTCAAAATGTCATAAACATTGGCACCAGCAGCTGACATCACATTGACGCGTGGAATGTTGTTGGATGCCTTAGAGAAAGCATCGTTCACATCATCACCATCCATGACCAGCGCTGATTTGCCAAAACCGAGCTTCGTAATATTGGCCAGAAGAGCCTGTGTTTTGGCTTCTTTCATTTCAATATTCTCAAGCACGATCAGATTGTCGTTCTTTGCCTTGTCAGACAGCGCCATTTTCAGACCCAATGCACGAACTTTCTTGTTCAGCGAAGGGTTGAAGTCACGCTTGCGCGCACCGTGGGCTTTACCGCCACCAACAAAGATAGGAGCACGACGATCACCATGACGAGCAGTACCACCGCCCTTTTGGTTGCCGAACTTCTTGCCGGTACGGGCAATGTCACTACGCTCACGCGTTGGACGGGCTGTGCCGCGCGCTTTTTCACGTTGCCAGTTCACTACGCGGTGCAAAATGTCTGCACGCGCTTCAAGACCGAACACGTCATCGTTCAAATCGATGTCGCCCTTGGCTTTTGCGTCGAGGGTTTTCACTTTCAATTTCATGGCTTAGCCCTCCTTCCCTCCATCATCTGCAGCATCAGATTTCACTTCTGCTGGTTTTTCTGCGGGAGCCTCTGCAGCTGCTGCGATTTCTTCATCGGTAGGACCGGCAGGCGCTTCATGCTCTGCATCCGCTTCGATCATGCCAGCAGGCGCATCTTCCGTCGCTGTTTCATCCGCATTACGGCGCATGGCGCCAGGGAATGGAACACCTTCAGGCAGAGCCACTTTCACAGCATCTTTAACCAGCAACCAGCCACCTTTGGAACCAGGAACACTGCCACGTACAAAGATCAAACCGCGAGCGGCGTCTGTACGGACGATTTCCAGATTTTGCTGCGTGCGATTACGCGCACCCATGTGACCAGCCATCTTCTTACCTTTGAAGACTTTACCAGGATCCTGGTTTTGACCGGTAGAACCATGTGCACGGTGAGAGATGGAAACACCGTGGGTTGCGCGCATACCGCCGAAGCCCCAACGCTTCATGGCACCGGCAAAGCCCTTACCCTGTGTCACACCTTGAATGTCGACCATCTGACCAGCAATAAAGTGGTCAGCCGTTATCCGAGCACCAACGGGGAGCAAACCTTCTTCGCTCTCAACCCGAAATTCGGCAACACGTGCCTTTGGCTCGACTTCCGCTTTTGCAAAAGCTTCACGTTGTGGTTTGTTTACATTTTTCGCTTTACGGGCACCTGCACCAAGCTGAACAGCAAAATAGCCATCCGGATCCTGTTTGCGGGCTCCAACAACCTGACATTCTTCCAGGGAAAGAACGGTTACCGGCACATGCCGACCATCTTCCTGAAACAAGCGGGTCATCCCCATTTTTTTCGCGATCACGCCAGTACGCACGATCATTTCTCCTTACAGAGGCCCGGTCGCGGAATTGCCAGCGGGCGTGTTACAAAATACAAAGCCCCGAATTTTCGAATATCGCCCCGTCCGGGCTAAAGCGTCTGATTGATCCGAAGACCAGTCAAACTAGACGGGGGACACATGACCCAGCATGAAACTGGCGGTTTCCCATGTCACCGTCGCTCCGATCAGAGCAACGTCGTCACTCACATTAAGCGAGCTTAATCTCTACATTCACACCCGCAGCAAGGTCGAGCTTCATCAAAGCATCAACAGTTTGCGGCGTAGGCTGCACGATATCGAGCAACCTTTTGTAAGTCCGGACCTCAAACTGTTCACGCGACTTTTTGTCAACGTGTGGGCCGCGGTTTACGGTAAATTTTTCGATGCGCGTTGGCATTGGGATCGGTCCACGGATAAGCGCGCCAGTGCGGCGAGCTGTGTCAGCGATATCGCCGGTTGCCTGATCGAGAACCCGATGATCGAATGCCTTCAAGCGTATGCGAATATTCTGCGTTTCCATAAGAACCTATACCAATGTCAAAGAGCCAAAAATAAACCGCCCCGATTTTCTCTCTCAAAAAGAAGCCGGAGCGGCGAAAAACTGGCCGCCCGAATCAGTGACCCGGGCGGCGATGCAGTCCTATATTACTTTGTTACGGTGCTGACAACCCCAGAACCGACGGTGCGACCACCTTCGCGAATAGCGAAGCGAAGACCGGAGTCCATGGCGATTGGTGCAATCAACTTCACGTTAATTGTCACGTTGTCACCAGGCATTACCATTTCCGTACCTTCTGGCAGGATAACTTCGCCGGTCACGTCCGTTGTACGGAAGTAGAATTGTGGACGATAGTTGGCGAAGAATGGCGTATGACGACCACCTTCGTCTTTCGACAACACGTAAACTTCTGCACTGAACTCGGTGTGTGGAGTGATCGAACCAGGCTTACAAAGAACCTGACCACGCTCAACTTCTTCACGAGAAACACCGCGGATCAATGCGCCGATGTTATCGCCAGCTTCACCGCTGTCGAGCAACTTACGGAACATTTCAACGCCGGTAACGGTTGTTTTCGAGGTATCTTTGATACCAACGATTTCAACTTCGTCACCAACATTCACAACACCGGTTTCAACACGGCCGGTAACAACCGTACCACGACCGGAAATTGAGAACACGTCCTCGATTGGCATCAGGAAGTCCTGGTCAACCGGACGGTCTGGCTGTGGGATGTGCTCATCAACAGCAGCCATCAGTTCAAGAATTTTCTCTTTACCGATATTGTCGTCACGGCCTTCAAGAGCAGCCAGAGCAGAACCAGCAACGATAGGAATATTGTCGCCATCGAAGTCGTAAGAAGAAAGAAGTTCACGAACTTCCATTTCAACCAGCTCAAGCAGTTCTTCGTCGTCAACCTGGTCAACTTTGTTCATGAAAACAACAAGAGCAGGAACGCCAACCTGACGAGCAAGCAGGATGTGCTCACGAGTCTGTGGCATTGGACCATCAGCTGCGTTCACAACCAGAATAGCACCGTCCATCTGAGCCGCGCCGGTGATCATGTTTTTCACATAGTCAGCGTGACCTGGGCAATCGACGTGCGCATAGTGGCGGTTGTCGGTTTCATATTCAACGTGTGCCGTTGAAATGGTGATGCCGCGCTCACGCTCTTCAGGCGCCTTGTCGATGTTCGCGAAGTCTACGGCTTCACCGCCGCCAGATTCAGCAAGCACTTTCGTGATCGCTGCGGTCAACGTGGTTTTACCGTGGTCAACGTGACCGATGGTGCCGATGTTGCAATGCGGCTTATTGCGTTCAAACTTCTCTTTTGCCATTTTTTCTTACCTCTAATTTCTATCGTCTTGATAGTCTGTGCCGCGCTTTGGCGAGACTATCCAAATCTGTCAACACCCTTTTAACCTCTAGGCTTTTTTCTTGAGCCAGAACCAAAAGGTAAGCGCGGTTACTCGTAAAAAGAGCAGCGGCGATTAAGCCATCTTCTCCTTCAATTCTTCTGCGACATTATTCGGCACTTGCTCATAGTGAGAGAACTGCATCGAATATTGTGCGCGGCCCTGCGTGAATGAGCGCAACTCGTTCACATAACCAAACATGTTGGCCAGCGGCACCATCGCGTCCACCGCCTGAGCGATACCGCGCGTGTCGGTACCCTGGATCTGGCCACGGCGAGAGTTGAGATCGCCGATCACGTCACCAAGATAGTCTTCCGGCGTAATCACTTCGACTTTCATGATAGGTTCAAGCAGCTTGATACCAGACTTCTGGGCCGCTTCACGCATCGCAGCGCGTGCCGCAATTTCAAAAGCCAGCGCCGAGGAGTCAACATCATGATAAGCGCCATCATAAACGCGGATGTTAAAGTCGATGATCGGGAAGCCGATCAAAGAACCGGTTTCAGCCGTTTCACGCATGCCTTTTTCAACAGACGGGATATATTCCTTTGGAATGTTACCGCCCTTGATTTCGTCTTCAAAGGTAATGCCTTCACCGCGCTCACCAGGCGTGACTTCAAACTTGATACGCGCGAACTGACCGGAACCGCCGGATTGTTTCTTATGCGTATAGTCAACTTCAACAGCCTTGCCGAGCGATTCACGATAGGCAACCTGCGGTGCACCAACATTGGCTTCCACCTTGAACTCACGCTTCATGCGGTCGACCAGGATGTCGAGGTGAAGCTCGCCCATGCCCTTGATGATCGTCTGACCGGATTCATGGTCGGTCGATACCCGGAAGCTTGGATCTTCCGCCGCAAGACGATTAAGCGCAACACCCATCTTCTCTTGGTCGGCCTTGGTTTTTGGTTCAACCGAAAGCTCGATAACCGGATCCGGGAATTCCATCCGCTCCAGAATGATCGGATCTTCTGCGGCACAAAGCGTGTCACCGGTGGTGGTGGTCTTCATGCCGGCCAGAGCAATGATGTCACCGGCAAATGCCTCTTCAATGTCCTTACGGTCATTGGAGTGCATTTCCAGAATACGGCCGACTTTTTCCTTCTTGTCCTTGACCGAGTTCAGCACGGTGCCTTTTTCCAGCTTGCCGGAATAGATACGGGCAAAGGTCAAAGTACCAACGAACGGATCGTTCATGACTTTAAAGGCCAAAGCCGCGAAAGGCTCGTCATCGCTTGATGGACGCGTGTCTTCGGTTTCACCGTCCAGCTTGACGCCTTTAATCGCGTCAACGTCCAGCGGGCTTGGCATATAGTCTACAACCGCGTCGAGCAGTGGCTGAACGCCTTTGTTTTTGAAGGCGGAGCCACAAAGCACGGGAACAAAGCTCTGGTTCAGCGTACCTTTACGGATGAGCGACTTCAGGGTCGCTGCGTCCGGCTCGTTGCCTTCCAGATATGCTTCCATCACGTCATCGTCCTGCTCCACGGCAAGTTCGATGAGCTTCTCACGATATTCAGCCGCCTCGTCAGCCATATCCTCAGGGATTTCACCATAAGTATATTCAGCGCCAAGGTCTTCGTTCTTCCATGTGATCGAACGTTGGTTGACCAGGTCAACCAGGCCAACCAGGCTGGCTTCGATGCCGATGGGCAGATATAGCACAGCCGGCGTCGCGCCGAGACGCTCAATGATCGAGTTCACGCAGAATTTAAAATCCGCACCGGTCCGGTCGAGCTTGTTGATGAAGCACATCCGCGGCACTTTATATTTATCAGCCTGACGCCATACGGTTTCAGACTGTGGCTCCACGCCAGCAACACCGTCGAAACAGGCAACCGCGCCATCGAGCACACGCAGCGAACGCTCAACTTCAATGGTGAAGTCAACGTGGCCTGGTGTATCAATAATGTTGATCCGGTGCTCTGGGCCCTTGCGGTCTTCCGCATTCCAGAAACAGGTGGTCGCAGCAGAGGTAATGGTGATACCACGCTCCTGCTCTTGCTCCATCCAGTCCATCGTCGCCGCGCCATCATGCACTTCGCCGATCTTGTAGGACTTACCCGTATAATAGAGGATGCGTTCCGTTGTGGTCGTTTTACCGGCATCAATATGGGCCATAATGCCAATGTTGCGATATCGTTCGAGCGGATGGCTGCGTGCCATAGTCTTTACTCCAGAATTAAGGGGCCCCAATTAGCGCCGCCCCTATAGTGAAACGGGCCAGCGATGACCAGCCCTGATTAGTTACAAATACAACAATGTGAAAAGCGCAGGAATTTACAGAGGCTCTGCAACCCCTGCGCCTTTATATAATGTTACCAGCGGTAATGTGCAAATGCGCGGTTGGCTTCGGCCATCTTGTGCGCATCTTCCCGCTTCTTCACTGCGTTGCCGCGATTGTTGGAAGCGTCAAGAATTTCACCGGACAGACGAGCCGCCATGGTGGTCTCGCTACGTGCACGGGCAGCAGCAATGACCCAGCGGATCGCAAGAGCCTGAGCGCGCTCGGGACGCACTTCGACAGGAACCTGATAGGTTGCACCACCAACACGGCGAGAGCGGACTTCGATGCCCGGCTTCACATTGTTCAGTGCATCATGGAACATCTGCAGCGGATCTTTTTTCGCTTTGGCTTCTACGCTATCCAGCGCGCCATAAACGATGCGTTCTGCAACAGATTTCTTACCATCCTGCATCAGGTTGTTCATGAATTTGGAAAGGACCTGATCCTTAAATTTTGGATCAGGAAGGATTACCCGTTTCTCGGGACGACGACGACGTGCCATATTATATAACTCCTATCTGACCGATTACTTAGGACGCTTGGCGCCATATTTGGAACGGGATTGCTTCCGGTCCTTAACGCCTTGCGTATCAAGAACACCGCGCAGCACGTGGTAACGCACACCGGGAAGGTCGCGCACACGGCCGCCGCGAATGAGAACAACGCTATGCTCCTGAAGGTTGTGACCTTCACCTGGAATATAGCTGATGACCTCACGCTGGTTGGTCAGGCGAACCTTGGCAACCTTACGCAGAGCGGAGTTTGGTTTCTTTGGAGTCGTTGTGTAGACACGGGTGCAAACGCCGCGTTTCTGCGGGTTGGCTTCCATGGCCGGCACTTTGGACTTCGTCTTCTGTGGCACCCGCCCTTTACGGACGAGCTGATTAATCGTTGGCATAAAGTCTTCACCTTATTGGATCTAGATAAACTAGGGTTACTCTCACGGCCAAATCGCCGAAAGTGTTTTGCCTATGTAAGTTTTCTGCGGGCCTGACGGATCACACCGCAACAGAAGCGCGGCCCTTAGCGGGGATTCGGGTGGGGGTCAAGGGTTCCTCTCTTTCTTGGGAGTTGATATTCGTGAGTAAACTATTATCAGCACAGCAATGGACGAAATTGCTATCAAGGCTGAAGTATTAAATTTGGTGCGACGTCAGGCACCCAGTAGACGACGCCCTACCGTAGCAACTGAATTCCAAATATCTTCAGGTCAAACTCGAGCGGACTTGGCGATTATGGATCAGGGGCTATTTTATGGCATCGAAATAAAATCCAAAAAGGACTCATTGAGACGACTTAGCAGCCAAGCTCAAAATTATCGAAGTTGCTTTGACCGCACGTTGCTAGTTTTGGACAGTTCTCACCTGATTAAGTACCTCGATTTCAACTATGACTATTGCGATGTTTGGACGTTTGATGAAAACGACAAATTACGCTTATTTCATACTGGACATCACATAAATGTGCCCGACGAGAATTTGTTTGAAATGCTGACCTACAAAGAGAGGGAACTCGCATTTCGAGACCCAATTTTCTCAGGAAAGTCAAAAAGGCAAATATTTGCACATTTTTTTGACAAAAAGTTCAAAGAAACCAGCAGCATGCTTTGGACACGTGCGAAAGGGCGAAAAATTGTTGGCTCAGACATCAAATATTTGAGCAGATTTCGCCCGAGTAGAATTGCAACCAAGCGACTTGAGGACAACAAACAGCAAGAATGGAATGCTTGGTTAAAAGCGCAAGAAATCCACGCTTAACTAGTCTTCCCAATCATCTTCAGTATCCTCAGCGGCTTCTGGGTCATCATAGAAGGTTTGTTTCTGGAGATGAAGATTGATGCGAGCCGCTGTAGATTTCTGAGGATTGCTGATCGCAGATTGATCTCCAGCAATAGTTCTCTCAATCATTTGGGTACCCCAGACTCGAATATTAGGATTCCAATAATCGGTTCTGGAGAGTAGCGTTGCTTGGGCTTGATAGCCAGCGAAGCCTGATTGCGTATGATGTCTATAAAAACGCCAATCGGTCAAAAGTGGATAATCGATCCTCGGATAAGGTAGACCACCCCCACCT
This sequence comes from Parasphingorhabdus sp., assembly GCF_059726685.1. Classification (NCBI taxonomy): domain Bacteria; kingdom Pseudomonadati; phylum Pseudomonadota; class Alphaproteobacteria; order Sphingomonadales; family Sphingorhabdaceae; genus Parasphingorhabdus; species Parasphingorhabdus sp. Next base: position 2,861,425 of record NZ_AP041068.1, read on the forward strand.
CGACCACGCTCAATTCTTGCACTACCTCTATCGCTGTAAATAAGTCCTTCTAACTCGTGCCCAACTAATTGGTTGAAGAGTCGACGTTCATATATTGGTTGTTCTGTGAGATTGTCAAAGCCTGAAGGAAATGAGCTTGCCGAAACCGAAACAAACGCTTCGTTACAATGCTCTCGAATCGATTGAACATATCCTTGAACCTGAGCTGCAACCAATAAATGATCTGGAGAAGCGATCCCAAAGTCTAAGACAAATATAGTGTCCACACCATGTTCGGTAACGCTTCCGACACGTTCAGCTACCGCTGAAATAGCGGGAAATGTTGGAGCGGGTAAATTGATCACTAGGCCCCGATTTAGATTCCACAAACTTTGAATCTGCCGGGTCTCATCTTCGATTGAGGGATTAAGTTGAGCGACGGGTATATAGTTGTCGTGAGATATAATGAAATTAACCCAGCGTTCAAATCCATTATCAGGAGTTCGCAATGATTCCAATTCATTGAAAACTGGCCGATCCTGATATTCCTCTCGTTCACCGACGCCAACCACGATTGGCCGATCACCATAAGCTTCTTCTATCCTATTAATCGTATTTTGAAGTCGGTGCGCTCCAACCCAAGGCCTTAAGGGAATGAAGGGTAGCAGACGGTTTTTGGTGTTGTCCGGCAATTCCTCCAAAGCCCGCATTTCTCCCGGTCGAACCGAAAGTATAGGCAGATAGCTTACGTCGGAAAAATCCCTAAGCGCCATTTGGATCAATACCTAGCACTTCAAACCTAATTGCCATGGCTGATTCAGACACATTCAATTCGTCTGCGACAAACAAAACCTTATCACCAACGCCCTTCTCCTCAGCTGCTTCTAACGCGTCTTCTACCAAGTTTCGGGGCATCAATATTTCCGCAGCCAATCGATTGGCTTCTTGCTCAGTGCGATCACTAAGGGTTGAGCGATACAGCTTATCATCCTCGATTCCATCTCCAATTTGATCCTGATGTAACAAAAAATGAGCTAACTCGTGAGCGACAGTGAAACGTTGACGCTTTTTTGGATCATGCCGGTTCACTCTAATTCTGTAACCATCACCATCTTTTCTCTTTATTTCTCCTGAAATTCCAGGCTTCAGTGTAGCTGATTTAACTTCAACTTCAAGTGCTTGCGCGATTAAACTTAGTTTTACAGGCCCTTTTTCCTGAAAAACTTCAATTTTATCTTTTGTTTCTTGGTCAAGTCGGTTCCATTCACCTGACATCAACCTTCTCCATTATCATAGTTTAGCTCCTCGTCTTTTTCCGGATTACCCATTACGACTTCGTCTACCCGCCGTTTGATCCGAGTTTCCATTCGCGGCGAATCAATCTCCTTTTGCACAGCACTACTTATATAGTCACGAATTGCCCCGTTCTCAATTTGTTCTCGCACTTCATTTATCGCTTCAGTTTCTGCAGCTGATACAGCATTCTGTTTTAATTGAGAAAATCCCCAAAAAGCGGCTATGGCAAAAATCACGCCAAGTACTGTCACAAGGACTCCTGCGGCTGCCAACATTACAGCTGCTAAGTCCAAATAGTTTACACCTGAAGGCGTCAAATCACCAATTACGCTAAGTAAGATAACACTTGATAAAGCCCCGGCAATTGAACCTATAATCAGCGGTAAAATCCAACCGCCATTGTCTTTACTATCGGACACCTAATTATCCCCCATCAAAATCCACTAACAAATATTGCCGTAAAATAGCACAAAGTTTCGAAATAAACCTAAACCTCAAATCGAAGACTAAGGTGATAGTTGACAAAATACATCAAGATAACCTGTCTTACCCAGTCCAACAATCAATCTCTATCAAGTCGAATCTTCCGGAACCCGCATCAAACCTTCGGCGGTATCGGGGCTGTTCAAAAACTGGTTGGAATTCGACCATGATGATACCCGACTGCTCCACTGGCACCGCATGCCAGCTGCTCGTACCACTGCTTTCCTACACACCCCCCACCTGATATAATTCCGGCCATGATCATCCGCCTGCCCCAAACCACGCGCCTCCATTCATCGACGCAAACAACCGCTTCAACAGAATTTCACCCCTGTTTTGCGTATAATTTGTCAACTTTCTGCGCGTCGTTTTGCGGCCCGAAACCGTCCGCTACGTGATCCACAGTCTCAGGATATAGGCGACAATGCCAAGGACAGAGATGCTCATCGCCCAGATCGCGGCCATCCAGGCCAGCCGTTTCCATAGCGGGGCATCATCGGCGGATTGTTCGCCGGATGGCTTATCGGGCGGCGCCATTAATGATAGCCGTCGCTGCCGACCTTGCCGCGGAAGACCCAGTAAGCCCATCCGGTGTAGATCAGGATCAGCGGCACGGTCAGCACGACGCCGACCAGCATGAATATCTGGCTGCTTTCGGGCACGGCTGCGTCCCAGATGGTGATCTGGTCGGGCACGATATAGGGGAACATGGAAATGCCCAGCCCCGCCATGCCGAGGAAGAACAGGCCGAGTGAAATCAGGAAGGGCGCGGCCTCTTGCTTTTTATAAAGTCCGCGGAACAGGAAATAGGTCAGGATGACGACCAGCAGCGGGACTTGCGCCGCGAACAGGATATTGGGCATTTCAAACCAGCGGGTCCAATATTGCCCGGCGAGGAACGGCGTGTAGAGGCTGACCGCTGCCATTAATACCAGCGTCGCAATCGCGGCCGGTTTCGCCAGCCGATAAGCCGTTTCCTGCGCGCCATCCTCGGTTTTCCAGATCAGCCAGGTTGCCCCCAGCAGGGCATAGCCTGCGACCGTCCCGACACCGGTCAGCAAGGTGTAGGGCGTAAACCAGTCAAACCAGCTGCCCGCATAGGCGCGGTCCGCAACCTCGACGCCCTGCAGCAACGCGCCCAATATCATGCCCTGGGAAAAGGCGGCGGCAAAGGAACCGCCGGTAAAGGCAAAGTCCCAGAAGGCCCGGTGGTCCGGGTCACGCCAGCGGAACTCAAAGGCGACCCCGCGAAAGACAAGGCCCAGAAGCATGATGATGATGAGCGGATAGGTGGCCGGCAATATGATCGCATAAGCGAGCGGAAAGGCCGCCAGCAACCCGCCGCCGCCCAGCACCAGCCAGGTTTCATTGCCGTCCCACACCGGCGCGATGCTGTTCATCGCCTGATCGCGCGCATCGCCCACTTCAAAGGCGGGAAACAATATGCCAATGCCAAGGTCAAACCCGTCCATCACGACATAGGCAAAGACGGCAAAAGCGATGATGAAGGCCCAGATGACGGTCAAATCCATGATCTACTCCCCTGGCTTTTGTTGAGAGGCGGCGGGCTCAAAGGCCAGCGCATCCTTCTGGGCTGGTCCCGGCGTAATACCGGCGGTGCGGACCGGGCCGGGCTCGGTCGCCTTGACGCCCTTTTCACCCGGCTGCGGCACTTTGCTCATCAGGCGCATGATATACCATGTGCCGATGCCAAATACGAAGAAATAGACGATGATGAAAGCGATCAGCGATGCGGCGACAGCGGGGGCCGCAAGCGGAGAGACACTGTCGGCCGTGCGCAACAGGCCATAGACTGTGTAGGGCTGCCGTCCCACCTCCGTGGTGATCCAGCCGGCAATCACCGCGACAAAACCGGATGGCGCCATGATGATCGCAACCTTGTGCAGCAAGCGCCAGTCATAAAGCTTCCTGCGGACCCTTGCGAACAGACTCCAAAGGCCAATGCCAAGCATCGCAAAGCCAATCCCGACCATGATCCGGAAGGACCAGAAAACCATGCCGACGGGCGGCTCATCCTCATCCGGAATTGTATCCAGACCGTCGAGCGGTGCGTTCAGATCATGCTTGAGGATCAGCGACGACAGCTTGGGAATCTCGATCTTGTAGTCGACCCGCTTCTCCTCGCTGTTCGGGATGCCGAACAGGATCAGCGGCGCGCCATCGGGGTGGCTGTCATAATGGCCTTCCATGGCCATGACTTTCGCTGGCTGATGCTCCAGCGTGTTGAGCCCGTGAAGGTCGCCGGCAAAAATCTGCACCGGGGCGACCAAGGCCGCCATCCACATGGCCATCGAGAACATTTTACGGGCATGGGGATTGGCTTTGTCTTTCAGCAGATGCCAAGCGCCAACACCGCCGACGACAAAGGCAGTGGTCAGATAGGTGGCCATAAGCGTGTGGAACAAGCGATAGGGAAAACTGGGGTTGAACACGATGTCCCACCAGCTGTCACCGGGAACAAACTGGCCGTTGGCGGCAATCTCATGACCCGTGGGCGTCTGCATCCAGCTGTTCACGCTCAAGATCCAGAAGGCGGAAATGAAGGTACCGATCGCCACCATCAGGGTCGCGGTAAAGTGGAGCTTCTTGCCAACCTTGTTCATGCCGAACAGCATGACGCCCAGAAAACCGGCCTCCAGGAAAAAGGCGGTCAGCACCTCATAAGCCATGAGCGGCCCGATCACCGGCCCCGCTTTGTCGGAAAAAACGGCCCAGTTGGTGCCGAACTGATAGGACATTACAATGCCGGACACCACGCCCATGGCAAAGGTCACCGCGAAAATCTTCAGCCAGTATTTGAAGAGATCCATATAGATTTGTTTGCCGGTTTTGAGCCAAAGCCCCTCCAGCACCGCCAGATAGCTGGCCAGACCGATCGAAAAGGCCGGAAAGATAAAATGAAAGCTGATCGTAAACGCAAATTGTATGCGGGCCAGCATTACGGCATCAAACTGCTCAAACATCGTCGATTGTCCCCTTTTGGGTGGATCGAATTACAAATGAGTCGGCGCGTATTTAGCGATCACGCCGCTCTTTCACAATGTCGGCGCGCTTGATAAGTAGAATATTACAGTTGCATGACGCGCAACCGGGACAAGGACAGGAACATGTTATGAAGATACTTAAAGCGGCCCTATTCTGCGGCGCATTCGCGCTTTCAACCCCTGCAATGGCACAACCTGAGGGGTTTGAGACTGGCCCTGTCTTTGAGGATTTTGGACCAAAGGCGGCGGTTCAGACAGATGATCCGCTGGCCAAGGACAGCCGGTTCCAAATTGCCTTTGATGTGGCCAAGAAAGCCGATCCGGGCAGCCTGAACCGGACCATCGAAAGCGCAGCGCGGTTTATCAACATGCATATTGCAGCAGGTGTCCCTGCCGAAAATATCAGGCTGGCCATCGTGGTTCATGGCGGCGCTTCGGTGGATCTGACCAGGCAGGATATATATGGTGCGCGCAATGAAGGTGCTACGAACGGCAGCGCAGAGGCAATTGCGGTTCTGCAAGAACATGGTGTCACGTTCCATCTGTGCGGCCAAAGCGCCGCGGCCCACAAAATTGCCAATGCTGACTTGTTGCCAGGCGTGAAAATGGATCTCTCGGCGATGACCGCCCATGCGCTGTTGCAACAGCGGGGCTATACGCTCAATCCTTTTTAGGGGAACTTGATGTTAGGAAACCGGTTCCTCTTCATTGGCCATGGCCTTGCGCTTACGCAGGATTTTCATAGTCATTAACCCGGCCGGTGCAGCCAGTGTGACGACCCCGAAAGCGATCCAGAACACATCGCCCAAACCGCCATAGCCTCTGATCAGCTCACTCAGCGGATCCCAGATGAATCGGATCGCAACGACCCACAGGACCAGGGCGACATAGATCGCAACCTTGTCTTCCAATACGATACCCAGTCCAGCCAGTCCGCCATCATTGGCACCTGATTTACCGCCAGAGGCTTCCCGAAACCGCTCTAGCTCCGCCTCCGCTTCTTTCTGACCGGACTGCGCCTGATCCAGTTCGCGGCGCAAGCGCACCAGCTCGCGCGCATTGCTGGCCACCTCTCCTGCCTGTGCTTTTGATGCGGCGGTCAGCTCACCCAGCTCAGCTTCCATGGCCGCGCGTTTGGCACGCTCACTAGCCAGTTGCTGACTGGTATCGGGCGTAGCGCTTTCTATGATGCGGTCGATAACACTGGGTGCGAGTGGATCAGCGGAATAGCGGCTGAGCCAGGCCTTCCAGTCATCCGTACTGCCCTTTTCCTTGAGCCGTGCATATTCCGCCAGACCAGGACGGTCCAGAAGCTCGCCAATGCGCGTGAGGATATTGAGCCAGACGAGATTGTCGGTCCCCTCGGCACCTTCCTCCAGGACTTCTGCTTGCACCGACCGGAATTCGAGTGGCAGCTGACATTCGCGCAGCTGTACCGCAATCAGTCCGCTGCGTTCCTTGCCAGTCCGTGCTTCGTTGCGAACCCAGTCGGACTCGACAGATTCTTCGGTCCAGAGCACCAGCAGAGCCTTGGCGGCTTCAATCTCGCGTTCAATTTCGCGGTCAAAGGATGAACCTGCACCAATGCCCGCATCGAACCAGACACTGACCTTCAACGCCTCCAGATGATCACGGATGGCGGTGCAGCGGTCCCGATCATTTCTCGAGTAGCTGATAAAAATGTCCGCCATATCCGCCCCTTATCCCTTTATGCTGCTGCGCTTTATAGTCTATTGCTGCGGGATACGGCAATGTAAAATCACGACCTCGAAACGCCTGTTCTCTTGACCCGGTTTGAATGTTCTATAAATTAGAACAAACCATGAACATAATCGATTCGAATATAATTCAAAAGTTTAGTGTGGATAAGTCACAAATGCTGAACAGTGTGACGGCTGACCACTTCACTTTTGGCGCCCGGACTATTGATGTGGCGCTTGCCGGAGAAAGCTCTCATCACGGCTTGCCGCTGGCACAGCTCCATGAAATCCACGCAGCCGAACCTGAAGACAGCAGCAGCGCCGCCGCTTTATCATTGCTCCTGGCAACGCGTACTCAAATGGTAGCGAAGACGACAGACCGGCCGATTATATGGGTACGAGACCGGGGAGAAGCCCGGCGACAGGGACGACTTTACCCACCCGGTCTGGCCGAATTGGGGATTAATCCCGATCACATAATTTATATCGACGCCCCGGATAGTATCGCCGTGCTGCGCGCGGCTGCCGATGCGGTACGCTGCGCACCTATAGGATCGGTGATTGTTGAACTGGCGGGCAAGAATCCCAAAGGTCTTGATCTGACCGCGACGCGGCGCCTGTCTCTTTTTGCCAAAAAATCCGGCGTGACGACTTTCATGCTGCGCAACAAAGCCGCACCTATGCCGAGCGCCGCTTATAGCCGCTGGCAGGTCGCCGCAGCGCCTTCAAAAGCCCTAGCCGCCAATGCCGTCGGTCATCCTGTCTTTGACATTACGCTGATGCGCCATCGCGGCGGACTGGATGGCCTGAATGCCCGTTTGGAGTGGAACCGTGAAACAAGAAGCTTTCAGGAAGCGGCGTATATTGGCGCTGTTCCTGCCGTATCTGGAATCAGAACGGATCACGAAAAAATACGCGTACGCGCCTGACGCGCGCCTACCCGCTCCCTTTGCGCTCATAGAGAAAATCAAGGGTACCATGCTATTGATGGCCGTGGACCGGGAGGCGACGTATCTCGGCCTTGGCCCCGGCATGAAGCTCGCTGATGCACGGGCGCGCGTGCCTGATCTGAAGGTTTTTGATCATGATGTGCTGGCTGATGCCGCCTTGCTGGACCGGTTGGCCGATGCCTGTTTGCGCTATACCCCTATGGTATCGGTCAGTCCGCCTCGCACCTTATTGCTCGACATTAGCGGCTGTGCGCATTTCTTCGCTTCGGAAACCGCGCTGGCGCAAGATGCCGAGGACCGGTTCGATCAGGCCGGGTTTAGCTTGTCATGGGCACTGGCTGGCACACCCGATGCGGCGATCGCGCTCGCCCATCACGGCTTGCGGGAAGGCGCAGAGGCGCAGCTGCCGGTCTCTGCCCTCGCCATGGATGATAAAACACATCGCGCGCTCGAACGAGCCGGGCTGTATCATATTGGTGATCTGGCCGAACGGCCCCGCGCAGCTCTCGTCGCACGTTTCGGCTCTTTGCTGGCGCTGCGGCTCGACCGGATCATGGGAATTGAAGACCGTCCGATAGACCCGATCCGCAAGCTCGCCAATGTCACAACCGAACGCCGCTTTGCCGAACCCCTCACCCATGTTGATTTTGCGGTCAGTTGTCTGGAGGAGCTTTTTGTCGAAGCGGCGCGGCAGCTGGAAGAGCGCGGCCAAGGTGCACGGATGGTCCACATGATGCTGTTCCGCTGCGATGGTGACATCGCGCGCCTGGCGATCGAGACAGCGCCCGCCACCCGCGACCCCGCTTTGTTCAAACGCTTGCTGAAGGAGCGGATCGAGGCTCTCAATGATCCACTGAATCCCGGCTTTGGTTACGATCTCATCCGGCTATCCATAGTCGCTACCGATGCGTTGGAGGTCGAGCAATATCGCCTGGAAGGCGGTGAAGACAAACAAGGCAACCAAGCCGCATTGATCAGCCAGCTTAGCGTCCGGCTGGGACGAACACAGGTGCAGCATTTCATGCCGGCCGACAGCCATATTCCCGAACAGGGTCTGCTCGCCTTGCCCGCTCTCGATAGCGGCCCGCCCAGGGAATGGGACAAGCCCAAAGCCGGAGAGCCCCCTTTGCGTCCCCTGCACATGTTTGATCCGCCACAGCATATTCAGGTCCTTGCCGAAGTGCCAGATGGCCCGCCCTATCGCTTTACCTGGCGGCGCAAGGTTCACCGGGTCAGCCGCTATGAAGGCCCCGAGCGCATCGCTTCGGAATGGTGGCAAAGGCGCGATGGGCAACAGGCCGGAAAAGGTGGCCTGACCCGCGATTATTATCGGGTCGAGGATATCCGCGGGCGACGCTACTGGTTGTTCCGGCATGGCCTTTACGGATCGGAAAAAGCCAGTCCGGACTGGTATATTCATGGCCTGTTCGCGTGACAGGCCCGTCCGAGCCCATCTTTGCCGAACTGTGCGCAGCAACCCACTACAGCTTTTTGCGTGGAGCCTCTTCCCCCGCTGATATGGTGGCACAGGCCATGCTGCTGGGCATGACCGGCATCGGTATTGCCGACCGGAACAGCGTCGCCGGCGTCGTCCGCGCCCATGTGGCCTTGCGCACCGCCTATGAAGATGCCGCAGAGGAAGGCATCGCCCTCCCCGACTTTAAACTGGTCGTCGGTGCGCGGCTCGTCTTCACGGATGAAACCCCGGATATCATTGCCTACCCAACGACGCGCCATGGTTGGGGGCGGCTCTCACGCTTGCTCTCCACCGGCAATCTGCGCGCCGAAAAGGGCGATTGCTTCCTATATGAAACAGACCTGTTTGAATGGGTGGAAGACATGGTGCTGGTTGTCTTTCCGGAGCAAAGCGGGGCAGCAAATGATATCGGCCCAGATGATTTCTGGTCTCGCCTCCGCGCACTCACCCCTCACCTTTGGATCGGCGCCACCATGCCGCGCGCCGGATGTGACAAAAGGCGATTGGCTGAACTGCAAAATCTTTCGCAAGCCACTGACATCCCGCTATTAGCCACCAACGATCCACTTTATGCAACACCGACGCAACGCCCGCTTCATGACATCCTCACCTGCATTGCGGAAAAAACGACCATCGCCAAGGCAGGCCGCCTGCTCGCCGCCAATGCCGAGCGGCATCTGAAAAGCCCGCAAGAGATGATGCGGCTCTTTGCCGACTGTCCGGACGCGATAGCAGAAACCCAGAAACTGCTGGCGTGCATTGACTTCACCCTGGACGAACTCAGCTATCATTATCCCGATGAACCCGTGCCCAAGGGCTGGACACCGCAGGACTGGCTGGAACATCTCAGCTGGAGCGCAGCGCAAGAGAAACATCCTGAAGGTATTCCGAGCACGCTCCGCTCAAAAGTCGAAGACGAACTGCGCCTGATCCAGAAACTGCAATATGCGCCCTATTTTCTGACCGTCCATGACATTGTCAAATATGCACGGTCTAAAGGCATATTATGTCAGGGGCGTGGTTCGGCCGCCAATAGCGCCGTCTGTTTCCTGCTCGGCGTCACCTCGGTCGATCCGATGAAACATGACCTGCTCTTCTCCCGCTTCATATCGGAAGAGCGCAAGGAACCGCCCGATATTGATGTCGATTTCGAACATGAACGCCGCGAAGAGGTGATCCAGTATATTTATGACCGCTATGGTCGCCACCGCGCCGGTATCGCCGCCACGGTCGTCCATTATCGCTCCCGCAGCGCCATTCGCGAAGTCGGTAAGGCACTGGATCTGTCCGAAGATATAACTGCACGGCTGTCGAGCACCGTATGGGGCAGCTACTCAAGCAAAGCCCCTGATAGCCGATTCAAGGAAACAGGTCTTGACCCTGATAGTCCCGACATTGTTCGTCTGGGCGATCTGGTTCGCGAGATCCTGCAATTCCCTCGACATCTGTCGCAGCATGTTGGCGGTTTTGTCCTTACTCAGGACCGGCTTGATGAAACCGTGCCGATCCATAATGCAGCGATGGAGGACCGCACATTCATTGAGTGGGACAAGAATGATATTGATGCGCTTGGCCTGATGAAGGTCGATGTGCTGGCGCTCGGTATGCTGACCTGCATCCGCAAGGCATTTGACATGATGCGCGATCACAGTCTGGGCGATTATGCCCTTGCTACCATCCCGCAAGAGGATGAGGCGACCTATGATATGCTGTGCCAGGGCGACAGCATCGGCGTATTCCAGGTCGAAAGCCGCGCGCAGATCAACATGCTCCCGCGCCTGCGTCCACGCGAATTTTATGATCTCGTCATTCAGGTCGCGATTGTCCGGCCCGGTCCGATTGAAGGGGACATGGTGCACCCTTATCTACGGCGGCGATCCGGTGTAGAAGCCATCACGCTCCCCTCCCCCAGGCCACCGCATGATCCGGATGAGCTACATTCGGTGCTCGGCAAGACCTGTGGCGTCCCGCTATTTCAGGAACAGGCGATGAAGCTCGCCATTGTGGCCGCGGATTTTTCAGCCGCTGATGCCAACAAGCTGCGCCGCGCCATGGCGACTTTTCGCAATGTCGGGACTATCCACCATTTTCAGGAAAAGATGATCGAAGGCATGGTCGCGCGCGGGTATGAGCGCGATTTTGCCGAACGCTGCTATAATCAGATACAGGGCTTTGGCAGCTATGGCTTCCCTGAAAGTCATGCCCAGTCTTTCGCCATATTGGTCTACATCAGTTCCTGGATTAAGTGCCATCACCCGGCGGTCTTTGCTGCTGCCTTGCTCAACTCCCAGCCGATGGGTTTTTATGCACCCGCCCAGATTGTCCGTGATGCAAGAGAGCATGGCGTGGAGGTTCGGGGCGTCGATATCAACCATAGCGATTGGGATAATAGCCTGGAAGATGTCGACCATCCCCACGCCCTGCGCATTGGTCTGCGCCAGATTGATGGCTTCCGGGAAGAATGGTCCAAGTTGATGACCGCAACCCGTCCCTTCCAGTCGATTGAGCAGCTGGCCCACCAAGCGAAACTGCCTGCCCGCGCGCTACGCTTGCTCGCGGATGCCGATGCCTGCCGCTCCATCGGCCTCGACCGGCGGCAGGCACTTTGGGAAGTCCGGCGTACGCCATCAAATACCCTGCCCTTATTCGAAGCGGCACAAGCACGCGAGCAGGCTGAAGAAGAGGATGCACGCTTGCCCGCCATGACCAAAAGCGAACATGTCGTCACCGACTATCAGAGCATCCGTCTGTCGCTGAAAGGTCATCCGATGGAGTTCCTGCGCGATAAATTCCGCACCATGGGTGTGATGAGCTGTGCCGAAATAGCCAAGGCCAAAAGCGGCAGCTTCGCTCAAGTCGCCGGCGTCGTCCTAATCCGTCAGCGACCCGGCAAGGGCAATGCAATTTTCATCACGCTGGAGGATGAGACCGGAATATCCAATCTGCTGCTCTGGGCCAGCCGGTTCGAAGCCATGCGCCGGCCAGTTATGGCGGCACGATTGATGCTGGCATCCGGCGAGATCCAGCATAGCAAAGAAGGCGTGACTCATTTGATGGTGAGCAAGGTCGAGGACTGCACCACCATGCTCGATACAATTGCCGAACATGAGCAAACGCCAATATCCATGGCAAGAGCCGATGAAGTCAATCGCCCTGTCTATCGCAACGAAGACAGGCAGGCAGAACAGCACAAAGCAAGGGCTCTACTACCCAAACCCAAATATCCTCGCAGTGGTCATCCGCGCAATGTCAGGATATTGCCCAAATCACGGGATTTTCATTAGGCAATATAGTTATGCGAACCTGAAATCGATTCTCAAAACTGTAAAATACCCGAACCCAAATCTCATCGAATCGGGTAGAACGCCTCTCGTTTCCGACGAGTTTCAGCCATTTTTCGCTTGAACGCGCTGGCTGGTCTGCTGAACGCTAACTTCTGGAATGTCGCCCGATAACCACCATTTTTTAATTAGGCAGGGGGTTAACGATGGAGTTGAGTAAGATGAAAAAACTACCAATGATCGCGGCTGCCTTTGGCGCTGCAACTTTGATTGCCGCCCCAAGTTTTGCGCAAGATGCCGGTGCTGAAGCGCCGGAAGAAGGTGCAGCAGAAGCGGCTCCTGCCCCAGAGGCAGCACCTGCAACCATTGATACCGATGGTGATGGCGTAATGGATGCCTGGGACCAACGTGGCGACGGTAAGCCTGATAGCTGGGACACCGATGGCGATGGTGCCCCGGATGCTTTTGACCAGGATGGTGACGGCGCGCCCGATCCTAAATAGTCAAAGCATATAAGGCCCAATCAGCCTAAACTGTGCCTAACGTGCGCGGCCAACTTGAGCAATTCTCCCTCCCTGCTCGGTTGGCCGCCATATATCTCTGACAAGGAAGAGAGCTCATGAAAAAACTATTTAAACCAGCATTGATTTTGACGCCCGCAATATTTGCGCTTGCTGCTTGCGATGCACCGCCAGCAGAAGATCCGGCCGCTGATGGCCTGGAAGATGGCACGGGAATGGAAGCTTCACCAATGGAAGAGCCGGTGGATACGGCACCAATGGATGATAGCGCGCCAGCAACTGGCGGTCTTGAAGGCGGTGCGGCACCGGCGGACGAACTATTGCCGGAAGCAAGTGAAGCTATTCCTCCGGTAGGCGAAGACGGCGCAACTGATGATGCGACAGAATCTTCCACCGCTGAAAGCGAAACGGAGCAATCCGAATAAGTCCGATGTAACCGGGCATAGGGTCGCAACAAATGCCCGGGGATATTTCGGGGGTGGAGAACAGCGCTAACACTCTTTCACAGAGCTAAGACCGATGACAACACCCCCAAATATCTCTCAAATGTCGCTCAACGATATGCTCTCACGTGACATGTCGGGCGACGAAATTCAGGGCATCCAATCGTACCTTCGGCACTATGGATATCTTCAGGATCGGTTTGGCACGCTGCATGACGGCGAATATGATGATGCCACCGAGAAAGCTGTTCGGCTTTATCAATGTTGTTTCGGTTTGCCTGCGACCGGCAAAGTGGATCAGGCGACACTCTGCGAAATGGCGAAACCCCGTTGCGGGTTTGTGGATATCTCCCCAATGAGCGCGGCATTTACAGCAGTTAGCCGGTGGGAAAATTCAGACCTTACATATAGGTTCAACAGCTTTTCAACCAAGATGGCGCGAGCCGATATTGAGCGCGATGTCGCCACCGCTTTTACCCTCTGGTCCGAACAGTGCGATCTTCGTTTCTCCGTCAGCACCGATGGAAATGTCGATATTGAAATCGAGTTCGCTACCGGGGAACATGGCGATGGAAGCCCCTTTGATGGACCATCCGGCGTATTGGCGCATGCCTATTTCCCGCCGCCCAATGGCGGACCACTGGCAGGCGATACGCATTTTGACGATGATGAAAACTGGACCTGCAACCTCAGCGACACTCAGGACATCGATTTCCTGACTGTCGCCGCGCATGAATTTGGTCATGCCATTGGCCTGGGCCATAGCCGTCAGAGAGGAGCACTGATGTTCCCCAGCTATTCCGGCCCACAACGGTTTTTGGCTGCTGATGACATCGCGGGATGTCAATCGCTCTATGGTCCGCCAAGCACATCTGGCGCCGCTGATTGCCCATGACAATCGGTCGGATGTGCATATCTCAGGCCCCAGATTTGATCCCCTCACCTTGATTCTGTAACTTTCTGGCTCGATTTCCCGAATAATGAACATTCGGCAAATTTCACATCTGAGGCATGTTTATGCTATTGGGACAATCACAAGGTAGAAGGAAACAGCATGCATATTTTCAAATCAGCCGCGATTCTGGGTGCAGCAACAACACTCGCATTTAATCCAGGATCGGCTATCGCCGCTGGTGGCGGAGGGGGCGGTGGATCAGCGCCCAGCAGCAGCGCTCCGAAATATGACGCGTCGGCCGAATATCAAAAAGGTATTACTGCCCTAAAAGCCAAAGATCATAAAAAGGCAATCCGATCATTCAAACGCTCACTCAGCGTCGCACCGCGCAACGCCAATGCCCAATATCTGCTTGGCGTCAGTTATATTGGACAAGGCAACTACAAGAAGGCGCGCAAGCCACTGGAAAAAGCGGTCAAATATAATGGCAATTTAATCGAGGCGCATCGCGATCTCGCGATTACTTATCACAAGCTTGATATGGCCGACAAAGCACAGGCTTCTCTCGGTAAGCTGACAGCCAAAGACAGCGCCTGCGGCAATAGCTGCGCACAAAAGGCAGAACTGACCAAGGCAATTGCGAAAGTCAAAGCGACGATGAACGGCGGCGGTTCTGCCAGCTATCAACCGGCCGACAGTATTGAATTTGCCAGCACCGGTAACGGCGATCTGGCCTATATGGGCGCTGTCGCATTGATCAATGAGAAGAAATATGAAGCTGCCATCGCAGAGTTGCAGCTGGCATCGATGACCTTTGGCCCGCATCCCGACATCCTGACCTATCTCGGTTTCGCCAATCGCAAGCTGAAGAATTTCGACCGTGCTGAGCAATATTATCAGACGGCATTGGCTGTTGCGCCCGAACATCGCGGTGCCACGGAATATTATGGCGAGCTGATGGTCGAACGCGGCGATCTTGCTGGTGCGAAAAAGAAACTGGCGAGACTAGAAAGCCTGTGCAGTTTTGGTTGCTATGAAGCAGAGGAATTGCGCCGGTGGATCGGCGAAGCGTCCGTCTCCTAAAATATAGCGCGGCGATCAGTTTAACCTGTGCAGCGGTTGCATATGCCGCTGACCGCCCGCTTATTCAGGCCATGGAGTGGCTTGATCCCGCCCAGCATCTTGGTGCGCTGACCACTGAACCACGGCGTCATATAGCGGTTCAGGATGAGCAGATGTTGGCAGGTGAAGCCTTGTTTCACACGCCGACATTACTGGGCGGTCAGGCCGCCAAGGCGGGCTTGTCCTGTGCCAGCTGTCATGAAAATGGCCGTGATAACCCCGCTTTCCAGTTTCCCAACGTTTCCGGGGAACCCGGTACTGCGGATGTCACCAGCAGCTTTTTCAGTTCTTATCGCGGCAATGCGGTGTTCGATCCGGTGAAGATTCCGGATCTTACGGTTCCCGGAAAAATCTCTCGTGCCGCTGATAGTCAGGAGCTTGAAAAGTTCATCCGTGACCTGATTGTGGAGGAGTTTAACGGACAGGAACCAACACCAGCGGTTCTGGCCGCCCTCGCCCATTATGTACGCTCTTTAGCCGCAGCGCCCGCCAATAACCGAGTTGCATTAACAGTCGAAAGCCAATTGGCGGCAGTGGATCAGGCTGTGCTTGCTGCAAAGGAAGCGCACCAAAAGGATGACCTGAAGCTTTCCCATTTGCTGCTCGCTTCCGCGCGTCATCGACTGGGATTGATCCACGAACGCTATGTGGGAAAGAAACTGACCAAAGAACGCGATGCGCTTGTATCGGCCAGCCGCCAGCTTGGTACATTGCAGGATACTGAGGGCAGCGCGGACTTCAACCAAGCCTTGCGTCAATGGGAAAACGGCTATCGAAAGACCAGAAAGCTCGTCGCCGATAAGCAACATCTGTCGCTATATGATCCAGAACTGCTCAAGGCTGTATTGAGGAAAACGGCGAAATAGCAAGTCATATTACAAAGAAAAACGGCCCGGAGATTTGATCCCCGGGCCGTTTTTATTCCGTCTGTAATCCAACGATTAGCCAAACTGGTTCATCGTGTTGTCGGCGCCGCCCGCTTTCAGGGCCGCATCACCAGCGAAATATTCCTTGTGATCATCACCGATGTCGGAACCAGCCATGTTCTGATGCTTCACGCAGGCAATGCCCTGGCGAATTTCTTCGCGCTGAACATTGAGAACATAACCCAACATACCTTGCTCACCGAAATATTCCTTGGCGAGATTGTCGGTCGACAGAGCAGCCGTGTGATAGGTCGGCAGCGTGATCAGATGGTGGAAGATACCAGCACGTTTCGCGCCATCAGCCTGGAAGGTCCGGATACGCTCGTCAGCGTCAGCCGCCAATTCGGTGCCATCATATTCGACGCTCATCAGGTTCGCACGATCATAAGCCGTGACGTCTTTGCCTTCGGCTGCCCATGCATCATAAACCTGCTGACGGAAGTTCAGCGTCCAGTTGAACGACGGCGAGTTGTTATAGACCAGCTTCGCATTCGGCATAACTTCGCGGATCCGGTCAACCATGCCAGCGATCTGCTCAACATGCGGTTTTTCGGTTTCGATCCACAGCAGGTCAGCGCCGTGCTGCAGTGACGTAATGCAATCGAGCACGCAGCGATCTTCACCGGTTCCGGCGCGGAACTGGAAGAGATTACTTGGCAGACGCTTCGGACGCATCATCTTGCCATCACGGTTCAGGATAACGTCACCATTTTGCGCGGTTGCCGGATCAATTTCTTCGCAATCAAGGAAGCTGTTATATTGGTCACCGAGATCGCCAGGCTCATTGCTCACCGCAATCTGCTTGGTCAGGCCTGCGCCCAGAGAGTCGGTACGTGTAACGATGATGCCATCTTCAACGCCCAGCTCAAGAAACGCATAACGACAAGCGCGAACCTTCGCGAGGAAGTCTTCATGCGGCACGGTGACTTTGCCGTCCTGGTGACCACATTGCTTTTCGTCAGACACCTGGTTTTCGATCTGAAGGGCGCAAGCACCGGCTTCGATCATTTTCTTGGCGAGAAGATAGGTTGCTTCTGCATTACCAAAACCGGCATCGATATCCGCAATGATCGGAACAACGTGGGTCTGATGGTTTTCGACTTCGTTCAGTAGCCGTTTTTCGTTGACCATGTCACCGGCTTCGCGGGCCGCATCGATGTCACGGAACAGACCGCCCAGTTCACGAGCATCCGCCTGACGCAAGAACGTGTAAAGTTCTTCGATCAGTGCGGGCACAGATGTTTTCTCATGCATGGACTGATCAGGAAGCGGGCCAAATTCGCTGCGCAAGGCGGCAACCATCCAGCCGGAGAGGTAGAGATAGCGGCGTTTGGTATTACCAAAATGCTTCTTGATCGAAATCATCTTCTGTTGACCGATAAAGCCGTGCCAGCAGCCCAGCGACTGGGTGTAGTTGGCAGGATCAGCATCATAAGCAGCCATATCTTCACGCATGATTTTTGCGGTATATTTGGCGATATCGAGGCCAGTGTGGAAACGGTTCTGCAAACGCATCCGGGCAACGGCTTCAGAGTCGATACCGTCCCATGTTCCGTTCTGCTTTTGGATCAGCGCGTTCGTCTGATTGATATATTCTTGATATGACATGGTCATGCTCCTTTAAAATTCGGCGATTTAAGCGGTGTCCGCGAATCGTTGTTCGCGAAAGCTATGCCCCGTTGTACGCCGCGCAGGGTCGGTTCCGAAGCGTCGTGAAGTTTAACTGTAACGCTTTACAAAATATTGTTGTATAGCTGTAAGAATCTTACAAACAGCGTGAGTCGAATCTATGTGCAGAGTCCATCATGTCCAGTGAACGCCCCGTCTATATGGGCCCCCGCCTCAAAAGGCTCCGCCGGGACCTTGGTCTCACACAGGCCGATATGGCTGCCGATCTTGAGATCTCAGCCTCCTATGTCGCCTTATTGGAGCGTAATCAACGTCCCTTTACGGCCGACATGCTGCTGCGCCTCGCCCGGACGTATAAAATCGACATGGCAGAGCTGGCGGGCGATGGCGGTGAGGAATATACAGCGCGGTTGGAGGCGGTGCTTAAAGACCCGATGTTCGCGGATATTGACTTTCCGCAGCTCGACACCGCGGATGTCGCGACCAGCTATCCCGGTTTTACCGAGGCCATGCTGCGCCTTTACACTGCCTATCGGGAAGAACAATTGGCACTGGCTGACAAGGATACCAGCGCCCGTACAGACGGTAGCAGTGTCGATCCGGACGCCGCCGATCCCGTGGCGCAGGCCCGCCGTTATCTTGCCGCTCGCCGCAATAGCTTTTCCAATATTGACGACGCCGCCGAACGCCTCGCAGAGACTGTGAGCGGACAGGACAGCATGATAGCCCATCTGAAGGACAAGCACGGCCTGCAAGTACGCCGCCTCCCTTCGGATGTCATGATGGGTGCAACCCGGCGCCTCGACCGCCACCGACGTCAGATATTGATCGACGATCAGTTGGATAACGCCAGCCAGATGTTCCAACTGGCTCTGCAATTGTCCTATCTGGAGCTGAACAGCGAAATCGACGCGGTGCTGAAAGAGGGTAGCTTTACCACGGAAAGCGGTGAACGGCTGACGAGGCGCGCCCTCACCGGCTATGCCGCAGCGGCTTTGCTGATGCCCTATTCCGCCTTCGCCAAAGCGGTCGAAACACGTCACTATGATGTTGAAGCCCTCGCCCGTCAGTTCGGCACCAGTTTCGAACAAACCGCTCACCGCCTGACCACACTCCAGAAGCCTGGTCAGGAGCGTGTACCGTTTTTCTTCATTCGCGTGGATCCCGCTGGCAACGTCTCCAAACGATTGGACGGCGCTGGCTTTCCCTTTGCGCGGCATGGTGGCGCCTGCCCCTTATGGTCAGTGCACCAAGCCTTTCGCTCGCCGCGTCAGGTGATTACCCAGTGGCTGGAGCTACCCGATGGAGAGCGCTTCTTTTCGATTGCCCGAACGGTAACCGCTGGCGGCGGTGCTTTTGGAACTCAGCGTGTGGAACGAGCCATCGCGCTGGGCTGCGCCGCGGAACATGCCGATCGCTTGATCTACACACGCGACCGTCCGGATATCAGCCCGGAAAGCGCCACACCTATCGGTGTCACCTGCCGGTTGTGTCATCGCACAAAATGCCGGGCCCGCTCGGCACCGCCCATTGGTCGGCAGATTTTGTCCGATGACTATCGGCAGGCTAATACGCCCTTTGGTTTTTCCCACAGTTGAACGGTTGGAAGGCGTCTAAGGTTGTATAGTGATTGCCGCGCCGTCGGGCACCACTTCCCAGATCTGTTCGATCTCTGCGTTGCCCAAAGCGATACAGCCATCGGTCCAATCCGATTTCATCGGCGGTCCGTCCCGGCCGTTGGGTTGACCGTGAATAAAAATATCACCGCCCGGTGATTTTCCTCTCGCTTCGGCATAAGCGCGGTCAGCCGTGTTGGGATAGGATATGCGAAGGCTCAGATGATAGCTGCTGCCGGGGTTGCGACCGTTGATGGTATAGCGCCCTTCCGGCGTGCGCTCATCGCCCTCAAAGCGTTTATGGCCATCTGGCGCATTACCAAAACGGATGCCTTCATAACGGGCAATTTCCTTGTCCGCTTTATAGAGGATCAGGGTGCGATCGCTTTTATCGACCAAGATGCTGTCGGCTTTGGTCCCGGCTGGAATGATTGGAAGCGGGACCGCGCCATCATCTAACTGTTGCTCGGCCTCTTTGTTTTCTACCCCAACGGCACATCCGCCGACGGCCGCCAGCGCCAGAAGCAAGGCAAACCTAATCCGCAAAGGGATCGGTCACCAAGATCGTGTCTTCCCGCTCGGGAGAGGTGGAAACAAGCGCGACCGGGCACTGGATCAGTTCTTCCACGCGCTTGATATATTTGATTGCCTGCGCGGGAAGATCGGCCCAACTGCGCGCACCAGCGGTGGATTCACTCCAGCCGGGCATGCTTTCATATATCGGCGTCACCGCTTCCTGATCCTGATGATGCGGCGGCAGATAGTCATAGGTCACACCATTGAGATCATAACCAACGCAGATTTTCAGCTCTTCAAAGCCGTCGAGAACATCCAGCTTGGTCAGTGCGATACCGCTGACCCCGGATACTGCCAGAGCCTGCCTGACCAGCACCGCATCAAACCAGCCGCAACGCCGTTGCCGTCCGGTATTGGTGCCAAATTCATGGCCCCGCTCGCCGAGACGCTGACCGATGTCATCGGCCAATTCCGTTGGAAACGGGCCTGACCCGACACGCGTCGTGTAGGCCTTTACAATGCCAAGCACATAACCGGTTGCCGACGGCCCAATGCCGGATCCACCAGCGGCTGTGCCAGAGATAGTGTTGGAGCTGGTCACAAACGGATAGGTGCCGTGATCGACATCGAGCAATACGCCCTGCGCGCCTTCGAACAATATCCGGTCGCCACGCTTGCGCGCTTCATTGAGACGTTTCCAGACGGGCTGCGCATATTGCAGCACGCTATCGGCTATCTCTCTGAGGTCGGCCAGCAGACGCTCTCTATCCACGGGCTGTTCGCCAAAACCGGCACGCAGTGCATCATGATGGGCGCAAAGACGATCCAGTTGTGGACCCAGATCGTCGAGATAGGCGAGATCGCATACCCGGATCGAACGACGGCCCACTTTGTCCTCATAAGCCGGGCCAATGCCGCGCCTAGTCGTGCCAATCTTGCCCTTACCGCTCGCATCTTCGCGCAACGCATCAAGATCGCGGTGAATAGGCAGGATCAACGGGCAGTTTTCAGCGATCCCGAAATTATCGGCATTGATCGCGATACCCTGTTTGCTCAGCTTTTCAATTTCATCGCGCAAGTGCCAGGGGTCCAGCACAACGCCATTGCCGATAATCGACAATGCCCCACGGACAATACCGGATGGCAAGAGGGAAAGCTTATAGACTTCACCATCCACAACCAGTGTATGGCCCGCATTATGACCACCTTGAAAACGAACGACGACATCCGCGCGCTCCGACAACCAGTCGACAATCTTGCCTTTGCCTTCATCACCCCATTGGGCACCGATAACCGTTACATTGGCCATATCTGAACATTCTTCCTGTTAAATTGCCACCGGCTTTTTTCCATCCAAATGATGGGTACAACCCAAAGTGGCCGCATCATCACTGTCTGAAAGGGCCGCAACCGTGCGCCATCCCTCAGCCCGCAAAGAGGCTGCAATTTCGATGTCATGCCCTAGCGGCAAGAACAAAATGTCCCTCGGCTTTGCACTGAAGCCCGCATCAATCAGCGGGCTGGGATAGAGCGAAAAGCCAACCGCATTTTCAGTCCCACCATCAGATGCCGGTATTTCATAACTACCACCGCGTCCCATCGCGCCGACAAAACCCTCTGCAAACAGCGTAAAGCCAAACCAGTTTTGATATTCAAAGCCGTGCCGCTCGGTCGGATCAAGAGTCAGATTTGCCTTGTCCTCGATATTCGCAGCAATAGCAGCGATGCCATCCAGCCGCGATGCCAACAGATTGTCGCTGTCAAAAGATCGCATCTTGGCCATGGCGTCGTCAAAAGGCCCTGTCGCTTCAATCAGTGGCAAGTAGCCGACGGCACCCAGCTCCGTGAGACCGCCAGCATCTTTCATATCCAGTTCGCTGCGCACCTCGGCCGCTTGTGCAGCGCTGAGAGGCAAAGGCCCAGCAGACAGGATATCGACCAGATCCGGCATGGTGAAATCCACCGTAATGCCGGTTAGGCCAGCCCGGCTTAACGCCTCGATTGCGACCGATACAATTTCACTTGCCGCCGCGACGCTATCGGTTCCGATCAGCTCGGCGCCGATTTGCAAACGACTGCGTTCCGGGCGCAATTGCCCAGAGCGCAGCTTGAGGACTTGCCCGCTGTAGCTGAGGCGCAATGGACGCGCCGCTTCCGACAGGCTGGTCGCCGCGATCCGCCCGATCTGCATCGTCACATCGGGTCGCAGCGCCAAAGTCCGCTGCGAAATCGGATCAACAAAGCGCATCAGATCGCTTTTCGCCGATCCGGTCATCCGACCCGTCAGCACATCTTCATATTCGACCAAAGGCGGCGACACCCGCGCATAGCCATGGCTGGCCAACGTATCGAGTACATCACGTTCCAGCCGCGACCCTGCTTCGGCATGGGGCGGCAGGGAATCGTGAAAGCCTTCAGGCAGCAAGTTAGACAGCTTTTGCATAGACTTTCGTCTCCATAGCCTAAGCACGCGCTCAGGCCACCGGTTTTTTGCCCTTCTGTTTAGAAGCGCAGCGCTTTGACCGTTTTCACGCCTTCAAGCTGGCAAACGGCCCATAGTACAGGTTCTTCCACAGGCGAATCGATGGAAAGCAGCAATACAGCTTCTCCTCCAGGTGCATCTGCACGGCGACCCAGATGGAAGGTGCCGATATTGACCCCTGCCTCGCCCAATGTGGAACCGACGCTTCCGATGAAACCGGGTTGATCCTGATTGACGATATAGAGCATGTCGCCTTCCAGATCAGCCTCAACCTTGATGCCGAACATCTCGACCAGACGCGGACCGGAAGAACCGAACAGCGTTCCTGCGACCGATTTTTCGCCTTCATCCGTGGTTACCGATACGCGCACCAACGTGTGATAATCACCCTCGCGGTCATGCCTGACTTCACGGACATCAAGGCCGCGTTCTTTTGCGAGATAAGGTGCGTTCACCATGTTCACAGAATCACTATAGGCGGCCATCAGTCCAGCCAGAACAGCGGCAGTGATGGGTTTTGGATCGAGCTCGGCGGCTGCGCCTTCAACTTCTACCGAAATGCCTTTCAGCGAGCTCCTTGATAGCTGGCCGATCAATGAACCCAGCTGATTTGCGAGCACCATGTAAGGTTTGAGCTTCGGTGCCTGTTCTGCCGAGAGACTAGGCATATTTAGCGCATTTTCAACGCCCCCATTGACCAGATAGTCGGCCATCTGCTCGGCCACCTGGATGGCTACATTAACCTGTGCCTCGCTGGTCGATGCGCCCAAATGTGGCGTACAAATAAGGTTCGGCGTTCCAAAGAGCGCATTTTCTTTTGCTGGTTCTTCCGCATAAACATCCAGTGCCGCGCCGGCGACATGGCCGGATTCCAAAGCCTCTTTCAGAGCCGCTTCATCAATCAAACCACCGCGGGCACAGTTGATGATCCGCACGCCCGGCTTGGTCTTGGCAATGGCTTCGGCCGACATGATATTGCGCGTCTGGTCCGTCAGCGGCGTGTGCATGGTGATAAAATCAGCACGTTCGAGCAGCTCGTCCAGCGTCACTTTCTCGATGCCGATCTCAACCGCGCGTTCCGCGGTCAAAAACGGATCATAGGCAACAACCTTCATGCGCAGACCAATGGCCCGCTCGGCGACGATCGAGCCGATATTGCCGGCACCAATCAAACCCAATGTCTTGTTGGTCAGCTCGACACCCATGAACTTGGATTTCTCCCATTTGCCAGCCTGAGTAGAAGCATCGGCAGAAGGCAGTTGGCGGGCCAGTGCGAACATCATCGCAATCGCATGTTCAGCGGTTGTAATGCTATTACCAAATGGCGTGTTCATCACCACCACGCCTTTGGTCGATGCTGCGGGGATATCGACATTGTCGACACCTATACCGGCGCGACCAACCACTTTCAGGTTGGTTGCAGCTTCCAATAGTTCTGGCGTCACTTTGGTCGAAGACCGGATGGCAAGACCATCATAGTCGCCGATAATCTGCATCAATTCTTCCGGCGTTTGACCGGTAATTTCGTCGACTTCAACACCCCGCTCACGGAAAATTTCGGCAGCTTTTGGATCCATTTTGTCGGAAATAAGTACTTTTGGCATAGAAAATCTCTTTTTGATTTCCGTCATCCCGCAGAAGCCGGGATCTCCATTTTTTTGGCGCTGTTATACGAGGAGATTCCGGCTTCCGCTGGAATGACGCGATATATTAAATCTCGGCTTTGACCTGTGCATAGGCCCACTCGATCCAGGGCAGCAGACGGCGGATATCTTCTTCCTCAACGGTCGACCCGCACCAGATACGCAAGCTTGGCGGCGCATCACGGTAACCGTTAAAGTCATAGCCGATATTCATTTCTTCGAGCAGACCGGCGATCTTCTTGGGCACGGCGGCTTTTTGGTCATCATTCAGACCATCATACCATTCACCCTGAAACATCATGCAAACGCCGGTATTGGTCCATTTTGCCGGATCACTGACCATGTTGCGGAGCCAAGGCGTGGCCTCGATCCAGTCATGAACGACTTTCGCATTGCGATCCGCCCGTGCATGCAATTCTGACAAACCGCCAATGGACTTCGCCCATTCCAGCGACGCAATATAATCTTCGGTCGCCAGCAAGGACGGCGTGTTAATCGTCGCACCTTCGAAGATTGAACGATTAAGCTTGTCGCCTTTTTTCACACGGAAAATTTTTGGCAGCGGCCAGCTTGGGCTGTAGCTTTCAATCCGTTCAATTGCTCGCGGGCTGAGGATCAGCATGCCGTGACCGGCTTCCGATCCCATGACTTTCTGCCAGCTATAGGTGGTGGCATCGAGTTTCGCCCAGTCCATAGGCTGCGCAAACACGGCGCTGGTGGCGTCATTGATGGTGACACCATCACGATCGTCAGCAATCCAGTCGGTATCCGGAATTTTAGCGCCTGATGTCGTACCATTCCAGGTGAAGACAATATCATCACCCTTGTCGATCTGGGTCAGGTCGGGAATTTCACCATAATCGGCTTCGAGGACCGTGAGGTCGGCTGGCTTCAATTGCTTGACCGCATCCTGAATCCAGACATTGCCGAAGCTTTCCCAAGCCGCGACCGTCACCGGACGCGCACCGAGCATATTCCACATCGCCAGTTCAACCGCGCCGGTATCGGACGCAGGAACAATGCCGATCAGATAATCATCGGGAATACCCAGCAACTCGCGGCTGAGGTCGATGGCATATTTCAGCCGGCCTTTACCGGTAGCGGAACGATGCGAACGCCCCATGGCAACAGTATTCAGTTTGTCGAGAGACCAGCCGGGAAATTTGGCGGTAGGGCCCGAAGAAAAATTCGGGCAATCTGGACGCAATTCAGGCGTCGGAACGGTAGTATCTGTCATTTTATGCTTCTCCTTACAGAGAGCTCGCGCGGCGTTGGGACCGCGTGGCCCGTCGCCGCAATGGTTGTTGCAGCGCAGCAAGTCAAGCGGCAATATTTAAGCTTTTATCAAAAACGGCATTTTTCAGATGATCCGGCCCGGACATCGGGAGAGAAAAATTCCGTTTGTCGCAAAACGCATCCTTTTTGGCTGAAAAACAGGTATAGCTAGGGATCTTCAGCTCTGATTTAGGATCGCGTCGTCAAGCAGTTCTTATGAAAAAGCCATGTGTACAAGCGCCAGTTACGCGCAATTTTTTGATTCTGGGTTTTCTGTCACTGGCGCTGAGCGCTTGTGGAATCCCGGACAGCAAGAGGCCGTCCGGCGGCGTCAAGATTGATCCCAGTCCCAGCGCCAGGCAATGCTACGGCGAGCTACGCAACGCCGGTGTCCGCTTTTCTCCCCTGCCCAATCAGAATTTCTCCGGCGGATGCAGCCAGATCGATGCCATCACCATGCTGGACGTTGGTCGCAGCACGGAGATTTCAAACCTTGGTCCGGTGCGATGCGAGCTGGCCAACAAATTTGCCGCATGGACCGAATATGCGGTCAGACGGGCTGCACGCCAATATCTTGGTAGCGAACTGGTGAGGATCGAAACCATGGGCAGCTACAGCTGCCGCCGTGTGGCGGGATCCAATCGTCTGTCCGAGCACGGGCGGGCCAATGCCATAGATGTTTCGGGCTTTGTTCTGGCCGATGGTCGGCGCATTACACTTACCAAAAACTGGAACAATGGACGACAGGAGAAAAAGTTCCTGCGGGCAATCCACAAAAGCGCGTGCCGACGCTTCGGGACCGTGCTGAGCCCTGATTTTAATGCTGCACATTTCGACCATTTCCATTTCGACATGGGCGGCAACGGCTATTGCCGCTAAACTGATATTTTTCGATAAACCATTAAGTTCATTGGCAAGTCACATTGCTATGCTCTAGGGCAGAGCTATGACAAATAAAGATTTACACGACCGCCGCTTCTATCGTGCAAAACAGGAAGCAGATTTCGCCAAGCAACAGGCCCTAAGCACCCCCCAGACCGAAGACCCCGCCTATACACTCGCTTTTCAGGATAATGATTTCCTGCTGCGAGAGGAATTGCGCCCGGTTCGGTTCCAGTTGGAACTGCTCAAACCTGAAATGCTGCTTGACGAGGCCGGTATCGGCTCGACGCTGGTCATGTATGGCTCCGCGCGCATCCCCGAACCCAGCAAGGCTGATGCTCTGGTTGAGGCAGCCAAAGATGAGGCCTCGCTAAAAACCGCCCAGCGGCTGAAAGAAAAATCGAAATATTATGATGAAGCGCGCAGACTGGGGCAGTTGGCCAGTGACTGCGGTATCGAGGAAAATGGCAAGCGCGACTTCGTCGTTTGCTCTGGCGGAGGTCCTTCAATCATGGAAGCCGCCAATCGCGGTGCGACCGACGCGGGAAAGGAATCCATTGGCCTTAACATCGTCCTGCCGCACGAGCAGGCACCCAATGAATATGTGACCCCGTCTCTCAGTTTCCAGTTCCACTATTTCGCACTGCGCAAGATGCACTTTCTGCTACGTGCCAGAGCCGTTGCGGTATTCCCGGGAGGGTTCGGAACATTTGACGAGTTTTTCGAGCTGCTCACACTCGTTCAGACTGGCAAGATGGAGCCCCTGCCCATCATCCTGTTTGGCAAGGATTTTTGGCATCGGGTGATTAATTTTGACGCTTTGGCCGAAGAAGGCACGATTAGCGCCAAAGACCTCGACCTATTCCAGTTTGTCGAAACAGCTGATGAAGCCTGGCAGATTATCCAGGATTTTTACGATCTCGACTGCGGCTAGTCGCTCACAGAAAACTTAACTGCAAAGGCTTATTCCGCAGCAGCTGCTTCGTCCGCCGCCACGGTTTCTTCCGCCACTTCGGTTGCGGCAGCATCGGCTTCGGCCTCGGCAACAGCTTCACCGTCTGCTGGTGCTTCTTCGGCGGCAGGTGGCTCAGGATAAGGCAGGTTTGAGCCTTGTGCATTCATGTAGGCGATTACATTGGCGCGATCTTCAGGCTTGCTGAGGCCGGCAAAGGTCATTTTCGTGCCGGGCGCATATTTCCGCGGGGAAATCAGCCAGGCATTCATATTGTCGAAATTCCAGTTACCTTCAACGGACGACAGAGCATCACTATAGGCAAAGCCGGCAACATGGCCGTGCGATTTGCCGAACGAGTTCCACAAATTTGGTCCAATGCCATTGGCACCGCCTTCATTGATTGTATGGCAGGCAACACATTTCCTGAATACGGCCTCACCCGCTGCAACGTCGGCCTTGGCGAGCATCATGCTCATCGGCACTTCTTCCGCACCGCCGTCTGACGATTCTACACCTTCAATTACGAAACCCATCGTTTCCGGACGCTCGTTCTTGTCAGCGTGGAAATATTTGCCGCTGAGGATCGAAAAACCAAGCGCTGCAATTCCGCCTGCCAATACCCAGCCAGCAATGGTGTTGTTATTGTCCATCTTGTCTAAAATCCCTGCGTTACCGACAGGAGCAGCCTGTCAAAACTTTGGGCTTTCTCTAATAAGACCGCCGGTTCAAAGCAAGACCTCAATTACACGTATAGATGCTAATATTGTTGCGCCAGTTTCGCCAAGTGCGATCAGGTCTTGCGCAGACGCATTTTGTACGGCAATCGCGACCTTTGACAAACGGGTGCATAAAACAGGAAATGATAGCGTCATGAACAGCTTCCCGCGCAACGCCCTGGCCATGGTCGATAAAATGACCGCAACGGCAGCAGAGGCTCCTGCCAAGACGATCGCGTTTCAAGGCGCACCAGGTGCCAATTCCCATCTGGCAGCCATGGAATATGCCCCGGATTGCTTGCCTCTGCCCTGTTTTTCATTTGAAGATGCACTTGATGCGGTGAAGCAAGGCATAGCCGGATCCGCAATAATCCCTATTGAGAACAGCCTGCATGGAAGGGTTGCTGACATCCATTTCCTGCTGCCCGAATCGGGTCTGCATATTGTTGCGGAGCACTTCATGCGGATTCGCCACTGCCTGATGGCGAAATCCGAAGACGCAAAGATCAAAACTGCAATGAGTCATCCGCAAGCACTGGGTCAATGCCGTCACTATCTGCGCGCCCGTGACATTATTCCCGTCGCCTACGCGGATACCGCAGCTGCCGCAGCTTATGTCGCGCAGCAGGAAGATCCCCAAGCTGCCGCGATAGCCCCGCCGCTCGCTGCAGAGATTTACGGCCTGCAACCTATTGCCAATGCGATAGAGGATGAAGATCATAACATGACGCGCTTTGTCCTGCTCGCCTCTGATGCTGTAATGCCAGAGAGCAATGGTCCTGATGATTTTCAGTTAATGACCACCTTCATCTTTGAAGTAAAAAACATCCCCGCCGCACTCTACAAGGCGATGGGCGGCTTCGCGACCAATGGTGTCAACATGACAAAACTGGAAAGCTATCAGGAAGGTGGCAGTTTCTCAGCCTCGAAATTCTACGCTGATATAGAAGGCGGTCCTGGTGACCCGGCAGTTGACCGGGCTCTGGAAGAATTGCATTTCCACTGCAACGAAGTCCGCCTGCTCGGTACCTATCGACAGGGACGACCGCGCTCCTAGTATGACCGGTCACTACGCAGGAAAAGCGCAGACCGGTCTCTACATCTTATAAACGATCTGGAAGCCTAGTTCACAGAAGAGGCAGCGGCCCTGGCCATCAAACCGTTGGAATGGGCAACACCAGGAACAACCTTTACTCTCCAACCAAAGGGCAAGGCATATTCATCGGCCTTCTGTTTGCCGAATTCATGGTAAGATAGACCGCGAGCGAAACGATGCGGTCCCTGCTTCATGGCTTCCGGGCTCCGTCGCAGGCTTTTATGATTGGGATCATTGTCCTTATCCCCCAACAGCAGCAGGACGTTTTTGCTCAACGCCGCCTTTAACATCTCTTCAGAGATACCAGCCCCCGCCAGTCCATAAGGATATACTTCTGCCACATCGGGCCGCGTGTACCAGCCTGCATTGGCGGCGATATACTGTTTCACCGGCGCATCGGGTTTATAATAAAGATACCGGTGCACAAATTGTGCGCCGGCCGAGTGGCCGTAAATGCTATATTGCGTCTGCTGGCTTCCAACGGCCTGTTTCACACGATCGAAAATCGGCTCAATGGCGCTGAAGGACCAGATGGATTCATCTTGCCGTCCTTCAGTTTCTTTCCGGAAGACATTGCCGAGATTATAGCCCGCGGATTTTGGAAAATCCCGCTGGGAAAATTCCGGCGCAACAACGATCAGGCCGTTTTTCTGAGCAGGCTCTCGCCATTCCCTGAGATAGCGGTGAGGATCACGCTTATTGCCGTGCATCATGAACAGGACAGGCGCGCGCGACAAATCAATGCCATCAGGCAAATATACCCAAACCGGCAAATCGGGGCCCGCCCACCTTGTGAAGACAAACCGGTTAATCTCTCCGGATTTCAGCGCAAGGGTTTCCGACAGTGCGGTTGAGGTGACGCTGTGAAAACGGTACTCGGCTGGTCGCTCAGTAGCTTTACTGTCAGACGGCGCGGCATTGGCAAAAGCAGAGACGTAACCACCGGATATGAAGACCAAACTGCTGACCACTGCAAGATATCGGATGTTCATCGGCATACCATTCTTGATTAAATTTATGACCTCCAAGCCCCTAAAGGATAAGACTTGGAGGTCATGTCCGGCCATAATCGCCCCCGCAGACGGCCGGCCTATTTCGTTTCGATCCTAGAAGCGAACGCTTGCACCGAGGAAAAACTCACGGCCAACGGCATCATTCACGTCGTTCGTGATGTTGAGACTGCTGCCTGAATCAGTGCCTGTTGGTATGAGTGGACCGAAATTATTGAAGATATTATTCACGCCGCCATAGATTGTATAACGGTCATCGGGACCGAAACGATAGCGTGCGTAAACATCATGAAAGGTTTCGTCACTCACGCGGAAGAAGCGATCGTCGTCAGGATTTGCAGCGTCATTACTGTCTATACCACCTGCTTCATAGTTGAGCGTGTAAGTCATTCGGAAACCACCGTTCCGATAACCCAAGCGCAAACGAAGTTCGTCTTCACCATTATCGATTTCTCCCAATGGAGTATCCAACACCGTTACGCCGCCAATACCGGTGAACGTCGTTTGATCCTTGAAATAGTGGGAATAGCGGAAGTCGATATCGAAACGGCCGGGAATAACCGGTAGTTCAATACGGCTCCACCGCATCGTGGCATCGATACCCTCGACCAGCTCGTTATTCAGGTTTTCTTGAAAGTTAATCACCTCATCAACACTGCCGTCCAGAGCGTTTCTGGTGATCACGTCGCAGAAACGGTTGTTCGGAAAATCGTCCGCAGCATAGCAAAGATCAACGGTATTTTGCGTGCTGACTGAACCAATCGCATCTTTGATACTGATCCGGTAGTAGTCGGCCACAAAGGTAAAGTTTGGAATAGCCGACGGAGTGAGCACGAAACCGGCGGTAAATGTATTCGCGGTTTCTTCCTGAAGATTTTGGTTACCGGCATTTGGACCCTGCGTAGCACCTGGCGCATCAAAAGCATCGGGCACACCGGCTGCATCCTGATTGTCGGGATCGGCAAAATAAGCCTGAATTCCAGCATCAGTCAGACAGTTTTGTGCAATGGTAGCAAGGTTTGCATTCTCTCCACCTGGACTTGATGGTGCTGAAATGCCGGTTCCATCCGGATTCAAACCCTCGCAAGGGTCCTGAAGATCATCGCCGTCAGGCCGCGCCGGCGAGAAAAACTCGGTAATGTTTGGCGCACGCTGAGATCGCGAAAATTGTGTGCGAAATCTTAGATCATCGTTCATCTGCCAAACAAGTCCGGCATTCAGGCTGAAAATCGTTCCGACGGTAGAATATTCAGCGATGCGAGCGGCACCGCTGACATTTACGGTTTCAAACAACGGAACATCAATTTCCACAAAACCTTCTACAACGTCATAATTTGCCGTGATACTTGGAAAAGTAGAGTGGGTCGTAACGAAGACATCATTGGTTGTCGGATCACCATCGACACCGCCGACCAAATCACCATCACGGTCGCCTCTCGTGCTTTGCGTTTCCCGGCGATACTCAACACCGGCAGCAAATTTCACATTGCGGTCATTTATAGAGAAAAGATCACCATTGATTGACCCACCAGCCGTAAACTGGGTTCGTTTTTGCGAAGCGTCACCCGTGTAGCTGATATATTCTGCGGCTTCGGGAGATACACTTCCTTCGCCAAAAAGATTTAACGGCACACAGCCATTTTGACGGGCGGCTGCATCGGCGCATTGAAAACCACCCGCACCATTATCTTCGATGTCCAGAGCAAAATCTACATTTTGAAGATTGATCTCACCCACATTAATTGCCCGCTGCTTCCATTCGCCATAGGTCGCGAAAGCGTTCCATCTGATTGCATCCGTCAACTGGCCATCCAGATCACCCATTAAGCGGATCGTTTCACGGCTGTTGATGCGTTGCTCTTCGCCAACTTCCGGAAAGGATCTGATCCACGATACAGTACCGCTTCGCGTAACCTCAACTTCCGGCGGGATGAATGGATGGTCCGAAGCCATTCGGCGAACATTGAATACGTCAGGCACACCGTTTAAAATACCGTAAGATTCTCCACTGCCGGCATCTTCGATGCCATTGCGACTGACTGTGTCTACATCGGAATAGAGTGCAGTCAGCGATGCAGTAACCACGTCGGAGAACTCATATTTTCCATGAAAACCAAGATTAAGTATTTCGCGTTTCGAGCGCAGGGACTGGCCCAAACGATCATTGATACCATCAAAGTCTCCCAGGAAATCTTGTCCCGGCTCGCGATCAGCGGGCAGACGACCAAAACCACTAGGATCATCACGCGCTACGTCATTAAACCACTGACCATCTCTGAACCAGGCATCACCCTCAAAAACACCACCTGGAAGATCGGAATCGAACGAAGGTAAAATGCAATGGCGGTCAGTATTGTCGGGATCACAACCCGGCGCATTTACCTCATTGGCGAAGGAATCCCGGGAAGCATCAGCTGGATCATCAAATTCCAGCGCAGCCGCAGCTAAAGGACGACTGGAATCGATCAAAATCTCATCCTCATCCCGATAGCTTGCACCGAGCAGAATATAACCACGGTCATCTGCAAATCTGGTGCCATAGAGACCTTCGAGGCGCAGCTCTTCGCCGCCGCTGGCATCGGGAGCCGAAAAGCGGACATCGAGATCGATGCCTTCAAAAGAGTCTTCTAGAATGAAGTTCGCAACACCTGCGATAGCATCAGAACCATAAATCGCGGATGCACCACCGGTTGTGATTTCCGCACGCTTTACGAAGCCTGCTGGAATAGTACCAAGGCTGACCCGATCACCATTGCCCGAGTTGGACACAGCCCGCTTACCGTTAATCAAGACAAGCGTTCTGTTATCTCCCAACCGCCGTAAACTAATCGTGGAAAGGCCATTATTTTGGATAGAGTTGTTGCTGTTCTGAACCGAAACGCCATCACCTACACCAGGAAGCTGCGTGATGATTTCCGCCAGATCCGTCTTGCCTGTTTCTTCAATATCATCTGCGCTGAATACCTGTAGCGGGATAGACGATTCTTCTGCCCGCCGTTCGATACGCGACCCCGTAACAACAATCAGATCGTCGCCTGCGCTTGCCTCAGCCTGTTCCGTGTCCGGCACCTCTTGAGCCAGAGCCGGGATACTGGTTGCCGCCACTAGTACGGTTGAACATTTTAGTATGTTACGTAACTTTATCATCTGATATATCCCCCTCGAGACAATTTTGTTGCACAATCCCAGCTGTTACTGAGCCATTGTTCCTCCGACCCCGGTCTGACATCATAAAAAATGACTTCAAATTCATAATTGGAATGATACGATGCGAAAAACGCAAGATTCTGAAAAAGGACATTTTTCTTGGAACTAAAGTGGCTGGAAGATTTCATTAGTGTTGCCGAGAAGGGACACTTTGCCCATGCTGCAGAGGCACGGTTCGTTACTCAGTCCGCTTTAAGTCGTCGTATTCAGGCGCTGGAGTCGTGGATTGGTACACCTCTTTTCAACCGCTCAGCTCACCCCATCAAGCTGACACCCGCGGGGGAAGATTTTATCAATACCGCCAGAAATATTGTCGATCAGTGTTACGAAGCGCGCGCGGTTGCGAATGAATATTCAAAAATCGGTAAAAACAGCATCACGATTTCCAGTCTGCATACTTTGGCGTTAAAATTTGTACCGGAACTCATAAATTCCTGGCATGGGGTCACCTCGCCATTTTCTACCCTGATCATTGCCGAAACCCGTGCGGCCGAAGACTATCTGACCAGTCTTCACAACGGGGCCAGTGATTTCTTCATCTCATATCATCATGACTCGATCTCGTTCGATTTCGATCCGGTACAATTCCCTAGTATCGAAATTGAACGCCACCACTTGCGTCCATATCAAAGCATCGATTCTGCTCCGATTGATCTACGGGAGGATGGTTTCGAATCCATCCCCTATGTGGCCTATTCCAACACGTCCTTCATGTCCCGCATTTTTGAGCAGTTGCTTGGCAAAGCGCGTTTTAGAAAGAGACTAAACATCGTGTATCGAGCAGCTTTGGTTGAAAGCATATTGGCGGCAACGCAAAATGGATTCGGAATATCATGGTTGCCAGAAACCGTTGTTCCCGGAGATCCCGCTGAGCAAGGACTGCGTCTCGTGCCAAGTAATCATACGACAGACCTATCTATTCGTATCTACTGTGCCGCGAGTAATGGAAACCCCATCGTTTCTGATATTTGGGAAAAGCTCAAGCAGCCGGACTGACAAGCTTCATCACTCCGATTCCGGAAGAAGCGCTTTTTTTTGAACATCAGCCGATGCGCTGAACGGTAAATCGCGAGGAAACAAGTGCGCCATTCTGTTTCGATATCTGTTGTAAACCGGCAGTATCACTGATGGAAACCACGGATCTGATATTTTCGTTTTCGAAATGAATGGCAACCTCCTCGTCAATCGCGAAGGCTGGAAAGACTGCCTCACTATTGGCTAAGAAATCTTGAAATATTGATTGCCGGCCAGGGTTTACATCATAATGCACACAAACACTGCCGTTCAAGAACCCGTACCCCTGTAGTGGAGCGAGCTCCGACTTCACCGAGTCCGTAATATTCCAATCAAACATGATATTGAGACCAGCGCTCGCACCGGCAATTATCACGCCTTCTTCATAAGCATCGCGCAAGGCATCCACGACACCCCATTCCTCAAAAATCGCCATCAGATTACGGGTCGATCCTCCGTCTATAAAAACGATATCGACGCCGGCAAAAAACAAACTGGGATCACCCGTCGGGGGATTAAACAAACTGAGTACATGGGGCACTGCATCAATCCGCTCGGCCAGCGTGAGGAATTCAGTAATTCGATCCTGTCGGTCACCTTTCGCAGCGCCCACATAACAAACAACAGGATTTGTCTTTTTCGACAGAGAGACAAGTTTTTTCGCCATGGCGGGTTCGGCATCGTCCGCCACAAACAGCGACGCAGAATCGCTTATGCCAAAAAACTGTCGGGAAACAGCTGTCATGGAGCAACCGCCTGCATCAGCTGCGCGCACAAGATCGCGCCATAAGTGCCCAACGCATAACCAAGCACCGCGAGCAGGACTCCGACGGGGGCGAGCGCAGGATGAAAGGCCGCCGCAACTACAGGTGCCGACGCTGCACCACCGACATTCGCTTTACTACCCACCGCGACAAAGAAAAACGGAGCCCGGATCATCTTGGCGACCACGATCAACAATATGCTGTGGAACAACATCCAGATGAACCCGACGAGGAAGAGCATCGGCGCATCAGCCATTTGGAAAATATCCATCTTGGTGCCGATAATGGCCACCAGCAGAAATATAAGAACAGTTCCGAATTTGGAAGCACCGGCCCCTTCAAGGTCGCGCGCCTTGGTAAAACTGAGTGCTACGCCCAAAGTGGTCGCAATCACCACTATCCAGAAGAATTTACCCGCCAGAAAACTGTCAGTAAAAGCAGGTATGGCTTCGAAAGCACCGGACAGAAATCCACCCAGGAGATGAGATAGACCGACCCCGCCAAAAGCCACCGCGAGCAACAGCATGATTTCCGATGTGGTAGACGTGCGTTCAACAGACAGGGTGAAACTCGCCATCTTGTCTCGTAAATTATCTATCGCACTAGAGTCTGCCTTTAGCCAGCGGTCCACTTTCTCAACATTACCAGCACCATAAAGCAGAAATGCCATCCAGATATTGGCAATGACGATGTCGACAGCGACCATGGCGCCGTAACGCTCTGGATTATAGCCATAGACTTCCAGCATCGCTGTCTGATTGGCACCGCCGCCGATCCAGCTGCCGGCCAGTGTTGCAAGACCGCGCCATACCGCGTCAGCCCCTTCACCACCAACAGTCTCCGGACTGAACGAACCCACGATCAGGATCGCGATAGGCCCACCGATGATGATGCCGATCGTGGCGGTGAAAAACATGATGAGCGCCTTGGATCCAAGGCCCATAATGGCTTTGAGGTCGATGCTCAATGTCATCAATATCAAAGCTGCGGGCAGAAAATAATCCTTGGCCACCTGCCACAAACCGTCATCGGCCGATGCCACAATACCAAAGCTGCGAAGCAGTGAGGGGATCAGGTAGCAGAGCAATACGATGGGAATGAAAACGAAAAACCGATCCCAGAAACCACCCCGGTTTTTGAGAAAAAACAGGATACCCAATATAGC
The DNA here is from genome assembly GCF_059726685.1 of Parasphingorhabdus sp. Classification (NCBI taxonomy): domain Bacteria; kingdom Pseudomonadati; phylum Pseudomonadota; class Alphaproteobacteria; order Sphingomonadales; family Sphingorhabdaceae; genus Parasphingorhabdus; species Parasphingorhabdus sp. Next base: position 2,897,473 of record NZ_AP041068.1, read on the forward strand.
GCAAAGGACACCAAAGCTCGCGACATTATCCAGTGGCAATGTCATTGAGCGGTCTCTTCACTAACCTTTTGTTCTTCCGGAATTTCCTGCTCCTCTTCTTCCTTGGTATCTTCTTCCTCTACCTCAGGCTCTATCGGTGGCAGAACAGGTTGATAGTCTTTATCGAGGACATGTTTGGCATACCAGGCAAGTTCTGTATTGATCTTGAACAGCTGGTTAAAGGGCTTGCGAAAACCATGCGGCTCACCCTCGGCAACATAGAGGCTTGTCGGAGCACCGGCCGCCCGGACGCCCCGGTACATCATGATCTGCTGGGTAGGCGGCACCCTTACGTCGTTGCCACCGTTGAAGAACAAGGTCGGTGTTTTCACTTTCCACGCATCTTTCAATGGTGACTGGGCGATGTAACTATCCAGCGGCGCATTTTCCTGCCACGGGGCACCGTCAAACCAGGGCGTGCGATTGTGGCGTACGTCACTCTCCCCCGTACATGGATATCCAGCTTGATGCTCCCGCGCCGGATGATGCCGCCTTGAACCGGTCGGTAAAGGTGATCAGCTTGTTGGTCATATGGCCGCCGGCGCTCCAGCCCATCTTCACCAGCCGGTCTGGGTCAGCAATACCCTGTGTGACCAGGGCATCAATACCGTCCAGAACATCGAGATGCGAGTTGCGGAAATAGTTGCCGACCATGTCGCGCATGAAGGCATCGCCGTAGCCGGTTCCGCCTCGATGATTGGGCAGGAAAACCGCATATCCCTGCCCTGCGAGAACGCTGGCATATCGTGAGGTATTCCAAGATCCAAATTGCGAGGATGAGCGCGGACCGCCGTGCGTGATTGTGACCAGCGGATATTGGTCATCGGCCCGGTAACCGACTGGCGGTATCAATAAACCTTCAATCGGCGTGCCATCTCTTGCCGTCCATTGAAAAACCTGCTGGTCGGGAAGCCGGACATGTTTTGTCCATTCGTCATGGATCCCGCTGACCTTTTCAAGCGGGCCACCTTTCCTCTTTATGTGAACTTCACCGGGACTCCGCGCATCCGTAAGCAGCATGATATGCGTGTCTGTTTCCGGATTGTAGCGCCAGTCTCCCAGCGCATGATCGCCCTCGGTAATCGGTATCAGCCGATTGCTGCGCAGATTCAGTCGAAACAGATTGGTGCGAACACCCGTATTTCCCAATATGAAGATCTCCGAACCTTCCCTGTTCCATGCGAAGTCCAGAACTTCCATGGGCTCGTTCGGCAGCAACAATTCCGGCTGTGATGATCCTATCGCCTGAACAAACAGGTTGTCTTCATAATAACCTTCACCCTTTTCATTGACGGTGGCGATGAAAGCGAAGCGGGTTCTATCAGGCGACAGCTGCGCTTCTGCCTCGTGATATCCATTATCGGTCAGACGGGTGTCGCTACCCGTCGCAACATCGCGCAGCCACAATTCCCGATGGTGGCTGGCATAGCCCGCCCCCTCTGGCATGCGGCTATAGATAATCTGGCTATCATCGGCCGACAGCGAAAAATGGCGAACGCTGAATGGACCAGTCAGAACCGGCTTCGATATCTTCTCATCCCGCTGGTAACGCCATAATTCCATCGGAATGGAAACATCATAAGGCGCTATTTCGCGGGCCTTGTCTTCCTTTGTTTTCTTTTCGTCGCGTCGCATTCGAAAGTAAATCGTGCGACCATCATTCGTCCATTTGAAATCTGAGACATTCTCCGGATGCTCGAACAATTTAGTCAGGCTTTTGCTCTCGATATCGTAAAAATAGGCGGCAGCCTTTTCATCATCTTCACGTTTCAACGTTGCCACGAAACCGGAACTGTCTGGGGCCCATTGTGCGGCCGACAGGCTATCATCCTCAATCTCGTTGCGCGGAATTACCTGCAAGTCTCCAGTTTCAACATCAATCAGGTTGTAAGCATCAACCCGCTCATTCTCTGCCCAATCCACCGCCGATTGGACCATGATGATTTTCTTGCCGTCCGCAGAAAGCATGGGGTCATCCAGCCGCGGCATCTCGATAAACGCAACCGGACTTACCGTTGTTTTTTCAGATTTCTCGGCTGCCTGTAGCGGCGTTGAAGCAGTCATGCCGACCCCCAACAAAAGAACTGCCGTGGAACTCGCAACGCGTAAGTTTCTGATGATCGCCATGCCCCTCACCCTTCTTTATGTTCAAAGAATTGTCATGATGCATACAAATGCCACTGGTCGCCAATTCATAATTCGAATGTCATCATGCGTTTTCGGCAAGATCAGACACTGGCGATGCCGCTACTCAGTTGATTCTTGCCCGCAATAATACGGAAAATTCCGAAGTGGGTTGGGGACGTGCAAATACGCCCTTGGGATTAATGCAAATATATGTGACCGCCGGATCGTATCCGCTCACTGGTTCATAGCCACAGTCCGCGAAAGATACCGGCATGGTCGGCTGGTTGGAGAAAGCGACGTCATTATTGTAATCAAGGCTTAATGTGCTGCCATTGTCGACAAACACGATCGGGTCACTGCCGGGGAAATTGTCCGGTCCGCCATTATCGATATCATCGTTCAGAAAAGCCATCTGACTGGGCAACTGGTCGATGATGAAGACGCTATCTTCTCCACCCGGCCCGCCGCCGACATTCTGGACGACAATTGTGTAGATAATATCTTCGCCCGGTATGGAAAAGCCGCTGCTGGTGCCACTGCCCGTATAGACGGAAGAGGTTTTGATGACGTTCAACTTGGCCGGATCAATTGATGACGTACGCCCAAGTTCGGTAAAATTGCCCTGACAATTGCCCGGGCTGCCATCAGTCGCTCCCCAATTGGGATCACCAACATTGTTGCCCAGTACGCTCGTGCCGGCGGAACCGCCGCTAACCATCGGTGTGATCGCAGCACAGGTTGCGCCAAATAGCCTGATTGCACCGCCACCGCCGCCGCCGCCGGTACCATGGGCGAATTGATCATTGGCTTCATCGCCGCCTTCGCCTCCGGCAACGCTGAAAACAGGAGATCCTGATATACCGGTAATTACGGAGAGTGCGATTGCCCCACCCGCGCCGCCGCCGTCCGAACCATTGAAATTATCCGCAAGGGCCGACAGGCCGTCCGCAATCATCCGGCCGCCATTACCGACAAGCCGGTCCACCCGGACAAAGACAAGCCCACCACCGCTGCGATCGCCGCCGCTTTCAGCCTGCGAGACTTCCGATCCCGATCCACCGCCGCCGCCCATGAACAGTCGGTTGTTGGGAGAATAATCCAGGGCTTGGCCTCCAAGACCGCCAAAATTACCGTCATCGTCACACAGGTCCAGTTCACGACCACCCAGACCGCCAGCACCAATATTGCCGCCGCCACCGCCGCCGGCATCGGTAATATTGCCCCCGCCCCCACCATTTCCATTATGTCCACGCCGGGCCTCATGGGCCGATGCGCTTGGCACAATGCCTTCACCCTTGTTGCCGGTCCCCGCCTGCGTCACGCCAGTATAGTTGAATTGATCCGATCCACAGCTGTCAAAAGGCGTTGATGTTGCGAGCGCACCGCCACGAAATCCCCGACCTGTCGCATTGATATCTGCGCCCAATGTCAAAGTCCCGACCACATCAAATGCTACCACACCGCCAATTCGCCCGTTCCAGGTCTGTGGCACGACCGTCTGGTTCAGGTTCAGGCTGTCAAAAACCGGCACGCTGACCATCTGTAAAGAGCCACCAGTGGAAAATGACACCGTTGGAGCATCCGATAGAGTGACCGTGTTTCCGGAAACCGAAACGATTTTGACATATTCGAAGCGCCCGGCGCTATTATATGCAGTAATATCGCCATGGGCGGCATCGTCAGTTCGCGTGACGGAGGCCCCTTTCATCTGCACTATCAGTGCCCGGCTATTTGCGGTGAAACCGCTGCTGCTGGATAGCTGGACAGTTGTCGAAGAGATTGAGACGACCTGAGCATAGCTGTTTATCACGGTGCCGGAAGGAATATTGGTGGTCTGCGCAAAAGTCGCTGCATAAGGATGTACAAGAACCGCCAGCAGGCCGGTGATACATATTCTCCAGATCAATGCCCTGAGACTAAACAAGTCTTTCAATCCCCCGTTACCAAATCTTCCTCAGAGAATCAGAAACGGTTGTTTCAAATCGAAATTAATCCAGATTTGGGCGATATATGCAGTGGTAACACTGCGGACGTCCGGATTTTTTCAATCCGTCATACAGATTGCCGCCAAATTCTAGGCGCCGCGCTGTCCCAATACCTCGTTCTCCACTTTGATCCGGTGGCGCAGCAGAACCGCGTTCAGGATTGAGAATACAAGCGCTACCCAGGGCAGCCCCATAAGCAAGGGCACGATGGCGATTTCCAGCACCACAACCAGATAGTTGGGGTGGCTGATATATTTATATGGGCCGCGCTTCACCCGATCAAAATGCGGTGCTGAGATGATCCGCGTTGTCCACCACCGGCCAATGGAGGCGAGCGTCCAGACGCGCAGAACCTGCGTGCCGACAAACAGCCCGAGCATGATCGGATTCAGATCTCGCAAGGGATCGACCAGCAAAAAGATGATCGCCAGCCATGCACTGTGGAGAAAGATGAACCAATGATAGTGATCAGCGCCAAATTCCTCCCCGCCTTCGGAGAGCAGCCGCTTGGTATTGCCATTTGCATAGACCAATTCGGCAAGACGCTGCACAACAATGTAGATCAGAACCCATGTGACAAGGGTCGGGGGAGTCGTAAAAATTGCGCCTAAACCATCCATCAATCTGCTCCTGCCGGGTCCAATATTCCAAGCACGGATGTAAAGCCGGGACCAAGCGCTGTCATCAGGACAGGTTTCTGAGGATTATCCTCTAGCAATTTTTCGAGTACGAACAGCACCGTCGGCGATGACATATTGCCATGATGTTTCAGCACCTCGCGAGTCGCCAGAATGCCCGGCAGTTCCGGCGCGAAATAGTCTTCCAGAGCCTCCACGACGCGGCCGCCACCGGGATGACAGGCCGGCTCGCTCATTTCCGATTTTTCCAGACCATGTTCGCTGAGGAACTGATCGCAAAACGGCGTGAAATCCTTTGCCACAAAGGTTGGAATGTCGCGCGCCAGCACAAGGTCAAATCCGGTTTCACCAATCTCCCAACCCATCATGTCACGTGTATCCGGCCAGGTTTTCTGATCAAATGCGCGGAAAGACGGGTTCGCGCCCTGCCCATTCCTTCCAGTCAGGACAGCCGCCGCACAACCGTCGGCAAACAGCGCGGTTGCAATCATGTTCTTCTTGTCAAACTGGCTGTAGTCATATGACAGGCTGCAAAGCTCCAGTGAAATCAGCAAGACATTCTGGCCGCCATTGGCATCCGCTAGGTCATTGGCCAGTCTTGTACCCAATATGCCGCCCGCACAGCCATAGCCGAAAACCGGTACGGTCTGCACCGACTGGCGAAAACCCATGGTCTCGATCAGCCGGCTTGGAATAGACGGCGTCATCGTGCCCGTCGTTGAAATCATGACGATCGCATTGATATCTGTCGGTTTCAGGGTCGCTTTTTCCAGGGCCGCTGCCGCCGAACGCTCTGCCAGCGCCCTGCCCACTTCATCATAAATTTGCGCACGCTCAGGCCAACTGCGCTGCTCCAGATAATAATCCGGTTCCCGCGCAATGTAGCGATGATCAATGCCGCTATTGCCCAGGATCTGCTTCAATCGGGCAGGCAAAGCCGATCCGCGCGCCTTGGCCAGCACGTCCAGAACATCCTCTTGGCTGATCCTGTGGTCTGGAAGGGCGGTCGCGATGGATTTCAGTTGGGACATGGGACTAATTCGCGCTGCATGGATAAGCTGTTACACATGGCCGTTTCAGATACAAAAGAATAATCGGCATCCTGCCCGAACGGACGTATCAACGAAATTCCCGTTGCGAAGACAATAAGATGAGCTAGCATAGCATTTAACAGGGAAGGCTATGGCGACCACCGGATTAGATTTGGCACTTGTCGATACGGTTTTGCGGTTGCTCACCATGGGTGGGCAGATCATGATCATTGCCGTGCTGCTGACAAGCCGGACCCGATGGGACCTGAAAATATCGCTGTTGGGCGTGCTGATCAGCTCAATGGCTTATTTGATCAATTCATCAATTACACTGGCACCGCCATTTCCATGGCGCAGAGCCGTTGATTTTCTTTCAATATCGACAACTGTCTGGGCATGGATATTTGCGCATCAGCTGTTCGAGCGCCGTATTGCCAAGCCATTGCTGATCGCCGTACCGATATTGCTTACGATATTGTGGATCATTGCGGTCAACATGCCGGATAAACAATGGTTCACTTTCTATGCAATCCGTTTCCTCTCCCTCGCACTCGTTGTTCAGTTGATCATCATTGCCCTGTCCGGGCGCGCCGATGACCTGATTGAAAAACGGCGACTAATCAGAATGTTTTTGCCCATATTTGTCGGGCTAGAGGTTGGCGGTGTTCTCACCTATGAACTTTTCTTCGGTCCTACGGACAATATACCAGCCGTCTCTGCCGCCAATGCCACGCTGATCCTGATCCTGGTTCTGGGAGCAGGTATGGCGGTGCTGACTGCGGATGGAGATTTGTTTGCGAAGCTAGCCAGAGACAAGCAGCCGGTCCGTCCTGTTCTAATTCTCTCACCATCGGAAACCGTCTTGCATGACAAGCTGATCAAAGCGATGGCAGAAGGACAGTATCGCGAGCCGTCGCTGACTATAGCAACATTGGCTTCCAAGTTGGATACACAGGAACATCGGTTGCGCGCGCTGATCAACAAACAGCTCGGCCATCGCAATTTCTCTTCCTTTCTCAACGGTTATCGAATCAACGAAGCCAAGGAAAAACTGTCGGATCGCGCGCATGTTGACTTGCCGATTCTCACAATCGCGATGGATTTGGGCTATGGATCCCTTGCGCCGTTCAACCGGGCGTTTCGCTCTGAAACCGGCCAGACACCTAGTGATTTTCGCAAGGCCGCGATTGATCAAAACTGAAATAGTCTGATCATTTTTAAAATCGCACAGCATTTTTCAGCATTGCAGAGAGATGGATCAGCCTTTCTGTCACTTTGCCTTCATCAAACAAACATTGCCTTTGATGGAGAATGACATGCCTGACCTATTTGATGCCATAGTAGACCATATGATTGGTGCCTTCACCTTTGACCTGGGGCGCTATCTGATCGCGGCGGGTACATTATCCTTGCTCCTGTGGGCTTTCGGCAAATGGAGTGCCGCCCGGCGTATTCAAACCCGCAAGGCCGGCGTCGGGGACTATAAGCGCGAGTTTCTGTCATCGATGCGTACAGTCCTGGTTTTCGGGCTGACCACCATCAGCACGGTATTGCTGGAAGCCTCCGGCTGGATCTCGGTCATGACTGGCGAGATATTCTGGCCGCTTTTCATCGTGCAGCTTTTTGCGATGATTATTGCTCATGATGCTTATTTCTATTGGATGCATCGTTGGCTGCACACCAAAACAATGTTCCGCTTTTCACATCTGCATCATCACAAGTCACGCACGCCAACGCCATGGGCCGCCTATAGCTTCTCGTCATTCGAGGCGATGGCAGAGGCTGCCTTTGTGCCCCTCTATCTGTTCCTGTTCTCACTCTTGTTCGCTGGCATGTATCCTTTTGCGATCTTCCTGTTCCTTGCCCATATGATCATCCGCAATGTCATGGGTCATGCAGGCGTCGAACTGTTCCCCGCGGGCTGGACGCGCAATAAATTTGTCGGCTGGATCACCACGACCACCCATCATGACCTGCACCATAGTCAGGGCAACAGCAATTTCGGCCTCTACTTCACCTGGTGGGACCGGATGATGAGCACAGAGCATCCCGATTATGAAGCCCGTTTCGATGCTGTCGCCAAACCGATCCGCCTTTCGGTCGGAGCCACCGCCAATATCTGTATCGCTGCCTTCTCGCTGCTCGCGGTGGCAACCGCGGTCAATCTGATTTGATGTTGCAGGACAGCAAAGCCTATAATTTCCATGCCAATTTATAGGTTTTGCTGGTAGTCAGGTATTTGAAATATCTCTTATATAATTGTTATTATTATATTTTTATCGGCTTCTTGCATTTTTTGTGCACTGCAACATTTTTCCTTGACTTTAACGTAAGCCTTCCCTATTTGTGCACTGCAACAAAAAAATGGAAGCAAAGATGGCTGATACGAAAACGACTGATACAAAGGCTGTTCCGGCTGCTAACAAGCCCGCCAGCCTCTCTGCTGAAGCGGCTTATGCTGCCGCTGCATCCGCAGAACCTGTAACCGCTGAAGAAGCGCCTGCTCCAAAAGCAGCCGCCACACCAGCACCAAAGACTGCAACAACAACCGCTCCGGCTCCTGCCACGAAAAAGCCGGTTGCTGCTGCAACAAAAACAACGGCTTCAAAACCTGCTGCAAAGAAGCCTGCAGCAACCAAGGCGGCTCCTAAAAAGACTGTTACGAAGCGCAAAGCCGCTCCGAAACGCGCCGCAACAACCGCGAAAAAGACTGTTAAAAAAGGAACGACCAAAATGACAACCGCAAAGAAAACCACCGCAAAGAAAGCACCTGCGAAGAAAACCGTGAAAAAAGCTGCTCCAAAAGCCGCTGCAACCAACAAGAAAGCTCTTCAGGACATGGCTGCCAAATTGCAAGCCCAGCTTGAAAAGCTGACCGCAACCGCTCAGGAACGCGCTAAGGAAGTTGCTGACCGCGCTGTTGAAGTTTCCAAAGACGCTGTTGAATTCAACCGTCTGAACGTTGAAACCCTGGTTGAAAGCGGCAAGATCACTGCTAAAGGCGCTCAGGAAATCGGCAAAACCAACGTTAAATATACTCGCGAAAACTTCGCGGAAGCCAGCAACGTTCTGAAAAGCTCTTTCAATGTTGCTACGCCAAAAGATTTCGTTGAAATGCAAGCTGACTTCATGCGCAGCAGCCTGGACCGGGTTATGGACCAGACATCAAATAACATGGATGCTGTGACCAAATTGGCCGGCAAAGCCTATCAGCCAATCGCTGATCGCGTCAGCACCATCCGCAAGGAAATTCAGAAAGCCGCTTAAGCCGCTTTCATCGTCATGCAAAAGGCCGTTCCCCCGGGAGCGGCCTTTTTCTTTTGCTCGTCTCGGGTCGATTTATCGTAAAATCATCGCCAATTGATCAATCCGCCACTTGCCCTGAAGGGTGAAAATACCATATCCTGTTCGACATGACTGAAGTAGAGATTCTCTCCCCCACATCAATTGACCCCGCCGCCCTCTTTTTCAAAGGCAGCGAAGCGGCAAAATTGCGCGAGCAGATGGCCGGGGATGATGATGACGGCGCCGACAATAGCGGCACCGGTGACAGCGATGACACCGATCTCGGCATCGCCACCAAAACACGGACCAAGACCAAGAAACCCAATCCCTACAAAGTCCTGCTGCTCAACGACGATTACACACCGATGGAATTTGTCGTGCTGGTACTCAAACGCTTTTTCCAGATGGATATTGATGAAGCGACCCGGGTTATGCTCCATGTCCACCAGAAAGGCGTCGGCATTTGTGGGACATTCAGCTATGAAGTGGCGGAAACCAAGGTCACGCAAGTCATGGATTTCGCGCGCAAAAACCAGCACCCCTTGCAGTGCACTTTAGAAAAAGCCTGACCCGACACCAATTATATAAGGAAATAGATATGTCAGAGACCCCGGTAATTACCGTAGATATTGTCTCGGACGTGGTCTGCCCTTGGTGTATCATTGGCTTTAAAAAGCTCGAACAGGCCATGCAACGCTTTGAGGGCAAGGCGGAATTCGCCCTCGCCTGGCATGCATTTGAACTCAACCCGAACATGCCGCCCGAGGGGCAGGATATTAACGAACATATGGCGCAGAAATATGGCGCTACACCGGAGCAAAGCAAAGCCAATCGTGAGCGGCTGCGCAATGCTGGCAGCGATCTCGACTTCGAGTTCAGCTATCATGAAAATATGCGGATGGTGAATACATTTGATGCTCACCGCTTGCTCCACTGGGCGGGGGAAACCGGCAAGCAGACCGCGCTAAAACTGGCTTTGTTCAAATCCCATTTCACCGACGGTAAAGACGTCAGCGATCATGAAATATTGACCGAAGTGGCTGTTGCCGTCGGTCTGGATGAAAAACGCGTCCGCAGCCTGTTGGCCAGTGACATGTATGCTGCCGATGTTCGCGCCGTCGAAGCGCAGTGGCAAGACCGTTTTATCTCCGGCGTTCCGGCGTTTATCTTCAATAAGAAATTCATGGTCCCCGGCGCACAGGACAGCGACGTCTTTGCCCAGATTATCGAAAATAAGGTGCTCGCCGCTGCGGCTTAAGCCTTGTTTTTCGGCGGCAACGGGAAAAAGCCGGACGTCCGCTCGATATAATCCACATAATCCGGCCGGTTCCTGCGCAGCGCATATTCCAGCATGGGTGCACCACTCCATTTGGTTAGCGTGAAGCTGAGGAACAAAGGCCCGATGATCGCTACCCACGCCGGCCAACCGACTTGCGCCGCGACCAGCCAGATGCCCCACCAGGTACAAAAGTCACCGAAATAATTAGGGTGCCGGGTATAACGCCAAAGCCCGGATTCCAGCACCTTGCCTTTGTTCGACGGATCCGCCTTGAACGCCTTGAGCTGCGCATCGCCGATCGTCTCGAAAGCGATACCGATGACCGCGAGCACTAGCCCGATTATCGCCACCGGCCCAAGGCCCTGATCACCCGATAGCAATATGCCGATTTGAGCCGGCAAACAGACCATGAAAAGCAGCGGAATCTGCAATACCCACGCCTTTATCAAAGCGGTTTTTGCAAAGCTCCAGCCCTTTTTCTTCATCGCGGTGCCGATGATCTTGGTGTAGCGCGGATCCTCGCCCTCCTTGCTCCAACGCAAGAAAAGATGCGTGCCCAGCCGCACGCCCCAGGTAACGGTCAAACCAAAGATCGTCCAACCCAGCCAGCCGGCATTACCCACTTGCCAAATCGATGCGCCCGCCATGATCGCCATGCCATAGGCCCAGAAGGAATCGATGAAAGACACATCCCGGATCTTCACGGAAATCAGCCAGAGAATGATCATGACCGCGACCAGCAGGACGAGATTCAGGCCGAGGGCTGCAAGCAGCGTCATCCCTTTTCTCCACTTTTCCCTTCGCCCGGTTCCAAGCCAGGATTGGTGTGGACGATATCATCCATGGCTTTTTCCGGGAATTTCGGCGTGACGCTGTGATAAAAACTGCTGACCTTCGCCATGTCGGCTTCATAATCGCCAGTCACCTCAATCTGCGGCCCAAGCCCACCGGTTTTCTTGGCATAGTCCATCATCCCGATGATCAGCGGCACCTTGGCCTTCAGCGCAATATAGTAGAAGCCCGTGCGCCATTGCCGGACGTTGCCGCGCGTCCCTTCCGGCGGAATTGTCAGTATGAAATCATCGCGCTTCTCAAACTCCGCGACCATCGCATCGACCATGTTGTTCGATTTGGACCGGTCGACCGGAATACCGCCCATTCGCCGCATCATGTCGCCGAATGGCCATTTGAACAGCGTATCCTTGCCGATCCAGTAGGACTGGATCTTCAGCTTGTTGGTCAGCCCGAAAAAGTAGATGAAGTCCCAGTTACTGGTATGCGGCGCGGCAATGATCACGCATTTGCGCGGTGCCGGATTTTCCTGAACGGCTGTCCACCCGGTAATGGTGTAGACGAACACGGAAAAGCGCCGGACAATCTCCGACAACCAGTTTGGTTTGATTTTATTGTGCACGCTTCCCCCGTTTGCGATCCCGCTCGCAGCTGTGAAATGACAATAGGTCCATTTCCCCCAAGCGCAACGGCAGATGTGCCCCGCCAATTACCCGCGGTTCAGCTTTTGGCAATCCGAAATGTCTAGATTTTGCGTCTATGGCATCTGGAGGGACAGCATTCATGAAAATATCACCGCTATTGGCATCAGCCACAATCCTCTCAATACTCGCTATACAGCCCACTATAGCACAAACAGGGCAACCCGCTGAAACACCGCGCAATCCTCAGGTGGACTATGCAGGCTTTCTGCAACTCACCGAACAGCTATCCGAATATCGTACCGGCCGACTGATCGATCTGGATCGTTTTAACATAGTGGCAAAGCAACCAAACGCTGTCATTTTGGACACCCGTTCCGCCGCTGCCTTTGCGCAGGGTCATATTGACGGCGCGATCAATATTCCGTTCTCCGATTTCACCGAAGAAAAACTGGCCAAGATATTGGGTGACAAATCACGACCGGTCTTGATCTACTGCAATAATAACTTTCGCGATAATGTTCCGCCGATCGTTCTGAAACGTGCGCCATTGGCGTTGAATATCCCAACTTTTATAAACCTTTACGGCTATGGATATGAGAATATCTATGAACTGAATGGGGTAACCCATATTGCCGATCCGCGCGCGAATTGGACCGGAGAACCTTCTCCCTTCACGCTGGACGCACAATCTTTGCGCAGTCCTGCTACCTTGGATGCGACGCGCGCCAACTAGATGGTTTTTCAAAAGTGCCCTGCCAGATTCCGCGCTTGGCATTTTCCGCTTGCGCTTCTTCGGCCCCGTAAATGACCTGATCAAAATTATCAGATGATATCGCGTGGCCTTCAGCAACCATGTGAGCACCAAGATCTTTGTCGTCGCTGACGCACGTTACAATCGTTCGCCCATATTGATCCCGGGCATGAACATCGCAGCTATACTCGCCCGCACCCAAGCTCTCTTCCAACGCCGCACGTGCCTGTTTGCCGCAAGGCCAATCCTGCCCCGCGGCATTTTTGCATGATTGGCGATATTCCGGCGCATCAATACCGTAGATGCGATATTCCATATCAGCATCCCGGAAGCTGTCTCCGTCTATTACGCTAACCTGTTTGCCATTGATGACGATGATTTCCGCAGGATTGACCCAGCGCATCAGAACCCATGCGCCACCAATAACAGCCAGGAACAGCAATGTGGTTTTAAATTTACCGAAATATTTGCGAGCCATGCCTGCGAGACTAGCGAATTGCCGAAGTCACGCAATGATGATCAGAGGGTGATCAGGAAGCCGCCATTTTCAGCGTCGGATATTTCGATACGATATGATCGAATACGGCTGGATGCAGGGCCTGAACAAATTCGCAGCCATAATAATCACCCTCTACCCAGCAAATTTTGCTTTCTATCGCGGCAAAGGAGGGCAAGCCCATGAATATATTCTTCTCACCGGTCAACCGGGTCATACAACGCATGCGAAACCCGGACAGCGACAGGTCGATAATCATCGCTTCAACACGGCCCAATCCCGGTTCGCGGACTTCAGCAGAAATCTCAACCCCGGCACGCGTGGAAACCCGGTGATCACCGCGCTTGATACGCTTACTTGGCAGTCCTTTTACATTGCTGTCGCTCATGAAATTCCGAACCTGAAAATGACAAGATGATATTGCTGTCGATGATGTCTCAGCTTTTTAAAACCAACCGACATCTTGTCTTACTCAAATACCAGCAGATGATTAGGCAAAGGTTAATGGCTTCCCTGTTTTGCATGGTTAACGAGTCCGCGCGATACCTGCGATATTTACGGATCTTTCGAGGTTTTCGCCGTTAACCAGCGCTGGCTTTTCAAAAACCTGTTTTGGAAATATCCGGGCCAAACCGCTTTCCTACACATGTTTCCATATGATAGATTTTGCTCGGCTCTTTCTCAATGCTGAATAAACTTCCGCACCAAAAAACCGGGTGAGAACTGTGTGAACTTTAGATGAGTAGATAAGGAATGTTGATCTGCCGACTGCGCTTGGCACAAGCGTTGCGCGGAGAAGGATAAGGGCGTGTGAATTGTGTGAACTTTGAATCTACAACTGCGCCGACATCATTGCATTAGCCCGGCCCGCAATCAGTTTGACATAGATCAGCCTCTTCATCCTCCAACTCGATCTGGATGGTGATATGGTGAATGGCGAACCGTTTTTTCATCGATGCCTGCACATCCGCCAGAAATCCTTTGCCAGGATGGCCTCCCGGAATGACCAGATGCGCTGTCATCGCTGTTTCACTGGTGCTCATCGGCCAGATGTGCAGATCATGAACAGTTTCTACACCGGGAAAATCTGACAGGGCATCAAAAACCTCTTCTACATCAATATCCCGCGGGACGCCCGCCAGGGACATACGCACGGCTTCCGATAGTAACCCCCAAGTGCTCCAAAAGATCAACGCAACGATGAACAGACTGATCAAGGGGTCGATCCAGTTAAATCCGGTATAGAAAATCGCAATCCCGCCAACGACGACACCGGCCGAAACCCCTGCATCTGCCATCATGTGCAGAAAAGCGCCGCGAATGTTGATGTCTTCCTTCTGCCCGCGCAGGAACAACATCGCGGTTCCGAAATTGATAATGATGCCGATAGAGGCAACGATGATGACAGTCGTGGAGGCTACTTCGCTCGGGGCACTGAACCTCTCGATCGCTTCCCAGGCAATTGCGCCGCAAGCGACCAGCAGAAACAGTCCATTGAGTAAAGCGGCCAATATGGACGACCCACCAAGACCATAGGTAAACTGTCTGCTCGGCGGCCGCTTGGCAAGCTCCGCTCCAGCCCATGCAATAGCAAGTCCCAATACATCGGAAAGATTATGCCCGGCATCGGCCAGCAGCGCCATCGAGCCTGACAGCACCCCGTAAGTTACCTCGATTATGATGTAGATGATATTGAGCGCAATGCCGAGTGCGAATGCGCGGCTAAAATTCGTCGGCATATGGCCGTGCGGGCCATGGCGATCATGATGGCTGTGGAAGATATGTCCGTGATGATGGTGATGGCCGGACATCCGCGCTCCGATAAATTACTCAATGACTAGTCATTAAATACACGGATTTATCAGAGCGGTCTATGATTATTATTCAATGTTTTCTGTATGTTATATCATATGAACGATATTTTGTCTGCAATTAGTCAACAATCAGGCCGATGGCGAGATAGATAATGATCGCAGAACCGAAGCCAAAGATCGTTGCGAGTACGAAGATGATACGCAGCAGATTGGCGTCCATGCCGCTCCAATTTGCAAGGCCGGAACATACGCCCATCAGCTTGCCATTGGCCTTGTCGAGTTTCAGTTTGTTTTTCACAGGATTATTCTTCCGTCTGTTTGATGAAATGGGCTCAGGCCAGCTTGTTGGCGTGGAACCGGTGGATTTGTTCTTGTCAGTCATCAGATCACCATTGAACCGGCGTTGTTGATGGCTGGAGCGATGCTGGCGCTTACAAAAATCGCAGCAGAGAAAAGAGCGGCAAAGCCAGCTAGAAATTTGTTTTGAAGTTCGTAGGTCATGATATTTCCTTTCAGGGGGTTTGGAGAAAAATTAGATTACCAGAGAGCCGGCATTGTTGATCGCTGGTCCAACGCTAGCACCGATGAAGACGGCGGCAGAAACGAAAGCGGCGAAAGCGGCGGTGACATTGTTTGAGACATTGGTGAACATTTTTGATTTCCTTCTAATTTAAAAACTGGGCTTCGCGGTTGTGTTAGCGAAGATGTCTCATACATTGCACAGGCCGTGCCAGTTTCATGTTACTATTATATTTCAAATACTTATGTCTATTCACCATCAATTGTAAAATTGTCTAAAACCACTATTTGGTGTTAATTGCTAACTTTTAGTATTATATGAATAAGAAATGAACAAGCCTACCTCAGCTTGCGAATTTTCTTCTCATCATATCGCTGCACGGCTAGGAGTGACGTCCTGTCATGACGATTTCCCGGCTCACCCTGCAAAATTTCAGAAACTATCCGCAGCTGCGCTTGGAGGCCGCGCCCGGCTTCGTTGTACTGAGCGGAGAAAACGGGGCTGGCAAGACCAATATATTGGAAGCGGTATCACTGCTCTCGCCTGGGCGTGGCCTTCGCCGTGCGGCACTTAAAGACATCGCCTTTGAAGGCGGTACTGGCGACTTCGCGGTGGCGGCCGAACTGGACGATGTTCAACTGGGCACCGGCACCAGCGCCGAATATCCCGAACGCAGGAAAACGCGTGTCAATGGTGCCGCCGTACCCACTAATGATCTGGCACAATGGTTATCGATATTATGGCTAACCCCGGCAATGGATCGCCTGTTCATAGAAGGCGCCTCGGGACGGCGGAACTTTCTGGATCGCCTTGTTACTGCGCTGGAACCCGGTCATGCCCGCAACTGCACGCGCTATGATGCCGCGAGGCGTGAGCGTAACCGGTTGTTGGCCGACGAATATATGCCGGATGCGGAATGGCTGGACGCGCTGGATGGGCAGCTTGCGAATTTTGGCAGCGCTCTGGCAGAAGCCCGCTTTCGGATTACAGAGGCTTTGAACGAGGCCCTTGCGATGACCGATAACGGACTCTTCGCTGCAGCCCGACTCAATCTGGATGATGACGAGCTGCGCAACCAGTCAGCTTTGTTGGAGGCACTGAGGGCAAGCCGCCAGGCAGACCGGGCCGCGGGGCGCACATTGAAAGGACCACACCGCGCTGACCTGACCGTCTTTCACCGAGCAAAGGACCAGGCGGCGGAAAAATGCTCAACCGGAGAGCAGAAAGCTCTGCTTTTCTCGATCATATTGGCACATGCCGACCTTATCACCGAACAGAGAGGGAGCCGCCCGATCCTGTTGCTCGACGAAGTGGCGGCCCATCTGGATCCCCGACGCCGCGCAACACTGTTCGGGCAGCTTGCAGAGAAAGGCGGGCAAGTCTGGCTAACCGGCACCGAACCGGGTTTGTTTGAAGATGTGCCCGATCACGCCCTGCATTTCCAGGTCGCGGAGGGCAGAGTTACAAAGCGTTAACCAAGCATTTTAGCACGGAATTTGTGCCTTTCAGGTAGATCGGCTTCATGCAGATCGCTGCCAAAAATATCACGCCAGACAGGCTGGTTGAGCTCCTCAAGAAACTGGGCGGTGCGATCATACCTATCTTGCTGGTGCTGCAGGCAATATTATTCCCTGCCATGGCTCGTGCGGCTGACGGTTCGCAATCAGCATATTTGCAATGCGTTCCCTTCGCCCGCGAACAGAGCGGTATCCAGATTTACGGCGATGCCCATACGTGGTGGCGACAGGCGCGCTTTGCTTATGAGCGCGGCAATGCTCCTCGGCCCGGCGCGGTCCTCTCGCTCAAGAGCCACGGCAAAATGAAGCTCGGTCACGTTGCTGTAGTCAGCCGGATCATCGATGAGCGTAATATCTTGCTGGACCACGCCAACTGGTCGCCGATTAACGGTCGCCGCGGGCAAATTGAGCGTAACGTGGCCGCTGTTGATGTGTCAGAAAACGGCGACTGGAGCCGCGTCAAGATCTGGTATGCGCCGATTGGAGCGCTCGGTAAGACCGCCTATCCGGTAAATGGATTTATCTACCCGAATGAAAAACCGAGTGATTTTCGGAAAAACGCGAGCAGACAATGGGCTGCAACAACGGCCATTCGCCAGCCCAGAGCGCCGAACCGCGATCTTTTTGCCCGAAACATGAAGTCCGAACTGGAACAGCAGGCACAACGGGAACAGCTGGCAGATAACCGGTTAGATGAGGCTCAGCCAACCGATCTCATCGGAGAATTGCTGGACAGAGTGGGCAGCTAAAGCCAGAACGGCTGCAGTGCCATCCGCGCTGGAGCAAAAGATGAATGACAATCCCCCCATCTGCCTTATCATTTTAGCCGGCGGCATGTCTCGCCGTATGGGCCGGGAAAAAGCGACTATCCAACTTGACGGACAGCGGTTGATCGACCGGGCCATCGCAAGATACCGGCCCGCTGTCGATCGGATATGGCTGTCAGCGCCCGATGATTTTCATACCGGCCTCGATATCATCTCGGATGATCCCGATATGCCGGGCGGCCCGGTTGGTGCAATTTTTACGATCGCAGCGCAGTTGCCAATATTGTGCCCGGAAGCGACAGGCTTCGTCACAATACCGGTAGATGCACCTTTTGCGCCTGATGATATCATATCGCGACTAAGCTCGGTTTCCGGCTGCTCGGTTGCGCAAGGCCCTCGGCGCCTGCACCCGGTTTTTGGCTACTGGCGCTGCGATATCGTCAATAGTGTGCGGGGAACACATGATGTAGGCGAACGATCTCCATCGCTGCACTGGCTGGTCCGGCAATGTGATGCGAAGTTGGTAACATGGCATGATGAAGACGCATTTATCAACATCAACACGCCTGAGGATCTGGCTACTGCGGAAACCCAAATATAAAAGCCGGCGCATGAGGGGATGCGCCGGCTTTCATTTTCACCATCTGATAGAGAAGTAAGACACTCCTCTGCGACCCGTTATTTCAGGCGGCGAATTTCTTTTTTGGTCATTGATGTCATCAACTTGCCATCGGTTTTGGTCAGTGTTTCAGCCTGAACCCGGCGCACTTTGCCTTTGTAGATGACCAGTACATCGCCGTCATCAGTAACACGGTTGACCTTAGCAACGCTTGAACCCGAAGCATCATAGAGGCGATCATTACGTTCTGCGTCAGCGGCAAATGCTGCAGGAGCCGTCAGCGAAAGCGCGGCTGCTCCAAGGATGATAGAAGTAAATTTGTTCATAGTGGATCTCCAATGAGAGTTAGGGAGGATGCAAAACCAGTATGCTTACATAAAAGTAAGTTGCAATGTGAAATGTTGCACCCGCGAGTTGCATTTTTGCAATTGACCTGCGTTTATTGCAAAAAGTGCGAGTCCCGTAATATTGTTGCGCAACTGGCCAATGTTGTGCCAACCTTCTGGCAATGATCACTATGGGGTATTTTATGAAACGCTTGGTTTATCTATTCGCGCTTGCCGCATTGCCGGCTTCGGTACACGCACAAGACAGCAAAGAAGCTGAAATCCTTATGGGAATTGATGCGCGTTATGATGAAACCGCGAGCGTGGCTCGACAGATCTGGGAATGGGCAGAAGTCGGTTATCAAGAAGAAAAAGCCAGCGGCCTGCTGCAACAAAGCCTGCGCGCGCAGGGATTTCAGATTGAGACTGGTGTGGCAGAAATCCCGACTGCCTTTGTTGCAGAATATGGCAATGGCGGTCCGATCATAGCCATCCTCGCTGAATTTGATGCCCTGCCCGGCATTAATCAGGACGCCGTTGCGACAAGATCACTTATCGCGGGCAAAGACGCTTCTCACGCTTGCGGTCATAATCTGTTCGGGGCAGGATCGGTGGAAGCCGCTATTGCTGTGAAGAAATGGCTCGACGAGACCGGGAATCCGGGAACGATTCGCCTATACGGGACACCGGCTGAAGAAGGCGGTAGCGGAAAAGTCTACATGGTCAGAGCGGGCTTGTTCGACGATGTCGATTTCGCCCTCCACTGGCATGCTGATGACGAAAATTCGGCGGCTGCACGGACCACATTGGCCAATCGGTCTGCCAAATTCCGTTTCAAAGGCGTGTCTGCTCACGCGGCTGGCGCTCCGGAAAAAGCGAGATCTGCGCTGGACGGCGTCGAGGCATTCAACCTTATGATCAACATGATGCGCGAGCATGTGCCGCAGGATTCGCGTATCCACTACGTCATTACCGAGGGCGGAACTGCGCCGAACGTCGTACCCGATTTCGCCGAAGTCTTTTACTATGTCCGTCACCCCGATCCGGACGGCGTTGATGCGATATGGAAACGCCTGGAAGATGCCGCCCGCGGCGCTGCATTGGGCACTGGTACCAAAGTTGATTGGGAGGTCATTCACGGTAACAACCCGTTGCTTGTCAACGAACCGCTCGCCAAAATGGTGGATGCCAAATTACGGCAGATTGGCGGCATAACCTATACGCCCGAAGAGCAAAAATTCGCCGAGCGCATCCATGCAAGCTTTGACAATCCGAAACTGAAACTCGGCAGTGAGACCGAGATACAGCCCTATGATGTGACCCTTGGTTATGGCTCTACCGACGTAGGTGATGTGTCTTATGCCACCCCTACGGTCGGCCTGAGCACCGCAACCTGGGTTCCGGGAACCTCTGCCCATAGCTGGCAGTCGTCGGCAGCCAGCGGCATGTCGATCGGGTTCAAAGGCACACAGGTGGCCGCAAAAACACTGACCCTTGCCGCAATTGAGCTTTATACCAATCCCGAATTGCGGGCCGAAGCCAAGGCCGAATTCGATAAAGCACGGGGTCCGGACTATAAGTATAAGTCGCTGTTGGGTGACCGAAAACCACCGCTCGATTATCGCAAGTAGGAAGCCGTAGAGTCGACTGCGCCCCTTCACCATAGATTCTATCGAGGTCGGTCAAATCCGAAGGGACGTGCTTTTTTTGGGTTCTGAGACCGCTCAACGGCCGGAAGACGAATTGGTTATCCAGCGTCTTCAGACTATTGTGGATCTATGGCTTTGCCTATCCCCCTTCGTCCATTGGCGCGACGCATCCGTCATCGCTTCAGCACCTATGGCCTTTCACAGCTTTCCCGGACGATATTACGGGAAGGGTTGACCTACCTTGCTCCGGCCAAGTTGATAAGGATCGAGGAAGCACTGAAATCAGTCAGCCGCGTCGAAGGAGACTTTGCCGAGTTTGGAGTGGCCCTCGGCGGTTCGGCCATTGTCATTGCCAGTCAGTGCAGAAATCGAAAGTTTCATGGCTTTGACGTTTTTGGCATGATCCCCGAACCGACCTCTGAGAAAGACGATCATAAATCGAAATCCCGATACGAAACCATTAAATCAGGAACATCGCGTGGTATCGGTGGAGAATCCTACTATGGTTACAGGGACGATTTATTCTCGGACGTCAAAGACAGTTTTGCCCGCCATGGGCTAACGGTCGGTGAAAATGGTATTTTTCTGCATAAAGGCTTGTTCGAAGATACATGGCCAGGCGTTAATGTGGACAGACTGGCCTTTGCGCATGTCGATTGCGACTGGTACGAACCTGTCGCCTATTGCCTGAAGTCTATCGCGGCGAAACTGAGTCCGGGCGGCGTGATTGTGATTGATGATTTTCACGATTACGGCGGCTGCCGGATAGCTGTTGAAGAATTCCTATCCCTCAACCCCCACTATGATTTTGAAGACGGCCCCAATCCGATTTTGCGGCGCCAAGCCTGACTCTGCAGATCGAATTGGGGCCGTCTAATTTACTCCCACCAGTAAGCTGACCGTTTCCGTGCTCCGGTCACGACTTCGTTCATAGTCACCGGATCGTACATCCGGCCATTGACCATGACGCGGTGGATTTTGTCACTGTTGCGGATATCGTCGGTCGGGTCGGCATCCAGCACAACCAGATCGGCGAGCTTACCAGCTTCCAGCGATCCAATCTCATCCGCCATGCCAAGTGATTTGGCGGAATCAATCGTACCGGACCGCAGCGCCTGTATTGGCGACATACCGCCGCGGACGAAGGACCAGAGTTCCCAGTGAGTCGCTATACCGGCTTGTTGACCATGCGCACCGATGGATACCAACACACCCTTGTCCGCCAGCTTCTTGGCTTCGCGGGCATTATCGTCATCGACAAAATCCTCTTCCGGTGCCTTGGTCCGGCGCACGTTAGCAGCGGCCAACTGTTTTGGCGGCGTGTGCGTTAGCAGCGGATGCTTGAACACATCCGTCGCCTGCCGCCAATATGGGTCACCGGCGAGCCCGCCATAGCTGACCACTATTGTAGGCGTGTAGTTGGTCTTTGATTGAGAGAACATTTGGACGACATCGTCATAAAAAATATCCAGTGGGATATTATGTTCCAGCGTCGAGTTGCCGTCAGCAATCAATGCCATATCCATGCCATAGAGCGATCCGCCCTCTGCCACGACCAGCATGTTCTCCTGACGCGCGGCTTCAACAACCTGCTGGCGCTGTTCCCGGCGCGGCTGATTGTAATTTTTGACGCTGCTGCCGCCCTGCGCCTTCAGCCGCCGGACATGGTCCAGCGCATCATCGAGATTGTTGATCTCCGCATAAACGCGCGGCGCTTTTGCTCCATATACAATCTCACCGGTTGAGAAGATACGTGGCCCGATCAATTGGCCGGCCCGCTGCATTTCTGCTGCCACAAAAATCTCGCTCGCCCTGCTGGACGGGTCATGAATGGTCGTGGTGCCCAGTGCCAGATTCTGCATCAGTGACCAGTTTTGCTGCGGGACCAATTCATCCGTTCCTTGAGCGCCATGGGCGTGCGCATCGATATAGCCCGGCACAACGGTTTTGCCTGTGACATCAACCACGGTTGCCCCAGCTGGAACAGCAATGTTGCCACGTCTCCCGATAGAGATGATCTTGTTGTCCTTGACGACAATCGTGCCATCCTCAACGATCCCGCCCTGATCATCAGCCATCGTGATCAACCGCGCGCCGATCAAAGCGACCACCCCAGCGGGCTTGTCGGTGGCGACAGTTCGCTCCAGCGAGACGCCGCTGGTTGGCGGAGTGAATTTCGGTGCGTCTTTCCCTGCTGGCGCATTGGGAAAAAGAGCGCTGGTCTTCGCGGTAAAGACTTGAGGCCCAATGCTCCAATGGAGTTGCTGCCCGTTTTGCGACCAGTGTATGTAGTCCGCCCCGCCCTTGCTGACTCGGGTTACCGGCAGCGACTTGCTGTCCGGAGCAACTGCAACGGCCTGCGTACCGGGAAGCAGAGGCATGACAAACACTTCGTAATTCTGGCGGAAAGCGACATATTGCCCGTCTGGTGACACTATATAGTCATTAGCCAATTCGCCGGTTGCATGGGTGCGCTTCGCTTCGCCTTTAAGGTCGCTGCTCATCAACACGCGTTTATTGTCTTTCTGCGCCATCATGAACAGACGGTCGCTGCTCGCGCCATATTGGGGGCCTGCAGCCCCCTTTGCAACACGCTCGGGTGTGCCGCCCGATGCAGCGACGCGGTACACGCCATCTTCAACCGAATAGTCGGGGGAGGTTAGATATCCGCCGCCCTGCATTTCGAAAATGATCGTGCGGCCATCAGGGGAGAAATGCGGCCGGGCGTAATGACCGGGCCGATTGGTCACGACACGAGCCGATCCGCCGGAAGCACTCACCGTCTTGATCCGACCAAGGTTGCTATCAGTCCACTCAACAAAAACAATCGACCGGCCATCACGGGACCAGGACGGGAAAAGCTCGCGTTGGCCATTGCTGCGGGTCAGGCGCCTTGCCGCGCCACCACCCATTGGCTTGATGTAAAGTTGCCCAAGGCTTTCAAACACAACCTGTCGGCCGTTAGGCGAAACTTCAGCAAAGCGCGGCATCTTTGTGGTGAAGCTATCGGGCGCTACAGTAATTTTAGGATGCGGAGCATCTGCAATGCCGCGCGTGTCATTGATAGCAAACGGGATGATCGATGCTCCGGAACCATCGGCGGCAACCTTGCGGATTTTTCCGCCGGCCCAAAAGACAATACTACGACTGTCCGGTGTCCAATCCATGTTGGGATAAACCCCGGTGACAGCCCATGTCTCCTGCACATCCTGATCCAGATCGTTATAGACCTTGCGCTCTATTCCGGTGGCGAGGTCTTTTACATAAAGCTTGGACTTCGCCCGCTCACGCCGGACAAAAGCAATGCTCTTGCCATCTGGCGATGGTGTCGGCCGCACTGACCCACCGAGACCCGATATAGCGGTCGTAATCTCACCGGTTTCCAAATCATATTCCTCGATATTGAACAGGTCCGTATTGGAATCCTGCGCATAGATAAACTGACCACCAGGCGTGATATTGCGAGTATAATAAAGCGACTTGCCATCGGGGGCATAAATGGGCTCGCCCAGCTCTTTTTGGTGCTGCTCATTAGGCTTTTTCACCAGAACAACCCCTGCTCCGCCCGAAACATGGTAGACCCAGACTTCCCCGGTTCCGAGTGACCGGCCGGTGGTGAAATGTTTCTTGGCAATGATATACCGGCCGTCGGGGCTCCAGCTCGGCTGATAGAGCAGGCGGAATTTCTCTTTTGTTACCTGCCGCTTGTCGCTGCCATCGCGGTTCATAATCCAGATATTGTCGCCACCGCCACGGTCCGAGGTAAAGGCGATACGTTTCCCGTCAGGAGAGAAACGCGGCTGCACTTCCCACGCCAGCCCTTCAGCAATACGAGTGGGCGTTCCACCTGCCATCGGCATCGTATAAATATCGCCAAGCAGCGCAAAAGCGATGCTATTGCCGTCGGGACTGACATCGACATCAATCCAGCTGCCTTCATCGGTCTTGATCGGCACCTGTTTGATGGTCGCACCTTTTGGAGCGTTAACGTCCCAATTTTCCTCTTTCGCTTTATCATCAGCAGGTTCGGCATAAGCCTGTCCTGCGAAAGAAATGGCGGCAAGCGCAGTGATCAGATGGTATTTCATGAGGACTCCCAATGACTTTATTTTATGTCTTAGATAAACAACAAAATTATCCGGATGAACAGGGAAATATTGGCGGCAATATCTGGATCAGATACGACTATTCTCGTTTGCCATAGCCAGCATAGACAAGGCATGCCGCTTTGCGACTGCCATATGGTCCTGCCCATAGCCTCCGCCAAGAGTGCTAGCGACCGGGATACCGCGGCCCCGCGCTTGCCGAATGACATAGCGTTCACGCGCCACAAGCCCCTCGTCGGTTAGCGCCAGACGCCCCAGTCTGTCGTCCCTATGAGGATCAACGCCTGCTTGATAAAGAACCAGGTCTGGCCCAAAGTCACCGATCAGTGTCGGCAAATGGTCCGACAATATGTCAAGATATCGTACATCGTCCGTACCATCTTCCAGTCCGATATCCAGAGTAGATCGGGCCTTGCGGACCGGGAAATTCCTTTCAGCATGGACAGACACGGTCATTATGTCACTGCGCCCGGCCAAGAGTGCAGCCGTGCCGTCACCTTGATGCACATCCAGATCAAGGATCAATATCCGACCGGCGTCGCCCTCGGCGATCAGCCGGTTGGCACTCACCGCCAGATCATTGAACACACAATAGCCAGCCCCGGTATCAGCCAGCGCATGATGACTGCCCCCTGCACTGTTGGCCGCATAGCCATGGTCCAGCGCCAGTTTCGCGGCCAGCCATGTCCCGCCAGAAGTATATCGCACCCGCTGTGCGATCTCTTGCGAAACCGGGAAACCGATCCGCCGTTCTTTCTCAAAGGGCACCGCAGCCGACAAAACCTGATCAACATATTCGGGATCATGTACGGCTTCGAGCCATTCACGTTCCATCGCATGCGGCGCGTAAACGGTGTGCCGGTCTGACAACTGTTTCACCGCGTCCATGACCAGCCGGTATTTGTCGAAAGCAAAACTGCCGCGTGTGGGTGCCGGCGCGACATAGTCACCATGATGAACGACATGCAACATGCGGTATGTGTTAGAATAACGCATGCAAAAATGACACTGTCCCTATCGGCGTATCGGGATTAAAGCCGAAATCACCTACGACATATCGACTGACGTTTTCCAAAAATGAAAAGACACGATCATAGCCAGTAAGAGCAAATCGCCGGACAAAGGGCTCGCTGTACCCAGCGGACGCTTGTCGCGCTTTGCCCGCTTCGGGACGATGGCAACGGCAATTGGCGGAGGCATGTTGCTGGAGGGAGCCAAACGTCTGGCCGAAGGCGAACGTCCGAAGATCAGCGACATGCTGCTTACGCCTGGCAACGCGATTAAGCTAACTAATCAACTCGCCAATCTGCGCGGTGCGGCGATGAAGCTGGGGCAGATGCTGTCAATGGATGCCAGTGATTTCCTTCCGCCAGAACTGTCTGAAATTCTTGCCCGACTGCGCGCCGATGCGCAATATATGCCTCAAAAGCAGTTGCTTAAAGTGATATCCTCTCAATATGGATCAGATTGGCAAGACCGGTTTGAAGATTTCCAGATGAGGCCCGTTGCCGCCGCTTCCATCGGTCAGGTCCATCGCGCCACCACGGCTGATGGCCGCGATCTTGCCATCAAGGTGCAATATCCCGGTGTACGGGAAAGCATTGATAGCGACGTCGATAATGTCGCATCGCTTATCAACCTGTCCGGTGTCGTGCCCAAATCACTCGACATCGCCCCGATGCTCTCGGAAGCCAAACTGCAGCTGCATCAGGAAGCCGATTATGAGCAGGAAGCGGCCTATCTCAAACGCTTTGGCAAACTGCTGAAAGATGCGCCGGACTTTCAGGTACCGGCATTGCACAAAGATCTCACGACCGGTCATGTCCTCGCCATGTCCTACATTGATAGCGCGCCTATCGAGTCCATGGCGTCTGCATCTCAAAGAGAACGCAACCGGATAATCAAACTGCTATTCAGCCTGATGCTCCGCGAACTGTTTGAATTTCGGTTGATGCAAACGGATCCTAATTTTGCCAACTATCGCTATAATCACGAAACGCGGCAACTCGTGCTGCTAGACTTTGGTGCGACCCGTGCCGTGCCGAAACGTGTCGCCAATCAATATCGCAAGCTGGTGATCGCCGGAATGGCGGGCGATCGCGAGGCAGCCCAGAAAGCAGCGATCAAAATCGGCTTGTTCGATGACAGTGCAGCGGACCATCATCAGGAGGCCATCATGGACATGTTCGAGATGGCCATGGCGCCGTTGCGTAAAAAAGGTCCAATAGACTTTTCCGACAATGCAATCGCGCAGGATCTGCGCGACGAAGGGATGCGTTTTGCCGCAGCGCGCGATTTCTGGCATGTCCCGCCGGTTGATACGGTTTTCATTCACCGCAAATTTGGCGGTATCTACATGCTGGCCAACCGTCTGAAAGCAAAAGTCGATGTCGGCGCGTTGCTGAAAGACTATCTCTAAGCAACAAGTACTAGACTGGCATCAGGCGATAGATCGGATATGTCCCATAGCCTTTGGCGAACTCGACATTCCCGACATAGCGGCATTTGAACCGGTCAGACGCTTCCAGGATCAGGATCGCCGCGAAAGGTTCCGTCACAAACACCGCGCCAGGCGGAGTAACCGGTTCAATCCGCGCGGCGCGTGAGACTTCAGTACCATAAAAGGTCGTATTTCCGGTGATCAGATCCTTAGTCTGATAGGCGGGGCCATAATGGACGCCGATCCTCATGCCGCTGCTCTCGGAAAGCCCCAGCAGGCCATAGTCAAAATCCTGCAAAGTTTCTTGCAGGGCCAACGCAATCTCGGCTGCAACCGGCGCATCCAGGGTGATTGCCAACACCGCATCTCCCCAGCTGTTTTTCGCCAGAACCTGGTCCGGATAATTGTCCAGCACTGCTCCCATCCGTCCCATCACACCTTGCCAAAAGGCCGGTAGTGCCGCTTCCGCAAGTTTCGAGAAACCCGGAAAGTCGGTGAACAAAAACGCCGCCAGACCACGGCTCAGGTCATCTGTATCAGGTTGTTCGGGCCAGCTCAGATTGCGATCAATTGCGTCCGGTGCGATAACTGTAGTGACGCCGCCATAGTCACTCCAAGCCTTGACATCGGCGCCGGTTCCGGCGGGTCCGTCAACCGCCACCCCATCCCACAAAGCCAATTGCTGCGGAGATGTACCAAGATAATCCGCCCGCAATTTCGCCATGCCCATGGCGACTTTACTGGCATAACCAAATTGCGCCGGATCGCCGACATAGTTCATTTCGGTGGCGAAATGCACACTCGTCGCAGCGGACAGACAATTTTCAAATCGTGCGAGCCACCCCTTTCCGGCAGGCATTACCGACTGCTCGACAAAATCGTCTTTCAGAAATGGCAAGGTGAGATGCAGCTCCCCGCCACGTGCCAGTATCGCTTCGGCCACCAATATGTCCGCACCAGCCGCCAATGAGCCATAAGCAAAGTCGCCATTATGCTTGTCCAGAAATACATCAATCAGGTTTCGTAAAGCCGCCTCAGTTGCAGCATCTTCAAGAAACATATGGCCGCAATAATGAACCACGGTGGGCGGTGATATCGGGGCGAGCACGGCATTTTCCCGATCAGCATCCAGCCCCAATATGCGTGCAAGCAAAGCAAGCTGGCGATTGGTGCTCGACTTTGCGCCGCTATTGGCATCGGGCAACTGGCTCGCCATGTATAGTGCAGCGGCAGCCTCATCGACCCGCTCGTTGATCAACAGGGCTTCGGCCAGTGTCGCCGCATCATAATAGTCTTTCGGGTTAGATATTTCCCTGAGCGCAATGATTGAGGAGGCCAGCGCCTGTGCCTGCTTCTTGCGCCCGCTTATCAGGGCAAGACTGGCGGCATTGATGCCTGGATAAGCGTCACCACTATCTTCATAGATTTCGGCATAGGCGCGGTAAGCTGACGACAGCGCCTCATCACGGTCGTCACCCTCAGGCATGACCAGCGCCGCATCTTTCAATATCCGCGCCGCGATAGAACGATGATGGGCATTGGCCGAGCTATGCAGACCATATTCTTCATACAGTTCCATCGCCTGCTGCCCGTCGCCCATGCGAGCGAGTGTCAGGACCAACAAGTGTCGCAACTCTGCCGATGTGTCGCCATTTTCAACCGCAACCCGGGCGAGATCGTAAGCAAGCAACAAATTACCTTTGTCGATCGCTTTTTTGGTTTCCGTTACACTTGCCCCCATGCAGTACCTCCTAGTTAAGTTTTGCAAATGCCGCAAATTATGGCTTTAGTCATTATCTTGGGTATAAGGTCGGCTATGTGATTGGGAACGCATGACGGCTACGCCGGAGGGGAACGGGGAAATATGGGGCAAGAACCAGCGACTCAGCTGTTTATCAGCCATCATTCCAGTAAATTGCCTGTCGCGCTGGAACTCGAAAAATCTCTGGCCAAATATGGCGTGACCTGCTGGCTGGCCCCGCGCGATGTTGAACCCGGCGAGGCATTCGATATGGCGATAAAACGCGCCATTGATGAAAGCTGTGCAACGCTGCTTCTCTTCTGCAGCAAGTCAGACAAAAGCCCGCATGTGAAGCGCGAGCTGATCCTGGCGGATTCGTCACGAAAGGCCATTATTCCCGTACGGCTCGAAGAACTTGCCCCGGATGAACTGGCTTATCATCTTGCCAGTTCGCAGTGGATCGACTGGCTGGAACAGCGCGAGAGCACAATTGAACGGGTTGCTGCCAAGGCGCATCAACTTGCTGGCACGGTCCAAAAGACCATGACCGTCGATGATCTGATCGAACATAGTGGCAATGACGAGGCGGGCGAAGCCGAAGCTCCAGAGCCGGAACTGGAGCCCGAGCCCGAGCCGGTTTATGAAGACTATGATGATTGGGAACCTGAAAAGCCACAAACCAATTGGCTACCGATTGTCGGTATCGCCGGGCTTTTCGTGGCTATAGTCGCTGGCTTCCTGATCTGGACCACCATGAGTGCAGACGAGCCTTTGCCGCCGGTTGATCCTGTCGAAAATCCCGCCGAACCGGTGGACGACAGTAAGGCCGAAGAACCGGACCCTGAACCAGTAGCAAAACCGGTTACTCCAAAACCGCTGCCGCCCGACGGGCCGAGTTTTGATTGTGCCAAAGCGTCGCAGCGGATTGAATTTCTAATCTGCAACACCCCGGAACTTGCCAAGCTCGACCGGACCTTGTCGTCCGTTTACAAGAACGCAATGTCCGCTGCTGGTCCGAACGCTCCCAGGCTTCAAAGACAACAGCGCGCATGGCGCACCGAAACACGAGACACCTGTCCTGATACCGCTTGTGTTGCCACGATTGTTCGGGAACGGATCGCAATTTTGCGGGCCATTGCTGCTGGTAATCTAGACGTGCCGCGCGACCCGCCCAGGCCGGAATTCAGGAGCGAGTTTAGCGATGCATTCAACAATGATGGTGAGCGCGCTTTCGAGGAAAATATAGCGCGCCCTGTCGAACGAAGTCCTAATTAAACAAAGGGTGTCTCCGAAGGCCATTGCATGTCAAACAGATGCGTAATGGCAGGACTTGAAACCACCGCGGGAACCGGAACAGCGATGTCTAGTCGCTATCCCAACTATGTACTTGGCGTATTGTTCATCGTCACGATGCTCAACTTCCTTGATCGTCAGATCATTTCCATTTTAGCTGAACCAGTAAAGCGGGATCTAGGTCTAAGCGATACGCAAATCGGGCTGATGACCGGACTCTCATTTGCGATTTTTTATACCACTCTCGCCATCCCGGTGGCTGCTCTGGCCGACAAGTGGAACCGCAGCCGGATCATAGCCATTGCCATTGCAATATGGTCCGCCATGACCGTTGCCTGCGGCCTCGCGACCAATTTCATTCAGCTTTTTCTGGCCCGTGTCGGAGTCGGCATCGGTGAAGCGGGTTCGGCGCCCGCTTCCCATTCGCTGATTGCCGATCTGTTCCCGCCTGAACGTCGCGCGGGTGCTCTGGGTATATTGGGCATGTCGGTGCCAATCGGTGCATTTATCGCTTATGCCGGCGGCGGCTGGATTGCCGAAAATTTCAGCTGGCGCGTAGCATTTTTGATGGCCGGGTTGCCGGGGATCATTATTGCGGTGGTGATTTGGTTTACAGTTCCCGATCCCCGCGGCAAAGTTTCGCTGGCCGCAGCTTTCAAACCTGACCCAAGCAAAACCAAATTGAAGGACGCATTGATCGAACTGTCCTCAAAGCCGGCCTACTGGCATCTGGTTGCGGCTGGTGTGCTGGTGCAGTTTGTCTCTTATGGACTGGCAAGCTTCTATGGCGGTCTGTTCGTCCGGGTCCATGAAATTGGTTATGGCGAACTGGGTTGGAAACTTGGCGTCATGGTTGGTATATCAGGCGGGTTCGGGGCATGGCTCGGCGGCCGCGCTGGTGACTATTTTGGCAAGCTGCGCCCGACGCTACCGCTGCTCGTCGCAGCGTTGGTTATGGTGGTTTCAGCCCCTGGGATGATTTGGGCCATATATGGACCAAGCGCCAATGTCGCAGTGCTGCTGCTGGCTATCCCTACTTTTGCTGCGACCTTTTACTATGGTCCCAATTTTGCCGCGCTGCAAAAACTGGCCAGCGACGAAACCCGCGCAATGGCCGTGGCGATCTATCTGCTTATCGCGGGTATTATCGGTCTAGGCGTTGGGCCGGTATTTGTCGGCATATTGTCAGACATGTTTGCCAGCGAACTCGGTGAGGCCGCCGCCCTGCAACGTGCCCTAGCGATCCTGGCGCTTTTCAATATTTGGGCAGGCTTTCATTTCTGGCGTGCCACCCGCACTATGCCTGACTGATTATCTCGGGAAGGCACAGTCCCCAGAACAAAATCGGTCATTCCCACTTTAACGGTTTCACTTCTCCGATACGCTGGGTAGGAAAGCCGGATGCTCGAGAATCTGCTCCCGCTCCTTAAATCAACCTTTGGATTTACCGCGTTTCGCGGCGTACAGGATCACGTCCTGGCACGGGTGATGGAACGCAAGAATACGCTCGCGGTAATGCCAACCGGCGCGGGCAAGTCACTATGCTATCAACTGCCGGCAATAGCCAATGATGGCACGGTTGTAGTTATCTCTCCGCTTATTGCCCTGATGCACGACCAGTTGCGCAGCGCAGAAGCGGTCGGCATTCGCGCCGCGACGCTCACCTCGGCCGATGACAATCGCGCAGAGACCATCGCGCGGTTGAAGGCGGGTGAACTTGATCTTCTCTATGCCGCACCGGAACGCGCATCTGGCGAGCATTTCAGAAACTTGCTCGAACAGACGAAGATTTCGCTTTTTGCGATTGATGAAGCGCATTGCGTATCGGAATGGGGGCATGACTTTCGGCCCGATTACCGCTTGCTGCGACCTTTACTCGATCATTTCGCGGATGTTCCGCGCCTCGCGCTGACCGCCACGGCAGACAAACACACCCGCGATGACATATTGGTGCAGCTTGGCATCGAGCAGGATGGCCTGATCATCGCCGGTTTTGACCGACCCAATATCCGTTACAGTATTTCTCCGCGGAAAGGACTTACGCGCCAGATCACTGATCTTGTCGAGCGCCTTCCCGGCCCCGGTATCATCTACGCGCAGACCCGCAATGCTACGGAAAAAATGGCGGATCAGATTGCGAGAACGGGTCGCAGCGCCCGGGCCTATCATGCAGGTCTGCCGCCAGAGGTGCGCCAGCGCAATCAGGCCGATTTTGTCGCTTCGGAAGATATGGTGATGGTCGCGACCATTGCCTTCGGAATGGGTATCGACAAACCCGATGTACGCTTTGTCGCCCATGCTGGTTTGCCCAAATCCATCGAAGCCTATTATCAGGAAACTGGTCGCGCGGGCCGCGACGGTGATCCGGCTGAGGCACATATGTTCTGGGGAGCAGAAGATTTCGCCAAGGCGCGGCAAAGACTGACGGAAGTGGACGAACAGCGCCTGAACAGCGAACGCACAAGGCTATCGGCGCTTGGCGGCTTGGTGGAAGCGGCGGGATGTCGCCGCGCCATCCTCTTAAAACACTTTGGAGAGGAGCCGCCGCAAAGCTGTGGCAATTGCGACAATTGCCTGAACGCGCCGATCACCCGCAATGTCACCGAACTGGCACGGAAATTTCTGTCTGCCGTTTATCGCACCGGCCAGAGCTTCGGGGTTGGCCATCTCGAGGCCGTATTGACCGGCAGGCAGGAAGACAAGGTGCTGTCCCGGGGCCATGACCAACTTTCGGTTTTCGACATTGTTGATACCGAGGAAGCACCGCTGATCAAACCGGTCTCAAGATCGCTACTGCTGCGCGACGCCCTGCGCAACACCGAGCATGGCGGGTTGATGTTCGGACCGGAGGCCCGCGCAATATTAAAAGGCGAAACTGAGGTTGCGATTGTCGAGCCACCAAAACGCGAACGCAAGAAACGGCGCAGCGGTTCTTCTCCCAATCCAGTGGGCGATCCGTTGTTCGATGCCCTCCGCGCCAAACGCATGGAATTGGCCAAGGATCAAGGCGTTCCACCTTATGTTATTTTCCACGACAGCGTACTGCGTGACATGACCGGCTTCAAACCACACAGCTTGTCAGCACTGGGCGAACTGCCCGGCATCGGTGCGGCGAAGCTTGAAAAATATGGGGAAGACTTTCTGAATGTGATAAGAGAGGTATCTGAAGCACAAGAGGAAAGCGTGTGAAAAAGGTTATCGCATCATTGGCAACCGGCGGTCTACTGCTCGGTGGTGCGGTGCTGGGATATTCCACCAGCTTCGCGGAAGAAAATTCCTCTGTTCCTTTAGAAAAGGTTGAAAACATGTTCCGGAAAATAAACGATAAAGTCAGCGTCTCACCGCAAATCAGCTTGGAAGATATTGCGGCCGCCAAGGCCGAAGGCGTACGCTTGATCGTTAACAATCGTCCCGATGGCGAGGAACCGACAGCGCCCCAGAGCGCCGATATCGAAGCCGCTGCGAAGGCCGCTGGTATCGACTATGTTGCGATACCGATTACCCACAGCGGATTCTCCGGACCGCAAGTCGATGCAATGATCGCGGCTCTTGATGGGGCCGAAGGCAAGACACTCGCCTATTGCCGGTCGGGGACACGCTCCACTTTGCTATGGTCATTGGCACAGGCCAAACAGGGCGTCTCACCAGACGAGATTGCAAGGCTTGCCGGAAATGCCGGATATGACATCACCCCGATACGCGCAATGGTCGACGCTTTGGCGGGCGGAGCCAACTAATCCCGCTGGACAGTTGCTGACAGCGCTGTAAATAGGAACGCATGGACAATCTTCCCGACCCGACCCTTTATGCGATTCCGTTTTTTGTCGTGACGGTGGCGATCGAATTTTTCATGAGCCGGTATCGCGATGACATCAAATATGATGTCAAAGACATGGCGACGTCACTGACACTGGGAACAGGTAGTGTGGTCGCTGGGATATTGACCGGCGGGCTTGCTGTAGCGGCGATATATTGGGTCTATCAATTTAGATTATTCGACGTCCCGTTCACCTGGTGGGCTTGGGTCCTCGCGATATTCGTTGATGATTTCTTCTACTATATCTTCCACCGCGGTGCGCATCGCATCCGATGGGTCTGGGCTGCCCATGTCAATCATCACAGCAGCGAACATTATAATCTCTCGACCGCATTACGCCAGCCGTGGACCAGCACCTTCGCGCTGACCTGGATATTCTCGCTGCCGATGTTTCTGATCGGCTTCCACCCGGCAATGATCGCCTTTGTTGGCGGGGTTAACCTACTCTATCAATATTGGATCCATACCGAAGCGATTGACCGGATGCCGCGCTGGTTTGAGGCGGTGATGAACACCCCGTCTCATCACCGGGTCCACCACGCCACCAATCCGCGCTATCTCGACAAAAACTATGCCGGTATTTTCATCATCTGGGACAAGATGTTCGGCACGTTTGAAGAAGAGCGTAGTGATGAGCAAATCCAATATGGCATCATCAAAAATCTCAAAAGCTACAATATTTTATGGGCGGTGTTTCACGAATGGATTGGCATGGCTAAAGACCTGTGGACGGCACCATGGCGATATAAACTATTCTATCTGATCAAGCCGCCCGGCTGGAGCCATGATGACAGTCGCGACAGCAGCGAGACGATTAGAGCACGGTGGTTGGCCGCGCAAAATGAAGAGAAGATAATTCACCCTGCAATAGAACAGGGAGATGCTGAAACAAGCTCAGCATGACGGATAAAATGGAGAGAACAGCATGGCAGATTATGATATTATCGTCATTGGCGGAGGATCAGCGGGCAGCGCGGCTGCCGGACGGCTGAGCGAAGATGGCAAACGGTCCGTCTGCCTGATTGAAGCCGGTGGCAATAATAACAATTTCCTCGTCAAGACACCGGGGATGATGCCGTTTCTGCTGAAAAACGCACACTGGCGGTTTGATACCGTCCCGCAAAAGGGGCTCAATGGCCGCATCGGCTATCAGCCGCGCGGACGTGGTCTTGGCGGTTCCAGTGCGATCAATGCGATGGTCTATATTCGCGGGAATAAATGGGACTATGACAATTGGGCCGCTCTTGGCTGTGATGGCTGGAGCTATGATGACGTCCTGCCCTATTTCAGGAAATCGGAAGGTAACGAGCGAGGCGGCGATGACTATCATGGCGGCGATGGCCCGCTTTCCGTGTCAGACCAGAAATGGCTGAACCCCGGTAGCGTCGCCTTTGTCGAAGCCGCGCGCAATCTGCAGCTGCCGATCCGCGATGATTTTAACGGCGCCGAGCAGGAAGGCATGGGCATCTATCAGGTCACCCAGAAAGGCGGCGAGCGTTGGTCCGCGGCGCGTGCCTATGTCGAACCGGGTCGTCAAAGGCAGAACCTGGATATTAAAACCAAATCGCTTGTCGAAAAACTGGTTGTCGAAAATGGCCGTGTCACCGGGGTTCAGATCAAACGCGGTTTTGGTCGAGAAACTCTCTCCGCCAAGGGAGCCGTTGTCCTTTCAGCGGGCGCCTTTGGGTCACCGCATATCCTGCAACTATCTGGCATTGGTCCAGCCGGGCATCTCAAAGAAAAAGGTGCAGATGTTATTGCCGACAAACCGGAAGTAGGGGCAAACCTGAAAGACCATATCGATTTTGTTTCGGGTTATAAAACCGAATCCAAGGAATTGATCGGCGATTCCCTGCAAGGCACGGTTCGCATGGGTAAGGCAATAATCGAACATCGGATGAAGCGCACCGGCATCATGACTACACCCTATGCCGAAGCCGGTGGCTTCTGGAGTTCCAGCCCCGACGTACCGGCGCCCGATATTCAATATCATTTCGTGCCCGCCATGCTGGAGGATCATGGTCGCGAAAAAGTCAAAGGCCATGGCTTTAGCTGCCACGCCTGTGTCCTGCGCCCCCATAGCAAGGGCACAGTCCGGCTGGGTTCGACCGATCCCAAGGCGCCGCCAGCCATTGACCCCAATTTCCTCGACGATGATCGCGACATTGCAACGCTGCGTGCTGGTGTCCGGCATATGCAGCGGATCATGGAAGCGCCGCCGCTAACCGATTTCAAACCCACCAACCGCCACCCCATCGACATGAGCAATGATGACGCGCTTGATGCTCTCATCCGGGATCGCGCTGATACCGTTTATCATCCTGTTGGCACTTGCCGAATGGGCAGTGACGATGATGCCGTCGTTGATAGCCGCTTGAAATTCAAAGGCTTGGACGGACTCTATGTTGCCGATGCATCGATCATGCCGGAAATTATCAGCGGTAATACCAACGCACCAAGCATCATGATTGGGGAGCGCGCAGCCGACTTTATCAAGGCCGATCTGGCTTAACTGTTCATTGGTTAGGCGAGGATGGTATATCCTTCTTCACCCTGCCCACGGCACATTTGCTTGGAGACACGGGTTTCCTGACCGTCGATTATCGCGACGTCGGTTATGTTCAGGCATTTGCGACCATTAGGCTCAGTATTCAGAGCGGTAACTGTTGACGATCCCGAGACGCCAGCCCGCGTCGGGCTTTTCCAGGTGGCGGTGGCGCCGACTTCTTCCTTTTCAGTGACTTCCACTGTTGCTGCAACGGCTTCCTTCTGTTCCTCTTCGGTCAGCTGGCAAGCAATTTCGCTGACCAGCACCGCGCCTGCCGCGCTGGAAATCAGAGTTCCGATTTTTCCCAGGCCAGCGGCGTTACCCGCAACGCCCCCAAGCAAACCACCTAACAAACCACCGCGTTTCTTGGCCTTTTTACACTTTTGCGGCCCTTTGGATTTTTTGGCGCTCTTTACCTTGCCGTCTTTTGCGCCGTTTTCAGATTTCTCATCTGCGGCAACATATTCCGGCACCGGATATCCGCCACAACCAGTGTTGAAACAGAACCGGTCCTGCAAATAGGCACGATCCTGCTGATAACGTGCTTCCAAAGTACGATAGTCGGCAAGATTGGCGCCATCAGGGTCTGATGCAGCATGTTCTTGCATCATCACTTTATAAAAATCGTCCCGGCTTTTTGCAGAATATTCCATCTTGCCCGCGACCTGGGATGTATAGATACCTGATATTTCATTCTGATGATCAATCATCCGTTGCCGAAACGGGGTCAGCACCTCGGCATAATATCGATCGAGCAAAACAGTGCAGCGATTGGTATCTTCAGCCTTGTCAAAAGGCGCAGCAATTTTCTGAAAATCCTCACGGCAATCTGGATAGCCTTCATCGGTCAACACCGGTGTTGGCGGTAATGCCGGTAAATCCGGTTCGGCCGTTGCAGGCGGAACATAAGCACGATCGGCCGCAGACAGCGGCGGACTATCCGCCGGCGAGCTAGCCTCCTCCTGGGACAAGGCAGGCGATCCGATACCGGCTAGAAAGGACGCAGCGACTAGCGCATGAAATATATTCGGTTTTAATAATGCCATCAGATCGTCCCCTCTAAAATTGCTAGCTTTAAACAAGAATTATCGCAACCTTCGCCTGATCTGGCGCGAGTTGCATAACGTGGTGAAATTGGAAAATATGCTGCCTTTCACACGCTGTCTGTTAAATATCGCACTTCTTGTGACAAAAACATTGTTAGACTATGTTATCGTCCGTCGAACGGGGAAAATGGCCATGAACAGATATTACAAATCTCTGATATTGCTGGCAGCAATGCTGACCGTTCCAGGAAACACGGCGCCAAAAAATGAACTGAAGATGGATCCCGACAATCCAACCTGCCCGGCTGAACCGAACTGGACGAGCAACGAGGAAATGGTGCTTACGCCCATAAAGAAAAATGATACCAAGATACTACTCGCCGAAGGTGTTGTAGATATCGGCCTGCCGGATCGGCTCAAGAAAACCTTGTCAGATAACCCTGATATCACTGAAATATGGCTCAGGTCCCCTGGCGGCCATGCTCGCGCTGGCAATGAAGCTGGCCGAATCATCCGTGAACAGGGCGGATTGATGATCACTCGTATTCCGGCTGGATGGAGTTGTTTCAGCGCATGTAATTTTGTCTTCATGGGCGGTCGCGCGCGGATCATTGAGGCAGATGGCGGTTTCATGGTTCACATGTTCACCATGACCGGTGACAGAAACGCGATTAACTACAGTATTGAAATGGGCACTGACTCCACTGTCGAGTTGATCGGTGAAGTGGAACAGGAGAGCGCCTTGCTCGCCACCGAAGACAATGACTTCCTTATTCGCATGGGCGTGTCGCGCAAGCTGCTGAAGGATATCATGTATAAACAAAAGGCCGTCAAAACAGAAGGATCCGACCAATCCACACGGCGGTGCCTTACCAGAGAGGAAGCGATCAAATATAATGTTGCCAATGTAGAATAGCGGCGAACCATTTGATGGCTGGACCGTCAAAAATACATACTACTGTCATCAAAATGGCGCACCAGAATTATATGCTGAAACAACTTTTCCTCATCGTTCTACTTCTCTCTCCTTCTCCCGCTCTCGCTTGGGCTGAATATGCCCATCGCACCATTGCCGGCATTGCAGAGACCAATATCGACTCTACCACCAAAGCGAGGATGAACGATCTGTTTCAGTCAGCCGCCCTGCTCGGCACACCGAAATGCGACCTCAAAAATATAAGCGATGCCAGTGTCTGGCCCGATTGCGTGCGGCGTGACCGGTTGCGCTGGGGCTATACCAGCCCATGGCATTATCAAAATGTCGATATCTGTAAGCCGTTTGATCTGAAAAACGCGTGCCGCAATGGCAACTGCGTATCGGCACAGATTGATCGCAATGCGGCACTGCTCAAAGACAAGTCTCTGCCCGCTCATGTCCGGCTGGAAGCGTTAACCTTCCTCGTCCATTTCGTAGGTGATATGCATATGCCGCTCCACAGCGGCGACCGCAGCGATCGCGGTGGAAATGATGTCAGCGCCGCCTATGGGATAATAGAGGGCCGCATGAACTTGCATTGGCTATGGGATGGGCCGCTGGCAGAACGGGCAATCACCGATGGGCCAGAGATGGTACGCCACTATAGCGCAGAAGAAAAATCTGATAAATCATTTGGAACTACTGATTTTTGGGCAATGCAAGCTTGGCAGATATCTCGTGATTACAGCTATCCGACCGCTGAAGATCAGCCATCCTGCGGCCCCAAAATGACAGCAAGGGGCAAAGTAGACAATGACGAGATCAGCGCCCTGATTCCAATCGCCCGACTCCAGATCGAAAGGTCCGGCTTAAGACTCGCCCGCTTGCTCGAAGAGGCGCTGCGTTAACCAGTTTTTGGCGGATTTTAAGGATATTTGTCAATATTTGCCGGTTTTTGGTAATATTTTTTTAACGTTTTTTTCCGCTCTGATTCAACGAGTTGCGGATCGGTGTGCGGCTGGTCACTTAAAAATGGCGGAAAAATACTATCTACATTTTTGTGAATCCCTATCTTTTCATCGACGGAAAGAAACGGTTCACCGTCAATTCAGTAACAAATCTTAGTCTCGTGCGTATCAATTTTGGCAACCAAGAGAAGGAAGAACGATGTATTTGTCCCCGAGATCATTCGTCAACCGTCCTCAAGACGTATTGGCCGAAACCAACAGTCCGCAAGAAGCGGCCGTGCTGCAACGCGGATATCAGCCGATGTACCATCTCGATATCGTCAACCGCTGCCCTGGCTGCGGCAAATCGCACTGGCATGTTGGCCGGTTCAGCGCCGAATGCGCGCATTGCGAAACGGCGCTGCCGCTAGCGATTGTGTCCAGTCAACCGATGGAACCACGCTTTACCGAAAGCTTCAGCAAGACCGCGATGGCCGCTTAACCGGTTGCGCGCTCTATTTTGACAAACCTACGACGCGCCGCAGCCATTGGCTGACGGGGGCAACATAGAGTTGATGGGCTGTGGCGCCGTTTTCGTAGGCATAGGCGGAGTAAGCATCTGGATATAGCGCCAGACCGTGATCAGCCTGTTTGATCTCCAGCCATTGTGCAGCGCCAGGTGATTTTCGGTTGATCGTGTCGACAATCATCCGGTGGCCGTGACGGCTTTCAAACTGTTCGTATTCGCCAAATACAACCATGACAGGCGCATCCAGTGACAACCAAGCTGCAAGGAAATTTTTCTCTGCCGCTTGCCAATGCCATGCAAACGGACGGCCGTAATGGTTTTCCGGATCAGTCCCGCGGATTTTCTGCCAGACGCCCGCCAATTCGGGATGGTCTGAAGCGACTTGATCAGGTGTTTTCTGACCAATCAGATAATGCTGCAAAAAACTAATGCGCTGAAGTATTTCAGGATGAATATCTTCCGGTTTTACAGCACCAGATCGTTCCACATACAGACGTTCAAAATGGATCATGCGTTCCAGATATGTCACCGCGCCACCACCTTGTACGATCACGCCAGCGACATTATTATTCTGTGCAACCAGAGGTGCAGTGGTTGATCCCAGACTGCTGCCCAAAACGGCCACGCGCTGCGGGTCAACCCAGGGATGCTGCTTGGCCTGAACCAGTGCTTCGCGATAGTGGCGAACCTCCGTATCATAGTCGAGCCTGTCACATCCCGGCCCTTCGCTGTCGCCGGTTCCGGAGCGCTCGATCCGGATCATCACCATTCCGGACTGCCGGGCCAGCAATCGCAATTGCGTATCGCGTCCCTCCGGAAAGATTATGCTGTCGCAAGAAACCCATTGGGTCACAAATATGGCGGGTAGCGGTCCAGTGGCCCCTTCTGGACGCGTCACAACGCTACGTAGCCGCAACCCCTCGCTTGTCGTGATCACGCCATATTCGGTTTCCAGCCCGTCCGTCTGTTCCAACGCAAGATCTGATGTCACCGGCAAGTCTCCGGTCACGCGCGTTTCGGCCTTCAGGCTATCTGGATTGGCTCCGGCCATAGCTACCGCGAGGATCAACCCTGTCAACATTCGGCGCATCATCATCCCTTTCATGCTCGTTCGTGATAAGGGCGAATGATAAAGGCGACCAACGCGGCCCAGAAAGGGCGATGTGACGAAGGGACGAAATTTCTGCGCGGAAACTCTCTTACTGCAATGCCCAGCGATACCGATTGCCGATTTTGAAAGTCTGGCCATTATCCAGGGTGAGAATATTGCCCGCTAAGCCTTGGATATTCTGACGCCGCACCAGAACGGATCGGTGGATTCGGACAAAATCATGCGCGGATAAAAGCTCTTCCATTGCGGATATGGACATCCGGTGCAGTATCGGTGAGCCAGATCCGTGCAATTCCACATAATTACCAGCCGCTACAACCCACCCAATCTGATCGACAAGCAGGGGAAGCTCGTTGGTGGAGACCAGTTTCTTTGCTACCGCATGATCAGAGGCAAGGCGCTTCAATATCCAGGACAGTACCAGCATTCCGGCGATAATTGCCGCACCGGGCAGCCGTCTGGTAAGCTCGAACATGATGGTGCTGTCATATATCAGCGTATCCAGAGAAGACATTCCCGCGGCGAAGGCAACGATAATACCCAACTGCACAGGCCAAGAGCCTAGTCGTTTTGCGACTTCAAAACAGACCAGCCACGGGACGATATTAAGCCCGGCCCAGATAATCCCCTCGATCAAGGGTTCTCCCCGTCCGGCCAGCGTCGTGTAAATCACGCAATAGACAGACGAGGCAAGGGTAAGAGTGAATGCTATCAGCAGCACCTGCGAGGCCGTCAGCGGGCGAATAAAGATTCTGTCCAGACTGTCGCTCAACAAAGCTTCGTTCCTTTGTCTGTTACCGCTCTAGCTGTATCAGGATCGCCGGTAGTTGACTAGATATCGCCAAAAGTCTCCAGTGCAGACTGGGCAATCGGTTCTCCCCATTCTTGCACGAAATGGCCGCCGCCTTCGATCATCATTGGGTCGGGGCAACCGTTAATCAGTTTTTGCAACTTCAGCATCGCCGGCGGGCCCAGCACAGGATCGGCATCGCCAATCGCCATGAAGCTGTCGCCTTGCCATTCGTCTTTCCAGAAAACAGCGGCTTGAGTGCTAACCTCGACACCATCCATGTCCGGCGAAACCGGCACGAGCGCTGGGAACTTGCGTGCACCGGCCTGATAAGTGGGATCGGGAAATGGAGCATCATAGGCCGCGATTTCCTGTTCCGTGAGATGCGGCGTGCCGCTGGCGATAATTTGGCCGGTTTTAAACTCTGGCGTATTTAGCGCAAATTCTTTCCAGGCGTTGAAGCCATCTCCCGGTGTGCGGCCCAACCCAAGCCCGGTATTCATGACAATCAGACGCGACAATCGCGCTTTGAACGCATCGTCGACCGGAAGGGTAAGACCGATCAACCCACCCCAATCCTGTACCACCAATGTGATATTCTTGAGGTCCAACCGCTCGACCAACGCGAGGATATGATTCCGGTGAAAATCAAACGTATAGTCGTCCAACTCTGTCGGCTTGTCAGAACGACCGAAACCAAAGAAATCGGGTGCAACGACCCTGGCACCACTTTCAAGAAAAACCGGGATCATCCGGCGATAGAGAAAGGACCAGCTCGGCTCTCCATGCAGACACAGGAAACTGCGATCAGCATCTTTGGCACCTTCATCAATCCAGGCTGCACGTAACCCTTCATAGCCCGGCAAATCCTCCGCATAATGAACCGGATAATCAAAGTCGGGAATATCGACAAAACGTTCGTCGGGGGTACGGACAGCGTTGATTGTCATGATTTGAAATCCTCTCATAAGTTTTGATCGGAAACTTGTCAGGCACGTGCAGCAACGTCAAGGGCGCAGCGATGCACCGACGGACAAGAATAACGCGCCAGCCCTTTCGGACCGGCGCGCTGCAATCTTTAACTGAAGGCTATGCGATTTAGTCGTTACCGACAGTCTCTCCGCCGTCGGCGCTGGCCGTTTCACCAGGAACCGGGAAGCCGCGTTTCTTGAGGATATATTTGACCTCAGGGTCACGGCCGCGGAATTTGCGATACGCTTCCTTACGATCCGTTTCATTGCCCGTCGCCAAAATGATCGAGCGATAACGCTCGGCCACTTCAGGATCCCAGACGTTGCCCGCTTCTTCAAACGCAGCCCAAGTGTCCGCGTCCATGGTTTCCGACCAGAGATAGCTGTAATAGCCAGCAGAATAAGCGTCAGACGAGAACAGGTGATTAAACTGCGGCAGACGATGGCGCATGACAATCTCTCGTGGCATGCCAATCTCAGCCAGCGTTTCCCGCTCGAACGCGTCGGGATCAGTGACCGGTTCCGCACGATTATGCAGTTTCATGTCGACGATCGCACTGGACAGATATTCCACCGTTGCAAAGCCTTCGTTGAAAGTTTTCGACTTTTCGATCTTGTCGACCAGTGCCTGCGGCATCGGCTCGCCGGTTTCGACATGCTTCGCATAATTGTCGAGAATATGCCGGGTCAACAGCCAGTTCTCATGAACCTGGCTGGGATACTCCACGAAATCGCGCGGCGTGCCGCCAAAGCCCGGATAGGTGATATCATAATTGAAATAGTGCAGCGCATGACCGAACTCGTGGAACAGCGTCGACGCATCGTCGAGGCTGATCAGCGTCGGCTTCCCTTCGCCGCCCGGAACAAAATTGTTGTTGTTCGAGGCAAAAATATAGCGGTTCTGGCCGCCCAGTTCATACTGGCTGCGATAGGTTGTCATCCAGGCGCCGGAGCGTTTACCCTCTCGTGCGAAATTGTCGAGATAGAACAACCCGATAACCCGGTCGCCGCGCTTCACTTCGAAGGTGCGCACTTGCGGCTCGAAGACTGGCACCGAGCCAGTATTTTCGGTGAAGGTCATGCCGTAGAGTTTGTTCGCCATTTCAAACATTGCATCGACCATGTTGTCGAGCTTGAAATAAGGTTTGATCTCCGCTTCATCGAGATCATATTTCGCTTTGCGAACCTTCTCTGCGTAAAAACGGTAATCCCAAGGCTCAATGGTGATGCCCGCAGCCTCGGCATCGGCAACTGCCTGCATGTCCGCCACTTCTTCCTTCACTCGACCGACTGCAGCTGGCCAGACTTTCATCATCAAGTCCATCGCGGTTTCCGGAGTCTGCGCCATGGTGTCGGCCATCCGATAGTGAGCATGGCTTTCAAAACCCAGCAGCTTGGCCCGTTCAGCGCGTAGCTTCAGGACCTTGGCAATTGTCATATTGGTGTCGTTGGCGTCACCATTATCGCCACGATTGATATAGGCCATATAGACTTTCTCGCGGAGATCGCGTCGGGTCGAGTTTTGCAGGAAGGGCTGCATCACCGAACGGGTGTTCTTCAACGCCCAGCCTTCCTTTTCTTGCGCTTCGGCTGCGGCCTTGATGGAAGCAATGAAGCTGTCAGGAAGTCCTGCCAGCTCCGCCTCATCAGTCAGGTAAATATAGGTTTCCTCATCCGCGAGGACCTTGTTCGAAAATTCATTAAACGCCTTGGACAATTCGGTATTTAGGCGGATCAGCTCTTTCTTGTCTTCGCCT
This sequence comes from Parasphingorhabdus sp., assembly GCF_059726685.1. NCBI lineage: Bacteria > Pseudomonadati > Pseudomonadota > Alphaproteobacteria > Sphingomonadales > Sphingorhabdaceae > Parasphingorhabdus > Parasphingorhabdus sp. The sequence continues at coordinate 2,941,764 of NZ_AP041068.1, forward strand.
TGCAGTTCCGCGCCATTGCGGACCAGCGATTCATACTGCCGCGTGACCAGTCGCTTCTGCTGCGCGTCCAGACCGGAGGTTTCAAGATTGTCATAGACTTGCTTAGTCTTCTGGAAGAGACGCGGGTCGAGTTGAATCTCATTGTAAAAGGCCGAAATCTTCGGCAACCACTCGCCTTGAACCTTGCGGACTTCTTCATTGGAGAGATTGCTGGAATGCACACCCCAAAGTGCGAACACTTCGTTGGCCTTTGAACCGGCCAGTTCCCAGGGCACCATGAAATTGTCGAATGTCGCTGGTTCAGGCTTGGCCAAGATGGCGTCGGCCTCCTTCTTGCCCTCATCCATCAGCGCCTGGAATGCGCCGGGGAAGTCGGAAACCTTCACCTCATCCCATGGCGGCACGCCATCATATGGCCCGGTCCATTCCTGCAGAATTGTATTTTCGGCTGCATCATCAGACGTTTTTTTCATGCCACTATTTCCATTGGCGCTCATCCTGTTGAGTTCTGCAGTCGTTTGCGCTGCCAGGGCGGGGCTACCACCCAGACCAAGCAAGGCCGCAGTCGATACGCCCAGAAAAAATTTGCGGCTGGAAACTGAAAATCGCATAATATGTCTCTCCAATAGACGGGTTATTTCGCCCCGTTCAGGACAAAATACGCCACGCCTTCTTACTCTAGATACCCCAATATAATAACCGTGCACCAAAGGCAAAAAGGTTGCGTTTGAAATCATGTTTTAGACGAAAGGCACTTAGCCGTCGATGAACGACGACAACTGTCCACTAGGCTGCCAGATCAAATTTCTCCGGAACCATCTTCGCCAACATTTTTTGGCAAGCGCTCAGATTGCGCTGAAAAACCTCATGCGCATTCATCGCCTCCAGAAACGCAACCAAGCTGGGCCATTTACCGGCATCGGGTGGTCCGGCAATCAAATCGGTCTGCATCAATTGCGCAGCGATAGAAATATCGGCGATGGAGAGTTGATCCCCAAGAAAATATTTTCCGCCGTCCAGCTCCCCTTCGAGATAGTCCCAAAGCGGCGGCAACTTCTCATTCCATGTCTTGCGCGCGGTTTCCAGATCGGGTTCCTTACCCGACATGGCGGAAAAAATAATCGGCCGGAACACGCCACCGCCGCCGTTCATCGCCAGCACACTGTCGGCATATTCCTCCAGCCATAAAGCGCGACCATATAGGAAAGGATCATCGGGATAAGCGGCGGGCTGCGGACATTTCTTTTCCAGATAACCGCACATGGCGGAGCTGTCCGCAATGGTACCAGCCGTTCCCTCGGTGCCAATAGACATGTCGCGCAAGGCCGGAATCCGGGCCAGCGGGCTGATCTCAAGATACCAGTCGGGCATCGCCATGATATTGATCGCCACACAATCATAGTCGAGCCCCTTGAGCGCGAGTATCGCCTCCGTCTTGCGTTGGAATGGGGACAGAGGGGATCCGTATAGGACAATTTCGGCGGTCATTTTTTGGGGCTCTCCATTGTTTGTTATAGCGCCCCATGAGCGTCCGAAGCGGCAGGATGTCAAGGATGATTTTGACTATTGCTGCATTTGAGCTTGTCATGAATGACCAAGCTCAAATGCAGTAAAGAGCCAGAACATCATCAACTGATATTAAATCTCAATGAAGCGGGGTAGCCACATGCAGATTCAAGCAAAATACTCGAACTGTTGATCAAAGGTCCTTTCCCTTAAAAACGGCCCTTCTCGTCCTGCAACTCCGAATGAAGCCATATTCTGGACCATTGCCGCCAATCGGCGATCGATTTGCTGCTCCATATCAAAATTTGCGAATTCGCTCCCATGCCACTCAGAAGCCTGCTGGTTTTGAACAAGGGGCTCGGCAGCAATTACTCTGAAATCAGCCACATTGCCGCCAATGTAGACATTGGCCTCGCCCGTGCTGAATTCTCCATCCGCAAAATTTATCTGCGGCATGTTCATAAGGCTATAACCGACATCGTTAAAGAAGCCCGACGTTTGCTCGCTGCCGATCACATTTCCGATGTCCATTATCTTTGTGCCATCCTGCATGAAGATGCTCATATTGCCTTGAAAGAGCTTGTTGACGACGTCGTCAGCACCATCCAGCTGATCCATGGTTTGCACATTCCAGTCGAAATAGATTTGATCGCCAGAAATATCGGCGAAATTAATACTGACATCTCCCCTGGCATCCAGATCCAGCAGATTGTAATTTGAAAAATCAAGCGATGAGAGCTCGAAATCATAGTTCCAGAGCAACGAGTCACTGCCGTCCCCCATATGATACTGAACGCTCACACCTCCAATTTCTGTCCGTGCATCGATGATATCATCACCAGCACCTCCTGCGGCCAGACCACCGCCAAAATTGAATATCAGGAGATCATCATCATTTCCGCCATACAGCTCGTCCATTGCATTGGCACTGCCACTTTCACGGTCGCCACTATAAAGCGTATCTGCTCCATTACCGCCATAAAGCTGATCACTGTCGCCGCCGCCGTATATAAAATCCTGCCCGTCCCCGCCGAATAACTCATCATCCCCTCTACCCCCGATCAGAATATCATTGCCGCCCAATGTCGTCAGATGATCAGCACTAAAGGCACCGACAACAAATTCAGATTCGGCGGAAAACTCAAGGGTGTTTTGGGTATCCGACAATATCTGAAGCGCCAGGCCGCCACCTGACAACTGCGCCAAAGCCGCTCCCGCGCTTTGCGCTATCGATATACTGGTGATGTCGTCGAGAAGGTCACCGGCAAAGGAACCATACCAGTCACTCACCACCTGAAAAAGATTGCCACCCAGGGATCCGTCGTTGAGGAATCCCTGCACCAGATCGCCCTTGGTCACGATATTGTGGGCTGCATCAACTGCGTCCCAGGTAGCCGGCCTGAAGTCGATCGTCAGGGTCGCCGCGCTGCTAACGTTTATGTCATGATATTCCAGAATACCGGCCGTCGCCGTGCCCAAATTGGCCTGTGTGACGTGGTTGACAGCAAGCAAACCGGCAAATTCCACAATGACACGACCGACATTATCAGCAGCATCGACGAGAGACGTTGGTGCTGTTCCGCTGACACTCCGGGGGCCGCCACCTCCACCCGAACCGCCACCAAAAGTCTGCCCCAGATTACTCATATCATCGAAAAGAGCCCGTATGCCGGTATCACCAAAGACCAAAGTGCCTTCATTAATCGCCGAATAAGCGATCGCAGTGGCCATTTGACCGGCAGGGTCAGCCTCGCCTGTGCCCCCCTCAACCCCGTTTTTAAGTCGCCCTATGCCAAGGCCAATTTCTTGGTCAAACAGAGCTGGCAGAATATTTTTTGCCGCAGCTTCCCATTGACCAGCCACTCTGGAATTGTCTTCCTGATACCATTGTTCTTCGCCAAATAATAATGTCGTCAAAAGCGACATACTGTGCCTTTGCATGATCGAAAGATCAGCGCCATGAACCGATATCTGGTTCTGCGTCATGCCCGGCAACTGTTCATATTCCGCGGTTTCATAACCGAGATAAAGACCAAGCCCGGACAAAATTGTTCCTAGAGCCGGTCCCCCGCCCAACATTGTTAACAACGAACCGGATACCCCTGCGATAGCAACCTGAAGGCTGCCGTCCCGAATATGTTGCAACACTTCGCCTTCAACACTGGTGCCTTGAAAATCATATAGCGGTGTGCGGAGGTTAAAATGCTGCATCACCTGGTCAAAAAAGTCGCCAATGGCCTGCCCATTTTCCAGCAGGGTGTTGAAGGTGAAATTACCGTCTGTCAGAATATCGACCAGATCTGCCAACAGTGCCTCATCGGCCGTCACCGCCTGAATACTGTCGGAAAAAGCCTGGGCATAGGCCGCAAGACCAAATGGCATATGGTCGTAGCCATAATTCAACTCACCCGACAGCGAACCGACAAATCCGGCTAACCCCCCGCCCAGGGAATGTCCGACCAGCATCGTCGCATTGTCATGCGGTTCAATTAGATAATAAGGCGTGGAAACACCAGCTACAGCCTTGTAAAATTCAATTGCCAGCTGCGCCTGCCCGCCGCCGGGAAAACCGGCACCCACTGTCCAGCCATTAAAGACATCCGCCGCTCCGGGACTATTAAAGAAGTCCTCTTCAGTACCGCTAAAATCTGGATTGGTACCCCGATAGGAAATCACGTTTTGATCATTCCAGCTATAGGATATCGCATAGAAACCCACTGAACTTGTGATATCAAGACCAAATTGGTCGGTACTATCCGTCTGTATTACAGCGGTCCCAATGGCATCGCCCTCGACATCATTTAGTTGGGCATCATAGCCCCGATTATAGGAGTCCATCGCAAGAATGGCGCGAAAAACATTCGAATTCATAAGGCTGCCAGGCTGTTGCATTGCTATCTCCTTGTAAAGTCTCCATCGGTTATTCTACCACTGAATGGTCCTTGAGCTCTCGGTAGTAGGCGACCCGTCTCTGGGTCACGCTGTGGTTTGGTAATCGCACCGTTGAGATCCTTCAGCCATGCGAGTCGATCGCCGAGACTTCTGGTCACCGGATCCTCAGTTCGTTCTACGGAGATGCGTCTCAGCATCACGCCCTCACCGAATGAGGTCGCCAGGTTTTGATTATCCACCTTCACAATGGTCGTCGGGTCATCCAGATCATCAAAACGCACCATCATCGGATAATAGCTTGCCGGCTCGTCCGTACCGGGCCGCTTTGTCCCGTTTGTATAGTAGCGTGGAATCTCATGCCTGCCAGTCAAGGCCAAGGTCCGATCCATACTTATATCGAAACTAGGGTCTTGATTTGTTCTTCTAACTTCTTCTCGAACCTCTTCAAACCGAACCGGCTGGGTTGCCGACATCAGAACATAACCCGCCCAATCGACCGACGTTTCCGACCGCAGCAGCGCAAATAAAACGCCCCGTTCCCCCAGATCGACCGTCACGGCTTCGCCTCGCACCCGGGTCGAAAGCTTGTTGGGTTGTGGTATGGAATTGGGTCCGGCCACAAAGGTCTCCACTTGGATCACACTCGATCCGCTCCGGAGTCCCTCCGGCGTATCGACCGTTACCGTCAGTCGATAGCGATAATCGGGATACCGCTTGCCGCCCGAAAAAGGGTTGCAGCCAGCAAGAGCAAAGACAAATGCCGCACCAAGGGATGTCAGAATGAAACGACGCTGGTTGTTCATGGTCATTTTACCTTCTCCTCAAGTAACCGATCCCATCGGGTAGCGTGCTTGTGAAAGGGTTGGTTTTCACCTCCTGATAGTCTTCCAGATTGTTAAGCCACTTCAATCGCTCATCTATGGTCCGGGTGATCGGTTCCTCGGTTCGTTCCACCGAGATGCGTTTCAGTGTTACGCCCTCACCGAAGGAGGTCGCCAGGTTTTGATTATCCACCTTCTCCATAGTCATGGGATCATCCAGATCATCAAAGCGCACCATCATCGGATAATAGCTTGCCGGCTCGTCCGTACCGGGCCGCTTCGCCCCGTTTGGATAATAGCGTGGAATTTCGTGCCTGCCGGTCAAAGCCAGTGTCCGCTCCATCATGATATCAAATCTGGGACTGCGGTTGGTTCGTTTGATTTCGTCGCTAATCTCCTCATATCGAACCGGTTCGACAACTGACTTCAAAACACCGGATGCCCAACCAACCGATCTTTCCGAACGCAGCAGCGCAAATAAAACACCGCGCTCACCCAGGTCGACCGTCACGGCTTCACCCCGGACCCGGGTCGAGAGTTTGTTCGGTTGCGGTATGGAATTGGGTCCGGCCACAAAGGTCTCCACCTGGATCACACTTGATCCGCTCCGCAACCCCTCCGGCGTATCAACGGTGACCGTCAGTCGATAGCGATAATCGGGGTAACGCTTGCCGCCCGATAAGGGGTTGCAGCCAGCAAGGGCAAAGACCAATGCTGCACCAAAGGATTTCAGAATGAAACGACGCTGGTTTTTCATGGTCACCCGCTCATTATATATGATGATCATCCATCAATATTATAATAAACACAATAGTGAGTCCCGTTTTGTCAAATAAATGATTTAACAAAAATTTTACTATATTAATATTCGAAGTAGAGTTCTATTTGATCAAAAAACCTAATGGTAGTCTATTTTTACGGCATCCGCCGCCTGTTTCGCCAATACCCTCGCCGCATCGCTGTCTGCTCCAGTTGCCAGCGCAACGGCCATCCGCCGATAGGGCCGTGTCAGCGGTTTCCCGAAAAGGCGCACATCCACCTCGGCGCCCTCACTGCCCATGGCCAGGGCATCATCAACGCCGGCATAGGCGAAGTTTTCGCTGTCTCTATCCGCCAAAATCACCGCACTGGCGCTCGCAGGCGCGGTCAGGGCTATATGCGGGATTGGCAGACCCATGATGGCACGGGCGTGGAGGTCGAACTCGCTCAAGTTCTGGCCAATCAAAGTGACCATTCCGGTATCATGGGGGCGCGGACTGAGTTCGGAGAAAATCACTTCGCCTTCTTTGGTAACAAAAAACTCGACGCCGAACAGGCCCCATCCCTTTCCGTCTCCGGCGAGATTATCGACGACCTTGCGCGCCATATCTTGTGCAGTTGCAAGCGCATCGTCCGTCATCGCCGCCGGTTGCCAGCTTTCCTGATAATCGCCGCGTTCCTGGCGATGACCGATGGGCGGACAGAACAGGATGCCGTCCCGTGTACGGATGGTGAGCAGGGTGATTTCATAGTCAAAGTCGATAAATTGCTCGACAATCACCCGCGCCCGGTCGCCGCGCATATTGTCCACAGCGTAATTCCAAGCAGCTTCCAGTGCATCGGCGCTGTCAACTTTGCTCTGCCCTTTTCCGGAGGAGGACATCACCGGCTTGATAACCAGCGGCAGGCCGATATCATCGGCTGCGGCCCGCACTTCGGCAAAGCTTTCGGCATAATGATAGCGTGAAGTCCTCAGACCTAATTCTTGTGCGGCGACATCGCGAATGGCATCGCGATTCATGGTCAGCTGCGTCGCGCGAGCAGATGGCACAACATTGAAACCGTCCGCCTCCACCTCAGCGAGAATTTCCGTGCGAATGGCCTCAACCTCTGGAACGATCAGATCAGGCTGATGCTTTGCAATCGCGGCGCGCAACTTGTCACCGTCGAGCATGGAAAATACTTCATGCGCATCAGCAACCTGCATCGCCGGCGCAGCGGCATAGGCATCGCAGGCAATTACATAAGCACCGAGGCGCTTTGCCGAGATAACGAATTCGCGGCCCAGTTCACCCGAGCCGAGCAACAGGATTTTTTTAGTGAAGGTCATGAAAGATAACCTAAACTAGAAATATTTATTCGTCATCCGGTAGTTGAATGCTTTCAAGCGCCCTCGGCCATCATCTCCGTCATTCGGCGGTTCATTTCTTCCGGACTGACATCTTCAATATGCGTGGACAAGGTCCATTCATGGCCGAACGGGTCTTTCACCCAACCGGAACGATCACCGTAAAACTGATCTTCTACCGGTCGGATTGCAGTCGCACCCGCCGCAACCGCCTGGTCAAAAGCGGCATCAGCATTTTCGACGTAGATCATCAGGCTGCTGGTGGCGCCGCCCCTCGCCTTGGGACCAAGCTTGTCCATATCGGGGAACTCGTCGGCCAGCATGATGTGGCTATCGCCGACCAAAATATCCGCATGACCGATCTTGTCGCCCATCGGCATGCGCATCACTTCCTCGGCGCCAAAGGCCGCTTTGTAAAAATCGATTGCCGCCGCCGCATCATCGACGGTCAGGTAAGCGGTGACGCTATGATAGCCGTCTTCTTTCCATTGGGTCATATTTCCTCTCCTCACTAGAAAGTCATAATGTAACAAATTTACATCACTTTTGCGAATTCGCCCTTTTAGAATTGATATATCATATCATTTATTCTAACTGCGTCATCACCAGTTCCCAAAATTAGAGAAGAGTAATCCGTGTCCCATCACAAGTTTCTGACTTCCGCCGCTATTATATTATTGCCTGCTTCCCCGGCATTCGCCCAGTCTGCTCAACAGACGGAAACCGGTGATGATTTTCACAATGACGATGCCATTGTTGTAACTGCGCCCTATGTCGACCGGATTGACGTATTGGCGGGGACATCCGTGTTGACCGGTGATCAGTTGACCCAGGATTTGCGCGGCCAGATTGGTGACAGTCTGACCAAATTACCTGGTGTTTCATCAACCAGCTTTGCCCCCGGCTCCTCTCGGCCAGTCCTGCGCGGCTTTCAAGGGCCGCGGGTCCGGGTGCTCACCGATGGTATCGGCACGCTGGATGCTTCCAATACCTCGGTCGACCATGCGGTGACCATTGATCCGCTGACCGCTCAGAGTGTTGAAGTGCTCCGCGGACCGGCGGTGCTGCTGTTTGGTGGCGACGCAATCGGCGGCGCGGTCAACGTCATCGACAAGCGAATCCCCCGTGATGTCCCTGATGAAGCCTTTCACCTCGATGCCGTCGGCGGCTTTGGCAGCGCGGCCGATGACTGGAGCGTCGGTGGATCTCTGGACGTGCCGCTGACCGACTCTCTGGTTTTCCATATTAACGGCAGCTACCGCAATACCGATGACCTAGACATCTCCGGCTTTGTTCTGGCTCCGGAACTGCGCAGCGAAGTGCTGGAGCAAGTAGCTGAGGAGACGGAAGAGGGTAATCTTGATGGAAGCCGCTGAATTGGCTGAAACCGCCGATCAGCGGGGAACGGTGTTCAACACCGCTAGCGAAACCATCAATGCCTCTACCGGCCTTGCCTATATTACAGAAGGCGGCAATATCGGCTTCTCCGTCAGCTATTATGACACAGACTATGGCGTTCCCTCCCGCCCCGGCGCGGAACATGCCCATGAAGACGGGGATGATGACGGCGATGAAGAAGAGGAAGAAGAAGGTCCAGTGACCATCGGCCTCGAACAGATCCGTGTTGATCTCCGTGCCGGGGTTAATCTGGGCGATGGTTTCTTTGAATCACTGAATCTGCGCGCCGGCTACTCCGACTATGAACATACCGAATTTGAAGGCGATGAAATCGGTACCGTCTTTGAGGTAGAAGGCATCGAAGCCCGTGCGGAATTGGTTCAGAATGAACGCAATGGCTGGCGCGGTGTAATCGGCACGCAGCTTTTGGTGCGCGATTTCAACGCCATTGGCGCCGAAGCCTTCGTGCCCAAAAATAGTATCGAAAGCTGGGCCTTGTTTACCGTGCAGGAAATTGATCTCGGCAATTTCGAGGTCGAGGCAGCAGCCCGGTTCGATCATACCGATATCGAGTCCAGCATTGTCAATTTTGATCGCAGTTTCGACAGCTTCTCTGGCGCATTGGGCTTTGCCTATGCCCCTGAAGACAATGGTCTGAGACTGGGCGTCAATCTCTCCCGCTCGGAACGTGCACCATCGGCGGAAGAACTGCTGTCCGATGGCCCGCACATTGCCACGCAGGCGTTTGAAATTGGTAACCCCAATTTCACCACTGAAAAAAGCTGGGGTGGAGAGCTTTATGCCCGCTGGAATTCCGAAGATATCCAGCTCAGCGCAACCGTTTATGCCAACAGTTTTGATGATTATATCTTTGAAACGGAAACCGGTGCAGAAGAAGATGGTTTGCCAGTTTTCCAATTCTTTCAAGAAGATGCGACCTATTACGGCTTTGAAGCCTCCGCATCCTTCGTTGTCGCCCGTGCAGGCGGATTTGCTTTCGTCACCGACGGGGTTGCCGACTATGTCCGCGCGAAAATCAAGGATGGCGGCGGCCCCGTTCCACGGATCCCGCCTTTGCGGCTGCTCGGCGGAATTGGAGCCCAGAGCGACTCTCTCGATCTGCGGGCAGAACTGGAATGGTCAGACAGCCAAAATCGCGTTTCGACCTTTGAAACACCAACCGACAGTTTCACGATGGTCAATGCCTCCGCTGCATGGCGGCCTTTGGGCAAAGATGGCGGTGTAACGTTACTCGCATCCGCCAATAATATCTTTGATGTGAATGCGCGTCGTCATGCCTCGTTCACGAAAGATTTTGTACCGCTGGCGGGTCGTGATATTCGTATCAGCGCGAAATTTAGTTTTTAGCCGGAATCGGGATACTCCTGATCCTGCTGAAAACGCAGGATCGGGAGTTACCTTATGCGCAAAATAATCGCTTCTATTGCCCTCTCATCGGCACTCTTGCTGGGCGCCTGCAACACTGTGCAAGGTGTTGGGGACGATATCAAATCCGTTGGCCGGGCTGGCGAACGGGCGATCGATTAATCCATATCATCAGGAGAATTACCATGCGCAAGATTTTGGCATCATTGCTTATTTCATCAACCCTCGTGCTCGCGGCCTGTAATACGGTTCAGGGCGTCGGACAGGATATTGAATCGGTCGGCCGCGCGGGTGAAGACGCGATAAACTAAGCTATTCGGTAGCTTCGAGTTTCGCTCTTTTGCGTTCGGTAAACCACATGATTGCCAGCGATACCTCGTAAAGCATGATCAATGGCAGGCCGAGCAAGAACTGCGACACCACATCCGGCGGCGTCAAGATCGCGGCCAACACAAAGGCTGCGACGACCATGTAACGGCGCAGGCCTTTCAGTTGATCGCGTGTGACCAATCCTGCACGGTTGAGGAGCAACAACAGCACCGGTAACTGGAAACATACGCCAAAGGCCAGAATGAACCGCATCACCAGATCGAGATAGTCCCCCATGGCAGGCAAGGCCTCTTGGGTCATGCCGCCGACTTCGCCTTCAAAGCCGAGGAAAAAACGGAATGCCGTCGGCATGACAATGTAATAGGCCAATGCTGCTCCGGCAGTGAATAATATCGGTGTGGCAAACAGAAACGGCAGAAACGCCTTTTTCTCATTGGCATAAAGGCCGGGCGCGACAAAAGCCCAAAGCTGGTTGGAGATGATCGGAAAGGCGATAAAAAAGGCAGCGAACATCGCAACCTTTATTTCGACAAAAAAGGCTTCATAGAGCTTGGTATAGACCAGCTTCCCTTCACCCGGCGGGAAAGCGTCGGTTAACGGCACGACCAACATTCCGAATATCTCATCGGCGAAATAGAAACTGGCGGCAAAAGCGATAGCCAGCGCCACCACCGACCAGACCAACCGCTGGCGCAGCTCGATCAGATGTTCGATCAGCGGCGCTTTGCTCTCATCGATATCGGGCGCGGACTGCTCGTTCATGCGCCCGGTTTTTCTGCTGGTTTTTCTGGTGTATCATCGCCCAACGGTAGATCAGGCTGGTCGCTGTCGCTTTTTTCTTCCGTCGCAGGTGGGCCATCCAATGGCTGCATAACTGGTTCATCGTCAGAAACCGTCGGATGCTCGAGCATGATACGCTCATTCTCCGCCGCCCATTTTTTTTCCATTTCCTGCAATTCCGCCTCGCGGACCATTGCATCAAAACCGGTTCGGAAATTGCCCATAACGCCGCGCGCTTTGGCCATCCAGCGGCCAGCTGTTGCCAATGCGCGGGGCAGCTCTTTCGGGCCGATAACGACGATGGCAATGATCACGATAATCGCGATCTCGGATATGGAAAGGTCAAACATATCTGTGCGCCGCTATCCGGATCAGAATCCGGTCGGCTCTTCTCAGCTGACCGTCTTGTCGGACGTTGCCGCCTTGTCTGCGCTGACATCCGCCGGTTTGCTGTCAATCTGGGCCGAAGCCTTGGCACTTTCCTCTTCTTCGGTAATGCCTTTTTTGAAGGAACGGATCCCTTTGCCGACATCGCCCATCATTTCAGAAATCCGGCCGCGACCGAACAGGATCAGCACCAGTGCTGCTACAATTAAAATCTGCCAAATACTCGGTTGCATCGAAAATCTCCTGATCTATGCGCTCTACTTAAGCGCTTTCCGCCTCATTTTCCAGTGAATCGGCGGTGTCATCATCATTTTCTTGTGCACCATCTTGGTTAAGCTCTTGTTCCAGCGGCAATTCCTCTTCCGCCTCCATCTCCAGCCGTTCCATCGCCAGATCGACCGGGTCCAGCAAACCAGCGGCTTTCAGGTCATCAATGCCCGGCAGTTCCTTGCGGCTTTGCAGGCCGAAATGGGTTAGAAATTCAGCCGTTGTCGCGTAGATAAGCGGCCTTCCCGGTACTTCGCGACGGCCGGCTGGGCGAACCCAACCCGCTTCCATCAGCACATCAAGCGTGCCTTTTGCCACTTGAACGCCCCGGATCGCTTCGATTTCTGCGCGGCTGACCGGTTCGTGATAGGCGATGATTGCTAGCGTTTCCATGCCCGCGCGGCTCAATTTGCGCAGTTCCGCCCGCTCCCGGCGAAGCAAGTGCGACAGGTCTTGCGCCGTCTGAAAATGCCAGCGATCACCGGTTTTCATCAGCGATATGCCGCGTCCAGAATAGTCGTTCTGCAGATCGTTGAGCGCAGCGCGAATATCTATTTCTTCACCGACATAAAGTTGGATATCCGCAATCGTCATAGGGTTTTCCGACGCGAACAAGGTCGCCTCTACCGCCCGCGTGCCTTCATCCATTTCAACATTCATGCCCATGATCAGACTACGATCATCATCCACTGGCTTATCCATCACTGCTTGCTTTCAATTTTAGGGGCGCAAAACTCTCATCCTGACTCAGCACCAATTTTCCCTGACGTGCCAGTTCCAATGCGGCAACGAAACTGGATGCCAAAGCCGACTTTCGTAACTGCGGCGGCGCGCCTGGCGGGAGAAAATCCCTGATATCCGTCCAGTCGATCGCTTCACCAAGCATCAACGACACTCGCGCCAACGCGTCTTCCAGCGTCATTACCATCCGCTGTTTCACGATGTGCACTGGCGGAATATTGCGCAATTTGACCCGGCCATAGGCGGAGATCAGGCCATAATATTCTGCCTGCCAATGCCGGTTTTTGACCACGCGCAGACCTTCCGGTGCCCCGCGAGCAAAAACATCACGGCCAATCCGGTCACGGGCCAGCAATCGCGCGCCGGCCTCCCGCATGGCGTTGAGCCGTTCCAGCCGCATTTGCAGACGCAGCGCCAGTTCTTCCGGCGAAGGATCCACCTCCGGATCCTTGGGCAGCAGCAGGCCTGACTTTAAATAGGTCAGCCATGCTGCCATCACCAGATAGTCTGCCGCTAACTCCAGCTTCAGACTTTGTGCGTCGGCGATATATTTCAGATATTGCTGAACCAGCTCCAGGATCGATATTTCCCGTAAATCCACTTTCTGGTTGCGCGCCAAGGCCAGAAGCAAATCAAGCGGGCCTTCCCAGCCATCGATATTTAGCGTGAGCGCTGCCTCTTCCTCGCTAGCAGCTTGGGTAAAGAAAAACCCCTCTTCGTCCGACTCTTCGATAATTTCCGGTCCGTCTGTCATTAGGCCGCCGCCAGCAATGCGTCTCGGCGGGATAACAGCTCGGCCAATTCGACCTGCCCACCGGACTGATTCAATGTCGCCATGGCTTTATCCAGCCGTTCCCGGGATTTGTCGCTAATCTCACCCAGCAGGTCAGCAATGCCGATCATCTCATCCATCCGACCCCAGCAGTTAAGCGCAATATCACAACCCGCCGCGACCACATCACGTGCGCGTTCGGGAACTTCGCCTTTCAACGCCTTCATGTCGAGATCATCCGAGAATAGCAGCCCGTCAAAGCCGATGGCCCCGCGAATGATATTGTCGATCACCGTTGGTGACAGACTTGCGCAGCGCTCTGCATCCCAGGCGGTATAGACAATATGCGCGGTCATCCCCATCGGTGCATCCGAAAGCGAACGAAACGGAGCGATGTCGGTTTCCAGTTCTTCGGCAGAAGCGCTTACTTTCGGCAATTCCAAATGACTATCAACCACAGAGCGGCCGTGGCCCGGCATATGTTTGACGACGCTCACCGCGCCGCCCTTGGTCTGGCCGTCGATCACCGCACGACCCAAGGCCGCCACCTGCATCGGATCGCTGCCCATCGCACGGTTGCCAATGGCATCCACAGTGTCCGGCTGACGAACATCGAGCAGCGGCAGGCAATTGACCGTAATGCCGACTTCACGAAGGCTTTCGGCAATCGCCTGTGCATTCAGCCGAGCCGCCTCAATCGCGGTCGCTGGAGCAATGTCGTAAAGCTTGTCAAAAGTCTCCCCCGGCGGGAATTTCGGCCAGACCGGTTCTTGCATCCGCGCAACCCGGCCGCCTTCCTGATCAATCAGGATCGCCAGATCATCGCGGCCATGCAACAGGCGCAATTCGTCGGTCAGCGCTCGCAATTGCCGCTTGGTTTCAACATTGCGGCCGAAAATAATATAGCCCGCTGGGTCGCTTTCCTTGAAAAACGCCTTTTCGTCCGCCGTCAGGCTTAATCCCGACATACCAAAAATGACCGGTTTCATGACTTAACTCTACCCAATCCCGCGCATAATATGACTTATCATGCGGAAAATTGGCGGACCGGTAAAGCGGAAAGCGCCGTTATCCACAGCGCGTCCCCGATTTTCGACGCAGGCACCTTGCCGCGCTCACCCAAAGCGCGAGAGGAAACCGATATCTTTAAAGCTTATTGTGGAACGACGAGGCAGCTTTCACCTGCTGCTTTCAAACCGTTGCACACCTGTTGCGCTGCCTGAACGTTCGGAGCCACCGCATTGAGGCGATAGATAGTTCCACCTTCAACCGTGCCTTGCACAATTTTCTTCGGCAAGGCGCCAATGTCAGCAAAGCGCCTGCTGAAACCAGACCAGGCGCTATCAGCCTGCCCGGCGGAACTGAATGCACCAAGCTGAATCATCGCACTGCCGGGAGCTGACGGAGCAACAGTTCCAGCTTTCTTGATCGGAGCCTCTACAGGCGGCGCTGTGCCAAGTTTACCTGCTGTGCCTTGTCCCTCGGAAGCGGCAAAACTCGCGTCGCCTTCGCCTTCGAACTGCTTGGCCTGCGGATCATCAGGGCGTATTTTATAATCGCCTTCCTGTGCCGCGATCAATGTGCCGTCGCCGCTCAGGCCGCCCGCATCGCGGTTCTGCATCCAATAGATGCCGCCGACAATTGCTGCCAGCAGCGCTATGGCCAAACCTACAAACAAGGCGACACGAAGGGGAGAATATTCATCCTCTCCATCATAGTCTTCGGCAGATTCCAGCCAAGGTAGACGATTGTCATCGTCCAGATCCAGACTATCACTATTCACATCAGACATTACTCAAACCCCACAGCAATTCTCGAACGCTCACATCTTGTCAGCGGCACTGACCCCCATCAGCGCGAGACCGTTCTTAATTACTTGCCCTAAATATTTAGCTAAGAAAAGCCTAGCAGACGTCATGGCAGGATCGTTAACCATGATGATCCGCATTTCAGGCCGATCATTGCCCATATTCCAGAAGGCGTGAAACGCTGCTGCGAGGTCGTTGAGGTAGAAAGCAATCCGGTGCGGTTCACGACTCATCGCGGCCGATTCGACGATTCTCGGGAATTGGGCAGCCTGTTTGACAAGGTCGAGTTCTTCGGCGCCAAGCTTGTCGAGATGATCGGCTGAGGGAAGGACATTTTCCTCTTCCGCCGCTTTGCGCAAGGTGGATTGGATCCGGGCATGGGCATATTGCACATAAAATACCGGGTTGTCCCGTGAAGCCTCGGTTACCTTGGCAAAGTCAAAGTCCATCTGCGCATCGGCCTTGCGGGTCAGCATCGTGAAACGCACCGCGTCCTTGCCGACTTCTTCGACCATATCCGCGATAGTGACAAAATTGCCCGAACGTTTCGACATTTTCTCCGGCTCGCCATCGCGCAGCAACCGAACCATCTGGATCAGCTTCACGTCAAATTTGGTTTTGCCCTCGGTCAACGCCGCCACGGCCGCCTTGATCCGCTTGACCGTGCCGGAATGATCGGCACCCCAAATGTCAATCAACTCATCCGCCTGTTGGGCTTTTTGGAAATGATAGGCCAGATCACCGCCAAAATAAGTCCAGCGTCCATTGGATTTCTTGATCGGCCGGTCCTGATCGTCACCAAATTGGGTCGAACGGAACAGAGGCAGCTCCACGGGCTCCCAATCGTCTATGGTTTTACCCTTGGGTTTTTCGAGCACGCCATCATAAACCAGATCCCGCGCGCGCAGCTCTGCTTCGGCTACATCTGCCTTGCCCGCTTCGTGTAATTCCGCTTCAGAAGAGAAAACATCATGCTCGATACCCAATAGTGCGAGATCGGCCCGGATCATATCCATCATGCCGGCTACGCTCCGTTTGCGAAATATTTGAAGCCAAGCTTCTATTGGTTTATCTGCAAAAGTGTTGCCAAATTCATCAGCAATCTCGTTAGCGATCGGGACTAAATAATCGCCGGGATAGAGCCGATTTTCCCGATCCTCCCATTTTTTAAATTGAGATTCGAGCCAAGGAAATTGTTCAGTGGTAAAGTCGCCTTTGTGCCCAAGCACCTCCATATATCTTAGATAAGTTGACTGAGCAAGAAGATCGACCTGCGCACCCGCATCGTTGACATAATATTCGCGGATCACCTTGTGCCCGATAAACTCGAGCAAATCAGCCAAGGCATCGCCGACGACCGCACCGCGGCAATGCCCCATATGCATGGGCCCGGTTGGATTGGCCGATACATATTCAACATTGACGGTGACACCCTGCCCCTTGTTAGAGCGGCCATAATCCGCGCCCAATGCCTCGATTTCTTTCAGTTCCGCGATCAAAACAGCATCACTGACGCGCAGGTTTATAAATCCCGGCCCGGCCATTTCTGCCGTTTTGACATCATCAAGAGCTTCGAGTTTGCCGACAATCTTCTCCGCCAGATCGCGTGGTTTCTCTCCTGCTGCCTTTGACAGGACCATTGCAGCGTTGGTTGACAAATCACCATGTGACGGATCGCGCGGTGGCTCCAGCGTCACGTTTTTGCGATCAAGGTCTGCCGGTAAATCACCATCGGTAACCAGATCATCTAGCGCTTTATCAATATGTTGCTGAAAAATATGAAACAGCATCGCTTCACCCCAATTTTCAATAGATTATAGAGCCCGGACCCGCCGAGCCAAACGTAATATATGCCCAGAGCTTTGTCGGCCCAAAGCTTTGTTGACCAAGAAGTTTATCGGGTCGCGTTATATTGCAGCTGTTCCGGGCTCAGCTGAAAACCGATCAAAAGTTCAAAAGTTGACCTTGCTACCGCAGCTCGCACCGCTGGATCTGCTAGCGGATCCAGTGCAGCGTCGGGGTCTCCAGGTTTTCTTTTGCGTGTAATGCGTTCGATTACATCTTCTGGAAGCCGCGCAGCCGCCGCATCAACATAGGAGCCCGCTTTACCGGAAGCTGAAGCGCGATATTCGCCATCAGCGAAAGTCAGCGTTACATTTTTAACGCGCTTGGCAACAACGGCAGTCCCACCCTGCACGACCGTCGAGAAATATGGTACGGTAACCGTTCGCGCACCCTGGGGGCGAGAGCGGACTGCATAAACGTCAAACGTGGCTTCGGAATAAATCCGCGCGCCTTCGCTGTTACAAGTCGAACGGACGTTGGTGATATTGGCCACAACATCAATCGCACTCGCATCTGTGCTGTTCACGGGATCAAAAATGGTGACATCACCTGTATAATCGGGAACGGCAACTGCGGGACAACCACTTCGGGTTACGCTAACGCCAACGCCGGAGCTGACATCGATGGCGCCGTCTTGTGCGCAACCCGCCAATGCCAAAACCGTTCCACCGGTCAATAACAACTTATTGAAACGCCGTTTGAGTATCATGCTTATTCCTTGCCTTTTATCCCATTTCGCGCAGATTTGACCTGCGTCCTTGTTCAGGGTTTGGAAACCCTTATCTATGCCTTTAAGAGCACGCAACCATCCATAGGATGAACAGACAGGCTTTTCGCCGCCTCCGTTTTTCATTAAGGCTTTGAATATGAATCATGCAGAATCAGGAAAACCCCGTATTAGCTTGCTTGTAGCAGCCCCCCGCGGCTTTTGCGCGGGCGTTGATCGGGCCATAAAAATCGTGGAACTGGCAATCGAAAAATATGGAGCTCCTGTCTATGTACGCCACGAAATTGTCCATAACCGCTATGTTGTGGATGAATTGAAAAAGCTTGGTGCCGTATTCGTCGAGGAACTTGACGAGGTACCGGACGGTGTTCCGGTGGTCTTTTCAGCACACGGAGTGCCCAAAGCCGTACCGCACAAAGCAGAAGAACGCGGCCTGGAATATGTCGATGCTACTTGCCCTCTGGTGTCAAAGGTACATCGTCAGGCCGAACGACAGGTTGAGGCAGGACGGCATATTATTTTCGTCGGACATGAAAATCATCCTGAGGTCATTGGAACTTTCGGTCAGGTCGATGAAGGCATGATGACTCTGGTCGAGACACTGGAAGATGTTGCCGCGCTAAAGCCAGCGGACCCGGAGAAGCTTTCGTTTCTGACCCAGACCACCCTTTCCGTCGATGATACCAGGGCGATTGTCGAAGCGCTGCAGGAGCGCTTCCCAAATATCGTGGGACCAAAAGGCGAAGATATTTGTTATGCCACGTCAAACCGCCAAGATGCTGTGAAAAGCATCGCGAAATCCTGCGACTTGGTTCTGGTTATTGGTGCGCCAAACAGCTCTAACAGCTTGCGACTTGTGGAAGTCGCCGAGCGTGAGGGAACAGCTGCCCATCTTATCCAGCGCGCGGACGACATTGATTTTGCCTGGATGGAAGGTGTTGCGACACTTGGTTTGACCGCTGGCGCTTCCGCTCCGGAGATATTGGTGCGCGAAGTCGTGTCCCATCTTGAGGAACGCTACATCGTCGACGAACAAAAGATAAAAACGGCTGACGAGCGCATGGTTTTCAAGCTACCGCGTGGACTCGAAGCCGCCTGATGGCTGTTTATACCAAGGTCAGTGCTGAAGAGATTGAAACCTTCTTGGGCCGGTTTGATGTTGGCACATTGGTATCTGCCAAAGGCATAGCCGAGGGCGTAGAGAACAGTAATTACCTGATTGAAACGACGCAAGATCGGTTCATTTTGACGCTTTACGAGAAGCGTGTCGACCCGGACGATTTACCCTTCTTCATTGCGATGCTCGACCATTTGGCCGAGAAAAAACAACCGGTACCACCGATGATCGCTGACCGCACTGGTACGAAAATACAAAATTTGTGCGGCCGACATGCTTGTCTGATCAAATTTCTTCCCGGTATTTCCGTGACGATGCCGACTGCGGCACAAGCCCGAGCCACCGGCCAAGCGCTAGGCGGCATGCATAATGCCCTACAAGACTTCAACATGCAGCGCGCCAATAGCATGGACCACGACACATGGCGCGAGCTCGCCGCTGATTGCGGTCCCGGCGGACTGAATGAAATTGCACCTGATCTCAATGATATTGTGGCGGCCGAACTCGATTATCTTGATGCACATTGGCCGGTCACATTGCCACAATCTGTCATCCATGCCGATTTGTTCCCGGACAATGTGCTGATGCTTGATGATGCGGTTACCGGCCTGATTGACTTTTATTTTTCCTGCACAGATGTTCGCGCCTATGACATGGCTGTGACCCATGCAGCCTGGTGTTTTTCCGAAGATGGTGAACAGTTTGACGAAGCGATCTCGGCCGCGCTTCTGGAGGGCTATAGCGATGCATTTGATCTCAGCGCAGAAGAACGCGCGGCCCTGCCTGTTTTGGCCCGGGGGGCGTCACTACGCTTTTTGTTGACCCGTGCGTATGACTGGATCAACACGCCCGCCGACGCTCTGGTAACTCGCAAAGACCCGACCGCTTTTCTCAATCGTCTGAAATATTATCAGACCAATCCAGGGGTCTTCGTCGCATGAGTGATCTCTCTTTTGTCGAAATCGCAACAGACGGCGCTTGCAAGGGCAATCCCGGTCCGGGCGGCTGGGGAGCATTAATCCGGCATGGCAAAACAGAAAAGGAAATCTCCGGCGGCGAACCGGAGACGACCAACAACCGAATGGAATTGCGCGCTGCTATTGAAGCGCTCAATGCGTTAAAGCGGCCGTGCAGGGTCAAGCTGTCGATTGACAGCACCTACGTGAAGGACGGTATCACCAAATGGGTGTTTAACTGGCAGAAAAATGGTTGGCGCACCGCAGGAAAAAAGCCGGTCAAAAATGCCGATCTATGGCAAGACCTCATCGAAGCGGTGAAACGCCATGATATCGAATGGCATTGGGTCAAGGGTCATGCCGGAGACGCGGACAACGAGCGCGCCGATATGCTGGCCAGCAATGCCGCGATGAACGTGACTGCCGGCCATTGATGCAAATGTCATCCCGGCGCTGACCGGGATGACGGTAACTGTTTAGATAGCTATGAACTTAGCTGTTATCTTCAACCTCAGCGCCGGGGCCGTTTTTAATGATGGAAGCAATTGCATTTTTGGCGCTGGATTTGCTCTTATAACCTTCGGTTGAGAACATGATCTCGCTATTATGTTTAAAGCGAACCCGGAACTCGCCCTTTTTATCCTTATAAATTTCAAATTTGTGCGCCATATTATCTGTCTCCATTTTAGGCCTATACTGGCCTTTGTCGGTCCGTATCGGACAGGAGATTTATTGCGTCTTAAGGCGCTGAACGCAATGACGAATTTATCAAGCCATCATGACGGCGAAACGCGAAGGATCGTATAGATCGGAATCGAGTCCCTTTACTGCAGCCTCTTTTTCCATACCCAGAAAAATCGATTTCCCCAGTTTCGCGGCAGCCGGTGCTGTCTGAATGCCAAAGCCTCCTTGCCCAGCAAACCAGAAAAAATCGGGCTGCTGGGGATCATATCCATAAACCGGCAGTCGATCAGGCGTAAAGCTGCGCAGCCCCGCCCATTTGCGGTTTACGCTTTTGATTTCGACGTCCAGTATCGATTGAAAGCGATCTATCGCCACCGCGACATCCCATTCTTCCGGCGCTACATCACTGGCAACAACCGGTGTTTCGTCATGCGGACTGAGCCAGAAACTACCGCCAGCTTCGGGCTTGAAATAGAAACTGCCGTCCAGTGCCACGACCAACGGCATATCTGGTGCGGACGGCGGATCGGTGTGTAACTGCACCATCGTTCGACGCATCGGTTGAATTTCGATTGGCAACGCGCCTGCAAGACTGGCGATTTCGCTTGCCCATGCACCAGCGGCATTGATTATCAACTTCGCGCGAATGGCATTATCGCCACTATTGATCACCCATCCGCTCTCGTCATGCGCAATTTCCGCGACCTGGGTGTTACAGGATAAGGCGACACCTTTGCGTTTCGCATCACGTATATAAGCCATGTGCAACCCGGCCACATCGATATCGCAGCAATCAGGCTCATAAACCGCTCGATCCCATCCTTGCTTCAGATGAGGCACGACAGCCGTAATATCATCCCGGTCCCATCGAACCATAGATATCCCGCTATCTTTGAACTCAGAGACGAAATCCTCCAGCAGATGCTGGTCACCGGCACGTCCGATATTGACGGCCCTGCGCTTCTTCAAAAAACTGGTCTCGGAAAACCTGGCGGGCGGATGATGGAGAAAATCGTAAGAAGCAGTGGTCAGCGGCTGCACCTGCGGCCCGCCATAGCTCTCTGTCCAAAATGCCGCTGACCGGCCAGTGCTGTGATATCCCGGTTGGTCTTCCGCTTCCAATATGATGACAGAGCAATGGTCGGCTATTTCCGAGGCTATACTTGCGCCCGCAATTCCGGCCCCGATAATGGCGACATCATATTGGTTCATGCGTAAATTTACTCATTGCTGCGGTGCCACCCTATCTAGAAACTCAAAACTGGCTTGCAAGGCAGCATCGCGTACAGGGTCAGCCTCACGGTAGATCTCGTGAGCACATTCTTTGCCGAATAATTTCATCTCGGTATGGGGCAGCAAGTGCACGGCACGTTCTATGGTCGGATGGTCAACCAGTTCGTCCACTTCCGTTGCCAGGAAAAATACCGGGATATCCACTGCTTCAAGATGCCTACGGTTTCTAAGCCCGCGGGTGGAAGAATAAGCCCGCTCTACCCAGCGCCAGCTTGCTGGCCCCAAACGGACATCCGGGCGTTCCCTAAACCAGAAAAATTCATCGGAATAACGGTCGGCGTCGTGAGTCAGCAGACCCTGCCGCAATATCTCAGGCTCCAACGGTTTTTCACTAACTTTCCAGGCACGGCGCTTCTCTCTGCCAAAGGCACAGATCATTTTGGACAGCAGATGCGCGGTCCATTCAGGCATACCCCCGCCGGCTGGTGCCAACATTGGTGCACATAATATCGCGGCATCGGGATGAATGCGCTGTTCGGCCAGCGCACGGGTAACAAGATGACCACCCATGCTGTGACCGATGACTACATGAGGTCCACTATGCCCGCCCCGCCATTGTTCGTAAAAGGCGCTCAGATCATTAACCCATGTCGCAAAGTCATCGATATGCCCGACATGTGGATGCGGACCGCACCGGCCTGAACCGCCCTGCCCTCGCCAATCGAACGAAGTAACATTCCATCCAGCGGCATGAAAATCGTTGAATGTCTCGAGATATTTTTCATAGAAATCTGCTCGACCGGTCATGAACAATATCGAACCGCGAGCATTACTCCTGGGCTGCGACCATTCAAATTGCCGCAACGCCCAACCATCCGGAGCGTGCCAGATCAGCTCTTGCGCGTCTTCAGGGATGGAGCGTCGATCAAATATAGGCGGGTTTAATCGACTCAAAAATGGGCTCCGGCCATGATGGTTACTATTTGGTAAGGCATTTTTCTTAAAGCTGTTTCCCATGAACGGGGAACAACTCATTTACTTGCTCTGGGGCGGCTTGGCAATTGCGCTGATCGTGGCCGCGATCACTGATATCAAGAGCCGTCAAATATCCAACAAGCTGAATCTGGCCATTGCATTGGGCGCGCCGGTGTTCTGGATCGCCAGTGACATGGCTTTTTGGCCAGACATGGTGTGGCAAATTGGCATCGCTACGGTCGTGTTTACCATATTTGCCGGAATGTTCGCGATCGGTGCGATGGGCGGCGGGGACGTAAAACTCCTTACAGCCATTGCGTTGTGGCTCCATTGGCTCACGCTAATTCAGATGTTGGTGATCATGTCCATCGCTGGCGGAGTCCTCACGCTGTTAATGATAACAGCTAAGAAAATCCAAAAAACTGAGGGTCCAGTAAAGGTCCCATATGGAGTTGCCATATCATTTGCAGGGCTTTGGATAATTAACGAACGATATTTTAACCATTTTACTTGAAAGAGAAATCTACCGCCAACGGATCATTCAGGGTGATCGATTCCGGTGGGGCATTCAGGAGGCGTAAGACGTCATGGACAAGAAGAAACTAATTTTGCTTATCGGCGCATTGGTAGTGGCTGCGGTCACAGCATTGCTCGCCAGAAGTATGTTCGCGGGTGCTGCTGCACCACAAGTGGAAGCGAAAAAGGTCGAAGTACTGGGGGACGAAGTTCTCGTCGCTTCGCGCGCCTTGCCCGTTGGCACTATCATTACACCTGATGCCTTCAGCTTCCAGCCTTGGCCGGAAGACCTTGTTGAGGAAGCTTATTTCCAAAAAGAAGGTACAGACATTGAATCTCTGAACGGTACAGTCGTTCGTAACGCTATTACTGCCGGACAGCCACTCACGAAAGGTGCTATTGTTAGCCCCGGTGATCGCGGCTTCCTGGCAGCAGCACTCGGACCCGGCATGCGTGCCGTTACTATTCCAGTTTCTGGCTTGACCGGTGTTGCCGGTTTCGTGTTCCCGGGAGACCGAGTTGATCTCGTGCTAACCCAGACAATTAAGGGTCAAGGACCGGAATTCAAAGTATCAGAAACGGTCATCCGTAATATTCGCGTTCTCGCTACCGATAACCGCGTTACCCAAACAACAAATGAGGCAGGTCAGGCCGTACCGGTGAAAACCAAGTTGGTTACGCTTGAAGCAACGCCGAAAATTGCTGAAAAAGTAGCTGTTGCCCAAACCTTGGGTACGCTGAGCCTGTCCCTTCGTTCGCTTGCTGATAGCACCGCAGAGCTTGAAGAAGCGATTGCCTCTGGTGAGATCAAACTGCCTAAAACCGATGATCCAGCCCAGGAAGCGGCTATGATCAAGTCTCTCGCAACACGGCCGGATTCCAAGAAATCAACCTTCTCAACCGGCGGTGAAGTGTCACGCTTTGAAGCACGCACCCCACCGCAGTTGACCAAAGAACAAAAGCCAGAAGGACCAAAAGTCCGGATAGCACGCGGTAATGCCGTCAATGAAGTTAAGTTTGGAGACAAATAATGGCCATTCAATATGCAAAGCATAACCGCCAAACAAACAAAATATCAGCAAAAAAGGTGATGGGCGCGGCCGTTACTTCCGTCCTGGCCCTAACCGTGTCCGTCAACAGCGCGACACCACTTAATGCTCAATCGGTCAAGATTACCGCACCACAATCCCGTGTTTCGGTTGCTGTTGGTCGTGGCAAGCTGATTACACTACCGGCGCCGATCCAAGACGTTTTCATTGCTGAAGATGATATTGCCGACGTGCAGGTTCGCTCCCAACGCCAGCTATACATCTTTGGGAAGTCAGGCGGACAAACCAGCTTCTATGCAACTAGCCGTTCAGGCAAGGTCGTATATTCTGCGGAAGTTTCTGTTGGTGCTGAGATTTCATCGATTGACCAGATGCTGGGCTTAGCCATGCCAGACGCAAAAATTTCGGTGAGCACAACAAACAACTTTGTGCTTTTAACAGGGACAATCGCTAATCCGGATGATGCTGAAGAAGCAGAAAATCTGGTTCAGGCCTATGTTGGCGATGACACGCGTGTTGTCAGCAGACTAAAAACAGCGACCCCTTTGCAAGTCAATTTACGGGTCCGTTTTGCGGAAGTAGCTCGCTCGCTTGCCAAGAATATCAATGGCAACGTGACGACACGCGATACTACCAATGGTTTTCAATTTGGAGTTAACAGGGGTCGTAACTTCGGGGCGATTACTGATTTCGATACAAGTGGATTCCCCACGCTGGATGCTTCCAGCTTGTTCGGATTACCGGCGGGATCAATTTCCCTGCCATTTAACACGGCCACCGGTCAATTTGTTACGCAAGGCGGTACGGCATTTAACTTCAATCAAGCAAGTGGATTGGATGCCGTCACTGCGGCAGGGCGTCTGTTTGGATTGGATATTGCGACGGCTCTCGATGTATCTGAACGGATTGGTCTATCGACAACATTAGCATCGCCCAATTTAACCACCATTTCAGGTGAAACCGCAACCTTCCTGGCGGGTGGCCGATTCCCGATACCACAATCCTCGGGCTTTGGTGAAGTTAGTGTTACCTACCAGAATTTTGGTGTTAGCCTTTCTTACACACCGACCGTTCTTTCAAACGGGCGTATCTCGATTCGCGTAAAACCAAGCGTATCGGAAATATCCTCGCAAGGGGCCGTTCGTCTCAACGGGTTTGAGATTCCGGCTATCTCTACAAGAGAGGCGGAAACCACAATTGAACTGGGTTCTGGCGAAAGCTTCATGATTGCTGGGTTGATGCAGAATAGCTACAGCTCATCCATTGATAAAACACCGGGATTGGCCGATATACCAGTGCTTGGTAACCTCTTCAAATCGGACGGATATCGAAAGAACGAAACCGAGTTGATGATCGTTGTGACACCATATCTCGTCAAACCGGTCAGCGACAGCGATATCGTCCTGCCCACCGATGGCTTCAAGCAAGCCAATGATTTTGAACGGCTGATTATGAACCGGCACAGTTCAACCGGTACCGGTGATCGCCCAAAACCAAAGGTTGCTCCACCGGTGGCATCGGGCCCTGCACTCAGCAGCATGTCCGCACCAGGCAGCAGTAAAACCGCCAAAAAGTCGAAAAAATCTGGTGGTGCTGCCCCCGGTTTCAGCTTCGATAAATAGTCCGTTTCAGGAGAAGACATCATGCGTTTTGTTTCTATAGCACTTGTAACCGCTCTCGGACTATCTGTCGCAGCATGCGGTAGCACGACAGCCAACCGTACCGTGTACAGCGAACGGCAACCGGTTGTTACCCGGTCGCACTTCGTGCTGGACGTCAACACGGCAGGATCGGGATCACTCCCCGATGCCGAGTTTCGCCGCCTTGCGGGCTGGTTTGATGCCTTGGATCTGGGATACGGAGATCGCGTTGCCATTGACGACCCGGGTTACAACGCCGGAGCCTCGGCTCGCGGTGCAGTTGAAGCCCTGGCCGCTCAAAAAGGATTATTGATCAGCGACATTGCCCCGGTAACCGAAGGCAATGTTCCAAGCGGTGCAATGCGCGTTGTTGTTTCACGCTCAACCGCAGCCGTTCCTGGTTGCCCGGATTGGAGCAACCGCAGCCATACCGATTTTCAGGCTCGTACGAGCGAAAATTACGGATGCGGAGTTAACAGCACAATGGCGGCAATGATTGCCGATCCTGAAGATCTCGTGCGCGGCCAGGCCCGCGATGGCGAAGATCAGTCGGAGGCATCAAAGGCCATTCGTGCCTATCGTAATAAAGCCAAACAAGCTGGAGGCCTATAATGAACGCTCCCTGGAAACCCGGTGCCGTAAACGGACGTGATCCGTTCTCCGCTTTCGTATGTGATGAAGATACGCTGGACCTGCTGCGTCCTGTCGTAGAAGAAATGGGCTGGCCGGTAGACAAGTGTCACAAAGGTGGACTTCGCAACGCCGTGCAGTCGCTTTCCGTTGCGGCGAGCCCCAATATCTTGATGGTCGATCTATCCGAATCTGGCGATCCATTGGCCGACATCAATTCTTTGGCTGAAGTCTGTGAACCCGGAACTGTGGTTATTGCCATGGGTCAGGTAAACGACGTCCGTCTCTACCGCGATTTGATCGTTAGCGGGCTGCAGGACTATCTCCTGAAGCCGTTCAGCCCCGAACAATTGCGTGACGTACTGAGCCAGGCACAAGCCGTGCTCAACGCACCGAAAACCGATGAACAAGCCAGTGAGAAGCCTCATGTTTCCACAGCTGTCATCGGAACCCGTGGCGGCGTCGGTGCATCGACTATTGCGACATCACTCGCATGGTTGCTCAGCAACGAAAAAGAGCGTTTGACCGCCCTTCTCGACCTTGATGTTCATTTCGGTACCGGCGCTCTGGCGTTGGACCTTGAGCCGGGCCGCGGACTTACCGATGCCATCGACAATCCCAGCCGTATCGACGGTCTGTTCATTGAACGGGCGATGATCAAGGCGAATGACAAGCTGTCTCTGCTGTCGGCTGAGGCGCCGATCAACTCACCGATGATGACCGACGGAACAGCATTTTTCCAGTTGCAGGAAGAATTTCGTGCTGCCTTCGAATGTACGGTTATCGATCTGCCGCGTGATATGCTGATCAACTATCCGCATCTTCTTGGTGATGTGAACGCGACCGTCATTGTCACGGAACTGACATTGGCTTCCGCCCGCGATGCTATTCGATTGCTGTCATGGCTGAAATCGCATGCAGCGCAGAGCAAAGTGATTGTTGTTGCCAACAAAGTGCAATCCGGTGGTCTGGAAATCTCCAGACAGGATTTTGAGAATTCGATCGAGCGCAAAATCGATATCATGATCCCGGCCGATCCCAAAGCAGCCGCGCATGCAGCGAAATTGGGGCAAGCCTTTGTAGAAGCTGGTAAATCAAGCAAGGCGACCGGCAAGATTATTGCGCTGTCCGAACATATTCTTGGCACCGTCGAAGACGAAGGTGAAGAAGGCGAAGGCAAAGCAAAAACATCTCTGATGGATAAATTTGGAGGGATGAAATCACTCCTGCCATCAAAGAAGAAGAAAGAAGGCGAGACATCCGAATCGTGATGCCCAGCCCGTTTCTTTCTAACATGCAAGGATGCACGTAATGGATATGATGCAGACAGCCATTCTGGGTGGAGGAATATTGCTAGTCCTTATGCTCATCGTGTTTGCTTTTGCCGGCCCTTCAGAGGCTACGGCAAAGGCAAAGCGTCTGGACAAAGTGCGCTTCCGTCATTCGGAAAGCACCAATGCCAAAATGGAAGAACAGATGAAAAAGGCGGTCAGTGCCCGCCGGAAAAACCATCGACCCACCGGCGAAACGCTGTCGAGAATGGACATGCTCGCCATCCGGCTCGACCGAACCGGGCGCGAATGGACCATCAAGCAGTTTTTTTCGGTTTGCCTCGGAATCGCTGTTCTCGTCTGTGCCGGCCTGATCTTTCAGGGAGCGCCCTTGCTCCTTTGCATATTTGGGGGACTGGCGGTTGGATTTGGCCTACCGCATATGATTGTCGGCATCCTGATCAGTATGAGAGTCAGCAAGTTTACCGCTTCATTCCCTGATGCGATCGAACTTTTGGTTCGTGGTCTACGTTCGGGTCTACCGGTAACGGAAACCATCGGTGTGGTTGCAAAGGAAATTGACGGGCCCGTAGGCGAAGAATTTGCCAAGGTTGTTGACCGGATCAAAATTGGCCGGACAATGGAAGATGCTTTGCAGGAAAGCGCCAAACGGCTCGATACACCAGAATTCAAATTTTTCTGCATCACGCTCGCCATTCAACGTGAGACAGGTGGTAACCTGGCCGAAACGCTGGCCAACCTGGCAGATGTGCTGCGTAAACGCGGTCAGATGAAACTGAAAATCAAAGCCATGTCTTCGGAATCAAAGGCATCCGCCTACATTGTTGGTTCATTGCCATTCATCGTTTTCGCCTTGGTTTGGTCAGTTAACCCAACTTATCTCGCGGGATTCTTTTACGAAGAACGCTTGATCATCGCTGGCCTCGGCGGGCTGACCTGGATGAGCATCGGTGTGTTCATCATGGCCAAAATGGTCAACTTTGAAATCTAAGAGGAAGGTGTAAGGCAATGCCCGATAGTGGTCCAACTTTACTGGGAATAGACGTCCTCTGGGTGGCAACCATTTTGGCTGCCGTAGCAACGCTCGCTGTTGTGTTTGCAATCTATACGGCCGTAACCGTCCGAGATCCCATGGCGAAGCGTGTCAAATCGCTGAACGAACGGCGTGAACAGTTGAAGGCCGGTATCACCGCCTCAACAACCAAGAAGCGCGCTAAGCTGATCCAGCAGAACGATACAACAGATCGTATGCGCGGCATGCTGTCGTCTCTCAAAGTTTTGCAGGACGATCAGCTAAAAGAATCGCAGCAGAAACTGGCCCAGGCTGGCATCCGTTCGAAAGATCTCGCTTACGCGGTTATCTTCAGCCGTCTGGTCTTGCCGATTGTTCTCGGCGGCGCAGCTGCCCTCGCCCTTTATGGCTTTGATTACATGCCCGACTGGACACCGATCAAGAAGTTCGGTGCTTTCGCCGGTGCCTGCATTGCGGGTTATAAGGGCGCTGACGTTTACCTGAACAACCTGATCGCCAAGCGAACCGATCTGGTTCGCAAAGGCCTGCCAGACGCGATTGATCTTTTGGTCATCTGTGCCGAGGCTGGCCTGACCGTCGACGCCGCTTTTGCCCGCGTGGCCAAGGAACTGGGCGATGCCTATCCCGAACTGGCGGATGAGTTCTCACTGACATCCATTGAGCTGGGCTTCCTCACAGAACGCCGTCAGGCTTTTGAGAATCTCGCCTATCGTGTGGCCTTGGAGCATGTCAAAGGCGTGGTCACAACGATGATCCAGACAGAGAAATATGGTACGCCGTTAGCATCAGCCTTGCGCGTTCTCTCAGCAGAATTCCGGAATGATCGGATGATGCGGGCTGAAGAAAAAGCCGCGCGTCTGCCAGCGATTATGACGATCCCGCTGATCCTGTTCATTCTGCCGACGCTATTTATCGTGATCCTTGGGCCGGCAGCCTGTTCGATCTCCGATACGATGATGTAGCTAGAGGCATCAAAACAAAAAATGAAAAAAGAGCGGTCTTCAAAACCGCTCTTTTTTTGTTCGGGATACTGTCAAACCGGCTGTTTAACCGGCCGCGATATCATCAGCAGACTGTTTTATTTTAGCCAGCATTTCTGACAAATGCCGCTGATCATCATCTGTCAGGACAGTCATCACCTTCTTTTCCATCGCTTCCGCTGCGGGCATGATCTGGTCATAAAGGTCGCGGCCATTCTGGCTGAGCATCAAATGATGAGAACGACCGTCGGCGCTATTCGGGCTGCGCCCCAGCAACTGGCGATCCACCAGAGTTTTAACAGCCCGGTTGACTGTCACTTTGTCCATCAGGGTCGCTTCGACAAGCTGTCGCTGTGTCGATGCACCGCGATTTCCGAGAACGGCCATAACCCGCCATTCCGGGATTTTCAGCCCGAAGCGGCTCTTATACTCGCTTGAAATCAGATCGCTCACCGCATTGGATGCGGTGGACAGTTGGTACGGGATAAAATCGTCAAGGTTTGCGGTCATAAGTAATATTTATTCAATTTTGGTGCGAAGTCCAATCCAAAATGTCCTCGGAAAAGCACGTTCGATAATATTGCTACTACTAACGGCCGTCTCTACCCGCGCATCAAACAGATTTTCAACCCGCCCTTCGACCAACAAACGATCATTCACTGCAAAAGCGAGACGGCCATCAATGGTGAATGCATCATCCAGCCGGCGTGTGTTCTGGTCATCTTCAAACTGGCTTCCGATATAGCGCAACGAGACAGACGCACCCGTTCCATTTTTCTTCTCCCAAAGCAGGCTGGCAGAAGCATTGTGCTCAGGAATCTGAGCCGGACGTAATCCATCCACCGCCGCTGCATCTCCAGAGGCCTTTACTTCCGCATCAACATAGGAATAGGCGGCACGAGCGGATAAATTATTCACCAGGCTGCCAAGATCAAATTCGGTGTCGATTTCAATGCCCTTGGATTCAATGGAATCCAGATTTTGGCGCTGACGGAAGACGCCTGCCCCGGAGACGAAGCCGACACCTGGGAATAGTCCTGGCCCCGTGTCCAGTGTTACATTGGCAACCGCATCATCCAGTTCGTTGTAGAAAGCCGTTATCCCGATAGAAACAGATTCGCTATCCCAGTCCAGCCCCAGTTCCGCGCCTTTCACTCGCTCTGGCTTGAGCAGTTCATTCGCCGCAGTGGCATCTGGACCAACGCGGAAGGGCCGGAACAGTTCGTTCAACGTCGGCAAACGCCAGCCCAGATAGGCTGCACCGCGCAACGCCAATTGATCGGTCGCATCATATGCAAAGCCGCCGCGTGCCGTGAACTCGGTTCCGTCGCGATTATCAAATTGAGCGTCCGTGCGCACGGAACCCGGGAATGGGTTGATCAATTCAATCTCTCTGCGGAAGCCATCATCGATGGTCCAAAAATCAATGCGGCCACCGCCGGTCAGGGTTAGTGCCTCCGTGGCCTGCACACTGGCCTCGACAAAGGCGCCATAAGTGGCGGTCGAGCCGCCTGCGTTGCGGCTGCGGCGCGGGGTGTCATCGTCGAGGAAGAAGAAATTCTCGTTTGTCTCGCCTTCCGTCCGCCGCCAGTCTCCGCCAATGCGCAGTTCGATATTGTCGCCAACCGGTGGCCGCACTTCAAACCTTGCACCAAGGCCGGTTGAGGGCACATTAAACTGTTCAAACACGCGCCGGACACTGTTACGATCCGCCGCGACACCGCCAAAGCTCACGTCAAAATTGCGGATCTGAACATATCCCAAGGCCGACCATTGCCAGCCGGTATCGGACCGGTTGACCAGCCGGATGCTGGCATCAGCGCCGTCATTGTGGTTTTCGCTGAACGCAAAGCCGCGTTCCCGATCATCGGTGAACGCGCGAACATTGGCTTGCAGTTCGGTATTGTCGGTCAGCGGCGCGACATAGCGCACAGCGATACCGGCCTGCTCATATTCCGCCTGATGGTCGACATCACCGCGCTGGCTTTCGATAATCGGTGTGAAGCCATCACCGCGCGCATAGTTGGCGGAGATGGTAAGCTGCCCCTGCCCCAGTTCGCGGCCAAATAAAAGATCTGCATCGACGCTATTGCGGCTGCCATAAGCTGCGCCCAGTTCGATCAGGTTACCTACATCCTGGCTGAACAATTCAATTGTTCCCGCGATGGCACCTGATCCCTCGCTGCCGCTGCCACCGCCGCGTGTTATGCGGGCTGAACCAAGTGCCAGAGCGTCATAACCCGGCCATGCGACCCAACCGCCAAAGGGATCGGCTTGTGGGACGCCATCGAGCAACAGAACAGCGCGCGATGAAGCGTTACCACCAAGGCCGCGGATAGTAATCCCCTGACTGGTCGGATTGGCGGAACGTGCATCGGATCGGCGAAATTGCTGAAGACCGGGAACCGTTCGCAAGGCATTCTCAATGCGCGTGTCTGTGTCCAGTTCGATCACGGTAGTGCTATAGGCATCATCCGCGTCCGGCAGCGGCAGGCCTGTGACGGTAATCCCTTCTTCAGCCACAGCCGCTGAATCGGCGGTAGATTCCGCCATGGCCGGGGCACTGACAAGACAAATGGGCGCCATCAAAGGCAACGCCAAAACTGATTTATTCATTAGACTGTTTTCACCTGTTCGGGCGCTGCGTTATGAAACGCCGCCAGTTCATTGCATGCAGCATCAATCCGCACGAGTTTTGGAAAGGCCGTCATATCGGTTTCAAACCGGCGGCCATTATACATTTGCGGGACCAGACAGACATCGGCAAGATTGGGTGCATCGCCGCCCAAAAACCCGCTTTCCGGCGCCATGGCTTCCAGCGCCTTAAAGCCCTCACTCACCCAATTGCGATACCAGATGTTGATCGCCTCCTGATCCTGACCCATTTCGTTTTTTAGATATTTCATGATCCGAAGATTGTTCACCGGATGAATATCCGCCGCGACCACCAGCGCTTGCGCCAGCGTCCGGCTGCGTTCGAGCGGGTCGCTCGATACCATGGGTGGTTCCGGAACTGTCGCATCAAGATAATCGATAATCGCCAGCGACTGGGTCAAATCGTGGCCGTCAATATGCAGCATCGGAATGAAACCCTGCGGATTGCGCGCAATATAATCCGCCTGTTTGGTGCTGTCGTCGAGCAGATTTTTGCTGACCGATTTATACGCAATGCCCTTTAGGTTGAGCGCGATACGCACGCGGTAGCTCGCGGAGCTGCGCCAATAGTCATAGAGAATGATATCTGTCATGGAACGGCTTGTGCAGAGCGAGCCATGAAAATGCAAGTGCAGCGGACTAAACCGATGCGATTTGCCCGCCCGCTATAGTGATATCGCCTTTTGTCGCAATTGAAACGCCGCGACCGGTGCGTTGTGACAGCGTATCCAGCCACGTCTGCCTGTGTTTGAGCTTCGCCGCGACCGCCGGATGTACGTCAAGCCGCATGGCACCGGTTCCTGGGGTCCGTTCCGCCTGGCGCAATAGCATGAGGGTCGCACTCAGTACCTTATCCGCCTGCATTATTTCCAGCACCGAAGGGCCCGTCTTGTGGCTGACCACTTGCATGAAGCCAAAACCGTTAATCGCCGTCCGTTCGCAATTGCCCGTCATATGCTGATCGAATATAGCGCAGACTTCTGTTCGCTCTGCTTTTGCTTGCAAGGTCGGAAAATCGACGCCGGTTGAACCACCAATATCAAACCGCGTAAGCGCTAGCGCAACCTGCTTGGCCGCACGTTTTGCTAACTCAAGCGGTACGAGCGGACCGTCTACGTCAATGACCGTCAGCGCTGGTGTTAAGGAGACCAGCAGACTGCCGCCGTCAAACTCTATGCGGCCGGTTTCTGCCTGTTCCATCGCTTCGTTCCAATCCAAGCTAGCCAGCATATCCAGTTCGTGCGCTTGAACCTTTCGGATCGGCTCACCGCTTGCTTCGATGATATCCAAGAGGTTTGGACCCTGCGTTAGAGCGCTACCAGCATCTACCGGTCTCGCCTTGGCCCGTTTCGATTGTCCGCCTTTTTCGTCCAGGGCCTCACGGACAATTTCGATCCGTATAGTCGCACCTTCGGTCAGACCTTTGGGCAGCGGTTGCAACAGGCATTGCTCGCCGCTTTCCAGCGACACAATACCCGATTGTCCAGCGACCCATTGCTCCGTAAACTGCGCATCGACCACAGAGCCCCGTCGTGCACCCGCCCGCTCACGCTCAATCCGGGCTGCAACTAGCTCACCATCTATAATGCGGGCAGCGCGGTTTTCGCCGATACCGGCCTCATAAAGCCAGCCATTTTGAAAATCAGGCACCATTGTGTTGGAGCGGATAGCCCGAGGAAATCAGCAGATTGCGTGTTTCATAAAGCGGCAGGCCCATGATCCCGCTGAAACTGCCGCTGATTGAAATCACAAAGGCTTCGGCAAGGCCTTGAATGGCATAACCGCCGGCTTTGCCCTGCCCTTCGCCGGACTGGATATAGGCGTCGATTTCGCTGTTCTCGAAACGTTTGAACTTTATGATACTGTCAGACAATTTGGTGCGTGCAGTGCCATCCGCCGCAATCACGCAGACCGCTGACATCGTGTGATGTCGCCGCCCGCCCAAAAGCTCCATAAATTGTCGCTGCTCAGCCTCGTTCTCGGCCTTGCCCAAAATCCGCCGGCCCACCGCAACGATGGTATCACCAGCGATCAGAACTTCATCATCGGCACGTTGAACCGCTGCCGCCTTTTCCTGCGCCATGCGAAGCACATAGTCACGCGGCAGCTCACCCTTTAACGGCGTTTCATCAATATCCGGAGAAGCGATCCGGTCAGGCTTAACGCCCAAACGGCCGAGCAGTTCCAGCCTGCGCGGGCTGGATGATGCCAAAACCAACTTCATTTATGTGGCCGCGTCACGGCAGCATCCCGCGCTTATTTGAAGCGATAGGTGATACGACCTTTGGTCAGGTCATAAGGCGTGAGTTCAACGAGTACTTCATCGCCCACCAGCACACGGATACGGTTTTTGCGCATCTTGCCGGCGGTATGGCCAAGAACCTCATGACCATTTTCCAGTTCGACCCGGAACATCGCGTTGGGGAGTAATTCGCGGATCATCCCCTTCATTTCTAATAGTTCTTCTTTTGCCATTCGGCTTTACTTCATCCCTGTTGATTCGTGGGTTTTTCGATGTGCTGCGGTGCGCCATAACCCCAATTTCTGCAAAAGGGAAGGATTTGCTGCGCAGTGTAAAATTTGTCGACGCTCCGCACTTGCGACAAATTATTACAAACATTGAGTTGAGCATTGCGCCGCGCCACGGCATTTTAGCCATGTTCCCCCAACGCCTCACATCATTAGAGCCTTTCACATGATACAAAACTCCCTCCGGTTTTTCGGGGCCAGCATATTGGCCCTTTCCATCATGAATGCCTTTCCCGTCCATGCCCAAACAAACGACGAGGATAGCTACAACGAGGATATTGTCGTCACTGCCGAACGTCTCCGCGGGTCAGTAATCACCGAAGTTCCGCCGATTGTGGAGCTCAATGCCGACGATATTGCCAGCTATGGCGTATCCTCTGTTGAAGATCTGCTTGGTGAGCTAAGCTCGCAAACCAGTTCCAACCGCGGACGCGGCAGCGGGCGTCCGATAGTCCTGATAAATGGCCAGCGCACTTCGGGTTTCCGTGATATCCGCGATTTACCGCCGGAAGCGATAAAGAGCGTTCAGGTGTTTCCCGAAGAGCTGGCCCTGCAATATGGATATGCACCGGATGAACGCGTGATCAACTTCATCCTGCAAGATGACTATACCGGGCTCAGCGCGGAGACCGAATATGGTGTGCCGACCCGTGGGGATCAGGGCAAGACAGAGCTGGAGTCCACTTTTACCCGCATTGGCAAAAACAGCCGGTTGAACCTGAATATCGAATATGAAACGCAGACCGCGATTACCGAGGCAGAGCGCGGCATCATTCAAGACGATGCTGGTGATCTGGTCAATCTTGGCCGTTTCCGCACATTAAGCACACCAACAGATACGCTCGAATTCAATGGCAACTACAGCCGTACCTTTTCCAATGGCATGTCATTGGCGTTCAACGGCGGCTATGTTTACGACAAGTCCCGCGCCCTTCTGGGGCTGGCCAGTGGCACGCTGGATATCCCGGCGACCAACCCGTTTGCACAGTCAGTCACGGACGAGACCCTGTTCCGCTATTTCACCCAATTTGGGCCGCTACGCAAAACGGTCGAGACCAACACGTTTCAGGGTGGTGCGGTACTGAACGGTACGTCGTCCGGTTGGCGCTGGTCCTTGACCGCTGACTATGCGCGAGAGGAAACCGAAACCACGACCGACAATAGCGGCGATATCAGTGCACTGCAGGCGGCTATCGACGCAGGCACAGCAGACCCTTTTGCCGCAGACTTCGGCGCATTACTGTTCGCTCCGGTCACCGATGAAGCACGATCAGTCAGCAACACACTTGAGTCCTTGGCCACGCTGTCCGGAACGCTGATCAACCTGCCTTCCGGTTCGGTCACCACGACCTTGCGCGGCGGTTATAGCCGGCAGGACCTCGACAGCCGGGATACCACCGACAGCGTGACCACGCTGAGCAGTCTTGGGCGCGATAATTTCAATGCCGGTATCAATATCGATATCCCGCTGGCCGACGAGAATATCGACGTGACCGAAGTCATTGGCGAACTGTCGATCAATGGTAATTTGGGCTATAGTGAGCTTTCCGATTTCGGCGGCCTGGTCGAATTCGGTTTTGGCCTGAACTGGGAACCGGTTGACGGGCTGGTTTTCACCGCTTCGGCCATTGGCGAAGAAGCCGCCCCGGCCATCCAGCAGCTTGGTAATCCGGTCATCATCACACCCAATGTCACCACCTTTGATTTTACCAATGGCGAAACCGTGTTGGCCAGCATCACCACGGGCGGCAATCTGAACCTGCCTGCCGAGAAACGGCGGGATATCAAGCTGGCCGTAAATTATAGCCCCGAATGGCTCGATGGCATGACATTTCTGGGTGAATATATCCGGAACAATAGCGAGAATGTTGCCTCTGACTTTCCGTTGCTGACCGAAGAAATCGAAGCGGCTTTTCCTGATCGCGTTACACGTGATGAAACTGGCCGCCTGATCGCCATCGACCGGCGACCGGTCAACTACAGTAATGTCCGCAGCGAGAGTCTTCGCTACGGCTTGGAGTTCTCCAAACGCTTTGGCCAGCGGCGTGGTGGTCGCGGATTACGCGGTGAAGGTGGCGGTAGGCCGGGTGCTGGTGATGGTGGACCGCCGGACGATAGGCCGCCGCCAGAGGGGAGAACCGAGAGCCGGCGATCCGCAACAGGTGAGGCCCGATCCGGACAGTCAGGCGCCCGGGCCGGTGGACCACGCGGCGGTCGGCCCGGCAGGCGTGGCGGTGGTCGCTGGCGCGTGTCAGCCTATCACACCGTTCACCTGGATGAACGCATATTGATCCGCCCCGGCGTTGAGGAGCTCGATCTGCTGGACGGCTCGGCTATTGGATCGACCGGCGGCCAACCCCGTCATGAATTTGAGCTGCAAGGACGCTGGTTCAACAACGGTATCGGCTTTCGGGTTCAGGCAGAGCATCAAACTGCGACGCGCGTGGACGGAGGGCTCACAAGCTCCGATCTGCGGTTCTCGGATCTGACAACGCTTAACCTGCGCGCTTTCATCAATCTCGATGATCGCGGTACTCTGACCGAGCGGTTCAAATTCCTCAAAGGCAGCCGGATCGCTCTTCGCATCGATAATGTCTTCGACGATATTCAGGACGTTCGGGACAGCGACGGACTGGTTCCGCTGAGCTATCAGCCGGGTTTTATCGACCCTATCGGGCGCTATGTTGAGGTAAGCTTTCGCAAACGGTTTTAGCTTCGCAAGACGACTGAACACGCATCATATTCTGCCCCCCGTTACATAAAAATTGTCCCCTGTGATCTGCATCACTCACATGGGCATACTGCAAGCTATCGTCGCCGCTTCAAGAGGGGGAAATATGAAATATACTACTGTAATAATTGGTGTTTTTTTAGCAATCGCGGTGTCACAACCGGCCGAAGCGCGCAAGCGTGGAACGACCAATCAGGAAATAGCTTTGGTCGAAAACCTTCCGGATACCGAGGAATATCAGATCGACGGCAGCTATGTCGATGTCGGCTATATGTATGAAGAAACAAGCCTGTTATTCATTCCGCTGTGGGCCAAGGAAACAACCGAGACGTTCGTGCTCTACACTGAAACCGATGATGGCTATGCGTACCTGCCGCTCGATGAAGCGGAATTGTCCCGGTTAAAGGAAACATTGGGTTCGGATCCAACCGAAGGGTACAGCTTTTCAAGATGGAAACATATGTGGGGTATTTTTCCGGCCGGCTTGCTGGTTCTATTGGGAATATATTCGACCCTTTTCGGCAAGAAAGACGACGAGGAAGAGGCCTAGGCCAAACTCTGGCTTGTTATGTATTTATCGAGAGCGTCCCGCAAAGCAGATTTGACGGGGCGCTTTCCTACAGCCGAGGGCCTGTGGTAATATTTCCAAAGCTCTTTCTCAGATTTGAATATTGATATGACGGCGTTTTGCACCTGATCGCAACAGGGTGAGAATTGTGCGAACTTTGAATTATAGCGATAGAGGAGTTTACCCGAGGCTTGTGCTCCGCACTTGATGCGGAGCCCAGAGTAGACGAGCGTAACAGCCATCCTAGGTTCCGCATCAAGTGCGGAGCACACATATCCAGGTTGCTCGTAGAACTATTCCTTGAAAACCATCCCACTAGCAATGGTGTGATCTGTGTGAACTTTAAGAAAAGCCTCACGGGAAAACCACCGCAAAGGACCGTGTAACTAGTGTCAACTTCGCAGCAAGTCTGCCACCGGCAGCGGCTTATTTCACCAGATGCAGTTTTCGCAAGGCACGCCAGCTTATGGCCTTCGCGCTGTTCCGTTCAGGGAACCGGCCGGGGGCTTTCGGGTTCAGACCCCAACCGCGCAACATATGATTGAATGCATGGGCATCAGCCTCGGCAAAACTCCAGTCGGAACGCCAGGTGATCGACAGGGATATGCTAGGCTGTGATCCGTTTCTGACGAAATGCGGCGCCATTACCGGCACGAAAATCGCTTTGCCAGGATTCAGGTGAAAAGCCTTACCTTGGTCAGCAAATCCATCTTCCCATACCAGATTACGGGGCCCGCCGGTGTGATAGGATTCGTGAGCCTTTGCCGGAGCAAATCTCTCATCACCGGCGGGAAAGACGGTCATCGTTTTTTCACCGCGTAATTGCAGCAGGATATTATGCTCCGGATCGAAATGATACGGCGTCATGGCACCTGGCGAAGACACAAAGATAAAACCTTGCGGCCGCAACATTTTGCCAGTCTTGTTTTCCAATATCGGTTTGATCTCTGCCAGCAAAGATAGGAGCAGTGCCTGATATTCCGGCACTTGCTCGATATTTTTAAGAACCGCCCAGCTTGCCGAGTTCTCAATCATCAAAATCGTATCCGCAATTGACATGCCGTTATCAGGAACATCGTTCGGATCTATGCCCACCGGCAGGTCGCCGGGATTATACTCGACGCTGGCTTTGGGAAGCGCCGTTCCCAGCCTGGCCAAGGCGTCCAGTGAAAGCAGAGCATTTGTTGACATGTCATGATCGAGCAACTGCGGCTGTTCGGGATAGCAAAGCGCAAATTGCTGACGCATTTTCTCGCCAAAAATAGGTTTGCTGAAAGCGTCTTTTCCCAAAATCTGGTTCACTGTTGCACCTGCATGATATCGACAATTTCACGCCCTTTTATCTGGGCCATCAAGTCCTCTCCAAAACGCACACCGCGAAACATGGCGTTTCGCGAGAGCCCTTTCAGCTCAATGGAGAAACGCCCGATATGACGGCGTCCCGACCACAAGCTGTCAATCATCGGATGGTCCTGCGCCGCGCAACTGTCCATCCAGTCAATATCCGGTCTTTCGAGAATCTGGAGATTCTCGCGCTGTAGCAACACGCCAGGAGAGAAGCGGGCATAAGCGTCATCAAACGCTGTCTTGAAGGAAAAACTGCCC
Organism: Parasphingorhabdus sp.; assembly: GCF_059726685.1. Lineage (NCBI taxonomy): Bacteria > Pseudomonadati > Pseudomonadota > Alphaproteobacteria > Sphingomonadales > Sphingorhabdaceae > Parasphingorhabdus > Parasphingorhabdus sp. The sequence continues at coordinate 2,981,724 of NZ_AP041068.1, forward strand.
GGGGCAGAACAGAAGTTCACCAGCATAGCCAGCGGCTTTCCGTTCAATCGCACGTCATGACGCTCGAGTTGACCGGCACTGGCTGCACCGGTCAGGGTGTCGGTAAAGAAGCCGCGTGTATCGTCGGAGCAATCGAGGGCGGACCCCTCCTGCCCCTTCCAGCTTTCTCTCTCCAGTTTAAGGAAATCGGCAATCCATATCTCCAGCCCGGCCTCATCTATATGATGAGAGAATGACAGATCGCCCATCTCGCTCAGCCGCTTGGCTTGACGACGCAATTCCTTGCGCTTTTTGGGCCGGACCGTTTGGGCATAATATGCTTCGGCGTCGAGATCACTCTGCAGCAAAGCGCGGGCTTCGCTATGCACCAGATCGCAGCGGCGCTGTTGCCTCGCGCACACGGCGCGCAGGGCCTGATCCAGTGACCCGCCCACTGTCATGTCTCTGATATGCAGAAAACCCGGCCAGTTCTTGTCATCCAGATGCTTGAACAACGCGGTCCAGAACTGGTTTTCAAACCCGCTGCGGACCAGTGGCGTGCCGAGAAAGCTGTTATGATGGGTCCAGTTCTGGACAAATGGCACCGGCCAGCGGCCAAGTTGCCGACACGGCCCCACTGGCATCAGCCCGAGCAGATCGGACTTGTGAGGAAGGCCAGCCCAGAAAAGGAACAAACTGAGCTCCGGATGGGTGCTGAAATGTTGAATGGCTGGTCCGAGCAACCAGTGTTCGTAGAAGCTGTTGGGCTCGGCCGCATTGCGAGCGAGTTTCTGCCAGGAAGGCAATAAAAGGTCGTCTATCCTCGCAATCGAAACAAGCTCGGCCGACGCCGAACTGGTCAGGCACACACGGTCCGCGGTTTCGAAGTGAACCGCTTCATCATTTTGGGTCTGAAACCCGCCTGCATCCATATCGAATTGCCCTCAATAACTTGGACAATTTAGTAGCAAAAATAGGGTAATAACCGATTAACGACAGCATTTTGGTCACTCCGTCGAAAAGCGGTCAAAGAAAAACCCCGCCGAAATTGCTTCCAGCGGGGTCTTTTAGACCAATATGTCGGCCAATATTAAGGTAGGCCTTATGCCATACCATGTGCCAGCGCTGCGAGCAGCAACAGGGCAACAATATTGGTGATTTTGATCATCGGGTTCACGGCTGGGCCAGCGGTATCCTTGTAGGGATCACCCACCGTATCGCCCGTCACAGCCGCTTTATGGGCTTCACTGCCCTTGCCGCCATGATTGCCGTCTTCGATATATTTCTTCGCATTGTCCCATGCGCCGCCGCCTGCTGTCATTGACAGGGCAACGAACAGACCGGAGACGATCACGCCGAGGAGCAATGCACCAAGCGCGGCAAAGCCGTTGGCCTGATCTGATACCGCGGTCACCACGAAATAGACCACAATCGGTGCCAGAACCGGGAGCAGCGATGGCAGGATCATTTCCTTAATCGCGGCCTTGGTTACAAGGTCAACCGTACGGGCATAGTTTGGACGCGATGTGCCATCCATAATGCCTTTGTCATTAGCGAACTGATCGCGGACATCGACAACAACGTCACCGGCAGCACGGCCCACAGCGGTCATGCCCATGGCTCCGAAGAGATAAGGCAAAAGCGCGCCGAGCAGCAAACCGACAATCACATATGGATTTTCAAGGCTGAAGCTGACTTGCAGATCCGGGAAGAACTCCTTGAGGTCAGCCGTGTATGCCGAGAACAGGACCAGTGCCGCCAGACCGGCAGAACCAATGGCATAGCCTTTGGTGACAGCCTTGGTGGTGTTACCCACAGCATCCAGAGCATCGGTCTTGTCCCGAACGCTTTCGTCCAGACCAGACATTTCAGCGATACCGCCGGCATTGTCTGTTACCGGGCCATAAGCATCCAGAGCCACAACCATACCTGCGAGAGCCAGCATCGATGTTGCAGCAAAGGCCAAGCCGATCAGACCAGCGAGCTGGAACGCCACGACGATACCAACCACGATAACCAGGGTCGGCAGCGCGGTTGCTTCCATCGAAATCGCCAGCCCCTGGATCACGTTGGTACCGTGACCTGTTTCCGAAGACTTGGCGATCGAACGCACAGGACGATATTCTGTACCGGTATAATATTCGGTGATCCAAATGATCAGGCCGGTCACAGCCAGACCAACCATCATTGACCAGAACAGGGCCATGCCGGTGAATCCGCCAGTGCCGTCAAGGCCCTGACCGATAATGGCATTCATGTCACCCACGGTGCGCATCGTCACATAATAGATGGCCGGGATAGACAGGACAGCGGTGGTGATGAAGCCTTTATACAAAGCCCCCATGATATTGGTGCCATTGCCCAAACGGACCATATAGGTACCGATAATGGATGTGATGATGCAAACACCGCCAACAATGAGCGGCAGCGCCATCAGGCTGTTGAGCATTGTGTCGCCAACCAGATCGCCAAACAGAAGAGCCAGCAGAACCATAGTCGCGCCAACGGTCACGACATAGGTTTCAAACAGGTCAGCTGCCATGCCGGCACAGTCACCGACATTGTCACCGACGTTATCAGCGATCGTGGCAGGGTTGCGTGGATCATCCTCAGGAATGCCCGCTTCAACCTTACCCACCAGATCGGCACCTACGTCAGCTGCTTTGGTAAAGATACCACCGCCCAGACGTGCGAAGATCGAAATCAGCGAAGCGCCAAAGGCCAGAGCCACAAGCGAGTCAATCACTGTCCGGCTCTTCGCTTCGAGGCCCATCTGCGTGGTGAGCACCCAGAAGAAGATGGAAATAGCAAGAAGCGCGAGTCCAGCAACCAGCATACCCGTAACCGCGCCAGCGCGGAACGCAACGGTCAGACCAGTTTGCAGGCTTTCGCTAGCGCCCTGCGCCGTGCGGACATTGGCGCGAACGGAGATGTTCATGCCAATATAGCCCGCAACGCCAGAAAGAATGGCACCAACCAGGAAACCGACCGTCGAAATCGGACCAAGGAACAGGAAGACGATAACCGCAACCACAACCCCCACGATACCGATCGCGCGATATTGGCGGTTCAGATAGGCTTGCGCACCTTCCTGAATGGCCGCAGCAATGTCCTGCATCTTTTCATTGCCAGCCGGTGCACTCAGCACCTGGCGGCTTGTAATAAACCCATATAAAACGGCAATTAAACCGCATATTATTGAAATGGTGACAACAGTCATTGCTGTTCTTCTCCCCCTAGACCTTTATCGTGAAACGCCCCTGAATTGGGGCGAGATCGCGGAAACTTATAAAGCGTGAAGCGCATGGCGCAACCCCTGATTTTACGGGCATTCCTTGGTATTTCAGATAGGCATTCCATTGATCGATATTGCAAACCATCAGGCGTGTACGAACCCAAGTGGTTCCGGCAAACCAATCCGTTCCCCTTTCTGCACCAGAGACACACCGGATCCGGGTCGACACTGGCCAATACGGGTTACATTTATCGGCAAAACAGTTTCCGGACTGGCGGTTAGCAGCAATTGATAATCATCACCGCCGGTGGCGGCACTCATTCTGGCATCTTCCCCTTCACCAAACAGGGTCTTGAACGGCACCGACAAAGGAACCTGATCGAGATCAATCTCCAGATTGACACCGCTGGCCTTGGCTATCCGCGAGGCATCGAGCAGCAAACCATCTGAAACATCCATCATTGTACTGACCAAAGACGACAACGCCCTGCCATCATCCAGTTTTGGTTGCGGGCGGTTATGCGCCTTCAACAGAGCAGCCGAGGTCTCTATGTCCGCAGCATGTGCCTTGCCAAGGGCTATCTGTAGCCCTGCCCACGCATCCCCGATTTCACCTGTGACATAGATGCTGTGCCCCGGCGCGGCACCGCAGCGGGCGGGAATGATATGCCCTTTTGCTTCGCCCAAAGCGGTCAGGCCGAGGGTCCGCTTGCCATTCGGTCCCGCCGACACGGTATCACCGCCCAGTAACGGCACACAGAAATGGCCAATAGCCTCTTTCAGGCCGCGAACGAATGCGGCATCCCATGCGTCGTCACCCGTTTGGCAATATCCCATCAATATGCCCAGCGGCTTCGCGCCTTTGGCGGCCAGATCAGACAAGTTTACGGCCACGAGCTTCCACGCGATATCGGTAGGATCGGCATTTGGCAAAAAATGGACATCCTCGACCATCATGTCATGGGTTATGACGAGCTTGTGCCGACCAAAAGGCAATACCGCCGCATCATCAGCCAGACCGCGGGCCGCGGGATGGGTCGCCAGTGTTTTCAACTGGTCAATAAAGTCTAATTCGGTCAATCGAGGCCCCCTTCAAAAAGAAGATGTGCCCCACATCTATTACTAACACTCACACTCCCCTGCCAAGCAGAATCGCGTTGATGTCAGCCCCTCAGCCGCCCCGAACCTGCTTCGCTATTGCGTCCAGCAATCCGTTTATGAAACCGCTGTCCTTTTTGTCAAAAAAGGCATGTGCGACGTCCACATATTCACTGATTACCGTCCCCGTCGGGACATCGTCCCGTGCCATCAATTCAAAGGCCCCGGCGCGCAGAATTTGCAACATAGTTTTGTCGAGCCGCCCCATAGACCAGCCGGATGCCAGTTTTTCGGCGATGAGCGCATCGATTTCGTCCCGTTTTTCGGACACTCCAACGACTACATCGTCGAAGAAATCGACCTCAACCGGGCGATATTGGGCATCCTCAATCTCTGCCCCCAGCCGGTGGTCATGAAATTCTTTCAGCAAGCGCGGGACCGGGGTCTTTTCCATATCATGCTGGAAAAGCGCCTGAACTGCTGCGAGACGGGCGGTGGAACGGGTGTTTGATTTTGCGGTCATGCTGGCAACTTCATTCGCGGAACACCCACGAAATCCATTTTGCCAATCCGGAACCCGCGTTCACGAAGCAGATCATAGGCCGTGGTTGCGTGGAAATAGAAATTGGGCTGCGCGAAACTGAGCAGGAAATTTTCGACAGTGAATGGCATGACTGTCTCTTTGAAACGGAACTCCATTGGTTGTCCGACAAAACCGGTCATCTCTGCCTCCTCAACCCCTTCAAGTCCGGCCTTCGCTTCATCAAGCTTTTCGTAAAGCCCCTGCCAGCTGTCTGGCGGTGCTACCAGGCTGGGGGTAAACACGCCTTCACGCGCAGCCTCTATCGCGCCCAGCGAATGCTCACGGCAACACTTCACCTGATAGGAAAAGGGCTGCATGTCTTTAATGAGCCGTGCACCGATAATGTCTTCGGCAGCAGTGCCGGTCTCTTCACAATGGGCTTTTGCGTTATCGACCAGCGCGCGAACGGCTGCAATGATCTGCAGCTGTGATGGAATAACGGCGTCATATAGTGAAATGGTCATTGGTTCTATCTCTTTTGATTAACGGCGCGTGTCCAGCCGCTTTTTTACGCTTGCCGCATGGGCAGGCAATCCTTCGGCTTCCGCAAGGGCAACGGCCGCCGGGCCGATTTTGCCAAGCGCCGCTTCATCGCATTCCAGAAAGCTGGTCCGCTTCATAAAATCGGTGACCGACAGCCCAGAAGAAAAGCGCGCGCGCCTTCCGGTGGGCAGCACGTGATTGGGCCCGGCAACATAGTCACCAACGGCCTCTGGCGTATGACGCCCCAAAAATACCGAACCGGCATGGCGCACCTTGTTGAACAAGGCCTGCGGATCGTTACAAGCCAGTTCGAGATGCTCAGCAGCCAGGCGGTCGACCAGCGGCATGGCCCGCTCCAATCGATCAACCACTATGATCGCACCGTTGTCGGTCCAGCTTTGCGTCGCTGTCTCGCTCGTCGCCAATTCAGCAAGCTGGGCTTCGACCCGCGTTGCTACCTCATCGGCAAAGGCCGCATCATCGGTGAACAATATCGACTGGCTGGTCGGATCATGCTCTGCCTGGGACAAGAGATCAGCGGCTATCCAGTCCGGATCATTCTGGCCATCGGCCACGACAACAATCTCCGACGGCCCTGCCACCATATCGATACCGACCACCCCATAAACCTGCCGCTTCGCTTCCGCGACCCAGGCATTGCCGGGGCCGGTAATCACATCAACAGGAGCGATTTTCTCGGTCCCAAAGGCCAGAGCGGCCACCGCTTGCGCGCCGCCAATTCGCCAGACCTCATCAACGCCTGCGATTTCAGCGGCCGCCAGCACCAGCGGATTAACTTCGCCGCCCGGCGTCGGCGTCACCATGATGACGCGGTCTGCACCGGCAACCTTGGCCGGAATGGCGTTCATCAGAACCGAAGAGGGATAGGCTGCTCTGCCGCCGGGGATATAGATTCCTGCCCGTTCAACCGCATTCCAGCGCGCACCGATGCGCACTCCGGCATCATCGCGATAGTCGCGGTTATCGGGCTTTTGCCCCTCATGATAGTCGCCAATGCGGATCGCCGCCAACTCGAGAGCAATTCGCAGGTTGGGGTCGAGACCATCCAGCGCCGCCTCACATTCCGCAACCGACACTTTCCAACCGGTAAATCCCAGATCATGGCCGTCAAACTTCTGCGTAAGCCGGGCCACTGCCTCGTCGCCATTGGAACGGACATCCTTGATAATCGCAGCGACATCCGCCGATACGTCGGCGTCTGCTTCGCGGCGGGCATTGACCAACGCGTCAAAGGAGTCGGCAAAACCGGCATCCGAGGTTGAAAGCCGCAAAGCCATCAGACTTGCCCCACCAGTTCGCGGAATTTCTGGACCAGCCCGGTCAGCTCTTCACTGCGCATCTTGAAGGCAGCCCGGTTCACCACCAGTCGCGCGGAAATGTCGATAATCCGGTCGGTTTCCACCAGGTTATTCGCTTTCAGCGTGCTGCCGGATTCCACCAAATCAACAATATGCCGTGACAGACCCAGCGAAGGCGCGAGTTCCATCGCACCGTTCAGCTTCACACATTCCGCCTGAATGCCCTGAGCCTCAAAATGGCGGCTGGTCAGGTTGGGATATTTGGTGGCGACACGGATATGCGAGATATTGCCAATCTGATCGGCATCATCCTTCGGCTGCGCCACTGACAGACGGCAGCGGCCAATGCCTAGATCAACCGGCGCGTAAAGCTCGCTATAGTTGAACTCTTCCACCACGTCCGATCCGACAATCCCGATCTGCGCCGCGCCATGGGCGACAAATGTCGCCACATCAAAGGCACGCACCCGGATGATCGAGACATGCGCCTGATTGGTGCCGAACATCAGGCTGCGGTTAGCCTTGTCGAAAAATTCCGGTGCAGGTTCGATGCCGACCTTGGCCAGCATCGGCAAGGCCTCGTCGAGAATCCGTCCCTTGGGGATTGCAAAGATAAGGGGTGTGGTCATAGAAGCCGACGCATTAGGGCCTCACACCGGAAAGGGCAATATGTCTAACCAGCAAAAGATACAGGACGCCTTCACCAACCAGATAGAATATTGCCGTTCCAACGGCGCACCTATTACCGGCCGCATTGTCGAGGCGATTATCGGAGCGCTGGACGAGAGCACCGAACTGGGCCGCCAAGTGCTTGGATGGGAAGGCAATCCGCTGGCCGACGCCCTGCCATTACGGATCGCAGGTGGCTTTCACGCGCTGCATCTGGCTGGCCAGCATGACGGGCTGTCCGCCATTTACGAAGGCGATGAACAAGCCGCCAAAGATGCCGAGCAGATCATCGCCGCCACGATAGAGACGGACGAGGCGGCCTTGCTGCCCTGGCTCGACTCCCCGCCGCAGACTAATGAGGCCGGGCGATCGTCTTCCTATATAGCGGGCCTGCTGTGGCTGACTGCACAGGGCCTGCCGCCACGCTACGAGCTGCTGGAAATTGGATCGAGCGGTGGCCTGAACCTGATGATCGACCGCTATCATTATAACCTTGGCGGAGTTTCGGTCGGTCCTGACGATGCATCCCTTTCCTTTAAACCCGACTGGGAAGGACCACCGCCCGCAGATGTGCCCTTTACCTTTGAGTCGCTTCGCGGCTGTGACATTGCGCCGGTTGATCTCGCTGATCCGGCGCAAGCCCGCCGGCTTACGGCCTATATCTGGCCTGAACATACCGTGCGCTTCGAACGGATGAAGACCGCCATAGAGATGGTCAACGATCGGCCACCCAACCTGGAAGGCGCAAGCGCCGACGACTGGATGATCGAACAGCTGACCAGGCCGCAGAAAGCGGGCGTTACGCGGGTGCTGGTCCATTCCATCGTCTGGCAATATATCCCCAAAGCAGGGCGTGATCGGATCAAGCAGGCGATGGAAGAAGCCGGAACCCGAGCCACCGCAGAGCGACCGCTGGCCTGGCTGTCATTGGAAGCCAATCGCGAAACCTATCGCCATGAATTGATCGTTCGGCACTGGCCTGATGGCAGCGAGCCGGTCAAGCTTGGGGAGGCCCACGCCCATGGGGCGTGGGTCAAATGGCTGGGAGCATCTTAGAGCCCAGCCATTTCCAATGACTATAGCCGATCCAACTCTGTAACGGTCTTATCCGTCACCACATTGCCGGTGTTCAATATCGCCTTGGGTTCGAGCAACAACACATGGCATTCGCCATCAAGACCCTCTGGACAATGCTCCACCCCGCGCGGGATGATGATGAATTCACCCGGCCCGACATCAACATCACCGGTACGCAGGCCCATGCGCATGGTTCCAGCGATGACGAGAAACAACTCGTCCTCATTGTCATGATGATGCCAGTCAAACTTGCCTTCAAATTTCGCCAGTTTCACCTGTGCATCATTGATATCGCCCGCGATCTTAGGCGACCAGTGATCGGAGAAACTTGCGAACGCCTCTTTCAGATTGACCTTCTGCAAAGCTGCAGTTTCACTCACAGTCCAAATTCTCCTTCATAACCGAAGGACCGGTATATAGATTGCAGACGATCATCCATGGCCCATCCTGCAGGATTTTTACCGACTGCGTTACAATGTGTCATATCCGCTCCGGCACGAATAAGGTCTGCAACAATATCGAGACTAAAATCAGCTTTGCGCGCACATCGGGTCGCCACCCAAAGCGGACCATTGCCGTGTTTGTCGGTACAATTCACGTCTGCACCGGAAGCAATTAGCCGGGCGACCACGGCGGAATGACCATATTCGCAGGCAACATGTAGCGACGAAAACCCATCTTTGTCAGATGCAGTCGCATCGAGTCCCTCATCAAGGCTCTGCTCCAGACCGTCAAGGTTCCCATCCATCGCCTGATACCACAGCGGACTGCGGCCATATTCATCTACACCCGGTCTGGGCTTTCGCCATGGCCATGTTGGCATTGCTTGCTCCTTATTCCCCCGGCACCGTCGCCTTGATCGCCATGGCATGCACCTTGTCGTGCATCAAATCGCCCAGCGCTTTGTTCACCATCCGCTGCCGGTTGAGCCGCGACTGCCCTTCAAAGGCCGCGCAGGCAATTTCGACCGTGAAATGGGATTCTCCGCTGCCATCGTCGCCGGCATGACCCCGATGGCTCGCGCTATCGTTGATAACATTGAGCGAAGTCGGGTTCAGCGCTTCTAAAAGCCGCTTTTCGATTTCTGCGGCCACTGGCCCTTTTGATTCTGTTTCCATCGTGCCTATATAGAAGGATTACCAGCATTTGCGAACCGCCTTATCGCTTCAACAACCGGATAACCTTTTGCCTTCCTCCGATCCTCGAAAAAAGAAACCCAATCGTTTTCATGGTCGTGTGGAAAGCGAAGGGCGGACCTGCGCGATTGAAGGATGTGAAGAGGACGGCGAATTCCGGGCACCCTCTGTTTACGGCGCCCGGCACAGCTATGACGGCCCCGGTGAATATCGCTGGCTGTGCCTTGATCACGTCCGCGAGTTTAATCAGGGCTATGATTATTTCGACGGTATGGATCAGGAACAGATTTTTGAAGCGCAGCATCCCATTCGCGGGTGGGACAGCAATCGGCGAATCTATCAAAATGGACCGAGTGATGCACCGGCATGGGCCGATTTTACCGATCCGCTGGATGCAATTGGTGCAAGATTTGCTGCAAGCGTTTCGCGGCCCCAAACACCCGGTCGTGCGATCAGCGCGGGCGATCGCAAGGCGCTTAAGACGCTAGGGCTTGGCGAGGATGCAGAGCGCGGCGAAATTCGCAGGCGCTATTCCGAACTGGTGCGCAAATATCATCCCGACCGCAATGGCGGCAACAGAAGTCATGAGAAACAGTTGGCAAATGTGATCGCGGCCTATACGCAGCTTAAGGAATCGCCAGATTTTAGTTAGGTAATTTTAGATAGTGGCTCTGGCTTTTTGTATTTCATAATGAGGCCCGAGTTTTCAAAGGACAAACATGACTGACATACCCAATACCCATCCCAGCGGCAGCGGCGAAACCGTTTTGGACGCACCGGATCAAACCGTTGATGCGCGGGAAATGTTTGGCATTGATCTCGACATGCAGATCCCCTCGTTCAGTGAAAAGGATGAGCGGGTTCCCGATCTGGATCCGTCCTATGTCTTTGATCAGGATACGACTGCCGCAATCCTTGCCGGTTTTGCCTTTAACCGGCGCGTGATGGTGCAGGGTTTCCACGGCACTGGTAAATCAACTCATATTGAACAGGTCGCGGCGCGGCTCAACTGGCCATGTATCCGCATCAACCTTGATGCCCATATAAGCCGTATCGATCTTGTCGGCCGCGATGCCATTGTTTTGAAAGATGGCCAGCAGGTCACCGAATTCCGTGAAGGCCTGCTCCCATGGGCGTTGCAGACGCCTACGGCATTGGTGTTTGACGAATATGACGCCGGTCGCCCCGACGTGATGTTCGTGATCCAGCGCGTGCTGGAAGCCGAGGGCAAGCTGACCCTGCTCGACCAGAACCGGGTCATTCGTCCGAACCCGAATTTCCGTCTTTTCGCAACCGCCAACACGGTCGGCCTCGGCGACACCAGCGGGCTTTATCACGGCACGCAGCAGATAAACCAGGGTCAGATGGACCGCTGGAACATCGTCGTAACGCTCAATTATCTTCCCGCCGCTACCGAAGCGCAGGTCATTCTTTCCAAGGTTCCGGATACGGACGACAAAACAGTTGAGAATATGATCAAGGTCGCCGACCTGTCGCGTCAGGGTTTCGTCAACGGAGACATTTCCACTGTGATGAGCCCGCGGACCGTGATCAGTTGGGCCCAGAACGCGGCGATTTTCAACAATGTCGGCTTTGCCTTCCGTTTGAGCTTCCTCAACAAATGTGATGAAGCCGAACGGATGCTGGTCGCCGAATATTATCAGCGCGTCTTTGGCGAAGATCTGCCGGAAAGTGTGGTTGGGGCTTAAATCCGCTTCATTTCGGGTTCACTCATTGATGAACATATAGGTCTCTTCGGTTCACGAGGAGGGCTGAACATGGTTGTCCGAAATTGTTTCTCGCATTTTGTGTGTTACTAGTATAATACAGTAAGTGATGCTGGATAAGACATCCCACCCTTATGCGCCGCGCCGGCGCTGGTATTGGCCTTTTGGCCGCAAAGCGCCCGTGGAAACTATATTCTACGAACCTTATGGCAATGCCCTGCCCCCGCATTTGCAGGACGAACCGCTTGCCCCGCTTAAAAAACCGCGCGGAAAATGGTGGTGGTTCAGTCGCGGGCTGGCAGCGGTTCTGTTTCTCTTCATATTGCTGATCGCCTGGCTTGCGATTACGGCACCATTGTCGAAATCCCTGCAACCGATCGCACCGCCACAAATTACCCTGCTGACCTCTGATGGCCAGCCGATTGCGCGCAATGGTGCGGTGGTGGATGAACCGGTCAAAGTTGGAGAATTGCCCGATCATGTCGTCAACGCCTTTCTCGCGATTGAAGACCGGCGATTCTATTCCCATTGGGGCGTCGACCCGCGCGGCCTTGCGCGTGCGGCATGGAGCAATGCCACCCGTAGCGGCATGACACAGGGCGGCAGCACGATTACACAGCAGCTCGCCAAACTTACCTTCCTCACACCAGAGCGCAGCCTGACCCGCAAAGCGCGCGAAATGCTGATCGCTTTCTGGATGGAAGCACGGCTGTCGAAGGATGAAATCCTTGAGCGCTACCTGTCCAACGTCTATTTTGGCGACAATGTTTACGGCCTGCGTGCCGCTTCGCTGCATTACTATTATCGCAAGCCGGAAAACCTGAAACCGGAGCAGGCGATCATGCTGGCCGGGCTGGTGCAGGCCCCTTCCCGCCTTGCGCCGACCCGTAACCCCGATCTTGCCGCCAAACGGGCCAAGCTCGTCAAATCAGCGATGGTGGCGGCTGGTTTTTTGGACCAGAAAGAAGCCGATAGTCTGCCCAATCCGATACTGGATGTGCGGGCCAAGAACACGGTTCCTACGGGCACTTACTTTGCCGACTGGGCGATGCCGAGGGCCAGGGCTCTTTCGGAGATGAGCTATAGCAAGCTGACGCTAACCACGACGCTAGATTCACGGTTGCAGCGGATTGCCAACAATGTTGTTGGCCGCGCACCGCTGGGCAAAGCGCAGGTTGCGCTGGTGGCAATGCGGCCCGACGGCGAGGTCGTCGCAATGATTGGTGGACGTGATTATAAGGAATCCGCCTTTAACCGGGTGACTCAGGCAAAACGCCAGCCGGGATCGACCTTCAAGCTGTTCGTCTGGCTTGCGGCATTGCGCGCCGATATCCGGCCAGATGACATAGTCGATGACAGTCCGATCACTAAAGGCGGCTATCTGCCGAAAAATGCCGGAGATAAATACCGCGGCGAAATTACGCTGAAAGAGGCGTTTGCCAGGTCCAGCAATGTCGCGGCGGTACGCCTATTCGGCCAAGTTGGCGACAAAGCGGTTATTCGCGAAGCCAGAAATCTCGGCGTCACGTCAAAACTGGCGGAGGATGATCCCAGTCTGGCGCTCGGCACATCAACGATGACGCTTTTGGAGTTGACCGCCGCATATGCCGGCGTGGCCAGCAACAGTTGGCCGATCAAACCTTATGCCTTCGAAAAGAAGGAACAAAGCTGGGCAGAATGGCTGTTCGACTGGCCCGGGCGTTATGGCAATAACACCCATGAGCGGATGGAAGACATGTTGCGCACGGCGGTCAACGAAGGCACAGGCCGCAATGCCCAGCTGTCCATTCCCAATTACGGCAAAACCGGTACCAGTCAGAAAAATCGCGATGCCCTATTTGTCGGTTATGCAGGCGATCTGGTCGTCGGCGTGTGGGTTGGCAATGACGACAATAGCCCGCTTAAAGGCGTAAACGGCGGCGGCGTTCCTGCACGCATCTGGCGGGATTTCATGCGTCAGGCAGTGCAAGGCGCTGGGCCCGTTAGCAAGCCCAAACCAGCCCGCAAGCCGGATCCTGACGGACCGGTCAAACCGTTGGACGTGCCGGATACTGACGATTTGCAGGATGTGCCGATCGATCTTGGCGAATCCGAAATCCGGATCAACGGTGAGGATGGCGTTTCAATCTCCACGGAGATTGGCGGTATTCCCCTTGATCTACGTCTTGATAATGATGGTATGGCTATCGAAAGTCGGCGCGAAGAGACACCTGCCGCTACGGATCGTTAGGAAGCAACGATATCCCTAGCAAAAAGGTGGAATTTAGACCTTTGATTCCCCTTGGCTTTCCGCTTATGGCTGTTGTCTTCTATGGCTGACCGTTCCAAACTTGATGATCTGAAAGACGTGCTCGGCGGCGCCGCGCGCGCCATGTCCCACGAACCTGAAGTGGAGCTGGCTTACACCGCAGAAGCGCCTTCGCAATCCGGACAACATCTCAAGGTACCGATGCCGGCACGCGATCTTCCACCCGATCAGGTTGCCCAGGCCCGTGGTTTTGCCGACAGTTTCGCGTTGAAACTGCGTTATCATGACGAAGGCCGTCACCGCAAAAATGCGCCGCAGGAGGCCGTTGCCCGGGCATGTTTTGATGCTCTGGAACAGGTGCGGACCGATGCGCTGGGATCGCGCAATATGAAGGGCGTGAACGGCAATCTTGATGCAGCGCTGGAAATGCGCATGCGGTCGGATCCGATTTCCCGCGCTCAGAATCGCGATGAAGTACCAATCTCGACGGCACTCGCCTTGCTTGCCCGCGAAAAGCTGACCGGCGAAGCGCCGCCGGAATCGACCTTGAAGGGTGTCGAGATGCTACGCGAGTGGATTGAGGAAGGCGCAGGTGCCGATCTCGATGGTCTAAATCTCACACTCGATGATCAGGAGAGCTTTGCAAAACTCTCCACGCAGTTACTGGAACATCTCGACCTCATCAACAGCGACGATGAAACTTCGGACGCCGATGACAATGATGACGATTCTGATGAAGATAGCGAAGATCAGGACGATGATGGCGCCGATGATGAAGCCACTGGCGATCAGGGGCAGCAGGACATGCGCTCCGAACAGTCCGAGGATGATGCACAGGATAGCGAAAGCGAACTGAACGCCGAAGAAATGGAAGAAGGCGCGGAAGAGGAAATGGGCGATGCCGGTGATGATGGCATGATGCCGGTCCGCCCCAATCGCCCGATGTCCGATCTGCCGCCCGGATTTGACTATGCGCCGTGGACCGAAAAATATGACGAGATCATCAGCGCGACCGAATTGTGCGATGAAGAAGAGCTTACCCGGCTACGCGCGTTTCTCGACCAGCAGCTAACCAATTTGCAAGGCGCGGTGACCAAGCTTGCCAATCGCTTGCAACGCCGCCTGATGGCGCAGCAGAACCGCAGCTGGGATTTCGATCAGGAAGAAGGCATGCTGGATGCCGCCCGCCTCGCCCGCGTGGTCAGCAATCCGGCGCACAGCCTGTCCTACAAGGTCGAACGCGAGACCGATTTCCGCGATACGGTGGTTACTCTGCTGATAGACAATAGCGGCTCGATGCGCGGCCGGCCGATCAGCATTGCTGCGATCAGCGCCGATATCATGGCCCGCACACTCGAACGTTGCGGCGTCAAAACTGAAATACTGGGCTTTACCACTCGTGCATGGAAAGGCGGTCAGTGCCGCGAAAGCTGGCTGGCGGCGGATCGCCCGGCCAATCCCGGTAGGCTCAACGACCTGCGCCACATCATCTACAAACAGGCAGATGAACCGTGGCGACGGGCACGCAAAAATCTTGGCCTGATGATGCGCGAAGGGTTACTCAAAGAAAATATCGACGGCGAGGCATTGCTCTGGGCGCATAATCGCCTGATCGGACGGCCCGAAGAACGTCGGATATTGATGGTCATTTCCGATGGCGCGCCGGTGGATGATTCAACCCTTTCAGTGAACCATGGTGCCTATCTGGAAAATCATCTTCGCAAAGTCATCGACTGGATCGAGAGTCGTTCGCCGGTGCAGCTAGTTGCGATCGGCATCGGCCACGACGTGACCCGCTATTACAAGCGCGCTGTCACCATCATGGATGCGGAGCAGCTGGGCGGCACTATGGTCGAACAACTGGCCGGACTTTTTGACGAGGAAACAAAATGAACGTAACCGAAGCTGTTAAATCCCGCCGTTCCGTCCGCCAGTTTCTCGACAAGCCCGTTGATCAGAAAACACTCCAGAAAATCCTGGAAACCGCAGCCCGCTCACCATCAGGCGGCAACACCCAGCCATGGAATGCCATTGTTGTCGGTGGCGATGAGCTGACGCGGATTGCAGATGCCATCAAGGCCAAAGTTCCGACGGCGCCAGCCGGCGAGAATATGGAATATGACATCTATCCCAAAGATCTGGAAGGGCGCTACGAAGAACAGCGCAAGGGCGTCGGCAAGGCGATGTTCGACTCTCTGAAAATTCCCCGCGAAGATGGTGGCGCGCGGATCAAGCAGATGATGGCCAACTGGGACAGTTTTGGCGCACCAGTGCAGCTGTTCACCTATACCCGCAAATATATGGGGCCGCCGCAATGGTCGGATATGGGCATGTGGCTGCAAACCGTGATGTTACTGCTCCGCGAAGAAGGTCTGGACAGCTGCCCGCAGGAAATCTGGGCGATGTATGGAACTTATATGCGCGAGCTGCTCGGCATTGACGATGACCACATTTTCTTTTGTGGAATGGCCATCGGATATCGTGATCCGGATGCGCCCATTAACAATTTCGACGTTCCGCGGGTTCCCCTGTCCGAAAATGTAAAATTTGTTGGAATTTAGAATATCTAAACATCTGAATAAAAAAGATTATTTTCTAAACTGTCTCAGAAAGTGACGATCGTCACCCTTTCTGACCGGCTGTGTCGATAAATTACTATACCAGAATCGGAAAATTCGCTTATGGATATTCATGAGGGAATTTTCGGGTCGCAATAGAATAGCTTAGCCGTGATGGATAAGCCTTCTTGGGGTATTGTGGGGAATATATGATCCGTCCGAGAGATTTTAGCTTGCCTATACTGGCATTGCTTCCGGCATTGACACTGGCTGCAACATCATCCGTTGCTCACGCGCAAGGCATGCCCGTGGCACTGCGCGACAGTTTCCCGATTGGTTCAGGCGACGGGACACTTTGCCAAGTTCAGGACAGAAGCCTTGAAAATAAAGCAAAACGAAGCATTTTTGACCGCACTTGGGCGGTTGTCTGCCGCGATTCCGCGCGTCCGGTCGGTAACGTCTATGCTTTTCGTGCACCAGAAGACAATGTCCTTACCCGCATCGCCAAATCTCGCAAAGATTCGATCACCTGCGGCCAGGACGCAGCGCAAGATAGCATCGACGGCATCAGCCGGAATATCTGCAAACTTTCCGACGAACCGGTCAGCTATTCAATTTTCCGGGAAGAGCGCGGCAATGTTACTTATGTCGCAGAGGGCCTGACCGTTTATGACAGTGCAACGCTTTTAGCGCTAAAGTCTGTCATGGCGGACAAGATTATCAAAGGCCGGATCGACGTTGCATCTACGTCTATCGAAGATCCTTTCGCGTTTGCAAGGGTACAGGCGCTAACATTAAAGCCCGAACTGGCACTGGCAGAGGGTTATCGCCGTAATCTGAGCGGCAATTATGCCGAAGCTGCGGCGTTTTTTGAGACCTTGCAACAGCGCACCGCCGGTTTGGATGATCAGGATATCAATCCCGAAGAATATTATATCAATCGCGCCCTGCAAAAATCGAACCTTGGCGAATTTGCAGAAGCAGACGAATTATTTGAACAAGCCCGATCAGTGATATCGGACAATGTCGTGAACCAGAAATTGCTACGTAATTTTGAAGGCATACATCTGCTGAATCAGGGGCGTTATGAAGAGGCAGTCGATCGCATAAATCTGCCCGTCAAAGCGTTGAAAACGCAGCAAGATGCACTGATTTCCAACCTCACCATCACGGCGCCCATTGCAACCCGTTTGAACAGTGACAGCAAGGCATCCAGTTTACTCGGTTTCAATGATGATCTAAAACTCACCCAGCAGGAGCGCGCGGAGATTATTGATGCGCAGGCCCTGCAGTTGATTGGCACGGCCCAGCGCATCAAGGGAGATGCCGATACCGCTCAGCGTTCGCTGACCACCGCCTATAACCGGGCCGTTGCGGTTCGCGACGGACGGGTCACCTCCATCACACGGCTGCGGACACAGATATTGTCGGAACTGGCTCTGATCGCCGAAGCAGAGGGCGAATTTGGCAATGCGGAGCAGCTTCTGCGCAATGCTCTGGAGCTGGTGGAACTGCAATATCCCGAGACCCGCGCCGTCAATGCCGCCAAAGCAAAGCTGGCCAGCTATTTATTGCGCCGCGACAAACAAGATGAAGCACGGCAGTTATACCGCGAAGTTGTCGACAGCTCGCTGGGCAAGCGCAGTGCGATAACGGGCATTGCCAATCAGCTTGGACCCTATTTCAAGCTGATGAGCGATGATCCGGATTCTGCAGCAGAGTTCTTCAAAGCCGCTCAGGTTCTGGTCCGGCCTGGCGTTGCCGAAACTCAGGCGGCGTTATCCCGAGAGCTTAGCGGCGGCACCGACGAAGCAGCGCGTCTGTTTCGGCAATCCAACAATCTTGACCGCAGCATCGAAAGACTGCGCATGCGCTTCACCGCTTTGGGCAAGGTGGAACAAAATGCAGGAACACGGCGACGCCGTGCCGATCTGGCTGCTGAGATAGAGGAACTGGAGCGAAGCCAGCAGCTCACCATTGTCAGCCTGTCGCAATTTCCACAATATCGTGCTGTTGCAGGAAGCTCTATCAGCCTCACCGATTTGCGGGCATCTATGACACCTTCTGAAGCCTATCTACGCATGGCGATTGTCGGCGATGACATATTCATGCTCTACGCAGATCAAGAGTTTGCCACCGCCTATAAATCAGCCTTGAGTGCCAGTGCACTGGATCAGCAAGTAGACCTTTTGCGTGCCTCCATCTCCGTTTTTGAAAATGGACAATATGTCACTTATCCATTTGACATAGAAACGTCCCGAAAACTCTACAAAGCACTTTTGGATCCCATGGCACAGCGACTGGCATCAAAAAGTCATCTGATCTTTGAACCAGATGGAGCGATGCTGCGCCTGCCGATCAATTTGCTGGTCGCTGATGACAATTCCGTCTCACAATATCTGGAGCGGATCGAGCAGCCAGATGGCGATCCGTTCGACTATACCGGCGTTCGGTGGCTGGGCGGCGATATCAATGTCAGCACTGCGGTTTCCGCACGCGGTTTTACCGAAGCACGCAAGGCCCCAATTTCCGGTGCATCCCGGCAGTATCTTGGCCTCGGCAGTAATCAGCCGGTTCTGGCCAATACCCGAATAGGCGGCGTTCGAGCGTCAGCTAAAGGCCTTGATGCCAGTTGCAATTGGGCTCTCGATGAATGGAACAAGCCCATTTCGGACGCGGAACTTTACCAGGCACGCTCGATAATTGGTCAGAATGGTTCCGAAGTACTTACCGGCACAGCTTTTTCCGATGACCAAATTTTGGCAAAACCCGATATTTCCGAATATCGCATTCTTCACTTCGCTACCCACGGGCTGGTAACCGCTCCGCGACCATCCTGCCCGGCCAAACCAGCGTTGCTGACGTCTTTTGGCGGCGAGGATTCGGACGGTCTATTGGCTTTTGACGAGATATTCGATCTGAAGCTGGATGCTGACATTGTCATTCTTTCAGCCTGCGACACAGCCGGCAAGGCCAGCATCCGCGCCACACGCGAAGCGGGTGTCAGCAGTGGCGGAGGCACCGCGCTGGATGGTCTGGTCCGGTCATTCATTGGTGCCGGTAGCCGTTCGGTGTTAGCCAGTCATTGGCCCGCGCCTGACGATTTCAAGGCAACCGAGCGCCTGATTGGCGGCTTGTTTGAGGACGGAAAAGGACAATCGATCGCGACGGCACTGCGTGTTTCACAAAAAAGACTCATGGATGATCCGATAACGTCGCATCCTTATTACTGGTCCGGCTTTGCCATTATCGGTGACGGATCAAGACCGTTTTTGCCGGACAATCAGACCGCAAATGCAGCAACCACAACATCATCGGCTTCCATCTTGAAATAATGACGGGCTCCGATAGCCATAACGACCCGGTGTCAAACAACCGCGATGTCAAGGCAGAGGCCCGGGGGATATTACAATCGTTACGGCGCCTGTTTGACCAGCTGGGTCCGATCCGCCTTGGCTCGACGATCCTGTTCCTGATACTCGCCCTCTTGATGGCACGCTTCAGTTGGACGACACCACTGATCCAGGACGCCGAACGCGCACTCTATGACATGCGGGTTTCCGTCTTCGCTCCAGAGGTGGAGAAAGAAGACCGGGTCGTAATGATCGTGTACAACGAGGACACTCTGAAACTCACGGGCCAGCGCTCCCCGGTCGACCGGACAATTCTTGCACAGTCATTAGAAGCGATTGACGCAGCCAATCCCAAATCCATCGGCATCGATATTCTGTTCACCATGCCGCAGGATGACGACCCGTTGCTAGTCTCGACGTTCAAGCAAATCCGGACCCCGACATTTCTGGCTTATGCCGATCCCAAATATAATCCCGAAATTGGCTTTGCAGAACATGAATTCCTCAAATCATTCCTGAGCGATGTCGAGGGTGATAACCTGCAACCGACCAGCATCCGGCTGAACACCGACAGCGACGGCGTCCAGAGACGCTGGACACCCCAGAAAGCCGACGCACCGCCGTTTATGGCCATGGCTCTGACCGGGCCAAATCCCAAATTTGCAGCGAATGAAGGGGCTATCCGTTATCTTGTTCCGGCAAGTCCGGACATGCCGGTGTTCGATAAATTTCCGATAGAAAGTTTTGCCGATCCGGCAACGGCAGAAATGCTGCAATCTTTCATTGCGGGCAAACATGTGTTGATTGGCGGTGACTTTGTTGATCGTGATCGGTTCGAAACGCCGATTGGTTCAATCACGGATCTGCAAAGCGAAGATGGCAAAATGATCGGACTGGAAGTCCATGCTCACATGCTCGCACAGCTGCTGAATGACGATATCCCGGCCCCGATACCGGCCTGGACACTGTGGGTGGCCGCCCTGATTGTCGCGATCTGTGGCGGGCTTTCTGCGCTCATCATGGGCAATGCGGGAAAAGTCGCCGGTATATTGATCGGCCAGTTTGCTTTTTTCCTGATTTTTCCTTTTGTCCTGCAAAATATCGGTGTCGATACACTCAGCCTGCCGGCCTTTGGCTGGGGCTTGGGTTGGCTGTTCGGCTATGCTTCCGTCAGTGCGGCGGCGCGAACGATCAATTCCAAACAGCGTGCTTTTGCGCAAAGTGCGCTGGGTAAATATCTGCCCAAATCGATCGCCGGAGAGATATTACGCGATCCTGAGAAACTGGCCCTTCATGGTGAGAAACGTCAGATATTTGCTGTTTTCACAGATCTGGAAGGTTTTACCAAACTCAGCCACGCCATCGAGCCTGAAATGGTCGCAACGCTACTGAATGACTATCTCGACCGGCTCAGCGATGTCGCCCTGGAATATGGCGGTACGATCGACAAGTTTGTCGGAGATGCGCTGGTATGTTTCTGGGGAGCACCCCTTTCCCTGCCCGACGATGGGGAGCGCGCTGCCAAGGCCGCCTATGCTCTTTATCAAGCCGGCGAAGAATTCAGAAAAAACGTGCCCGAGGGGGTGCCTCCAATTGGCCGTACGCGCGTCGGAATGCATTATGGTGATGCGATTGTCGGCAATTTCGGCGGTGAAGGCAGGATCCAGTACACCGCACTTGGCGATGCAATGAATACCGCTGCGCGTTTGGAAGCAGCCAACAAGCCTTTGGAAACCAAAGTGCTGGTCAGCAAAGAGGCAATGGAACGCACGGGGCTCGACTGGTACCGGCCGATGGGCAAGATAACCCTGCGCGGACGGTCGACCCCGGTAGAGGTATATGAACCTGTTCCCGATTGGGAAGAAAAAGACCGGGCGGCAGTGACAGCCGTCATAGGAGCCCATCAAAAAGGTGATAATGCTTATATTCAGGCACTTGATGCTATGATGAAGCGATATGGTGAAGATTTAGGCTTGGCCAATTTGCTGAAACGACTGGAAAAAACGAAAAATGGAGAGAGCTATGCACTCGGTTGAATGTAAAACAGCTAAATCTGGCAAACTCGTACGCAACATGGGCAAGGCGGCATTGGGAGCAATATTGCTCATCGGTGTCAGCGGCGCTGCAGTGGCACAAAATATGGTTGTTCGTTCAACCGGGCCATCTGCCAAATCCTATCCCGCCGGTAAAAAACTTGCCAACGGTACAAAAGTCACGCTGAAGGATCTGGATAGAGTCACCATACTTGGCAAGGGCGGCACCCGGGTGCTGAAAGGCCCTGGAACATTTTCGCTCGGCAACAGGGCGCGTACGCAGTCCAGCAGCTCGACGCGCCTTGCCAGCTTCATCAATAATCGCGGAAGCAGCCGGGCCAGAACCGGAGCGGTCCGCAGCGCGGGTGTCGGTGTAACCAGTGTTGCACCGAAAAACCCAAATCTGTGGTTTCTGGACGTTACCAAAGGCGGCAAATTTTGCGTAGCCGATGCCGAAGCATTGGTATTATGGCGCCCGGATTATACCGGGTCCGCCACTGCCAGCATTGTTGAACCGGCCAATGGTACGGTGACCGAAGTGGCATGGCGTAAGGGCAATCCGCTGAAACGATGGCCAAGAGCCGAGGCGCCGCTGGAAAATGGTGCCAGCTACAGGTTGATTGGATCCAATGTCGACAAATCGGTTGAAGTTAATTTTGTGATGCTGAACGAGGCACCACAAAATCTGGACGACGCGGCCGCGGCATTGATTGCCAATGGTTGTCAGAGCCAGCTCGATCTGCTGGTCGAAACACTTGATGACGGTTCTTCGGACGATCAGGACGCAAGTTAACAGGGAAGAACATCTTACGCCCCGAGGTGAGGGTCAGGGCGTGAGGTGAAAATACGGTATTTCCAAGGGGGGTCGCGCGGGAAATACTGAAAAACGGGGAAAAATATGTCGCGAGCGCGCGCTTCAAAAAAACTGGCTTTGCTGATCTCAATACCGGCAATTCTGTCGACCCATGGTGCTGTCTGGGCGCAATCGGCGGTCGCAGCGCCGACAAGGGAAGAAATCCAGCGTGGACTGCTGGGAGAAGCCGAAAAAGGCCAGGCACAAGCTCTGACCGTCGAAGGCGGTGTCGAGCGATCCGCCTGTCCGCTTGCCAATCCTGAATTTGCCGATGTCAAATTCTCCCTGCAGGCGGTCGAATTTGACGGCCTTGGCGTTGTCGATAGCTCAATATTGAAGTCAGCTTATACGGGCTATATAGGTCAGGAAGTACCGGTTGCCGTGGTCTGTGAAATCCGTGATCGGGCCGCAACCATATTGCGCGGCGCCGGCTATCTAGCAGCTGTACAGGTTCCTCCCCAGACCATCGACGGTGGTAACGTCAAATTTGACGTTCTGCTTGCACGGATGACATCAGTGCAGGTGCGCGGCGATGCCGGATCTTCAGAGAAACTGCTGAAACAGTATATTGACCAGCTGACCAACGAACCGGTATTCAATATTGATGTTGCGGAACGCTATCTCCTGCTTGCGCGTGATATTCCGGGACTGGATGTGCGGCTTTCCTTACGGCCGGTAACGTCCGCCACCGAAGGGCGCCCCGGAGACGTGATTGGCGAGTTTAATGTGGTTCGCACACCGGTTTATGTGGATGCGAATATCCAGAACTTCGGATCGAAACAGGTCGGCCGGTTTGGCGGATTGCTGCGCGCACGGTTTAACGGGATTACCGGACTCGGCGATGAAACAACGATCAGCGCTTTTTCAACCGCTGATTTCAGTGAACAGCAAGTCCTGCAAGTGGGTCATGAATTTCGTGTCGGCGGTGAAGGTCTGCGTTTTGGCGGTAATTTCACCTATGCTTGGACGGACCCGGAACTGGCGGGCAATTTCGATATTGAATCGGAAACTTTGGTCGCTGGCATTTATGCGACCTATCCCTTCATCCGCAAACAATCCCATAATTTGTTCGGGACCGTGGGTTTTGAACATATTGACCAGAAGACGGATATTCTGGGTACGCGAACGAATGAAGATGACCTGAGCATCGCTTATGCCCGTCTGGACTATAATGCGATTGAACCCGGCAGTTTGTCCGGTCGCGGCGGTTATTCGGCCTTTGAACCCAAATGGGGCATGGCAGGATCACTGGAACTGCGTCAAGGCCTTGGCATATTGGGTGCCAGCAAGGGATGCGGACCAGCCTTTGTTCGTTGTATCGGAGAAACCGTAATTCCCACCCGTGCTGATGGCGATCCAACCGCTTTTGTTGTCAGAGGGCAGGCAAAACTGGATTATCGTCCTACTCCGTTATTGGCATTCACGCTGAAGCCGCGGTTCCAATATTCACCCGATGCGCTGTTTTCTTATGAAGAAATTTCGGGCGGCAATTACACAACCGGTCGTGGCTATGATCCGGGAACGATTATCGGCGACAGCGGTTACGGTCTGCAGACGGAGGTCAGCTATGGCTCGCTCATCCCCGATTCTCCGGATGGCATTGCCTGGCAACCCTATGTCTATTTCGATCTCATGGGAGTGTGGAACAAAAACCTCCCGGGTGATCCCCAGAAAATTTACTCCGCTGGCGGCGGTATTCGCGCAACCATTGGTCGGCAGGCCAGTCTGGACGTGATGGCCGTGGTGCCGCTGAAACGCGGACCTTTCCAAACCCGGCGAGACAGCGCCCGGGCATTGATGACACTGACGGTGCAACTCGCACCGTGGTCACGATAGGCAATAAAGGCGGCGAATGATGACCAGAGGCAAGATGATGACAGAGACGACAAAAAACAGTCGGAAAACCGGCAACGCTATGGATAAAAACAGATCCGCGATCAGCAAGCTCAAACTGCTCGCTGGCGGATCTTTCACCGCCGCCGCTGTGGCCCTGGCAACTTTGGGACAAACGGCCCAGGCTCAGGCCCTTGATCCCAATCGTTCCTTTCAGGCCACACCCACCTTTAACCCTGGCGACAGCTGGTCACCTGGCCCCAATGCCGACAATGTTTTTATTTCCGGCTCTGAAGCGATTATCAATTGGGCACCTCTCGATACCGCCACGTTGGACACGATCAACACGCCAATCGACATTCTCCCGTCGATGAGGTCCATTACGTTCAACAATGCAACAGATTTTACGGTCCTGAACCGCATCTTGCCGACACCCAGCTTGGCAGGCGAATTTCGGCCGATCCAGTTTAACGGCACAGTAAATACTCGCGTGAACGGTACTCAGGGTGGTAGTGCATGGTTCTATAGCCCCGGCGGCATTATCGCAGGCGCTGATGCCGCTTTCAATGTGGGCAGTCTGGTTCTGACTGCCAATGATATCGATACTACCGGAGGCCTGTTCAGTTCCACGGGGCAAATCCGTTTCAGAGGCGCGGCGGGCAGTTCTTCGGCCGTCAGTATTGCCGAAACTGCAACTATCAACGCCAATACCGCATTTCCAAATACCAATGACTATGTGGCCTTTGTCGCACCCCGAGTGGTCCAGGGCGGCACGGTCGATGTCGCTGGCTCTGCAGCCTATGTCGCTGCCGAGCAAGCTGACCTGACGATCAATAATGGATTGTTCGACATCACGGTCACGGTGGGAACCGCCGATGGCAATGGCATTGTTCACACTGGCACAACCACCGGCGACTCGTCAGTGCCTATTGCAGACGATCCAACGACACCGGTTCTCAATGAAGCAAACCGTGATGCACAGGCCATTTACATGGTGGCGGTGCCGAAAAACGCAGCAATAACGATGCTGGTCGGCGGTCAAGTCGGATATCGGCCCGCAGCTTCAGCCAGTATTGTCAACGGTCAGGTGGTCTTGAGCGCCGGATATGACGTTTCCGTCCAGGGCCCTACAAACAACGCGCAAGTGGTAGTCGCAGATAACCCGGTCACCAATTTTGCCGGCAATGTAGAGTTTACAGGCGGCGATTTTTCGGCAGATGTATCCGCGACGGCAAGCGGTGCCATCAATGGAGTATCAACAAGTACAGGCATCGATATTCAAACTGCCGCATCCGGTGACCGCTATGATCTTGACCTGACTGCGGGCACTGAAATCAACATCGGGGCCGATGAGGGCGGTGTTTTCCGTGTTGCCGGCAATGCAAATCTGCGTGCCGGCTCTGCGGCAAATGGCGGGGCAATAAACCTTGTTGCCATTAACGATCCTACAAGCCCCGACGGTATCGGCGAGATTGATATAGGCGGAAATCTTACTGTCGATGCAGGTGCAATGGGCGCCGACGATTTCTTCACGGTCCGCAACAACGGAGGAACCGGAATCGGCGAGGACGCGATTGGCGGCGACATCTCCATCAACGTATCAAACGGCGGCCGTTTGCAGGTTGGCGGTTCATCGGAGTTCTTGACCGACGCGCAGGGTGGCAAGGGGGAAGAATTTAACGGTCTGTCCCAAGGCGGCAATATCACCGTGAATCTTGCCGATGATACCAGCAGCATCAGCCTTCTGGGTGGTGTCACATTCGATACAGAAGCCAGAAGCACCGACAGCGGGAAAATTGGTGGCAATGGCGTGGGCAGCGTGGGCAACGACGGTATTGCCGGTGACTTTACACTCAATCTGCAAGGCGGGACGATGGTTGCCGGCGACATCTCCATCAATACCGACGCGCGCGCCTCGAGTGGCAGTGACGGAACCGTAACCCAGAGTAACGACGGCATAGCGGGTGATGTAAATATTACCATCACCGGGGGAGATCACACATTTAATTCGCTGTCTTCCACATCCTCTGCGGAAAGCAGGGAATCCGTTAATGCGGCCGGTGAAATTGTAAATGGAATCGCCAATCGGCCGATGGCCAATATTTCGGTCAGCGGTGCAGGCACGTCTTTGACGATTAATAACAACATAGACCTGAGCACCCGCACCAGCGACAAGCAGGTCGGTGATGCTGCAACCCCTTCTTCCACCATATCGGCGGTCGGCACGGGTACCGGCGCAGGTTCCGGATTACTGGTCGCTGGAGGAATCTTTGCCGATATTGAAGGCTCGATTGATCTGATTGCCGATGGCAGCACGGTCAGTTTTGATACCCTGCAGTTATTCGCCACCAGCAGTTTTGATGACGGCACAACCCTGTCCGGCGGGAACATCAATGTTATTTCTCGCAATAGCGGCGTCCTGACCGGCCGAAATGGAGACCTTACTGCAAATGCCCAAATATTTGACTTTTCTGGCCCTGCCTCACCAACTGCTGTAAACGGACGCGGCGGCAACATTTTGATTTCTGCAGATAATTCGTCGATCAACTTCACTGGACGCCTTAGCGCATCGGCAAATGGATTGGGCGACGCAGATCTTGGAAACGGAATTGGCGGAACGATCAGGCTGTTGGTGGACGGTGATGCGGCCTCCATGACGCTGACCGATCTTTCATTCAGCACTGACGGCAGGGTATTTTTTGATGAGGAGGCGGGATTTGGGGGATTTCCCAAAGGCGATGGTGGCTCCGGTATAGGCGGAACAACAACGATTGATCTTTTAAACGGTACATTTGTCGCCGATGACATTTCAGTCAGCAGCGACGGCTCTGGCGGACCGGGTGGCGACAATGTCGGCAGTACGGCTGGATCAGGCGGGACCGGAACGGGAGGCGATGTCGTCGTCAACCTCAATGGCAGCAATGCTACCGTTAATAGCTTAACGATTACCGCAAGCGGGCTCGGCGGAGACGGCGGCTTTGGCGATAGCGGCAATGGCAATAATGGCGGCAATGGCGGAATGGGCATCGGTGGCAATGCTACCTTCAATGCCACATCAGGAACACTGAACGTCAACCAGATCAGGGTGGATGCATTAGGCAATGCGGTTCGCTTCACCTCCTTCACGTCGATCAGGGGCGATGGCGGCAGGGGTCGTGGCACAGGCGGCGGCGACGGCGGTGCCGGCATCGGCGGGACAGCAACTTTCAACCTGGATGGCACTTCAGTAGTCAATGCCCAGGAAGTACTTGTCAGCACCGATGGCTATGGTGGCGAAGGCGGACTGGCTGACTCAGATAACATTAACGGGATGGATATCCCGGGCGGTGCCGGCGGAAATGGCGGCAGCGGCACAGGTGGTAACGCAACATTCAACAATACAACCGGCACGATCAGCTTCAATCAGTTGACCGTTCAGTCGCTGGGTATCGGCAGCGATGGCGGCGATAGCAGAGGAGTTACGGTTGGTGAGGCCGCCGAAAGTGGCGGCAATGGTGGTACAGGCACCGGTGGCCTTGCAACCATAAACCTGAATCAGGATGACGCCACCAATCCGGTTTACATAATCGACAGCAGCGGGACAGGTGGTGATGGCGGTGAAGGTCTGACCGGCGGTAACGCGGGTGACGGTATAGGAGGCGTTTCCACGCTGAATATTAACAATGTGGCTGTGCAGCTCAACCAGCCGACAATATTGTCCAACGGAACCGGTGGAACCGGCGGCAGAAGCGACGGTATTGGCGGAAATGGCGGGAATGGGGGCAATGCCCAAGGTGGCATCGCTAGATTGGAAATCGTTGGCGCTGGCGGAATGTTGAATACCACTGGCGGACCTCCAGTTACCAATAGCGATGCTTTTGGCGGCGCTGGCGGTGCTGGCTTTGACGAATTATTCGCCGATGGTGGCGATGGTGGGGACGGCGGTTCCGCAACAGGCGGTGCAGTCGAGATTGCCGTTCGCACCGGCGCAAATTATGAGGTCAACGGCGGTGCACCCTTCACGCTATCGAGCACCGGAACTGGCGGACAGGGCGGTACTGGTGGCTATTCCTATGGAGGTACTGCTGGAGATGGCGGGGACGCTGGCCAAGGAACTGGCGGTACTGCGCGTTTGCTCGCGCAAGGCGGCACGCTGACCGGAAATGACGTTACCATCACTGCAACCGGCTTTGGCGGCAATGCGGGCGCCGCTGGCGGTACCGGCATCGGTACAATTGGTGCAGCGGGCATTGACGGTATGGGTGCCGGCGGTACATCAGCAATAGAAGTGCAGGAAGGCAGCCCGGGCATTATAACGCTGGGCAATGTCGACATGGTCGCAAACGGGTTTAACTCAGGTGACAGTGGCTTCCCAAGTGGTATTGGCGGCCGTATTGAAATTATAGACACGTCAACCGATCCAGCCGGTTTGATCGCCCTTGCGTCCCTGACCGCTGAAGCGCTGGCGGGAGCAGCACCAGACAGTGGGTTCTTCATGTCTGGAAATAGCGGGCCGATCACTGTCACTAATGATGTCTTTATCGACGTGGCCGGAAATGCTGAATTTGCTTATGATGGGAACGGCCAACTGGTGGTTGGCGGCCTGATGGATGTCATGAGCGGTGCTTCCATTCTCGTTTCCCACACAAATAACACAGTGCCCGCAACAACATCTATTGACGTTGCCGACAGCTTTGACGCGCGGGCGCAAAGCGACTTTGATGCCATGACAGGGTCCATTATTAATTCGGATGCTGCGATCTCCATTCGCGCAGAGGCCAATGCGTCGGCCGCCGATCTAAGGGCTTTCGACAATATTGATCTTTCCGCCGGGCAAAATGTTATGCTTAACAATGCCTCTGTAACCGGGCCGGCAGAAACTTCTGTTTTCAGTACCGGTATATTGGTCTCGAATGGCATTTATGTCCGGGCCGGAAGCAACGAAGATCCAAGCTTCCCGCAATTTGATCCGCTCTTTAATGCAACATTTACGGGAGACATTTCGTCATCCGGTGCCGTTCGGATTGAATCGGGGGGCAATGCAGTCTTCCAGACCGGTACAAATCTTGTTTCCGACAATCTTCTTTTGGTGCGCACAGGTGATGACATCATCATTCAATCGGGTGCAAGCATTGCCGCAGCCAATGATCCGGTGGAAACGGTCGACCCTTCTATCCCGTTTCTTAGCGAGAACAACCTGCTGTTGCTGGCTGGTGATATTGGCATGGGTATTCCTCTGCTGAGTACGCCGCAAACCCCGATTGCTTCGATTGTTGCCGCCGGTAACATCAATGCCAATGATTTTGCCGTTGTGATGACGGCAAATGCCATAGATGGCTTGGGCGGCACGATTTCCGCAGGCTCGATCAGCGCTGACATCAACAATGCGCCTTCCAACGCTATGATAGCCATTAATGGCCAGTCTGATGATAATGGCCTGCTGAGCGCGGGCTGCGTGGAGGGCAATTTATGCCTTGGCGCACTGGCAGCTGACAATATCGTTCAAATCGGTCAAGCTGGCGTTCCAATTCAGGCGATCATCGAGAATGGCGATATTATCGCCAACAGCATACTCGTATCTACCCGCCGTGATATTGTGATGGGTGCTAACGGCGTTCCATCGCGTTTCATTGCCAGCGATGAGATATTTGTGAACAGCACCGAAGGGGATGTGGACCTGCGCGATGCCGAACTGACCAGCGATTTTCTGGGCATTGACGCAGCCGGTAGCCTTCTTGGTTCGGGTTCACTTAACAGTGGCAACGATATTGGCATTAATGTCGGCGGCAGCATCTCGGCGGCCGCTATTGACACAGGCGGTGAACTGACCACTGTCGAGGACCGCGGTGATATGCTGGAAGGGTTTTACTCCGTTCCTGATAGCATGAATGTTGGCATATTGAACGTCGGCGCTGGCGACGTGAATTATGACGCCGGTGGCAGTTTCAGCTTTGATCAGATTAATGTTCCTGACAGCAATATAATTCTGGATGCGCCGGGATCGATCTTCCTGGGATCCACATTTGGCGCACAGAATATTGATATCAATGGCGGCGACATAACGGTCGGAAGCATTGATGCTGGTGTCGACATAACACTGTCTTCTGGCGATTTCATTGACTTCGGATCAGTAGATGCCGGTAACATGCTTGATATCAGCGGCAGCAATATTACCGGTGACCTGCTGGCCGCGGGTACAACCGTGAGGGTTGTAGGCACAGCTGGCCTATCCATTGGTAATGTTATTTCGGGCAACGAAACATTCCTGGAGGGCAATTCGGTTGCATTGGGCGGTGCCGATACGGGTGACAATGGTGACATCCAGTTTACCGAAGGTTTGCGTATCCGCGCTCTGGACGGCGACATCAATATTGGCGGCGATCTGGATATTTCGCGCACCGGAGATTTCTTCGCCTCGGGCGACATCATTTTCGGTGATGTCGATGTGACCAGCAAAATACCTTCTGGACTGGACTTGCGGTCAGTCGGTTCCGTTATATTTGGCAATGTGACATCCGATTCCTTCATCGGTGTCCGGGCCGATGGTAACTTTACTGCTGAAAGCGTAGCCGCCGGTTCGCTCCGAGCCTTCGTTGATGGGTTTGTTGATGTCACGCGCGCCGAAGCCTTCAACAGCAATTTTGATGCTGATCTGGGTGTTGAAATTGGAGAGTTGATCGGTGGTTCGGCCGTGTTGCAGTCTACTGACGGCGATGTCGCGGTGCGTGACAATGCCATGCTCACCGATACAGTCCGCGCCATCGGCAATAATGTATTCCTCCGGTCCGACGGGGCGATGAGAGTCATTGCCACCGCCAATGCCGGGAACATAGACATTGTTACCAGAGGCAATCTCGTAGCCGATGATGCCAGTGCAACAGGTAATATTCTACTCACCAGCCTCGCGGGTAGCGCAGAACTAAATGAGCTAATTATCATTGGTAGCGGCACCGGATCATCTCTTGCCGGGATCAGTAGTCAGGCGGTTGTTAGTGCCAATGGTAATATTGATATCACGGCAGCCGTTGACGTTGCGATTAATGATACTGTCAATGCCGCCAACGCCCTGACGATCACTGCCGGTAATCTGGTGGACATTCAGGCTCTCGCCACCGGGACGACAATCGACGTCTCGTCCGCGGATATTAATATCGGTTCCACCGGTCAATTGGGTGAGTTTGAACAGACCAATGATATTTTCATTGAGAGCAATGGTATCAATCAAGTGCTTTTGGGCGGCGCAACCGATCTTGGCGGCTACACACTCGATAATTTCGAATTCTCTCGTATTCAGTCCAATCAGGATCTGACGATCTTTGTCGGAGCAACCGGCAACACGACGCCCGATCTCATCATTCAGGATCTGACCGTCCAAACCGGTAGCAATGTGAGTGGGCCGCAAAACGCCAATATCGGTTTCTCCGGAACGCTAACCATTGATTCCGGTCAATCGACGCGGGTTGATGGCAATCTCAACGTCACCAACGCATCCGCTGGTACAACCCTGAACATGACGTCGTTGGACGATCTGAGAATCAACGCCAATGGCGGACTGATTCAGATTACCGACGCCAATGGTGGCTTCGGCGGGATCGGGTTGATGACCCTGACCGCCCAGAATATCCACGCCATGACAGATCAGGCCTTTGCCGATATCGCCGGGCTGGATGTTAGTGCCGTCGATCTGAGGCTGGAGAATAGTGATGGCCTGAACATCAACGACGGGCTGATCCGTGGAGGTATTGCAGAATTTATTGTCGATGGTGACCTGTTCATACAAAATACCGTTCCTGGCGTGTCTTTTGATGAACGCCGTGGTTTCACGGTGGATACACTCACCATCAATGGCCTCAGCGCCGGGAGTAACGCCAATATCGTGATCAATGGCATTGTTAGTGGACGAACCGGGATAGACGGATTGTTGGAGACAGATGTCGCCGTCACTTTTGATGACTTTTCGACCATAAATGGCTGTGTCATCCTTGATCCAGCTAGCTGTGGTGCCCCTCCACCTCCGACACCCACACCTACTCCTACTCCTACTCCTACCCCTACCCCAACACCCACGCCTGCACCAGAGCCAGAAATTGATGATCCTGTAAGGGATGTGATCGAAGAAGAGGTAACGCCAATGGAAGACGGTTCGGTTGTCAGCGATCCGTTTGAGACCAATCTCATCGAGATCAAGGAAAATGAAGAATATATCGATGATCCGTTGATTGATGAGCCGGTAACCGGAGCGGGCAACGACGATCTGTGGGTTACCGACGGAGCGGCCGGCGAAGAAGAGAATACCGAATGCGCTGAAGGTGATGAAAATTGTGGTCAGGGCGGTCCGGAGGAAGAAAACACGCTTGAACCTGCCGAGTGAATTGACCGGTTGACCTTTTATATCCCAAACCACTAGGCGGTGGATATGAATGACACTACCAACCATCCCTTGAAGCTGTTCAACAGCCTCACCCGCGATCTCGAACCGTTTACGCCGGTTCATGAAGGCGAAGCCCGCGTCTACACCTGTGGGCCGACAGTCTACAACTATCAGCATATCGGAAATATGCGTGCCTATATTTTTGCGGATCTATTGGGCCGCACCTTAGGCGCTACCGGCCTAAAACTGAACCATATCATCAACATAACCGATGTCGGTCATCTGACCTCTGACGCTGATGCGGGTGATGACAAGATGGAAAAGGCGGCTGCATCGTCAGGAAAGTCGGCTTGGGATATCGCCAAATATTACACCGATGCCTATTGGCAGGACATTGAACGGCTTAATATTCGTCAGCCCGCTAAATGGTCCATTGCCACCGATCATGTAGAAGAGATGATCGACTTTGCAAAAGGCATTGCCGACAAACACTGCTACGAACTGGAAAGCGGTCTGTATTTTGATACCAGCACTGTGCCGGACTATGGTCGGTTAGCGGGTACTCAAAGCGACGATGTAGAAGGTCGCATCGAAACGGTTGAAGGCAAACGGCATCCACAGGATTTTGCAATTTGGCGCAAGACACCCGCCGGAGAAACCCGTCAGATGGAATGGGATAGTCCATGGGGCAAAGGTGCTCCGGGATGGCATCTGGAATGTTCGCAGATGAGCATGAAATATCTGGGTGAGACTTTTGACATTCATACCGGCGGTATTGATCACCGTGAAATTCACCACCCCAATGAGATCGCTCAAAACCAGGCTCATAATTGCTCCGAACATAGCGGCGCCAATATCTGGATGCATAATAACTTCCTGATCGACCGTGCCGGAAAAATGTCAAAATCAAGCGGTGATTTTTTGCGGCTGCAGGTGCTGATCGACAAGGGTATTCATCCACTGGCCTACCGCTTGATGTGTTTGCAGGCCCATTATCGTAGCGAGCTGGAATTTACCTGGGACAATCTGGTTGCGGCGCTGACAAGGTTGAAACGCATGATCATTGGTGTCGAGAACCTAAAAGCTCGCCTTGAAAAAACTGATGCCTCAGCCGCCAATGATCGCGAGCACCCAAAAATTACGGAACTGCGTGACCAACTATGGGCTGCAATGGCAGATGATTTGAACAGCGCCAAAGCTATTCCGTTGCTCGAGGAACTCTTGGGATTGAAAAAAATCAACGCCCACCAGCGGTTTGAGCTGCTGAAAGAGATGGATGCTATATTTGGTCTGCAATTTGAAACGCTAACGCGAGAAAATTTGCGTGTTAAACCGGAACAGGTGGTAATTTCTGAAGAAGAGATAGAACGGAAACTGGATCTGCGACAACAGGCCAAGGCGGAAAAGGATTTTGCAGCAGCCGATGCGATCCGCGATGAACTGACGGCGCAGGGTGTGGAACTGATGGATGGCGATCCGCTACGCTGGGAATGGAGCATTTCGATATGAGCAAACCAATAGCTGCTATGGCGTCTCTCGTTCGTCCCCTGGTCGAACCTCATTGCGGCGATCTCGATGTTACCTGGTTCACCAGTACCGAGGAAGCCATGGAGATTGCACCGCATGCCGAAATCGGCTGGTTCGACATGTATGACAAGGAAAAGATGGCGCAGGTGCTGGGTGCCGCGACCAACTTGAAATGGCTCAACAGCATCTATGCCGGGGTTGAACATTTTCCGCTCGACCAACTCAAACAGCAGGGCACGGTTGTTACCAACGGGGCAGGATTGAACAGCTCCCCCATCGCCGAATTTGTGGTCATGGGGATGTTGTCCGCGGCCAAACGGACCGACAAATTGCTGGAACTTCAGGATCAGCAGGAATGGCCCGAACAGGCACCGGGCACCGCTGAACTGACGGACGGCAAAGCCCTGATCATCGGTTATGGCGGTATCGGCCAGCAGGTTGCGAAAAAACTGTCTGGTTTCGAGATGGATGTCACCGCCGTCCGAAGAACCGCCAGTGATGATCCCGCCGGATTGGGAACAGAAGTTATCGGCACCGGTGACTGGCAGGCCCGGCTCGGGGAGTTTGACTGGGTGATCGTCTCCGCGCCTGCGACCACAGAAACGCAGAAACTGCTGGGCGCTGATGAATTTGCCGCGATGAAACCGTCAGCCTGGCTAATCAATGTCGCACGCGGGTCACTGGTAGATCAACCGGCGCTGGTAGAGGCGCTGAACGGCAAGGCCATTGGCGGGGCGATGCTGGATGTCACCGATCCTGAGCCACTGCCGAAAGGTGACCCTTTGTGGACAGCAGATAACTGTTTCATCACGATGCATGTTTCCGGCGTCGCCCAAACGCGCATGTTTCAACGCGCTGCCGCCCGTTTTGTCGAAAATCTGGCGCGCTATCGGGAGGGCGATGATATGATCGCAGTGGCCGATCTTGATCGCGGTTATTGAGCTATTTATTAAATTTTCGATTGATACGTGACTTACAGAAAAATTTGACTTATCAACCAACAGCATAGGGGTAGGAATGAGTCTTTTTCTGGAGGGGAAAAATCATTCCGGGGTCGTTGCCATAATCTTGAGCAAATACTGATCATACCGATCAGGGAAGGACCCACATGACCAAAGCATCTGATTTATTCGTTGAATGTCTTGAAAATGAAGGCGTAGAATATCTTTTCGGCGTTCCCGGCGAAGAAAATCTCGACATGCTGGACAGCCTGTCCCGCTCCAAGAAAATTGAATTGATCCTGACCCGGCATGAACAAGGCGCTGGCTTTATGGCTGCGACCTATGCTCGGCATACGGGTAAAACCGGGGTTTGCATGGCAACTCTCGGCCCCGGTGCAACCAATCTGGTTACCGCAGCCGCCTATGCACAGCTTGGCGGCATGCCAATCCTGATGGTGACCGGCCAGAAACCGATCAAGAAATCCAAACAAGGCCGTTTCCAGATTCTCGATGTCGTCGACATGATGGGGCCGATTACAAAGTTCACTCATCAACTTGCCTCGGCCGACAATATTCCCAGCCGTGTGCGTGAAGCGATCCGTCTAGCCGAGGAAGAAAAACCCGGCGCGTCCCATATCGAGTTTCCAGAAGATGTCGCGGACGAGCAGACCGATTCGGTTCCGATCAAACCCAGCCTCTCGCGCCGTCCGATTGCCGAAGCCAAAGCGGTGCGCGCAGCAACCAAAAAGATTGAGAGCGCTAAGTCTCCCATCCTCGTTATTGGCGGCGGAGCCAACCGCACCACCACCGGCCGGATGCTGACCCAGTTTATCGAAAAAACCGGTATTCCCTTTGTCACCACGCAGCTGGGCAAGGGTGTGGTTGATGAAACCAACAAGGAATTCATGGGCTGTGCCGCTTTGTCAGCAAATGACTTCGTGCATAGCGCTATTGAGTCCGCAGACCTGATCATCAACGTCGGCCATGACGTAATCGAGAAACCGCCTTTCTTCATGAAAGACGGTGGCACCGAAGTCATTCACGTCTCAATGAACACAGCGGAAGTTGACCCGGTCTATTTCCCACAAATCGAAGTTATTGGCGACATTGGCAACGCCATTTGGCAGATGAAGGAAGATATTGTTCCTTCCGGCTCGTGGAATTTTGATCACATGTACAAAGCACGGGCGGCTGAAGAAGAGCATACGGCAACGATGGACGACGACATGCGTTGCCCGATTTATCCACCGCATCTGGTGAAGGTCATTCGCGAACAAATGCCTGCCGATGGTATTATCTGCCTCGACAATGGCGTTTATAAAATCTGGTTTGCGCGCAACTACAAAGCGCGTCAGGCGAACACCGTGTTGCTTGATAACGCTCTGGCAACCATGGGCGCCGGCCTGCCGTCGGCCATGGCATCGGCGATGGTCTATCCGGATCGCAAAGTAATGGCGATCTGCGGCGATGGCGGCTTCATGATGAACAGTCAGGAGATGGAGACAGCGGTTCGGCTGAAGCTGAATATCACCGTCCTGATCCTGAATGATAGCAGCTACGGCATGATTCGCTGGAAGCAGGCCAATATGGGCTTCAAGGATTGGGGTTTGACCTATGATAATCCTGATTTCGTTAAATATGCCGAAAGCTATGGCGCCCATGGTCACCGGATCACCAGCGCGAAAAATTTGCAGGAAACGATCGATAAATGCCTGAACAGCGAAGGCGTGCATTTGATCGATTGTCCTGTGGACTATTCGGATAATGACCGTATCCTCAACAATGAGATCAAGGAACTCAGCGCCAAAATATAAGAGGCCAGGATACAAGAGGATAGCCCATGACAAAACTCAAAGACGTTTATCCGCTTTATCTCAATAACATAGCCGCCCAGCCGAATACCGATCTGGAAGTCACGGACAAGTTTACCAACGAGGTCGCTTTCCGGACAGCGCTGGCGACACCGGATGTTATTGAAGAAGCCATTGCCGGTGCGGTGGAGGCCGCCGAGCCCATGGCACGCATGGCGAGCTATGAACGGCAGAATGTACTG
Source organism: Parasphingorhabdus sp. (assembly GCF_059726685.1). NCBI lineage: Bacteria > Pseudomonadati > Pseudomonadota > Alphaproteobacteria > Sphingomonadales > Sphingorhabdaceae > Parasphingorhabdus > Parasphingorhabdus sp. Next base: position 3,018,779 of record NZ_AP041068.1, read on the forward strand.
CAACACTGCGTCACCCGTTTTCAGGAACGCTATGATGAGCTTGCTTATTCGCTTTGTGTCGAAGCCGGCAAACCCATCAAGGATGCCGAGGGGGAAGTCGGTCGGCTGATCGATACGTTCCGGATTGCCGCCGAGGAAGCGGTTCGCAATTATGGGGAAGTCCAGCCGCTGGATATTTCCGAGCGCGCCAAAGGCTATCAGGGCATGTGGAAGCGCGTGCCGATTGGGCCATGCAGTTTCATTTCACCTTTTAACTTTCCGTTGAATTTGGCGGCACATAAAATTGCTCCGGCTATCGCGGTAGGATGCCCCTTTGTCATGAAACCGGCTTCCAAGACACCGCTCGGCGCGATCATCATGGGCGAAGTTTTGGCCGAAACCGATTTGCCCAAAGGCGCGTTTTCGATCTTGCCCGCCAGCCGTGATGGTGCGGACCTGTTCACTGTGGATGAGCGCCTGAAGCTCTTGTCTTTCACCGGCTCCCCCGGTGTCGGCTGGGATCTCAAAGCAAAGGCAGGAAAGAAGCCCGTCATCCTTGAACTGGGCGGCAACGCTGCGGTTATTGTTGATCATGATGCTGATCTGGAAGACGCGTTGGAGCGGATCATCTTCGGCGCTTTCTATCAATCCGGCCAAAGCTGTATCGGTGTCCAGCGGATCATTATTCATGAGTCCGTCTATGACAAATTCAAGGATATGCTGGTTGCCCGAACCAAAAGCCTGATTGCCGGCGATCCCAAGGACCGGGATACGTTTATCGGTCCGATGATTTCCGAAGGCGAAGCCAGACGCCTGCATGGCTGGATAGATGAGGCCGTTGCTGGCGGAGCGACGTTGCTGTGCGGTGGCAACCGTACTGGCAATATGCTGGAAGCGACCTTACTGGAAAATGTAGACAGCAATGCGGCGGCCAATCGCGAGGAAGCATTTGGCCCATTGGCGCTGCTTTCCAAATTCAGCGATTTCAACGCTGCACTGGACGAAGTGAACGACAGCAAATTCGGTTTGCAGGCCGGCATCTTCACCCGTGATCTGTTCAAGACCCTGGATGCCTGGGACAGGCTTGATGTCGGTGGTGTGGTGATCAATGACGTATCATCCTATCGCGTCGACAATATGCCCTATGGCGGCGTCAAGGATAGCGGGCTTGGACGAGAAGGTATCCGTTTCGCTATGGAGGATATGACGGAAATTCGCAATCTGGTCATCCGGCGGAAAGTCTAGTCTATCGAATCAGATCGCAACAGAATTGGCCGGGTCACAATCAAAGTACAAAAAGTGGTAAATCGGCAACGTTTGTATGGTGGGTAAAGCAAAAAAAGTGATGCAAGTCATAGAAATACCGCCATATTCGAGGCTTTTTACCGTTGCATTGAGGTTTCAATGAAGCATAATAGAGGGCGTATTACATAGTTAACGACTTGGGTCGCGTCGAGCTTACAGAGGGGCCTGATCTCCGGATCAGGAAAAGCAACGATGCAAATGGGGAAGAATCTGTCGTGGAGACGTAGCTGGTCCGTGCTGGCCGCTAGTCTATTCTGTTTTGCGCTTGCTGGCGCAGCTCTGTTCATATCTTCTATCGCAACACCGGCACCGGTTGAAGCTGCCCAGGATTTTGCGAGCGGGACCCACATGGGTGTCGCATCTTGCGGCGGCACAACATGCCATGGGCGCCAGGAAGCCGATGGCGAAGTGGTGCGGCAGGACGAATTGATGCGCTGGCAGGAGGAGTCTACCCCGGGCGGTGCCCATAGCCGCGCCTTTCGTGTGCTACGCGAACCCCGCAGCATTGCGATGGCCAAGCGGCTTGGGATAAAAGATGCATCCTCGTCCCAGCAATGCCTTGGATGTCACAGTACACCAGCAGCAAAAAAAGGCCCCCGCTTCCAGCTTAGCGACGGTGTTGGCTGCGAAGCCTGCCATGGCCCATCTTCCGGCTGGCTTTCGGCCCATTATGCCGTTGGCGCCAACCATGCCCGCAATGTTTCGCTCGGATTGAAACCGCTGGACAACCCCAAAGTCCGCGCTGATAATTGCCTTGATTGTCACTTTGGCAGCGCAAAAAGCGGTCAGTTTGTCGATCACCGGATCATGGCCGCGGGACACCCCCGCATTTCCTTTGAACTCGACCTCTTCTCCACCCTGCAGCAGCATCATGACGAAGATGTCGATTACATCCGGCGCAAGGGAAAGACTAACGCAGTGCGTTTTTGGGCCGTCGGACAATCGATGGCATTAGAACGTTCACTGAGCCTCTTTTCAAAACCTGCCTTGGCACAAGAAGGCATTTTCCCCGAATTCTATTTCTACGATTGTCATAGCTGCCACCGCCGCATCTATGACGAAGCATCGGCGCGTCCGACGTCCGTCAACAATCCCGGTCGCCCCATTCCAGAGGGCATGCCGCCTTATAATGATGAAAACATGATCATGCTGAGTGCGGCCATTAAAGTCGCAGCTCCGGATATGGCGGAGCAGTTCGAAACCCGATCCAAGGCTTTCCACGCGGCGATGACCCAAGGCCGCGGACCGGCCGTCCAGGCTGCTGCCAGACTGCGTCAGACCGCGCGGGTTTTGGCAGATCGTTTCTCTCGCGCCAGTTTTGGCCGAAATCAAACTTTCCAGATCATGGAAACCATCGCCGGACAGGCAATCTCGCCGCGCTTCACCGACTATGAAGGCAGCGTACAGGCCGTGATGGCAATCGATACGTTGCTCAACGGATTGGTGAACGGTGGTCAGGTCAGCGAGTCTGCTGCCTCCAGCCTGCGCGGCCAGATCAACGTGGCCTATAAGGCTGTCGATGATCCCAATAGCTATAAACCGCTGCAATTCCGCCGTGCGCTCGGCAGTGCGGTGAGAACGATAAGGGCATTACGATAATGCGGAACATCCGTTTCACTACTGCAATTTCGGCAGCTGCCTTGATCCTGACCTCTTGCGGTGGCGGTGGTGGCAGCAATGATTTTGGCGGGGACCCAGCCCCCGCACCAGCTCCTGCCCCCACGCCAACGCCAACACCAATTGATGGCAACGGTGGAGCATTTACGCCTCCTGCCCAAGAATCGCTTAGCGTTACGGATGTGCAAACCATCATTGCGCAAGCTGTCGGAGAAGCAACTGCGCGCAACCTACCTTCGGTTATCGCCGTTACCGATCGGGTCGGTAACGTACTGGCCGTTTTTCGTATGAACGGCGCGGCCGCAACGGCTACTACCAGCATATCGACGTCCGCCGGCCCCAATCCCACGCCCATGGATGCACAGGGCGTGGTTTTTCCCGCTGAAGCAGCTGCCATCGCCAAGGCTGTCACGGGCGCTTATCTGTCAAGTTCCGGAAATGCTTTCTCCACCCGAACAGCAAGCCAGATTGTACAGGAACATTTTCCGCCCGCTCCGACGACCGCTGGTCTTGAAAGTGGTCCGTTGTTCGGCGTTCAATTCAGCCAACTTCCCTGTTCGGACCTGAACCAGCGCTTCAGTGCTGGTGGAGGAGCCAGCGCACTGATTGGGCCAAAACGCTCTCCAATCGGTCTTGCCGCAGACCCGGGCGGCCTGCCACTATATAAAAATGGTGTCGTCGTCGGTGCCATTGGCGTGATGGGTGACAGCGATTATGGCTTTGACCCAAATATTCTCGACACCGATGTCGACGATGAAGAAGCAATAGCACTGGCCGGTATACAGGGCTTTGCTCCCTCCGCTTCGATAACTGCAAACCGGATATCCGTTGACGGAACGTCGCTGCGTTTCAGTGACATGGTGGTTGATGATCTCTCACCGTTGCAAAGTAATTTTGCCGCAATTAACGGTACATCTGGTAATCTGGTCCCGGTGACCGGCTATAGCGATGGAACCATAGTCGCTGGTTCGGCTTATGGCACAGAAAGTTCCGGCATCCGTGCATCAACGGCCGCAGAGTTTCAGAACCGCGATGCCTTTGTTTTGACCGACGGCACCGGCACCAATCGCTTTCCAATTCGAGCCGGAACTGATGGCGCCAATGTCGCGACCCCGCTCACGGCCGCAGAAACCAGGGCAATTTTGGAAGAGTCCTTTATCATCATGAGTCGTGCTCGCGCGCAAATCCGACAACCATTGGACAGCCGCGCACAAGTTTCAATTTCCATTGTTGATACCCATGGCGAGATTTTGGGCATTGTCCGTTCTCCCGACGCACCGATTTTCGGCACCGATGTATCGTTACAAAAAGCGCGAACGGCATCCTTCTTTTCGAACAGTGTTGCTGCGGCCGACCTTTTGGGTAATCCGGATGGTGATGTCGCTGCCTTTGTTGGACGCGTGCGTACGTTTTTAAATGATCCTAACGCCCTCACCGGAACCGTGGCCTTTGCCGACCGGTCCGGCGGCAATCTGGCCCGTCCCTATTTCCCTGATGGCGAGTTGGGGCGGCCCAATGGCCCCTTGTCGCGACCGATTGACCAGTTCAATCCATTTGCAACCGGACTGCAAGTCGCGCTCACCATCGGTAATATTGCTGGCCATCTCAATTTCATTTCCGGCGTTTCGGCAACCGACACAGCGGAACGCTGCACCAACACGCCGGATGCCGTGGCAGGGCAGAACCGTCTTGAAAATGGCATCCAGATTTTCCCGGGCAGCGTTCCGATCTATCGTGGTGACCAGCTTGTCGGCGGCCTCGGCGTATCCGGAGATGGCATCGACCAGGATGATATGATCAGCTTTCTTGGCCTGCACAATGCCGGGCTGCGGGTAGGTGGCATTGGCAATGCGCCAAAAGCCATTCGCGCCGACAATGTCGTGGTTGATCTTGGCGATGCACAGGTCCGTTTACGCTATGTAAACTGTCCGTTTGCGCCGTTTCTCGACACTGATGACCAAAATGTCTGCGAGGGGCTTTAAAGAAAGTGCCTGCACTATCCTCCTCTTTCCTGCCGATTATGACGGTGATGTCGGGTCAGGCCGAACAGATGGAAGCTCAGCGCCTCTCCATTGAAGAAATGGAAAGCTCGCTCACAGCTTTGCTGGCAAGCGAGCAGTTTGATTGGATACGTGTCGAGAATTCGGATTTTGACCTTGCTGAAATAGATGCAGGCGCTGGCATGTTGGCCGTCGGCGGGCCCGATCCCGAAGAAGAAGCCGCAGCCGAAACGGCTGAACCACCAGCTACAGATTCCGCAATCGTAGAAACCGAGGCTGCCCAGCCAGAACAATTGGAAATGGATTTTGACGGCTTGGAAGCCGATGAGGCGTTAATCGATGGTCGCCGTCGTCCCGGCGTGCCTAAGGAACTGCCAGACCGCATCACCCAGAATAATCCCGGCGCGGTGAGTGCGCCGCCGCCTGAGGCATTTCCGACCGACGAATTTCCCGTCCCCGACCGCTGGCGGATATTGCAGACCCTATGCCCGCAAAAAGGCGGTGATCAGTCGATCTATAAAGTTTTCGGCGCGCTGAAGAATAATTGCAGCAATACGTCCAACCCATATGCACAAAATGTGTTGAAGGGCGACAAGCCTATTCCGGCCGACAAGAAGCCGTCCTTCCTGAAGGGCGATGACTGGTTCTTTGTCGTCAACGCGATTTCGGACACCGTCATCGAGCCGCGCAGCTTCCCGATCCCGGTCGGTGTGCAAACAACAGAGCGAGACAATAGCATTGATGTTTTCGGTCGCTCCGGTTCCGAAGTCTACGCCCAAACCTTCATCACAGGTTTCGCGCTGATCAAAGGCTCTACTGCCTACAAGCCGCCTGATGTAGAGTATCGCCTGACCCTGGCAACGCAGATCAATCATGTTAATGTTCCCGAACGCCGTGTGTTGTTCGTGGAACCTTCAAAAACCTCCAACCGCACCGACTGGTTCGTCGGCGTGCAGGAAGCGTTTTTCGACTATCATATCCGCAACACTTCCGCGCGCTATGACTTTGACAGCTTCCGTATCGGTATCCAACCGATGCAGGCCGATTTCCGCGGCTTCCTGTTTCAGGATAATCAACTCGGTTTCCGCCTGTTCGGCACGCGTGACAATAACCGCGTCCAATATAATCTTGGCGCCTTCGTGCAGCTGGAAAAAGATACGAACAGCGGCCTCAATGATATCACCCAAACGCCGCGCGAAAGTTATATTTTCTTCGCCAATCTCTATCGTCAGGATTTGCCTTTTGTCGGCCTGACCAGCCAGTTCAGCGTCACGTATAATATGAACCGGGAAAAGAACGACATCGAGATTGACGATAACGGTTTCCCGGTTCGCCCTGCCCTGATCGGCGACCTGCGCGGCCGCGCCTACGATGTTGTTTATCCCGGCTATGCGGTGGATGGTCGGATCGGACGAATTAACGTGACCGGCCAGCTTTATGGTGCTTTTGGCGAAGATCGCAACAGCATTTTTACCAGCGAACCAGCCAAAATCGCTGCCTATTTCGCGGCGGCGGAAGCAAGCTATGATGTCGACTTCCTGCGCTTTCGGGCATCCGGCCTGTTCGCCAGCGGAGACGGCAATCCCTATAATAATACGGAAGCCGGGTTCGATGCCATTTTTGAAAACCCGATCTTTGCCGGCGCTGATACCAGTTACTGGATCCGGCAGACCATCCCGTTTGCCGGTGGTGGACGGGCAATCAGCATTAATGGCCGAAACGGTATCCTCAATTCCTTGCGATCATCCAAGGAGCAGGGGCAGAGCAATTTCAACAACCCCGGCACCATATTAGCAGGCGTGGGCGTTGATGCCGATCTGACGCCGGATTTCCGTCTATCGGCCAATGCCAATCATCTTTGGTTCCACAAGACGGAAAGCCTTGAAGCGCTGCGCGTCGAGGGGTCGATACCTAAAGATATCGGCTGGGATTTGTCAGCGGCAGCCATTTATCGTCCCAACGCCAACCAGAACTTAGTTTTCCGCTTATCAGGTGCGGCGCTGCTCCCCGGCAAAGGCTTTGAAGACTTGTTCGATCAAACAGACAAGCGCGATTTCCATTATTCCATTCTCTTCAACGCGATACTGGCTTTCTGATATGCGGTCTCTCAATCTTCTCTCCCGATATAAGCGTTTCTTCATCGCTGGACTCGGCGTCGCTGGACTGAGCGTTGCAGGAACACCGGCGCTACTTGCCGCAGGAAAAGAGAAACCTCAGAAGATTGACTATACGTTCACACCACCAGCGCCGCAGAACCAGACATGGGATGCTGCAAACACAAAAAGCACAGGCTGTGTATCCTGTCATACAGACAGCGATCAGAAAACCATGCATGAAACGCCCGCTGTCGTGCTTGGCTGTGTCGACTGTCATGGCGGTGATGCCAGCGTTACCGGCGACAATGCCTGGGGCAAGAAAAGCCCACAATATATGTATGCGCTTAAAAAGGCGCATGTCCTCCCCAAATATCCAAAAAGCTGGCATTGGCCGTCTTCCGCCAATCCGAAGCGCAGCTATACATTGCTGAACAAGGAATCACCGGAATTTGTTCGTTTCGTCAATCCGTCCGATTATCGCGTTGCGCGCGAGGCATGTGGCGCCTGCCATATGGAGATTATCGAGGCTTCAGAACGATCGCTGATGGCCACTGGGGCCATGCTATGGGGCGGCGCTGCCTATAACAACGGCATCGTACCATTTAAAAATTATGTGTTCGGCGAAGCCTATACGCGCAAGGGCTTGCCTGCGACGATCAAATCACCTGGCAATCCGCATGGCACAGTAACGGAAGAGCAAAAGAAGCGCGGTGCCTTGCCCATTCTCTATCCCCTGCCCATCTGGCACACCATTCCGCCGGGCGATGTGTTCCGTGTGTTCGAACGCGGTGGGCGCAATATCAATACGCAATTCCCTGAAATCGGCCTGCCCAATATCGGGGGCATCATACAGCGTCTTGAGGAACCGGGCCGTCCGGATCTCAAACAATCCAACCGCGGTCCCGGCACCGGTTTGCGTGTCGCGATACCTGCGCTCAACATTCACAAGACCCGGCTCAATGATCCGTTCACATGGTTCATGGGTACCAATGATCAGCCCGGTGACTATCGCCAGTCTGGCTGTGCCAGTTGCCATGTGGTCTATGCCAATGACCGCGAGCCGCGCCACAGCCTGATCTGGGCCAAATATGGTCGCGACGGACAGACGCAAACCAAAGATCCAACGATCCGTAACCTGAAAGAGGGTGAGCATCGCGTCGGCAAATTTGGAACTTATGATGCTTCCTATAGCAAAAAGGGGGACCATGATAAGAAAGCCGACTATCATGGGGACGACCATGATGACGGACATGGCAATGATCACAGCACCGACATAGACCCGGCGAAACGGGAAAAGGGGCATCCTATCCAGCACGCCTTCACCCGCGCCATTCCAACCGCCCAGTGCATGAACTGTCACATGCATCAGCCGAATATCTTCCTGAACAGCTTCCTCGGCTATACGATGTGGGACTATGAGTCCGATGCCCCTCTGATGTGGCCCGGGCCGAATAACACCACGCCGCGGCCCGAGGGCATGAGTGATGAGGAATATCAGAAAACTTATAAACAGCAGAAATATCCTGATGCCGAAGAAGTACGCAAGATCCTCGACCGTAATCCGGAAGCCGCTTCACCTAAAGGTCTTTGGGGTGATCTCGATTTCCTGCGTAATGTCTATGATCTCAACAGCGAGGCCAAGGATACACAATTTGCCGACTATCACGGTCATGGCTGGAATTTCCGCGCCATATTGAAACGTGATCGTGACGGCAATCTGCTTGATGCAGATGGCGATATTGTCGACAATGATGATCCGGAAAAATTCCGCCGCGAGGACGAAGAGAAATTTGTTGAACCCGGGATCAATCCGGGCAAGTCCGTCCATATGATGAGCATCCATGCCGAAGTCGGCATGCAGTGCGCGGATTGTCATTTCGCCCAGGACAGCCATGGCAATGGTCTGATCTATGGCGAGGTCGCCAATGCGGTGGAGATAAACTGCAAAGACTGCCATGGTACGGCCGATGAATATCCGACATTGATGACATCCAATCTAGCGGCTCGACCAAAAGGCAAGAACTTGAACCTGCTGCGCAATGCAGATGGTCAACGCCGCTTTGAATGGATGCAGGATGCCAATGGCAAGCGTGTGTTGATCCAGCGTTCCATCGTGGACCCTGAACTCAGCTGGCGGGTCAGTTTGGTCAAAGACAGCGTTGACCGTTCGCATCCTGACTTTAATCTGAAGTCGGCACGCGCCAAGCTGATGTCCAAGACCGGCGCCGAGACGGGCAAATACAGTTTTGGTACTGGCGTACCCGCTACTGATCGGGCCCATAAAGATGAAAATATGGTGTGCTTCACCTGTCACTTGAGCTGGACAACCAGCTGTGGCGGGTGCCATTTGCCGATTGAAGCCAACTGGCAAACGGAAAGCCACAAATATGAAGGCGGCACCACACGTAACTACGCCACCTATAACCCGCAGGTCGCCCGTGATCAGATGTTCCAGCTTGGCCGTCACCAGACGACCAAGGGCAGCATTATCGCACCGGTACGGTCAACCTCGGCGCTGGTGCTCTCCTCAACCAATATCAACCGAGAACGCATCTATGTGCAGCAGCCGCCCATATCGGCCATCGGTTTCTCCAGCCAAGCCTTTGCACCGCACTTCCCGCACACCGTTCGCAAGACCGAGACCAAGCAATGTTCCGATTGTCACTTGAGCGAAGCCAATGACAATAATGCCATCATGTCGCAGCTGCTGTTGCAGGGCACGAATTTCGTGAACTTCGTCGGCCTGCATGCCTGGGTAGGCATGGACAAGGGCTTTGAAGCGGTACGTGTGACAGAATGGGATGAACCCCAAGCAGTCATCGGTTCTTACCTGCAAAAATATGCGTATCCCGATTATTGGCGGATGCATGTGGAAGATAATGGGCGCGAACTCATCAACTGGGTGCGCGGCGAGCGGCTCGATGCCAATCTGTCTGGCGAGACCAAAGCTCTGGAAGAATTTGCCAATGTTGTGCAGGGCACCGGGGACAGCGTCCGCTGTTTGCAGCTGCGCGGTGAATATATGTTTGTCGCTGAGGGTAAAGGCGGGTTCCGCGCCTATGACGTTGCCTCGATCGGCAACAAGGGTTTTTCCGAACGGATCGTCAAGGCCCCCTTCTCTTCCCTGGGTCATGACACCCATGTCGACACGAAAAACGCGACCTGCATGGCATTGTCGACCAACCAGCCAGTTGCACCGGAACGCAACACGGCCGAGCTCCGCGAGATTAATGAGGAACAGGCGTTCCATCCGATTTATAATTATGCCGTTGTGACCGACAGCGAAGAAGGTTTAATTCTCGTGGACATCAATACGCTGGCCGACGGCGAGTTCCGCAACAATTTCTTCAAGCGCGCCGTTACCTGGAATGCGGACGGGGTCTTGAACGGCGCCAAACACATCACGCTGGCCGGTCATTATGCCTACATTACCGCCGCGAGCGGGTTGGTCGTCGTTGACCTCAACGACCCGTTGAAACCCCGCCATATCATCACCGTGCCGATGACAGATGCCCGGGCGTCAGCCTTGCAGTTCCGCTATCTTTGGGTAACCGATGCTGATGGCGTGAAGCTGTTCAATGTGACAGATATGGAAAAGCCGGTTCCGGTAGAGTCCGGGACAATCCCACTCAACAATGCACGCCGTCTCTATCTGGCCCGCACCTATGCTTACATCGCGGCAAAAGACGAAGGTTTGGTGATTGCCAATATCACAAAGCCGGAAGCACCAGTTATCTATCGCAAGGAAACATTTGGCGGCCAGATGAATGACGCAGAAGACGTCATTGTCGGTTCGACCAATGCCACTCTGTTTGCCTATGTCGCCGACGGCCGCAATGGTCTGAAAGTCATTCAGCTGACTTCTCCAGACAGCCAGCCGAACTATTATGGTTTTTCACCGCCGCCGATGCCGGAACTAATTGCCTTTGCCCGTACCCCCAAACCCGCATTAGCCTTGTCCAAAGGACTAGATCGTGACCGGGCAGTGGATGAAACCGGCGGACAGATGGCTGTGTTTGGTCGGCTAGGCTCCCGGCCATTTACCCGCAGTGAAATGCAGCGCTTTTATCTCAACAGTAAGGGCAAGCCCTATTTCGTGAAGGACGAGGTTGATTTATCGGACTGGATCGGCCCTGTACCGCCAATGCTGGCGCGCCGGTGATACATCGGATAGACTGACAAAGAAACGGGGACCGGAGCTTACGACCACGGTCCCCTTTCCTCGATACGCGACGCGAGGAATATAGGCCCTCTGTATTCAAAGACAGAATACAGAGGGCTTATCTTAAATCTCCATGCGATCCCATCAGCAGTTGCGATCAATCGCCCGACCGGCAAGCGCACCAACTGCACCGCCAATGATCGTGCCTTCGGTCTTGCTGCCGCGGCCAGCCACTTCATTGCCCAGCAGTCCGCCAGCAATAGCACCGATTATGGTGCCGCCCGTACCGCGATCACATCCGCGATAACGACGACGATCATTGCGATAACGACGCTTGTCGCGATAATAACGACGCTTTTCACGATAAGCACGACGATCCCGGCGGTCATAATAACGGTCATCCCGGTAATAATCGCCACGACGATAATAGCGGCGGTCATCACCAACATGCTGATAATAGCCGTCGTTATAGCCTTGATAATAACCACCACGCGCTTCAGCGGGCGTTGCGAAGGCCATCGCCGAAATAGCAGCGGTGGTGATGGCGAGTGTTCCTAAAACCTTGTTGATCATTGCTTCTACTCCAAAAGGATTGTCGTGATCCGACTCGTTTGATGCCCGACGAGATTGGTTCTATGTGAAGTGGATTGACCGCTTGCTGAATGTTGGTTTTATCTGAGGTTCATATTCAATGCCATTTTTATGAACATATTGAAAGTTTCGCTTATCTACCAATGTCTTGAGTGTCCTATTTTTCGCTCCTAACCTTTTGAATGATTGCTGCTACCGCCTTCCACCGATAACTAGATGGCAAGAAATTTTGGGAGAAGGTCATGCAACTGAAAGGCAAAACTGCCGCTATTACGGGCGGCACTGCGGGTATAGGACGCGGCATAGCGGAGATCTTTCTGGCGGAGGGCGCAAATGTTGCGTTATTTGCCCGTAATCCTGAAAAGGGCGCAAAGGTTATCGAAGAACTGAACGTCGGTGATCGCGCCATTTTCATCGCTGGCGATGTCATGCAGCAAGAGTCAGTTGAGGGTTTTGTGGACCAGACGGTCGCAAATTTCGGTACGGTCGATATTCTCGTCAACAATGCCGGCGGTGCTGGTGATCTCGCTCCGCTCGTCGATCTGACCGATGAGGCCTTTGATGAAGCGATGAAGTGGAATATCTACGCGACATTCTGGGCAACCCGCCGGGCACTAAAGCCCATGATCGCTCAGCAATCCGGTCGCGTCATCAATATCAGTTCGACCGAAGGCAAGATGGGAAAGCCAACTTTCGCGCCATATACAATCGCCAAGCACGGCATAATCGGCATGACCAAGGCCGTGGCCCAGGAAGTGGGCACAATGGGCATTACCGTCAATTCCATCTGTCCTGGCCTGGTACTGACCGATCTCATTCTCGATAACGGGCCGACCACGGCCGAAGGTCTCGGCATGACATTCGAGGAAATGATCGACATGTTTTCTCAAGAAAGCGCGCTTAAACGACCGAACACGGTGGAGGAAGTCGCTGCGATGGCATTGCTGCTTGCCTCTGATGCTGGTACCGGGATTACCGGTGCAGCACTGAGCGTCGACGGCGGAACAGCGCCCTACTAAAGCAATCGCAGTTTCATAGCACCCGCCGTCAGGCGAAACCTGCAAACTGCCTTAAACCCATCCTGTGGGAATATCCTCCGGTTTTACACGAGTAAATCTGGTCCGTTCCTGTGCCTGCAACAGCAGCAAGGTCATGAACAGGCTGATTGGTGATATATCCCAACAATGAAAACCATTTATTGGCTTATTTTCCCACTTATTAGTTTTCAATAAAACTCTTAGTGATGAAGAACAAGAATAACCTATTGTATTATATAGGTTTATCAAAACTGGCACGCCCTATGCAAAGCTATGGACATCTTCGCAAACACAACCGCGAAAAACCAAATTTAGCCCAGAAGGAATTTAAAATGTCGAACGTAAATATCCAAAACCAAGTTGTTGCCGCTTTCGCCGCTCTGTTCTCCGCAGCTATCCTGATCAGCGCCAGCGTTGGCCCAGCCGTTCAAAACACCGCTTCATTCATCGCTTAATCTCTAACCAGAATTCAAAAGGAAAATTCATCATGACCACCAACGTTCAAAACCAGGTTCTCGCCGCCTTTGCCGCTCTATTCTCTGCAGCAGTAATGATTAGCGCCAGCGTCGGTCCAGCCGCCCAAAATGCCACGTCCCTGATTATCTGATCAGGCGACCGGCTCTCAAACCCCAAAGGACTTCATCATGCCCCGTAATTTCACCGCCCAAATCACAGCCGCCATCGCCGCCCTTATCTCTTCTGCCCTTTTTGTTGGTGCCAGCATTGTCCCCGCCACACAAAATGCCGCATCCCTGATCATCTAAATCCCCCTTCCCTTTCCCCCAAATGAAAGCCCGGCCCTGAAGACCATCAGGACCGGGTTTTTCATTTCATTTATAGGCTCAGGGAAGCTCTGCCGTCCGATCAATTAGCGGCAGCGCAATTTTCCGCGATCAATCTCCCGGCCCAGAAGCGCACCACCGGCAGCACCAAGCACAGTTCCAACCGTCCGGTCCCGACCACCATCAATTTCCCGACCAAGGAGCGCCCCGACGGCGCCACCAATAATCAGTCCCGTCGTGCCGTCCTTGCGCTTGCAATAATAGCGCCCGTCACGACCACGCCAGTAGCGATCCCCGCGTTTCAACCGGCGGGGCTTGTAATAGCGATCGTCATCATCATCGTCCCAGTCATCATCACTGACCCGATAGAAACCGGCGACAGGGCCACCATGATCAGTATAGCCACCCGCATCAGCTAGTGCTGGCGTAACAGGCAAAAACAGCGCCGCGGCGGTTAGGCTTAGAATCGTTTTTTTCATGTCAAACTCCCTTCGTTATGTCTGATTGTCAGAAATAACGGGAGAAATATGAACAAAACCCAACAGGACTATTCATCCTCTACAATTGTCGCCAGCCGGTTTTTCAGCTGCGACCAATGGTTGATTATTGGCAGGCCTTTAGAAATTTGGTCAGCGCATCACCGGATCCATTAAGGTGCAAGCTGAACTTGTTGCCATTCAGATTTACATAGGCCCGATTGCCCTTGGCTAGCGCTGGAAAAAGCGCATGACTGGCTGGCAGATAAAATTGCGGCATGTGATAATCTTCGCCCTCAATATTGGCCGGCAACATCCGTGCCAGCACGCCGATCGACCGACGATCATCAACCCTGACCGTGAACCCAAAGCGATCTTCTGCGACCAGCTCTTTCGGCGTGGCAATAATCATATTGGCAATGCGCACGCTTCCGTCTTTTTGCTTGCGGCAAGACATTGTCCATAGCTGATTGTCAGTTTCCGGAACCTGAAAGGCGACAAACGGGTTGTCGCTATCATTGTTATAATACCACGTCATCCCGAAAGCCTGCCCCGCATCGGGATAGTGCTCGCGCGATGGAATGTCCGGTCGAACGAGCTCTTCTTTTGCCGATGGCGGATTGGTTGCCTGTGCAAAAACTGGTGAGACGGTCATGGCCAGCGCAGCGGTGGCCAGAGCAACGAAGCGAGAGTATTTTTCTAACATAACCAATAATTTAGCATTGTGAATTGCCCCTTGTTAACCCCGGAATGACTCATAATGGGGTAAATTCACGTAAGATCAAGAAGTCTGGTTTAGCAAGCACGAACGGCCCTAGCGCTATAGTCCGATCAAATGGCAGTTTTGCGCCGACACCCGATTGTAAGACGAACCGAAATAGACTCATATTGGTTCTATTTCTGTTTTTCTGTTTGGTAGGGGCGAGGCCCTGATTACATTATCGGTCGAGACGCAAAGCCGCTGTGACAAACAGTGCGGCACCAAAAAGCTCCAGCGTTTCTTCTGCGAAGCGAACCGCCTCCATCACATCGAGGATCACCGCCAGCCCAATAACAGCCAGGCCAATAGCCAGCGTGGACCGGCCATCATCAGCATTAAACCATGCTACTACCTGCGCCAGATGTCCGCTACGCCAGGCCAGTATCAAAACCAGCACCGGCAGGATCACAGCCAGCCCCGCCGCCAGCAGCAGGAAGCCTTCCCCGGCGGCTGCCCGATAGGCGAGCATCACCAGATCCTGCGCCCCGTCCAGCTCGCCGCCGCCCGCCATTGCGGGCATGGTGAAGTCGAGAAAACGGGCGCCGAAACTGATCTCGCTCAAACAGGCGAGCAAGGCGAGCGCGCAAAAGGCAAGCCCCATCCAGGTGCGAAACAATCGGCGATGAACACCGATCACCAAGGCCGCAAGAAACAGCAGTGCCGCCGTCATTTCGACAACGCCATCCTCCTTGAAAAAGGGCCCGTGACGAAAGTCCACTGACACGGCGGCCAGCGCCAGGATCCCAAGCCCGGCAGCGGTGTAGATCGCCAGTTCATGTCTCAGTGTAAACATCAAGACAGTTTCATGACGGTTTTGTGAAAAGTAAATGGGCCGTGGCGCGAATTACCGGAGGCTGGCTTGAACAAGCCCCATCCTGACCGATTTCAAAAAGCCCCATTTCGACAGGGGCCGCTTTCTATTCTCTTCGTTCATTCAGCGTTTCGGCGATGGTCCCGTAGATCAGACCCAGACCGAAAAAGGCCACCATCCCGATGAATAGCAGCACCGGCCACTGCATCATATGCTCCGACATATCGCATCTCCTTCCATGTCGGACAGCATGGTGGCAGCGACCCGCCGGGATCGCTTTGATCCAGGTCAAATATCGGGCGGGAGACTGTTCGGGAAGCGGCCGGACCCGCAGCAGGACCCGGCCATCGGCGTCCTATTTGTCTTCGGGTTCTTTCCCGCGCAGCGCATCAATTTCGGCCTGACGCTGTTTCAGGTAAAGCTCTCTTGTCGCGATATAGGGATCGTCGGCTTCGCGCAGCTTCCTGAACTGCTCGTCCTGCTCGGCGCGGGTATCGAGCGAAGTGATAATCCCCGCCGGGAGAGTATAGACCAGCTCGTTAAACGGCTTTCCGACCCCGACCGGCAGAACCGACAGATCGACCACCCTGCCGAACAGATCGCGGACAGTCGTCGGTCCGATCAGCGGCAGAAACAGAAACGGCCCCGGCTCCACACCATAATAGCCCAGCGTATTGGCAAAGCCGTTATTACGCTTGGGCAGGTTGAACGGCGGCTTTTTGGCAACATCCACCAGCCCGCCAATCCCGATGGTCGAGTTGATGGTGAAGCGGCCCAGTGTCTCCATCGCCTTGCCGGGTTTGAGCTGCAGCAGGTAGTTCAGGAAAACAATCGGCTCGCCCAAATTGCTGAGGAAATTGGAGATGCCGCTGCGCACCGGGCTGGGCACGGTATCTTCATAAGCCAGCGCGACGGGGCCGACCACGGCATCGTCAACATCCTGAATAATCTCGAAACTGTCGGCATTCAGCTCCTGCAGCGGGTCAATCTTTGGCGCGCGCGGGCGGGCGGTGACGACGATTTCATTGCCATCGGCCGGGTCAGCCGCAAGATCGGCATCGGGGCTTAAAGGATCGACAGACAAGAGCGGTTCGTCCAGCACCGGCGGCGGTGGCGCTGTTTCCAGCGGCGCTGGCTCCAATGGAACGGGCTCCAGCGGCACGGGCCATGGCACCTGGCCGGGCTGGGTTGACGGCTCCGCTTCTCCCGGCGCGATGGCCAGCGCGCCGAATAGCTGCGCCTGTGCCGATAACGATGCCGGTGATAGCGACGCCGATGAAGCCGGCGCACGCAGATCCTGCACTTCGATCCTGTCTATATCAAAGGAGTGATCCGCAATGGTTGGTGGGGGTGTGGGGGTTGCCGGTGCGTGGGTCAACGCCAGGGCAAGCATAATTTCGGAAAAGCTCAATCCAATAACCTATCTTTGTGCGATCCGTCTCCGGATCAGGAAACCCTTCATCAGTCTAGCCCCGAAACTCTGAGCGTACAGAAGGAGAGCCCCGGGGGCAAGACGGTCTGTCGGCAACCGGTTCAAAAACAGGGAGCGCCAGAAGCGCTGTCAGGTGCCTGCACCGCCTTTCGGGCGGGTCAGTGCCCATGCCAGCAGGAATAGCAGCGCCCAGATTCCGTCGATCATCGCACCGTAAAACGCCCCGCCCTCGGCTAGGCGGCCGCTGGAATAGAGCCATAGCCCGGGACCGAAAAAGGCGAGCTTTTCCAGCACCGCCACCAGCATCAGCGGGCGATAGCGCGCCGGGTCGATGGCAATCAGGATGAAGATCAGCTGGAACACCAGCGCAAGCCCATGAAAACCATAGTAAAATTCCGGATGGGTGATCGCGGGCGGCATCGCAGCGTTAAACTGTGCCTCCCCGAACAGGCCGAGGATCAGCACCGGAATCCCGTAAAGGGCGGCGAGCGCGAAGATGATGCGGGCGATGGAATGCTTATTCAAGTTCACAGTGAAGCCCCCTTTTTGTTGGCATGGTCCGCCGGGAAATCATCCCAGTGATCCTCCCGCGGCGCGACCATGTCAAGACGCGATATGGCGGCCAGAAGCGCTGAAACATCAGGCTTTTGCAATGTCCCGACATAGCGCCCGGCGCGCATCATCGGGCGATAGCGGCCCACCCTGATACGCTGAAACAGCTTTTCTAGTGTGACCTTTGGTTTTCGCGTGCCGTTTCCCTCCGCACCGCCCGGCCCTTCCAATATGAAATCCCACGCGGCGGCAAATTCCTCCGCCCCCGGCTTACGGCGCAGGCGATAGGCACTCTCCCGGCTCATCCCCACCAGCGCCGCCGCCTGTTTGACGCAGCGTGTCTCGGCAAGATAACCGATAAACTCCGCCTGCCGCACCGGCGACCACCCGTCATGCCGCCCGCGCAGCTCTGCGGGTGTGAAGGCGGGAATGCGTGAGATACGGCGATTCTGCACAGCCGCGCTGCGCGGGTCGGGTTTGGGGGATGAGCGTTGGTTTTTCATGGCGCGGATTAAGCCATGGATGGGGGCGTGTAGGAAAGCGGTTTTTTGAGGGGCGGCCTGTCCAGTCAATTTGACCATAGCGTGACCACAGCCGGCAGCGCATTTCACCGCGCAGGTTGACCGCACCCTATTCTCAGCAGATTTGTCATGTGATCAGTGCAGTTGTTTCCGCCGGGTTTTGGACAGAAATTTGGTGAATAAAGCCCGCGTTTCTTCGCATGCATTGGCTGTCATAAACTCCAGCTGATGCTCCAGATCGCTATTCTCGTTCACTTTGGTGCGCGGAAAAGCCATGGTCCAGCGACCAAATTCCGCCTCTTCCACTTCATGTTCGGACAGGCATTCGATCTGCTGGTGCCGCGGATCCCGTTTCACCTTGGCATAAACGTCGCGGACCGCTTCTTCGCTGCCCTCCAGTACCTGGACAAAATAGGAGCCGGTATAGAGCAGCGCGCCGGTGATACCCATTTTCGGGTTATTGCGGCGCGACTGGAATAATATCTCGGTGCAGTCATCCGGATCATAGCCGGGCGCCGGTTTGCTTTTATAGACAAGCTGAAACATGGGAGAATGCCTTACTTGTTATTTTAACAAGTATAAGCCTCGCCCGGTTTAGGTTTTGTGCATTTTTTGGGTTAATTCGGGCGAAAAGGGAGCGGGAATATAATGGAATAGCTAATGAACCATCCTCCCAAAGCTTGACAATATTTGCAGACCGCCCTAACTGCCACGCTCCAAACTATTGAGGTGTATGATGTTTTTTCGCGCATATTTCACACCTCCGCCCTCCTGCTAAGCAGAGCCACTAGCTCTCGATAGGGGCGCGGATGGCCCCTGACACAGGACCTGCAGGCAACGCCTGACAGGATTTTGAACATTTCCAATTTCTGGAATTTCGGCTGGCCGGTCTCTGTACCGTCCGCTGGGAGGGTATTTTTTATGTATGTGCGATTTGTTTCGCCTCAACCGCTCGAAGAACGGCGCGGCAATATGGGTATTTTTCAACCGGCGCTGGATATCGTTTATGACGATGCCACGCCCCATCATGTCTATTGGCCGATCCGGCAGGAGCTGGACTGGTTCAACGAGCATTTGCCCAAGCCAAGAGCGACCAGTTTTGAAGTTCGTTCCCGAAAATCATGGCGGTCGGATGGTATTTGCTGGTTCCATGACGATGCACATGAAATGATTTATCGCGCCTTCGTCCTTTCCGCATTGCTGCGCGATTGTGGTGTGAACATCACCAAGCTCGCGACAAATCGTCCGGGACAAATATTGTACCGTGATGACTACCAGATCATTGCCAAGCCAGCGGCAGAAACGCCGGTGGAATGGAGTTGAACACATCAAGGCCCCTCCTCTTCAGAGGAGGGGTTGGGGTCGAGAAATCCATTAGAGAAAATCGCTAACCCGAGCGATACAAACGCATCGCTCCCACCCCTTAAATCCCCTCCCCTGAAGGAGAGGGGCCCAAATAAACAGGAGGATAAAATGAAAAACAATCATGACCCCAACCACTATGACGAAGCCCCAAGTTTTCGAGGTCACAAGCAAACGCCGCAAAGGCTTCCCCAGCGAGACCCAGGTCAAGCGAGGGCGGCGGACGATTAAAGGCGGGGCCATCGAGCTCACCGAGAAACTAGGCCGTCAAGACCCCTGCCCCTGTGGTTCGGGGAAGAGATTTCAAGAAATGCTGCCTGCGCTCTGGCCGCTATGATGGAGCGGAGCGGGATGATTATTGGCGGTGATCGGGGACGGTGATGGTTTGCTAGTTTTGGCGGACCGTCGCCGTAATCCCGTCATTGCTGTGGACCCGGTTATTCCAATCCGATAAATTACCTACATGACAGAGCTCTACACTTGGAATCCCATGCCCCATCGAGTGGCCGTTACTTGCCCAAGTTGCTCCAAGGAAGCGACTTTTGAATTCGCGGAGCGTATCCAGATTCGTTATCGTGAAGATATCACCTATTTCCAAGATTCACGGCATTTTGATTACGAAAAGGCTACGCAGGGGTCAGTGGGTCTCCATCATTATGCATGGTACTATCACGGTTTAGGGCGCGGACAGCTGGAGCTGATTGACGACTTGCCAACAGGCTATGATCCGTCTTTCTGGGATCACAGCGAATATCTTTACCGAGGTCATGGTACAAATCACGGAACCGTTTATTGCACTTCATGTGATTTGCGACGAAAGCATGTGTTAAATTGGCCAGATGATGCTTACTTTTCAATAACTTATAAGGAATCCGTACTTTGGGCCTTTAATCGCGAAATGGCGACCGAACTAGCGGCATTTGTTGAGTCTAATGATCGCGATCTCGAAAAATTCCGCTATCGTTCGTCATTCATGAAGATACCCAAACTCTTTTTGTCAGCCAAGGCGCGGAGCCATGTTGTCAAGAAGCTTGGCGCCATGATGCTGTAGCGGCGAACTTGCTTAATATCCGAGTGTTACTCCGCAGCAACCCCCGCCTGCTCAAACATATCTTCACCGTCGTCATCATTATCGGTTTCCTCGATACCGATAATCTTGCCGCCTTTGCGCTGGTCAAATGAATCCCACACTTCGTTCCAGTTGCCGCGGGTGGCGCCTTTGGAATATTCGGTGGCGCGGGTTTCGAAGAAATTGGCGTGCTCGACACCGTTGAGCAATGGAGCGAGCCATGGCAGCGGGTGGTCTTCGATCATGTAGATCGGGTCAAAGCCCAGCTGGCCCAGACGCCAGTCGGCAATATAGCGGATATAGCGCTTAATCTCTTTCGCGGTCATACCGGTTACCGGACCGTCGCTGAACGCCAGGTCGATAAACGCGTCTTCCAGGCGCACGGTTTTCTGGCAGCAGTCGATAATGTCTTCCTTGACCGCCTTGGTCAGGCAGTCGCGCTCGTTCACGAACGTGTGGAACATTTTGACAATGCCTTCGCAGTGGAGCGATTCATCGCGCACCGACCAGGAGACGATCTGCCCCATGCCCTTCATCTTGTTGAAGCGCGGGAAGTTCATCAGCATTGCGAAGCTGGCGAACAGCTGCAGGCCTTCGGTAAAGCCGCCGAACATGGCCAGCGTCTTGGCAATATCTTCGTCCGTATCGACGCCGAATGTGCCGAGATAGTCATGCTTGTCCTTCATCTCCTCATATTCGAGGAACATGGAGTACTCGCTCTCCGGCATGCCGATCGTGTCGAGCAGGTGCGAATAGGCCGCGATGTGGACGGTTTCCATATTGCTGAACGCGGTCAGCATCATCTTGACTTCGGTCGGTTTAAAGACCCGCCCATATTTGTCGTGATAACAATCCTGCACCTCGACATCGGCCTGCGTGAAGAAACGGAAAATCTGCGTGAGCAGGTTGCGTTCATGGTCGGTCAGCTTCTGCGCCCAGTCGCGGCAATCCTCACCCAAGGGCACTTCTTCCGGCATCCAGTGAATCTGCTGCTGCCGCTTCCAGAAGTCATAGGCCCATGGATATTCAAAGGGCTTGTAGGTTTTACGTGCTTCCAAAAGTGACATTTTTTCCGTTACTCCGCTTTCGTACTTTTCATCATATTATCATATGGGTGTACATCATCTGGCCACCATAGGCCGCGCGTCCTTTATGGTCTTGAAGAAAACAGCCCCCTCCCTAAAGGAGCAAACGGGAGGGGGCAGTGGGCAAACTGCCTATTATTGGCGCCTGATCATTGACAGGCGAGACACTCGTCATAGTCGGTGCTGCCTTGCGTGGTCATCAGCTCGACCTTTTTCGGATCGAGCGTATTGTCCGCCTCAACACCGCCGCCTTTGCTGTCGGACGCTTCTTCCTGTCCGGCAAAACCGGCGCGCTGGATCGATTTCGAACGCAGATAATAGAGCGACTTGATGCCCAGCTCCCATGCGCGGAAGTGCAGCATCAACAGGTCCCATTTGTCGACGTCCGCCGGGATGAACAGGTTCAGCGACTGGGCCTGATCGATATAGGGCGTGCGGTCGGCCGCGAGTTCGAGCAGCCAGCGCTGGTCAATCTCGAAGCTGGTCTTGTACGCGTCTTTCTCTTCTGCCGAGAGGAAGTCGAGATGCTGGACGCTGCCGCCCTGCTCCAGGATCGAGTTCCAGACATTGGTGCTGTCCTTCGATTTTTCCTGCAGCAATTTTTCGAGATGCGGGTTCTTGACCACGAAGCTGCCGGACAGCGTTTTATGCGTGTAGATATTCGCCGGGATCGGTTCGATACAGGCTGATGCTCCGCCGCAGATGATCGAGATCGACGCGGTTGGCGCGATTGCCATCTTGCAGGAGAAGCGCTCCATCACGCCCTGGTCGGCTGCATCGGGACAAGGTCCGCGTTCCTTGGCGAGCATCATGCTGGCTTCGGACGCTTTGGCTGAAACATGCTTGAAGATCTTCATATTCCACGATTTTGCCAGCGCGCTTTCAAAGCCGAGGCCGCGAGCCTGCAAGAAGCTGTGGAAGCCCATGACGCCCAGACCGACACTGCGTTCGCGGCTCGCCGAATATTTGGCGCGCGCCATTTCATCGGGTGCGCGGTCAATATAATCCTGAAGGACATTGTCGAGGAAGCGCATCACGTCCTCGATAAAGTCCTTGTCGACTGACCATTCGTCCCATTTTTCAAGGTTGAGTGAAGACAGGCAACACACTGCCGTCCTGTCCTCACCCAAATGATCACGACCCGTCGGCAGTGTAATTTCGGAACACAGGTTGGACGTGGATACTTTCAGGCCCAGATCGCGGTGATGCTTTGGCATCATCCGGTTCACCGTGTCGTTGAAGATGATATAAGGCTCACCGGTGGCGAGACGTGTCTCGACCAGTTTCTGGAACAGCGAGCGCGCATCCACCGTGCCGCGCACTTCACCGGTCTTGGGTGATTTCAGATCCATCTCGGCACCATCACGCACTGCTTCCATGAACTCGTCGGTCAGCAATACGCCGTGATGCAGGTTGAGAGCTTTTCGGTTAAAGTCACCGGAAGGCTTTCTGATTTCAAGAAATTCTTCGATTTCCGGATGGTCGATATCGAGATAGCAAGCCGCCGAACCGCGCCGCAGGGAGCCCTGCGAAATGGCCAGTGTCAAACTGTCCATCACCCGCACGAACGGAATGATGCCAGATGTCTTGCCGTTCAGGCCAACCGGTTCGCCAATGCCGCGGACACTGCCCCAATAGGTGCCAATGCCGCCGCCCTTTGAGGCGAGCCAGACATTCT
Source organism: Parasphingorhabdus sp. (assembly GCF_059726685.1). Classification (NCBI taxonomy): domain Bacteria; kingdom Pseudomonadati; phylum Pseudomonadota; class Alphaproteobacteria; order Sphingomonadales; family Sphingorhabdaceae; genus Parasphingorhabdus; species Parasphingorhabdus sp. The sequence continues at coordinate 3,042,094 of NZ_AP041068.1, forward strand.
CGTTCCAGGTGTTGACGATCCCGCCGAGGCTGTCGTCAACGCTGTTGAGATAGCAGGAGATCGGCAGGCCGCGACCGGTGCCGCCATTGGACAGCACAGGCGTTGCCGGCATGAACCAGAGCTTGGAAATATAATCATAAAGCCGCTGAGCATGATCCTGATCATCCGCATAGGCATCGGCCACGCGAGAGAAGAGGTCCTGGAAACTCTCGTCCGGAAGCAGGTAACGGTCTTTCAGCGTCTCTTTGCCAAAGTCGGTCAGCAAATCATCGCGCGCGTCATCCTGCACGATTTTGAACCGGCGTTTTTCGACGCTATGGCTGTCCCGTTCAGCCTTCAGTTCTTTCTCGTCATTTTTCTTTGTCGCCGCCGCTTCGGCTTCTGCCTTTTTGCTGACTTCCGGCTCTTTCACCGGTGCTTTTTTGGTTGCGTTTTCTGCCTGGTCTTCGGATTTGTCTTTTGGCGTGTCTAAAATCTCGGCGCCCATGTCACTCTCACTCATATCTCTACCACTATTCCCGGCATCTTCCCGGTTATCTCTAAAATCCATCAAAGCCCCCTTAATCAAACTACCAAACCAATCGTTTCGCCAGCCCTTTGGCCAGCCTTCTGGTGGGTTTAATACCGGGCCATTTGTTCTTGCAATGTTCGACTCGGACAATCTCTTGCGGCCGAGCCGTTTAACATAACATTTTTACGGCCTGGGCGGGCATTTATTTTTGCCCAAAAACCCGAATAAATCGCTTGCGATTCAGGCCAAAGGGAGCCATCCACCGAGTCGGCGTTACTGGCGAGTAATACTATACGTTGGTGTGCCCCCTTGGCTTAACCACAACCTATAGTGGCTGAATCAAAATTATATGCAAGAGGGTAAATGACATTTTAACGACTCTGTTCGTCGTATAAATGAATCGCCTCGTCGACGGCCGATTCATGCTGCAGCGCAGCGACGCGTGGACCTTCTAAGCCTTGACCGGAACGCAATAGGCAGGGTCAAATTTTACAAAAAAAATATCCACAGCTCATGCACAGGTGTGAATGACTCATTTGTGACACCAGATATGGTGTTTGAATGATTCAGCGGACGGAAATTTTATTTCAAAGCTTCCAATTTTGAATCGGACAGCCTCTGTCACAAAGCGGCCAATCCTTCCGCTCGGGTCGTGACGGGATGATAGCCGAGATCGGCCTGCGCCTTTGACCCATCCAATGTACAATCGCGCGACATGACCATTGCGGCATGGGCAGTCAATGGTGGGTCGCTTTTCAAACCCAATAGCCGCCATATTTTTTCCGACGCGCCTCCGATAAAGTCAGCCATGCCCGATGAAATGGACTTGTCCGCCAATGTCAGCTGTCTTGCCTGCGCCATCCCCCCGATCATATCTTTCATGCTGACGGTCCCGTCATCCAATATGAAATAGGCCTCTCCGCCCCTGCCATTGGTGAGAGCGAGATTTATGGCATGAACCAGATTGTCGATATGCGTGGTTGATGTCATTGCCTTGCCATCATTGATCCACATCCATTTACCACTTTTGGCCATGGCTTCGACCATGGGAAGCAAAGTCGTGTCACCCGGACCCCAGATGAAACGCGGCCGCAAAACAATTGTTTCAAACGTGCCGTCGAGATTGGCATCCCGAACGCGCTGCTCTGCCTGCGCCTTGGTCGCGCAATAGGGATAAGGCGAATCCGGCGCCAGCGGAACCGTCTCATCGGCGCCGTGCACATGCTGGCCATGACAGATACCCGCCTCTGTCCCGATATGGATGAACCGCTGCACACCGGCAGCTTGCGCCGCATCCAGCATCGCCTGCGTTCCGAGCACATTATATTTATGCCATGCATCCTTTGGGCCCCATGCTTCGACAAAGGCGGCGCTGTGCAGAACAATCTCGGCATCACCAATATGTTCGGCGGTGATCGTTTCCAGATCGCAGCGCACCGGCTCAGCTCCCAGGTCGCGGATCACTGCATCTGATGCCTCGCTGCGTGACATGGCGGTGACCCGATGCCCGGCCTCAACAAATGCCTTGGTGGCCGCCCCACCGACAAAACCGGATGCGCCGGTAATAAAGATACGCATATGTCCTCTCCCACATCATTATGCCGCTCGCTTTTGATGCGAACCAGTCTCACCCATTAGCAGATGGCCAGGAACAAACCTATTTTCAGCACAGCTCAACTAGACAGCATAGGTTCATTCGTACCAAGTCACTATCCGTCCATAAATATGTCACATCATAGATGTGATCCCCCTTTTCAAAAGTAACCTATTATATATGCGTAGTTTCTTCAAACTTCAGTCGCATGATATTGCGATCGACCTCGGCACTGCCAATACACTGGTCTACCTGCGTGATCAGGGAATCGTGCTCAATGAACCGTCGGTGGTCGCGCTGGAAACCAATGACGGCGTAACCAAGGTGCGGGCCGTGGGCGCTGATGCCAAGCTGATGATGGGCAAGACGCCTGACAATATTAGGGTCATTCGACCGCTGAAAGACGGCGTGATCGCCGATCTTGATGTGGCGGAACAGATGATCAAACATTTCATCAACAAAGTGCATGATAAAAAAACGGGTCTGCTCAGGCGTTTCGATATCGCCGTGTGTATCCCGTCCGGTTCAACAAATGTGCAGCGCCGGGCCATTCGCGATGCTGCGTCCAATGCCGGCGGATCACGCATCTTCTTTGTCGAAGAACCGATGGCAGCGGCCATTGGTGCGGGGATACCGGTGGCGGAACCCATTGGCGCGATGGTGGTTGATATTGGCGGCGGCACGACCGAGGTCGCCGTGCTATCTTTGCAGGGACTTGCTTATAGTACGTCCGGCCGTATGGGTGGTGACAAGATTGACGATGCCATAGCCTCGCATATCCGCCGCAAACACAATCTGGCAATCGGTGAAACGACGGCGGAAACAATCAAGCATGAAATGGCAAGCGCCGTCAGCCCTGTCGATAACGGGCGGACCATGCACATAAAAGGTCGTGATCTGGTCAGGGGCATGCCGCGAAAGATCATCATTACCGAAGCCGAAATTGCCTATGCGATTGCAGAGCCAGTCGGCCAGATAACTGACAGCGTCCGCAACGCCCTTGAAAACACCGCGCCAGAACTGGCCGCCGATATTGTCGATCAAGGCATTGTCCTGACCGGCGGCGGCGCACTGCTCGGACGCATTGATGAACATATTGCAGAGCAGACGGGTCTGGCCGTGACAATTGCCGACGATCCGTTGACCTGTGTCGCCAAGGGTGCTGGCCAGGCCTTTGAAGATCCACTGTATCGCGGCGTGCTGATATCGGCATAACGGTACGAGTCAACACGTTCTGAATCATACAAAACTTGCCGACTTTCAACATATCGGCCAAAAGGCATCCGGATCGCATATTTAGACCAATTCCGGAGCCCTGATGACCGTCACGATAAAAACCGCCGACCTGATCGAAAGCGTTGCCGACGCGCTGCAATTCATTTCTTATTACCACCCGATGGATTATATCCGGGCGCTGGGCGAAGCCTATGAAGCGGAGAAATCACCGGCTGCCAAGGACGCGATTGCGCAGATCCTTACAAATTCACGCATGTGCGCCGAGGGTCACCGGCCGATTTGTCAGGATACCGGCATTGTAAACATCTTTGTCAAATGGGGCATGGATTGCAGGCTGGATGACACGTCCCAATCTATGCAGGAAATTGTCGATGAAGGCGTGCGCCGCGCTTACCTTCATCCAGAAAACAAGCTGCGTGCCTCGATCCTCACCGACCCCGCATTCACCCGGCGCAATACCAAGGATAATACGCCGTCCGTGCTCCATGTAGAAATGGTGCCCGGTGACAAGGTTAGCGTCGATGTCGCCGCCAAAGGTGGCGGATCCGAAAATAAATCTAAATTCAAGATGATGAACCCGAGCGACAATATCGTTGATTGGGTACTCGACATGGTCCCGCAAATGGGCGCGGGCTGGTGCCCGCCGGGCATGCTCGGTATCGGTATTGGCGGCACGGCAGAGCGCGCCGTATTGCTCGCGAAACAATCGCTGATGGACCCGATTGACATGGGGCAACTCAAGGAACGCGGACCGCGCAATGATGTTGAAGAATTGCGCATAGAGATTTTCGACAAGGTCAATGCGCTGGGAATCGGAGCGCAGGGTCTGGGCGGGCTGTCCACTATCCTCGACGTCAAGATCAATGACTGGCCCTGCCATGCGGCGGGCAAACCGGTGGCGATGATCCCCAATTGCGCGGCAACCCGCCATGCGCATTTCACTCTGGACGGCAGTGGTCCAGCCTATCTGGAAGCACCCAAGCTGGATGAATGGCCGGACGTGAACTGGGCGCCGTCGTCTGAAGCGAAGCGCGTTCATCTCGACCAGCTCGACGAAGCGGAAGTGGCCAGCTGGAACCATGGCGACCGGCTATTACTCAATGGCAAGATGCTGACCGGCCGCGATGCCGCGCATAAACGGATCAAAGACATGCTCGACAAGGGAGAAGAGCTGCCGGTCGAGTTTAAAGGTCGCGTAATTTACTATGTCGGCCCCGTCGATCCGGTCGGCGAGGAAGTGGTCGGCCCCGCAGGCCCCACCACCGCGACGCGTATGGACAAATTTACCGACATGATGCTCGAACAGGGCCTGCTCGCGATGGTCGGCAAGGCCGAACGCGGCCTCGATACCGTCGGCTCGATCAAGAAACATAAAAGCGCCTATCTGATGGCCGTGGGCGGCAGCGCCTATCTGGTCAGCCGCGCGATCAAGGGATCAAAAGTCGTCGGCTTTGAAGACCTCGGCATGGAAGCAATTTATGAGTTTGAAGTGCAGGATATGCCCGTAACCGTCGCCGTCGATGCCGAAGGCCAAAGCGTCCACCATCTTGCGCCGCTTGTCTGGCAGGAGAAGATCAAGAAAGAGGGATTGTTGGAGAGCGCCTGAACATATGGCGGTCTTCTTTCGAAAAATTACTCTTCGTTCTCGTCTGGATCCAGAAACCTGTATTCGGAGACTGCGAAAGCGTAACAGTAAGGCTGAGTTGTTGCCCTTTGCTGATATCACGAATAGCATTTTATATAAGCGGTTCGTTGTAAGCACAATAAATCCGTTCGATTGGTCAAACAAATCATCCGAACCAAAATTTATCGGTTCAATCCGTGCTGAGGCTTCAGGTTCTTCAATTCAAGGGTATTACATTCCCGGTTTCTTCGCGCTGTTCACTCCGGTATTCTTGTCTCTGTTCATGCTGGCTGTCATGATTTGGCTTGGATCAGCATGGTTTGCGCCGCTTGATAATGGCATCAATACCGTTCAGCATTATTTGACAATCGCAATTATCACGATCGGAGTTTTGGCTATTGTGATGGGAATCGGTTGGACATTTCTTTCAGACCGGTGGGAGAATGATCGATTGATTGAAAAACTCTCGAAGATCCTAGATGCAGAGATTATCGAGCAAAATGCTGCTCGAGGGGAAAAATAGATGGAACTTGTAAAACTCTATTCTCCCATGAAGCCGATTCCGCTGGCCAAAAAGCTGAAAGCGGAAATGAAGAAGCGAAAGAAGCGCAAGGACCATCATGTCTTTGGCGGCGGAACCGAGCGCAAGATGTTCCTTACCTATCGGCGTCCGGGATTCAAAAATGGAGGGGAGCCTTATTTAAAGGCCAAGATGCGTGAACATGACGGCGGCACTTTGATTGAAGGCACGATGCGTCAGGGCAAGGCCATGCCTTTCTTCCTGTTCTGGAATGGCTTTGTTGGCTTATTCTTTCTGTTCTCGCTCTTTTTATGGTTCGTCGATAATGCACCGATATTTTTTAATCTGATCTTTTCGGGAATACCGGCGGTGATGCTCGCTATTGGCCTGACCGCCGCCTACAAGACCCGCAATGATCCGCCGGAAGATCCCAGCACGCCGCAGAAGATACTGGATTTTCTTGCCAAGACCGTGGACGCGCGGCCCCTTTGACCTTTCCCATCTGGATACCTGCGGCCCTGCTGGCCGCCCTGTTTCTTGCGTGGCGAATGGCGGTGCAGCAGCGCATTCGCGCCGAGATGTCGGTCAATGCGGCGGCGCTGTCGCGTTTCTTCTTTGGCTGGCCGATCGCCTGCGCGATGCTCGCCAGCTATATGGCCGCGACAGGCCGCAGCGCCCTGCCCCCGCTGGACACATCCTTCTGGTGGTTCGCATGGGCAGCCGGCTTTGCCCAGATGCTGGCGACCAACCTGATCATCATGTCCTTTGGCTTCCGTAATCTGGTCAGCGGCACCGCCTATATGAAGGTTGAAACCCTGATCGTGGCCTTTCTTGGCTGGCTGATTCTTGGCGAAACATTGGCGCCGCTGGCTTGGTTGGGAATCGCCATCGCATTTCTCGGGATCTTGTCGGTATCCGTCGAAGGCGGCGCGCGCGGTCTGCTGCAATGGCTCCGCGGCCTTAAGCAACCAGCAGCACTTACAGGGCTCAGCGCGGGGTTCCTATTCGCGCTAACCGCCATCTTCATCAAGCAATCCGCCAATGCCATCCCCGAAGTGGAGCGCACCTATGCCGGATTGATCGTGCTTACCGCGGTGCTCGGCTTTCAGGCCTTGATGCAGGGCCTATACGTCATCATCCGCGAACCGGACCAGTTCCGCGCAATGTTGAAACGCTGGCGTGTGACGGCACAAGTGGGTGTGCTCGCCGCCACCGCGTCAGCGGGCTGGTTCATTGCCTATGCCCATGCGCCGGTCGCACTGGTCGGCATTGTCGGCCAGACGCAGATATTATATACGCTGGGTTTCGGGCGCTTCTATTTGAAAGAGCCACTGAGCAGGGGCGAACTTACCGGCATTTTGCTTGTCGGGATCGGCGTCACCATGGCGCTGGCTTCAACCCTTTAGGCATCTGCCCGACTGTTCCGTTTATCTTGGTTCCCGCCACATGGCTTCAAGCGGCGGACCGCCTTCACCACAGGCAAAAATCTCTCGCCGCTCAAATCCATGATGGGAGTAGAAACCATGATTGTCCGGGTTGCTGTTTTCCAGATAGCAGGGAATGGCCTGGGCATCGCAAGCCTGGAGAACCGGCGCCAATAAGGCTTTGCCTAGCCCGGTGCCGCGCGCCGTTTTTCGTGTTCCGATAGTGAACAGGTAACAATGGGGCTCGCGGGGATGATGCTTCTCCATGATTTCGCCGGCTGCCATGGCCCGTTTGAGGCCGCCAACATTACCGTGAATCAATTGCCCAACCGCAAAACGGATCATTGCGAGCAAACCCATATTCCCCGATTGATCCGGCGCAAGCCACATGGTTGCCCCTTCATTACCCGCAAGGTGGCAAAATCCATTCCGCGCATAGATTTCGCGTGCGAGTACGCGAAAGGATGCGTGGATGGCCTGTTGGCTGTCGAACATCCATGTGTTTACGGGGTCATCGGCAAAGGCCTCGGCAGTGATGTCGGCGAGCTGGCGCCAATCAGCAGGCGTGGCACGGGTTAGCCCATTGGGCAGATCAATATCCATCAGCTTTGCATCCCCTCAAAAAATCTCTGCACATCATAAACCTCGTCCCCCTCGCTGCGCGGCGCATATTTGTCGAACGCCTTTTTCATTTCGTCATAACGCTCGTCGAAGCGGACGACATTATAACCGTGGCTGACAACATAATATTCACCGGCCTCGATCTGCGGCGCGATGATTTTTGCATATTCCGCCGCGTCCATCGCAACAGGGATTGTCTGATTGGCTTCTGACAGCTCGGACTTCACCCAGCCAGGAATGATGACCCCGGTGGTCAGCCAGTCAGGTGCCTCCCGGCGCAATACATCCATCAAGCCGAATATCGCATGCTTGCTTGAGACATAGGCGCCGCCACCGAATGGGAAGGCATTGAACAGCGCGTTTTCCGAGGCGACAGAATAGATTGCGGAAGGCTTCTCCTCGGCCCGGAAGCGTCGACCAAATTCGGAAATGGCGGACCACATGCCCCAGAAATTCACTTCAAATATTCGCCGCGCTTCCGCCGGGTCAGTCTTGATCACCGATTTCATCGAGCCGCCAATGCCGGCATTGTTGATCAACAAATCCGCCCGACCGTTTTCCGCCCATGCAAAGTCGGCCAGTGCTTCGATGTCTTCCGGCCTGGTCACGTCGCCGACTTGATATTTCGCGTCCACACCCTCTTGGATCAATTGGCTAACGGCTTCCTTTAGCCTGTCTTCGCGTGGTTCAAACAGGATGATCCGGGAACCTGCCTTTCCCATCTCGCGTGCCAGGGCAAAACCAATACCGGTCGCGCCGCCTGTGATGACGGCTGTCTTTCCTGCAAATTCCATTTCACCCTCCCAAAACCTGGTGACTGTCACATGAAAACCACCATGACAAATTATCACCGGGAATGACTGACAATAGCACCAAGAATACCTATATAAAGGCCATGTATGTTTTCATCATCTTTATCTGCGGTATCGGTAATTTCGCCATGCACAAGGCGATGATGGAGAGCGACCATCCGATGATCACCGAAGCGCGGGGTAGTTTTTCGAAGCTGCTGGGTCCCTATGGCAGCTATATATTGGAGTTCGCAATGCTTGCCGCCGCCCTGATCTTCGCCAATATGGGGATGCTCAGCGCTGTATTCTTCTATGGCATTTACACATTGGCCAACTGCGCCGGTGCATATGTCCTCTTCTCAAACAAACATTAAGATAGAACAGTTTATTGCAGCATCTTGTGAAATTGCACTGCAAAGTTGTTGATCCGACTACAGATGTAGTTTGTCGAAATACGGTATCTCGTGTAACCAACCGGCCATAGCAAACGGACAAGAAACATACGAAATATAAAGAGACCTAATTCCGGTAAGGGGGGATTATCTTGAACAAAACCACGTGGTTATCTTTGGCTATTGCAATTTCCGCGGTGCCATCCGCTGCATTGGCGCAAACGGCAACAAGTACCAATAGCAACCTGCAACCACGGACGGAAAACGGGCGTCAGATTTACGATGTCGGACAATTTGCGCGGTTCAACCCCCGCACCGCACTGGATATCGTGCAGCAAGTACCTGGCTTTATCATTGATACTGGTGACGAAGATGCACGCGGGTTGGGACAGGCAGACGAAAATGTCTTGATCAATGGCGCGCGGATTGCCGGCAAGAATAATGACGCTTTCACCGTTTTGGGTCGCATATCAGCTGCCAGCGTATTGCGCGTCGAGATTGTCGATGGTGCAACACTTAGTATTTCCGGTTTATCGGGTCAGGTGTTGAATCTGGTTACCAGCAGTGACGGTGCGACAGGAATAACCGGCAATTTCAAATGGCGACCACAATGGCGGCGGGCAGGAAGCGACTGGTTTGACGGTGAGGTATCGGTTAGCGGCAAGATCGGCAAAGGCGATTTTACCATTGCCGTCCAGAATGAAAGCTTTCGCAATGGAGCGCGTGGACCGGAGCGAGTCACCAACGGACAAGGCGAACTGCTATTTGAGCGCTTTGAAACCGGCCAGCCGCAGGCTGATGCTCCAACGATCAATGCCTCCTACAGCCGGACCAGCGATGCCGGATCGGTCTTCAACATCAGTGGTGAATATGGAATCGATCATTTTCGCCAGCGCGTCGAAACTTTGCGGACGCAGGCTGGAGTACCGGATATTTTCGAACTGTTTACCCGCCGCGAACGGGAATGGAACGCAGAATTCAGCGCAGATTATGAATTTGATCTGGGTGGCGGCCGGTTGAAACTGATAGGGCTGCAACGGCTGGAGCACAGCCCGACCAGGGATTTTTTCAGCCGTACTTTTACCGATGGTGTTACTGAACCTTTCATAAGCGCCTTTAACCGCACAGTGGATGAAGGAGAATCCGTGCTGCGTGCCGAATATGGCTGGCAGACCGCTGGCGGAACCGACTGGGGTTTCAGCCTGGAGGGCGCATATAATTTCCTTGAAAGCCAGGCCGATAGAGGAGGCGATAGCAATACCCGTGTTGAAGAGAAAAGAGGCGAATTCATAACAACTTATGGGCGACCTTTGTCTGAAAACTTAACGCTGCAAGCCGCTCTTGGAGGCGAGTATAGCGAGATCAGTCAAGGCGATCTCACTCGGTCTTTCATCCGGCCTAAAGGGTCCCTTGCTCTGGCCTGGAGACCGGCCGCAGATTTTGATCTCAGTTTCAAATTGTCCCGGGAAGTGGATCAGCTCGACTTTTTCGATTTTGTCGGCTCGGTCGAGGTATCGAATGATGTTCAGACCGCAGGCAATACCAATCTGGTGCCGCCGCAAAAATGGCGGGCTGAACTGGAAGCAACCAAGAAACTGGGCGCGTTCGGTTCTGTCACGGTCACGTTTTTTGGAGAGAAGATCAATGATATTGTCGATACCTTCCCAATTGATGACATACGCGAAGCCCGCGGCAATATTGGCAGCGCGGACCGCTATGGCATTGAACTTGTTTCTAGCCTGTTGTTTGACCCGATCGGTTGGAAAGGCGCGAAGCTGGACATCGAAGTCGAAAGCGTAAAAAGCAGTGTTCGCGATCCGATTACTCTTCGAAACCGGCGGATCGGACAGGATGATCGCTACAGCTATGAGATCACCCTTCGCCACGATATTCCCGATACAGACTGGGCCTGGGGCGCCGGAATCGAAGATTTTGATGATGTCGCAAGTATTCGCCTCGACCAGATCGCAGATTTTGATACGCTGGCCCCCTATTCTTGGATCTTTGTCGAGCACAAGGATGTTTTCGGTCTGACCGTGAACGCCAATCTTGGCAATTTATTCGATCGCGGCGAGCGTTTTGTGCGCACCGATTATGTTAATCGGCGAGACGGACCCATTGACTTTATCGAAGACCGCACACGGAGATTCGGTCTTGTGTACAGGTTGACCATCAGCGGCAGTTTCTAAAGTCCCATAGCACCGCACATAGACAAGCGACGACGGCATCCCTACATCCGAGTTATGCCACCAGACCAAAGCACAAAGGGTCAGATCGACCCGCCGATGATCCCGACGCTAAAGCGCTTCCTGCCTTATTTGTGGCCAAAGGATGAGCCGGCTTTGCGCGTGCGCATTGTCATTGCCGGATTGCTGGTGCTCTGCGCCAAAGCAGCCGTTCTTTCCATGCCCTTTGCCTACAAGGCGGTTGTCGACGGGATGACCGCCGGAACCGAGGCGGCGCTCACCGTGCTGCTCGCTTTGGTCGCTGCCTATGGACTGGCGCGCTTTGGTCAGGTGATGTTCGACAATCTGCGCAACATCGTCTTCGAGAAAGTCGGACAGGAAGCCGCGCGGCGTCTTGCCACAAATGTCTTTGCGCACTTGCATCAGCTGTCGCTGCGCTTCCATCTGGGTCGACGCACTGGCGAGATTACGAAAGTCATCGAACGGGGAACGAAGAGTATAGACATCATGCTCTATTTTCTGCTGTTCAACATCGCACCGACATTGATCGAGCTGATCGCGGTGCTGGTCATTTTTCAGGTGAAATTCGGCTTTGGTCTGGTCGCCGCGACCGTGGCGATGGTTGCCATCTATATCACCTTCACGCGCAAGGTCACCGACTGGCGTAATGCCCTGCGTGCGGAAATGAATGATATGGATACACGGGCGATTGGCCGTTCCGTCGATGCGCTGCTTAACTACGAGACTGTGAAATATTTTACCGCCGAAAAACGTGAGGGCGAACGATATAACCGGGCAATGCAGGATTGGGCCAATGCGGCGGTCAAATCGGAAAATTCTCTGGGCATGCTCAATATCGGGCAATCGATCATCACCAACCTGACCATGTTCGGGGCGATGAGCTACAGCGTCTATGGCTGGAGCCATGGACAGCTTACGGTCGGTGACCTGGTACTGGTCAACGCGCTCCTGATGCAACTGTTCCGGCCGCTGGATCTGCTGGGTATGGTTTATCGCACCATCCGTCAGGGTCTGGTGGATATGGACGCGATGTTCAAACTGATCGACACCGACCCCGAGATCACCGACAAACCAGGTGCAACGACACTGAATGTCAGCACCGGCCAAGTGGCATTTGAGGATGTCGCTTTTGCTTATGATGAGGACCGCGCCATCCTTCATGGCCTCAGCTTTGAAGTACCGCCAGACGGGACATTGGCAATCGTCGGACCGTCCGGCGCGGGTAAATCCACCCTCGCGCGGTTGCTGTTCCGCTTTTATGATCCGCAAGCCGGACGGATACTGATTGATGGTCAGGATATTTCCAATGTCACCCAGAACAGCCTGCGCGGCGCCATTGGTATCGTGCCGCAGGACAGCGTGCTGTTCAACGACACGATCGGCTATAATATCGGCTATGGCCGCGAAGGCGCGACCCAGGCGGAGATCGAAGAAGCGGCGCGTGGTGCCGCGCTGGATGGCTTTATCGCCAAGCTTCCTGACGGCTATGACACGCAGGTCGGCGAGCGCGGTCTCAAACTGTCCGGTGGTGAGAAACAGCGCGTAGCCATCGCCCGGACCTTGCTCAAAAACCCGCCCGTGCTGATATTGGACGAGGCAACATCGGCGCTCGACAGCCGCACCGAAGACGAGATTCAGGCGACACTCGCCAAAATCTCGGAACGCCGCACCACCCTGATCATCGCCCACCGGCTATCGACCATTACCCATGCGGACGAGATTATCGTTCTCAACGAAGGCCGGATTGCAGAGCGTGGCAATCACCGTGCACTGCTTGCCGAAGAGGGTCTCTATGCGGAAATGTGGCAAAGACAGGCAGAAGATCGCCAGTTGGAACAGGTTCAAGTTTAAGCGGTTGTGCTCCGCACTTGATGCGGAGCCTGGAGTAGACGGGCGTAACAGCCATCCTGGGCTCCGCATCAAGTGCGGAGCACATCACGCGCAACCCATCACTCCACTTCCAGTTTCCGCCACGCCAGATCGGCAAATTCGCATAGCAGCGGTCTTGTCTCCCGCGGGTCGATGATATCCTCGACGCTAAACTGTTCCGCCGTGCGGAACGGGGATGTCACCTGATTGAGTTTGGCCTTGATCTCTTCCAGCCGGGCCGCTGGATCCTCAGACGCTTCAATGTCTGCCTTGTAAGCAACCTCCAGTCCGCCTGCGATCGGCAACGACCCCCAATCGCCACTCGGCCAGGCAAAACGATATTGGAAATTTTCCGCATTGGACATCGCGCTGCCCGCAATACCGTAGGCCCGCCGCACGATGATGCTGGCCCATGGCACGGTTGCTTTATAGACCGCGTTCATCGCCTGCACGCCATAGCGGATCGTGCCGGTGCGTTCGGCATCTTCGCCAATCATGAAACCCGGATTGTCGACCAGATGTACCACCGGCAGACGGAACTGGTCCGCCAGCTTTGCAAAACGCTCAACCTTTTCCGATGACTTGGCTTCCCAGCTACCACCCAGAAAACTGGGGTCATTGGCCAGCACCGCCACCGGGTAACCATCCAATCTCGCAAAGGCCGTAATAGCCGCCCTGCCCCAGCGTTTGCCCATCTCGAAAACCGATCCCTTGTCAAAAACCGAGTCCATGATCTTGCGCATGGAATAGACTTGCTTGTCACCGCGTGGAACAGCGGAGAGCAAGGCTTCATCGCGGCGGCTGGTCGGATCGCCAGTAACCACCCGTTCGGCCCGCTGGTTGATACTGCTCGGCAAGTAAGACAGGAATTTGCGCGCTGTGGCGAAAGCTTCGGCCTCGCTGCCAACCTCCTCATCAACAACGCCATTTCGGGTGTGAATCTCGCTGCCGCCCAGTTCTTCCTTGGTCAGGTTGTCGCCAATTGCGGCGGCAACAGCGGGGCCGGCGGCAAATAGTTGCGACAACCCGCGCACCATGATTGAGTAGTGACTCGCCACAGTCCGGGCAGCGCCCATACCTGCTGTCGGTCCTAGCGCCAGCGCCACGACGGGTACTGTTTCCTGATTTTTGATAATATCTTCCCAACCGGGCACTGCAGGGACATAGGTAAAGCCCATATCCTCCAGCGATTTGACGGAACCGCCACCGCCGGTGCCATCAATCATGCGGATCATGGGGATGCCCAGCGTATGGGCCATTTTCTCGCATTGGGTAAACTTGCGGTGCAACGCTGCATCCGCCGCGCCGCCGCGAACCGTGAAATCATCAGCGCTCGCAACCACCGGTCGCCCTTCGATATTGGCACGGCCGAAAATCAGATTGCTTGGTGCAAAACCCTCAAATTCCGCTTTTTCGTTATAGGTCCCGCGCCCGGCAATCTTGCCGATCTCGCGAAAACTGCCTTCATCGACAATTCCGGCTATCCGCGCCCGGGCATCAAGCTTGCCGCGCCCATGCTGGCGAGAGACTTTCTCCTCGCCACCCATTTTTTCTGCGAGCCGCTGCCGCTCGCGCAGCTCTTCAATTTCCGGTTTCCATGTCATGGCCTCGGTTTAACCGAGTGGTTAAGTGAGGGGAAGCAGGAATCTACTCTTGTTGCCGATAAGGCAAGTCACCGAGCGCCAACCCAAAGAATCAAAGCTCTTTGGACAAATTTCACATACAAAGTTTCTACATCAATACAGTTCCGGATGGCTTATATCTTTGATCTCAGACAAGAGTCGCTTGCAGTCTTTGTACAAATGTTCAAAGTCGTTCCGGTCAGTATTTGGTTCGACCCAGTCGCAAGAATTGTACATGTCTCCTAACCATTCCGGAAATTGATACAGGTCTTCGATTGGACCAATCATACGACACAATTCCCATGGTTTGCATTCTTCGTTGATATATTCTTGCAGCCGTTTCATCCAAAATGAGATAGCGATTGCTTCTCCCTCTCGGCTTTTCAAATCAAAGTCCGGGTAAGTACGATCAACAAACTGCTTCAAAAGTACTTCCACACGTTCAAGTTGATCCCGCTGTTTTTGGTTCAAAGAAACTATCTCAAACAGCTCCTGACAGTCATCCGTATCAGTTCCAGAATCTATAGAATCACTGATCTTTTGGATGGCTTGGCGTGCGTGGTAATACCCAATGTAGATAGCCACATAGACCCGCACTATCGGGTCAATGGGGCCACTTTCGTTCACTCCTCATCGCCATATATCGACACGCTCATAGCGCCATCGCTCGTCGCGCGGCCGCGGTACATGCCCGGTGTGTTGAAGCTATAACCCGCCTGGCCCCAAGGCGTGGCGAATATAATGCCACCGGTGCCGCCAATCCCCCCGAGTTCCGCGATCACATCATCGGCGATTTCCTGCACTTCCGCGTCGTCCAGGATAAATTCGCTAGCATGGATCAAGTAACTATAGTTGCCGTCCTTGTCCTTCGGCACCGTGGTCTGCGCCTCTTCGATCGCGGTGGGGAAGCGCATTCGGATGCGTGTGCAGATTTCATGGGCAACACCCAACCGGATAAAATATTCACCGGCACCGGTCGCTGATATCGCGCAGCTGCGATTGTCAGCATAGGTGCCCGCGCCAACTACCGGGCTGTCACCAATCCTCCCCCATCTCTTGCCAGTCATCCCGCCAGTGCTGGTGCCGGCAGCCATATTGCCTTTGCTGTCCATCGCAACGGCCCCGACGGTACCGAATTTATAATCGACATCAGTGACGCTTACCTGCTTGGTCAACACGTCTTCTATCTGTTTGAGACGACGCGGCGTGGCATAATAGTCTGGCGTCACCTGCTCCAGGCCCTGTTCACGGCTGAACTGGTCGGCGCCCTTGCCGGACAGCATGACATGCGGGCTGTTATCCTTGACCGCCCGGGCCAGCAATATCGGGTTCTTCGTTGCTGTGACACCGGCGACGGCGCCAGCAGACAAGTCGCTGCCGTCCATGATGCTGCTATCCAGCTCGTTGGTCTTGTCCCAGGTGAAAACCGCGCCTTTACCGGCGTTGAAATTGGGGTCATTCTCCAGAAGCACTATGGTTGCGGTAATTGCATCCATCGCGCTGCCGCCGGCTTTCAGAATTCTGGATCCTTCGGCCAGTGCCTTGTTCAAGGCAGTCCGGATTTCTGCGTCTTTTTCAGGTGTGATCTTTTCACGCTCAATCGTCCCGGCACCGCCATGAATGGCAATGGACCAGTTTACTTCCCGATCCGTTTGGGCTGACGCACTGTTGCTGAGGGCCAGCGCGGCCATCGTTAAAACCGGTGCGATAATTGCGAATTTGAACATGATGCGGTTCCTTTTGGCAAAGGTTTAGCACCAATAATCAGAGCCGCAACCATTGTGATATGGTCAATGCGCCACCAAAAATTACCATGGTATTTCGCGCCCGCTATAATCATGAAACATTCCCGTCTGCGCATGATCAAGATTATCGATTACCTCGCGCATTCCGCTCACACTTTCCTGTGGGGTCAAGTCGGCATGAGGACCACCCATATCGGTCTGGACCCAGCCAGGATGCATCATGGTGAGGGTCAGTCCTTCGTCCTTCCACTGGTTGGAAAGCGACTTCCATGCCTGGTTCACCGCCGCCTTGCTGGAACGATAATACATCATCTCACCGCTGTCATTTTCAGCAATACTGCCGACCTGGCTGGAGATCACGACCATCTTCTTGTCATTTGACTTGGCAACATTGTCTTTGAGCGCATTGGCAAGCTTTACCGGCGCGACGACATTGACGTTGAATAGCTCCAACCAGCCATCGCGATCAAATTCCTGCGGACCGAAAATACCGGCATTGTTAATGTAAAGGTCAACCGGCTGGTCGCCGAGTTGGTTCATGAAACTTGCGACACTATCGTCATCTGCCGCATCCAGTTGCATCGTCTTTGCATTGTTGATCGCGTTCAGCTCTGTGGCTTTTTCCGGTTCGCGCGCCGTGCCGATGACGTCCCATCCATTGTCTGCATATTGTTTGGCCATTTCCAGCCCAATGCCGCGATTGGCGCCGGTTATCAGAACAGTTCCCATGATTATTTCCTCTATAATATTGTGCTTTTTTGGGATGAAGACGCAATCGCCCCTCGCACCAGCGGTATGAAACCGCTATATAGCATGGAACGAGCAATATTGTGACAGGTTCCCATCATCATGACAGCCGATAATCCCTCCCTGCGTCCGTGGCGCGATATAGAGCGCCGCAAGAGCCGCCAGATCATGGTCGGTGACGTACCGGTGGGCGGGGACGCGCCGATTACCGTGCAGACCATGACGAATACGCTGACGAGCGATCCCAAGGCGACGATTGATCAGATCCGCCGTTGCGAAGAGGCGGGCGTCGATATCATTCGTGTGTCCTGCCCCGATGTCGAGAGCACGACCGCGCTGAAACAGATTGTCCGCGCCAGCCGGGTGCCGATTGTGGCGGATATTCACTTTCATTATAAGCGCGGCATCGAAGCCGCCGAGGCGGGCGCCGCCTGCCTGCGGATCAATCCTGGCAATATCGGCAGCGCGGAACGGGTCAAAGAGGTGGTCGATGCGGCAAAGGCCAACGGTTGCGCGATCCGGATCGGGGTCAATGCCGGCAGTCTGGAAAAGGACCTGCTCGAAAAATACGGCGAGCCTTGTCCTGAGGCGCTGGTCGAAAGCGCGCTCGATCATATCAAGATTTTGCAGGATCATGATTTTCACGAATGTAAGGTTGCGGTCAAAGCGTCAGACGTGTTTTTAGCCGTCGCCGCCTATTCGCAGCTAGCTGATGCGGTGGATTGTCCGCTGCATCTGGGCATTACCGAGGCAGGCGGCCTGATTGGCGGAACGGTCAAAAGTTCGATCGGCATGGGCAACTTGCTCTGGGCCGGTATTGGCGACACGATCCGGGTGAGCCTGTCGGCCGAACCGGAAGAGGAAGTTCGAGTCGGCTATGAAATGCTCAAAGCGCTGGGCCTACGCACCCGCGGCGTCCGTGTCGTGAGCTGCCCCAGCTGTGCGCGGCAAGGCTTTGATGTGATCCGCACTGTCCAGACTTTGGAAGAACGCCTGCAGCATATCCGCACTCCTTTGTCGCTCTCCGTTCTCGGCTGCGTCGTCAACGGCCCCGGCGAAGCGCGCGAGACCGATATCGGCATAACCGGCGGCGGCGCGGGCAAACATATGGTGTATCTGTCCGGCGTGACCGATCATCATGTCGCTGATGGCGATATGGTCGACCATATCGTGAAGCTGGTCGAAGCCAAAGCGGCCGAGATCGAAGCGGCGACGGAACAGGTGGAAGCGGCGGAGTAAACACCGGCTCTCGCTACTTGAGACTCAAGCCCGCTTTTTCCCGCTGATCAGATACGCCATGTCCCAAGCGATCGGGCTAGATTTCTGACGCTCGGCAACAAGGCGCTCCTTTAGACCCTCGGGCTGGATCGTTTCCCGGTCCGCAACACCGGCATCGACCACCCTCGCCACCAAATGATCTGCGAGATCTTCAATCCCTTGATCTCTCGCCGAACCCAGCATGATCATCTCGGCGCGATAATGATCAACACCAAGACCCACTAGATCGAAAAGTTTCGGAAGGTCGAGACCCATCGTGATCGTTCCCTTTTCTGCTGCAATCATACGCCAAAGCCAGTCATGAGCCTGTCGATGCTGGGGTATCGGCCCCGCCGCAAAGGGCATACCGGTCGCACTATGTTCCTGAAAGATCATCAACCCATCCGGTTTGAGCAAAGCAGCCAATCGCGTGAGCGTTTCTTCTGCGTCCGGCAAATACATTAATATCCGGCGACCGACTATGGCATCGAACGGCTCCCAGTCCGGCAGGCTGCCGGAAAGATCAACATTCTCATAAGCGATGTCGACTTGGCCTGGTTCAGCGGGCTGATCTTTTGCTTCTGCTAGCCGATCCTCACTGCTGTCAACTCCAAGAGCATGACCATTCTTCCCGACCAACTCAGCCAGTTCGCGCGTTAAAAGGCCATTCGCGCAGCCGATGTCAAGAACCCGCATGCCCGGTTTCAAACCGGCATCGCGCAAAAATCGAGATGTTGGAGCGTTGCTTGGATTAATCATAGGCACCCCCTGCTAAATGTTATGTTATAACATATTGTTATTTATTTCTAGTTCAAGTGGCTTTTGGCTTGCAACGATACGTGAAGAGGTTGAAAATAACTGACACAGGGGGCCAATCAATTATTAAGTCTGGAACCTATGACGAACACCCTATTCGGCTTCGCCAAAATCACCCCAAAATCCGAACACCGTGCCGACGCGCAGAATGCTATCCTGGCCATTGTTGAGGAAACTCGTGCAGAACTCGGATGCATCGAATTTACCGTTCTAACGGATGCAGATCAGGGACACATCTTCCTCTATGAAGAATGGCAGAATGAAGCAGCCCTGAAAGAGCATCATAGCAAGCCATATACCAAGGCGGTGATGGATAATTATGATAATTGGCTGGCCGAGCCTTTGCGGTTTGAAACGATGATCAAGCTTATGTGACTGGCTAGGCGCTTTTCTCGCTCAGCGGTTCGGCCTCTGCAGTTAGCCAACTCACAATGTCCAAGAGATGTTCCGGCTGAGAGTCGTTAACGACCTGCCCCGCCAGATCAGCCAGCGACACTGCGGCCAAACTGTCTCGAAACGCCTGCTCTGCAGAAGCAAAGGCAGCGGCGATCTGACAGGGCCGTTTGCAGTCTTCGGGTTTCAGACCACATGGGCCGTTTTGACGAATTTCGGTGCACCGGAATGCTGGACCTTTCCCATCAACTGCGGCGGTAATATCCCATAGCGTAATCTCGTCAGCCGGTTTGGCGAGGCGATAGCCGCCATGCGCGCCGCGTGATGTTTGCGTGATCCCGGCCTTGCTTAAGGCTTGTAGCTGCTTCGCCAAATAGGGCGCTGGCACTCCATGATAGCGCGCCAGGGCTTCCGCCTTCAGACCGCGACCGGGGGGAAGGCCATTTAGCAACGCGGCGGCGTGCGCCGCCCATTCAACACCCTTGGAAATCTGCATCGTCTACCTGTTTTCTTCCCTTATTCCGATACTTCATATCCGAATAAGATCCCCGCGGCAATTTCCCGGCTTCATATTGACAATATTTCTTATTCGGATATTTATTATCTGAATTAAAAAGACTCAGATAGGGAATTTGTCATGCAAACCGGAAAACCCGACTTTCTCGACAGGCTAGCGCAACTACTGGTCCTCACCGTTGGCATAGGCTCATTGTTTTTCGGGATGTTCATGATCATCAGTCCGCTCGACTGGTACACCGCGATCCCTACCGTCATCACCACTGGCCCGCCGAACAAGCATTTCATTCGCGATATCGGGATTGCCTATGCGGCCTGTGGAATCATCTTGCTCTATGCTGGGGCCAGTTTGCACATGCGCTGGCTCGGCGCGCTGGCCGGGGCCTTGTGGCTCTCCTTGCATGGCGTTCTACATATATACGAGGTGTCAGTCGGCATCTGTTCGCCCGCGATTTTCTGGGCTGACGCTCCCGGTGTACTGGGTCCGCCGCTGCTCGTGTTGATCGCAGTCGCTATTCTATTCTTTCGTCAGCGCATCGTGCCAGCAGGCGTGCCCGACCGTCTCTTTTTGGCGATGGTAGATCGGATATCCCCCGGCGAAAGCGCCTATATCCACGAGGTCGCCAGTGCGCCCGGACACATGCTTGAGAAGTTCAAACATTTCATGCCCGCAAGCAATCACCGTTATGAAGCCAGTGCAGACCTGTTATCTGCCACTCGAATTGGTGCGGTTCTGGTTGAGGATTGCGGACCCTGCGCAATTACCGCTGCGCAAGGGGCATTGGCGGAAGGATTGCCGAGAGATCAGGTCAACGCCATGCTCTCCGGCAAGCTGTCCGGTGAAAACAAGCTGGCTTTTGATTTCGGTCAGGCCATTGCGCGGCAATCTGCGGAGGCGGATGAGCTTGGGCTACGCATCGAACAGCAATTCGGGCGCGGCGTCCGGCGGGAGCTTGCCATGGCTGCGGCGATGGTCAGGGCTTATCCGGCCATGAAGCGCGGTCTTGGCCTCACGACCGCATGCTCCCTCACGCCGCTGGAAGTTTGATTGCCCTCCTGCTCTTTAGTCCCTAAGAAATTGGATGAATCCAGCGAAGGGACTTTCATATGGCGCAGGCCGAAACGGATTATCTGATTATCGGCAGCGGTGCTGTTGGCATGGCCTTTGCCGATACATTGCTTGAAGAAAGCGACGCGCATATCACCATTGTCGATCGGCACGGAAAACCGGGGGGACATTGGAATGACGCTTATCCGTTCGTGTCCTTGCACCAGCCATCCGCCTTTTACGGGGTGAACTCGACCCAGCTAGGCAGCGGTGAAATCGATACGACCGGCCTCAACAAAGGCTATTATGAGCTGGCGACCGGCGCTGAGGTGAACAGCTATTTCGAAAAAGTCATGCATCAGAGATTCCTGCCCAGCGGACGGGTAAGCTATCATCCAATGTCCGACTATCTGGGAGATGGTAAATTTGTGTCCTTGCTGTCGGGCAAGGAAACCCAGATCAATATCCGAAAGAAAACGGTAGACGCGACCTATTATGGCACCACCGTGCCATCCACCCACACACCGAAATTCGAGGTGAAGGATGGCGCCAAGATGATCCCGCCCAACGCCTTGCCCCAGCTTTGGCAGAGCGCAGGGCCACTGCCCAAGAAATTCGTCATCCTGGGCGCTGGCAAAACCGCAATGGATGTCGGCGTCTGGTTACTGCGCTCCGGCGCGAACGCGGATGATATCGTCTGGGTCTGTCCGCGCGATAGCTGGTTGCTCAATCGCAACAATACCCAGCCCGGTCAGGAATTTTTCCACCAAACAATTGGCGGTCAAAGAGATTTGATGGCCGCTCTGGCGGCGGCAGAAACCGCCGACGATCTGTTCCTGCGTCTCGAGGCCTGCGGCGTGATGCTACGGATCGATTCGGAAGCCAAGCCAAGCATGTTCCACTATGCCACCATCTCGCAGGGTGAGGTCGATATCCTGCGGCAGATTAAGAACGTCGTCCGCATGGGTCATGTCGAGACCATCGATCAGGGCGGTATGCATCTGAAAGAGGGCGACTATCCGATGCCGGCAGAAACCCTTTACATTGATTGCACCGCCACTGCTGTCGAACGTCGCCCCGTTGTACCGCAATTCCAAGAGGGGCTCATCACATTACAGATGATCCGCGTACCGCAACCGGCTTTCAGTGCGGCGCTGTCTGCGTTTCTCGAAGTCACTTATGATGATGACGAGACTAAAAACCGTTTGGGACAGCCGATCCCCCTGCCCGATGGCATTGATACCTATCCCGCCGCGACGATGGTCAATATGATGAACCAGTTTCAATGGTCGCAGGACAAGGTCGTCAACAAATGGATTACCCAGAGCCGGCTCGACGGTTTCGGCAAAATGATTTTCGGCGTGTCCCCCGATGATGAAGAAAAAATGGCGATATTGGGCGAGTTCAGGACCAATGCCATGGCCGCGATGGGCAACCTGCCGAAACTCATGGCTCAGGCAGATGGATAAGATGTTGAGACATTTTTTCTTTGCTGTCGGACTATCGTTGGCAGCTCCCGGTCTTGCTGCGCCGAGTGCGGATGGTTCTGTGGCAGAGCATCCTGAAGCCAAGCCATATGAAAAGAACGCCAAGGCATCGCAAGATGTCGATGCCGCCCTTGCCCGCGCCGTGGCGGCAGACAAGCGTGTGCTGCTCGTCATGGGTGCGAACTGGTGCCACGATAGTCGCGGGCTTGCCGGATGGTTTGAACAGCCGCGCTTTGCCGAAATGCTGAAAACCAAATATGAAGTCGTCTATGTCGATGTCGGCCATCGTGATCGCAATATCGACATTGCCCAGCGATTTGGCATTGAAAAGATCAAAGGCACCCCAACCGTGCTGGTCCTCTCTTCACAAGGCGCTTTGCTCAATCCGAAATCCGCACCCACTTGGCGAAACGCTGCTAGCCGCGATGAAGAAGAAATCTTCTCTTATTTTGATCAGTTTACGCCCGAACTGTGATAGTGAATCAGAGATAAATGGGAAAACAGGTGCCGCGCGCGTTGATCTATATTTTTATTGTAATCGGGCTGATCCTATTGGCTCTCATCTTCATGCCGCTGAAGCTCGCGGTCAGCATGGCGGGATTGGAGGGATCGAAATTTTCGGCGCGGGAGATTAGCGGCAGTATCTGGAACGGTCGCATCGAACAGGCACGGCTTGGTCCGCTTGCATTGGGTGATCTCGACGCAGGCGTGCAATTTTTCCCCCTGCTTACCGGCAAGATAAAACTGAATCTGGAACGCCCTGCCACTGCCGGAGACACCGGGCTTACGGCTACGATCGGGAAACAGGGTTCAGCGCTGCTGGTGGAAAATGCCACGACGATCTTACGCGTCGGAGAAACACTCGCGCCCCTGCCCGCTTCCGATATCTCGCTGGATAATATCAGCGTCGCCTTTGCCGGTGGCCGCTGTCAGTCGGCCAGCGGCAAGGTGCGGCTGTCGCTTGATGCGAATATTCCGGGACTGGATTTAAAACAGGGTCTGCTCGGCAATGCGATGTGCGAGGACGGCGTGCTCGTCCTGCCGCTTACCAGCGGATCGGGCATGGAAGAATTGACGATGAAGCTTGAGGGCAATGGCTTTTATACCGCGCGACTATTCCTAAATGGGAATGACCGCGCTTGGACGTTGTTACTGCCAACGTTGGGTTTTCGAAAAGTCCCAAGCGGCTATGCGATTAAAGTGGCCGGGCAGCTGGGGCAAAAGAGGTAAGTGATGAACAAAGCCGTGAAATTTTCGATTCTTGATCTATCGCCGGTGCCGCAAGGGGCGGATGTCAAAACCGCACTGGATCGCTCGCTTGCGCTGGCACAGCATGGTGAAGCGCTTGGCTTTGAACGGTTCTGGATGGCGGAACATCACGGCATGGCCGGGATTGCCAGCGCGGCGACTTCGGTTGCACTCTCCCATATTGGCGCAGGCACAAAGACTATCCGCATCGGCGCCGGCGGGATCATGCTGCCCAATCACGCGCCGATGGTGATTGCCGAACAATTCGGAACGTTGGAGGCACTGTTCCCCGGCCGGGTCGATCTCGGCCTTGGCCGCGCACCGGGTTCCGACCTGCGGGTAGCGCAAGCCATGCGGCGCAATCTCAACACCGACCCAAATCAATTTCCGCGCGACGTCGTCGAACTCCAAGCGCTGCTTGAAGGAGACCCGGCACTCGGCATTCAGGCAACTCCCGGTGCAGGCGCGAAAATCCCGCTTTATATATTGGGCAGCAGTCTGTTTGGTGCGCAGCTCGCAGCGGCCCTCGGCCTGCCCTATGCCTTTGCGTCTCATTTTGCACCGCAAGCGCTGGACGAGGCGCTCGCCATTTATCGCCGAGATTTCAAACCATCCGCGCAGTTGGCGGAACCTTATGCGATGTGCGGTTTCAATATCTTTGCCGCCGACACGGATGACGAAGCAGAGCATCTGGCAACCTCGATGATGCAGAGTTTTGTAGCACTGCGCACCGGCAATCCGGGCAAACTCCCGCCGCCGGTCGAGGGCTATCGCGAAAGCCTGCCACCCCAGGCTCAATCGATGCTCGCCCAGATCATGCAGGGCAGCGCAGTTGGCGCACCTGATGCTGTATTAAGTGGCGTCCGGGCGTTTCTCGATCGGACACAGGCGGACGAGCTGATCGTCTGCGGCTCGATCTTCGATCAAGCCGCTCGCGAGAAGTCCTATGGACTGGCCGCCCAAGTCCGCGACCTGATCGCCGCCTAGAAAGCCGAGAAAGGCTTGTCCTTGTCGACCCGCACATCCTGCGGCAGTCCAAGCACCCGCTCCGCGATGATATTTTTCAGGATCTCGTCGGTGCCGCCCGCAATCCGCAGGCCAGGTGCCCACATGAAGCTTTCCTGAAAAATTGCATCTGCTGGCGCATGATCCTTGTCGGAGATAATTCCATAATGATCCTGCATCTCGATCGCGCTGTTACAGATATCCTGCAAATGGTTCGCTGTGATCACCTTGCCGATGGAGTTTTCCGGCCCCGGTGTTTCGCCCTTGGACAGAGCTGTCTGCGTACGGAATTTGGTCAGCTTATAACCCTGCGCCGCAACATACCAGTCAGCCAATTTCGCGCGGAAAGCCTGATCACTCATCGATCCGGATGACCGGGCATAGTCCATAATCTCAGCCCAATCCGGTCCCGGTGAACCGCCAACTGCAAGCCGCTCGTTCATCAGCGTCACCAAAGCGACTTTCCAGCCCATTCCCGGTTCGCCTAGCCGGTCGCTGTCGGGAATACGAACGTCGGTGAAATAGACCTCGTTAAATTCGCTGCCGCCTGATGCCTGATGGATCGGGCGCACATCGACGCCTTCCTGCTTCATGTCGACGATGAACATCGTCAGGCCCTTGTGCTTGGGCACATCGGGATCGGTCCGCACCAACAGGATGCCATAGTCCGAATAATGCGCGCCAGAGGTCCAGACCTTCTGGCCATTAATCAACCAATCATCGCCATCCTTGACTGCTTTGGTTTTCAGGCCAGCGACGTCGGATCCGGCAGCGGGTTCGGAGAAAAGCTGGCACCAGATTTCCTCGCCGAACAACGCCTTTTGAACATAGCGCTGTTTATGTTCATCCGAACCGAAAGCAATCACGGTCGGAACACACATGCCAAGACCGATGGCAAAGGGCCCAATTGGTGCATCAAATTTGGATTCTTCCTGATTCCAGATGACCTGTTGCATTGGCGATCCTCCGCGACCGCCAATTTCCTTCGGCCACGTAATCTGGGCAAACTGGTTCTCGGCTTTGACCTTTTGCCAGTCCTTCGCACGCTTCAGATAGTCTTCACGCCGGCCGGAACGGATCGCGGCTGCTTTTTTGGGTTCAAGATGCTGGCTGAGAAACGCGTTGGCCTCGGCCCGGAATGCCGCTTCTTCTGTTGTATCTGTAAAATCCATCTTCTTGTCCTTCTCGGGATATTGTCTACTAAGCCGCGTTTTTCGCTTCGAGCGCGGAAACCAGTTTCTCTTTCCATACCGCCGGGCTGCCCGCCTGCACCGCCAGCAGTTTGGCGCGGCGATAATAGAGGTGGCAATCCACCTCCCAGGTAAAGCCCATGCCGCCATGGGTCTGGATATTCTCTTTGCTGGCAAACCAGAAGGCTTCTGATGCAGCCACCCGCGCCGCAGCCGCAGCTTCCGGCAATTCTGCCGCATCGGTAGACAGCGCCCATGCCCCATAATAGGCATTGGAGCGTGCCACTTCATTTTTCACGTAAATATCGGCCAGCTTATGCTTGATCGCCTGGTTGCCGCCAATCGGACGACCAAAGGCATGGCGTTCCTTGGCATATTCGGTCGCCATTTCCAGGCAGCGTGATGCGCCGCCTAACTGTTCAAAGGCCAACAACACCGCCGCCCGGTTCATCACCTGATCGAGAACCGTCATGCCGTTGCCGCTTTCATGGCCCAATCGAGCTCCAGTGGCACCATCCAGTTTAATCTCGGCATGGCTGCGGGTTGGCTCAATCGTCTTGAGCGCATTGCGGGAAACCCCGTTCTGATCCAGCGCTACTATGTATAAGCCAGTGCCGCTTCCTTCTTTCGCCAGCACCACGGCATGAGTCGCAACATCGCCATCGGTCACCGGTACTTTCGTCCCGGACAGTGTGCCATCCTTGGCAGTTGTTTGGACCGATGAGGCGGAGAGAGCACCGGGGCCTTCCGTGGTCGCCAGACATCCGACAATGCTGCCGTCTGCCACTTTCGGCAAAAACTCGGCTTTCTGCTCGTCGGTTCCGGCCAGCTTGATCACCTCGGCAAAGAAATAGGCAGACGATCCGAACGGCACCGGCGCCAACACACGGCCCAGCTCTTCCGCAATCACACAGAGTTCCAGCATGCCCAGGCCAAGCCCGCCAAATTCCTCTGGAATGGCGGCACCGAGCCAGCCCATTTCAACAATTTTCTGCCAAACCTCGTCATTATGGCTGACATCGTCATCATCCAGCACAGCGCGCACATGGGCGCTGGTGCACTGGGCCTCAAGAAATTTGCGCGCTTCATCACGCAGGAATTTCTGATCATCGGAGAAATCAAAGTTCAATCTACCAGCTCCTTAAAACTTATTTTCGCGGCGAACAGACACAGCAAATCATCTAACGAATCACTGCTCTAGCTAATTGTCCGAATAGGCCTGATCGAAATTAATCAGTCAATTAAATTCCATAGCCAAAATTTTGCTCTTTCCTACAAATAACCAAATAGGTTATTTCTTGCGCTCAACCTCTGGAAAGAAAGATGCTGCCATGGATATCGACACATTGATCGACGACGTCATTGCCATAGAAGGCGATTATTCCAATCATCCCGCTGACCGCGGGGGCCCCACCCGCTGGGGCGTCACTGAAGCGGTCGCGCGCAGCCACGGTTATGCTGGTGACATGCGGCATTTTCCCTACGACGAAGCCGTCGCCATATATAAACGCAGATACTGGCTGCGTCCGTCATTTGACAGAGTCAGCGCACTGGCCCCGCGACTGGCCGGGGAACTGTTCGATACCGGCATTAATATGGGGCCCGAGATTGCAGCCCGTTTCCTGCAGCGGGCGCTTAATGCGCTAAACCGCAACGGCCAGGATTTTGCCGATATCGCAACCGACGGCCAAATCGGTCCGAGGACAATCGGCGCCCTACAGAAATTCCTGGCGAAGCGCGCCGATGGCGGCGAGGCGGTTCTATTGAAAGCCGTCGAGGCTTTGCAGGGCGCACGCTACATAAAACTGGCTGAACAGCGCCCGGCCAATGAAGCATTTCTCTATGGCTGGCTCTCCCATCGCATGGGTTGAAAACCCGGCCGGCCTCCCCTTCTGCAATATAAGGAATCAGAACCATGTCTTTACTCTCGACCCTCGTCGGTCCCATTTCAAAAATTATCGACAAGATCATTCCCGACAAAGGTGCCCGTGATCGCGCAATGCTGGAGCTGCTCAAACTTGAAGGCAGCCAGGAGATGGAGCAGCTTCGCATCCAGATGTCGGCGATACTAGCCGAGGCCGGATCTCCCGACCCTTGGACCAGTCGCGCGCGGCCCAGCTTTCTCTACGTCATGTATATATTGCTGCTCTGGTCATTACCCATGGGTTTAATCGCGGCAG
Organism: Parasphingorhabdus sp.; assembly: GCF_059726685.1. NCBI lineage: Bacteria > Pseudomonadati > Pseudomonadota > Alphaproteobacteria > Sphingomonadales > Sphingorhabdaceae > Parasphingorhabdus > Parasphingorhabdus sp. Next base: position 3,070,137 of record NZ_AP041068.1, read on the forward strand.
TCAGGCCGCAAGCGGCCCATGATATCGCCAATGGCATGAACGCTTATCTTACTGGTATTCCAGAGCCCCTATACGCCTTATTTGGCACCGGCTATCTTGGCTACACTATGGCGCGGCAATGGGGAAAAATCCGAGGTGTGGAGAAATAGGCCGAGAAATCAGAAGTGAATAGACGAAGAATCGGGCAGATTAACCGCCTGATTTCTGTGCAATTAACTATTTGAATGCCCAAAAAAGCGACAATTTCAGCCATTTTCTAGGATATCGCACAAATAGGCTTGCCATGCCTATATCTTTGCAGATAGAGGGGAAAGTCTAGTTCATTCCAAAGGGGATATTTTAAATGTCTAACGAAACAAGTTTCCGCAAAATGCTGGCAGTAGCTGGTGGTCTTGCTCTTGCAGTTCCTGCTCTTTCAGCATGTGCTGAGCAAGCTGAAGATGCTGCTGCAGCTGCAGAATGTGCCGCTGAATGTGCTGCATGTGCCGCTGAAGAAGCTGCATGTGCCGCTGGCTGTGCTGCTGAAGAAGCTGGTTGTGCTGCTGCATGTGCCGCTGGTTGTGCTGCTGACGCTGCTGGTTGTGCTGCTGAAGCCGCTGCATGTGCCGCTGGTGATGCTGCGTGTGCCGCTGCATGTGCCGCTACTGAGTAATATCAGTAAAGCGCATTGGAAAATGCAATAGAAAAGCTGTTTGAGCTAACAGGCCAGATAGCTAAAGAGGGCGTCTCGCTAGTACCCAGAGTGGTACCGGCAGACGCCCCTTTCGTTCAATATGAACATTATCCGAAGGGCGACTGTGTTGCACCCGGCAACAAGTCTCGCTGGTTCTACCATGCCCACAAGCCCAAGGAACGCGAAGAAGGCGAGCATGGCCATTTCCACATGTTTCTGCCGCTCGAGATGTTCAAAGGCGTAAACGCGCTTTACGAACCTCCCAAAAAACTTCCCAATGGCAAGCCAACACAAGGCGTCGTTCATTTCGGCGCACTGAGTTTTGGCCTGGATGGCATGCCATTGAGCTGGTTCACAACCAACTATTGGGTCACTTACGAATATTTCATGCCCGCCGATGCCATTGCATCGCGGCTCAAGCTTTTTTCCATGAAAAAGGCTCCTGGTGATCCGCTCGTCAACGACTGGCTTACTGCCGCTGTGGAAGTTTTTCATGATCCCATCATCGATATGCTGCACGAACGCGACAAACTGCTAGCGGAAAAGAAAGCGGAACTCGGCGACGCGGTGTTTGAAAACAAAACCGTCGAAATAATGTCTCGGACGACATTCGACCTTTAAACAACATCAATCGGAAAAAACTGGTGCGCCCGACAGGATTCGAACCTGTGGCCCCCAGATTAGGAATCTGATGCTCTATCCACCTGAGCTACGGGCGCTTGCCCGTCATTTAACGGGTGCAGGTCGGATAGACCAGCTTCAATTTTGTGCTTCGGGCGGCGTCACAGGCAAAGGCAGTGGCACAACATCAATGCCTTCTTCTTCAAGCTCGGCGACATCATCTGGAGATGCTGTCCCGTGGATAGGCGCTGCATCTTTTTCGCCATAGTGGATCGCCCGGGCTTCCTCCGGAAAATCGCCGCCAACCCACTCTGATTGCTCCAACATTTCCGCTTGTGCTTTGACCAGCTTGCCAACCATTTCCTGAACCTCGGCCGGGAGTGTGACCGCTTTCGCCATTGATTGCTCGTTTTCTTTGGAAGCGCCCATTTCAGTAGGCCCCGATTCGACCGATTCGGAGACCGGCTTCACACCAGAGCGCTGGTTGCCCTTAATACCGACATTGGGGGCCATCACCGCTTTGTCGACAGTGTTACAACCGCAACTGGGACAATCGATCAGTCCTGCAGCTTGCTGCTCAGCGTAGTCGCCTGAAGAACCGAACCAGCCCTCAAATTGATGGCCGCCGTCGCGGCATATAAGATCAAACACAATCATAAAGCACCTTTTGGTGACGCAAAAGTCCGGCGATTGGTGATCGCTGGAATGCGGCTGCGTACCTTCGCAATATCATCCAAGTCAATATCGCATGTCGCGACGCCTGTATCCGCATCCATGTCCAACAGTACGTGCCCCCATGGATCGATCACCATTGAATGCCCGTAGGTCGTGCGACCATCGTCGTGCAAGCCGGATTGGGCAGCCGCGACCACAAAAACGCCGGCTTCAATTGCCCGCGCCCGCAGCAATATCTCCCAATGCGCCTCGCCTGTCGGCACAGTAAAGGCAGCGGGTACCGACAATATATCGGCTCCAGCGTTGGTCAGCGCTCCGTATAATGCGGGAAAACGCAGGTCATAACAAACCGAAAGACCAAGTGTAGCTTCTTTCACAGGCGCCGTAACGGCTTCTGCTCCGCCCTGATAGGCAGAAGATTCCCGCCAGCTTTCGCCAGTGTCCAGATCAACATCGAAAAGATGGATCTTGTCATAGCGGGCCACTATTGTCCCCGATGGGTCGATCAGAAAGGATCTATTTAGCCATTTACCGGCGTCTGAATCACTTGGCTTTATCGCCAGCGAACCAAGTGCAACCCAGATTTCTTCATTCTTGGCAGAAGTGCAGGCTTCTTGCAGAACCGGATCCTTCTGCTCTGTATGGATATTGGCAGCTGCCCGGTTTCGATCGCGGTCAACGAGACCGGTCATTTCCGGCGTAAACAGAATATCAGCACCTTGGGCCGCCGCTTCACCGATATGCGCGCGCATTGCTTTCGCATTGGTAGCGGGATCGATACCACTGCACATCTGGGCCAAGGCAACACGCATCTGCGATCAGGCCGCCAGCAATGCGTCTAATTTCCCTGCATCTTCCAAAGCTGCAAGATCATCGGAACCGCCAATATGCTGATCATTGATGAAAATCTGAGGCACGGTCGTACGGCCGCCCGAACGCTGGATCATTTCCTCGCGCTTTGGACCGCCCATGGTAATGTCCGTCTCTTCAAAAGCGACATCTTTGCTCTTCAGCAAGCCCTTTGCCCGAAAGCAATATCCGCATGTGAATTTGGTATAAATTTCGACTTTTGCCATAACAGCTTTCCAATATGTTTCGATTACCCATGCAGATGGACCTTATGCCCTGCTAATTCAACTCTGCTCATATTCGGTCAATACTCTCGCCCAACAGAAAACCGTCACCTGATCTGCACCGGACGCTTTTAATATTCTCGCGCAGGCATTGGCGGTGGAGCCGGTCGTGTACACATCATCAATCAGAATGACTGCTCTTCCCTTTAGTTTTGACTGTGCATCATGCGATACCGCGAATGCGTTCTTTACAAGTCTGCGTCGCTCTTTTGCCGACATCGAACGGAGCGGCGGTGTTGCGTCTTTGCGAGCGAGCACGCCCGTTTCCATCGCAATTCCGCTGCGCTCGGATAGGGCCCGACCGATCAGCACGGATTGGTTGAACCCGCGGGACCATAAGCGCCAACGGTGAAGTGGCACCGGGACGATCAAGGCATCCGAAGGAATTTCTCCCAAAAAACGTTCCAGTTGACCGGCAATTAATTCGGCAAAACCCAGACGCCCCCCATATTTAAGACGCATCGGCAGTAAGCTGCTATTGTCGTCATAAGCCACAACAGCCCGGACCCCGTCATGATCAGGCGGCTTTTTGAGACAGGCTGCGCACTGCGCTCCTTCCGCCTGCTCAAAAGCAAAAGGCCTCCCGCAAGATGCACACCAAGGCTCAGTCAGAAAATTCAGACTATTCCAACAGGACAAACAGAAACGGTTATCTGCTTCAACCGTAACGCCGCAGATTGGACAACGCGGCGGCAGTGCAAAATCGACAACCGGTTTGAGCAAGGTCGACAAAATTTCCATTTGCCCTTGTCGCTCGTTAAAGGGGTGGGCACAAGGCCGTATGAGCAATACCGACGGACCAAAGGAAATATTTGATCGCGAGCGTAGACGGCGGATCCGTGATCGCGCTTACGACCGATCTGAAGGCAAGGACTTCTTGGGCCAGATAATGTCAGAAGAAATTCTGGACCGGCTATCATTAGTGAAGCGGGATTTCAAAAAATGCCTGATCATCGGTCAACCAGCTAATGGCCTGCGTTCTCAGCTTAACGATATGGGCATCGAAACTATTGCCGCAGATGCCAGCTTTTTAGCCGCAGCTGCCTTTGGCGGCGTCCAATGCGATGAAGACCGCCTGCCCTTTGCCGATTACAGCTTTGACCTGGTCATCAATGTCGCAACACTGGATAGCGTGAACGACCTGCCGGGCGCTCTGGCTCTTACCCGACGGATATTGAGACCGGATGGATTATTTCTCGCGTCTTTCGTTGGCGCTGAAAGTTTCACAACTCTCAAATCATTATTGATGAAGGCTGAGGGCGACCGCGTATCCGTCCACATCCATCCGCAAATTGATATCCGCACGGCTGGCGACTTGATGTCTCGCATTGGATTTGCACTACCCGTGATCGATAGCGACGGTCTGCGCCTGCGCTACAGCGCGTTGGAAAAGCTCGTCAGCGATATCAGGGATATGGGCGGCACCAATATCCTGAAAGACCAGATTCGCTCACTGCCTCGAAATGTTTATGAACAAGCCAAGCTGAATTTTGAAAACGGCGCAGCAGACGGCGGCAAGACAACCGAGCATATCGAAATCATCTACCTATGCGGATGGGCACCCCACCCCGATCAGCCAGTCCCGGCACGCCGTGGCAGTGGCCAGATGTCGTTGAAGGACGCTCTCAACAAACCCGCTTCGGACTGAAACGAGGCTAAAGGACAGTCATCAATTGTGCCACCAGGGGTATATCGGCTGGCGGCATATCCAGATGCTGCAATTCCGGCAGGGGCACCCATTTCATATCAGACGATTCCAAGTTTTGCGCTTCACCCGTCCAATCATGACACGTATACAATAGCAGCAGCAGATGCTTCTCCCCCAAAGCTTCACTGGCAAAGGCGACAGGTTTCAAAGCGTCAGTCTCTATTGCCAGTCCCAACTCTTCTTTTAATTCCCGCACAAGCGCCTTTTCCGGCGTTTCACCCGATTCGACCTTACCGCCGGGGAATTCCCAAAGCCCAGCCATCGGCTTGCCCGGAGGCCGTTTTTGCACCAGAATATTGCGGTTTCCATCGATCAGGGCCGCGGCGACCACAAACAGATATGTCGGATTATTTTCCACTTTTTTTTGCGATGTAAGGATTTTGTTAATCCCTTTCTGTGAAACACGGATCGTTCGCAACTTAGCAGAACTTTAGAAGTGAAGAGAGGGATATAATGGAACTGTTTAAAAAATTATATCGTTCGGAACAGGGGGCGACGGCCGTGGAATATGGTCTGATTTTGGCACTCATCGCGATCACCGCAATCGTGGCGATTAGCGGCGTGGCAAATTCAACCGGAAACATGTGGAATACAGTGGCTGATGAAGTAGTCGCAAGTTCCTAAACGGCCGTATGTCATTAAACATTTATAAAGTTTTCTGAATTAGTGTGATCATTATCGGCCCGAGTTTAAGGGTTTGATTGGGTAAGTGAAGTTTGTCAAATATAGGAGACCAGACATGAAACTCGTACGTAAAATGTTTAAGAACGAAGAAGGCGCAACGGCTATTGAATATGGTCTGATCGCTGCTCTGATCGCTGTTGCAGCTATCGTTGCAATGGGTCAGCTGGGTAACACCCTCAGCAACACCTTCAACGAAGTTGAAAGTGAAATGGCTGGTTAATCTTCGGATTAATTTAGAAATTTGGGACGGCAGCCTGCAAAGGCTGCCGTCTTTTTTTGTGCATAAGTAAATCGACTAGAATCAGTAGGTAACAATCTTTACCTTCTGACCTGCGCGAAGGTTGTCGGTAGAGCGCATCCGGTTCAACACCAAGAACCGATCCTTCTGATAGTCGGAATAAGCCATTTTGCGCGAGAGACTGTCAATCGTGTCACCACTTCTGACCGTCACAACATCAATTTTCCGCGGTTTTATTGCGGCAGCCTCACGGGTCGTCAGCCGCTTAACGCTGTCATACATTGGTGTGAAGACAGAAGTCCTGCCTGCCGGTGCCAATGTTGCAAAATGAAAAGCACTGCTTTTCGAGAATTCGTAGGCAAATATTGTCACATCCACCTGACCATTGCGGTTGTTTACCCGGCCTGTCGCATAAGATGCCGGCAGCCCATTGATGGTTGTTCGCTGGATATCACCATAGGCAATATCCTGCCCCTTGCCTGACAAGGCCTTGAAAGCGGAGGAAATATAAGTCGCCATATTGCCGTTATAGGGACCGGTTGTAAATTGCCCTTGGCCGGCGGAGCCGCTAATCGTCACAGCTCTGGTACCGTTTTGCATACCAAACCCATTGGGTACGGTGAATTTCAATTTCAGATCCGGGTGAAGGAAGCTGTTACCCTCTATCACGCCTTGTTTGGGATCATCACCATATAGAACCCCGTCCAGATTCCGCAAAAAGGCTTCGCGATTACGCTTTCCGCCCGAGACTCCAAGCTTCCCTGCATTTCTGGCGGCCCTCGATACGCGTTGTACAGGATTGGGATGAGTACTCGCCCATTCGGGAACGCTCCGCGCGTCCCGCCCGGCCACCCGGGCATCAATAGCAGACTGCGCTGCCAATGATTCCAGCATTGTTGCCAACGCATCAGGCGCGTATCCGGCAGACGCAAGATATCGGATACCCAAGTCATCCGCCTCATATTCCTGTTTTCTGGAATATCTCAGCGTCAGTAACTGGCTACCGGTCCCGAAAACTTCCTGACCCAGTTTTCCCAGAGCAGAATCCCCTAAAAGAACGGCTGAACCAATCTGGCCCAATACACCCAAAATGCTATTTCGCCGGGCTGCTTTTTGTCTTTTTTCGCCGTGAAGCGCAGCAACATGACCCACTTCATGACCCAAAACGCCGGCCATCTCGGCCTCGTCATTCATCAAAGCCATTAACTGCCGCGTCAAATAGACATAGCCTCCGGGTATGGCAAAAGCATTATTTACAGGGCTATTAAGCAGCGTCACCGTAAAGTCGCTGCGCGCATCACCCAGTCCTGACTGCACGGCAATATCCTGTCCAATCCGGACGACATAGGCGCTTTGTGGACCGGTATAGGCCCCGCCAAATTCCTGCAATAATTGGGGATGCGCCTCTGCGCCTTTGCGTTTGTCCTTAGCAGAAATAGAGCGCACTTCGCCGCGCTCACCAGATGAACTGCTACCGGCCGATTCAACCGCACCTGCGTCAGCGCCCGAACCACCGCAGGCCGCTAACGACAATATCGCGGCGGTTGAAAGCAATTTCTTGGATATGGTTCTCATCAGACTCTCCTTGCGTCTCAGCCTATATGAGAGAGCAGTTCAGCGAAAGGGGAGCGAATGTAAAATAGCGTAGCCTTGGCCCTGTTGAGCCTCATCTAACTGTCCAGCATCGTAACGAGAACGCTATATCGTTCCAATTTTCAGAAATTTGTCGCGGCGCATAGCGCGTAGCTCTTTTCGATCCAGTTTCTGAAGCGCCTCAACTTCTTCAACAATCGCTTTACCCAATGTGGCAATCGACAGGTTTCGATCGCGATGCGCTCCGCCCACGGGCTCTTTCACTATCCGGTCTATCACGCCAAGCTTCTTGAGATTTTGCGCCGTGATTTTCATGGCATCGGCCGCTACGTCCGCTTTGTCCCCAGTACGCCATAGGATCGAAGCACAGCCTTCCGGAGATATGACAGAATACACGGCGTGCTCCAGCATCAAAACGCGTTCTGCAGCCGCCAGCGCCACTGCACCGCCCGAACCGCCTTCGCCGACAATCACAGCAACCATGGGAACGCCAAGAGACAAGCATTTTTCGGTGGACCGGGCAATTGCTTCGGCCTGCCCACGCTCCTCTGCGGAAACGCCAGGAAAAGCGCCGGAAGTATCGACCAAAGTAACCACTGGCAGAGAGAACCGGTCGGCAATATCCATCAAGCGAATGGCTTTGCGATACCCCTCCGGCTTTCCCATACCGAAATTGTGGCGCAGCCGGCTTTCGGTATCATCGCCTTTCTCGTGGCCAATAACGACAAGGCGCATGTCACCAATCTTGGCAAAACCACCGATGATCGCCTGATCGTCGCCAAAGTTGCGATCCCCACCTAGCGGTACAAATTCGTCAAACAGGCCGGAAACGAGATCCTTGAAATGCGGCCGCTCAGGATGCCGCGCAACTTGGGTTTTCTGCCAAGGCGTCAGATTCGCATAGGTATCGCGGAGCATTTTTGCCGATTTTGCCTGTAATTTGGCAATTTCGGACTCAATATCCAGCGATCCTTCGTCGGCTGTTTCTCTGAGTTCAATAATCCGCGATTCAAGGGCGGCAATCGGTTTTTCAAAATCTAGAAAAGATGTCATCATATTCGGTTAGAACCGCCAGACAAAAACGTCAACGCGTCAGATTACGACGGCTGAGCGGATGGCGGTTATTCACCAATTCCACCAATCGGGCGCTGTCAACGTGGGTATATATTTGCGTCGTGCTAATATCACTGTGACCCAGCAGGGTCTGCAACGCACGAAGATCAGCACCCCCTTCAAGTAAATGAGTTGCGAAAGCATGCCGAAGGACATGAGGGCTGATTTTTGCAGGGCTGATATCAGACTTAACAGCCAAGTCTTTGATAATCTGAAACAAACGAATACGACTGATATGCCCCGTGCGAGAGGGAAACAAATATTTTTCATCGGTGTCGACAAAATCGCTCCACCGTTTGACAGCGCTGCGTGCGCGGTCGGAAATGGGTACAAGCCGCTCTTTCCCGCCTTTCCCGCGGATAATCAGGAACGGGCGATCCACCATCACAGATTTGCGTGGCAGGGAGACAAGTTCGCTGGCTCTTAGCCCTGAGCCATATAGCAGTTCAATAAAAGCCGACAGCCTGGCGTCGTTCGGCTTTACCTGTTGCGAAGCCATTCTGGTTTCAATGGTTTCGAAAAGCCGCGCGATTTCATCATGCGACAAGACCTTTGGCAAACTGCGCTGCCCGCCGGGACGCGGCAATGCGTCCGAAGGATCATCCTGACGAAAGCCCTCCTCAACCAAAAAACCAAAAAAACGGCGCAAGGAAGACGATTTCCGAGAAACGCTATTGTTTTTCAGATCACTCCAGGCACTGGCGACATCCTGCAAGGCGCCCCGGTCACTGTCTGCCAGCTTGCCTTTGGCAAAACTGGATGCCTGTTCGAGATCTGACCGATAGGCTGATAATGTATTTTGAGACGCACCGCCTTCCGCAGCCATCATTTCCAGAAATCTATCAATATAGACGGTGTCGTTGCTCATGGGACCACAACGATAACGACGCCTTGCCCGCTTGGAAAGCTGTCTATGATTCCATGGGTGTCATGTTCGCATCAGCGCTTCGGCAGCGATCATACGTGCTTCCGCTTCCATGCCCACACGAGACAGCGAACGGGTGATATGGAATAGATGAAGCGGCGACATCGCATTCCAGTCCCGTCCCTGCATGCCGACGGCCGCCAAAAGAGCGACGGTACCGCCCTGCCCGCGCTGCGCGGCAGACCTTATGGCGCCGGTCCATCTGGATGTTTCATCCAGATCAATTTCCAAATCGCTCGAAACGTTTTGGAGAGTCTCGGTATCAATACGTCCCAAGCCCGCCAGCGCAGCAAGAAGAAACTGGCTCTTCAGCTGACCGACACTCTCATCATTATCGCTAAACCCATCAAGCGCCGATGCGTCAACGGTAACGGCCGGATTGGGAGCACCTACAGCGAGCAAAGCCCATCCGTTGCTACCCGCATCTACCTGGTCTGCCCAACGCGCGGCATTACGATCCAACCCTGCCGACAACATCGACGCAATTAAATCGCCGCTGGCATCTTGCAAATTGGCCGATGCCGGAATTTTCGCAGCCGCACGAGCGGTCAGAATTTTTGCAGAATAGGACGTCAAAGCTCCGTTGGAGCGCTCCCAAAGCGCACGCATCGCTTCAATACGCGCAGTCGCTGTTCCGCCGGTATAAGCTTGACGCAACGTCGAGGCGCGTGCTTTCAGATCGTCACTCGCGTCCAGATCGTCATAAGTTGCCGAATAAAGATCGACCATGGCCTTGTTAGACAACACGCCAATCGCGGCTGCGGTGTCCGCCGCCTTCATCCGTGAATCCCTGGAAAGCATAGGCGCCCGGGCGCGCCAGCCCTGCACATGCCGACCGGCCTGTTCGTATAAACGGTCGGGCGGCTCTACCCCGGTTGCAGATCCCAAACCAAAGCGCCAATTGTTGAAATATTCTATGTCATCCCAGTTTATCGAAACTGCACGTCGCCCTTCAAATCCCGCACCCACTGTTTTTTCCGCCAGCAGATAATCTATACCGGTTGCGGTCTTTTCTCGCGCAGCGATACGCAATAGCGATGAGGCACGGCTTTGTTCACCGGAAAATGAAGCGCAAATTGGGCGGAACATCACCCATGTCGGTGCCTCACTGGCCCTCACCCCTCCTTCTACATAAGGACAGATACCAGCGGGGTCTGCGGTTGCCAGATGGGCTTGCATGGCGACAGTATAAAGTCGCGGTGTAAAATTACCGCCATCGACCTTCAATACCAGCCCGCGTGCTGCTTCTGCTTCTCCCATAAGCAACAGCCGCCACGCACGTTCGGCAACCCAATCAGCCGGATTGACATTTTCTGGGCTAGCGACTTTGCTCAACAAAGTACGGCGCAGCAAGATTGAGCCCCAACGCGAAATAATCGGGCCATGGAGGTTTTTGATGAGATTGGTCAGATATTGACCACCTTCTGCACCAAAAGCATCGGGTGCCATCCCTCCTGAATTCTCGGTCAGCACACCAATTTGCGCCATTGAGCGGCGGGCACCGGGCGCCAGATAATATTGCGGCTGCAACGCATCGTCCAGCGCACTCAAATTACCGTCTTCATCCAGATCTAATATCGAATCAGGTGATCCGATTGCCACATCAGGAGCTGAAGCTGGACCGCTGACGACTGATCCGCCTGAAGGCGGATTAATCACAGAAGGTGCTGCTGGCGTTGGGCCAGGCGCCGGTGTTGGCGTCGGCGCGGGGGTTGGTGTAGGCGCAGGAGCAGGATCACCGAAACCGGGCGGCAAAAGCGATTCAGGGGAACTCTGGCCCAAAACGGGCAAAGACAGCGCGAGAGCAGAGATGCCGGCCGTCGCAAGCGATATATGTTTAAGGCGGACGCGCATCGCTTAGTTCAATTCTCCGCCAATCACTGGTTTTTCGACCGGTTTTACGTCTTGTTCGACATCCATCGATGCCAAAAGGAACATCGCTCCGACAATGGCGACCAGAAAGACGATCAGAAAAACCAAGTTACGCGGCATCTTTGTTCCAATATCTTTCTTTTTACCAAATTTACAGGCGCAGGCGCATTCGGTTTTGCACTCACCACCATCCTCTGTATAGCCTTTGCCTCAATGGACAAAAACATGAAAGACCCTTTTGACCGATCCACCGAAGAATCCGGTGAAGAGTGTGGCATATTAATCGAAAAACCTCTGGTTTTGATCGGCTTAATGGGCGTTGGCAAGACAACCGTCGGCCGCCGACTGGCGAAAAGGCTCAATTTGCCATTTGTTGATGCTGATGAAGAGATTGAAAAAGCTGCGGACCTCAAGGTCTCGGAAATTTTCGATCGGTTTGGCGAAGAATATTTCCGTGATGGTGAAAGGCGGGTCATTGCGCGTCTTATGGAGGACGGCCGACAAGTCATCGCAACCGGCGGCGGGGCGTTTATGAACGAAGAAACACGCGAGCTGATTTTATCAAAAGCAACGGCGATCTGGCTCGATGCAGATATCGATATATTGGTGAAACGTGTCGCCCGCCGCGACACAAGACCACTGCTGAGAAGCGGTGATCCCGAGACAATATTACGGGATCTGGCTGCCAAAAGAAATCCGGTCTATGCGCTGGCTCATCACCACGTAACCGGCAACGATGCGCCGCATGATTTGACAGTAGAAAACATTATCAAGGTGCTGCGTAAATGAACAGCATAGCCGTTAATCTTGCTGGTAATGGGTATGAGATCCTTGTCGAGCCCGGCGCACTCAACACGCCCTCGGTTCATCTCGCACCGCATATCAGCAACGACAGGGTTTTCGTGGTTACCGACACCAATGTCGCGGCGAAATGGCTCGAACCGTTGCAAGCCGATTTGCAGAAATCCGGCGTTAAGGTGATCCATCACGTCCTTCCGGCCGGTGAACATACAAAAAGCTGGGCAGGACTTGAAGAGCTTACCGACTGGCTATTGGCCGAAGGTGCGGAGCGATCGGATACGCTTGTCGCCCTCGGTGGCGGCGTCATCGGTGACCTGACGGGCTTTGCGGCAGCCATCCTGAAACGTGGCTGTCATTTTATCCAGATCCCGACAAGTCTGCTCGCACAAGTTGACAGCAGCGTCGGTGGTAAAACTGCCATTAATAGCCGAGCGGGAAAGAACCTGATCGGACGGTTTAACCAACCGAAATTTGTCCTCATTGACCCACTGGTGCTTAACAGCTTGCCGGACCGTGAATTGCGTGCTGGCTATGCGGAAGTCATCAAATATGGCCTGATCAATAACACGGCTTTTTTCGAATGGTGTGAGCAAAATGGCGCGGCGCTGCTAAACCGCGATCCCAAGGCTCTAAGCTATGCCATAACCGAAAGTGTTCAGGCGAAAGCAAATATCGTTGCAGAAGACGAAAAAGAGCTAAGCGGCCGCCGGGCGCTGCTCAACCTTGGTCATACATTCGGACATGCGCTGGAAGCGGAAACCGGCTATTCCAGCGAACTGGTACACGGCGAAGCGGTAGCCGCGGGAATGGCGCTGGCCTTTCACTACTCCGTCAGACGCGGCCATTGTGACGAGTCCGACGCACGGCGCGTCGAAAGCCATCTGAAAAGTGCAGGACTGCCGCATAGTCTGAACAGTGCTTCGGTCAAAGCCTCAGGCCAGAAATTGGTTCAGCATATGCTGCACGACAAGAAAATGACGGCCGGGAACCTGCCCTTTCTATTAGCCAACGGTATCGGGCAAACCTATCTCGCCGATGATGTTGATTTGGATGATGTTGCGGCGTTTCTCGATCTGGCAGATTGAATTCGCTTGCTAGTCACCGCCCTTGTTTGCGCCGGTAATTCCAAAACCCAGATGCCTGCCAGCAAGCATGTCTCCGGCAGCGCGCTGCGCCTCGAGGCGGTCACAATCAAGCTGTCGAAACTCTCGGTCCACTTCGTCGATTAGTGATTCATCCACGTCGATCGCCGTCATAGTCTGACGCGCCAAATGGATTGCCGATTCAAAGACCTCACGCTTTACACCGTCGAGACCGGCCTTTTTGACCTCCAGCAAATGGACACGATCATAAGCGCGTACAAACAGTTTCGCTTCGGGGAAGGACATCTTTATTGCGTCAAGACATTCGGCGTTCAGCACCTTGCCATCTATACAAAAAACAATCGCCGCACATTGATCGGCCCCTGCCCCGCGCAACAGATCAACCCGGGTGCCGTCGCCATAGAAAACCTTGCGGCCAAATTTCTGACTCACTCCGATTTGCTGCGGCTTGATATCGATGATTGTGACCGGAATATTAGCCCCGCTGAGCATCTGGGCGACTGTCTGCCCGAACCGGCCATGACCAACCACTATCGCAGAAGCCTGGCCTGCCTGAGAGGGATCGTCCAGATCGACATCGCCTTCTGTCCGCGCAACATTAAAACGCTCTACAATCAGCATGAGCAGCGGTGTTGTTGCCATCGAAACCGTAATCACAGCACCAAAAAGACTACTGGCTTCCGACTGGATAAGCAGCGCTTTTTCGGCTTCGGCAAACAGCACAAAACCAAATTCACCGCCCTGACTGAGCAACATGCCCATGCCTAGTGCAGGCAAAGTATCCATGCCGAAAAGTTTGCCCAGACAAAATATGATGACAATTTTTGTCACAACCAGTGCAATGGCCGCACCGAACACAAAAGCGGTATTCTCCGCGATCACGCCGACATCAAGCATCATCCCCACAGCCAGGAAGAACAGCCCCAGAAGCAAGGATCGGAAGGGATCAATATCCGCTTCCAGTTCATGGCGATACGGAGAGTTGGCCAGCATTACGCCAGCGATGAAAGCTCCAAGAGCAGGCGAAAGGCCGATCAGTTCCATCAATGCAGCACTGCCAAAAACTGCAACCAGCCCTGCGACAATGAACAATTCCCGCTCAGCAATCCTGCCGATCAGTTCCAAAGCCGGTTGCAGTACATATCGCCCGGCCAGTATCAATCCGCCAATCGCAACGACGCCCAGTATCGCGGTCATCCAGCCGGATAATGCTCCGGGTTCTGCCGGTGCCCGGGACAATACACCGATAATTGTCAGCAGCGGGATGATCGACAAATCCTGAAACAGCAGGATCGAGAATGCTTTTTCACCGGTTGGCGTATTCAGCCTTCCGGAGGATTGCAGCATCGGCAGCACCTGCGCTGTCGATGACAGTGCGAGCGGCAAGCCAAGTGCAATGGCGGCTCCAAAAGTGAAGTTCGTGGTAGCCATGATCAACAGAAACAGGGCGATCCCGCAGAAAACAACCTGGCTCATCCCCAGACCGAATATCGCCTTGCGCAGCCGCATGAGGCGCGCAGGCGCCAGTTCCAGCCCAACAAGGAATAACAGCAGGATGATCCCGATTTCGGAAAATTCGAGGATCGTCTCCCCCTCACTGATCAGTCCGAAACCTTGCGGTCCGATCAATATACCGGCGATCAGATAGCCCAGAACAGCACCTATCCCGAATTTACGGAACAATAGCACCAAGAGCAAAGCCGCACCGAGCATGATGAAACCGCCTAAAAGCAGGTCACCCATATGTGCTTCTGCACCTTCCATACCTATGCCACCTCGCTCGCATTTTCGGCCGCTTTAAAAGCCGCGAGAATCGCATCATAAGGAAGCAATATTGCGGCATGTCGTCCGGAATGATCTTTTGCAGCGCGCAGATGATCCATATTGGTCCATGAACCTGGATCATCGTTTGAGCCGTTGAGAAATTTTGCCAGACGATCTCTAGCGACCGCAATGTCTTTTGCAGACTTGCCGATCGCTTCCGTCCCCACAATGGCAGTAGAAGCCTGCCCCAATGCACACGCATTTACCTCTATTCCCAATTGCGCAATAGATCGGTCTTCAGACAATATGATATCGGCAGCCACTCGGCTTCCGCATGTACGAGACCGGACCTCCGCCGTGCCATCGGGCTCTTCCAGTCGCGATTGATGCGGAATGGACACCGCCAGACGCAATATATCCCGTGTATAAAGCGCGTCGCTCATTCTTCTACTTCCGCCATTTCGCGCTGCTCCTCAACGAATTGAACCAGAGCATCACCGCTGGCATTAAGCAATGGGTAAGTGCGGCTATCGACAATCCATTCAGGCCGCGCCTCTGCTGCACCATAGATGCTGTCATAAACCAGCACCACCAGCAGATACGCCAAGGTCGCCCCGATCAGCCCCTTGATCATGCCAAATCCAAAGCCAAGCACACGGTCAATCGGACCGAGCAGCGACTTGCGTGATTTACGCCCAACAGATTTGGCGAACCAGCGTCCCAAAGCATAGGTAACGATCACAATCGCGCAAAAAGCCAATACCGCCGCTCCGCCGTCATTACCAATTGGCGCGATCAGGAAATCCGTGACAGGCGTATGCAAGAACCGGACAGCGAAGATAACCAACACCCAAGCAATGAGGGACAGCGTTTCCTGCACAAATCCGCGAAGAAAACCAAGAACAGCGGCGCCGCCCATCAACGCCAATACAAAAATATCCAGACCAGTCATGAAGACTAGCTAATCGCGGCCAAGCATATGGTCAACGAGATTGGCAAGCTTCGCAAAGTTCACACAATTCACACCCGGGGCAGAGTTTTCTTTGGATGCGGGTATCAAAGCTCTTCCGAAGCCTAGTTTCGAAGCCTCCTTCAACCGCATTGGTGTGTTGGACACTGCCCGAATCTCACCAGAGAGCGCGATTTCTCCAAAGATCACAGCATCGCTTGGCATCGGTTTTTCGGCATGAGCAGAAATCAGCGCGGCTGCGACGGCAAGGTCGGCTGCGGGATCAGTCAGGCGGTATCCCCCGGCCACATTCAGATATACTTCCGCGCCCGAAAAACTGAGTCCACAACGCGCTTCGAGCACCGCCAATATCATGGCGAGGCGAGAGCTATCCCACCCAACGACGGAACGCCGCGGGGTCGCACCACTGGCCAGGCGAACCGTAAGCGCCTGAATTTCGACCAGAACCGGCCGTGTTCCCTCCAGAGCCGGAAAGACAGTGGCGCCTGTCACTTCTTCGCTACGGTCTGTTAAAAACAGCGCTGATGGATTCCGGACCTCGCTAAGGCCCATTTCCTCCATTGCGAAGACGCCAATTTCATCAGTGCCGCCAAAGCGATTTTTGATCGACCGCAATATTCGATACTGATGGCTGCGTTCGCCTTCAAAGCTCATCACCGTATCGACCATGTGCTCCAATACACGAGGCCCGGCGATATTTCCGTCTTTCGTCACATGCCCGACGAGCATGATCATTGTGCCGTGTTCCTTGGCAAATTTGATGAGTTCCTGCGCTGATGCCCGCACCTGACTGACGGTTCCGGGCGCGCCTTCAATCAAATCGCTATGCATGGTCTGGATCGAATCGATCACCACAAAATCCGGCGCATCTTTCCCAAGCGTGGTCAGTATGTCGCGAACCGATGTTGCAGAAGCCAGCTTCACCGGCGCCTTCCCCAAGCCCAGCCGCCGAGCGCGCAGCCGAACCTGATCCGCAGCCTCCTCACCGGAAATATAGGCTACCGAAAGGCCAGCCTCGGCCAACCGGGCAGAAACCTGCAGGAGCAAAGTTGATTTACCAATTCCCGGATCGCCGCCCATCAGCGTTGCCGAGCCAGCCACAAGGCCGCCGCCTATAGCCCGGTCAAATTCCGCGATTCCGGTTAGCTTGCGTTCGGGCAAAGCTATGTCGCTGTCGAGACCGACCAGCCGAACCTCCCTGCCCCCGCTCTGCAAATTATGCTTGGCTGCAAAGACCGTATCCCCGGCCTCTTCAACCAGCGTATTCCATTCCCCACAATCCACGCACTGTCCCTGCCAGCGATGGGAAATCGAGCCACATTCCTGACATACATATTTTTTCTTCGGTTTGGCCATAAGAGCTATTTATCAGAACAAATACGGAACACCAGCCTTTTCATTCATTCAGGATTCACGCATCCAAATGCATGTTTTCAGGATGAAAATTTCCCGAAGGCAAATCGTCGCGGCAGCTGGTGTGAGCTTGCTTCTCCCGCCGTTGTTGAAAGCAAAGCCGCTGGACCGCGCGGCAAAATTGGTTCTGGCGGCGCGCAGCCAAGTTGGCGTCACCACCGTTTACAGCCAGGCCTATCACGGCATCGGCTATCCGAACGGGGATTTTCCTCGCAAATCTGGTGCGTGCACCGATGTCATCATCCGCGCCTATCGCGATGGCCTTGATCTGGATCTGCAAAAACTTATCCATCTGGACATGAAAAAGGCATTTTCGGCCTATCCCAAAATCTGGGGTCTCAAGACGACCGATCGAAATATCGACCATCGCCGCGTCCCGAACATGCGTACCTTCTTCAAGCGCCAAGGCGCAGTCGAGCCATTTTCGAAAGACCCTGAAGACTGGTTGCCCGGCGATATCGTCACAAGCGTTATTGACGGCAGACTTGCACATTGCGGGATTGTTTCGGATCGCAAACTACGAAGCCGCCCGCTGCTGATCCACAATGTCGGACGGGGCACCCGTGAGGAAGACCGCCTCTTTGCGTGGCCAATCACAGGCCATTATCGTTGGGCAGTCTAGCGATATTGGTCCAATTCCACGCTTGCACACTCCCTGCCATCCTGTAGTGAAAAATCATGCGGCAAAAAGAACTCCGACTGGCCCTGATCTGCTATGGCGGCGTGAGCCTCGCCATTTACATGCATGGCATCACCAAGGAAATCTGGAAGCTTGCCAAGGCCAGCCGGGATTTTCATGACGGCCAGAAAAACGATAGCTGCAGTCGCGGTACCTATTACGACATATTGGAGTGGATAGAGCAGGAAAGCACTGTCAAATTGCGGGTGCTGCCCGACATTATCGCAGGAGCCAGCGCCGGCGGGATTAACGGCATATTCCTGTCGCAAGCCATCATATCAGGAGAATCTCTCGAACCGCTGACCGATATGTGGCTGGAAACAGCCGATGTCGATACGCTGCTGGATCCCGATGCGCGGCCCCTGTCGCGCTTCTCCAAATTCTGGGCAGAACCCATTGCCTGGATGGCACTTGGCCGTAAAGGCGGTGCGGTGGAACAAACAGTTTCCAAGGAAGCGCGTGAAGAGGTAAAAATGAAGCTGTCCCGCTTCGTGCGGGCACGCTGGTTTGCGCCTCCATTTGGCGGAAAGATATTCTCCGGCCTGATCTTGGACGCACTGGCAACGATGAAGAAGACCAAGCGCGGTCCCAAATTACTGCCACCGGGGCAGCCGCTTGATTTATTTGTCACCGTGACTGACTTTGTCGGTCATCCGGAAAAGCTGCAACTCCATAGTCCGCCAGAGGCTCTGGAGATGGAGCACCGCATCACCATCAGTTTTTCCACGCGGGGCAAGCCGGGCGGCGATATCGCTGATCCCGCCGAACTCGTTTTTGCCGGCCGGGCAACAGCCAGCTTTCCGGGCGCGTTTCCACCATTCACGGTCACCGAATTGGACAATGTTCTATCCGACCGTAATCAGGTTTGGACCAATCGGTCACGTTTTCTAAAGCGGATATTGCCCAATCAAAGCCGGGCTGGCACCGCCAATGATACGGTGTTGATTGATGGTTCCGTTTTGGCGAACGCCCCCTTTGCGCAGGCCATTGAAGCTTTGAAAAACCGGCCAGCGAAGCGGGAGGTGGATCGACGTTTTGTCTATATCGACCCAAGACCGGACCTGGATGTCGCCAAAAGCGACCGGGCGCTGCAACGGCTTCAGGCCGCACAAGAAGCAGAGGACGAAAACCTCCCCGGCTTCTTCTCGACCATATTCGGGGCGATATCGAATATTCCGCGAGAGCAACCAATCCGCGACAATCTTGATGACATATCACGGCGGTCAAACCGGATTATCCAGATGCGGCAAATTACCGATAATCTGCGCGGCGAGGTTGAGCAGAATGTCGAGGCCATTTTCGGCCGCACGCTGTTTCTGGACAAACCGACGGCGGCGCGCCTTGCTGCATGGCGGCGCAAGTCGCGGGACAAAGCCGGTAAGCTCGCAGGCTTTTCCTATAGCGCTTATGGTCATCTTAAACTCGCGACCGTGCTTGAGGACATCGCCCATACGGTGAGGCGGGCGAAGGCCGATTCCAATGTCCAAAGTCATCATGCGTTGCGCGAAGTGCTGTGGGCGGAACTGCGTGAGCGCGGTTTTGAGAATATCGCCAAAAAAGGCGGTGCTGGCCCGTCAAAGCTTGCCGCCGATTTCTTTCGACAGCATGATCTGGGTTATCGCATCCGCCGGCTGCGGTTTCTGGCCCGCCGGTTTGCCGAAGATCTCGATAGCGCACATCCCGATGACTATGCCGTGATCGAGCAGATGCATGATGTCATATATGACTGTCTTTCCCTTTATATTGAGCGTGAAACGATTGAATATCTGGGCGATGACTTTGTGGCACTGGCCAAAAATGCCGAGCATGCACCGGCCGCAATGCTCGACAGTCTGGCCAAGGCTCGTGATCTCGCCTCCGCCGATGCTTTGGTCGATGCCAAGCTGGCCGAAGCGATGGCGGGACTGCCCAAGCCGGAGCGCCGATCCATGCTGCTCGCCTTTCTCGGCTTCCCGTTTTACGACGTCGCCACCCTGCCTCTTTTGCAAGGCGAAGGTCTCGATGAATTTGACCCGATCAAGGTGGATCGCATTTCCCCTGAAGATGCAAAATCGATCCGTCAGGGCGGTGTTGTCGCAACACTAAAGGGCATTGAGTTCAATAACTTTGGTGCGTTCTTTAGCAGGAACTATCGCGAGAATGACTATCTTTGGGGCCGGCTCCATGGCGCCGAACGGATGATTGATATCCTTCTCTCGACCCTCCCCGAAGCAAAGCGCCCTGACCCGGAAAAGACGCTGGCGTTCAAAAAGACATTGTTTCGCGCAATCATTGATGAAGAGGAGCAGCGGCTGACCAAGATCGGCCCGCTGATCATCTCGCTTCGCAAGGAAATTGAGCGCGCAACGCCGTAATGCTTAACAATGACGCCTAGTGTTGATGGTCACCTGTTCCATGGGCCGGCATTTCCAGACTCTTGAATACAGCCTCAACAAATGCGTCACCCTTGATGAACGCGTCCTTGTTGGTGTCCCACTGAGCGGCAGGCTTCATCGCCTGAATCTGCTCCAGCGTCTTGCCCTCACCACGCGCTTTTTCGACGGATCCGATGACGCTTTTCATCATATCACGATAGTCTGTCAGATCTGCCTTGGTCGCCATCGGACCATGCCCGGGAATGATTCTGGTTTCGTCATTCACCATGGTCAGCGCCTTTTCCGCAGCCGCCAACACGCCTCGCGCATTACCGCCGCTATTGATGTCGATAAATGGCAGGGTCACCTTGTGGAAGTAAAGATCACCCATGTGCAGGACATTGGCGTTTTTCCAGAACACGATGCTGTCTCCATCGGTATGCGCGTGCGCCATATGCTTCACATGCACTTCATCGCCATTGAGATGCAGCTTCACGCCATCATGATAGGTGACCACCGGCAGTGCCTCTTTGGGTGACGCCGGGTCATTTCCGTTTCCGCTGGTTTGCTTGCCCGCCATCCGCTCACGAACATTGTCATGCGCCATGATCAGCGCGCCGGCCTTGCCGAAATTCTCGTTCCCGCCGGTATGGTCATAGTGCCAGTGGGTGTTGATCAGATATTTGACCGGTTCTGCGCCCAAGGCTGCAACCGCTGCCTGAATTTTCGGCGTCAATGGCGCGAACTGGTCGTCAATCAACACCGTGCCATCGGGCCCATAGGATACGCCAATATTGCCGCCTGCCCCAAAGAGCACCGCGATACCATCGCCAAGCTGCTCGGTCTTGATCTCCACCTTCGCGAAGCGATCCGTTTCCTGTGCATTGGTCTCGGCACAAGCCGTCAACGCCAAGGGAGATGCGGCCAGTAGCGCCAGCGAGATGGTCTTGGTTACAATATTTTCCATGGGGCTTTCTCCTAAATTCAAGGCCTTGTAGACGAAGTTTTGGCTTTGGCAAAGAACATCAAATGCACCAGCCGGCCGGTATCGTGCGATGTCCCAAAAGCCGCACCGCTATTGTGAAACAGCCAGGGACTGAACAGGATCAGGCGATTGAAACGCATCGGGACCAGCATGGTCCGCTCCCATCTCGCTTTATTTTGCGTGTCCCGGTTCACGACATCTTCGATCAGCGCGTTGATATCCGCATATCCCGCCTTGGTAATGGCAAGTGGATCACTGGGCACGCGTTCCAGCCCGGTGCGTTTGTGGCGGAAAAACTCGGTGCCGCCTTTGCAATGCTCCGGCAAGGACAGATAGAGAATGCCGGAATAGAAGGCCGGATCTATATGCACACCGCTGCGCCCCTTGTCGCCTTTCAGGGTAATCCGGCAATGGCTGTGACTGGTTCCATCGGCAGCTTTTACCGGTGCGCCAATTATCTTTGAAACGCGCTCATCCAATCCTTGAATATCCAGCGGTGTTGTCGAAATATGTCCGGGGTAATTACCGCGCTTGAAAGCCGCATCATAGTCCAGCGCCAGGGCTGCCTGACGCGCAGCCATTGGATCGGACAGAAAGTCATCAATGATCAGTAGTGATGGCAGCATCAATTCAGCCTTTGTAATTTTATTGCGAAGTTTACGATGTGCACAATGTCCTTTAGGGCGTTTGAGCTCCGAGAAAAACAGTTATAAGAAGATGATAAATGTTTGATAATTAACAGTAATTATGAAAATTCCTTATTTGAACGGCAACTGACCCCGATTATCACAATTCTGCATCTGTAGGACAGAAATTTATGGCTTGCTCTCTGTCTCCCACCGTGTGGCAATCAGGCTGGGGCGCTTGCCGATTTTGTTGAGCCAGTGCCGTAATGGCAAAAGCTGACCGATCAGATTGTCTCCTTCTGACGTCATCTGGACGGGCCGCAAGATGCAATAGATGAAAATATCCGCCAGCGAAAATTCCGCTCCGGCAAAATAGGGAGCTTCCTCCACCCGCTGACAGACTATACCGAGATGCTCCGCGATTTCCGGCAAGGCGGCCTCTATCACATCCGATCGCAATGGTGTCTTCAAAAAACGGTGCGCCAGCCGCGGCATCAAAAGGCCATGTTCGGCAACCGGAAACAGATAGTTGTTCGCCACCGATATCCAGCGATCCATTTCCGCCCGCGCGGCATGATTGTCCGGCTGCAGCGCGCCGCCATTATGGGCATTGTCAATATATTGGCAGATCGCGACGCTCTCATAGAGATTCAGTCCATCAATCTCGACCGTGGGGACCTTGCGGAACGGATGGCGCCGCCTGTTTTCCTCGCTGCCCGCTGGAGTGGCGGTTATGCCCCAGCTAATCCCGGCCTCTTCCGCCACAGTCTGGACAATGCGGCTATAGGTCGAGACTATCGTTCCATGAATCTGAAGCGTCGGTTGAACCATCAGGCAAGGCTAGTGCGAAAATATGCACCTGTCATCCTCTGACCGCCTATCGAAATTTCAGGCGCTCGCAATACCTTTGGTTAGAATGTCGTTTGCGATTGCCGCTACCTCCGCCGGGGATTTATCCTCCGTCCAGATACCATAGCGCAGCCCCAGAAAGACATTCATGCCCATGATCGCCCAGGCATGGGCCTCATCCATATCATCGCGCAAATCACCCGCCTTGCTGCCCTCCTGTAATCGCTCGGCAATGCGTGCGGCTGTTTCCTCATAGTGAGATCGATAGCTTGCAGGATCGACAAATTCCGCTTCGTCGATGATCCGGTAAATTTCCTTGTGCTCGCGGGCGAAGCTCATAAATGCTTCCAGCGCCAGTTTTTCCCGCTCCAGCGCATCCTGCCATTCGGTCATCGCACTGGCGGCGTGGGTTTTGACCCGTGCGCTCATGTCTTTCACCAGCGCGCTGAACAATTCATCCTTCGAATCGAAATAGGTATAGAAACTGCCCAAGGCGGTTCCGGCCCTTTGGGTAATTCCGGTAATCGAGGCTTCATGAAAGCCTTTTTCACCAAATTCCAGCGCCGCAGCATCCAGCAATTTTCTTTTGGTTTTCAGACCCCGTGCGGTGCGGGGTTGCTTGTCTTTCGATTCGACATGATCGGAATATTCTGTGGCCATGAAGTCACGGCTAACGGCATTTTGCGGGATTGGCAAATTTCATAGTTGAAAGGTGGTTCATGTTTCAGTAAAGGCAGTGTAACGATCTGGAAATGCCAGGCTAAAAAATGTTTAGGAGGAGGTTCCCCATGAGATTTCAACACAGCGTCAGTTATGCAGCTTTGGTGTCCGGTTTGGCGACGGCAATGCTCGTTCCAACGGCCGCCCACGCGCAGCAGACAGAGGCGGCCAGCCAGGACGCTGATGACGGCATAATTGTTGTCACCGCACGGCGCCGCGAAGAGCGTCTGGTTGACGTACCGCTTTCCATCACCGCGATTAGCGGCGATGATCTGGTCGCCTCGGGCGTGCAGGATATCACCGAGATCGGTCAGGAGGTCCCCAATCTTACATTGGAAGTATCACGCGGTACCAACACCACATTGACTGCCTTCATTCGCGGCGTGGGTCAGCAAGATCCGGTTGCCGGCTTTGAGGCAGGCGTGGGTCTCTATGTTGATGATGTCTATCTCAACCGGCCGCAAGCCGCTGTTCTGGACATTTATGATGTCGAGCGGATTGAAGTTCTGCGAGGGCCGCAGGGCACATTATATGGCCGCAATACCATTGGTGGTGCGATCAAATATGTCTCACGCCGCCTGCCCGACGACACATCGGTCAAAATCCGTGGAACATACGGCTCCTATGACCAGGCCGACCTGATCGTCACGGCCTCTACCCCGATTACCGACAGCCTGCGCATCGGTGCCAGCGGCGCGCGGCTCAGCCGCAGCGGCTTTGGCGACAATCTGGTTCAGCAGGGTGTTGAAAATTACAACAAGGACGTTTGGGCGGCGCGCGGCAGCATCGAATATGATGATAACGGATTTTTCGTGCGCTTGTCGGGCGACTATATCCGCGACGAAAGCGACCCGCGCCAGGGGCATCGTCTTATCCCCAGCCTGCTGACCGGCGCACCGGTTCTGGATGATGTTTTTGACACACGCGCTGGCCTGACTGTCCCCGAGCAACTGGTCGAAGCTTATGGCGGATCGCTGCTGATCGAAGCGCCGGTATCGGACAATATCACGCTGAAAAGCATCACCGCGTATCGCGAGGATAAATCTTCCTCCAATATCGACTTTGACAGCTTGCCGTCCGAAGATCTCGACGTTCCGGTCATCTATGAGAATGACCAGTTCAGTCAGGAGTTCCAGGTCCTGTATGAAAGCGACAATCTGAACGGCGTCTTGGGCGCTTATTATCTCGACGCCAACGCATTTAACGTGTTCGACGTGCTGCTGGCGACGACCGGCGCGCTGCCCTTCGTCAACCTGCCCGGCCTGAACGCCCAGACGCTTGGCGATGTCGATACCGAAACCTGGTCGATTTTCGGCGATTTTACCTATGATATTTCCGATCATCTCAGCCTGTCTGTGGGTGGCCGCTATACCAATGACAAGCGTAGCTCGCGGATTTTGCGCACGTCATTTGTGAACGGCTTTTCCGACCAGTTCGGTGGGGCGGGTGTTCCTTTTGCCGTGACGTCCGATTTTGAAGGGAGCGACACGTTCAAGGAATTTACCCCGCGCGCGTCGATCAGCTGGAAGCCAGATGAAAACCACAATATCTATTTCACCTATTCACGCGGCTTCAAAGGCGGCGGATTTGATCCGCGCGGTCAGAGCAGTGCAACACCCGATTTCGATCAAGATGGCACAATTTCCGCCGATGAGGTTTTCAACTTCCTGCAATTTGATCCGGAAACCGTCGACAGTTATGAGCTGGGCTGGAAGGGGTCTCTGCTCGACAATCGCCTGAATGTCAGCGTTGCGCTGTTCAAGGGTGATTATTCCGATGTCCAGATACCCGGCTCAGTCGGTTTCGATACCGATGGAGACGGTACCAATGACAGTTTTGCGGGCATCACCTCCAACGCCGCCAGCGCTGACGTCAACGGCTTCGAATTTGAAGGGCGCGCCCTGGTCGGCAAAGATTTTGCCGGACCGGGCAGCCGTTTCAATGTCAGCTGGTCACTTGGCTATCTCGATGCCAGTTTCAACACGTTTATCGACAATCTTGGCAATGATGTGGCCGATGAACGCGTGTTCCAGAACACGCCGGACTGGACTGGCAGCATGTCGTTCAATCTTGGCGTGCCGGTGGCAAGCGGGATGCTCGATCTGATCAGTTCGATATCCTTCCGCAGCGATGCCAGCCAGTTTGAATCGCCCAATCCGTTCCTCGACCAAGATGGTTTTTCACTGGTCGATGCCAGCCTGGTTTACACCGATGACAGCGATCTGTTCTCGATTGGCGTCCATGGCAAGAACCTGTTCGACAAACGGTATAAGGTGGCCGGATATAATTTTGTTGCAGGCGGACAAAATGGAGCACCCTTTGTCTCGACCTTGGGTCTGGAGGGGACCCTGACGGCCTTCTTCGGTGACCCCCGGCGCGTTTTCGTCACTGGCGAAATCAAGTTTTAAGCCGGCCGGACGTGGCGAACGACTCCCCACCGGCGGATCGCGAGAAAAGCGATCCGCCTGCCTATCAGGATCATTTCTACCGCAGCGGTGATGATCGGCTGACGCTGTACGCACGCATCTACGAAAGCGACGGGCCGCCCTTGCTGCTGATGCACGGACTGACCCGCAACAGCGCCGATTTTGAGGGGCTGGCGGCACATCTGGCCGGGAAATATCGCCTGATCGTTCCCGACCAACGCGGTCGCGGACGATCGGACTATGACCCGGATCCGGTCAACTACATACCGGCCTCCTATGTTGTCGATATGATGGCACTGCTAGACAGTCTGCAGCTTGATCAAATCGGTCTGATCGGTACGTCCATGGGCGGTCTCATGGCGATGATGATGGCTGCCACCGAACCGCGGCGTTTCACCAGCGTCATCCTCAACGACATTGGCCCTGTTGTGGAACAGGATGGTCTGGACCGCATTCAAAGCTATGTCGGCGCGCTCACTCCCTTTGACAGCTGGCAGGAAGCAGCCGATCATTGCCGCAAGGTGCATGGCGACGTGATGCGCGGCTATGATGAACAGGACTGGCTCGGTTTCGCGCAGCGCACCTGTCAGCCACTGCCTGACGGACGCATAAAATTCGCCTATGACCCCGCCATTTCCGAAGGTCTTGGCGGCAACGAACAGACCGCTGTCCCACCAGATCTGTGGCCGGTATGGGAGCAGCTTGATGCCATCCCCACCTTGATCGTCCATGGTGCGTTGACAGACATAATCTCCCCGACCACTGTGGCGCAAATGCAAGATCGCCATTCCGGACCCATTAGCGCTATCGAGATTGCAGATCGCGGTCACGCCCCAATGTTGGACGAACCGGCCGCAATCTCGGCAATTGACGGTTTCCTGCAAAGTCTAGAATCCTGAATGGCGAGCAATGCCCATATCCCCGCACGCGCTACCTCTCCCAATGTTGCGCTGGGCATGTTGCTGGTCGTCTATATATTCAACTTCGTTGACCGGCAGATATTGGCAATACTCGCTGGCCCGATTCAGGCTGATCTCGGCCTCAGCGACACCCAGATGGGATTACTCGGCGGCATTGCCTTCGCCCTGCTCTATTCTACGCTGGCAGTACCGCTTGGCTGGATAGCCGACAAGACCAGCCGCAGCTGGGTCATCACCCTTTCCCTAGGTGTATGGAGCGGATTTACGGCGCTTTGCGGTTTCGCGCAGGGTTTCTGGTCGATTTTCCTCGCACGCCTTGGCGTTGGCATAGGAGAGGCTGGCGGAGTTGCGCCGTCCTACGCGCTGATCGCGGATTATTTCCCCAGCGAAAAGCGCGCCCGCGCCCTGTCCATCTATTCGCTGGGCATCCCCTTGGGATCGGCAACAGGCGTGATCGCAGGCGGCTATATTGCCGCCACCGTCGACTGGCGCCTCGCCTTTATCGTCGTCGGGCTGTCGGGGGTTTTGATCGCGCCATTATTTAAATATCTTGTGCGCGATCCCGGCAAAAAACCGGTGATCGCGGAAGCTGCACCTTCACAAGCCCGCTTTGTCGATATCGTAAAAATTCTGGCCAAAAAGCGCGCCTTCTGGTTTCTGGCCTTTGGCGCGGCCTCCAGTTCGATGCTCGGCTATGGCATTGCCTTCTGGCTGCCCAGCCTTTTGCAGCGCAGCTTTGGCCTTGACCTTATCGAAACCTCCCTGTTCTTTGGATCAATATTGCTGATCGGCGGCGTAGCCGGTGTCATTAGCGGCGGGATATTGGGAGACTGGCTCGGCAGCAAAAACAAGGGCGCCTACGGGCTGGTCCCGGCGGCCGCATTCCTGCTCGCTGTTCCTCTGTTTGCCGCAGGCATCATGAGCGGTTCGGCTACCCTCGCCTTCATCCTGTTCCTGATCCCGCAGGGCCTGGCCTATATCTGGCTGGGACCGGTTTTGTCAGCAGTGCAGCATCTGGTCACCGCCGAAACCCGGGCCACCGCGTCGGCGCTGTTCCTGCTGATCAATAATCTCGTTGGCATTGGCGGCGGGATATTCTTTCTCGGCGCGCTCTCTGACAGCCTCGTCCCGATTTATGGCGAGGACAGCCTGCGCTATTCCATGCTGATATCGCTGATATTCTATGTGATCGCGGCAGGTTTCATGGCACTGGCGGCAAGGCCCTTGCAACGGGAATGGATCGAGGAAACCGCCTAGCCCAATTCCTCGGCCCGCAAGGCTTTGCGATCCAGTTTCCCGATCATGGTTTTGGGCAGGCTCTCTCTTACCACGACATCCTCAACCCGTTCATGCTTGCCAAGCTGCGGGTTCAGCCAGTTTTTCAACGTAGCGCCGTCGACATCCATGCCTTCTTCCAACGCCACAAAAGCTTTCGGGCTTTCACCGCGATAGTCGTCGGGCACCCCGATGACGAGCGCTTCCTTGACCGCATCATGCTTGTATAGCACTTCCTCAACCTGGCTCGGGAAGACCTTGAAACCGCCGACCGCGATCATATCCTTTAGCCGGTCGACAATTTTGACATAGCCATCGTCATCAATCTCCGCGACGTCACCGGTGCGCAGGAAGCCGTCGACAAACACGTCATCATCCGCATCTGGCCGGTTCCAGTACCCCTGCATGACCTGCGGCCCCGAAAAGATCAGCTCGCCCGGCTCGCCGTCAGGAACCTGCTTGGTTGGATCTTCCTTGTCGACCAGCCGGACCAATGTCCCCGGCACCGGCTGTCCGATGGTGCCCGACTTGTTCAGACCCGAATAGGGATTGGCGCTGACAACACCGGAGCTTTCGGTAAGGCCATAGCCTTCGACCAGCTTGGCCCCGGTCTTCGCTTCGAATTTCTTCTTGAGTTCCAGCGGCAACGGCGCGCCGCCCGATACACAGACCTTCAGCGACGAGAAATTGGTTTTGTCGATATCCGGATGGTCGAGCAGCGCCTGATACATGGTCGGCACACCGGGCATGGCGGTAATCTGGTTGCGGGTAATGGCCTTCAACGTCTGCTTGGCATCAAAGCGCGGCAACATGACAATCTCACCGCCCCTTTGCACCGTCCGGTTGAGCACCGCGCTGTTCGCAAACACATGGAAGAAGGGCAGCACGCCCATCAGCCGGTCGTCATCATCAATAAACGGATCAATACTATTAATCTGCCGGGCATTGCCGGTCAGGTTCTGGTGGCTAAGCATCGCGCCCTTAGGTGTCCCCGTGGTCCCGCCGGTATATTGCAACAGGGCAATATCCTTTTCCGGATGGATATTGGGCGCAACATATTTGCCGTCATTATCGGTCAGGTCGGCAAAGGGCGTGATCCGGTCATCCTTTGGCTGCGGCGAGTTTTCCTTGCGCCGGAACAGGCGGTAAAACAGCGCCTTGGCACCGGGCAGCGCGCCAGCGACACTGCCAACGACCAGTCGTTCGAGGCTCGATTGCCGCAACACTTCATAAGCGGTCGGGAACACGGCACTGGCCGAGAGCGTGAAAAGAATTTTTGTGCCGCTATCTTCAACCTGATGATTGAGTTCATCCACGGTATAAAGCGGCGAAAAGTTGACCACCGTCGCGCCGATTGCCATCGCGCCGTAATAGGCAGTTACATAGTGAGGAACATTAGGCAGGAACAGACCGACCCGATCGCCCTTTTGAACGCCTAGATCCTGCAACCCTTTAGCCACCCGGACAACACCGGCAGCAACCTCGGCATAGCTATATTTCCGCCCCATAAAATCGAGCAGATTGGCATCTCCCCGCCGTCCGGCCGAGCGAAAGAACATGCCCGGCATCGACAGCGGCGGGAAAAACTGATCCCAGTCCGTGGGATGATTATAACGCGATTTCCAGATAGGAGTGGAATCGCCAAGCGGCTGTGTTTCGGGGGTGTCAGTCATTGACATTTATGTAAGTGAATATCTGGCCGCTGACAATGGTGATCGGCGAATTTTGGTCCTTTCCCGAATAGACTGAAAGTTGGAAGCGTCCGCTTGATTCCGGAAGCGAAGCCTTCAGCTATCAGAGCTTGCCGGATGATTTTCGCAAGATAAGTCAATATGGATGCTCTAGGGCGCATTCCCGTTTTCCAGTTCGAGATGTGTTTTCAACCGCTCGATGACCTTTTGAGTGATTGCGATGTCTTTCAGAGACAAGCCACTGGAAAGCGAGTTTACCCAAGGGGTCTGCAATGCAATTGCAGATTCGTACAGCTTCCGTCCCTTGGAAGTGAGTATCACGAGATGTGCTCTTTTATGGTGTGGATTTGGCTGGAACTCGACAATGCCTTCTTTCTCCAGGTCATTTGCGATACGTTGTACTCCCTGCCGATGATGCCCCATTGTTCTTGCATGCCACGCTATGGACTCCGGTCGTTCTGCGTTGGCCAATGCACCGAGGACCTGCCATCTGGCACTGGTCAGTCCGAGATCAGCCACGAGCCGGTCACCGGCCGTAATCAATCGGCCATTGAGACGAAAAACATCCAGGATTAGCGCTGTCACAGCTTCTCCCTCAGCGGTCCATTTTTCTGTCGCCATTGATACTCCTATTTTCTTATTGACAATATGTTGTCAATTAATTTATCCGTATTGTCGATATGACAACATATCACCAAAATAAACGAAATATCAAGGAGCAGTGATAATGGTCGGTTTCAAACCTCTCGATGAAAATTATCCAATTGAAAAACAATTGGGGAACGATGTTGGACCCGTCGTATTGGTCAATCTTTTCACGGTTGACCCCAAAGATCAGGAAGCGTTGGTCGCAGCGTGGAGAAATGATGCTCTCTATATGAAGAAGCAACCGGGATATATCAGTACGCAACTGCATAAAGCCGTCGGTGCGAGCAGCATGTATCTGAATTACGCAATCTGGGAATCAGTATCGCATTTTCGCTCGGCATTCTCCAATCCTGAGTTCCAAAACGCGCTCAGTCACTATCCTTCGAGCGCTGTCACAGCGCCCCATCTCTTCGAGAAAGTCGCTGTTTCGGATTGTTGCACAGCCTGAAACAGCAGATCTTAGAAGGAAGAGACATGTCGCTAAAAAGTACCCAATCCAGATATGGATCAGTTGCCCTGACCATTCACTGGTTGAGCGCAATTTTGATTGTTATAGCCCTTGCCACGGGATTCAGAACTGCGAGCACAGTCGATCCCGCTGCAAAGGCTCAACTTCTGACCATTCATGTACCAATAGCGATTTTGGTGACTCTGTTAACAGTCGCAAGGCTGTTGTGGTGGCTCTTTATAGACCAGAAACCTGATCCTGTAGCCGGTGCACCAAACTGGCAACAGTCCAGTGCAAAAGTCGTTCATTGGCTTTTTTACGTTGTGATCCTGGGCATGGCGGCAAGCGGTGCGGGCATGTTCATTCTGTCTGATGCAGGCGCGATCGTGTTCGGGAATGAAACCAGTCCGTTGCCAGAATTTGAAAATTACAAGCCCCGCATTCCACACGGCATAGGAGCGCGCTTCATGGTCTTGCTGCTAGTCGCCCACATTGGCGCTGCACTTTATCATCACTTTATAAAGCGCGACGGCCTTTTGGCGCGGATGTGGTTCAAAGGAACTGATCAATGAAAACGAAAGCTCACGCCATCGCCGGGATATTCGGCTTTCTTTCTCGCATCTAAAACGAGTGCGAGCCAATTCGATAGTGTGGTTTATATTGTGGTCAAGAGTCCGGCACAGTAACTTTCACGTTTTACAGCGCTTCCAGCTGGACCGGCAGACCATCGCGTGGCTGCGGGATCGGGAAAACCTGCCATTTCGGTTCGTAGTCCGGTCCGGCGCTGAGGACGATACGATTCTGTGTCAGCATCGCATGCATCAAGATTTTGATCTGCATATAGGCGAAATGCAGCCCCAGACACATATGGGCACCGCCGCCAAAAGGCACCCAGGCATATTTGTGCCGACCGGCGCTGTTTTCCGGCGTGAAGCGCATCGGGTCAAATTTGCTCGGATTCGGCCAGTGCTTTTCCATCTTGTGAACAAATTGCGGGCTGATGCCGATATTGGTGCCAGCCGGAATGGTATAGTTGCGGAAAGTGAATTCCTTGACTGCGCGGCGAGGAATGCTCGGCACCGGCGGGATCAGGCGCAGGGATTCCTTGAATGCCATTTCGGTCAATTCCAGCTTGCCGAGATCTTCATAAGCCAGCGGTTGACCGGCAGGTGCCACTGACAAAAGCTCTTCGCGCAGCTTGTCCTGCCATTCCGGGTGCTTGGCGAGCAAATAGGTCATGCTTGTGGCCGAAGACGTGATGGTGTCATGCGCCGCCATCATCAGGAAGTTCATGTGATCGACAACTTCATCTTCGGTCAGAAGCTCTCCATTTTCATGGGTCGCCAGGCAGATTTGCGTAAATATGTCCTCGCCGCCTTTTTCCCGCCGTTCCTTCACCTGCGGTGTGAAATAGCTCAGAAGATATTCGCGCGCCTTTACGCCGCGCCACATTTTCGTGAACGGAATAGGTTTGCGGGCAACGCCGACGGAGGCCTGCACCTCATCGACAAAAGCCTTGTTGATCTTGTCCGCTTCCGGACCCCAGGGAATGCCGAGAATCGCGCTCGCTGCTGTGTCCAGTGACAGGGATTTGATCGCCGGATAAAATTCAAATCCGGTTCCGCTCCACTCGGCCACCCGCTCCGCTATGCCTTCGTTCAGAACCTTGCAATGATGCTTCATCGGTCCCGGCTTGAACGCAACCGATAGTGCTTTGCGATCCGCCCGGTGACGTTCAAAATCCATCAGCATCAACCCGCGCGGGAAGAGATTGTTGAGGACCGGTCCCCAGCCCTGTTCGCTGGAAAAAATCTTGTCTTTGTTGAACATGACCAGTTCAGTGGCGTCAGCACCGAGCAGCGTGACATTATGCTTGCCAAAATTATAGGTCCGATAGACCGAGCCATATTTTTCGAACATCTGACGCCCGAACGCAATGGGATCCTTGATAAGTTTCAGCGTCGAACCGAATATCGGCATGCCTTCCTCACCTGGAATATGACCAAGCGCTTCCTTGCTGGGAGGTTTCACCCAATGCGGGTTGGCGGTCTCGGTATAGGGATATCCGTGGGCTTGTGCTGCGCTGGCCAAAATAATCTCTCCGAAAATACTTAGTTTTACCGGGTCATACTAACTACTTTCATTAATGTCAGCAAGCATCTGTGTTCATTTCCAATTCAATCCATCAATGTTACAAAATAGGGCAACAGGAAAAGAAACCGGACTCGCGGGGCCAAGCCAGTCTAAAGCAGTGAACACCCGAAGCAGCAGCACGCGATGCTGGGCGGCCGGTGCAAAGAGGGGAATGAACATGGCTGATAACTGGATCAACAGGCTTGCAAAACCAGCCTTGCTGAGCGGAGCGATGCTCAGCCTCAGTGCCTGCGCTTACGGCGGCGGATCATATGGTGACGGCTATGTGAACGGTGTGGGTTATGGCTGCGATCCCTACGCACCATTTGATGATTATTATGCCTGCGACAATGGTTATGGCTATGCCAATATCGGATTTGGCGGCGGCTGGTATGACAGTTTCTACTATCCCGGTTACGGCATCTATATTTTCGACCGGCGCGGATCCCGCTATGCGATGAAGCGCCATCATAAGCGCCATTGGGCCAGAAAGCGCGCTGAATATGGTTGGCGCAAGGGCGGCCGCCGGGGAGAAAGGTGGCGCAACCTGACACCTGAGCAGCGCGCCGAGCGCCGAGACCGCCGAGCAGAACGGCGTCGCAACCTTACACCAGAACAACGGGCGGAGCGACGGGATCGCAGAGAAGAAAGACTCCGCAACCTAACCCCGGAACAACGCGCCGAGCGCCGCGAGCGGAGAGCGGAAAGACGGGAACGCAGAACCGATAATGGTGCCCGCACGGGTCGGGCAGCCTTGCGCGATGGCGCAATACGCGGTCAGCGCAGCGGTGAGGCCAGACAAAACCGGCGCGCCAACCGACAAAACAACGGTGCCCGGTCTGAACGCCGCGCCCGACCGGCGGCAGCACAACAACGCCGCCAGCAAATCAGGCAGCAAGCCAGGCCAGCAGTCCGGACCAAAGCGCGCCCTCAGCCGCGCTCAGTGCCCAGGGAACGTCCGGCGCGGCGATCATCTCGCGGCGATGTGTCCCGCCGTAACGTCAATATTGATTGAGAAAAAACGGTTCAGTCTCTGACAAAGACGATCTTTATATCGGGATCGCCAATGGTTTCTTCGGCCTGCGCAAAGGGGATCGTTTTTGAAATCACCTCTTCGTGCTTTATGCGTCCGTCGCAAGCGCATTTGATGACATCCGGCATCGTCGCCCGCGCTTGGGCCCGGCTTATGTCGTAGGTGATACCCTTCATGTACATTGATCCCAACGGGATATTGTCCATCTTTCTCCCGGGCGCAGATACGCCGGTGCAATGACCGCAAGCCGCAGTGGAATTCAGCGCATAGATCAGACCATCCGGCATATTGGATGCATCGACGACGATGGCAAACTGTCCATCAACAGGCATATCGGCATGATATTGCCTTTCGAGCACCTCGGCACCGATCTTCTTTGCCTGCCCCAACCTGTCACTGTCAAAATCCGTATAGACGACGCGTCCTGCACCAAGAGCTAACGCTGCCTGGGCAGCGAACAAACCGACACTTTGCGCAAGACCGCCGACAACAAGAACATCTTCTCCAGGCTGTTTCTCCAGGGGGCCTGAAACCGTCCGATATCCGTCGCTGGCATTGTCAGAAATGGCCGCCGCCACCGGCAGCGATATCTGATCGGGAATTTTGACCAGCATTGCATCTGCATAGGGGACCAGCACATAATCGCTCAATCCACCGCCCCAGTCCTTGCCGCTACTTTGCGCCAGGCCATAAGCCGAAAAAGCCGGAACACTGGTGCAGGCGTTGGGAAAACCAAGCTGGCAATTTTTGCATGTGCCGCAGTTAATCTGGAATGGAACAATGACCCTGTCGCCTGGAACAAATCCATCCACATCATCACCAATTTCGACAATTTCGCCGGCAATTTCATGACCGAAAGCGAAAGCTTCATCCCGCATGGGAACAATGCCGTTTGCTATATAGAGGTCGAGGTCGCAGCGGGTGACCGCCAAGGGCCTGACAATGGCCTGTCCCGGGCTTTCTATTTTCGGCGCGGGCACTTCGCGCCACTCGAACTGCCTGGCTGCCAAAAACGTAAACTGCTGCATGCTGCTGTCTATCATCGAACGTCCTCCAGAATATACTTCACTCCTAAAGTATATTCTGGAGGACAGAAATTTTCAAGGGGGATAGAGTAAGCCCATGTCTGCATCGAAACTGAAGCTATATTGGCGCTTGCAACTGGCCGCGCATTTCTTGCAAAAACGCGCGGATCGCGACCTCCTGGAAAGTGGCAACGTAACCACGGCACAGCTTGGCGTGATCGCAGTTATTGGCAACGGTACCAACGTCACCCAAAAAGATGTGGCTGTCGCTCTTGGCCTAAACGAATCAGCCATTACCGCAATGGTCAGGCGGCTCATTGGCCTTGGATATGTTGAGCGTCAAAAAAGTGAGCATGATGGCAGGGCCAAGCTCCTGAACCTTACTGACAGCGGGCATGCAATCCACCAAAACACCCGCCCGCCGTTTAAAAAGATAAATAACCGCATAGAATCCGTGCTGGATGACACCGAGATAGAGAATCTGGCTGACTATCTGGAAAGATTGACCGAAACTTTCCGGTGACAGGCATGAGCATGGCGGATTGCGAATCCCCCGAAAGGCAACTTTCGTTTCATGAACATGCGATATCCCCGGACGAGACGGACGGATGATGCGACTAAGTCACAGCCGCGGCGGTGGCACTGACTTGATTCCAAACGAAACTTTTTCGATTTTGGCCAATCGCCTCCATATCGGTTCGAATAATAGTTAAGAGAATTGTAATCTTTTCCCAAAACCGCTAATTTCATTGATGTAAATAGTATCAGGGGCATATCTATGGCTACCGCGTATAGTGACATTCAACCCGATCGGTTTGAACCTGCCGAAGCGCATCCACAACATGGTGTAATCATCGGCGGACCCGCCGCGCGGGCCAAACGCATCGAATATGGCATCCTGCTGTCCTCTATGGTTATCGGATCACTTGGCGCACTTTACTGGACGCTGACCCATGCCACTGGCTGGGTCGAATGGTCTGCTTTCCTGTTTGGCTATGTCCTTATCAACATGGGTGTTGGTATCGGCTATCACCGCTTTTATACGCATCGCGCCTTTGAAGCCGGTCCGAAAATGCGTCTCGCCATTGGCATTATGGCGCAAATGGCCTGTCAGGCTTCGGTCCTGAAATGGGCGGCCGATCACCGGCGGCATCATGCCTTTTCCGACCGTGTTGGCGATCTCCACAGCCCCTATATTGACGGACATGGCAAGAAAATGTCGAAGTGGAAGGGCCTGGGCATCGCTCATTTTGGCTGGCTGTTCGACAACACCACGTCGGATATGAAAGTTTACGGCAAAGGCCTGATCGATGATCCGCAAGTATTGTGGTGTCACCGGCATCGCTGGTCGATTGCCATTTTTTCCAGTGTGGTATTTCCCGCACTATGGGCGCTCGCCTTTGGCGGACCGGAACATATTATCGGTACGATCCTGATCGGCGGGTTTTTCCGCAACTTCTTCTTCCTCAACTTCGTCATGGGCGTGAACAGCGTCGGCCATGTCTTCGGTTCACAACGTTTCAAGACCAAGGACGGATCACGCAATAACTGGTTCATGGCCTGGATGACCTTTGGCGATGGCTGGCACAACAACCATCACCAGCATCCGCGTTCGGCCTATGCCGGCATGATGTGGTGGGAAGTGGACGTGAACGGCTATATCATCTCGCTCTGGGAGAAAATGGGTCTGGTCTGGAACGTTCAGCGCGCACCGAAATATGTCCGCGATGCCGACGGCAACTGGGTGCAGGAGAAAAAGCTGAACGTGGAAGATCAACAGACAAGTCCGGAAGCCATGTCTGAAGATGATGGCGGCCTGATGTTCAGTGACGATCCGAAAGCTGACAACCAAAAGACGACCGCCGAGGCAGTCTAAAACCCTAATCCGGTTTTGTAGATCGTAGCAATATTGTCGCGGTAACGGTTTCGTTACCTCCGGGATTAACCGTGAGTTCCTCCAAAGATATGCCGCGGGCTTCCAGCGTTGCCAACCAACCAAACAGGGCTGTCGGCTTGGCGGAATCAATCGCCAATCTGACCATACCGTTGGTCTGCGGATCCAGCCGTCCGACTGCAAAGCCTGCTTCCCCGGCATTTTGGCTGATAAAAACGTCCAACGGACCAGCTACGGGCGTTACCGTCTTGTCTGCCGGTGCGGTCAATGCCGCCACCTTGGATTCAATCCGCGCCTGACTTTCAATGGCATCTGCATAGCTTTTTTCAGCCGACACATAGGCGTTGATGAAAGGCGCGACGATTGCGTAATATCCGACAACCAAGGCAACCAGAACGCCCAATATCCCGATCATTACCTTCTCGCGCTGACTAAGCGCCTGAAACCAGTCTTTCAGCGCAGCGATCATGGTGCGCGCACCGTAATATCAGCCTTGGATGATCCTGTGGCATCAGTCCGGGGCGTTGCCGTTATCTCAAATCCAGCGTTCTGGAGCGCGATCAGAGCCGGGTTCATGTCTTCATTCCTCACCGCCGTCAGACCCGCCAGAACAGTGCCGTCCTTACGATAGCTGATCCGCTCTATCGAAACGCCCTGGGTCTGCTGAACGGCCGAGAACAGCGCGGATGCTGGCACCGAAAAGGCGATGTTGCCGCGATTTTCACGGATCAGCCGCTCGTTGAGCAGCCGGTCTGCTTCATCCACGCTTTCCGCGGGTCCAATCACCGGTTCAGCCACAGCCAACGCTGCTGTTTCCGCATCCGCTATAGCCCAGTGATACTTCACCAATTGAACAACCGGAATCAGCAAAGAGATGACCAGAGCAGCCACGGCCAGCCAGCCCAGTAGCCGCCTTTGCGGCGCAGTCATCGACCTTTCGGCTTTTTTGGCGAAAGCACCGGAACGCAAGTTCAACGTGCCGCTGTCCGCGGCATTGACGAGCGCCTGATCAACCGATGCTTCTGGCAAAATAGTGACGTTGCCGTCACCAACAAGATGCGCGCGCAAGGATGGCTCATCGGGAATGATCATCTGCTGCGCCCGCAGCAATTTTTCAAAGCCGAAATCGGCCTCCACGACGGTGTCTTCTTCGGGCGCGATCAGCCAGCCAGCCGGGACAATTACATCGGAATCAATGCCAAGGGCTTGCAGTCGGACCAGTCCACTGGCGATCACATCCTTGCCAACCGATGCGGTCGCCACCTGCCCCGCGTCATCGGCAACCGCCGCTATATGGAGGTTTTCCACATCGAGGCTGTTTTCCTGCGCAACCAAGCGGGCTGCCGCCAATGCCTGCTGTTCGGTCATGTCATCAAGCGGTTCATGCCAACGCACGATACCGAGCGACGCGGGCATTAGTGCGATATGGGCAATCGGTTCATTCTCGAGCGAAGGCAGTTTCAGGCCAGCAGCGAGCAAGGGATCGACATCACAGCCTCTGGCTTCCACCGCACCATCCGCCACAAGCCACCATTGCAGGGCCTGCGCCTCTGCATCCGGAAAAACTGTCACAAAGAGCTTGGATGCCGACATTAGCCGCCTATGGCCCGGATCGATCGACGAATGGAAAGAGACAGCAACGGATTTTGTTCCAACATGACCTCCCCGACTCGGCTGAAAAACTTTATTGCGTCTTTAGCGGTTAGCTAGTCAATTTTGGCCGCAATGTCACCTTTGGCAATCTGGCTATTCCGCGTAAATGTCCGCATTGTCGTCTTCGCCGCCCGGAGCACCGTCCGCGCCCAGTGAATAGAGATCAAAACCCGGCCCATTGCGTCCCGGATTGTCATATTGATACGGCCGCCCCCACGGATCATCGGGAAGCTTCTTGATATAACCGCCCTGCCGATAGCGCGCCGATGGCGGCAGCGATGCAGGCGCGCTCGTCAACGCCGCCAAACCGTCGGATGAGGCGGGATAGGAGAGATTATCAAGCCGGTACATTTCCAGCGCCTGCCCCAAAGTGGCGATATCAGCCCGCGCCTTTTCAACCATCGCACGGTCCTGACTCGGCAAAACGTTGATGACAACCACCGTTGTCAGAAGGCCGAGAATGAAAATGACCACCATCAATTCGACCAGTGTGAAGCCATTGGGTTTCGGTTTCTTCTTGTCACCACGTGCAGTTGGGCGCCCCATGTCGGTGAAGAAATTGTGTGAAATCTTGAACATATGTTTTCCCATCGATCCCGCCTTACAGTCCGGCCAGATTCTGAAGCTGCAATATCGGCAATAATATAGCCAAAATCACAACGGCAACAACACCGCCCAGTAAAACAATGATCAGTGGTTCCAGTAAT
Source organism: Parasphingorhabdus sp. (assembly GCF_059726685.1). Lineage (NCBI taxonomy): Bacteria > Pseudomonadati > Pseudomonadota > Alphaproteobacteria > Sphingomonadales > Sphingorhabdaceae > Parasphingorhabdus > Parasphingorhabdus sp. Next base: position 3,109,489 of record NZ_AP041068.1, read on the forward strand.
GATAGGGCGGTAGAGCTGAAATTATCAAATTCACGTTCCAGGTAATCGGCGGCCCGGGCCAGCATCTCGTCAAGCTGTCCCGATGCTTCCCCACTGGCGGTCAGATAGACCAGCATGGGCGGGAAAACGCCCGTATTTTTGAGCGCCTTGGATAAGCTTCCGCCACCTCTGATCGCTTCCACCATGTCCTCGCACGCTTTGCGCAGCACGCTATTGCTGATCGTATTGGTCGTCAGCCGCAGCCCCTCCAATATTGGCAAGCGGCTTGCGACCATGGTGGACAAGGTCCTCGCCAACCGTGCCGCGTTCAAATCGCGCAGCAATCTACCTAAAAAGGGAATCCGCAGCAGAAAACTGTCACAACGGTATTTGACCTTTGGTTCTTTCAATGCCCGCCAGCTGGCAAAGCCGACGATGAAGATCACGCCCAAAATTGCGCCCCACCAGTTGGCGAGAAAATCGGATATGCCGATTACCAGTCGCGTGACAAAGGGAAGCTGTTGATTCACGTCGTCAAATTGCTCGACGACTTTGGGCACGACGGCAATCATCAAAAGAGCGACCACCACAATCGCCACCAGTGCCAGTACAATGGGATAGGCCAGCGCACTGATCAGCTTGCCGCGCATCTCTGCCTGACGCTCCAGCAGGCTGGCGAGCCTTTCGGTAATGTCTGGCAATGTTCCCGAGCTTTCCCCAGCTGATATCATAGCGCGGTAAAGCGGCGGAAAGCTCGCCGGTTCGCGGCGCATGGCCTCGGCCAGCCGTTGCCCTTCCATGACACCGGCATGGACCGAACCGATGCGCGCCCGGACATGCTCTTTTTCATTCTGGCTGCCAATGGTCCGCAGCGCTTCTTCAAGCGGACTGACCTGGACAAGGGACGACAATTGCCGGGTGAACAGGGTCAATTCCTTGGCACGGAGTTTTTTGGGGCCAAAAAGCGAACGGGCAGGCTTTGCTTCCACGCCCTGCGCGGTTTCCACCTTCACCACGTAAAAGTTACGCTCGGCCAGTTTGGCACGGGCGGCATCGTTGCTTTCCGCTGCCAGCCGACCGGTTTTCTCCCGGCCCTTCGGATCGATTGCCGTGTAGGAAAAGTCAGGCATCAACCTGCTCATCCAGCGCATCACGGCGCGATATGCGAATTCCCTCTTCTGCGGTGGTTAAACCTTCACGGACCAACGCACGGGCTGCCGAACCCAGATTGGGTTTCTTCAGGAAAGCATGAGCCGCGATGCGTGCTTCATCACCGCCATCATTGATCAGTTTGCGGATAGTTTCATCGACGCGGATCGCTTCAAAAACCCCAATGCGTCCCTGAAAACCGGTATGGTTGCATTTATCACAGCCGACTTCACGGTACACCACAGTGCCGTTGTCAAAGCCAAGCAGGGAGGCCAGGCTGCCATCTGCCTGGATCGGAACGCGGCAATGCGGGCACAGCTTGCGCACCAGCCGCTGGGCAATCACAGCGCGCAATGTAGAGGCCAGCAGAAACGGCTCGACCTTCATGTCACGCATCCGGGTAATCGCGCCAACGGCATCATTGGTATGGACTGTGGAGAGTACCAAATGACCGGTCAGAGAGGCCTGAACGGCAATTTCCGCCGTTTCCCGGTCGCGGATCTCACCCACCATGACAACGTCAGGATCCTGCCGCAGAATCGCGCGCAAACCGGCGGCAAAGGTCAGGCCGACTTTGGCATTCACCTGTGTCTGGCCTATGCCTTCAATAGCATATTCCACCGGATCTTCGACCGTCAGGATATTGCGACTGCCATCATTCAGCTGCTTCAGACCCGCATATAGGGTTGTGGTTTTACCCGAACCAGTAGGACCGGTCACCAGGATGATCCCGTTGGGCTCCGACAGGGCCTCGGTCAAAATCTCGTGGGTTGTTTTCGACATGCCCAGAAGGTCCAGCGATATCGCCGCGCTTTCCTTGTCCAATATCCGCATCACGACACGTTCATTCGCGCGATTGGGTAATGTCGAGACACGCACATCCAACAGCTTCCCGCCAAGGGTCAAGCTAATCCGGCCGTCCTGCGGTATCCGGCGCTCTGCAATATCCAGCCGCGCCATAACCTTTATCCGGTTGACAATAACAGACGCGACATGCGGCGGCATGCGTAGTTTTTCTTCCAACACGCCATCGACACGCATCCGGACAACCAGACCTGTCTCATAAGGTTCGATATGAATATCGGAAGCGCCCTGCCGGGCCGCCTCTGCGATAATGCCGTTGATCAAACGGATGGTTGGCGCATCGTCGGCACTGTCCAGCAAATCCTCAGCGCTGGGAATATTTCCGGCAATATCATCCAGTGCATCGTTGCTGAGGCTCATGTCCCCGGCCATGGCGGCCGCGCTGCCGTCCATGGCGTAGTGATCGGACAGGATCTTCTCGAACGCGTCGGGTGATACCAGGTCGACATCAAAGGGCATGGCCAGATAGCGGCGCAGTTCCAGCAAGGCCTGAGGATTAGCACCTTCACGCATCGAAACTGACAGCCTTTCGCCATCCGTGCGCATCAACAACACGCCATGATCGCGCGCGAACGCATAGGGAATATCCAGGAGCGGCGGAGATGTGGGTTCTTCAACCACAGGCTTTTCATCATCGCCGGAAACGTCTGTATCTGTTCCCTTCGCGATTTTCATCAGTCATCCTTCTCCGAACCGGGATTGCTGGGTGAAACCGGAATTTGCTGCAAAGCTTCACTATTCTGGGACTGAGTAACTGCACCCGGCGCATAAATAATCTGATCACCGGGCTGGGTTTCCGCGACCGGAGGCACTGCTCCCATATAGTCACGAACCAGCACATCAATTGACGGTTCAAGCTCTGGATCGCGGCGCAATTGGCGCCCCCTGATATAGCCATAGCGGCGAGCCGAAAACGCCCGGGCATCGGCACGGTCGCGCAGGATTTTCGGCCGGATGAACACCATCAAATTGGTTTTTATCCGTTCTTTGCCACGCGATTTAAATAGTTCGCCGATCAGCGGGATATCTCCCAGAAACGGGATTTTCTCAATCGTGCGACGTTCATTATCATCCAACAAGCCGCCCAATGCGATAATCTCTCCGTCGCCCACCGTGACGGTGGTTTTTATCTCACGCTTGTTGATGATCAGTTCATTGAAGTCATTCGAAACCGGTCCGGCAATCGAGCTGACCTCCTGACGCAGTTCCAGCCGCACTTCTTCCCCGGCATTGATCTGCGGTGTGACCTCCAGCTCGATACCGACATTTTGACGTTGTATCGTCCGAAATGCATTGTCGAAATTGTTGGACAAGGCCTCGCCCGTGGAAACAGGAATTTCCTGTCCGAACAAGATACTGCCTTTGAGGTTGTTGTTCACTGTCAAAGATGGTGTGGAAAGCAGGTTGGAATCGGAATCCCGTTGCACCGCATTGATGATCGTGCCCAGAATCGTATCACCGCCCAGCGTCGTCGCGAAACCGGTGAAGGAGCCGCGCGCGCCTAAAATCGCATCGGCGGCATTTTCCAGCAGCTGGTCGCCAACCGCGCTATTTGTCGTGGTTGTCGTGGCCGTATCGGTGGTGGTCGTCGTAGTTGTGTCAAACTGATCCGCGAGTAAACCGCCGGCGATATCGACGATGTTGGGACCAGCGTTGGAGAAATTGGTTACTGCAAAAGGTGTGTCTTTGCCGCCGATCAAAAACTGGATGCCCAGTTCACGCGCCAGTGAGTCAGAAATCTCAACGATGATCGCTTCTACCGACACCTGTTCCTGACGCGTATCCAGCTGCCGGATCAATTCACCAATCATGCGCTGCACATCGGGATTGGCCGCAACGATGATGGCGTTCGTGCCTTCATAGCGTGTGACCACCGCAGGGCCGTGGCGAGCAATGCCGCCGCCGGAACTGCCGTTTGTTGATACCGGCATTACCGCAGGCGCAGCACCACCGTTACCGCCTCCATTACTCCCAGATGCCGGTGCAACAGATGACGGAGCCGCGGCGGTTGAGCCTGCGCTACCCTGTCCCATTAACTGCTCAATCACTGGCAGCAATTGTTCCGCATTGGCATAGTCCAGTTGATGGACACGGATTTCGGTGCCGGATTCAGCACGCTGGTCAAGCTCCCGCGCCATCGACACAAATTTGGCCACCGCGCTGGGATCACCGCGCAGCGCGATGCTGTTACTACTGTCAATCGCGACAACCGTAACCGGCGCAGCCGTGCCATTGCCGCCTTGTTGAGCCAGTGTTTGCAGCGATGTCGCAATTTCCCGCGCACCTGCATTTCTGAGGTTCACGATGGTGGAAGCCGCACTGTCTTTATCAATCCGGCCGACCAATGCCCGCACCCGGCGGATATTGTCGGCATAGTCGACAATCACCAGGCTATTGGCGTTGCGATTGGCAGTAATTGCACCCTGCTTGCTGATCAACGGGCGCAGGGTTTCCAAAGCTGCCGTTGCTTCAATGGATTTCAGGCGGACAACTTCGGTGACAAACTGGTTCGCCGCCGATTGGCGTGTACCAATCCGGGTTGGCTGGGTCGCAGCCCCGTCGGCCGGCTGGATACGATAGGCACCGCCCGTGGTCGGGATGGCGACCAGATTATTTGCCCGCAATGTCGACAGAAAAATCTCAAAATATTCGGAGCGGGACAATGGCCGGTCCGTAACCACCGACACTTTGCCCTGTACCCGGCTATCAACAATGAATGTGCGGCCAGTAACCCGCGCCGCATCCTGCACGAAAGCTCTGATGTCAGCATCACGAACGTTCAGGCTATGCTGGGCAAAGGCCGGGGCCAGCGCGACAGGTCCCAATATAGCAAGGGATACTGCCCATCTGGCAGCCATTTTCGTAAGTGCGTGGTTCATCATTGTGTCCCCATGTTAATTGCCAGGGGAACAGTATCAGCGCCGCGCTCTACTTCTACAGAGAGTCGTGCACCCGGTACAATTCGGCGTTTCAGTGCCGCAATATCGCTGGTCGAGGAGACCTGCTGACCATTGACCGAGACGATGATATCGCCGTCCCGGAAACCGGCAGCCCGGAACAGGGCGCCATCACCGCGTGGTGACACAACGATACCCGTCACTTTGCCATCTGCACCGCGCGGCGCAAGATCGACCGCATTGGCTATTGCCTCGGCTGCTGGCGTAGTTCCAGCAGGGCCTGATGACGAGCCAGAGGTCGCAGCCTGATCCGTATCAAACTCGCCGCCCACGGTTTCTGCCGGGACGGACTGATCCAGATACAGGCTTTCCTTCGTACCGCCACGATCAATCACAACATGATCGAAATTGACCACATCCAGTTTGATACCGGACATGATTTCCTCACCCACGGCATAGCTTTCCTGCACACCGTCCGGTCCGGCCAGTATCGCCGATCCGAGGCCGGAGCCCTCATTCATTCTGATGCCATATAGGGTGAGTTGCAACGACGTGACGACATTGGCCGTTGCGGCCGGGCCGGTACGATAAAATGGATCGAAACTGCTGAACAGCGCCAACCGGGATTGTGGCGATAAAACCTGCACTTCCCGTGCCTGCCAATCTCCCATCGGTCCCAGTGGCGTTACGACAACCCAGATCAGCCGGATTGCCTGAACCACCACAAAAACCGCCAGTAAGCCCAGCAAGACCGAATAAAGACCCGGCACGGGTACCTTTCGGCCCTTTGCCAAAAACTGGTTAGAAGATTGAATATCCACGAATCCCCGCACTCTGCTTCCCAGAGTGGCTATAACGGTTTGGTGACCAACCTGCGACTCATTGATGACAGAAAAATTACAGCAAACCGTTCGGGGCCAAGAACCTCAAAGCGGCTGGTCAGAAATTGATCCCGATGCTCATCGACAGGCGCGTACCCACATCATAACCATTGTTGATGATCCGAGTATCATTCAGCGTCTGTGATTCGCGGTAATCGGTACCGAGCAGGTTACGCGCCTCAAATTTCAGCTCAAATTCCTGACCGGCAATTTCCAGCTGTTCCCGCATCACGAAGTCGATCTGCCAGCCGGTCCGTTCGATCAGATCCGGCTGATCCTGCGGTCCACGCGCCGTAACCCGAGGGCTGTTATAGGTCAGCAAAATCGTCTGCTGCGAGAGGCCTTCTTCTGCTTCCATCCCGAATTGCAGGTTTGCGACATGAGTCGACTGGCCGGTGAGACGGTCACCATCATCAAACAGGTTGAGGGCCGAGGTAGGTTGCAACGTCACCGGATTAATTGCGGTGTCACCGTCGGCAACTTGGATTTCCGATTTGGTGTAGGTGTAGTTTGCCGCCAGCAACAAGCGCCGATCTTCAAAGAATTTACCGCCGAATTTGTCATAAAGCGGGAAATATTTCACAAGCTCCACTTCTGCTCCATAAAGTCGTGCCTTTGGCGCATTGGAGAAACCGGTGAATAGCGTACCGCCACCTTGAACAAAGGCAACATTCTCAATCGGATTGTCGATGTCCTTGTAAAAGCCGGCAAGTGTAATCCGTTCGCCGCGGCCGATATAATATTCAAAACGGCCCTCGACATTGATCAACTCGCTGTCCTCGAGCAGCGGGTTACCGATGAAGGTCCGGTCGGTATCAAGGTCAAGAAACTGTTGCGGCGCCAGTTCACGAAATTGAGGACGGGCAACGGTTTTGGAAGCTGCGAGACGAAATTGCATGTCGTCCGCAAAATTCCAGGTCAACGTACCGGCGGGCAACCAATAATCATTATCCAGACCCGTCGCGACAGAAGCCTGCCCTCCTGTCAGCGTGATGGGGAGGACTTCTTGCTGTGCATCTTCATAACGCACACCGAGATTGAGACGCAGGCCGTCAGCCAGCTCCGCGTCCACCTGACCATAGCCTCCATGGATTTCCAGCTCTGCAGTATAGGCCGGTACAGAGGTCTGCGCAGCCACTTCGCGCAGTTCAATCTCCTGCGTGAAGACATTGAGGTCGGACAGCAGGAAATCGATCCGCTGCTGGTCAAATGGGCTGGGCAGTCCATTGGAAGGTACGAAGCGAAAATCGCGGCGCTGTGCATCGCGGTCATTGAGATAATAGCTGTAACCCGCAGTGAAATTGACAGGCACGCCAATGTTGGTTTCATATCCAATGTCGAGACCAGCACCATAGACATCATCGTTCAAGTCGCTGAAGCGGATGCGCGCTGACTCGCCTGGGGATGTCAGATCATTGACGAAATCATTGGCGAAAAGGCGATCAAAGGCATAGCTATATGTCCGCTGATAAGGCGCATCGCGCTTGGAGTTCGCGTAGCTACCGCGCAGATCGACAGAGATCTCGTCAAATTTCAGTTCCCCGACAAATTGCGTTGTGAACAGTTGTCGTTCAAACCAGCTCGTACGGCCTTGATTGAGCAGGGTTTCTTCATCGACGTTGATCGCATCAATGCCCTGCTTGATCGAAGCGTCTTTGACCGTGTCATGAATATAGAGATTGGTGAACCGGAATTTATGTTCACCAACTTCCGCAGACAAGGCCAGTAAACCATTGACGATTATGCGGTTTTCCGTGGTGAGGAAATTGAAATCCTGATCAGGCCGCAATCCGGCTGTGCCGTCAATATTGACGATACCCTGCGATGTTTGCTGCACACCGCCGCGCGTGCGCCAACTATTCTCAAAACCGGCAGTCGCAATGATACCGACAAAGGCATTGCCGACATCTATGGTTGTACCACCGGTGACTTCTGCTGAGAAATTGGCCGGAATATCATTATTCCGCTGGATCAGGGAAGTTTCCGCATTGTTCAGGCTGGCCGCAAAACTCTGCAGATCCAGACTGGTGAAATTATCACCAACTGAAATAGGTACATTCTGTGCAATGGCCTGTCCCAGACCATTTGGGATATCACGAACTCCGCTATCATAACCGAGGATATCGAGATCCGAACCGTCATAGGTGTAACCCAGTTTCCCCGTGGTTTCGCTGTCACCGCTTAAACCAAAACTGAATTTCAAAAATGGTTCATCCGGCGTCGCCTTCGTGGTCAGATTGATCACACCACCGCCAAATTCACCGGGATAATTTACCGAATAGCTTTTCTGCACAACCGTGGAAGCGATCACGCTGGTCGGAAAAAGGTCGAGCGGCACAACCCGGCGCAACGGCTCGGGAGAAGGCAGTGGCAGACCGTTGAGCAACGCCAGAGAATAGCGCTCACCCAGGCCGCGGACAAAAACGAAGCGCCCGCCAACAACACTGAGACCGGTTACGCGCTGCAGGGAGCCGGCAATATCGCCATCGGCGGCACGGGCAATCTCCTCTTCACCGAGAACCGAAACAACCTCTGACGTCGCCCGGATCGGGTTCGGAATAAACTTACCGCGAACGATAATCTCTCCGCTGAAATCACCACCAGGCGCAGAAATATCGACATCTTCTTCCGGAGCATCATCCGCAGAGCCCGGCTGAGCGGCCGCATCCTCTGAGGTAGCTTGTGCCAATGCAGCAGGCGAAAACAAAGCCGTGCTCAAAAATAGACTGGTGACCAAAGATGCCCGCTTCGTCATCGGAATTTTTCCTTCTTATAACTCAAAAAAGGGGATGGCGACCGATGAAAGCCGCCATCCCTTTGTCATTTCGTAGATCAGCCAATTGTGGGGGCGGTCGCGCAATCATCCGCGTAGAGACCGCAGGTCCAACCCTGGAAGCGAGTATCGTTCGCGTCCTGCACGGCGCCGATATAGGAGACATCCTCAAAGAAAGCGTCCACACCGCTGACCGCAAACGGGGTAACCGCATTTTCGGTTGCACCGTTGATAAAGGCGAAAGCCGCTGCGGAATTTGCCAGCGTTGATGTCCCTGATTCAGTGTTGTTGCTGCCGGCATTGAACAGCGTCTGGATCTGGGCAGCCGTGATATTGCCATCATCCACAAATGCTGTTGCGCAGCTCATAAACAGAGATTCGAATACCGGCGGCCCATTTTCGTCCGCCGCTGCACCGGCCGCCTGAATGGTGGTTGCACTGTCGATATCGATACAGGCTGCCGGACTATTGAATACGCTGTTATAGAATTCATAGTCACCGCCACCGCGCAGCAATATGACATGGTCTTGGCCGCTGGAAACAAAGGTAACATTCGCCAAACGGTGACGCTGACGTGGTTCAGCATCTTCATCGCCATTGGAATCCGCTTCCATGACATGGTCACCGCCGCCTGCACGCTGTACGGCGAGCACGAACTGGTTATTACCTTGGTAGCCGGAATCAGAGTCGACCGAGTCATCGTCGATACCGGTCATGACGAGGTTTTTACCATTTACGCGGCCACCAAACCATTCCACGCCGTCATCCGAGCTGTTGTGGACCTGAATATTCTGGAAGAATGTTCCGCTACCAACACCGGCCAGGGTGATGCCGTTAAGCTCGTTGCCGGGCGACACTTCGAAACCGGGGTAACGCACCTGCAGGTAAGACATCCGGCCGCTGGAATCGGCTGGCAAGGTCCCGCCATAAACCGCATTGGATGGTCCCTCCACGATGGCTTCACAGTCGGTACGAGTACCGCCCGGGTTGGACGCACCGCCTGTCGCACAGTCAGAAATTGGTGCACGGCCCAAAATGACAACACCGCCCCACTGACCAATGCTGTTAACGCCGGTCGTGCCCAATATATTCTGACGCGACGTCATGATGATTGGTTCTGCCGCAGTACCCTCCGCAAATAGCTGCGAGCCGCGGTTCACCAGCAAGAAATCACCGCCGGATGAACCAAAAATAACAACACCGGGTTCGATTGTCATGATGCCGGTAGTTCCGCCATCAACGCCAACTTCGACTGCGCCGGAAAAGGAATAGATCGTGCCGTTCCGATTGGGTACGGTCAGATTACTGGTTATCACACCAGATATCTGGCAATTGCGAACTTCTTCCCCATTACCGGTCGTTATTGTTCCGACGTTGGCTGTGCCTGTCGGACAGTCAGCTGCCGGACCACCAGTTGGCGGGGTGGGTGTTGGCGTGGGAGTAGGCGTTGGTGTCGGGGTCGGAGCTGGCAGGACAATAGTGCCTTCGCCGGGGGAAGCCACATCATCGGCACCACAGGCCGTTACTGCCATTGCTGCAACACCAGCAAAGAGAACTGAACGAATTTGCTTATTTAACATGGAAAAAGTCTCCGCAGATTACTGATTTCAAACATTTCAGATCAGATGATGTGGAAACGAATCATAGATGCCCCCATCGCCTTCGGACTTGGGCACTAGGCGCGGCAAATGACCCGCCGATGCCGTTTGCATGACTCTTTGGAGACAATAATATTTCAGGATTGTTGCAGTTGCTTTGGAAGCCGCGAAAGCGCTCTGCTTTTTATGCTGCGGTGCAAAAATGCTGCAGTGTAAATATTGTTAAACAAAAAAGGCGGCCATTCGCATGGCCGCCTTTTAATAGTGACAGGATGTCTCGATTTAGCGGGAAGCCAACCGTCCATTCAGATTGTTCAACGCCATCTCGGCCGCCTTGCGGGAATTGACCACCTGGCCATCTGCAAGCACCAGATCAAAGCTGCGATTGCTGTTCATTGCGGCGGCGAACATTTTGGCGGCATCGCCAGAGCGCCCGGTACGCGCGTAGGCCTGGCCAAGGTTAATCATGACAGCAGGATCGGTAAGCTTTCCGCTCTCCAGCTTTTCGACGGCCGCCTCATTGTCGCCGGCCATCAGGGCGTCATAAGCAAGAGCATCTTTTTCATAGCCAATTTCACCATCTTGCGCCTGTGCCAATCCGGGCAAGGCTACCATAGCAAAACCCGTAGCAAGGGCGATTTTCTGTGCGTTTTTCATACTCACTCTCCTGCTGCTTGCCTTCTTTATTACACTTTTGTGACTATATCTGCAACATAACTGTAATATTTATGTCATTTGATCGTCATAAAAATACGACTTGCAAGCGCCATCGTGCCAGAAAGCAGTTTGCTTTCAACGATTTAAGATCGGCACGATTTGGTAATTTTGTGATGCAGTCCGCTATTGTCCGAACGGCATATCAAGCAATTCATGCAAGTCTTTAAGCGCTTGCTCTTCACCCGTAACCTTGATCGCGGCCATACCCAGAGTCGCGGCTGGCTTGCAGTTGATACCGAGATCGTCGAGATAAATGCACTGCGCCGGCTGCACATCCAGCGCCTCGCACATCATCTCGTAGATGCGCGGGTCAGGTTTTCTGATGCCGGCCTTGCTGCTTTCAATGATATGATCAAATCGCGCCATGATCGCCGCTATGGCCGATGCCTTTTCATCATCCAGCGCCATGCCGGAGCCCTTGCCGGATGGGACATTGTTGGTGATACAGCCAATGGTAAAATCCTTGGCCTTAAGTGTGTCGAGCATCGCGACCATCGCCGGTCGGATATCACCAGCCAGGCACGCCAACACTTCACTGCCCTTTAGATCCACGCCAATGGCCCGCGCTTCTTCAGCGAACAGTTCATCAAAGCCTGCCGCATCAATTTCCGAACGTTCAAATTTCGCCCAGGCATTGTCATGTGGATTGGTGCTGTTGATTTTGCGCACGCTATGAATCGGTACGCCGCGTTCTGCCTCCAGCCGGTTGAACGCATCAAAGGGTGAGGATGTGATAACCCCACCGAAATCGAAAATTACGGTGTCGTAGTTCATAACATTTGTGTTCATTTATTGAGATATTCCAGTTTGAGGCCGGGGCGTTTCCAGCGGGTTTTGACGAGGCGGCCCGATGCCGACAAACAGAGCCATGCATCCATCATGTCATCGCCGCCAAAGCAGATATTGGTGGTGAAGATATCATCAGTGCCGACAAATTCGACCAGCTCACCGGTTGGCGAGATCACACTGATCCCGCATTCGCCGATGGTGGCAACACAGATATTGCCGCTGACCTCAATCGCGAGGCTGTCGAAAAACTTATAGCCAGCGGGGCGGTAAACAGGGATGCCCGGACCGCCAGGGCCTGCATCTGGGGCTACTTTACCCGGTTCGGTAATGTTAAATTTCATCAGGCGGCAGGTATAGGTTTCCGCAGCATAGAGTGTTTTGCCATCGGGAGACAGGCCGACACCATTGGGGTTTTGCGAGGGAAAGATGACTTCCTCTAAATGACTGCCATCTGCTTTTGCATAGAATATCCCGACTATATCGTGACTGCGTTTGGCATAGTCGATCTTGCCATGATCGGTGAACCAGAAGCCGCCATGTTCATCAAAGACAATATCATTGGGACCGCGCAGGACGCAGTCAAAATCACCGCTTTTGTAAAGCACTTCCACCGCACCGGTTTGCGGATCAATCCGTTCGATCCGACCGCCGGAATAGTCATTTGCAATTCCGTGCGGGGTCAGAAAGCCGTTCGCTTCCTGATATTCAAAACCGCCATTATTGCAGACATAGACTTTGCCGTCCGGTCCCAGCGCCGCTCCATTGGGGCCACCACCCGGCTTTGCAATAACATCCTTCGTGCCATCCGTTGCAATGCGGGTCAGTTGCCCGGCGGCAATCTCGACCAAAATGATGCTGCCATCCGGCATGGCAATCGGGCCTTCGGGGAAACGCAATCCATCGGCGACAAGTTCCATTTTTTTCCTCTCAAAATCCTGTCACAGTCATTGCGGGAAAGCAGCGACAAGTCTAGTGCTGTCTCAACCGGTTACAGGAGCAACTATGTCCAACAATTACCCCCCTTCCCTGCAACTCCATATTGATGGCGAATGGATCGATGTTGAGGATCGCGACGTCCATCATGTCGTCAATCCATCAACCGGAAAAACCATTTCCGATCTCCCTAAAGCAAGCAGGGCTGATCTTGATCACGCGCTGGATGCAGCGGGCCGTGCCTTTCCGGTCTGGCGCGATACGCCTGTCGCAGCGCGTGCCGCGATATTGCACAAAGCCGCCGACCTGATGCGCGAACGTGCACCGGAAATCGGCCGGATGATGACGGCCGAGCAAGGCAAACCAGTGGGTCAGGCAACCGGAGAAGTCACGGCATCGGCCGCCATGTTCGATGTCATGGCCGAGGAGGCTAAGCGCTGTTATGGCCGCGTGCTGGTCCGCCCGACCGGACAGAATAGCTTCGTCAAATATCAGCCGGTCGGCCCCGTGGCAGCATTTAGCCCATGGAATTTCCCGGTCTACACACCCGCCCGCAAATTGGCCCCTGCCCTGGCGGCCGGTTGCTCGATCATTCTCAAGCCAGCCGAGGAAACGCCGGCCAGCCCGATCGAGATGATCCGCTGTCTGCTGGACGCCGGCCTGCCCGCCGGCACCGCGCAAGTCGTGTTCGGCGATCCGTCCGAAGTGTCGTCGCATCTGATCGCGTCTGAAGTCATTCGCAAGATCAGCTTCACCGGATCGGTGCCAGTTGGCAGGCATTTGATGAAACTGGCGACCGAAAATATGCAGCGCACAACCATGGAACTGGGTGGCCACGCGCCGGTACTGGTCTTTGACGATTGCGATATGGACAAGGCGCTCGACCTGCTGGCGATGCAGAAATATCGCAATGCAGGACAGGTCTGCGTTTCCCCCACCCGCTTCTATGTCCAGTCCGGCATCTATGAAAAATTCGCGACGGAGTTTACCAAACGCGCCGAAAAAGTGCAGGTCGGCGACGGCTTTGGCGATAATATCGACATGGGTCCGCTTGCCAATCCGCGCCGTCCGGAAGCGATGGAACAACTTATCGGCGATGCCAAAGCCAAAGGCGCAACCGTGCGTCTTGGCGGCGAAGCGATGGACAGCGACGGCTATTTTTACCGGCCGACTGTGCTGACCGAAGTCCCGTTGCAGGCCGATATTATGAGCAATGAACCCTTTGGTCCCGTTGCCGCCATGCGCCCGTTTGACACGCTGGATGAAGCGATTGAACAGGCCAATCGCCTGCCGCTCGGCCTTGCCGCCTATGCCTTTACCGAAAATCTGCGTACCGCGAATATTGTCGGAGACATGGTGGAAGCGGGCATGGTCGCGATTAATAATCTCACCGTCAGCCCAGGCGATGCACCCTTTGGCGGCGTGAAACAATCCGGGCACGGATCAGAGGATGGCCCCGATGGCCTGAAAGCCTATATGGTGACCAAAGCCATCCACCAGAGTTGAGGATCAGCAGATGACAAAAGACGCTCCAGCAAAAAGAACCGGCGCACAGGTTCTGGTGGATCAACTGGTGATTCAGGGCACCGACAGGATATTCACCGTCCCCGGTGAAAGCTTCCTTTCCGTTCTCGACGCGCTACATGATTGCGGCACCATTGAAACCGTTTCCACGCGTCAGGATGGCAGCGCCGCGTTCATGGCCGAAGCCGATGGCAAGCTGACCGGAAGCCCCGGCATCGCCTTTGTCACGCGCGGCCCCGGCGCTACCAATGCCAGCATCGGTGTTCATACCGCGATGCAGGACAGCACGCCGATGATCCTGTTCATTGGCGATGTCGCCCGCGATGATCGGGATCGAGAGGGCTTCCAGGAGGTCGATTTCACTGCCATGTTCACCCCGCTCGCCAAATGGGCGGCGCGGATCGACAATGCCGCGCGGATCCCGGAATATATCGCGAGGGCCTTTGATACGGCCAGTTCCGGGCGCCCCGGCCCGGTGGTGCTGAGCCTGCCCGAAGATATGCTGCGCGATGTTGTCGATACACTCGACCGCCCGAAAGTGGTCGCACCGGTACAGCCCATGTGCGCCAATGCGATGACGACGCTCACCGATTTGCTGCGCGATGCCACCGACCCGATCGCGATTATCGGCGGGGCCGGCTGGTGCGCGAGTGCCCGCGAAAATTTTGCGGCCTATGCTGAGCGGATTGGATTGCCGGTCGCCTGCGCATTCCGGCGGCAGGATAATTATCCCAATACCAGCCCGGTCTATGCCGGCAACCTCGGCTACGGTCCCAATCCCAAACTTGTCGAGCGGGTCAAGGCCGCTGATCTCGTCATCGCAGTCGGTGCGCGGCTCGGCGAGGCAACCACCGACGGATACACGCTCATCACGCCGGACCATCCCGATCAGACACTCGTCCATATCCATCCCGATCCAGACGAACTCAACCATGTCTATCGCATCGATCTACCGATCTGCGCGGAGATGCACGAATTTGCCGAACAGGCCGCGCTCTGGGAAGATGACCTGCTGAGCTTCGACGCGGGCAAGGCTGCCCATGCCGACTATCAGCAATGGACGACGGTCAATCCCACTGATGCGAAGCTGGATCTCGGTCCCTGCGTTGCGGCGATGCAGGACATGCTGCCTGCCGACGCGATTATCTGCAACGGCGCGGGCAATTTCTCCGGTTGGTGGCATCGCTACTGGACCTATGGCAATTTTCCCAGCCAGCTGGCCCCGACTTCCGGCGCAATGGGCTATGGCGTGCCCGCCTCAATCGCGGCAGCCCTTCGCTTCCCGGAGCGTGTCTCAGTGGTGATTGCAGGCGACGGCGATTTCATGATGAACGGTCAGGAACTTGCAACAGCGGTCCAATATGATGCCAACCTGCTTGTACTGGTCATCGACAATGGCAGCTTCGGTACCATCCGCCTGCATCAGGAACGCGAATATCCCGCGCGTCTGTCGGCCACTTCACTGCAAAACCCGGATTTTGCAATGCTCGCGAAAGCCTATGGCGGATGGAGCGCGACAGTGGAGAGCACGGAAGAATTTGCCCCGGCTCTGGAACAGGCCATGCAGCACAAAGGCCTGCGCCTGCTGCATCTGAAGACTGAAGTGGAATTTCTGACCGCCGCCGGCGCCACGGTCAGCGGACTGCGAAACAAATAGAGGCCAGTTGTAACATTGGCCGCTTCAAAAGCGAATATGACCTGTTAGCGCTCTGATATTTGATCAAAGGAATTCATTAAATGAAACCTCTTTCGCCGCTGCTGATCGCGGGCATGTTATTGGCATCTCCTGCTCTGGCTCAGACCGAAGCCGCTTCACAGGAGGAAGCTGCAACACTTGACCTCAATCATATCGGTTTTGCTGTGACGAAGCTCGACGATACGGCGTCCTTCTTTGTCGACACGCTGGGATGGAAACCGGCGGGCGGACGTCCGGAATATCCCGCAAAATTTGTCACTAACGGAAAAATGTTTGTCACCCTGTGGCAGGTCACTGACCCGGCCAAGGCCGTCACCTTTGACCGCAAGAATAATGTCGGCCTGCATCATATGGCGATCACTGTGCGCGATTTACCTACGCTTCATGATCTGCATCGCAAATTTGTTGCGCATGAGGATGTTGTCGTTGAATTTGCACCAGAATTTCTGGGCGACGGCCCCACAACCCATATGATGATCCGTGAACCATCAGGGTTGCGGCTGGAATTTATTGTTCCAGCAAACCGGATCAAACAAAAGGACTAGGGTTTTTGGGTGAAAATTTGGCGTCGGCGTCAAATTGTGTCCGCGCAATCTTGCCCGCAATGACTCAGGTCGCCATCGCCAATATGGCATCCCATTCCGCCTTGGTCACAGGCGCTACCGACAGGCGCGTCTGACGAATAATCGCCAGATTGGCCAGCTTCGGATTTTGTTTCATTTCTTTCAGCGGCACGGCTTTGTCCAGCTTGCGAACCGGCTTCACCTTCACCGCGATCCAGCGCCCGGTCTCGTCGAACGGATCCGGGAATTGTTCTTCGCTGACTTCCATTATTCCGACAATTTCCAGCCCCTGGCGCGAGTGATAGAAAAAGACCTGATCCCCGATCTTCATCTTTTTCATATTGTTGCTGGCTTGCGCATTTTTAACGCCGTCCCAGGTGCCTTCTTTTTCCGCGATCAGATCATCCCAGCCATATTCATCGGGCTCTGATTTCATCAACCAATATTGTGCCATGTATCGGCTCCTTCTTCACAAGACAGCCTATCAACAATCCTGCCAAAGCCAACAAAAAAGGCCCCGCCGCAGGGCGAGGCCTTTCAAGATTTGTTCGGTTTGATTTTAACCGGGCATCACGACCGTATCGATGGCGTGAATAACACCATTGGTCGCATCCACATCAGCCAGAGTGACTGTTGATTTTGCGCCGGTTGCATCTTCCAAAATGACTTTCTGACCTTCCAGAGACGCTTTCAGCTTAGCGCCCTGTACAGTGGTCAATGTTGCAGTGCCATCGCCGTCTGCAATAGCCTTGGCCACATCGGCTGCGGTCATCTTGCCAGAGATAACATGATAGTTCAGCAAAGCTGCCAGATCGTCTTTCTTTTCTGGGGATAGCAAAGCACTCAGCTCTGCCGGATCGACCTTGTTAAAGGCTTCGTTGGTTGGCGCGAACACCGTGAACGGTCCCTCGCCGGACAGGGTTTTGCCCAATTCAGCGGCCGTCATTGCCACAACCAAAGTCGACAAGTCTGATTTATTTTGTGCAACACCAACAATATCGGTCGGTTCTGCAGGTTCCACCACTGCGACCTCTTCGGGTTCCGCAGCCTGCTCGCCGCAAGCAACTAGAGAAATGGAGGCTGCACTAGCCAGGAGGAATTTAGAAATATTACGCACAATGGTCCTTTCACTAATAAGTCCCCCATTTTAGCTGAAAGCCCGCACGGCAGGGTGGGGACAGATCCCCGCCATGTAAGGTATTTATCGATGAGTAGAGTGCTAACTGGGGACTTAACGATGCTCCATGAACATGAAATCGCGATCAAAACTTTTCATATGCGCACCGCCGTCGACAAACAATATCTGACCTGTAACACTGCCCGCCCCGGCCAGATAACGCACTGCCGCAGCAATGTCATCGGGTGAGGAAAGCCGTTGCAACGGCATATTGGTCGCCAAGCGGTCCATCTGGTCTTCGCTATAATCCTCAGTCTCCAACGTCAACCCGGGAGCCACACCATTTACACGCAATTTGTCAGCACAGGCGACTGCCAGACTTCGCACAGATTCGGCCAAAGCCTGTTTTGACAATGTATAGCTCAGCTGATCGCCATTGGGATTGCGAACACGTTGATCGACAATATTGACAACCGCCGCCCGCTCTCCCTCTGGCACTTGGCGTGCCAGCAAGGTGGTCAGCATTGTTGGCGTCATCATGTTGATCTTCATGTGGCTTTCAAGCGATTGACCGTTCAGGCTGCTGACATCGTCATATTCAAACAGGGATGCATTGTTCACCAGCAAGTCCGGCATCCGCCCGAAATTCTCACCGACGGCGCCCAGTAACCCGGCCGCCGCACCATCATCGCTGAAATCCGCAACAAAGCCTTCCCAGTGGGTATCATTGCGCTCAAGAGCTTTCTTAAGCCCGTCATCCGGTTTTGCATCGCTATGGCCATGAAGCGCAAGCGCATAGCCCGCATCCGCCAGTTCAGCCGCAATATAGGCGCCCAGACGGCGAACACCGCCAGTGACCAGTGCCAACTTCACCGCGCTGTCACTCATTTACGCGCCCGAGACAAAGTGATCCCGATTGCTTCTCCCTTTTCGGAGATCAGCAGTTTCACAATTTTTACGGTAACCCGCAACACGCTCTCATCCTGCAAAAACAGAGTTTCGATAATATGATCCGCCACCGCTTCAATCAGCTTGAAATGCACGCCTTCCGGCAAAGCGGTCGTGGCGGCGTCCTTCAGATCCATATAGTTTTTGGAGCTTTCCAGCGGTGTGTCCGCTTCATAGCGTTCCTGAATTTTCAAATCTGCCGCGATGGAAATACGCAAAGGTTGCGGCAAATGGGTCTCTTCGGAATAGATGCCGGTCAGGACATCGACCTCCAGATCATTGACCTCTAATGTAAGTGTATCTGTCATAATATGTCTTCACCATGTTGCGGCCCTATTGGCAAGCCATGCAGCCGCTTTGTTTAATCTGGCTGGCTGCTGAGAGCTTCTATCTGGACCACCGCGCATAGATTGCTGTTGGCAGCAGCAGACCGCGTGCTTCTTCCCTTACCGCAAGGTCGCCGACCTCTATCGTGCCGCCCAAATGAGCCAGCTTCTCTTCAAGGAGCGAGCCGAGCGCGAGAGCGGACATACGTACCGCGTAGACGGTCAGGAACAGGCACTTGCTATTCTCATCCAGCAGCTGCCCGCAGCTCTCGATCAGCGGAGCCAAATCTTCCTCGAGCCGCCAGATTTCACCATCCGGCCCGCGGCCATATTTGGGTGGGTCGAGCAGGATCGCGTCATAGCGTCGCTCGCGCCGCACTTCTCTTGCGGCAAATTTCGCCGCATCATCGATAATCCAGCGCACCGGACGTTCCGACATGCCAGAAAGAGCCGCATTATCCCGCGCCGCTGACACCGATTTCTTGGATGCATCGACATGAACCAGCTTTGCGCCGGCCGCGGATAGAGCCAGCGTGCCGACACCGGTATAGCCAAAGAGATTAAGCGCTTGCGCTTCCTCAACGCCTTCCAGATTGGAACGGATCCAGCGCCACACCGGGTCCATATCCGGGAAATAGGCGAGATGGCGAAACGGTGTGCATTGGGCGGTAAAAGTGACCTCTTCCCAAGTGAGCGGCCATCCTTCTTTGGGAACAGGTCGATTGAAATGCCAGCGCCCGCCGCCGTCATCATCCGAAGCCGGAATAAACTCGCCATCCGCCTGCCATTCATCCTGCGCAGGCGACCACATCGCCTGCGGTTCGGGGCGAATGAACCGATAATCGCCATAGCGTTCCAGCTTGCGGCCATGGCCACTATCGATCAGCGCATAGTCGCTGCGCGGATCGCTGATCATCACGCCGGGCCTTGACGCCGCCTCAACCATCGGCAGGTGTTGCTTTGCCGGTTACGAATGCCTTAACCGCATCATAATCTCCCGGCAGTTTGTCGCATGCCTCTTCCCGGTCAAACAAATCGCCAATCCGGCGCGGCAAGATCGGGCGCGTGCCGGTGGCCCGCTCCACCGCTTCGCGAAACTTTGCGGGATGAGCGGTGGCCAATGTCACAACCGGCACGGACGGATCAATATCGCTTGCCCGTGCTGCGGCCAGACCGATCGCAGTATGCGGATCAATAACCTGCCCCGCCTCTTCCTGTGCCCTACTCATCGCCAGGGTCATGCTATCGGGGTCGACTCGCTGGCTGGTGAAGAGCGATGCCGCCTTTGCCCGCATGTCCGGATCGATCTGCATGTCACGCGTCTCTTCAAACGCTTTCATCCGGGCCGCAGTTTTGGTGCCGTCACGACCTTCAAGGTCGAACAATAACCGTTCAAAATTGCTGCTGATCTGAATATCCATCGATGGCGCAGCTGTTGGCGTTACTGTTCCGGCAGAATAATCACCCGCACTCAAAGCGCGGTGGAGAATGTCATTCACGTTGGTTGCGACTATCAGCCGTTCCACCGGCAATCCCATTTGCGCGGCCACGTAACCGGCAAACACATCGCCAAAGTTGCCCGTCGGTACAGAGAATGCCACTTTCCGGTGCGGTGCTCCCAATTGCGAGGCTGCATAGAAATAATAGACAATCTGGGCCATAAGCCGCGCCCAGTTGATCGAGTTCACCGCAGAGATGGCAAACCGGTCGGTCACCTCGGTATCGGCAAACATTCGCTTCACCATTGCCTGTGCATCATCGAAGCTGCCGTCAATGGCGATATTGTGAACATTGGGTGCCAGCACTGTCGTCATTTGGCGCCGCTGTACATCCGATATGCGTCCATCGGGATGGAGCATGAAGATATCAACCTTTTCCCGTCCAGCCAGCGCATCAATGGCCGCCGATCCGGTGTCACCCGATGTTGCCCCCACAACTGTCAGATGTCTGTCCTGCCGGGCCAAGAAAGTCTCGAACAACAGCCCGAGCAATTGCAGCGCCACATCCTTGAATGCCAATGTTGGCCCATGGAACAGCTCCAGCAGCCAATGTTGTCCATCCAGCTGTACCAGAGGTGTCACGGCTTTGTGCGCGAAACGGCCATATGCCTTTTCACACAAATCGCGCAGTTCCTCCTCGGTCAGCACATCGCCGATGAACGGCCGCATCACACGAACGGCAATTTCCGAATAGGGAAGCGCGGCCATGTCGGCAATTTCCGCTTCGGTCAGTTTGGGCCAATGAGTCGGCACATAAAGGCCGCCGTCACCAGCCAGACCAGCAAGTGTCACCTGTTCAAAATTCAGCGGCTGTGCACCACCGCGGGTTGAGATATATTCCATGATGGCCAGCGGGTTAGCGGCCTCATTCGCCAAGGGCAAGTTTTAAGCTTGGCTGGCAGCCTTGTTGCGCCCTCTGAGAGCCAGAAAATAGATGACCAGTGCTATACCGGCAAACAGAAACCATTGAACCGCATAGGCCATATGATTGTTGGGAACGTCGTCTGTTGAAGGCTCCTGGCTTTTTTGTAATCCAGCCACCGGCTCGCTGGCAACAAGACGCACCATATATTGGCTATCGGGCGCGACAATGCCGTCGACCGGGCCGCCTCCCCATTCCGGATCCTCCGGTGATTTGGACCAGCCAGCGACAATATGCGCCCCAGGCCCCTCGCCGCCCGATGTTTTGCAATGCGCAATATGGGCCCAGCCCGCCTGACCATTGGCGTTGCGGCCGCTAACCGCTCGCCAATCGAGAACCTCCAGACAATTTACCGATGATCGGCGAAAATAGGATGGGTCATCTTCAACAGGAACCACGGGATAGCTAATGGCGGGTTTATCACGCGCCGCTTCATAACTTGCCAGCAGGCTGTTTTTCCAGTCAGCGCGCTGTAACTGCCAAACGCCTAGTCCTGCCATAGTCGCCACCGCGGCCAGCATCAGGACTGTGCCTATGATTGGCAGGCCTTTCATTTCTCAACACCGTCATCGATACTGCCCTCACGGGCCTGATTGCGATGTTCCAAAATCAGCAATACTCCCTTGGATATTCTGAGAGAGCCCACAACAGCAGCGATAGTGAGCGGAACCCACAACAGTACATGAAGCCACATCGGTGGATAATAGTTAAGCTCCACGATCAATGCCAACGCCAGCACTACCCCTCCGACAATCAATGTCAAAAAGGCGGCTGGGCCATCACCGACATTATACTTGTCGTAATCTAGTCCACACGCGCGGCATCTTTCCGCAAACGCAGTCACACTGCGAAACAAGGTTTTCTGACCGCAATGGGGGCAGAGTCCAAAAAGGGCAGCGGGAAAAACATCCGGCTGCCCTTTTGAGTTTTCGGTATCCGTCAAAAAACTGTCCCAAAAAATGTCCTAGTGAACCGGTGCGCCCCAGCCGCCCCATACATAGACAACAATGAACAGGAACAACCACACGACATCGACAAAATGCCAGTACCAGGCAGCAGCTTCGAAACCAAAATGCTGTTTAGGCGTGAAATGGCCTTTGTAAGCCCGTGCCAGACAAACGATCAGGAAGATCGTACCGACGAGAACGTGGAAGCCATGGAAACCGGTCGCCATGTAGAAAGCGCTGCTATAGTTTATGCCGGCAAACGGGAACGGAGCGATGCTATATTCATAAGCCTGGATGCCACTGAACACCAAGCCCAGTATGATCGTCAGCCACAGCCCGGTAATCAGCCCCTTACGATTGCCATGGATCAAAGAGTGGTGCGCCCATGTCACTGTTGTGCCGGAGCAGAGCAGAATGAGAGTGTTGAGAAGCGGAAGCTCAAAAGCGTTCAGAACTTCAATGCCCTTTGGCGGCCATTGCACAAGCGCCGCGGCGCCCTCCTGGCCGATCAGGTTGGTGGCTATACCATCGGCAAAGTCAATTGGCTGCGGGAACAGGGAATAGTCGAACCAAGCCCAAAACCAACCAACAAAGAACATCACCTCTGAGGCAATGAAAAGGATCATCCCATAACGCAGATGCAATTGCACCACGGGCGTATGATCACCGGCATGTGCCTCTTTGACCACGTTCGCCCACCATGCGTAAAAAGTCAGGGCAACCGTGGCGACGCCAATTGCAAATACCATCGGACCAAATGACCCAAAAACATCAGGATGCAACCACATCACACCGCCAAACGCCATGGTAAGCGCAGAAAAGGCGCCAAAAAAAGGCCAAATGTCTGGCGGCAAAATATGGTAATCGTGGTTTTTGGCTCCAGCCATGGTTTTATTCCCCAGATTTTATTCGTTACTGTTCTTAGCTATCGCCAGTTGCGGGGTCCACCGCAATGCCGTCTTTCGAGCGATAAAATGTGTAGCTTAGTGTGATTTCTTCAATATCCCGCGTTTCCGGATCATCCATAATCGCCGGATCAACATAATAGAGCACAGGCATCCGCATCGTTTGCCCGGGCTCCAGAAGTTGCTCCGTGAAACAGAAACACTGCACTTTGTGAAAATATTTTCCGGCTTGCACAGGTGTCACGTTAAAGGTCGCAGTACCCACAACCGGTTGATCTGATTTATTCGTTGCAATGTAGATCGCCATGTCACGTGCGCCTACACTAACCCGGTCTACCGGGTTTTCCGGTTTAAATGCCCATGGCAAGGCAGAATTGACGTTGGAATCGAACCGAACCGACATGACACGCGACGTGGCCTGAACCGTGGCAGCTTGGGCCGCATCCACCCGCTGAGTGGTTCCGCCATATCCTGTGACCCGACAGAAAATTTCATAGAGCGGCACAGCGGCATAGCCCATACCCAGCATCGCGATACCCATCGCACCCGCCATTGCCGCAATGCGCAGATTCTTAGTCGACATATCTCTGGTCTGGGCGTGGCTCATGATATCGAACTATTTATTTTTACGAAGGTGATGAAGTAAAATAACACGACAAGGAAAAAGAGCAAGCCAGCCATAATCGCCGCCCGCTGCTTTTGCTTGGCCTGATAGGCTTTCTGCTCCTCCGGCGTCATTGCTGCGTTTTTGCTATCGATCTTGCTCATGCAAATATCATCCTGTCTGCAACCAGCGCGGCGAACAAGGCGAAAAGATAGACGATGGAGAACTTAAACAAATGCTTCTCTGCCTGCATCGCACTGGGGTTCTCTGTTCTGCTGACACCCACACGGAAGGACAACAGAGTGAAGGCCAGGCTCAGCACAATCGCGGTTACGCCATAAACCGCCCCGGTCATACCCATGGCAAAGGGTGCAACAGCGCAGGCGGTAAGTATCAGGCTGTAACCTGCGATCTGTCTGCGCGTAGATTTTCGACCAGCAACGACCGGCATCATGGGGATACCCGCTTTGGAATAGTCACTGTTCACAAACAGCGCGAGTGCCCAGAAATGTGGGGGCGTCCAAAAGAAAATGATCGCGAACAACAGTACCGGCATCAACGTGACGTCGCCGGTAACGGCCGCCCAACCTATGACAGGTGGGAAAGCGCCGGCCGCACCGCCGATGACAATATTCTGCGGTGTACTGCGCTTTAGCCAAATTGTATAAATCACGGCATAGAAGAAAATAGAGAAGGCCAATATCGCAGCACTAAGCCAATTGACCGCGACTCCCATCAGCAGAACAGAAAAGACTGATAACCCTACTCCGAAATGCAGCGCGGTTTCGCGGTCCATGCGACCCGCCGGCAAAGGCCGACCTGCGGTCCGTTTCATCACTGCATCAATATCATGTTCATACCATTGGTTCAGCGCCGCGGATGCACCGGCACCCAGGCTAATCGCCAATATTGCCGTGAAACCGATAATCGGATGAATGGAACCGGGAGCCGCCATCAACCCGCAGATCGCCGTAAAAATCACCAGCGACATCACGCGCGGCTTGGTCAGCGCAAACAAATCCCGTGCGCTGGCCAGCTTGTAAGGTGATGTAGAAGCGGTTGTCATGTCTTTATCAGTATCTCATGTCGTCACTATCGCTATCGTGCCGGCAGCCTTTCAGCCACCGGCAGAATAGATGCAATCAGCAATCCCCGATTACTTAATCTGGGGAAGCGTCTCAAACTGGTGGAACGGCGGCGGGCTGGACAATGTCCATTCCAGCGTCGTTGCACCTTCACCCCAGTAATTCGCCTCAGCCTTACGACCAGCAACCAGAGCCCAGGCGATATTGACAAAGAAAATCAACACGCCAACGGCCATGACCACATATCCAAGGGACGCAATCTCGTTCCAATAGGCAAACTGTTCCGGATAGTCCGGATAGCGCCGTGGCATGCTCTGGTTACCCAGGAAGTGCATGGGGAAGAACAGGATGTTCACGCCGATGAAGAAGGTCCAGAAATGCAATTGACCGAGCAGCTCACTATAATGGCGGCCCGACATTTTCGGGAACCAGTAATAGAAGCCGGCAAAGATCGAGAAGACGGCACCCAGCGACAACACATAGTGGAAGTGAGCAACCACATAATAGGTGTCATGCAAGTTGTCATCGATACCACCATTGGCCAGCACAACACCGGTCACACCACCAACGGTGAACATGAAGATGAAGCCCAGCGCCCAGACCATAGGGGTTTTGAAGGTCATTGACCCGCCCCACATAGTCGCAATCCAGGAGAAAATCTTGATGCCGGTTGGCACCGCGATCACCATGGTTGCTGCGGTAAAGTACATTTTTACGTTAACCGACATGCCCGTGGTGAACATGTGGTGCGCCCAAACAACAAACCCGACGACGCCAATCGCGACCATGGCGTAGGCCATGCCGAGATAGCCAAAGATAGGCTTGCGCGAGAAGGTCGAGATAATGTGGCTGATCATGCCGAAACCGGGCAGGATCATGATGTAAACTTCGGGATGCCCGAAGAACCAGAACAGATGCTGGTAAAGCACCGGATCACCACCGCCCGCGGCATCAAAGAAGGTTGTACCAAAGTTACGATCTGTCAGCAGCATCGTAATAGCGGCAGCGAGCACAGGCAGTGCTAGAAGCAGCAAGAAAGCTGTTACCAGAACCGACCATACAAATAGCGGCATTTTGTGCAGGGTCATTCCTGGCGCCCGCATGTTCAAGATGGTTGTGATAAAGTTGATCGCACCCAGGATGGAGCTCGCACCTGCAAGGTGAAGCGACAATATTGCCATGTCCACAGCAGGCCCTACCGACCCGGTCGTGGCTAGCGGCGCATAAACTGTCCAGCCAGTGCCGGCACCATTACCGGTTCCCCCAGGAACAAAAGCCGATCCCAAAAGAAGCAGGAATGCAGGAACAAGTAGCCAGAAGCTAATATTGTTCATCCGCGGAAACGCCATATCCGGCGCGCCGATCATCAAAGGAACGAACCAGTTGCCGAAGCCGCCAATCATTGCCGGCATAACCATGAAAAAGACCATGATCAGACCATGTGCAGTGATAAGCACATTCCAGAGGTGAAGCGCTTCATCCATGGATGCACCGGCACCAACCCAGCCTGTCAGGTACTGAATACCTGGCTCAGCCAGTTCCATCCGCATCATACCGGAAATCGCGCCACCGATGATACCCGCGATAATAGCGAAAATCAGGTAAAGCGTACCGATGTCTTTGTGGTTGGTCGACATGAACCAACGTTGAAAAAAGGCTGGCTTGTGGTCCGCATCATGTGCGTGATCATCCAAAATCTGGCCGTCTGCTGCAATAGTTGTCATCGCTTGCGTATCCCTTAATTCGCAGCGGCGGCTGCATCCGCAGGCGCGCCTTCTGTTGTCGTGTCATCAGATGCGGTTTCTTCAGCCGCGCCATCTTCACTCTCGTCGGCGGCGACTTCGTCCCCTTTTACAGTTCCACCATTTGCGCGCACCCAGTCGTTAAACTTGTCTTCCGGCAAAACCTCGACAGCGATTGGCATGAAGCCATGCCGCGCGCCGCAAAGCTCAGAACATTGCCCGTAATAAACGCCAACTTCATCGATTTGCAGAACTTTTTCGTTAATCCGCCCCGGAACGGCATCCAGCTTGAACCATGCCGCTGGTATCGCGAAGCTGTGGATAACGTCGGCACCGGTAATCAGCATTTTCACAGGCTTTCCAACCGGAATAACCATCCGGTTATCAACCGCGAGCTGGAATGGCTCGCCGCGCTCGTTTGCTTCCTCTTCGGTCAGCATGTTGGAAATAATTTCGAAGTCACCGTTGTCAGGGTAATTGTAACCCCAATACCACTGATAACCCGTCACTTTCACGGTCAAAGCGTCTTCCGGTGCAGGTTCAAATTGCTGAGCCAGCAGGCTGATGGAAGGAACAGCGATAACCAGCAGAATCAAGACCGGAACAACCGTCCAGACAACTTCGATAAAGGTATTATGCGTTGTTTTCGAAGGCTCCGGATTGGCTCCGCGACGAAAACGGATCATGACCCAAAAAAGCAATGCGAGCACAAACAGACAGATAACAGTCATGATTGGTAATAATATGGAGTTGTTTATCCATTTGGCTTGTTTGCCAGTTTCACTGACCTGTGGCTGAAAATCGAGACCGCCATCGACCGGCATACCCACACCTTCGGTGGGTTTCATTGGCGTGTAGAGAGCGGGATCAAGTCCTGAAGCTGGTGCCGCTTCGGCTGCAGGAGCCTCTGCATCAACACTCGCCTCAGAAGGTGCTGCCTCAGCTCCTGGAGCCGCCGGCAAGGCATCTTGCGCGGTTGCAACCGCGGGCGTGAGAATCAGGCCCAATGCCAGAATCCATGCTTTCACATAATGAGTCATTACTTGCTCAACCTTATTTTTACCCCAATTTTCGGGCGTTTTCAGCATATGGGCTCACCAGATATTCTGGTAAATATGCCCATTTGGGCAATCGGCCATTGAACCTGAAACATCCCGTTTGACGCGGCTTATAAGCAGGGTTGTCGCAAGCCTCAAGCTACTCTACGCATATTTTTTCAGTTTTTGGCCTTTCATTAGAACCAAGATGAAGCCATTTCTGAAATACAACAGCAAACAGGGCAGAATAAAATCGTGACTGAAACCGAAATATTGGATGAATTCCGCGCCAGTGATGCGCTTTTGGAAGGGCACTTCATATTGTCATCCGGTCGGCACAGCGCCCAATATCTGCAATGTGCACGGGTATTGATGGACCCTGCCCGAGGCGCGAGATTGGCCGAAGCATTGGTTGGCCAGATGCCAGCTGATATCCGATCCGCTATCGATATTGTGGTCTCACCGGCAATGGGCGGCGTCATAGTCGGTCATGAAATGGGCAGAGCGCTGGGCAAAGAGGCGATCTTTCTGGAACGCCCCGAAGGCACATTTGAACTGCGCCGGGGTTTCCGTCTGGAGCCGGGTCAAAAAGTGCTGATGATGGAGGATGTCGTAACAACAGGCCTATCATCGCGAGAGGCAATAAAGGCTATTGGCGATGCAGGCGGCGACGTTATCGCAGCAGGAGCATTGGTCGACCGCTCAAACGGTGCAGCCAGTTTTGATGTTCCATTCTTTCCGCTGATCGCTCTTGAAGTGCCATCCTACGCGGATGATGAAGTACCGGCAGAACTCGCCGCCATCCCGACCACCAAACCGGGTAGCCGCAAAGAATGAACGCGGCGTCGAAATTGAGACTAGGCGTCAATATTGACCATGTTGCCACCATTCGCAATGCGCGCGGAGGTGACCATCCTGAACCCATTCGCGCTGCGGCAATAGCTGCAGAGGCTGGCGCTGATGGCATTACCGCGCACTTGCGGGAAGATCGGCGGCACATCCGTGATGACGACCTCTTGGAATTGATGGATACATTGTCCATTCCGTTGAACCTTGAGATGGCGGCAACAGACGAAATGCTGGAGATCGCGCTTCGGCATAAGCCGCATGCCGCCTGCATCGTTCCCGAAAAACGGGAAGAACGCACGACTGAGGGCGGCCTGGATGCCGCCAGCCAGCACAACCGGCTATCAGATTTTGTCGGACAACTGCGGGAAGCCAATATCCGGGTCAGCCTGTTTATCGAGCCCGACCCGCGCCAGATCGAAGCCGCCATTCATCTCGGTGCGCCAGTGGTCGAATTTCACACCGGTCATTATGCGCATGTCAGCGGCGCGGATCGGGAAAAGGAATTGCGGCGGATTAGTGATGCCGCAGCGCTGGCCACAAAAAACGGTATCGAGCCTCATGCCGGCCACGGCCTGACCTTTGATAATGTCGTGCCGATCGCCGCTATTCCGCAGCTGGCCGAACTCAACATAGGCCATTTCCTGATCGGCGAGGCGATTTTCGGTGGATTGGCGGGAAGCATAAAGCAAATGCGCGCACTGATGGATGACGCACGATGACGGTCAGATCATGATCATAGGATTGGGTTCGGACCTCTGCAATATAGAGCGCATTCAAAATTCGCTGGACCGCTTTGGTGAGCGCTTTGAAAAACGGGTTTTCACGGAGATCGAAAGAGCCAAAGCCGCACGCCGGCCCTACACAATGGCCGGAACCTATGCGAAGCGTTTCGCTGCCAAGGAAGCCTATTCCAAAGCCGTTGGAACGGGTTTCAAGGCAGGCGTCTATATGAAAGACATCGGCGTCATTAACGCCAAAAGCGGGGCACCGACATTAGCGCTAACCGGCGGCGCGAAGAAACGGCTCGACGCGCTGACTCCAGCGGGATATGATGCGGTCGTTCATCTCACACTCACTGACGATCATCCATGGGCACAAGCATTCGTCATTATCGAAGCGATGCCTTCGCGTTAGACGGTGAGCCGGTTGGATATGGGTCGGCATGACAATAGAAGAAGAAAACAGGATATGGCTTTAGAAAAGGTGGATGAACCGACAATCAAGGCGGATGATTCCAAAAAAGAGAAAACCGACTGGATCGGTGAGGCCAAAAGCATCGGTCTATTGCTGCTCGCGGTTTTAGCTTTTCATAGTCTGGTAGCAAAGCCCTTTTACATTCCGTCTGTCTCCATGATGCCCGGCCTATTGGTTGGGGATCGCCTGATTGTCAGCAAATATGCCTATGGCTGGTCATGGGTGTCGCCGACATTCCATATATTACCACGTATGGAAGGACGGCTTTTCGGCTCTTTGCCGGAACGGGGTGACATCGTGATCCTGACCCCGAAGGATCAGAGCAGCGACTATATCAAAAGGGTGATCGGCCTCCCTGGCGACATGCTGGAGATGCGCGGCGGCCAGGTTTTCCTGAACGGAGTT
The DNA here is from genome assembly GCF_059726685.1 of Parasphingorhabdus sp. NCBI lineage: Bacteria > Pseudomonadati > Pseudomonadota > Alphaproteobacteria > Sphingomonadales > Sphingorhabdaceae > Parasphingorhabdus > Parasphingorhabdus sp. The sequence continues at coordinate 3,139,432 of NZ_AP041068.1, forward strand.
GCGGTCAAACAAGAAGTTCAGCCAGACCTGAACCTGCCAATTGATGCCAATTCCCCTTGCGGTTCCGAATTTCCCGGCCTGCGCAATACAGACGCCGCCGGCAACAGTGTCTGCACGCTTCCGATCCTCCGCGAGACCCTGCCCAATGGCGTAAGCTATGATATTATCGATCTGGGGCCGCAACTCACTGATGATATTGATCCTGTCATCATCCCGGAAGGCCATGTTTACCTGATGGGAGATAACCGGGATCTGTCTGCGGACAGCCGGGTTGCGAGCCCGCTTGGCCTTAATGGCACTATCCCTTGGGAAAATATTGGCGGCCGCGCCGAATTTATTACCTTTTCGCTGGATGGTACAACCAGCCTCAACCCGTTGAGCTGGTTTACATCTTTCCGCAGCGGAAGAGCGGGCTCAAGTTTGCGGCCCGACCGCGATGAAAGCACTGCCGAATAAGGCTGTCAGTTCTACAGTCGTAGCCCCAGAGTTTCATCCAGACCTGCCATGATGTTCAAGTCCTGAACGGTGCTACCGGCTGCGCCTTTGCCAAGATTGTCGAGCTTTGCCACCAAACGGACATGATCGCCGCTATCATCTGCAAAAACACTAAGTTCGAGCCGATCCGTCGCAGGATCATTCTCGTTCAGCAATAGTTCGCCAGTGCCGCTGCCATCATGCACGCTGACAATTGCTGAGCCATCATAGTGATTTTTCAACGCCTCCAGCAGATCACCCGATTTCGCGCCGCCGCCGATGGCAGCCAAGTTCAGCGGAACTTCAACAATCATACCGCGATAGGCCCGCACCACGGCCGGTGCAAAGATCACATCATGAGTGAGACCGGCATGCCGTTTCATCTCCGGCATATGCTTATGCTCAAGGGTCAGGCCATAGCTGCGGAAACCGATATCCGGCTCTTGCGCAAACCGCTCGATCAACGCCTTGCCACCGCCAGAATAACCAGACACGGCATTAACGGAATAGGGCCAGTCCGCTGGTAACAGGCCGCGAGCAACAAGCGGCGCGACAAGACCAAGGAAACCGGTAGGGTAGCAGCCGGGATTTGAGACGAACCGCGCATTCGCGATCCGCTCACGCTGTCCCTCCTGAAACTCCGCAAATCCATAGACCCAATCGGCTGCCGTACGATGGGCTGACGAAGCGTCTATGATCCGCGTACGGTCATTGTCGATCAGTGATACAGCTTCCTTGGCAGCCTCATCAGGCAGGCACAGGATTACAAAATCACTATTGTTAATGGCTTCACGCCGGGCGGCCGTGTCTTTGCGCCGATCCTCTGGCAGCCGCACAAGATTAAATTCCTGCCGTGACCCCAGCCGGTCGGCAATTTCAAGGCCGGTGGTTCCGGCCGCACCATCGATGAAAACACTGTGTGTCATGGCCGCTGATCACCCAAGACGCTTGCGCGCCAGAACCGGCTGCTCAACATCGTCACCAAAACGCGCAACCACATCATTTAAAGGCTCTTCAGCAACCTGCATCCAGTGGATATTCGCATGAATGATCCGGTCACTATCAGCCATTATTCCGACATGATCAGGAAAAAATACAATGTCCCCGCGCTTTAACTCTTCATCTGCCGGAATTTCCGATCCGATGGCCAGCAGCTGCTGGTCCGCATCTCTCGGTGCCGATTGTCCCGTTAACCCCAGCACCATCTGGATCAGACCTGAACAATCAAGACCGTCACCGCTGCGACCACCCCATAGATATGGCGCGCCAATTAGCTGTTCCGCAAATCGTGCCGTGCTGTTCATACCGTCGAAAACCTGTTTGGCTCCGATCTCCTGAACATGGCGAACATGGACATAGCCTTTGCCGGTTTTCAGAAACTTGCCGCACTCACTTGGGTCTCCGCAGGCGAGTTTGGCACCCATTGGCAGGCGCTTGATAACTCCCGCTTTGACATCGGGATCGATAAATATCAACGCCGCCCGGGCTGAAATCAAATGAGTCGGTTCAGCGGTCTTGCGTTGATGTTGCAAAGCATGGACCGGTAGATAGCCGACATAGCCATCATGATCACAAAAGCCCCAGGCCCAATCGCCGACCACATCCAACAGTTGAAAATCTTCGCCATGCAGCAGCTCAGAAACGGCTTCATGGCTTTTGTTGCCCTGTTTGCGGATCATCGCCTTGGGCGCAGCGCAGCGCATCGGTATGGCCTCTGCATAGTGCGGCGCAAATAATTTGCCTGCCAGAGCGATATCCGCCAGATCCCCGCGATGCGCGGTAATCCGCGGATCGAAATCTTCTTCGGGACCGTGCAGCGAAAATTTCGCGCGCGCCGTCATGTCTCCGGCTTTCATGTCCCCGACAATATTCATTTTTATTCAATACCCCATTTACGGCTTTTGCCGCAACTACGCGACGCCCACAGTTTGTGACAAAGCTGTGACAATAGGCCGCCCTTAACCGAGAAACGGCCCGTTGATCAAGCGGCGATGCACCGTGGTTATTTAGCGTAACGTGCCTTCAGGTAGTTCCAGCTCGCCCGCAGACCCAATGCCTCCCCGCCTTTTGGTCGGCCCGCCTTACTGGAAGGTCGCCATGCATAGGTATCAAAATGAGCCCACGAAATATCGCCCGGGACGAATTTTTTCAGGAACAGCGCAGCCGTAATGCACCCCGCAAAAGACCCCGTGGCGACATTGTTCGTATCGGCAATAGGGCTTTTGAGACGATATTCATAACGGGACCAAAGAGGCATGCGCCATAGCGGATCATCTTCCTGATCACCACTGTCGAGCAGGCCAGCGGCCATTTCGTCATCATTACAAAACAAAGCTGGCAAATCGGGACCCAAAGCGACGCGCGCTGCGCCAGTGAGTGTCGCAAAATCAATGATAAGCTCGGGCTCTTCTTCCCCTGCCAGCGTCAACGCATCACCCAATACCAGGCGCCCTTCGGCATCGGTATTACCAATTTCTACCGTTATTCCCTTGCGACTATGGAGCACATCGCCGGGACGTAGCGCATGACCATCGACCGAATTTTCCACCGCCGGTACCAGCAGGTGAAGCTGTACCGGCAATTTTGCTTCCATGATCAGCTTTGCCAAAGCAATGGCATGAGCCGCACCGCCCATGTCCTTTTTCATGATGAGCATACCGGCAGGCGACTTCATTGACAGCCCTCCGCTGTCAAAGGTTACGCCCTTGCCGACTATGGCGATCTTGGGTGCATCCGCCTTGCCCCATTTCAGTTCAATCAGGCGCGGGGCATGATCCCGCATGGCCGCCTTGCCAACGCCGTGGATCATCGGAAAGTCCTTTTCCAGGGTATCTCCACGCGTGACTTTCAATTCTGCGCCATGCGCTTCGCTCAATTTTTCAACAATGTCCTCAAGCTTGTTTGGCCCCATGTCAGCTGCTGGTGTATTGACCATATCGCGGACCAGAGCGGTGGCCGCCGCTTGACGGACTGCTTCGTCGACTTGCGCAATTTCGTCCTTGACCAGCAAGACACTGGGCCCCTGACGATCCGGTAGCTCTTTATACTCGTCAAATTCATGCTGCGGGATCAGCCAGCCGAACAAAGCGTCTTTGGCGCTGGCACCGGCCAGCCGATATTTGCCCTCCGGCAACCTGCCGCCAAGTTTAGCAAGCGCCCATGGGTCCAGCTTTTTGCGATTGCGGACGCCGGCCACGACGGTGAAATCACCTTGTTCGGATTTGTCGTCTTTGTCCGTTGCCCCGGTAATCGGAAGGATTAGATAGGACTTCGGATTGGCAGTAAATTTATAGGCCTTTACTATGCTGCGAATACTATCCGGCTGGCCTTTGAGCCAATCTTCAAAAACATGTTTATCCAGTATCTGGATGGTTCTGGCGGCTTGGCCTTTGTCGGCCTCTATCAATGTCTTAAAGTCAATCATCGCGTCCCTATAGACGCACAATTGTCGGAACGCGAGTGCCTAATCAGGCAGCGACAGGTTGCGAGTTCAAAGGCTCTGCCTTTCCAGCTTCGCTGGTCGCTCCCAACGACATGCTTCCGGCTTTGGCAAAAACCATCACGCCGTCATCCACCGTCTTGTAGCGCAGATTGACTATATCCTTCGCGTAATTCTGGTTCAGTCGCCAAGGCTTCTTCTGACCCTGCTTTGGCAAGTCGGCAGCGGCGCGTTCTATATAACCCGATGAGAAATCCACAATTGTTTCGGGGATCAGTTTTTCTCCATCGGCCGGATGGGGATAGGCTATCTGCGCGCCTTTACGGTCCATGGTGTTTATCACCCGGCAAATATACTCGCTGGTCAGATCTGCCTTCAATGTCCAGCTGGCATTGGTGTAGCCAAAGGTCATCCCGAGATTCGGCACATCAGAGAACATCACGCCTTTATAATTGAAACGCGAACCAAAATGGACCGGCTCGCCATCAATCTCAAACTGGGCATGGCCGCCGGAGACCAGCTTGAGACCAGTGGCTGTGACGATGATATCTGCTTCCAGCTTCTCGCCGGATTTCAGCAATATGCCGTCTTCGACAAAACGCTCGATATGATCGGTGACGACAGACGCCTTGCCCGACTTGAGCGATTGGAAAAGATCGCTATCCGGCACCAGACAGAGCCGCTGATCCCAGGGGTTATAAGTTGGCGTAAAATGCTTCATGTCCACGCCCTGCCCCATTTCCTCGCGGACCATTTCAAGCAGTTTCTTTTTAAAGCCAACTGGCTGACGGCGCGCCAGATTGAAGGTGAAGAGTTGATAGAGAACGTTACGCCAGCGGGTGATGCCATAAGCCAATTTATTCGGCAGGAATTTGCGAAGCGCCAGCGCGAATTTATCCTCTGCGGGGCGGGACACAATATAGGTCGGGGAACGCTGAAGCATTGTGACATGCCCCGCGGTTTCCGCCATCGATGGAACCAGCGTAACCGCCGTCGCACCGCTGCCGATCACCACAACTTTCTTGCCCGTATAGTCCAGATCTTCCGGCCATTCCTGAGGATGGACAATCGGTCCTGCAAAATCGCTATAGCCTTTGAAATCCGGCTTATGCCCGCCTTCATAGCTATAGTAACCGGAGCACATGAAAAGGAAGTTGCACTCTATCTGACTCGTCGATCCGTCGCCATGCGTCAGGCTGACGGTCCATCTTGCCGTTTCACTTGACCAGCTTGCGTTAGTGACCTTGCGCTCATAGCGAATATGCTTTTCGAGACCATGTTCATCCACCGTCTCGTGCAGATAATCGAGGATAGTCGGCGCATCGGCAATTGCCTTGCGCGCCGTCCAGGGTTTGAAATTATAACCCAAGGTGTACATGTCGCTGTCCGAACGAATACCGGGATAGCGGAACAGGTCCCATGTCCCGCCCAGACGCTCTCGCCCTTCGACAATGGCGAAACTCTTGCCAGGGCATCTTTTGGTCAGGTGGACAGCGGCGCCGATACCGGACAGGCCCGCACCAACAATCAGAACGTCGAGAAATTTATTTTCCATATAACCTATTTACTTACATTAATGTTAATTACAAGGATGGATATGGAAACTGCATTTACTCCGCCGCTTCGAGCGCAGGCTGAGAATCCTCAACTGTCTGGCTGTTCGGCCCGTAGAACTGGATGACACCATCATCCACAGCTTCGTTGAGCAGAACCTTCTTATCAAACAAATAATCCTGATTGAGCTTCCACGGCATTTTCGTACTGTTGCGCGGCAGTTCATTGATGGAGCGCTGTATATAGCCGGAAGAAAAGTCAAACAGCTCTTCCTCTTCAACCGTCTCTGACAGCACCGGATTTGCAATCCGTGTACTTGTTGCGTCCATATGGTTGAGCAGGCGGCAGGTATATTCCGAGACAATATCGGCCTTCAATGTCCATGATGCGTTCAGATAGCCAAAGACAATGGCCATGTTGGGAATGTCAGAGAACATGCAGCCTTTATAATAGAAATGATCGTGAAAGTTGATCGGCTTGCCATCCACTTCAAACGCAACCTTACCGGCGACGGCCAGCTTCAAACCGGTGGCCGTAACAATCACATCCGCATCCAGTGTTTCACCAGATTTCAGCTTGATACCGTCAGCGGTGACCGTTTCGATATGCCCCGTCTTGACGTCTGCTGCGCCGGAACTGATCGCCTTGAACATATCGCTATCGGGAACGAGGCACAGGCGCTGCTCCCAGGGACCATAAGGAGGCGTGTAATCTTCCTTGTTATATTTATCGCCCAGTTCTTTCTTGAGTGGTTTTTCAAGCTTCTTGATGATTTTCTGAGGCTTTTTCCGGGCCATGTTAAAGGTCAGGTCCTGCATCCACACGTTTTTCCTGCGGATGATATTATACGCCCATTGGTCGGGCATTATCTTGCGCAGGAAATTGGCGAGATGATCTTTGGCATTCCGGGCAAAATACCATGTTGGTGTCCGTTGGAGCATCGTCACATGGGCGGCTTTTTCAGCCATGACCGGAACAATGGTCACTGCCGTCGCACCACTGCCAATGATAACCACCTTTTTGCCGCTATAATCAAAATCCTTGGGCCAGAATTGCGGATGCACCACATCGCCCTTGAAATTGTCTATGCCGGTGATCTGCGCATCATAGCCTTGATCATAATCATAATAGCCGGAACCCATGTACAGGAAATTGGCATGCATAATCGCGTGACTACCGTCTGACTTTTCAGCCGTTACTGTCCAGCGCGCATCTTCACTCGACCAACTGGCAGACAGGACTTTGTGACCAAAGTGGATATGTTTTTCCAGATCATGCTTGGCCTTGATCCGGTGAAGATAGTTCATGATCGAGGGACCATCGGCAATGGCTTTCTGCTCGGTCCAAGGTTCAAAATTGAAACCCAACGTGTGCATGTCGCTATCCGAGCGAATGCCGGGATACTGGAATAAGTTCCATGTTCCGCCGATTTCGTCCCGGCGCTCAACCAAAGCGAAGCTCTTGCCCGGACATTTGTCACGCAGGTGCACGGCCATGCCGATACCCGAAATGCCTGCCCCGACAATCAGGACGTCCACTGATTCTACAGGTGCTTTTGAAGCGCCGCCGCTTTTTTCCAACGTTTGCGTTGCCATTTGCCGTCTCTCCCAGCTTTACCTCACTATGCCATTCCCGCGACAAGGTTGCAAATAACAATTTAATCAGCTGATTAACGCTTTAATTCTAAGGCTTATCACTGAAAAACAGCTATTTTTCACCTGCAACATCGTTAATCTGCGAAAGCGCCGTGAATGCTTTCTGGCATCGGGTATCTATACTGCTCGACTAAACATCCCGCTGGTTTGACCTCGAAATTCATCAAATACCGCCGCAATGCTCCGGGCATAGGGCCTGGCCGAAGCATCAAGCTTCAGTTTTTGGCCGACAATTTCGACAAGCCCGCGATTTATGAAAGATGTAAGCATGGCCGCATAGCTCTGCGCATCGCCAAGCGGCGAAAGATCCGCTTCGCCATTGGCCAATATCTGCTCAATGATCGCACCATGGATTTGATTATCATGGCTTCGCCTTATCCCGGCACTCGCTGGCAGCTGGCCATTCGCAAGTGAATTCCGATAGCGCCCCGTATTTTTCTGGTTCTGAATAATACGGTCCGGAAATTCGCTGATCGCCGAGGCACCCAGTCCGATCAATATGTTGCTCTGATCATCGGTGAAACCTTGAAAGTTACGGCGAACCATAGCGTCTGTCCCGGCCCGCCCTAAAGGATCATCGGGGAGCGCAAAATGATCGAAACCGATGGACTGATAACCCGCCTTAGTCAGAAAATCATAACCGAATGCAGCCATGTCAAAACGCTGTCTGCCGTCTGGCAAGCATGTATCATCAATCCGGCGCTGACGCGGGATGAGCGTGGGTATATGGGCATATCCAAATAGAGCAATCCGTTCGGGCAACAGGCGAACAGTCTGCTGTAAAGTCTCTGCCAGAATGGCTTCAGTTTGCCCGGGCAGACCGTACATCAAGTCGAAATTCAGCGACGAAACCTCCGCGGCACGAAGGTCTGTGACCATGTCCACCACCATATCCAGCGGCTGCACACGGCCAATGGCGGCCTGCACAGCAGGATCAAAACTCTGCACGCCCAAGCTGACGTTTCGGATCTCCGTCGCATGGATCAGATCACGCCATTCTGACGTAAAGCCTCTTGGGTCCAGTTCGATCGATAATATCGGCTGATCGCATCGGAAGGCAGTCGACAGGCGGCCCAGCAATTTGGAAAAATCATCAGCACATAAAGCATTGGGACTGCCGCCGCCAAAGGCGATGCGGGTCACGCGGCCACGTTTGCCAAGTTTACGTGACACCAAGTCAATTTCTGAAAATAGTGCGTCCATGTAAGCAGCTAACCGCTGGGTACGGTTGGCTTTTCCGGTGTTACAGCCGCAATACCAGCATATCTGTTCACAATAAGGGATATGGACATATAGCGAGATATCGTCACATAGCCGGACGTCCGCCAAGGCCTGCTCCAGATCATCCGCACCAATTTCATCGTGAAAGTCGGCAGCGGTCGGATAGCTCGTATAGCGCGGGACCGGGCGTTCGAGCAGTTCGGGGTAATATTTCCACATAAGCCTGACTTATGCGTGCAAAAACCAGCTGTCTTTGCGCTAGATCAAACCGCGCTGTACCAGGCAGTTCCATCTTTCATGTCATGCGTTGCTCTGCCGGTATATTCCAGATGGCGGAGCGTCGCCATCGCCTCGCCTGTCGCCATACCGATCACATCATTGCCAATCGGGCGGGAAAATAGCAGCGGAAAACTATCCACCACGCGCATCGGTTCCCGGGCCAATGCATCGGCAAGGTCATCCAACGCCTCATTATGCCGCAATGCCAGCGTGTCGAGCCGCTGATGCGCGCCTTTGAACGGACGGCCATGCGCAGGCAGGACCAGAAGATTGGGATCAATTTCGGCACGAAACCGGTCTATGCTGTCCAGCCACTCGCCGAGGGGATCGGCCGTCGGTTCGCTAAGCATTACCGAGATGTTGGATGTAATTCGCGGCAATATCTGGTCACCGGAAATCATGACATGACTGGCATCATCGATCAGGCAGGCATGTTCCGGTGTATGGCCGCGCCCAATCATTACCCGCCAATCATTGGCACCGATAGTCAGGCTATCCCCTTCATCCATGCGGATATGTCCGGTTGGCAAACGCGAAACGGCCCGGGCAAATCGTCCCCATCCGCCTTCGCATTTTTCCTTGATGAGCGCCTCGTCCCATCCTGCAAACCGCCATTCATCAATTGCTTCTTGCGGTACATCTTCGCTGACATCAGCGGTCAGCATCCGCGCCAACAGCCATTCGGTACGGTTCATATGAACGGGAGCCTTGAACCGGTTGGCGAGCCAGCCCGCACAGCCGACATGGTCCGGGTGAAAATGGGTGACAACAATCTTGGTGGCCGTCTTGCCATTGAGGCCGGTTTTAAAAAGCGTTTTCCAGGCTTCGATGACCGCAGGCATGAACAGACCGGTATCGACAATTGCAAAGCCCGGACTTCCATCCGGGTGCACGTCATCCAGCACCCAATTGTTTATATGCCCAAGCGGCCCGGGAACCGGTGTGCGGGTCCAGCCGATGCCGGGCATCAATTCAAAATATTCGCCATATTTCGGTTCGAACGCGCCTAGCGGATAGGTGAGTCCTTCCGCTTCTATGGGTTCAAAGCCATGATCGGCCAGCGTTGCATCATAAGCGGGAGATTTTGTGGGGACATCCATGACAAGATCATAGACCGGCCGAGCGCACAGGCGCAACCGGATTTAATTGACCGGTTAAGCTGTTCTGCCGTTTAACATTCACGCGACGGTGCTCCGCACTTGATGCGGAGCCTAGAGTAGATCGTAAGAGCAGCCATCCTAGGCTCCGCATCAAGTGCGGAGCACAAAGTTGAAGCTAACCGAAAAACTAGCTTTCCTTGCTATCTTTAAACAGCGTTTCTGCCGTTAAATCTTCTGAAGCAATTTCTTCTTCACCGGATTCAGCGGCCAATGCAGCTTCGGCGTCACGCTCTGCCTGTGCCCGCTCTTCATGCAATTCGGCGATAAGCGCTTCTTTGTCGCCGCCCAGCTTCTTGTCTTCGGGTACTTCCGGTTCAATGCCAGCTTTCTTAGCGGCTTTGGCGACCACTGCGTCCAATTCACGCTGCGAACAAAGGCCCAGCGTAACCGGATCTTTAGGTACAATATTGGCAATGTTCCAGTGCTCACGGTCGCGGATCGCGTTGATGGTAGTGCGCGTCGTGCCGATCAGTTTACCAACCTGTGCGTCGGAAATTTCCGGATGATTGCGGAGCAGCCATGCAATGCCGTCGGGTTTATCCTGACGCTTGGACACTGGCGTATAACGTGGACCTTTGGTCCGGCGTACCTGCTCAGGCCCTTTTTGAAGCTTCATCCGATATTCGGGATCAGCTTCGGCTTTCGCAATTTCCTCATTGGTCAACTCATGCGCCTGTACAGGATCGCGTCCGGTATATTTGGAACCGGCGAGATCGTCGGCCATCGCATTCACTTCGAGAATGTGAATACCGCAGAATTCAGCAATTTGCTCAAAGCTTAATCCGGTATTGTCAACCAGCCAGCTTGCAGTTGCATGCGGCATAAGCGGAGTTGGGTTATCTTGGGCCACGGCGGCGTCCTTTATAAAAAATAAGGGCCGCCCCTTTCGGGAGCGGCCTGTTGTTGAGCCCTATGTAGGGGATATCGAAAGAGTCGGCAAGATATTTGGTTTAGCCATGCATTTTTAGCTGGCCAAGGCTCAAGCTCTGGCCAAAATGGCCTTGGCAATGAAACGGCGTGACAGGCGAACCGTCTGCTCTGGTTCGATTTGTGCCAGGCCTGCAAGAAACTGTCGCGCGCTTGCCGTCCAGTTAAAATGCGCGGCGCGCTTCAAACAGTCTTCCGATCGCAAATGCTGTGCATCGGCAATGGCCCTATCAAGGCTTTCGGCCATTACGCCACTTTTTTCGGTCAGTATATCGACCGGCCCTGTGACAGGAAAGGCCGCGACCGGCGTACCACATGCCAGCGCCTCTATGAGAACCAGTCCGAATGTGTCCGTTTTACTCGGGAACACAAAAACATCGGCTCCGGCATAACAACCGGCAAGCTCCCGCCCCGATTTCCGGCCCAGAAAATGTGCGTCGGGGTAACGCTCTCGCAAATCATCCAGCGCAGGGCCATCGCCAACAACTACCCGGCTGCCCGGCTGATCTGTTTGCAAAAAAGCCTCGATATTCTTTTCAACGGCAACACGGCCGACATAGAGCTGGATCGGGCGCGGTAGATCATCGAATATTTTCGGAGCAGGCGCATCTGGTGAGAAATTGCCCAGATCGACACCACGGCTCCAATGATGCACTTGCGGCAAACGTTCTTTCACCAATTGCTGTCTGACGCTTTCAGTCGACACCATTATTGCCTGTGAAGCGCCATGAAACCAACGAATATACGGCCAGAAAACACGCGATGGCAAATGCGTGCGCTTGGCCAGATATTCGGGAAACTGTGTATGATAGGCGGTTGTGAACGGACGTTTGTTCCGCCGGCACCAGCGCCGCGCGGAAAGGCATAAGGGTCCCTCTGTAGCCAAGTGTACGGCGTCAGCCTCAAAAGCTGCAATCCGCCGACCAACGCTTCGCGCGCGGGTCATTGCCAGACGGATTTCCGGATAGCTGGGGGCAGCGACTGAACGATACTGGTCAGGCGAGATCACCAGCACCTCGTGCCCCCATTGGCGCAATATGCCGATAACCGTATCCAATGTACGAACAACTCCATTAACCTGAGGATGCCAGGCATCGGTTACCAGCGCGATTTTCATGCCGCCTGCTCCAGATTGCCCTTCACAGTTTTCAGATTCATCGGTTGGCTGCGCCTTGCCTCACGCGCCTTAATCTCGTCAGCCCAGTGGAGAATCTCCATGGTCCCGTCATCGCACTCAACCAGAGCCGTGCAACCCTCCACCCAGTCGCCATCGTTATAATATTCAATGCCTTTGATCTCGCGCATCTCGGCAGTGTGAATGTGGCCGCAAACCACACCATCAACACCGCGATTGCCAGCAGCTTTGGCGACCAGCTCTTCAAAGCGTCCGATAAATTCAACCGCGTTTTTGACCTTGTGCTTGGCCACTTTGGACAGCGACCAATAAGGCAGACCCATGCGCCGGCGGAACTTGTTGACGAGCCAGTTGAGCCGCATCAATGTCGTGTAGGCGGCGTCACCGACAAAGGCGAGCCAGCGATGTGCCAGCATTACCGTATCAAATTCATCACCATGCATGACCAAAAGCCGGCGACCATCGGCAGTTTCATGAATAGCATGCCGCCGGATTTCCACGCCGCCGAAATTCAGGCCGGTGAACTGCCGGAACATTTCATCATGGTTGCCGGGTATATAGACAATCCGAGTGTCCCGCTTGGCGCGTTTCAATATCCGCCAGATGATATCATTATGCCCATCCGGCCAGTAAAATTTCTTCTTCAGCCGCCAACCGTCGATGATATCCCCAACCAGGTAAAGCGTATTGCTGTCGACATGGTCCAGAAAATCGATCAGCATATCGGCGTTGCAACCTCGGGTGCCAAGGTGAATGTCGGAAATCCAGATGGTTCGATATCGTGTCCGGTCCGCCGGGTTGACCCGTGGTTGCCGGGTCAGTCGCGCCTCATAGCGGTCTGCTTCCAGCAACGGGATATCAGATGAAGAAATCGGCGGAAATTGTTTGGCCATCATCGCACTCCTATGGAAGCTATCCATAGAGCCAGCCTATAACCTGCCAATATGACAGGATGATTCCCGTTTTGTGACCTTTTGTTTACAGAAACTGGCCGATTTTTACTCTAATGCCCCAGATAGTGACGCAATCGATCCTGCAAATGCGGCACGGCCTGACTGCTGTCCAGAAAGTCTGTAACCGCCATGAGATGCCAGTGCTGCCCTTCATCACCGAAGACAATGGCATCCACCTGGCTGGAAGAGAGTTGACCGGCAAAAAAGAGAGCTCTTCGGCTGTTTCCACCCCGCCAGTTCTCGTAATTCTGGACATAGTCAAGCGCGGCAATATCGACCATTATGCCGAATTCTTCAAAGGTTTCCCGGACAATACACTCTGCGCCGCTTTCCCCGTTTTCGCGGCCGCCTCCGGGCAAATCCCACATATCCGGAAAGGGAATATCGGGATTGTCATCTCGGCGATAGACGAGCAGTTTATCATCGACAAACAGCGCCGCCTTTGCGCCGTGAAAGTCGATATTCTCGTCCATCCGTTATTCCACTTTCAAAATAATTTTCCCGATATGATCGCCGGCTTCCATATGTGCATGTGCCTTGGCGGCATCGGCAAGCGCGAATGTTTCATCCATTACCGGCTTCAACTTACCCGCCTCAATATCCGGCCAGACATAACGGTAAAGTTCATCGGCCAACAGCGCCTTGCGATCAGCCGATTGCGGGCGCAATGTTGATCCGGTCAGGGTCAATCGCTTCATCATGACCTGCGCCATGTTCAAGGTGGCTGTCATGCCGCCCTGTACGGCGATTGTGACATGCCGGCCGTCTTCCTTCAGACAGTTGAGGTTACGCGGGACATAGTCACCGGCAACCATATCAAGAACCACTTCCACGCCCTGTCCGCCGGTGATCTTCTTGATTTCTTCCACAAAATCCTGGCTTTTATAATTGATGGCGTGGTCCGCACCGATGGTCTTTGCGGCTGTGCATTTCTGATCGGAACCACAAGTAACAATCACATTCAACCCAAACAGTTTACCCAGCATGATCGCCATAGTACCGATCCCGCTGGTGCCTCCGTGGACCAATACTGTTTCATCTTCCCGCGCAAAGCCACGGTTGAACAGATTGCTCCACACAGTGAACAATGTTTCCGGCAAGGCCGCCGCCTCTTCCATGGTCAGGCTGTCCGGAACGGGAAGGCACTGTCCCACAGGAGCCACACAGAATTCTGCATAGCCGCCGCCATTGGTCAAAGCGCATATCTTGCGCCCCATCCACTCCGGCTCCACGCCCTGGCCCAGTGCAACAACGACACCGGATACTTCCAGACCCGGCAGCGGAGATGCGCCTGGAGGAGCCGGATAGAGCCCCATACGCTGAACCACATCTGGGCGGTTCACACCGGCCGCCGCAACTTTGATCAAAACTTCGCCAGCGGCAGGCTGTGGAACGGCCATTGTTTCCGGCTTCAAAACATCCGGCCCGCCTGGTTCACTGATCGCTACCGCTATCATTTCCGTCTGCAAAACTTCTGATACTGTCATGGCTGCCCCAAATCTCCCCAAAAACGCGTAAATGGCAGGCGCTTTTTCTCTGATGACCTTATTGACAGCAAAGCCGTGCGGGTCAACATTGCCGAGGCAAATGGCCGAAAAAGATGGGATATTTTCATATGAATGATGACGATGATCTGCCGCGCAGCGCAAATGATCCACTCAGCCTGCTGATAAAACAGGACCTGGACCCATTTTCTGTGGATGAGCTTGAGAAGCGGATATCTACGCTGAAAACAGAAATAAGCCGCTGTGAAGCCAAGAAAAGCTTTGCCGTGTCACATCGTGCGAGTGCCGACAGCCTGTTTAAAAAAACGTAAATTCCGGTTCCTGGTAAGGATTTGTTAACCCTATATCTTAATATTCAGATTTAATTTGATCCGGCTTGAACCGTTTAGGAGAAGAGATCAGGAAATACGCTCTACCTTGGCTACATGCTTGCCATTCTCAGGATATGCCCTTGATGTTTTTTGGGTTGCGCATAGATTAAGAAGGAAGCCAAAAGGTTAAGGTCAGGGCAACACCGGACCGCATAGGCTTTCAGCTAACGGGACATTCCATTGTCCCTTCTAGGAGTATATATATGCCTTCATTCGCAGAATCACTGGAAAAGACCCTACATCAGGCGCTGAAAAATGCTGCTGATCGGTCTCATGAATATGCGACACTGGAACATCTGCTGCTGGCATTGATTGACGATGGTGATGCCTCGCAAGTGATGAACGCATGCGGAGTGGATCTGGGCGAGCTTGAAGACGCGGTGGTTCTGTATCTCGACAGCGAACTGGATTCCCTGAAGGTGGAAAAATCCATCGACCCCTCTCCGACATCCGGTTTCCAGCGGGTTGTCCAGCGTGCAATCCTGCATGTGCAGTCGTCCGGCAAAGATGAAGTGACCGGCGCGAACGTGCTTGTCGCATTGTTCTCTGAACGAGAGAGCTATGCCGTTTATTTCCTCCAGCAACAGGATATGAGCCGGTTGGATGCTGTCAGCTTTATCAGCCACGGCGTTGGCAAGGGCGGACAATCGATTGATCCGGCCGAACTGTCCGGCAGCGAAGAGAGTGACGAGAAAAAAGAGGCGAAAAACAAAAAAGAAACCGCGCTTGACCAGTTTACCGTCAATTTGAACCAGAAAGCCAAGGATGGCCGGATTGATCCGCTTATCGGACGCCAGGCCGAGGTTGATCGTACCGTGCAAATTCTTTGCCGCCGGTCCAAGAACAACCCGCTTTATGTCGGCGAACCCGGCGTCGGTAAAACCGCCATCGCAGAGGGTTTGGCCCTGCGGATCGTCGAGGAAAGCGTTCCCGACGTATTGAAGCCTGCGATTATCTATTCTCTTGATATGGGTTCACTGCTGGCCGGAACACGCTATCGCGGCGATTTTGAAGAACGGCTGAAACAGGTCGTCGCCGAGCTCGAAAAAATGCCGGACGCGATCCTGTTCATTGACGAAATTCACACGGTGATTGGCGCTGGTGCGACCAGTGGCGGCGCGATGGATGCATCCAACCTGCTGAAGCCAGCTTTGTCCGGCGGCATCATCCGCTGCATCGGATCAACCACCTACAAGGAATTCCGCAACCATTTTGAAAAGGACCGCGCCTTGCTGCGCCGGTTCCAGAAAATTGATGTTAACGAACCCAGCGTTGAGGATACGATCAAGATTCTCGCTGGCCTGCGCGGTGCCTTTGAAGAGCATCACAAGGTACGCTATGCGCCTGATGCCCTGAAGTCCGCAGTAGAACTCTCAACCCGTTACATCAACGACCGCAAATTGCCAGACAAGGCTATTGATGTGATCGATGAAGTTGGCGCGATGCAAATGCTGTTGCCGCCTTCGCGTCGTAAAAAGATGATCACGACCCGGGATATTGAAGCGGTTATCGCGACCATGGCGCGCATTCCGCCCAAATCCGTATCGAAAGATGACAAGAAGACGCTGGAAAATCTCGACAAGGATCTCAAGCGTGTTGTCTTTGGGCAGAATGCGGCAATTGAAAAGCTTTCGAGCGCAATCAAACTGTCTCGTGCCGGCCTGCGTGAACCGAACAAGCCAATCGGCAATTATCTGTTCTCCGGACCTACTGGCGTTGGCAAGACCGAGGTTGCCCGGCAGTTGTCTTCGATCATGGGCATTCCGCTCAAGCGTTTTGACATGTCCGAATATATGGAGCGCCACAGTGTCTCTCGCCTGATCGGTGCGCCTCCGGGCTATGTCGGCTATGACCAAGGAGGTCTGCTGACCGATGCTGTCGATCAGAACCCGCATTGTGTGTTGCTGCTCGACGAGATTGAAAAAGCACACCCCGATCTGTTCAACATCCTGCTTCAGGTCATGGACAACGGCAAGCTGACCGACCATCATGGCAAGACTGTTGATTTCCGGAATGTCATTCTCATCATGACCACCAATGCCGGTGCGTCAGACATGGCAAAAGAAGGCATCGGCTTTGGCAATGTGTCCAAGGAAGATGCTGGCGATGAAGCGGTGAAGAAAATGTTCACCCCTGAGTTCCGCAACCGCCTGGATGCGATTGTGCCCTTTGCTTATCTGCCGCCAGAAGTCGTGGCGCGGGTCGTCGAGAAATTCATCCTTGAACTGGAACTGCAGCTGGCAGATCAGAATGTTCATATCACTCTCGATGATGATGCCCAGAAATGGCTCACCGAACGCGGCTATGACAAACTCTATGGCGCGCGCCCAATGGGCCGCCTCATTCAAGAGAAGATCAAGCAGCCACTGGCCGAAGAATTGCTGTTCGGCAAATTGGTCAATGGCGGCGAGGTCAAGGTGCATCTGAAGGACAACGAGCTGACCTTTGAGGTCACGCCATCTGCGCCCTCAGCAAAGAAAAAGAAGAAACCGGCGCCTAAGAAAAAGACGCCGACCAAGAACAAGTAATTACACTGAAAAGCAGGCTCACCGTCTGCTGCCCAAAAACAAAAAGCGGCGTGACTGGTCTCACGCCGCTTTTTTTGTGCGCGCGTGATTAGAAAGCTCAAATTTGCTATATTCGGGTTGAGGAGAGAGAAAATGAGTTATTTTCAAGGATTCATCATTCCGGTTCCCGAAGCCAATAAGGGAGCTTATTTAAAAATGGCGCAAGAGTCCGTGCCACTTTTTACCGATTATGGGGCCCGGCGGATTGTCGAATGCTGGGGATCCGACGTTCCGCGAGGCGAACTTACCGATATGTACGGAGCGGTAGACGCCGAAAAGGGTGAGAATATTGTCTTCTCATGGATAGATTGGGGGACAAAGGAAGATTATTATAAGGCTCATCAGGACATGAAGAGTGATGAACGGATGGAAGGGCCCTCAGAAATGCCGTTTGATGGCATGCGGATGATCTATTCAGGCTTTGAAACAGTTGGTGAACGGGGGACCAGCGGCCCGGCAGGCTATGTACAGGGTTATGTCGCCCCTGTCCCTAAAGAGAAACGCCAAGCCTTTGCCGATATGTGCGAGACGATGCGCGGTCTGGCAATTGACAATGGAGCCTTGCGCGCTGCCGATGGCTGGGCAGCGGGGATACAAAACGGCGAGGTTACCGATTTCAAGCGCGCGGTTCAGGCAAAGGCCGGCGAAGCTATCGCTTTCGGTTATGCGGAATGGCCGTCTAAAGAGGCGTTTGAGACCGGTGCAGAAAAAATGCGTGAAGACAAACGGATGCCTGCTCCGGGCGCAGAGATGCCAATGGATGGGAAACGTTTAATCTATGGTGGATTTGAGATCCTTCTCGACACTGACAGTCAATAAAGGAAAAATAATTGGACCCTCCTGACAATATGCTGTCAGGAGGGCTATGGCATAGCGAACTTGTCCCCAACAACGAAGAGGAGCAAGTTAATGACCAAAGCGAAAAATAACCGTCTTGTCTGGACCGAGATTCCCGTCACAAATCTGGAAAGAGCTAGCAGCTTTTATGAAACGCTGCTGGAGGCCCCGCTCACAAAGAATGAAGCGGGCCCGCAACCGATCATGATGCTGCCCTATGAAGGCGAAAACGCCTCATCTGGCCATCTGTACGAAGGAAAGCCGGCAACCGAAGGCGATGGAATCACTGCACATCTCGCGGTCGATGGCTATCTTGATGATGCAATGGAGCGCGTGAAAAAAGGCGGCGGCGAGGTCGTATCGGATGTCATTCTGATCCCGGCCGGTTCCTTCTTCTATGCCAAGGATACCGAGGGCAATTCGCTCGGTATTTTCAAAAACTAGATATGCGCAGAGCCGACCGCCTCTTCCAGATTGTGCAATATCTGCGCGGCGGTCGGCTTGTCACCGCGGCCATGCTGGCCGAGCGATTGGAAGTGTCCGAGCGCACCATCTATCGCGACATTGCCGATTTACAGTCCACTGGTGTCCCTATCGATGGCGAAGCCGGTATCGGCTATATTATGCGCAGCGGCTTTGATCTGCCGCCGTTGATGTTCACGCGCGAGGAAATTGTCGCTCTTGTCACTGGCGCCCGTATGGTGCGCGCCTGGGGCGGCACCGCGATGAGAACAGCGGCAGAAGAGTCGTTGGTGAAGATCGAAACGGTATTGCCGGAAAAGGAACGCGACCAGGTCGGTGGCACCAAGATATTCGCTCCCGAAATGGGTATCGGCGAGCAAACCAGAGATGTGATTGATCTGTGTGAAGCCGCCATTGATGCCCGCGATATCCTATCCTTCGACTATCGTGATGAGGAAGGCGCAGCGACCAGCCGGAATGTTCAACCACTGGGCCTGTGGTTCTGGGGAAAGACATGGACATTGGTGGCCTGGTGCGAATTGCGCGACGATTTTCGCATGTTCCGCCTCGACCGCATGGAAAGACTGGGCAAGACCGGAAAGACCTTCACGCCCGCACCGGAACGCTCGCTGGCTGAAATTCTTCGTCAGATCGAAGGAAAATATGGAAAGCAATAGCGTCGGCGAAAGACGTCAGTTTAAACAAGTGCCAACTGTAATACATCTATCAATTTGCTATGATTTTAATCCTCGCCACTACAGGAGTAGATAATGTCCCCAACTTCATCACAGCTCACCTTTTACACCAACCCCATGTCCCGTGGTCAAATCGTGCGATGGGCGTTGCATGAAGCGGGAGCCGACTATGATCAGAAGATCATTGCATATGAAGACGAAATGAAATCGGATGAATATCTCGCCATCAATCCGATGGGCAAGGTTCCCGCCATTGTACATAATGGTAGGACAGTGACAGAATGCGCGGCGATTTGCGCTTATCTGGCCGATAGTTTTCCGGATGCCGGCCTTGCGCCGACAACAGATGAGCGCGCAGACTATTATCGCTGGCTGTTTTTTGCGGCAGGGCCGATTGAACAGGCAGTATTGGATCGCAGTTTCGGCCTGTCCCCTACAGAAGAGCAAGAGCGTACTGCAGGTTACGGCAGTTATGACCGTGCCATGGATGTGTTGGATCAGATGCTGCAATCCCATACTTATGTTTGCGGTGATCGCTTCACGATGGCTGATGTCTATGTCGGCTCGCAAGTTGATTGGGGTTTGCAATTTGAAAGCTTCCCGGCCCGCGATAGTTTCCAGGCCTATGCGGAGCGTTTGAGGGCGCGCGAAAAATATAAGGAAGCGAAGGCGGTTGATGCCGCACTGATGCCAGAAAGCTAGAAAAGCACCTTTCTGTAAGTGTTACAGGCTATCTAAAACTCACTATTGATCAATTTAATCAATAATAATTTGAGCCTTCTGTAACCGAATCTGTTTCCGGCCCGAAACCACCTATGAGAGCAGCAAGCAAGTGCTGGCTGCCGATATAGGAAGGTCGAAGTTATGAAAAATGCAGTTATCGTTACCGCCGCTGCCCTTATCAGCATTACCGCAACGCCAGCATTTGCCGACTCTGCCATAGATACCCAAAGCATGGCAGAAACCGCTTCCCCCCAAAAGCATCAGGCCATCGACCTTCCTATAAGCAATTTTGATCTGGCTGGTGTTACCAGCAAAAAGGACCATGGTTTCATGGCTACTATGGCCGCTGAATTTGCACCCGGTTTCCGCATACAGAACGACATAGCACCTGTCGCAACACAACCCGATGCGGGCCTGACCAGTTTGTTCATTCCTCAAGAATTTTCTTATCGCTCCAACGCACAGGACAGCGGCGTTGATGCCATCAATCCCGGTCGCTTCGTTTCCAGCTCGGTGCGCTCAGATTATCTGTCTGAAGCAGGGCCAGCGGCAAACGACAAAAATTCAGTCGGGGTCCGCTTCGGCTTTTAAATCAATCCCTCCTTCTTTCAGCGCTCTCTCCTCATCTCTGGGAAGCTGAAAGACAAAGGCCAGATGGTTCCTACCATCTGGCCTTCTTTTTTGCCCAATTTTAATCTGGAATATCCAGCGCCTAACCTCCTTTGGTCAGGCCGGTTGTATTGATTGTCTCATCCGCCGCATCGCGGGCCTGCTCCGGTGCATATTGGCGGCGCCAGGCATCCAGATCACGCTCATATTCCTCATAGGCGAGATAAAAATCGGTGAACGGCTTTTCCAGTTCGGCCAGCGCCTGCGCGCCGAAGGCCTCTAATTCTTCAGATTTCGTTACAATCGCTCGCTGACTGACTTGCACCGCCTGGTCACAAAAGGGGCGTCGCAACGGAGAAAATGACCAGTAGTTATACAGGCTGGTCTGATGACGATCATGTGCTTGCTTATATCCGCCGCCATGATCGCGCCGATATTTTCTGATAATCGCATTATTGGCGTTCCGCAAAAACTTCTTATTGTTGCCAATGAAGGCATTATAGTCACTCACTAGTCGAGAATATTGGGGCCCGGTGCAGCTGAGTGCCGCGACATTCAATGCGGCCCTTACATGCCATAAAGTTTCCAAAGGCCCGATGTCACGATTGATTGTCTGCCGCAAACCGTCAGGACGCAGTTGCGGCACAATGGTGTTGATACTCGCACCAAATGGCGTCGTCGGCGCACGAGGTGTGTATTGTGGAGTGGCAACCGGAGCTGGTGGAGGCGGAGGCGGGGCGGTCTGGCAGGCGGCCAGCGCAGATACGGCCACAGCAACGGCTAACAAACGAACTTTTTTTACACTCTGAAGCACTATATTTCCCCTATGGATCGCGCAAAATTCTTATGCGGGAGGCTCTCGCTTGTCCAGCAATAGCAACCGAAAAACGACCAACTGCCAAAAGAAAAAGCCCAGCAGTTTCCTGCCGGGCTTTGTCGTACGTCAAAGCATATGAATAGAGGCTTAGTCCTGGCTGCCCATGAAGCTGAGCAGGAACTGGAACATGTTGATAAAGTCCAGATACAGGTTGAGCGCACTCATAATAATAACTTTGCCAACCATGTCCGTACCGGCGACATAAGCATACATGCTCTTGATCCGCTGCGTGTCATAGGCCGTCAGACCCGCGAAGATCAGAACACCGATCGCGCTGATGACGAAATGAAACATCGTGGACTGCAGGAAAATGTTGATCACCATTGCAACGATGAGACCAATCACACCCATGATCAGGAAGCTGCCCCAGCCGGACAGATCTTTCTTGGTTGTGTAGCCAAACAGGCTAAGGCCCAGGAAAGCCGCCGATGTAGCGAAAAATGTCTGGGCAATAGACGCACCGGTATAGACGAGGAAAATCGTCGACATCGACAGCCCCATCAAGGTCGCAAAGCCCCAGAACATAGCCTGCAGCGTAAATGTAGAGAATTTATTCTGACCAAAGCTCATCGCAAAAACGATCGCCAGGGGAGAAAGGATAATAAGCCACTTCAGCGGTCCGCCGCCAAACATGATTTCCGCGGCCATACCGGAACTTGCAAAAAGCATCGCCACAATACCGGTGAGCAGCACGCCGCTCGCCATGTAGTTATAGACTTTAAGCATATAAGAGCGCAGCCCGGCGTCATATGCGACGTCGGATTGTGGCGTCGTGCCAACAGGTGTACGCGACATTGTCGCTCGTGGGTCAGGCCAAGCCATGATATTCAAACTCCTCAGTTATTGCGCCGCAAAAACAGGATGACGGCGCTATCCCCTTCAATATCGGTTGATTATGTGAATTTTTCAAGAAAAACCGGATGTCGATTCGATAAAATCAACAAGTTAACCCATAGATAACATCAATCGATAATCACCGAAAACACGAAATTAGCCAATTCCCATAGAGAAATCATTCAGGAGAATTTGGCGGCCAGTGCTTTGGCTCCAGCCACAACATCAGCCCAGGTTTGTTCAAACGCTTCATCGTTGCCATAATAGGGATCATCAACATCCTGGCCAGCGCGGCCCTCGACAAAATCCAGCAGCAGCGCGATCCGCGCAGAACCATCAGATGGCTGTATCGCCTTCAGATTGGTCAGATTATCCCCATCAAGCGCGATAATATGATCAAAGTCTCGAAAGTCTGAGGTTCTTACCGGGCGGGCACGCAAATGGTCGATTGGCGCATCATTACGAGCAGCAACAGCTTGCGCCCGTTCATCCGGCGGTCGCCCGGTATGCCAATCATGCGTTCCAGCAGAATCGATCACCATATTGATGCCCATGCGCGCGCATTCCTGCCGCAAAGCAGCTTCGGCCAACGGCGACCGGCAAATATTACCCATGCATACAAAAAGAACTGAAATAGCCATGCGACCCCCCGATAGCTAAAAAGATATTCTGGAATTCAAAAAATTCGGCGTGACAGCTATTACCCAATCACTATCTGGTTGGTTCAAATTTCTGTAACTCGAAAACACCGCAAGCGATCCGGCCGCCGCTTTCCCCCGAAGGGTCGGTTTTTAGATCATCTGGCCCGGCATGTACCACAAAAGCCGCACCATCGGCATCCATTAAGGCGTTATCCCCTTCTTTCAGGGCAGCGCCATCTATCGTCGCTTCTACTGAACCCTTGCCATCCTCACCAATATCAAGGTTAAAGAAATCGCCCATATGCGCGCCCTGAGGATTGTCAAATCCATGCTCTCTTCCTGTGGGATTCCAGTGCCCGCCGGCTGATTTAAAGTCAGGTCCCTCGCATTTTCCCACTTCGTGAATATGAACCCCGCGCGGTCCAGGCGCCAGGCCTTCCGCAGTAATTTGCACAATCAGGCCGCCATCACCCTCACCAATTATGACTTCACCATATCGCGTATCATCTGCGCCGATCAGATCGGCCCGTGCGATGCTTTCGGCGGGTTCCAGTTCAGAACTGGCACTGTTGCCACCGCAAGCAGTTAGTGAAAGGGCCAACCCGGCCAGTAGCAATGTGGCACCACCCCCGCCAACATGTCGAACGCCCATAATATTGCTCCTGCATTTGCCTTATTGTCTTTCCATGGTAGCAGCGGTTTTCTGACGTTTAAACCGTTAGTTTAGCGCTATCTGCAATTATGAACCGAGGAGCAAAGTGCCCGAGACCCGCTTCCTGATAGCCCTGGGCTCCAACCAGCGCCATGTCCGGCATGGACCTCCCGCCAGAGTCATTTCAGCGGCTTTGACCGCGCTTGAACAACAGGGCCTGACTGTCTTGAAATATTCGGCAACTCTCTCTTCCAGACCAGTCGGCCCATCAAACCGTGCGTATGCCAATGCTGCTGCGATCATAAGCACGGGCCTTCGCCCGGACGAATTGCTAACGCTTTTGAAGAGCATCGAATCACGCTTTGGTACAAGACGCGGGCAACCATGGTCACGAAGAGTGCTCGATCTCGATATTATATTATGGAGTGAAGGCGCTTTTTCCGCAGACAATCCAAGACTTACAATCCCTCACATGATGATGCGGGAACGCGCCTTTGTGCTGCAGCCAGCTGCCGAAATCGCACCCAAGTGGCGCGATCCGGTAACCGGTCTGACGATTGCACAAATTGCTTCCCGCAAAGGCCTGTGATAAATTCCAGCTAAAACATCCCAAAGCCGCTTGACCCCGTGGCCAAGCACCACTAGGGAGGCGCTTCGCAATAGCCTTGTGCAGTTGTGGGCCCTTAGCTCAGTCGGTAGAGCAACTGACTTTTAATCAGTAGGTCGCTGGTTCGAACCCAGCAGGGCTCACCACCTTTTTCCCGGATGTTCAGAGGTTTTCGAGCAATCTCATTCCGACATCCTGTTCCGACACCATTCCTGCAAATCAAAACGATTTTCAGGATACTGAGCGACACCCAACAAAACAAGCGGTGAGTATGCCAGAGAAGATGTTCGTCACGAGTCCACCAACACGTGATTGCGGCTCGCACAACACCACTTGTAACTGTTCGCCGCAATATAGGCTCGGACCACCTGTAAAACCAACGGCGTTTTCGTCAGCGTTCATGTGCCAGAAAGGATGATCTGAACAGTGAGGTAATCCAAGTTGCACATCTCGCATCACGAGATGAGGGGATTCTGACAGTCAAATAAGCCATTACGGGTTCGGTCAGACGAAGAGCAATCAACATGCGGGGCGAGATGCTATTGTTTGAAGGAGTAGAACAATGAAAAATATTTCCAGAAATTCGAGAATTACATTCCTGCTTGCCACGGCTGCCATTATGGCACCGAGCAGCGTGTCTGCGCAGCAGCAGGACCTAGATGACGTTGATATTACCGTAACCGGTCTGCCACCGGCTGACCTGTCCGGCCTGCCTGAGGGACCAGAGATCGAAGGCTTTATTTCCGCGCGCAAAGCCGACAGAATGCAGGTAACCAGCGAAAATGGCGCCAACACGGCAATCATTGTTGCTGAAGCTACCGAAATCAAGGCGAGCAAGGGCTTTTTGGGTCTCGGCCGCAGTAAACTTGCTTCCGATTCGCTGCTCAACGGTCTTCCGGTTACCGTCCGGACCGTGGAATGGGGCGAAGGCTTGGTGGCCAGCCAAATCCGTCTACGCGACAAAGACCTTAAAACTGCCAGTATGATCCGTAATGGCACGGCCCAGGGTTTTGCAGAACAGACGGCGGCGACCGAGGCGCTGCGCGGCCGTGTTGGCGATATCGACAAGTATAATATTAGAGGTACGACCAACGTATATTTCGACACCGGCAAGTGGAGACTGTCTCCGCAGGCTGAGCAAGAACTTTGCGACACCGCGGCTCAAGCCGAAGCGATGGAAAACGCGCTCCTGCTGGTTGTCGGTTACACCGATTCCGTCGGAAGCCAGGAGTATAACCAGGTACTGAGCGAGCGGCGAGCCGGCCGTGTTGTAAATCATATTCAGCAAGCTTGCGGCTGGAAGCCCTATCGCATGCTGACCCCAACCGGAATGGCTGAAGCAGATCCGCTGGCCGATAACAGCACCCGGGAAGGCAAAGCACAAAACCGCCGCGTTGCGGTGAATATCATGGTCAGTAAAAGTGTTGAGGGCCTGTGACCCCTTGCGGGGTGGGCATTGCCCACCCCGATATTTTTGACCGACTAGTATCACAATAATTTGCGCAGAGGCGGGTAAAGTCTGACTTTCCCGCCTTTGTTTATGCCTGAAAAATAGTCCGGGGCGATATCTGCACAATCAAAAAAGCCGACTGGTGTTTCCACCAGCCGGCTTTCCCGGACGAAAGGTCAACTTTCTACTCAGAACGCAAAGCGAACCTTTATTCCGCCCGAATGGGACTGGTAATCGGATGCAAAACGCCCCCGATATTCCGCTCCGATACTCAACCCGTTCTTGTTGACCAGGTCGAGACCAGCACCGAGGTCAAAGCGGGACTGAGAAGATTCTCCCGCCGTTAGTCGGAAGCTGTCCAGTCCGCCATTGAAGCTGCTGTTCACGCCGACGCCATCACCGATCAGGTCATAGCTGTAGCCAATGTTGGCAAATGGCACGATCGACAGGTCTTTCGTTTCATCAACCTTGCCGGCCAGTTGCAAGCCCACCGTCGCTTCCAGAAACTCTGTGCGATCGATATCGAGGGTCAGACCCAGACCGCCGGTTTCCGTGAAGCTGTCCTGAGACAGGCTGGCATAACGCAGCCCTGCTGATGGTGTCAGGGTGAAGCTACCTGTCTCCAGCCGATAACCGGTCGACAGGCTGGCTATCACGCCATCTGCATCGGATTCACCGGAGATCAGTGCACCCACAGCCGTGCGGCTGCTTTCAACATCGTTGAAAGAATAACCCAGCTCTGCATTGACGAAGGCCGCTCCGAAATCGAGGCCTGCATAAGCAGATATCTGATAGCTGTTCACATCAGTTTGCGCACCGGCCAGACCGTTGGCATCAATGTCGATATCTGCATAGTTGAGCAGAACGCCCACTTTGGCAGTTTCACCAATGCTCTTGTCGAGACCGAGAGTGAAGCCGATGGTATCGGCATCGTAGCCCAGAGCGCTCAGACTATCGGCATCGCGGTCCGCGTTGCGATAGAATATCTGACCCCAGATACCGGTCTCATCACCTGACAAACGATTGGTCAGCAAGCTACTGGCAAAACGCTGTGTCTCGAAAATCTCTCTGGCCACACCATCATTAATCGCGGGCAGAAGAGTGAGAGCCGTTGCCTCGAATTCCGCTGTGCTGGTGGCGGCATTCAATCCGTCAAATACAGCATCAGGCAGGCGGCCGTTGGATACAGCCGACGTGATGGCCGATCCAAAGCCCGAGATATTCGCATCAGCAGACACATTGCCAAGCTCTACGGCGGTTGGTGTCACCGTTATTGATCCCAGGTCGACCTGATAGTCGATCAGGAAATCATCATCGATGACATTCACTGTAACGCCATTGTCCGTGAACGTTCCGGTTTCGGTCAGAACATTGATCGGAGCATCCAGTAACAGCTCTGCAGAGGTCTGATTGGTGGAGATATTTACGACGCTACCTGCAGCAAAGCTGGTATCGCCATCTACCGCAAGACTGTCAGTGCCCAAGTCGAAGGCCAATTTGCCTTCAACAGAAAGGGAACCTTCCAGGCTTCTTGCGCCTGAAATCGTCACCGTGCTTGGTGCCGCCACATCAACCGCAACATTTCCGGTAATATCACCGGCCAAAACGCTGGTTCCACCGGCAAAGGACAGGCTATCCGCTTGCGCCGAGCCGATGAAGTCACCCGTGATGGCGCCGCCATTCTGAACAAAGTTCAAACCAGACAGCGCAGACGATGCATCAACAGCGACCGGACCTGTCAGGCTGCCATTATTGATGAAGCTTCCGGTAAAGGCGATATTCTCAATGAGCAATGCAGGACCGGTTTCAGAAGAGATAGTACCGTTGTTCACGATATTATCTGCCACCGTTACCGTTGTTCCTGCCCCGGCACCATTGAACAGACGCAGTCCGGCAGAGGCCCCTGAAGGCTGCGCATCACCGCGACCGGCAATCGTGCCGTCATTGATCAGCGTAAAGCTGCGTACGTCACCATCCGCTGTTCCAAGCTGGAAAGACACGCCGGAGCCGGCCACACCGGCATCAATCGTACCGCTGTTGTTCAACGCAAAATTGTTGGCCGTGCCGTCTGCATAGACTGTACCGTTACGCTGCGCTCCGGTACCGATGATGGTGCCGCTATTGTTGACCACCAATCCAGTGCCATCAATATTCAGCGCGCGGCTTCCTGACGAGATGGTTCCGGCATTGTTGACCACAGCGCCAGTAAAATCACCGCCGCCCGCCGGTGTAGCATTGCCGAAATAGAGGCCATTTTGAACACCGGAAATGGTGCCGCCAGCGGCATTTGTAATGGTACCATTGAAACTGACGCCATTTACAAAGCGGATACCAGCGGTCGTTCCGCTGTCACCTTCACTGTCGATCAGACCGCTATTGGTAATATTGCCGGTAAACAGACCCGTTGATGTGCCGTCCAGAACGCCCGCATTACGCGCCCGTTCAAAACGAAGGCCATCACCTGCGGCAGCCAAACCGGCAGCGGTCGTGCCGCGACCCTGAATGGTTCCGCTATTATCAATCTCAAACGCGTTTCCAGCGGCAGACAATTCTACCGAGAACCCAGCGCCTTGATTGGCGGCACCTGCATCAATCAGACCGTCATTGTTCAAGACAAAATCCTGCGCCGTGCTGTCCGCATAGACAGTGCCATTGCGCTGATTGCTAGTGCCCAGGATCGAGCCCGTGTTGTTGACTACCAGACCGCTGCCATCAATATTCAGTGCCCGGCTGTTGGACGAGATGGTTCCGGCGTTGTTGACGACAGCGCCGGTGAAATCACCACCGCCCGCTGGGGTCGCATTGCCGAAATAGAGGCCGTTTTGTGCGCCGGAGATGGTACCGCCCGCCTGGTTGTCGATGGTGCCTGAAAACGACACACCGTTCACGAAACGGATACCGGCCGCCGTGCCTTGCGTGCTTTCGGAGTTGATCACGCCCGAGTTCACAATATCACCGGTAAAGAGACCAGTTGTCGAACCGTCGAGCAGTCCGGCAACCCGTGCGCGTTCAAAGCGCAGGCCGTCACCGGCAGCGGCTGCACCGGCAGATGCCTGACCGCGGCCTTGCACGGTGCCGGTATTATTGATCGTGAAGGCATTGCCAGCTTCGCTCAGTTCGACCGAAAAACCTGCACCTTCATTGGCCAATCCGGCATCGATTGTACCATCATTGTTCAGGACAAAATCCTGCGCCGTGCTATCTGCGTAGACGGTACCGTTGCGCTGATTACCTGTGCCCAGGATTTGACCGCCGGAAAGGTTGTTGATCACCAAACCGCTACCGTCAATATTCAATGCCCGGCTGTCGGACGAAATGATGCCTGCATTATTGACGACAGCGCCAGTAAAGTCACCACCGCCGGCTGGCGTCGCATTGCCGAAATAGAGGCCGTTTTGCACACCGGAGATGGTGCCACCGGCCTGATTTTCGATCGTGCCTGAGAAGGACACACCGTTCACAAAACGGATGCCACCGACTGTGCCATTGGCGGCTTCACTGTTGATGGTGCCGCTATTGGTAATATCACCCGTAAACAGACCCGTTGACGTACCATCCAGCACACCCGCATTGCGCGCGCGTTCAAAGCGCAGACCGTCGCCTGCGGCCGCAAGACCAGCGCCAGCATTGCCGCGGCCTTGCACGGTGCCAGTGTTATTGATCGTGAAGGCATTGCCAGCTTCGCTCAGTTCGACCGAAAAACCTGCACCCTGATTACCGGAACCGGCATCAATGAGGCCATCATTGTTCAATGTGAAATCCTGCGCGGTGCTGTCAGCATAGACGGTACCATTGCGCTGATTGTTGGTGCCGATGATCTGTCCATCAGCGAGGTTGTTGATAACCAAGCCAGTGCCATCAATGTTCAGCGCACGGCTGTCCGAAGAAATGACACCCGCGTTGTTGACCACAGCACCGGTGAAATCACCACCGCCCGCTGGGGTCGCATTGCCAAAATAAAGCCCATTTTGCGCGCCAGAGATGGTAGCACCAGCCTGGTTGTCGATGGTGCCTGAGAAGGACACTCCGTTCACAAAACGGATACCGGCAGCGGTGCCCTGCGTACTTTCGGAGTCGATCAGACCAGAGTTCACAATATCACCGGTGAAGAGTCCAGTTGTCGAACCGTCGAGTACACCCGCGTTACGTGTACGCTCAAAACGCAAACCGTCACCGGCGGCAGCCGCACCGGCAGATGCCTGCCCGCGACCTTGCACGGTGCCGGTGTTATTGATCGCGAAGGCATTACCTGCCTCGCTAAGTTCTACTGAGAAGCCGGCGCCTTGATTGGCTGCGCCTGCATCGATTGTACCGTCATTGTTGAGGACGAAGTCTTGCGCAGTGCTATCCGCATAGACCGTACCATTGCGCTGATTACCGGTGCCTAGAATAGAACCCGTATTGTTGATGACCAGGCCAGTGCCATCAATGTTCAGTGCGCGGCTGTCGGAAGAGATCGTCCCGGCATTGTTGACCACGCCGCCGCTATGATCGGCATCATTGCCGAAATACAGGCCGTTTTGTGCACCGGAGATGGTGCCGCCTGCCTGATTTTCCAGAACGCCCTGAAATCCGATCCGGTTGGCAAAGCGAATACCGGCAACCGTGCCTTGTGTCGATTCGGACGCGATTGTACCGCTATTGGTGATATTGCCATTATAGATATAGGCAGGGGCTAATCCGGGTCCAAAGAAACGCAGGCCATCGCCGGCGGTGCCGCCTGTTGGGGCCGCCTGTCCTCGCCCTTGAACCGTACCGGCATTGACTATGGAACCACCGCGGGGAGCACCGCCGCCGCCAACTTCAATTGCGATTCCGGCACCTTCAACACCAGCGTCGATCAACCCGGTTGCACTGTTATTGATCGCGATATTGTTGGATGTCCGGTTGCCATAAACTGCGCCGTTGCGCTGACTGCCAGTACCGCGAATGATACCATCATTGTTCAGCACTGCATCTGTGCCGTCAAAATTGACAACGCGCGAATCAGCTTCAAGCACGCCTGTCGCAGCATTGTTTATAATGGCACCGGTCGTGCCTGCATTCACCTGAACCGTCTGAGTCACACCGGAGGTGCGCAAGGTGCCGGCATTATCCAGGGTCACGTCATTATTGTTGACGACTACAACGGGGGCACCATCAACGGTGCTGGTGACACCGGCGGCCGCGCTGATAGTCTCGCCATCTGCCGCACTGGTGACAGTGATATTATCACCATCATTGATGATTTGCTGTGCATGCGCTTGCGCAGATGCCAGCATGGCAATTGTGGACGAAGCCACAAGCAGTTTCTTCGACACGGAACGAGTCGAACCAAGGGGGAAATTAGTCATTATTCTTACACCTTCCTGTTTGCGGGAAACATTCCCGCGGCACGGCAAGTTCTGAGCGCCGTACCTTCTGGAGCGGTGTGATATGCGGATGAATTGAGCTTGTATAATATAAGCTATCGATGACCATCATAAGCAAATATTATCATCTAACTATCTGTTTATATTAGATAAATACGAAAGGCCCATCCGGAACCCGGACAGGCTGAAACAGCGTTTTTTGCAATCATGGATCGGCTGTCATTTTACATGACTGGCGCCACTCCGGGAGGTGGGTCAGTACGAATCTTGTCACATAATGCAAGAAGGATATGCTCGCGCGGACATCCTTTCCGGGACAGGAAACCGATGGTCCGGCCATAGCCCGGATCATCAATCGCCACCATGTTTACATCCGGATTGGCCGCACCCAAAAAGTTTCTCGCCAGCGCCGGGACCAACGTCGATCCAAATCCCTGGGTAATATAATGTGTCGCCGTCAGCAGGCTTGTCGCGGCCAGATCCTCAGGCATGTCAATGCCGACATTCTTGCTATCGCACAGTCGCAAAGTATCTTCGCGCAAGCAGTGATCTTCGTCCAGCAATACCAGTTCTTCAACCGGTATCTCATTGGCAGAAATCTGGTCACGATTGGCCAGGCGATGGTTATTGGATACGGCCAGCAGCAGGTCTTCCCGAAATACCGGTGTGAAATTGGCTGAAGGATGGTCCACCGGGCCACTGACCATTGCGATATCGATGCG
Source organism: Parasphingorhabdus sp. (assembly GCF_059726685.1). Taxonomy (NCBI): domain Bacteria; kingdom Pseudomonadati; phylum Pseudomonadota; class Alphaproteobacteria; order Sphingomonadales; family Sphingorhabdaceae; genus Parasphingorhabdus; species Parasphingorhabdus sp. The sequence continues at coordinate 3,171,132 of NZ_AP041068.1, forward strand.
GCGATTTTCCAGCTCCGATATCAACTGTTTGGTTGGCGCTTCCCGGAAAATCATTTTCATTTCCTTGCTAAGATCCTTCACGGTTCCCGCCACATAAGGAACGATAAAAGGGGCCAAGGTCGGGAAGATGCCGATTTTCAAAGGAACAGATAGGGGGTCCCTATATTCCGCCGCATAGTCTCTGATCTGACGCGCAGATTTCAGCATGTCTCTGGCTGTTTCGATAATCCGGTGACCCGCTTCCGTAGCCATCACCTTATGATTGGTACGCGCAAAAATCTCCACGCCCAGCCGCTCTTCTAGCTTTTTGACCTGCGCCGACAGTGCGGGCTGAGACACATTGCAGGCTTCCGCGGCCCTGCCGAAATTGAGATGCCTGTCAATGGCGGTTATATATTCCAGATCTCGTAGTTTCATTTGACCTCTCCCAAGATATTCTGGTTTCGCTCGGAGCGGCCACTAAGTTACAATTTTCCGAAAATCTTTTGCCGAAGCCCGCAAATCCGCGGAACCGCAGATTGACCATCCCCACGCAGCGAGATCGGCAATGGCATGACAGGGTGGAACATGGTCACCGGACAAAACCGGCGAGTTAATGAATACCGAGAAGTCTGATACCTGATTGAAATTTCTCTTGAAAATCTCAAAGATTCAACATCACAAAACCGGCGGAGTGTGTTCCTTCAGAAATGCTGCAGCAGCACCATATAATCCGGGCTCTTCATTGAAAAACTGCTTCACCGAAATTTGTTCCATCAGGGACTGAAAACGCCCTTTTGCCGTAAACCGATCGCGAAAGCCCGATGCGAGCAATTGATCCGCAATCCGGTTGCCCAGGCCGCCTGAAATCACAACAGCGCCTGACCCGTGGGCCAGTGCCATGTCTCCCGCAAAAGAACCCAGACACAGACAGAACCGGTCAAAAGCAGCGGCCGCCAGAGGGTCTTTGCCGCCAAGGGCCAGTTGCCACAAATCCTTGTCATCAAACGGCTGTGGCGTTTGTTCCTCAATCTCTGCCAGCACGCGATAAATGGCCTGCAGACCCGGGCCGGCCACAATCCGTTCTGCCGAAACCCGCCCGTGCTGTTTGCGCAGATTATGGAGCAAACGGTCTTCCAGTTCGTCATGCGGCGCAAAAGCGATATGGCCGCCTTCTGTTTCGGATATATGATAGGCGCTGCCTGTTCTTAAAACATGCGCAACGCCAAGACCGGTACCCGGTCCAACGACAGTAATGGAATCTTCCCCGCTGACCGGGCTATCGGGTCCGCAAATATGCCCGAACTGATCATCGCCAAGCAGGGCAACCGCATGGCCAACCGCGCCGAAATCATTGACCAGACTGATCCGGTTCAGCTTCAGTTTCTCACGGATCAAACGGGGCCGGATCACCCAGCTGTTATTCGTAAGATGAAGGGCGTCCCCGTTTACGGGAGCGGCAACAGCTATCGCTCCGTCTTGGGGTAGTTCACGGCCGATCTCTCCGCCATATGCCTGCCATGCCATCTCCAGACTGGCATGGTCAGCGCCTTTCATTATAATCTGGTTTTCGACCCGGATTATCTGGCCTCTCTGGAGCGTGGCAATCGCGAAGCGCGCATGGGTGCCGCCAATATCGGCAACGACAATATCTTCAGGCGTAACCGGCCAGTCACCGTGATTTTCCGGTAACATCACCGGGATTGCCCGGCATTAATCAATGCGCCTCGTCCCAGGACTTGCCGGTTCCGATATCCACATCAAGCGGCACTGACAGTTTGACGGCTGGTTCTGCAGCCCCTGCCATCACCTTGCGAATGACTTCTGATGCTGCCTCCACATCACCGGCCGGAAGCTCGAACACCAGTTCATCGTGCACCTGCATGAGCATTTGAACATCACCCAGTCCCGCCTCGGCCAGGGCCGGGATCATCCGTGCCATCGCCCGTTTTATGATGTCGGCGCTTGTGCCCTGGATCGGGGCATTGATGGCCGCACGCTCGCTGCCCTGACGTTCTGCCTGGTTGGCGGATTTCAAGCGTTCAAAATGGGTTTTGCGACCAAACAGCGTTTCCGTATAACCGCTTTCCCGCGCCGCCTGCAGGGTCTCGGAAATATAGCGGTTGATGCCGGGGAAGCGTTCAAAATAGGTGTCGATCATATCCTGCGCCTCGTCGGGATCAACCTCCAGCCGCTTGGCAAGACCCCAGCGAGAGATTCCGTAGAGGATAGCGAAGTTGATCGTTTTCGCCCGCGCGCGCGTGTCGCGATCAACCGTGCCGAACAATTCCTGCGCCGTGCGGTTATGAATATCTTCTCCGGCGGCAAAGGCAGCCTTCAGCGTATCGACATCGGCGATATGCGCGGCAAGACGCAGCTCAATCTGGCTATAGTCGGCCGCCAGAATAACGTTACCCGATGCCGCTACGAAAGCCTGACGAATTTGCCGGCCGATTTCGGTACGGATCGGTATATTCTGCAGGTTCGGTTCGGTCGACGACAACCGGCCTGTCTGTGCGCCGCTAAGGGAATAGCTTGTATGCACCCTGCCCGTCTTGGCATTAATCTGTTCCTGGAGTGCATCAGTATAGGTGGATTTGAGCTTCGATAGCTGCCGCCAGTCGACAACCTTTTGCGCTATCGGTTCGCCATCGCCGGCGAGTCTGTCCAGCACGGTCACATCTGTTGAATATTGGCCGCTCTTGCCTTTCTTACCGCCCTTCAGGCCGAGTTTGCCGAACAGGATTTCGCCCAGCTGTTTTGGGCTGCCGATCGAAAATGGCTCTCCGGCAAGGTCATGAATTTCCTTCTCAAGGCTTTCCATGTTTTCGGCAAAGCTCTGCGACAACCGCGCCAGCTCTTCGCGATCGACCAGCACGCCCGTTCCTTCCATCTTGGCAATGACCGGGACCAGCGGACGGTCGACCATCTGATAGATGCGCGTCGCGCCTTCCGGGGCCATGCGCAGGCGCAATATTTCCCACAAGCGCAAGGTGACATCGGCATCCTCGGCCGCGTATTCCGTCGCCTTGTCGAGCGGGACTTCGGCGAAGGTGATCGCTTTCTTGCCCGTGCCGGTCAGCGATTTGAAACTGATACACTCATGGCCAAGATGCAGCTTGCTGAGTTCATCCATGCCGTGCCCGTGCAGGCCGGCATCGAGATTGAAACTCATCACCAATGTGTCGTCAAACGGGGTGATCTGAATGTCATGTTGGGCCAGCACGGTCATGTCATATTTCAGGTTCTGCCCAACCTTGAGCACCGCATCATCCTCAAGCAGCGGTTTCAGTCGGGACAGCGCTTCCTCGGTCGGAATTTGTTTGGGAGATTCGGCAAACATATCCCCGCTGCCGTGGCCAAGCGGGATATAGCAAGCCTCATTGGGTCCGGTGGCCATACAGACACCAACGACCCGCGCGGTTACGCTTTCCAGGCTATCCGTCTCGACATCAACCGCCATCACGCCCTTCGACTGCGCACGATCAATCCATTTGTCGAGCGTCTCTAGATCCTGCACACATTCATAGGCACTGCGATCAATTGCTGGCGCTTCCACCGGTTTGGCTGCCGCTGCCGGAGCACTGTCACCAATACCGCCATCGACATCGGGATTTTGCGGTTCCGCCTGCCCGCCACCGAGCTTCTTCAGCAGCGAGTTAAACCCGTGATGGGTCAGAAACTCGCGCAAGGGGCCATCGGGAATATCCTGCAGCAGAAAACTGTCCAGGCTATCGGGCAGCGGGCAATCATCTTTCAACGTCACCAGTATCCGTGACAGGCGCGCCTGCTCGATATTCTCCAGAATATTCTCTTTCATCTTGGACTTTTTCATGTCCGGTGCAGCAGCGAGCACGGCTTCGATATCGCCATATTCGTTGATCAGCTTTGACGCGGTTTTCGGCCCAATGCCGGGGACGCCAGGAATATTGTCTGCGCTATCGCCCATCAGGCCGAGCACATCGCCCAGCTTTTCCGGACCGACGCCGAATTTTTCTTCGACCGTCGCTTTGCCCATGCGGACATTTTTCATCGTATCCAGCATATCGACGCGGCTGTCATCAAACGGCTCGATCAACTGCATAAGATCTTTGTCGGATGACACAATCGTGACCTTCCACCCTTCGGCCACTGCCGCCTTGGTGTAGCTGGCGATCATATCGTCGGCTTCGACATTTTCTTCCTCGATCAGCGGCAACGAAAAGGCCCGCGTCGCATCGCGGATCATCGGAAATTGCGGGCGCAGGTCTTCCGGCGGTTCCGGCCGGTGCGCCTTATATTCGCTGTAAAGCTCGTTACGAAAGCTCTGGGACGACTTGTCCAGCACGACCGCCATATGGGTCGGACCATCGGACTTGTGCAGCTCATCCGCCAGTTTCCAGAGCATGGTTGTATAACCATAGACGGCACCGACAGGTTCACCGTGAATATTGGTGAGGGGCGGCAAGCGGTGATAGGCCCTGAAAATATAGGCCGAACCGTCGACCAGATAGAGATGTTTTTGTTTATCGGAACCGTTGTCGGACGGCGAAGGGTCGGAAGAATCTGTATCTGTCATAGCGACAATCACTAGCAGCGCAGACAGTGCCCGTCATCGCTAATTTGCAGAGCGGATTTCAGAAAGCTTCGAGCCCGGATCAGACCGATATTTGTATCCTGCCAGAGCTATTGCCCGCTTCGTAAAAAGGCCGCGGCTTTGCCCGCATACCGTGCGTATAGAGCACGCATTGATTGCGGCCACGCCGTTTGGCTTCAAATAGCGCGCTGTCGGCATTGCGCATTGGCAAGGCGCGCTCCTCATAGGAAGACACACCGGTCAGGCCTATGCTCACCGTAATGCGGTGCGGAATACCTTCCTGCGGCTCGAACAATGTGCTTTCAATTTCATGCCGGATCATCTCTCCGATAATCTCGCCCTCGGTTTCGCAGGTATCCGGCAGCAATACGCCAAATTCCTCGCCACCAATCCGGCCGACCAGATCATTCTTCCGCAAGATGCGCCTGAAAACCGATGCCATCAGGATCAGCGCCTTGTCCCCGACCGGATGACCATAACCGTCGTTGATATTCTTGAAATGATCGGCGTCGATAATCATCAGGACATTATTGACCGACTTCATGCGCCGCTCATCAAACAGCTTGATGAAATATTCCCGGTTGGCAAGACCGGTCAGGCCATCAATATTGGCCTTGCGCTGTAAATCCTTGTTCACCTGCTGCAGCTTTTCCTGCGTCACTTTCAGCTCATCCGCCATATCGATCAGCTGTTTGCGCTGGTTGATAAAATAGAAATTGGCCGGAAGGCAGATCACCCATGGTATCAGGAAAGCCATGGTCATGACGTTCCAGAAATTGCTATCAACACCGAAGATCAGCAGATAGGCAATCGCGGTCACCGCAAAGGCCGACAACACTTCTGTTGCCGACAGCATACCGATCTGCCGCGCTGGAGATAATTTCGAGATGACTTCGTTCATTCTTCACAGGATAAAGCCCATAGATTGCGAGCCTGTGCAGTTTCATAGTTAAAGGCCTGCCGCAAAAATGGCGGACTTCCTGCCCAATTGCTCCAAAACTGGTTAACAGGCAGATATCAGTTTACCTTATCTGGTAACTGCCCGATCAGATTTGGCCGATCAGAATTGGCCGATCACAGCTAGCCAATCAAAGCTGACCGGTCAGTGCTGCCTTGTTGTCGCGCAAAACCATTTCGGCAAAGTCCATAAATGCCTTCACCCGGGCCGTACGACGCAGGTCATCATGGGTGAGTATCCAGATATCGCGTGATGGTGTCGGGTCACGTCGGGTCGCCCGGACCAGATCAGGCGTATTGTCACCAGCGATGCAGGGGATCATGACCAGTCCCATCGCCGCCCTCGCCATTTCGATCTGCAGCCCTATGCTGCCGAAATTCCCCCATACCGGCACGCGGGCAAATTCGGTGTCCTGCGTCCAGTCCGGAAACCGGCTTTCCCGGTCTGTCCAGCCGAGCCAGCGGGCCTGTTCCGGCGCATTCACAAAATCATGCCGGGCGAGATAATCGGGATGGGCATAGATCGATGTCGTATAGGCAAACAGGCGCTTGCCAACCAAAGTATCGGGCGGATTATTGTCCATGCGAATAGCAATATCGGCCTCTCTCCGGGCGACATCAAGCAGGTCATAGCTGGTCAGTATCTCCAGCTCCAGGCCGGGATAGGCATCGCAAAATTCCGGCAGGCGCGCAGCAAACATGGACGTCGCAAATGGTTCCGCCATGGTTACCCGAATGGTCCCTGTTAACTCATTATCGCGCCCCGCAATATGCCGCTCAACCGTCAACAGATTGTCTGCAAATAATCCCGCTGCTTGCGCCAGATCTTCCCCGGCCGAAGTCGGAAAATAACCTTCCGGGCGCCTTTCGAATAAAGTGACGCCCAGCGATTTTTCCAGCTGCTCAATCCGCCGGCTGACCGTGCTGTGATGAACACCCAGACTTTTTGCGGCAGCACGGATCGTTCCGCCGCTCTTCACTTCGCGAAAGGTCTTGATGTCTTCCCAATCCAAATCGCTCTCCATCCCTGCGACCGTTTCCACAGGTTAATGCTAGCGCAAAGCGACAGCAAATGCATGGCTCATTTTTGCACAATAAGGGTGCATATACTCTTTTGGACTTTGTATTTTTGAGCCGGTAACGAACAAAGATATAACAAGGCTATTGGGAGAAACCGTATGACTGTACCGATTATTTCCGCTTATGCTGGCGGCCTGCTGATCATCCTGCAGGCCGTGCTCATGGTTCTGACCGGATTACACCGTGCCAAAGCCGGGATTAATCTGGGCGTTGGCGATGATCCGGTTATGGAACGAAAAATCCGGCGCCATGGCAATCTGGCGGAAAATGCGGGTCTGTTTGTTGCGGTCCTGGCCATCGCAGAGATGACTGTAGTACCCTCTTCGACAATCATGATCATCGCGATCGCCTTTGTGATTGCGCGTTTTTCACATGCTATCGCGCTGTCCACCGAAGCCGGATCACATGGCGCAGAAGGCGGAAAAGTCTTCGTTCTGGCGCGCGTCATCGGTGCATTTGGTACATTGCTTTGCTTTGTCGCACTTGGCGGATTTCTGCTTTTAAATCTTATGTAGGTACGCATTACCGATCGGCATCATCACTTTCATCAAGGATATCAAATGACTGTACAACTTTCCCACATCTTCAAATCCTCCACCGCGCAGGCTTTTCGCGGACTGACCAACATTTTGGAAAAAGCCAAAGCTCATGCAGAAGCGACAGAGGCATCCGAAGAAGCCTTCATGGAAAACCGCCTGTTCCCCGACATGCATGAAATGAAATGGCAGGTGCAGATGATCACCGAATTTGCCGTCCGCGGTGCAGCGCGCATGGAAGGTGTCGCCACCGACGATCTGCCCAACCTGCCGATGGAAGGCGAGACGTTTGACGCCCTGATCGCCCGCGTTGCGGAATGTGGAGCGACTGTGGCCAAGGCCGATGACGCGACCATCGATGGCAATGAAACCATGACGATTTCGATGCCGATCGGCCCGGATCAAACCATGGACCTCGACGGCAAAACCTATGTCCTAAGCTTTTACCTCCCCAACCTGTTGTTCCATGTCACCACCACCTACAACCTGCTGCGCATGCAGGGCGTGCCTGTAGGCAAGAAGGACTATATGGGAATCTAAATGACTTGGCGGGTCTTGATCCGCCCAGATGTCAGCCTGACACCGGTGCCCCAAACAGATCGTGGGCGTCGGCGTCTTCGATCTCGACATCTATAATATCACCAACCGCAACCTCAGCGCTGACGTTGCGCAGGAAGACATTGCCGTCAATTTCCGGGGCATCAGCCTGTGACCGGGCGGTTGCACCAATGTCGCCATCTTCATCCGGATCACCGATTTCATCGATGATGACGGGCAGCGTGCGGCCCACTTTGGCTTGCAGTCGCGCGGCGCTGATCGCAGCGGTTTTTTCCATCAGGCGCTGATAGCGCTCTTCCTTCACTTCTTCCGGCACAGCGCCGTCGAGCGCGTTGGCCGCGGCACCCTCCACCGGTTCAAAGCGGAAACCGCCGACCCGGTCGAGCTGCGCTTCTTCCAGCCAGTCGAGCAGATATTGAAAATCCTCTTCCGTTTCCCCGGGAAAGCCGACCACGAATGTGGAGCGGATCGTGAGGTCCGGGCAGATATCGCGCCAGTTTTTCACCCGCTGCAAGACTTTCGCCTCGTTGGCCGGGCGCTTCATGCGTTTCAGCACATTGGGCGCGGCATGCTGGAACGGTATGTCGAGATAGGGCGTCATCTTGCCCTCGGCCATCAGCGGGATGACCTTATCCACATGCGGATAGGGATAGACATAATGCAGCCGGGTCCAAACGCCGAGTTCACCCAGCGCCACCGCCAAATCGGTCATATGCGCGCGCACTTCGCGGCCCTGCCCTATCGGGCCATTCCAGATTTGCGGCTTGTGCCGGATATCGACGCCATAAGCCGAGGTGTCCTGGCTGATGACCAGCAATTCTTTGGTCCCGTTGGCGACAAGCTTTTCCGCTTCACGCAGGATCGCATCGGGACGCCGCGAGACCAGGTCGCCGCGCAGCGACGGGATGATGCAAAAGGAACAGCGATGGTTGCAGCCTTCGGAAATCTTCAAATAGCTATAATGGCGCGGTGTCAGTTTCAGGCCGGCATCGGGGACCAGATCAACAAACGCGCCGCGTGCCGCCGGAGCCGCCGCATGCACCGCCGTAACGACATCCTCATATTGATGCGCGCCGGTTACCGCTAGCACTTCGGGGAAGCGCGCACGGATCGCATCGGCTTCATTGCCCATGCAGCCAGTGACGATCACCCGGCCATTTTCAGCCATGGCCTCACCAATGGCTTCCAGCGACTCTTCCTTCGCGCTGTCGAGAAATCCGCAGGTATTGACCAGCACCACATCTGCGCCGGAATAATCCGGTGACATCTGATAGCCGTCAGAGCGCAGCTGCGTCAGAATGCGTTCGCTATCGACCAGCGCCTTGGGACAGCCAAGGGACACCATGCCGACTTTGGGCGGAGAGGGAATTGCGGTTGCCATGATGGCAGCGCCCTTACCTGCTATTTTCCGATGAGTCACGCCTCCAATGGCCCGGTACCTTGGTCCAACCTGCCGTTAGCTGGTTTTTTCGGCGATTTCGGTGTAAAAACAATCTGTTCATAAAATCAGGGAGGATGGAATGAATATTTTCGATGTAAACTGGATCGCTGTGGTCGTTGCAGCCTTGGCAGGCTTTCTGGTCGGAGGCATCTGGTATGGGCCGATCATGGGCAAGAAATGGATGGGCGCGGTCGGCTTGACCGAAGAAGAAATAAAGGAAGGTAATATGGGCGCCATCTATGGCGGCGCCTTTGCTTTCAGCCTGGTCGCCTCATGGACTTTGGCGCATACGTTCGCGACCTATGGCACGGACTTTTCCTTTACCATAAAAGTGCTGACCGCCTTTGGCGTTGCACTGGGCTTCATCGTTCCAGCCATCGGCACCAACTATCTGTTCTCGCAGAAGAGCAAGACCCTGTTCTTCATTGATGCTGGCTATTGGCTGCTTTTCTAAACAGCCATGGGCGTTGTTCACGCCTTGCTCGGATAGGCCCTAGACCGTTTCGCTGGAGCGCCGACTGACGCTTTCATACAGATCGTCACCGTCGCTCCAGTCGGTTACCTTCCCGGAGAACAGAAATTCCGGCGGCACCACTTCGGGGCTTTCACCCGGACCGGTCGGCGGCGTGTAATAACCAAGCGCATAGCTGCCCATGCAATAGCCGAGCAGGTCCCGCAGCGCCGGATCGAAATCCTTGGCAATATGCGGCGGACAAGAGAGATACTGGTTCTCTTCCTGCCGCAACCAGCCTAGCGCATAGGTAATGTTCAATCCCATCCGGTCATGATCGGCGTTATTTGCGCCGCCGCTATGGATGACTGACCCCGAATAGACGAGGACGGACCCCGCTTTCATCTCGGCATATTGAATTTCATCCGGCCCAGCTTCGCGCCCCGCTTCCCAGTTGTTCGAACCGGGCACAACCTGCGTCGCACCATTTTCCTGCGTAAAATCAGTCACTGCCCAGATGGTATTAAACTGCGGTTCGATACTGTCCTGCAGAAAGCCGCCCCAGGCCAGCCGGTCGCGGTGGAGCGGTTGTTTGACCTGTCCCGGCTGGATGCGGATCAACTGCGTCAGGTGAAGCTGCACCCGCTCACAAAAGGGTTTCAGAAAGGCATTGGCACCGCCCAAAATCAGGTCATCCATGACAAGATCGCGGCACGCCTCGGACCGCGCAACCAGCGCGCCGGTGCGCGTCGTCTTGCGTCCGGTGAAATCATCCCGGCCGGGCTCGGTCGCCTCAACATAAGGCATGATTTCCGATTTCAGTTTCTCCAACGCGGCTCCGTCAAGCACATCTTCGACAATCGCCGCCCCATCATCGCGCAAGACCTGCGCCAGCTTGTCCGGATCGGTGGTTGCAGATAGGTGTTGTAATGACGGCATATGTTCTCTCCTGCGCCGGAGGATATGCCGAAATTTGTCCGGTTACAAGGTGTGGCCGGTCAGGCTCGTCCGGCAAGCGTGTCCGCAATAATCCGCCACACTTTCGGATTGAAGCCAAGACCAAAATGTCCGCCATCGACTCTGATATTGCGCGCCTGCGGATTATAGATATCCTTGGCGATATCCGGTCCAACAATTCCGTCGCGATTGGAGTAGAGTACCGTCAATGGCTGGCTGAACCCGATACTATTGCGCGCATGCACTTCTTTTTCGAAATTATCGAGATTGATTTGCGCGGATTTCGCATAACGTTGCCCCGGTGTCGTATATTTCGGCCCGCCAATGATCGGAGCACCCATTGTGATCACTTCACGAACCAGATCGGGTGAGAGCCGCGCAACCTCGCGTGCGATAATCCCGCCGAGTGACCAGCCGATTAGCGTCAATGGCTGCCGGTCATTGCTGTTATATTGTGCTTCCGCAATAGCGGTAAACCGGTCGATATCGCGATTAACCGACCCCTGGTTCCTGCCCAATCCCCAGTCAGAGACATTATAGTCCAGACCGGTCAAGAAGGCTTTTAAAGGTCCCATAGATAATTCGCTGCCACCATAGCCCGGTATCAGGAAGATCGGACGTCCGTCACCTTTGGGAGCTGTTACAATGCGCGGCCATTGCAAACCAAAGCGCACAAAGTCGAGCGGCAGCGCCAGTTCACTAAATTGTGCCAGCCGGTTCGGTGGACGCAGGCCAGTCGGCATCGGTATCGCATCGGCCTGTGTCATTATATTTCTCCCGGAGAACGCCAGCTATCAGTATCTCTGCATAGCATGTTTGTTCGCAGGTGCAACATGGACAGGCTATTCGGCTTTTGCTTCTTCCCCGGCAGCCCGGCTCCCAGAACCACCATTCCCAGCGCCATTACCTGGCATAATCTCGACAATGATATCGCCGGCCTCAAGCTTCTTGGCTTCTTCTTCCCAAAATCCGTACATGTTGTTGTCACGGTAGATACGGACGCCGAGCCCCTCTTTCACAATATCTTTCATCGCCATCCCCACCTCATCTTCATCAACCGGCCGCTGGACCAGTTTGACCCGGCCGGTGGCGGACGCCAGATCGCTGAGATAGTCGGATATTTTTGCGCCTTCACAGCTGCCTGCCAGCAGCAATCCGGCAAAGCTCACCGGATTAATCACGGTCGTTGCGCCTGCCTGCCGTGCGAGAAGTTCATTATCTGCAGCCCGGACCGATACGCTGATCGGCAGATGATAGGCGAGATGGCGTGCGGTTAGTACAATCAGGATGCTGGTATCGTCACGCCCCGCCGAAACGATCATAGATCGCGCGCGGGAAATCTTGACGTTCATCAACGTCACATCCCGCGTCGCATCGCCATTAATCACCGCACAGCCCAGTTTCTCGGCCTGTGCCAGCGCTTCGTCAAACGGATCGACGACAACGATTTCCGCCGGATTGGTGCCGCGGGCGATCAGTTCCTGCACCGCTTCCTTGCCGCTGGTTCCGAAACCGGCGATCACGATATGATCGTGCAAATTATTCTGGATGATTTTCATGCGCCAATTGTCCCAGGTTCTTTTGAATACAAAATTATAGGCCGTGCCGACAAATATAAGCACAACGAAGATGCGAATGGGAGTCACGACCAGGGCGTCAAACATACGCGCCCGCTCTGTCACCGGGGCGATATCCCCATAGCCAGTCGTCGTGATTGAGATCATCGTGAAATAGACGACATCAAGAAAGCTGACATCGCCATCGTAGCTGTCTTGCAGGCCATTACGGTCAAACCAGTGGACCGCCACAGCCATCGCGATGAGCCCCAATACAAATGCGACGCGCCAGGCAATATCGAGCCAGACCGGCAGGCTCGACTGGCGCCGCAGCGTCAAATAGTCGGAGATGTTACGGGAATAGCGCCGGGCCATAGAGTCATCAGGTCCGCTTCGGCAGATGGGAGACGGGGTTTACCGGCTTTCGATCTTTACGGATTTCAAAATGCAATTGCGGTTCCTGTACATAGCCGCTGTCTCCAGCCAGACCGATGATATCACCAGCCTTGATCTTTTGTCCACGCGTAACATTTAATTTGTCCGCATGGCCATAAGCTGTGACCCAGCCACCACCATGGTTGAGCAGGATCAGGCCGCCAAAAACGCCTATTTCATTACCGCTATAGGCAACCACCCCGTCTGCCGATGCTCTTATGGGCGTTCCCTTGGCCACGCCGATATTCAGACCGTCATTGACCTTACCACCCCCCTTGCTGCCAAAGCTGGAGAGCAGCTTGCCTTCCACCGGCCAGTTGAACCGGCCAGAAAACGCATTTGGCGTGATGATTGCAGCCGGTTTTTTTGTCGCTGTTTTCGCCGGTTTTTCCTTTTGCGCAATTGCTTTGCGCCAATCAGATGGCTCATCCGCGGTCGTCGCGCTGGCCAGCGCCGGTTGACTGCCGGTTACGATATCATCGATATCCAGATCAAAGGCCGCCGCCCGCTGTTCAATCGTCATGCGCTGCGGGTCCATCGGTGTGGCTGCTGGCAGCAATAGCCTTTGCCCCACCCGCAGGATAAACGGCTCTTCCAAACCGTTGAGCGCCACCACATCCCGCCACGGAACGCCATAGGCTCGGGCAATGGCAATCCCGGTCTCACCGCCACTCACGCCGTGATAACGGCCGCCGGTGATTTGCAATTTCTGACCCGGCCTGATGATATAAGGCGCGGTCAAATTGTTGGTTGCTGCAATAAGCTCAGAACTTGCGCCTGTACGATTGGCTATGCCGCGAAGTGTGTCACCGGGTTTCACTATATATGTGCTGTCTTCAACTTTCACCGCATTGGGGGTCACAGCCTGCGCGGTCCAGGTTGGCGGCGGCGCTTCATCCGGGCTCTGGCTGAAAACCGAAGCATCCGTTTGTAATATCGGTTCAGAACCATCTGCTGCCCGGTTCTGCGGCCAGCCATAATCGCGGCCCGGCGGAATGCAGGCCGATACGGAAAATACCAGAAAAAGGAATAGAATCTTACGCATAGAACGCCCCCGTTCACTCGCTCTCACCCCTATGAGAGGGTCCTTTCTAGCATTAATTCCGTTGGTGACCAGCCCTGCTGACTACAACAATTGTAAAACAGTCTGTTTCTGAGCCGGGGCAAGCGGCGACTGGGGATTTAGGAGATTGCTAGTTGAACGCTTTTGGCGTCGGGCAATCCGGCAGCTGCGATCAGATAGGGCGAGACACGGCGGCGGGTACACAGGCCCCCGAAACCGTCATTTATCAATCGTTGTTCAAATTCGACGCCCATTTGGTTGTCGTTCGTTCTCCGCACAGTGGCAACCGCCAATTGTCCATCCCCCAGATCAACAACCAGTTTGGTGCGCTCAGGTAAACAGATCAAACCTTCGATCAAGGCTCCGCTCTTGGATAGATTGCGGACAACTGCAGCTTCATAGCTGTCACCAAAGATAATCCTTACCTTGCGGAAAATGCTCATCCTGTCGTCGCGTTGCAGAGCCGGCCCTTCAGGCTCTATCTTCCATTCTCCAGACCCAAAATGCCCCAGCACTTCTTCCTGGACGATAGGTTTGCTGTAGATATATCCCTGTATTTGGCTGACATTAAGGCTCTTTATCCATGCAAGCTCGTCATGGGCTTCAATTCCCTCGGCGGTCGTGTCCATTTTTAGCGCGTCTGCGAGCGCAACAATGGCCGCAATGATAGCACCGTTGCGAGAACCTGGTTTATTGGAGCCTCTTACAAAACTCTGATCAATCTTGATCTTGTCGAACGGCGCATTCTGCAAATAGCTGAGTGACGAATAACCCGTGCCAAAGTCATCCAGTGCCAATCGAACGCCCAATCGCTTCAGGCTGGCGAACATCTCCTCTGTTTCGGCGGTTTCCTCGAGAAATACGCTCTCGGTAATCTCCAGCTCCAGGCGGTCTGGATGCAGGCCAGAAGATTTCAACGCCTGCTCCACAATTTTGGGCAGGCTTGGATCGGCGAACTGAATGGGGGATACATTAACGGCCACCCGCACTTTGCCTGGCCAGAGCATTGCATCCTGACATGCTCGCTGGATAGCCCATGTACCGAGCTCCAGCACGAGTTTCGTTTCTTCAGCAATCGGCACGAAAATACCCGGCGATATTGAGCCTCGCTCGTGATGATTCCACCGCATCAAAGCCTCAAAGCATGACACCTTGTCTGTTTTGGACTTGACCAAGGGTTGATAGTGCAGTTCGATTTCATTTCTGTTCAATGCATCCCGGAGATCGTCCTCCAGAATTTTTCGCTCGTTAACGGCTTCCAGAAGCTTTTCTGAAAAGAAGCTGAATCGCCCACGACCAGCTCCTTTTGCAGCATAAAGCGACATGTCAGCGCTTCTGATCAGGTCTTCAGGTACACGGCCATCAAAGGGGCTTATGGCAATTCCAACAGACGCGCCAATTACACAGCGGCTACCCTCTACCGTATAGGGTTGGGACAGGCTGGAGATAATCGCATCGGCAAGGTCACTTAGTTCACCCCGGTCATCCCAATCGGGAAGTAGCACCTGAAACTCGTCGCCGCCGACCCGTGCCACTTCCCCTCGGCCAGAAAGCAGTCTCATCAGCCGATCTGCCACATTCTTCAGAAGGGTATCTCCTGCCGGATGACCTAGTGTATCGTTGATCAGCTTGAACCGGTCGAGATCGATCTGCAACAATGCACAAGCGCGTTTCTGCTGTTTGAAGGCCGATAATGTCGAATCCAGTTTTTTGGACATCAGGGCGCGATTTGAAAGACCTGTCAGCGAATCATAATGTGCCAGCCTGCTTTCTTCCTGTTTGGCACAAATCCGTTCTGTGACATCCTTGCCAATGCCAACGAAACCGTCAAACTCTCCATCCCGGTCAAATTGGGGTATTCCTGTCAGATCCCACCAGATATCTTCTTCCACATCTGCGGTCTTGAATGGAATATCGGCGAACTTTCTGTGCTTGGTCAGGATGAAGCGAAGTGAGCGATTCTGCTCTGCATCATTCTCGCTGGTCTCAAACAGGTCGGCAAAGCTTGACCCGACCAACTCGCTTATGTCTTTGCCTACTGCCTTAGCCGTATTGACAGAGATGTATATCAATCTGCCGCTGCGATCGGTGGACCAGAACCAGCCCAGATTGGCTGTCTCGAAGCAATCGACCAGCCTTTTTGCCTCTTCGGCGTCGATGGCCTGGGTTTCACGCTGCTCATTTTGATGGCTTTTGCGAAAGCTTTGACCAATACGCGAGAACAGGCTCTCTGCCTGGCCTGCATCAAGACCTTTTGCCTGTGACATGTCGAATTGGTTATGTTTATGTTTCATTACGTTGATCAGATGACTCACTTGTTTCAACGATAACGATAACTGATAAATTTTCCTTAAACGCCTTTAAACCATCAAAAACTGCCTCATTTCCTCATCCACCTCACCCTCTTTCCTACAATGTACCAAATAGGTTATCTTGTCTGTTTCTCTAAAGCAAAGGAACATGACCATGATACAGCAACCTTCACGCGATAGTTTCACCGACATCCCTGCCGCCGATGATCTGGCGCAGCCCCGGGCGCGCCATGATGGCTGGTCGCCGGAGCGGCAGGTGGTGTTTCTCGAGGCGCTGGCGCGGACCGGTAATGTCCGGGCAGCAGCGCGCTATGCGGGACTGTCTCGGGAAAGCGCTTACAAGCTCAGGCGGCGGCCTGATGCACGGGCCTTTGCCCGGGCGTGGGATGCCGCGATTATCCATGCGCGCGATATCTTTCAGGATGAGCTGATGGATAAGGGGCTGAATGGCTGGCGCGAAGCGGTCTGGCATCAGGGCGAGGAAGTGGGGACAAGGGAACGCTGGAGCGCGCCATTGTTTCTGGCAGCGCTATCCCGGCTCGACAAGATGGCGGACGGGTTGGACCTTGCCGGCAAACCGGCGCGGGTAGCGGCAGAGAAGTTTGATGATCTGCTGGAGGGCATAGGTAAGGGCGATGATTGTGCAGAGCTGGTCGACGAGATTGACGGGGCGGGCCGGACGGGAGAGCAGCCGCATGCCTCCCTTTCCAATGCGCAGCTGATGAATGCCCTGCAGCTGCAACAGGGGCGCCAGCGGATACAGGCGATGGCGCCGGAGGATATTGATGTTTCTGATCTGGATCTGGCAGACTGTGAGCAGTGGGGCGAGCTTGACTGGGAGCGGGCTGATCGCAGCGGATTTCTGGAACGTAGCGGATTTTATCAGCAGGAGGAGGGTGAAGCTGAAGCGGTGTGATTTGTGTGAACTTTGGAAGATTCTTTTTAGAACCTCAGGCGCTGGGCGGCGACATGCGTCGCCTTGGCTATCGCGCCATAAGGCGCGGCGGACGCCATTTGATTTTGGCGCCCTTGCCTCCGCTTCGCGTCGGTCCGGTGCCAATCTTGAGAGCATCGTCCGAGCGCAGCGAGGCAAGCGCGACCGCGCGCCCGAGCTTATGCGAGGAAAGCCAAGCGGGCGGATGCCCGCGCCCGGCGCTTGAGGTCTAATAAAGACTCATCTCACCTAATTATCGTAAAGCTTGCCCAGAGCATCCATCGATTCATAATGGGTGAGATCAAGATGCAGCGGCGTGATCGAGACATAGCCGTCCTCAATCGCTTCCAGATCGGTGCTGTGCGCAGGCGTTTCTACCATCGGGCCGAGGCCGAACCAGTGATATTCAAAGCCGCGCGGGTCGCGGTTGCTGACGATTTGTAGGCGGCCATAGTCGCGGATGCCTTGCGATACCACGCGGATGCCCTTCACTTCGCTGGCGGGCAGCGCCGGGAAGTTGATATTGACCAGCGTGCGATGATCCATGCTCTGCTTGATCAGCGGCCGCAGCACACGCTCGCCCCATTGCAGTGCGGCTTCGAAAGGCACATCATCGCCCATGTCGCCGCGCGCATAGCTTTGGCTGAGCGCGATCGAGGGAATACCGGCAAGCGCGCCTTCCATCGCGGCGGATACAGTGCCGGAATAGGTCACGTCTTCGCCCAGATTGGCCCCGCGATTGACGCCGGAGAGGATCAGGTCCGGCGGACCGTCCTTCATGATCTTTGCGACCGCCATCATCACGCTGTCAGTGGGCGTGCCATCGACTGAATATTGTTGGTCGCCGCGCTTGCGGATGCGCAAGGGGCGGGTCAGAGTAAGCGAATGGCCCGCACCGCTATTCTCGTCTGATGGCGCAACGATCCAGATATCGTTCGAAAAATGCTGCGCAATGTCGAGCAAGACTTTCATGCCCGGGGCATCAAATCCGTCGTCATTGGTCAGCAATATGCGCATCAGCTTGCAGGCTCCAGTTTTTCGATACCACCCATATAAGGCTTTAACGCGTCCGGAATTATGACACTACCGTCTTCCTGTTGATAATTTTCAACAACCGCGACCAAAGTCCGACCAACCGCAAGGCCAGAGCCGTTGAGCGTATGGACAAATTGCGTGCCCTTTGTTTCGCCTTCGGCCCGGAAACGGGCGTTCATTCGGCGCGCCTGATAATCGCCGCAGGTCGAGATACTTGAAATCTCGCGATAGGTGTCCTGGCCTGGTAACCAGACTTCCAGATCATAGGTCTTGCGCGCGGTTGCCCCCATATCGCCGGTGCAGAGCAGCATTTTGCGATAGGGTAGTTCGAGTGTTTTCAATATCGACTCCGCCGCTTCGGTCATCCGCAGATGTTCGGCATCACTATGATCGGGATGGACAATCGCGACCATTTCGACTTTTTCAAACTGATGCTGGCGGATCAGCCCTTTGGTATCCTTACCAGCCGAGCCTGCCTCGCTACGGAAACAGGGGGTCAGGGCGGTCAACCGGATCGGCAATTGGGCTTCGTTCAAAATCTGTCCGCGCACGCTGTTGGTCAGGCTCACTTCCGCAGTGGGGATCAGCCAGCGGCCATCGGTGGTCTGGAACGAATCTTCGGAAAATTTGGGCAGCTGACCGGTGCCAAACATGGCCTCATCACGCACCAGCACCGGTGGCGCGCATTCCTGAAAGCCGTTTTCCATGGTCTGCTGATCGAGCATATATTGCCCGATCGCACGTTGCAGCCGGGCCATTTGACCACGCAAAAACGCAAAGCGCGCACCCGACATTTCAGCGGCCGTTTCAAAGTCCAGGCCCAGCGCTACGCCAACATCACTATGTTCGCGCGGCTTGAAATCAAAGCTGCGCGGTGTGCCCCAGCGGTCGACCTCGACATTATCATCTTCATCCGCGCCTTCGGGCACATCGGCTGCGGGAAGGTTGGGCAGTACAGTCAGAGCATCGCGCAATTTACCGGAAACCTCGCGCCCCTGCTCTTCCAGCGCGGGCAGGCTCGCCTTCAATTCGGACACCTCGGCCATCAAAGCCTGTGCGGTTTCCTCATCGCCCTGCCCTTTTGCTTTGCCGATGGCCTTGGACGCTTCGTTGCGCCGCGCCTGGCCTTCCTGAAGCCTGGTCGCAATGCTGCGATTTTCTTCATCCAGCGCCAAAATAGTCGCTGCAACGGGTTCGACACCGCGCCGCGCCAAAGCGGCATCAAAATCAGCCGCGTTTTCTCTGATGGTTTTTAGATCATGCATGGAAAAAGCCTATGCCGAGACAGTGGCGCCGGTTCAAGTGCAGAGCGCGGCCCAGCCAACAAAAAAGCGGCCGGATCGCTCCAGCCGCCTTGTGAATTCAGTTTTTCGGCCTGCCGATTAAGCGGCGGCCTTTTTGGCTTTGCGGCTGCGCGCAAACAGGGCAGCTGCCGCCGCGCCGAAGAGCAGCACCACTGGCGGGGCAGGAACCGGAGTTCCGCCGGTGGAACCACCGGTTGAGCCGCCGCTGCTGGCACCAGATGAGGTGCTGGAGCTGGACGAACTGCTCGAAGAGGAACTCGAACTGCTGGACGAGCCGCTGCTGCCAAAGCTGGATGATCCGCCTGTCGCACCAGAGGACGTCGAACTTGACGATCCGGATGATCCACTGCTGCCCGAAGAACCGGAGCTGCCACCCGAACCACCACTGCTGGAAGAACTCGAACTGCTTGACGAACTACTACTCGAACTACTCGAACTGCTACCTGATGACCCGCTGCTGCCGGATGATCCTGAACTTCCGGACGAGCCCGAACTACCCGAAGAACCGGTGCTGCCCGTGCTGGTATTTCCGCTGCTGGTCGACGTGCCGGGATGGCCGCTGGATGTCATGCCGCTGCTGGTCATACCGCTTGAGGTATTACCACTCGAACTGGAGCTGCTGGATGAGCTGCTCGACGACGAGCTGGAGCTACTGGAAGAGCTGGATGAGCTGCTGCCACCGGTCGAGGTGCTTACACCGCCAGTCGATGTGCTGACGCCGCCTGTTGATGTACTGACACCGCCGGTTGACGTGCTCACGCCGCCTGTCGAAGTGCTGATGCTGCCCGACGACGTACTGGTCGAGCCTCCGGTAGAAGTACTGGAAAAGCCACCTGTTGATGTACTGGTGGAACCGCCGGTGCTGGAGAACCCGCCTGTTGACGTGCTGGTGGAACCGCCACTGGTCGAGCTTCCGCCCGAAGACGTACTGGTCGAGCCGCCACTGCTGGTCGAAGAGATAACGACGGAACCGCCGCCCGAGCTACCACCAAAGAAGCCGCCGAAGAAACCGCCACCAAAACCACCGCCGAAGCCGCCGCTGCTGCCGCCGATCACGACAGGGACAGAACCGCCGCCGCTTTCAAGCACGGGAATTTCCGGCAATGGAGCAGGAATATAGGGCGGAGGAGGTAGTGGAATGGGCTGCGGTGCCTGGGCAATAGTTACCACGGTTGGCTTGCAAGCCGTCACTGTCTTGGTAACCGTTCGCCGGGTGCGTTTAACCTTGCGCGCAGACTGGCCACGCTTCAGAACGCGGGCGCGCACCTTCTTTTTCTTGTCGACCTTCTTGATATAAGGTGCTGTCGGCGCTTCCGATACATGCACCGCGCCGCCGCCAATCAAAGCACCGCCGCATGTACATGCACATAATTTTGCTAAAGCCATTCTTACCGACATAGTCTTCACTCTCTTCCGCTTTGGAACCGATGGGCAGTCAGGCAACGATATGCTTGCCGCTCTGTAGATTCCGATATCAATCAAAAGCGCAGAAGAAAGGAGTGATCACAATTGCGTTAACCTTGTTTCCGCTGCAAAAACTGGAAAAATCCCTATCAGAATCTCTCTAGGAACAGTTAATGTCCCGAATTGATACCATTTGCGGAGAATATCTTTCGCTGGGCTCAGAAAAAGCCATAAACTTTGGTGATTTACCAATGATGCCGAGTCGCGAAATCTTTGCGATCAGGGTCGTTATTCGGACGATTTCAGAGACCATTTGCGGCATAACCGGATAAATTGCACTGCTACGACAGATTGCACCTTGTCTAAGGCGAAAGCCGAGTTTATAGGCCCGCCTCATAGCCTGTCGTACGCTGGCCCATCAGGCTGGTGATAGTTGTTGGAGAGTATATTTGGCGTCCTCAGCGAAAAATTCATCCGCTTCAAATAGTGGCAAAAAAGGCGATATCGTGCTGGACGATGATTATCGGCCCAGTCCCGACGAAGAGTTCATGAACGAGCGGCAGCTAGCCTATTTCAAGCGTGCTTTGGAACAGTGGAAGCATGACATAATTGAAGAATCGAAGGAAACTCTCGCTCATTTGCAGGACGGTCCGATCCAGGAAGCCGATCTCAATGATCGCGCGTCAAGTGAAACCGATTGGGGCCTGGAACTGCGAACACGCGACCGTCAACGCAAGCTGACGTCCAAAATTGATGCGGCACTGCGCCGGATCGAAGAAGGTGAATATGGTTATTGCCAGGTTACCGGCGAGCCGATTTCACTGGAACGGCTGGAAGCCCGGCCAATCGCGACCATGAGTGTCGAGGCCCAGGAAGCGCATGAACGCAACGAGAAAATCTCTCGCGATCAATAGCTTACTGGCGTTCTAATCACCAAAATCGCATTATGATACCGTTACTGGCTCAACAGCGTTAACGCGCTGGTCCAAGACACTTGCCGGTCAGAAACCCGTTGTTTCTTTTTGGGATCACATTTCATTTGATCGCCGACCAGAACATTAACCAATCTTCCACCTTTTCGGGCCTATTATCCGCGGCAAGCAACATTATTTTACATTTAACTTGCGGGAAGCACATGAGAGAACCATTTGACGATAATTTGGGGAAAAACAGCCAGACCAGTGGCCAGCCCAAACGCGAGCTTGACCGGGACAGCCTGTTCCTGAAAGCAACATTGCGCTTCGTAGATGGCGACGACTGCGGTGAAGTGCGGATTCGCAACCTGTCTGCCGGCGGCTTGATGGCCGAAGCTCCGGTGATCGCAAAACGCGGCGACAAGGTGGAACTGGAGCTGCGCAATATCGGCCGGGTCACAGGCTATGTGGCCTGGGTGGCGCAGGGTCGTTTGGGCATCGCTTTCGATCATTCGATTGACCCGAAACTGGCGCGCAAGCCAGTGGGCCAAAATAAAGTGGAATTACCTCACTATCTCAAGAAACATGGTAATCAGAGCAAGCCGCTCGCCCATGGACAACGTCCACGCTAACCGGCGCTCACAATCTGCTTGATTAGAATCCGACGCCTGCATTAGGACTGTTTAATCAAATGATTAAACAGGAGTAGGATATGGCCGGGCCGCTTGCAGGAATCAACATCATTGAATTTGCAGGCATTGGTCCCGGACCGTTCTGCGGCATGATGCTGGCAGACCAGGGTGCAACCGTCACTGTTCTGCACCGTCCTGGCGGAGCGCCTGATGGCCGGCTCGCATTATCCCGCTCTCGCAAACTGGTCGAAGTGGACCTGAAATCCGAAGCGGGAATCCAGCAAGCGCGTGAGCTGGTCAAACAATCTGACGGCCTGATCGAAGGTTTTCGCCCGGGCGTTATGGAACGGCTTGGCCTCGGCCCGGATGTCCTGTTGCAGGATAATCCGAAACTGGTCTACGGCCGTATGACTGGCTGGGGTCAATATGGGCCGCTCGCCCATGCCGCCGGCCACGATATCAACTATATCTCTATCTCTGGCGCGCTTCACGCTTTTGGCCGAGCCGGTGATAAACCTACGCCGCCAATCAACATGGTTGGTGATTTCGGTGGTGGGGGCATGATGCTCGCACTGGGTATGGTCTCGGCCTTGCTCCACGCAAAAACCGGCGGCGACGGTCAGGTCGTGGATTGTGCCATGACCGACGGATCGGCCGCCCTGATGGCCATGATTTTCGATTTTCACAATGTCGGTCAATGGCAGGACCAGCGCGGCGTCAACCTGCTCGATACCGGCGCGCATTTCTATGACAGCTATGAAACAGCGGATGGGAAATATATCTCGATCGGATCAATTGAGCCCCAATTTTATGCGCAACTACGAAAGGTCGCGGGGCTTGAAGATGATAGCGATTTCGATGCGCAGATGAATCCCAAATCCTGGGGGCCACTGAAAGAGAAGCTTACTGACCTGTTCCAGATGAAAACGCGTGATGAGTGGTGCGGATTGATGGAAGGAACGGATATTTGCTTCGCCCCGGTTCTGTCGTTAGCAGAGGCCAAACAGCACCCGCATAATGTCGAGCGTGAGACATTTGTCGATGTTGGCGGTCATTTACAGCCCGCACCAGCACCGCGCTATTCGGTGACGGTTTCAGACAAGCCAAAACCGCCCGCTTAATCAGCAAAAGCAGCCATTACATCCTTGAGGTGACTTGGTCCGATGGTGAGTTCGGTTTCATCGCCCAGCACAATGAATTTACGGCGACCCTTGCGGCGAATGTCACGGACAAAATCCCGGCGTACGGCAGTGGAGCGATGGACGCGCATAAACATGCCATCCGGCAGCCGCTTCAATAAAGATCCCATCGATTCGTGTACCAGATAGTTATGCCCCGGCAGGCATAGACGCATATAGTCGCGGTCAGCAGAGATCCAGCCGATATCTGCGCTTCTGATCTGCACCGCGCCGTTGCCATCCTGCACCCACAGCCGATGGTCGGCAGGTTGCCCCAGATGGCTGACGCCTCTTTCCCGTTTTTGCAATACCCGTCCAAGAGCCTCTTTCAGCAGATCCTCTTTGACGGGCTTTAACAGATAGTCCGTGGCATCGAACCGGAAGGCAGCCACGGCATATCGGCTATGTGCCGTGGTGAAGATAATCTCCGGTGCATTTTCCAGGTCTTGGCAACGTTTTGCCACATCCATACCGGTTATGTCGGGCATATCGATGTCAAGCAGGACTATTTCCGGAGGATCTTCGACCATCATGTCCAGCGCTTCCTGACCACCGCTGGCGACGGTAATCCGGTCAATATCCTTCATCCGGTCACATAGCGACTTGATCCGCCGGCGGGCCAAGGGCTCATCATCAACAATCAATATGTGCAGTTTGTCATCGGTCATCTCAAAAAAAACCGCACTTACAAGCAATAGTCGCGGAATATTTGTTGCTCGTCGGGAATGATGATCGTTGCCACCACCAGATCATCTGATTCATTGCCCGTGAATAATGCAGCGGCGGGACCATAAAGTGCGGCCAGTCGTTCCCGTATATTGGCAAGCCCGGTCCCGGTTCCCCTGGTTTTTGAACTGGTTGCCAGCAGCGGACCATTATTGGAAACCACCAGTTTAAGCCGGTCCGCATCTTTCGTTGCGCTGATCGATATTCGAACCGGCACGCACGACTGGGCCACCCCGTGTTTAATGGCGTTTTCAACTAGCGGCTGGACGATCAGGGCGGGAATTTTCCAACCACGAACGCCATCATCTATCTGCACATCAAAGCTGAGCCGGTTAGGGAAACGTACCTGTTCAATCTCCAAATAGCGGATTTGCTGAGTCAGCTCCTGTTCGACGGGGATCATGTCTTCGCCATCATCATCCAAAACCGACCGCATGTAGTCCGCCAGACCATCTACCAAATTTTCGGCCGGCCCGTTCTTCTTGTCGATGATCAAACTGCTGACCGAATTCAGCGCGTTAAAAACAAAATGGGGGTTCAGCTGATAGCGGAGCGCCCGCATTTCGCTTTCACGGGTAGCACGCTCCAAATTGCGGCTGTGAGTCAACGCGACCTGACTGTTGCGGCTATTGGCCATGGACAAATAGAGTCCACCCCATCCCACCAATATCAGATAATTGATAAAGGCTGTGTCGAAAAAATGTGAAAGAGCATCCTCCAGAGGAATCAGGTGCTCTGCGCTGATATGTTCCAGCACCGATATGGGATAGGCCAATATCAAGTTCGTCAGATAGACAGTGCCTATGGCCAGGAAAATCGTCGGAATTGTAAGTATGAAAACCGCCAGTGCGCTGCGATCACCAACCCGGGTGAGCAGGCGATACAAAAGCCAAGTGACGGCCACCGAAAGTATCGTCGTCACCAGATAGTCCGTTAGTGTATGACTGTGATCCGGCGCGCCCCATAAAATCGTGCGCAACGCATTGACGACAAGATACGCGGCCCAGACACCAAAGATACTCTTCATAGCGAGATCGATATTGACCGGAAATATGCGGTGCCAGAACGGCGATACCTTTGGTGAAAGACTATCTGGAACTGGCATGAAACGCATGGACATATGCTATTCCGGCGGAGTTGCTAATTGCTGTGGCTGACTGCCTTTCTGGGCATCTCCGGTTTCCGGAACGGCTTTTGATTGTGGCGCCCTGTCCAGCCCGCGTTCGGTCCGCCAGTAGGTCGCAAAGCTCGCCAACCAATGACTGCCGGCATAATGGGGGGTGCGCACTGACTCCTCGCCGGCATCGCCATGCAATTTCGCCGCAGCCAGCAATGCTGCTTTACGACTGTCACCTTCCGGCAACGCAGTCGCGATCCCTTCAAGCGCCCATGCACGGGATAGGTTGACGCCATCCAAATGGACCAGCTTTCCATCGGTCGGATCATTGACAATACCGACGGACAACCAGTCGCCGCTGCCGTCCAACGGAATATCTGGCAGAAAACCAGTCAGCCAATCCGCAAAGTCCGTATCGGATAACACCCGCCGCATCAGGTCTGCCTCCATCAGGCATGGAGAAAGAAAGTCCTCGCCCGACGGTTCGTAAGCGATGGGGCAATTGCGATCATCTCCATGAAAAACGAGACTTTTGTCAGTGATCAGGCTTTCCATTTGGCTATCGTCACTTGTTCGCGCCCAATCCAGAAACAAGCCAAAGGCAAAGGCGGACTGATTATGTGTACCCAGCCGGATCGGATAGGCAAGCTTTGGAATCCAGGTCTTGATCCGGTCGGTAATGACCGATTCGAGCGGCGTCAGACGATTGAGCCATATTTGCGCCTGCTGTGCCTTGGATCCTTCTCCCGCGGCGATTTCCTTAAGTTCCGCTGTCAGCTGCAGAAACCAGGCAAGTCCGTAAGGCCGCTCAAAGGAGGCTCGGCCTTCACTATTGAAATAAGCCACTTCGCCAGCAATTTTGTCTTCCGTAAAATTGGTCGACAATGCCGCGGCAATTTCTTCTTCCATTTCGGGGATCGAGCCATTGCCCCACAGCCGCGTCAGCAACCAATGGCCGTGAACGGCGCTATGCCAGTCAAAACAGCCATAAAATACCGGGGTCAACTGCACCGGCTGTTGCACATCATTGGCACTGTTCATGACATGGCTGATCTTATTGGGATATTGTTTATTGATGCAGTCCAGCGCGATTCGTGCGTAGGCATGTTCGGGCTTTCGCGGCGACCGGCTATTGTCTGCTGGATCCGGCGCAACGTTCTTGCGCTCGAAATAACCCTGTTCGGACGTGCCCCGCTGACCGTCATCCTCATTTGCCGAACAGGCTGAAACGAAGCTGACTGTTACAAACAGGATAATCAAACGCACTAGCATAAATTGCTCCCCAGAAACTTTTTCTCACATAGAGATGAATTGACCGGATGGCAAAACGCTATAGGGCAAAGATGCGATGGAATTTGTCGATTCCAGCCAACATATTCATTTTTCAGGATCATATTATCGCCAGCCAGACCGCCATATTCCTAACCGGTAGTCCGATGCGGCATATTACCGTGATGACATTAACGGCAAGCATCGGTTTGCTGACGATGTTCATCGTCGATTTTGTCGATCTGCTCTACATTGCCCAACTGGGCGACAGCGCACTGACCGCGGCAATGGGCTTTGCCGCGACCATCCTGTTTTTCGGTACAGCTTTCAATATCGGACTGATGATAGCTGCGAGCGCCCTGGCGGCACGGAAAATCGGTCAAGGAGATACCGAATATGCGCGCCGCTATCTGACCAATATATTGGCGCTCAGCATGATGCTGATAATCCCGCTGGCAATCATTTTCTTTGTCTTTGCACCGCAAATACTGGACCTTGCCGGCGCCACGGGAACCGCGAAAGAAGCCGCAACCGGCTATATCCGTATTGTTGCCCCGTTCATGCCGTTCAGTGTCACGGCCATGGTATGTTCCGGCTTTCTACGCGCACACGGGGCGGCCCGGCGCGCGATGAACGTTACGCTGAGCATGGGTATTGCCAATGCCATACTCGATCCGATTTTCATCTTTGGTTTCGGGCTGGGCGTAAACGGCGCAGCCATCGCCACAGCTTGTGCGGCCATCGTGTCCTCTGTCTTGGCCGTAGGGCCTATTATCAAGCATTATGGCGGTTTCCAGAAATTCTCTTCCGTCTTGTTCAAGGAGGATCTGAAACCGGTCATGGCGATACTGGTGCCCGCCATCATGACCAATGTGGCGACCCCTGTAGGCGGCTTCATTTCCTACCGTTTCATCGCCAGCTATCCCGATGAGGTAATTGCCGGGTTTGCCGTTATGGGCCGGGTTGTACCCGTCGCTTTCTGTCTGCTTTTCTCACTGTCGGGAGCAGTTGGACCGATAATCGGTCAGAATTTCGGTGCGCTGCAATTTGACCGCATCCGGCTGACCATCAAGCAGGCAATGGGCTTTGCCCTGGGCTATACGCTGCTTGTCTGGCCGCTCCTCTTCTTTCTCCAGGGACCGATCGGTGATCTGTTCAATTTACGGGGCGAGGGCCGCGAGGTCTTTTGGCTTTTCGCGGTCTTTCTGACCCCGTTATTCTTTTTCAACGGCATGTTGTTCATAGCAAATGCCGCTTGTAACAATCTGGAGCGTCCAGCCTGGTCAACAATAATGAACTGGGCACGCAACACTTTGGGTATATTGCCGTTTCTCTGGATTGGCGGGGCGCTTTACGGGCTGCCGGGCATCGTTATCGGACCGGCCGTTGGTGGCGTCATGTTTGGCGTTATCGGCTATGCCATTGCCCGTCATCTGGTGAATATTCAGGAAGCGAATCACGCTTCTGACAAGGACTGAGAAAGAGATTAGCTCTGCCAGGGCAGTCCGATTTCCTCAGACACCCAGGCATTCCTAATAGCTGTCCCGCGGAATTGCTGGATTAACCATTTAACGCCTGCCAGCGCCTCGTCCCATCTTGAAACACCCGGTTTTTGGAAGGCGATAGCATTAGGGAAAGGCTGTAATTGCAGTGCTTTCAGCCCGTTTGGGCCTTTGCAGGTGTTTTGAAAATTACAGTGCGCGTTCCTCCTCCCTATGTGCCGCAACTAGGCAGCGGCAGTTCGGCGATTGCCGGACCGGCTGGGTACGTCTACGCCCCTTCATCTGCAACAGCGCCTGCTCCTGCCGTTGCAGCTGATCCAGCCCCGCCGAAACGGACCCAAGAACCTTCAACACCAACTGCCGTCACCGATATCGGAAAGCCGGAACCGCAGGTCGAAAAGCTTTGGCGTCTGCCGCGCTGGTTGATGCTCAATGTTCGGGAACGGATATTGCTGGGTCTGCTGATTTTCAGCCTGATCATGGTACCCGCGACCATGCCGCGGGCTTCCCTTGACGCGCAGCAATATAATCCCAGTGATCCCAGTCTTCAGCCAGTCGAGCGGGCCGAGGAAAATTTCGCGGGCTCCGCTTTTTACTTCATCGACCCTGGCTATGCGATCCCGCAAAATTACGAGGAGCTGGCGATTGATCCACTGGCCGAGCCTGGGGGAACCGAGATTGGCGACCTGCTAACCAGCAATGGTAGCATTGGAGCTGCCAGCCGAGATCAGACCGCGTCAGCTCATCTGATTCGCCCGGTCGCGTTCCGCGCCTCGTTGATCGACAATAGACGCGCGCTGCAGTGCCTGACTTCGGCCATTTATTACGAAGCAGGACTGGAGCCTGATGCCGGACAACGCGCGGTCGCCCAGGTCGTTCTGAACCGCGTTCGCCATCCCAGCTATCCGCGCACCGTTTGCGGCGTGATTTTTCAGGGTAGCGAACGCAGCACGGGATGCCAGTTTTCTTATACTTGTGACGGGTCCCTGCGACGCTCGCCGTCGAAATATCACTGGAACCGGGCCAAGAAGGTCGCTGCTTTAGCGCTGGGCGGAAAGATCGCATCTCCCGTTGGCACAGCGACGCACTATCACACCACGGAAATTTATCCTTACTGGGCACCCAGCCTCAGGTTCCTTGGCACCATCGGTGCGCACCGCTTCTACAGCTGGAAGGGCACTGCTGGAAGAGCCAGCGCCTTCAGTCAGAGCTATCGCGGTGGAGAGCCCCTGCCCTCGCCGAAACCGCGCAAATATGATCCGAATCAGGCTCCGTCACTCGATCCCATCGCGCTCGAAAAAGCCTATGAAGCCGGACGCCGCAAAGCACAGGAAGAGGCAGCGAAATCAGAGAAAGCGGCGGCTATCGCAGCGGACAACGCACGGCGTCACAGCTTGCCAGTACCTGCTATCAACGCTGGGAAGCCTAAAACCTACCAAGCGCCCAGCTACAGCAAGGAAGCCTTGAAAAAAGGCGGAGAAGAAGCCTTTGCTGGCCAGAAATTGCCAAATGTCAGCCAGGTCAAACCAGAATATCGTAATGCTGGCACTTGGAAAAACAAACCGGGTAGTTAGGTCGTCGGACAAGGCCATTTGTTAGTTTCGGCCGCAACCAAACGGCGCTTTTGCTTGCCATTGCCCTTGAAACGAGCCTAAAGCCACCCGATTTTAAGTGAAAGACATTGGAGTGTGCTCATGGCGACGAACTGGACGCCGAACGGTTGGAGAAATTTTGAAGGTCTGCAAATGCCTGATTATCCCGATGCTGCGAAGCTCGCGGATACAGAAAAGCTGCTTGGCACCTATCCACCGTTGGTCTTTGCCGGTGAGGCGCGCAGCCTGAAACAGGATCTGGCTGAAGTCGCAGAGGGCAAGGCTTTTCTGCTGCAGGGCGGTGATTGTGCCGAGAGCTTCGCTGAGTTCCATCCCAACAATATCCGCGACACATTTCGGGTCATCCTGCAAATGGCCGTGGTACTGACCTACGCTTCGAAAATGCCAATCGTAAAGCTGGGCCGGATGGCAGGGCAGTTTGCCAAGCCGCGTTCCGCCCCGACCGAGACGCAAGATGGTGTCGAAATGCCGAGCTATCGCGGTGACATTATCAATGGCATCGAATTTGAAGAAGGCCGCCGCGACCCTGATCCCGAGCGGATGATCCGTGCCTATAATCAGGCAGCGGCTACGCTCAACCTACTGCGTGCCTTTTCAACAGGTGGCTATGCCAACCTGCAACAGGTGCATGGCTGGACCCATGATTTCATGAGCCGCAGCCCCTGGGCCAAGAAATTCGAAGAAATGGCTGACCGTATCGGTGAAGCCCTGTCTTTCATGGAAGCGTGCGGCCTCAACCCTGATACCGTGCCGCAACTGAAAGGAACATCTTTCTACACCAGCCACGAAGCCTTGCTGCTGCCCTATGAAGAAGCCTTGACGCGGCAGGACAGCCTGACCGGCGAATGGTATGACACAAGCGCCCATTTCCTGTGGATTGGTGACCGGACACGCTTTGAAGGCTCTGCCCATGTCGAATTTCTGCGCGGCATCGGCAATCCGATTGGCATGAAATGCGGCCCATCGCTGAAGTCTGATGATCTGCTGAAAATGCTTGATACGTTGAATCCCGCCCGCGAGGCTGGCCGGATCACACTGATCTCACGCTTTGGACATGACAAGGTGGAAAGCGGCCTCGCGCCGTTGGTCCGCGCTGTCAAACAGGAAGGCCATCCGGTCATCTGGTCCTGCGATCCGATGCATGGTAATGTCATCAAGGCGGATAATGGTTACAAAACCCGGCCGTTCGAGCGCATACTCGCCGAGGTTCGCGGCTTCTTTGCCGTACACCGCGCTGAAGGTACTCTGGCCGGCGGCATCCACTGCGAGATGACCGGTCAGAATGTAACAGAGTGCACCGGAGGTGCCGTTGCGATTACCGAAGCGGCACTGGGCGACCGCTATCATACCCATTGTGATCCCCGGCTAAATGCAGCGCAATCGCTGGAACTGGCATTTCTTTTGGCAGAAATGCTCAATCAGGAGCTTTCTGATCGCGCGCGCGAAGCGGCATAAGCAATGGCGGATAGGATTAAGCCGGAACGAATGCGGCCAGAAGATTATGAAGATGGAGGATCACCAATGAGCCGTGGCGCGACCTATGTTCGTAAAGAAATTGTCAGCAAGGGCGTTGGCTTTGGCAGCGCACTTGCCATCGCGATCAGCTTCACCACGCATCAGTCAGTTCTTTGGGCGATTATCCACGGCTTTTTTTCCTGGTTTTACGTGATTTATTACGTTCTGACCCGCTGAGGAACAAGCGACGATATCCGGTGTGATCGCCTATTGTCGTGACATTTCTGGCCCATGGCATTATTGAGCATAGCGGTCACTAACTAGCCGAGGACAGCTATGCGCCGCCTTGCCATCCTGATGATGCCGCTCATCGCCATGACAACGAGTTGCGGCGGCCCGATTGAAACCCGGATTCAGACAAAGGCGGGATCATCTTTGCCCGCCCAGAAGCAATATAGTTTCACGGCCAAACCGGAACAGAATAGCGCAGCTTATCAAACAGCGCGCAAGATGGTTGCTGAAGCGCTGGTAGCGAGAAACTTTGCTGCGGTAGACGAGGCACCGATACTGGTTCACATCGCCTTGGCAGATCGGCCGGCATCCATCGCTATGACAACAGGTGAAAAGGATAATATCGCCACCATCGCCGAAAAAAAGGAACGCAAGCCGCTACAATCCTGTGATGATGTGGAACATCGCCTGACCATCAATATGGTCAACACCTCCGATGGATCGACCGTCTATTCCGGCACAGCAGCAGAATATCACTGCAAAGGGTCGATGGAGCAGTCTCTACCGCATCTGATTGACGCTGCTCTTTCCGATCTGGGGAATTCCGGTCAAACAGTGAACAGTAAAGTCCGCACTCGAACTGGTATTGAATAGTTCTCTGATATCAATCTGCGTCTGCCGGTTCCGGTGCCAGAGGTAATAATATCGTAAATTGTGCACCGCCATCCCGGACATTCCCTGCGCGGATGGTGCCGCCATGGCGCTCGATCACTGCCGCCACGAAATTGAGCCCCAGACCGGCGCCTTTGACGGCTCCCTTGGACGCTGCGTCATTGCTCGCGAAGCGCTCGAACAGATTGCCCAGCATGTCTTCCGCTATACCTTTGCCCTGATCGGTAATTGTAACGGACACAAAGGGTTGCTTGTCGAGGCTGATATTGCGAAGCAGGATAGAAATCTGGCTGTTGTCAGGGCTGTATTTGATCGCATTGTCGATCAGGTTAGCGAACGACCGGTAAAGACTAGATGGCTCGCCGACGATGAATGCACCGTCCGTTTGATCGTCGACCGTTGATTTGATTCCCCGCTGTTTAGCAAGTGGCCACAAGCTATCATTGGCTTCAATCACCAGGTCAGACAGCAGAATATCTTCGCCGGAAAATTCACTCGACTTTATTCGCGCCAGACCGACAAAATTATCGGCCAGCGCTAAAGTCCGGCGAGCATGGCTTTCGATCCGCTTGTTGTCATCCGTTGCATCCTGACCATCCAGTAGCGCCAATATCGCCGCCTGAGGGGACCGCATGTCATGAGACAAAAGCTGCAAGACTTCTTCACGTTCCTGTGCCGCATTGGCGACTTCGGTTATGTCCGCAAGATAATGGATGTGCCCGCGCAATTCTCCCTCATTGGATAATACCCGGGCCCGGCGCATCGCGAAAACCTGATCATTCAGTGAGGTGAAATCGATATAATCATGTTCGCGGGCCTGTTGGTCCAGCGCTAGGTAATTTTTAACATCGCCCAGATCTTCAGGCGAAACAAAGCGATCCAGCATGTCATCAAGTGCCAGATCCTGAGCACCATCCTCGACCCCGGTTTGCGCCAGTTTGTTGACAAACTTGACCTTGCCATCGAGGTCAGTGATGAACATGGGGTCGGGTAAATTGGTCAGTGCATCGGTAATGAACCGGCGCAGGTCACGAACATGCTTGATGGCATGGGCTAACTCTTCGGCTTGTTCGGTTACCAGATCCACAGGACCCAGCGAGCTTTGCAGAACAGGAATATCGGGTGTTTCGGAGCGATAATTTTTCAACTCACCGCCCATGAAGTCACTGGTCGCCTGCAGTCGGCGCCATCCCCAGACCGGGTAGACCAGCCCCAGTCCGACCAGCGCTGCACCGGGCGCAAACCATATCTGAAAGGACAACAGAACGGCGCTGGCGACCAATATGACGGCAACCAACCCGATCGAGACAAAGATCGTTGTTCGGGGCCGCCAGCGCCAGAAACCGATCAGCAATATCCAGGTCGGGATCAGCGACAGAAGGATTTGCGTGCCTGTCGAAACGGGCGCGATAAAATTGTCGGCCATGATATCATTCAGCATATTGGCCATAATCTCGACACCGGCGACAGTACCACCATCGCCAAGCGGCGCAGGATGCTGGTCACCCAACCCTTGGGCGGTTGCGCCTATCAATATGATCTTGTCATTCAGAAACGCTACCGGAATTTCGCCATTTACGACTGCAGCATATGGGACCTGGGAAAAGGCCCCGCGGTTCGCATAGGGCATGAGCAAAGGTTTCTGACAATTTTCAAGACTGTCAAAGGCCGATGAACTACCACCACTCACACTGCGATAAACCTGTTCCATGAGATGCGGCCAGACCGTCCTGGCGCTGTCCACAGGGTCGGTGATTCCGCCAAAACACAATGATGTCCGGCGTACTACGCTGTCACGATCGAAAAGAAGATTGACGTGCCCGATTCCGGCAACAGCCTCCTTCAGGGGTGTAATTGGCTCTTTGACATCAAAATCTGCCCCATTGGTCCCCGGGAAGACAAAGTGCAGCGGCAGAAACAGATTATCATTTTGCCCGGCCGCCTGTGCCATCAACTGGTCTTCATCAGTGTCACCGGGTTCGCTTAGCAATATATCAAATGCAATCGCCTTTGGCTTTGCATCCGCCAATATGCTGAACAAATTTGCATGTCGATCGCGCGGCCATGGCCATTTTCCAAATGCGGCCAGACTGTCTTCATCGACGGCGACAATCAAAATTTCTTCGGATGCCTCCGGACGATCATATTCAGAAAGCTGGTCATAAAGTAGGTTGTCAAAGCCGGAGAGACTGTTCCAGTAGATCAGTGCAGTGACTATCAGCGATGCCCCAAGCGCCACACCGGCCCATTCAATTCCGAGGCGGCGACGCAGTTTCATGGACAATCAATTCTCCACATAGAGACAAAAGGCGACCCGGTACATCTTTGGCAGTCCGGCCGCTAATCAGCGGCCCTAGCCAGCTACCGTCAATTTTTCGAAATCGGTCCATTTCTGAAACACGTCGGTATCTTCCGGGTCCACAGAATATTGTGTGACCCCGACGCGCCAGTAATATTCGCCGTCGGGCAAGTCGGACAGGGTAATGACGTCTCGGGTGAGGCCAGCTTCATCGACAATCGGAACGGCATTCGTATCGCCAAGCAGCAATTGAAAACGATAAACGCGTTTACCCTTGCCGGCACCCGACCATTTGAATCGATAGCCAAAATCACCCTTGCCGGCACTGCCGCTGAGCGTACTTAGCTGTCGCTTGAAAGAATAGGTCGCGGGCATCCCTTCAAAACCATCTCGTCCAAAGGCGGTTGCCTTGGCAAAATAGCGTCCGTCTTCGATGCCGGGCAGACTTATGGTTGCGCCGTCACTTAGCTGCTCCGTTACAATATCCACAAAGCCGGCGTCAGTTGAAACAAGGATACGGTGGGCAGTGGCTGCTTCTCGCGGCGCCACGACAAATTCCAGCGTCTCTTCGGATTGCACCTTGGCCGGATCGACAAGTTCAGGCGGCGTCAGCAGATCTGCTTTTGCAAGATCACCGGTAACGGTCGCAGCGGCGCCAGTGCCAGCCGGAACCGACACTATGTTTGCGCTGTCCAGGCTCTCCCCCGCAGCAACCTCAATCGCACCTTCAACTGTCTCCGAATAAGCCGAGCCAGTCGCTTCATCCACGCGGGTCCGGTAATCTGTACCCCGAACGGCAGAAACGGCCACTGGTGTGCGAACCCGGTACCGATCCGCCTTCTTGTCGAAAGGTGTAACTTTGGAACGCATCCGGCCGCTATCCACTGCCAATTCATAGTCCACGCTGTCGGTAAGAAGAATATGCCGCAAGCGCGTAATCCGCATCTTGCTGTTGGATGGCATGGAAATACGGGATCCATCTTCCAGCTCCAGTGTCAAAAAGCTGCCTGCTGCAGTGGCAAGCCTGCTACCCTCCGCGATATCGAGGCCTGTCACTGGGGCGATGGTCTGACCATCACGTGCGATGGAAACATTGCCGCGAAAAGCACTCAAACTGGCCTCACTCGGCCGGTACTTCAGCAGGCGGAACGGGATCGATATGGTTTTTCCGACAGGAATGAAACGAGGGTTTGCTATCCGGTTGAGCCGCTGCACCGTCACATAGTCGGAGCGCTTACGCATATATTTTCCGGCGAGTTCAATCAGGGTATCGCCGCGCTTGAACACATATTCAACACGTTCATTATTGGCAGAAGACTGGGCCTGCGCGATATGCGGTGAGACAAAAACCGAAGCCAATAAAAGCAGGGATGAAAGCTGCAAGCATTTGAGATATTTTCGCTTACGTCTTTCAAAGGTCATGGTCATACCCCGTTGCTTAATGTCTCCAGCCTATAGCCATAACCGAAAACGGTGAAAATCCGAAACCCGTTCTCAGGCGTCAGCGATAATTTGGACCGCACCCGCGACACATGCATATCCAGCGTCCGCGTCGCCAGATGCGCGTTGGTCCGCCAGACCGTTTCCATAATATAGCGCCGTGACAAAGTCCGGTCGCGATTACGGAACATCAAATCGGTCAATTCAAATTCCTTGGCGGTCAAAGCCACTTCCGTTTTGTTATGCCGGACCTTCTGTTCGATGCGGTCCAGAATATAGTCACCATATTGCGCCGTTGTTTCCATGGCCGTGGAGCCGTTGCCGCGCCGAAGGATCGCATTGATCCGGGCAGCGATTACATTCGGGTCTTCCGGTTTTGTGATATAATCATCGGCGCCAGCGTTCAGTGCGTCGCTGATATCCTGTTTTGCAGTGCGGCTCGTCATCATCATAACCGGCGGACGATCATCGACCGCACCTTCCATCCATTCCAGGATCTGCATGCCGGTCTTGCCAGGCATGTTCCAATCCAGGATTACCAGATCGAAAGTGTCACGCAGCAAAGCATTGGCCAAAGCGTCGCCATCTGCAAAACCCACGAAAACATGGCCTTGCTCTTCAACAATTTTACCCAAAAAATCTACGACTTCTCTATCGTCGTCTGCAATTGCTATGCGCATACGTGTTTTCCCCGGTAGCGAAAGCAAACATCCCATTGCTTTCGCCTCATATAAATTCCCAACCCGGATTTTGTTTACATCTATGTTCGTGGATTTTACCAGAGCCACGACACCTAATTTACATAGCTTTACATAATAAATGGGAATTTTACCAAAACGGCCATCGATTTCTTCGTCTGGAAGGCACGTTTCATCCAAATCGGTGCGAATTTACAGGTCGTTGTGGAGATAATGAGCAGCAGTGATTCGATTTGTTATATTGCAAGGGCAACAGATCGAATGGTTGGGGTGGCAGGATTCGAACCTGCGCATGGCGGCATCAAAAGCCGCTGCCTTACCACTTGGCGACACCCCAATATTGGCCGCTTCATTCGTCAGCGAAGGGGCCTAATATCCAACTTACCCGAAAGGGGCAAGGGGCAGTTACAGCTATTTTTCTACATTGTTTCAGAACAGGCGTTTGACCCAGCCATGCTTGTCTTCGGCAAGGCCGCGCTGAATATCGACCAGCCGCATCCGCAGTTTCTCGGTCAACTGGCCAGGGCCGCCACCACCGATGGTAAATTCATCGTCCTCGGACCGGACCGTGCCCACCGCTGTCACAACCGCGGCAGTGCCACAAGCGAATGTTTCTCTCAATTTCCCGCTGGCTGCATCTGCACGCCATTGGTCGATGGAATAAGGTTCTTCGCTGACCGTCAGCCCTTCTTCGCGTGCCAGGGTCATTATCGATTCCCGTGTAATTCCCGGCAGAATTGTACCTGTAAGCGGCGGTGTGATCAGTCGTCCGTCGTCCATCACAAAGAACAGGTTCATACCGCCAAGCTCTTCCACCCAGCGTTGCTCGGCAGCATCAAGAAACACCACCTGATCGCAATTCTGATCAATCGCTTCGGCCTGCGCGACTAGACTGGCCGCATAATTGCCGCCGCATTTGGCGGCTCCGGTACCGCCAGGAGCGGCACGGGTATAATCCTTCGATACCCAGATTGTAATCGCTGACGCGCCGGCCTTGAAATAGGCACCGACTGGCGATGCGATCACCATATAGAGATATTCCTTCGCAGGACGAACCCCCAGAAACACTTCACTGGCGAACATGAACGGCCGCAAATAAAGGGACCCGCCTTCGGCGGAGGGAAACCAGTCGCGGTCAATATCGACCAGTGCTTCAACAGACTTCAGAAAAACCGACTCTGGCAGTTCTGGCATCGCCATTCGCTGTGCCGATGACTGGAAACGCCGGGCATTCTGTTCAGGGCGAAACAGGGCGGTCGTGCCATCTGCCAGGCGATAGGCCTTCATCCCTTCAAATATTTCCTGCGCATAGTGCAATACCGATGACGCGGGATCCATCGGGATAGGCGCGCGCGCTGTTATTTTGGCATCATGCCAGCCCTGTCCCTCTGTATAACGGATGACCGCCATGTGGTCCGTGAACAGGTTTCCAAAGCCCGGATTTTCCAGAAGCTTTGCCCGGTCCGCATCCGATACTGGTGCATCATTCCGTTCAACAAGGATTTCCAGACTATCGTCATGCGCCATATTCTGTCACTTTCGCTGAACTGATGGAAGGGTTTGCAACCTTAATCAGATTATCTTGCAATCCCCAAAGCAGCATGTCAAGATACGTCAACATGGCTGACATATCTCGCCCTTCTGCTTCCCCGGGAGCATCGCCGCTCTTCCTTCGCGAAGACGAAATCAGGCGCGGTGTGGAACTGCTCTATTTTGGCTATACCCGGCTGACCAATGCAATTGACCAGGAGCTTGCCAAACAGGGCCTTGGCCGGGCGCATCACCGGGCGCTTTATTTCATCGCGCGCCAACCGGATTTGACGGTTGGTGAGCTGCTGCGGTTGCTTGCGATTACCAAACAATCTTTGGGCCGGGTTCTGAAGGAATTGCACGATCGGGATCTCGTGGTAACAAAAACCGGCGCTCTGGATCGCCGCCAGAAATTACTTCGATTGACCGATAAAGGCGCCGCTTTGGAAGCAGAGCTGTTCGCGCAGTTACGGGAAAAGCTGTCCGCCGCCTATGTGACCGCGGGACAGGAATCCGTAACGGGTTTCTGGCATGTGCTAGAGGGGCTGGTCCCCGAAAGCGACCGACAGATGGTATTTGACCTACGCAAGGACAAAACCTGAAAGAACAAGGCCTGAACAGCTACAAAGTTTACAAAGTGTACAGGCGCCTTTTGGGCTTTTTTGGCCCGTAATAAGATTCCAAAGTTCACACAATTCTAACTAACCCCGGTATTCGCTCGGCTAGCTCATCCAGCTGGTAACGGGATCAATATACAAAGCGGAGAAAGAGCGCGGTATCACTATCACAGCGCCCGTTCTGTAGGAAAGATCAGGCTTTCGCTTCCTCGGCCATTTCCCGGTTGCGTTCCATCGCCGCTTTCAGGACGTCATGAAGCAGCGCGTTCACCCGGCCGTCAGCATCCAGTACATCCAACCCCTTGCGGGTGACGCCATTCGGGCTGGCCACCCGGTCGGCCAGCACACCCGGATTTAGATCTGATTCAGCAGCCAGCGTCGCGGCACCATCGACCATCGCCAGAGCAAGGCGCTCGGCTTGCGCCTTGTTCATGCCCAACACGGCCGCCGACACGGCCAACGCATCGATAAACCGAAAAAGAAAGGCAGGACCAGAACCCGAAAGGGCAGTTGCGAGATGCATCTGCTCTTCATTCTCAAGCCATTCAGGTGGTCCAAGCGGGGCAAATAACTCATTCATCTGCGCTTTGAGTTCGGCATCCTCCGCTTCGCTGATCAGGATCATCGGTGATTTGGCGACCGTTACAGCCATGTTGGGCATTAGCCGGAGAATTTTACCTGCGTCCGGAAAAGCTGTCCGCAAAATATCAATTTCGGTCCCGGCCAACACAGAAACGATATGTGTGCTTTCGTGCACCAATGGTGCGAGTTTCACTGCGACATCGTCCAGCTGATAAGGCTTCATCGCCAGCATCACCAGATCGGGAGATGAACCTTCAGGATAATCCGGCTGCGATTGTAATCCGCCCGGCAGCGCCGATGCATTCGGCTTGACTACAGTGACCTTGTTACCGTCCAGGCCCTGATCAAGCCACGCCTGCAGGATCGCTCCACCCATATTGCCGCAACCGACAAACCAGATGTTCTCAAACCCGTCTCCGATCACGCTTCACTCCTTCAGGCTTCACCCTGCGTATCGATCATGGCATGGGCAATCGCGTCCTGCGGACTTTTGTCGCTCCACAACACGAACTGGAACACGGGGTAAAAGCGCTCCCATTCATCTATCGCCATATCGACAATTGTCTGCGCCTGATCGAGGCCAAGCAGGCCGCTGCCACCCAGCATGATTGCATGCCGGAACAACAGGATATTTTCGTTTGACCAGAGATCAAAATGGCCCAGCCAAAGCTGCTCATTCACCAACCCAAGCGTTTCGTAAATGGCGATTTTCTTGTCATCGGGGACCCGAAGCTCCGGCAGAAGCAGCAATTGCAAAACGTGGTCCTCATTGCGCCAGATCGCCCGCAACTGATAGCTGGTCCAGTTGCCTTTAATCTCGACCGAGATTTCTTCTTCACTGACATGATTGACCGACCAACCGCGTGCCTCGAAAAAAGCGACCAGCATATCTACCGGCGGCGCTTCTTCCTGATCAAGCTCAGACCATATATCGTCAAGCATTACGGTTCCACATCATTTGCATCTTTGCCCCTGCATCAGAGCCTTAGTGGCCTAGCTCAACATGCAGGGCAAGGCGGCGTAATCCCTTGGTCGATATTGTTTGTGGGAAGACTGTGGATAATCAGCGTGGATATTCTGTGGCGAAAAAGTCGACCAGATCCGGGACGAAAACTAGCTGCCTGATTTTGGCGGCGTGGTTTTCTTTGGTGCTGGCTTGCGTGCGGCCGGCTTACGGGCCGCAGGCTTTTTCGCGGCTGTTTTCCGGGCGGCTGGCTTTGCTGCTGCTGATTTTGGTGCGGACTTCTCAAGAGCATCAAGCCGTTTTTTCAATGCATCAGCCTCAGCGCGTGCCTTGGACGCCATTTCCTTGACCGCCTCAAATTCTTCCCGCGACACAAAATCCATGCCGCCGACCCATTCCTTCGCCCGCTCCCGCGCACCCGCCTCGGCTTCGCGGCCAACACCGGCCACTGTTCCGGCCAGCCCGTTCAGTACTTTGGAAAGGTCATCAAAAAATCTGTTCTGGCTTTGCATGTCAATTACTCCGTCTGGGGGTCAGGGTCAGGTTATTACGCTCTTATATCTGGGTACTGGCTGCAGGCACAACAAGAGTTTCTGCACCCGGATTAAGGTCGACAATCTGCTTGTTTAAAATCGCAGCGAAACAGAGCCACGCCAGATAGGGAACCATTAACCAGGCAGCAGCTTTGCGAACACGGCCGAAAACCAGCGTTGTGACAAAAGCCGTCGCAAAAATCATGATCAACAACCAGAAGGCTGCAGATATCTGATGCATGCCGAAAAATAGCGGTGACCAGAAAAGGTTGAGTGCATATTGCACCAGAAACAGAATAATGCCGAGGCCGCGCAGCGGCGCGCCACGGGCATGCATTATCATTGCCAGCGCTATTCCCATCATGGTGTACAGGATCGTCCAGGCAACTCCGAACATCCAGCCGGGTGGCTGTGCCTCCGGCTTAACCAGCGCCTGAAACCAGCGATTTTCCTCGCCTGAACCCGCAACCTGTCCTGATATGAAACCCAATAGAACAATCAGCGGGACGATGAATAAAACCCAGCGCAAAAGCGACATGCGCAATTGGCCTTTAGATGCGATCTGGTTCACGGTTTACTTCCCTTAGCCCAATATGCTCCAGCTTGCCGTCCGGCTTTCAGAGCGAATCATACAGCAGAAAACCGCTATAATATCATCGTTTCTTAGGCAATGTTGCGGCGGTTTTCCAGTGAGTTGCCTGACGCAGTGGCAACGATCCCAATATGGGTCGTTCTGTTGATCTGATCCTTGGCATCGGACAATTTAATCCTATCTAGGAAAGACCGGTCTGATTGCGCATGGGATTTTCCATCCCTATCTGATGGCCAACAGGATTGTGGCGCAAAGGTCCGACTGCTAGGGGCTTCGTTTATGAGTGAAAATACCAATGACAATGCCCCTGAACAGGAGCCGTCAAAGACAGAAAAACCTGCGATTAAAAGAATAGGCAATTTGCGGATGGTCTGGGATCGGGCCATTCGTTATCCAAGGCAGATAGGCTTTGCCGCAATTTCTTTACTGGTCGCCGCCCTGGCGACGTTGGCGATTCCGTGGGGTTTCAAGTCGATCGTCGATGAAGGCTTTGCTTCCGGCGGAGAAGAAATCGCTCCCTATTTTCAAATTCTGCTGGTGATTGTTGCCATATTGGCGGTGGCCACAGCACTTCGCTTCTATTTTGTCAGCTGGCTCGGCGAACGGGTTGTCGCTGATATCAGACTGGCGGTTCAGCGCAATTTACTGCGCCTTGCCCCCGGTTTTTTTGAAGAAAACCGTCCATCGGAAATCGCATCGCGAATGACATCCGATACCGCAATTATCGAACAGACCGTGGGCACCACCGTGTCGGTGGCCCTGCGCAACACCATTGTCGGTGTGGGCGGGATCATATTCCTATTCACACTGGCACCAGCCCTGACAGCGGGATTGTTACTGGGTATCCCGATTGTCATTCTGCCGATCGTTTTCATTGGCCGCAAACTGAGCAGCGTGTCACGGTTCAGTCAGGACCGGGTTGCCGATGTCGGTGCCATGGTTTCTGAAACGCTAGGCGCCATGAAAATCGTCCAGGCCTTTGGTCAGGAAAACCGCGAGCATGAAAGATTTGGCGGCGCGGTAGAAACCACGTTCGAAACCGCAAAGCGGCGGATAAGGCTGCGAGCTGCCTTAACGGCAGTGGTTATCGCGCTGGTATTTACCGGTATTACATTATTGATGTGGCGCGGCGCGATCGGCGTTGCCGATGGAACCATTTCCGGTGGTACAATTGCCGCATTCGTCCTGACCGGCGGACTGGTAGCCGGTGCTTTTGGTGCACTGACAGAGGTTTATGGCGATCTTTTGCGTGCAGCAGGCGCCGCTGGCCGTCTGGCTGAATTGCTTTCCGAAGAGCCGGGCATTGCAGCCCCGGCCTCGCCGATAGCCCTGCCGGAACCACCGCGGGGACAAATCTCGTTCGACAACGTCACCTTCGCCTATCCCACGCGCCAGGAAACCAATGCTCTCAAGAACTTCTCCCTGAAAGTGACGCCGGGCGAAACCGTTGCGGTTGTCGGGCCTTCCGGTGCCGGCAAATCAACCCTGTTTCAGCTCGCACAGCGCTTTTACGATCCACAGGGCGGCAGCGTCCGGATTGATGGTGTGGCCCTGCCCTCCGCCGACCCTGCCGACATTCGGGAGCGGATGGCGCTGGTGCCTCAGGATACCGTGCTATTTGCGGCGTCGGCTCGCGACAATCTGCGTTATGGCATGTGGGATGCGACCGACGAGGAAATCTGGGCAGCGGCCCGCGCGGCCAATGCAGAAAAATTCCTGCTGGAGCTACCCGACGGCCTTGATAGCTTCATGGGCGAAGCAGGAACCCGGCTATCCGGCGGTCAGCGGCAACGGGTGGCAATTGCCCGGGCGTTGCTGCGTCAAACACCGATCCTGCTTTTGGACGAAGCGACATCAGCACTGGATGCAGAGAGCGAAAAGCTGGTGCAGGACGCATTGGACAATTTGATGAAAAACCGGACAACGATTGTCATTGCCCACCGGCTGGCGACCGTTCGTTCTGCTGACCGGATCATCGTCATGGATGAAGGTCAGATTGTGGAGCAAGGCGATCACGACAGCCTGATTGCGAAAAACGGTCTTTATTCGAAGCTGGCAGAGTTGCAGTTTAATGGCAGTGAACAGTCGAAGACTGCCTTGGCGGTCTGAAGCAGAACTGTGGACCACATTTATCTCAGAATTGGTTCTCAGTAGACAGACGATTCCACGTTGTTTGCGTCATGCTTCACCCTGTGAAGACCAGAGGGTGACAACAACAAGCCCACTGCGGTTTGGCGCGACCCAACCAACCTGCTTGAAACTGATCGCCCCCTAACCCACTTTCTCGTTCAAAGTTTTGATGCCAAAGCCGCACACGAAACGCCCGGAACCGGGAATAAAAAAGGGGCAGTGGATCGCTCCACTGCCCCTTTTAAAGCGTTATCGCAAACATTTAGTTCGGCAAACGTGATGCCTTGCTAAAGCTGCTATATTGTTCGTTGCCGACAAAACCAAATTTGCTGACACCGCTAGACTTGATCTCCGCCAATACACGGTCAACGGTCAGATAGGCCGCCACTGCATCCGGTTGGAATTGCAGTTCAGGCTCTGGAACGATTGATTTGGTTTGTATCAGAAAACTTTTAACCTGATTGAGTGTAACAGGCGTATCATTCCACAATATCTGATTGGTGGCCGTAATGCCCAACCGGTTTTTTACCGGATCAATTGGTGGTGGTGGTGGTGGATTTGGATCATCTACAGGCAGGTCCAGTTTAACCGCATGGGTCTGGACCGGGATTGTAATGATGAACATGATGAGCAAAACGAGCAGGACGTCGATCAACGGCGTCGTGTTCATTTCCATCATCGGCTCACCATCATCTTTGCCGCCGCTCATGGCCATTAGTGCGTCTCCTTAAATACTCTAAACTTCATGCCGTTTCGGGCTATTCGATTGCAACCGGTGTCGAGAGAAATCCGACTTTCGCGAAACCCGCGCGCTGCATGGCAAAAATTGCCCCGCCAATGCACCGATAGGGTGTGTTAATGTCACCGCGAATATGCACTTCCGGCATATCTTCCGGCGTCATATTTTCCACACCGCCAAAAGCTTCAATCTGGTTTTCCAGCTGCGTCACGGCTCTTTGCACCAATTCATTCGAATCGATCGG
This sequence comes from Parasphingorhabdus sp., assembly GCF_059726685.1. Lineage (NCBI taxonomy): Bacteria > Pseudomonadati > Pseudomonadota > Alphaproteobacteria > Sphingomonadales > Sphingorhabdaceae > Parasphingorhabdus > Parasphingorhabdus sp. The sequence goes on from NZ_AP041068.1 coordinate 3,215,387, forward strand.
GGTCGTGTTCCAATAGACCCGGCAATTACCGCCTGGATTGGCGCCGGAATATTCCGGATCGCCAGGATCACGTCCGGCAGAGTCAGTCGTGGTAACAGCAAGCAAAACATTTTCAGGTTTCGTTGTTGTCACTTCAAATTCCATAACCGGTAATTCCAACTCCACCGTCTGGATCACAACAGGAACGGCGATCAAGAAAATGATCAGCAAAACGAGCATGACGTCCACCAGCGGGGTCGTGTTAATGTCCGATAGGGGAGTTTCCGCTCCGCCTCCGCCGCCAACATTCATCGCCATAAGATTCTATCCTCTTATAATTATACTTACCGAAATTGCAGGATGACCCTGCGCATTCGAAAATCAGGACCAGCCCAAGCCGTTTGCAGAAACATTGATGTCCGCAAACGGCTTTGGCTAGCGCCTTACTTTTTCGGAGCCGGCTTTGCTGCAGCTGCGGTTGCTGGCTTCGCTGGAGCCCCACCTTTCATTGCGGATGGTTTCACCGCACCGTCGGACGAAATGTAACCAAGAACATCATTTGCAAAATCGCTGAGATCTTCGGCGATACGCTTGTTACGGCCCTGCAGCCAGTTATAGGCAAGAACGGCAGGAACGGCCACACCAAGACCCAGTGCGGTCATGATCAGAGCTTCGCCAACCGGACCAGCAACAGCATCAATTGATGCTTGGCCAGCAATACCAATTTTGATCAGTGCGCGGTAAATACCGATAACCGTACCGAACAGACCGATAAACGGAGACGTTGCACCAACCGTTGCGAGCCATGGAAGACCCGTAGCAAGTTTGGAGTTGATCAAACCTTGTGAACGATCCAGCGAACCGTGCAACCAGTCATGCGCCTCCACAGGGTCGGTCAAACGGGCGTGATCTTCTTCGGCCTTGATACCGTCGTCAACGATCTGACGATACGCACTGTTCTTGTCGAGCTTGGCAGCGCCTTCTTTCAGGCTGTTTGCTTTCCAGAACGAAGAGCGAGCAGCTTGTCCCTGCTTCATAACTTTGTTCTGCTCGAACAGTTTTGAAAACAGAATGTAGAAAGATGATACGGACATAATCGCCAGTACGCCCAATGTGAACCAAGCGATAACGCCGCCCTGCTCCATTGCTTCCCAAAAGCCAAACTGGTTTTGTGGAGCCGTTGCACCGGCCGCTAAGATTTCAATAAACATTATATATTCCCCTCAAGGATGGATTTAATTTCAAAACAGTTTTTGCAGCGGACTGACGGAAGCCAGCCCGCTGCGATTCATAATTATTTCGGTATCTGCCAACGAACCCGGCTAGACCATGTCCCAGCCATTTTGTTGCCCTGACTATCAAGTGCTGGACGGAACCGTGCACGACGCTTGATATTTTTACAGGTGGCTGCGTCCAGATCGCTGTGGCCGCTTGACCCCGTGATCTGACAATCAGAAACACGGCCATTCGCTCCAACCGTAACACGGAAGCTAGTAGTACCTTCGCGTTCCTCACGCAGTGCACGTGATGGATAGTCGTTCGCGTTCGCCCAGTTACCTGGATTACCACGCGGCTCCGGATTTGCCCGCTGCGGTGGAGGCGGCGGTGGAGGCGGAGGCGGTGCAGCAACAACAGGCGCGACTACAGGAGGCGCTACTGGTTGCGTGGATATCACAGGTCTTGGCGCCGCTGGCGGTGCCACGATTGGCGGAGGCGTTACCACTGGTGGTGGTTCAATCGGCTGATCCGGCGGTGGTGGTGGTGGTTCTTCAATCTCTTCGGGCGGTTCTTCTTCTTGGATATCGATCATATCGAGCTCTGATGCCACTTTCTTTACAGCACTATAAGCTAGTCCGGTCACCAAAGCATATCCAAACAGCGCGTGAATAAGAACGACAAGAATAATGGAAATTATCTTGCTCGAACTCATTTGTTGTTGGTCAGCATAAGCCATTCAGAAACATAACTCCTTTTCTTCCCTCGGGAATCGAAACCTCGCAACAAGGTTTTTGTTGAGAACTGTTGGAGTTTTACCCACAGCGATCCCTAGATTCCCCATGACAGCTTTTCGTTGCTTTGAAAGCCGTCTTAAAAATGTTTTAACGTGGTAGATGGAGACAGGCAATCGCTTTGTTAGTTCAGCATTGATTAAGCTGTCGAAAACTCAGAATGACAATTGTTGACAGGTGTCTGCAAAGCGAAATTTCACAGGAAAATCATGCAAAAACTATCGATGACAATCATCACCTTGCTATGGGCAATAACAGCGGATTCTCTTGCTTTTTCTCAATCAAGTACCGCTGCTGATCCATTGCAATATGCCGATCTTGCCGATCTGAGCACCGGCGCACCGATCATTGCCCATGTTACAGTTAAGGAAGCGATTAAAGTCGATCCCGAACGCGCACCAAATGCGCCGCCGGGAACCCAAAGATACTATATTGTAGCGACAACCAACGCGCTGATTCGGGGTCAGGGCGGGATACCGGAAACGATTCGCTACATTATCGACTTGCCGCTCAATGAACGCGGGAAAGCGCCCAAGATAAAGAAAAAGCCATTCATTATTTTCGCGCGCAATCTTTCGGCCACCAATGGCGACGTGCAACTTTCCGCGCCGGATGCGCAGATTGGCTGGACTCCCGCCAGAGATCAGCGCGTCCGATCCATAGTACGTGAAATCGTCGCCCGCAACGCGCCGCCCGCCATTGCCAGTATCGGCAGCGCTTTTCATGTTCCCGGAACAATTATCGGCGAAGGCGAAACACAGATATTCCTGGAAACCGTGTCGCGCGACCCTGTCTCCATCACCATATTGAGCCGCGAAGGTCAGAAAAAAGTCTGGGCAGTATCGCTCAGCGAGATTGTCGATGAGGCAGCACGCGCGCCGGTGCGCAACAGCCTGCTATGGTATCGTCTGGCCTGTTTCTTACCCCAATCTCTACCCGAGGAGGCTCTAACGGGCGATTCGGGTAGCAACGCAAACCAGGCTCGGCGGGATTATAATCTGGTAATACAGGATCTGGGCAACTGCCCCCGATCCCGCCGGCCAGAATATCGGCCTCGATAAGCTTCTTTGCATAGCCTGCTATTGGCTCTTTTATCTAGGTGCAGCAAAGACAGGCTGGCAATATGATGCCGTGACGCTATTAGTCGGCGTCGAACGTCCGATCACTTCGCTTATCAGCCCGAATTCAAGGTCTCCATCATGACAAAACCTCTCCGCATCGCTTTAGCAGGTCTCGGCACTGTCGGCTCCGGCGTCATTCGGTTGATCAATGCAAATGGCTCTATGATTGCGCAGAATGCCGGCCGCCCCATTTCTGTTGTGGCGATCTCCGCACGTGACCGCAATCGCGATCGAGGCGTTGATCTCAGCCCATATAAATGGGTCGATGATATGGATGAGTTCGCCGCCGATCCGGAGATCGATTGTGTCGTTGAAGTGATTGGCGGGTCTGATGGCCCCGCACTCAACCTTGCCCGCAACAGCCTGAAACAAGGAAAATCCTTCGTAACCGCCAACAAGGCGATGATCGCCCATCATGGTATGGAGCTGGCCGGACTGGCCGAAAGCAAAGGCGTTGCATTGAAATATGAAGCCGCTGTTGCTGGCGGCATTCCTGTCATCAAGGGCCTGCGTGACGGCGCATCTGCCAATCGCATAGAGCGGGTCTACGGCATATTGAACGGGACCTGTAACTATATACTCGCAACCATGGAAAAGCATGGCAGCGATTTTGATGCAGTTTTGAAAGACGCTCAGGACCTGGGCTATGCGGAAGCCGATCCCAGTTTTGATATTGATGGCGTCGATGCCGCCCATAAGCTAGCGATTCTTGCCGCGCTTTCCTTTGGTACAGCGGTTGATTTTGACGGTGTCGAAATTTCGGGAATTCGCAATATCATGGCCGCAGATATCGGACAGGCCAAAGCTTTGGGATATCGCATCCGCCTGCTTGGTATGGCGCGCATTGACGGCGAGAAACTATTTCAGCGGGTCAATCCTTATCTCGTCCCGGAAAATCATCCTCTGGCACATATTGAAGGGTCAACCAATGCCGTTGTTGCCGAAGGCAATTTCTCCGGAAGGTTGATGTTTCAGGGTGCCGGCGCCGGTGATGGCCCAACCGCATCGGCTGTAGTCGCCGACCTTATCGATATTGCCCGCGGCGATTGCGGCAGCGTTTTCACCATGTCAGCAGATCAAATGACCGAACGCGAACGCGCGGAAAGCGGTAATCGTACGGGCAAAAGCTATATCCGTTTCGTTGTAACCGATAAACCTGGAGTGCTGGCAGAAATCACCGCCGCCATGCGTGATGCAGAAGTCTCTATCGAGAGTCTGATACAAACCGAAAAGACCGATGAAGGCTCTGTGCTGATTTCTATGGTAACCCATCAAAGCAAGGAACGCGACGTTATCCAAAGTCTTCAAAAGCTATCCGATTCCAGCAGTCTGCAGGGCGCGCCGGTCGTCATGCATCTGTTAAGCGATGAAGATTAGGAATCTTCCGATCACTCGGCCGGATCATTTGCTTTGATCTGCACCTGTTTCACATAGTCTTCATCCGGCACGGTCGGCTCAATGATGCGCCACAGCTTTCCAGCAGGGCCGCCAACCCCGCCACCTGATCCGCCAAAGGATATGCTCATTATCGGTAGCCCTTTGAAACATTTGCGCTCGCTGGCATCAATATAACAGCGACCGGTATTCACATATTCCGCATTTCCTGTCGGAATCGGCTCTCTGATCCTTTGATCCCGCTCAATCAGTTCGGGAAAAGGAAGACGGTATTTGCGGTTGGCATCAAATCTGGCGCAAACGACAATTTCGTCGGGATCGCTATTCTTCAGACAGCCATCGGCATCGACCGCTACCAATTGATGCGCTGTTTCGATCAACTGAAGCGTGCGGTCATCTGCCTCTATCTGGGCATGAGCCGTCTCGAAAAACGTGCTGGAAGTCAGGATTAAAGACAAGGTTATAAGGCTTCTCGACATTGTCATATCGCTCCCCTATCGAGAGTTCAAAATCTGCCCCTTAAAGAAGGACTAGACATTCAAATGCCCAAATCAAGTGATATTCTCGAACGCATTCTCGTATTGGAAATGGTGCGGGTCACCGAGGCGGCAGCTGTATCTGCTTCAAAACTCATTGGTCGAGGTGATGAAAAGGCAGCCGATGCCGCGGCGGTCGAGGCAATGCGGGCCGCGTTGAACGGACTGGATGTTTGCGGAACCGTGGTCATTGGTGAAGGTGAACGCGACGAAGCACCAATGCTGTTTATCGGCGAAAAAGTCGGGCGCGGCTGCGCTGGCGAATCGCCAGAAATTGATATTGCCCTCGATCCGCTGGAAGGCACTACAATCACCGCTAAAGCAGGTGCAAACGCCCTCGCGGTTCTCGCCATTGCCGAGAAAGGCAACCTGCTGAATGCGCCGGACGTCTATATGGACAAACTCGCCGTTGGCCCTGGCTATTCCGACAATATTATCGATCTCAATAAATCTGTTACCGAAAATGTGACAGCCGTTGCCAATGAAAAAGGCGTGGCGCCGGCCGACATCATTGTCTGTGTCCTTGACCGCCCTCGTCATGAGAAGATTATTTCCGAATTGCGCGAAATCGGCTGCGGTATCATGCTCATCCCGGACGGCGATGTGGCGGGTGTCATTGCCACCACCGATGAAGAAACCACTGTCGATATGTATATGGGCAGCGGCGGAGCGCCGGAAGGCGTATTGGCCGCTGCGGCGCTGCGCTGTGTCGGTGGGCAGTTCAAAGGCCGCCTGACCTTCCGCAATGATGACGAGCGTAAACGGGCGCACAAATGGGGTATTGAAGATCTCGATAAAGTCTATGACCTGAAAGAACTCGCCAAAGGTGATGTTATTTTTGCTGCAACCGGTGTGACGGATGGCTCTTTGTTGGAAGGCGTCAAGAAACTCCGCAACGGCATCATGACAACCGAAAGTGTAGTGATGCGCGCGTCTTCCGGCACCGTTCGCTGGGTCAAGAGCGAGCATCGCGGCTGAACCATGGTCAGCGGTACGCTCAAGGCATTATTGGGTGGTTTGAAGCCGCTGGCATTGGGCCTGACGTTTATAGCTACTGGCTGTATCTCACCGGTTGACTATGGCGATATCCGCCACGCAGACTATGTCGCCAACGGGCGATGCAACCCAGCGGCTACAGATATTTCATCCGCCCATTCAACCGATGGTACGAATGGTGAAACAGCGCTGGCCGACAAGCCCTTTTTTGTCGTCACCAGCCGATTGCCCGATTGTCGCAACGAAACCGTCAAATTGCTCAAGCATCGCGGAGATAAAGTTCGCTATGGCCGCTTCGGCGCCCCGCAGGATGTCTTGAATGACAAAGGCAAGGTCGATGGTCGCCGCATCCCGCTGGCCATGTCCAACGAGACACAGTGGTGGACGGATCTGTCCAGAACGATGGGCAATCGTGACGGCCGCGTCTTGCTCTATGTCCATGGCTATCGCGAAACATTTTTCACAAGCTCTCGCGATGCCGCCCAAATTTCACGTCTCACGGGTTTTACCGGTCCGGTCATTCAGTATAGCTGGCCCTCGCAGGGGCAGTTGCTGAAATACGCCGTTGATGAAACCAATATGTATTGGGACGAACGCAACTTTCGGCGGTTCCTGACCAAGCTTGCCCAGCAAGAATGGACCAAGGAAATTGTACTGGTCTCCCACTCACTGGGTGCGCGTTTGGTTTTGCCAGCGGTCGAATTTGTTGACCGGACCGCGTCCAATGGCGATTCGAGTGTCATTTCTAACATCATTCTGGCTTCTCCAGACGTTGACCGACAGGATTTCGAGCGAGATATTGCCGAGGAAATACTGTCTGCCCGGCGGGTCAACAATGATCGCCGGATAACTGTCTATGCTTCGGCAAAAGACTCAGCGCTATCTCTTTCCCATGATGTCCATGGCTATCCGCGATTGGGAAATCCGCGCTGCTTTGACCCGTTCAAAGCGGCGGAACTGAAAGAAAAAGGACTGCCGGAACGCTGCTATGCCGCAAAGTCGCAATATGATGCGCCACCAGAAAAAAGCGGTTTGACCATCGTTGATACCACCGCCGTCAGTCAGGGCCGCGTGGGACATGGCGACTATCTGCGCAGTGCGGTCGCATGCAAAGACTTTGCCGCCGTGGTGAACGGGGGGCGCGGTGCAATGAAGGGACGCGAGCAAACTCATCTATCTTATGTCTTTGCACTCGCCGCTCCGGCAAAGGACGAAGAGTCAAATCATCTGACGATATGCCGCCGCGATGATGAATAAATGACGGACAACGTAAACAAACTTGGCAAGTTGCTTACAGATGTTCGCGCCTGCAAGATTTGCGATGGCCTGCCGCTCGGCCCAAGCCCTTTATTGCAAGCAGGAACGACCTCCAAAATCCTGATTGCCGGGCAAGCACCCGGCAGCAAAACCCATGAAAAAGGGCGTCCCTTTGACGATCAAAGTGGAAAGCGCCTTCGTAAATGGCTCGGCGTGAGCGAAGATCAATTTTATGATCCAGCATTATTCGCGATCATACCGATGGGCTTTTGCTTTCCCGGAACAGGTAAAGGAGGAGACCTTCCGCCCCGCTCCGAATGTGCACCGCAATGGCGGCGGCCTTTGCTTGATCACTTGCCGAATATCGAGCTGACACTGATTCTGGGTCAATATGCCCTCGACTGGCATCTTGGCGACAAGAAATCCAAAACGCTCACCGGGACGGTGGAGCGGTGGGAAGAGTTCTGGCCGGGCGCCCTGCCCCTTCCCCATCCCAGCCCTCGTAATATCCGGTGGTTCAAGGCAAATCCATGGTTTGAAGCAGGTGTCATTCCGGTGCTGCAAGAACGTGTCGCCCGGTTGATCAAAAAACGCCCATAGCGAGACCGGCGGCCAGCGTGGCTCCAATTTCAGAGCACTTCCCTTTATCCGTCTCGGTTATTGTTTTGGGTGCGAGAATTTCCTCTTCGGTCTGCGCATGGGTACAGATTATCGGCGTATCGATGACTTTCTTGAGTCGCCAACCGGTCGCAATCCGCTCCAGCTGTTTTCGCGCATTTTCCCCATCCGAACCTGCACAAATCATCGCAGCATAGGGCCGACCTTCAATCTGGCCCAGCAGCGGATAATAGCAGCGATCAAAAAAAGCCTTCATCACGCCTGCAATTGCCGCCAGATTTTCCGGCGTCGCAAAAATATAGCCATCGGCGGCAAGCATGTCAGCAGGCTTGCAATCCTCGGCCAGTATCAGCGAGATTTTGACATCCTCTTCGCTTTGCGCGGCGGCCGCAGCGGCTTCGGCCATCTGACGGGTGCCGCCGGTATAACTATAATAGACGATAAGCAGGTTTTTCATCCGCCCTGCCCTAACAGCGATCAAAGCAATTGTCAGCGGACCATGGTTCGCGCATAGCTAATGACATGAATGCAGTACTTAATGTCACCCAATCGCTATCCGGCCAGTCTTGGCAATGGCGCAGCACCAGTGCCGATGCTCGCGACCCCGGTTTTCAACCCGATGACCTGGTGACACAGCTGCTGCTGGCCCGCGGCGCAACACGCGAAACACTGGATATCAACAAGGACCCGACGATCCGGGGCTTCATGCCCGATCCATCAGTTTTTCAGGATATGGATGTGGCGGCGGAACGATTGGCACAGGCTGTCCTGAAAAATGAGAATATTACAGTATTCGGCGACTATGACGTTGACGGCGCGACCAGTGCTGCCCTGCTCATCCGCCTGTTCCGTGATCTTGGCCTGGAGGCCGGCTACTACATCCCGGACCGCCTGATGGAAGGTTATGGCCCCTCAGGCGAGGCTTTGGTCAAACTGGGCCAGCAAGGCTCTGATCTCGTCGTTACAGTCGATTGCGGTGCAATGGCCTTTGATGCCCTCGACATGGCACATGCAGCAGGCGTAGAGGTCATCGTTGTTGATCATCATAAATGCGCTGCCGAGCTGCCCAAAGCCAGCGCACTCGTAAATCCCAATCGCCTGGATGAAAGCGATGCCGGGGCCGAACATGGGCATCTCGCCGCAGTCGGCATGGCTTTTCTGTTGAGCGCAGCGCTGGTCCGCAATCTGCGCGGAAAAAGCTTTTTCAAAGACCGCGCCGAGCCGAAATTACTGGAACTGCTGGATATTGTCGCGCTTGGTACCGTTGCCGATGTTGCGCAACTGCGCGGGCTCAATCGTGCCTTTGTGGCGCAGGGACTGAAAATTCTTGCCAAACGCAAAAATGTCGGCCTGTCTGCCCTGATTGATGCCAGTCGCCTGAAACGCGCACCAATATGTTCTGACCTCGGCTTTGCCCTGGGACCAAGGATTAATGCTGGCGGCAGGGTCGGTAAATCCGATCTGGGTGTCCGCTTGCTGACCACCCAAGATCCAGAAGAAGCGCAGAAAATTTCTGCAGAGCTGGACCATTTCAATCAGGAACGCCGTGCGATTGAGGCTCATGTACTGGAAGAAGCGGAGGCCATGTGTTCCTCTCAGCAGAATCAAGCCGTAGCAGTACTATCTGCAAAAGGTTGGCATCCGGGCGTAATCGGTATTGTCGCCGGGCGCATCAAAGAGAAACTGGGCCGCCCTGCAATCATCATTGCCGAGGATGATGAAGGCATCGGAAAAGGATCTGGGCGCTCAATTTCGGGCGTTGATCTGGGCGCCGCCATAATTGCCGCAAAGGAACAGGACCTGCTGATCGCTGGCGGCGGTCACGCAATGGCGGCAGGCGTTACCATCGATGCACAGAAGATTGACGCATTCAGCGAATTCCTGAACGACCGTTTGGCGGAAAATGTGAGCACCGCGCAAGCCGGGAAAGCCTTGTTGCTCGATGCCGTATTGTCACCCAAAGGAGTCAATCCGCTCTTCGTGGAAGCAATGGATGGCGCAGGGCCCTATGGCATGGGCTGGCCAGCGCCGCGGATCGCAGCCGGGCCCGTACGGATCATCAAATGCGACATTGTTGGCAAGGACCATGTCCGGATGATCGTAGCAGGCGACGATGGCGGTTCGATCAAAACCATCGCTTTTCGCGCCGCCGAGAGCGATCTTGGCCAAGCCCTTCTCAGCGCGCCGAAGAATCGGAAGTTGTGGATAGCCGGCCGTGCGAAAATAGACGATTGGGGCAGCCGCCCCGCTGCCGAAATCCATCTGGAAGATGCCGCTTGGGCCGATTAATCCCACGCACTCTGGGGTTCACAATAAATATCGGTAAATATGCCCGCAAACCGCCAATAAGGGGTTGACCAAAGCGTCCGATACCCCTAATCGCCCGAATTCGCTGCTTAGCGATGCCATCAGGCATTGGTGTGGCCCCTTCGTCTAGCGGTTAGGACGCGGCCCTTTCACGGCTGAAACACGGGTTCGATTCCCGTAGGGGTCACCATTTTCGATAAATGGTTTAAATACAGCAACTTATAGCTGTCCAAAAGTGAGTTGTATCACACCTCTGTTACACACTTTGTCCAGCCACAAATCATGTAAAACGAACCTACCCTTACTTGCTGAGTCAATGAATGATTTCTGCCAAAGTTTCCCATGCAGAATAGCGGAATCATAATCCATATGTCGGGGGTTCGAGTCCCTCCTCCGCTACCAGATAAACGGCCCGGAAAACTGGGATTTATTGCCGGTACGACGTCACAATAACTGTAAATCCGTGTTGCGTCATGCTGCATTCTAATACGTTGTTTTTCCGCCCTTTTCCATTCTCTCCGGCTGGTCCATGCAACATGGATGCAACATGGAAGGCCTGATTCAAGCTAATCCTGCATGATCCCACCATCAGCTTCAGAAGCCGCTTCTAAAAACATAGCGCGCCCATCTGGGCCATTCGGGCAGCGGTTCCAGAGGCGCTGAATCTTAGACCACCAATCGTCGAGCAATTCGTCTTGCGGAATCGCCATCATTTTCTGAAATACATCACCGCCTTGGCTTTCACGAATAGCATTCACCGCCTTTTTTGTGGCAGTGACGGAAAGGCCGTTGGTCTGGGCTTGGACTAGTATTTGTGCAGCCTCCTGATCGACCAGATTAGCCACAGCGGCGTGGTGAGCATAGGTCAGGCCATCCCAGCGTTCACCTTCCGGGAATCGTTTCGACAGGTCCATGGCAAGCTTGATATCGGCGCGCGACTTCCCGAACTGGACAAGTGCAATGGCTTGCGCCCGATCCCCGAATTCCCGGACCCCCTGTTCAAGCCATGCCGCAATCGACCACATAAGATTCCTATGATCGGCGGCGAGACGTTCGCCTTGCAAAGTCCATTCACCCAGAGATGTTACCGGGAGATTGCCGTCATAGGGTTTTAGGTCGTTCATATCTTGTCCTTACAGGTTCTTGAAATAGGTTTTGGCTTGGATGCTGCCATGCTTCTGCGCCCAATGCTTTGCGGCTATCCGCCTGAAATTATTGGCGGTCGCACCACCACGATAATGGGATGATGATGCCAGAAACTGCTTTATACCAAGGGTATTGGATTTGCTGCCTTCGCGGCTGTCCAATAACATGGCATCCCATGGCTTGCAGTCCCGGATCGCGGGCTGAACTTCGGTCTTAACGAAAGACTGGGCGTCCGTTTCTGTTGGTTGCCAGAATCCGATATTACGCTGTTTGTGAACGGTTAAATAGGCATTGGCGGCAATCAACATCTTCGTGCCGCCCATACGGGCTGGTTTGTAGAGATTGACCCGTTCGATCAGGTCTGATCCCATGCAGTTTAGAATAGCGCGCTGTAACGGTGTTGTCGTCCATTGGCCGCTACTATTGCTCGACTCGGCGCTTAGAACGAAGTTCTTATCAGCCCAGTCGGCGCATAATAATTAGGGCGGAACCGCTAGAACTGTGGCGAAGGCAGTGTCGAGAATAGGTCTGGGATCGGTTCGGACGGCCTGCATGGGAATGCTGTGCTGTAAACTAGTGACGTTTCGCTACAGGCGGTGGAAAGCTGCTTAAGGCATAAAAAATGAACTTCTGTTCAAAGTGAACTTCACCAAGGTATTTCTAGTCTTTACACAATTCATCCACTTAGATGAGCGAATTATTTAGGTATGAATCGTTCAGATGATGTGCCAGTTTCGAACTTTCTCTAAAAGATGCAAAAAGGGTTTCCAATGGAAGACAAGGTCTATGCTCTAACTAGGTTTTCAAAAGAAGAATTCGACAAGATTAAGAAGGCAATTAGACACTACACCTCTGAAGATCAAAGGCTTGGAGAGCTGGTAGGTTATTTTGATAGGGATGAATATATCACATATTATGCCTCACCAGACGCGGAGTTTAGCGCTCAAACTGCTGGTGATTTTCCGCAAAGAACGATCTTTATCAATTCACAGTTCGACAGCGATTATCTTGATGGAATGGTTGCAAATGGATCATTTACAATGATGTTGGCGCAATCGGCAAACTACAGTGACGGTGACTTTTTTGATGAAGTCTTTCGCACCAGAAAGGCGCAACTACAGCGGCAAAAAGATAGACTGGAAGCAGACGAGATAAAGAAAAACGAGTATCAGGAGAAGTTAATAGAAATACGCGAGGAGAAGCGTTTAAGTGACTTTTTAACGTACAGCGAGAAGATGGATAACATATTTCAGCAATTAGATGATGATGATGAAACTGCGCGAAATGAACAGGCCAAGATCAATCGTCAGGAGCAGCAACAAAGGGAGCGCAAGAGGCAGGCGGAAGAAAAGCAAGAACGGGATCGAATCAGGGCGATACGAGTCGAGACTCAGCGCCAATTGGATGATGAAAGAGAGCAAGAACGACGGAGACGCAATGAGGAATTTAGTCGAACCGCCCGAACGGTCAATCCTGACGATGGCGGACCTGACGGTGGTGGACATGGCCCGTTGGGGGTTGAAAGCGCCGACGAGTTAATAAGGCGCATGACGGCTTTAGCTGCCACTGACAATTCTGGTATCAGGCCAACTTGTGGAACCGTTCCTATACGAGTTTTTACTGAAAAAGGGGGGCAACCTCTCACAGGTAAGTTGAATATGGAGATTCAATTTGATCAAAATAGCCTGAACAGTGCGGTTCACTTGCAACTGGGATAGATTTCTAACAGCCGATTTTGTAATTTGAATTACCGTCTTAAAGCTGTGAAACAACACTTGTCAAAGCCCGCCTATATCACTGAACGACCATTTTGCTCATCGCTGCCGGCATTGCGGCTCACACATCGACTTGTTAGTTTACACAGATGTGCGGAAGAAAATATGCAAGCGAAGAACTGACTTGGGCTAAATATCGGGAAATTCTTGATATCACCGGGACTCCATCAACCAACCTACAGCCAAATTACAATATCGTGCCGACGTATATCATGCCGGTTGCGGTGCATGAGGGTAGCAAGCATGTTTTGAAGCCGATGCAATGGGGACTGATCCCGACTTAGCAGAAAGACCGGTCGCGTAACTATTCGATGATCAATGCGCGTGCGGAGACTTTGGAGGAAAAGCCCAGTTTCAAGAACTTGTTGAAATCATGTCGATGCGCCGTTCTGGTTTCAGGCTTTTTTGAATGGAAGCGCGACGGAAAACTGAAACAGGCACACCGGATTCAGCGGGCCGATGGTGCGCCCATGATACTGGCAGGCCTTTGGGCTGATAATGGCTATCTGGAAACGACGACCTATTCGGTAATCACGACAGGCGCGACGCTAGACTTCGAACCGATCCATAATCGCTTACCCGCCATTCTTGAGCCTGATCAGGTCGCGACATGGCTTCAGGGCAGCTGGACAGACGCCAAGCCAATGACAGAGCCTTATGGCGGTGATCTGGATGTCAGGCCGGTTAGTAACGATGTCGGCAATGTCAGAAATAATTCCCCGGAACTGTTCAAACCGACCCATTGCACAGATTTTACTTCATTCCTTCAATATTACTCGACACGGCACTGAACAGGTTTTAGCAAAGTTCTATGAAATTAAAGAAATTATTTATCGCTAGCCTGTGCGCCCCGTTTCTTACATCAATGGCGATGGCGCAAGATAAGGCCAGCAAAGACGATACGGAGTTTCAGGCCCTATTCACAGAGTGGGCCGACGATCCCGTTGTCGACAAAAATGACTGGAACGAGTTTACCCCCGTTGATGATAACGAATGGCTGACGGTCGTTACCGGTGCTAATGGCGCAATTCATATGATCAGAGCCAAAGATTTGAACAATTTGAAAAATATGGCACCAAGAGTCTGGATAAAAACAGATCACAGTAAAAACAAAACCGTCGACTATCGGTCGATGATGGAACTGGTCAGATTTGACTGTGCTGCCGATAAGTACACGGTATTAAGTCAAACCTCGCATATGCCCGACGGCACTGTTGGACATCGCTGGAAAGGCCATGACACAGATTTTATCACCCCAGAAACTGTTGCCGATGCTTGGGCGCAGGCCGTCTGTCCATCCGCTATCCGGGATTAATAGGCTAATGAAAAAGCAGACACCGTCAGAAATTGTCGACATGCTGCAAGAATTTTCAAACGACTGGGAAGTAGACTTCACAAGCCGCATGATCCAGCGGAAATCCCGATCAATCGGGATCAAGTTCCGTGAGTTTATCTGTCGAAAAAAATATCCAGTCAAATTGATTTATCGTGGTGTCGCATCTTGGCAGAGTTCCGTTAACGGCATTTCGCATAGCCCTGTTATTGATCGAGACAGCTGGGAGGTAAGCGGCCACCCCGAAAAGTTTGTAATGTTTGGTGATTGGCGCATTCGCACTACAGATTTAAAGTATCTCAAAAACGGGCCACTTATTTACAAAGATACGCAAGAGATAGCAGTTCCAGCTTATTCAGCCGCAGCAAAAGTGATCACGTTCATCAAAGAATGGAGTGTGCCGGGTCTGATCATAGGAGTACTGGGAATTGCTGTCTCTATTTGGTTTTCGAATTGAACCGATGGCTTGACGTCGCTCGATAGTTACGCCGCTCAATTTGTCTCATGTTGGCGAAGCGCAGCTGACTCATGACATCCGCCGTTAATTCGATTCCCGCCCGCCGTGCAATTCCGTTCAAGCAGGTCTGGGCAGTAGTGCCGCGAAGATAATTGGCCTGACACTCACTGTATTGCCTTGATCCATCATCTTGCACCGTCTTCCAGAATTGATCATAGAACTCACGATCATTATCAGGTCCAGTGGCGTATAACCAAGCCAGTATGAAGCGCAGGGCGGGAGACGGCGGAACACGTGCTTTGCGGGCCTGTGTAACAATATTCGACAGCGCGGTTATCGCCAAAAAGGTCATTTTTTCCTGTGAAACGGACATCGATCCAAGGTAGAACAGATCAGGAACAAATATCAATCTGAAAAGGCATCAGGATTTATCCACCTAATTGTCCCCGTATTTCGGTGAAACATATCGACATAGTTATTGGAGGGTTAGGCTTTGATGTATAAATAGATGGTGCAGCGTCCTTTTAGGAAATCATGCTGTAAAATGGAGGTGAATATGCGTTGAATATTGAAGTGATATGTCTGATTGTTCTTGCAACAGTCGCATTTGTTGATCTTATAGCGAAAGTTATTTGGCAACTACGGGCCTAGGCAATCCGTCGGGGCTAGGCTTGCAGGCCTAGTCCCACTTAAAAAATAAGGGACGCGAGCATTGCAGTGCTAGCGTCCCTGTAATTTTCAAGTGAATATACATATTCAATCGAAGTGATAGGTAACATATATTGTTCCGTGATGCTTTTGTCAAGTTGTTGCCATGCGTCTAAAAAGTTCATAAGCCTCTGTAAACAAAGATTTAAATGGACGATCAGGTTGCTAAATAGTTAATATCAGGAAACTTTTTATCCGATATTTGGCCATCTAGCCCAGTCCGATATCCTGTTTAAACGCGCGCGCCAGATCGGCAAATTCTCCTGATGTCCGGCGAAGTTCCATGTTGTTTGTAATGATTTTAGCGGTTCCCTGCCCAGAACTATCGGTATCGGCGGCGAATGCCTGTGGAAGCCGCATTGTCAAATTGCTGAAGAATCCCTGTCCCGAAACACTGAATTCGACTTCAGAAATCAAGAGATTTTGACGGATGTTAGCGGCTGGTTCTTCGATATAAACAAGCTGGTTGATGCCCCATAATTGCCTAGAATCATTCCGATCATCGCGGAAGGCAGATTTCACTGTGACCGTGGCCGACAAGGTACGGCCACCGAAGCGCCGTCTCGCGTAATCCCCGATATTTTCCTGAATTTCAGACTCGCCATCCGAAATAATGGTGATTGGACGGTGTCTGGTTTCAGCACTGTTCTGGAATCGCTGTTCCAGTCTTTGCTTCCCTTCAAAGTCCCGCACTGTGCTGTTTTGCTGAGCCTTCACAATGACTTCAGAAAATGATTTCGATAGATCATGATCGACATCCAGCCGAACATATTGCCCACGCCCGACGCTGGCGAATATCGCGTCTGAGGGAGTCTTGGAAACAATCAGTCTGTTTTCGCCATCGGTATAGCGGTCATGCCGTTATTTTCGGCAAGATTGCGAATGATTGAAAACGGCGTTTCGTTGACGGCGACGCGGAATCCTACACGCGGAATAGCCCGCACAAAAACAGGAACTTGGGTAAAAATCTCCGCTACGAAAATTTCGGAGAAAACAAGTTCCCGGAGGAGCATTTGTCCGAAAAACTTCTAAGTGCAAGCGGGGGCGTCAATAATCTCATCATTCGAAGTTCTGTTTTCGGATAAATTTGCGGCTGAGAATGAGAGCAGGTTCGAAACGCCATTGCCTCTTTGTCACCATCGGGACCAACGGGTTGCTGCCCACCCGCGCCGACAACAAATGTGATTTAGGTTATGCGGTCAAGCTCCGCCAATATTCAGCAAACAACTTGGAGCAACTGCCGTTTAAGGTGTCGATTGAGTATTGATCACGGGAGCCCATTGACCGCCCCTTTAACATGTACTCGATCTGTGATCGAACCACCTTTGTATCGCTGTCTGACAGGTCGTAAGTTGTTGCAAAAACATTTTGTATGTTACTCTTTTTGTCGATCTTGGCCTTGCCGTCATCAAGCAGTTTTATATTCTGGTCATGAAACGCAAACCCGAGAAATATCAATGTCTCTGCATCCGCTATTTGAGAGCGAATGCTTTCCAGTACGAAACCATCATCCACGCTTTCCGAAAAGGTCTGTATGCGCTTTGATACATCATGTAGGTTGTATCGATCAGAGCCGAAAGGCACGAACCCCTCTGAACCTGACTGGATTGAGCCCAAGCTACCATAAGGATGTATGATGTTAACGTTACTCAATATTTCTAATGCCGCATCCTCAGTAGTCCTAAAGTAGACCTGAATAGCTCTAAGCAAGAAAATCTCAAGGCAACGATCATAGTTGAAGACAATGAAACTAATATTGTCGAACGCTGAGGCTGGAGCATTGCTGGGTACGCCAGAAAACAACTGTTGCCCCAAGCTTCGATACCATGTGTCGGCTATAGTACTCATTGAGAAAGGTTTTGTGCCATCCGATGTGGGGGCAAACTTACTACCCCGCTCTGCTGACAGAATTGCCTTTGCAATCCCTAGCTTCCCTATCAGGACGTACTCATCATTCGTTGCATGCGTTTCCAAAAATGTATCAATAGAGGGAGCGAGACCCATAGCTTCTGATATTTCTCGCCCTGACGCTATAAACCTATTTTTACCCCACTTATTGGCATCGGAAGAAGCGAGGCCTCTTAGAACATGATATATTTGGGTATCACCAGTTTTCAGACCATCAGAATGTTCTACATAGAAATTGGTCAGGCCAGCGATCTCACTGGTAAGTTTGTTACCCACAGGGACATCTGCCTCGGCGCTAGCACCTGCACCTAATACGAAAACAGTTTTTGAGTTAAACATTGCAAATAGTTAGCCACTTATTGCGCACTTAACAATCCTGTGGAGTGTATCAAAAAGGCTCTGCGAAGCTAATCGCAATGACTAAGTTGGAAACACATGTGTCTGTCTCAACTTATGGTCTTAACTTCCCCTACGATATCTGCATTAGTAAGTGTGGGGGTTTTGCCTTTCCACCCCGAGGCAACTCTGACATTTCTTATCAATTTTACCATATGCTCCAAAGTTTGAGACGCATAGGCTAGCCCATCAAAGCTGCTCTCAACGTAATTGCTGTAGCGCTTTAGAGCAGCTTTGATTGCTGATTCGTCTTGAGAGTATATTGCTTTTTGACCCTCATCAGCAGTCCATACAGTGTTGTCGCTGTCTAGTATCGGATAGTGCAGAAGTGGTAATGTCAACGACGGACCACATGTCTGGTTCCTCAATTGACAAAAGTGAAATTCACTGGACCTACCAACGGGAGCTACGTGCACGATCTCATTTCGAAGCGTGCTAAAGTTGTAAAGCCATTCCCCTTTCTTCCCTGCTACAGAAAGCTGTACAGCTAGCTTGTGTGGGTTGGCTTTAATCTTCTTTAAGAAACTGCTGAAAGTACCCAGTGGCTCAGACTGTCCTAGGATATGGTGCCATACAGTTTCGGCAATGTGATCGCGGAAAGAACCGGCATCAGCTACAAAGCCATGAATAGCGGCGTCAATTTCTCGCATAAAACCGTTGCTGAATAGAAAATTATCATCATTGGTTTTTGATTTTTGTGAGCGAAGACTTGCGTTGTAGGCCACACTTAGTTGCATCAAACGAATATCTAATAAATCGAGATAGGTAGTGCAATTTACTGCAACCTCAACGACGTCATATTTTTCTTCCTCAATCGCCAAATACCTGATCTCCGACCAAGCACGTCTTTCATCCATCAATAAGAACCCCGATGTTGGAAAAAAACACTGCCAGTCCGATGGTGACAGCCCCTTCAAACTAGCGGTGTGGGGAAACTCAACTCCTATCGGTGTCAATCCTAGCTGTTTCAGTGAGCTATACAGTTGAGGGTATCTCGGAGTTGCAAACTCTATGAGCGGCTTCTCCAAAGCAATCTGGATAAATACTTTGTCCTCACGCAAGTCGATTGCTCTAAGGCCTCCGAGCAGGTGCACAATTCTGGGTTGCAATGGTCCATCATCGCTTCCACCTTTTGCCATATGCGCTCCCCTTCTAGTCACCTATGAGTGATGGATACTGAATAACACGGAACAGGCAACCTTCTGCATCGGCTCTTTGTCGCTTACCCACCAAGCGTTTTCAAATGACATCTAGATTGATCGAGGATTGCGCCTCAGAGTGATTTCAAAGGCAAAGCGATCCCAAGAATAGGACGAATTCTAAGAGTGTCTTTGTGACGTCGGTAGTGCGCAGTGGATTCAAAATCTAATGTTCGAATTTCGTCCAATCCAATTCTTGCACCGAAATCTTATTACATCTAAACGGTTTGCGCACTCGGTAAATCCCGCGTGTGGGGCTTTAGAAACCCGAAACACAGACGCCGGTCAGTTAATTCTGGCCGGGTGGCCGTCACGTATGTCCAGAGCTCCGCTTAAAGGTGGCGGCGCTCTGACGTCTGTGCAGGGTTCTAAACACCCGGCTTAAGTCCGGGTTGCCTCTTATTTTTGGAGGTAGTAAAATGAATAAACAGGAAAATAGCGAAGAAATCGATCAGCCCAAGGGGTATCAACCTCCGCCAGAGCTATTAGAACCTATCCTTAGTACCAATATGATTATTATATTGGGCTTCACTGCCGTAATCGCTACGTTGTTTTTCCTATTCTACGTAGACAAACCAGCTCAACGGATGTCAGATTGCTGGACTGAAACATGCCGCAAAGAAATGGCGGAAAGTGCACGGCGCCAATTGAGAGGATACTAAATCTTGCCATTGGCGAGTTTGGACGGTCAGGCTAGTAATCGATAGACGCTCGCTCTCCCGATATTCAACTGCTTTGCAATAGCTGCCGCTCCCATTCCAGTTTGTTTAAGCTTCTTGACCTCCTCTGGATCAATCGATGCCGGGCGGCCTTTATAGACTCCTCTGGCTTTCGCTTTCTCAATACCTTCCCGTTGCCGTTCTTTCCGAATGGAAGTTTCAAACTCGGCAACAGCACCCAGAATGCCAAGCACCAATTTGCCCATTGATGTCGTGGTATCGACTGCTCCTTGTTGAAGGCATCGAAACCCAACTTGCTTTTGCGATAGTTGTTCGATGATATCGTACAAATCTTTGCCGGAGCGGGCCAACCGATCAAGGCGCGTAACCACCAATGTGTCACCCTCCCTAAGCCATTCTAAGGTGTCTTTGAGCGCAATTCTGTTGTTCGTTGAAGTTCCACTCTGCTTTTCTGCAAACAGCTTCTTACAGCCCGCATTTTCCAGTTGCTCTTTTTGTATGTCCAAGCTCTGACCAGCCGAACTTACACGTGCATAACCAACTACCGTCATTCAGGTTTCTCCTGTCTCATTTGATTCTAGAGTCAGAAGAAATTATCGCCTCATAATGGGAAGCGAAGTCATCCGAGACAGGATGTGGAAACGGCGAGACGCCTCGGATGAGTTTAACAAAATAAGACAGCTTGAAAAGGATTACTCTCAGCGGTTTACCTGAATAGGGGTACCTGAACTGGATTACCGTCTCAGGAAAAGCTTATGTCCGCGGTATCTAGGAAGCGAACATTAGAGATTACTTCTGAGCAACGCCTATTTCTTGAGTTCATGCCTCTGATGAAAACTAGGCTATCGTTATAAACAATGACATATCATAGCTTGAAAAACTAACAATATCATGTATTTAAGAAGAAAAAGATACTTGTTTTCGCAGGAACCAGATCCGCTGGAAGGGAAAAGGCTGATGAACTGCGATGGATGAAATTATAGAAGATTTGCAACGTATCTTGAGCGCGCTAGACGATGCCGGACAAAGCATGGCTGCGATCAAGGTTGCCGAAGCCATAGATTTTTTAGAGCGGGATGGAGCTATTCTGCAAGCCAATCAAGATGCAAAGTCTGACAACGAAAATTGATCGTATTGTTTCCCGCATACCGATTCAGCCTTAGAAGCACCGGCAGCTCTATTAATTAACGAGATAGTTTGAGGCTGACTTTGCGTTCAAAGTCGTACTTGGGGCTAATGGCTGTCCTATACCGAAAGCGGACATAAAAATCGAAACCAAAAGACCGGAACCATTTCAAGGTACAGCTTTCCATTCGCCTTCTTTGATACCCACCACATTCGGAACCCTTGAAACATCCTCTAGATCAATTGTGAAGCCGTTGCGCTCAGCGAGTTCAATTAGCTGATCGAGATTTCTTACTCCGGCATAAAATTGCATGGGTTCTGCCCCACCGGTAATCTTCACCCACCAAACTTCTTTCAATGACTTTGCCATGTTGAAACGATTTTGCAATCTATCGGACGATTGTGAACGAAAGTAACCGTCAGAAATCGACCTAATAGTCACTTAACTCATTAAATCAAAAGGTGAAAGGGAAAGAAGGTTTAAGCTGATTTGCGCTCTTGAAGGGCTGTCGTTTCAAGCCAGGCGGCCCGAAAAATTTCTGCAGTAACCGGTTTGGAGATGTGCCAACCTTGGCCGATATCGCATTTCATTCTAGTCAACAGGTTCAAGCAATTCTCGTCCTCGATACCTTCGGCAACAACTTTGAAGCCGAGTGCATGCGCCATTTCAATTGCTGACTTCACGATCACCTGATTGGACTTTTCAGTGACTATGGTTTTGACAAAGCTTTGATCAATTTTGATTTCATCGGCCGGAAGACGCTGCAAGTAGCTCATTGTCGATTGTCCGGTACCATAGTCATCAATGGAAACCATGATCCCCGCATCTCTGATGCGTTGCAAAGCCATTATGGATAAATCGGGATCTGCCAGCGTCGCCGTTTCGGTTACTTCAAAGGTCACTTGCTGATTCGGGGCTTTGGAACCCTCCACCAGCGCAATGGCTTTTTCAACAAACATGCTGTCGCCAAGCAATTGCGCTGAGATATTCACCGAACAACTCAAGCCGGGTCGGGCGTCTTCCCAAGAGGCCAGATCCAGCAATGCGGATTGCAGAACAAACAAGGTGATATCATCGATCCGGCGGGCTTTTTCCAGCATTGGAATAAAGAGGTCCGGGCTGATTCTGCCACGTTCCGCATGGTTCCAGCGCACGAGCGCCTCCGCTCCGGATAATCTGTCTTCCTTCAAGTCCCATTTGGGCTGATAGACAATATTGATATCGCCATTGGCCAGGGCCTGATCCAAATCGACGAGCAGGCTTTGTTTTTCGCCTACCGCGCTGGCTTTTACAGCATCGTGCCACATCCACCTTTTGCCGGCATAGGCAGCCTGTTCGGAAGCTATTTTTGATTTATCGATTGATTCATCGCTGATACCGAAACTGACATCAAGTCGCACTTTTGAGCCGCCGGCGATGACCGGAGAATGAAAAAGCGTGGCCGCCGTGTCAAAATGGGCCGCAATGTCTTCACGATATTCGTCTTTGACGATCCAGGAAAAAATATCGGAATCGAGATGATATACACAACCGTCAACCGCCAGAAATTTAAGCCGTTCAGCAATGTTTCCGAATAATTCAATCCGGGACTCAACATCAGTAACCACCAACAGATCGCGAAATTCCGAAATTCGCAGCGTGGCGATATTGGCCCCGCCATTCTTTCTCAACCACTGTTGGAGAGCAGTTTCGTTGGGTAATTTGCTGGTTTCATTGTAAAATTGACTTTCATTCAAAGCCAACCGGGTCCGGGAGAATTTTTCAAGCACAAGAAAAATGAGCAGGAAAAAAAGCGCCGGCACATTCGAATAAGTCAGATAGCCATTTTTTTCGAACGCCAGGATACTGGCAAACAAAGCCAGTCCGATGATCCAAACGGCACCGGTCAACATCGTGTGAGAGCAGCGTCCCGACAGGACCAGTATCAAGAGAAAAGCAGAAGCGGCTATGAGGGGAGGCCATTTCCCCAAATTTTCCATGTCGGTAGATTGCAACATTGTTTCTGCCGCCAATGCCTGGATCAAGACACCTGGCACCACGCCGAACCGGCTGATGGGATAGCGGTCACCCAGCTCGATTGCAGTGGCGCCGACAAGGATTTTCTTTCCCTCTATAGACTGCGGAAGAACATTGCCTTCAAGCACATCGATAAAGCTGAGCCGGGGAATGGTGCTTGGGTCTATGGATTGATCGATCGCGAAGCTTTTCTCAATATTGCCAGAGGAATCGGCGAGCATGCTGGCAAGCGACGGGCGGACAGTGCCATCGGTTACGGTGCCATAGCTGTATGTATTGAGTTGCCCATTATTATCGGGATGCACATTAACAGACGCTAGGAAAGCATGCGCTCGCAGTTCCTCGATTGGCAAGCTTTCGACATAGCGGCTTTGATCGGCGGCATCTTTCTGCCGGAATGTGGGAAGCACGACAGAGGCATCTGATCGGGCAATGGCTTCGGCAAATTCCTGGTCCTGCTCTGTCGTAGAGTGCGCAGAAAAATCGATATCGAATATTATCTGCTCGGCACCCAGGCCAGAAAGCTTATCAATTGCTTGGGCATAATGGCTTCGCGGCCACGGCCAGCGATCAAGAGCCTGAAGTGACTTTGCATCAATCTCGACCAGCAGGAAATCCCCCGAAGCAGGCTTTTCCAGGATCTCCGCGCGAAAAGTCTGAAAACGCTGCTCCACATCGCCGCCGATACCCGCCATGACCAGCAACACCGCCGAAAGCAATGCCAGTATCCACGCAACCAAGAGCCGGTGCGCGGTCAACAGATCAATAAAAGGCAGTTTTCCGTTCAAAACGGTCTCCCTGAAAACGAGAATCCCTCTTTAGAACAGATGGTTGTAATTTTGGTTAACTTGGCATCAACCGGACTGATGCTTGTTGGTCTCAGGCACTGTCACCGCGTCTGTCGCGTTAAGCCTTATTTCGCATGCCCGTTCGCATTACCGTTGTTTCCATTGCCGTTGCCGCCTCCATTGGAACCGCCATTACCGTTTCCGTTGCCGTTATTCCCGTTGCCGTTTCCGCCACCGTTGGCGTTGCCATTACCGGCATTGTTACCGTTGCTCGCATTGGCACTGCCGCCGCCGTTCCCGTTTCCACCTGCATTGCCATTATTGGTGTTGCCGCTGCTGTTTCCGTTTCCGTTACCGCCTCCATTGGAACCGCCATTGCCGTTTCCGTTGCCGTTATTCCCGTTGCCGTTTCCGCCACCGTTGGCGTTGCCATTACCGGCATTGTTGCCGTTGCTCGCATTGGCACTGCCACCGCCGTTCCCGTTTCCACCTGCATTGCCATTATTGGCATTGCCGCTGCTATTCCCGTTTCCGTTACCGCCGCCATTGGAACCGCCATTACCGTTTCCGTTGCCGTTATTCCCGTTGCCGTTTCCGCCACCGTTGGCGTTGCCATTACCGGCATTGTTACCGTTGCTCGCATTGGCACTGCCGCCGCCGTTCCCGTTTCCACCTGCATTGCCATTATTGGTGTTGCCGCTGCTGTTTCCGTTTCCGTTACCGCCTCCATTGGAACCGCCATTGCCGTTTCCGTTGCCGTTATTCCCGTTGCCGTTTCCGCCACCGTTGGCGTTGCCATTACCGGCATTGTTGCCGTTGCTCGCATTGGCACTGCCGCCGCCGTTACCGTTTCCGCCGGCATTGCCATTATTCGCATTGCCGCTGCTATTGCCGTTGCCGTTGCCGCCGCCATTGGAACCGCCATTGCCGTTTCCGTTGCCGTTATTCCCGTTGCCGTTTCCATCACCGTTGGCGTTGCCATTACCAAATGTGCCGGGGACACCGTTCGTGCTCGCATTGGACAGCGCCAGATCAATCAGATTGGGCGCATTGACCGAAGCCAGTTGCACATTGGCTTTTGTCGATGAACCGCTGTTCACCAGACCACCTGTCAATTCACTCAGCGATACCGGAGATTCACTAACCGGAGCCTCGATTATACCTTCGAAACCGCCAGTGGCGATGTCGCTGGCAATCACATCTTCTGAGGCAGCTGCTCCCGAGGTGTCAGCTGGCGCATTTGGTGAGATGATTGTTTTCTCTTCCGAACCTGTGATCGAAAGCCGGAATTGGTCACCATTTTTGACCATCCCGATCATACCGGGTGACAATAGCTGTGTTGCACCTCCGTCTAGCGTAGAAACCTGCACGGCACCCTCGGTAACCTGCACCGCGGAACCGGTTTCCGTCACCGTGACGCTAAAGGTCGTGCCTTTTACAACAGCCGCCAGATAAGGTGTTTTTACACCAAAATGTGGCGTAGCTTTTTTGTCGATCCGGAAGATGACGTTGCCCAGCTCCTCAAAGAACTGCATGACACCGCCGCTTTTTTTCGGCTCGCTAATCCGCAGTCTGCTATTGGGCGAAACCACCACATATTCCTGGCCACGGACCAGGACCGCACGGCCCTTTTTCCCTGTGCGGATTACATCGCCGGGACGAAGATCGCCACCAGCAATGGCAATTTTCGATACGCCCGACCGCAATATGTTAACGGTTCCATTGCTTTCAGAAAGCTTCCATTCCGGAGTCGCGCCATGGGCGGCGGTTCCTGTTGCAATTGCCGCAATTGCTATGAATTTGGCCAGTTTACGCATCGATACTATCCTCGGAACGGTGAAATAATTGTCCCCACAATTTCAAGGCAATAAAGGCAGCGATCCAATTTCTCGTTTAGAAAGACGCTAAATTTTTCGTTAAATGGCTGGTTTGATAAGCTTTTCCTAAGACATTAGACGTAAACGAACCTTCGTACAGAGTAGTCGGAGTTTGCGTTGTTGCGTTTGGTTTGTCTTGTATTGGTAGCTGGCTTTGCCTGTCACGCCGCTGTCGCTTCTGCGCAGCAAGCACCCAACCCCTTTGAAAGCGTTGGCGATCAAAATAGCCAGCGCGCCGAGAATCCCCTGTCGGAACAATCGGCGTTGCCAGTGGCTCAAAATCAGCAGGCAAACTCAGTAGTCGATGGGGATGCCATTATGATTGGTGCCATAAATATCGATAGCGAACTGCCTATTGCCGCGGACAGGCTCGCCTCGGGATATGAGCAATATATTGGGCAAAGCGCCACACAAGATGTGCTGAAGTCACTGGCCAGCTCCGTGTCCGAGATGGCGCGTCAGGAAGGCTATATTTTCGCCAGTGCGTTTGTTCCTCCGCAATCGGTCGAAGTTGGCGTCGTAAAGGTCCGACTGGATCCGGGCGCCATTGACGAAGTGCGGATCATTGGCTCGCGCAACAAAAAGTTGCGTAGGATATTGCTGAAACTGAAATGCGAAGCGGCCCAATCAGAACTTGTCGAGCAACAGTTGCTGCTCGCTGGTGATCTGCCAGATATTACAGTTCGAAATACAACCTATCTGCGGGAAGAAGGTCGCGGGGTGCTCGTCGTCACGGTCCGCGAACAGAAGGCTCGCGGCTATGCTGCGCTGGATAATTACGGGCCGGATGCTCTCGGCCCTGTCCGCGCCCGTTTGCAACTCGATATAGCTGGCCTGCTAACCGACAGTGACGTGCTGACGACCAGCGTCATCACCACTGTTGCCCAGCCCAAAGAGCTCAACTTCGTGAGTTTGAAATATGCCAACACAGTTGGCGATGGCGATACTGTTGTCGGTTTTTCCGTTTCCGCAGGGCGGACACAGTCGGGCGGCCGTTTACGGTCACTTGATTATACAGGTCGCAGTCGATTTGCGTCTATTTTCGCCAGCCAGTTGCTTAAACGCAGCAATGATTTCAACCTCTGGCTCAATGCAGAACTCGCCTATCTTGAAGTTGAACAGTCGCAGGACGGTGTCCGGTTTCAGGATGACAAGATCGCGACGGCTGCACTCAATTTTACCGGAAATCACAAAATCGGTTCTGGCCGCATTTACGGCGGCATCGGTGTGACCCGTGGGCTTGGCATATTGGGCGCGAGCCGCCGAGGCGACCCCCTGAACTCTCGGTTCAATGGCAGCGGCGAGTTCACAAAGGCGAATGCCTGGGTCAACGCCATTCTGGACTTTGGTCACGGTTTCGGAGCCCGTATCGTCGGAAATGGTCAAATCGCTTCGCGCCCGCTGCTGTCGGCCAATGAAATAGCGATCGGCGGTCCCTATTTCGGCAAAGGTTATGATTTCAGCGAGCGTTTTGGCGATGAAGGCATCATGGGCCTTGCGGAATTGCGCAAAGGTTTTGACAACGTCACAAATTGGCTGGACTGGGTCCAGGTATACGGGTTTGTCGACGGCGGTTATGTTTCCAACATCGGCACCGGCTTTGGCGACGGATCCCTTTCATCTGCTGGCGGTGGTATCCGTACGCAGATGGGGCTAGTGGACTTCAACATCGAAACCGCCATACCAATCAATGAAGACCGTTTCGAAAGCGCTGACCGATCTCCTAAAATCAATGTGCAGGTTGGTGTGCGTTTCTGAAAAATTCCGGGGTCCGCTTTTGCGCCCATAGCGGACATTAACGTTTAACATTTTCCGATGCTTTGCATTTGACAACCATCCCGTCTGTTTGCCTATGCTGCGCAGCAAACAGATGCCATTTAACACCGGTGGCGGGAGCCCAAGCGAAGTCGCTGATTCCGCCAATCAGGACATTTTTCAATATTCGTCAAATGCCTGCCTCTCAGAAGCATTCCGTGTCACTAAGCGATCCCCCAAGACCACGATTGATTTGATGCAGCAGATGCGATCCTCAGCGCTTTGGGCAAGTGTTTGTTCGAGCGTGTTGACTGCCATTGCAACCAGCCGGTCGTCGGACAAAAAAATCACGGCTTTCTTCTGAGTGCCCAGATCAATGAAGCTGGGCTGGCAACAACCGAAGCAAGTGCGATGAGAATTGAGCTGTTCAAGACAACCATGAGCAACCTTCCTTTTGACTCAATCAAGTGATATTGCTCACTTTATGTTCCATGTAGGAAAGAAGTTCCTGATTTGGGTATTCTAAGGGCACCAATGGATGGCTTTGACGTTTCAAATATCGTTTACTTAGGCTGCATCAGGATCGTTAGTCCCGGCACGCTGTAAGACTTCGTCGATTGCACCTGCAACTCGGCTTCGAACGCTCCAATCAAGCTAACCGCTGTGAGCGCTGTGCTGGGGAAAAGCCAACTGTATGCGCTGGACATTCACCATCGACATATTCTTGATCAACATGCGAGTTGATGGCGTTAGATACGAACCACTATACGGGCTAAGTGTATGCATTTGAAACGGCCCAAAAAATGTCAACCTATGACAACCCACGACAACCAAAATAGCAGAAAGTGACCGATCTCTCAGAGTTTTCCTTGATTCTAAGCTGATTGTACAGGTTGCAACCTATTCGACCGAGCAATTCAACCGGTCTTACCAGATATATGACCCCATAGTTCTCTTGCATTCTGTTGGAACACTCGATTGTTATACAGTCGCTGATCACTGAGCTCCTTTCCCTCTTTGTCTACGTTCTTAAACGCGTAACTGACGCCCTGATGTATTGATCCAAAGGGTTTAACAAAGTGGGACTGCCTTTTCTGGGGGATCCATCCTTTAGGTGGTCGTTTAAATTTCGCACCGATTACGCGGAGCGATGCTTCCTTTAAGATACGTAGACCATAAACCCGCTGGGCTTCATACAGTCCTTTCCTCGATTCAATTCTCTTCAAAGCATTGCGACTATTTCCGTGAAGAGTGTCAGGAATTTTAAGCGCCGGGATTTCAATTGAGCCGTGAATATGTGGTTCAACCTGTTTGGTTCCTGAGCGATCCCATTCTTCAATGACAAAGTAGAAACTCATCGGACGACCGAAATGTTTACGGCATTGCCGGCCAAACTCGTTCCGTACCATCTCACCCAAACTCTGATTGCCGGGCTGATTTTGAAATCGTTTAAGCAGGCTGGCGTTGAGGTGATGGTTAATGAGATGAACCTTGGCTTTGCGGTTGCAGTTTGATCAAGAGCAATAGCCATGCAACCAACTTGAGCCTTCATCCATGGGGTCAAGTCTTTCCAACGCGGTATCAACTTAACATCACCAAAGGGTTCTATTGGAAACTCTTTGCCTCCATACACTCCCCACCCATCCTTACTCCTAATAATCTTATAAACACTATCTTGTACCAGCTTATCCTGTCCCCCCGTTTTCATACTTACTGCATCGCGTAAAATCCTAGATACTTTGGCGGGGGATCTAATGAAGTGCTTTCTCACGGTATCCCTTATCCGATATAGGATAAAGACCTCTGCCTCATGCCGACGGCTGGCCGCCATTATGCGTTTGGTTGGGTTCACTTATTGCCAATCATTGAAAGAATCCTGAGATTAATTTCCGTGTTAGACTAAATGCCTACGGCAAGGTATTTTTAGATCTGGGTATCTCAGATCATGAAATGCAGGATATAATTCTGCAGGGGTTTGCTTGGACAAATAAGCTCGATCCAAGGCATCCTGATAGTGCCCGATCACAGAGTTTGTAAGTAATCCAGGGTGAGCCTGTGTCAGTAAAGTTTTGAACGAACCGCGAAAACTATGAAAACTTATTGGCGAACGATATAGATCTCGAAAATCCTCTTTAAATGTTTTTCCTATTACGGATCGGTTGAATGCTCGAATCCATTTAGTATTCGCCCACTCATCACCAATTTCAGCCTCTAGGGAGTCGTCACCTGGATATTCCCAATCAGGAAACAATCTGGTCTCGCCTCTTTTTGAAAGCCCAGTCAGATACTTATCGAAACCAAGTTCAATAAGGACATCCAATATCGGAATGTAACGTCCTTCTCCATTTTTCGTGCCTCGGAATTTATTGGGAACTAAATGTATATGAGGAAACTTGTCCTCAAGTTTAACGTCACTTACTTCTAAGCCTGCTAACTCGCCCGCACGCATCCCAGTATGAGCTGCCACAACAGGAGCCCAATATCTCATGTCATTCAGCAGCAATTTACCTTCATCATAGCATCTAGATTTCGAACGAACGCCGGCAAACCAAGGATGAGCAAACACCCTTTGCAGTTCAGAGATCGAGAATGGGCGCTTTGCTGGTATCTTGAGTTTATCAACTTCAACGCACCAGCGCGCTGGTTTTATCCCTCCACAAGGATTGGGGCCTTCAATAATATCGCGGTCAATTGCAAACTCTAGTGGCGCGGAAACACCGACTTTGTAGCTTTGAAGTGTACCCTGGGTTATTTGAAGCAGCTCTTTGCCGCGTGTTATTCTGCGCTTGGATATCTCATCCATAAACTTAGTAATGTCGGACTTTGAGATTGCCCCAATAGGTTTGTCACCAACGACGTTTATGAACTCGGATTGCGCTCTACGGTATTTTTTAATTGTGCGGGGCCGAAGAGAAGAGATTCCCTCAAACTGTTTCACCACTTTGCTGAATAAAGGTGTTGCCTCTTCATCGTTAGGCAATT
Source organism: Parasphingorhabdus sp. (assembly GCF_059726685.1). NCBI lineage: Bacteria > Pseudomonadati > Pseudomonadota > Alphaproteobacteria > Sphingomonadales > Sphingorhabdaceae > Parasphingorhabdus > Parasphingorhabdus sp. Next base: position 3,245,751 of record NZ_AP041068.1, read on the forward strand.
CGCTTTTTTTAGCCCACATGCCGCTTGAAGGCATTTCGGGAACTGCATCACCTTTTATCATCTGATTTATCAGGTCATCTAATTTTGCTTCCTGATCAACAATCGCCCGTACCAACGCTGCAAATTCCATCGAAGTTTCATCTGTGCCAAATCGATTGTCGCCGATAAAATCTCTCGCGATCTGAACCGGACTCCACGCCTCTTTATCTGAAAGCGGATCGTACGCTGAATCAGCTGATCTTTTTCGAAGGATTGAGCGTTGTTCAGCTCGCCTTTCAATCTTGGCATCCAGCGCCTGTTTATTTAGAATATTGATAGCGCTCCAAGCAAAATCACGCTGCCAGCTTAATCGTTGAATTTGCAACCGGTCTTCTACGAACTTGGATATGACCAAAGCATCTAGCGCCCCATTCTGCGATAGACTGACTGCCGCACTGACTAAGGAGCTTGGTTTTGTGATCTGCTGGCGAGCTTGATTGATCAACAAATCAAATTCGCGCTCTATAGCGAGGCTATTGATCTGAGCCTCATTTGGAGACTTTGTCCTCAGCGATCTCCTAAATACTGGTTTGGAGCCAAAGAATATCTCAAATATCGAAGAGTCATTCACAATGTCTGCCGGAATACGCCGGACATATTGAAAGACTTCGCCACGCCTTTTTATGTAGGGAATGGACTTGTTGATCAAATCGATTGTATCACAGTATTGTATCACAGTTTCTAGGTAGCTATGTAGCCTAATAGCATATTATTGAATAATTTCAATGTTTTTTATATTTATTGCATGCCCTCCCGTAGGGGTCACCACGCAGTTTTCTAAATTATATCAATAACTTGGACTCTTTTTGGGCGCGACTTTATCGCGTCTTTTCGGCGACTTGCGCGCGCCATATTCCTAGTTCCAAATACAGAGACTGAACTGCGCGGAACTTTGAGCGGAAATAACTACCTCAGTCTCAAACCGGCAAAAAGGTGTTTTCAATACGAATGGCAGCTTTGCGCCCCATTCGAGACATTGACTCCCAATATTTTAGTTCTCGAAAGCCGACATTCTCTGCGGCCATTCCGGCCTCCAAGAATGAAGATGATATACTCAAAACTTGATCCTGTAGCTGAAAACCGCGTGCCATGGAACTTCAACGCCAAGATCGGTCCCAACATCCCTTCAACCAGAAGCAGATTTGGCAATCCGGTTCCTTCTCGATCGCCAGCAATGCATTCGCGCTCGTGCACTCTTCGAAATGGGGCGGTTTTATGGAACCGGTATTTTGAACGCCAACATAGCCAGTCTTTACAGCACTAAATTTATCGGCCAGTTATCGCTGCAACTACCAATTGACCACTATATATACAGGGCGGAATTGAATGACGGGCCAAGGACAACAGGTCGCAGCAAGCCAGGTTGGTGCGGCACCGCCCAAGGTTTCCTACTCGCTGTCAGGCGGGATTATTGCGCGGCTGGCTGAGCTCAAGGCCGCACTCGCTTTCACTTCTTATCAGTCCAGCTTTCTCTATATGCTGGGCAGCGGGCCTCAAGGTAATCCGCAGCTGCACCAGTCGGGCATGCCCAAGCCGATGGGACTATGCGCAGATGGGCCGGGGCGCCTGGTGCTGACAGCGGGCGCGCAGGTGATGCGGCTGGAGAATGTGCTGGATGCCGACCAGCGGATCAATCAGACCTATGACGCCTGCTTCATGCCGCGCACCATCTACACCACTGGTCAGCTCGATGCGCATGATGTCGGCGTGCAGAAGGATGGCGAGCTGGTGTTCGTCAACACGCGCTACAATTGCTTGGCCACCGTCTCGCAGCGGCATTCGTTCAAGCCTGTTTGGCGACCACCTTTCATCAGCGACATTGTGGATGAGGATCGCTGCCACTTAAACGGTCTGGCGATGCGCGATGGCAAGCCCGCCTATGTCACCGCCGTTTCCAAGTCCGACACAATCGATGGTTGGCGCGATCGCCGCGGCGATGGCGGCGTGGTGATCGATATCGAGAAGAAGGCCGTTATCTGCGAAGGACTATCCATGCCGCATTCGCCGCGCTGGCATGATGGCAAGCTGTGGGTGCTGAATTCGGGCACGGGCGAACTGGGCCGTGTCGAGCTGCCAAACGGTAAAGCCAAGATGGGCACGTTCAAACCGCTCACCTTCTGTCCTGGCTTTTTGCGCGGTCTCTCATTCCATGGAGGATTGGCGTTTGTCGGCCTGTCGCGGCCACGCTATCAAAGGTTTGAGGGGCTTGAGCTCGATCAACGCTTGAAAGATGCCGATAGCGAGCCGTGGTGCGGGGTCCAGGTGATTGATCTGCAAACGGGCACCTGCGTCGATTGGTTCCGGATTGATGGTGATATTGGCGAGCTATATGATGTTGAGTTGATCGAAGGGTTCAGCTGCCCGATGACCGTCTCACCAAGCTCGACCGATGCTGGGACACTTATCACTATCGAGCAGTAGGCTCACCTGCGCGATCGCATGCAACGGTCAACGCATAGGCCGATTAAGACGGCCTAGTGAAATCCATTTGCGCTAAGGATTGCTTGGACGACCGGGCGCACCTGATCGCCCATGGCAGGGTTTGAGCGTTCAATCCCCGAGATGGTGACGGTCGGAAAGACACTGCGAATCTTGCCAGCGATCTGTGCTGCTTCCTGCTTGTCTCCGGCCAAAAACACCGCGCAAAGCGCAGTGACCATTATCATCAAGTCTTCATGTGGTACGCTTTGTGCGCGACGCCCCCACTCTGCCGCTGCTTGAATATCGCCGAGATTGAACTGCGCAATCGCGTGCGCAGCATATGTGCTGTAGCGCATCGGATCACGCGGGCTCAGCTTAAGCGCCAACGCGCCATGCTCCATCGCCTCCTGATACGGCCCGGCAAAGGCATGATAGGCCGCTACCTGCGTGTGGCCCATGGCATAGCTGGGTGAAAGATCAATCGCGCGTTCCAGCCATTCCGGTGCCTGGTCGGGTTGGGTGCCGAGCGAAAGCGCCTTGCCCATCGCCAAGTTTGCCGACGGGTCATCCGGATCGGCATCGACTGCTGCCTCAGCCGACTGGCGCATTAACTGCGGCGCATCGCCCGGATCATGCAATGTCCGCTGGAGCAGCAGCCACCAATAAGTGTGAGACAATGCGGCATGTGCCCGAGCGAAATCCGGATCGATGGATACAGCGCGCGTAAAATAAGCCTGCGCGCGCTCGATATTGGTTATCCCTCGGCGGTAAATCAGCGATGAACCCATGTGGAAGGCCTGCCACGCGGTCAGATCCTTCGATGCTGAAATCCGCAATCGTTCTGCTTCATTGCGCGGGATTTGCCGCTCAACCTCATGCACCACACGCCCGACTGCATGTTCCCTGATTTCGTGGACAGCACGCGGATCAAATTCAAGCCGTTCAGACCAGACGACACTGTCATCACATGTATCAGCGAGTTCGATCAGAACGACAAGATTATCTCCGCCCAGCTCGATCGCGCCGCTGACGCAATAATCGACGCCCAGTGCCGTGCGCAGCTTTGACGGGGCGATATTGCCATTGCCAAACTGGAAGCTGGTACCGCGTGCAATCACGCGCAGCATATGCAGACGCGCCAACGCGGAAATGATGTCATCTGGCAAGGCTTCGGCAAAGGATGCGTTGGGCGAACGTGCGTCGCCGATGATCCGGAACGGCAGCACGGCAATTGATGGCTTCTCTCCAACCAGCTCGGAGCTGGGTGCATCCACACCAGCAACAGGCGTTGTAGCCACCGAGCGTTCGCGCACCATTTCCACCTCAGGGATGAGCCGCCAACCCTTGGCGTGGACGGTGGCGATGATCTGGCGAGGCTTTTCGGTATCGTTCAGCGCCGCACGTAAAGTCTTGATCTGACTGAGCAGCGCGGCGTTTGAAACCTGCCGACCTTGCCATAGTTGCTCAATGATTGTGCCCTTGGTTAGAAGCTGCCCCACGCCCGCTTGAAGGAACAGGTATAACAGTTCCTTGGTCATCGGCTGCAGGGGGACTTCCTCGCCGCTCGAGTCGATCAGTTCAAACCGGTCGCTATCATAGGCGAACACACTAAATTTATAGATCAAGCTGCTTCCCTCCTGAAGCAATTCGGCTGGTTGTTACCTCGGCTGTCGAAAGGCCAAACTCTCATACTGCCCCTGCGTAAACGAACCAATACCCGGTGTAACTCATGGGGGAAAGGTCAAAACGGGGTTTTTTGGGGGCAAGCTTGAGGCAAGGCGGCTCCACACATATCGACAGGCTAATTTAAATTGCGACCCGGCGGGGTCTTAGGGGCAATATGACTGATCTTGTGCGTAAAACTGACGGTGAAGCAATCGCTGATATTCTCGGTGAAAATGAACGGGTCCGGCGCAGCTGGTTCGGCTTTGGCATGTTGCGCGGTGGACGCATTACAAAGGTTAGCGGCCAAGCGGTGAGCTATTCCCCTGAACTCGGGATAGTTGAAGCCGGCAGTGAGCTTACCCTGGCTGATGCCCATGCAGCGCCCCGCGCATCGCTCGCCAGCCTTGCCAAATCCGCGCTGCGCTGGTCCGCCGCACCGCTCGCCATCCTTGCCGGGGCAAGTCCAGTGATGGCACAGGATGCCTGTGTTGAAACCATACCTGCTTCAGGCGAATTTTTCTGCCAGGATTCGGGCGGCGATGCGACCACCACGCAAACCATCACCAGTGGCACGGTTTCGATTGAGATCGAAGATGGATTTGCCGTTGACACCAGCGGCACTGCAACTGATGGCTTCGACATTGATGCATTGGGCCGCGTCACTCTCACGCAATATGCCGCGACAGGGACGAGCTCGATCATCGGCGGCGCTGATGGCATTAATGTCTACACCGCGTCCGGTGGCCAAACGCTAGATACCAGTTCGATAACTATCAGCGGCGGACAGGATGGAATCGAATCCCGAAATCGAACTTCTGGGACGCTCTCACTTACAACAGGCGATGTCTCGGGTGCGACAGGTGACGGCATCACAATCTCTACCGATGGCGTTGCTAATTTGGACACCAGCGGAGGTGTCATCTCGGGCGGCACAAACGGAATTTCAATCGGTCAAACTGGTAATTCGAACCTTAATTTGACGGTCGGCACCGTGATCGCAAGTGGCGGGGCTGGCATTGAGTTGTCTGGATTGGGCAATGGATCATCCACCGTCCGAGGCTCATCGGGCGATGTCGTGGGCGCAACCGATGGCATGTATGTTCGTACCGGCGGTGGCGAAATCACGGTCGATAATCTCGACAGCGTAACCGGCAATGCGGGCGACGGTCTGGACCTTGGTTCTGTTGGCGGTGCGATCACTGTCAATGCGGTCGATGCGATCCTTGGCACCGGCGGCATAGGCATTTTGGCTGACAGCGATAGCGGGGACATCACTATCACCGGCAACGGTCTGGTCGGCGGCATTGAAGGCACGGTGGGTGATGGCATCAATGCCGACAGCGATGGCGGCGATATTGCGATTACCGGCAATGGTGATGTCAGCGGCAGTAACTATGGCATTTTTGCGCGCTCGGCCTTTGCGGGGTCGATCACAATCGACACCAGCACGGGCAGCGTCACCAGCGGAATCGGCAACGGCATTCGTGCACAGACCCGTGGCAGTGGTGCGCTCTCTATCACAACTGCGGATGTGACGACTAATAGCGCCGATGGCATTTTTGCGGACAATAGTGGCACAGCTCTGACGATCAACACCAGCGCGGGTAGAGTGACGGGCGTCCGTGGCATCTTTGCGTCCAACATCGGATCGGGCGCGCTTTTGCTCACCACGGCGGATGTGACCGGGAACAATGATGCCGGAATCGTTGCTTTGAACTCTGGCACGAGTTTGACGATCGACAGTAGCGCCGGAAGCGTCAGCGGCGAAATCAGAGGTATTGATACGCGCAATTTTGGATCGGGCGTGCTTTCGCTGACTACGGCGGATGTGACTGGTGTCAGCTCTAATGGCATTTATGCGGTCAACGCTGGCATGGACGCCGACCTGATAATTGACAGCAGCGCGGGCAGCGTCACCGGCGCAACGGGGAAGGACTCTTCAAACCGTCGTCTTTCGGGTCTCTTTGTTGATCAGCTAAGCGCTGGCACGCTCAACATTACGGTCGATCAGGTCCGTGGCGGCATTGGCATTGATGTTAATGCGGAAAAGGGCGATACCACGATCACGCTGGCTTCGACCGCTGTTGTCACCGGTCTGGTTGAAGCTGGGATCGATGCACGGTCCACCGGCGGTGCGATTACCGTTCAAGGCAGCTCTGGCGATGTCGTGGGCGCAACCGATGGCACGTATGTCCGCTCAGCCGGCGGTGACATTACCGTTGATACGCTCGACAGCGTAACCGGCCAGAACGGCGACGGTCTGGACCTTGGTTCCACTGGCGGCGCGATCACTGTCAATGCGGTCGATGCGATCCTTGGCACCGGCGGCAACGGCATTCTGGCCGATAGCGATGGCGGCGATATCACCATCACTGGCAGCGGCCTCGTGGGCGGGATTGAGGGCACGGCAGGTAGCGCCATTTACGCCAATGCTACTGGCGGCGTAGGCGGCGCGATCACTATCACTGGCAATGGCGATGTCAGTGGCAGTAACTACGGCATTAGTGCTCGCACCGATGGCGCGGGTTCGATTTTAGTCGACAGCAGCGCTGGCAGCGTGACTGGCAGTTCCCGCGGCATTGGCGTATTTAATAGCGGCAGCGGCGCGCTTTCGATCACCACGGCGGATGTGGCCGGGAGCAATGACACCGGAATCCTTGCGTTCAACTTTGGCACGAGTTTGACGATCGACAGCAGCGCGGGCGGTGTCAGCGGTAACTCCTTTGGCATTACGGCGACCAATAGAGGCCCCGGCGCGCTTTCGCTGACCACAGCGGACGTTACAGGCACGACATACGATGCGATCTATGCCAACAATTACGGTACGGACACCGACCTGACGATTGACAGCAGCGCGGGCAGCGTCAGCGGGGGAACAGGGACGGACCTCTCGGGTCGCCGCATTTCGGGCATCCGCGCTAGTCAGCGAACCACTGGAAGCCTCAATATCACAGTCGATGAAGTCAGCGGTGGTGTTGGTATCGATGCCAATGCAACCACAGGCGCGACGACGATTACGCTGGCCTCAACCGCTGTTGTGACCGGCTTGGTTGAGGCCGGGGTTGATGCGCAGTCCATGGGCGGTGCGATCACCGTGCAGGGGAGCTCCGGCGATGTCGTTGGCGCGACCGATGGGATGTATGTGCGCTCGATGGGCGGTAATATCACTGTCGATACGCTCGACAGTGTGACTGGCAGTGCGGGCGATGGACTGGACCTCGGCTCAGCTGGCGGCGCAATCACCGTCAATGCGGTTGATGCAGTGCTCGGCACCGGCGGCAATGGCATTCTGGCCGATAGCGATGGCGGCGACATTACCATCACCGGCAATGGTCTGGTCGGGGGGATTGAGGGCACGGCGGGCTCTGGCATCTTGGCGCAGGCGAATGGTGGACCCGGCGGGAACATCCTTATCGCTGGCAATGGCGACATTCGCGGCGCTGGCATCACTGCCAGCACCGATGGTGCAGGTTCGATCGCTATCGACACCAGCACAGGCAGTGTAACCGGCTTCTCGGGCATCAATGCGAATAACCGGGGTTCGGGCGTCCTTTCGGTGATCACGGCGGATGTGACGAGCACCAGTTCTGTAGGCATCGCTGCACGCAATCTTGGCGCAGACCTTACGATCGACAGCAGCGCGGGCAGCGTCAGCGGCCTCGAAAGAGGCATTGAAGTGAATAACTTCGGATCGGGCGCGCTTTCGCTGACGACGGCGGATGTGGCCGGTACCAACTTCGAGGGTATTCTTGCGCTTAATGGGGCCTCGGGGACCGATCTGACAATCGATACCAGTGCGGGCAATGTAAGCGGCAACAGAGGCATTATTGCGAACAACCAAGGGACTGGTGCGCTTTCGCTGACTACGACGGATGTGACGGGTGCCAGATTTAATGGCATCTACGCGGTCAACTCGTCCAATAGCGCGGACCTGATGATTGACAGCAGTGCAGGCACTGTCAGCGGCGGGGCAGGGATGGCGGGTGGTTCGGGACGTATTTATTCGGGCATTTTCGCAGATCAGCAAAGCGCAGGCACGCTCAACATTACGGTGGATCAGGTCAGCGGCGGAATTGGCATTGATGCTGATGCGACAACGGGTGCGACGACGATTACCCTGGCCTCGACCGCAGTGGTCACTGGCCTGACAGGCGTCGGGATCGATGCGCAATCCACCGGCGGTGCGATTACGGTTCAGGGCAGTTCCGGCGACGTCATGGGCGCGACCGATGGCATGTATGTCCGCTCAGCGGGTGGCGACATTACCGTTAATACGCTCGACAGCGTAACCGGCAATGCGGGCGATGGTCTGGACCTCGCATCCGCTGGCGGTGCGATCAATGTGAATGCGGTGGATACGGTGCTCGGCACCGGCGGCGATGGCATTCTGGCCGATAGCGATGGCGGCGATATTGCGATCACCGGCAATGGTCTGACCGGTGATATTAGCGGCACGAGTGGTAATGGTATCACCGCATATGCGGGCGGGGGTACTGGCGGAGCGATTACCATCACCGGCAACGGCGATATCACCGCCAGTGACGATGGAATTTTTGCTTACACCAATGGTTCGGGTTCGATCACGATCGACACCAGTTTGGGCAGCGTTAGCGGTGGCGGCAAAGGCATTTTTGCGGACAACTTCGGATCAGGGGCGCTTTCGATCACCACAACGGATGTGACGGGTGCCAGCTCTGATGGTATCATGGCGCTTAACATCGGCACGAGCCTGACAATAGATAGCAATGCAGGCAGTGTTAGTGGTGCTACACACGGCATTATTGCGATTAATGGCGGATCGGGTGCGCTTTCGCTGACCACGGCGGATGTTACGGGTGCCACCTATGATGGCATTTTTGCGATCAGCGGCAGTGGCACAGACGTGATTGTCGACAGCAGTGCAGGCAGCGTCACCGGCGGAACAGGGTTAGGCACATTCGGCCGTCTTGTTTCGGGTATCTATGCTAATCAGCAAAATGCTGGCGCGCTCAACATTACGGTCGACCAGGTCAGTGGCGGCATAGGCATTGATGCCAATGCGACCACGGGCGCGACGACGATCACACTTGCCTCAACTGCAGTAGTCACCGGCCTGGTTGAAGCCGGGATCGATGCGCGGTCCACGGGCGGTGCGATCACCGTTCAGGGCAGTTCTGGCGACGTAGTAGGCGCAACCAACGGCATGTATGTGCGATCAATGGGCGGTGTTATCACCGTCGATAATCTCGACAGCGTGACCGGCCAGATGGGCGAAGGGTTGAACTTGTACTCTGCTGGCGGCGACATCACGGTCACCGCGGTTGATGCGATCACCGGCACGGGTAGAGACGGAATTCTGGCCGTGTCAGATGGCGGCAATATCTCGATCCAGGGCAGCGGGCTTGTAGGGGATATCACCTCAATTAATGATCGGGGAATAACTGCTAGAGCGAATGGCGGAGACATCAACATTGGCGGCCTCGCAACCAATGGTGCAGTGACTGGTGAACTGGGTATCTATGCCAGCACCAACGGTTTGGGCAACATCATAGTAGATAGCACCGGCGGTGCTGTCACAGCCACTTTGTCCAGCGGTATTCTGGCGACCAATACTGGCAGCGGAAGCACCACAATCACGACGGGCGATGTGAGCGCAACGACAGTTGGGGCACCATTGATCTTTCAATCCGGTATCGCTGCCTTCAGTACCGGCTCTGATCTCATAATTGACAGCAGCGCCGGGACGGTGGTTGCCAGTGCCTTCGGAATTTTTGCCGATCACAGTGGAACGGGTGAAGTTTCGATCACCACTGCTGATGTTACCGGCCAGGGCAGTTATGGCATCTTAGCGAGCAATGCTGGCACAGACCTGATCATTGACAGCAGTGCAGGCAGTGTCAGCGGCGGAAACCGAGGCATTGACGCGAGAAACAATGGTACCGGTGCGCTTGCCATTACGACTGCCGATGTGACGGGGACGACCGGCGAGGGTATCTTTGCTCAGGGCAATGCCTCGGCAAGCGGCGGCGTGACGATCAACACTGTTGGCGGCGTTGTCGCAGGCGCCGCTGCAGGAATAGATGCGCGCAATTACGGAAGCGGGACGCTCGCCATCACGGTCGATGACGTTACCGGTGGCACTAATGGTATCTCGGCGCAGGCAGCCACTGGAGAGACAGTAATCACACTCTCATCGACAGCCGATGTGACCGGCACTGCTGCCCTGGGCATTGCTGCTAGCTCGAGCGGCGCGGCAGCAAATATCATGGTTCAGGGCAGCTCGGGCACTATTACCGGCGCAGCGGATGGCATGATGCTGGTTTCGGCTGGCGGCGATCTGACTGTCGACAATATTGACCTTATCCAAGGCAATGCGGGCGACGGTTTGGACCTTGCCTCCAGCGGCGGCACAATCACTGTGCGCGATGTTGACGCAATCACCGGAATTGGCGGCAATGGCATTTTGGCCGATGCCACTGGCGGTGCAGGCGGTGACATTCTGCTCACCGGTGTTGGCGACGTCATGGGCTCGCTCGCCGGGATTGCAGCTACCGTGGATGGTGCTGGAACCGTTACCGCAGGTCTCACCGGTATGACGTTTGGCGCGGCCAATGGTTTCGACATCTCGACCGAGGGCGGAGCGGTTTCGGTCAACAATAGTGGCGCTTTGTCTGGCGGAACCTTCGCCTTCACCGTGAGCGGGGCAAACACCGGCCCGGTAACGCTTACAAACAGCGGTACGGTTGCGGGCCCTGTTCAGTTTGCTGGTGGTGATGACAGCTTTACAAACTCTGGCCTGTTCCAAGTGCGCGGCACCAGCGACTTTGGCGCGGGCGCGGATATGTTTGAAAACCTTGCTGGCGGCACGGTAGCTGCCGAGGCGGCGACATCACTAATTGGTATTGAAACTTTCAGGAGCGCTGGGCTTATCACCCTTGTCGGTCAGGCTGCTTCAGGCAGCCTCAGCATTGATGGCGACTTTGTCGGCGTAGATGGCACGCTGGCGCTCGATGTCGACTTTGCCGGTACGGCAGACCAGTTGATTATCGGCGGCGCGGCAAGCGGTACCACCAGCATTCTCGTCAATGATGTTTCTGCAGGAGCAGGTTTGGGCGACGCGATCACTCTGGTCGATGCAACTGGTGGCAGCCTTGAGGGCGCATTTGAGCTTGCGACCCAGTCGCTTAGTTTCACGCCGTTTGTGGCGCTTGATTTGACCTTTGATGCGGGGAACAATGACTATCTCATCTCACGCCGCTTCACATCGTCCGTGGCGGAAGGGGCCAAGCTCGCTGAAGGCGCGCAATCGCTGTGGTATCGCAGCACCGATGCCTGGGCTCAGCACCGTGCGAGCACCAGACTCGACGCCGAGAACGTCTCGCCGCACTGGCTCACCTTCTATGGCAATGTCGCCAATCGCGAAGATGATACCATGGGCACTGGCCTGATGTTGCCGACCGCAAATGATCTCGATTACAGCCAAGACTTCTTCGGCCTCCAAGCTGGCTATGATCTGGCGTCTGAAGCGGGTGACGGCTTCGCGGCTGGCGTTACCACCGGCTATCTCAGCTCGAACGTTCGCTTTGCTTCACGCGGCAACAGCGCGCGGTTTGAAGTGTTCAATATCGGTCTGTCAGCATCATATAGTTCAGGCGGCTTCTACGCCGATGGACTGATCAAATATGATATGATCAGCGGCAATTTGAATGATCCCGGCGCTGGTGGTTTCCAAGGTGACGCCGATGGTGATGCGTTGGGTATTCGCGCTCAGGTCGGATACCGGTTTGGCAATGATGGCTTCTTTATCGAACCGCAGGTAAGCCTCGATTATCAGGAAACGAGTCTCGATGACATAGTGATAGAGGACATCCGCTTTGATTTTGGCAATATTGACGGCTTGCGCGGCATTGCTGGCCTGCGCCTGGGAGGCAAGAGCCAGCGCGCCAATGGCACGGGGATTGGCTATTACCTTGGCGCCAGCGTAGTCCATGAATTCGAAGATGGCGCTCCGGTTAACTTCTCCTTCGGCCCAGATGCAATCGCGCTGACGAACAACGAGATAGGCACATATGGCAGGATCGAGACGGGCATGACATTGTTCGGCAACGGCCCGCTCAGCGGCTTTATCGAAGCGCAGGCCGATGTCTCAGGCGGCTATACGAGCTACGGCGGACAGGCCGGGGTGCGGATCAAGTTTTGATGGTGCTACCTCAAGGCTGCTGTCAGAGCGAATGCTCTTGATTTAAATTTTAGGGGTTGGGTAAGGCAGCGCTAGCCTCCCCGGATAAGCTAAGCCGCCAATCTGTTCCTGTATCTCATTTTGTCGCCCTGTCTCGCTAGCCTCGCTGATCGAGTGGTTTTGCGAAAGTCAGCAAGTAAGAATGCATAACCTTCTTTCCGCTCTGGCAATCCTATCGACTCAAAACCCGCTGATCAGTTAAGCGCCCCAATTTCGATCATTCTCATGGAGGCTGCAATATCCCGAAAGTGGACACTTGGTCATGAATTCACCCTATCCCGGCTTGCCTGATTTTCAACAAGGCACGTTTAGTCTGACAGCGCAGTTCCCGCAGACCCCTCATATTGAAGTGTCTTATCAACATTGCCGCGCGTATAGGCGTGATAGCTGCTACGCGTTTCGGCATAGATGCGCCGAGCGATCGGCTTGCCCCAATCCGTTTCGTTGAGTGCTGTGAACAAGGGGCTGACAAACTTATTGCGCCCCACTGTTGCCATAAAGCGTTCGGCTTGCGGGACGGCCGGACCATATTCATTGCTTAGCGCTGCCTCCAGCCACAAAAACAACACTTCATTGTTGCCAGTTTGCGAAAGCCCCAAGGTCGTGTCTATTGCTGCCAGTTGCTCCTCAGACAATTCCTGAGGGAGTTCCTCGAGGAAGCGTCGCTGCTCTGCCGCCGTCCAGTCACGCCAGCCATCGACATTGGGCAGCGTTCCCTCGTTCGCATAAGCTGCAACCGCGCCGTCCACTTCAGCAAAGGCCTGCGGATCGGGTTTCCAGGCGTTTTCCGGCAGACCGGTGCCATAAACCCATTCGTCCAACATCAATCGTTTTTCCAGTTCAGCATCGTCACCGATCAGCTTCTCGCGCAGATCAGCCAGGAACATTTCGGATGTCACCGGCTCAAATGCGTGACTGTCAAACCACTGGGTCAGCCAGGCATCAAATTTTTCGCGGCCGATGATATTCTCCACCGTGCGCAGGAACACTGTCCCCTTGTCATAAATCGCGAAGCCTTTGGTATCGAACGGGCTTATTGCATCGGGTGTGCGCATGGCTGTGTTGGGACTGTCTGCTCCGATATCATCGATGCCGCCGACCAAACCGGCATAGCTGAGAGCATATTCTTGCTCGGCGCGTTCTTTGCCATAGACTTCTTCGACGATACGGTTCTCGAAATAGGACGTGACCCCCTCGTTCAACCATCCATCGCGCCAGCTCGAATAAGTGGTCAAATTTCCTGACCAACTATGTGCCAATTCATGTGCAACCAACCCATTGTTAGAGCGATCACCCGCAATGAATGTCGGTGTGAGAAAGGTCATCACCGGGTTTTCCATACCGCCATAGGGGAAGGCTGGCGGCAGGATGATCATGTCATAGCGACCCCAGCGATAGTCACCGAACAATGCAATCCCAGCGTCGATCATCTCTTCTGTGTCGCCGACTTCTTGCGCAGCAGCTTCGATGACTTCGGGTTCTGCCCATACTCCTGAACGCGGGCCAAGCTCCCGAAATTCGATATTACCCGCTGCAATGGCAATCAAATATGGAGGGACCGCGTTGTTCATCACGAAGCGAAAGTCACGGCGGTTCCCGTCCTCTGGTTCGGGATCGCCCTGAATCACACCGCTCATGACGACATTCAGAGGCTCGGGCGCCGAGATGGTCGCTTGCCATGTCTGACGGATTCCGGGGCTGTCCTGAGTCGGAATCCAAGTACGGTTATTGATGGCCTGTCCTTGGCTGAAGATGAAGGGATGCTTGCCACCAGCTGTCTGTTCCGGGCTTAACCACTGCAAGGCCTCGGCTCCAGGAGCAGACACATATTCGATCACGATCCGGTGTGTTGAGGCAAGTTCACCCTCTGCCAGTTCGGCGTCTCGCTCCAGTTTCTGAGCCGGAAGCTGGATGGTCAAGGGTTCGCCCTTGCCTTCGACCGTCTCGCCAAGATCAAACATTAGAGCATTGCCAGCTTCATCCGTGACCGCAGAGACGCGAAGGCCATTGGAGTCGAGTATAATCTCGCTTGCCTCATCCGCCGCTAGCACATCCAGAGTGGCCGTCCCGCCGATAGTTTTCGCATCGAAGTCCATCGCCAGATCCAGGTCGATATGCGTCACACGCGCCTCTTGCGGCTTCGCAAAAGTCTGATCATCAAACGCTTCTTCACTTGTCAATATTGGCGCGATTTCGCCCCGTTGATCCGTGTCCTCCGAGACTAGGCCACCGCAGCCGGCAAGGAGGAACAGAAACGGTAATATAAGAAATGAGACGTGAATGCGCATAGGGAAATCCTGATCAGAGAGAATTTTCGGTTGATTTACATTATACGCAGCTGCTTGCCAGCCCCTGATACAATAAAATATCCCCCGTCAGAATTCGATAGACGGACCGTTCCGGCTTTTCCAAATTTCTAATATCCGCTTTTGCGCACAAAGCGGATATTAGAGGTGCGGCTGCTTCATCTCAAAAGCGAACGTTAGACCCAGTCAAAAAAAGACGGAATACTGGTTATCCTCCAAACTGTATGATGCATAGGCATTCAGTATTGGGATGGAGTTGAACTGCTAGCGACCTCCATTCCTTAGCCGACAATGGTGTCTTTACACCATTCGCCGCCGGTCAAGACCGGGCTATGCTAGTGCAAAGAACCCGTGAAGAGAGGAACCTACTTTGGCCGCCATTATGACAAGCATAAAGGTACTAATCCGCATTGCATTCGCCTATTTTGCCGCCTGCCTCGCCGCCTCGCTCGGGATATTTTTGATTTCCAGCATCATGACGATCGGGCAACCGCTTATGGAAGGCGTGACCTGGGGTGAGGATATCGCGAACCAGGCGGGCTATCTACCTGTGTTCGCTGCCATGGCAGGGATTCTTGCCGCCCCTGTCGCTCTGGTCGCGATACTTGTTTCTGAAATCCACAAGATCACAAGGCTGTGGTTTTTTCTCTTTACCGGAGCTGCAGCCGGGATCCCGGTCCTGTTCCGCGGTGACCAGATAACGATGATGCGTGCCATCGAGGATTATGCCACGCTTGGTCCAATTGGTGCTGCAGCAGGTGCCGCATTCTGGCTTGTTCGCCATCGCAGATGGCCGGTTTGAAACGCGTCGGACAGCAAAGCTGGATATGGCTGACAGCTGATACCTATTTCTTCTTGCAGTTTTTGATTTTGATTTCGGGGACGCCGGGACCTGTCTTGCTGTCGATATATTTCCTGTTTCCCACAAAGATGAATGGAGCTTTCCTGAGCTTTCCCGCCTCAATGTCGTAATTTGAAGGTGTTGCCCCCGGAACAAACAACCAGCGAAACTCCGCTTTGTCTGACAGATAAATGTCCGATTTCTGCCGCCAACCCTGTATCTTGCCATTGTCAACATGTGCGTAAAAATCTCTGAGGTCATAACCATGTAAGTCAACAATCATGTCGGCTCGCGCTGAAATGCGGTGCCAGCCCCATACCGTAACGCCGGAATTCTTGTTTCGGCTCGACCTTGCAAATGCAACTCTTACCGGAGACGTACAGGTGTTGGTTACTCGATAGTGATATTTGCTCCGGAAAGATTTGGGTTGTTCTTGCCGAATTGTTCTTGGTTGACGTGTCGGCGCGTAGGTTTCTGTCTGTTGTGGCGCGCGCGGGGGTTCTGGAGCTGGGTACCGGCTATTTGATTGCTCTTCCAGATAGGCATTGGATGAACAGCGCTGATATTGCTGTGTGCAATAGCCCCGCGAATAGCATCCGCCTGGTTTGGAAGGGCAGCTCCTTTGCATGCTGATGCGCGTTGGTTTACGACCGCACGCTTGAATTACCGCTCTCTCCTCATATCTTTGAACATTGCTCGCACTGGGCCCCCTACCATTGTTAAGATTACTCTTAAGCCCCGGCAATGTGCTCAGTCGGCGGTTTTTGCAGTTGTCATATTTTCTGACGACATTGGCTTTGCACTGGTCCGTCCGTTTTCTCTCATACTGCTCATTTGCCTTGCAACGGTTGGAATTAATTTCACAGCTTTCTCGAGCGATACGGCATTGGTTTTCCGCTTCTCCGATGGTTTGAAGCAGTATGGCAGGAATTGCGGGTGACGCATGTGCGCGGTTGTCCGGCGACGGTGGCGGCATAAGCAGAGAAACAACAACCAGCACAGCTGCAACAAGCCCGGCTCCAATATAGCTTTTTCTGCCCATGTACTTTCTCCGCTGTTATCGCTGTCCGTGACCATGATCCAGAAAATCTGCACCATGTGTTTTCAGTATTTCGGAAACCGCCTCGTTGCCCGCAAATTGCTCGACATAAGCACTGTGTTGCATCTTTGCTTCATCACACCCCACTTTTTGCCAGCTATCTGCAACCTGCTTGTCGCGATCCCGGTTTCCGCTGGTTTCACCAGCAAGATGACTACAGATCTCGAGCCGTTCAAAATGCAGGACGAGCCCATAGGGCAATCGGTTCGACTTGTTGCCCAGCTTTGCCATGTCGGCCACGAAAAATCCTTTAGGACTTGCCGAATATTGACGCCCATCAGGATTGGCGGTTCGCCATGCCGGATATTCAATGCGCTGGTGAGGTGCGGCCTTGATGCTTGTCACTGCGCTACCCTCGATAAAGGTAAAGATGATTTCTCCCCGCTTGCCAGAGGACCAGAACCCGCCGGTCAAATTCATCGCCACCCCGGGTTCTATTATCGAGCTCAGCATGAAAAAAAGATTGCCTTCTGCGTCGGCCATCACCGTCAACCTGTAATTTTGATCAATACCGGCATATAAAATATCCTTGCCCATCAGGCAGTCGAGATTTGTGAAATTATACCGCGGAACATGCACGCTGGATAATGTTACCATGGATATTTGGGCCGGATCGCCCAAGGCGCCCGGATTTATGAAATGCAGTTCAGCAACGGCCTCATCACTTTCCGGTTCAATCAGCCTGTAACGTATCTGGCTGACCCCGGCATCCGGTTCGCTCAGTTTCAATTTGGTTGGAGCAATCTGCTCCCCCTCTCTCAGCTCAAAAAAATCAAGCGTGCCATCACCAGTATTCTTGAAGGCCATCAGATCATCATGATTTTCGCCGATGCACATGCTGTCGACTGATCTATATTCGGAAAGGTCATCTGCATTCGTCCGCATCATGTAGAAGCCGTTCTCTGTAGTCGGAAGGCTTTGGGCCAGAGTCGGGGCAGGTGTGAACAGGAAAGCTGCACTGATGATTGCGCCCGCTAAGTTTCTTCCGACAAAAATACACATGTTACACCTCCTGACAGACGTGCATCATAGGCCCTTTGACATCCGGCCTACATGGTGTGAACACACTATTATCTTCGGCCTGCTAGCCCTCATCCCCGCGAACTATTGCGAATCCAGGAACAATTGTGCGACGGTGCCTTTTCCCGGGACGCTACTGAGTTTCCAGACACTCCCGATTTGTTCCGTCAAATCACTCACAATCGACAGGCCCAGGCCCTTGCCATCGGGATTGCCGGCAGAAATTTCCTCGCCCCGCTGACTTCGCGTTTTCGCCGTTTTCAACTGTTCGGCCGTCATTCCGGGACCTGTGTCGTGAACTTCAAATATTAACTGCGTGTTCCGGCGACGAATGCCCACAACTATGCGCGCGCCGGGTGCATAGGCAATGGCGTTGGCGACCAGGTTGCTGAGTATCCGCAACACCGCAACAGAGTTTGCCGTCATTTGCGCGGAAGACGGAACGACTTTCAATTTTATGTCAGCGGCCTCTGCCTCTTTTGCAAAAATCGTGGCTATAGCCTGAAGGATATGTGATGCGCTCATCAGCCGGTTCGGCGCTTCCGGCACCTGGCGGCGGTCCTCGCTGGCCTGGTTCAAATTCTCTTCGACCAGCGATTCCATATATTGGAGCGACTGTTCAATATGGTCGATTTCACTTTTATCGGTTGTCTTTTTGTCCGATAGATTGTGTATCACGGACCGCAGAGAATGCAGCGGTTGGCGAAGATCATGCGTGGTGTTAGCAACCATCCGGTTGGAATTTTCAACCATCGCCTGTGCCAATTCATATTTCTGCTCGAGCCCGGCCAGTCTTCCGGCAAGCTCGAAATTGCGTTCCGCGGATGCAGCCCGCTGAACCATCAGTTGTTCGCGCTCCTTGCGCAATTCCGACACGACGCTGACGCAAGCAACGCCCATCATGAAGGCATCAAAGATCATTGATGTCCGCATGGTATCCAGGGTTGCCGACCGGGTCACTTCAATATCAAGCCAATGAGCGGTAAAGGTGGTCAAGGACGCTACGACAATACCTGACCAGCCGATCACGAAAAAGAGCACCCTTCGACCCTTTGTCCGCAAGGCGGACAATCCCGCAGACAGAAACAGCATCGCGCACAGGGTAATGCTGATCGTCATCAGCTGCTTGATCAGTTCGCTATCAACAAAGACCGTCACAAGAACCATCAGAACTTGCAGCAGGATGATCCCCAGCAAAATTCGGTCATAAACGGGAAAATCGTCCCGGGTGTTCAGATAGCTGCGCGTGAACTGGGAGGCAAAAGCCGTCAGTGCCGCCGCCAGCGGAAGGGAAGCAAAAGCATTCCAGCGCGGCCAGTCTGGCCAGAGGAACTGAAACGCATATCCGTCGCGATGGAAAATATATATCAGGACGGCAGCAGCATAGAAGAAATAATATATAAATATCCGCGCCGGAGCAAAAATGGCCGCCGCTATGCTGGCGATCAGGAACATGCCGATGATACCATAAAACCCGAAATTTAAAGCCATCTCCCGGTTAGATCTTGAGTTGAAACTGTTCAGCGTTTCAATCGACATGGGCAAAGCGGTCAGTCCGCTTGTGCGATACCGGACCCACAAGACGGACTGCTGACCGGCTTCAACTGAGAATGGCACGGCCAGTTGATGGTAATCAATCGGGCGCGTTCGAAAGGGCATCTCGGTGTTTTGCCTCATCAGGCTTTGGGTTGAAGCCCCGACCTGTTGAAAGACTTCGATCTCGCTGACAAAATTTGTCTCGATGGCCAGGATACGTTGCAATTCCTCATTGCCGGTGTTGCCGAGCTTCAGCCGCAGCCAGATCGCTCCTTTCTGAAATCCGAAATTGGGTTCTGATTTTGCGACCTGCCGGAAGCGAAATTCTCCCTGGTCCTGTTGAAGCTGCGAAAGCGTCAACTTCTGTTCGGGGTCGAGCAAATAACTGATATAGCTTGTAATTTCACGATTTGGATCATCCTGACGCAATTCGACAAAATCGGACGCATCCTTACTATTTACGGCAAATGCTGGTTTTTCGGCAAAAAAGATGGAAAGAAGGCAGATGGCAAGAATCTTGAGCGCAACAGGAAAAGCTTGCCGGCGGTTCGGGTCAGGGATGGGACATGGGGCAGAAAGCATATTCAATCATCCTCGTGGACGACCATGACGTGGTCCGTCAGGGAATCAAGATGCTTCTCGAAAATCACGGTAGCTTCGATGTCGTCGCTGAGTGCGCAGATGGAGGTGCGGGCCTGGAGAGAGTGAAACAACTTTCTCCAGATATTGTCCTTCTCGATATCTCCATGCCCGACGTGACGGGTATCGAGATACTGGAGGAGGTGCGTCGATGGTGTCCGGACACGCGAATTGCCATTCTCACGGGCCTGACATCGCGCAAGCTGTTGGCCCAAGCCTGGGATAATGGTGTGGATGGAATTTTTCTGAAAACATCAAATTCGGGAAATCTTGCCCACGAACTT
Organism: Parasphingorhabdus sp.; assembly: GCF_059726685.1. NCBI lineage: Bacteria > Pseudomonadati > Pseudomonadota > Alphaproteobacteria > Sphingomonadales > Sphingorhabdaceae > Parasphingorhabdus > Parasphingorhabdus sp. The sequence continues at coordinate 3,265,819 of NZ_AP041068.1, forward strand.
AAACTGGTTTGCGAAGGCAATCGGCGACTGCCCCCGGAAGTTGCCGATCTGCTGACCGAAGAGAAAGAACAGGAAAAACTGACCCAGCGGGAATCCCAGATACTTTTCGCCATCGCACGCGGCGAAACCAACGGGACGATTGCCGAAAGACTGGGCATCAGCGCGAATACGGTCGACAACCATCGATCCAATATCATGCGGAAGCTGGGCGCCCATTCCGTCGCTGAATTGCTGGCACTGGCTTTGCGCGAAGGCTTGCTGGATAGTGCGAAGCAGACCTGATTGCCTCTCATAGATGGCCCCATCTCATGATGCTGGACCGACAACTGCCGGTGACAGCTGCTAGTTGAAATTGAACGTATTTTCTACGCCTGGATCAAGCCGGAATTCAAACGTTTCCGCGAGCCACTGATCTCGTCCTGTACACGCCATTTTGTCGGCGTCCAAGTGATCAAAGTCCGACGGGTGCAGGCAGAAGGCATAGTTGCCTTTACCCCAGTTCACCCGGTCCGACGTTGCATGGAGGTAAACCGTATCCTCATAGGGATCGCCATTGCGATAATGCGGAAACTCGATGCGTTCGCAGCGACCGCGTGGCAGCCGGATCCAGCCTTGTGCACGCCAGTTCTTGCGTCGCCGGTTCTCGCCCCAGTCGTGCCACACCCAAGCCGCGTATATCGTATCTGTGCGTGATCGGTTGCACATGCTGAGCGCAGTATGCTGGGCTTCTCCTCTCCCATTTCCGGCTGACGGTGGAGGTTGGCGACGTGGCTGTTTGCGCTGTACTGTATCTCGGCCACAATGCAGCGTCCGACCATGTAAATGGTAGCGGGATGTGCCACGAAACTTGCGACAAGCCTCAGCATAGCCAAGAGGTTTGTAATGGGCTGGAGTAATAGTGCCATATCCCATCTTCTGGGGAATGTAGCAGCCCCATTTCTTGCGCTTGGAGTCCCACTTGGCAACAATTTTGGTCTGCAGCCCCCGCAGCAAACCGGTGCGGTATTTGCCGTCGCAGAATTTCGAAAGATTGATCGATGATCCACCAGCCTGTGCAGGCTCAGGAAGCGATATCCCGGACAGCGCGAGGCAAATGGAGAAACTTAACGCGACCAGCGCAGTTTGGCGGAGAAACAAAACAATCATCTATGGTCATTCCGGCCGCAGACGACCCGGCCCTCTCCGTGCCAGTGGAAATCCGACCGGCCCGTCGTGAAGTGACACAGCTCATTCAGGTTGATCCAGAAAGTCCGGCCTTTGACTGATGTATTGAACCCCATGGAGTCCGCTTCCCGGCATTCCATCCGCTTTGTGCGACTGTTGTAGCCGAAGCTCCAACGCGGTTTTACCCCTTTCAAGGCACCCGTCCGATATTTGGCTTCGCAATAGGCGCGATACTGGGGCGTGGCTCCACTGGCTTGTGCCGGAGCGCTCCAGACGGACGCCATCATCGGGGCTATCAGAAGGGTTGCAGCGGAAACGGTTTTGATAATGCTGGTCATGTTCATTCTCCCTCGGCAGATCGACCCGGATAAGCGCTCCTATTTGCACTTCCGCTTGTTGAGCCCGAAGAGCGTGGAAAAACCCTTGCAGGTCGATTTACCGATATTGCTCACAGTCTTTCCGACCTGTTTTGTGCCATGATTGACCTGCTTGGCGGCATATTTGGGATCAGTCATGAACCGGGCGCCATCTCGCGTAGTTTTCACAGCGGTTTCACCGACATATTGCACCGCGCCAACGCCGGTTCGGGCAACACCTGTCACGGCCCGATTCACGTTGCCCGGGATTTTTCGCGGGTCGCGGATGGACTCGCCAACACCGCGTGTTGCGCCATAGAGATTCTGTCCGAACCGCTCTGTCGCTCGCCCAGCGGCTATGACAGGGTCACCGCCATTGGCAAAGGTTTGCGCCTGACCGAAAGTCATGTCGACGCCATATTCGCCAATTCCGGTGCTGTGCCCACCAAAGGCCTCTGTACCCATATCGATGGCCGAAACCTTGTTCGACAGAGATGTCGCGGCGTAACCAGTTCTGGCGGTGGATTTTATCCGGCTTGTCCTGCTCATATTGCGGGCGCCCTGACCGCGGACTGGCGCTCTGCCCGCACCCGGATAGCCATTGTTACGATAGCCTGCACGCGGTTGGTAGTGGCGGGTGCCACCGGTTGGTCCCGTCGCCACTGGACGGAAACCATTGCGCTGTCCACGCGTAACCTGTGCCTGGCGTCCGCGCTGCTGCAAATCCCGGCGCTCGTTTGGTGTTAAATCGTATTCGTCCCGAATTTGATGTCCCGGCCGATCCCGACGGGCATCATAGCCGCGCTGTTCCACTTCCTGCAGATTGCCGGTTCCGGCCAGTCGACCAACATGCTCGCGATAAGCTGCACCCTGGAAATCCGTGCCGCGCGGCGTGCGTGCCCGACCACGCTGGTGGCGTGTAGTGCTGCGCTGTGCAGAAGGATGACCGTTATTCTGATACCCCTGTCTCGCGCCGCGTGCGACTTGTGCATTGCGGCCCCGACGATCCAATTGCTGTCGCTCGGTCGGCGTAAGGTCATTCACATCATTAATCTGCTGTCCCGGCCGAGCACGACGGGCATCATGGCCCCGCTGCTCGAGCTCCTGAAGGTCGCTATTGGCCGCCAGGTCACCGACATGTCGGCGATAATCCGGACCATTGAAATCTGGGTCGGCAGTCCGCCGGGCATCCCGTCTCCGGTCTCGCGCCTGATTGCCGCGCCGTTCCAATTTGCGCGTTTCGCTGCTATTCTTTTCGAACAGCGCGTTAAAACCTTCTGCCTGCGCCTGCGCCGACTGAACCCCGGCAAAGCTGGTTATTGCTAACGCTGCCGCTGTCAGTGACAATCCGGAATGCAATCTGATCTTTCTCATGCTCGTTCTCCCCGTCTCTGGCGATGCAACAATAATGTGGAAAAGTGGCCCAAAAGCCCATAGTGGAATCACACCATATTCGCGGAAAATCGTTCATCTGCAGTTCATTGGTTTTTTAAAAAAACCACTTCTATACAGTGGTTTGTACTTGTCTTCGTCCAGAAGTCATCAGCCAGATGCTCAGCAGTCCACGCCGCCGGTTTTCACTTTGCCGGAATATCCGGACTTGCGGTCAAACCGTTTCTCGATGGCCCGCATGAAACGCGGCATTAATGATGGAATACTGCCACATGATCCGCTGCTTTTCAGGCGTAACTCATATACCGGAGTGGTCTTGGAAATAGCGTTCTTTGGCAGGATATCAATATGCACAAACCGGGAATAGACGGTCCTGTTCCGGACCTCCTGCGTATATCCGGTAATGCCATATGTCGGATCCGTGCCCCGCACGGTGCTGTTGATAACCTGCTGTCCGGGATTTCTGTCGTCTACCATGGTAGAAGTGGTTTGACTTCCATAAGTCGTACCCCATTGCGGGACGTTATAGGTGTAGGTAACGGGACGGCCATCATCGATGCCGTAATCCAGATAGGCGATATAATCTGCCGGCTGACCGGGTTCGACGACTCTCAACCCAGCTTCCCGCATGATCGCAGTCAAGCGCTGCGCATAGCTGCGAAATTCGAGCGAACTGTCCAGTTCCGGTCGCCAGGAGACCACAGAGAATGTAGCCGATGCCGGAACAGATTCGAGCGTATGGAACTGCGACAGGTTACTCCTGACAGACCCACCGCCCAGACAGGCGGAAAGGGTCATACTCGTGACGGCAATTAACAACAGGGTTTGCGGTCGCATATTGGGTCTCCTGAATTGATGTGCCGCTAGTTCTAGGGCTGCTTGAGCCACCGCGGAATAGTGCAATCACACCATTTGGCAGCTAGCAAAGGTCGGTTAGATTGAGAGCATCCCTGAAGACATTTAGTCTCGTCGAAGGAGTGATCTAATGCCACTTTTGAAACAAACTATCTGGGATTAGCGATCATGCTGGCTAGTTCTGCGAGCCCTCTGCCTGCCCAATCGAAGGACAGTCTGAGTCCGGTTTTCCGCACGGACCGGAGCCCCACAACATATTTATGTGACGACAGTTTCCGCCTTCAGGTCTCATGGATGTCCATTGATGCCAACCAGCTTATTTCCGTCACGCTTCCGTCTCGTCGAAGCCCTCAAAAAGCCGGACACTACTCCTGCCCTTATCCCAAAGCGGTAGCGGTGTGCGCTATGCCACTGACCTTGCCAGTTTCCACATAAAAGGCGACCAAGCTGCTTTTACATCGATCGAGACCGCTCTTTCCGATGAGGTCCGTTTGCCAAACTGCAGGACATCCCATCGAGCATTGGCAAGATAATTGTGAGGCCATGTTTGAGAAGTACCAATGATCGATCTGGCCTGGACATAGCATTCAGCTTTCGGCTTTTGAGCAAGCCATAGATTGGGCCCGCTGACTGACTTTTCGTTACGCAAAAATAGGTTCAGCTAGAGAGCCGTCCGCGCTGTAATAATTGCAGTGGAAACCGCTCGGGATGCGATAGGGGATGATGACCCTAGCTACAGGGCCTGCGGCAACGTCTTGTGCCTGGAAGATTGCCAATTCAGTCGTGTTGGAATTGGCTGGATGGATCAAGCTCATTGCATAGCCATCGGCTTCTTCAGTTGACCCGGTCTTTGGCGCGAAGACCAATTCACCGCAGCCTGCGCCATTGCCAAAGTGGTAAATATCCTCTTTGCCGGACTTTGTATCGAAGTGGATTACGCCATCCATTCCATCCACGCGTCCATCGACCGAATTGAGATTGAGGTTGGCATAACCGTGGCGCGTCTTGCGCGTCATCATACGGTCATCCGGGCGCGGGAACTGGATGTCGCGATCGTTGAGGGTTTCTTCTTTGATGTCATTGGTCTTGCCCGTTAGATCAATGGTCCAACGTCGTAATTCCAATGCTGTGTCGCCATGGGTACTTTGCGAGCCATCATCGTTCGGGAAAAGTGCAGTGCCATTGGCGGCCGCGACATCTGCGATCAACTTGCCATCTTCTTCCCAAGCGTTGAGCTCATGGAACATGTGCCGGCCCGGCATTTCCAGCCAGCGAATATCACTGGCGCTTCCATGCCTCGGGAACAGGGCAAAGCGCGAATTGCGTCCCTTGACCCATGCCTGCATCGGGCCGCCGTTCATCGCGCGATCAAGGCTAACCTCAAGCGGGTTGAACGGCACCAAGACCCAGTTTTCGGTAACAAGTGCGGTGTGAACCATGCTCATATATGGCGCTTCAAACGTGAATTGATTTGTGATCTGGCCGTTCTTGTCGATTACTTCATAGCGGATTTCCGGTTTGCCCTGCGGTCCGTTTATCATCCATCCATAGCTCATCATCTCGCCAGTGGTAAGATCGACGGTGGGATGCGCAGAAAATGGCCCGGTGATCGTCCCGCCATAATCAAGATAATCGCGCGTTTCGAGGCTGCGCGGATCCATTTCGATGGCAGGACACCCCTCCATAACGGCCATCAATTTACCATTGTGGAGAATGATATTTGTATTGCCAGTGTTGTAGCGGACGCCCTGCACGCTCGGGTCACTGGTTGCAGGATCGCCAAAAACCCCAAACAAACGTTTGCCTGCCGCCAGTTCAGCGTCAAATTTTTCAGTGCGCACCCATTTGTTGCGCATCGACACACGGCCATCCTCGAAAAAAAAGCCGTAAACCATCCCATCCCCATCAAACCAGTGATAGCCTTCTGGCGGATCGTAGAGCGGCTCTGAACCTGTGCGATAGAATACCCCGTGCAGATCTTCTGGCAGCTCGCCTTCGACAATCAAATCGGGCGCGTGCGCTTCGAACCGCATCGGCTGATGGTGGCCTGTGAGATAGGGGTGATCGGAAAAGGGTTGTGCCATGATATCGTTCTCCGTTTAAGAAATTGCGCTTGTGTGAACTTTGGATTGATCAGGAAATGCCGCCCATCAAAGCGTATTTCAGCTCCATATATTCATCGAGCCCGTGCTTTGAGCCCTCTCGCCCAAGCCCGGATTGTTTTATCCCGCCAAAAGGTGCGACTTCAGATGAGACGATGCCATCGTTAATCCCGATCATCCCGTATTCGAGCGCTTCCATTACCCGCCATACACGCCCCAGATCACGTGCGTAAAAATACGCTGCCAGACCGAATGGCGTATCATTGGCAATGCGAATTGCCTCCTGCTCATCGGCAAAGGTCATGATTGGAGCAATCGGGCCAAAGATCTCTGCATTGGCAATATCCATATCCTTCGTGACACCGGTCAAGACGGTTGGCTCGTAGAAATTTCCACCCCTATCGCTTGATCTGCCGCCGAGACGCGCAACTGCTCCCGCAGCGATCGCGCTTTCGACCAAGGTGCTGACCTTCGAATGGCCTGCATCGTTTATCAGCGGACCAATCTCGGCTCCTTGTTCCAGACCCGGCGCAACTTTCAGTCCATCAATTCTGGCGGTAAGCTTCTCGGTAAATTCCTCTGCCACGCCTTCCTGGATGACAAATCGGTTCGCGCATACGCAGGTCTGGCCAGCATTTCGGAATTTGGAGGCTATTGATCCTTCAACAGCGGCATCAATATCTGCATCGTCAAAGACTATGAAAGGTGCGTTTCCGCCCAGTTCAAGACTCACTTTGGTGACATTTTTCGCCGCCTGCCTCATCAGAATTTTTCCGACCGGCGTAGAACCGGTGAAGCTCAATTTGCGGATACGTTCATCGCTGCAAAAAAGTTTACCCACGGGAGCAGGGTCAATGACCGGAATGATCTTGAAAACCTCTTTGGGAACGCCCGCTTCTATCGCCAATTTTTCCAGCGCAAGCGCGGAAAGCGGAGTCGCCTCCGCTGGTTTCAAAACGATTGAACAGCCTGCTGCGAGTGCAGGTGCGACTTTGCGCGTCACCATCGCGATAGGAAAGTTCCACGGCGTTATTGCTGCACTGGTTCCAACCGGTTGCTTTATGGTAAGGACCCGTTTGCCTGCAGCAAAGCTGGGAATGGTTTCGCCATAAGCGCGCTTCCCTTCTTCGGCGAACCATTCAATGAACGCGGCGCCGTAGGATACCTCAACCATCGCTTCCGTCAGCGGCTTGCCACACTCCGCGGTGACCAAATGTGCCAACTCCGATTGATGAGCCATGACCAAATTGAACCATTTTGTTAAAATGGCCCCGCGCTCTTTCGCAGTCCGAGCCGCCCAAGCATGTCGGGCGTCATCCGCGCCACCGATTATCTGAGAAATCTCATCGAGGCCATATGCGCGCACCCGAGCGATAATTTCTCCCGTAGACGGATCATCAACGGGAAGATCTCCGCTGACAAGGTCCAATCCGCCAAGCAATTTTTGCATCGCGATGTCGACCGGATCGTCTGTCATGAGGGCTTAAAATCCGCAGAAAATTGACTTTGGAGCGCATTCCGCACTTTATCGGAATTCTCGCTATCATGAACTGTTGCGGACGGCGACTGAGTACCCAATTTGCCTAGGCTTGTAACAGGTTCGCTGTTCAAGAAGAGAGAGATGATGGCGTCCGTGAACTTCTCAATCTGCTCTTCTTCGAAGACATCAATACCGAATGTTGCTTTGATATGGGGGGCTAGAAGAAAGATGGAGTTAGACGCGTGCGTCACGATGAAGTGCAGGTGGATGGCAGATACATCTGAAGAATAGACACCTTCGTCCTGAGCCAGCGAGACCCACTCCATTGATTTCATTGAGAACAGAGCAAATTTCCGCTCGTTCATCCAATCGAGCATCTCGCCACCTTGAATGGTTTCAAACATTGAGATGCGATGTAGCTCGGGATAGCGAGCGCAAAATCGCACGTAATTGCGGGTTGTACTCTTCACCCTGTCATATGGTGTCATGTCCCGCCACTTGTCTGAATCGACGAAAATAGCTTCAATCAAATTGTCTTGCAGATGAGTGAAAACAGCCTGCCAAAGCCGTTTCTTTGACCCGTAGTGATAGGTTACGCTTGCGATATTGGTGCCAGCCAAATCAACGATTTGACGAATTGAACCGCCAGCATAACCATGGTTGCTAAACACCTTGATCGCAGCTTGCAGTAACTTTGACTTTGTCGTGTATTCCATTTTTGTTTGCATCAGGTCTCACTTTTGGATTCTGCAAGAAAGGGCGGTATCGATGATCACAGGACATTGGTTTTGTCCCAGCTTCCAACGACAATACAATGCTATGACTGTAAATCGCAAGACAACCTCCGAACAGAATCAGGAAGAAAAGTTGGGTGCCAACATGGTTTCCAGCACCCAACTACGGGATCAGTCGGAAGAGAACGCCAACTAAAATTTAAAGCCAACCTCGACAAACACTTGCCGGCCTCGATTCAGAGTTACCAACCGGTCATCAGTTCCGGGCGCGCCAAATGGGGGCGGAGCGGAGGTGTTGATGAAAATTTTGTCCGTGAGATTGGTTCCAATCAACGATAGCGTCCATTTCCCGTCCGGATCACCGATCGATATTGAGCCGTCGATTGTAAAGAAATCGTCCTGGACGATGTCGCCGATGTTTGTTGCCGGATCAAGTTCGGTTGGGCTGGTGGTCGTTGTGAAGTACTCATCTGTGTAACTGATCACCGAATTGAGCCCAAGCTCTAGCGAATCGCCAAGGGGAATATCCCAATCGATAGCCACATTGCCGGACCATTCAGGTGCTCGAGCAGCAGCGCGGCCATCCAAATCCAAACCATTCACTGAAACAAAGGTGTCGCTGAAGGCGGCATCAAGATAAGCGACAGCACCGCTTAGGGTAAGTCCATCGAGTGGCGTAGACCAGCGCCAATCAACATCGATACCTTGCGTTGTGGTCTCACCAGCGTTGAATGTCGAAAAGTTGAAAATATTGACATCAAAATTCTGAATTTGTTGGTCAGAAAATACATAGTAAAATGCGGTTGCGTTGAGTGTCAAAGACCCGTTGGCCAATTGCGAACGAACACCAATTTCACCACCAGTTGAAGTCTCTGAATCGAACCGAAGAGAGTCAGCAGCAGCTTCAGCAACTGCCGGATCGGGATCGTTCAATAACAGTACCGCTCCTGTTGGCAGAGTGTTGTTATCGACACCACCTGATTTGAAGCCAGTCTTGAACGCTGCATAGACATTGAAATCATCAGTTGGCGAGTATTTCAACACCACCTCGGGAGAGAAATTGCTGTCGCTGAATTTAATCGGGCCAGCAAAAAAGCCAGACGGGACCGCTCCCAACGGACCGGAGATGAACGAATGAACAAACGGAAAAGCAATCGTTGTGCTCTTTTGTTCATCGGTCCAGCGAACACCTCCGGACAGGTTGATTGTGTCGGTCAGGTCGAGCGAACCACTTGCATAGAACGAGATTGCCTCGGCTGAGAGAGGGCGATCCGCCAACCAGTCAAACGTAAAGCCAGTGGCGGCGTCCGGTCCCAGCAAGATCGATGGCAGAAACGCGTTTTGAGCCGTTAGCAGCCCGCTATCACGACTTTCCCAGAAGCCACCGAGTTGGAAATTGAACGGGCCTGCAAAGTCGCTTGAGAGACGAAATTCCTGAGTGTATTGCTCTAGAGTGTTGACAAACGGTGCCGTAAATCCAGCGGCCGTGCCATCTGCGTTTTGGCCAGTTGTGTTGAAAGTGTCGTTGTAAATATTGTCCAGCTCAACATAACCTGAAAGCAATGTCAGAGTAAGGTTTTCGGTCAATCCGATATTGGCCTCTAAACTCGCAAAGAACAGATCGGTGTCATTAAATGCCTGAGTGACATCACGTCCGCCGAGGTCCAGTCCGTCCGGGGCAACGTTAATCCTGGCATCACCATCAGGTCCGGGGAACAGATTGTCGGAAATATTACAGTTATGGGTGGGCGCAAATGACAAGCCAAACACCGCCAGGAATGATGGCTCCGGCTGCCCGTTGCCGCCGCAAAACATGTCAGTGAAGCCGTTCAACGTCTCCGAACGCTGCCTGTTGTAATTGACTTTGAGGGTTGCATCGAACCTGTCCGAAGGCTCAAAAGCGAGCGTCAGACGGCCGATAAAATTGGTCAATCCCTTATCGCGATCGAGCGCGGGCACATTGTCCTGCAGCTCCACGAACTTATCAATGTCTTGATATTCGGCGGCGACGCGGATGCCCAAAGTATCCGTTATCGGCCCGGAGATGTAGCCGCCTACTGTATATCCCTCTTCTTCGAATTCATAGGAGACAGTCCCGGATACTTCCCAGTCTGGCGTTGGGTTCGCGCTGCGCAGAGTTAACACACCTGCTGAAGTCGACTTGCCGAAGAATAGCGGCTGAGGCCCCTTCAAGACTTCCACCTGCTCCAGATCGAAAAACGCTGATTGCAAGATCCGTTGCGTGCTCACGGCTATACCATCGATATTAATTGCCACTGCGGAATCAAATGCATTCGAAATGTTGGAAGAGTTGATGCCGCGGATACCAATCTGCGCACCGGCGCCAGAACCACCGACCTGTACTGAAAGAGCAGGCACGCGGCTAACGAGATCAGCGGCCTCATCAATGCGGAAGTCATCAAGCGTGTCACCACTGATAACGGCCACTGCGACTGGAACATCCTGCAGGGTTTCTTCCTGTTTCCGAGCAGTCACGACGATGAGGTTGCTATTGGACTCATTCTCCTGCGCAGTCTCACCCTGAACCTGAGCGATGGCCGGGTTGGCCATGCCTATTGCCAGAGTTGTAGAAATAGCAACGCTTGCCGTCCGCAGGCACAATCTCTTCTTGAATGACATCTTGTTTCTCCCCTCCACGACGATGCTTTTTTGCATCTGTTACGCGATTTAAACCGGCGAACATCAAATGTTGGATTTCGCCGCAATCCTGAATGAGAAGCTAATAATCCCGTTTTCAAAAGATACTCTCAGAATTGTTATGATCGTTTGAATTGATAATATGGCATGCAGGACAATGTGATCTGCTGCAGTGAATGGCAGGCAAATTCAGTGCGAGAGAGGAGCAAAATTTTGACAAGAGAGCATTCCGATGCACCTTTTTGGATGGCAGGGAACTTTGCGCCGGTCGAAGAAACTGTCGAGACAGTCAATCTGCAGATAACCGGCGAAATCCCAAAAGAGCTGAACGGAAGATATCTGCGCAACGGACCGAATCCGCGTGCGCACCCAAGCGCCGACTGGTTCCTAGGCGAGGGGATGATCCACGGCGTCAAAATCAGTGACGGCAAAGCCCATTGGTATCGCAATCGCTATGTCCAAACGCCCCTTTTGGATTTCGAAAAGATCACCAATGAGAACAGACTTGTAAGAGGAAACTCCCTCGCAAACACCCATATCGTGGGACATGCGGACAAGATATTGGCGCTTCAAGAAACGCAGATTCCCATCGAAATGTCTGATGATTTGGAAACCATCGGTCCATATGATTTTGACGGAAAATTGGCAGGCAATATGACGGCTCACCCCAAAATTTGCCCCAAAACTGGAGAAATGCTGTTTTTTGGCTATGGGATAATGCCTCCGTTTTTGACCTATTACCGTGTCTCGCCCAGCGGTGAATTGGTCCAATCCGAAATCATTGACGTCAAAGCAGCGACGATGGTTCATGACTTTGCAATCACGGTAAATTTCGTTCTTTTTATGGATCTGCCCATGCTTTGGGATTTAGAGAAATTGGGTAAACCGGGAATCCCGATCAGCTATGATGAAAGCTATGGTGCGCGGCTCGGCGTCATGCCGCGCACCGGCAAAAGCCAAGACGTAAAGTGGTTCGAAATTGACCCTTGCTATGTCTACCATACAATGAATGCCCATGAGTGCGGCTCGCGGGTCGTTTTTTACGCGCCCCGAATGGTCGGCTACACCTCGGTAGGAATGAAAAATCCACCGGTACCAAAGCTTCATCGGTGGACAATAGACCTTGATCAAGGCTCGGTTACAGAAGAACAACTGGATGACCTGGGTGTTGACTTTCCGGTGACTTCGCCGCTGCTGGTCGGCCGGCCACACAAACATGGATATGCTGCAGAGTTTGATACTGGTGGCGCCCCCAATATCCTTGGTTTTCACAAGTATGATATGGAGACAGGAGCGCGCACTTGCCATCGTCTCAAAGATGGGCGGTTAGGAAGCGAGGCCATTTTCGTCCCTGCCGACAATCCAGGCAGCGAGGATGACGGGTATCTGATGGCCTTTGTTTTCGATACCACCGAACATCTGAGCGAGTTGGTCATCCTCAACGCGGCGGAAATGTCTGATGAGCCAATCGCGCGAATACATTTGCAGGCGCGTGTACCTGCCGGTTTTCATGGCAGTTGGATTGGCGATTAGATTGCAACTTTCAGTGTCCTGCGCGTTGGCAGTTGGAGTGGGAGGCTCTTATTGGCCAGTTTCTCGCCAGATGCCTGGCCGCCGGCCATGCTGCAGTGGTAATTTCAAAGCGCCATTATGACTGTTTAGGGGTCGTTAGGAGAAAGACTGATCACCGGTTGTCTAATGTCCGCTTTCGTGCCCTAAGCGGGCGTTAGCTTAGAACTGATTCAATCCAATTCTGCTTGCGGTCCACGCTCTAACAAGGTCGTCAAAACAATATGGCTCCTTGTGTTGGTAACATCACCAAATTCACGCATCCGGATCAAAAGTTTGTCGAGGCCATTAGCATCTTTGCATCGGGCCTTTATTAAAAGGCAGGAATCTCCGGCCACGCTATGAATTTCTTCAACATCAGCATCTTCATGTAATCTGGCAAAATTGTCTCGGGCTTTGGTGCCGGTATAGTTCACATGAATGAAGGCGAGAAACGGGCGTCCTATTTTCGTGCCGTCTAAATTGATGGTGCTTTTTGTAATTACGCCCGCGGTCTTCATTTTCTTGACCCGTTCGTGCACCGCGGGTGCTGAAAGATGCACTTTTGCACCCAGATCGGAATAGGATTGCGATGAATCTTCGGCTAGCGCGGTTAACAGCTTTCGGTCAGTATCATCGATAATCAGTTCCGTAGAGCGTTTTTGCTGAATGCTATTCGTATCTTGATCCATAAGCCATAATTTCCTTGAAGCAGAATATCATTAGGCAATACCTATATATTGCTAAACAATATTCTGCAATGGGAGTTATCTATGGAATTGGGAATTTACTTCATCTTCTTCTTTACCACCGCCGTTGTGATTTTTGTCCCAGGCCCTGCTGCAATCGCCATCGCGGCCCAGGGGGCTGGCAATGGCCACAAACGTGCAACCTTTGGAGTATTTGGCGTAGCAGCCGCTAACGCGGTCTACTTCATTTTGTCCGCCACGGGTATTGCTTCACTACTGATCGCATCGGCGACTATTTTTGCCGTGATCAAATGGGTTGGTGTCGCATATCTGGTCTATCTTGGTTTAACAGCCATCTTTAGCAAAACCGGTGGCATTCAGTTTCCCACGGGCAAACTGCAATCCGCCATTTCTTTGTTTGGAAAGGGATTCATAGTCGAATTTGCCAATCCAAAAGCGCTTCTGTATTTCGCAGCAATTCTCCCGCAATTTCTGGATGTTTCAAAACCCATATTGCCTCAAACCCTTCTTATGGGTGGCACTACCGTTGTGCTCGATCTGATCTCTTACAGTTTATATGCCTACGCTGGTGATCGGTTGACGAGTGGCCGCGTCAAAGAATGGATCGTGCGCTTGATCAATCGCGTCGCTGGCGGTGCCCTTTTACTTGCAGGAGCACGAATGGCGACCGTTTAAGCACACAAGTTGGACTTATAAACGCGCACAGAAAGGAGCGATATGACCGAAACATTCCCTCCCATCGAACCTTATGAAACAGAGTCTCTAGGTGTTGGTAACGGCCACAGGATATTTATTGAACAAGCCGGTAACCCTATGATTGGCATAAATGGGTAATTTCCAATGGCCGCTTTTGCGCCCAAAGCGGAAGTTAGAGAGCGCTCTTCGAGCCTCGAAATAAGCATCGCTTTCGCCCTTGTATTAGGAAAGAAAGTGTTCTGTACAGCCGACCCTCATGCATTCTGCCCGACGGCATCGCCGACAGAAGCCCGTGCGATTTTCTGTCCAAATTTTAAGTTAATCGCCTTGCGCAATGCCACATCTCCTTCATGGAACCATGAAAGATAACCGGTTGTTGATAGTAATCGATAGGCGATACTCCTCTTGAACCGCGGACAAGCTATATAAAAAAAGGGGTAAGCACTGCTGCTTACCCCTGATTTTCTAGTCAGAATCGAGAGAGAATGAACTGACTAGCGGGCTATCCAGCCTGTCCCCACAGACTAGAAACCAACTTTGGCGCCAAGCCTCCAAATCCGACCCAATGGGTTACCCGTAAATGGGTTGTAACCCAGCGGTGTGCGTGCATCTGGCGCATCTGCATCGGTGAAATTCTCGACCGAGAATTGCAGCTGTGCATCGAAAGCGTTGATTGGCAAGTCATATGCCAGATGAATGTCATGTTGAGTGAAGCTGGAAATATTCTCTCCAAAAAACGTTGTGCCAAAGTTCGGAACAACCTCAAAATTAGGTGTTTCCGCATAACGTTCATCGCGAACACCATCGACATATTTCACACCATAACGTGCATTAAACCCACTGATGTTGAAGTTGACATATGCATTGCCTCTCCACGGAGCAATGGTCCCCGGATTGCGATCGAGATTAGCCAAGCCGACCGCACTGAACCCGGCGCGCAAAAAGTTGCCGTCGAGAGTGAAATCGCCAACATCATAAGTCAAAATATGGCTGGCATTCGCACCTAAGGTCAGAACGCCATTGCCGATATCAGTTGTGTAGCTTGCCGCAAAATCCAATCCGGTTGTTTTGGTTTTTGGACCATTGACCCATTGGCTGAACACACGAGAGATATTCAAACCTGTCGTAGTGCCCTGAACACAAGCGCCACCGTCAAACGTAATCAAATCTACAAACGGACTTGAACAATCAGCAAGGCCACCGGGAACTGGAACAACACTGCTGGCAATGGCTTGGCCATCAGTCGTGGTGATTTCGTCTTTGAAATCAAAGCTCCAATAGTCCACCGAGAAGTTAAAGCCTCCAAAGTCGACAATAGCACCGGCATTATAGGTGAAGGCCGTTTCTGGACCGAGATCATCCGGATTGCCAAAAATATCGACCGCCTTGAAGTTACCAGCTGCGGCCGCAAGTCCCGCGAGGGATGTCACGCCAGCGACAGATACCTGAGATGCAAGAGGTGCGCGGAAGGTTGTACCAACGGACCCGCGAAGCACTAACCAATCTGTAGGCTCCCAACGTATCGAGCCTTTCGGATTGAAAGTGGAACCAATGGAACCACCATAATCCTCGAAACGAGCTGCTGCGGTGATTTCAAGCGTATCGCTAATCGGAACGGCAACTTCTGCAAAGACCGCTTTGACATCCTGTGTAAGGTCAATGTTTCTCTGGCCGCCAAGGAAAATAAAGGAACCGGCACCCTGAAGCGCAGGGTCACAATCCTGCTGCCCCAAAATTGGG
Source organism: Parasphingorhabdus sp. (assembly GCF_059726685.1). Classification (NCBI taxonomy): domain Bacteria; kingdom Pseudomonadati; phylum Pseudomonadota; class Alphaproteobacteria; order Sphingomonadales; family Sphingorhabdaceae; genus Parasphingorhabdus; species Parasphingorhabdus sp. Next base: position 3,281,254 of record NZ_AP041068.1, read on the forward strand.
CAAGGATTCAAATCCAGGTTACCGAATGAATTGAGCGGCTTGTTGTTAAACCGGGTTTTACGATATTGCGCACCAGCTGCCCAACCGATCGCGCCGCCGCCAAGATCTAGTCCCAGTTCACCGGAAAAAATCAAGTCTGCGACGACCGTATCCTCGCTTTGATCGTTACCATTTTCTTCGGTAAGCCAATCGACAAGCGCTGGGCTATTTTCAGCTCCGGGAACATAGAAGGGATTGTCGAGATCCAGCGCTGGATTACGCGGTCCTGCGTTGGAAAACGGGTTGAACCACAAGCATCCGGGCGACCCTGGCGTAACGCCGTTACAATCCGGACCACCAAGACCGTTCAATGCTGACTGCAATCTGGAACCCACGATACCAGGCGAACCGCCGCGACGATCATAGTTCATCATCGTGAGCGAGAATTGCCCTCGGAACGTATCCGAAAAATCCTTTTCGAAAGTACCGGAGAAGCGATAGGCTTTACTGTTCACAAACTGGCGCCCCGATCCTCTTGTCTCGTCGAGTGGATTTCCCAACCAACCAAATGGCCGCCAGAGGAAAATGCCAATGGCAGCGGGCGTCCCAGTCAGACCGTTTTGCGCCACAAAGGGTGCAACGCCTGGGTTATCTGGGGATACCGTAAAGCCGCCGCCTAGTTGCGCTCCGCCTGGCCCCTGAAGAGGTGGATAGCCGGGAGAAGTGCGGATGAAGTCAAGATCGGTTTGCGCATAGGTAAATTCACCACGGAACCGGAAAGTATCGGACAGGTCTACATCCGCTTGAATATAGCCTTGATAGCGATCTGTATCTTCGACAAGATTGTCAAACGGAATAAAGCTAAACCGGCAAAGTACACCATCTGGAACGCCTCCAAGCTCGCCACAGCCTCTGTCGGGCTGCAGCGCCACACCCGGAGCGATGGGAACTGCACCTCCCGCTCCAACGACGGTAAATGTACCCGGCGTGGCCAGGGCAGACCATGCTGCTGGATTCACTTCATAGGGTTGAGATGCGTAATCACGTTCGGTCGTAGGTAATTCCGAACGATGCTGCCAGCCGAAGCCAGCCAAGATGTTCACATCGCCAAATGTTTTACCGACCAATATCGAAGCGGTATAATTATCATCGGAACCATTGACGAACTCATAGTCGCTTTTGATTTCGACACCTTCAAAACCCTTTTTGGTGATGAAGTTGGCCACACCAGCAATAGCGTCGGAACCATAAGTCGCCGCCGCGCCATCTTTCAGAATTTCAATCCGTTCAAGCGCGAAAAGAGGAACAGCATTTGTATCGCCAAAACCGCCACCGACGGCACCCGGTGCGGTAAATGTCCTTCTGCCATTAAACAGCACCAGAGTACGTTGCGGGCCCAAACCGCGCAGGTTGATGGAGCCTAGTCCCTGATTGCCTTGAGCGGTCGTAGAAAATTGATTGGTGTCGCCAAGTACGCTGCCGACCTGAGGCAGATCCTTGATAAATTCAAGTGGGGAGGAAACACCTGCGGTATCCAAATCCGCCGAAGAGAACACATCCACCGGTTGCGCTGCATCTTCAGGCGTGCCGCGAATGAAGCTGCCTGTTACGACGATGATATTTTCGTCATTATCCGCTTCTTGCAAGTCCTGTGCATGAGCCATATTCGGTGCGACCGTGGCCGAAAATACGACCGCGCTAAGCGCACTTGTGCAACGCAAGAGTGTTTTATTCATGATGTTTCCCTCCCAAAAATTCCGGAAATCAAACCATGATAATTTGATTCCAGCGCCTTCTTTGAGGCGATAAATTTTCTCTCCAAGACGAAGAGTGAATGTAATTAGACCATTAGTCAAATAGTAATTGACGAAGCATCAAATTAGTTATCTGGCTGAGAAATTCGAAATTGCGGTCTCCGCCGGTGACGGTCTTCAATTTCTTTTGTCAGCTATATTTTGTACCGCGCGGAACACGCGGAGAAAATTTTCGCCCCAAATTTTCCTAATCTGCTCAGCTGAATATCCGCGTTTTACCAGAGCGAAGGTGACGTTCCCCGCCTCACTTGCATCCACAAATCCGGCAACGCCGCCGCCATGATTGAAATCACTTCCAATTCCGACATGGTCGATACCCACACGGTTCACGATATAGTCAATATGATCAACCAATCGATCGACAGAACTCGGACCGATCACCCTCCGCATCGCAATCAGAAACGACTGACGTTTTTCGGGATCGGGGATCTCCCAATAAAGCTCGTAAGGATAAGAATAGGCATCAGGCAATCCGGCATCGCGTCGGACTTTCAGAATGGCGGCCAATAATTTTGGATCCGACAGATCGACAAGATAGGCACCAAATGCCGCGAGATGGATAACGCCGCCTGTTTTCGCAATGAGATCGATTTCTTCATCGGACAGATTGCGCGACACATTGGATAATTTGCGCGCGTTAGAGTGGCTGGCGATGACGGGAGATCGCGATAATTTCGTCGCCTGCAAAGTCGCTGCCTTCGACATTTGCGAAACATCGATTATTCCCCCAAGCGCATTGATACGCCGTACCGCGGCCACCCCCAAAGGTGACAAGCCGCCATGCTCTTCGGCGATTTCATAAGACCGCTTCTCGGCAATATATAAAGGACGCGAACTGTCTGAAAAATCATTATGCCCCAAATGGTTGAGGCCGAATAGACGAACTCCGGCGGCGTAATATTGATCCAGGGCATCAACCTGACCATCGAGTGATCGGGCATTCTGGAAGCCCAGTAAAATAACGGTCTTTCCGCTGGCACTCAGACTTTTGATCTCAGCTGGCGATGTCGCCAGGCCCAGATTCGGGTCTTGTTGCACCATGTTGGAAACCGCTGCCAGTTTTTCATCGGCCTCGGCTCTCGCCAAGGCGCGACCGTCTGTTGTTCTGGAGCCGGGGCCCACGGCGACCGACATGATGACAGCATCCACGCCCCCCGCTCGCAACTTGGCTGGAGCGACTTTGGATAGTCCATCGGCCCCCAGATAGGTTTTGGAAGTGGATGGCAGAACTATATCCGCATGCGCATCCAGCACCAGACTCTGTTGATGGATTTCTCTCGCCCTTTCGACAAGAGCGGCCTCGATTTCTGGAGCAGCAGATGCAGTGGCTGATTCTGTTTGAGCAGCTGCACAAGCCGATAGCAATACAGCTGAAACGAAAAACATCGTGCCGCGAAGCACAGGTTGAAAGTGACTTGAGAGTTTCGCCGACAGTTTTTGCATTGGTCTATTCTCCAAGAAAATCGATGATCGCTTTAGTCGCACGCTCCGGCCGTTCCATCGACGTCCAATGATTGATTCCTTTTAACCGAACTGTTCGCATGTCCAGTCCGGCATCGTCGACTTGATCAATAAGTTCAGGCACGAAAACCTGATCCTCTTCACCCCAGATAAACAGAGCGGGCACAGTGATTTTCGCTTCGGGTCCAGGCCAGAGATCGGAATCTGAAACATTGTCAAACGGTGGAATATTGGCCCGGTACCAATTCATCGCCGCATAAAGCATTTCGTTGCTCGACAAGGCGTTTTGGAACAATTCCAATTCTTCCCGGGACAGGTCACCGCGTTCGCCGAGTTTCCTGTAGGCTGAAACCCGCGCTGACTCGATCGCATTGCCGGACTTGAGCATTTCCAAAGTCGTGCCCCGAAATCTCTGCATATATTGGTTTCGGCGTTGTTGCTCTTTGTTATTCGCCGCATATTTGAGGAACAGGTTAAGCGGAGGGGCGCTCATGCCCACGACTTTATGCAGGCGATCAGGATAAGCTTGTGCATAGGATAGAGCGAGAACCGAGCCCCAGTCATGGCCGATCAATATATATTTCTCGTCACCGCCGAGATGGCGGGACAGCGCATCCAATTGGGACGCCAGTTTGGCTATGTCATAAGGTTCCAATTGATGCGGCTTAGCGGACAGGCCGGAGCCTAGAGCGTCCAACGCTACAACCCGGTACTGGCCTTTCAGTGCCTCCATCTGATCAAACCAGCTATACCAGAAAGATGGAAATCCATGGTAAAAAATGATCAATGGTCCCTCGCCTGCCTCAACATAATGCAAGCGGGTATCGCCGGAACCGAAATAGCCTTCCTTATACTTCACGTCGCTTGAACCGTTGGCATTGGCGAAGACCACGGCTGGATCAGGGGCAACGGAGTTCATCGCTGTGGGGGGTTCGACAGCAAGATTAGCTGACATACAGCTCGGCAGCGTGAGCAGGCCTACAAGCCCGACAATCAAAGTCACGCTCTTCAGAAATGCCATTGTCTCTCCTTCGCCAGTGTCTTGGCCATTGCTTTATAAGGAAGGCTCGTTATTGTACTAATAGTCAACAACAATCGGCTGCACCTGTCAAACCTTTCTTTCGGGATGCTCCAGAACCAAAGGATGCAGAAATTTTAATGCGTGTTTTTTTGTCATTCACGGCAACGCTGATGTTGGCATCCGTCGGCTTATCTGGCTGTCAGCAGAAAGAGCCTGAACCTGAGATCGTAGATGCCGTGCAAGCTCAGGTGGACGGCAATCCTGGCGAAGGGCTTTACCAGAAACATTGCGCCGCATGCCATGATGGCGGCACTGTAGAAGCGCCAACCAAAGCTGCTATCCAGTTAAATGGCGTTGAATCGATCAGGGCCTCGCTTTCTACCGGCACAATGAAAGAACAGGCGTCGATGATGACGCCGATCGAAATACGGATCATTGCCGACTATCTGGCCAGTCCAAGCAGCGAGAGCGCATTAGCCAATGCAAAAAAGCACCAGTGCAAAGGCCAGTTAAATCTCTCCAAGCCCCTTTGGAACCGGTGGGGGAACAGCAAACGCAATGTCCGTTTCCAGCCCGCTGTCAATGCCGGTATCACAGCAGCAGAAGCGCCAGATCTGAAATTGAGATGGGCCTTTGGTTTCCCAGGTTCAGCGCGCGCGCGCTCCCAACCCGCGGTCACCGCGGAAGCCATATTTACAGGGAGCCAGAGCGGACTATTTTATGCGCTGGATACCAAGACCGGCTGTGTCTGGTGGACATTTGAAGCCAAGGCAGAGGTTCGTAATGCACCGACCATATCGACCGATAAAAATGGTTATGCGAAGACGCTCTATTTCGGGGATGTCGATGCCAATGTCTATGCTGTCGATGCCAAAAATGGAGAGTTGATTTGGACACGCTCTGTCCAAGACCATCCGGTTGGAACGATAACGGGTTCGATCACGCTCCATAAAGGGCGTCTCTATGTTCCGATGTCTTCGCTTGAGATTATCAACGCCTATCTTCCAGACTATGAATGTTGCACCTTCCGCGGCGGTGTACTGGCGTTGGCAGCGAAATCGGGTGAGCCGGTATGGCGTTTCTACACCGTTCCCGAACCCAAAAAGACAAGTAAGAACACAGCGGGCGCACAAAATTACGGACCATCGGGTGCGCCGATCTGGTCCACTCCAACTGTCGATGCCAAGCGCGGGTTGCTCTATGTCGGGACGGGAGAGAATTATTCCTCGCCCGCCAATGACAAGAGCGATGCCATCATAGCATTGCGGCTTGATACAGGAGCGGTTGAGTGGATTCAGCAGACCATTTCGGGCGATGCCTGGAACGCTGCTTGTGGGCGAAACGGATCGCAGGTCAATTGCCCGCAGGAAGACGGCCCAGACTTTGATTTTGGCGCACCTCCGATTTTAACGACTCTGGCCAATGGCAAGGACATTATTCTGGCAGGCCAGAAATCAGGAATGCTCTTCGGTATGGACCCGGATGCAGGCGGGAAAATCCTTTGGGAAACACGTGCTGGAATGGGCGGTTTTAATGGCGGCGTCCATTGGGGGATGGCAACCGACAGCAAGACACTGTTTGTTGGTATTGCCGATACTCCCGGCAACCGGTTTGCCACGGGCCCTTCACGTCAAGGCTTGCACGGATATGACCCCGCAACGGGTAAAGCTTTGTGGAGCAAATTTGAACCCAATGTCTGTGAAGAAAAAGCGCATAAATGCATGACCGCATTGTCTGCCCCGCCAACCATCACGTCAGACGTCGTTTTCGCCGGCGCACTCAATGGCATATTGCGTGCCTATAGTGCCGATGGAGGCGAGATATTGTGGAGCACCGACACACGCAGGGAATATAAAACTCTGAATGACGTTAGCGCGCGTGGTGGCTCGATAGATTCCGCAGGCCCTGTCGTCGCAGGCGGCCTGCTTATCGTCAACAGCGGCTATGACAAATTCGGACAGATACCCGGCAATGTGATGCTAGTTTACAGCGCTGATTGAGGAAAAGACCAATGTTCAGATCAAATATTGCTAGTCTTTGTACAGGCCTGACCGTCAGCCTTTGTCTGACATCTTGTATGCAAACCGCTGCCACTGAGTCGGCCGACACGACCACCAGTCCACCGCGCATAGTGCAAACGCCGTTTTTCCGTCCAGCAAGTCTGGGCAATACCAAAATCAAGGGCGTGCGGTTCATTGGCAAGGCGGTGTCAGACATTGATCAGAGCATCGCTTTTTATCAGCAGGCCGTACCGTTTGAATTGGTCAGTCGATATCGTGTCGCCGCCAGCGACATCTATCTTCCCGGGATGACTTCCAAACAGCATGGAAATGTAGAAGTTGCACTGATTAGAACCCCAACGGTTTTTGTTAAACTGGTTGATTTTGATCCGGACGCGAAAGCGCCGCCTTATGCCAAACCGGTCATTGGCCCTGGATATACGCATATTTGTTTCCAGTCCCCGGCGACCGATCCCGCCCTGCCAAAATTCCAAAAAAAGGGACTGGAAATGGTGTCACGAAATGCGCCTGTCGACTTAGGTGGCTATGGTGTCACCTACGCATATGGCCGAGATCCCGACGGCACGATCATTGAAAATGAAACCGTCGACAGGCCCCGCCGTCAAGATAGTGCGTGGATTACCCATATTGGTGGAGCGACGCCGGATGCAGACCGAATGGCAGATTTCTACACCAAGTTTATCGGTTACGGCGCAAGACGGCGCGGTGAATATTCAAACTTTCCAAATATGGATAATATCGTTGCGATTGATGGCGTTGTCCTTCGCAGTGCATGGTTTGCTGTCCGCAATCTTGAACTTGAATTTTGGGAGTTTGTTCAGCCGGCCACACCGGTCCGTGATAAACCTGCCAAAGTTGACCAGATCGGTTACAATATGACGGCATTTGAGGTAACCGATGCAGATGCGGAGCGTGAAAGACTGGCAAAGTTGGGCATAAAAATGGCTGGTCCGGCAAAAACCAGCAAAGGCTGGAAAATTTACTACACTTACGATCCAGACGGAAATGTGATTTCAATTCAGGAAAATGTCTCTGCACCAAAATCTGAATCGATTGACGATATGATGTGGATCGATCCAACGACCTTTTAGGAGCTGCAATTTTGTCGGCCGCCTTCGCGGTTCATCAACAAAAGATTATATGGTATCAGTTGAAACTATGAATAATGAAACTCCCATTAAAAGACGGCGCCTCAGTCCAGAAAAGCGCAAGTCTTTGATCCTGGATCATACAGCAGAGATTGTGGCACGCGATGGTGTGGCAGTTTTAAGTATGGAACTCATTGGCAAAGAAGCGGGAATTAGTAAGTCGCTCGTCTACACTTATTTTGACAGCCTGACGGAACTTCTCCGCGCGCTCCTAAATCGCGAACTAAAGCGCTTGCGGCGATTGCAGGTACGCGAGGCAGATAAAGCGAAGACTTTCGAAGAACTGGTTCGCGGCATCACACATCAATATCTCAAATATATTGAGGAACGCGGGCTAATCATTGAACGCCTCCAAACCGAACCCAGCGTATCGGGCGGCCATGATCCTACAGACTATAGCCGCGATGATGCGGTTGATTATATTGCCGATATTGTGGCCAATAATTTTGATATTCCAAAAGATGCAGCCAGGGCGGCAAGTGATATATCCTTTGGCCTTCCTGCGACTGCGGGGGCCTATTATCTGCACAGCGATATGAGCAGGGAAGAGATCGAAAACATCACCGTCACAATGATATTGGGTTCGTTAAATGCCGTTCAGAGTGACTATAACATGCGGCAGCAACCTTTGAAGCGAAAGCCCTGAAATCTTTTGCTAATGCCGGGATCCGACGGACGGACTACAGCGGGTGGATGGAATGACCTCCATCGATGACCAGTGATTGACCAGTCATGAAGTTACTTTGCTGGGACGCCAGATAGACGGCGATACCCTCCATGTCTTCCAATTCCCCAACCTTTCCGGAAGCAGATCGGCGCTTACATGCATCCCGGAATATTTGCGGCGTGTTTAGCGACATGTCCGTTTCAATATATCCTGGCAGGATCGCGTTAACTTGAATATTTGCCTGCCCTAGTTCGATTGCCAGAGCACGCGTTAAACCGGTGACTGCCGCCTTGGTGGTTGAATAACCACTCCCCATTGGCATACCCATTATCGCAGCAGCAGAAGAGGTTACGATCAACTTTCCGCCCTGCCCACGTTCCAGAAGATGAGCGATGACCGGTTTATAGGTGTTCACTACGCTGGTAAGGTTCATATCCACCGTCGCCGTCCACGCTTCCCCGCTCGTCTTGTGCAACATGCCCGCAGACCCGCCACCTGCATTGGCAAAACAGCTATCCACTTTTTGAAAGCGTTGCAGCGTTGCACCAAAGGCGGCATCGACTTGCTCGGCATCAGTGACATCACAAGAAAACACCGCTGCATCGCCACCCATATCGTGCAGTTCCTTCAATGCTGCTTCGTTTTTTTCCGGATTACGACCCCAGATTGCAACAGCGGCACCGGCTTTGACCAATCCTTTAGCCATCGCCAAACCCAGGCCGCCATTACCGCCCGTCACCAGAGCGACATGGCCGGTTAAATCGAACATAAAATCTATCCTTACGATGAATTGGCAGAACACCTAATCGCCTCGTAAGCGAGTGGCCAACAAAACGACGTATTGCGTCACTTCATTGTTATTGGAAATAAAGTCAATAGTGATATTACTGATTGATAGATAAGGCATGCCTCGTCGAGATACCCAAGTGCACAAAACCATGCCCCAAACCATATCTTCTCAACACGGTTATGGACGGCGTATCGTTAAAAGCTGGAACCGCCTAAGTTTATGCAAACCAAAAATCAAAAGATCGAGGCACACGGATGCGCGGTGGCTGGAACGTTGGCTGATCTTCAAGATAGTCCATGCCCAATCCAACAAGATTATTGACTATATTTTCAATAGAAGCTTAAATAATGGCAGCTTTAGGATGGGGGCATAGGATGTTTGGTTTAGAGACGAAAATTGTTCGTTCGATAGGTGCAAGCTTGCTGGCAATTGGCCTAGCCGCTAGCCAGACTGGGGCAAGTGCTTCAACGCCTTCAGAAAATGAGGGCGAAATAGCCACAGCTACCCCGGCACCAGATATTACAATCTATCATCTTGAAGGCCGTCGGTCAGAGCGGATCATATGGTTGATGGAAGAATTGGGCCTGCCTTATGAGCTAAAATATGTTCGCGGTGACCTGATGGCATCTATGATGCAGATTCGCGCCCTCGGTCACGGCATGCCCATGGCACCAACGGTCGTCTATGGCGATGATATCATCGTAGAGTCGGGTGCTATTATTGATACCATCCTATCCCGGCATGCGCCTGGTAAACTCGTTCCTCCAATCGATAGCCGGGCTTATCCGCACCACATCAAATGGATGCATTATGCTGAAGGGTCACTGGCCGCTCGTTTGTTCAGTGATTATCGCGCTTGGCGTGTCAATCCGCCCACGCAGCGATCTATGTTGGTCGACAGTGAAAATGTTGTGCAATATTCCGAGGATTATCTGAAAGAAAATCCATGGTTTGGTGGTCCCGAATTTTCAGCCGCCGATATCATGATGGATTGGCCACTTAACGTCGCGTTTAAGCTGAATTTGGTTGATTCAGCACAGTTCCCCAATATTCAGGCATGGCAAAAGCGAATTCAAGCCCGCCCAGCCTATGCCCGGATGCGCGCAATAGCTACGCCCGATGGAGTGATAGGCGCGTTGCCACCAGTGAAACACCCGCCATCAAACAGCCGAGCGACTTCGCTACCTGGCACCAAGCCAAAAGAATAATCGCTGATTGTTTATTGCGACTGAGGCGCTGTCAAATTGCGCATCGCTTATGATCAACACCTTGTAAGTGACTCTCATCCGTAGACTGACCAACGAGCTGTTCGGCTTTTGGGATGCCCTTCTGCTTCTGAGTCCAAAACGAGCTCCGGCTTTATGTTTACTTCATCGCAAAACGAGGTTGTGCCGCAAGAGCACAATGTAGCGGCTCGAAAACCCGTGGATCCGTTGTTTTGCGCTGCGCTCAGTCTATACGCTTTGGGCAGCTTCACTATTCGCAATATCGTCGACCAGCGAATATATCAGCTTGCCCGCTTTATCCAAAAAAGTGTAATTTAAACATCCGCCACCAAGTTGTTTCTAGGATTGTCTGTATCCACGGTTTGTTCGGCATTCTCGGGTGCCCAAATCTTCTGGTCGGGCAAGAACGGTGCAATATAGAGCCCCGCCATGGTCATGGGATAATTGGGCGCGGTGCCGATACCGATATTGTCGTGCGGACGCTCGCCTTTCACTTTGTGGAAAGTGCCGAACAGGATGTCGAAGAGGATGAATTCACCGCCATAATTGCTGTCGCCAACCCCCTTGTCGGGGTAATGGTGGTAGCGGTGATTGTCGCCAATCGAGAAGATATACTCCCAAAAACCCAGCTTCAGGTCGATATTGGCGTGCTGGAATATACCGATAGTGAGCTGCATGAGAATGGCGACCATGGCGACTTCGGCCGTGGGCTGCAGCAGGGCGTACGGAACCGCGAACAGGATCGCCTGCCCCACCACTTCCACCGGATGGCTGCGGATACCATTGAGCCAGTAGAGTCGCTTGACTGAGTGATGCGCCGCGTGGAAACGCCAGAGGAAGGGTACTTCATGAAGCGCACGGTGCAGCCAGTAGCGGAAGAAATCTTTGATCAGGATGAACAAAAACACCTGGACCAGGGCTGGCCAGTGGGACGGCCAGAGACCATGCCCATATGCCTCCATCGCTTCCACCAGCCCAACCAGGAACAGAGTCTGGATTACATATTTGGCAAAGCCATTCCAGAACGCACCCGAGATAAACATCATCAGGTCGACCGAGGTGTCGTTACCGCCCTCCAGCCAGTTCCGGCTATACGGCATGAGGCGTTCTAGCGGAGCAACGATCAGGCCGATGACCACTGGAATGAGCGCGAGCGTGGTGATCGATTGCAGCGAAGCACCGGCGTCGGTGGCGGCGAAACCGATGAACATCCCGGCAATCATGATCACCGGGAACAGGGCATGCTGCAAAATGACCTTCAGCCGTGTGCCCTCCAATTTGTACGACAGGCCATCCAGATGCCTGAGCGCCCAGTTCATCGGGCGAACGAGCAGATAGGAAATCAACGTCTCAATCAGGTTGAGCGGAATACCGATCCATTTTTCGAGCATCCAGCCGATCCGGCTATGGGAACGCAGGTTGCGATTCTGGTAGCGGATATGAAATTCATCACTTGTGGCATGGGATGCGGACAGAGGTTTTGCGGTCACGATTCTGGTCCTTGATGGCCCAAATATGGGCGGTTCCGAATGAATGCATTGATAAAAAGAACATGTTCATTATTCTCATCTGCACGGTTAGTCAACCGGCCAACATATTTTTGGAGGAAAAACAAAATGTCCAGCAAACTGATTGTTATCTCAATCTTGCTCGGCCTGATCGTGTTTCAGGCTTTTCGCATTTCCACGGATGCAGGCGCGTTCGTTGAGATCAAGCCAGTTGACTATGGCCGCTGCGAAAAACTGTATGGCCCACCGGGTTCGGAAGATATCAATGTGGACCGTATCAATCGTGTTGCCTTTATCTCGTCGGGTAATGGCCGCGAGGCATTTGAAAGTTATCGCAGCGGCAAGCCTGGCCAGGTGGCAGATGGCGACATTTGGGTTCTTGATCTGTCCGTGGCCGATAGCCTGCCGCGGCCGCTCAAAGTCGATGCCGGGAGTAAGTTTCATCCCCATGGTATCGACCTGCTCACCCTGCCCAGTGGCGCGCGGGAACTTTATGTCGTCAATCATCCGGCCCGCGACCAGCACGAAATCCTGATCTTCACGGTGGGCGCGAATCATGGTTTGACGCTTAAGCGGCGAATCCATTATCCCGAGCTCATCTCTCCGAACGACATCAAAGCGATCGACACTGACCGTTTTTTGTAACCAACGACCATGGGAGTCCGCAGTCCTCATTCATGGCCCGCGTTGAGGAGTATCTCGGACTATCCTGGTCATCAGTCTCCTATTTTGACGGAAACAAGGGATCATTTTTGTTGCAGGGTCTGAAAAGCGCCAACGGCATCACTGTGTCCGAAGATCGGCAAACACTATATGTCGCTGAAGCGCTGGGTCGATCCGTCAAGCGCTATCGCCGGGGAAAATCCAACCGGCAGTGGAAGTTTGCTGACAAGATTTTCGTTGATACCGCTGTCGATAATTTGGAATGGAGCGATGATGGCCGGCTATTATCGGGAACGCATCCCAAGATATTTCCCTTGTTAGAGCATTTTGATGATCCGGCCGCGATTTCCCCGTCACAAGTTATCGCGATAAATGTCCAAAAACCGGAAATGACGGTCGAGACTTTGTATATGAACAACGGATCGGAACTGTCAGGATCAAGCGTTGCTACTTTGCTTGACGGCGAGCTGCTAATTGGCGCAGTTGCGGAGACGCATTTTCTGCGTTGCCGGAATGAATAGTTTGAAAGTCTGATTTTTTATGGCTCGACCCTCAATCTCTCCCGAAAAACGTGCTGAAATGCGAAGCTCTATACGCGATGCCGTCGTCAGGATAGCGCGACAAAGAGCGATCACTCCCAATGATGTTCGGGGATGGAGTGAAATCACCATCAGGGATGTCATCAAAGAGGCCGGTATCTCGATCGGGACATTTTACAAATATTTTGAGGATCGCGCCGACCTCGCGCAAACACTGTGGTCGATCCCGGTTGATCGCCTTCGCACAGAGATGCAAACTGACTATGATGCTGCCGGCAGTTCAGAACAGAAAGTCCGCATACTGCTGGAACGCTACGCAGAGTTCGCGGTCGCCGATCAAAACCTGTTCACACACATTTTCCTATCGGTCCCGGGAGGAAAATATCGACAACCCAAACAAGTCGAGCTCTGCGATGAACCATTCTACAGCAATCTGAAAGCTGCATTCCTTGAAGGTCAAGAGCGGGGACATTTCCGGGAATTTGATCCGCATAAGATGGCGCAGATATTCTGGGCGGCCATCCACGGGTGCCTGGCCCTTCCAATCAATCTTGATCGCTTCAAATTCGACAATGCAGAGGAATTTTCGTCAGATATGATTGAAGAGTTGATGGCGATGATCCTGGACGTGTCCAGTCCATAGATTTGGCACAAAAAACCGCTGAAACAGGCTGAAAACAGAACGGCTGTCGGATGGCCAGGACCGCACAGCATTAGTGAACTCTTCAGAGTCCGCTTTTGCGCTCAAACGGACACTAGCACTGTGTGCACTTTATCCCGAAAGCGAACGTTACAGGTCCTATCTCATATTAAACGTCTCCCGTTCATCGACGAAATCCGAAATGACTTGGAACATTGTCTCTGGATTTTCCAGTTCTGCAAAATGGCCGAGTCCGTCGAATGAAACGTATGTCACATTGTCTGAAAAACTCAGCGGACTAAGCGCATTTTCCTCGGAATGGGATTTATCCGCTCTCCCCACGTTGCAAGAATCGGCTGCTCAGGTTCCCCAAGCTCAATCGTTTCGTCCATGTAAATCTGGTACGCACTGGCGAGTGATCAAAGGGCACCGTGCTCGAATGTTTTTGCGACACTAGTTAAGGAAAGCGTATGATATTTGGCAAAATCATCAACCTGATCGATAGTAAGCTGACAGCAAATCTCTAACATCCAGTATCGCAATCTTTCCTTCCGCTTCATCCGGAAAGCGGACTTTGGAAGAAACCCGGAGACGCTGTAACCAGTTTTTTGTACTTTGAATGATCCACAACATTAAGGTTAGAGACGGCCAACTAGCTAGAATGCTTGATATGCAAACATACGAAGCGGTAGCAGACGTAAATGCGTTCGACACTTTTTTGCGTGACATTCGCATTCAGGTCGATGGGACAGCTTCGATTATAGATTCGATCCCGTCTCTAGTGTTGATAGCTTGCCTGTATTTCATTCTATGCATCGGACTTACGGGTTCTATTGCAGAAACTCAATTTGTCTAATTTCTTGGCTCTACGGTTGCAATCCAGTCAATCACAGCATCGACATAGCCACGCGGCAATCTGTGTTTGCTATCAAACTCCACTCTAGTCAGTTGTTCGCCACCGGCTTTTTCCAATGCATCATTGTCGGCCGGGCTGGCGAACTGGTCCTGACTTGCGGTGATCAAGAGCCATTGGGCCTGCACCTTGCTGGCATGAGTGATGGGCGCAACAATCTTTGCACTTTGCGCTGCGGGCGGCACCATGGTGACAATATGTGTCACTTCCTTATGTTTCGCCGCAAATAGCACCGCCATTTGCGCGCCCATGCTGTACCCCGCTGCCAATATGTGTTTGGGTGGTCCGAAATTTTTGTTCACTTTCGCAAGCAAAATATCATAGTCGCTCAAAGTACCTTCAATCATTGCCAGATAAGGCTCCGGCTTTCCTGAGCGCAGGTTTTTGAGCCGCTCAAGCGGTTTCATATCATCTTTTCGGGCGCCATGGGATCGCGCGTCCAATGCCACAACCCGATATCCCTTGCTGATCAAATCTTTGGTGATCAGGTCGGTATAGGCACCGTGATTATCGGCAAGCCAACCCAGACTAGAACCGGTCATGCCGTGCATCAATATGGCTAGAGGCGCGTCTTTTTCTGTCTTTATATTTTGATAAATGAAACCAGTAATCCGGTTCCCATCAGGTGCCTCCAAAGCAAGCTGTTGAACATTGGTTTGTGCAGATGCACCGGCGCTGCCCAAGAATGTCGCCGGGACTATCAAGGCAACCATTATTGCTATCAATATTTTTTTCATTGGAATCTCCATCATGTTTGGAGACCTGTTAGCGCTGCCAACGTCAAACCAGTGTCAAACAAAACGCAAGGAGATATGCGAAAGACCCTAGCTGTCGTTCTGACACTGCCATCCTACCAGGAAACGGTCGCCATGGTGCCGCCTTCTTCTCGTGCTGCAACAGCAATCTTCATACCAAAATGCGAAGACAGCCTTTTTACCAACGAAAGGCCTATCCCAAAGCCGGAATTGTCATTCTGTGATTCATCGAACCCAATGCCAGTATCTTTAACGCTCAAGCTTCTTTCGGATATCGAGAGCGAGACCGTGCCTTCGCTTGTATAGCTGATAGCATTGCGAATCAGGTTGCCGACAATGACCTGAGCGACGGCTTCGGGGACCGGCATGTCGATATCTCGATTACCAAAGATACTGGTTTCGACTTTGTCACTGCGCAACAGATGTTTGTTTGCTTCAATGGCATATTCGCCTGCTTTCCAGGCATTGCAACTTGTCCTGTCCGGTTCTCGGGCGAGCCACAATATTCCTTCAGTTAGAAGCCGCATGTTGCCGAGCGCTGATTCCAATCTTGTGAAGGCAGAGCTTTTATAACCATCTTTTTCGATGATCTCGGCAGCACCAACCGCTACGGCTAGCGGCGTGCGCAGTTCGTGACTGACGTCCCGGTTAAACTGCCGCTCACGTTGCATCAGATCTTCGATATGTCGGTCTTTGTCGGCGATTGCTTTTGCCAATATATCGATTTCGACCGGCCCGTTTCCTAAACCCAATGTTGCGGGTTCGAGCGAGCTGTGAGAGGTCACAGCTGCCGCCATTTTTTCGATAGGCATAGTCAGTTTTCTGGTCATACGCCGCATGAAGAATATGGACACAAGCAGCATCAACCCGCCCAGAAAAGCTATCAATATCACAAAACCCCAAACCTGACTTGTTGATCGGACATAGGACCGCGCATTGAATATCAGATATTGTTTTACTCCATCGTTTTCGCGGACGGCTAGGTGGTAGTGCCCGCGCTCACCGCCAAAAACTTCATATTCTCCTGCTTTCCAATCCGGCTTTATTTGACTGGCGAGCCACTCGGGCATCGCCTTGGTCCCTTGAAAATACTCCATTTCCAATCCGGAAACGGTCTGTCTAGTTCCAGATTCCGGTTGCACAGATTCGGAAAGTTGATCTGCCATCGTGCTAACCTGGTTTTCAAAAATCTGATCTTCAAGGTCGAAGCCAAACATTACCGCCATAAACACCGTAATCGCAAAACACATGCCGATTGACGTGATAAAATTGCGCAACACCAGATCATTTACTTTTGTCGGTCTTCTATTCATCGGATGATCTTTCTTTGAGGCGATAGCCGCGAGAGCGATCAGTTTCGATCTCGCAGCGGGTTTTCAGCGATGACAATATCTTGCGTAAATTATATATATGCGTTCTGAGGGCGCCGGAATTTGGCGGTTCTTCGCCCCAAATGCGATAGGAAATCGTCTCGCCGGAAATTGCATTGGGAGCGGCCTCCATCAGAAGCCTCAAAATGACTCCCTCTTTATTGTTGAGCGGCTTTGAAGAGGATCCAAGATTTACGACATTATCGGCAGGATCAAATGTCAGGTCACCGCAATTCAGCGATGAAGCATTTTTGATTTTTGGACGTTTGGCAAGAGCATCGATCCGTATTCTCAATTCTCGCAATGCGAAGGGCTTGGTCAGATAATCATCCGCACCAGCGGCAAACCCGACTTCTTTATCTTCCAATGTATCACGGGCGGTCAGCATCAATATTGGTGCTTGTAGATTGGCTTCGCTCTTATAGGCTTTGCAGAGATCGATACCGTCACGTCTTGGAAGCATCAGGTCGAGGACAATCACATCATAGTCATTGGCGAGTGCCAGTTTTAGTCCGTGATCGCCGTTATAGGCGAAATCCAAGACATAGTTGGGTTCCAAAAAATCAGCGATATTGGCCTGAATATCCAAATTATCTTCAATTACCAAAACTCGCATCAGCGTGCCTATCTCCAGATCTCGTTGCGCAAACTAACACAAACCAACGCATTATTCGCCGGGCCTTTTGTTTGACGAAATCAATGTCAAAAAACTGTCAAAAACCCACTTCACATCGATTTGACACAGGACAGCCTATCCAAATGTTCACGATAAAAATTCAAGGACTGCCGAGGACTGCATGGATCATCAAATAAAACTAGAAGATGTTGGCCATTATTTTGATACGCCGCATGGCCGTATCTCGCTGTTTGACACACTCTCGCTCACATTTTCAGGGGGAAGTACGCACGCCATTGTTGGCCCGTCGGGCGTGGGCAAATCCAGTCTGTTGTCTCTGGCTGCGGGTCTCGAGCTGCCTCGTTTGGGTGAAATAACATTTACTTGTGATGGTGAACAAGTGTCACCTGTCAAACTGCGCCAAAGATCTGGTTTCGTTTTCCAACAATTTCACCTCATGCAGGAATTGGATGCGCTCGGGAATATTGCACTACCGATGCGGTTGAACGGTAACAAACAGGCATATGATATCGCCAGAAAATGGCTGAAGAAGATCAATCTGGAGGATCGTGCCAATCACAAGCCGACACAACTTAGTGGCGGTGAACAGCAGCGGGTGGCAATTGCCAGGGCTTTTGTCTCCAGCCCCGCCTTTATCTTCGCCGATGAGCCGACCGGAAATCTTGATGAAGCTACTTCGAGCGATGTTACCGATCTTATGTTTGATTTCGCGAAGGACACAGGCTCTGCACTGATCATTGTGACCCACAGTAGCGCACTTGCGGAACGCGCTGACAATATTTTCGCGCTTTCCGAAGCGCATCTCGAGAAAATCAAATGAGCTGGATTACACTCGCCTTCGATAATTTCCTTAACGACAGCAAGTCCAGTGATGGCCGTCTGGTGCTACTGACCCAGATCACATTGATATTGTTCCTCGCCACTCTGTCACTAACCAGTGCTTCTGTGCAGCAGTATCTGGATGACAATCTCAACAATATGTTGGGTGCAGATATTTCCGTTTCCGGACCTCGCCCGTTATCAAGCAGCGACGAAAATCTGCTCTCGGACAAGGCAGCAGACTTCGCCAAAATACAGTTGACCCCTTTGGCAATTTCTTTGCGCGGGGAAACTATTCCGGTGCAACTGAAAATCACCGATGACAACTACCCGCTGCAAGGCAGTCTCAAAATTGGGATGGTTCAAGATCAAACGATCCAGAAGACAATCGAACATGGACCACCGCCCGGGGAAATATGGTTGGGGCCCAGAGCAAGCAGCAAGATTGACGCAAATATTGGCGACCGGATAGCAATTGGCGAGGAAACATTCCGTTTTACCGCGATTATATACCACGAGCCTGATCGGCTAATGGAAGGTCATTCCGTTTCCATGCGGGCTTTGATCAACAGTAAATCTCTTTCCATTGATGATGTTAAGAGTAGCAAGACTCTGTATCGTTATTTGCTAACCGCAACCCCCGAACAGCGGGGAAGCATTGAAAGTTGGGCTTCTGATAAGCTCAGTGATTTTACTCTCTTAACCAAAGCGAGTGGTAGTCATCCATTGGCGTTATTCTGGCAACGAACAGAGAATTTTCTCGGTCTTGCTTCGGTCATCCTCTTCTTTCTTGCTGCGATCGCAATTGATATGGCTAATCGCCGTTATCTGGAACGACAAAAGCAACGTTTGGCTGTGTATCTCAGCTTTGGACAGACATTGGCGGCGTGCCTCAGGCTTTCTCTGCTGCAGTGGCTTTTGGGTTTTCTGCTCTCTTTCATGATCGCAATTGGCCTCGCTTATGTTGCGCAACATTTTCTGATCGGCCAGCTCGCCGATCAATTTCCGGGCATAGCGTCGGGCTGGCATCCAGCTACAATTGCCAAGACTACAGGTCTGATATTTTTACTATTGCTCGCTTTTCAAATTCCCATGTTGTGGCAACTTAGTCGCACATCATTGGTTAGCCTGATCCGCGCCGTGGAATACCCGTCCGCGCAGTTGCTAAGGTTATTCTGGGGTTTTGCAAGCATCTCGCTGCTCGCCGCATATTATTCAGACAACTTTCTACTGACTGGATTGACGCTGGGCGCGTTGGGTGCGGCTCTGTTGCTAATGGCAATTTTGAGCTGGACTATTCTAACGGCAGGAGAATTTTGGGGACGACGATATCCCGGACTATTATCCTTCAATTTCTTCATCATGAAACAGCGAATACTGAGTAAATCATCGCAGATACTTGGGCTGGGTCTGTGCAGCCTGCTGCTGCTTTTTACGCTGATGTTGATGAAAGATATCGGCTCAACCATGGAGGGTTACACGCGCGCAAATAACGGAAATTTGATGGTCGCAGAACTGCAAGCACAAGATAAGCCAGCGCTTGAGGATTGGGCGCGAGAGAATGAAAGTGAAATCCGGCAATTGCGGCCATATGCCGCCGCGAAATTATCCGAAATTAATGGCCTACCCATTGACGAGGCAATTTCCACACCGAGTGAGACTTTAGCCACCGTCAAAAACTCGATCCGACTCCACTGGTCAAATACCATCCCATCAAACAACCAATTGGTTGGAGGGAAGTGGTGGTCTGAAAAAGAATCGAACTGGAATCAGATATCTGCTGAAGATGAAGTGATGACGGATTTAGGCCTGAACTATGGAGATCAGTTGACCTTCATGATCGATGGGAAAGCCACTCAATTCAAATTGGTCGCCAGCCATGCCTTTAAACCCGGAGGCGGTTCGGTGACATTCTGGTTCCAGATACCCGAGCGAGCGATTGAAGCGATCAAACCTGACGTCTTCTATATGGGAAGCATAGAACTCCCGGATGCAGCATGGAACGAACTTGGTTCGCTTTGGCAAAAATATCCCTCTTTGTCGCTGGTACCATTGAAAGAACTAACCCAACGCTTTGATAATACACTGGCAATGGTCACCAAGCTGGTGGTTGGTTACGCAACCATGGTGTTGATAATGACCGCGCTGGTCATAGCGGCGTCCATGAAAGGCTTTGAGGCCGAAGACCGGCAGAAAAACGGTCTTTTGATGAGCATGGGCGTGACCAAAAAATCATGTGTGAAACTGGCTCTCTATGACTGGCTAACCGTTTCGTTGATCGCCGGTATCGGCGCAATATCCGGGACCTGGCTCGCCGGTCTGCTGATCTATCAATCGCAGTTCTCTATGATCTATGAGCCCGATCCCATCTGGCTGGTCAGCACCATGCTTGCGATAGGCGTTACCGTTTGCGGGATCGGTGTCATCTATAGTCGCAAAAGCCTCTCTACATCCATCAAAGACCTTTTGAGTGAGTGATTTAGACGTATTGTTGGCGCGCCAGACACTCTTGAGGATTGGAAGAAAGCGTGGTGTCCAATGTCGGCTTTAGTCTCAAACCGGTAGAAAAGTGTTTTCAGAACAAAAGCCCGCTATGGGTGCAAAAATGGACTCACTTTTTTTCAACCTATCTACCAAAAATCTCGAACTGCTTTTAGAAGCAATACTGTGCAAGGCTTGATGATGTGATATCGTTGCGATCAGAGTTTTTAGGGAATAGTTATTTGAATGGAACAATTAGCACAGAAAACAAAACGGAGATTTAGCCCGGAAGTCCGGCGTTCCATGATACTTGATAGCGCAGCAGAGCTGATTTCCACAAGCGGGATGTCCAAAGTTTCGATGGAAGCCATTGGCCAGAAAGCGGATGTCAGCAAATCGTTGATGTACAAGTATTTTGATAGCCTCTCTCACCTTTTGAAAGAGCTGTTGAAACGTGAACTAACGATCCGGTGGAAACGTCAAGTCGCTGTGGCGGAAAAAGCCACTACTTTTGAAGAACTGGTTCGTGGCACAACGCATGTCTATCTCAGCTTTATCGCGGAGCGCGGACTTATTATAGAGCCTCTGCTTGCTGACCCTTCCATTGCGAAACTTTATCATCCAGCTCGTTACAATCGCGAAGTTGCGGTAAAATATTTTTCTGACTTGGTGGTCAAAAATTTTGATATGCCGCCAGAGATTGCCCTAGCGGTGACCGATATATCCCTGGGTATACCTGCCGCAGCCGGAGAATTTCTGCTGCGCAGTGATATGGATCTGCAGGAATTGGAAGACGTAACGGTTTCCATGATGATCGGAACTTACACGATGGCTCGCTTCGACTATTTCACACGAAAGAAAAAACTCGAGAGATAGGCCCAGTTATTACAGGGCTGGCTATTTTTGGTGCCTTTCAGATATCAATTTCTTTATCGCCCGAGTAACTGTCTCGGTTCTTTCTACATGAGGCCAATGTCCGACATCTGTCAGCGAAAGTATCTGCATATCATCTGAGCTAGCTTTTGTTGCCTCAGCATATTCTTTGGCAAAGACTCGATCATCCTGCCCCCAGATAATTTGCGCTGGCACGGTCACGCGCGTCTTTTGATCAGGCCAGAAATCGGCATCCTCAATGGCGCCGAAAGATGGAATATTGGCTCGGTACCAGTTGATATGCGCATCTATCCGTTTGGGATTGCCGGTGGCTTCACGGAACAGTTCTCCTTCCTCCGGGGTGAGAAAGCCCTTTTTGATCAAGGGTTCATAGGCACCCGTCCAAACCCTTTTGTCACCGCCCAATGCCTTGATGAGCAATGGATTGGCCTGCTTCAAACGATCAATATAGGCTGAGGTCTGCCTGAGTGAGCTATCGCGCTGCATCAGCCCTAGCAGTACATTTTGCGGTGGTGCACTCAATCCCGTTACGCTGGCCACGCGATCCGGATAGCGTTGGGCAAAACCAAACGCGAAAGTCGAGCCCCAGTCGTGACCGACAATATGCACTTTTTCAGCATCCAGATGATCAATCAGGGCATTGAGATGAGCCGCCATGTTTTCCAGCCTATATGCATCTACATCGTGAGGCGCATCCGATTTGCCTGCGCCCAGCCCATCAATAGCAACAACGTGATAATCCTGCTTCAATGCATCCATTTGCCGGATGAAGGAAAACCAATAGGACGGGAATCCATGTAAAAAGAGGATAAGCTCCCCCTCGCCGGCCTCGACATAATGCAATGTGTGATCACCATACGCGAAATAGGAACTGGAATAAGGGACGCCCGTGCCAGTCATATTGCTGTGCATAACCGCCTGGTCCGGTTCGGAAACATCGACAGAGACCGGTATCTTCATCCATATCACAGCGAAGAAGGCTAGCATCAAAAAACCAGCGATCAGGAAAAGGGCAACCCGCCTGAACTTTTGCGCAGTTCGTCCCAAAATCACCCTCCCGGGAACTCAATCATGTTGGCTACTCCACCAGAGCAAAAAAATAGCCTGGCACAGACTGTACCAGGCTATCCTTGGAGAGAAGCTAATGTCTAGTCATCAAAAGCGGATAGTAGCTTCGACACCATAGGTGCGCGGCTCCAATATCACTACTTCTCTAAAACGCCCAACGAGGCGACCGGCAGGCAAAACACGTGTGATATCATCATTGTTGAACAGGTTTTTCACATAGCCGCGAATTTCCCAATCGCCGTCGTCAGGAGCCAGCAAAAGTTTGAGATCGGTCTGGCTATAGCCATCAAAAATATCGATCGGCTTGCTGAAGATAGAACTTGCAAACTCACTCTGCAGATAATGATCAATCCGAGGGGTGAGTGTCCAGTCACCCACAGGAATTTCATACTGAACGCCAATTGCGATCTTGATGTCGGGCGAGAAAGGCAGAGAATTGCCATCTACGTCCTTCACCACACCTGCGGCTGTTACCTCTGAAACCACAGTTCCCGGCGCGATGCCAAAAGGATCAGTCTCGTCAATGGAGGCGAAGTCATTCACCTGGGTGTTGAGATAGGAAAAGCTGCCATCGACCTGAAAACGGCTGCTCGGCCGAAGACCGAATTCCGCTTCCACGCCCCAGATCGTAGCATCTGTATTGATAGTCAAAGACGCTGTTGCAGTCGTCTGGCCAATTTGCAGATCTTTATAATCATAATAGAAGGCTGAGACATTCCCGGTGAAGCTGCCATCTGCTGAAGAGCCTTTCAGGCCGATTTCAAAAGCATTCAGGAATTCGGGATCAAAACCTTGCGTCTCGACACCGACCTCGCCGGGATTGATACCGCCCGCTTTGTAACCGCGAGAAGCGCTGACATAGCCGAGCAGGTCTGGCGTAATTTGGTGATCCAAAACAATACGTCCGGTCACCACGCCTTTTTCAAACTCACCAAAAGTGAAATCGGGCAGGCTGCCATCGGCCTGGGGATTCAGGAATATCTGACGAGTCTGGATGGTTTTGTCGTCGCGAGAATAACGCAGACCACCGGTCAGACGGGTATCATCAGACAAATCAAAATAGACCTCACCGAAAATGCCGAAACTCTTTGTCTTCACGGGATTGGATTCAGTTATCAATGAAGCGAACGCATCCGGGAACCCGAGCTGCTGCTGACGGGCTGCGATTGTGACGTGGGTAAAATTGGCTGAACCTGAACTGCGGCGATTATAATAATTGCCGCCGACAATGAAGTTGATCGGTCCGGCAAAGTCGGATGCTAGTCGCAGTTCCTGATAATATTCGCGTGCTTCGCTCTGATCGCGGCGACCGGTCAGGATCATCTCCGTGGTAATCGGATTGCCGTTGGCAAAAAAGTCAAAGGTTATCGGGCGCGTTAACCCCTGCGACGGAACGAAGCGATCAAAATCCTTGAACAAGCCGCGTTCGATTTCCTGATAGCCGCTAAGTGACGTTAGTGTCAGGTCGCCAAAATCATGCGTGATTTCGAGTGAAGCGCTCCATTCCTCTACAAAATAGGTTGGATCAACATCTTCGTTGATCAGCCGAGTGTCGGCTGGATTGACGCTGTTCGCATAATAGTCGACCGCCGCTGGTCCAAAGCCGGTGGCAATCACCCCGGTAACCGCGCCCAATGTGTTGAAGAGTGTGCCTCTGGAGTCCGGTGTTCCAAAGCCGACCTGAAGAGGGGAGCAGCCTAGCACGGCATCCTTTTCACACAGGACCTTGGTCCGTGTCAGACGCCGGTCATCTTCCTTGAAGTAGGAAACAACCAAGTCTGCGCGTGTGTCTCCAAACTCAAGCTTGGTACTGCTGCGCAGCCCGAACATCTGGCGATCATCGACATCGTTACCTGTGAAGAGGTTGGTAGCATAGCCATCCCGGTCGAGGAAAAAACCCGCGACCCGGGTCGACAGGTTATCACTTATAGGCAGATTTATCGCGCCGCGCAGCTTTATGGAGTTGAAATTGCCATAGCCAGCAGTGACATAGCCTTCGAATTCATCAGTGGCCTTTTGCGTAATTACATTCAGCACGCCGGCGGTCGTATTGCGTCCATAGAGTGTGCCTTGCGGGCCGCGCAAAACTTCGATCCGTTCCAGATCATAATATTCCGCTTCGGTTGCAGCGGAACCCAGATATACTCCGTTTACGTGATAGCCGAGACCGGATTCAGAGGTTGCCGAAATCGCAAGATCGCCAACCCCGCGGAGCGAGGCGCCGAATATATCGACCGTCAGATTGGGGACAGAAAAGCTGAGATCAATTGCATCATCAACAACTTTGTCTTCAAGAACTCCACTATCGAAAGCGGAAATGGCGATTGGGACGTTTTGAATATCTTGGGATCTCTTCTGCGCAGTCACGATGATGACATTGTCGTCTCCACCTTGTGAATCCTGTTCCTGCGCGAAGGCGGCGCTGGCCGTGCCGGCAAGCGCGATAGCAGCAATAGATGCTGCAAGCCTGTTTTGGATGGGCATATTGGAACGAGCTTTCGGCATATTATCCTCCCTTGAATATCGTTATTGTTGGACACATAGTCCATTTATCTTTCCGATATACCTAAATATCACGATTTGAAAACCTTTAATTTGACTATCTATACATTTAAGGTTTAGAGCGGTGAGAGAATCGTGCATCCCATTTTTGGTCTAAAGCGCGTTAGGATGCTAAAAAGCCGAGACAATCTGACAGGACTGGTTTTCCAAATGCCGTCGCAGCGAGAGGTTCAATATGAATAAAAGTGTAATAAGCTTGAGCGTGATATTCCTGCTGACCGCATGTGGTGGCAGATCAGCAGGCGAGCCGATTCCTCCCGATTCGATCATTACCGGCGTCAATTATGTTGGTGCATCCGTTAGTGATATAGAGAAGGCGGCCGGACTATATGGCAGCTCGGTCGATCTTCAGCCTGTCGACCAGTCTGAAATTTCAGAGAATCCGGTCTTTGATAAGTTGGCCGGCCGAACAGGGGTTTCGGCGTCGACACAGATGATGCGCAGTGTGAATGCACAAATTCGTTTCATGCAATTTGCCAATCCATCTGCCGACGCCCGGGCGACCAAACCAATGGACGTACAGGGCCCAGGTATTGCCCATGTCTGTTATCAGGTTGATAAGAAAACAAAGGCGTATCAGAAGTTTTTGGCTGGTGGTGCCAAGCATATCGGTGCCAAGGACATGGTTCATCTCAATCCACAGAACCCCGTCTATTATGCCTATGCGCGCGATTCCGATGGACTGATTTCCGAGATTGAGCATGTGGATATTGCAAAACTGGACTTACCAACTCCGCCCAAAAACCAATATCGCGTTCGGCATGTCTCGCTCGCTACTCCGGATATTGACCGGCTGGTTGACTTTTACACAGAATTTCTGAACCAGCCCGGCCCGCGCCGTGTCGGCAGGTGGTTGTCTGTTTCAGGGGAAAAGGTGGACATGGTATCAGGTCTGCCCGGCAGCGAGCTGGAAATGGCCTGGTTCCAGATACGTAATCTCGAACTGGAGATGTTCCAGTATCACAGCCATCCCACCGAAGATTTGGAAGAGCCGCGCCCGGTTGATGCGCTTGGCTACAACATGATTGTCTTTGATGTGTCCGATATCGATGCGGCGCGCAAACGGCTGGTCGATGCCGGCGGTAAAATCGTATCGGAACCTGAACCGATTGATGGCGGGCAGATCATGTTTGGCCGCGATCCTGACGGTAATCTTCTTGGACTGCAGGCAGTCGCCAAAACCAGTGTTTTTTCTTCGCAGAATTTCAAGAATAACGGAACTTAGGAGTTTTTATGTTCGATTTATCCGGCGAGGTAGCTGTAGTCACCGGCGGTAACGGTGGCCTTGGCCTCGCTTTTTGTCGCGGTCTTGTAAAACAAGGCTCCAAGGTTGCCATTTGGGGCAGAAACGAAGAAAAAAATGCTGCTGCAGTTTCCGAATTGCAGGGCATGGGCGGCGATGTTGAAGCCTTTGCCTGCGATGTGACCGATCAAAGCCAGATCGATGAAGCCTTTGCTCAGACACTGGCGCGATTTGAAAAGGTCGACAGCTGTTTTGCCAATGCAGGCGGCGGCGGGTATCGGGGCCCTTCCCATATGACGGACCGGCAGGTTTGGCTCGATACGATTGATCTGAACCTGATGAGCGTGGTGCAAACCTGGAAGCCTGTGACCGCGCATCTTATGAAACGCCAGGCACCGGGACGACTGATCGTCACATCATCGGTAGCTGGTCTGGTTGGCACGGGCGGTGCCGCGGGATATTCCACAACCAAAGCAGCCGTTTTGGGTCTGGTGCGCGCATTGGCTGTTGAACTTGGACAGGCAGGCATCAGGGTCAACGCCATCCTGCCCGGCTATATCGAAACGGAAATGTCACTGGACACGCCGCAGTCATTTAAAGACGGCGCAAAAAGACGCGCTGCGATTGGCCGGATTGGCAAACTGGAAGACATGGAAGGCGTTGCGGCTTTTCTTGCTTCCAAGGAAAGTGACTTCATGACCGGTCAAAATATCGTCCTGGATGGAGGTCATTCCATCTTCCCACTATAAGTGCTGAATAACTTCCGAACCGCAGAACAAACAGGAATACTCAAATGAACTTCTCCAAAATCATGCATTGGGTTTTTATCGTTCTGCTTTGGTTGATTGGTCTGACCCTTAGTTTATTGGGCGGATTTCTCGTCTATCTGGGCGGCAGCGTCTATTACCTACTGGCTGGTGTCGCTACGATTGCGGTCGCGATATTGGCGCAAAAACGGAGCAACAAAGCACCAAAAATATATGCGGCCATATTGCTCGTCACGCTCATCTGGTCACTCTTTGAGGCAGAGCTGCACTTCCTTGCGCTCTTGCCACGGTTGGCTGCTTGGCTGGTCGTTGGACTGTGGTTTCTGACGCCTTGGTACCGTCGTTCGCTCAAAGCTGATGCCGAGGACGACGGGCCGGCACCTTCAAACCGCTGGTGGGTTGGTGGTCCAAGCCTGGCGGCAGTTGCCGCTCTGCTGCTTGCTTCGATGCAAGGCTATATCCAAAATGGTACCGGAACGGTTCGGGAAGCGAACGCCAATGATGCCGTTTCCGACTGGCGTCACTATGGTAATGATGCCGGCGGTACCCGTTTTGCCCAACTGACCGATATTAATGCTGAAACGGTTAGCGGGCTGAAAGAAGTATGGCGTTACCGTACCGGAGTAGAAGAGGATTTCAAAGCCACGCCGCTTAATGTCAACGGCATGCTATATATCTGTGCGGCGCTGAATGTTGTTATCGCTATCGACGACAGCACTGGTAAAGAAATTTGGCGTTATGAGCCCGGCCTTGAGCCGCCAGCGACCCATCAATATGCCAAAACCTGTCGCGGCCTCGGTTATTATGAAGCGAGCGAGGAATATGAAGGCCAGTGCCCGAGCCGGATCGTGACAGCGACTGTCAATGCCAGTCTGATTGCCATAGATGCCATGACCGGAAAGCCCTGCAGCGATTTTGGCGACAACGGCATTGTCGACTTGCGACAGGGCATGGGCGACCATCCGGTCGGTGACTATTATCATACATCACCGCCACTGGTCGCAGGCGATAATCTGGTGGTTGGCGGCCTAGTAAACGACTCCCAGAATCTTGGCCTGCCATCCGGCGTGGTCAGAGCTTTTGACGCGGCGACCGGTGATTTTTCCTGGGCATGGGATATGGGCAATGCCGGCCAGAACGGCGAACCAGCGGAAGGCAAGACCTACACACCGGGTACCCCCAACGTTTGGTCGATCATGAGTTATGACCCGGAGTTGAACCTGATCTATGCCCCCACCGGCAATGCTGCGCCCGATTATTTTGGCGGGGCGCGCCGCGAATTTGACGATGAATGGTCATCCGCTGTGGTGGCCATTGATGCCGCCACCGGTGAGCCGCGCTGGAAATATCAAACCGTCCATCATGATGTCTGGGATTATGATGTACCCGCACAGCCGGTGCTGGTGGATGTGACCAAGGATGGCAAGAAAGTGCCATCTGTCGCCGTACCAACCAAAATGGGTGATATCTTCTTACTCGATCGGCGCAATGGTGAGCCTGTGCATCCCATTCCTGAAAAACCGGCACCGCAGGGCGCGGTTGATGGAGAATATCTCTCCGCCACCCAACCTGCTTCCTCGCTCCCCAATTTTCATCCCTATCGGTATGAGAAAGACATGTGGGGTCTGACTCCGATTGATCAGTTGGTGTGCCGGATTGAATATCGAACCATGCGCTATGAGGGCATGTACACGCCGCCAACCGTGCCAACCGGCATCACGAACACGGGTACCATGCTCTACCCTGGTAACTTCGGTGGATTTAACTGGGGCAGTGTCTCGGTCGATGCCGATAACGGTCTGTTGATTGCTGCTCCAATGATGTTGGCGCATCGATTGATTCTGGTGACTCCGGAACAGGTTGCGGAAGCCGGGCCGCTTGGAGGTCTGTTGCTGGGCAAAAACCATCCGGCCGTTCGCATGGATCCGAATGGACCCATGCCCAAAATGGGGGAACCCGATGCAGACAATCCATTTGACCATCGACGGATCAAATTTTTTGGCTTGCCTATGCCGTTCATGTCGCGGCTTGGTACGCAGGTCCCCTGTTTCGAACCACCATGGTCGCGGATTGCGGTTATGGATCTGAATACCAAAGAATTGCTGTGGAGCCGGCCAGCTGGCGATATGAGCGATTCAGGTCCGTTTAACTTGCGTTCAGGCATTCCGTATGATGTCGGAACGGCAATACGTGCAGGCACATTGACAACGCGCGGGGGATTGACATTCTTGAGCTCGACCATGGACAGCAAGGTTCGTGCTTTTGATATCCGTAGCGGCGAAGAAAAATGGAAAGCAGATTTGCCTGGCAACGGACAATCTACGCCGATGTCCTACCGGTCAAAAAAAGACGGTAAGCAATATCTTATCGTGACGGTCCCGAATCCAACCTGGCGCTATCCGCGGGACCCAGTCACAAACCAATATCTGGACTCACAAGATGTTCGAGACGGCAACGGTGGCTACGTGATTGCTTATGCATTGGACAATGACTGAATCACGGTCCGGTTTTAGCAAACTCTATTGTCCGATGCGATAAGTTTGAAGATGGACTACCTCACTGCCAGGCGGCGATTAACTTATCATATTCGATTGTCACCGGCTTGGGCTTCTCATTCGCTAGCTTGGCTTTGGGTGATCCGGGTTGGTTCAACCAATAGGCATTGTCTCGTTCTTCATTCAGTCTGGGACCGAGATCGCCTTGCAATCCAGATCGCTCGAGCCGGCTGAGGACACGTTCTTGCTGTTCGCATAGGGCATTGAGGGCTGCTTGCGGTGTTTTGGTGCCCGACGAAGCATCGCCAATATTTTGCCACCAAAGCTGCGCCAAGCGAGGATAGTCGGGAACATTTGTTCCAGTCGGCGACCACTGTGTGCGAGCCGGTGAGCGATAAAATTCCACCAATCCGCCTAGCTTTGGCGCGCGCTCCGTGAAGGATTCGTGCTGGATGGTCGACTCGCGAATGAATGTCAGTCCGACATGGGCTTTTTTGACGTCCACAGTTTTTGAGGTTACGAACTGCGCATAGAGCCATGCCGCCTGGGCCCGCTTGACGGGTGTGGATTTCATTAGCGTCCAAGCGCCAGCATCCTGATATCCCACTTTCATGCCATCTTCCCAATAAGCGCCGTGAGGACTGGGTGCCATGCGCCATCTTGGTGTTCCGTCTTCATAAAGGACAGCAGATGCTTCTTCGCCGACCATGTTAGCGGTGAATGTCGTGTACCAGAACATTTGTTGCGCAATGGCGCCTTGTGACGGAACCGGCCCAGCCTCTGAAAAGGTCATACCGGCTGCCGATGGTGGTGCGTAATCGGAAAGCCATTTGGAATATTTGGCCACAGCATAGACTGCAGCGGGTGAATTGGTGGCGCCGCCCCGCGCAACGCAAGACCCGACCGGTTGTGACTTGTCGTTTACTCTTATGCCCCATTCGTCAACCGGAAGCCCATTAGGCTCCCCGACCGATCCCATGCCGGCCATGGACATCCAGGCATCGGTGAAGCGCCACCCCAAGGAAGGGTCCTTCTTACCATAATCCATGTTGCCATAGACTTTTTTCCCGCCAATCTCTCGGCCGGTGAAGAATTCGGCAATATCTTCATAGGCTGACCAGTTGACGGGCACGCCCAAATCATATCCATATTGCGCTTTGAATTCGGCTTTGATTTTTGGGTCGGTGAACCAATCATATCGGAACCAATAGAGATTCGCGAATTGCTGGTCGGGCAATTGATATAGTTTTTTATCTGGACCGGTGGTGAAGTCGGTTCCGATAAAATCGGCAAGATCCAGTCCCGGACTGGTGACATCACTGCCCTCGCCTGCCATCCAATCCGTAAGATTGCGAACCTGTTGATAGCGCCAATGCGTTCCTATCAGATCCGAGTCATTGACATAGGCGTCGTAGATATTCTCATTTGACTGCATCTGCGTTTGCAGTTTCTCAACCACGTCACCCTCGCCGATAAGGTCATGCGTGACCCTGATTCCTGTAATGGCTGTAAAGGCGGGCGCCAGAACTTTGGATTCATATTCATGCGTTGCAATCGTTTCCGATACTACCGAAATCTCCATACCCCTGAACGGTTTTGCGGCCTCCGTGAACCAGGCCAATTCGGCTTCCTGCTCTTCCCGGTTGAGACTGGAGAGTTCGCCAATCTCTTCATCCAGAAATTTGCTCGCTGCACCTGCCGGATCGGATATGTCGATGTCATTCCGTGCATCATTGTCTGTTTCTGTGGAATCTGAACAGGATAGCGCGGCAAGGCTCATGCAAAGGATTGCTGCTGTTCGAAAACTTCTCATTTCATTGATCCGATCTTTTCTATTTTTATACCCAGCGAAATACGAATATTGCAAATAGGCCGCAAATAATCAGTGCACCATATTGCGGCGCGTCCAGCAAGCCAATCCACGCAAGATTGATAAAGGCAGAGCCCAAGAGAGAGATGAACAGGCGATCTCCGCGCATTGTTTCTATTCCGAGCACGCCAACCCTGGGCGTACTCGGATATTTCAAGTGCAATAATCCCATGCCAATCAGCAAGGTGCCGATGGACAGAAAGAATATTGCCGTCGGCAGTGTCCAGGCCATCCATTCCATTAAAACATCTCTCCCCTATCGAACTTATCTAGACACGGCCTAAAGCGAACCCCTTGGCAATGTGATTGCGGACGAAATAGATCACAATTGCACCGGGGATAATGGTCAGAACACCTGCAGCGGCAAGCACACCCCAATCAAGACCGGATGCAGAAACAGTCCGGGTCATGATCGCGGTAATGGGTTTTGCATCCACACTCGTAAGCGTGCGGCTCAACAAAAGTTCGACCCAGCTGAACATGAAACAGAAGAAGGCGGTGACGCCAATTCCCGGCGCGATCATGGGTATAAATATTTTCGTGAAGAATCTCGTAAATCCGTAGCCATCAATGAAAGCCGTTTCGTCAATTTCCCTTGGAACTCCGCGCATAAAGCCCTCCAATATCCAAACAGCGAGCGGAACATTGAACAGGCAATGCGCCAAGGCAACGGCAATATGGGTATCGAACAAAGACACGCTGGAATATAGTTGAAAGAACGGCAAAGCAAACACTGCTGGCGGTGCCATGCGATTTGTGAGAAGCCAGAAAAACAGATGATTGTCGCCGAAAAATCGATAGCGACTAAAGGCATAAGCCGCTGGCAATGCGACAAGAAGAGAAATTACGGTATTGAGCGAAACATAAATGAAGCTGTTCACATAGCCCATATACCAAGATGGATCAGTGAGGATGGTGCTATAATTTTTCAGAGTGAAATTATCAGGAAAAAGCGTGAACGTGCTCAATATTTCAGAGTTTGATTTGAAACTCATGATGATCAACCAATAGATCGGGACCAGCAGGAAAACCAAATATAGGGTCATCACGAGAGCCCCTATTCGGGCCCTTGGTATCGATGTTGAGCCACTTTTTTTGGTTGGATGCCGGTTCTTGCTCATTGCTTCGCCTCATCTTTATCGATGGTTATCATGACGGTGTAGAACACATAAGAAATCAGCAGAATGACCAGAAAATACATAAGAGAGAATGCCGCCGCTGGGCCCAAATCAAACTGACCAAGCGCCATTTTCACCAAATCTATCGATAAAAATGTCGTAGCATTTCCAGGTCCACCGCCGGTGAGAACAAATGGCTCCGTATAGATCATGAAGCTGTCCATGAAGCGCAACAAGATGGCTATCATCAAAACGCCTCGCATTTTCGGTAGTTCAATATATCGAAAGACGTTCCACCGGCTCGCCTGATCGATCATCGCCGCCTGATAATAAGGCTTCGGGATAGATCGAAGTCCCGCATAGGCCAGAAGTGCAACCAATGATGTCCAGTGCCAGACGTCCATAATTATCACGGTGACCCAAGCGTCAAAAGCGTTCTGGGAATAATTGTAGGAGATACCCAAATCAGACAAGGTGCGGCCAAGCAGTCCGATATCTGCGCGCCCGAAAACTTGCCAGATCGTTCCGACAACATTGTAAGGGATTAGCAATGGCAAAGACATGAGAACCAGGCAGATCGAGGCTGAAATTCCCTTTTTCGGCATGCTCAGTGCCACCAGGATGCCCAAAGGGATTTCGATCATGAGAATGATGAAAGAGAAGAGCAGCTGCCGGCCCAAAGCATCCCACAACCGTTCCGATCGGAGCAGTTCCTGATACCATTCCAGTCCGACCCAGAAAAATATATTCTCTCCGAAACTATCCTGGAAAGAATAATTGACCACCGTCATCATCGGGATGATTGATGAAAATGCAACGAGGACCAATACCGGCAGTACCAGAAGCCAAGCACGCTGATTAACGGTCTTTTCCACTAAACCGTTCCCCCGTTGCTTTGGTCAATCGCTTTGCCATTCATGCGCCAATCATCGCGGAATATGCCGATGTTGGCCGGATCAAACTCTATCTTGATCATGTCCGACTCAATTTCAAACCCCTCGTTGGCAGAAATGTTGATTTCAATATCGAACAATGTTGCATTAATGAATTTATGTCTACCGACATCCTGAACACGGTTTATTTGAACCGGCAATCCGTCGCTTTTGCTAAGCCGAACGAATTCAGGCCGTATCCCTAAAAGAATGTCACCTTGCGGGTTGCCATAATCATGATGGAGGTCGATCGTATTGCCATTAATATGGGCTTTGTTTCCTGTGACAGAAACGGGAACGAAGTTCATTCCGGGAGAACCAATGAAGTAACCCACAAAGACATGCGCCGGTGTTTCGAAAAGCTCTTTCGGGGTTCCGATTTGCACCACCCGGCCTTCATGCATCACCACGACTTTTTCTGCGAAGGTCAGGGCTTCCGTTTGATCATGGGTCACATAAATCATTGTGTGCCCAAATTCCCGGTGCAGCGACTTGAGCTGAGTCCGCAATTCCCATTTCAAATGGGGATCGATGACTGTCAAAGGTTCATCGAAAAGGATCGCGTTCACGTCGTCCCGAACCATACCGCGTCCAAGTGAGATTTTCTGTTTCAGGTCGGAGGTTAGCCCTCGCGCTTTTTTATGAAGATCTGCTTCCAGACCGATCATCTGCGCGATCTGCTCTACTCGCTCGGAGACATAGTCGGCCTCCATGCCCCGATTGCGCAATGGGAATGCCAAATTTTGCCTAACCGTCATTGTGTCATAGACAACCGGAAACTGGAAAACCTGCGCAATATTACGTTCTGCTGTTGATGATACGGTAACATCTTTGTCGCCAAATAAAACGCGCCCGCTCGTTGGTGTGAGCAAGCCGGAAATTATATTGAGTAACGTTGTTTTGCCGCATCCGCTGGGGCCCAATAATGCATAGGCTCGCCCATCCTCCCAGATATGATTGATCTCCTTGAGAGCGAAATCATGATCCCCACCCGGATCGGGGAGGTAGCTATGCGCCAGATTTTCGAGGGTTATGGAGGCCAAATCTATGCTCCCGACTTTTCAGGTTCATGATTTGGTGACGCAACCAGCTTCTTATCCTTATCAAAAAAGAAGATATTTTTAGGGTCTAGGGAAATTTTCAGCACTTGCCCAACTTCAAAAGTTTGAAGCCCGGGGATCAAGCCGATCCATCTTTCATCCCTTGCATTGACGTGAATATAGGTGTCTGATCCGGTAAGTTCTGTGACGATCAATTTCGCCGCAAATTCAACGGCATCAGACTGGCCATCGCTCATTTCAAGATGATGGGCACGGAATCCGGCTTTATATTCGCCATTGGGCAAGCGAGCCAAATCATCGTTCAGTATTGTCGTTTGCCCATTTGGAAAATGAACAACTGCGCCGTCCTTCTGGACCGACACAAAATTCATCGGCGGGTCGGAGTAAACGCGAGCGGTCGTCTCATCCACGGGATTGCGATAGACATCCATAGCCTTCCCATATTGTGTTACCCGGCCGTTCCAGAGGGTCGCGGTGTTTCCGCCAAGCAAAAGCGCCTCTTCCGGCTCTGTCGTTGCGTAAACAAAAATACTTCCGGACGCCTCAAAAAGCCGCGGAATTTCTAGGCGCAACTCTTCCCGCAATTTATAGTCCAGATTTGCAAGCGGTTCGTCCATGAGGACCAGACCAACATCTTTCGCCAATGCTCGCGCCATCGCGCACCGCTGTTGTTGCCCTCCCGATATTTCATTGGGTTTGCGATCAAGAATAGAAGTCAGTTTGAGCAGTTCAGCCATTTCCTGCACTTTTGCATCAATTTCCGCCGCGGACTTCTTCTGCAACTTCAGCGGTGACGCAATATTGTCATAGACCGTCATCGAGGGGTAATTGACGAATTGCTGGTACACCATCGCAATATCGCGATTCTGCACGCGCTTTTTCGTCACATCCACATTGTCCCAAAAGACTTTGCCGGTATCTGGCCTGTCGAGCCCAGCCATGAGACGCATCAAGGATGTTTTGCCGGACGATGTTGGCCCGAGCAGAACGTTCATCGTTCCTTTCTGCAATTCCAGATCGGTGGCATAGATATGCGTCTCACCATTGGATATTTTGGAGATCCCATGAAGTCGCAAACTCATGAACCATTCCCAGTGCACTCGTCAGATGGTTGGCCTATTTTGGATTTCGCCAGATAGGCCGCGATTCTGAGCATCTTTTCTCCAAATGACAATATGTAGCGCCCTTTCGAATGAAGGGTTGCCGCTACGCTATGGCATCAATTGACGCTCAAAGCATATAGAAAATGCATTGCAATTGGGCCAATGGTTCGTAGACCCGAAATATGCAAATTTCCCGCAATGGTATGATGTTAGCTTTACTTGCGTGTCTCGCCGTTATCATGACTTTCTATTTCACGCGCGATTCTGTTGCCAATCCTTCGTCGGACAGTGCGGGTCAAGAAACAAAGAAATTGCAGTTGGATGTCATCGCGCAAGTTGGTCCTTGGCCAGTTGCATCCCGGCTGATCGGATATCGGGGTAAATTATGGTTCGCTAACTCGGTCAAGGGTCGCAATCACAATTCGGCCGATATCTGGAGTTTCGATCCCGACACGCGCGAAACGAGATATGAACGGCATTTATACAGTCAGGATGCTGGGCACCCACTGGTCTACAAGGGATTACTTTACTGGCCGTTCGAGGATGCACTGCAATCTGCTGGTGAAGGCGTTGTCGAGGTTACCGATGGTGTAACTTGGAGCCCTTTGATCATTCCCAATTCGCCCATTTATCACACCAGCCAGTTGCTGGAATGGAACGATGGATTGCTGGCAATTACCGGAACGCGTAACGCTGGTCTGCAACGATCAACGGATGCAGGGCGCAGTTGGGAAGAATTTTATATCCACCCGACGCCGTCTACGCATGTCAGCCGGATCAAGGAGATTCTCCTATTTAATGGCGAAACTTATGCTTCGCTGAAAGACACCAAGGTCAAACGTCTTGTCAGGTGGACTGGCTCTGGTTTCCAGACCGTCAGCAGTTGGCCGCTTAATCGCTTTTTTAACGGCCTGACGGTTCACAGAGAGGGGCTCTTTGGAATTGTCGGACGTGGCGGTGAGAGGGAAATCTGGCGCTTTGACGGGAGAAGGTCCATCCGCGTTGGCTTTAAGGGAGCATTCGTCGATTTGGCCAGTGATGGTGATCAACTCTGGGTCGTTTCCAATGATGGACGACTATGGTCGAGTCAAAACGGCAATAGTTGGACGCGGCATGGCGATCTTGAAAACGGTCGCCCTGTATCCATCCAGGCAATTGCAGGAGGAATCTATGTCGCCGGAGCAGGAGACGATGGACGAGGCATTGTCTGGGGTCCTAGTGAGCATGTCATTCCCTTGGGCAAAAAGCCGCCCGAACTCATCTCGCAACTCCCGGCGGAAAAGACCGGATTGGATTGGGCGGCTGCAGGCCAGAAAATTGACGCACTGTTATCCGACCCGTCTACCTATATCGATGCGGGCAGAAGTGAAGTTCGCAGACTAATAGTTCAAGCTTCCACCAATGGTGCGCCCTCAGGGTTTTTTGCCGAGCGCTTGAAAGTAGAAATACCGCCTGTGACGGTACGCGCATTTGGCGGTAATATGGAGCTCAGAGCTAAAGATATTGCGCGTGCAGTCCTTTTATCGGGTATGGAGAGAGCCGGTCATGCAAATGTACCGATTTCATATCTGACAGACCCCTGGACCTCTCCGCCGAACAGTTACGAAAAATATTTTGAGATAGAGCTGAGCGCACTAAGAGCCGTCGCAGCTTCCGGACAGGATGATCGAGAAACAATCGAGGCGCTGTTGGCAAGACTGGATTTCGCCAATGATCCTCCATGGCTCAGGTCACAAGTGATCGGTACGCTGACCGCCGTCAGCGGCGAGCATTTCGGTTATGATGTTGCTGCGTGGAAAAAATGGGCAAAGTCAAAAGTTGATGGATAGAGCATCTTGTATTGACTAACTATCCAATGTCCGTACTGGGTGGGTAGGCATACGCTAAGCGGAGCCGCGTTTTGCATCTCTTTTGCAATATCGAAACTCTCACGAGCTGCGTCGATTCTGGAGAGGTTCTTCAGTGCCCAATGTCCCAACGCGTTGACGGGCTCACAAAATGACTTGCCCATTGCCGTCAGGTTATATTCTACCTTGGGTGGAATGGTCGGATGGTAAATCCGACCCCGCATGTTTCTATGCACAGCCGGGCTCAGGCATAGAAAGCCTATTGTTCAAAGGGCTTTGGCATGGAGTTTTGCTAGCCCTACAGATATTGCTGGCAGTACCAATATTGGATGTTACCGTTACCGGGCGAAACTAAATGCAGCTTTTTTGGAAAACTCCTCTTCTGGGCCCGGCCGTATTCGCTATTTGGAAAATGGATGCTCAGAGAAAGTACAGGCTCACAAAAGACTGGATAGAGCGTGGAGACCGTCTGCTGGAAGTTGGTTCTGGTCCGGGTAGCGTTGTAAAGATTTTCCGCGAACACGGACTGTGCGTGATGGCACTGGATATCGCGGACAATAGCATCTCTGAAGACCTGAAACCCACAATATATGATGGCGATACCATGCCATTCGCAGACCAATCATTTGACGCTGCGTTGCTCCTTACAGTGTTGCACCATATAGCTAACCCCGACAAAATCCTGCAGGAAGCTGCGCGCGTGTCAAAAAGATTGATCATTGTGGAAGATGTCTATGACACTCCATTTCAGGCCGCTTACACCAAGCTGACTGACAAGATTACCAATATGGAATTTATTGGTCATCCCCATAGCAACCGGTCACATAACGAATGGCTGGAAACTTTTGACCGGATGGGCTTCACCGTTCGTCACAGCGAAATCCATAGATTGGCAAAATTCTATCAGCAGGCTGTTTATATCGTTGACACACAATGAATAAGCACGGCGGGCATATTCGAATCTGGTCATTTTTTGCTGCTTTGTAACGCTTGTCGGTTTTGGGACGAATATTGGTCATCCACTTGGGACAGACCACATATTCATTTTGCAAGGTTCGACATGAAACATCATTATATCGCCATATTGTCACTTCTGGCATCTGCACCCGTACAAGCGGCAGATTTTGACCATTCCAGCTGGGACGCTCTTTTGACCGAGAATGTAGAGATGGTGCCCGATGGCAGTTCCTCAACCGTAAACTATGCGGAGTTTGAAGAGGATCGCGCTGCTCTGAAATCCTATCTGGATGCGATGGCAAAAGTCAGCCGCGAGGAGTTTGATGGCTGGTCGAAACCGGATCAGCTCGCGTTTTTGATCAATGCCTATAACGCCTGGACGGTTGAGCTAATTCTCACCCAATATCCCGATCTGGTGTCGATCAAGGAGCTGGGATCGTTGACCGAGTCACCGTGGCAGATGGCCTTCATTCCGCTTTTGGGCGAGACATTATCTCTGGACAATATCGAGCATGATATTATCCGCGGCAGCGGACTATATAATGACCCACGCATCCATTTTGGTGTGAACTGTGCAAGCATTGGTTGCCCGGCCTTGCTCAACGAAGCCTTTGTTGGCAGCAAACTGGACCAGCAATTGGATATGATGACCAAGGGGTTTTTGAGCGACCGCACCCGCAACCGGCTTGAGGACGGAAATCTCGCCGTGTCGAGCATCTTCAACTGGTATGGCGGTGATTTTGAACAGGGTTGGCGCGGCGCTGAAACGCTGGACGAATTTTTCGCGCTTTATGCAGACAGTCTTGGTCTGTCTGCTGACGACATTGAGGCGCTCGATAGCGGTGATATGGAAATCACATTTCTGGAATATGATTGGCGGCTCAATGACAGCAAAGGACCGGGTTCGGCCGAGAACTCCAACTTTATCTCGCCCCTATGGCTCATAAGGTCAAACCCCATTTTGGGCGTTGCAGCTGGCGGCGTTCTGTTGGTGCTAGTTGGCGGGATCATATTTTTCATCCGGCGGCGGCGCACAAAAGCAGCCCAAGCTTAACGGAAGAACGCTTCACGTCCGATCACATATAATATCTTGTTCCCTGCGAGCAGCACGCCGCGAACCGTACCGGATATTTTTGATATACCGACACGGCGGCGGTAATTGGCCGGGCGTTCGGTTATGCGCATATTCTGTTGTACAGCTTTAACCTGCATCTCAACGGTCCAGCCAAAATCCCTGTCTGCCATGTTCAGGCGGTCAAGCGCATCAGCCCGAATAGCGCGAAATGGCCCGAGATCAGTCATTCTCGTACCCCAAATCAGCCAAACCAATCGGGTCGCAAGCCAATTCCCAAACTGTTGCGGGAAGGTCATGGCCCCGGTCTGCTTTTGCCCCAGGGCCCGTGATCCGATGACCAGATCAGCCGCGCCGTCTGTCAGCGGTTTAATCAAGGCGGGCCCTTCCTCCGGCACATCTGCACCATCACCGTCCATGAACAGAAATATATTCGTAGCTGTTGGGGCGGCGGATATGCCCGCCAAACATGCAGCGCCATAGCCACGCTTTGGTTCGCGTACAATTATCGCTCCGGCGGTCAAGGCCTGTTCGACCGTCCTGTCCGTAGAGCCATTGTCGGCGACAATGATGCAAGGTGGCTCAGACCAGTTTTGCGATCCAATATCGCGAACGACCTCTCCGATTGAGTTTTCCTCGTTCAGTGCCGGGATGATAACCGCAACTTGGGCCTGCGCTATTGGTGTGCACAAAACCTCCGCAGAATCACTGGCTTTCTTTTCTCTTTGGAAACGCCGATAATCCCAGCAGACAGCGGCCAGCAATATGATGACCTGAGCCGCCCAAGCCATCCAATGCACCTCGAAATCCCTCAACGCCGGGTTTTCAAGGTTAAGTCCTGTCAGATAGCTAAGCGGCAAGGCAACCGCCGCCGCGAAAGGCCAGACCATGCGGCTTTTTGTCGCAAACGGCAATATCCACAGCAAATACCAGGCGTTCACCGCCGGTGCGAATAGCAATATGGTACCGAAGATCATTGTTATCGGCGCGACTTCCAAACTGCGCGTACGCGCATGCAGAACCATGATGATGCCAATACCGATCAATGCGGCGCTCAGCCTTGCTATTGATGAAGGCAACAGCACATCAAGCAACGCAAAGCCCATGGGATTATAATACCAGTCCGCCGCAAAAACGCCGGTTGAATCGAAACCGGCACCCTGCCCCTGGATCAGAAAAATACCATAGATAAGCGCAAGTGTTGCGATAGCGGATGCCACGGCCCGCCACCCCATGCGCAAAAGCAGGGGCCAAAGAGCGAGCGCCACAATCTTGGCACCGGCCGCAAGTCCGAAGAACAGACCAGCCAACAGCGGATAGTGCTTCGCCAATAATATGCCCGCGAGCAACAGCA
Organism: Parasphingorhabdus sp.; assembly: GCF_059726685.1. Lineage (NCBI taxonomy): Bacteria > Pseudomonadati > Pseudomonadota > Alphaproteobacteria > Sphingomonadales > Sphingorhabdaceae > Parasphingorhabdus > Parasphingorhabdus sp. The sequence continues at coordinate 3,322,049 of NZ_AP041068.1, forward strand.
TCGCCATTATCCCATCGGGATGGATGTGGATGATTGTTTCCGCCAGTACCAGAGGGCACCAAGCATATAGGGCCGCCTTTTCAGGACTGGTCCATCGCAGCAGCAAAGTCACCAGGATCAGGTTGATTACCGCAAAAAATATCCGCAACCCCACTGGGTCTGTACCGGCGAACAGATAGGCAAGCGAGAAAATGAATTGCAGCGTCGGGCCATAAATTGTCGGCAAATGCGGATTATTTACCCCGTCCAAGGTCAGTGCAAGACCGTTGTCGGGAAGCGACTTTCCAAAAAAGTCGGCAGGCGCGATACCATAAGGAGAGCCGGAGATCATCAGTCGCCAGCCATCCCAAATAAACCGGAAATAATCGTCTTCAAAGGCCGCAAAGCCAAAAATCGCTACGACATGAAGAATCAGCGCAACGCCAAAAACCATTCCGGCCGTCAGTGCTGTTGATCGCCAGATGCCAATAAATACGGTCAAGCTACCAAGGCTCAACAACGCGACATAGGGAAGGACCGCGCTGTCATCACTGTGCGACAACAACACAAGGCCAGTGGTAACGGCAATTGCCGCTACCACTGTCAATATTGTGGAAAAGCCGGTCACCACGCCGTTGAGATGGGCGACAGCTGATTGTTGAGTCAAGGCGCGATGCTATAGCGTTCCGACATATAGTAGAGCACGGCCTGTCGCTGTTTGGCCTTCAGATCAAATTCGCCAGCTTTCACCTTGGCAGCAACTTCACGCGCCGTTTTACCATCGGTAAAGCCGCCCTTATACTCGCACTTCTTGCAAGTAATGCGCTTTTTGAAAGCTCTTTTGCCCTTACTATACGCTGCAGCGCGGGGGTCACGTGGTTGAGACGCGCCAAAACCGCCACCACTATAACCACCACCACCGCCACCACCGCCTGACGCCAAGGCCGGTGCCGCGATCATCACAGATAGTGCTGCTACAGATAAGCTCAGCATTTTCATATCATACTCCTAAATTTTTGGTCCGGGTTTTGAACCCTCATTACGATTTCGGAGAAACATGGCTTTTTGTTACAGGTTGGTTTGAAAATACTGCAATTTATGTAACGAAATAGCCGTCTTAATCGAATCATGTGCTACTCAGCTGCCATTACAAGGACAACTAAAGCATGCTCTTTTTGACCGGAACCGGCTCATGAACACTGTTCGGCTGGTTCTCTTCACACGTTATCCGGTGCCGGGATCTGCAAAAACACGCCTGATTCCGGCATTGGGAGCAGACGGGGCGGCCGCCGTACATATGCAGCTGACCGAGCGGACGGTGGAGATACTGAAGCAAACCGGTCAGCAGATTGAAATCCAATATAGCGGCGGCGACGCGAATGCCATTGCCAGATGGTTGGGTAGCGACCCGTCCTATGTGCCGCAGGTCGAAGGCGATCTCACCAGCCGCCTGTTGGCTGCGATGGACCCTGCGCCGGTCATATTCTTGGGCTCTGATACACCTGATCTATCCGCCCATCATGTGAACGCGGCGATCAATGCTTTACAGAAATCCGATGTAGTTATTGGACCAGCAGATGACGGCGGCTATTATCTTATTGGTTTAGCAAAACCCTATCCTTTTCTATTCCAGAATATGCGCTGGAGCACAGAACATGTTATGCCCGATACGCTTGATCGTTTGAGACAACATGACATTGGTTTTGAGTTGTTGGAGACATTACATGACTGCGACCGGCCAGAGGATCTGGAGCGATGGCCATGGCTGAATCCATGAACCGGGTTACCATTCTGATCCCGATGCTTAATGAAGAGCGGGCATTGCCTAACACTTTGGATTGCGTCAAATCACTGGATCCACCGGCGGATGAGATTCTGATTGTGGATGGTGGCAGTTCCGATACATCTGTAGCACTCGCTCAGACTGCGGGACTGCAAGTCATCGCAGCGCCCAAAAAAGGTCGCGGCGCACAAATTAATTTCGGAGTGCGTGAAGCGCAGGGTGAGGTTGTCTGCGTGCTTCATGCCGATAGTATACTGCCTGCGGACGCCGTGGCGGTTATGCGCGCGGCCATGGCCGATGGTAAAACCGGTCTGGCCAGCTTCACACCGCGGATTGCCGGGCCGCAGGGAACACGCTGGGGTTCGACGCTGCATAATTGGATAAAGACATGGTATGCGCCACTCATTACTCGGCCGCATCTGTTCCTTCGCGGTGTGCGACTGTTATTCGGTGATCATGCGATGTTTTTCAGGCGAGAACAGTTTCTGGCCATTGGTGGCTGCGACGAGCGACTGGTCGTAATGGAAGAAGCCGATCTTTGCATTAAACTGTCCCGCTATGGCAAAATTCGGATGATACCGCGCTGGGTCTGGACATCGGACAGACGGATTACGGCATGGGGCCGATGGCGGGCCAACTGGATATATCTAAAAGTCGGATTGATGTGGGCCATGGGCGCCCGTGAGCGGCTGGCCGATGAATATCCAGATATCCGCTAGTCCGGCGTTTATGGGATCGCCTTGCTGGATGGTCGTACATCGCGAATGAAGCTGCTTTTGATGCAGTGTTCGATCATTCTTTCCAGAGCTGCAAGATCGACCGGGGGGCAGGTTCGCCCACTAATCCGGCGCAGGTTTTCGGTCCCGAAATCAGGACAGCGTTGAAAATAACTGGCGTAGAACGCAGCAACATGCGTGTATAAACGGCGTTCCAATTCTGGCAGTTCTTGAACACCGAACATCTCTGGAGCCAGGAATTCAGGCGGATCCAGCTGGTCAAACAGGCCTATCGCTTCCGCAAGCATGGTGGGAGAGATAGCAGCCCCTGACGTTAGGTGAATGATCTTTCCCTCTGCCTTGTCCCAATGACCGACAATGTCGGTCAACCCTCCCACAACATGGTCAATGGGAACAAAATCGAGCGTCGCTTCGGGCGCTGCAGGCAACCGTGTAATATGACCTTCGGCGATCAGCCGGAATAACTGATAAAAGCTATCAAAGCGATGAAAACTGCCGTCATCATGCGCGCCTACAACAATGCTGGGCCGGGCAATGACAGCGCGCCTTCCGGCAGCGAGCACCAAAGCCTCTCCTGCTGCCTTTGATCGCTCATAGCCATTGGCAAAACTCTGATCAGCTGCACATGGTGCTTCGGCAATCCGTCCGTCTTTCAGGCCGCAAACATAGGCTGTGCTTACGTGAAGGAAGCGGGCTCTCGGTACCGTCTCCAGAACATTGAAGACGCCGCGAACATTGACGTTTCGATACACCGCTCCGCTGGCATTGAAATCGGTCGTTGCGGCACAATGAATGACCAGATCAATCTGACGCCCGAGCAAAGCAATAGTGGCCTCATCCAGACCAAGGCCGCGTAACGTCACATCTCCGGTCAGTTTAGACACACAACCGGCGTCGGGCATGACATTTGCGAAATCACCAGCTGGCAGCATCCGCCCGTCATTTGCATATATGTCACGGGTTTTCCGGACCAACGCGACGACCGCATGGCCAGCAGCAAGCAATCGCGCAGTAAGCTCACCGCCGATAGTTCCTGTTGCACCTGTGAGCAGTATATTCACGGTTTCAGCAGCAGGACGCTGGCTCGGCTTCTGCACCGCTGGTATCGGACGTATAGGGCATATCGCTGCCACACCCTTCAAACACACCATAGTGGCGAGAAAAATCACCGATGAAATCGAAATGAGGCGCGAAGCGTGTATCCGCCAGCATGCGCCATGAATTGCCGCAAATGGGGAACACCCGGCCAACCTCGATAGCGTGTCCCTTATCCAGCTCGAACAGGCGTTCCTGTCCTTCTATGCCGCCTTTGTAGATAACGGCCTGGCCATAGTCTTCGCACTCGGGCTCCAACTCCTCCAGTTTGAAAAGTCGATAGGTTGCCGAGTAGAAATTGATACCATCCAGCATCTTGGCAATATTCGCGTCACCAATGCCAAGCGGACGATCCTTTACCAGACGCGGGTCGCCGAAGCCGGCGCTCTTCGCCTGCTCCATGAAATCGCCCCAATAAAGCGCACCGGAAAGGCATTCGCCGTGAAGGACCGGATCATTCAACAAATGCACCGGAACGCGGCGGTCGGCATAGACATCGGAAAAATACAGCTCACCGCCCGGTTTCAACAAGTTAAACGCCGCTCGGAAAACTGCAGCTTTGTCCGCCACCAGATTGATGACACAGTTTGAGACGATGATATCGAAACTGTTCGGTTCCAATTCCAGTTCGTCAAGCTTTTCAATATCACCCTCGATAAAGCGCACATTGCTTTGCGCATAGCCAAAGCGTTCCCGGTGCCATTCGATATGCCGATTGGCGACTTCAAGCTGCGCGGGCGTGGCATCGACACCCACAACGGCGCCGTCTTCTCCGACAAGTTGAGCCAGCAGATAGGCGTCTTGCCCGGATCCGGAACCCAGATCGAGTATGTGCGCTCCATCAATCAATTGCGGCGTTACAAGGCCGCAACCATAGTAACGGCCCTTCACTTCTTCATGCACGTTATCCAATGCCGCCCTGACGCGGGAATCTGGCGCATCGGCCATGGTGCAAGCGTCGGTCAGCAGATCAGATGATCCGGCAAGGATTTCCCCATAATATTTCTGGCTATTTTCAAGATTCATTCAGTGGCTCCGCAATTTTACACCACTGGTTCGGGAAAAATAGCCAAGGGGTTACAGTTACATGCCGTTGCATGTAACGAATGGCCTACATGTCGCGAATAGGATTATATGTCAGAGACTTCTCCATTTTCCGTTATCAATGCACCGCCACTTGATCCGAAAAAATTCCTTGATCAGGATCTAACCGCCAAGGGCGAAACGCGTGCGCGCGTCGCCATGACCGGTCTTCATACTTTGTGGATCAACACCGGCACCTTGTGCAATCTGGCGTGTAAAAACTGCTATATCGAAAGCTCCCCGACCAATGACGCGTTGGTCTATATCACGCTGGCCGAGGTTGAGACGTTTCTGGATGAGATTGTGGCGGAGAACCTGTCGACACGGGAAATCGCGTTTACCGGCGGTGAGCCGTTTATGAACAAGGATATGATGGCGATATTGCGCCTGTGCCTGTCACGCGGGTTTGAGGTCCTGGTGCTAACCAATGCCATGCGGCCAATGCGACGTTTTGAAAGCGAATTGTTGACACTGGAAGACCGCAGCCGCCTGACGTTCCGGGTCAGCCTGGACCATTTCACCAAGGTCATTCATGAGGCAGAGCGTGGCCCCAATAGCTGGGACAAAGCGCTGGACGGAATTGATTGGCTTTCAGCGAACGGATTCAACATCTCGGTTGCCGGACGGCATTTAGCCGGAGAAAACGAGACACAGGCACGTGCCGGATATCGCGCGTTATTTGCCGATCGAAACTGGGCCATCGAAGTGGATGACCCCTCACAATTGATGTTGTTTCCCGAAATGGATGCGCAGGCCGATATCGCCGAAATTACGGACGCTTGCTGGAGTATCCTGAATGTCGATCCAGCCAGTATCATGTGCGCATCCAGCCGCATGGTTGTGAAACGCAAAGGAGAGTCCACTCCCCGCGTGGCTGCCTGTACGTTGCTGCCCTATGATCCACAATTTGATATGGGCGGAACGTTGAAGGAAGCCAGCCAAAGCGTAGCACTAAACCATCCGCATTGTGCACGGTTTTGTGTTCTGGGCGGTGCCAGTTGCTCGGCTTAAATCGCTAAAACCCGTCCGGCCACGGCATCCAGTTTCGCCTTTAACACGGGATCTTGGACCGATGGGTCTGTAATCAACGCATAGTCGAGCACCGTATCAATCGGACTTACCTCTCGTTTCTCTGGCAATGATCTCACCAGATATTCAACAAGCGCACGGCCTCTTGCTGCATTATCGCTCAACTGAGCAATAATGGCCTCCACTTCAACGGGAGCTTCATTTTCGCGCCAGCAGTCATAATCGGTGACCATGCCGATCAACGCATAAGGGAGCTCCGCCTCCCGCGCCAATTTTGCCTCTGGCATAGCGGTCATGCCAATGACGTGAGCACCCCAGCCGCGATACATATGGCTTTCGGCGCGGGTCGAAAATTGCGGTCCCTCCATCGCCAGATAGGTGCCGCCATCCTGCACGGTTGCTCCGGCCTTTCGCGCAGCATCAGCTGCATATGAAGATAGCCGCGGACAGACGGGATCAGCCATTGATACATGAGCAACAAGGCCGTCACCAAAGAAGCTTTTCTCCCGAGCGAACGTGCGGTCAATAAACTGGTCCACCACCGCAAAATGTCCGGGAGCCAAATCTTCGGCGAGTGAACCAACCGCCGAAATGGAAACAAGATCCGTCACACCCACTCGTTTCATGGCATCGATATTGGCCCGAAAATTCAACTGACTCGGTCCAAGACGGTGTCCGCGCCCATGACGTGGTAAAAATACACATTTTACGCCGGCAATATGCCCGGTCAGCAGTTCGTCGGACGGCGCTCCCCAAGGTGTTTCAACCGATATCCAACGGGCACCCTCCAGAGCATCCAGCTGATACAACCCTGATCCGCCGATAATGCCCAATGTCCATTCACTCATAGTTGAAGCTCCGCCCCGATTGAAATGTTGTTAGCCGGATATGACCGGAGGTTTCCTATGCTGCAAGTGTCATTACGATCCACGCGATCGCACCTGCCAACGGTAATGTGCCAACCCATGAAAGCAGGATGGTTCGCACGGTTGAACCGGACAATGTCTGCGCACCTGCACCCACGCCGGTAATGGCACCCACACTGACGTGGGTGGTGGATACAGGTAAGCTCTTGAAGCTTGCAGCAAGGACGAGCGCAGCTGTTGCCAGATTGGCCGTCAATCCCTGTGTTGGGGTCAGAGTAGTGATTTTCTGGCTCATCGTTTCGGCAACGCGGCGTGACAACAATAAACCGCCCAAGGCCACGGCAATGGCAATCGCGATCAATGACAAATTTGTGTTGCCAACATTCACCACCACCATCAAACCTGCCAACTTTGGCGTGTCGTTGACCGAGCGGGCAAAGCAGATCGTTGCAGCTGAGGCGATATGGGCAGAATTGAGTGTCTTGCTGACCGAAGCGCGAGTAGCTTCAGACCCGTGAACAGCGCATGCTTCATCCGTGTCAATGATAACAGCAGGCATCGCCAGGGCGCGTTTCATTGTGCCGTCAACGGTTGCTTGCGGTGCTGTTTTCACGACACAAATACAGTCCTTATTGACGTTTCTCTCTGGCAAAAACCTATAAACCAAATAACCGATGAAAGCTGAAACGAACGGACTGACCAGCAAAGGCAGAATGAATGCCGAACCCAAATTGCCAACGTTGACCGCGCCTGCGCTGCTCGCAAGTCCGGCACCAATCAGGCCGCCAACCAGCGCATGGGTCGTTGAAATTGGTAGACCCACCCGTGTCGCAATCATCACCGCCGCAGCCGCACCGCTCGCTACCGCAAGTGCAAAGGAAGGCAAGGCGACAATTTCATCCGGGACCAGACCCTTGCCCGAAAACTGTTTTACCAGACCATGGGCAAGTAATATCGAAAGCAGGCTACCAGCAAGCGCCGCAAGTGTCGCGATTATCAACGCTTTGCGATAATCCAGCGTTGCCGAACCCCATACGGTTGCGAAGCCTTTAAAATTGTCATTTGCGCCATTTGCGAAGGCAAGGAACAGTGCTGCGACTATGACCAATGTTATTATCATCATCTACCCTTTGTCTGTTGGCAAAGGTTCGGTCCGGTAGAAGAGATAGTTACATGCCGCCGGTTTCAAACATTAATATCGGGTGTTATTCTGATCGTTGACCATGCGGCCCCAAACCGGGTTATAGGGATGCACATATGAAGTTGATTTAGTTCCGCTAGTGTAAAGCGGGCGGCTTTCATTGTGCCATTTGAATATCCCGCCCTCCAGATTATAGGCCGCTTTTGCACCTGACGATATCAAAGCATCTTGCACCCGATTGGCCAGATCGGATGACCGCTGCCCAACCGAACAATAGAATATCGCCGTCTTTCCTTTGGAGAGATCAGCAAATTGCGCGATGAACTCCTGTGTTGACATCCCTGGATCGACCCGAAAGGCACCCTTCAAATGGCTGACCGAAAATTCCGACGCCTCCCGCACGTCAAAAAGCACGGTGCTCTCCTGGTTCAGGGCTGATAGGCTATCACCATCAATATGACTCACCTCAACAAATTCGCTTTCTATTCCTTTGTGGACTTTGGTTAGACCACCATCATCGCCCGCTAATAGCAGATAACCGGCCGCAGTTAACGAACCGCACAGCGCAAACGCGATTGCACTTTTGGCTTTCCACTTCATTCCACCTTCCTAACCTTTGGGTCCAAAAGGGCGCAAGATATAGTCGCGTAGCGACGCAACTGGCGGATATCCATCAATGCCGGTCTTCGGAAACTCTCCATCCTTCGGCATATATTGCGTGCCGAATATACGGTCAAAAAATGAAAAGAAGGATGCGTAATTTTTGCCGATATGACGGACATCGCGTGTGTGATGGTGATGATGGTAGACATTGTCGGCAACGATATGGCGAAATGGAGCAGGAAATGAAAGCGCCGGGGCATCAGAATGCATGTAGTAATTGGATATGAGATAAAATGTCGTCACCAGCATGATATGTTGCTGTGGAGCGTCGATCAAAAGTACCAGCGGCGTGGTAATCAACAGTATGTAGATTACATCCTGCCCGAAATGGGAATAACTGCGTGCCGCATTTAGATGTTCGATTTGATGATGGATCGCGTGAAAGCGCCATAGGAAGTCAAAGTGATGCAGCGCGCGATGCAGCCAATATTCCATCAGGCCCAGCAACAGCAGGTAAATCAGCGGAAAGACGACAAGCACGGGGCCTAGATCATCGGCGGCAAATAGTGGTTCCACGCCCAATGACCGAAGCAGGCTGAATTCTGCCGCTTGAACCAATATAGAAATCGCTAGCGCCACTACGCTATAGATCATGCCATCGCGATATCGGGTCCGAAAATCGGAAAAGCGCAGTTGCCGCCATTCGATGATGACAAAAAGCCCAGCCACCGTCAAAAAAGTGAATATCCCATTGGCCAGAGCTACAGATATATCGGCAGCTACTGGTCTGATTTCGATATCCTGAAAGAAAAACCCCAGTCGATATTGCATCCATCCAGCAGCATAGAGCAAAGATTCCGCAACGATCAACAAAACCGCAAAAGTCAGAATGAAGTTCCCGTAGCCTATTGGCTCCGACTGCTTGCTGGCAATGTTGGGATTGTTCACCATCACGACACTATCGATCTGCTTTGGGATTGGGATCATAAAACGTGTATTCGATCGAAAGCCTTGCAACGTTACAATGAGGGCAGTTTTGATTGGCGGTCCAACTTGTTTTGCCCTCTATTTTATCAGCCTGTAATTTAATGCCTGCTTTCGGTGACTTTAGCCGGGTAATCGTAACGAAAGTTGAGAAACTGATGAACCGAGATGGCGTGCGGGTTTCAAAGATAGTTTTTTATAGTCAAGATCATGAAAATCTCAAGGCAGATATAAGGGTGTTATCTCGATGATGTATGCTGGTTCAGCGTTGTAGTATGAAAAATCCTGTTCCCGATAACTAGTAGGCTTCTAGCATGACCTCACGACAAGAACTCTCCTAAGATTTCGGATCGTAAGCCGGCAATCCTTCCAACAGGTCCCGATCAAATGGTTCATCCTTGAAAAGCTTGGGGTAATGGAACGCTCTGAGTTGCGCGTGAAAGTCACGCACCGATTCCTCATAGGCGATCATGGAGGCGGCATCCGTACCCGCCAGTTTTTCAAACGACCGCTCGACAAAAGAGGTTGGGGAGAGAAAGGCAAACACACCTGCCTCATGATCTCGCGCCAGTCTTGCAGAGCGATATTGGGCAACTAGAGGCTCTGCTTTCATGTCACCTAGTTGTTGAAAGGCATAATACCATTTCCATTCGAAAGGCTGCTCAATCGTTGCGTGGGCGTTCCATTCAGGATGCTCTTCTAGAAATGCGGACATTGTCGCTTCCTTAGGCATATCCCACGCATCGTTCACCGTTTCTCTTTGAAGCAGCAAGATTTCCCCACCTTTCGGTAGTGGTTGACGAGTTTCAATTGCAGCTTTGGAAAGTGCCGGGATTACAATCGCCAAGGCAAGCCATAGTCCAACCAATGCAGTGAGCAAGACAGACGAAGAGGCGTCAATCCGACTGATTAGTTCAATAATCAACCACCAAAGCAACAGAGTGCCTAGGAGAACGACGCTTGCCTGTATCATCACGCCGAGTGAAGCACCTTCCACTGCCGACGCGACCCATAGCGGTATCAATAATAAAAAGAACAATGCCATCACCCGGATGAGCGCTCTCGGCAACCAGAGGCTTTTGGACGACCCGGCTGTCGCTAATAGCAGATCATGACGCCTTGCTGTTCGTTCGGCCGCGCGTAAATCATAGAGCAGCAATATGAGCAGCAGTGGCGCGACCGATGCGGCAAGGAAGGCGAAATCAAACCGGCCTACCAGACCAAAATCCGCATTTCTGGTATCTGCTTCATGGATTTGACCTTCGAGTGCCAGCATGCGCACGCGGTGTTTCCAGGGACTGCTGTCGCGCTGCCCCAAGGCGGCAAAAGCAAATTCGGACGGCGGGGCATAGGTCAGATGAAAAGCATAATAGGCAGCGCCGCCCCAGTCTTCCTGTCCTTCAAGTGCATTGGCCCGGTCGGCGCGGTCTTCCTCGACAAGTTCTGCAATAGTCCTTTGCTGGTCTCGGACTTCTGCAACGCCAAATGCAACGGAAATGATGGACAGTATAAACGCCAGAAGAAGCCAGAATAGCGCACCACGGTCCTTGGCAAGGAAACGTGACTCTCGAAGCATATCTCTGACCATCAGACCCGCACCCTCCGCGCTGCAAAAAATGCGACACCGCAAGCCAGTATCAACCATGATAAAAGCATCCCAAAGGCAAACGAAGCCCGATCGACTCTGTCTGAAGCGCTATCTGGCGTGAAACGAAATTCGTCGAGCACGCGCCATGCTTCTGAATTCACTCTTGTTCGGCGTTCGGCCTCCGGATCGCTGCTGCGGTTAAGGTCATCCTCATAAGCCAGTTCCTTGGCATGAACTTCGTTGAGCGATTGGACAAAATCAAAGCGAAGAGCCTCGCTCTCGCGCAAAAAACGATGGTGCGTAGACAGATCAGTTCCGGCAAGGGTGCGCGATACGGAGCCGATTGCAATAGTCGGTGAGGCAAGACCAAATAGATTGAAAAGCCCTGACTGGTTCGCCTCCTGCTCCATGCGATTTTCAGCATAGCCGTTGAGTAAATCGGTCAGTTCAGCTTCGGAATAGGATGCCACAACCCCGCGCCAGTTGATCGGCAGATCCTCGACCTTTTCCACATCATATTGCTCCAGCACCTCTTTTTGCAGGCGCTGAAAAGCCGGGTCTGCAGCGTTGTGGCCGTCGCCCAGTTTGCGTTGTTCCGCAAGCATGACGAGGTCGCTTTCAATCTTGCCCGGGGCGTCAATGGCCGCACTACTGGCATTGATTGCGAATCGGGGCACGATCAGCGCCGCGAAAAGCCATATGAAAATCAGAGCGCCGAGCGAAACGGCACGGTGTTTTAGAATAATCGATGCGGCCAGAACGATAGCGCCCCAGACGCAGAGGTATAGAAAATAGCCGCCGACAAGCGAGACGGCCGCAAGCCCATTTTCTCCCTGGACAACCGAATGGATTGCGACGGCAATCAGCGGCAACATGAATATCGCGATAACAGCGAGCAACGCCAATGCTTTACCCATTGCTAGCGACACACCTGACTGGCCCTGCGCCAGCATCACGGCCAAAGTGCCGCTTTCACGTTCGCGCAGCAACAACGCGTGACCCAGTACGATCAGCAGCAATGGCAGGAGCAACTGATACAGGTTTGCCGGATTCAGGGACGCAAAACCGCCTAGATCGGCGGCCGCCTTGGTATCTGCAAACATAGGGGTATTTTGCCGGTGTCCCTCTAGGAAGATCGATTGGCCGGTTACCGCATCGACACCGGGTTCGAAGGCCGCCAGCGGCGGCGGGGGACGAAAAGCGTAGTGGCCATAATGGACCATACGGTGCGGATGTCGATCCGGCTGTACAAAGAAAGTTGCTTCGGCCGCAACCTGCTGCGCAAGACGTTGCGACTGTTCGCTGGCGACGCGGTTGACCGTCAGCACACTGGTTACCGCTAGCAAAACCGCGACAATCAATGTCGCCACCACGATTACTTTCGAACGCAGCCAGAGCCGCCATTCTTCTTTGGCAATCCTCAGCATCATGTTCATGCGGTTTCTCGCTCGGCAAAGGCCGCATGCACGGTTTCCGTATCAATCCGCTCGCCATTCTCTGCGGCAAAGCTACCGACCAATTGACCGCGCCGAAGCAATCCGACCCGATCGGCGACCTGGCAGGCGCCGTAAACATCATGTGTGACCATCAATATTGTCTGGCCGGCGCCAGCCAGATCTTTCACCAGATCATGGAATTCATCGATCGCGACCGGATCCAGGCCGGAGGTCGGTTCATCAAGCAACAGGATCGGAGTTTCGCGCAATAGCGCAAGCGCGATCGCCGTTTTTTGCCGCATGCCTTTTGAGTAGGACTGCAGTCGCCGCGAACGGGCTTCCCTAGGAAGTGCAACCCGGTTCAATGCGTCGTCATAGTCAGCCTTCTTGACTGATTTACCCGCCAAATCGAGAAAGTAATTGAGGTTTTCATAAGCAGTCATATGGCCGTACAACGCGGCTGCCTCAGGCAAATATGCAATTGCTGATCGCGCGGCAGCAATATCATCGGCGACGCTTTTTCCGTTGACCAGTATCTCTCCGCCGGAAGGTTCCAGAAAACCCAGAAAGGCGAGGAGAGTGCTCGATTTTCCTGCACCATTGCCGCCAAGCAAGGCGAAAACCTCCCCTTCCGCAACCGCGAAAGAAACACCGTTTAGTACAGCATTACCTTCGCGATTCAGTGAGAGGGAACGAGCTTCAAGTGGCGAGGTCATAATACTGTTTTCCCTGACTTAAAGATTGAGGACACGAAACGGGTATGGCGCGCGTCTGGGGGCATGCTGGCTGGAGGGAGCGTGCCATTAGAAATAGCTGAGCCATGGCTTGTTGCGCTTTTCACGGTGCTTGTAGTCAGCAAAGACCTTTGCGATCGGGTAGTGCACCGCGACTAGCAAGAACATACCAACCCAGATCCACAGAACGCTGTCCAGACCATAGCGCTCACCTTGCGTTGCGCCGAATATCGCATAGAGGATCCAATAGGCGGCCAGTAAAACATAGAGATGCAGGACATAGATAAACATCGGAATGGACCCGAATGTCTGCATCAGGTCCAGTAACCAGTTTTGCTTTTTCACCATCTCAAGCCAGGCGAGCATCAGCAGGCCTAGGCCCAGCGTGAGCAATATGTAGTCGAGCGACGGCGGATATTTGGTGAAGTTGATGAACGACATCACTGTCTCAATTCCCGTCTCTTGTCTCGTCCAGGGGATCGTCTCCCCGTAGATGTTGAACCCGCGCAGGACCAACAGAAGAGCAAGACATGATGCGCCGAGGCCGATGAGCCATTGCCGTCGCGTCACGATAGACATGGACTTTGCGAAGAGCGGACCGGCAAAATAGCCCAAAAGAATAACACCAAACCATGGCAGGCTGGGATAAGACAAGCTTATCGTCAGAGGGCCAATCTTCCCCAGTTCACCGCCATCGTGCAGAATGGCCCATGGGATATATCCTAATTCACCGGGCTCGAAGTTGATCGGCACCAGAATATTGTGGCCCAGCACGATGAGGAACCCCAAGGCACCGATGACCCAGTAATTCAATCGGCTGGCGAGGGATAGCGCAACCATGCAAAGCCCAATCGCCCAAAGCACTTGCAGAAAAAGAAAGTTTGGAAAGCTGTCTGCCCAGACAAGGTAGTAAAGCACTATTTCGATCGCAATAATGACAAGACCGCGCTTGAACAGGAACATGGACGGCGACCGATATTCTCCGTCCCGCGGATGAGCGTAAAGCCAAGCGGACATGCCGGCGAGGAAAATGAAAACCGGCGCGCACAAATGCGTGAGCATGCGCGTGAAGAACAGATCCGGCTCTATCGTGTCAGCGATCGGGTCACCTGTGCGGACATGCATATAAAAGCGCTCGCGCACATGATCGAGCATCATCAGGATTATAACAAGGCCCCGCATGATATCGATAGAGGCAATGCGTGATGCTGGCATGTTTTCGTTGGTCATGGTTCTCTATGCTTAACGACTCTCGTCTGATCCTCCGGACTAAAATGAATAGGATGCCGTGAATCGAAACCGTCGCGGTGCGCCCGGTTGGACCCAAACATCGGCAAAGGAGTTGGTGTAGAAGGTCTCATTGAACAGGTTATCGACATCGAAACGAAGCGCGAGACCCTCGACAGGCTCCACTTCCCCGAACAGGCGTACGGTTGTGTAGTCAGGCAAGAAGAAATCAAAGCCTGTCCAGCCAAGCCGTTCACCGACATGCAACACACCGCCGCCCAATTGTGCCGGGACATCGGCTATGTTGAAGGACTGACTGACCAGAAGGCTCAGCTGATGGTCCGGCGAGTTGATCAGCGGGTCGCCATCTTCGATCAGCGCGCCAAAGTCCGCATCGGGGTTGCTATTGGTAAACTCCGCGTCGGTATAAGCGTAAGAGAACCAAATACTCAGACCGCTGTCAAAAGCCAGATTGGCATCGAACTCAATGCCGCGGCTGCGTGCCTCACCGGCCGGGATAGAGAAGAATCCCGCCGCCACTGCCTCCGGCCGATCATCATTCACCAGAATATTGCTTTGATCGACCTGAAAAGCGGTGAGCGTAACAGCGCCATTGACCCCGTTGAAATAGGTTCCCAGATCCGCCTTGATCCCGATTTCAGCAGATTCGGTGATGTTCGGGTCGAACTGGTTGCCCAGGAAGTCGGAACCGGTTTGTTGGCGGAAGCCTTCACCATAGGACGCGTAGATGCTGATCCCGTCATCAACCTGGTACACTGCCCCGACCTGCGGAGAAAAACGGGTATCCGAGGTCGTTGTGGTGGTCGCTGGTGTGGCGCGCAGATTGGTTAGGTCCTGTTTGAAATCATCAAACCGCCCACCCAAACGGATTTGCAGACGATCGGTGATATCGATCTGGTCCTGGAAGTAAAAACCGAACCCTTTGAGCACCTCTTCGCGATCGGTATTCGGTCCCGGCACAGGTTGTGGGAACTGTCCATAGATCGGATCAAACACGTCAAGGAACAGATATTCGGCAGGGTCCAACGTGCTGATGTCGGTGCCTGTAGGGAAAAACCCGGGTCGAAAGCGCTGGATAAAAAGGCTGTTGTCGAAACGGTCGTAATCCGCACCGACCAATACCCGGTGACGCAGGGAACCGGTGCTAAATTCGCCTGCCAGCTCGGCACGAAGGACAAGATATTCGGAATCGAAATCGCGAAAACGGAAGAATCGGGAAAGGGTACGTCCGTCCTCGAACAAGGTCTGACGACCCTCGAAATTCGTTTCTGATGCGTTGCCGACCAGCGAGGTCTCCCGGAAACCAATACCGGTAAGCAGGCTCCAATTGTCCGAGAAATCGTGCTGGATTTCGAATTGATGGCCAAGAACCTCGGTTTCGATCGGTCCGTCGCCGGGTTCGCCCACAAATGTCCGGCGAGGTGTAAAACCAAATTCTTCAGTGAAAGCGACACCGCGATCGAACGGGATATCTTGCCTTGTATATTCTAGCTCATAGGTCGCGCGGGTATCCTCGCCAATCTTCCAGGTTAGAGAAGGATAAAGGCCAAATCTCTCCGTTTCGACCGTTTTGCGAAAGCTTTCGGCATCTTCAAAAAACCCCACCAGACGGATTCCCAGTTGGTCATTCGAACCAAGCGTTGTCTGGACATCGCCTTCAATACGATATTGCTCCCAGCTTCCGATTGTACCGCGGATATAACCCGTGGTCGCAAATTCAGGGCGCTTGGTGACTATGTTGACCGTGCCCCCCGGCTCACCTCGTCCAAAAAGGGCTGAGCGGGGTCCCTTGAGGACTTCAACGGACTCTATGCCGGCTATATCGCGAGGACCACCAAAGCCGCGCCCGGCATTGAAGCCGTTGACGAGAAAGCCGCTCGGTAGATTGATGTCACCGGAAAAACCGCGGACCGAAAACGCATTCCACAGTCCGCCAAAATTATTTTGCCGGGCGACTGAAGCAGACAGATCCAGCGCACTCACCAGATCCTCCGCACCGAAGTCAACAAGCGTTTCATTGTCGATAATTTGATCAGCCTTCGGTGTTTCAAGCACTTCAAATTCCCCGCGGTAAGCTTGTCGCAGACCGGTTACGACAATCGGCGATCCGTCGTCGGCACTATCTGTATTATCGCTTTGGGCAAAGGATGGCGTGGCCAAAAGCGCGACAAGCGGCAGTACCGAAGCCGATGCCGAAAGTTTAAAAAAGGTCATTATTGGGTCCCCGTATCCACTATCTTTGTCTGTAAATTCGATAAATGTGCGCGGAGGCGATCAGGACACCTCCGACGATGGTTGGCAATGTCTCCTCAAAGCCGAAATTCTCTGCGAAAAGTGCGCCTGTTATCCAAATAGCTCCCAACCCGGCTGGCAATAGAAATTCCGGAACGCGCGCTGACGGCGAAAAAATCACCACGCTCGTTGAAGCCAAAATAGCCAGTATGGCCATGGTCCAGTGAAGCCATTCTGCCTGTGCAACCACCGCTAACACAGGAGATGATATGGCTATGGCAGGCAAAAGAATACAATGTGCAACACAAGCGAAGCTAAGCGCAATTGCTGCGCCATCTTTGTAGAAAGCAGAATGCATTGAGAAATCCATGTAATGTTATAATATTACATTATTAATTTGACCTTCTTGAGTCAACCGGGTTTTCACTTCGACCTCAGAAGAAGCGTCGGAAAGTGAAAGTGATGTCACGAAACTTCTGCCTTCTAGATAAAGGAGCTTAAGCGGCCAGCGACCACCTTGGGGTCAATGCGGTTATTGCGGAGTGTAATTTATCGTCCGTTGTTCAACCGATGCTGATAACACTATTTCCAAACGCACCGGCATGGAGCGGGAAATTGAAACGATTGATTCCGATATCATTCTCATCGATCGGGCAATCCATCCCGTGACATGCTGTCTTGGAAGTCTTTAAAAGATGCCTCGCGAAGCTCTGTGATAAAGTCCACTGAGCTAATTTGTCTGTCAGATTGTCGCGTCATGCTTGAGCTATTGGTGGAGCAAGCTAGTCGAAACAACAAGTGGGGCAAGTGACTTATTGCGGAATTGCAGGTGACATTGGATGAAACGTCGTTTTCTACACATGGCCTTTAAAAATATCGGGATCATTATTGCTGCACCGCTTTTGGTTGCAGGCTGCACGTCATCAGGCGCCTTTCCGGTGGAGACCGCTGAGCAACCCGATATCGATGTGTCCTATCCTTTGCGGGCTGGCGAAACAATCCAGGTCGTCACTTATGGAGAGGAAACACTGACCGGGGAGTTTAATATCGGCGCGAATGGTGTTCTCTCCTTTCCACTGGTCGGGGACATCAAAGCAGCGGGTCTGACGCCGGCCGCTCTCGGCAAAAGCATAGCGACGGCGCTCGCTGACGGCTATGTGCTCAACCCCCAAGTTAACGTGGAAGTCAAAAATTATCGACCCATCTACATATTGGGCGAAGTGAACAAACCCGGCGAATATCCCTACGTTCCTGACATGACCATATTGGCGGCAATCGCGAAAGCGGATGGCTTCACCTATCGCGCCCAGCAAAAGCAGATATTTTTGAAGCGTTCGGATCAGCCGAGGGAGGTGAAAATCAGGCTAGGCAGCAATACCCGCATTTACCCCGGTGACACTATTCGGATTGCAGAGCGCTTCTTTTAGCGGTTGGACAGCCCATCCGGCTGATATCCGGTGCGGCAATCGCTATCCACCCGGCGGTTGATATAACCCTCAGATCCGTTCATCGACAATATCTTCGCCGGAATACCGCCGACTGCGGCGTCATCAGGGACGTCTTTTGTAACAACGGCATTGGCCCCGACAGCCGCGCGACTACCGATGTATATTCTGCCGATAACCTTGCATCCAGCCGCCAGAAACACTCCATCTCCCAATATGGGCGAGCCTTGTTTCGGCCCGCGGTTCATTTGCCCAAGCATTGCGCCATGGGTAATATTGCAATTGGCGCCGATGATCGCATCGCCGTTGACCATGATATTGCCAAAACGATTGATGAAAAATCCCGGACCGATCCTGGTATATTCTGGAATGGCGATGCCATATTTGTAACGATATCGCAGCAACAGCAGTTTGAAAGGAGGATATAAAGTATATTGCATCACAGCCCGCTTTTTCATGCAACCGCAGAGACGCATGATCACAGAATATTTAAACCCAGGTGTGAAGAAAAAGTGGCGGAGGAAAGAGCGTGCACGCTTGTTCCCAGCATAGCGATATAGGTCTGACAATATAAGCGCCCAAGTATGGCGAAGGCTCCGATTGTTGGTCGTTCGATTGCTTGCAATATTGGTATTTCGCGTCAGTACTTCATTCAAAACCTTTGTTCCTTTGCGACGTTTTATTGCGATGCAGCATCAGCTTCGATTGATCTAAAGTCGGGGTAAATGCGAGTCGGAGCAACTGCCATTAGACCATATGGTATCTAATCGTGTTGAATACACACCCCGTCTCTCACGCCATCAACATAGCGTGACAAGCCAGTTTGGGGATGGCACATATTGTTCAGGAAGAATTCTCAGGGGAATATTTTCAACCCGTTTCAGCATATTAAATACCATCAAACGCGTTCCGAGTGGCATTGTAGAGATGTGATGATGATATTTGTTGTTGCGGTGCAGCATGATTTTGAACCTTATAGTTTCAAATATACTGGCGGCACCGCATTGCTGAAATGATCGCGAAAGGGTTCTCGGATGACAGCCAATCTACGCGCTCTTCAAAATGCGTCTTTCACAACCACAAAAATAGCAGCGCGGAAAAACCCGATCCTGACCAAGCGGTCATGGCGGATAGGAATTTACTCGGTCATGCTTTTTACTGATGCATTGGCGGTTTTCGTAGGTTTTCTGATCAGCAATGCCTTGTTGTTAGACCAGCCGTTCGCATCGCCCGGGCTAAAACTTGGTGTTTTGTCGATCCCCATTTTTCTTGCCATAGCGCTGAATAATAAAGCCTATGGTAGAAGGGCTCTATACCGCAACACAAGCGCGACCATCCGCAGCATAGCCTCACTATTTGCCACATTGACTCTTATCCTGTTCGTTCTTTTTGGATTGTCGATACTCAAGTCCCATCATCCGTCCTTTGTGGCTTTCGGATTTCTGATTTCATCGGCGCTGATCACCGGCGGTCGCTACGTATGCTATGCCTTCGCCAAGCGGATGCTGGGCACAAATCCGGTCAGCGAGCTAGTTATCATAGACGGCGTTCCCCACGGCCCGATCAGAGATAAGCACGTAATCCACGCCAAGGATATTGGTTTGAACCCGGATGTTTCCGATCCCGTCATGCTGAACCGGTTGGGAAATCTATTTCAGTCAATCGACCGCGTGATAGTGGCTTGCCCTGGTGAGCGGCATTGCGATTGGGCTCTGGTCCTGAAAAGCACAGGCGTGACGGGCGAAGTCCATCGCCATTACCGGTTTGCACCGGTGGCCAAATATTGTGAGTTGCCGCTTCATCCTTCACAGGTGAAGCCACTGACCCGTAAGCAACTATGGTTGAAACGTGGAATGGATCTGGTTCTGGTATCATTGGCGATTCTCTTCCTCGCGCCATTGATGATAATTACAGCCATCGCGATCAAACTCGAAAGCCCCGGCCCGATATTATTCAAACAGAAACGATTGGGTCACGGTAACCGACTGTTTCACATCTACAAATTTCGTAGCATGCGTGATGATTTGCGTGATTTGAACGGCGATCGCTCAACGGACCGCGATGATGACCGGATCACCCGCGTCGGCCGTTTCATTCGCGCCACCAGCATTGATGAACTGCCACAGTTGTTCAATGTGCTGGTCGGAACAATGAGCCTTGTTGGACCACGGCCTCATGCTTTGGGTTCCAAAGCCGACAGCAAACTGTTCTGGGAAATCGACCGCAATTACTGGCTGCGTCACGCGACGGTGCCCGGCCTCACCGGTTTGGCGCAGGTGCGCGGTTTTCGGGGAGCGACCATGACGCAAGAGGATCTGGAAAACCGGCTTGCATCAGATCTGGAATATATCCAGCGATGGTCGCCCGGTTTCGATCTACTGATCTTGGCCCGTACCTTTGGTGTGATTGTCCATCGCAACAGCTTTTGAACCACCCTGCCCTGCCATGATTTTTTGGTAAACGGATGACGTTTGCATTGCGATCTGATCCCAATCAAATTTCCGCCGGAATTCCGCTGCATCAACTCGGTATAGATAGGTAGGCCGGTTCAGTGCTTCCGCCAGCGCACCTGTATTTCCAACGGGAAAATAATCGCTTTCGGGCAAACCGATATCAAGATTGGGCTGAATATCGCTGAGCAGCATTGGTGTGGAACAGGATCCTGCTTCCAGCGCAGCAATAGGTAGCCCCTCATGATAGGAGGGCATTACAAAAAGATCGGCATTTTCATAAAGTTCCCGCAATGTGCCGCGATCCTGTAAGCCGGTGAATATGATGTTTTCATCGGCAAGTTTGAGCAACGACTCTGAATAATCGCTGGCATGATCAGCACCCCCGACAATTACCAATTTCCGACCATCATCTATCTGGGCATGCGCCTTGATAAGGTCGTGCAGACCTTTTTCCGGTACCAGTCGCGCAACCGCAAGAACATATTTTCCCCGCTCCAGTGAAAAACGCGACAAAGCATCACCGGGTGCTGCAGGAAGTTCCGGGGCCCCGTTGGGAATGTAGGAAATACGGCGACTGGCCTTGGGGAACGACTGTTGCAGCCGCTTTGTCAGCGATGGGGATACGGCAATCACATGATTGGCAAACCATAGGCCGAACCGTTCACCCATCTTAAGCGCAAAGCGTGGAAATCGTCCCCATTTGGCGCGCTTATAGTCTTCGCCATGATGTGTGACGACTACTCTCAGGCCCATTAACCGCGCCAGTGGAGCTAGCAAAGCCGGCCCTATTGCGTGAATGTGAATCACATCCATGCCCTGCCGCCGTGCTTCCATAATGGCATTGAAGGTCGAGACTATCGCCTCTTGCCAAACCGAAACAGGGGATGAAACACTGACAACAGAAACACCTCGAAAATCATATTTCGAATCTTTCACGTAAGGCGCGCGCGCGAATACCGTGATATCGAGGTTCGGCTGAATGGCCTTGACGCGCGGTAACATTTCTTCGCAATGCGTTTCCACTCCACCCATGATATCCGGAATACCCCGGAGCCCTGTGACCGCCACCTTCATGACAACAACCCTTCCGCCAGGTCCTGCGCTTCTTCAAGCGTATCTGCAGTCCGCATAAAGGGAATTTCAGATGTCCATGCCTGAATAAAGTTCTGAAGCTTCCCATAGCTATTGTCGAGCGTGACATGCGGGATCGCAAGCAAAGTGGACATGATATGCCCATGCAAGCGATCAGTCACAACAACACGGCCAGAAGACAAAAGACCAATGCCGCGTTTTAACCGATTCTGCGCCAAACGATCATATTTCATGGCTCGGGCGGTATCAGGGCTTTGGCCAAAATCCATTAATTTGGAAGCCGCCGAGGCCATCTTCATCTGCAGCTTGTCTTCGGTCAGCCAATCGCCGATTTCGACTGAGTGACCTGGATGACTGGCCTTACCCATGACTGATCGTTCAAAATCGGTGCGCATCAGGTAGTAGAAGTCATGGACAGGATCTTGCCGCTCGAACGGCTCCATATAAAACGCCATATCGGGGCATAGAGAGACCACACACTGGAAATGACACCGCGCAAATTCATAGGATCTTTGATCCCGCACAAGCAGTGTGAAACTACCGTGTTTTTCGATGGCTCGCGCTGTTTCATCCACGGCATCATAATTGTCAAAATAGATGGATTGCGGCAGCTGTATGATTCTCTGGCCCGGAAAGCGGGCCATCAAATCTATGCGAAAATCCTGATGTGACTTCCAGATGGTGCCAAAATTCCCGCCACCATGCAGGAAGATGGTCCCACCACCAATTGCCTGCTCCATTTGATTAGACACATGGGATTTCAAACTACTGACATAAGATGGTGATTGGGCATGCTCCTTAAAAAAGCGCTTTTCGCCCAGCCAGATGGCAGAGTCACCGACATTGGAATGATCCGGGAAGTCCAGCAACGCATAAGGCAGTTCATCAATCATCGGCTCGATCTTATCCGATATTTCCTGTCGGAGGTGATCCAGGGTAGCTGTAGCCGGATCGTTTGAAAGTGTGAGTTGTTCAGGCATGGGGGGAAAGCTCCTTCAGAGGCAGAAAATCTGAGACCAAACGACGATAAGTTGCGGAAATCATCAGCAAGCCCGCAGTGTAAAACAGAGCGGCTCCAGCTATGGTGATAAACAGCCCTTTCCATGAGAGAGGCTGTCCAGCTGAGAAAAGTTGCAAGCCGGTCCAAAGCAACAGCCCCATTATGGTCGACACAAAAAAAGGCGCCTTAATCGCATCAAAACTGGCCTTGGCGCCAATACGGGAGGCTTCTTTCAGGAAATGCATCTGAAGTGGCAAAGTCAGATAAGAACGAACAACATAGGCTATGGCAACTGCGGTCAATCCATAGGGCAAGGCCAAGAGAGTAAGGACCAACGTCGATACCAGCTGAATAATCGCCAGTGTTCGCTGACGATGTGTATTCCCCACTGCTGAGAGGACCGGGGATGCAAAGAAGTTCAACGTATAGGGTATCGCCATGAAAGCGAATATCTGGGCAAGATTGCCAGACGCCTGCCATTTGCTGCCAAATACGAGCGGCACCAGATCAGGCGCGATAACACCAAAACCGACCAAGGCTGGAAAGGACAACGCGGAACAGATGCCGAGCATTGCCTTATAGGCTTTTTGCATCGCGGCCGGATTATCCTGCAGCCGGGAATAGGTTTGTAAACCAACCTGCGAGAATGGCTGTATCGCGGCATTGGCAAACATTTCGGTGGATCGCCATGCCACGCGGTAAACACCAACGGCAGCCGCACCTAGACTGGCTCCAATCAGCAAATCCTGTATCCGCACAAGCATAAGAAAAATCAGCTGTGCAATCGTCAGGTTACTGGAAAAGGCAAAATTCCGTTTCGCTTGTACCCAGTCAAACTTCAGTCCCGGTACCCAGCGATAAGAAGCCCAGGCAAGAACGGTACTCACGGTCTCCGCCACGCAGCGTTGCAGCACCAGCGACCAGATACCCCAGCCCGACAACGCGGCCACCACAGCGGCACTGCCACCAATGATTCCGGCCAGAATTGAGCGCATCGCCACAGTTTTATGCCCAAACTCGCGCAGGCGCAGCGCAAAATGTGAGGCGCCCAGCGCATTAATCGGCAGTGCCAGCGACAATATTTGCAGTGGCCATACCAATCCCGGCTGGTTCAGCAAATCCGCCAGCAGCGGCGCGCAAATCCAGATCAGCGCTACATAGGCGAACGCGATGCCCATATTCGTCCAGAAAATCGTGTTAATCTGAAGGTTATCGATCTTTTTCGCCCGCGCGATAAGCTGCACCAGACCACCAGTCGCAATGATCCTGCCGATTTCCGAAAAGACATAAACCATAGCGAAGATGCCTATCTCCTCCTTGGTCAGCAACCGGGCCAGCAGGATGAATATCACCAGCGAGAAGACCTGATCGCTCAGCGCCTTGGTCACCGTCCAACCCAGAGACTTCTTCGTTTTCTGGCGTAGTGAATCATCAAACAATGCCGAAGCATTGTCAGAAAAATCACTGCTCTTTTCCGTCATGTGCTGATCACCCATTGGCTAGAGCTGAAATCGGAAAGGGCGGCGGCCCCGCAATTGATAGCTGGCGCGCTCGCGGTTCCGCGATATGAAGCGCTTCAGCCTCAATCGTTCCGGAATTTTATAGGCATCGAAACGGGACATTCCGATCTCACTGGGGACCGACCGTTCCAGTACGGGAAACGGGAAAACCGCGAGATTAGCTATGCCATGTATCCATGACCGATCCATCTGATCGTCAATCGGTCGGACCACATCGCGGGTTTGGGCGAGGAACCGGTTGGCTCCGTTTTTAGTGAGCAAGTAAGCCTGTGTCCCAAAGCAATATCCGGATATCTCAATTAGCCGTGTAGTCCGGCAAATGAAATCTTTCTCCAATATCCGGGCAGGCGCAGGTTTTTTGTAATAGAGCCGGATGTAATCACGACCAGTTTCCGCATGATCTTCGACAATCAGCGGCCTGATAAAACTCCAGTCAGCAAGAATATCATCTTCCAGAATGACATATTGATCCACGTCATCGTCCACCAATTGCTTCCACAGTGCATAGTGACTCGAATAGCAGCCACGCTCGCCAGTGGTCAGCGGTCGACCCTTGGCAATGATTGCCTGGTCTTCATTGTAATGAAGGTCGGGATGCAACACTTCGAGGGCATCGAAAAACGCCCAGTCTATCGAATCCAGTATCTCGCTTTCCGCAAATATCCGACGCCTTTCACCGGCGTTGCGCATACTTATGACGAAAATCTTGGTCCGTACCGAGCCACGCGCCATTAAAGTTCCTTTGTCCGGCATTTGAAGATGCGGATTAAAAAGTCGTCCGGGTTCGGTCGTTCGAATCCCCAGACCGAACGATCTTTACTGCATTGCACAACGAAGGAGCTAGGTTCTATAAATGCCTGTATCGCGCTGCTGGCAAGGCGAAAAATCCATTCGTCGATGTCAAGCAACACATTATCTTCGGCACTGCAAAAAACGGGATAGAATGATTGATCCAAGATTCTCTGTTATCATTCCGGTCCACAACAAGGCCAGGCATGTCACCGCAAGCGTAGCCAGCGCGTTGCAACAGACACGGCCACCGAGCGAGATCATCCTCATCGATGATGCTTCCACCGATGGCAGCGCGGCAATCCTCTCGAACATGAATGATCCTCGCATTCGCCTGCTGTTTCGGGACACACCGGGACCAGGTGGATATGCAGCGCGTAATTTAGGAATAGCCGAAGCCAATGGCAATTGGATCGCCTTCCTCGATGCAGACGATATCTGGCATCCGTCTCATCTTGCAGACATGGCAGCCGCGATTGAAGCAACGCCAGAGGCGGGATGTGTAGCAACGCGCTATGACCATGTTTTTGCTTCCCATCGAAAACCTTCCAAAATGACGGATGCGCTTGCCAGCATTGCAGGGCGCAGCGCGGATTTTCGAGAGGCCCTTGATATCTGGGTGCACAG
Organism: Parasphingorhabdus sp.; assembly: GCF_059726685.1. Taxonomy (NCBI): domain Bacteria; kingdom Pseudomonadati; phylum Pseudomonadota; class Alphaproteobacteria; order Sphingomonadales; family Sphingorhabdaceae; genus Parasphingorhabdus; species Parasphingorhabdus sp. The sequence goes on from NZ_AP041068.1 coordinate 3,347,513, forward strand.
TGGAGAGTGCCCGATCTGGACCAGCGCAGCCGCGTTTCGCCTTGATCTGCTTCACCGAGCAGGACCGTTTCCAGCCGGAAAAGCTGTACGCGGCGGTGATAAGGACATGTGGTTACGGGCTCTATCCCATGCGCCTTTTACCTATGTACCAAAAGTCAGTGCTGAATTTCATCGCGATACCGATAACAAGGTAAGCAAGACCACCAATCCCGACAGCATCCCCATATTGGTCAACACAGCCCGGGCCATGATGGCAACGGCAAGTGAGGAAGAACGGACATTGCTGCGCAAGCTGATCAACCAGCAAATCGGTCTCTATGCGCGTTTTTCTTTCAAGGGCGGTGAAATCTCGTCGCAATTCTCGCGTAATTTATGCTTGCCAGAAGGTTTTGGACTTTTCCTGATGATCGAGGCCGCACGGTTAATGCCGCCAACATTGCGCCACAAGATTTACCGCGCAATCAAGGGAACATGATGATTTAGACTGGGGAATTTAGACTGGGGGAAAAATTACGGGCATAAATGCAGGGGGCTGTTTGTTTGGAGCTAACGGCCATGAATAGAATGTCGGAAACACCGCTTCCGCTCGACAGGTTTGTTGTCGAAGAAGGTAATGAGCTCATAGATTTACGTGCTATCGGCCGCGCTTTTCGCAAGCACATCGTTCCGGTCATCTTGGTGTCGGCATTGGCCATGATCGGAACGGCCACTGTCTATTTCATGACCCCACCCAGCTATCTCGCTACCGCAACCATGGTTGTCGAACGACAGGCGGAGGAAGTAGTTCCGGTAAATAGTGATACACCGGCGCTGACAACTGATTCCCCCACCGTCGATACCACGGTGGAGATATTGCAATCCCCTTTCATTGCTGGACGGGTGGTCGATGCATTAAAACTCACAGAAGAGCCTGAGTTTAACCCTGCACTTTTGAAGACAAATGGCCAAGGACCACAGACATCAGAGCAGCAACAAGCAGCACGCGACCGGGCCATTCGTATCTTGGGCGGCTCGCTAACTGTCCAGCGAGAAGGTGTTTCTTACGCTATTGCCGTTCGATATGAGTCCGAAGACCCGAAGATGGCCGCGAACATTGCCAATGCTACGATCGATGAATATCTGCTAACCCGGGTTGAGGGGGAGCAAGGTTCCACCCAACGGAGCGCAGACCTGCTCGAAACAAGGCTGGAAGAACTGCGCGGGGAAGTATTGGCTGCCGAAGCGCAGGTCGCAAGATACCGTTCTGACGAAGGGCTATTCGCTGCCACGGATGTCAGCTCAATTACACAGCAAGAACTATCGGTTCTCAATACACAGCTGGCCGAAGCGCGAGCCGCCGAAGCCGCAGCCAATGCACGTTTGTCGACCGCTAGGGCGCAAATGTCTCAAGGCTTGTCCGGAGAAAGCCTGGGAGCCGCGCTCGAGTCCGAAGTAGTAGGCGCTTTGCGGGCTCAGCGCTCGGTCGCCAGCGCCGAAGTTGCGAACCTGTCGACCCGCTATGGACAGCGTCACCCCAGCCTGATCAAGGCGCAAAGCCAGCTCGCTGACATCGACACCCAAATCGCCGCCGAAGTCGGGAGGATTGTATCGAGTCTGAAAACCGAAGCCAGTGCCGCAAGTGGACGCACCTCGTCCATTGCATCGTCTATAGCAGGGCTGCAAAATCGTTTGGCGGTGGACAGCGATGCCTCTGTGCGGCTCAGTGAGCTGGAACGCAATGCTGCGTCTGCTAGGGAATTGTATCAGGGCTTTCTGGATCGCTACAAAGAATCTGTGGCGCGTCAAGGCACGGAGAGCAGCGGGGCTAAAGAGGTATCACGAGCCGCTATTCCAGTTCTTCCGGTCTCCCCGAACCCGTTATTATACATAACCCTTGCATTGGTGGCCGCGGGCGCGTCCTCGACCGCTGTTGTCGCAGGTCGGGAGTTTCTTGAGAATGGTCTAAGGACCGCCGAAGCCGTCGAGAAGCGCCTGAAAATCAATGCTTTAGGGTCTATCCCAGAAATCAACTCACTTCCGGAAGTCAAAAAGTCCGGTGATCCAAAGCCATGGCCGCCCCAATTTTTGATCGATCATCCCAAATCGGCTTTTGCCGAAGCTTTTCGTGCGCTTAAGACCACACTGGCAATGGCGCCTGGCCGTCATAAGACGAAAATCATCTCGGTCACATCGGCGCTGCCCGGAGAAGGCAAGACGAGTTCAGCAATATGCCTTGCCGGCGCTGCTGCCCGATCCGGTATTCGCACACTTTTGGTGGACTGCGATTCTCGCCGACAGGCATCATCCCGTTCTCTGGCTAAATCTATAACCTACGGACTTACAGATGTCTTGAACGGCGAGGCCGCGCTGAGTCAGGCCGTTGTCCATGATAAAGATAGCGGTGTGTATTTCCTTGGCCAAAAGCCTGATGAAGACACGCCGTTTGACCTCATGGGTTCCGAAGCGATGTCCGACCTGCTCAAGGAATTGCGAGGTCAGTTCCAATTTGTCGTTCTGGATACAGCGCCGGTTCTGCCGGTGGCAGAATCCCGCATGCTGGCAGCGCTCGCAGATATGGTTGTCTTTCTGGTCCAGTGGAAGAAAACTCCGGCCAAGGCAGCGGAAATCGCCTTGCATCAGCTGGATGATGTCGGCGCCAACGTGTCTGGAGTCGTTTTAAGCCGGGTAGATGTGATTGAACAGGCGCGGACGGGCTTTGGAGACGCAGGCCTCTATTTCAAGCGCTACAAGGAATACTATGCTTAAGGGAGGCTCGGGAACGCGCGGTTTTGGCCATATTCTCCTCAGATATCCAAAAGGATAGCCAATGATCGGCGGCGACCTGGGAGGAGCACCATCCTTACCTTTGCCAGTTCTGGCGCTGGTTACACTCTTCATGGCCGTTCCAATGGTATTGGCGCTCAAGAAAGTGCGCGGTTATCCGGCGCGCTTTGTGATTTTTGCCATTTGGCTGCGCTATATCATGAGCGCTTTTCATGAAATCACTTTTTCGCCAGCCGTCGCCGGTCTAAGCTGGAATGCCATTGGTTCCGTAGCTGTTGCCGGTACAGGCCTACTGCTGGTGACTCCTCGGCATTATCTGCTGAAGCCGCTAATGCCCGTCTATGCGCTGATCCTTCTGTCATTGATTAGTGCCGCCGCCAATGATGGTATATTCACGGCGCTCAATGCCGCAGTGAAACATATATATTTCATGGTGCTGATGATCGCTATATATCGTGCGCTTTTGGAAAATGGCGGCGCCCGGTTTTTTACGCCCCTGCTCTGGGCCTTTGCGCCTTTGGTTGTTCTCCAATTGCTGTCAATCGGCCTGGGCGCGGTGAAAGCATCTGAATTCGATGGTTCCAGCAGTTATATCGGCGGCTATAACCATGAGGCCACCTTCTCCATCGCTATGGCCACGTTTTTCGTGGTCTTGTGTTTTGCGAGTTCATTAACGCGCGTGCTAAAGGGCCTTCTGTCCATCGGATTGCTTGGCGGGATCGTGCTGGCCAACTACCGGACAACCATGCTCGCGGTTTTGCCGGTTGCAGCGATACAGTTGGTGAGCAGCACCATGTTCTCTTTCGTGCGGGAACAGCGAGTCATATTGGCCGTGATCATATCGGTAATCACGGTAGCCGGAGTTTTCATGCTGGCCGGTTTCTCAGCAGAACGCTTCAATGACCTCGCGGTGTTTTTCGGCGACCCCGGCCAATATATCAAACCACAAGCAGAATTTTCGTTTGACGAGCGGCGTTTGTTGTCGGGTCGGCTCTATATATGGTCAGGATATATATACGCCTGGCTTGATGGGTCGACGCTCAATCATGTGATTGGCTTCGGTCCGGACAGTTGGGAGGAGATATTCAAAGTCTACCCCCATAATACAATTGTCGCCTATCTCTACGAACTGGGCTGGGCCGGCGTTTTCCTGCTGTTGTTTTTCTGGGTTACCATGATTAAATTGGCCATGCGAGCGCCCGCTGAAGACCGCGCGATATTGTTGTTCGCGCATTTGTCATTCCTTTTCATGAACTTGGCAACCATGGCCCTGTGGCAAATAGAAGGTGTAATTTTTTATGCCATTATTTGTGGTTTTTCGCTATTTAGGAAGGTGGAATCAGGGGCAATCAGAAGCCATTTCAAAGCGCAATTGCACCCTGCCTGACTTTTTGGTTCCAGATAGGCTGGAACAGGGGAGGCGTAATTGGACAAGAAAGGCGGCGATACAGCTGGATCCAGTCGATCCAATTTGTCAGGCGATACGGTTAGTGCGCGGATACTTTCTGACCCTCCTTCGACATTGGATGGCAATGCTGAAGAACAGCTTGATGATTCTGGTGCTTTCCAGCCGTCTTCCGCATCCGAAAAGGCAGCACAGCTGCCGCAAAGGACACGGATCATCGTTGTTGCCGGACTGTTCATTTGGATCATCATCGCGATTGGATTGCTGATCTTTTTCTTCTGAATGGATTTTCTTTTATTGGGGTTCCTTCCCGTCAACGCGAAATCTGTGCGTTATATCGCCGAACAATTTTGCTGCCGTCCGGGCTTTGATATCTAGAAATAGATTGTCCCCCTGAGGTTGAATTTTTTGCGACCAACAATTCTCTTCATCATCAACAGTTTGACAGGCGGAGGTGCAGAGCGGGTTATGGCTGCCTTGCTTCGACACTCGGTCCCTTATCGCGATCAATATGATATATCGCTGGCTTTGCTGGACGATGAACCAGCCGCCTATGAAGTGCCGGACTGGATCACTGTCCATCAGCTCGATTGCCGTGGCAGCCTGTTGCAATCCATCCGGCAATTACGCGCGCTGGAACGATCCCTGCGCCCTGCTGCAACGCTGAGTTTTCTAACCCGCGCAAACGTCGCGAACTGGGCCAGCAGAGCAGGCAAAGGCTACCCTTGGATTATCAGCGAACGGGTTAATACCAGCGCGCATCTCGGCCAAGGGCTATCCGGGCGACTTAGCCGTATGCTCGTCCAGCTTTCTTATCGCCATGCTACTCATATCATTGCCGTTTCACAGGGCGTAGCGGATGATCTGTCGGAGACGTTTGATGTGCCGGACGATATCATCAGCGTAATTTCCAATCCGGTTGATACCGTCCGCATCTCCCGGCAAGCGCTTGAAAAATATCCTGTCCATCCGGATGAACCCTATATTGTCGCAATCGGCCGGCTGGTAGAGAATAAGAATTTTGGGCTATTGATTGATGCTTTTGCTGCTGCATCAATCCCGGGAAAGCTAATCATCATCGGCGATGGGCCGCTCCGCGCCACTCTTGAACAGAAAATTGCTGATCATGGGCTGGAGCCACAAATCATCCTGACCGGCTTCATCCAAAACCCTTTCCCCCTTCTGGCCGGAGCGCAATTTTTTGTGCTGCCATCCAATGCCGAAGGCTTCCCCAACGGACTAGTCGAAGCGATGAGTACCGGCACTGCGGTAGTTTCCACCAATTGCAAATCCGGCCCCTCAGAAATTCTCGCTAACAAAAACAATCTGGCGGTTGAAGAAATGACTCCGGTTGATTTTGGCGTCCTGGTTCCGTGCAACGATGTTGCCGCAATGGCCGATTCTTTGCTCTATTTTCAGGATGATGAGACCCGCAAACGCTTCGCTGATCTCGCTTTGACCCGTACCAAAGACTATACACCGGAAAAGGCGGCACGCCGTTACTGGCATGTGATAGAGAATAGCATGAATGCCGTGTAGCTGACGCTCTCGGGCAATTGTTCAACCTTGGGGCAAGACAAGGAATTGAAGCGGATATGCGTCAATTTGGCCCCATGCGTGCTGTCGGAAAACGAGCCGCCAGCGACACAGTTTTTACGTCTTATCAGGCTCTTGCTTTGCCGTTGATCATTGCCGCTATGCTGCCAAGCAACGCCTATGCTCAACAATCCGACGTGCTGGAGGATTTTCGTGAGGACAGCCTCCAGTTCAAGAGGAACGATCAGCTTGGCGTTCTTGATCGACCTCAGCCTGAATATGATGCCGTCCCGTACCGCGTTGATGGAGTAGAGATCATGCCAAGCATCAATATCGAAACGCTTTACGACAGCAATATCTTTGCAGTGCGCGATGCCAGTGATGACCTGATCGTGAGGGTCAGGCCCAAAGTTACCGCATCTACACAGCTTGGCAGTTTCAATATCGCGACCGCTGCAGAGGTAGACCGTCGGCAATATTTAAGCACCGATAGTCAGAGCACCACGGACTATACCTTGGGTCTCCGCGGAAGGTTTGACGCCAGTCGGGACGGCCAGATCTATATCGGAACCCGCAACGGACAAGCCACGGAGGATAGAACCGATCCCGCCTCCCCGCTTAATCTGCAAAAGCCGGTACAATATCGCTATGCCTCTGCATTTCTCGGAGCAGCACAGAGTTTCAACCGGCTGCGTATTGCCGGTCGCGTCGGAATTGAAACCCGTGATTATAAGGACGGACGAGACGGCTTGGACGTGCCGGTGGATCAGGACTTTCGCAACCGAACACTGTTTACGTCAGATCTGGCTGCCGAATTCGCGATCAGCCCCGACACTTCTGTATTCATCAACGGAAGTATCAATCGGCGGGACTACACGACACAACCGGCGCTTTCTCCATCCAGAGACTCTAAAGGCTACGAAATTACGGCCGGAACCAGTTTTCAGCTCAGCAAACTGATCCGTTCGGAAATCGGAGTTGGCTATTTCAAGCAAAATTTCGAGGATCCTGGCTTTGAAGATGTCGATGGCTTTGCCGTCAGGGCGAAGGCGGAATATTTTGTAACACCCCTGGTGACGCTGACGGCAAGGGCCAATCGTGGGGTTGAAGAGTCCTCGACACTGGGTTCGGGCGCTTTTGTTGCAACATCTTTCTCGCTGACGGCGGACTATGAATTGTTACGCAATCTCGTCATCAGTGCGAGCGCTGGTTACGAGCGCGACCGCTTCCAGGATATCGACCGGCGCTATGATATCACCAGCGCAAAGATGCGCGCAGAATGGCGTCTGGCGCCGCGCTTTGCGCTCCACGCCCAATATGATTTTCGCGAACAGGATGCTTCAGGCACATTCCCGGGACGTGAATTTTCCCGGCACCGTTTCCTGGCGGGCATAACCATAGCAGGAATGTGATATCGTGAACCATCCAGACCGCAGAACTGTTATCTCCGCTCTCGTGTTGGCGTCTCTGGCAGGAAGGTCTCATTCTGCCAACGCAGCAACCATAGATGGCCGCACTTTCAAAGGCGATGGCTCAGGAGAAGGACTAAGAGCCCAATCGGGATTGGTGATCAGAAACTCGGGCTTCTTCAATCTCGGCAATGGTGCCATTCGGGTGAATGTCGCGACAGACAGCCTGGTTGTGGAAGATGTTGAGGGGCGCGATCTGTATCGGTTTCTTGAAAATACCGCTTCAGACCGATCTACACCCGCGTCATTGACCAATTTCACATTGCGCCGGATTACGGGAGACGACATCAGCAGAGCCATGACCCGTATCCGTTATGGATCGCGAGACGGTCTCATAGAAGATGTAATTGCGCGCGCCGGGACAGAGACAGAACGATATTGCGCCGGCTTCGTTCTCGACGATGAAGCACGGTCCATCATCTATCGTCGCTGTGAGGCACATGGTTTTGCCGAGCGGGGCAGGTCTGGCAGCGATTACTGGAACGGAGATGGTTTTACTGACGAGCGAGGCAATAAGGCGATCCAATATCTGAATTGCGTTGCCACAGGCAGCACGGACGGAGGGTTTGATTTGAAATCAACCGATGTCAGACTGTCCGATTGCGTGGCCAAAGATAACAAGCGCAATTTCCGCTTTTGGGGCAGCGGTGAAGTGGAAAAATGCCGCAGTGAAGATCCACGATCACGTGGCGGGTCAGGCCGGGCTTCCCATTTCTCCTTCCATGGGGGCAGCGCAAAATATGTAATCGACAGGCCCGTCGTGCGCGCCGCTGACGACAACGACGCACCGGTTTTCCTTTTTGACAATGATGCACCGGCTAATGTCGAAATTCGCAATGCTGATATTAGCGCTCCTGGCGCTCCTTTGGTCCTTGCTGAAAATAGCGAGCCAAACATCAAATGGGTGCCAGCGCGAGCAGAGCAAAGCATCAGAACCAAGGAATAGAGGCTTGAAACTTCCCCTTTGCGCCAGACACAAAAAAGCCGCCAACCCATTAGGTCAGCGGCCTTTTTTGGTTGCGGGAGTAGGATTTGAACCTACGACCTTCAGGTTATGAGCCTGACGAGCTACCGGACTGCTCCATCCCGCGCCACCAATGGCAGCCATATTGCAACAGCTGCCAAAACTAAAAAAGCGGCCGGCCCACTCGATGGACAGGCCGCTTTTTGAAAAAGTGAATGGGTTATTTCCTCGTGACTACATCTCAATGCGCCTGCTGCAATGCCTGGCGACGACCTACTCTTCCATGCCTTAAGACAAAGTACCATCGGCGCAATCTGGTTTCACGGCCGAGTTCGAGATGGGATCGGGTGGGGCACAGACGCTATGGCCACCAAGCAATGAAGCAAGCGCATAAGCTGTAATCACGGGTCTTTTAATCGATATATCGTTGGTAAGATATGCATGTTTAATCCATGCACATATTACCGTGGGCTGAGCTTATAATGTCCAGCATCTACGACAAGAAGGTTATCCAATTTCTTGGTCCAACATTGTTGTTGATGGCGGGATTCTACAAGCGCGAATAGAGTAATTAGGACTGGTTAGCTACATGCATTACTGCACTTCCACACCCAGCCTATCAACGTGGTGGTCTCCCACGACTCTATGATAACTTATCTTAAGGGAGGCTTCCCGCTTAGATGCTTTCAGCGGTTATCCCGTCCATACATAGCTACCCAGCGGCACGCCTGGCGGCATGACTGGTACACCAGAGGTATGTTCAACCCGGTCCTCTCGTACTAGGGTCAACTCCTTTCAATTATCGACGCCCACGGCAGATAGGGACCAAACTGTCTCGCGACGTTCTGAACCCAGCTCACGTACCACTTTAATTGGCGAACAGCCAAACCCTTGGGACCTGCTCCAGCCCCAGGATGTGATGAGCCGACATCGAGGTGCCAAACGATTCCGTCGATATGAGCTCTTGGGAATCATCAGCCTGTTATCCCCGGCGTACCTTTTATCCGTTGAGCGATGGCCCTTCCACGAGGGACCACCGGATCACTATGACCGACTTTCGTCTCTGCTCGACTTGTCAGTCTCGCAGTCAGGCGGGCTTATGCCATTGCACTCTAACAGACGGTTTCCAACCGTCCTGAGCCCACCATCGCGCGCCTCCGTTACTCTTTAGGAGGCGACCGCCCCAGTCAAACTACCCGCCACAGAGGGTCCCTGATCCGGATAACGGATCTAGGTTAGACACCAGAAAACAATAGGGTGGTATTTCACATTATGGCTCCACTCGGACTGGCGCCCAAGTTTCAAAGCCTCCCACCTATTCTACACAATTCTTTCCTAATGCCACTCTGAAGCTGCAGTAAAGGTGCACGGGGTCTTTCCGTCTAACCGCGGGTACTCCGCATCTTCACGGAGAATTCAATTTCGCTGAGCATATTCTGGAGACAGTGGGGAAGTCGTTACGCCATTCGTGCAGGTCGGAACTTACCCGACAAGGAATTTCGCTACCTTAGGACCGTTATAGTTACGGCCGCCGTTTACTCGGGCTTCAATTCAGAGCTTGCACTCCTCCTCTTAACCTTCGAGCACCGGGCAGGCGTCAGACCCTATACGTCGTCTTGAAGCCGACTTAGCAGAGCCCTGTGTTTTTGCTAAACAGTCGCTACCCCCCAGCTTGTGCCCCCTGCAAAAAGTTGCCTTCATGCAGGGCCTCCTTCTCCCGAAGTTACGGAGGTAATTTGCCGAGTTCCTTCAGAATACTTCTCTCAAGCGCCTTGGTATACTCTACCTGACCACCTGTGTCGGTTTCGGGTACGGTCTATATGGTGGAGCTATTTCCTGGATCCACTTCGA
>NZ_AP041068.1:3362500-3412679 GCF_059726685.1 Parasphingorhabdus sp.
GGTCTCTATGCTGAAGCTCTATTTCTCACGACGATCTTCGCCGCAAAATTTGTACCGCCTCTCAATGAAGTAGCATTCCCGGCCTATTCCCGTTTGCAGCACGATCCCAAGGCCTTGAGCTGGTCATTCCTCAAGGCCGTGCGTTTGATCATGTTGATCTCCTGCCCGTTATATCTCGGCATGTCAGTTACAGCAGCGCCCTTGGTCGGCAGCCTATTTGGTCCCAAATGGCTCGAAATGGCGCCTTTTGTAAGCATTCTAGCTTTGGCTATGCCGGTAATGACGCTGCAGATATTATTCGCCCCCGCAAATAACGCGGTCGGCAAACCCCAGATTACGGCCCGCGCTTCTTTCGTTGGGGCTATATTAATGCCAATCACCTTTATCATTGGCCTGCAATGGGGTGCCATTGGTCTCGCCTGGGGTTGGGTTGTTGCCTTCCCGCTGCTGACACTTTTCACTTTCTTTCAGTCTTACCGGCACATCGGAATCGGCGGCAGAGAGCTCGCTGCAGCAATTTGGCCTGGACTGTCGACTTCTATCGCAATGGCCGCAGTCGTTTATTTTGCTGACCAGTTTTTACCGGATATGACTGTTTATGCGCGGCTTGCAATATTGGTTGCAATAGGCGGCCTCGCCTATGTTGGTTTGCTATGGCTAATGGCCAAACCGACGCTGATGGAAGTTATCCAACTCATCTTCCGGAAAAAGTCCCCAGACCCAAAACCCGATGAGCAACCCACTGCAAGGCCCTCTTAAAAGCGCGCATTGTATTGAGACAGTCATTGGTTAGGCCAAGCCTATGGATCACATATTGTCTTTGGCTGCTGGTACTCTTCCAGAATTTCGGCCTAATCAAATCGCCGATGCAGCCGGGCAAGCAGGATTCAGCCATGTCGGCTTCACCATTGAACCCAAGCAGTGGACACCCGAACAAGCCAGAGCCACCATGGCGGCAATCAAACAGCATGGCCTATCTGTGCTTGATGTTGAGGTCGTATGGATTCCAGAAGGCGGGGAACTTACTGACGATCATCGCCTGATAGTAGATGCTGGAGCGGAGCTGGGCGCACCCAATATTCTGGTCGTCAGCGCAGAACCCAACCCGGACCGAACAGCGGCGGCATTGCATCAACTTTGCGAATGGGCTGCACCAGCCAATATCCGCGTGTCACTGGAATTCTTAATGATAACCGCAGTACAATCGCTTGATTCCGCTCTGGATATTGTAGCGCGATGCGATCACCCGGCAGCGGCTGTGCTGATCGACAGCTTGCATTTTCAACGCGCCGGTCATTCGGCAACCAGTCTGAAAGCTGTGGACGGCAACCTGCTAGCATATAGCCAGATCTGTGATGGCAACCTGCAGTGCTCCGATGATTTCGATTCCTATCTGGAAGATGCCATCGATTTGCGCAGCGTACCGGGAGAAGGCAGCTTACCGCTTGTTGACATATTGGCTGCCCTGCCCCCGGCAATCCCACTCAGTCTGGAAGTCCGGTCAAAAGCCTATCGCGACCGCTATCCCGATCCTGTCGCGCGCGCCACAGCAGTCCGAGAAAAGAGCCTTGCCTATTTTGATACTGTCGGAGTGTCGATCCGTTAGTCCTTCGACAGACTAAGCGCTTTGGATATAGTTGCGCATAGCCGCGGCTTCGCTCTCAATCTTGTCGATCCGGTACTTCACCAGATCGCCTATAGATATAAAGCCGACCAGCTTGTCATCTTCAACCACCGGCAAATGGCGGATACGGCGCTTGGTCATTAAAGACAGTGCTCCGATTGCGCTTTTTTGCAGGTCGACCGAAATAACATCAGCAGTCATCACTTCGGATACCGGCTTGTCCATCGCTGCTGCACCAAGGTCTTGCAGGCAATGCAGGACATCTCGCTCGGAAAAAATGCCTGCCACCCGATCTCCATCAAGAACAGGCAATGCCCCGATCCTTTTCTCGGCCAATATGGCAACAGCTTCGGCAACGCTATGGTTTGCCGAACAACTGAAGATCTGTCCTTCCCGTCCCTGCAATATAGCCTGTATCGTCATTTGCGCCCTCTTCCCATGCTTCGAAACATCCCTGATTCTCTATTATGTAACATTAACATAGCATATTTTTGCGGGAAGTTGGACTTGATGGCAAATCCAATAAGGTCCAAAGAGGGGATAATTCCAATGGAGATGTAAAAATTGCCCGGTCCATCGCAGCTAGATGATCCCCTATATGCCGGCATGGCTTGGTCGCGTTACTGGCGTCTGATGCGATGGATGAGCGCGCTCACGTTCGTATGTGTCGCAGTCGCATTAGGCCTTTTATATTATCTCCACGGGCTGGTTTCGGTTCATATGTATATAGCCGCAGCAGTGGGTGTCGGCTTCGCCCTGTTGTTGACAGCCGCCCTGATGGGACTCGTTTTCATGTCCAGTGGAACGGGGCATGACGACTGTATAGATGATCCGGTCAGCAAGGATATTTCGCCGGATGAGTGAGGAAGACCTGCGCAAACTAATCGCGCTACAACCGGTTTTGCGTGTTGCACCGCAGCCGCGCGATTTGAACAATAACGGTCATATATTTGGTGGCTGGGTTCTCTCGCAAATGGATATTGCTGGCGGCATAATGGCCGCGAGGGTCGCTCAGGGATCGACTGCCACGGTTGCGATTGAAGCGATGGAGTTCATCGCACCTATCCTGACCCGTGATATTGTTTCGGTTTATGCGCAGGTTGAGCGGATCGGCAACACGTCGGTTAGCCTGCGGATTGATGTTGTCGCTGAACGCAACCGAGGCGAAGAGCATGTCCCGGTAACCAGCGGACTATTTACCTTTGTGGCTCTGGACGAGCAGCATCGTCCCCGCCCTATCCCGGAAAGCTCAAAAACCAAATACGCCGCTTGAATGCAATTGAACGGCATTTCCGATATCTGGATCAGGGGTCATCGCACAAAGTATAGCTTGGCTCTGTCGCTGATCGCCCTTTAACCTGAATATCGGCCACCTTTCTGAAAGTCAGAGATGATGCCGCGCTAACGGTGGCTTGACCAATCAGGATATCGACACCCTGCTCATCACACTGTCCTTCAAGACGGGACGCGAGATTAACCGCATCGCCCAGCACAGAATAATCGAACCGGCGGTCCGATCCCATGTTGCCAACCACACAGGTCCCTGTGTTGATACCGATCCCCATCCTGATAAGCGGCACATCTGCCTCTTCAGGCAGCATTGCCTGGATTTTCCGATTGATATCCTCCATTTCTGCCAGCATCTCGCGTGCGGCTTCCAACGCATGCAGAGCATGGTCGGGATCATCAAGTGGCGCGTTCCAGAAGGCCATCACACAGTCGCCCATATATTTGTCGATAGTACCGCCATGGCGCAGGATGATATTGGACAGCGGTGTAAGGATCGCGTTGATCATTCGCGTCAACCCTTGCGGGTCGTCCTGCATCGCCTCTGAAATGGATGTGAAGCCGCGTATGTCGGAGAATAGTATGGTGAGCTCTCGGTTCACCCCACCAAGATTGAGCAGGCCCGGATCATCGGCAATTTTCTGAACCATTTCCGGTGCCAGATATTGACCAAATGCATTCTGTACTTCTCGTCCTCGTTTCTGCTCACCGGCAAAGTCGCGTGTCGCAATAGCCGCGACGCCTAGCACTAGTGCCACTGATGGTGCCACCGGTCCGACCCAGAAGCGTCCAAATTGCAGAAGTAGCCAGCTTGTACCGATCAAACCCAGTAGGGCCAGTGCCAGCAAGAGCGCCTTTCTCACCGGGGCCTTGGGGCGTGATACCGCCAGCGCAAACGCTGCTGCGATGGCAACAAATACCAGCGATAACCACTGCGGCGCAGGCGCGATGGATAGCCCGGACAGAATATTGTCAAAGATCGTCGCCTGAACTTCGATCCCAGGTGTCAGCTGGCGCGACCGCAATGTGTAGGCGGTTTCGAAGGCATCTATACCACCCGCAGCGATATCGGCATTGGTCTGCAACGCAAAGCCGACAATTACAATCTGGTCCTGCAGATAGTCAGACGGCAAATAAGTCGCGGGGTCCAGCGCCTGATAATAAGAAATAGTCGGATAGCTACCCGCCGGACCAAAGTGCTGGATTCGGCGTGGCGTCCGGTTTTCTGGCACAGTTTTTCCGGTCGTCATCTCGATCAGCTTGGCCATGAAGCCGTCGCTATAGAGCGGCATGTTGCGCAGTACCCCGTCGCCGTCCATCGACAGGCTCGCAATACCGGCTTGCGCGCCAGCTGCAATCAGCTCCGGCATGGGTTGGGTGCGGACCAATGTGCTGCCATACGGGCGTTCTATAATACTTTCATCAGCGGCCAGAATGATATCCGGCCCCATCGCATCGACCAGTGCCTGATCCTCGACGTCATCCGATGGTTCGGCAAAAAGCACGTCGAAGGCAATGGCCTTGGTCCCCGCCCCACGCAGTTGACGGATCAGCTCCGCATGTCGGGAACGTGGCCACGGCCATTGCTGGCCAATCGCGTCCATGCTTGGTTCGTCAATAGCAATCAGCGTAATCCCTGGCTGTTCTGGCACTACCGGCGCGGTGGTCGACAAATAGTCAAAGCTGCGCCCGTCAAGGTCTCTCATGAAGGTTGTCAGGCTGAGCGCTCCAACCAGCAGTGCGGCCACCGCAACCAGCAACAATCCAGACAGTCTGCGGTGCGGGGAAAGCATGGTTGTGATCCGTGGTTCGGCCATCAGAAGCGCACCTCCGCACCGGCGAGCACAGTAAATCGGGGCGCGGCAACACCAGTCGCTGAATCATAGCGTTTGTCGAGCAAGTTCAGCAGCGAAAGATTGAATGCAAGACGCCGATCCAGCGGCTCCCATTCCAGCCGCGCATCAACCAGTGTGACATCTTCGACAGGCAAGCTCAGATCGTCATCCTGTCCGCCAATATAACTGGCTGATACCGTCGCTTTCAGCCGGGTGGGTGCAGGCAGCGTCCAGACCAGAGAAGCCCGCGCGAAATGGCCGGGAACGAAGGGCAGTTGGTCACCGACTTCATAGGTGCAGCCAAACGTGAAATTCAAATCCGCCGTGGCGCAGCCGAAGGTCGGGCCAATCGCCTGGTTGACATTATCGCCAGAAACGAAGCTGCCCTCGATTGCGCTGTCCGTATAGGCATAGGAAGCGCGCAGCCCGATATTCCCGCCCAGCCATAAATTGGCTTCCCCGCTGATCCGTTTCACCGAAACAGGAAAACCGGTAATGTCGACGGGCAGATCAGGAACGGCATATTGCACAGCCTCCAGTTGCTGGTCTTGATATTCCACGGTCGTGAACAGGCGATCAGACCATTCGGCATCCCAGCGAACAATCACGCTGTCATTGCGGCTTTGGCGAAAGCTCGGTACAGAATTTGCCTGCAATCCAACCACGGCTGCTGGGCGGAAACTGAAATCGAACAATCCGCGGCTTTGGCGTAGGAAGGCAGCACGCAGCCAGTGGCCCTCTAAAGGCTCATAGGAAGCGCCAAATCGAAAGTTGAAAGGATAGCGCGTGTCCCCTGCGATTGTGCGGGCCGTCGCTTCTACTTGCCCCTGAAGCACCAATGGCTCAATCGGATGGTAGCGCAAATCGATATAGGCCCGAGCTTCTGTCGTTCGCAAATCGAACCGGGCTGGCGCTATACCCGGGGCAACGATGTCCTGCTCAAAATCGAAAACCGAGGTCACGTCGCGCGTGCGTACATCGCTCCATTCTGCGCCGATCCGTAGGTCCAGAGGGCCAAAACCTTTGGCATAATTGGCACTAAGATAACTAAAGGTAGCTCTGTTTTGCGCCAGTTGATCCCTGAACGGCAGCGTGCTCGTGGTGTCAATCGAGATGACGTTCAACTGCGACCGGCCAAAACCCGCCCCGATGGTGAGCTGATCACGATAGCCAAATTCGTGACTATATAATCCGAACAGAAAGTTCCTCTCCGCCTCGCGGTCTTCTTCCAGCGCAAAACTGTCATCCAGCAAGCCAAGAATATTAGTTTCGGACAGATCCGTATTGCGCTGTAACTCCCCATTCAAAACGAGGCTATCGGACGGGGTGAGCTCCAGCCCGAGATAGCCGCCGAAAAACAACCTCTCGCCGCCGCGGCGTCGCGAGAACGGGCTGATATCGGGACGCCGGCGATTGTCGGAAATATCAGTGTAGTTGCCGCGTAGCCAGATCGCTGTGGGCAGCGGTGCATCGAAAATAGTATCAAGCCCGCCGCTAAGCGCCTTCTCATTGCGTAAATTCTCATCCAGCAACGAAGCCCCGACAAAGGGTTCTATGAAATTACCATTGTCGAACCGCAAGCGCCGCGTTGAACTGGCAACACTCAAAGGGTCGAGAGCCACACCTTGCAGGAAGCTGGACAGCGCTTCAAAGCTCTCCCCTTCCCCATTATCTCCTGCGGCCTGCTGTGCATTAAAACTACCATCCGCATTTCGGATCAGGAAAGGACCCGGTGTTTGGTTGATCGCCTGATCAAAATAGCTGGATGGCGTGAAGCTGTCGAACACGCGGTCGGCATAATAGCGCCCCCAGCCTTCCAGATCGAGGAAACGGAAAGCCTGAGACACGAGGCTCCCAGTCTCACGATTCTCCGACAAGTTGACATATTCGCCGCCGCGCCCACGATAACGCGTCAAGGCTTCTCGTGCGTTCCGGATCGCGTCATCAGCCGCAAAATCCTGCAAAGCAACACCGGTCCGGGCAAGAGCTATGGCCGGATTAAAAGGATCAAGCCGGTCGGCCGCATCAAATTGCTGTTCGGCCAGACCGGTTTCGCCCATTTCATGATGCACCTGCGCTAGGCCCAGAAAACCCATGCCATAGTCCGGGTTATGCGCCGAAGCTGCCAAAGATGCCTCGAGCGCTTGGGCCAATCGATCCTTTCGCCGCCAATATTGTGCCAATGCATTGCCCGCCAGCGCATTGCCAGCGTCCATTTCCAGAGCCTTGTCGATTTCCGCTTTAGCGTCGGACAGCCTGTTTTGTTCCAGCAATATTTCTGCCCGCATGCTGATCAGTTCCGCATCATAGGGCCGTGCTGCAAGCGCTCGCGTCACCAGTCGGCTGGCTTCTTTCAACCCGCCAATGTGCATCCAGTTTTTCGCCTGCGATTTCAGGGCCGCAAAATCATCGGGGTCGTTCGCAAGAATGGGTTTCAGCAAGTCTCTTGCGGCCTTTGGCCTGCCGCCATAATCACGCAGCAAATCAGCGTCGCCGATCTTCAGCGACACGTCGTCGGGAAAGGTAGCGCGAGCAGCATCCATAGTGGC
Source organism: Parasphingorhabdus sp. (assembly GCF_059726685.1). Lineage (NCBI taxonomy): Bacteria > Pseudomonadati > Pseudomonadota > Alphaproteobacteria > Sphingomonadales > Sphingorhabdaceae > Parasphingorhabdus > Parasphingorhabdus sp. Next base: position 3,369,796 of record NZ_AP041068.1, read on the forward strand.
GAGCGCCGCATCGGCATCACCCAGCAACGCCTCAACATCTGCCTTGGCCCGATAAAGCGCGGCAGCATCCGGAAAAGCTTGAAGGCCCTCTTCCGCCGTTTCCTTTGCTGTCCTGAGGTCGCCATCATAGGCGGCAATCAGGGCAAGCGCCAGATAGCTCTCAGCCGTCGCATCAAGCATCGGCGGCGCGGCTTCTTCGCCCTGCTGTACCGCCGCGACATAACCGCCATATGTGCCGGTAGCCCGGTCGACCGGATCTTCGGATCGGGAAAGGTCATCAAAAAAACGGGCTGCGGTTTCCCAGTCCCCGCTGGCTGCTAACCGGCGCGCGCTAACGAAAGCTTCGCTATCATTACCGAGCAAATCCAGTCCGCTGGCCAGATTGACAAAATACAGCATCTGTTCGCGCCCGGTCGGGTTTGCGAGCAAGGTCCGTGTCGGTGCCTGGCCCCGCAGCACCGTGGCCGCTTGTCCCGCTTCGACGGTCAGTGATCCGGCATCGTTCGACAGTTCGACAGTGCCTGAGAAAACCTGCAGCCGGCTGGATTCCGCATCAGCATTGATAGCCCATTCTGTGCCGCGAATAGCCGCCGTTGCCGATGGCGTTTCGATGGACAGATTGGTTCTGTTGCGCGGGCTGCGGCCCCACGCGCGGCCGCGTTGTAGCGACAGAGAAGATTTGCCGGTTTTGCTAACCTGACGCACGACCATCACCGAGTTCCTGCCCAAGCGCACTTGCGTGCCATCGGCAAAAACAATGGCCAGCGTACCTGCCGCCTTGGTGCGCAGGACGTCTCCGGTCTTCAGGTCCTGCTGGCGCACGGCCCTTTGCCACGTCCTGCGTGGGAGCAAAGTTGCTTGTTCTCCGCCTTTTGTTGCCGTAATTTTTCCGGAGAGCGGCGCGGGACGTTTTACCGGCTGCGCCGCAATGGCTTCCGGAAAGACACTTTGCCCCAATGCCATAAGCAGGAAAAATGACAGAGTCCTCTGAAGTCTCACGATCTCTTGTGCCCCTAGATCCAGCGAATTTCACAAATGTTTGGCGGTGTCACTTACAATTTGCAATGACCGATATCACAAGAGGTAAAATAATTGGTCACCACACCAACACAGTGCCTAGAGCCGGGATGTTTTAAGGGCGCGCTACAGACGTTGACGGGGATTCATTTGTTTTGGGTATATTTAAATGAACGGCATCCCACATTCGCGCTGGGGACAGTCCTGAGAGAAATCGGCTTACATGTAATCCAGCAGATATTTACTATTTACGCACTACCCTATAGGTCAGGACGCGGTCGCTATTGGGCGGCACGGTTACTTTCCATAAATCCTTGCCATCCTTTCGGCCAAGTCTTTCGCTGAGCTTTCGTAGTTTATGGTCATCCTGGTGGTAGATTTTAATTTCAACCCGGGCTGGCGAACGCGACGCGTTGGTGATGGTGAGTTGCATGTCGGCAAAGCTTTCCCGTTTCGTATCAACTTCCTCAACGGATAACATCTTATAGCGAACCAGAGAGCTTTCGCCGATCGTGACCTCTACTTCTTCGTCAATTGCTTTATCGTCCAGACCCCCCTCTCCGAGCAATAGCCGTTCACCCGCTGCTGCTTTAAAGGCAACCATTTTGCCTGCAGGTAGGGCAAGTCCCAGGCCATCGCGTTTTTTGTTCTGGAAACGCAGCGTGGTTGCGAGCGGTGTGGGATCAGAATAACCGTTCGCCCAGATCTGCGCTTCGTAGATTTGCTCAAACGGGATCGCCGTCTTTTCAAACATCGCTACCTGTTTTTGGCTTTGTGAAGCTACAGTTACCGGAACGGGAATACGATAGAGCTTAAGGTCGCCGAGATCTTCTTGCTTCGCTTGGACCTTCCTGGCACTCACTCCCACCACATCGGCCGCTGATTCCATCATAGCCATGGGTGCGGGAAGCGGCCTGCCTGCAAAACGCGATTCCCTGCGCGCACGCTCAAACCGTTTCACCATGATGTCACTGGTTGTAGCTTGCGGCCAGCAACGCAGGGAAATCGCTCCGCCGGTTGCACGCGCTATATTATCACGCCCTTTATTCGGCTGTCCTGCAACAGTCTGGGTCCGCGCGTTCGCAAAAGTTGTTTCATCCCCATTGGCCAGCGTCACCCATGAAAACAGGTTCATCGTCTGACCGTCTGCACTGACGTCGGCGACATAATTGGCTTGCCAGTCAAAACCGGTGGCCAGATAAGACAGGGTCACAGTCGCTCGGGTGGCTGTCGCAACCTGGCTTTTAACCGACAGAGTCGGCTTGGCGGAAAGGCCTTCAGGAATGGATGGATAGACAATCGTCTCGTTGAATCCGGTACATTGCAGCGCTTCGAAGCCATCGGCTGTCTGCACCACGACACCGCCACTGGCGTCGGTCCGGATTTGTGCATCAAACTCCGTGGTCTGGCCAGTGACCGCGCTGGTCCGGCGAACGGTAACGCCCCGCCCCAGATAGCCATTGAGCAAAGCAGATGGTGACAGCAGCGCTGCGTCACGATTTTTCTCGATCACGCCATCCGGCAAGCCGGTAACAATTGCAGATTGCGGAATTATGCCGCCTGCCACGCCTTCAAAACGCAGGTCGATTTCTCCCGCAGGCAGTGTCACGGTTCGTTGTTCGGTGATCAGGGCATAACCGCCAAGATATCTTAGATTCATGCCACGGTCGCCGGTTCGGTTCGGATCGCGATAGACGGTCACCGAAACGGATGACGGACCATCGGATGTAACGACTTGGCGGTTGAAGTCTGTCTGGGCAGCCACGGGGGCCGCCAGAAGTGAAACCAACAGCAGAAGGACTCTCAAGTCGAGCCGGTTTAAAAGCCTTGGCATCAGCCCAGCGCCCCGTTCTAGAACCGTGTCTCGAAAGTCGCGGTTACGGTGGTTCGCCCATTTGCCGGTACAGGCACTTTCCAGACGATACTATTTGATGAACGCCGTTCGCTTTTCAGGCTTTCGTTAACGATCCGGGTATCACTCCAATAGAAATCTAGGCCGTCTTGGATGAGCGAAACAGTAACCGGCGTTGAGCGCGCATTAGTCAGCTCGTAGGACATGGCGCTGCGCCATTTTGTAGATGACAACCGTCGCCGTTCGGTAACGGTTGGCTTTACCTTCACATCAAACGCCTCACCAGTTTTGAGGCCAAGCTCAGACCCCATTGGCGTATGGCCAATTGTATTTTCACCGATAAATTGCGGCTGACCTGAGGCATCCTTCATGTAAACGCGCACGGTACCAGCTGGCAGTGCGTCACCAAGGCCGCCATCTGCCGACGCACTGAACTGCAATACAGTCGCGGCGCTTTGCGCCTCATTCTGGGAACCAAGCCAGCGATTAGTAAACTCATATGCCTTTTTTGCCGAAGCGCCGGTCACGTCGAGAAAACTGACTTGCTTGGTCTGCGCATTGGCAATCGTCGTTCGTGCCGCGAGAGGATAAAGGTAAAAGTCCCCGAGCGCTTCACGATTGGCGGATTCGGTTCCGGCGCGGCGGATATTGTTTCGGCGATTCGAGCTGCGCTGTCCGTTCACGCTGGGTGTTCCAGCCACCAGCAATGTTTTCGCGTCGTTGAATGTCGTACCGGTATTGTTGGTCAGAGTAACCCAGCCTTGCACATCCATTTTGCCGGCATTTTCATCAAACAAGGCGACATAGTCGGCTTTCCAACCCATGCCACCAGTTAGATAGCTGAGCTGCGCCGGGCGTGTGCCACTGCGCGTGCTGTTCAGTGTTACAGATAGCGTTGGGCGTGCCCGCAGATTGTTTGGAACTTTATCAAATATCACTCGCGTTGGCAGCCGGTCATCGCGCAGCACCTCGATCCGGCTACCAATTTGCAGAACCACACCGCCATTGGCAGCCAGCACCTTTGCGCGTTCCCTTGTTTCTTTTCCAGTCGCGGGGTTGATCCGCACGATTGTGACAGTTTCGCCAACCGCTTTTTCCATCAGCTTGGCGGGAGAGAGAAGATCATAATCGAAATTCTGTTCGACAATTCCAGTGTTGGCGGCGTTAAAGCCCACTGTTTCGGCTCTGATCTGTCCTGATACGCCTGGGAAAGTCTGTACAGATCGGCCGGAAGGAATATTGAGACGGCGCGTATCCTGCACCAGCGCGAGGTTATTATTATATATGGTTACCGCGATATCGCCTTGGCCGGAGGACTGGCTGATCGCCGGGGTTGCAAGGGTAGCCAGGGCCAGACCGGTAAAAGCAAGAAGCCGCATATTTTCTCTCTCCATCGTTCATATTGCACCGTTTAACGCTGCAAAAATGAATGTAGCTTAAACAGTTAGTCCATTGATGCTGAGGATCAGGATCAATCTGTCGGCTTGTAACAATTGTCTAGCTGCTTCAAATACCGCCTCCCTTTCTCATGATGCCCCAGTGTAAATCACGAAGTCCAATCACAAATTTGCCCTGAAATGAGAGGCAGGAAAACTGCGTGATAGAAGTGTTCCTGCCTCAAAAGATATTCATTGCTATGGATAAAACGAGCTAACGCTCGGGAAAGTCTGGACAGGGTGTTCGCACATGGTTTTTATCCACCATCATGAGAAAAGGTGGTCAGAGATATTCTGGATTTCCGGGAACTATTTTTGTGATGGTGCCAGCTGATCTTCCATTATCATCAATATATACATATGCACCCAGATGTTCGGCTATCTTGTAGTAACCATCAGTACCATCATGCCAACTTATCTTGTAGCCGGCATCTTTCATGGTCATCTCTCCCCTGAAAACAGTGGAATCCGAAGCCCTCAAATGAACTTCAGTATCGCTGGGATAATAGACAGAAACCTGTTTACGGTCTCCCACGTCAACATAATGGGTACGGCCGATCATTAACTCGGATAATATTTTGCGTTCAAACAAGATCATGGGGGTTTTCTCACTTTAACAATTACAAAGCACTTTTTTGATGCGATCAAATTAATTGCCATGCAAAATTTTGATCGAATGACAAAAAATGATCAATCTGTCGCTTCAAGCTTTCGATTGATCACCCTATATATACGCAGTCATGGTCACTCAAATAGGAAAAAAAAGCAGGGGCTAGTGGAATAAAAGGAATGAGTATTTATTTTAATCGTTTTATTTCAATACTTTAATGCCAATTAATTCAAAGCCAGATCGTATTCCTTAATCGGAAAAAATTCGAATTTTTTATTTTTTTGATTTTTAACAATAAGCAGTATCATTTCAAATACATTATATATCAAAATTTTTGATATGCAGTAATTATTGCTGAAAAGTAGTACTCTGGTGTTGTTGCTTTGTTATCTATGCCCTATCGTCGACTGGATTGCACAGTAGTCGTCTGCGACTTCGGTTTGATCGATGAACATGGATAAAAAATATGACTAAAGCCAAAGCTGACGGTACACCGTGGCCAGCTCCTGAGAAATCCATATTGCCGGTAGGCGAGCGTATCAAGACTCGGCGAAAGGAGTTGAAAATGACGCTCCAGGAACTAGCCACCGAGTCCGGATTATCGGCGCCTTTCATTTCTCAAGCTGAGCGCAACCTAACCATTCCCTCGCTTGTGTCCTTGCTGGCTTTGGCAGAAGCACTGTCTGTCGATTTGAATTATTTTATGACCATCCCGAATAGCGAGACTATTGTTAATCGCGCGGACGCGCCTCGCAGAATTGAAGCTGATTCACCGGTTGAATATTTTGACCTTTCTTCTCAATTCGAAGGGCGACGAATGGACGTCATGTTGATTCATATCCCTCCAGGATATACTTTTGTCACAGAACAGAGGAATGGCGAGCATTTTCGCTTTGTCGTTGAAGGCGAGATTCATGCAACCGCTGGCGATATCGATACCATCATGCGCGCTGGCGACAGTATGCACTTTGATTCACGCTTGCCGCACACAGTGGGGAATCGCTCGAAAGAAAAGGCTATTTTGCTTTACGCCGGTTCGCCGAGCTTGTTCAAAAAAGAATGAAGATCAGCTCTCTTTAGCTTCCGTCGCTCTTTGGGGCTTAAGAACGTCCAGTGTCATATATTGGGTACCAAGCGTCTTTTTTGATTTTCTAAAAATTTCTTCCAACTGATCTAGCCCCTTTTGCGTCAGACACGCATAGCCTATTTCATCATCAACACCGACATGTTCCAGGTAAAGAAACTCGTCTTCTATTAGCATATCGATATAGCGCAACAGGTTTGGAGGAACACTGCTGAACTTACTTTCAGATATTGATATTTTTACCTTCTTGCCCGTCTTTTGCGCCTCGTAAAGTTCCAGCAGAATATCCCAGATATCAACGCTGAAATATTGGACAGGAAACGATTGATTACACTCCCGCCTCAGACTCAGGACGAGCTGCGACAAGCTGAGTTGTTCAAAACTTTTGGTCGATTGACCGTTCTCAATACGCCCAAGCAGTGTCTCCATTCTGTCTAGAATCGCCATAAGATCTGCTGACACTTGGTTCATAGGCTGACGCTTAAGACTTCAATATTGCCTTCCTGATCGATATATTCGGAAGAGGTTTGTCTTAAAAATGCCCCCTATTTTATGAAGCTATGCTGCTGATGGTCGGCGGGGACAGGAGTGCTTCGAACCTCCGGTCCCCGCCTATTCTGAGAAGCCTGCGACCCTACGGGAATTGCTTTCTCAGAAATCTTTGAACCTTTAAAAATCAACTTGTCAGAACTGGACTTTCAATCCGCCGCGCCCTCCATAGCCCGTATAGTCGCCGCTGATATCAGCATTGCCTTCGATGAAGCCGGTGACGCCTCCTTGTGTAGCGATACTTAGCCCCAATTCGAACCGCCCGAACGTCTTGGACAACCGGTTTTCAATCTCGATGGATGTGTCGCCACTGGTAAAGGTTAACCCATCACCGGTTTGTGACTGATGCACTGCTTGTCCGCCAAGATAGTAAGTCAGGTTATTGCCCCACTTGATTTTGGTTTCTCCGCCAAGCCTTGCTCCAATCATACCACGCAGGCCATCGAACGTATCAAAGTCGATGTCGGCACCGAGCGCAGAAAAATCATCAAGGCTCGCGCGTTGATATTCGAAGCTAGTGAGCGGTTGGACAAAAAACTTCTCATCGCCAAGACGGTAGCCTGCTTCAAGTCTGACACCATAGGCGTAACCGTCTAGGTCCGCGTTGTAGCCTGCGGTGCGCGCCCTGACATCGGCTGTGATAAAGTCATATTTGGCCAGCGCATTTGCAAAGAACCGACCGCCTTTCAAGCCGGCATAAGCGCCGAGGTTGAAGGCGTCATAGCGGACATTGTCGGCCGTTCCGTCAAAACCAAGGTTAGAGCTCAAATAACCGCCGGTGAGGCCAAACAGTCCCCCATCTTCGGTCACTCCAGCACCAAATTCATAACCAGCCTGAAATCCGAAATAGTCCTGCTCGTAATTTACAGAGATCGGTTCCGTCAGTCCGCCTGCGCTAAACTCAAAACTGTCATCCTGATTAGTAACTGTACCATATATCTGCATCCATGCGGGAGAGGCCGAACTATCGGTCGGTGTAGCCATATGGGCGGCCCATGCATCGGCCGAGCGGTACCAGAGCGATTGCGCCCCTTCGACAAACTTGAGCGTCTGGAAAACAGGCGTGCCGATCGTGTTAGTCAAGAAAAAGTCATTATCCGGCGCATCAAAAAACACCGAATAGGCAAAGAAGCCAATTGTCTGACTTTCCGTTCCAAGCTCGAAGGCATCCTCGTTCGTACCGGCACCAGCATCTACGACCAGAACCATATTGCCAAAATTGGGGCTGGTACTGATGTCGTCAATTTCGAACACGGTATTACCCGTTGCTGCACCAGCGATGACGAGTGTATCGGCTGCACCTGCGCCATCGAACGTGACATCGAATGCGAAGCTGCCGTCACCGCTACCGACATAATCACCCGGCAGGGTCAGGCTGTTGCCAATCACGCCGTTGCGCATGTCGATCAAACCGTCATTCACAAACTGCTCAAGATTGTTGAAAGCAATATTGCTGCCCACCAGAACCGTGCCTTCGTTGGTGAACAGGTCATTGCCTGCTGCAAAGTCACTGTTCAGTGTTGCATTGAACAAGCCGTTATTGACGGTCACATCGTCAAAGGCGCTCAATAGCACCCGGCCGTTAATCCTGCCGCTATTGGTCAGCTGTGTCACACCGCCAATGGCTTCCACAGCAAAGCCCGCACCGCTTTCCAGCGTACCGCTATTGTTCACAACAATAGCCGAGCCAGTGGTCTCTGCAGTAATCGCATTGCCTGTGCCACCCGATACCGTGCCGGTGGTCGTCACAGACGCAGCCTCGGTGCCTTCCTGCAGCACGTTAATACCATCCACACCGCCTGTGGCATTCGCCGCCGTCACAGACAGTGATGTGCCAGCAGCAGAGTTCTCTGCGAAAATGCCGTTATCATTGGTTCCGGTCACCGTACCGGTCGAAGTGATACTCAGTGCGCCGGTGCCAAGGTTGTTAGCGTCTATACCAATTTGGTTGCCGACGGTATCAACGGCGTTGATGGTCAGGTCCGTACTATTGGCAGAGTTACTCGCACCAATACCATTGAAATTGACGCCAGTTGCCGTGCCGGTTGAGTTGATGGTCAGCGCGCCAGCGCCTTGGTTGAACGCGAAAATACCGGCAATGTCACCAATAGCATCGGCGGAGGTTACCGTCAGATCCGTTCCGTTGGCGGAGTTCTGAGCGAGAATACCATCGGTGCTGCTCCCTGTTGCTGTGCCGGTTGAGTTGATGGTTAGCGCGCCGATGCCCTGGTTGGATGCGTGAATGCCATTGTCATCGCCAAGGGTATCCACTGCATTGACCGTAAGGTCCGTGCCATTGACAGAGTTAAACGCCTCAATGGCATCGAAAATGGTTCCGGTCGCGGTCCCGGTGGAAGTGACGCTCAGCGCGCCGCTGCCATAGTTCCGGGCGTTGATGCCGTTGTTGGCCCCGGTCGCAATATTGCTGGTGATGGTCAGATCGAGTGTGCCCGCGCGGTTTCTGGCATCAATACCGTCACCGGTCTCGCCGATGACCGTTCCCAACGCATTAATCGTCAGCGATCCACCATTATTGTCGGCATACATACCATCGGTTGCACCGGTGGTGGTTGCTCCGGCATCCTGATTGATATCCATCGCAGTGCCAGCGGCGCTGTTATAAGCAAAGATACCCTCTGCGATCTCACCCGTAACATCGCCCGTTGTGCTGATGGTCAGCACGCCATTGCCCTGATTGTTTGCATAAACACCTCTTTCACCACCGTTAGTACTGAAAGCCGTTACCATCAGGTCGGTACCATTAGCGGAGTTGCGCGCGTCGATGCCATCGGAAGTCGTTCCAGTTGCTGTCCCGGTGGAAGTGACGCTCAGCGCGCCAGTGCCGTTGTTGATAGCGAGAATACCGTCGATGCCGCCAATAGAATTAGCGGATGCTAGGGTTAGATCAGTACCATTGCCGGAGTTCTGGGCAAAAATACCGAAAAGGTCAGTCCCGGTTGCTGTGCCGGTTGAGGTGACGGTTACTGCGCCAGTACCAGCGTTCAATGCAAGGATACCGTTGATGGCTCCGGTCGCGACATTGCTGGTGATGGTCAGGTCGGTTGTGCCGACACCATTGCGGGCATCAATGCCATCCCCGCTCTGACCGATGACCGTACCCAGGGCATTGATGGTCAGAGATCCGCCGAGATTCTCTGCATACATGCCATCGGTCGCACCGGTGGCAACTTCCCCAGCATCCTGGTTGATCACCATCGAGGCAGAGATATCATTGGCGCTGTTATAGGCAAAGATACCCTCTGCCGTTTCACCAGTAACATCACCAGTGACGCTAATCGTCAGACCCGCTGTGCCATAGTTCAGGGCGCGGATACCATTGATATTGCCGGTGACGTCATTGGCTGTGATCGACAGCGATGTACCAGCAGCCGAGTTGTTCGCGAAAATACCATAAAAATTGGTCCCGATTGCTGTGCCGGTTGAGGTGATGGTCAACGCGCCCATACCATTGTTGGTGGCATCGATGCCATTATAACCGCCAGTGGTATCGACTGCATTGACCGTCAGGTCTGTGCCATTGCCGGAGTTTAACGCATCAATACCATTATCAATTGACCCGGTAGCCGTACCAGTCGACGTTATGGTCAACGCGCCTGTGCCTTCGTTGTTCGCATTGATACCATCATAGGCTCCGGTCGCGACATTGCTGGTGATTGTCAGGTCAGTTGCACTGACGCGGTTTCTGGCATCAATACCATCCCCGGTCTGACCGATGACCGTGCCGAGCGCATTGATGGTAAGCGATCCACCAAGGTTTTCCGCGTACATGCCATCAGTCGCACCGGTGGCGACTTCCCCGGCGTTCTGGTTGATCACCATCGAGGCAGAGATATCATTGGCGCTGTTATAGGCAAAGATACCCTCTGCAGTTTCACCAGTAACATCGCCGGTGATGCTGATCGTCAGACCCGCTGTGCCGTAGTTCAGGGCGCGGATACCATTGATATTGCCGGTGACGTCATTGGCTGTGATCGACAGCGATGTACCAGCAGCCGAGTTGTTCGCGAAAATACCATAAAAATTGGCGCCGGTTGCTGTGCCGGAAGAGGTGATACTCAAAGCGCCGCCGCCAAAGTTTTCAGCGTTAATGCCACTATAACCACCGCTGGTATCAACCGTATTGACCGTCAGATCGGTACCGGTGGCGGAGTTACGTGCGTCAATGCCATCGTAGTTAGTCCCGGTTGCGGTGCCGGTTGAGGTGACGGTCAGCGCACCGGTGCCGGCGTTGTACGCATCAATACCGCTATAACCACCGCTGGTGTCAACCGCATTGACCGTCAGGTCGGTGCCGGTGGCGGAGTTAAAGGCACCAATACCATCGAAATTCGTGCCCGTTGCCGTGCCGGTCGAGTTGATGGTCAGTGCGCCCATGCCATTGTTGTCGGCATCAATACCGCTAGAGTTACCCACGGTATCAAACGCATTGACGGTCAGATCAGTGCCGATGGCCGAGTTTTGCGCATCAATACCATCGTCATTATACCCTGTCGCTGTCCCAGTGGAGTTGATGGTCAGCGCGCCAGTGCCTTCATTGACCGCCTCGATGCCGTAGTCATCACCGACGGTGTCGAACGCGTTGACCGTCAGGTCGGTGCCGTTGGCCGAGTTATACGCATCTATACCATTGTCATTGGTCCCGGTTGCGGTGCCGGTGGAGGTGATGGTCAACGCGCCCATGCCATTGTTGTCGGCATCTATACCGTTGTAGTAGCCATTGGTATCGGCAGCATTAACGGTCAGGTCAGTGCCGGTAGCCGAGTTAGAGGCGCCGATACCATCGAAATTCGTGCCCGTGGCTGTGCCGGTCGAAGTGATGGTCAATGCCCCAGTACCAAAGTTCAGTGCCAGAATGCCGTAATTGTTGCCAATGGTATCGACAGCATCAATCGTCAGATCGGTGCCATTGGCAGTATTAAACGCGTTAATACCATTGAGGGTGGTCCCGGTTGCTGTCCCCGTGGAATTGATGGTCAGCGCACCCTCGCCCAAATCAATCGCCAGAATACCATGATTAGCACCGGTCGCAATATTGCTGGTAATGGTCAGACCGGTAGTACCGATACCATTGCGGGCATCGATACCGTCTCCGGTCTCGCCGATGACTGTGCCTAGGGCATTAATCGTCAGAGATCCGCCGAGATTCAGTGCATACATGCCATCAGTCGCACCGGTGGCAACTTCCCCGGCATCCTGATTGATTACCGTCGAGGCAGAGATATCATTGGCGCTATTATAGGCAAAGATAGCCTCTGCAGTTTCACCGGTCACATCACCGGTAACACTGATCGTCAGACCCGCTGTGCCATAGTTCAGGGCGCTTATTCCAGTTGTCCCACCCGTAACATCCGCTGCTGTGATTGACAACGATGAGCCATTGGCCGAATTTTCCGCGAAAATACCACTGTAAGCAGTTCCCGTTGTTGTGCCGGTTGCCGTGATGGTCAGCGCACCGCTGCCCTCGTTGAGAGTTTGAATGCCATTAGCTCCACCGGTCGCCACGTTACTATTGACCGTCAGGTCGGTGGCAGTGCCAAAGTTTCGCGCGAAAATGCCATCAACGGCGGTGCCGGAAGCGGTGCCGGTGGACGTGACGGTCAAGGCAAGCGTGCCTTCGTTGATCGCGAGAATACCGTTTTCGCCGCCGTTGGTGTCGACTGCATTGACGGTTAGATAGGTGCCAGCATTATATGCGTCAATACCATCGTAAGTAGCTCCGGTGGCCGTGCCGGTGGACGTGACTGTTATTCCACCATCTCCTTCATGACTGGCGTACATGCCATCATTGGCACCAATGGCGATATTACTGGTGATGGAAAGGTTTAAGGTGTCCGCAGCATTCTGAGCACTGATTCCGTTCCCCGAGGTACCGGTAACTGTGCCATTAGATACCAGTGACAAAGAACCCGAGTTTGCATTGCCTATGCTGATTCCATTTTGTTCGCCGGTAATGTCAGATGCCTGTGCATCATCGAACGATGCACCGTCCAAACCATCGATCTGCAGTGCATTGCCAGCTGCGGTCGTTATGCCAAAACCGGCTTCGGTGGTAACGGTCACCGGCGCGCCACCCATTATCTGGGTCACGTCTACGCCAGCAGGATCAGCACAAACAAACTCCCCCGAACCAGGAGGTGTTTCATCACACGTCCCGGCCATCGCAGGCGCCATTCCGACCATACCGGTGCCGAATATCAACGCCGCGCCAACCGCAGCGGCCGATACTGTCAAACGCAGTTCCGCCACTTGCGGCACCATGCTGGCGGCACCGCCTTTCCACTTCACAATGCGTCCCCCACGATGGAGAAAGCTTTTGCGTGATGGATTTGATATCTGGTCAAAACGGGGCATTGAATTTTCCTTGTCGAATAGTGTTATGAGAGTGTGAAGTGTCCGGCTTTGGGGGCGTCAACCACCACCTGGTTCCGGTTTTTGATGTGTGAGGAACTTCGCCATCTCCGGCGCTGTTGGTCCGATTGCCATCGGGCAGGCATGGCCTTCGAGCAAAGCTACATCGTAAATTTCGGAAACAGCACCATCGATGCGGAACCAGTCTACGCAGGCACCTTTAGCCAGATCGATGATCTGAATACCGCACCAGGGTGCGCTGTCCGCTTCTGCCAGACGTGTATCGAGTGCTAGCCCTTCAAAGCGCTGGTATCTGGGCTTTGACAAGCCAACAAAGGCAAAACCATTCTTGATGGCAAGGCCGCGACCAAAGCCAGGGCAGAATATCCGCGGAACAAATTTCCCTTTGCCGCTCGCAGCCCCCTCGACCACGCCAAGCTCGCCGGTGCCGGAATTAAGCAACCACAGCTCACCTTTATAAAGCCGGGGCGAATGCGGCATGGACAGGCCTTTGCAGATTACCTTGTTCTTGCGCACGTCAATCACGATACCGCCATCATCGCGGCGATCCCGCCAGCCATCGATGGTATCGGACTGGCTTACCGCCGTCACATAGGCCGCCTCACCATCTTCCATGGCCAAGCCATTCAGGTGACACCGGTCTTCGTCGATAAGGGCGGAGATAAAGGGGGGACGCCAGGCTTCCTTGAAGCTGTGCTTCGGATCGATTGTGGCCAGACAATTGAACCGCGTATTGATGAATAGCGGCAAGCCGTCTTTGCCGATGCCGACATCATGGGCATCCAGCTCACCGGTATTAAAAGTCTGCCGCGCGACGTAGCAGGCATCGAACATGTCGTTCACCCGCTCATTCGCATTCAGGCCGTTTTGAAAACGCATGATCTGGAAGCCAGCCGACAGGGTAAAACCATCACCATCTTCCACGCACAGGCCCATCGGTTTCTTCATCGCCGATTGATGCAGGTGGGCACCGCCGCCAGGCTTGCGTCCAAGCATATACAGCAGACCGGACTGGTAGGAGGAGAAGATCAAAGCGGTGTTCAGCGATGCCAACCGGTCCACAAGCCCGCCGGATTGCGTGAACGTAGTAGTTTGGGGCGATTCCCCACTAGCCTTAACTTCAGCAAGCTTAGCCGCATCATCCGTCTTGGCTGTCGAGGGGCTTGCTGAAGGTAAACTGCCTTTTTTTTCAGCACCTTTTTGATCAGCGCTCTTTTTGCCGACGCGTTTCTGTTCCGCCAAACCTGGCATTTGCTTGAGCGCACTCATCCCGCTTAATGAAGCAGGATCTGATTTAGCCTGGCTTGCTTTTTCTTTTGTACGAGGACTGTCTTTCAACGAAGCTTTTGTCATGTTTCATACTCTCTTTTTCTATTCCCAAATGTCGCGCTCTCATTCATCCACGCGATTTCGATCGCCGTCTATCGACAGCGCTGCAGTGCCAGCCTGCAATTATGCAGATGCAATGCTGGATCAAAAAAAGAGTATTATTTTCAGTTATTTAAAAATGGATGATCGACTGCATCGCACCATGGTATCGAGATACACAGCCGAACAAATTTTCATATTTTTAAGGTCTCGCAGCAAGTGAACCGACCAGGAGAGATAGCTTCAACGTACATTTTGGATTTCCCAATATGCGGGCACTCACCCTGTGCCCACTTTCATCTATGACAGCGTCAAAAACTGAAAATTTGCCACGAAATAATAGCGCTGAATTGGACAGCAACTTTCTTCTAAATTGGGCCATGCATAGCTGCCATTGCAGTCGACAAAATCCGTTCGATCTCGGCTTGGACTTCGGGGCCCAAGAATTTCTAGAAACACCATCCCGTCCTAGTGTTGTCGCAGGCACTGATGCAAAAGAGTGCCTTTACTCCAAGTTACAATTGGTTATTCTGGATAGCGCACTGACTACCTCCTCTGAACCCAAAGTGTTGCAGCTCCACCCTGTGAAAACCCGGTCACTGTCTTTTGCAAACCGGTTTCTCAGACGGAAGCAAGCACAGAAATAGGATGAATTTGTTGTGTCTTTTGATTGGAACAATCTCAAAATCGTTCTTGCAGCCTCACGCGCGGGTTCGCTTGCCCGCGCTGCACATTTGCTGGATTTGGATCAGTCAACGACAGGGCGGCGCCTGACAGCATTGGAAGCTGACATTGGAACATCCCTGTTCGCCCGGACGAAAACCGGGCTGGTGCCCACCGAGACAGGAAAGCTTGTCATCCAGCGTGCCGAGGAAGTTGAACTGCGCATGGAGAATCTGGCCGACGAAATAGCTGTAGGTGATGGAAACGTCATCGGATTGGTCAGGCTAATTTCCAGTCCGTGGATTCTGGAAGAGCTTGCCAACACCACATTGCCAGATCTTCTCAAGAAAAATCCCCGTCTCGACGTCCGTCTGCTGGGCTTGATCCACACAATGCCTCTCCGCGGTGAGGCAACGCTGTCACTCTGGTTTGAGAACCCGCCCCGAGCCAGCGAGTTTGCCGTCAATCTTGGTGAAGTTCACTACGGTGTCTATGCTCCAAAAGGTCTCGACCCCGCTGAATTGGAATGGGTCTCGTTCTTTGATGAAGACGCGCCGCGTACGGCACCGGTGCGGCTGTGGGAGAAGATTCGCGGAGAGCGGGGACACCGGCCGCGAATGACGTCGACAGATGCCCGAGGTGTAATGAAAGCAGTGGAAGCAGGTATCGGCAAAGCGGTTTTACCGATTTGCATCGCTGAAAAGTCTGACCTGATTGTGCCTTTTGGTGAAAAGCCCTTCGAATTAACCAGAATGCTCAAGCTACATGCCCACCCTGATACTGTTCAGGCAAACCGGACCCAAGCTGTGATGCAGGCGCTGAGAGACAGATTCGAGACAACCTTCTCACGGCCAGAGGGCGATCCTCGATATCGGGCCGAGAGTTCAGAATAGAACGAGGCCATTTAGGCCCTGCAGCGATCATGTTTTCCTACAATCGCTGACCGTTGATCTGTCTGGCATGTGATCCGCAAGGCCACTTGAAACACTGAATGCGGCGGAATGGCGAAGTGCGCGACAGGCTGTCTTCATGTGCGCCTGTATTTGCATAAAGTTGGAACAAAGGTTCCGCGCAAGCGGCAATATTCAAACTGATGTCAAGCTCCGCTGCATCAATCACAAAGATGTAACCGGCTGATATCAAAACTCTTTTTGGAAAAATACTAAGCACCGGCATTATTGCAGGCTGGCACTGCGGCGCTGTCGATAGACGGCGGCCAGAATCCCGAGGATGATCAACGGCGCGACATACAGGGAATGCAAATGGAAAGTTTGACTTATGATAAAAGCTTCGCTGACAGAAAGCGCCTGCACTAGACGCGCCAGAGATATCTATAGCAACACCGACTCCGGAACGGGTGTCCGTTGCGACCGAAATACCAAGGTTGAAACAGTTGTGGGCGCTCTAACAGGTGCCAACACTGAAAGGGAAGCCAAGGACGGGTTCGACCTGAGCGCCAGAACCACCCTCCACGGCGGTAGCGGCGTCAGTGCCAACACTGTTATCACAGCCGACACAGACACGTTCCACCTTGGTCGGATTGTTTGCGAATTTGATATCCCCTTGAGCAGTATCCCGTTGTCCCGGGACCACATCTTGTCGCGGGCAATCAGACCGATTGCACCCGCAACAGCCAGGTCCATCGCCCGTCCCACACCCCAATCCGGCTGCGCCTGACGCGCCAAACCCGCCTGCAAAATTTCAGGTGATCATTATTCAGGAAGGAAAATTCAATGTCCCGTTTCAACCAGATATCCGATCCATCCCGCAAAAGCCTTGTCCATCGCGGAGGCCGTGTAGTGAAATGGAAAGGCAGTGCCGCCAGCATCGTTCCCCAAGTTTCTGAGCTGCGTTTGACAGTATCGGCTGCTGCGGTTGGCGCCGCATTGATGTTCGGCACCGGCATAGTCGGAAGCGCCCCTGCGATGGCCGGAACATGTGTCGAAACGGCCCCCGGCTCCGGTATCTTTACCTGCTCCGGTCCGGCTGGCGCTGATGTGACGCAGATGCTGGGCGGTACACCAATCACTGTCACCACGGAAGCCGACTTCGGCATAACAACCGCAGCAGGCAATGCATTGGACATCAATGGCATCGACGGAGCCTCGTTCGATGATGCCCAGAACTCTTCCATCACCGGTGAACAAAATGGAATCAGCATAGGCAATGTAAACTCCGGTTCTTTGTCGGTCGTTTCCAACGGAACGGTCGCCGGTGTCTTGACCAACGGTATTCAGGCCCTGAATGCCGCTGGTACCACGGATCTGTCCATCACCAGCAACGTCGCGAGCGGTGGAGTAAATGGTATTTTTGCGAGCAACCAAGGCAGCGGAATATTGGCCGTCACTTCCACCGGCAATGCAAACGGGACCAATAGTTATGGTATATTGGCGATTAATGCCACGGGCACAGACCTGTCGGTAAGTGCAGCCGATACCAGTGGCGGCACCGACGGAATTTTCGCATTTAATGACGGCACTGGCGCGCTGTCCATCACCTCGACCGGCACAGCCACCGGCACCAATGGCGACGGCATTAGCGCGGTTAATGCTGTTGGCACTACATCCCTTTCAATCACCGCGGCGAGCGTGACTGGCGGCGTCAATGGAATAGGGGCCTCAAATCTCGGTACCGCGGGCCTGACCATCAGCACCACCGGTGACGTCACGGGCCTAAGCGGCGACGGCATTGAAGCCTATAACAGCGCCAATGATGTCTCTGCATCCATGGTCATAGATCAGGTCGAGGGGACAACCATCAGCGGCGTGATCAATGGTATTGACGCTGAGAATCTCGGCGGATCGCTAACGATCAATGCGCTGGGTACGGTCATTGGCGAGTTCGGCGTCGGGATTAATGCCGAAAATCGTCCCGGGACCACCGACCTTACTATCATCAGCAACGTCGCCACTGGCTATACTGACGGTATAAGAGCATCCAATGATGGCACGGGCGCACTGACCATCACCTCCACCGGCAATGCAAACGGGACCGGTGACGCCGGTATTGCCGCTGTTAACTCGGTCACTGGCACAGACCTGACCATCAATGCGGTGGATACCAGCGGCGGAGAGAGAGGCATTTTTGCGACCAACGAAGGTATGGGTGCGCTGAACATTACATCAACCGGCACAGCTACCGGTGCGGAATTCAGCGGCATTCAGGCCTCTAACAGCGCGGATGGCACGTCCCTTTCGATCACCGCAGTGAATGCGACCGGCAGAGTTTATGGAATTTTGGCGGACAACGAAGGCGATGGCGCGCTCACCATCACTTCCACCGGTACCGTAACGGGAACCGATTTTTATGGCATTGGAGCCTCTAACTCCATGAATGGCACGTCGCTGTCGATCACGGCCAATAATGTTACAGGCGCGACCTATGGGATAATCGCGGAAAACTATGGCACAGCAGGCCTGACCATCAGTACCACCGGCGATATCACCGGCCAGGGTGGCGACGGCATTAACGCCTATAACAGCGCCAATGATGTCTCCGGCTCCATGGTCATCAATCAGGATGCCGGAACGACCATCACCGGTACAGCCGATGGTATTGACGCTGATAACAACGGTGGATCGCTCACCATCAACGCGCTGGGCACGGTCATCGGCGAAGGTTTTAATGGCATCAATGCTATAAACCGGGCAGGCACCACCGACCTGACCATCACCAGCAATATTGCGAGTGGTTTTAACAATGGTATCGACGCCCAAAACTTCGGCAGTGGCGCGCTGACCATCACCTCAAACGCCTCCGCAACTGGGACCAATGCTGAGGGCATTCGTGCATATAACTCCGCTAACGGCGCCGGTTTGTTGGTAAATGCAGTCGATACCAGCGGTAACGAGAACGGCATTGATGCTCGCAACTATGGCTCTGGCGCGCTGACCATCACCTCCACCGGGACGGCAACAGGAACCAATGGTGACGGTATTCAGGCTTCCAACTCCAATGGTACCGATCTGACGATAAATGCGGTCAATACAGTCGGCGAGCACGGCATTGATGCATATAACGGAGGCACCGGTGCGCTGACGGTCACTTCAACCGGCACGGCAACAGGGACTGCAAACGATGGTATTGATGTGAATAACTCGTTTGACGGTACTGATTTGACGGTCAATGCGGTCGATACCAATGGCCACAATAACGGCATCGATGCATATAATGAAGGTAGCGGCGCCCTAACCATTAACTCAACGGGTACGGCCATAGGGGCCAATACCCATGGTATTTTCGCAGAAAACTCGTCCAACGCTAGTGATCTGACAATCAATGCGGTGAATACCGTCGGCGATGATAGCGGCATGGAAGTATATAACTTTGGCGGTGGTGCGCTCACCATCACTGCAACCGGTACGACAACCGGGGCCGGTTTCTACGGTATTTACGCGTATAACGACGGCACGTCCCTGTCGATAACGGCAGCGGATGTTACTGGCGGGAGATTCGGAATACGTGCCGAGAACAGCGGAACTGCTGACCTGACCATCACCTCAACCGGTGCTGCGACCGGAACAATTTTCGCTGGTATTGATGCCACTAACTCGGCTGCTGGCACATCGCTGTCTATCACAGCCAATGACGTGACGGGCGGCACCGCAGGAATAAGCGCCCTGAACTATGGCACTGCCGGCCTGACGATCAGTGTCACCGGCAATATTACCGGTGAGACTGCAGAGGGTATCTTTGCCTATAACAGCGCCAATGATGTCTCTGCATCCATGGTGATCAATCAGGAAGCCGGCGGAGTGATCACTGGTGCGACCCGTGGTATTGACGCCGAAAATTTTGGCGGATCGCTTACCATCAACGCGCTGGGTACGGTCGTAGGCGAGACCGATGATGGCATTGATGCTCGCAACGGTGTCGGAACGACCAACCTGACCATCACCAGCAATATCGCGACCGGGGCTTTAACAGGTATTTCCGCGATCAACGAAGGAACCGGCGCACTGTCCATTAGCTCCACCGGGACAGCGACTGGCAATATGTCTGATGGTATTTTTGCATCAAACTTTGGCACCGGTACCGATCTAACTGTGGCGGCCGTTAATACCAATGGCGACGACAACGGCATTCAAGTGTTGAATTTTGGCAGCGGCGCGCTCAGTATTACTTCGACCGGCACAGCAACCGGGACCGGTTTTTACGGCATTTACGGGTACAATTCTGCCAACGGTGCCGATCTGACCATCACAGCGGCCGATGCCAGCGGGGGCATTAGCGGTATAGTAGCAGACAACTTTGGCATGGGCGCGCTGACCATCACGTCGACTGGTACAGCCACCGGAACTGATTTTTATGGTGTCTATGGGTATAACTCGGCCACTAGTACATCCCTGTCGATCACGACAGCCAATGCTATCGGCGGCACCAATGGCATAAGGGCCCTGAACTATGGCACGGCTGGTCTGACCATCAATGTGACCGGCGATGTGACCGGCGAGACGGCAGAGGGTATCTTTGCCTATAACAGCGCCAATGACATCTCTGCCTCGATGGTGATCAACCAAGGCGCCGGGGAAGTTGCCACCGGTGCGACTGACGGCATGTACGCCGAAAACCTTGGTGGATCGCTCACCATCAATGCATTGGGTACGGTGATCGGTGAAACCGATGATGGCATTGATGCCAGAAACCGCGCAACCGCTACCGATCTGACCATCACCAGCAATGTCGCGGCCGGGGCTGACAACGGTATTCTCGCCGCTAACTTTGGCAGCGGCGCGCTGACCATAACGTCGACCGGCACGGCCACAGGGACTACGGATGATGGCATTGATGCATATAACTCTGCCAACGGTACCGACCTTACGGTCAATGCGGTGGACACCATGGGTGACGACCACGGCATTGATGCATATAATGAAGGCGAGGGTGCATTGACCATCACCTCGACCGGCACGGCCACAGGGATTACGGATAATGGCATTGATGCATATAACTTTGCCAACGGCACCGACCTGACGGTCAACGCGTTCAACACTGTCGGTGATGACTACGGCATCGAGGCGGTCAATGAAGGCACTGGCGCGCTGACCATCAACTCCACTGGGACAGCGACAGGGTATAATGACGATGGTATTGATGCGCAAAACTCGGCCATCGGCACAGATGTGACGGTCAATGCGTTTGATACCGTGGGTAACTCTAGCGGTATTGATGCAGACAACAATGGCATGGGGGCGCTGACCATCACCTCAACCGGCACAGCAATCGGGACCAATTTTTATGGTATTTTCGCGAACAACTCGGCTGCTGGTACATCGCTGTCGATCACAGCCAATGACGTCACCGGCAATATCAATGGTATCCGCGCCCTGAACTATGGCACAGCGGGTCTGACGATCAGTGTTACCGGCGATGTGACTGGTGAGACGGCAGAGGGTATCTTTGCCTATAACAGCGCCAATGATGTCTCTGCCTCGATGGTGATAAACCAGAACGCCGGGGAAGTTGCCACCGGTGCGACTGATGGCATGTACGCCGAAAACCTTGGTGGATCGCTGACGATTAACGCCCTGGGCACAGTCATCGGCGAGACCGATAATGGCATTGAGGCCAGAAACCGCGCAACCGCTACCGATCTGACCATCACCAGCAATATCGCGGCCGGAGCCACCAACGGCATTGATGCGTACAACTTTGGCACCGGTGCTCTAACCATCACCTCGACCGGCACTGCAACCGGGACGACCAGTGATGGTATTTTCGCGAATAACTCAAACAATAGTTCTGATCTGACGGTCAATGCCTTGGATACCTTGGGCAACAACGATGGCATTAATGCGGTGAATGAAGGCAGCGGCGCTCTAACCATCACCTCGACCGGCACTGCAACCGGCACCAGTTCCAATGGTATTGAAGCGAGCAATTCCCTTAATGGCACCGACTTGATCGTCAATGCGGTGGATACCGTCGGCGACAATATGGGGATTTTCGTGATCAACCAAGGTAACGGCACGCTAAGCATCACCTCGACCGGCACGGCAACAGGTGTCACTTTTGATGGCATTAATGCCGAGAACACTGGCAATGGCATCGATCTAACGATCAATGCCGCCGATACAATTGGCGGCGATGACGGGATTGAAGCGGCCAACATGGGCAGTGGCGCGTTGATCATTGCCTCGACCGGTACGGCAACCGGGACCAATGCTAATGGCATTGATGCCTATAACTCTGCCAACGGCACGTCCCTTTCTATCACAGCCAATGACGTGACGGGCGGGATCGCCGGCATACGCGCCTTAAATTACGGCAACGCTGGTTTGACCATCAGCACCACAGGTGATGTTACAGGTGAGACGGCAGAAGGTATCTTTGCCTATAATAGTGCCAATGACGTCTCCGGTTCCATGCTGATCAACCAGGACGCAGGAGCAACCATTACCGGTGCGACCGATGGTATGTACGCCGATAACAACGGTGGATCGCTGACCATCAACGCACTGGGTACGGTTATCGGCGAGACGGGGTATGGCATAGAGGCCAGAAACCGCGTGGGCACGACCGACCTCACCATCACCAGCAATGCGGCGATTGGCAGCAATAGTGGGATTTTCGCGGTCAACCAAGGCAATGGCGCGCTGAGCATCACTTCCACTGGCACAGCAACTGGGATCGATTTCAATGGTATTGATGCGTATAACGCCGCCAATGGTTCGGATCTGACGGTAAATGCGGTCGATACCGTTGGTAACATTAACGGCATTGATGCGTACAATCAGGGCACAGGCGCTCTGACTGTTACGTCGACCGGGACGGCGACCGGGACCACCTCCTATGGTATTTCCGCCTTTAACTCCGCGTCTGGCACATCACTGTCTGTGACGGCGGCGAATGCCACAGGCGGCGTGGATGGTGTTAACGTGCTGCAGGAAGGAACCGAGGCTGCGTCTGTGACGACCACCGGCACGGTATCGGGTGGCACAGGCAATGCGATTACTGCAGAGACCACTGGCTCGGCTATTGTTGTGAACAATAGCGGTACGCTGGAAAGCGGTGCGGGCTTTGCTCTGGAAGCCATTGGCGGTGTGACACAGCTGACCAATAGCGGCACGATTAACGGCCGTGTGCTGTTGAGCGCCTTTGACGATGTGACCGTCAATAACGGCTTGTTCAATGCAACACAGAATAGTGACTTTGCAGCAGGCAATGACCTGTTCACCAACGAAGGCACGGTTCTGGTCGGCGGCAATATTGCTTTCAACAGTCTTGAGCAGTTTGTGAATGACGGTTTGATCGACATGCGCAACGGCGTGATTGGCAATAGCCTGACCCTGCCGGGTGACTATGTCGGCAGCGGTGACGGCAGCTTCGCATTCGATGTCACGTTCGATGGCGCAGGTGCGGCCGACACACTTGTCATCGCCGGCGCAGCGACCGGAAATAGCGCACTTGTCATCGATGACATCTCCATTAACCCCGGTTTTGGCAACACGGTCCTGGTCGTGGATGCGGATGCGGGAACCACAGAAGACGCCTTTGTGATCGCTGATGAAAGTGCGACAATCGGCTTTTTCAGCTACTCATTGTCTTTTGACAATGCTGATAATGACTTTTTCCTGACCAACACGATCGGCACGCCTGTTTTCCAGACGCTCAAGTTTGTCGAAGGGGCGCAATCACTCTGGTACCGCTCGGCCGATGCATGGGCCGCCCATATGGCGTCACGACGTACCGCTGCGGAATCTCCGCTGTGGATGCAGGTCTATGGCAGCCTGTCCCAGCAGGATGACAGCTTCGAGTTTACGTCGTCAGGTTTCACCCAGTTGATCTCACTAAACTATGATCAGGATTATTTCGGTTTCCAGACCGGATATGATTTTGTTCCTGCCTTTGTCGAAGAAGATATCGTCCTTGGACTTACGGGCGGTTATTTGAGCTCTAATCTCGGTTTTGATGGAACGGCCGACAATGTCCGCTATGACGCCTTCAACATCGGTGCCTATGCAGGGATTAATAGTGGCCGGTTCTTTGTCAATGCGCTGGCCAAATATGACTTTATCACAGCTGACGTCAGGGCGCGCACCGCCGGCTATAGCTTGGACCTTGATGGTGCAGCCTATGGCGTCAGGCTTGAAGCCGGCTATCGTTGGGGCGAGGATGATTTCTTCGTCCAGCCGTTGGCAAGCTTCGAATATCAACAGGCTAGACTTGATGATTTCACCGCGCTCGGCGCAGATATCGACTTTGATACTTTCGATGGCCTGCGAGGCATGATTGGAGCCAGACTGGGCGGAGAAACCAAGGTGAATGGAAGCAACACACTCACCTATTATCTGGGAGGCCAGCTTGCGCATCAGTCGCAGACCGGTGACGGACTAACCTTCTCCACTGGCGCATCTTCGATCGAGATTGAAAACCGCCTGTCCAACACGTTTGGGCGGTTCGATTTGGGGCTCAACATCGCCTCCCGGGACGGCGTCACCGGCTTCATCGAAGCCAATGCCGACATCAGCGGTGGCTACACCAGCTACGGCGGACGCACGGGACTCAAAATCCAGTTCTAACGACATCCGTTCTAAGAGTTCCAAAGATTTCTGAGAAAGCTCTTCCCGTGAAATTTTAAGCTTCTCAGAATCGGCGGGGACGGGAGGTTCGAAGCACTCCTGTCCCCGTCACCTAATAATTCCGTAAAACCCCGGAGCACTTACAATACGGTCTGTGCAAGGTTCAGATATGGTCCGCCTCTGTATCGTCAAGAGCTTCAAGCTGGCGTAAAATATCCATCAACCCATCAGCAATGCCTTCAACATCTTCGGGTGGAAACGCGTTGTCCAAAATCGCATTTATGCTTGCAAACGGTTCGTTTACCGCGTCAAGCGCAGCCAATCCTTCCTTCGTCGACTTCAACACCCAGGCCCTGCCGTCGGTATCAGAGCGCATTCTGGTGATATAACCGGCTTTCAGCAGACGATTTGCCATCGTGGTGATTGCGCTTTCGCGCTGCATCAATTTATCCGCCAGATAACGCTGCGAAACCCCTTCTTGACCGGCAATTATCGCCATCACCGCCGCCTGTGCGGTGGACATGCCGCCCGCATCCATCAATGCCGTATCCGCCTTTTTTTTCAAGCCATGTGCGACCCGTTGCAGTAGAAAATACATCTTGTGCTTTGATGCGTTCAACCTGTTTTACTCCTTGAAAACTCGCTATATCCTAAGTTACTTTATATATGTAGCATATGAAGTACGAGATACGAAATGCGAGTGCGCGGGGCGTTTGATGACTTCGATGAAAATTTACATCACATCTTATTGATCGCGTTAAATAGCACGATTTGTGATAACCGGAGAAAGAACCTCCATGGCCTTTGTTGAACGGGCAAATGATCATCAAGGGGTCGGGTACAAAATCGATCGGGAGAAAGACCCCGCAATCGTGGTCATGGCGACGGGCTGTCATATTCGCGGTTACGACTTACCGTTTCTAACGTCGTAACTCCACTGACTCACCTGCATCAGTTAAAGGGCGAGGCTCTCAAGACAGCCAGAAGCAATCGATGCTCTTCAACCATGCGCATATCAGGATCCGAGATTTCAGAAACAACTTTTTTGGCCGGGACAAATTGCTGATAGCCGCTGAACACATATGCCATGTTCAATAAAAATCTGTCGCGTTCGGCACTTTCGTGAATTGTTTTAGCAAGATCAAAAATCGGTTCAGATCTTCCCGCATAAACCAGTTGTGAAGCCAGCTCCCTTAAAAGCTGAGATTTTACCTTCCCCGACTCCACGGTGTAAACTGCCCTTCGGGCGATCTTTAGATATCTGTTGTAGTCATCTTGCGATCCATGCGTAGCTGCAAAACCGAAGTTGGCAATCCGCGCCCGCACTTGCACCTCTTTGTCCTGGACATGCCGCAGTCTTGTCTCGGCTTTTTCATATTGACCGATACGCGATTCATATCTGGCCAGCATGCTGACCGTGGAGTCGCTAACGGGAACGAAGTCAGGCCCTTCAACGAGGCCAATAGCAGTCGAAATCGCTTTTTCTGCCACAGCGCTTTGACCATAATTATCGGCAATTTGAGAGAGGCGAATATATCCCTGAACTTGCCTGTCCCGGTTTGACTGAAGCTGCAACACAGAGACCGCTTCCTGAAACCGCATACTGTGAATCAAGATAATCGCGATGGTGTCCATAGCCGCCTGCTGCACATCTTTATCAGGAATACGCTGGACTAGGCTTGTTGCCAATTTTGAATCCCCCGAGACGGCGACTGCAGTGGCCAACCGCCTCCAATCATTGTTCCAACGCTCGGCCGCCATTTGTACATTACGAGGTTGCTTCACGTGCAAAGAGATTAGTTCATCAGCGATAGGACGCCATTCTATTTGGTCCAGCTTTCCGGCTCCGATATCGAAAATCGTTTGTAGCGCGGCGGCACGGTAGTTAGGAAAACTGCTGACGTCGTCCACCGCCTTCAGCGCGAAGTCGAGCCTGCCTCCCGCAATGGCCGAGCGGGTAAAGCTTTCGAATATGCGGAACCGATCCTCTGGGTGATTCAGAGCGGCCATCTTACGCCTCGCCTGGCCAAAAAGTTTCTCCGCGTCAGCCATATGCCCATTTTTCGACAATTCTGCAGCTACCCGGCTTTTGGCCGTAGCTTCCCATAGAGGGGCTTTTATATATGCCATTATTTTCGTCGCATCAGCGATCCGGCCTTTGTCAATCAGTGTCATAACAAGTGATTCCAGCACCATGCCTTCATGGTTTTCATCACCGTCACTGCTATTTTGAACAAGTTCGAGTGCATCATCGAGCCGACCCTTTAGAGCCAGCGCATGTGAGAGTTGATACACACCCACATATCTCATCGGCTCCCCCGGTCGATTGGTGGCGACCAGCTCTTGCAAGGCCGTATCAACATCAGATGTCCGCACCAGATTTATGATATAGGCTGCCCTTGCAGTTTCATAATATTCCGGGGACACGATGCGGGACAACAGACGCCTGCCACGCTCCACCGGATTCTCTGCCGGAACGGAAATAATCGCTACAATTGCCGAATCTTTGAAAGCCGGATTACCTGAATTGCTCGGCATAGAATCGAGTGCGTTTGCTGCCAGATCCAGCCTGCGTAGCAACGCCAATGCCGTAACACGTCCAAGCTTTGCCACCGCTTCGTCCTCCGGATCCTGCATGGCATTTTCAACTTCCTCCAAACGGACATTAAGCACGTCCACACAAGCTGCATCTTGTGATTCAAGACAGTTTGCTACGCTAGTTTTAGCCTGAGCCGTGTGACTGGTCAGGGCAAAGCCGGCGGCGGCTATAAACGCAAAGATAGTCAACCGAAGATCAGGCATTGTTAATGCTCCTGTTGTGAGTAGGCCCCGCCCATGTTCAAGAACTTCTGTCTGGCAAGCCCGGAAGCATTTGGATGTGAGAGGGATGAAGATCTCGCAAAAACCTGTTTTGCCAAATTTGATATCAGTTTTACGTGCAATCACGACAAACGCGAAGACGCATAAGTGCAGAGCAAAGGTGCGGTTTTGCGGGTTCTACCCCGAGCCTTGATAGGGTATTTGGAACTTGTCTCTAGGGTCGCTGGCTGGCGCGGGGGCTGGTTTAATTCAACCTTTCCAGCCAGTTACCCGGCTTCCCGGTGCTCGTTCCCCCCCTAAGGAACGACCATACGGGAAGCCAAGAGATACTGTCTTTTCCCCAGCAATCTAAGTTGGCCTTACATTTACTCGATGCCATTTGAATAGATACAAATCGATACCAGATTTAAGGCAGGCACCAGATCACCGGCCGCGCCTGCAAAATAACCAAAATGCATTAATAGGGAGCGGTGATTATTGGCTTCTGGCTTCAATGAAGGTCAGCCCTGTTGCTTCTGATGGATCCCGATATCGGGGAAGTACTGCAAAGAAGTTTTCACACCTTATTTTTATTGTCGGCAGATGCCCGATTGGAATCCCAAAACAAGCCGCAGCGCACAGTCAGGAATTTGATGCCGCCCGATATTTTGAGATATTCGATTTCCCAAAAGAGCTTTGTATCATTGTCAGAGCAATTCCATCATATGCTTTTGTCCACGCCGCTTCCATCTCGGGCGTAAAATCGGATCCGAGAACATCTCGAATCATATGCAGGAGCGCACGGCCAACATCTTCATAATGCTCGATCTTTACTCCGTAGACCAAATGACGTCTCGCGAGATCTCCCAGCATTGGCAACAAATCCGGCAAATTATGAATTTGCGACACGATCATGCCGAGCATGTTTGTCAATTTTTCGGATTGAACAGAAATATCTCCCACAAATAATCCGCGAAGCTCCGGCTTGTCGTCAAACAATCTTTGATAGAAGATTTCTCCTGCACGGGCATTTTCAACACTGACGTTGAGGAAACTTCTCCGGACAATATCAATCTCTGACACAGTCAGAATATCCTGAGCCTTTGATTGATGAACCATAAGATTTAGACTCCCGCAATATGGTGGATATCCACCGAAAATCGTAACAACCAACGAAGGTAGCAACGGACTTTTGTGGTCAAAAGCGCGAAAAACTCATGCCTATGTCAACCTGTACCGATTTCCTCCAAATGCCTCGATAATCGGCGGCATTGAACCCGAAAATCCGCAATAGCTTCATGCAACAAAATGGGTTGCTGGCATGGTGTGACTTCATCGCCTTCGTTCAGCTTATAAAAATTTGACGCAGGTCTTCCAATAGGCATCCGTGCACTACCGCATTGCACCTATGCCGGTTCCTGCGCGGAAGCGGTGCGGCTAAAGTCAGCTTGTAACCCGCAGACAGCAGATTTTTTCCAATTGGGGACGCCCCCCAATTGAACTTCAGAGGATATCACAAATGTTGCAACAATGTGCAGACTCAATATCCTGCAAGGATGTTTCGGTTGTCGCTGACAGCAAAATGAAACGGGTCCCGGCTAGTGCTCTGAAAAGCTCCGAGCTTGAAGAATTGGCTTATGCGCCAACATCATTTTTGACCAAAGATGTTCCCGGTTCACACACAGAAGCAGATTCCCGACAGAGCAAAAGTATAGAGGAAAGTGAGGCCAGGCTCCTGCCAAGGCTGAAGACGCCGGATGGATCACCTGCTTTCATTCAATTTGAACGGAAACACCGCCGGTCACTTTCCTTATCTCTGCATAGCCATTTACGAGCATCGCGAAATTGGCGGATAGTCAAAAGCTTGTTGGCATTATATCTGAGCCTGGTGATATTGATGCTTTGGAGTCTCGGAAAGGATCTGCTTTTTTAGAAGCCAATCCACACAAGGCTGATGCATCGGCGCAATACATAATGTGGCAAGTTTGCGGTGAAATACGGGCTGAGGCCTTGCAGCTGTGCTAAAGAGTTTATTCCCTGCCCCCTACCCCGGAGCCTTCTATGCAACCTGTTGTCTATGACGTAGCCGTATCTATTGATTGTTACATCTCTGGCCCGGATGGGGATATATCAAAATTCGCCCATGAAGGTCCGGTTGTCGATGACTATAATCAGAGGCTATCCACCTATGCATGCGCTATCATGGGTCGGAAGACGTATGAATTTGGCTATAAGTACGGGCTGGAACCCGGCGGCAATCCTTATCCACATCTCAGAACCTATATATTTTCACAGACGCTCAATCTTCCTCCGGAACGAGAGGTGGGGCTTGTGCGCAACGACCAGAAGGCGTTTTTGCAGAAGTTGCGGAAAGAGCAGGATGGCCCAATCTATCTTTGTGGTGGCGGTGATTTTGCCGGTTCGCTCATGATCGATGGCGAGATTGACATTATCCGCCTCAAAAGGGCCCCGATCTTTCTGGGCGGCGGAACAAAGCTGTTTGGTGACACAGCTTGCAGCGGCAATGTGTCTTGCACGGGTTCGAAACTATATGATGGCGGTTACACATTTCAGGAGTTCACTTCGTCGGCATTGCAAGAGAGGATTTGATTATCGATCAGCAGGCCTATAGTCTTCATTAAGCTTGTCGCGCTGGCACTCTCCAGTCGCGGTTGTATTGGATACGCGATAAATTGGAGACTGGACATGGCTGATGGCCAGCAGCAGGCGATAGCACCTCGTCGCAACGGCTTTACCCGCTTTCTTGACGGGGTTGAATGGCTCGGGAATCTCCTACCACACCCGGTAACCCTGTTTGCTGTGCTGGCAATCGGTATCGTTTTCCTGTCCGGCCTATTGGGCTGGATGGGCGTCGCCGTTGTTGATCCAAGGCCTGCGGGCGCCCCGGGCGTTGCAGAAGACGGCATGATCCGGGCCGTCAGCCTGCTCGATGGCGACGGTATCCGGCGTATCTTCACCAACCTTGTCACCAACTTCACCAGTTTTGCGCCGCTAGGCGTGGTATTGGTGGCTATGATTGGTGTTGGTGTAGCCGAAAAATCGGGTTTGCTATCGGCCGCCGTGCGCTCCATGGTTCTGTCGGCTCCGCCTCATATGGTAACAGTGGCCATCGTCTTTGCCGGCATTGTTTCCAACACCGCATCGGAAGTGGGTTATGTCGTTTTAATCCCGCTCGCCGGCGCAATTTTCTATGCCCTCGGTCGCCATCCTCTGGCCGGCATGGCAGCGGCCTTTGCGGGTGTTTCAGGCGGCTATAGCGCGAACCTGCTAATAGGTACGATTGATCCCTTGCTCGCCGGAATCACTCAGGAAGCGGCGCGCCTTATTGATCCCGATTATACGGTCGTAGCGACGGCCAACTGGTATTTCATGATCGGGTCCACTTTCCTGATCACCATCATCGGCTCTCTGGTAACGATCTTCATCGTTGAACCTAAGCTGGGCAAGTACGATCCGTCCGGGGCTGATTCCACTATTCTCGATGATCATATGATGGAAGAGATTAGTCCAACGGAGCGCAAGGGGCTACGTTGGGCTGGTATCGCGCTGCTCGGAGTCCTTGGCCTAATGGCCCTGACCTTGCTGCCTGACTGGGGCGTGCTCCGCAATCCGGACACCGGTGACCGCATTGATTCACCATTTTTCGACGGCTTTGTAGTCTGGATCCTGATTTTCTTCGTGGTCACGGGCTACGCATATGGACGTGTGGTCGGCGTCATGAAAAGTGACCGGGATGTGATTGATGCCATGGCGCAGGCGCTCGCGTCACTTGGCCTCTACATAGTCCTGGTTTTCTTCGCAGCTCAGTTTGTCGCCTTCTTTGGCTGGACCAATTTGGGCGCTATCACGGCGGTAACGGGATCACAATTTCTGCTCGATACAGGAATGACCGGCCCCGCCATCTTCTTTTTCTTCATTCTGATCTGCGCTCTCATCAACCTGTCGCTGGGTTCAGCGTCAGCGCAATGGGCGGTCACAGCCCCAATTTTCGTGCCCATGCTGATGCTGATCGGCTATGCGCCGGAGGCCATTCAGGCGGCTTACCGAATTGGCGATTCGACGACCAACATCATAACACCGATGATGAGCTATTTCGGCCTGATCCTCGCATGGGCGACACGCTATGATAAGAATCTTGGCGTGGGCACCCTGATTGCGATGATGCTGCCCTATACGATCTTCTTCCTGTTATTCTGGTCGGCTTTCTTCTTTGTCTGGACGTTCGTCATAGGATTGCCAGTCGGCCCGGGATCACCGACCTATTACACGCCCTGATCAAACCAGAGAGTCGAAAGACACTAGCAAACCGGTGGTCCGATCATACACCTGTTTGCAGACGCCTTTCGAACCAGCAGGAGCCGATTAAATCCCGTCGAGATATTCGATCACGGGAGCTCCCGCCATACATGGGGCCAGCTTTGGGCCGCTAGCGCGAAAATGATCCGATTTGCCGTGAGCATCCAGCGCCGCCTGATCAACATAGCGCTCCAGCACTTTATATTGCTGGGGATTGTCCTTGCATTGAAACACAGAGTAAAACTCGTTGCCCGGTTCATTCTCCCGAACGGCAGCCATCAGTTCACTAAAGGCTGCTTCAAAATCAGCGTTTTTTCCTTCCGCTATCGTCAAAGTCGCCAATACGCCTACGCCTGCCATATTCTAGTCTCCTGATCATTTTATGTTGATGTGAAAAAGACTGTTGCGGAGTCAGCAGTGTCACGCAAGTCTAATCTGGAGGTTCACCAAAATCGGCTGCCAGGAATACCCTTGAACGGGCCAGCAACATGCGATGTGATCCAGCCGCCATAAAAGCCGCCCGGTTGCGGAGTAACCGTTTCGCCATCAACAAGACATTGGTCAAACGGTTCGGGATAGAAGGCAACATGATTGCGGATCATTGCGAAAGATTTGGTGGGTTCCGGATAAGTCCAAGCAGCAGCCTCCAGCGAGTCTCCGTCAATGGTTGCATCAAGGTAACGCGCCTGCCCTTTCCATTCGCAAAGCGAGCGCTTTGGATTAGCGCTCAAATGGGTCCACGTCACGTCTTCCGGCGGGAAATAGTATGTCGGTGGGTGGCTCGTTTCCAATGTCCTGAATCCCGTGCGCGTACTGGCAATTTCCACACCTTTGTGGATGATCTGCAAATGACGGGTATTGGGCTCTGCAATAGCTGGTCGGGGATAGTCCCAAACACTTTCCTGGCCAGGTTTGGTGGGTTCGGGAGGAATGTTCATGCCGCTTTTCCTTTACCAAGAAAGCTTTGCAACGCCGGGCGCGCGAACAAAAATTTGATGTAGAGCCATTCCAGAAGGCCGAGGATATAGCGGTTGCGTGCCACCAGCCCCAGCGGCCGAAGCAGCGGTATAGCGCGCCACATGGCCGCAAAGGCGGCGGCACCAGACAGCATTTGACCATTTTCCTCTGCATGAAGGCGCGCCAGCAATGTCCGACGATCTATCGGGCAGACAGTCACAGGATCAGCGACATCTACGAAACGTATGCAGTCGCGCCGATCCAATCGCCGCATCAGGGCAATTTCCCTGAGACACAAAGGACAAGAGCCATCAAACCAGACAGTTACCGCAGACATTCGTTTCAATTACGAGATATCCCGGCCCCTGTCTGGCTGTACTTTGTTCGGTATTATGAGGCCTTGATTGCCCTGTTTTGTTACAGGACCTCGAACAATCCTGCTGCGCCCTGACCACCGCCGATACACATTGTGACAACGGCATATTTCACGCCGCGGCGCTTGCCCTCGATCAGCGCGTGCCCGACGCAACGGGCACCGGTCATGCCATAAGGGTGACCGATCGAAATCGATCCGCCATTCACATTCAACAACTCGTCAGGAATGCCCAGTTTCTGCTGACAGTAAAGGACTTGGACTGCAAAGGCTTCGTTGAGTTCCCAAAGGCCGATATCATCCATTTTCAGGTCGAATTTTTCGAGCAATTTGGGGATTGCGAAAACCGGACCAATGCCCATTTCATCAGGCTTGGTGCCCGCCACTGCCATGCCGACATAGCGGCCAAGCGGGTTCAAACCCGCTTTCTCTGCAGCACTGGCTTCCATCACCACACTGGCAGAGCTACCGTCGGAAAGCTGTGATGCGTTACCGGCCGTGATAATCTTGTCTGGGCCAAGAACCGGGCCAAGGCTTTGCAAACCTTCGAGCGTCGTTGAAGGACGATTGCCTTCATCTTTGCTGAGTGTGATTTCGTGCATGGAAATCTCTTTGGTTTCCTTGTCCTGCACACCCATGGTTGCAGTAACCTCGACAATCTCATCGTCAAACTTGCCCGCTTCCTGGGCAGCCGCGGTGCGCTGCTGGGATTTGAGCGCATATTCGTCACAGGCTTCGCGGGAGATGCCATAGCGTTCGCCAACCACTTCGGCGGTTTGCAGCATCGGCATATAAATATCGTCATGCATTGCCACCAACGCCTTGTCTGGTGCCATCCGCATTTCAGGTGTTTGCACGGTCGAGATAGAATCCTGTCCGCCACCAACAACAACATCCATACGATCAATCGTCACCTGTTTGGAGGCTGTTGCGATGGCCATCAAACCGGATGAACATTGGCGGTCCAGTGTCATACCCGGAACTTCAATCGGGAAACCGGAGCGCAGCGCAACGTTACGGCCAAGATTACCGCCCTGTGAGCCTTGTTGCAGCGCGCTGCCCCAAACCACATCCTCGACGGTCGCTGGATCAATGCCTGCGCGTTCAACAGCCGCTTTGGCTGAATAACTGCCGAGAGTTGGACCGGCGGTTGCGTTGAAAGCGCCCTTATAAGCACGTCCGATGGGGGTTCGGGCGGTGGAAACGATGACTGCGTCACGCATGATATTGATCCTTTATTATGAGATTTCTGAGTCGAATTTGGCGCGCATATTCTCTTTTAATCGGCCAACTAACAAGGTTTTTCTTTGCTACTGGTCCTGACGCTACGGCAAGCTGGACCTGCACGAAAAGAGAAAATACCGTTCGTCGATCCTGCTATATTGCTGCGCCGTCTGGCCCGGCTGTAAAATTCATCTGGGTCGGATAAGCAAATTCAATGCCTTCTTCGGCAAAGCGTTTGACAATAGCCAAGCCGACATCGTTGCGGCCTTTAAAGACTTCTTCCCATCTGGCACTGAAAATTTCAAACTCCATGCGGAAGTTTAGTGAGCTATCGCCAAAACCGATAAAACCACAACGTACATAGTAAAATCCAAGCTCCTCAACGATGGATTTGAAAATGTCGGGAATGGCATCAAGCTGCTCTGGCGTGGTCTGATAGATGACACCGATGGGGAACCGGATACGGCGTTTTGTCAGCCGTGTCAGATTGCGTAGCTGCTTATCGAGCAGGTTGGCGTTGGACACAATCACTTGCTCGCCGGTAATGCTTCTAAGCCGTGTGGTTTTCAAACCGGTTGCTTCGACGCTACCGTCAAAACCATCAAACATGATCGAGTCCCCTTTTTGAAAAGGCTTGTCGAAAATGATCGAAAGGGCCGCAAACAGATCGGAAAATATACCCTGCGCTGCCAGACCGATGGCAATACCGCCAACGCCGAGACCCGCAACCAGCGCGGTCACATTCACGCCGATATTGTCGAGAATGATGACGGCTGCAATCACCGCCAACGCTATGGTCACCATTAAACGGATCAGGTCGCGCGCGTTTTGAAGCTCCGCCCGACCGCGATCCGACAGCATGATTTTGCGGTCAATCAGTCCCAATATAATCGCCCGCAACCAGATGGCCGATTGGAAAACGAGTGCTATAAAAAATATCAAATCAATCAACCCGGCAAGCTGGTCAGGCGCTTGGGCGATACCCGCCACCATCTTGATCGACAGGGCGAGGAGAAAAAACATCCCTGTCCGTGATACGGTACGCAGTATCAGCGTCGCTGCACCGCGCTCATCATCAGCACGGTTATTGGATAGCTTCGTCAAACGCCCCTTGACGGCGGATAGCAGCAGGAAAATCCCGACGGCGAGTATCGTCGCAATGATCAGTTCCACATAATGGGTTGTGATCCAGACCAGGCTCTCTCGCCCAAATTTTTCCATATCAAAACCGCCTGCTTCCGTCAGGTTAAGCGGCGATTCTATTCCATCCGTAACGTTTGATTTCATGTGTTTTCGCTAGAACTTGCTTGAGTGCTTGGCAAGTTTGCAAAGATCAAAAATTCGACATTGCCTTTGGGTCCCGTAATCGGACTTGTCGCGACACCCTGCACAACCCATCCGCTCTCGGTCAGCCAATTGCGTATTTTTTCGCAAACCAGATCATGTACAGCCGGGTCGCGGACCACACCGCCTTTGCCCACATCAGCGCGTTCGGCCTCAAATTGCGGCTTGATCAACGCCACCAGTTGCGCGCCGGGTTTCGCAAAGGTCAATGGTCGCTCGAGCACTTTGGTGAGCGAGATGAAACTGGCATCGCAGACAATCAGGTCAACCTCTTCGGGGATATGCTCCGCGGTCAATATCCGTGCGCTGGTCTGTTCGTGAACGACCACGCGCTCATCCTGACGCAGCTTCCAGGCAAGTTGGTTGGTGCCGCTGTCCACCGCGTAGACTTTCACTGCGCCGCGGCTCAGCATGACATCGGTAAAGCCGCCCGTGCTACTTCCGACGTCAATTGCAACCATATCGGTCACGGCAATATCGAAATGATCCAGCGCATGATCCAGCTTTATCCCGCCGCGCGAGACCCAGGGATGATCTTTGCCTTTCAGATTGATGGCAATATCATTGAGATATTTCTGACCCGGCTTATCCACTTTCTGGTCACCGACCGTGACTAGCCCAGCCATGATATAGGCCTGCGCCTTGGCGCGGCTTTCTGCCAGACCGCGTTCGACCAATATCTGGTCAATCCGCAATTTTTTTGCTTTTGCCTGGCCCACCTCAGCGGGTGGAGCGGTTTTCGCAGGGCGCGTTTCATTTTGTGCCATATGAAAATGGGACTAGCCGAAGCATATGGTTTTGACCATATTCGATGTCATGAGAATCACTTTTGCCTTTTCCGCCATATTGTTAGCGGCCGGTTGTTCCGGCGTAGTGCCAGCACCGACGCCTGCCCCCGCAGAGACGCAGGTGCCGACCCCCGCTCCTGCACCGACGCCTGCCCCGGCTCCTTCCCCCACACCGCCACCAGAACCGATGCGCGGGGTCTGGACCGATTGGCCACTGGCGAAAGGAAACTGGGTTTATCGCACGGATAAAAGGGGTTCCATCGCATTATTCGGCCCACCCAATATGGAAGCGACTTTTTTGATCCGCTGCGATCAGGCCCGCAGTCAGTTATTCCTTTCCCGGGAGGGCGTGGTACCTGCAGGGGCACAAATGACTTTGCGAGCCAGCTCTGGCATGCAGTCTTATCCGGCCCGCAATAGCGGCGGCCCTCTGGATTATGCGGCGATCGCTCTGCCAGTGACAGATTACATGATGGACCGGATCGCGTACAGCCGTGGCCGGTTTGCTGTTGAAACAACCGGATTGCGCTCTCTTGCCATTCCAATCTGGCCCGAATTTACCCGTGTTGTAGAGGATTGCCGTCGCTAGTCCTGTGCAATGAACAGGTTTCAGTCGAGCAGAGATGCTGCTGCGACAGGGCTGCTTCTGGACGGAACGCCGAATTCTGACAGCAAAATAAAATAATTCAAGTCTTGTTCGCACCAGATGAATGATTCACATTCGAATCGTCGAACAAGCGGAGATTTTCAATGCAACAGTTCGTATCTTATCAACAAGCGAAAGGAGGTGGTCCGATGTCTCATGGTTCAGCACAGGGGTCGGAAAAATCCGTTCGGGGGACATATTTGATCTAAAGATCAAGTTTCCCGGCAGCGGCACTTCCAACCGCTGACCCATGCTTAGAGGCTGTTGATCCGAGAGATTGACAGCCTCTTTTCATTTTTGCGGGTCACTTCGCTCAAGAAACTCTTCGCGGATCATGAAGTCACGAACGCCTATACGGACCTCTCGCAGAAACTGGACGAGGGCAATCGACAGCAAGCTCATCGCGATAATGAAAGCACCGGCAATCACTCCGGACAGATTAATACCGGTCAACCCCATAACAAACAGCAGGCCAATGAGAATACAGGCGACAATGGCGCTGATAACGCTGAGATAGATTGCGCTGTTTACGATTTTGATCCGGAGCTGCAGATCATGCAGCTCGTCAACAATGCATTGATGCTCATGGCCTTCGGTTTCGATGAACAGGTTCTGCAATATACGCGACCGGTCAATAATCCGCGCCAATCGGCCTGCAAAAAGGCTCAGCATGCCCCCTACGGCTACCAACAGAAAAGCCGGTGCCAGTGCGGTTTGCAATACCGTGATAATGTCGCCCTGCCCCAATGCCATATAAACCCCTCGCTCCGCCTACCCGTATCCTATCACCAATGTCAGTCCTGTGACCTGTGTGGCATCAAACGTACCCAAATCAAAACGTTCGGCGTCCGCGCGCGCTCGAACCAATATCGCTTCCGGTACACAGGCATCAGCATAGATCACATCGGCCTGACCCAATAGCCGCGCCTGTTTGATCGTCAGATCGTCCGGGTCAGCGCTGTGTAGATTGAGTTCGATCACTCCAGTCTGATTGCCTGCCGCTGGATCGGCGAGCCAAAGGTCAATGGCCTGTGCATCATGATCGGCAAACGGGTCGAGCGTTCCCCCGGGATTGAGCGCCGCATCAATCGCTCGGCGACGGTCGGCCCCATCTGGCCAATTGTCTTTAATCCGGTCGCGGGCAGCGAACAAACCACGAGCCAGCTGTCCCAATCCCGCAGGAAG
Source organism: Parasphingorhabdus sp. (assembly GCF_059726685.1). Taxonomy (NCBI): domain Bacteria; kingdom Pseudomonadati; phylum Pseudomonadota; class Alphaproteobacteria; order Sphingomonadales; family Sphingorhabdaceae; genus Parasphingorhabdus; species Parasphingorhabdus sp. The sequence continues at coordinate 3,407,919 of NZ_AP041068.1, forward strand.
AATCTGTTCCAGCCGCTGGCGCACGGCCTTGGCAAGACCTGCTGATGCACCGCCCGTTCCAATGGCGATAAGCACCGGATCGCGATCGACAATCGCCGGCGTGGTGTAGTCACAAAGCGCCGAGCGATCGACGGCATTGACCAACAAGCCACGCGCTTTCAGGCGCGCGACCGCTGCCGCTGCCTCATCATCGTCTTCAAGAGCAACGACCGCCAAGGCAGCATCCGCGTTTTCATCATCGGTGATTGTAGCACCAGCGCGTTCGTAGAGCCGCCGCTTAGCATCTGCCATTTCTCCGCTGCCGAGCAATATGACTTTGCGGCCCTTCAACGTCACGAAGATCGGTAGCTGATCCATGGTCTATTTCAGCCAGTCGGGCACATGCTCTGCGGCCATGATGGTCGCTGGTTCTATCCGCTCAGCCACCACCGCGTATTTGTCACCATCGACCAGCACCTCGGGAACCAGTGGACGGCTGTTATAGGTATTGGCCATGGTCGCCCCATAGGCGCCTGCGGTTCGGAAAATGCCGAGATCATCGGTTTGCACCCGGTCCACTTCGCGTTCCTTGGCGAAGATATCACTGCTTTCGCAAATCGGACCGACAATGGATGCGGTCATGGTATCGCCAGATGGCTGGACGGCTTCGAAATGGTGCCAGGCATCATAAATGGCCGGTCGCATCAGATCATTCATCGCAGCATCGACAATCACAAAGTCGCTGTTCACGCCGGGTTTGATCCGAATGACCTGTGTCATCATCACACCGCTATTACCGGCAATCACCCTGCCGGGCTCAAACATCAACGTCACGTCCCACGCCTGGGTCACACGCGCGACCATTGCTCCGTAATCGGCCGGACTGGGGGGATTTTCCTCTGGCTTGTAGGGCACGCCAAGACCGCCACCGAGATCGACATGCGTGATTTCGTGACCCGCAGTGCGCAGGTCACTGACCAATTGCCCCATGCGCACGTAGCATTTTTCCAGTGGGTCGAGTTTTTGCAGCTGGCTGCCAATATGCACTGCAACACCGCGCAGGTTTAACCCTTCCAGCTTGGACAGACGGGCGAAAATATCAGGCGCAACATCAATCGCGACGCCGAATTTATTCTCTGCTTTACCGGTGGAGATCTTCGCATGGGTGCCTGCATCGACATCGGGATTGACGCGCAGCGTTGCAGAGGCTCTTTCACCGCGGGCTGCGGCAATCTCAGCCAACATCTGGCCTTCCTCTTCAGACTCGAGGTTGAATTGGCCAATCGCTTTGTCGAGGCCGAGTGTGAGTTCGGCGCGGCTTTTGCCAACGCCTGAAAACACGATATCCTCAGCCTTCATTCCTGCCGCCAGAGCACGCTCCAGTTCACCGCCGGAAACCACGTCGGCGCCATAGCCCTGATTGGCAAGAATTTTCAGCACCGCAAGATTAGGATTGGACTTCACCGCAAAGGCCAGATGGACCTTGCCAGCGTCTTTTAACCCCTCCCGAAATACGCGAGCATGACGCTCCAGCGTGGCGCGGGAATAGACATAAACCGGTGTACCGACTTGGTCGGCAATATCAGGAAGCGCAACATCTTCGGCATGCAGCACGCCATCTTTAAGTTGGAAATGGTCCATCGAATGGGCCTTTCAGAATGTTCAAAAGAGGAAGTCGGATTTAACCGGGTGGCGGCAGGTCGAACTTATCATCCTGCCGTTTCTCTGACCGGCGGAGCAATTCGTCGCTGCGTTCCGGCTGCGCCTGCGTGGACGGGGTAATCAGCTCTTCACCGGTTGGCTTTTCTGCCTCACCATATGTGGCCAGCGGGAGCGATTGCCCTTTGGCCGGTTCCAACGTCCCGCGATTGCCGCAGGCAGAAATAATGACCAGTGAAGCAATAGCTGCGATTTTTCCAAAATTGTTCATAAGCGATTCGTCTGTTCCAGTTCCGCGATCCGCTGTCTTACCTGCTCCGGTGCGGTTCCGCCATAGCTGGTTCGGCTGGCCACCGAGCCTTCGACGCTCAAATCCGGCATATCATGACCTTCAACTCTGGCATCAATTGCGACCAGGTCGGCAGGCGCTAGGTCGGCAAGACCGCATCCGCGCTCTTCGCACAGCTTTACCGCAGCCCCGGTAATATGATGAGCTTCCCGAAACGGGATGTTAACATCCCGCACCAACCAGTCCGCAAGATCGGTTGCAGTTGAAAAGCCGCTGTCAGCAGCAGCGCGCATCCGTTCGGGTACAAAAGTCACACTCTCGACAATGCCGGTCATTGCAGCGAGCGACAGGCCAAGCAGGTCATGTGCCTCGAATACCGGCGGCTTGTCGTCCTGCATATCCTTGGAATAGGCAAGTGGCAGGCCTTTCATGGTCATCATCAAAGCGTTAAGGCATCCGATAATCCGCCCAGCATGCCCGCGCACCAGTTCCGCCGCATCGGGATTGCGTTTTTGCGGCATGATCGAGCTGCCGGTTGACCATTGATCGGACAATTTCACAAAGCCAAACGGCTGAGATGCCCAGATAATGATCTCTTCCGCCAATCGTGATAAATGAAGCGCTGTTTGTGATGCAGCCATCAGATAATCCAGCGCAAAATCACGATCAGAGACACTGTCCATCGAATTGGCTGTTGCTGCACCAAAATCCAAAGCCTCGGCAGTCATCTGCCGATCATTGGGAAAGCCGGTACCGGCAAGCGCAGCAGCACCCAGCGGGCATTCATCCAAACGCTGTTTGGCCGCCCAGAACCGGCTACTGTCGCGAGCGAACATTTCATAATAGGCCAGCAGGTGGTGCCCCATCGTAATCGGTTGCGCGACCTGCAGATGGGTAAAGCCGGGCATGATTGTATCGGCTTGTTCCTTGGCTCGGGCAATCAGTGCTTCCCTCAGATTCCAGAGACCGCCCGACACATCATCCATCGCATCACGGACCCAAAGGCGGAACGATGTCGCAACCTGATCATTGCGCGAGCGCGCGGTATGCAGCCGCCCGGCCACCGGGCCGACAATCTTGGTGAGCCGCGCTTCAATCGTCATATGAATATCTTCAAGGTCGAGATTTTCCGGAACACCGTCAGTTTCATATTCCCCGGCGATCTGATTGAGGCCTTCGATGATCTTCGCTGCGTCTTCCGCCTCGACAATGCCCTGCTTTGCAAGCATCTCGACATGTGCGAGCGATGCGCGAATGTCCTGGCGCCATAATTTCTTGTCGAACGGGATAGACGCGTTTATCTCGCGCATGATTGACGAGGGGCCGTCGGCAAACCTGCCGCCCCACATTGTGTTGGAACTCTGGTTGTTGGAATCTGATGTGCGATTAGTGATGCGATTATTCCTGTTTCTGTCCCTGCCTGTAATGCTCGTTGGGTGTAATGACCAATCTGGCGATAGGCAATCCGATGAAGTGGGGCAAGGTTATGATGGCACTATGCAAAGTGAAACCATCGAAAGCCATAGCGGCCTTGTCGGTCGTCTTGATATTTCCAAGCGCGGCAGCCCGATGGTTGACACCCCGTTCAAGGACCCGGATGGCAAGACAGTCAGTCTGTCAGACTTTGTCGGCAAACCGGTACTGGTAAACATATGGGCGACATGGTGCGCGCCTTGTATCGTTGAAATGCCGATGCTGGATGAACTGGCGGCACGGGAAAAGGATCGATTGAAAGTGCTTGTCGTTTCACAGGATATTCAGGGCGCTGAGAAGGTCGACCCGTTCTTTGCCAAGGCGAATTTCAACGAGCTGGAGGCCTATACCGATCAGGAAAACGGCCTGAGCTTCGGATTCGGGTCGGGGCTAATGCCGACCACTGTGCTTTATGATGCCAGTGGCGAGGAGGTATGGCGAGTATTGGGCGCCATGGATTGGGATGGTGCAAGAGCCGCAATGTTGATGGAAGAGACACTGGCCGAGAGCTAGTTGGAATTGAAGTTATTGGCGGGAGGAGTCTTTATTTTGCCTCAAGCGCCGGGCGCGGGCATCCGCCCGCTTGGCTATCGCGCCATAAGGCGCGGCGGACGCCATTTGATCTTGGCGCCCTTGCCTCGCTGCGCTCGGACGATACTCTTTAGGTTTAACCAGTTAAATCTGTCACCAGACCGACGCGAAGCGTCGGCAAGCGCGACCGCGCGCCCGAGCTTATGCGAGGGAAGCCAAGCGGGCGGATGCCCGCGCCCGGCGCTGGAGGTAAAAAGAGAATCAAAAAATGGTGGGCGATGACAGGCTCGAACTGCCGACATCTTCGGTGTAAACGAAGCGCTCTACCAACTGAGCTAATCGCCCTTGCATGAGGCCAGCCCATGAAGTGTTCGGGGCCATTGCCAAATCATGAGGGCTTTGGCAAGCACCTTTCGGCAGGCTTTTTCAAAATATCAAAATACCAGTCATTTGTAGATGTCCGTGCATCTCGATTTTGTAACGGGATGCAAAACCTACGGTCATACCGCGATTCGCAGCTTATACCTGATTATCCACAGAATATATTTATTTAATTTCAATGGTTTAGTTAGAATATTCGATTTTTCCTGAGCTTGCCGCTGTCAATCAAATTATTTCATTTTTTTTACACCAGCGGCCTTGCTCGACTCGTTCTTACACGCTTACTAAGAGGCATCGGCTGGCGGCTAAGGATTCGACAATCCTGGCCTCTATGACATTGAAAAAAGTACCGTTGAAAACGAGTTTTCAGCATAAGGTTTTCTGTGTCCCGCGTTTCCTTTGGCTGGGAATCATTGGGAAGCGCAGCAAATTGTCCAGTCGATGAGCGG